>CAWHKF010000012.1:0-26782 GCA_963829895.1 uncultured Actinomycetota bacterium | reverse complement strand
GGCGCGAAGGTGCCGAAGCCGCCCTTGCCCGGAGAAACCGCGACGATGCCGCCGCCGATCCCGCTCTTGCCGGGCATGCCGATGTCATAGAGCCAGTCGCCCGAGGTCTGTACAAGCCGGCGGTGATCATCACCGTGAGCGCATAGTGGCAAACGGCCGCGTCAACCACGCGCTGTTTGGTGACGGGATTGACGCCGCCATCCGCCAGCGTCGCGCCCATCACCGCCAGATCCCGCGCGCTCACATTCAGCGAGCACTGCCTGGTATCGAGATCGGTTGCCTGCTTGACGTCACAATAGAGGCGTCGTAGCTCTGCAGCAGCCGGGCGATACTGCGGTTGCGAAATTCGTCTGCGAGGCCGAAACATAAACCTCTTCATTGAGCGCGAGTTTGCGCCCCGCAAACCGCGACAGCCCGTCCTGAATGAATTGCCATTGACCTTCCGCGGTCAGCCCGGCACGAGGCTCGTCGTCGCGATCGCGCCCGCATTCACCATCGGATTGGTACGGCCGCCGCCCTGCTCGACGGCGGCGAGCGAGTTGAACGGCAAGCCGGTGGCGTTCGCGCCAAGTCTTCGCGCGCGCATCCTCCGGGCCGATCGTCTCGCACACCAGCGCGAATACGAACGGCTTCGACACGCTCATGATCGAGAATTTATGTTCGGTGTCGCCGGCCTCGTAGACACGCCCGCTGATGCCAACGACGCAGACCCCGAACAGTTCGCGCGGAACCCGGGCCAGCGCCGGATAGACCTGAGAATTCTGTCCGTCAGCGTTCGACTTGAACCGCCGGTGCGCGTCGGACACCAGTCGCTGCACCAGTCTCAGGCTCAGGCAGATGCCCCGTCGAAATGTATGGCCGGTCTGTTTGTTCTGCGATCGAAGGAAAGTCCATTGGACCCCTCCATCCGACTTCACCGCGCGTGGAAGGTCGAGCCGTTCGGCAACACAAATTGCGCGCTGATAAACGATCCGTCGACCGCCTCAGCCTTGTTCTGACTTGAGGTTGGAACGTACCGCTCCCGAGTGCACGGAGTCAATAACACAACCTTAAAGTAGGTTTGCAGGGAGTGTGCTCCGCTACAAAACTTTGTGACAAATGGCGGGGCACGCCCGACGACGCATCGACAAAGCTCGGCGAATTAGAAGCCAATTTGAGCGAGCCCTGTCACAGTCTGATGGGCGCAATCAGCGAAGCGTGAACCGATCGCTCGCGGGTTGTGATACCGTATGATGGAGCCGCACGTCCATCGAGCGACCCGACCGCTCGCCGCCGACGGATTTGCCGGCAACGACGTCGCGCGTTGCGCGGCAAAAGGAGTGCCGATCCGTCAGAAGCGCGCCGCGCGGCCTACATCATGTCCATCATCGAGCTGGAGGATACGAAAGATGTCAGATCTAGTCGCGATCATCTATCCATCCGAGGCAAAGGCCGAAGAAGTACGGCAGCGTCTGCTCAAGCTGCAGAAGGAATATCTGATCACGATCAGCGATGCCGTGATTGCGGTGAAGACGGAGGCCGGCCCGATCAAGCTGAACCAGCTCGTCAATACGACCGCCATCGGCGCCGTGTCAGGCAGCTTCTGGGGACTCCTGATCGGCGTATCTTTCTCAATCCCATCCTTGGCGTTGCGCTGGGTGCTGCTTCGGGCGCGCTCGGCGGCGCCCTGTCGGATTACGGCATCGATGACGCCTTCATGAAGGAGCTCTCCACCAGCATGCAGCCGGGCAACGCCGCGCTGTTCGTGCTCATCAAGAACATGACCCCCGACAAGGTGCTGCGGGAGATCGAGGACGCGGGCGGCACCGTGCTCAAGACATCGCTTGACGATACCAAGGAACAGCAACTCCGCGACGCGCTCGCAAAGGCCGGCACCGGGCAGCAGGCCCAAAACAAACGCCGCCTGAGCGGAGCAACCGAAGTCCGCCGGCAATCCGGGACCGCATGCTGATCGATCCGCGCCACGGCGATATCGAGGATGACGCCGCCAGTCCCGGGCAGCGGTCCCTGCTCGCCATCGCCGGCAGCCTGCTGGTCGAAACCAGTTGCCAAACTGCTGTTTGCCTGGACGGTGTTGCTGTTGTTGCCGGCAGTGCTTCTGGGTCTGGCGCCGTTGCTGGCCTCCGCCTGGTTTTCGACCTTGTCGGAACAGCTTGCCACCCTGACCGGGATCGGCACGGCGCTGGCCTTGCTTCGATCGCCGCGGTGGGATGAATTGCATGGCGACCGCTGTTCCGGATCGCCGAGGTCAATTTCTGGTCGCTCAACGCGCTCGCCGTGCAGCCCGGCTACGCGTTCACCCGCGAAGCGCTGCGCCACCTGACGGAACGGATGGGGCAGAAGGCTGACCGTTGCCGGCCGGGCGAGGTTACGCAGCGCCAATTCGGTTGCGGCCGGCATCATGCTTTCCACATGCGCCGTGCTGATGGCGCTGCTGGCCTGGCCCGCCTCGCGTTGGACCGGCGGCTGGAGCGATCTGGTCTTGCGCATCGCCTCGCCGTGCCGACGCTGGCAAACGCCGTGCTGCTGGTGTCGGCATATCTGGCGGCCGCATCGCTGATGTGGGGATTTGCGAGATGCCAGCATGCAGCAACCCGTCGACCTAGCCGCGTTCGATACCGCTTCGTCCCGGAGGGGGCGGGAGTTGGCGCGTTGCACATCTATCGGACCTGCACGTGATCGGCGAACCATACGGCTTCCGCATCGAAAGCGGACGGGCGGGCCCGCGCGGCAATGGCCGGCTACGTCGGGTCCCTGGCAAATCTCGCCGCCATTCATGCGATCGATCCACTCGACCACGTCCTCATCACCGGCGACATGACCGACGCCGGGCGCGCCAGCGAATGGGCCCACATTCCTCGACGCATCGCGCAGCCATCCGGAACTTGCCGCGCGCACGGTGATGTTGCCGGGCAACCACGACGTCAACATCGTCGACCGCGCCGATCCGGCCCGGTTCGACCTGCCGTTCAGCCCGGGCAAGCGGCTACGGCAAATCCGCACTTTGTCGGCGATGGCGGCCGTGCAAGGCCATCGCGTGCGCGTGGTCGATCCTCGGGCAAACCGACCGTCACGCTGAACGAGGCGCTGGCGCCGCACCGCGATGCGATCGCAGCGCTTGCGGCGCATGGCGGCCTGCGCCGTGCAGCGGCGCTGCGTGGCCTGTTCGACGACCAGTTTCCGATGATCCTGCCGCCGGAGGCGGAAGACGGCCTCGGCATCGCCATCCTGAACTCCAATGCGGAAACCCACTTTTTCCTTCACCAACGCACTCGGGCTGGTATCCGCTCGAACAGACGCATCGCTTTCGAGGCGGCGATCCGGCATTATCCGGCGGCACGCTGGATCGTCGCATTGCACCACCATGTGGTGGAGTATCCGATGCCGGTGAAGGCATTCTGGAACGCATCGGCACCGCACTGATCAACGGCAGCTGGTTCGAGCGCAGGCTGGAAGCCGCTGGCCGGCCGCGCCGTGGTGATGCACGGCCACCGCCATATCGACTGGATCGGCGCCTGCGGCTCATTGAAGATCATCTCGGCGCCCTCGCCGGTGATGAATGCGACCGATGATGCGACCCACGCAGTTCTACATTCATACGCTGGCGGCCGGGCCGGACGGACGGCTTGATCTGCTGCCGCCGCAGCGCGTGGAAATTGCCAGCAAGAAAACGCCTAGACGTACACTTAACTCATAATTCGTGGATGAGGTTACCGACTGTCGGCTTTGCCAACAACCGACATTCGGGCCATCGGCTGCCCTTGCTGCGACGGCGCCCGCCGGGGGCCGAGGGACGGCCAGGAAATTCAACGTGCGGACGCTGGACTTGTCCGGTGTTGAAACTCGATCGAGAGATTGTAAGCTGTATTAGACCGGGATCGCCCTTTTTTGGTGTCATATTTTATGCGAACAATCAAGCCTGCCAGCAAGCATTCCGTTTTCGTTGCCCATTGCGACGAAGATCATCATGAGGCCGAGCAGTACAAGAGCCTTCTTGTGGTTTCCGGGTTCTCGGTCGCGTCTGGCCACGTGGATAGCAGGAGCGAGATCGAGAACGCGCACTTCTTCATTCTTTTGGTCAGCGACAAGTCGCTCGCGTCCGATCGCATCCGGCGGGACTGTAGGTCTCGCGCACGCCCGCCAGCGGGAGACTGGGGGATATCGGCCAATTGTGATCCAGGTTTTTGCCAGAGAGGCTGACTGGCGGAAGCGCAGAACAGTACCGGGTCTTCCTGTTCGAGATTTCGAGACGGGAGAGCGGATTGAACTTCTTTCGCTGGATCCCGCCTTTGACGAATTGGTCCACCCGCAAGCGCACAACGATTTGATCGCATTCATGCGCCCGACGTTGTCAGTCGCGCGCGGCGACATTTCAGACCCAGAGACCTTCAACGAAACCGAAGTCTTCAAGCTGTATGCCGATTTATTTCCGCCAAACGAGCGTGATGATCCTGAGGATATCGAGCATTGGGTTCTGAACACTGACCTCGGAACGGTGAGATCGTTTGACCTGCCGGCCGACGGAAAAATCTCGTATCAGCTGGACTCTCGCTATTTTATTCTGAATGTTGCGAAAAAGGCGATCGGCCTCGGGTTTTTTACCTACGACTATCGCGCCAGATTGGTCTACGTGAACTATGTCGGCGTGCAGCGATGCTGGCGTCGAAGGCCAGCTCGCAAAGGCTCTCTTTCAGGAAATCGTTGACGTACTGGCAGATCTCTTCCCGGAGACCGAAGCCTTGATCCTGGAGGTTGAGCCCTTCGACATCGATGCCGTGGCCGCAACGATCGAGCAACTGAAAACCGAGCCCGCGCGCTTCTCACCTGAGGAAAAGGATGAGATCCGAAAGTTCTTGCGAATCCGCTTTTATCACAAGCTGAACTTCTCCTTCTTCGTCGATGGCGTGACATGCAGGCCACTGGTCTGTCGTTCGCCTTGTGTCGATCCATCCGATGATCCCGCAAGCTGGGACGACGAGGAAGCAGATTACTGGATCATGTGGTGCGACCGGCGGGGGAATGCACCGCACTCACCGGACGCTAATGCAAACTGGCTTCGCGCCGTCCAGTGCATGTATGTCGAGATTCTCGTGAAGTCATTAGCGGAGCACCGTGCAAGCGCTGGGCGCAAACAGTATTGGGAGTATGGAAATCGGGTTGTCGAAGGCACTATTAACCGCACCCAAGGCAAGAAAATTGAACTCCGTCAGTTTCCGGATCGAAGCTGGTACGATCGCTGGCTAGATTTGAAAATCGACCTGCCGATATAGCGGCATTGACGACAGCCACTCCGGCGGGGCCACCGCAGGAACCCGGATCGATCGGTTGTCGGCGAGCGCAGGCCCAAACCATGAAATCGGCGCGTCAGCTGACTTCAAGCGTGAGCTCGGCCCACAAGGGATCCTTGTCCTTGAAATCTGCTCCGTAGGACAGCTTGAAGGTCGATCCCTTTAATTTGCCCTGCTCCGCATCCGTGTCGCCGTCCCCGCGGATGATCTTGCCGTCCGTGAGCTGGTCGAGCCGTTTGTAGAGCTTGTCATAGGGCATGGCCCAGCCTTTCGGCGAGGTCTTCGTCTTCTGTTCGTGGGCCGTCAGCTCGACGACGGGAAATCATCGCCACCAGGCTGGAGTTCGTCATTAGTTCAAGACCGCGCTCCCGCATGGTCGCATTGTGGCTTGCGTGGTGCCCGACCTTGTAGAAGATGACGCGAGCCAGAATGTCGTCAATTTTCAGAGCCGGTCCGCCTGGCTTGTCGTCAGCGGGATAACTCTGGCGGTCCCACGACAGCCAGTTGCCGACCTGCGCGTCGCCGGGAAACAGCAGCACCCTCTTGTCGGCCAGCTCGAGCGCGAGAGCCAGCGATGTATTGTTGACGTCGTTGTCGATCTTGAGGGCGGAGACTCTCGGCACTTCCAAGCCATTCGTCATCGATACAGCGATCCGGCTGCGACGTGTAGAGCTTTGCGATCTCATCGTCGGGCGAACGTGGCGCAAGCTTGACCCGGCCTTTCTTGTCGTCGGCACCGTTCTCGTCCGCTGGGTAAGGATGCTGGTACTTCCGCGTGAAGGGCTGATCCTTTTCGTCGATCTCTGCGCCGCGGTTGCCGTAAATCGCCGCGAGCCCCGCGACCATTTCCACATCTTCGCTGCGCGCGAGAAACACCTCCTCACGGCGCGCGAGATATACTTCGCTGTCTTCCTTGGAGGGATTGAGCTTGCGGAGCAGCTTGTCGTCGCGTGGTGGACCAAGGACGTACGCGCGGAACGCGTCATCGACCCCCCAGCGGACCACCTCGCCCGGTTTGAGGAACGATACGTTGGCGGCGCCAGCGCGCTTCCGCAACCAGTCCAGCACCGCTTCGCAGCTTGCGTTACCGGAGAGCTTCCCGTCGGCCTCCGGTTTTGCGACACCAAGGGCTTGGTCTCGAACGTTTGCTTTTTCGCCGTAGAATTGCAGCAGATTGTTCACCGTCTGCATCGCGTCACTGTCCGGCGCGAGCACCGGATTCAGCGCCAGGCCGGCAAGCGCTGCGAGAGCTTTCTTCGTCTTGTTCCGATAACCGTTCGCGATCTTGTCGGCCCGATCTTCGGTCCATGCCATCCAGACCTTGCCGATCTTGAAATTCTTGAACTTTTCACTTGCAAGGATGAACCCGGAAAGATGGTCATAATGCTCGTGCGTCGCCACGACCAGGTCGACCTCTCCTCCGGTCTCGGTCATGAAATCCGTCACGTTGTCGACGATGCGCGCCCTGCCAAGGGTGGTTGACGGCTTCGCCTCCGCCGTACCGATGCGCTGCAAGACGCCGCAGTCGATCAGCATCTTGAAAACGCGACCGCCGGCAGCGTGTCTGACGAGGAAGAAATCGCCGAGCAATCCGCGGTACATCCGGATCGACACGGCGCCATTTGTCTTCCGGCCGGTCGTTTTCCTGGCGGCGGCGCGCTCTCTCTTGCCAGGCCCCGAGGTAACCCTCGATGCTTTTTTCTTCTTCCCCGTCTTTTTCTTGACAGTCTTCGCTTTCGCTGCCACGCCCGCCTCCTATTGACCGCGATGGATCATGGCGAATGGCTCGCGCTCGCCGCTCTCATCCGGATGATACGTGAAGCCGAAACCCTCGGGATTCGACAAAGTCTTTCGCTGCTCGTCGAGGCGCGTGTCGTCGGTGATGGGCTTGCGGATCACGTAGCGCAACTGTTCTTCCTTGAGATCGATGATCAGCGTAGCGCCGCCACGGAAGATGAAATCCGACGTAGCAGGCTCTTCCTCGCCGGCATCCACCCTTTTCTGCTGCTCAAGGTCAAAATAGCCACGCCGCCGTTGCGTCACCTCGATGACGAGTTGCCGGAGGTCTTGGCCGTCAGGTCCAGCCCGCCGGGTCGTCCGCACGCTGTGTACCTCGACGTTCGGGCAGACTTCTCTCGACGGGAAGGACTTCTTTCGAAAAGGTCCTGCGCGGCGTATCCTCCCGAAACTTGAAATCGATCCCAAGTGCATTTTCCCAGGCGAGGTCGACAGACACGTCCTGGTCCGCCTCCATGAGCCAATCCCGGACCGTCTTGCGATTCGCCTCCGAGCTTTCGAAAATCTTCTCGCGCCGCGTGTAGTGTTATGGCGCGAGGTCCAGGTTGATTAGCCCTCGACGAGGCGGCCCGTGCAGTGCCCGAGCACGTTCATGCGCGGATCCTCGATCGCGCGCAGCATCCGCTCGGTCATCTCGCGCGACTCCATGCGCAGCTTCGAGTGCACGCTCGCGACGACCACGTCGAGCCGGTCGAGCATCTCGGGGCTCTGGTCGAGCGTGCCGTCGAGCAGGATGTCGGTCTCGATGCCCGAGAGCAGCCGGATGCCGCCGGCCCCGAGCTCGTTGACGGCGTTCAGCTCGTCGAGCACGCCGAGCTCTCCTCGAGGCGCTCGGCGCTCAGCCCGTTGGCGACGGTGAGGTTCGGCGAGTGATCGGAGATCACGAGGTACTCGAGCCCGACGAGCTGGGCGGCGCGCGCCATCGTGGCGATCGGGGTCGTGCCGTCGGACCACTCGGTGTGGCTGTGCAGGTCGCCCTTCAGCTGCGCCCGAAGGCCGAGCCGGGACTCCGCGATCGCCGGCCCGCTCTTCTCCCGGAGGTCGGCGAGGTAGGTGGGCACCGCGCCCCCGACCGCCTCGGCGATGACGGTGTACGTCGTGTCGCCGATGCCCTTCGTGCGCTTCAGCCGTCCGTCGCGCACCCGGGCGGCGAGGTCGTCGGCGGAGTACGCGCCGATGACGTCGGCCGCCCGCCGGAACGCCTTCGACTTGAACGAGGAGGCGCGGTCGCGCTCCAGCAGGAAGGCGATCTCCTCGAGTGCGGCGACGGGGTCCATCCGCCCATTCTGGCCCGCGGACGCGAGTCGCGACCAGCGTCGGCCGCCGCGACCCGCGCCAGCCGCCCGCGCCGGCGCAGGAGATTCGGCCCCGTGCCCCGTCCACAGGCGAGTCGGCGCCGAATCTCCTGCGTCACTCGTAGCGCAGCGACTCGACGGGGTCCTGCCGCGCGGCTCGCGCCGCCGGCAGGGTCCCGGCGAGGAACGCGACGCCCATCACCACGAGGATGATCACCGCGATCGACACCGGATCGAAGGCGATGAGCGTGAGCCCCGGCAGGTTCGAGAGCAGCGCGCCCGAGAGCGCCGAGCTCACCGCGGTGCCCACGACGATGCCGACCACCGCGCCGATCGCGCTCCCGAGGAAGCCGATGAACACCGCCTCGAGGCTGAACAGCCCGAACACCCGGCCGCTGCCCATGCCCATCGCCTTCATGAGCCCGATCTCGCGAGTGCGCTCCTGCACCGACATCAGCAGCGTGTTCACGATGCCGAAGCTCGCGGCGAGCAGCGCGATGACGGCGAACGCGTTGAGCACGAGCACGATGCCGTCGATCACGGCCTTGAACGAGCCGAGCTGCTCCTCGACGGTGGTCGAGTCGTATCCGGCGTCGGTGAGGCGGTCCTGCAGGGCGGTGACCGCCTCCGGCGTCGCGGCCGGGTCGTACCAGACCGTCGCCTGCGTGAAGGAGTCCCGGTCGGCCGCGTCGAGCCCGGTCGACTGCGCGGCGAAGAGCGCATCCGTGAACGCGTCGTTCGGCACCACCGAGTCCGTCGTGCCGAGGCTCGCCTCCGAGACGCCGACGACCTCCGCCTCGAGCTCGTGCTGCGTGCCGTCGCCGTCGGTGACTGCGATGGCCACGGACTCGCCGATCGCGGCATCCGCGGCGTCGAAGCCGAGGACGTCGAGGTACGAGTCGGGGATGACGACCTGGTGGTCGGATGCCGCGGCGTCGGGCTGCTCGCCCGCGGCGAGCTGCAGCCGCATGCCGTTCACGAACGCGCCCACGTCGATGACGTACCGCGTGCCGTCACCCGCGACGATGTAGTCGGCGTCGATCGACTTGACGGGCTGCACGCGCTCCACCCCGTCGACGGCGGCGAGCTCGTCGAGCTGCGAGCCGCCGATCGGGGCGACGATGCTCGTGCTCCCGGGAGGGCCGGGCACGGGGGCGCCGGCCACCGCGTCGGGGTCGTACTCGCGCGGGCCGTCACCGGCATCCGTCGCGTTCTCGGCGACCTTCGTGACGGTCATGACGTCCTCGGCGCCGATCGCCGCGACCGTGTCGTCGATGTACCGGTTGATGCCGGTGCCGAGGCCGTTCGTGATCGTGAGCGTGAACGCGCCCACGAAGATCGCGAGGATCGTCAGGATGGTGCGGGTCTTCGAGCGGAACGTGTTGCCGATCGCCGAGCCGATGAGGTCGAGCGCCTTCATGCCGCCACCGCCTCGTCGTCGACGATGCGGCCGTCGCGGATGTGGATGCGGCGGTCGCACCTGGCCGCGAGCTCCTCGTCGTGCGTGACGACGATCAGGGTGATGCCCTGCTCCCGATGCAGGCCGAAGAGGAGGTCCTCGACGACCGCGCCGGTGGCGGTGTCGAGGTTGCCGGTCGGCTCGTCGGCGAAGATGATCCGCGGGTCGTTCACCAGCGCGCGGGCGATCACGGACCGCTGCTTCTGGCCCCCCGACAGGTTCACGGCGACGCTCCGCGCCTTGTCGGCGAGCTCGAGCTGCTCGAGCACGACGAGACCCCGCCGTCGGCGCTCCCGGCGGCCGACGCCGGCGATCTTCAGCGGGAGGATCACGTTCTCGAGCACCGACGCGTTCGGCGTGAGGAAGAACTGCTGGAACACGAACCCGAACGTCGTGTTGCGCGTGCGATCGAGTCTCGCCCCGCGCAGGGCGCCGGTGTCCTCGCCGGCGAGCTCGACGACGCCGTCGGTGGGCGTGTCGAGGAGAGCGAGGAGGTGCATGAGGGTGGACTTGCCCGATCCGCTCCTGCCGATGATCGCGACGCTCTCGCCCTCGTGGATGTCGAGGCTCACCCCCTTGAGCGCGTCGAAGCGGTTGGAGCCGCGGCCGTACGACTTGCGAACGTCGCGGGCCGAGAGGATGGGGGTGATCACGATGACGCTCCTTGCTGGCGTGGGCGGGTCCCTCCAGCCTGATCGGCGCGCCCGCCGTGGTCATCCGCCCGGCGCAGTCAGTTCGGCTACTCCCCCGGAGGTACGACGGATGCCCCGGGCATGACGGATGCCCCGGGCATGGCGGCACGCGCCGCGCCGGCTAGAGCTCGACGACCGTCATCCCCGAGCCGGACCCGCCGGCCGTGCCCATCGCGGCGAGCGCCTCGGGCACCTCGTCGAGCGTGATCCGGCGGCCGACGAGCTCGATCGGCCGGAAGTCGCCCGACGCCACCGCGCCGAGCATCGACGGGTACTCGTGCGCGGCCATGCCGTGGCTGCCCATGATCTCGAGCTCGCCCGCGACGACGGCGTCCATCGGCATCGCGGCGAGCGCGTTGTCGCCGAACATCAGGCCCACCTGCACGTGGCGACCGCGCTTCTTGAGGCTCCGCACCGAGGCGAACGAGGTCTCGGTGCTGCCGAACGCGTCGACCGACACGTCGACGCCGCCGCCGGATGCCGCGACGATCCGCTCGGCGGCCCCGTCGCCGCCCCGCACCGGCACGGCTCCGAGCCGCTCGGCCGCGGCGAGCGCGGCATCGGACACGTCGACCCCGTAGACGGTCACGCCGGCCGCGACGGCGATCATGATCGCCGAGAGGCCGACGCCGCCGCATCCGTGCACGGCGATCTGCTCGCCCGGGGCGAGCCGGCTGCGCGACACGATCGCGCGGTAGGCGGTGGCGAAGCGGCATCCGAGCGAGGCGGCCTCGACGAAGCCGAGCGAGTCGGGCAGGCGGATGAGGTTGAGGGCCGCTTCGTCGACGACGACGTACTCGGCGAACGAGCCCCAGTGCGTGAAGCCCGGCTGCGACTGGGCGTCGCAGACCTGCTCGTTGCCCGAACGGCACTCGGCGCACCGCCCGCAGGCGCAGATGAACGGCGCGGTGACGCGGTCGCCGACCTGCCAGCCCGCGTCGGGATCGACCTCGGCGCCGAGCTCGGCGATCTCGCCGGCGAACTCGTGCCCCGGCACGTGCGGCAGCGCCACGGTGTCGTCGTGGCCCATCCAGGCGTGCCAGTCGCTGCGGCAGACCCCGGTGGCGCGCACGCGGATCACGGCGCCGCGCGGCGGGCAGTCGGGCTCGGGCACGTCCGCGAGTCGGGGGTTCTCGCCGAAGGCGTTCACGAGCACGGCGCGCACAGGGGTCCTCCGTTTCGGGTCGACGGATGTCGCGGGCGGCTCGGCGTCGGGTCGCCCGGCGGATGCAGCTGGGGGGCGGGGCATCCGTCGCAGCACATCGCCCGCGACATCCGCGAGCATACCCGGGTCGACCCCTCTCTCAGATTGTGTAACAATATGGGATGCGATTCGTGACGGCGGTGCTGCTCGCCTCGGTGTGCTTCGGCACGACGGGCACGGCCCAGGCGCTCGGCCCCGACGCGAGCTCGGCGTCGGTCGGGGCCGCGCGCATCCTCATCGGCGGCGGCGCGCTCGGACTCGTCGCCCTCGCCCTCCACGTCGCCGGGCGTCGGCGCGGCGCGACCGGGACATCCGCCGCGCCGACGTCCGGCGCCGCCACGCGGCATCCGCTGCCCTCGTGGCTGCTGGTCGCCATCGGTGCACTCGGGGTGCTCGCCTACCAGCCGGCGTTCTTCGCGGGCACCGCCGCGAACGGCGTGGCCGTCGGCACGGTGGTGGCGCTCGGCTCGGCCCCGATCATCACGGGCGCACTCGACTGGGCCCTGCGGCGACGTTATCCCGGGCACCGCTGGCTCGTGGCGACCGCGATCGCGACGGCGGGCGTCGCCATCCTCGCCGGGGCGTCGGAGCCGGGACGCGCCGCGGCCGATCCGATCGGGCTGCTGGCCTCGCTCGGGGCCGGCTTCGCCTACGCCGTGTACACGCTCGCGGCGAAGGCGCTCCTCGATCGCGGCTGGACGCCCGTCGGCAGCATGGGCGGGCTGTTCGGGGTCGCCGCGATCGCGGGCGTTCCGGTCCTCCTGGCAACGGATGCCTCGTGGCTCGCGACCGGGCCGGGCCTCGCGATGGCGCTCTGGCTCGGGCTCGTCGCCACGACGCTCGCCTACGTGCTCTTCGGCATGGGCCTGCGCGGACTGGCGCCGGCGACCGTGTCGACGCTCACGCTCGCCGAGCCGCTCACCGCGGGCATCCTCGGGGTCGCGGTGCTCGGCGAGACGCTCAGCCCGGGCGGCGTCGTGGGGCTCCTCGTGCTGGCGGCCGGCATCGTCGTGCTCGCGACGACGGGCGTCCGTCGCGCGCCGCGGGCGGTCGCCGCCGTGAGCCGTCGGCACCCCCCTCCGATGTCGGCGGGCGCCGGTAGCGTCGAGCCATGGACGTCATCCTCATCCCCGGTTTCTGGCTCGATGCATCCTCGTGGCAGCGAGTGACCCCGCTCATCGAAGAGGCCGGTCACCGGGTGAATCCGCTCACGCTCCCCGGCCTCGAGGCAGCCGACGCCGACCGCTCCGGCATCGGCCTGCGCGACCACATCGACGCGGTGGTCGAGATCGTCGACGCCTACCCCACCGATGCGCAGATCGTGCTCGTGGGGCACTCCGGCGGCGGCTCGATCGCGCACGGCGTCGCCGACGCCAGGCCCGATCGCATCGCACGCGTCGTCTACGTCGACGCCGGCCCGCTCGGCGACGGCCTCTCGATCAACGACGAGCTGCCCGTGGTCGATGGTGAGATCCCGCTGCCCGACTGGTCGGTGTTCGACGACGCCGACCTCGTCGACCTCGACGACGCGCTGCGCGCCGAGTTCCGCGCACGCTCGATCCCCGAGCCGAAGGGCGTCGCCTACGACCCGATCTCGCTCGGCGACGAGCGCCGGTACGACGTGCCGATCACGATCATCGCGTGCGAGTTCCCGAGCAGCGCGCTCGTCGAGTGGATCGCCGCCGACTCGCCGTTCACGCGCGAGCTCGCGCAGGTGAAGCAGGTCGCCTACGTCGACCTGCCCACGGGTCACTGGCCGCAGTTCACGAAGCCCGTGCAGCTCGGCCAGGCGATCGTCGCGGCGCTCGCCTGATCCGTTCCGTCACGGCGCCTCGGCTGTCGGCCCGCGACAGGTCGTACGCAGTCGCTTCCGAAGAGCGCGACGACGACGCCGAGCGCGATGCGCCCGGCGCGGCCGGCGATCACAGTTGCGAGACCGAGAAGGTGTCGCAGGCGCCGGCGCCCTGCTGGAAGCCGACGAGGAACCAGCGCTGGCGCTGCTCGCTCGAGCCGTGCGTGAAGGAGTGCGGGGTCACCTGGCCCTGCGTCGCCTCCTGGATGCGGTCGTCGCCGACCGCCGAGGCCGCGCTCAGCGCATCGGCGATCTGCGCGTCGGTGATCGGCTGCAGGAACGGCACCCCGCTCTCGTCGGGCACCTCGGAGGCGTTCGCCGCCCACGCGCCCGCGAAGCAGTCGGCCTGCAGCTCGACGCGCACCGCGTTCGACGTCGGGCCGGTCTGGCCGTCCTGCGCGCGCTCGAGGATGCCGGCGAGGTTCTGGATGTGGTGGCCCCATTCGTGTGCGACCACGTACATCTCGGCGAGCGGGCCTCCGCTCGAGCCGAACCGCCCGCGCAGCTCGTCGTAGAACGTGACGTCGATGTAGATCGTCTGGTCGGGCGGGCAGTAGAACGGCCCGGTCGCCGAGGACGCGCCGCCGCAGCCGGTCGTCGTGGCCTGGTCGAAGAGCACGAAGTCCTGCGGGCCCACGTAGTCCAGCCCGAGCTGCGGGCCCTCCTGCGACCAGTACGCGTCCAACGACGCCGCGGCGCCGACCATCCGGCACTCGACGTTCTCGTTGGCATCGGCGCCGGTCTGGCACTGCTCGAGCGAGGATTCCGTCTCGGGCGCCGCGCCGCCGCCCATGAGCCCCGTGAGGTCGACCCCGAGGAACTGGGAGATCACGAAGAGCGCGATCACGCCGAGCCCGCCGCCGACGGCGATGCCCGTGTTGCGCCCGCGCTTCGAGACCCTGCCGCCGCCGATGTCGGAGTTCGGGTTGAACGTCATGGTGAGACGCTACCGCGAGGCGTGGTCGCCGACTCCTCGTCGCCGTTCTCGGGCGACGGGTTGACATCGGCGTCGGATGTCCCATCATCGTCGCTCTTCGTCGTCGTCGTCGTCGTCGTCGTCATCCTCGTCGTCTTCGTCGTCGTCGTCGTCGTCGTCGTCGTCGTCGTCGTCATCGTCCTCGTCGTCGTCGTCGTCGTCCTCGTCGTCGCTCGTCGTCGTCGTCGTCGTCGTCGCGATCGTCCTCGTCGCGCTCGTCCTCGTCGTCGCGTCCTCGTCGGTCGTCCCGTCGCGCGGCGAACCGATCGGTGGCCCGGATGAGCGCGTCGAGGATCCCGGGCTCGTCGAACGCATGCCCGGCATCGGCGATCATCCGGAACTCCGCCTCGGGCCATGCCAGGTGCAGGTCCCAGGCCGTCATCGGCGGCGTGCACATGTCGTAGCGGCCCTGCACGATCACCGCGGGGATGCCGGCCAGCCGGGTCGCATCGCGGATGAGCTGCCCCTCCTCCCACCAGCCGCCGTGGCGGAAGTAGTGGTTCTCGATGCGCGCGAACGCCGTGGCGTACTCGGGCTCGGTGAAGCGCGCGATCGTGTCGGCCTGCGGCAGCAGCGTGATCGTCGACGACTCCCACCGCGACCACGCGATCGCGGCCGGCCGGTGCACCTCGGGGTCGGGGTCCGCCAGCAGTCGCCCGTACGCCTCGATCAGGTGGCCCGCGCTCGACCACGGGAACCGGCGCGAGGAAGTCCTCCCACAGGTCGGGGAACACCGCCGACGCGCCGCCCTCGTAGAACCAGTCGAGCTCCTGGCGGCGCAGCGTGAAGATGCCGCGCAGCACCAGCTCGGTGACGCGCTCGGGGTGCGTCTGCGCGTAGGCGAGCGCGAGCGCGCTCCCCCACGATCCGCCGAAGACCTGCCAGCGGTCGATGCCGAGATGGTGCCGCAGCCGCTCCATGTCGGCGACGAGATGCCACGTGGTGTTCGCCGACAGGTCGGCGCCGGGCTCGCTCGCATGCGGGATCGAGAGGCCGCAGCCGCGCTGGTCGAACAGCACGATCCGGTAGCGGGCGGGGTCGAACAGGCGGCGGTGCACGGGGCTCGTGCCCGCGCCGGGGCCGCCGTGCAGGAACACGACGGGCTTGCCCTCGCGGTTGCCCGAGACCTCCCAGTAGATGTGCTGTCCGTCGCCCACGTCGAGCATGCCCGTCTCGAGCGGCTCGATCTCCGGATACAGGTCTCTCATGACCTCACGGTAACGACGAGCGGATGCCCCGAGCGGATGCCGCGCCGCGCCCGCCGCCGCGCGCACCGTGTCCGATCCGCCGCCCGCTCTCAGGATCGCGGCCTAGCCTCCCGCCATGCGACCAGTACCCGATCCGGCGGGACCCGGCCAGGAGTCCGTCTGGGACTACCCCCGTCCGCCGCGCGTCGAGCACGTCGACGTGCGCGTGACGATCGACCTCGGCGGCGAGCGCGTCGTCGACACGCGCGACGTCGTGCGGGTGCTCGAGACGAGTCATCCGCCGGTCTACTACCTGCCGATCGCGCGCCTTCCGGCCCGATGCGCTCGTCGCCGCGCACGGCTCCTCGTTCTGCGAGTTCAAGGGCGCGGCCCGCTACCTCAGCGTGCGCGGCGGCGGCACGGTGGCCGAGCGGGCCGCCTGGAACTACCCGTCGCCGTCGTCGGGGTTCGAGTCGCTCGCCGACCGCGTCGCCGTGTACGCGGGCCAGATGGACGAGTGCACGGTCGACGGCGAGCAGGTGGTGCCGCAGCCGGGACGCTTCTACGGCGGCTGGATCACGTCGAACGTGGTCGGCCCGTTCAAGGGCGGCGCGGGCTCGCTCGGCTGGTGACCGCGTCGGCCCCGCGGCGTAGGCTCGCAGCATGAGCGTCAAGCCGGTCACGATCACCATCACGGGCGCCGGAGGGCAGATCGGCTACGCGTTGCTCTTCCGCATCGCCGCGGGCGAGCTGCTCGGTCCCGACACCCCCGTGCGGCTGCAGCTGCTCGAGATCCCGCAGGGCGTGCGGGCGGCCGAGGGCGCGGCGCTCGAGCTGCAGGACTCGGCGTTCCCGCTGCTCGCGCACGTCGACGTCCACGACGACGCGGCGGCGGCATTCCGCGGCGCGAACCTCGGCCTGCTCGTCGGCGCGCGCCCGCGCACGGCGGGCATGGAGCGCGGCGACCTGCTGGTGGCGAACGGCGGCATCTTCGGGCCGCAGGGCGAGGCCATCAACGCGGGCGCGGCCGACGACGTGCGCATCGTGGTGGTCGGCAACCCGGCGAACACGAACGCGCTCATCGCGGCGGCCCACGCACCGGATGTCCCGGCCGACCGCTTCACCGCGCTCACGCGGCTCGACCACAACCGGGCGCTCGGGCAGCTCGCGACCACGGTGGGCACGCCGGTCGGCGAGATCCGCGACGTCGCGATCTGGGGCAACCACTCGGCCACGCAGTTCCCCGACGTGTCGCACGCGACGGCCGGCGGGCAGTCGGTGCCCGCGCTCCTCGCCGCCCGCCTCGGCGGGCCCGACGCGGCGCGCGAGTGGCTCGTCGATCACTTCATCCCGCGCGTCGCGAAGCGCGGCGCCGAGATCATCGAGGTGCGCGGCTCGTCGTCGGTCGCCTCCGCGGCGAGCGCGACGATCGACCACGTGCACGACTGGGTCCTCGGCACGACGCAACGGGTGGACGAGCGCCGCGGTCGTCTCCGACGGGTCCTACGACGTGCCCGAGGGGCTCGTGTCGTCGTTCCCGGTCGAGTCGGTCGACGGGGCGTGGCGCATCGTGCAGGGTCTCGAGCTCGATGCGTTCGCGCGGCACCGCATCGCGGCATCCGTCGCCGAGCTCGAGGAGGAGCGCGACGCGGTGCGCGCGCTCGGGCTCATCTGACATCGGCGACGACCCAGCGGGAGGTTCGGCATGACGGAGACGCTCGACCTGGCACGCTACGCGCTCGCCGTCGACGAGCAGTTCGAGGGTGACGACCTCGACGACACGCGCTGGTTCCCGTACTACACGCCGCACTGGAGTTCGCGCGCGGCGACCCGCGCTCGCTACGAGGTCTCCGGCGGCACGCTGAAGCTCCGCATCGACGCGGACACCCCGCGGTGGTCTCCCGAGTTCGACGGCG
Organism: uncultured Actinomycetota bacterium; assembly: GCA_963829895.1. Classification (GTDB taxonomy): domain Bacteria; phylum Actinomycetota; class Actinomycetes; order Actinomycetales; family Microbacteriaceae; genus Microbacterium. The sequence goes on along the minus strand of CAWHKF010000012.1, from coordinate 9,116 downwards.
ACGTGCGGGTGTCCCACCTGCAGACGGGGCAGTTCTCGGGGCCGGTCGGCAGCGGGGTCGGCCAGCACCGCTTCCGGCGCGGCCTGGTGGTGCGCGAGGCGCAGGACGAGGAGCGGCTCTGGCTGCCGCACTTCGGCGTCATCGAGGCGCGGGTCCGCGGCATCCGCCACCCGTCGGCGATGGTCGCGCTCTGGCCGATCGGCTTCGAGGACGAGCCCCGCGACTGCGGCGAGCTGTGCATCTTCGAGATCTTCGGCAGCGAGCTCGACGACGAGGGCGGGCTCGTCGGCGTCGGCGTGAAGCCGCAGAACGACCCGCGCCTCGAGCTCGACTTCGAGAAGGTGCGCGTCGACGGCGACCTCACCGAGTTCCACGACTACGCGGTCGAGTGGCTGCCCGATCGCGTGCGGTTCTTCATCGACGGTCGGCTCGTGAAGACCGTGGAGCAGGCGATCCGGTATCCGGTGCAGCTCATGCTCGACGTGTACGAACTGCCCACGGATGCCCCGCGCGATCTCGGCACCCTGCCGTTCGTGTTCGAGGTGGCGCACGTGCGCGAGTACGTGCCGCGCGAGTGGCCGCCCGCCGACGCGGCGGGAGGACGCGGCGACGCCTCGTAGGCTTGGCGCATGGCCTCCGAATCCACCCCCGGCGCACGACGCAAGCAGCTCATCATCGGACTCGTCGTCGGCGCGCTCGTGGGCGTGGGCATCAGCCTCTGGACGGGATTCTGGCTCTGGCTCGCCGCGGGCCTCGCGGTCGGGCTCGCCGCGGGCGCACTGATGAAGCCGCCCGCGGAGTAACCGCCTCAGCCGGCACGCGCCTCGCGGCCGCGCAGGGCGACGTAGGCCTCGATCCCGTCGATGACCCGCGCGAGCCCGAACTCGAACGCCCGCGCGGGGTCGGCGGCGGCGCCGTACTCCTCGCCCGCGGCGGTGCCGACCCGCCCCGAGATGGGATACCTCGAGGGGTCCATGATCTGCTCGAGCACCGGGGCGTTGCGCGCCCACCACTCCTCGTCGCTCTCGGTCGAGGTGCGGTGCAGCCGCTCGGCGTCGACGTAGGCGCGCGCCGGCCCGGCCACGAACCCGGTCACGAGGGTGATCACCTGGTCCATGTCGAGGTCGCTGAGTCCGAGTCCCTCGATCGCGCGCAGGCTCCACTCCCAGCGATCCGAGACGTTCGGCCCGAGCGGGGGGCGACTGGTGTCGATCGAGAGCAGCCACGGATGCCGCAGGTACTCGTTCCACGCGAGCCGCGCGACCTGCTCGAGGCGCTCCCGGAGCGACCCGGCGGGTTCCGGCAGCGGCTCCTCGCCGGCGGCACGGTCGACCATGAGGTCGATGAGCTCGGCCTTGCCCGGCACGTAGGTGTACACCGACATCGGCTTGAGTCCCAGCCGCTCGGCGATGCGGCGCATCGAGAGCGCCTCCATGCCCTCCTCGTCGGCGATCTCGATCGCGGTGTCGACCACGACGTCGACGCTGGTGCGCTGCTTCGGGCCCCTTGACCCCACGGGGTCGCCGAGCCGATGACGCCACAGCAACCGGAGCGTGCGGTCGGGCTCGCCGTGCCCGGTGGATTCGCTCGACATGGGGGCTAGCCTACATTCTCCGTATGCTGTACGGTCATTGAATAACACCGTATAGCGTACGCTGAAAGGGAGCGATGACTCCGACTCCGACCTCCACCCCACCCCCGACCCTCTTCGCCCACGGACTCCGCAAGCGCTACGGGTCGACGATGGCGCTCGACGGATTCGACCTCGCCGTCGCGCGCGGGACCGTGCACGGCCTGCTCGGACCGAACGGCGCGGGCAAGACGACGGCCGTGCAGTGCCTCGCCACGCTGACCGACTTCGACGCGGGCTCGGCGAGCATCGACGGGGTCGACGTGCGTCGCCACCCGTCGTCCGTGCGCGAGCGCATCGGCCTCGTCGGCCAGTTCCATGCGGTCGACGAGGCGCTCACGGCGCGGCAGAACCTCGATGCTGTTCGCCCGCCTCAGCGGCGTGTCGAAGCCGAGGGCCCGGCGACGTGCCGACGACCTCCTTGCGGCCTTCACGCTCGCGGATGCCGCGGACCGCGCGGTCTCGGGCTTCTCCGGCGGGATGCGCCGCCGCCTCGACATCGCCGCGAGCCTCGTGCTCACGCCGGCGATCCTGTTCCTCGACGAGCCGACCACCGGACTCGACCCGCGCGGCCGCGCCACGGTCTGGCAGGCGATCGGCGAGGTCGCCGCCGCGGGCACGACGGTGCTGCTCACCACGCAGTACCTCGACGAGGCCGACCAGCTCGCCGACCGCATCTCGGTGATGGACCACGGCCGCGTGATCGCCGAGGGCACGCCCGACGAGCTCAAGCGTCGCATCGGCGGCGACCGCGTCACGGTCGTGCCGGCCGACGGCGCCCGGCTCGCGGATGCCGCGCTCGCCGTCGGCCGGGCGACCGGCGCAGAGCCATCCGTCGATCCCGACACCCGCGCGGTCACCGTCGAGGTCGCCGACGGCGCGGCGGCGCTCACCGCGATCGTGCGCGCGCTCGATGCCGAGGCGATCGAGGTCGACGACCTCGCCCTGCGCCGCCCCACGCTCGACGAGGTGTTCCTGCACCTCACCGCGCGCCCGCGTCCGACCCCAGCCGGGAGGCACGATGACCACCACCACCCCACCCACGCCCGCCATCGCGGCAGCGCCCGGGCTGCGCGACCGCCGATCGAACCCGCTGCGGGAGGGCGCGCTCATCGCCGGTCGCGACCTGCTGCACTGGGTGCGCGCGCCATGGGGCTTCGTGTTCGGCCTGGCGTTCAACCTCATGCTCGTCCTCATGTTCGGCTTCCTCTTCGGCGGTGCCATCGAGGTGCCGGGCGAGGGCGACTACATCGCCTTCCTGCTGCCGGGCATGTTCGCGCTCGCGATGCTGTTCGGCCTCGAGTCGACGATGACGGCGATGGCGGAGGACTCGAAGCGCGGCATCACCGACCGCTTCCGATCCCTGCCGATCACCAGCGCCTCGGTGGCCCTCGGGCGCGCGCTCGCCGACCTCGCCAACTCGGTCGTCGGCCTCGCCGTGCTCATGGTCGGCGGGCTCCTCATCGGCTGGCGCCCGACCACCGGCCCCGCCGAGATCGCACTCGGCGTGGTGCTGCTGCTCTGGCTCCGGTTCGCCCTGCTCTGGGTCGGGATCTTCCTCGGCCTCCGCTTCCGCGGCCCCGGTGCGACGACGGCGGTGCAGGTGCTCGTCTGGCCGATCGGCTTCCTCTCGACGGTGTTCGTGTCGGCCGAGACCATGCCCGGGTGGCTCGGCGTGATCGCCGAGTGGAACCCCGTCTCGGCGACCGCCACCGCGGCGCGCGAGCTGTTCGGCAACCCCACGGGCGTGACGAGCGGATGGCTCGCCGAGTACGCCGTGCTCGCGGCATCCGTCTGGCCGCTCGTGATCACCCTGGTCTTCCTGCCGCTCGCGGCGTCGGCCTACCGGCGCCTCCGGCGCTAGAACCCGGGGTGCGCGTGCCCGCGTCGCGGCGACGCGGGCACGTCGCACCGGATCAGCCGCGCCCGCCCGTGCCACCGATGATCGCGACGCCCTGCGAGGGCAGCACCGACCCTCGTGACGGATGCCCCGTGAGCAGGTCCGTCCCGTCGACGAGGACCTCCGCGTCATCCGCGCCGTGGTTGATGACGAACACGACGTCGCCGCGACGCACGACCTCGACGTTCGCGCCGTTCGCCGCGGCCGGCGGGACTTCGACCTCGGCGTCCGGCCAGGATCCGTGCGGCGAGCCGCCGCAGCGCATCGGGCTCGGGCAGGGTTGCGACGTACCAACCGCTGCCTTCGCCCGTGCTGCGCCGGGTGACCGCCGGCAACCCGTCGAGGGTGCCCTCGCTGAACCGCACGAGCGTGTCGGCATCGTCCACCCGCACGACCTCGGCCCACACGGAGCCGGTCGCGTCCTCGCCGACCGGGTCGCCCTGCAGTCCGACCGGCGGAGCGACCCCGCCGCCCACCGCACGCAGGTCGGGTGCGGCCGGCGGCGCGAACTCCTCGATCCACACGCCCAGCGTCGCCCGGAGCCGCTCGCCGAGGTATCCACCGAGCCGGATGCGCAGGTGCTCGTCGGTGATCGCGGAGCCGAAGCCGACGACGAGCGAGCCGCCCGCTTCGGCGAACCCGGCGAGGTTCGCGGCCTGCTCATCGGTCATGACGAAGTGCGCCGGTGCCACCACGACGCGATAGCCCGAGAGGTCGGACTGCGCGCGGACGAAGTCGACCGCCACGCCGAGCGAGGTCAGGGCGCGGTGCCAGGCGAACAGCACCTCGAGGTACGGGACCGTCGTCGGCGAGGCCGGCTGCTCGATCGCCCACCAGCTGTCCCAGTCGAGGGCGATCGCGACACTCGACGGCACCCGCGTCCCCGCGACGGCATCCTCGCCGTCCCGCTCCGAGAGCGCCCGGAGCTCGGCGCCGAGCTGCTCCACCTCGCGCCAGACGCGCGTGTCCGTACCGGCGTGCGGCACGAGGCCCGAGTGGAACTTCTCCGACCCGGCCGCGGACTGGCGCCACTGGAAGAACAGCACGCCGTCGGCGCCGCGGCCGACCGCCTGGTACGACCAGGCCCGCATCTGCCCCGCCGCCTTCGCCGCGTTCTGCGCGCGCCAGTTCACCGCGCTCGGCGACTGCTCCATGAGGATCCACGGCGCACCGCCGCCGAGCGATCGCATGAGGTCGCGCACCATCGCCGCGTGCGCGGGCGAGGCGGGGTCGGCCGGGTCGGGGTAGGTGTCGTCCGAGACGACGTCGACCTCCGGCGCCCACGTCCAGTAGTCCACCGCCTTGAAGAAGCCCATGAAGTTCGTCGTGATCGGCACCGACGAGCGCGGCCGGATCACCTCGACCTCGGCCCGGTAGCACGCGAGCAGCTCGTCGCTCGAGAAGCGGTCGAAGTCGAGCAGCTGGGTCGGGTTGCGGAACGTGGGCGCGGCGCGCGGCGGCATGACCTCCTCGAACGCGTCGTACCGCTGCGACCAGAACGCCGTGCCCCAGGCGCGGTTGAGCTCCTCGATCGAGCCGTACTTCGCCGCGAGCCACTCGCGGAAGGCGGCCGCCGACACGTCGCAGTAGCAGTGGCTGACGTGGCATCCGTACTCGTTGTTCACGTGCCACAGCTCGAGGGCCGGATGCCCCGCGTACCGCTCCACCAGTCGCGTGACGAGCTCACGCGCCCGCTCGCGGTACACGGGCGAGCTCGGGCAGTACTGCTGGCGACTGCCGACGGCCAGCCGCACGCCGCTCTCGGTGACCGGCAGCGTCTCGGGATGCCGCACCGCGAGCCACGGAGGCGGCGACGCGGTGGCCGTGGCGAGGTCGACGCGGATCCCGTTGGCGTGCAGGAGATCGAGCACGTCGTCGAGCCAGGCGAAGTCGTACTCGCCGGACGCGGCTCGAGACGCGCCCACGAGAACACGCCCACCGTGGCGAGGTTGATGCCGCCGCGCCGCATGAGCTGCACGTCCTCGTCCCACACCTCCCGCGGCCACTGCTCGGGGTTGTAGTCGCCGCCGTACCAGATCGTCATGATCGTCCCCTTCCGGCCGAGCGCGTCGACCTGTCCATGTCCGTCGGTCCGTTCATCCCTTCACCCCGCCGGTGGCGAGCCCCGACTGCCAGTACCGCTGGAGGAACAGGAACGCGAGGACCAGCGGGATGATCGACACGAACGAGCCGGTGATCACCGTGGAGAACAGCGCCTGCGAGCCGCCGCCCTGCGAGGCCGCGGCCTGGAGCTGCGCGAGCCCGACCGTGATCGGGTAGAGGTCCGAGCTGTTCAGCATGATCAGCGGGAGGAAGTAGTTGTTCCACGTCGCGACCAGCGAGAAGAGGAACACGGTGACGAGGCCCGGCCCGAGGAGCCGGAGCCCGACCTGCCAGAAGATCCGGAACTCGCCCGCTCCGTCGACGCGCGCCGCCTCGATGAGGCCGTCGGGGATGGCGTCGGCCGCGTACACCCGCATGAGGTACACCCCGAACGGGCTCACGAGCGACGGGATGATGACCGCCCACGGGGTGTCCGTCAGGCCGGCCGAGGAGAACAGCAGGTAGGTCGGGAGCGCGAGCGCCGTGAGCGGGATCATGATCGCGCCGAGGGTCGCGCTGAAGAGCGCCTTCTTGCCCGGGAACTCGTACTTCGCGAACGCGTAGCCCGCCATGGTGGCGAGCAGCGTGGCGCCGAACGCGGCGGTGATCGAGTACACGAACGTGTTCACGAGCCACCGCAGGAAGATGCCGTCCCGCACGCTGAACAGGGTCTGCAGGTTCTCCCAGAGTGAGAAGTCCCCGCCGAACCACAGCCCGAACGTCGAGAAGAGCGCGGCGTTGTCCTTGGTCGAGGAGACGAGCAACCACCACAGGGGCAGCACGAAGTAGAGCACGCAGAGCCAGAGCAGCACGGTGAGCAGCAGGCTCCGGCGCCGCTCGGGCGCGAACCGACGGGTGCCGCGACGCGAGCCGGTCGCGTCGCCGACCGTCACGGCCGCGCGGGTCTCGGTCGAGGTCATGTCAGCCTCCGCTCGCGTCGCTCACGGCGTTCCGCCCCGAGCTGGACGAAGTACGACAGGATCGCGATCACGAGCCCGAGGAGGAAGGCGATGGCAGCCGCGTAGTTCAGCTCCTGGTTCACGAACGCGAGGTTGTAGGCGTAGAAGTTCGGGGTGAACGAGTTGATGACCACGTTGGGCGCGAGGATGCTCGAGCAGGCTCGGCTCCGCGAAGAGCTGGAACGAGCCGATGATCGAGAAGATCACCGTCAGCAGGATCGCCGGGCGGATCGCCGGGATCTTCACGCTCCACGCGAGCCGGAACTGGCCGGCGCCGTCGATCTCGGCCGCCTCGTACAGCTCGGCGGGGATCGCCCGCAGGGCCGCGTACATGATGATCATGTTGTAGCCGACGAACTCCCACGTGACGATGTTCATCATCGAACCGAGGATGTTCTCGGGCGAGAAGAACTCGGGCGTGCCGAGGCCGACCGCCCGGGAGATCTGGGCGATCGGTCCGAAGTCGGGCCCGTACAGGTACCCCCACATGAGCGTGGCGACCACCGCCGGCACGGCGTACGGCATGTAGATGAGCAGGCGGATGGCCTTGGACCCACGGGCCCGGAAGCTGTCGAGCGCGAGCGCGAAGAACAGTGCCAGGCCGAGCATGATCGGCACCTGGATGATGAAGAACAGTCCGACTCGGCCGAGGCCCTCGAGGAAGAGCGGGTCGGTGATCGCCCGGACGTAGTTGCCGAGCCCGTTGAAGACCTCGCCGCCGATGAGCTGGCTCTCGAACAGGCTCAGGTATCCGGAGTACACGAGGGGCACGACGAGCATCGTGATGAACACGACGAAGAACGGCAGGAGGAACAGGTACGCGGCGAGGTTGTGCCTGCGCTGCGTCGTGCTCGTGCGGCGTTTCGGCGGTGGTGCGGCGGAGGGGCGCTCGACGGTGAGCGCCGGGGTGGACGACATGGCGGCTCCTTCTCAGGTGGAATGGGTGGCCCCGGCGACCGGGCGTCCGGACGACTCATGGGCGGTGTGCAGGGCGCCCGCCGCTGCCGTGCGGCGAGCGCCCCGCGGGCTCACTCGACGGTGAACCCCTGATCCTCCGCGTACTTGACCAGCTGGTCCTGCCACGTGTCGAGCGCGGCCGCGATGTCACCCTTCTCGGCCATCACCGGGCCGATCGTCTCCTCGTAGGTGGAGTACACGTAGTCCATGAACGGCACCCACTGGAAGTCCGTGTCGACGGTGGTGGAGATCTCGGCGAAGAGCTTGTTGACCTCCTGGCCGCCGTAGAACTCGGATGCCTGGTCGACGAACGCGGGATCCTCGAGCACGGAGACCTGCGGCGGGAAGAGGAACTGCTCGGTCGCGAGCCTCATCGCCGACTCGTCATCGTTGTTGATGAACTTCGCGAGCTCGTAGGCGGCGATGGGGTTCTCGCTCGAGGCGAGGACCGCGTCGGACGAGCCGCCCCAGTTGCCCGAGACCTCCTCGCCCGCGTCCCACTGCGGCAGCGGAGCGGCACGCCACAGCCCCGACGTGTTCTCCGCGGTGCCCTGCAGGAAGATCGGACCCCATGCTGCGGTGAGCCACCCGGCGTACTTGCCGTTCGCGAGGCCCTGGTACCACGTGTCGTTGAAGTCGACGTCGGTGGAGATGAGGTCCTGCTGGATCAGGTCGGTCCAGTAGGTCGCGACCTCCTTCGCCTCGTCGCTGTTGACGTCGATCTTCACCGTCTCAGCCCCGTCGTAGCCGAAGGGCTTGACGCCTGCCTGCCAGAAGAAGCCGATCATCTGGCCGGCCTGGGTGGCGCCGACGTTGGAGATGTACGAGCCGGTGGCATCCTTGACGGCCTTCGCGGCGGTCGCGTAGTCGGCCCACGTCGCCGGCGGCTCGGTGATGCCGGCCGCGGTCAGGATGTCCTCACGGTAGAGGTTGCCCATCGGACCGACGTCCTGCGGGATCGCCCACACCGCCTCGTCGGGCGAGACCTGGTTCCACGCCCAGTCGACGTAGTCGCCCGAGAGGTCGTCCGCGCCATAGGGCGTCAGGTCGAGCAGCGACTCGGGCAGCACGAACGACGGGATGTACTGGTACTCGACCTGCGCGACATCCGGTGCTCCCTCGCCGGCCTCGATCGCACTACGCAGCTTCTGGTAGTGCGGAAGGCCCTGCCCGACGTTCTCGACCTTCACGTCGATCGCCGGGTACTTCTCCTCGAAGAGCTTGACCTCGTTCTCGATGTCGGGCACCCACGTCCAGAACGTGAGCTCGGTGGGAGTGTTCAGCGCCTCCTCCCGCTGCTCTTCGGTGATCGGCTCGGTGCTCCCACCGCCGTCGTCGCCGCCGCCCCCGGGCGCGCAGCCGGTGAGGATCAGTGCTGCGGTGACAGCGCCGGCGCCCAGGGCCAGTGCCGTTCTTGGTGCGTTCCTCATGTCCTTCTCTTTCTTCTCGGATGCCGGGGCGAGGTGCCCGGGCGTGCTCACCCGTCGAGCAGGGTCAGCGTCGACCATGCGGGGAGGGGGAGTTCGGTTCCCGCGGGATGGCGGGCGTCGTCGTCGGTCGGGTCGAT
>CAWHKF010000011.1:0-9311 GCA_963829895.1 uncultured Actinomycetota bacterium | reverse complement strand
TCCGACCTGCTCCCGTTGCGCCCCTGACGACGTCGGGGTCGGCGCCGTTGCGCACCAGCGATCCCTTTCGCCTGCCCCGGCGCGCTCCGGCGCGCCGAGTGGGACAATGGGGACATGCCCGAGCACAGCCAGGACCACATCGAGACCGTGAGCGTGCGACGGGCTCCCAAGATCTCGGTGTTCCTCATCCTCGGCGCCGCGCTCGGCGTGCTCGTCGCGATGATCCTCACGTTCTCGTTCAACGGCACCGCCGACCCGAGCCCCAACACCGGCGTCGAGTACTCGCAGGGTCAGGTGTTCGGCTTCCTCGTGCTCGTCTGCGCCCCGATCGGCCTGGCGCTCGGCGGCGTCGTCGCGCTGATCTTCGACCGTCGTTCGCGCCGCCACACCCACGAGGTCGCCGTCGACCACGCGTCGGTCCACGTCGACCCCGAGCCCGGTACGAACGGCCACGGCTCGGCCCACTGACCGCCCGGATGCGGCTGAGGGCCGCGACGGCTGAGGGTCGCGACTAGGCCAGCTCGGCGATGATCGGGTGGATGGCGGTGTCGAAGGCCGCGACATCCCCCCGCAGCCCATCGGTGACGGCGACCGTGAGGGATCCGATCCACCACACGCCGCGCTGATTCAGCGGCAGCACCTGCACGTTGAGCTCGAACGAGTGCGCCCGCCGACCGACCTGCCGCTCATGCTCGGCGATCGCGCCGGCGTAGGCCCGGTATGCCGTGCCGGAGCTGTGCGAGGCTTCCTTGCGGTACCGCTCGTTCGCCATCCGCGCGAACGCGAGCGCTTCCGGCGCATGCGGGATGAAGGCCGACCGCAGCTCGTCGCAGCCCTCGACCGGCAGGGCGAGCACGGTGTCGAATCCGTCCACGAGATCGAGGGGGACATCCGACGGGTGGGCCTGCGGTTCGACCGTCATCGCCCAGTACTGCCGCCATTGCCGTTCGAGAATCGCCTGGGCCTCATCCGACCGGTCGTTCGCCCGCGGCGGGATCCCGCGCAGGTGCGGCAGCTCATCCGGAGAGCGGAGGCCGAGCACCTGGCGCAGATAGAGGGCAAGAAGCACCGGCTGACCGGCGTCTTCGCGGATCAGCCACTCCGGTGCACCGGCGCCGCCCATGCGGTCCATTCTAGATCCGGGCCCGCTCCCGCGGCCCCGTCCGGCGGCATCCGGAGACCTCGATCCGACGCCCATTCCCCGTCGTCGCTCGCGAAACGGCTCACTTGCGCTGAACGTACGCCCGAAGCCGGTGTGCGCGTACGTTCAGCGCAGGTGAACCGATTCAGTGTGACGCCGGAGGGGCGGGGCCATCCGGCATCCGTCCAGGCAGGGCGCCGGTAGGCTTGTGACCGTGGCCTCATCCGAACGCGATGCCCCCTCCCGCCCCGCACAGCCTGTGAACCCCTACACGGCTGCCGGCGTCGACACGGCTGCCGGCGACCTCGCCGTCGAGCTGATGAAGTCGGCGGTCCGTCGCACGCAGGGCCCCGAGGTGCTCGGGGGAGTCGGCGGGTTCGCCGGGCTCTTCGACGCGAGCGCGTTCAAGGCCTACGACAAGCCGCTGCTGGCCACCAGCACCGACGGCGTCGGCACGAAGGTCGCGATCGCCCAGGCCATCGACAAGCACGACACGATCGGGCAGGACCTCGTCGGCATGGTCGTCGACGACATCGTCGTGGTCGGCGCGAGGCCGCTGTTCATGACCGACTACATCGCGTGCGGCAAGGTCTTCCCCGAGCGCATCGCCGACATCGTCCGCGGCATCGCGGCCGGCTGCGCCGAGACGGGCACCGCGCTCGTCGGCGGCGAGACGGCCGAGCACCCGGGGCTTCTGGGCATCAACGACTACGACGTCGCCGGCGCCGCGACCGGCGTGGTCGAGGCCGACCGCCTGCTCGGCGCCGACCGGGTCCGCAGCGGAGACGTCGTCCTGGCCCTGGCGAGCTCGGGTCTGCACTCCAACGGCTACTCCCTGGTGCGGCACATCGTCGCCGGCGCCGGCATCCAGTACGGCGACAACTCCGCCGACCTCGGCGCGACGTGGGGCGAGGCACTGCTCGAGCCGACGCGCCTCTACACGCGTCCGCTGCTGCGCCTGATCGCCGACCACGGCGACCGGGTGCACGCGCTCAGCCACGTCACCGGCGGCGGCATCGCCGCCAACCTCGCGCGCGTGCTGCCGCAGGGCACCTGGGTCGAGCTCGATCGCTCGACGTGGTCGCCGTCCCCGGTGTTCCGGGTGCTGGCCGACCTGGGCGACCTCGACCTCACCTCAACCGAGGGCACCTGGAACCTCGGCATCGGGTTCCTCGCGGTCGTGGCGGCCGACAAGGCGGAGGCTGCGGCATCCGCTCTCTCGCGTGAAGGCATCGCGACCTGGCAGGTGGGCGTCGTCCACGACGGCGCTCGTCCGGACGGCCACTGGGAGCAGGGTGCCAAGGGCGTCGACGGCGGCGCCGTGCGCCTCGTGGGTTCCTACGCGGACCACGCGGCTCGCTGAGCCGGCAGACGACACGACGCAGAACGACACAGCGCAGAAACGACAAGACGGAGCAGGCAACACCCATGTGCGGAATCGTCGGAGTGGTGGGCCGTGGGTCTGCCAACCAGGAGATCTACGACTCCCTTCTGCTTCTGCAGCACCGCGGCCAGGACTCCACCGGCATCGCGACGGCCGAGCGCAGCGGGGTCGTGCATCAGCACAAGACCCGCGGCCAGGTGCGCGAGTCGTTCCGCACCCGCGACATGCGGGCGCTGCTCGGTGAGATCGGCCTCGGCCACGTGCGCTACGCGACGAAGGGCACCGCGTCGAACGAGGAGGAGGCGCAGCCCTTCTACGTGAACGCCCCCTACGGCATCGTGCTCGTGCACAACGGAAACCTCACGAACACGCGCGAGCTCACCGCGGAGCTGTTCCACAAGGACCGCCGCCACCTCAACACGTCGTCCGACACCGAGCTGCTGGTCAACGTGCTGGCGAACGAGCTGCAGGCGTCGATCTCTGGCCTCGAACTCGACCCGACCCAGGTGTTCCAGGCCGTGAGCCGCGTGCACGAGCGCGTCGAGGGCTCGTACGCGGCCATCGCCCTGATCGCCGGCTACGGGCTGCTGGCGTTCCGCGATCCGTACGGCATCCGTCCGCTCATCCTCGGCACGCGCAAGCACGAGGACGGCCACTACGAGTGGGTCGTCACGAGCGAGTCGCTGGTGCTCGAGAACGGCGAGTTCGAGATCGTCCGCGACGTCGACCCGGGCGAGGCGGTGTTCATCGACCTCGAGGGCAACCTGCACACCCAGCAGTGCGCGACCGACCCGAAGCTCGTGCCCTGCTCGTTCGAGTACGTGTACCTCGCTCGCCCCGACTCGGTCATGAACGGCATCTCGGTGTACGAGGCGCGCCTGCGCATGGGCGACCGGCTCGCCGACACCATCGCGAAGTTCACGCCGCGCGAGGCGATCGACGTGGTCATGCCCATCCCCGACTCTTCCCGCCCCGCAGCCATGCAGGTGGCCCGCAAGCTGGGAGTCGAGTATCGCGAGGGGTTCTACAAGAACCGCTACGTCGGCCGCACGTTCATCATGCCCGGCCAGGCGGCGCGCAAGCGCAGCGTGCGTCAGAAGCTCAACGCCATGTCGAGCGAGTTCAAGGGCAAGAACGTGCTCCTCATCGACGACTCCATCGTGCGCGGCACGACGTCGAAGGAGATCATCCAGATGGCCCGGGATGCCGGGGCCAAGAGCGTCACGTTCGCCTCGGCCGCGCCGCCCGTGCGCTACCCGCACGTGTACGGCATCAACATGCCGTCGCGCCAGGAGCTGGTCGCCCACGGGCGCACGATCCCCGAGATCGCGGAGGAGCTGGGTGCCGACTTCGTCGTGTACCAGGAGGTGGAAGACCTGAAGGCGGCGATCCTCGAGGGCTCCGATGTCGAGGACCTCGACATGAGCTGCTTCGACGGCCGCTACATCACCGGCACCGTCACCGACGAGTACCTCGCCTGGGTCGAGGGCTCGCAGGAGAGCTGACCCGGCTTCCTCCGTTCGCGAGCGCGAGGGTGTGCGCCGAGCGGGGTCAGTGCGGAAGCAGCACGCGCACCTGACGGCGGATGTCGTCCACGATCTCGTCGACCGAGAGGGCGATGTTCACCGTGGCGGCCATGCTCACGAACATGATGGCCGAGACCACGTGCGCGAGCGTGGCCGCGTCTTCGGGGCTGGTGCGCCGGTCGCGCCCGAGGACGGCCGCGATCGCCTCTTCGGTCTGCACGGTGAGGGCGAGGGCCTCACGGTGGTGGGGCTCTTCGGGGTCGCCGAAGACGATCTCGCGCAGGTAGGTGCGCCCGTTGTCGATCTGCACGCGGTTGCACTCGACGACCGGGCGGATGATCGCGATCACCGCGTCGAGGGGATCCGCGACGCCTTCGGCGGCAGCTCGCCCCTCGGCCAGTGCGTCGACGTAGCCGGAGTTCTGCACGAGAAGGAGCAGCTCGCCTTTGTTCTTCGCATACAGGAACAGCGTTCCCGTGCCGATGTCGGCCTTGTCCGCGATCTGCTGGGTCGTCACGACGTCGACGCCGTGCTCGGCGAAGAGCTCTCGAGCCGCCGCGGTGATGCGCTGGAGCTTGTCCTGCTTGTTGCGCTCGCGTCGACCGACCGGCTGAGTGTCGATGGTCATGACGTGGTCCTCCGGGGAACGGATGATGACTGACGTTTTGTGATTCTAGTCAGAAACAGGCGGACCTCGGTCCCTGCTGCCGGGCGACTGTCCCCCCTCACTCGCGGTAGTGGGGAAGGATGACGCCGCCGCTGACGTAGGTCAGGGCTGCCGAGACGTCGTACGCGTGGATCGCCGCGACGCGGGAGCCGATCGTGCTCGACAGTCGCTCGACGTCGCGGCCGGCGAAGAACGCCGCACGCGCCGCCACATCGTCGAAGCCCAGCATGACGGCGGCGTGGAAGCGCTGATCGGACGGGTTGTCGTGGGCGACATCGGGCGTGTCCCAGAGCTTCTCGTTCCAGGGCAGAAAGGTCTGGGTCCGCAGCTCCCGCATCGCCCCGCTGGCGGCGAGTGCGGGTGCGAGCTCGCCGGTGACGAATCTCCGGAAGGCGCGCCCGCCGAGGTCCGGCCGCCTCCGCAGGTACACGAGTGCGCGCGCGCCCGGTCGCCGGCCCGGCTCCGCAACGTCGTACCAGCGGGTGGAGTAGGGCGGCCCCGCATACAGGAGGGTGCGCCGGAACACGTTGATCTCGTCCTTGAACGCCAGCCGGGTCTGCGCGCGACCTCGCAGCGGCGAGAGGATCGACCGGAACGTGACCTCGGCGACGCCGTCGATCCTGCGCTCTGCGGGAATCGCCGTCTCGACGCCGGGAGTGGCCGGCCACAGGCCGGGGTTCTGCTCGGCGAGGTGGATCTGGCGGTACTCGTCCAGTCCGGGGGTCGCCGAGATGATGCCCGAGTGCGGGCCCTTCCAGTAGTCCATGCCGGTCTGGCGAGATCGGTCGGTGCGGACCCACAGCAGGATCGATGAGGCGAGGGGCTTCCTCTTGTACGGGGCGGCGCTCATGTGCGGTGTCCTCTCGATGGCTCGGGATGCGTCAGCGGGCGAGGAAGCCGGCGGCGAGAGGGGCGAACTGCTGGTGGAACTGGAAGATGCCGCCGTGACCGGAGTCGCGGTAGATCACCAGCTCGGATCCCGGGATGCGGCGGTGCAGGTCTTCCGAGAGCACGGAGGGCACCATCCGGTCGTTGTCGCCGTTGGCGATCAGCGTGGGCTGAGTGATCTTCGAGAGGTCGGCCGGCGCGGAGCGCCCCCACCTCTTGATCGCCGTGAGCTGCGTCCGGAACGCCTTCGTCGTGATGGGTGCGTCGCGATCGGCGGTGCGCTCCTGGAGTCGCTTCACGAATGCCTTGCCCGCGAGCTTGCCGGTCGCGTTGCGGTTGAAGAAGAGGAACTCCTTCGGATCCGATCGTGTCAGCGTGGCACGCAGGATGTCGTAGTACGTGGTGCCGGGCGACCTTGTCGATGTCCTTGCCGCCGGCGGGGCCGGTGCCGGTGAGGACGAGCTTGCGCACGAGTTCGGGATGCTTGACCACCAGCGCCTGCGCGACCATGCCGCCGAGCGAGAAGGCGAAGACGTCGATGGTGTCGAATCCCAGCCCTCGGATGAAGGCGTAGGCGTCGTCGGCCATCGCCTCGACGCTGTCCGGCACCTCGCCGGTGGAGGCGCCGACGCCCCGGTTGTCGAACGTGATGACGTGGTGATCCTCTGCGATGGGATCCACGATGCGCGGATCCCAGTTGTCGAGCGTCGCGGCCAGGTGGACGAAGAAGACGACCGGGACGCCGCCCTTCGGCCCCAGCTCGCGATAGGCGAAGGCGACTCCGCCCGCGGAGAAGGTCCGGGTCGGGGCCTGCGCATATGACGTGATGACCGGGTCGCTGCTTGTGGTGCTCATGGTGGTTCTCCTTCCTGCGAAGGCGGATGTCGGCGCGAAGTGCGCATCGAGTTCACTCAAGTATGAGTGCACTCAGTAATATTGTCAATGGTTCGGAGCGATGCGCCCACGGTCGAGCTCGTGCCTCTCCGAGCCGCCTAGGGTTGACAGGTGAGCTCCCCCGCGTCCCGACCCCTCTGGCAGGGTCGAGCGCTCGCCCTCGTGGGCATCGTGCTGTTCGCCTTCTCGCTGCGTTCCGCGGTCGCCTCGCTGTCGCCGCTGTACGACCACATCGCTGTCGACTTCGACGTGCCGGCCGCGGTCATCGGGCTCATCGGCACCGCACCGCCGGTCTGCTACGCGGTGTTCGGCCTGCTCACGCCGGCCCTCGAGCGGCGGTTCGGCCTCGAACGCCTGGCGGTCGTCGCGATGGTCGTCGTCGCGATCGGGTTGATCGTCCGCAGTCTGGCGCCGGGCTCGGGACTGCTGCTGGCCGGCACGGCGCTGATCTTCGCCGCCGTCGGCGTGGGCAACATCCTGCTGCCGCCGCTCGTGAAGCGGTACTTCCCCGATCGCGTCGGGCTCATGACCACCGTCTTCTCCACGACGATGGCCCTCGCGACGTTCCTCCCGCCCCTCGTGGCGGTGCCGGTGGCGGATGCCTCGGACTGGCACGTCTCGCTCGGGCTCTGGGCCGTCTTCGCCCTTGTCGCCTGCGTCCCCTGGATCGGCCTGGCGGTGCGCCATGCCGCCGCCGAGAAGAGCCGTGCCGAAGCGGCAGCCGCGGACGATGACGACATCGAGCAGCCGAGTCCGCGCGCCTTCGGCCGCATGTGGCGGCTGCCGATCGCGTGGGCGCTGCTCGTGGGATTCGCCGTGTCGAGCAGCCTCGCCTACACCGCCTTCGCATGGCTGCCGACGATCCTCGTCGACATCGCGGGCGTCACCCCCGTCGTGGCCGGCGTGCTGCTGGCCTGTTCGGTTTCATGGGTCTTCCGGCGTCGCTCGCGGTGCCCCTGCTGGTCACACGCGGCAACGCCACGAGGGCGCTGTTCGGGGTCGCCGTCGGCACCGGCCTCGCCGGCATCGCGGGCCTGCTCTTCCTGCCCACCGTCGCGCCGTGGCTCTGGGTCGCGCTGCTCGGCCTCGCGCCGCTGCTCTTTCCGATGATCCTCGTGCTCCTCGGCCTGCGCACGCGCACGCACGAGGGCGCGGTTGCGCTGAGCGGGTTCGTGCAGAGCGGCGGCTACGCGATCGCCGCGCTCTTCCCCGTCGGCATCGGAATCCTCCACGACGCGACCGACTCCTGGACCGGTCCGCTCATCGTGCTCGCCGTCGTGGTCGCTGCTGCCATCCCCGCGGGCGTGGTAGCCGCGCAGCCGCACACCGTCGAGGATGACTGGGAACACCGCCACGGCGCCTGGTGAGGCATCCGAACCTCTCAGGCACTTCGCGATATATCGTGTTAGGTTCCCCGATGTGACCATCGCCGAACCTCACGAGATTCCTGAACCCCGCGCGACCCCGGATCCCCTCGAGACCCGGGTGCGTGCCGAGATCGCCGCCGCCGAGGCGCCCCACCGCCCGATCCGGCGGATGCTGCGTCGCGCGCGCGTCTGGATCGACGGGCATCCCCGCCTCAACCGCGCCTACCGGTTCGGGGTCGGCGCGGTCGGTGGCATCCTCGCGGCGGGAGGG
This sequence comes from uncultured Actinomycetota bacterium, assembly GCA_963829895.1. GTDB lineage: Bacteria > Actinomycetota > Actinomycetes > Actinomycetales > Microbacteriaceae > Microbacterium. The sequence continues at coordinate 1,173 of CAWHKF010000011.1, read as the reverse complement.
CTGCTGCTCGTGCCGCTGCCGGGACCGGGATGGCTCGTCGTGTTCCTCGGGCTCGCCGTGCTGGGCACCGAGTTCCACTGGGCGCGACGAGCGGCCGCGGCGCTCAAGCGCATGCTCGACCGGTTCTGGGCGTGGTGGCGAGCACGACGCGCCGCGCGCGCGGGCGACACGGCCTAGCGGCACGCGGACGGGCCGTCGCCGCGCGGGCATGACCGTGCGCGCCCCGACGCGGGCGCGCGCCACTGACCCTGCTCCGCGCGCGAACACGGGGTGAGGGTGGAGGTGACGGAGGAGTTTAAGCCTGCGACGACGAGACGGGCGAGGTCTCGTCCTCGTCTTCGTCGTTGTACTGGTCGGCCCACTTGTCGACGAACTCGTCGTCGTGGTGACCGAGCTCGCGCTCGAGTGCCGAGTAGTTCACGTTGTACGTGTCGTACTTCAGCTCACGGGCGATCTTGGTGTGCTTCGCCTTCTGACGGCCACGCCCCATGCGAGACCCCCTCATTTAAGGTCGCGGGCTATTCTGCGGGCTCTGGGCCTCGCAAACCCGGGCATTCACGAATCCGGCTTCGAACCGGTAAGAGTAGCATTCAGGATAACACGGAGCCCCGGTAGCCCGGCCGCTGCGGCCCCAGGGGCATAGGAGGAGTGCGGACATATGACCGATGAGGCATCCGAGCCCCAGGGTGACGCGACGACTGACGAGAGCCTGCATGGCGCGGTGATCGCGGGAGTGATCCCTGACCAGTCGCCGCGGGTCCTCAAGGAGGCGGCCCGCTACGCGAAGCTGTTCCAGGCGCCGCTGGTCGTGGTCCACGTCGACGTGACCCGCTTCGTCACCTACGAGGACCCTGACGGGTACGTCCACTCGGCGCCGATCGACATCAACATCGCGGCCGGTGAGGGTGAACTGGCGAAGGTGCAGGATGCCGCAGCATCCGTTCTCGGCGATTCCGGACCGAGCTGGACGGTGCGCCAGCTCGTCGGCGACCCCGCGATGGCCATCAAGCACTTCGCCGATCAGGTCGACGCCCGGCTGATCGTCGTCGGCACGCGCAAGCGGGGGTTCGGCGAGTCGGTCCGCGAGTTCTTCACCGGTTCGGTCGGCGTGCGCCTCGCGCACCGGCAGCACCGCCCGATCCTGATCGTGCCGCTCGGGGAGCCGGTGCCCGA
>CAWHKF010000010.1:0-1469085 GCA_963829895.1 uncultured Actinomycetota bacterium | reverse complement strand
TGACACACGCCCGCGCACGGTGCGATCGTTCGCACCGTTGCGCAGCACGAGCTCGGCGCGCACGGACTGTCCGAGGAGCACGCGGCGCGGCAGCCGTCGCTGCACCGTGAGCCGGCGGGGATCCGGCGCTGCCGCCGCGTCTGCGAGCGCCGCGATCACGCACAGCAGCACCCACGCCGCCGCCGCGAGCCACGCGTCGACGCCCGCTGCCGAGAGCAGCACGACGGGCACCGCTCCGACGGCGAGGAGCAGCGGCAGGCGACCGGTCACGTACATCAGGCACCTCCCCGCTGGAGGCGTCTCTTCTCGCTCCGCTCGCTCAATGACCGCTCCTAGATCGGGACGCGCGTCTGCTGCAGCACCGAGCCGAGCACGGCGTCGACCGACACACCCTCGAGCTCCGCGTCGGGCCGCAGCCGGATCCGGTGCCGCCAGGTCGGCAGCAGCATCGTCTGCACGTGGTCGGGCGTGATGGCGGGGTACGCGCCGAGCCACGCCCACGCCTTCGACGCAGCCAGGAGGGCGGTCGCGGCCCGCGGGCTGACGCCGAGCTGCACCGAAGGACTGCTGCGGGTGGCCTGCGCGAGATCCACGATGTAGCCGAGCACGTCGTCCGAGACGGTGACGGATGCCGCGGCCCGCTGTGCCGCGCGGATCTCGGCGGCGCTGGCGGCGCGGCCGAGGCCCGCGCCGGCGAGGTCACGGGGGTCGAAGCCGCTCGCGTGGCGGCGCAGGACGGCGAGCTCGGCATCCCGTGCCGGCACGTCGACGATGAGCTTCAGCAGGAAGCGGTCGAGCTGCGCCTCGGGCAGCGTGTAGGTGCCCTCGTGTTCGATGGGGTTCTGCGTGGCGGCGACGAGGAACGGGTCGGGGAGCGACCGCGTCACGCCGTCGGTCGAGACCTGGCGCTCCTCCATCGCCTCGAGCAGCGCCGCCTGCGTCTTGGGGGGCGTGCGGTTGATCTCGTCGGCGAGCACGACGTTCGTGAACACCGGCCCCTCGCGGAATTCGAATTCGCCCGTCTTCGCGTCGTACACGAGCGAGCCCGACACATCGCCCGGCATGAGGTCGGGCGTGAACTGGATGCGCGTGGTGTCGAGGCCGAGCGCGGTCGAGAACGCCCGCACGAGCAGCGTCTTGGCGACACCCGGAACGCCCTCGAGCAGCACATGCCCGCGTGCGAGCAGGGCGATCAGCAGGCCGGTCACGGTGCCGTCCTGGCCGATGACCGCCTTGCCGACCTCGAGGCGCACGCGGTTCATCGCCTCGCGGAGCGCGGCGTCGTCCAGCGCCTCGGGCGCGGGAGTACGGGCGGTGCCGTCGGATGTGGTCGTGCTCGGCGCGGGTGGCGTATCCGTCATCGGGGACTCCTTTCGGGGCGGACGGCCGCGCGGGCGGCGTCCTCGAGGTCTCTCAGGCGTGTGCTCAGGGCGACGAGGTCGGCGTCGCTGCGGGGGACCTCGTCGAACAGGATGCCGCGCACCGCCCGGCGATCGAGTCCGGTGCGTCCGGCGACGGCGTCGGCGATCTCGGGGGCGGCGGCGTTCGCGGACAGGCCGAGCAGGGCCGCGAGGCGGCGCAGGGCCCCGATCCGGAGCCGGTCCGCGGCATGCAGCGGATCTCCGGCGCGAGCGTAGAGGCGCGCGCGGCCCTCGGTCGTCTCGGACGCCCGGACCGTCACCGGCAGGCGCTCGGCGACGAGCGGGCCGAACCGGCGGCCGCGCCAGATGCCCGCGGCCACTCCCGCGATGAGCAGCAGGACGATCACCGGGCTCACCCAGGGCGGGGTGAGCTCGCCCAGCGAGGGGTTCGCGTCGGCGAGGTCGGTGTCGCCCGGCCCGGGCATGTACCAGACGACGAGCGGATGCCGCCCCATCAGGTTCGCCGCGAGCGCGGCGTTGCCGTTCTCGGCGAGGTGCTCGTTCGTGAAGAGGGCGGCCGCGTCTACAGCGGCGACGCGGCCGCCGTCGACGGACCGGACGAGCAGCCCGAAGCCGTCGGCGGCGGGATAGCAGGCGGCGATGCCGTCGCCCGCGGTGTAGAGACCACCCGGGGCCACGGCACCGGCACGGACGGCGTCCTCCACCTCGCAGCCGGGCTCGAGGCTCGGCATCCGCGCCGCCCGCGGCGACGCCGGCGGGTGCCGAGCCCGGCAGCAGGAGGTCGAGCGTCCGCGCCCGCGGTTCGATGAGCACGACATCGCCGGCGGCGCCGGTGAGGCCGGCCACGGCGTCGTCGGACAGTGCGGGCGCGTCAGGCAGCACGAGGGTCGCCGGCCCATCTTCGAGGGCCTCGGCCGCCGTGACCCGATCCCGTGCGACGACGACGTCGACGCCGTGGTCGCGCAGGATCTCGACGATGGCGCGCATTCCGGCGGGGCCGGTGGAGTCGGGGTCCAGTGCGCCGCGCTGGGCCCACTGATTCGCCGCCGACACCGCGCCGCCGATGCCGCCCACCACGAGCAGTGCGAAGGCGATGGCGACCCACGCCGTGACGCGGCGGCGGCGGGAGGCTCCGGCATCCGTTGTCATCGACTCCACCGGCGTCGTCGCGCGGTCATGCTGCCGCGGCTCCCCGCGCAGAGAGTCGGAGACTTTTCGCGACGCGCCGAGGACGGATGCTGCGACGCGGCGTGTCGCCCAGAGCCTCCGATGTTGTGCGTGCCGGTTTCATGCCGGCACCTCCTCGCGCGCCGCCGGTCGTGCCGAGACGACCGCGTCGTCGACGGCGGCGACGAGGCGGTACAGCTCCGCCGTGCCGGGGCGCCGCAGGTAGCGGACGTCGTCGAACGCCGTCGCGGCCTCTTCGAGCCGGGTGGCGAGCGCAGGGAAGGCGCGCGCCGCGGCGCGTGCGAAGGCGTGCACGGTGGCGCCCGGGGGCGGGTCGACGACGCCGCGTTCGAGGCAGCCGCGGGCGAGAGCGCGGAAACGGAGGACGATCGCCGCGTCCCAGTCGGACGCCGCGGGCGCGCTCGGCGGCGGCGTCACGCAGCTCGGCCGCAGAGCGGTGCTCGGTGTCGCCGAACAGCAGGGGAGTCCGTGGGGCTGAACGGCGGGTCACCCGCGGCACGCCCCACACCAGGAACGCCGCGACGATGATCACCACCACCACGATCGCGGCGACCAGCGCGAAGGTCGATCCCCACCCGCCAGACACATCCGGGTTGAGCAGCGACGCGATGAAGTCGCCGATCGCACGTGCGATCCGGTCGAACGGCGTCGGCTCGGCGACGTCGTAGGAGGGCTCCGACAGCTCCTCCTCCGCCCAGCGGCGCGCTTCGTCGCCGTCCGGCGTGAGCGGCGGCACGGCGTCGGCGGAGCGCACGAGCGCCGGCAGTGCGGGGGAGGTCAGGCCCACGGCGCGTCGCGGTCGGTTCCGCCGGGCGCGGCGCCGGGAGCGGTCCAGGCGGTGGACGAGGGCGGGTCCGCGGGCGGGGCGGCGTCGGGGGAGTCCGCGGCCGCATCGACGGCCGGCGCCGCATGCCCCGCGGCGTCGTTCGGCGGCGATGAAGTCTCTGCCCCGGCGGCCGCAGCAGCCGAGGAGCCCGACGGACTCGAGGCTCCGGCCTGAGCCGGAGATGCCGGAGCGCCGTGCGCCGGGCGGTGCGCCGTACGCCGGCGGTGCGCCGTACGGGGGTTGTGCACCGTAGACCGGCTGTGCGCCGTACGCGGGCGACGAGCCATACGCGGGTTGCGGCCCATAGCCGGGCTGGGCGGTGGCGGGCGGAGCGCCGTACGCGGGCGGGACGCCGTACGCGGGCTGCGCGCCGAAGACCGGCTGTCCCGGCGCCGGGGGCCCCGGCAGCGGGTATCCCGGCGGGTACGGCGGGTACCCCGCGTACCCGGGGAACGCGCCCGGAACGCCGCGCGGCGCGATCGCACGCCCGATGTGCTCGCGATAGGGGTCGGCGAGGCCGGTGGCCCCGGCATCCCGTCGCTCCACATATGCCAGCAGGTCGAGATCGAGTCCCTCGCGCCGCATGCGGCAGTCGATGTAGATGAGGGCGGTCGCGGTCGACTGCACGACGACCGCGACGGACTGGAGCAGCAGGGTGAGCACCTGCGTGAGCAGAGCCGCCGCGATGAAGCCGATGATGGCAGTCGGCTCGGGATCGCCGGTCGGCGCGATGATCGTGGTCAGGCCCATCGACAGGAAGCTCATCGGCAGGCTCACCACCTGCGCCACCGCGGCGAAGATGACGCTGATCACGATGATGACCCCGAGGGCGGGCCAGAAGCGCCGGCGCGTGAGCGTCCAGGAGCGCGACACGGCCTGCAGGATCGTGGCGTGCTCGACGATGATCACCGCGGGCACGAGCAGCAGCTTGATCATCAGCCACCACGTGAGCGGGATCGCGGCGAGGATGACCACGATCGTGAGCGCGATCGCCGCCGGCAGCGCGGCCATCGCGATGCCCACGATCGCGAGCACGACGAGGGTGACGAGGGCCGCCACGGCGAGGATGACCAGCAGCGAATATCCGATCAGCCGCCACGCGATCGGCTTCACCTGTCGCCACAGCGCGCCGAGGGAGAGCTTCTCGGCGACCGCCGCGTGCGTCACCTCGACGACGACGATGCCCTGCACGATGACGCTGAGGGCGCCGGCCGCGAGCGACAGCACGATGCCCGCGATCGCGGTCAGGGCGATCGAGCCGGCCAGGATCGTGTCGTACTCCTCGGTGCCCGACGGCACCGTGTCCAGGCGCGAGAAGGTCGCCCACGTGACCGCGAGCACTCCGCCCAGCACCACCACGTAGGCCAGGGTCTGCACCACCAGTGCGAAGCCCAGGAGCACGCGCGGGTTCTGGCGCAGGGCAGCGAACGAGCGGCCGAGGATCGTGCCGAACGACAGCGGGTGCAACGGGATGATCCCGGGGCGGGACGCCGGCGTCCAAGCCGGGTACGCGGTCACGGTTCCCCTCTCCGTCGGCGCCGGGCGGTCGGTGCGCGGCGATGGTCGGCTGTTCCCTATCGTTCCACATCGACCGGATGCCGCACCCGCTGCGCGCGCGGCGCTCCCGGCGTGTGTTCGGGCGAGGCACGGCCGGTGCACAGGCCGTGTCCACTACTCTGTGTGAAGCGCATGGGGACGGCGCGTGCCGTCTGTGCCTGGAGAGAAGGAACGAACGCGCGCGATGACTTCACGCATCCTGGTGGTCGACGATGACACCGCCCTGGCCGAGATGATCGGCATCGTGCTGCGCACGGAGGGATTCGAGACGGTGTTCTGCGCGGATGGCGCCCAGGCTGTCGACGTCTGGCGCACCGAGCGCCCCGACCTGATCCTGCTGGACCTGATGCTGCCCGGAGTGGACGGCATCGAGATCTGCACCCGCATCCGCGCCGAGTCCGGCATCCCGATCATCATGCTGACCGCACGCACCGACACGGCCGACGTCGTGAAGGGCCTCGAGTCGGGCGCCGACGACTACATCGTCAAGCCGTTCAACCCCAAAGAGCTGGTCGCCCGCATCCGCACGCGACTGCGCCCCGCGAGCCAGCAGACGAACGACTCGCTGCGCATCGGCGATCTGACCGTCGATGTCGCCGCCCACGAGGTGCGTCGCGGCGACGGACCGATCGCGCTGACCCCACTCGAATTCGAGCTGCTGGTGGCGCTGGCGTCGAAGCCGCAGCAGGTGTTCTCCCGCGAGATGCTGCTCGAGCAGGTCTGGGGCTACCACTACAAGGCCGACACGCGCCTGGTGAACGTGCACGTGCAGCGCCTGCGGGCGAAGGTCGAGAAGGACCCCGACAACCCCAAGATCGTCACGACGGTGCGCGGCGTCGGATACCGCGCCGGCGCCGTCGTCTGAGGCGCGCCATGACAGCGCCGATCACGGGCGTGGCGCCGACGCGCGCACGCGTGGCGTGGTGGCGACTGTGGCGCGCGTGGCCCGGTGACATCGCCGGGCTCTGGCGGCGGTCGCTGCGCTTCCGGACGCTGCTCGTCACGATCGGCCTCACCGCGCTCGCCGTCGTCGTCGCGTGCGTGTGGATGGGTCTGGCGATCCAGAACGACCTCTTCACCTCGCGCAAGGATCAGGTGCTCATCGACGCGGAGCAGGCGCGCGCGGCGGCGCAGCGCACCCTCGACGCCGCGGTGCAGAGCGATGCCGTTCCGCTGCAGAACGTCATGACGCTGGCGTTCACGACCCTGCGCGACCAATCGTCGGCCGCGATGGTCGCCGCCTATCGGATCGGGCCGCCCGTGCCGAATGCGCCCCAGGACTTCAGCACGGCCGAGGCTGTGATGTCCGACCTGCTCACCGCGTCCATGCGCGCGCTCGTGCGCACCAACGCCGATCAGCAGATCTGGCAGCCGGTCGCGCTGCCCGACGGCGCCGACACGAGCGTGCCCGGCATCATGGTGGGCCAGCAGCTCACCATCGAGGGCATCGCCTCGTACGAGCTCTATCTGGCATACGACCTCGCGAACGCGCCCGCAGACCCTGACTTTCGTGCAGCGCACGCTCTGGGTCGTCGGTATCGGGCTGGTGCTGCTCATCAGCGGGATCGCGTGGTTCGTGCTGCGCTCGGTCACCGCCCCGATCAGCGAGGCCGCCGACACCAGCGCCAAGCTGGCGGCCGGGCAGCTCGACGTGAGACTCCCGGTGCACGGCGAGGATGAGCTGGCCACGCTCGGCCGCTCGTTCAACGCGATGGCCGACAGCATCGAATCGCAGATCAAGGAGCTCGCCGAGCTCTCGCTCGTGCAGCAGCGATTCGTGTCGGACGTCTCGCACGAGCTGCGCACGCCGATGACCACCATCCGCCTCGCCGCCGACATGATCAACGACCAGCGTGCGGACTTCGACCCGGCGACCGCGCGGGCGGCGGAACTGCTGAACGCCCAGGTGCAGCGGTTCGAGACGCTGCTGACCGATCTGCTCGAGATCAGCCGGTACGACGCCGGATCGGTGCAGCTGGAGCTCGAGCCGACGAGCCTGGCGCACCTCGCCGAAGACGTCATCGGCTCGATGCAGCAGCTGGCGGAGCAGCACGGCAGCGACGTGCGCCTGGTGGCGCCCGGCGGATACTCCCCGGTCGAGATGGACCCGCGACGCGTGCGGCGCGTGGTGCGCAATCTGCTCGGCAATGCGATCGAGCACGGCGAGGGGCGCCCGATCGTGGTCACCGTCGACAGCGACCAGCAGGCCGTCGCCCTCGGGGTGCGCGACTTCGGGATGGGCATGAAGCCGGAAGACGTCGAGCACGTGTTCGATCGCTTCTGGCGTGCCGACCCCTCACGCAAGCGCACCATCGGCGGCACGGGCCTCGGCCTGTCGATCGCCCTGGGAGACGCGAAGCTGCACGGCGGCGAGCTGGCCCTGTGGTCGGAGCCGGGCCGGGGCACCAACTTCGTGCTGACGCTTCCGCGCCAGGGAGCGCCCCTGAACGACACGTCGCCGATCCCGATCGATCCGGGTGACGACGCCGTCGCGCCGCTGGAGGAGCTGGGGATCACCGCGCCGATCGACGTGCCCCCGGCATCCAGCGCCGGCGGGCCGGGCGGAAGCCCGGGTCACGGCGGTGCCGCCGCACCGCGAGGAGGAATCGCATGACCCGGACACGCGGCATCCTTGCGCTCCTGCTCGCGCTGTGCGCGGTGGTCGTCACGGGCTGCGCGGGATTCCCGACGGGAGGCCCGCCCCAGTACGGGATGGAGAACGGCGGAACGGACGACGGCTCGCAGAACGTGGCCTTCATCCCCAACCGGCCGCAGCCCGGCGCCACCCCGCAGCAGATCGTCGAGGGCTTCATCGATGCCGGCTCCGGGCCGGGTGTCACCGGCAACTGGGACGTTGCCCGGGAGTTCCTCGCGCCCTCCATCGCGGAAGACTGGATGCCCGAAGCGGGTGTCATCGTGGATGAGCGCGCCGAGCGGGACTACGTCGAGACCGCGGAGGGCGTCGTCGATTTCGCTTCCGAAGTGGTCGCCAGCGTCGACGACAAGGGCGCCTATGAGCGCGCGGACCTCTCGCCGGGCAGTTGGCCGTTCCGCCTCGAGAAGCAGTCGGACGGCGAGTGGCGCATCACCGAGGCGCCCGACGGCATCTGGCTCGACGAGGCGCAGTTCCCCACGGTGTTCCATCGCTACCCGCTGATGTACTTCGATCCGTCGTGGCAGTATCTCGTGCCCGATGTCCGCTGGTTCCCGGTGACGAAAGCGGCGGGAAGCATCGCCGACGCGCTCGTGAACAAGCCGCCGAGCGAGTGGCTGGCGGATTCCGTCTACACCGCCTTCCCCGACGGTGTGACGCGCGGTGCCGTCCGTCCTCGTCGACGACGACGGAGTGGCCGAGGTCGCGCTGACGGACGGTGTGCTCGGCGCGAATCGAGAGGCGCTCGACCGCATGCTCACGCAGTTGGAGGAGAGCCTGCAGGACGGCCGGCGTGACGGAGGTCGTGATGACCGTAGAGTCCACCCCGGTCGACGCCGAGCCGGTGGCGGTGCGCTCGACGCGCGTGCCGGCGGCGCCGCTGGTGCTGACCGAGGCGGGCTTCGGCTTCCTCACCGGCGACGAGATCGACAAGATCCCCGGGCTCTCGGCCGCCGTCGAGAACGTGCCCGCCCTCAGCGTCCAGGTCGGCCCGGAGCGCGACCTCGCGGCGGCGAAACTGGAGTCCGGCGCCGTCGTGCGGCTCAACTCCGGCGGAACGGAGGCGGAGACCCTCGACACGCGCGCCGGCCTGGTGGACCCCACATCGACGGGTCGGCGACAGTGTGGAGCGTCCCGCGGACGACCCCGGCGCGCTGCACGCCTTCCTGCCCGGCGGCGACGTGGTGGAGGTGGCCGACGCATGGAGCGGTGCGACCGCGATCGCGGGCATGGCGCTCTCGCGAGACGGCACGCGCATCGCCGCCGTCGTGAGCGCCGGCGGCCGCACCGCGCTGTGGGTCGCGGGCGTGGTGCGCAATGAGGACGGCGTTCCCGTCCGTCTCGGCGACCCCCGTGCCGCAGCTGGCCGTCGTCGGCGGTGCGGTGGTCGGCGTCACGCGGATCGGCGTCACCTGGATCGATGAGGTGACGGTCGGGGTGCTCAGCAGCGGCGACGTCCGAATCCACCGTTCTCGAGCAGGTCGTCGGCGGACCGACCTCCTCCTCGACGGGCGCGTCCGGCATGGCGTCGATCGCGGGCGGCACCGGCATCTCCAGCCTGCGCCTGCGCGCCGACGACGGCACCCTCTACGTCAAGCGCGGCACGGCCTGGCAGCCGACCGCGACCGGCATCCTCGTGCTCGCGACGCAGCAGGGGGCGCCGCAGTAGTCTCCTCCCCAGCCAGGCCACGGCCGGATTCTCCACCGGTACGCGGCTTCCGGGCGGCCACGAGGCATCGCCGATGACCAGGCTGTTCCCGTGATGAGGGAACTCGTCGATCGTCCTGCGCGAGGCCTGCGCCGACGCGCTGGCCCTGCTCCTGCCGGTCTGGTGTGCGGGCTGCGATGAGCCCGACGTCGCGCTCTGCGAGCGCTGCGCACTCGCACTGCAGCCCGCCGTCCGACGCCGGGTCGTGGAGGCTCCCGGGGGACCGGTCGACGTGTGGAGCGGGCTCGCGTTCGAAGGTGTCGCGGCGCGGGTGCTGCGGGCGATCAAGGAGGACGGCCGCACCGGGCTCGCCGCCGCACTGGCACCGGCGCTCGCCGAGGTGCTGGATCGGGCCGGCGCGGCCGGCTGCGTGGTGGTGCCGATGCCCACCTCGCGTGCGGCGTACCGCCGGCGCGGCTTCCGGGTGCCCGAGCTCCTCCTCCGCCGCGCAGGTCGCCCCGGGCGTCGACTGCTGCGCCACGCGCGCCGCACCGCCGACCAGCGGGGCCTCGATCGCGACGCTCGGCGGCGCAATGTCGCGCACAGCATGGTCGCGACCTCTCCGCGCTCGACGCATTGCGTGACGCGATCCCGGCAGAATCCGGGCACGCCGGCATCGCGGGCGGCCCTGAGGGTGGTGGTGGTCGACGACGTCGTGACGACGGGTGCCAGCCTCGCCGAGGCGGTCCGGGCGCTGCGGGCCGCGGGCGTCGAGGTGGTGGCTGCGGTCGCCCTCGCAGCGACCCCGCGGCGGCATGGCACACCCGGATGAACGGGATCCGTCGCATTCGAAACTCACAGGTGACAGAGTCCGAAGCGCCGGGCTACCGTGGGGATGACAAGGCGACTGATGGTCCGCCCTTGGCCGGGCGGACCGGAACAAGGAGGCAGGGATGGAAACCAGCATCGTCGGCGTGGGAGTGGGGATCACGGATCGCTTCCGCGGGGTCGTCGAAGAGAAGGCCGCCCGCATCGAGAATCTCGCCCCCCGCGCGCAACGCGTGGATGTCAAGGTCACGCATCGCGCCTATCACAACGGCCGTGTCGAAGACGAGACAGTGGAGCTCACCGTCAACGGCAAGGGCCCCGTGATCAGGGCCGAGGCGACGGACGGCGACAAGTTCACCGCACTCGACCTCGCGGTCGACAAGTTGTGCGAGCAGCTGCGTCGTGCGAAGGACAAGCGCGTCGACGCGCGCAACCACCCTCGCGGAGCCAAGTTCGAGAAGGGCAGCGGCGCGATCCAGGGGATCGACGTGCAGCCGGCGTCCGTCGACGTGCTCCGGGCCGTCGCGACCGGCGAGATCCCGATCGTCACCGGCAACGAGGAAGAAGAGGGCTATACGCCGGTCGTCATCCGGACGAAGGAGTTCCACCCCGAATGGATGTCGGTGGAGGAGGCCGTCGACCGCATGGAGCTGGTCGGGCACGACTTCTTCCTCTTCATCGATGCCCGCAGCGACCACCCGAGCGTCGTGTACCGCCGCAAGGGCTGGGACTACGGTGTCATCTCGCTGACCACGCAGGCGCAGCCGGAGGAGCTGGCCTCCTGAGCCCGCGCCGGTCCGTCGGACCGGCGCGATGTGCTGAGGACAGAACGACCTGACGGAGAATGAAGGGGTGCGGCCGGTTCGGCCGCACCCCTCGCGCTGTCGGCGCGCGCGGACCCGGCCCCAGGCCGCACCGCGGCCGGCGGCATCCCCTTCCGGAAGGACTCTCCGTGATCATCCGCAACGTGCGCCCCTGGGGCGCTGACGCCGCCGACATCGTCATCGAAGGCGACCGCATCGCCGCGATCGCACCCCACGACGCGGCGACGGGACCGGCGACGGACGACGTCGACGGGCGGGGACGCCTCGTCGTCCCGTCGTTCAGCGACGTGCACGTGCATCTCGACTCCTCGCGCATCGGCCTTCCCTTCCGCCCGCACACCGGGCGCGCCCGGCGTGTGGGGGATGATGCTCAACGACCGCGAACAACTGGCGCCACACCGACGTGCCGCACGCCGAGATCGTCGCGGGCACGCTCGAGCAGATGATCGCGAAGGGCACGACGCGTGTGCGCACGTACGCGCAGGTCGACGTCGACTGCAAGCTCGAGAAGTTCGACTCGGTGCTGGCCGCGAAGGAGAAGTTCCGCGGCCACGCCGATGTGCAGATCATGACGTTCCCGCAGGCCGGCATCCTGCGCGAAGCCGGCACGGTGGACTACCTCGAGGAATCACTCAAGCAGGGTGCCGACGTCATGGGCGGCATCGATCCGAGTCAGCTCGACCGTGACCCGGTCAGGCACCTGGACATCGTGTTCGGGCTGGCCGAGAAGTACCAGGTGGAGGTCGACATCCACCTGCACGAGCCGGGCGCCCTCGGCGTCTTCAGCACCGAGCTCGTGCTCGAGCGCACGCGTGCGCTCGGCATGCAGGGCAAGGTCACGATCTCGCACGCCTACGACCTCGGCTCGGTGTCGGACGCCGTGAGCCGTCGCCTCATCGACGAGTTCGCCGAGCTGGATGTCGCAATGGCCACCGTCGCCCCCTCGACGACGGGGCACCTGCGTCTGGTCGACCTGATCGAGGCCGGGGTGCGTGTGGGCCTCGGCGAGGACGGCCAGCGTGACTACTGGAGCCCCTACGGCAACTGCGACATGCTCGACCGCACGTGGCAGCTCGCGTTCGTCAACGGCTTCCGTCGCGACGACCACATCGAGCTCGCGCTCGCCGTCGCCACGATGGGCGGGGCATCGATCATGAGCCACGCCTCGCCGCGGGTGACGGGCGTCGGCGATCGTCCGGGCGTCACGGTCGGCGACCGCGCCGACCTCGTGCTCGTCGACGGCGAGACCCCGACGAGCGCCGTGATGGACCGCGGTGTCGACCGCACCGTCCTCCACGACGGCCGCGTCGTGGCCGACGGCCTGCGCGTCGTTCGCCATCTGACCGGCGCGACGTCGTGGACCGCGGCTGAACTCACGGGCCGAGGGTCGCGCCGCCACCGGCGCTCGCTGTCGAGGCCGTCAGTCGATGAAGCCGTCGAGGAGGCTGCCGATCACCAGTCCGCCGAGGATGCCGCCCATGAGGTCGCTGCCGCCGCCTCGGCGGCCGCCGCCCCAGCCCTGCTGGCCGTAGCCCTGCTGACCGAAGCCCGGCGCGCCCCACTGCTCCGGCTGCGGGCGGGCGGCGTCGATGTCGCGCTGGGCCAGCTGCAGTGCCTCGCTCGCGAGGAACGCCGCGCGGCGGGCCATGGCGAACGCCTGCTCGCGGTGGTCTTCGTCCATCGTCGTGACTGCGGCGGCCGACGCGCCGAGGTAGCGATCGAGGTCGAGACGCACCCGCTCGGCCTCGGCGAAGCGGGTGCGGGCATCGGCGCCGATCCAGCCGCGGTGCCCCGCGATCACGTCGCGTGACACCGCGAGCTGCCGGTCGGCGTCGTCGATCGCGTGCCGGACGTGCTCGAGCGGAGGGATCGGGCGTGCGGCGCGCTCGCGGGCCTTCGCGATCGCAGCGTCCAGCCCGGCATTCGCCTCTCGCAGGAGGGTCAGCTGTTCGAAGGGATCGGTGTTCACCCCGGCCGCGGGCAGCGCGGCGAGGGCGGCCTGGAGCTCGCTGATCGCGGCGCTGACGGCGGGGGACTGGGGCTCTCGGAGGGCGACCACGAGGTCGCCGCGCGAGTCCTCGACGATGGCGGCGAGCGTCGACTCGGCGCGCAGCGCCTCGACCTCGAACGTCTCGACGGCGTCGAGCAGCGTCTCGGCGCGGCGCACCGACTCGGTGGCGGCTTCGAGGGCCATGTTCGCCTGCTCGCGCTGCCCGGCCTCGCGGCGCCGCTCGGCCACGCCGGCGCTGTGCTCGGCGAAGCCGAGCAGCTGCTCGGCCTCCGCCGGGTTCGCGTCGATCTGCGCGAGAGCGTGCGACGAGTAGCGGACCGCCAGGCGCTCGACGGTCGAGCGGGCGTCCGGAAGACGCAGCCGCAGCCGCGCGGCATCCGCACGGACCCGCGCGATGATCTCGGGAGCGCGACGCGCTCGCTCGATCTGCGCCGCGAGCGTCTCGGTGCGGTCGTCGAGCAGATCCTCGGCCCACTCGCAGAGCTGCGCGATGCGCGCGTTGCGCGTCCGGAGCTCTTCGGGGGTGTCGGGGATCTCGTCGTGGTTCAGCTGGTGCAGGTGGAACGCCTCCTGCAGGTGCGTGCGCACCGCCTCCACCGCCTCGCGGAGCTCCGACGTGGGACCGGCGCCGAGTTCGGCCTCGGCGAAGGCGAGCTCGTCGGTGGTGAGTCGCAGGCGCTCGTCCGCAGCGACCAGCGCCTGCTGCGCCCGGCGCGCCAGATCGGCGTCCTGCGTGTTCAGCTCTTCCTGCTCGCGCTTGCGTTTGCCCCAGAATCCGGCCATGGGTCGATCCTACGGGCGCCGCTGGGAGCAACCTGAAGCGCGCGGGCCGCGGTGCGGGATGTTCGCGCACAGCGTGGCTGGGAGCGGCATCGGCGGGGCGTCCGGCGACGGCTGCGGCATCCGTCGCCCGCCCGTTGTATCAATGCTGGCACCGTGCGTCCTCTGGCAACCGGGTGGGGCGTGTCCATGCGCCCCGGGGAGAAACGGAAACACCATGATCCGCAAGATCATCGGGGCCACGGCCCTGAGTGCCGCGCTCGTCTTCGCCGGCGCGGGCGTCGCTTCGGCGCACGAGTGCTACATCCCGCACCGCTCCGACGAGGGCAACGCGGGCGCCAGCCACTCGCAGAACTGGGTGACGCTCGACATCTCCGAGCTGTTCGTCAGGTGCGCACGAATTCCTCGGCGGGGAGGCGCTCACGCCCGAGCAGGTGCAGGAGGCCGTCGCGATGACCGCGGCACAGGGCATTCCGACGTCGCTCACGACGTTCGCGCGCGACACCCTGCCCAAGGGCAATGCGCCGGAGTCGCACTCGACCGACGGGAAGGGCATCGACCACTACTTCCACGCGTTCGAGGACGACCTGATCAACATCTTCCTCACGGTGCGCGGCGACATCTGACAACGGGACGCGAAAGGCGGGCGGGGCCATGATGGTCCCGCCCGCCTTGGGCGTGCTGTCGCGCGGCGCAACTCGCCGTCCGATCCGCCGTCACCTGCGGGGATGGACGACGGATGCGCTCAGCCGTCGGTGCGCTTGTGCCGGGGCTTGCGCGCCGGACGGTCGTCGTACGAGCCGCGTGCTCCCGCGTCGCCGTAGCCGCGGCTGCTCGAGCCCCGGTCGTCGCGGGGGCGGGATGCGCCGTCTGTCCGGCGCTGCGGGCGTCCGCTGTCGGGACGCAGCTCGATGAGCTGCCCCGAGATGCGGGTGTCGGCGAGTCGGTCGAGAGCCTCGCGCGAGAGGTTGGCGGGCAGCTCGACGAGCGAGAAGTCGGGCATGATCTTGATCGCGCCGAAGTCGTCGCGGCGCAGGCCGCCCTCGTTCGCGAGCGCGCCCACGATCTGGCGGGGCTCGACGCGCTGGCGCTTGCCGACGGCGATGCGGTACGTCGCGAAGCCCTCGCGCGGGGCGCGGCGCTCGCCACGCTCCGGACGGTCGCCGCGATCGGGGCGCTCGGTGCGCTCTCGCGCGGCGGGCGCGGCGTCGGGCTCGAGGAGGAGCGGGGTGTCGCCCTGCGCGACCACGGCGAGGGCCGCGGCCACGTCGGCCTCGGGCACGTCGTGGTTGCGGACGTAATGGGCGACGATGTCGCGGAACGCCTCGATGCGCTCGGCCTCGCCGAGGGCCGCGGTGATGCGGTCGTCGAAGCGCGAGAGGCGGGTCACGTTGACCTCGTCGACGCTCGGCAGCGGGATCTCGGTGAGCTGCTGACGGGTGGCGCGCTCGATCATCTTGACCAGGCCGCGCTCGCGCGGCGTGACGAAGCTGATGGCGTCGCCGGTGCGGCCGGCGCGACCGGTGCGGCCGATGCGGTGGACGTAGGACTCGGCATCCGTCGGGATGTCGTAGTTCACGACGTGCGAGACGCGCTCGACGTCGAGGCCGCGGGCGGCGACGTCGGTCGCGACCAGGATGTCGAGCTTGCCCGACTTCAGCTGGTTGACCGTCTTCTCGCGCTGCGGCTGGGCGATGTCGCCGTTGATGGCGGCGGCGGAGTAGCCGCGTGCGCGGAGCTTCTCGGCGATCTCCTCGGTGACGCTGCGGGTGCGGCCGAAGACGATCATGCCGTCGAAGTTCTCGACCTCGAGGATGCGTGTGAGGGCGTCCATCTTCTGCTGCCACGCGGTGATGAGGTAGCGCTGCGAGATGTTCGCCGAGGTCTGGGTCTTGGACTTGACCGTGATCTCTTCGGGGTCGCGAAGGTACTGCGACGCGATGCGTCGGATCTGAGCCGGCATGGTCGCCGAGAAGAGCGCGACCTGCTTGGTGGCGGGAGTCTCGGCGAGGATGGTCTCGACGTCCTCGGCGAAGCCCATCTTGAGCATCTCGTCGGCCTCGTCGAGCACCAGGTACTGCAGCGCCGAGAGGTCGAGCGTGCCCTTCTCGAGGTGGTCGATGATGCGGCCGGGCGTTCCGACGACGATGTGCACGCCGCGTCGGAGCGCGGACAGCTGCACGCCGTAGCCCTGGCCGCCGTAGACGGGGAGGACGTGCACGTCCTTCAGGTGGCCGGCGTACTTCTCGAACGCCTCGCACACCTGCAGCGCGAGCTCACGCGTCGGGGCGAGCACGAGGGCCTGCGGGGTCTTCTGCCCCAGGTCGAGGCGGTCGATGATCGGCAGCGCGAACGCGGCGGTCTTGCCCGTTCCGGTCTGCGCCATGCCCACCACATCGCGGCCGCCCAGAAGCGTCGGGATGGTCGCCGCCTGGATCGCCGAGGGAGTCTCGTAGCCGATGCCCTTCAGCGCCTTGAGGACGGGCTCGCTCAGCCCGAGGTCGGAGAAGGTCATCGCTGCGGGCTCGGTCTGAGCCTCGTCTTCGATCTGGTCGGCGTTCGTGTGCACAGTTAAGCGTAGCGGGACACGCCTGTGAGGCGACAGGATGCCGCGGCACAGGCGATCTCGGTGGCCCGGAGGCGCGGCATCCACTGCTCACGCGCCGTTCGAGCTCACAGACTTCGCAGGATCGCGCGAACTTCGCAGGAATCCGGCGGCATCGTCCGGTGTCGGCGCGGATCTGCGAAGTCTGTGAGCCGACAGGATGCCGCAGCCCGCGGCATCCTGTCGGCTCTGCACGTCACGTGATCGCGGTGCGGCGGGTGAGGTCGGGGCGCCGCGGCGGCACGAGCCAGTTGACGAGTGCGATCGCGAGCGACAGGCCGACGCAGAACAGCCCCAGGATCTGCCAGGGGATGTCGCTGAGCAGAAGCGTGCCCCGCGACTGGATCGCGAAGCCGATGGGCGGAAGGATGCCGGCGATGGCGCCGGCCATCGTGCCGAAGCCGGCGATGATGAGGCCCTGCCAGAATCCGATGTTCCGGCGCAGCAGCGGCGTGCCGCCGACCGCGGCGAGGGTCGCGTCGTCCGGCCGGCGTTCGAAGCGGGCGAGGCCCAGCGCCACGGCGCTCGCTCCGAGCACGAGGACGGCGACGACCGACAGCAGAGGGACCATCCATGCGGCGTCGCTCGGCGGCCCTGACTCGAAGCTGTACGACAGCGAGAAATCCTCGCCGCTCGCGAGCTCGATCTGCGCCTGCAGGCGATCGCGCTCCTCGATCGACGGCGGCGCCTCGAGTGAGGCGATCACGCGCTCGGGGACGGCGGCGATGCCCAGCTGGGCGGCGGTCGTGGGGGCGATGGCGATCGCGGTCGGCTGCAGTCGGGGCGTCGACGACGATCGCGTCCACCCGCTCCTCCCATGCCGGGTCGGCGATCCGCTGACCGGTCCAGGGGATCCACACGTTGCTGGGCATCCCGTCGATCAGGTCGCCACCGGACCACGCCGCGATGGAGATCCCGCCGTCGGTGACGAAGCGGCGGTCCGCGACGATCGCCGCGCCGTCGCGGTAGGCGGCACGCTGGCCGGGCGTCAGCGTGATGCCGAGCACCGTCTCGAGGTCTTCGGGTCGCACCACCGAGAGCGGATTGTCGGGATCCTGGCCGTTCGAGGTGAAGCTGTCGTCGACCACGGGGTCGAGCAGGTGCTCCGCCGGAAGCAGTGCGATCGCGAGGGTGAGCTCGTCCGGCACCTCCTCGGGCGAGCCGAAGTTCCAGTGGGTCAGCGGCTGCCGCGCGATGACGGCGGCCTC
Source organism: uncultured Actinomycetota bacterium (assembly GCA_963829895.1). Taxonomy (GTDB): domain Bacteria; phylum Actinomycetota; class Actinomycetes; order Actinomycetales; family Microbacteriaceae; genus Microbacterium. The sequence continues at coordinate 1,451,575 of CAWHKF010000010.1, read as the reverse complement.
GGTGGCGCCCGCGCCTTCCGCCACGTCCACCGCGGCGGCTGCACCGGTGTGGGCGGCATCCGGGTCGACCATCCCCATCGTGCTGCCGGCACCCGGCCAGATGCTGATCGAGAGGCTCCCGAGCGGGGCGGAGTAGTACCAGGTGCGGGCATTCTGAGCCGTCTGCATCGAAGACTGCCCGACCGCGAACACCCCGATGAAGACCGTCGCCGCGATGGCCGCGAAAGCCGGCACCGTGCGGCCCGCGTTGGCCGCGGCATCCCGCGACGCGATCCTGGCCGCGAGCCCGACGCGCGAGAGGAGGCGGGACGTCGTCCACAGGAGCCAGCCGCCCGACATGAGGATGCCCACCTGGGTGAGGATCGGACCGATGACGATGCCCAAGTGCGGGGATGTATCGCAGTGGGGAGTCGCCGGTGAGGTCGGAGACGTTCACGGCAGCGACGACGAAGGCGCACGCGATCGTCGTCACGACGCCGACGAGCAGCACGATGGATCCCCACACCGGCCGCGCCACCCCCGGCTTCTGCGGGCGGCGGGCGCCTCGCAGCGCGCGGAGCGGGTCGGTGCGCGCGACCGTGCGTGACGGGACCAGAGCGGCCGCGGTGCCGACCACCACGGCGAACACGAAGATCGCAGCCGAGGCCCGGCCAGGGCACGTGGAAGCCCCAGTACTGCGTGGCGCTGCCGTCCGCCGTGACGGCGACGACGAGCGCGGCCACTCCGACGCCGAGGATCAGTCCCGTCACGCCGCCGAGGGCGCCGAGGGTCGTGCCCTGAAGGAGGACGATCCGCGACAGGTCGCTGCGATTCGCCCCGACGCTCGCGGCCACGGCGAGCGACCGCTGCTGACGGCGCGCCGCCACCGCGAACGCGGCGCCGGCGAGCATGACCACCACGTACGCGGCGAACAGGCCCGCCGGCCGACACGACGAGCACGGTCGGCCAGACGTTCGCCCACTGGTCGAGCACCGAGCCGCGCACCTCTTTGCGCAGCGCGGTCGGCGGATCGAGCACGACGGCGCGCGAGTAGGCGACGACGCCCTCTTCGTTGAGCGCCTGCACGTCGTCCCACGACAGCGCGGGCTCGGGCAGGTACCACCTTCGCTCGCCGCCGATCACGCCGCGCAGTTCGGCGGTGCCCGGCAGGAACACCGCGCTGGCGGCATCGGGCAGGATCGCGGCATCCAGCGTTCCGACGATCTCGAAGGTGCCGGCGCCGTCGGCGAGCGTCAGATCTCCGCCGATCACGATGCCCAGCCGCTCGAGGGTCGCCGGGGTGACCATCGCCTCGGTGGCGCTGGTCGGACGCTCGCCCTCGACGAGGTCGAAGGCGCCGGAGAAGCGGGGATCCCAGGCGTCGCCGGTCCATGCCGCGACGAGGCCCAGGCCGTCGCGCGTCTCGATGCGCGCACGGGCGCTCGTGAGCAGGATCGCCTCGGTGCCCGGCGGCAGCGCGGCGATCGGGTCGTCGGGGATCGCGCCGTCGGGCACCTCCCAGCTGCCGTCCGCGCTCGCCGGATATCCGGTCCACTGCGGCTGCGTGGGCGCCTGCCAGAACCCCTCGCCGGGAACGCCGGCGGGGGCGACCCACGCCTGCATCTCGCCGAGCTCGGCCCGCACCTTGTCTTCCGGCGTGCCGAGGGTGCTCGCCGCGAAGATGCCGTAGGCGGTCATCGCCGCGATGGGAAGCGCCACGAGCGTCGACGATCAGCAGGCTCGACAGCTTGGTGCGGCGCACCTGCCGCCGCGCGAGCCGGATCGCCACGCGCCACCGGCTCGCAGCTGAACCGCGGATCGCGGTGACCGGCCGTGCCGGCTCGCCGACCGTCGTCGGCGCAGAGAGCAGTTCGGTCACCGCACGCCCGACAGCAGCGTCTCGGCGCCCTGGCGGCGCGACTCGTCGATGATCCGCCCGTCGCGCAGGAACACGATGCGGTCCGCGAAGGCGGCATGGCGGGCTTCGTGGGTGACGAGGATGCCGGCGGCTCCGGCATCCACCCGCGCACGCAGCACCTTCAGCACCATCTCTCCCGTGACCGAGTCGAGTGCGCCGGTCGGTTCGTCGGCGAGGATCAGCCGCCGCCCGCCGACGACGGCGCGCGCGATCGCGACGCGCTGCTGCTGACCGCCCGACAGATCGTCGGGGTACGCGTCCGCCTTGGCTTCGAGCCCCACCGAGGCCAGCGCGTCGCGGCCGGCGCGGCGGGCGACGCGCGGGCGGAAGCCGTCGAGCTCGAGGGGGAGCGTCACGTTCTCCAGCGCCGTGAGCGTCGGGATGAGGTTGAAGTCCTGGAAGACGAAGCCCAGCGACCGCCGCCGCAGCCGGGCGAGCTCCCGCGGCGACTGCTCGCTGAGGTAGGCGCCCTCGATCACGACCTCGCCCGTCGTCGGGATCGCGAGCCCGCCGGCGATCGTGAGCAGGGTCGACTTGCCGGAGCCGGAGGGTCCCATCACGGCGACGAGCTCGCCCGGCTGCACCTCGAAGTCGACGCCCGACAGCGCCGAGACCGCGGTGGCGCCGGTGCCGTACTGCTGCGTCACGCCGATCAGGCGCAGCACCGGATCCTGTCGCATCGACGGGCTCATCGACCGGTGGGAGGGCGGTCATCGCCCCGCGCCCGTGGCCGTCGGCGTGTCGTCTCGCTTCGCCCGCCCGACCACCGCGGGCTCCTTGACGGGGCGTCCGCGCTTGGGCTTGTCGGTCGACAGCTCCAGCGCCATGGCGTGATCGGGATGCAGCGCCAGGCGCTGCTCGGAGTGGTCCAGCCAGCGCACCTCGGCCTCGGCGGCGAAGATCATCGAGTCGACCACGAGCGACCAGGCGAGCTCCTCCGGGCCGTCCGGATTGGCGCCGGCGTACTTCGCGCGGTTGAGCTCCTGCAGCTGCGCGAGCGACGCCCGGCGCTGCGTCTGGACGATGTCCGCCACGTCGACTCCCGGCAGCGTCGCCGCCACGGCCAGCTTGATCGCCAGCTCGTCGCGCGTGCCGTGCCCGCGCTGGACCGGCGAGGCCAGCCACGACCGCACCTCGTCGGCCCCGGCATCCGTGATCTCCCAGTAGACGTGACCGTGCTCGTCGACGTCGCCCTTCTCGACGAGCCCGTCGCGTTCGAGGCGGTCGAGCGTGTTGTAGATCTGGCCGACGTTGAGGGGCCAGGTCGAGCCGGTGCGGCGGTCGAACTCGGCGCGCAGCTGGTAGCCGTAGCACGGGCCCTGATCGAGGATGGCGAGCAGGCTCTGACGAACGGACATGGGTTCTCCTTCGGGATGGAGCGTCGACGACTCCGCTAGAAGCGCAGCGCGTCGATCACGTTCGAGCGGACGGCGACGAGGGCGGGGATGAATCCGGCGAGGGCGCCGATCGCGACGGCGGCGACGAGCCCGATGACGGCGGCGCGCATCGGGAACGGCGGGATGTCCTGCATCCCCTGGAACATGTCGAGGACGAACGGGGCCTTCAGGATCGCGACGGCGATCGCGATGCCGACGACGCCGGCGACCGCGGTCGCCACGACGGACTCGAGCATGACCGACGAGAAGATGCGGCTTCCGGTCGCACCGAAGCTGCGCCGCACGCCGATCTCGCGGATGCGCTGGCGCATGGCGACGAGCTGGATGTTGACGAGCCCGAGCCCGCCGAGCAGCAGCACGAGCCCCGCGATCCCGCCGGTGACCAGCTCGAACGTCTGGGCGTACTGGGCCTGATCCGGTCGCGACGCCCAGTCGGTGCGGCTCACCATGACGTCGACGCCGTCGAGACCCGCGCGGAGGTCGGCGGCGAGCGCCGGGCCGATGTCCGCCGCCATGTCCTCGGGCACCCAGGCCTCCCACATGACCCCCATGTCGGGGGGAAGGATGCCGCGGCGCGCGGTGTAGTCGCCGTACAGCATCGTCACGTGCTTGTCCTCGTCGCCGACGTACTCCCGCGGCGTCACGCCGACCACGGTGTAGGACCCGCCGACGTCGCCCTGGATCTGCAGCGCGAAGCCGGTGGCGAGCGCGGGGCTGCCGTACACCTCCCACAGCGCCTCGGTGATGACGACCGGGGGAGAGGCGAGGTCGGCGTCGGCCTCGGTGAACCAGCGCCCTTCGAGGAGCGGCGTGCGGTGGATCACCGGATACGCCGGGTCGACCAGGCGCGTCGACACCTGTCGCACCTGCTCGGGGGTCTGCAGCGGCAGCATGACGGGGTCGACGATCCGCGTGAAGTGGGAGAACTCGTACCGCTCCGCCACCCGGTCGACGTGCGCCCCGAACTCCTCCCAGTCCATCGGCGCGCCGTCGGTGCTGTTCGCCATGAACTGGATCGTCGCCGGGCGACCGCCGAACCGGTCGGACTGCTCCGTCATCTGCTGCTGCTGATACTCGCTGAGCGCGACGACCGCGGTGATCGCCCCGACCGACACGGCGATGCCGATGAGGCTCAGCAGCACGCGCAGCTTGTGATGGCGGATCTCGGACCACGCCTCGCCCAGCGCGCCGACGAGGCCGCTCACGAGGCCACCTCGATGGGGTCGGCCTTGGCGTGCTTGGGCTCCGTGCCGTCGCGCTCCGTGCTGTCGGGCTCGGGCTCGGGCTCCTGCCCGGCGGGGCTCGGGGTCGGCGGCGGGCTCAGTGTCGGCAACGGGACCGGGCTCGGCGTCACCGCCGGTGGTCGTCCCCTCTTCGACGCTCGCGGCGAGCCCCGACGCGTCCGCAGCGGCCGCGTTGGCGGGCACGTCGAGCGCGAAGGCGGTGAGCACGCCGGCGTCCAGGCGGTAGTGGCGACGGGCGCGGGCGGCGACGTTCAGGTCGTGGGTGATCGTCACCAGCGCGGCGTCGGCCTCGGAGGCGATCTCGTCGAGGAGGGACATCACGGATGCCCCGGTCTCGACGTCGAGCGCACCCGTGGGCTCGTCCGCCAGGATGAGCGCCGGTCGGCGCACCAGGGCTCGCGCGATGGCGACGCGCTGCTGCTCGCCGCCCGAGAGCTGCTCCGGGGTGGACTCGATGCGGTGGCCGAGTCCGACGCGCTCGAGCATGCGCGTCGCCGCCGTGCGGCGCGTCCAGAAGTCGCGTCCGCGGGCGTACCCGAGCGGCATCATCACGTTCTCGAGCGCGGTGCGCCCGGCGAGCAGGTTGAACTGCTGGAAGACGAAGCCGACGTTGCGTCCGCGCAGCCGGTCGAGCCGGGCCTTGCGCATGCGCCGCACCGGCTCGCCGCGGAACGCGACACTGCCCTCCGAGGGCGCGTCGAGCATGCCCATCAGGTTGAGGAGGGTGGATTTGCCCGAGCCGCTGCGTCCGACGATCGCGACGTGATCTCCCGCCGCGATCTCGAGGTCGATGCCGCGGAGGATGTCGAGGCGCGTGTCGTCGGGCAGGATGACGTGCTTGGCGACCCCCTCGAGCCGGACGAGGCTCACCAGTTCCATCCCTGCGGCTCGCAGTACTCGCCGCCCATGCCGTCGTCGTAGCAGACCGGTTCGTCGTCGGCGGCGATCCCGGGCACGTACTGGCGCACCTGCTCGCCCTCTTGCAGGCCGCTCGTGACCTCGACGATGGTGCCGTCGTTCACGCCGAGCGCGACATCCCGCTCCTCCAGTTCGCCCTCGCCGGCATCGACCCACACGACTCCGGTGCCGTCCCCGCCCTTCACCGCGGTCGTCGGGACGACCAGCACCTCCGACACCGTGCCGAGGTCGATGTCGAGCTGCGTCTGGAGCCCCGCGAACACCGTCTGATCGGCGGGCACGGCGCACGTCACGGTGGTGGTGCCGTCCTCGGCGACCTCGACCCGCAGCCCGGTGCAGGTGAACGGCGCGGGGCCGCCCTGGATCGTCACCGACCCCTCGGCGGGCGCTCCCTGCAGGCGGTACAGCTGCACCGGCTCGACCGTGGCCTGCACGTGATAGCGCGCCGGCGTGAGCTTCGCCAGCTCGCCCCCGATCGACGCGGGCTGACCCTTGACGACGGCGATCTCGCTCACATCGCCGGCCTCGGGCGCGACGACGTCGACGTTCTTCACGGGGTCGGCCTGCTTGATGGTGAAGAGCTTCTGCCCGGCCACGACCGCCTGGCCGTTGGCGACGTGCACGGCGGTGACCGTCCCGTCGATCTCGGAGCGGACCGGGTAGGCGGCATCCCTGGCGATCGTCCCCGGCAGGCTCAGCGCGTTGGCGACCTCGCCGCGCTCCACGGACACCACCGGATCGGCGATCTGCGCGGAGGGGCTGACGGCGGCGGCCGGTGCGGCATCCGGGAAGAACGCGATCTTCACGAGGGCGGCTGCCGCCGCTCCGAGGATGACCACCATCAGGATCGGGAAGATCCATCGCCGCCAGACAACCATGTCGTACCTCTCGGTCAGTGCATACCCAGTATGTAGTCACCGAGTATATGCATACCCGGAATGCAGTGGAAGGGTCGGATTCCCGGCATGTCGCGCGCCGCGGTGCCGCCTCCACACCCAGCGCACACCAAGGTCACGGGTGGATAACATAGGCAGGTATGCCTGGGGCCATGCGCCCGGGCAGCATCGGCGGCGTTGCAGCCGCACCCCGAAGCCTGAAGATGGAGACACTCCGTGGCCAACCCCCTCGAGAAACTGCTTCGCGCCGGTGAGGGTCGCATCCTCCGGCGGCTCCAGCAGGTCGTGAAGGCCGTCGGCGCCCTGGAAGAGGACTACGAGCACCTCACCGACGAAGAGCTCCGGGGCGAGACCGCCGAGCTGCGGGCCCGCTATGAGGCCGGCGAGACTCTCGACCAGCTCATGCCCGAGGCGTTCGCCGCCGTCCGCGAGGCGGCCAAGCGCACGCTGGGCCAGCGCGCCTACGACGTGCAGATCATGGGCGGCGCGGCGCTGCACCTCGGCAACATCGCCGAGATGAAGACCGGTGAGGGCAAGACGCTCACCGGCGCCTTCCCCGTCTACCTCAACGCGATCGCGGGCCAGGGCGTCCACGTCGTCACGGTCAACGACTACCTGGCGTCGTACCAGTCCGAGCTCATGGGCCGCATCTACCGCGCGCTCGGCATGACCACCGGCACGATCGTCGCCGGGCAGACGCCCGAAGTGCGCCGCGAGCAGTACAACTCCGACATCACGTACGGCACGAACAACGAGTTCGGCTTCGACTACCTGCGCGACAACATGGCGTGGCGCAAGGAAGACCTCGTGCAGCGCGGGCACTTCTACGCGATCGTCGACGAGGTCGACTCGATCCTCATCGACGAGGCCCGCACCCCGCTGATCATCTCGGGCCCGTCGTCGGGCGAGGCGAACCGCTGGTTCGTCGAGTTCGCGAAGATCGCCAAGACCCTCGAGGCGGGCGTCGACTACGAGGTCGACGAGAAGAAGCGCACCATCGGCGTCCTCGAGCCCGGCATCGAGAAGGTCGAGGACTACCTCGGCATCGACAACCTGTACGAGTCGGCGAACACGCCGCTCATCTCGTTCCTGAACAACTCGATCAAGGCGCTCGCGCTGTTCAAGCGCGACACCGACTACGTCGTGATGAACGACGAGGTCATGATCGTCGACGAGCACACCGGCCGCATCCTGGTCGGCCGCCGCTACAACGAGGGCATCCACCAGGCGATCGAGGCGAAGGAGGCCGTGCCGGTCAAGGCTGAGAACCAGACGCTCGCGACGGTCACGCTGCAGAACTACTTCCGCCTGTACGACAAGCTCGCCGGCATGACCGGTACCGCCGAGACCGAGGCGGCCGAGTTCATGTCGACCTACCAGCTCGGCGTCGTGCCGATCCCGACGAACAAGCCGATGATCCGCAAGGACCAGGCCGACCTCGTCTACAAGAACGAGACGGCGAAGTTCGCCCAGGTCGTCGAAGACATCGCGCGCCGGCACGAATCCGGCCAGCCGGTGCTGGTCGGCACCGTGAGCGTCGAGAAGAGCGAGTACCTGTCGCGCCTGCTCGCGAAGAAGGGCATCAAGCACGAGGTCCTGAACGCGAAGAACCACGCGCGCGAGGCCGAGATCGTCGCCCGCGCGGGGCGCCTGGGCTCCGTCACGGTCGCCACCAACATGGCCGGTCGCGGCACCGACATCATGCTCGGCGGCAACGCCGAGTTCCTGGCGGTGCAGGAGCTCAAGGCGAAGGGCCTGGACCCGGAGGAGACGCCGGAGGAGTACGAGGCCGCGTGGGGCTCGGTCTACGAGGCGACCCGCGACCTCGTGGCGTCCGAGGCGACCAAGGTCGTCGAGGCCGGCGGCCTCTACGTGCTCGGCACCGAGCGCCACGAGTCGCGCCGCATCGACAACCAGCTGCGCGGTCGCTCCGGCCGTCAGGGCGACCCGGGCGAGAGCCGCTTCTACCTGTCGCTCACGGACGACCTCATGCGGCTGTTCCAGTCGGGCGCCGCCGAGGCGATCATCGCGCGCACGAACTTCCCCGACGACGTCGCGATCGAGTCGGGCATGGTCACGCGCGCGATCAAGTCCGCGCAGAGCCAGGTCGAGGCGCGCAACGCCGAGATCCGCAAGAACGTCCTCAAGTACGACGACGTCCTCAACCGGCAGCGCGAGGCGATCTACTCCGACCGCCGCCACATCCTGCAGGGCGACGACATCGCCGACCGCGTGCAGCACTTCATCGAAGACGCCATCAACACCGTCATCGACGACCACACCGGGTCGGGTCACAGCGAGAACTGGGACTTCGACGCACTGTGGACCGAGCTGAAGACGCTCTACCCGGTCGGTGTGACGATCGACGAGGTCGTGGCCGAGGCCGCGGGACGCAAGGGCGGCATCACGGCCGAAGGACTCAAGCGCGAGATCCTCTCCGACGCGACGCATCGCGTACGAGAAGCGCCAGACGACGCTCGGCGAGGCGGCGACGCGCGAGCTCGAGCGTCGCGTGGTGCTGCAGGTGCTCGACCGCCGCTGGCGCGACCACCTGTACGAGATGGACTACCTCAAGGACGGCATCGGCCTGCGCGCCATGGCCCAGCGCGACCCGCTGATCGAGTACCAGCGCGAGGGCTACCAGATGTTCCAGGCGATGATGGGGCAGATCAAGGAGGAGTCGGTCGGCTACCTCTACAACCTCGAGGTCGAGGTGCGCCGTCAGGGCGAGGCCGGCGCCGAGCAGGTCACCCAGGTCGAGGCCAAGGGCCTCGGCGCGCAGCCCGTCGAGAGCCAGCGCCTGCAGTACACCGCGGCGAACGACGCGGGCGAGGTCGAGGTGCGCAACGACCGCGGGCAGGTGGAGCAGGCGGCGACGCGGCTGCGTCAGGCCGCTGCCGCTGCTGCCGCCACGCCGGCGCAGCAGCAGGCCCCCGCGGCCGAGCCGCAGCGCGGAGCCTTCGGCCAGCGGACGGATGCCGACGCCCCGGCCGCGCAGCAGGCTCCGCTGAACCGCGCCCAGCGCCGCGCCGCCGAGCAGCGCAAGAAGTAGCGGCGTCGCGGCCCGGCGTCGAACGCCGGGTCGCGGCATCCGCTCGCCCAGAACAGGTGTTCCGGCGCAGGCAGGACGATCTCGCGCGGAGCTACCTGTTCTCGCCAGAACACCTGCTCTCGGCAACGGACGTGCGCATCGGCCGAGCCACGGGGCGTCCATTGGCCCTCGGTGGCCGCGGATATCCTGAAGCGATGAGTCCCCTCCGTACCCTCGACCAGTCGAGCAAGCTCCAGAACGTTCTCTACGAGATCCGCGGGCAGGCCCTGGCCGAGGCCGACCGGCTGGAGGACGAGGGCTACACGATCCTCAAGCTCAACACCGGCAACCCGGCGGTGTTCGGCTTCGAGGCGCCGTTCCAGATCGTGCGCGACATGATCGAGGCCGTCCCGCACGCGCACGGCTACAGCGACAGCAAGGGCATCATGTCGGCCCGGCGCGCCGTCGTGTCGCGGTACGAGCAGGTGCCCGGCTTCCCGCAGTTCGACCCGACGACGTGTACCTCGGCAACGGCGTCTCCGAGCTCATCACGATGACGATGCAGGCGCTGCTCGACGAGGGCGACGAGGTCCTCATCCCGGCGCCCGACTACCCGCTCTGGACCGCGATGACGAGCCTCGCCGGCGGCACTCCCGTGCACTACCGCTGCGACCCCGACGACGACTGGCAGCCGGATCTCGAAGACATCCGCGCGAAGGTGACGCCGCGCACCAAGGCGATCGTCGTCATCAACCCGAACAACCCGACGGGCGCGGTGTACACGCGCGAGGTGCTCGAGGGCATCGTCGAGATCGCGCGCGAGAACTCGCTGCTGCTGCTCTCCGACGAGATCTACGACCGCATCCTCTTCGACGACGCCCAGCACATCCCGCTCGCGACGCTCGCGCCCGACCTGCTGTGCCTCACCTTCAACGGCCTCTCGAAGACCTATCGGGTCGCGGGCTATCGCTCGGGCTGGCTCGTCATCACGGGACCCAAGCGCCACGCCGCGGGCTTCCTCGAGGGCATCCAGCTGCTCGCCTCGACCCGGCTGTGCCCCAACGTCCCCGCGCAGCACGCGGTGCAGGCGGCCCTGTCGGGCGTGCAGTCGATCGACGCGCTCATCGCCCCCGAGGGCCGGCTTCACGAGCAGCGGGATGCCGCGTGGGAGGGCCTCGAGCGCATCCCCGGCGTGACCTGCTCCAAGCCGCAGGGCGCGCTCTACGCGTTCCCCCGTCTCGACCCGGACGTGTACGAGATCCGCGACGACGCGCAAGCTCGTCTACGACTTCCTCGTCGCCGAGCACGTGCTGCTGGTGCAGGGCACCGGCTTCAACTGGCCGACCCCCGACCACCTGCGCATCGTCACGCTGCCGGAGGCCCGGGTGCTCTCCGAGGCGATCGAGCGGCTCGGCAACTTCCTGTCGTCGTACAAGCAGTGAGCGTGCAGGATGCCGCGGGCCGCGGCATCCGTCAAGAGCCTCGCCGTCGGCCGACGTGCCGTCTTAGCGTCGCAGCATGTCCATCGAACTGAATCAGCCGGCGCTGCGCCACGCGCGAGCGCTCATCCGGGACGGCAAGGTCGTGCGCGATGAGCGCGACGATTGGTCGGAAGCGGCACCCACCGCCGACGAGGAGAACGCCTTCATCGAGCGAGAAGGATGGACCCAGTACTCTCACTGGCATCTCGGTGTCGACCGTCGCGAGAACGACGAGACGAAGGGCGCGTACTCGTTCCCCTTCGGCGATTTCACCCGCGTGCATCGGTCGGGCGTGATCTCGGCCGAGAGCCGTGCGGGGCAGTACGACCACTACGAGATCCGCGACGCGCTGAGGTCGCTGCTGGACCTCATCGACAAGGACAAGGGGGACTGACGACGGAGCCGGCCGCATCGTCGGGGCCGGCTCCGCCGCCGGGTCAGCTGCCGCGTCCGCGGCGACGGGCGTGCGCTCTCAGAGGAGCGCGAGGGATGTCGCGCGCCAGCGCCCGTCCATGCCCTCGATCCGCACCGCGAGTGCGCGCGTGCGGGCAGGACCGCGCACGACGACGACCGCCTCGATGATGCCGTCGGCGGGCGAGGACTCGTGCACCGAGAGGATCGTGTGCACCGGTCGCTTCGCCGCGACGCCGCGCGCGCTGCGCGCTCGCGCCGCCAGGTTCGCTCGCGCGACGAGCTTGCGGTAAGCGTCCTCGGTGAGCCAGCGCGCCAGCTGGTCGACCTCGCGCACGCCGGCGAAGACCTCGAGCACGCCGACGGTGAGGTTGCGCAGGAAGGGCTCCGGTACGGGAGCGCTGTGGAGGGCGTCCGCTGCGGCGCGAAGAACTCCGCGAGCTGCGTACTGCGGAACGCGTGGGGTGCGCGGGCGGTGCCCGCGGGCATCGTTGCCATGGGTTCCTATCTCGACAGGGGGGATGTCTTCCGCACAGTAGAACACACGGCGAACTCACAGGAAAATCGACCCGGCTCACCTGTGGATAACTCGCGGGGTCGAGTCCATGGTCTGCCCTACTCTCACTGAGTGCGCTGGGACCGATTCTTCGACGACCTCGAGGATCAGCTCGCGTCCGAATGGGAAGCCGAGCGTGCCGCGCTCGACACCGAGGCCGAGCGTCTGCGGCTTTCGCGGGTGCAGCTCGCCGAGCGGCTGACCCTGCTCACGGCGCGTGATGCGACCGCCCCCGCTGTGGCATCGTTCGACCTCGCCGACGGCGCGACGGTGCGCGCCGTGGTCACGGGAGTGGGTGCCGACTGGGTGGCGCTCGCACTGGCGGAAGGTCCCGCCGGCGCGGTGATCGTGCCGTTCGCGGCGATCTCGTCGATCGGGATGCCGCATGCCGACCTGCTGCGCACCGCACGGCCGGCGCCGCCTCGATCGCCGCTCGCCGACCGGCTGACCTTCGGTTTCGTGCTGCGCGACCTCGTACGGCGCCGTGCCGGAGTGGCCGTGCACCTGATGTCGGGACGCCTGCTCACCGGCACGATCGATCGCGCCGGCGCCGACCACCTGGACCTGGCGCTGCACGAGGCGGGTGCGCCGCGGCGAAGCGACGCCGTCGCTGGCTACCGCCTGGTGCCGTTCACATCCATCGCCTGGATCCGCGCCGACGAGGCGCCCTCGCTGCCCTGACCCCCTGGGGTCGGCGCCGGGGCGGCCGGGCCGCCGCGGGCGGCGAGTCGCCTCAGTCCTGCTTGCGGACGAAGCCGCTGCCCCACAGCTCCGGGAAGCTCGCGGTCTGCGACTGGCGCCACAGCGCCATCCGCCGCGCCTCCTCGGCCTGCTCGTCGAGGTATTCGCTCACGCTCGCCGCCTCCACGCGCCAGCGCGCGGGCGCGCCCACCCGGAGGCCGCGCAGGCGACCCTCGAGCACGAGTGCCATGACCTCGTCGACGGAGACGCCGAGCACCTCGCCCACCTGAGCGGGGGCGAGCAGACGCACGTTCGACGTCGGGTCATCGGACATGCCCCCATTATGGACCCGCCTCCCTGAGGAGGGTCAGGGCCGCGACGCCCTGTGGATAACGTCCGACGTCGTCTCGCCGAGTCGAGGACGATGGATCCATGACGGCCCACAGCGACCCTGTCCGAACCCCGCGACGCGCCTTCTGGGGCGACGCGCGCTTCTTCCTCGGCGTGCTTCTCGTGGCGGCATCCGTCATCGGCGTGTGGCTCGTGGTCTCAGCCGCGCGGCAGACGGTGCCCGTGTTCGCGGCCGCACACACGATCGTGCCAGGCGAGGCGATCGGTGCCGGCGACTTCACGGTGGTCGACGTCGCGCTCGGGCCGCTGGCCGACACGTACCTCACCGCCGACGACCTCGTCGGAGCTCAGGTCGCGACGCGCACGATCGAGGCGGGCGAGCTGGTGCCCGCGGCATCCGTCGGCGATCCGTCCGACGCGCGCACCACGAGCGTCGTCGTCCGCAGCGCCGTCGACGTGCCGGCGTCGGTCGAGGCGGGCACCGTCGTCGAGCTGTGGTCCGCTCCGCTCCTGGAGCAGGGCGCCTACGACGAGCCGCGCATCCTGGTCGCCGACGCGACCGTCGTGTCGGTGACGCGCGACGACTCGATGATGGGCGGCGGGGCTGCCGCCCTCGAACTGGTCATCCCGAGGGCGGACGTGCCGGCGACGCTCGCCGCGATGTCCGACGAATCGGCCCTCTCGGTCGTGCCGACGATGGGCGCCGGCTCGTGAAGGTCGTCGTCGCCGTGGACGACGCAGGGCTCCTCGTCGAGGGACTGCGCCGCGAAGGCGTCGACGTGATCGCGGTGGTCACCGCCGCGGCCCCCGCCCTCGCTGCGGCCGATGGGATGCTGGGCACCGACGCCGAGACGCTGCTGCGGGCGCTCGCCGACGCCGACGCCCTGGTCGTCGCGGTGTCCCGCGCGACGATGTCGCCGACCGTCGTCGCCCTCTGCGACCGCGCGGGCACACGGGTCGTGCCGCTGGTCGACGACGCGGCGGGGGAGCGTGTCGCCGCCGCGTGCGGGCTGGAGACGCCCGCTGAGCCGGCACATCGAGCCGTGGCGCATCGCCGAGGCGCTCTCGACCGGGCCGGCGGCGTCGGCGCCCGCGCCGGCACCCCGCCCGCAGCCGCGCGTGATCGCGGTCTGGGGAGCGGCCGGCGCGCCCGGCCGATCGACGGTCGCCACCGAGCTCGCCGTCGAGCTCGCGCGCGGAGGCCGCCACGTGGCGCTGGTCGACGCCGACACGCACGCGCCCTCGCTCGCACTCACGCTGGGCCTCGCCGACGAGGGGCCGGGTTTCGCCGCGGCGTGCCGGCAGGCCGAGCTCGGCGGCCTCGACGCCCGCGAGCTCACCCGCATCGCGGTACCGCTCGGCCGCACCGGTGTCGACGTTCTCACCGGGCATCAACAGGCCGTCGCGCTGGCCCGAGCTGAGCGACCGCCGCGTGGCCGCCGCGCTCGCCGCCTGCCGCGAATGGGCCGACTACACCGTGGTCGACGTGGCGTCTTCGCTCGAGCGCGACGAAGAGATCGTGAGCGACCTCGACGGTCCCCGGCGGCACGCCGCGACCCTCGCCGCACTGCGCAGCGCCGATCTGGTCGTCGCCGTGGTGGCCGCCGACCCCGTCGGGATCGCCCGCTTCCTCCGCGGTCACGCCGACCTGCGCGCGACGATCGGCGCCACACCCGTGGCGGTCGTCGCGAACCGCCTCCGTCCCGGCACGCTCGGCATCGACGCCCGCGGCCAGGTGCGGCGCACCCTCGACCGGTTCGGCGGCATCGAAGACGTCTGGTTCCTCCCGCAGGATCCGCGATCGACGGATGCCGCGATCCTCGCGTCGCTGCCGATCGCCGAGGTCGCGCCGCGTTCGCCGCTCACCCTTGCGCTGCGTCGCTTCGTCGGCGAGGCGGTCGTGCCCGCGCCCGAGCCGCAGCGGGCGGCGAGCAAAGGCCGCCGTGGCGTCGGCAGAGGGCGCGGCGGTCGCGCCGCCCGCCCCGGCGCCGACGAGGTCGCCCGTGTCGGCGCGCCGGTGGGGTGAGTCCGGCGCTCTAGGCTGGATGGGTGTCGACCCTCAGCGATCTCGTCTACGCCCAGGGCCGCTCCAGTGAAGAAGACGTGGAGTGGCTGCACCGTCTCGCGGGGGATGGTCAGCTCCTGGCCGATCTGGCGTTCGCCGACATCGTGCTCTGGGTGCCGACATCCGACGACTCGTTCGTCGCCGTCGCCCACACGCGGCCGGGCGGCGCGGCCACTCTCTTCTACCGCGACATCGTCGGCGACCGGGTGCGGCCGCAGTGGCGCACGCAGGTGCGTGAGGCGTTCCAGACCGGTGGCATCGTCGACTCCTCCTCGCCCGACTGGTTCGAAGAGACGCCGACGCGGGTGCGCGCCGTTCCCGTCACGCGGAAGCGCGGCACGGCCGCGATGGTGATCGGGGTGCTCACCCGGCACACGAACCTCGGTGAGGCGCGCATCCCCTCGCGCCAGCAGATCACCTTCAACGACTGCGCGGACGACCTCTTCGGGATGATCGCGTCGGGCGATTTCCCCGACCTCGCCGCGCCCACCTCGCCGCGCCGCGGCGCCCCCCGCGCCTCGGACGGTCTGGTTCGGCTGGACGTCGACGGCATCACGACGTTCGCGAGCCCCAACGCGCTCTCGGCGTTCAACCGACTCGGGTTCGACGATGAGCTCGAGGGCGAGTCGCTCGTCGAGGTCGTCACCGGCATCCTGCCGACGAAGCGCCAGTTCGACGAGTCGCTGCCGGTCGTCGTCACCGGCCGCGCGCCCTGGCGCGCCGACCTCGAGGCGCGGGGCGTCACGGTGTCGCTGCGCACCATCCCGCTGCGCGATCACGGCACGCGCATCGGCGCGATCGTGCTGTGCCGCGATGTGACCGAGATCCGCCACCAGGAGCAGGAGCTCATCACCAAGGACGCCACGATCCGCGAGATCCACCACCGCGTCAAGAACAACCTGCAGACCGTCGCGTCGCTGCTGCGCATCCAGGCGCGTCGCTCGCATACCGAAGAGGCGCGCGAAGCGCTCACCCAGGCGATGCGCCGCGTGTCCGCGATCGCCGTCGTGCACGACACCCTCTCTGAGGGGCTGGCGCAGAACGTCGATTTCGACGAGGTGTTCGCCCGCGTGCTGAAGCTCGTCGCCGAGGTCGCGGCGGCTCCCAACACCCGCGCGCGCACGCACTCGACCGGCCGCTTCGGCACCCTGCCGAGCGAGTACGCCACGCCGCTCGCGCTCGCCCTCACCGAGCTCGTCACCAATGCGGTCGAGCACGGGCTGGCCGGTCAGGAGGGCGACGTCGAGATCATCGCCGAACGCGGCGACGAGCGGCTCGAGGTGCGCGTGCGCGACACGGGCTCCGGACTGCCGGAAGGCCAGGTCGGCCGCGGTCTCGGCACCCAGATCGTGCGCACGCTGATCCAGGGCGAGCTCGGCGGCACGATCGACTGGCACACCATCATGGGCAGCGGCACCGAAGTGACGATCGACATTCCGCTGCGCTACATCGACGCGCCCCGGGCTGACGAGAGACGCGGATGCCGCGGCATGTGGCATCCGCTCGGCGGCGGCGCACCTGACACCCGGGCGCCGAGGCGCAGGTGTCGTCGAGATGGGTCAGGAGGCGCGGCGGGCGCGAGCGGCGCGGCGCTTGAGGGCGCGACGCTCGTCCTCGGAGAGGCCTCCCCACACGCCCGAGTCCTGTCCGGTCTCGAGGGCGTACTGCAGGCAGATCTCGGTGACGGTGCATCGAGCACACACCGACTTGGCCTTCTCGATCTGATCGACGGCCGGACCGGTGTTCCCAACGGGGAAGAACAGTTCGGGGTCGACGGTCAGGCAGGCGGCCTTGTCGCGCCAGTCCATGGTGGTGCTCCTTGTAACAGAGGGGTGGGATTCGGGTTCGGTTCGGGTCCGATACCCTGTGGGATGTGCGAGATTGACTCGCCCCACGTCGCTGTGGGAGCACACGGCTTCACCAATCGTCCCATAGCGGTTTACCTGAATCAAGGGTTGATCGGCGGGTTTGTGTAGGACTTGCTGAGTGTTCCCCATGTGATATGGAGGGTTCGCACAAACCACTGTCTGGCGCGAGAGGGAGTCGACGGAGAATGCGGACAAACGTGTCCGGAAGGATCGCCGCGGTGCTGGTCGGGCTCGAGGGACTGGGCCTGACGGCGCTCACGGTGCGCGAGGTCGTCGCGATCGCGGCGGGCGACACCGGATCGATCGGCGAGTGCGATCGCGCTCGCCGTGCTGACGCTCGTGGGCGCCGCGGCCGTGCTCGCCTTCGCCGTCGCCATCTGGCGCGGCCAGTCGTGGGGTCGCTCCGGCGGCATCGTCACGCAGCTGCTGATCCTGGCGGTCGCCTTCGGCGCAGCCACCGGCAGCTTCGCCGATCCGTCGATCGCCTGGGCGCTGGCCATCCCGGCGCTCATCGTGCTCGTGCTGCTCGTGCTGGCCGTGCGCGACGCCGGACGTGCGGCACGCCGGCAGGACGGCCGCGAGACCGACGGCGACGCGCCGGGTGCGGCATCCCGCTGATCCGGTCCCCGCACCGACGGCTCCGCCGCCGTCACGGAGCGTGAGCCGTCAGACGCCGAGCAGTGCGCGGACGCGCGCCACGTGACCGGTCGCGCGCACGTTGTACAGCGCGTGCTGCGATGCGCCCCTTCTCGTCGATGACGAAGGTGGATCGGATGACGCCCATGAAGGTCTTGCCGTAGTTGACCTTCTCGCCCCACACGGCGTACTTCTCGTGCACTTTGTGGTCGGGGTCGCTCAGGAGGTCGTAGGTCAGGCCGTCGCGCTCGCGGAATCGCCGGAGCTTCTCGGGCTGGTCGCGCGAGATGCCGAGGATCGTGTAGCCGGCCGCCTGCAGCGGCGCGAGGCTGTCGCGGAAGTCGCACGCCTCTTTGGTGCAGCCGGGCGTCATCGCCTCGGGGTAGAAGAAGAGGATGACCGGCCCGCCCCGGAGGTCCTTCAGCGTCACGGCCCGCTCATCCTGATCGACGAGGGTGAAGGCGGGGGCGAGGGAGCCGGGTTCGAGGCGCGTCGTGGTCACCGTTCCACTCTAGGCGCGGCTCGGCGGCGAGCCGCTGAGCCGGCCACCGCCGGCCGGGGAGGCGCCGTCGCGCCGCCTAGGCGCCGGACTTGTGCGACTTCTCGGCGAACGTCTCGAGGAGCCGCTGCAGCGAGTCCAGGCGTGCCGGCCCGCCGGGGCCGAGCCGCCCCTCTTCGACCGCCTCGACGATGGCGCAGTCGGGGGCGTCCGGCAGGTGCGTGCAGCCGCGCGGGCACTCCTCGGCGATCTCGGCGAGGTCGGTGAACGCGCGCAGGATGTTGGCGGGATCGACGTGGCCGAGGCCGAACGAGCGGACCCCGGGCGTGTCGATCACCCAGCCGTTGCCGCCTTCGCCGCGGTAGCGCAGCGACACCGTCGAGCTCGAGGTGTGACGCCCGCGCCCGGTGACCACGTTGACGTGCCCGGTCGCGCGCCGCGCATCCGGCACGAGGGCGTTCACGAGCGTCGACTTGCCGACGCCCGAGTGCCCGACGAACACGGTCGAGTGCCCCTCGAGAGCGGCGCCGATCCGCCCGAGGGGCATCTCGTCGCGCCCGCTGGTGAACACCATCAGGTCGAGCCCGTCGAAGTGCGAGAGGAACGCGTCGGGGTCGGCGAGGTCGGTCTTCGTCACGACGAGGAGGGGACGGATGCCGGCATCCAGCGCCGCGACGAGGTAACGGTCGACGAGCCGCGGGCGGGGTTCGGGGTCGGCAGCGGCGACCACGACGAGCATCTGGTCGGCGTTGGCGACGATGATGCGCTCCACCTGATCGGTGTCGTCGGCGCTGCGCCGCAGCAGCGAGGTGCGCTCCTCGATGCCGACGATGCGGGCGAGCGTGCCATCGTCCCCCGATGCGTCGCCCACCACGCGGGCGCGATCTCCATTGACGATCGGCATCTTGCGCAGCTCTCGTGCGCGGACGGCGAGCACCGTGCGCTCGTCGGGCAGGTCCTCGTCCAGGAGAACCGTGTAGCGGCCGCGGTCGACTCCGAGCACGCGGGCGATCTGGGCGTCGCTGTGCGCCGGCCGCCGCTTCGTGCGGGGGCGGTTCGCCTTGGGGTTGGGCCGCACCCGGATGTCGGCCTCGTCGAACTCCGAGTCGTCGTCGTCTTCGGGGTCGTCGAGCCAGCTCATGCCGTCGTCCTGGGTCGCTTCACCGTCATCCCGATCGCTCCGCCGACTCCGCTGCCGCTCACGAGGCGCGCATCGTCTCCTCGGACAGGCCGCCGTCCGCGTGCTCGCCGTCGAGCATGCGCTGCCAGATCTGCGGGAACTCGGGCATCGTCTTGGCCGTCGTGCCGATGTCGTCGACCTCGACGCCGGGCACGGCGAGGCCGATGAGCGCGCCGGTCGTCGCCATGCGGTGGTCGTGGGAGGCGTGCCAGATGCCGCCGTGGAGCGGCCGCGGCACGATGCGGATGCCGTCGGGCAGCTCTTCCGCCTCGCCGCCGAGGCCGCGCAGTTCGGCGACCAGTGCCGCGATCCGGTCGGTCTCGTGCCCGCGGATGTGGCCGATGCCGTGCAGGGTCGAGGGCGACTCGGCGAAGGCGGCCAGCGCGAAGATCGTCGGCGTGAGCTCGCCCGCGGCCGACAGGTCGAGGTCGACGCCCTGGATGCCGGTGCCCCCGGTGACGGTGAGCGCACCGCCGCGGCGGACGACGCGGGCGCCCATCAGCGACAGGATCTCGGTGAGCATGGCACCCGGCTGCGTCGAGTGGGCCGGCCATCCCGTGACCGACACCGATCCGCCGACGACCATCGCCGCGGCGAGGAACGGCGCCGCGTTGGACAGGTCGGGTTCGATCGCGACATCCTTGCCGCGGATGGGGCCGGCCGGCACGATCCACTCGCCGACACCCGGACGCTCGACGTGCACGCCGCGGTGCGCGAGGGCCTCGACGGTCATGTCGATGTGCGGAATGCTCGGAAGCCGCTCGCCCGCGTGACGAAGCTGCAGGCCGACGTCGAAGCGCGGGGCGGCGAGCAGCAGGCCGGAGACGAACTGGCTCGACGCGCTGGCATCGATGGTGACCTCGCCGCCGCGCACGTGACCGTGCCCGCGGATGATGAAGGGCAGGGCCCAATGGCCGCCGTCGTCGATGTCGACACCGACGTCGCGCAGCGCGGTGATCATGGCGCCCATGGGGCGGTGCAGGGCGCTCTCGTGCGCGGTGAGCGTGACATCGCCGCGGGCGAATCCGCCGAGTCCGGCGACGAACCGCATGACGGTGCCGGCCTGCCCGCAGTCCACCTCGGTGTTGCCGCGCATCGGCCACACCGGTGTCACCTCGATGTCGTCGCCGTACCGTCCGGCGCCGGGGACGAGTTCGATGCCGACGCCGAGCGAGCGCAGGGCGTCGATCATGCGCGCCGAGTCGTCGGAGTGCAGCGGCGCGACGAGGCGGCTCGGAGCGTCGGCGAGTGCGGCGAGGATGAGCTCGCGATTCGTCAGGGATTTCGAGCCGGGGACGGTCACCGTCGCATGCAGCGGCCCGTCCGCGACCGGAGCGCGCCAATGGCCGCGCTCGATCGGCGCGGAGGTCGGGGAATACGCGTCGGCTGTCATCGGGTTCTACCCTACTGAACGGCTTCGACACGACGCGTAATTGCGGGTCGACACGGGCCGCGAGCCACCCACCGAACGGAGCTGGATGTTCGCCACTCTCGACCGCCTGGACCTCGAGGCGCCGCTGCAGCAGCGGGCCCGTCGCGCCGGTCCCAGGCGGCCTGCAAGCCGCCGCCGTAGACTGGCGCGTGATGAGCGACCCGATCGACCAGACGGACCAGGTGCAGGATCCGCGCGCGCAGTTCGAAGAGCAGGCACTGCCCTTCATGGACCAGCTGTACGCCGCCGCCATGCGCATGACTCGCAACCCCGCGGATGCGGCCGACCTCGTGCAGGAGACCTTCGTCAAGGCTTTCGCCTCGTGGAAGACGTTCACGCAGGGCACGAACCTCAAGGCGTGGCTGTACCGCATCCTGACGAACACCTACATCAACACCTATCGCAAGAAGCAGCGCGAGCCGTATCAAGGCACGATCGACGACCTCGAGGACTGGCAGCTCGGCGGCGCCGAGTCGACCACCGCGTCGAGCACCCGCTCGGCCGAGGCCGAGGCGATCGATCACATGCCCGCATCGGTCGTGAAGGACGCACTGCAGTCCATCCCGGAGGACTTCCGGCTGGCGGTGTACCTCGCCGACGTCGAGGGCTTCGCCTACCAGGAGATCGCCGACATCATGAAGACCCCCATCGGCACGGTCATGAGCCGCCTGCATCGTGGCAGGCGAATGCTTCGTGAGCTGCTGGCCGACTACGCGAAAGAGCGCGGCATCGCGACTGCCGCCACGAGGAGCACGAAATGACCGACTGCGGCTGTGAGAAGGCGCGGCGCGACCTGGAGGAGTACCTGCGCCACGAGGTCTGCAAGACCGAGCAAGGCGACATCGCCGAGCACCTCGAGAACTGTGCGGGCTGCCGCGACGAGGCTCTCGTCGCACGGACCCTCACCGAGGTGGTCGCCCGGGCCTGCAAGGAGAGCGCACCCGAAGAGCTGCGCGATCAGGTGCTGGCCAAGCTGCGGGCCGTTCAGGCGACGCACTGACACGCGGGCGTTCGCCGCCGCGCTGAAGCGCACGCGTGCCGGCCGTCAGCCGGCCGGCGTGAAGATCGTGAGCGCGCCGGGCACCACGTCGACCGTGAGCGGCAGCGCCCCGATGGGGTCGCCGTCCGCGTAGGCCGTGACGCCCGGTGACGAGAGCCGCACCGAGCGCACGCGCCGGATCGACACCTCGGGCACCCCGCCGTGCGTGCCGCGGTAGACCCGCGGCAGCAGCCGCAGCAGACGCAGGCGACCGGCGGGCCGCACCAGCACGAGATCGAGCAGCCCGTCGGCCGGGTCGGCGTCCGGGCAGATCGGGATGCCGCCCCCGTAGGTGCGCCCGTTGCCGACCGTCGCCATCACGAGGTCGCCGCTCAGCTCTTCTCGCGTGCCGTCGGCCAGCTCGATTCGACCTCGTACGGGATGCCGGCGAGCGTCAGGAACTCGACGAGGATCGCGATGTTGTACCGCGAGCCGCCGCGCGGCCATCGCATCGCGTTGGCGCGGTCGTTGACCTTCGAGTCGAATCCGCTGGCCAGTACCGAGCCGAAGTACTGCGTCGAGCCGTCGCCGCGGGTCACGCGGGCAAGGTCGATGCGCCTCGTGCGCCCGCCGGCGATGGTGTCGGCGGCCGCCGTGACGTCCAGCTCACGCAGCCCGAGGGTGGCGGCGAAGTCGTTGCCGGTGCCGGACGGGACGATGCCCAGCGGGATGCCGGTGCCGGCGACCTCCTGGATGGCGAGGTTGACGGTGCCGTCGCCGCCCGCGACCGCGACCGCGTCCACGCCGACCTGGATCGCGGCGCGCAGCAGCGCGGAGGACTCGGCCGCACTGCCGCCGCTCAGGATGGACGTCTGCACGCCGTGGGTGCGCAGGCGTTCGGCGGCGCGGGTCGCCGCGCCCGTGTGCGCCCCGGCGCGTGCAGCGGGATTGACGAGGAGCGCGACCCTCATGCGCGGTCGGCCGGCGCGGCCGCCGGGGTGACGAGAGCGCCGGGGTTCATGATGCCGGTCGGATCGAGGACGCCCTTCACCGCACGCAGCACCTCGACCCCCAGCGCGCCGATCTCCGCTTCCAGGTACGGGCGATGGTCGCGCCCCACGGCGTGATGGTGGGTGATCGTGCCGTGGGCCTCTCCGATCGCGCGGGACGCGGCATCCTTCGCCCTCGCCCACTGCGTCTGCGGATCGTCGGTGAGCGCGGCGACGACGGTGAAGTACAGCGAGGCGCCCGCGGGGTACACGTGCGAGATGTGGCAGAGCACGATGGGCTTGGTGCCCATCGCGGTGAGGGTCTCGGTCAGCGCGGCCGTGACGGCGCGCTTGAGGGCGGGCAGGTGCGTCCACGTGGCCGCGGTCTCGAGGGTCTCGGCGAGGATGCCGCTGTCCATGAGCGTGTCGCGCAGCGCCGGAGAGGCGAAACGGCCGCGCTCCCACGACCGGGCGGGATCCTCGCCTCGCGAGGTGGCGCCGTGCGCGGTGAAGATCGCGTCGAGGTCCGTCGCGCGTGGCTTCGGCCTCGGAGACCGTCGCCCCCTCGAAGGTCGCGACGGCCAGACTTCCGCGCAGCCGGGTGAGATGCCCGCCCAGCGCGGCGTTCACGCGCGTCTCGGTCTCATCGCTCAGCCGCAGCACGGTGGGACGGATGCCGCGCTGCGTGGCTTCGCGGAACGCCGACGCGCCACCGGCGAAGTCTGGGAAGGACCATGCGCCGTACGCTGTCGCCGCCGGAATCGGCCGGACGCGGACGGTGACCTCGGTGAGAACGCCGAAGGCACCCTCGGATCCGAGGAAGAGCTGGCGGAGGTCGGGGCCGGCAGCGCTCGCAGGGGAGCGGCCGAGAATGAGCTCACCGGCCGGCGTGGCGACGCGGAGCGCGTGGACGAGGTCGTCGAAGCGGCCGTAACCGCGCGACGCCTGACCGCTCGACCGCGTCGCGGCATAACCGCCGAGCGAGGCGTACGCGAAGCTCTGCGGGAAGTGGCCGAGGGTGAGGCCGCGCGCGCCGAGCAGCTCCTCGGCTTGCGGACCGGTGGTGCCGGCGCCGAAGGTCGCGAGGAGCGAGACCTCGTCGAGCGCGAGGAGGGCGGCGGTGCGGGCGAGGTCGAGCGCGATGACGGCGCGGTGCGTCCCGCGCGCGGGGTGGACGCCTCCGACGACGGACGTGCCGCCGCCGAAGGGGACGACGGCGATGTCGCGCTCGGCGCAGAGGCTGAGCACCGCAGCGACTTCGTCGTGGTCGGCGGGCGCGGCGACCGCGTCGGGCGCGGTCTGAGGGTCGTCCAGGCGGCGGCGCAGCAGGTCGGGGGTGCTCTTGCCTCCGAGATGCAGCAGCCGCACCTGGTCGTCGCGCGTCACCTGATCACGGCCCACGACCTCGGCGAGGGCGTCGAGGTCGGCGTCCGACAGCAGTGACGGCGTCAGGGCGGGCACAGCGCGGCGCCGCACGGGATGCGCCTTGCCGGGCAGGACGGTCGCGATGATCGCCTTCGCCGCGGCAGGCAGACGGGCGGCCTCCGAGCCCCAGGCGTCCCAGGCGCCGCGGGGTCGCGAGGTCGGCACCGCAAGGGGACGCGGTGGAGGAGCAGGGTCGCGCGGGGGATCGGTGTGCGCCATCGCAGCCATGGCGACAGTATGACACATTCTGTATGGTTGTCACATGGCCGATGGAGTGCCCGACACCGAGACCGCGATCCTCGACGCTGCGCTCGCGGAGGTGCTGGCGCACGGGATACGCCGGACGACGGCATCCGATATCGCCCGCCGCTGCGGCATCGCGCGGCAGACGCTCTACCGCTACTGGCCGGACGCGCAGGCGGTCTTCGCCGCCCTCGTCACGCGCGAGCTGGTCGCGGCGCTCCCCGCCGAGCAGGGGGAGTGCGCCGACCTCGACGAGCTCGCGGGCCTTCTCGCCGAGACCGCCGACCGCGTGCGCCGGCTGCCGCTCGTCGATCGGCTGCGCGACACCGACCCGGAGCTCTTCGCGCGCTACATCCTCGACCGGCTCGGAAAGAGCCAGCGCGCGATCCACGCCGAGACCGCGCGGCGCATCGCCGCGGGGCAGCGGGCCGGGTTCGTGCGTTCGGGAGACCCGCAGCAGCTCGCCGCGATGGTGCTGCTGATCGCGCAGTCCGCGGTGCAGTCCGCGCCGCTCGTGGCCGAGTGGCTGCCCGAGCGCGCGTGGCGCACCGAGCTCGCGCACGCACTGCGCGGATACCTCGGGTCCGTGGCCGAGGTGGGGTGAACGCCATGGTGACCGCGCGCATCGTCGGGCGCACGCCACTCTCCTCCGCCCTCACTGCATCGCCGGCGCGCACGGGAGCTCGAGGCGCTCGCCGACGAGCGCGAGATCGATCTGCTCGTCATCGGCGGCGGCATCACCGGGGTGGGGATCGCACTGGATGCCGCGAGCCGCGGCCTGCGCACCGTCCTGGTCGAACGGCACGACCTCGCGCACGGCACGAGCCGCTTCAGCTCGAAGCTCGTGCACGGGGGCCTGCGCTACCTCGCGTCCGGACAGGTCGGCATCGCGCGCGAGAGCGCCCTCGAGCGGCACATCCTCCTCACCCGCACCGCACCGCATCTCACGCGCGCGCTGGCGCAGGTCGTGCCGCTGCACGGGCCGGGCCACCTCGTTCGCGGAGCCTACATCGGACTCGGCTACGAACTGGGGGACGGCCTGCGCCGCGCCGTCGGGACGCCGGGCACCCTCCTGCCGGGCCCCGGCGGCATCAGTCGCGCCGAGACGCTGCGCCTCGCACCCGCGGTGCGCGCCGACGGCCTGCGCGGCGGCGTGCGCGGCTGGGACGGCCAGCTCATCGACGACGCCCGGCTCGTCGTCGCCGTCGCGCGGACGGCCGCCGGGCACGGAGCATCCGTCCTCACCCGCGTCGAGGCCGTCTCGGTCACCGGCCGCTCCGCGACGCTGTACGACCGGGTGACCGGCGCGGTCGTCGACGTCCGTGCCCGTGCTGTCGTGAGCGCGACCGGCGTGTGGGCGGGAGAGCTCGACTCCGAGGTGCGGCTGCGGCCCAGCCGCGGCACCCACCTCGTCGTGTCGACCGCGCGGCTGGGAGGCTCGGACGTCTCGCTCACGGTGCCGATCCCCGGGTCGACGAACCGCTTCGTCTTCACGCTGCCCGCCACCGCACGGCCGCACGTACATCGGCCTCACCGACGTGCCGGTCGACGGGCCGATCCCGCAGGTGGCGCACGCGACCGAGGCGGAGATCGACACGCTCCTGGGCACCATGAACACCGTCCTCGCCGATCCGCTCGACCGCGGCGACGTGCTCGCGACGTTCGCCGGCCTGCGTCCGCTGCTGGCGGGTGCGGACGCCGACGACACCAGCGACCTCTCGCGCCGTCACGCGATCATCGAGTCGACGTCGGGCCTGCTCAGCATCGTCGGCGGCAAGCTCACCACCTACCGGCGCATGGCGGAGGATGCCGTGGATGCGGTCATCCGGCGCGATCCGGGCCTGCCCTCGCGTCCCTCGCTCGACCCGCTCGATCCCGCTCGTGGGGGCGTGGCCGCGGCACCGACTGCGGCGAGATCGCCGCACCCGGCCGCCTGGTGCGCCGGTTCGGCGCCGAGGCGCCGTATGCGGCGTCGCTGCCCGACGGTCCGGGCGGGGCGCGCGGCGTGACAGCGCAGGAGCTCCAGTGGGGCGTCGCCGTCGAGGGTGCGCTGAGCATCGCCGATCTCATCGACCGTCGCACGCGTCTCGGCCTGGTGCCGACCGACGGTGAGGAATCGACGGATGCCGCGGCCGCCGCATTCGATCGCGCCGGCGTGGAGCCGCTCGAGGAGTGACCGGACCCGTCGCGGCGCGATCCTCAACTGAGGGCATGCGCGGAGATGCGGGCGAAACGCCGGATGAGGATCCGCATCTCGGCTCACCTCCTCGTGTGAGGACGGCACCGCCTCATCGAGCGAGGAGGACGGCGGCACCCGTGACGACCGCGGCCCCGGACGCACCCTCGAGGAGGGGCGTCCGGGGCCGGATCGGCGAAGCGCGTCGCTAGACGGTGAGCGCCTGCTGCATGATGGCGGCCTGCTCGGCCGCGTGCACCTTCGGCGAACCGGTGGCGGTGGATGCCGCGGAGGCACGCGAGACGCGGCTGATGGTGCGACCGCGCAGATGCTTCACGACCTCGAGCGCGATGAACGGCCAGGCGCCCTGGTTCTCGGGCTCGTCCTGCACCCACACCAGTTCGGCGTTCGGGTACGAGTCGACGACAGCGTTGAGCTCGTCGACGGGGGCCGGGTAGTACTGCTCCAGCCGCACCAGCGCGATCGCGGGGTTCGGGTTCTTGTCGAGCTCGGCGCGCAGATCCCAGTGGATCTTGCCGGCGTGCAGCAGCACCCGCTTGACAGCCGACTTGTCGATGTTGCGATCGTCGTCGAGCACCGGTTCGAACCTGCCGTCGAGGAAGTCCTCGACCGGGCTCGTCGCGCCGCGCAGGCGCAGCATCGCCTTCGGCGTGAAGACGATGAGCGGGCGGCGCGGGCGGGCGTATGCCTGGCGGCGCAGCAGGTGGAAGTACGACGCCGGCGTCGACGGGCGCGCGACGGTCATGTTGTCCTGCGCGCACATCTGGAGATAGCGCTCGATGCGGGCCGACGAGTGGTCGGGACCCTGGCCTTCGTAGCCGTGCGGAAGGAGCAGCACGACGCTCGACTGCTGGCCCCACTTCTGGTCGGCCGACGAGATGAACTCGTCGACGACCGACTGCGCGCCGTTGCCGAAGTCGCCGAACTGCGCCTCCCACAGCACCAGCGAGTCGGCGCGCTCGACCGAGTAGCCGTACTCGAACGCCATCGCCGCGTACTCGCTGAGGAGCGAGTCGTAGACGTAGAAGCGGCCCTGGTCCTCGCTGAGGTTGGTCAGCGGGATCCACTCCTGGCCGTTCGAGCGGTCGTGGAGCACCGCGTGGCGCTGCACGAAGGTGCCGCGACGGGAGTCCTGGCCGGCGAGGCGCACGTTGGTCTTCTCGAGCAGCAGCGAGCCGAACGCCAGCAGCTCCCCGAAACCCCAGTCGATCGAGCCGTTGCGGCTCATGTCCAGGCGCTTGTCGAGCAGCTGTTGCAGCTTGTTGTGCACCGTGAAGCCGCCGGGCTTGTTGACGAAGGTGTCGCCGATGAGGCCGATCATCTCGCGAGAGACTCCGGTGGTCTCGGGCTCTCCGGCGGCGGGCTCGGCGGCGGCATCCGGGACGACCACCGGTGACGAGCCGGTCTCGGCCGCGTGCGTCTCGGCGAAGGCGATCTCGAGGCGGTTCTGGAAGTCCTGCTTCGCCTTCTCGTACTCCTCCTCGGTGATGTCACCGCGGCCGACGAGGGCCTCGGTGTACAGCCGGCGGACCGAGCGCTTCGCCTCGATGAGGTTGGTCATGAGCGGCTGCGTCATCGACGGGTCGTCGCCCTCGTTGTGCCCGCGGCGGCGGTAGCAGACGAGATCGACGACGACATCGCGGTGGAAGCGCTCGCGGTACGCGAAAGCCAGCTGCGCGACGCGCGTCACGGCCTCGGGGTCGTCGCCGTTCACGTGGAAGATCGGCGCCTGGATCGTCTTGGCGACATCGGTCGCGTAGACCGAGGTGCGCGCGTCGGTGGGCGTGGTGGTGAACCCGACCTGGTTGTTGACGACCACGTGCACCGTGCCGCCCGTGCGGTAGCCGCGCAGCTGCGACATCTGCAGCGTCTCGACCACGACGCCCTGGCCCGAGAAGGCGGCATCGCCGTGCACGAGGATCGGCAGCCAGGTGAAGGTGCCGATCGGCTTGCGATCCTGCTTCGCGCGGACGATGCCCTCGAGCACTCCGTCGACCGTCTCGAGGTGCGAGGGGTTCGCGGCGAGGTACACCGGCAGCTCGGACTTGTTGTCGGCGACGAACGTGCCCTCGGTGCCGAGGTGGTACTTGACGTCGCCCGACCCGCTCTTCGAGCCGATGGCGACGGATCCCTCGAACTCGCGGAACACCTGGCCGTACGTCTTGCCGGCGATGTTGGTCAGCACGTTGAGGCGGCCGCGGTGGGCCATGCCGATCGCGGCCCCGTCGAGGCCGGCCTCGGCCGCACCCTGCAGGATCTCGTCGAGGAGGGGGATCAGCGATTCGCCGCCCTCGAGGCTGAAGCGCTTCTGCCCGACGTACTTCGTCTGCAGGAACGTCTCGAACGCCTCGGCCTGGTTGAGCTTGTCGAGGATGCGCAGCTGCTCGTCGTGACCGGGCTTCTGGTACTTGATCTCGACGTTCTCCTGGAACCACGCGCGCTGCCCGGGGTCCTGGATGTGCATGTACTCGATGCCGATCGTGCGGCAGTACGAGTCGCGCAGCACGCCGAGGATGTCGCGCAGCTTCATCTGGCGCTTGCCGCCGAACCCGTTCGTGACGAACTCGCGGTCGAGGTCCCAGAAGGTGAGCCCGTGGTTCTCGATCTCGAGGTCCGGGTGGGTGCGCTGCACGTACTCGAGCGGGTCGGTGTCGGCCATGAGGTGGCCGCGCACGCGGAAGGAGTTGATGAGCTCCTGCACGCGGGCGGTCTTGTCGACGCGCTCGGCGAGGTCGACGTTGATGTCGGCGGCCCAGTGGATCGGGGCGTACGGGATGCGCAGCGCCGCGAAGATGTCGTCGTAGAAGCCGCGCTGCCCGATGAGCAGCTCGTGCACCTTCTTGAGGAACTCGCCCGAGCCCGCACCCTGGATGACGCGGTGGTCGTAGGTGCTCGTGAGGGTGATCGTCTTGCCGATGGCGAGTTCGTTGAGCGTCTTGTCGCTCGCGCCCTGGAACTCGGCGGGGTACTCGAGCGCGCCGGCGCCGACGATGCAGCCCTGGCCCTTCATGAGGCGCGGCACCGAGTGGACGGTGCCGATGCCGCCGGGGTTGGTGAGCGAGATCGTCGTGCCCTGGAAGTCCGCCGCCGTCAGCTTGTTGCCGCGTGCGCGGGTGACGAGGTCCTCGTACGTCGTGAGGTACTCGTTGAACGTCAGCCGGTCGGCGCGCTTGATGCTCGGCACCAGCAGCGCGCGCGTGCCGTCGGGCCGCGGCAGGTCGATCGCGATGCCGAGGTTGATGTGCGCCGGCGCGACGACCGACGGCTTGCCGTCGATCTCGGCGTAGAACACGTTCTGGCTGGGGAACTCCTTGAGCGCCTGGATGATCGCCCACCCGATGAGGTGCGTGAAGCTGACCTTGCCGCCGCGCGTGCGCGCCATGTGGTTGTTGATGACGATGCGATTGTCGATCATCAGCTTCGCCGGCACGGTGCGGACGCTGGTCGCGGTCGGGACGGTCAGCGACTCGTCCATGTTGGCCGCGAGGGTCTTCGGCATGCCGCGCAGGGTCGTGACGACGTCGGCCTCGGCCTCGGCCTCGGACGACGAAGGCTGGGACTTGGGCGCCTGCGCCGGGATGGGCTGCGGGGCGGCGGGCCGCGCGGTGGTGCGCGCCACGGGCTGCGCGCCGATCACCGGAATCGGCGCCGTCACGGGGCGGGGCTCGGATGCCGCAGCCGGCGCTGCTGCCGGTGCCGCCGGCGCTGCGGCTGCCGGGCCGCCGCGGCCGGGGCCGCCGCTGGTGCCGCGCTGCTGCAGCCGGCGCTGCTGCCGCTGCGCGCTGCTGCCGGCGCGGGGGGCACCGTCGGTGCTGCGCCGTCGGCAGGGTGGTAGGCCTCGAGAACGGGCCACCACGCCTTGTCGACGGAGTTCCGGTCGATTTTGAACTGTTCGTACAGTTCCTCGACGAGCCACTCGTTGGCTCCGAACTCTCCCTCGTTCGAAACCCCGACGCCCGTCACCTGGCTCGACACGCTGAATCGCCTGCTTTCATCGGTGAAGTTCTGGGATGCGCGCGGGGCTTGCGAGCCCGCACACGCGACGGTTAAGCCTAGCCCAGTCTGCGCGGGCCGTTCCGGCCTGAAGGGGTGAGGCTCCTGAAAGAACCCGCATGATTATCCGCACAGGAACTGTCACTACCCTTGGCGGTCATGGAGTTCTACGGCGAAACACCCGACGTCGACCTGACCTACTCGGACGTCTTCCTCGTCCCGCGGCGGTCCGCGATCACCAGCCGCCTCGACGTCGACCTCTCGCCGGGCGACGGCACGACGGCCACGCTGCCGCTGGTGTCGGCCAACATGAACTCCGTCACGGGGGCACGCCTTGCGGCGACCCTGGCACGTCGCGGCGGTCTCGGCGTGCTGCCGCAGGACATGCCGCTGCAGGAGCTGGATGCCGCGATCCGCTGGGTGAAGGCGCAGCCGGTCGAGTGGGACACGCCCCTGGTCCTGCCCGCCGACGCCACGGTCGCCGACGCCGCGCGGCTGCTCCCCGCGACGGACGGCCACGGCATCGTCGTCGCTGACGCCTCGGCCGGCCGAGTGGATGCCGACGACATCCTCGGCGTCGTGCCGGCCACGCGGCTCGGCACGGCCCTGCCCGATGCGCGCCTGGGCGACCTCGCACGCGGGCGTGCGGCATCCGTGGACGCCGAGGACATCGAGAGCGCGCGCCACGCGTTCGATGTCATCGTCGCCGCCGAGGCCGAGACGGTGTGCGTCCTGCACCACGGCCACCTGGTCGGAACGCTCTCGCGCCGCAGCGCCCTGCGCTCGACGCTCTACCGGCCCGCGGTCGACGCCTCGGGACGCCTCATCGTCGCCGCCGCGGTCGGCATCAACGGCGACGTCGCCGCCAAGGCGCGAGCGCTTGCGGCGGCCGGGGTCGACGTGCTCGTCGTCGACACCGCGCACGGCCACCAGGAGGGCATGCTGCGCGCGCTGCGCACCGTCGCCGACCTGGACCTCGGCATCCCGATCGCCGCCGGCAACATCGTGACCGCCGAGGGCGTGCACGACCTCGTCACCGCCGGTGCGACGATCCTCAAGGTCGGCGTCGGACCGGGCGCGATGTGCACGACCCGCATGATGACGGCCGTCGGCCGGCCCCAGTTCTCCGCGGTCCTCGAGACCGCCGAGGCCGCGCGTTTCATGGGCGCGCACGTGTGGGCGGACGGCGGCGTGCGGTACCCGCGCGACGTGGCGCTGGCGCTCGCGGCGGGCGCGGCATCCGTCATGATCGGCTCGTGGTTCGCCGGCACGATCGAGGCGCCCGGCGAGCTGCAGGTCGACGGGGCCGGCCGCAGCTACAAGGAGTCGTGGGGCATGGCATCGACGAAGGCCGTGCATGAGCGGTTCGGCCGCCTCGACCCCTACGAGCTCGCCCGCAAGGAGCTGTTCGCCGAGGGCATCTCGTCGTCGAAGATCTACCTCGACCCGCTCCGTCCGGGCCTCGAGGACCTGCTCGACATGATCACCTCGGGGGTGCGCTCGTCGTTCACCTACGCCGGCGCGTCCACTGTCGCCGAGTTCCACGACCGTGCCCGCGTCGGCCTGCAGTCCGCCGCCGGTTACGAAGAGGGCAAGGCGCTCCCCGTCAGCTGGTGAAGGCGCCGGGGCGAGCCGCTCCGCGACCTGACGAACCGCGCGGGCACCGGTCATCTCCGCCGGGGTGGACGAGGTGGGGTCCGCGCCGTTCGCATCCGCGTCGTCATCCTCGTGCTCGCGGCGGATGCGTCGCCCCTCCTCGACGTCGTGGCGTGCCTTCTCGGCCGCCTTGTCGCTCTTGCGGGTGTCGCGCGGCGGCAGCTGGATGTCCTCCTCGGCGGCGATGCCCGCCTGCAACTGGCGTCCGCGCTCCAGCTCGGCGTCGAACTCCGCGCCGAACAGCAGCGCGATGTTCGCGATCCACAGCCACAGCAGGAAGATGATGACGCCGGCCAGCGACCCGTACGTGCGGTCGTAGTTGGAGAAGTTGGCGACGTAGAGGCCGAAGACCACCGACGCGACGACGAGGACGAGGATCGCCAGCAGCGAGCCGAGGCTGATCCAGCGGAACTTCGGCTGCTTCGCGTTGGGGGTGGCGTAGTAGAGGATCGCGACCATCACGACGACGATCGCCGCGAGCACCGGCCATTTGACGATCTCCCACACGGTCGTGGCGACCTCCCCGAGGCCGAGTGCCGACCCGACGGCGTCGGCCACCGGCCCCGACACGACGAGGATCACCAGGGCGACGACGATCAGCGCCACGCCGATCAGCGTGATGAGGATCTGCGCCGGCTTGAGCTTCCAGAACGGCCGGCCTTCCTCGATCTCGTAGATGCGGTTCATGGCGCGGCTGAAGGCGCCCACGTAGCCCGAGGCCGACCAGATCGCCAGCGCCAGGCCCAAGACGAGCCCCCAGCCCGCGGCGGGGGAGTCCGCCGCCTGCTCGAGCGGGCCTCTCAGGGCGTCGGCCGCATCGGGGGCGACGGTGTCGACGATGCCGATGATCTGGTCGGTGGCCTGGCTGCTGCGGCCGATCAGCCCGAAGATCGAGAAGACCGCGACCAGCCCCGGAAAGATCGCCAGCACCGAGTAGTAGGTCAGGGCTGCGGCGATGTCGGTGCACTCGTCGGCCGAGAACTCGCGTGCGGTCTTGACGAAGACGTACTTCCAGGATCGCTTCTCGATCTCTCGCGGGGTGTCGGGCTTGTCGGGATGCTCGGGATCCGGTGCGCGCCGGTCATCGAGTTCGTGGTCCGTCGTGGTCATGACCTCTCCGATTCGTTCTGACCACCGGCGCGAAGCGCCGGGAGGGCCATCGTGCGAGGGCGGATCGGAGGCGGCGAGGGGGTTGACAGCCGACCGGTCGGGCGCCGCGCCCTGCCGTAGACTTGTCGGCACGATGGACGACCCTCCTAGTTGCAGACAATCGCCCCACCGACCCGCTCCCCGATCTCAGGGGGGTGATGCGTGATGGATTACGTCATGTTGGGCGTGGGGCTTCTGCTCACGATCGGCACCGGCCTTTTCGTGGCGAGCGAGTTCGCGCTCGTCAACCTCGACCGGGCCGATCTCGAATCCCGCCAGGAGGCGGGCGAGACCCGGCTCTCGCTGACGATCAGCGCGCTGCGGATCACGTCGACCCACCTCTCCAGCGCGCAGCTGGGCATCACGCTGACCACGCTTCTGACCGGTTACACGATGGAGCCGGCGATCTCGAACCTGCTCGCGCCCGTATTCGACGCGTGGGGCATCCCCTCCGGCGTCGCTCGGCCCCTCGCCGCCGTCATCGGCGTCGCGATCGCGACCGTGTTCTCGATGATCCTCGGCGAGCTCGTGCCCAAGAACTTCGCGCTCGCCATCCCGCGCCAGACCGCGAAGCTCGTCATGCCGTTCCAGGTGGCGTTCACGACGGTGTTCCGTCCTGCGGTCGCAGTGCTCAACGGCAGCGCGAACGGTGTGCTGCGCGCGGCCGGCATCGAACCCAAGGAGGAGCTGTCGGGCGCGCGCACGGCCGAGGAGCTGTCGAGCCTGGTCCGCCGCTCCGCGAGCGCCGGCGTGCTCGAGGAGGACACCGCGTCCCTCCTCGACCGCAGCCTCACCTTCGCCCGCCTGTCGGCGGCCGACGTGATGACGCCGCGGCCCAGCATCCACGCCCTCGCCGCCGATGACTCGGCCGAGGACGTCATCCAGCTCGCGCGCCGCACCGGGCACAGCCGGTTCCCCGTGTACGGCGAGGACATGGACGACATCACCGGCATCGTGCACCTCAAGGCCGCCGTCGGCGTGCCCCGCGAGCGCCGGTCCGACGTTCCCGCCGCCGCGCTCGCGACCGAGCCGCTGCGCTTTCCCGAGGCGGTCCACCTCGATACGCTCGTCGCCGAGCTGCGCGCCCGCGGGTACCAGATGGCCGTCGTCGTCGACGAGTACGGCGGCACCGCGGGTGTCGTCACGCTCGAGGACCTCGTCGAGGAGATCGTCGGCGAGGTGCTCGACGAGCACGACCGCCGTCGCGCAGGCATCGTGCGGGTCGATGACACCGTCATCTTCCCCGGAGAGCTGCGGCCCGACGAGGTGCGCGATCGCACCGGCATCCGCATTCCCGAAGGCGACGTCTACGACACCGTCGGCGGCTACATCATGAGCGTGCTCGAGCGCATCCCCGTCGCCGGCGACACCCTCGAGATCGAGGACGGCTCTCTCGAGGTGCAGCGCATGGAAGGACGCAGGGTGGACCGCGTGCGGTTCAGGCCCACGCCGATGCCCCACGACGACGCGACCACCGAGGCGGGTGATCGCCGATGAACGACTGGGCCGGAATCGCCTGGCTGGTGGTGCTGCTCATCGCCAACGCCTTCTTCGTCGGCGCCGAGTTCGCCGTCATCTCCGCCCGCCGCTCCCAGATCGAGCCGCTCGCCGAGAAGGGATCGCGGTCGGCCAAGACCGCGCTGTACGCGATGGAGCACGCGACGCTCATGCTGGCGACGAGCCAGCTCGGCATCACGATCTGCTCGCTGCTGATCCTGAACGTGTCGGAGCCCGCCATCCACCACCTGCTCGCGGGGCCGCTGGGCCTCACCGGCTGGTCGGAGGGTGTGGTCGACGGCGTCGCCTTCGCCATCGCGCTCCTGCTGGTGTCGTATCTGCACGTGGTGTTCGGCGAGATGGTGCCGAAGAACCTCGCGTTCTCGGTGCCCGACCGCGCGGTGCTCATGCTCGCGACCCCGCTGGTGTGGGTGTCGAAGCTGTTCCATCCGATCATCGTGACCCTCAACTGGATCGCGAACCACGTGGTGCGCCTGTTCGGCGTCGAGCCGAAGGACGAGGCCGCCTCGACCTTCACGCTCGAGGAGGTCGCGACGATCGTGAACCAGTCGCGCATCGAGGGGGTGCTCGACGACACCGCGGGCACGGTGTCGGCCGCACTGGAGTTCACCGACAAGAAGGCCGCCGACGTCGCGGTGCCGCTGTCGCAGCTCGTGACGCTTCCCGAGACCACGACCCCCGCCGAGATCGAGCGCGCCGTCGCCAAGCACGGCTTCTCGCGCTACGTGATCGTCGACGAGGCCGGCGTGCCGGTCGGCTACGTGCACCTCAAGGACATCCTGCGGGCGGCGGAGGGACCGGATGCCGCCACCGAGGTCGCTCTCCCGATCCCGACCAAGCGCATCCACCACATGGTGCCCGGTGCTCGAGTCGACCGATCTCGAGGACGCACTCGCCGTCATGCGCCGCGCCGGGCGTCATCTCGCGCAGGTGCGCGACGAGGCCGGAGAGATCACGGCGGTGCTCTTCCTCGAGGACATCATCGAGGAGCTCATCGGCGAGGTGCAGGACGCGACCCGCCGTCGCGGGTTCTGAGTCCTGCGCGCGGATCGCGGGTCGTTTCGTCTCGCTCGTACGCCTCGCTCGCTCAACGAGCCGGGCGCGGTCAGCGGCGGGCGCGGAGGTACTGCTTCGGCCAGTAGTCGATCTCGGCGCCGAGTTCCGCGGCGGCCCGCAGCGCATAGTGCGGGTCGCGCAGCCACTCGCGGCCGGCCATGACGGCGTCGGCGGCGTCCTCGGCGAGCACGCGCTCGGCATGGGCGGCGTCGTCGATCATGCCGACGGCGTTCACGGGCACGCCGGCCTCGCGTCGCACCCGCGCGGCGAGATCGACCTGGTAGCCGGGACCGGTCGTGAGTTTCTGGTGAGCGACGAGTCCGCCGCTGGAGATGTCGAAGAAGTCGGCGCCCCGCTCGGCGGCCCACCCTGCGACGGTGGCGGTCTCGTCGGCATCCCACCCGCCGTCCGCCCAGTCGGTGGCGGAGAACCGCACGATCACCGGAACACCGGGTGCGGCATCCGTCACCGCATCCAGCACCCGCAGCACAAGGCGTGCGCGGTTCTCGAGCGAGCCGCCGTACTCGTCGTCGCGCCGGTTCGACAGGGGCGAGAGGAACTGGTGCAGCAGGTAGCCGTGCGCGGCGTGCAGCTCGAGCACCTGGAATCCCGCGGCCACGGCCCGGCGGGCGGCCGCGGCGAAGTCGGCGACCACGCGGTCGATGCCGTCGAGGTCGAGGGCGACCGGCTCGGCGAAGCCGTCGAACGCGATCGCCGACGGGGCCACGGTGCTCCAGCCGCCGTCCGAGGTGGCCACGGTTCCGCGCCTGCCTGAGAACGGCGACCAGGTCGACGCCTTGCGGCCGGCGTGGGCGAGCTGCACGCCGGCGACCGCACCGCGGCGGCGGATCGCGTCGACGATCGGCGCCCACGCGTCGCGCTGCTCGTCGTTCCACAGGCCGGTGTCTTCGGGCGAGATGCGGCCCTCCGGCGACACCGCCGTCGCCTCGGCCACGATCAGCCCTGCGCCGCCCGACGCGAACTGCGCGAGATGGGTGTGGTGCCACTCCTGCGGGACCCCCTCGACGGCGCTGTACTGGCACATCGGCGAGACCCACAGGCGGTTGCGCACCGTCACGTCGCGCAGGCTGAGAGGGGTGAACAGGCGGCTCATCGGGTCTCCGGATCGGATCGGGTGCGCGGTACTGTGACCACATGGTGAGGACGTGGACGCGGGCGGACACCGCTCGCGCCCTGCGCAGGCCAACGGCCGACGACGACAAGTATTCCCGAGGCGTACTGGGCATGCGGACGGGCTCCCAGGCGTATCCGGGCGCGGCGGTGCTCGGCGTCGAGGCTGCGTGGCGCACCGGAATCGGCATGGTGCGGTATCTCGGCCCCGAGCGACCGAGCGACCTGGTGCTCGCCCGCCGGCCCGAGACCGTGACGGCGGACGGCCGCGTGCAGGCGTGGGTGATCGGATCGGGAACGGATGCCGCGGCCCGGCCCCCCGGCGAAGCGGACGCGTTGCGGGCCCTCCTGTCCGACACGGATCCCGTCGTGGTCGACGCGGGCGCGCTGGATCTCGCCGCCGAGGCCAGCGCCCCGCGCATCCTCACGCCGCACGACCGCGAGCATGCGCGGCTGCGATCGGCCCTCGGGCTCGGGCACGCCCCCTGCGGATCGCGCCGCTGCGGCGCGCGAGACGGCCGAGGCCACCGGTGCCGTCGTGCTCCTCAAGGGCGCGGTGACGGTCGTGGTCGCCCCCGACGGCTGGACCGCGACCATCGAGTCGGGTACGCCGTGGCTCGCGACGGCGGGCACGGGCGACGTCCTCGCGGGGGTCATCGGCGCGCTGGTGGCCGGGGCTGTCGCGCGAGAGGAGTCGACGGATGCCGCATCGCTGGCCGCGCTCGCCGCCTCCGGTGCGTGGCTGCACGGGCGGGCGGGGGCCGTCGCGGCCACCGGCGCGAGCATCGCCCGCGCCCCGAGCTCGCCGCCTTTCGGGGACGGACCCATCACGGCGCTGGACGTCGCCGAGGCATTGCCGCGCGCTGTCGCCGAGACGCTCGCGCACTGAGCCGCCTCGGTCGCCGCACGCGATCGCAGGGTCTGCGCACGGCGCCGGGCAGCGGTACCCGCCATCGCGTGCCGCGTCCGATCCGATTCGGTGTGCCGTCGGAGTGACGGGCGGCACGGGGCCGCATCCCTAGGATGGTGGGGTGTCTCGGCGGGCGGTGGTGTGGATCGCGTTCGCCCTCGTGCACGCCGTGGTGATCTGGCTCGGCTTCGCGGGCGATCACGCCGCCTCGTGGGACGTCGGCCAGCTGTACCGGTGGTGGGCGGGGCGCGCGCTCACGGGCGAGGCGGTCCTCGGCATCACCGAGGACTGGATCTACCCGGCGCTCGCGCTCGTGCCGATCGTGACGGTCGGAGTGCTGTACCCCCTGCTCGACTACACGCTCGGGTGGGGGCTGCTCATCACCGCCCTCGACGCCGCCGCGTTCGCGGTGCTCGTCGGTCGGGGGCGCTCTCGCGGCCGGGTGCTCGCCGCATGGTTCTGGCTCGCCGCGATCCTGGCGCTCGGCGGTGTGGGCATGTTCCGCCTCGACGCCGTGACCGTGCCGCTCGCCGTCGCGGGCTCACTGTGGCTCGTCGGTCGTCCGTGGCTCGGATCGGCGCTCCTGGCAGTGGCGACCTGGATCAAGGTGTGGCCGGCGGCCCTCCTGGCGGCCGCGGTGATCGCCGTACGCCGGCGGCTCGTGATCGTCGGCGGCGCGGCGATCGTGTCGGCCGTCGTCGCTGTCGCCGTCGTCATCGCGGGCGGCGGCGCCCACCTGCTCGGCTTCGTCGGCGACCAGACCTCCCGCGGGCTTCAGATCGAGGCGCCGGTCAGCACGGTGTACATGCTGCTGGCAGCCGCGGGCGTGCCGGGCGCGGCGGTCGTGTACGACGAGGATCTGATCACGTTCCAGGTGGCCGGCCCGGGCACGGAAGCGGTGATCGCGGCGATGACACCGCTGCTCATCGCCGGGATGCTGGTGATCGCCGCCGTCGGAGCCCTCAAGGCCTGGCGCGGAGCGACGTTCGTCGCGCTGTTCCCGCCGCTCGCCGCCGCGCTCGTGCTCGGGCTTCATCGTGCTCAACAAGGTCGGGTCGCCGCAGTACATGACGTGGCTGATCGCGCCCGTGGTGGTGGGTCTCGTCCTCGATCGGCGGCGCTGGCTGCGCCCGGCGGTCCTCACGGTCGCGATCCTCGCGCTCACGCAGCTGATCTTCCCGTTCTGGTACGACGCCATCCTCGTGCTGATGCCCGGCGCCGTCGCACTCCTCGTCGTCCGCAACGTGCTCCTCGTCGGGCTGTTCGTCTGGGTCCTGGTGCGTCTCGCGCGCGTCGGCGTGCACCGGCCGGCGCGATCGCGCGTGCCAGAGTAGACGTCGGTGGCGGCATCCGTCGGCGCCCTGAAAGCCCCTCGAGAACCGGAGGTTCGCCATGCTCGTCGCCTTCTCCGTCGCCCCCAGTGGGACCGGCAACGCCGACGGATCGGTGCACGACGCCGTGGCCGCCGCGGTGCGGGTGGTCCGCGACAGCGGTCTGCCGCACCGCACGACGTCGATGTTCACCGAGATCGAGGGGGAGTGGGACGAGGTCTTCGACGTCGTCAAGCGCGCCACCGACGCGGTGGCACCCTACGGCTCGCGGGTGTCGCTCGTGCTCAAGGCCGACATCCGCCCCGGGTACTCGGGCGAGCTCGACGGCAAGATCGAGCGCCTCGAGGCGGCCGTGGAGCGGCAGAAGTCCGAGGGCGGGCTCGGCTGACGGCCGGCAGCGCCTCGCGACTCGGCGGACGTCCGGTTCCGAATCGATTCGACAGGGGACGACGCCGCGGCTAGCGTGACGGGGTGCCCTCCTCGAACCTGACGACTCCCGCGCTGTCGAAGAAGGCGGCGATGTGGGCTCTGCTCTCGCTCGCCGTCGGCAGCTTCGGCATCGGGATGACGGAGTTCGTCGTGATGGGGCTGTTGCCGAACATCGCGGAGGACCTGCTCCCGTCGCTGTGGGCCACGCGCTCCGAGGACGCGATCGCGCAGGCCGGCTGGCTCATCTCGCTGTATGCGCTCGGCGTGGTGGTCGGTGCGCCGACGATCGCCGGTGCGGTGGCGAAGTACCCGCGCCACCGCGTCATGATCGGGCTCGCGCTGGCGCTCACGGTGTTCAACGCGCTGACCTTCCTCGCTCCGACGTTCGAATGGGTCGCGGCGTCGCGATTCCTCGCCGGACTGCCGCACGGGGCGTACTTCGGCATCGGCGCTCTCGTCGCCGCCGAGGTGCTCGGTCCGGGCATGCGGGCGAAGGGCGTGGCGTTCGTGCTGACCGGCCTCACCGTCGCCAACGTGGTGGGCGTCCCGCTCGGCACCTACCTCGGACAGCAGGTGGGCTGGCGCGCGGCGTTCATGGTGGTCGCGGCGATCTTCGCCGCGGCGACGATCCTCATCGCGTTCTTCGTGCCGGAGCATCCCGGCGACCCCAGCCGGACCATGCGCGCCGAGCTCAAGGTCTTCCGGATCGGTCAGGTGTGGCTCGCGCTCGGGGTCGGCGCGATCGGCTTCGGCGGATTCTTCGCGGTCTACAGCTACGTCGCCCCGCTGGTGACCGAGGTCGCCGGCTCACCCGAGTGGGTGGTGCCCATCGTGCTCGTGGTCATGGGGCTCGGCATGACGGTCGGAAACCTCGTCGGCGGACACCTGGCCGACGTGGACCTGAAGCGCACCCTCGTCGGCGGTCTGATCGGGCTCGCGGTCGTGCTGGCCCTCCTGGCCGTGACGGCGCCGTGGATCTGGGCTCTCGGGTTCTTCGTGTTCGCGACCGGTTTCGTCGCGTCGGCGCTCAGCCCGACGATCCAGACCCGTCTGATGGATGTCGCGCAGGACAACCAGTCGATCGCCGCGGCGCTCAACCACTCCGCGCTCAACATCGGCAACAGCCTGGGCGCGTTCCTCGGCGGCGTCGTGATCGCGGCGGGCTGGGGCTTCGTCGCGCCCGCGTGGGTCGGCGTCGCGCTCGCTGGTGCCGGTCTCGTGCTCGCGGTGGCGAGCATCGCGGCCGAGCGGCGTCGCGCCCTCGTCGCGGTCTGATCGCTTCCACAGGCGGGGGCGGGCGCGCCGCGAGGGCTGGGTAGAGTGAGCGGATGCCGCAGCCGACGCCCGCCGACCGCGCGCTGCAGGCGCTGAACGACTCGATCGGCGGCGCCCGCACGCGTCGTCCCGAGGACGCGACCGACCCCGCGATCCCCGTCGCCGCAACGGTGGTGCTGCTTCGCGACAGCAGCAACGGTCTCGAGGTGCTCATGATCGAGCGGCCCGACCGTGGGTCCTTCGCCGGTGCATGGGTGTTTCCGGGTGGCAAGCTCGAGGTCGGCGACCAGGACGCTGCCGACGAACAGGAAGAGACGACCGCGCGGGCCGCAGCCGTGCGCGAGACGCGCGAGGAGACAGGTCTCGCCGTCGACCTCGGCGCGCTCGTGACGCTGTCGTGCTGGGACCCGCCGCCGGGGCTGGCGCTGCGGATCCGCACCTGGTTCTTCGTGGCGCCGGCCGCGGCGGGCATGCTCGCGCTGTCGCCCGACGAGGCCGTCGCGTCCGAGTGGGTGCGTCCGGCCGACGCGCTGGCACGGCACGGCCGAGGTGAGTTCACGCTGTACCCGCCGACGTGGGTGACGCTGCACGGCCTGGCCGCTCACGCCGACACGGCTTCGGTGCTCGGTGCCGCGCGGCTGGGCGGCGTCCAGCGCTTCGAGACCGTCGCCCGCCGCGGCGGTGACGGACCCGTGCTGCTGTGGCAGGGCGACGACGAATGGGATCCGGATGCCGCAGCCGCGGCATCCGGATCCCGTCATCGCCTCGAGATCGGTGCTCTTCCGTGGCGCTACGAGCGCACGGACGGAACCGGCCTCAGGCGCCGATGATGTTCGCGACCCGGACGAGGTCGGCGAACGTGAACGCTCCGGGCGCCGCGCCCCGCGTCGGAATGAACGAGACGTTCAGCATCGAGAGCGCGTCGCGGCGCAGCAGGGTGACGAACGTGTCGGCCACGATCTTCGCTCCGAGCGGCCCCAGGTGCTCGCCGCCCGTGGTGACCATCGCCTCGCGCAGCACGTAGTACCAGAGCGGCGTCTTCTCGAGGAGAAGGCCGTTCTGCTGCTGCAGCACCGCGATCTCGTCGGCGGGAAGCCCGTCGGTGAGCTGGGCGGTGGTGAGCACCGGCACGCCGAGAGCCGCCGCCGTCGCCTGCCCGCTCGGCAGACCCAGCACGAGGCCGCGCAGCAGGTTCCGCGTCGCGAGGATGCTCATCAGCGCATTGGTAGCCGCTGCCGTCGAGGTCCTCGAGGGCGCTCGCCAGCACGCTGTCGATCTTGCGCGCGCTGTTGAACACGGGAACGCTGAATCCGGTCTCGAAGAACGCGTTGAAGTCGACGACCCAGTTGGAGCGCACCGGCAGGTGATCGGGTCGTGGATGAACGCGAAGACGTCCGACATCGGCTTGTTGCGCAGCTCGAAGTTCAGCCAGTACTCGTCGCGGATCATGCTGTGCCCGAACCGGTAGGCGGCGACCGAGAACTCCACGGGCATCTGGAACCCGCTGTTCGGCTTCGCCTTCACGTTCGCCAGGGCGTCATCGACGGCTGCCTGACCGCAGATGCGCGGCAGGAAGTCGTGCAGCACCGCCCACTGATAGTGCAGCGTCGCCTCCCGCTTGGCCTCGACGAAGATGTCACCGGTGAAGCCGTCGGCGATCAGCGAATCGACGATCGCGTTGTGGAAGCGCAGCATCGCGTGGTGCAGCTGCGACACGATGAGGTTCTCGTTGTTGCGCGGGTCGCCGATGATCGCCGTGAGCGCCGAGGTGCGCGGCACGTCGAAGTCGGTGTGCGCGACCATGCCGTCGGCACCCGCCGCACCGCCCGCGCCTCCCAGGCCGCTGGGCAGGTTGCTGCCGAGCAGCATCCGGAACGCGGATGCCGGTTCTCCCGGCGCGGGCGCGGCGTAGAGGAACGCGTCGACCGCGGGACCCCTGCCGTAGACGCTGTCGAGATCGAGCATCGGCGAGCGCATGTTGTTGATGACCGTCGCGTCGACGAGCGCCGGCGCATCCAGCGCCGACGACACGTCGAGGGTGATGTCGTGATCGACGAACTGCCCGACGTAGGTGTAGCCCGACGGCGTCGCCGAGTCGGCGGCGGTCTCGCGGCCGCTGTTCGCCATGAGGTCGCCGAGCTGAGCCAGCAGGGCGCGCGTCGCGTCGTCGAGCGGCAGCCGGCTGGCGGCGCGCACCTTGGCCTTCGTCATGTACCCGAACTTGTCGGCCGCCGACGAGAACACCTCGTGCGCGGGGAAGTACCCCAGCGAGAACTTCGCGCCGTGGAACCTCCCATGCTCCGGTCGTACCGCCTCCAGCGACGAGCGGATGTCGACGGGAAGCCGCGGCGCCCGCCGCTCGCCCGGGCGACCTCTCGCGGGTGCCGTCGAGGCCCAGCTGCTCTCGCAGGAAGGGCTGCGCGGCGAAGGCGTCTTCGGGCGACTCGGCACCCGATCTGGTATCAGTGCTCATGATTCCCTCCTTGGGACATTGCCCAGTGGGAGGACGGCGTTGCGGACGCTGATACCGCCGCGGCGGGATTCAGGACTCGAGCAGGCGCCGCAGGTGCGCGCCGACGGCGTGCGTCTCGATGAGGAAGCCGTCGTGGCCGAAGTCACTCGACAGCACGACGGCGCGATCGCCGTCGAGCGTGTGACGGATGCCGCGCGCGATCCGGTGCTGCCCGTCGATGGGGAACAGCCGGTCGCTGTCGATGCCGAGCACGAGCGTCGTCGCCGTGACGCGGGCGAGGGCGTCCTCGACGCCGCCGCGGTCGCGGCCGACGTCGTGCGAGTTCATCGCCTCGACCAGGGTGATGTAGGAGTTCGCATCGAAGCGGCGCGTGAACTTGTTGCCGTGGAAGTCGAGGTACGACTCCACGGCGAATCGCCCGCCGTGGCCGAGCGGGCTCACGCCCGACTGCCAGCTGCGCTGGAACCGCTGGTTGAGCTCGGTGGGGGAGCGGTAGTTCAGCAGTGCCATGCGGCGGGCCAGTGCCAGACCGCGGTTCGGGCCGTCGCCGTCGCCGGCGTCGTAGTACTCGCCGCCCTGGAAGCGCGGGTCGATGCGGATGGCCTCGAGCTGGACCGAGTTGAGCGCGACCTGGTCGGCCGTGTTCACCGGAGGCGACGACAGGATGCCGACACGAGCCACGCGCTCCGGCTCCGAGACCCCCCACTCCAGCGCGTGCATGCCGCCCATGGACCCGCCCACGACCGCCGCCCAGACGTCGATGCCGAGCGCATCGGCCAGACGTCTCTGCGCCGAGACCTGGTCGCGGATCGTGAGATACGGGAAGCGCGAGGCCCACTCGTAGCCGTCCGGACCGATGGATGCCGGACCCGTTGACCCCTGGCATCCGCCGAGCATGTTCGGGGCGACGACGAACCAGCGATCGGTGTCGATGGGGGCGCCCGGGCCGACGATGTCGTCCCACCAGCCCGACGTCGGATGCCCCGCTCCGGCCGGCCCGCGCAGGTGGCTGTCGCCGGTGAGGGCGTGGAGCACGAGCACGGCGTTGTCACGCGCGGCGTTGAGCTCTCCCCACGTCTCGTACGCGAGTCGGT
The DNA here is from genome assembly GCA_963829895.1 of uncultured Actinomycetota bacterium. GTDB lineage: Bacteria > Actinomycetota > Actinomycetes > Actinomycetales > Microbacteriaceae > Microbacterium. The sequence continues at coordinate 1,407,184 of CAWHKF010000010.1, read as the reverse complement.
AGGCGGGAAGCTCGCGACCGCCCTCGGTGCGGAACGAGCCGAACGCGGCGAAGTGGCGCTCGCCGACCGGATCGCCGTCGCGCCAGGCGCCGGTCGCCGGCGGACGGCCGAGCAGCAGCCGGGCATCGGCCTCCGTCACGGGTGCGCTCGGCACCGTGTCTTCGGAGGTCTGCCAGTCCATTCGTCCATTCTCGCCTGCCGGTGGGGCGGCACACCGTCTGTTACGGGTGCGTCGCCCCGTCACGGCTGCGGGGGTGGGCGGACACCGGCCGTGCACCCGCGCATGCCAGAATGCGCGCATGTCCAGCGCTGAGCCCTTCATGCCCGCCCACGAGCCTCGGGCGCCGCTTCCCCCGCAGGAGCACGACATCGACCACGACGTCGACGTCCTCTTCGACCCGGCCGAGCCCGAGGCCGGTGGCGGCGCGCCGGCGGAGCCGTGGCGCACCGACGCCGCGGCGCCGCCGCTGCCGCGTCCGGTGCCGGGCGAGCACCTCACCGCCGAGCAGCTGGCTGCGGACCTCGCCACCGACCAGACGGAATGACGGATGCCGTGTCCCGACGCACTGCGTCGGAACACGGCATCCGTTCGCCCGAGGAGGAGGGCTGTCAGGCGCGAGCGGCCTCCGACACGCGCCGGGCCGCCGCGAGCGCCTGCTCGAGGTCGGCCTTGAGGTCGTCGATGTTCTCGAGGCCGACCGAGAGGCGCACGAGGCCCGGCGTGACGCCGGTCGTGAGCTGCTGCTCGGGCGTGAGCTGCGAGTGCGTGGTCGACGCGGGGTGGATCACGAGCGAGCGCACGTCGCCGATGTTGGCCAGGTGGCTGAAGAGCGACAGCGAGTTGACGAACTCGCGACCGGCCTCGACACCGCCCTTGAGCTCGAACGACAGCACCGCGCCGACGCCCTTGGGCGCGTAGTTGTTGGCGGCGGCGTACCACGGCGAGGTCGGCAGGCCGGAGTAGTTGACCGACGCGACGTCCGAGTGGTTCTCGAGCCACTCCGCGATCTCCTGCGCGTTCTGCACGTGGCGCTCGACGCGCAGCGACAGCGTCTCGATGCCCTGGATGAGCAGCCACGCGCTGTTCGGCGAGATCGCGGCACCGAGGTCGCGCAGCAGCTGCACGCGCGCCTTGATGATGTACGCGAGGCCGTCGCCGACCGCCGCGGTGTACGACGCGCCGTGGTACGACGGGTCGGGAACCGTGAGGCCCGGGAACTTGTCGACGTTCTTCGACCATTCGAACGTGCCGCCGTCGACGATCACGCCGCCGATGGTGGTGCCGTGGCCGCCGAGGAACTTCGTCGCGGAGTGGACGATGATGTCGGCGCCGTGCTCGAACGGCTTGATGAGGTACGGGGTGGCGATCGTGTTGTCGACGATCAGCGGCACGCCGTTCTCGTGCGCGACGTCGGCGACGGCGCGGATGTCGAGCACGTTGATCTTCGGGTTGCCGATGGTCTCGGCGAAGAAGAGCTTGGTGTTCGGACGGACGGCGCGGCGCCACTCCTCGGGGTCGTCCTGGTTCTCGACGAACGTCGTCTCGATGCCGAGCTTGGCCAGCGTGTACTTGAAGAGGTTGTACGTGCCGCCGTAGATCGAGCTGGACGACACGATGTGGTCGCCGGATTCCGCGATGTTGAGGACGGCGGAGGTGGCGGCGGCCTGGCCGCTCGCGAGGAGCAGCGCGCCGGTGCCGCCTTCGAGTGCGGCGAGGCGCTCCTCGACGACGGCCTGCGTCGGGTTCTGGATGCGCGTGTAGATGTTGCCGAACTCCGCGAGCGCGAAGAGGTTCGCCGCGTGGTCGGCGTTGTCGAAGACGTACGACGTCGTCTGGTAGATCGGGGTCGCGCGAGCCTTCGTCACCGGGTCGGGCTGGGCGCCCGAGTGGATCTGCTTGGTCTCGAAACGCCAGTTCTCGGGTGCGGACATGGCTTGCTCCTGCGGGTTCGGATGCCGGGAGCAGGCGCCCCCAGCCGCGTTCGACAGTACGGACCGCGCCGCGTTGTCAACAACACCCGGGAAATGTGACGTAACCTCGCGCTGCCGTTGCTCGCCGTTCTCCCTTCACTTGCGCTGGATGCACGGCACTCCCCGCGTGTCGCGTACATACAGCGCGCGTGAACGAGTGTGGGGGCGGGCACGCGGGTGGGTAGCGTGGAGGCATGGCGAACAGACGGGCAGTGGTGACCGGGGCGAGCTCGGGGATCGGCGAGGCGACGGTGCGCGCGCTGCGCGACACCGGGTGGGACGTGGTCGGGGTCGCGCGACGCGCCGACCGGCTCGCCGCACTCGAGGCCGAGACCGGCGCCGTCGCCTTCGCGGCCGACCTCACGACCGACGCCGACGTCGAGGCGCTCACCGGCTTCCTCGCCGAGACCGGGCCCGTCCACGCGCTCGTCCACGTCGCGGGCGGCGCACGCGGTACGGATCGCGTCGAGGACGGACGCGTCGAGGACTGGCAGTGGATGTTCGAGGTCAACGTCCTCTCCGCCCAGCGGCTCGTCTCGGCGCTGCTGCCGCAGCTGCGGCGGGCCGCGGCATCCGACGGCCACGCCGACACCCTCTTCGTGACCTCGACCGCCGCGCAGACGGCCTATGCCGGCGGCGCCGGCTACAACGCGGCGAAGGCGGGCGAGGCGATGCTCGCGCACGCGCTGCGCCTCGAGCTCAACGGCGAGCCGATCCGCGTCATGGAAGTCGCGCCCGGCATGGTGCACACGCCCGAGTTCACGTTGAACCGGCTCGGCGGCGACAGCGCGGCGGCGGAACGCGTGTACGACGGCGTGGAGGATCCCCTGACGGCGGGCGACGTGGCCGACGTCATCGCCTTCGCGCTGAACGCGCCGGGCCACGTCAACCTCGACCTCGTCACGATGCGGCCCGTCGCGCAGTCGGCGCAGTTCCTGCTCGCGCGCGGTCCGCTCCGTTCGCGCAGCACGGAGGAGCTCTGATGCCCAGCGGCACGGTGCGCGTCCGCAGCGCCGCGCTCGGCACGATCGACGGCGACGCGGGCTCGGGTGTGATGGCCCTGACGCTGCCCGAGCTCGCGGATGCCGGCCTGATCGACCCGGACTGGTCGACGGCGCTCGCGCCCGTCGGCCCCGACATCGCCGCGCTCGGCGACCGGCTGCGTGCCGAGGTCGCCGAGGGGCGCCCGTACCTGCCGGCCGGGCGACCGGGTGCTCAGGGCGTTCCAGCGCCCGCTGCCGGAGGTCAAGGTCCTCATCGTCGGCCAGGACCCGTACCCGACTCCGGGGCATCCGATCGGACTCTCCTTCGCCGTCGACGCCCACGTGCGGCCGCTGCCGCGGAGCCTCGCCAACATCTACCAGGAGCTCGAGGCCGACCTCGGCATCCCGCGCGCGCCCCACGGCGACCTGTCGGCGTGGAGCGACCAGGGCGTCATGCTGCTGAACCGCGTGCTGACCGTGTCGCCCGGGGCGCCCGGCATCCCATCGCGGTTGGGGGTGGGAGAAGGTGACCGAGCACGCCATCCGCACGCTCGTGGCGCGTGACCGGCCGCTGGTGGCGATCCTGTGGGGGCGGGATGCTGCGAACCTGCGCCCGCTTCTGGGCTCGACGCCGATCATCGAATCGGCGCATCCGTCCCCGCTGTCGGCCAGCCGGGGATTCTTCGGCTCGCGGCCGTTCTCTCGGGCCAACGAGCTGCTCGCGGAACAGGGCGCCGCGCCCGTCGACTGGCGGCTGCCCGACTAGGGCGCGACGCACACAACCCAGGAGGAGTGCATGCTCGAGGAGGAATACGAGAAGGATCGGCGCCGGCTGCCACGTCATCTGCAGCGGCAGCCCGAGCCCGAGCGCCCCTTCACGTTCACGATCCGGCCCGTCGAGGACCGTGACATCCCCGACATCCGGGAGATCTACAACTACTACGTCACCAACTCGGTGGTGACGTTCGACGAAGAGATCTGGTCGGTCCGCCAGTGGCGCAAGAAGCGGGACGGCCTTGCCGCGCAGGGGCTGCCGTTCCTCGTGGCCGAGTCGCCGTCCGGTCAGATCCTCGGCTATGCGCTGGTGCAGCCGATGTCGAGCAAGTCGGCCTACCGGTTCTCGGTCGAGAACTCGATCTACCTCGGGCAGGCGGCCACCGGGAAGGGCCTCGGCAAGGCTCTGCTCGAGGCGCTCATCGAGGCGAGCGAAGCGGTCGGCATCCGTCAGATGGTCGCGGTCATCAGCGACAAGGGCGCCGAGGGCTCCATCGCGCTCCACGAGAAGCTCGGGTTCGTCGAGGTCGGCCGCATGGGTCGTGTGGGGTTCAAGTTCGGGCGGTGGCTCGGAACGATCTACATGCAGAAGGCTCTCAACCCGGTCAAGAAGAAGGGCCTCTTCGCCCGCTGAGCGTCAGCGACCGGGCGCGCTCCGGACTCCGGATGGCGCCGCTCCGGCGGCTCCAGTCGCGGACCGCGTCGACGAGCTCGCGCCAGGCGCCGACGACCGCGTCGTCGGGCAGCTCCGCCTCGCGGGGATCCGCCCCCGACCAGGTCGCACGGATGATCCACACGAAGCCGTCGGGCATCGGCGCGCGCGCCGGCGCGGTCGGCGTGACCTCGGCGGTGGCCGGTGCATCGGCCGTGCTCTGTGGTCGACCCGTCGCCGGGGCGCTCGGGTCCCGATCCTCCGCCGGGGCACCGTCCGCGTCGGCCGGGGAGGGCGCCTCGTTCCACGGGCAGCGGTCGATGAGCGAGATCCACTCGGATGCCTCGGACTCCGGCGGCTGCGCCGACCACCGGCGCGTGATGCCGGCGATGCCCCCGGTGCGCGCGACGTCGACCTCGACGGCGGGCGTCGGGTCGGTCGCGCCGGGCGGGTCAGGGCTGGGCGCGTCAGGGCTGGGTGAACTGTGTCATCCGGGATCACGCCGACGCCCGCCCATCCGGCGCGGACCGCGTCGACCTCCTCCGAGTTCTCACCGTACTCCGCGGCCGCCGCGGTCAGGGTGGCGCGGGCGAACGTCGTGAAGTCCGCCGTGGACGGCAGGGTGCCGGCCGTCAGCGTGCGGTACCAGATGAGTCCGGCACGCTCCCAGGCGCGGCCGCCCAGCGCGGTCGCCGCGAGGTAGAACGCATGGTTCGGGATGCCGGAGTTGATGTGCACGCCGCCGTTGTCGTCGCGCGTCTGGACGAAGTCGCGCATGTGGGCCGGTTGCGGATCCTTGCCGAGCACGTCGTCGTCGTACGCCGTGCCGGGCGCGGCGAGGGATCGGAGCGCGCGCCCCTGCACGGCATCCGTGAAGATGCCCTCGCCGATGAGCCAGCTCGCCTGATCTGCGGTCTGGCCTTCGCGGTGCTGCTCGGCGAGGGCGCCGAACACGTCGGCGATCGACTCGTTGAGCGCGCCCGACTGCCCGCGGTACAGCAGCCCGCCCTCGTCCTCGACGACGCCGTGGGCCAGCTCGTGGGCGATGACGCTGAGCGACCCGGTGAAGCCCCGGAACACCTCGCCGTCGCCGTCGCCGAACACCATGCGCTCGCCGTTCCAGAACGCGTTGTCGTAGTCGCGGCCGTAGTGCACGGTGGCCAGCAGCGAGCTGCCCGACCCGTCGATGCTGTCGCGGGCGAAGGCGTCCCACCAGAGGTCGTAGGTGGCTCCGAGCCCGTCGAACGCCTGGTCGACGGCCGCGTCGCCGGTCGCCGGATCGTCTTCGCCGCGCACCCGGACGCCGGGAAGGACCTCGCGCTGCTGCGCGTCGGAGACCTCACGGTCGGGAGCAGGCGTCGTCTCGGCGACGAGCGTTCCCGGTTCCTGGATCGACAGGCGCAGCCGCGACCTCACCGGGCGGTACTCGCGGGGAGCGTCGAGCGTCGAGCGCGCCGCCTCGGCGGCGCGCGCCCAGCCCTCTTCCTGCGCGGCGGCGATGCGGGCGAGCAGGTACGGCGGAACGATTCCGGGGGCCATGCTCCGAACCTATCGGCGACCGCCGACGCCATCCCGCCCCGCCGACGACCATCGTCGTCGCGCGAGGTGCGCGCATCCGGCGTCGCCAAATCCAGCATCTTCGCGTCTTGGCGTGCCAGACGCTATCCGCGTTCTGCGCGGGTGGGTCGCGACGCGGCGTCGGTCGATGAGGCCGGGGATGGATGCGCCGGCGATGCGAGGACCAGCAGCGCGCGTGTACGCCACCTGGGGCTGCAGCAGCACCTTCTCGGTCGGTCCCTCCTCGACGATGCGGCCGTCCTTCATGACGACGACCTCGTCGCACAGGTTCTGCACGACGCCGATGTCGTGCGAGACCAGGAGCAGTGTGAGCCCGTCGCGCCGGCGCAGTTCGCCCAGCAGCTCGAGGATCTGCGCGCGCACCGTGACATCGAGCGCCGACAGCGGCTCGTCGCCGACGAGCAGACGGGGGCGGTGCACGATCGCGCGTGCCAGCGCGACGCGCTGCCGCTGACCGCCCGAGAACTCATGGGGGAACCGGTCGGCCATCCCCGCCTCGAGTCCGACGTCCTCCAGCACCTCGCGCACGCGGGCGCGCCGGTCGCCCTCGATCCCCAGGGCCCACAGCGGCTCGCCGACGATGCGCCCGACGCTCATGCGCGGGTCGAGTGACGCGTAGGGATCCTGGAACACGATCCCCGTCTGCCGGCGCAGCCAGTGCAGCGACCGCGCCGAGGCGCTCGCGTCCACCGGGCGTCCGTCGAACTCGACGGTCCCGGCCGAGGGCGTGTCGAGACCCAGCAGCAGGCGCACGAGGGTGGACTTGCCCGAGCCCGACTCGCCGATCAGCCCGACCGACGAGCCCTCGCGCACGTCGATGTCGGCATCCTCCAGCCCCGTCGTGAACGACTCGTCTGCCGAACAGCTGCGCCTTCGGGGCGGGGTAGCGGCGCGTCAGCGCGCGGCCGCGGATCAGCGACCGTCATGCTGTGCCCTCCGTCGTCTCGCCGCGGGCCGCCGGCTCGTCGGCGCGGCCCTCCGGCCGCCACAGCGTGGCGGTCGCGTCGCGCAGCAGTTCCTGCGTGACGACGGATGCCGGAGCCGAGAGCAGCTGCGCCACGGGCGCCCGCTCGACCACGCGTCCGTGCTCGAGCACCACGCCGTGCGTGGCGATCTGCGACAGCACGGCGAGGTCGTGCGTGATGAAGACGAGGGACATGCCGTCGTCGCGCGCGAGCGACAGCAGGAGGTCGAGGATCTCGGCCTGGATCGTGACGTCGAGCGCCGTCGTCGGCTCGTCGGCGATGAGCAGCCGGGGGCGGCAGGCGAGCGCCATCGCGATCGCGACGCGCTGCCGCTGGCCGCCCGACAGCTGATGCGGGTAGCGGGCCACGAGGCGGTCGGGATCCGGCAGGGAGACACGGGATGCCTCGGCCACGGCGCGGGCGGCGGCATCCCGTTTCGACAGTCCCTGGTGGATGCGGACCGACTCGGCGATCTGCCGGCCGACGGTGCGGATGGGGTTGAGCGCCGTCCGCGGCTCCTGGAAGACGATGCCGATCTCGTCGCCGCGGAGCTTCGCGAGCTCGCCGTCGGCGAGGCCGAGGATCTCGCGGCCGTTCCAGCGCACGCTGCCCCCGGCGGCGGCCCCGTCGGGGAGCAGCCCCAGGATGGCCAGGGCCGTCAGTGACTTGCCCGACCCCGACTCGCCGATGAGGCCGACCCGCGCGCCGTCGGGCACCTCGAAGGAGACGCCGTCGACGACGCGGCGCCCGCCGATGTCGATCGTGAGGTCGTGCACCTCGAGGCTCATGACACCACCTCGGGGATGTGCAGGCGCGCGCGGCGCGTGGCGAAGGGGCTGCGCGAGAGCGTGGGGTCGGTCGCCTCGCGCAGGCCGTCGCCGAGCAGGTTGAGGCCGAGGACGGTGAGCGTGATGGCGAGTCCCGGCCAGACCACCGACAGCGGGTGCACCGCGATGAACTGCTGCAGCTGCGCCAGCAGCAGGCCCCAGGACGGCTCGGTCACGGGCGCGCCGAAGCCCAGGTACGACAGGCCCGCCTCGGCGAGCACGGCGACCGCCATGCCCCACGACAGCTGGACGATGAACACCGGGGCGACGTTGGGAAGAAGGTGCCGCCAGAGGTTCTGTGCCGGGGTGAGACCCGATGCCCTGCCCGCGAGCACGAAGTCGCTCTGCAGCACGCGTCGAAGCTCCGGCCGGGTCACCCGCGCGATGTTCACGCCGAAGCCGATGCCCACCGCCCAGATCACCACCCAGAGCGACCCGCCCCAGACCGCCGAGATCATCATCGCGATGATGAGCACCGGGAACGCGATGAGGATGTCGACGAACACCGCCACCGACTCGCGCACCCACCGCACGGTGAGCGCGCCGAGCGCGGCGAGCGAGATGCCGATCACCGTCGCGACGATGCCGGCGCCGACGGCGACGAGCACCGTGGTGCGGGCGCCGGCCATCAGCAGGCTCAGGATGTCGCGGCCCGATCCGTCGGTGCCGAGCAGGTGCGGCCAGCCCGGCGGCTGCCAGCGCTCCGAGATCTCGACCTGCTGCGGATCGAACGGCGTCCAGAACCGGGCGACGACGGCGGTGAGGACGACCACCGCGACGACGATGAGGCCGAACCGCCCCGTCGAGAGCGCCCAGAGACGTCCGAGCCACGCCCAGCGCGACGGCCGCCGCGAGGGGGACGGCGCCGGGGCTGCGGCATCCGTGTCTGCTCCACCGGCTCTCGCGCTCACGACGCCTCCCGCTGACGGGGGTCGATCACGCGGTGCACGAGGTCGACGACGAAGCCGACGATCAGCACGAACCCGGTGAGCGCGAGCAGCTCGCCCTGCACCTTCGGCAGGTCGCGGGCGGCGACGTCGGCGACCAGCATGCGGCCGATGCCGGGGAGCGAGAACAGCTGCTCGATGACGACGGCGCCCACGATGATCCCGGCGACCTGCAGCCCCAGCACGGTGATCACCGAGAGGCCGACCACCGGCAGGCCGTGGCGGATGAGCGCCTGGTCGCGGGTGAGCCCCTTGGCGGCGGCGGTGCGCACGAAGTCCTGCCCGACCGCCTGCAGGGTGGCGCTGCGCACGAACCGCAGCAGCATGGCGCCCTCGACGATGCCGATCGTGAGCGCCGGCAGGATCAGGGAGCGCAGCGCCGCCCACGGATCGTTCCAGCCGGCGCGCGGGAAGCCCTGCGCGGGCAGCCACCCGAGCCAGACGGCGAAGACCACGACGAGCATCATGCCGGCCCAGACGACGGGGACGGCGGCCAGCGCCTGGGCCCCGACGCTGAGCGCCGTGCCGTCGGCGCGACCGCGCCGCATCGCCGAGAGCACCCCGAGCGGCACGCTGATCACGACGGCGATCAGGAGCGACAGGATGCCGAGGGGCACCGTCACCTCCGCCTTCTGGGCGAGTTCGTCGACGACGCTGGTGCCGGTGAGGAGCGACGTTCCGAGGTCTCCCCGGAACAGGCCGCCGATCCAGTCGAGGTACTGCGCCGGAAGCGGCCGGTCGAGGCCCAGCCGCTCCCGGATCGCGTCCTGCTGCTCGGTGCTGGAGCCGACGCCCGCGATGAGCGACGCGATGTCACCGGGGAGCACCCGGAGGGTGACGAAGATGAGCACGCTGGCGACGAGAAGCCCGAGCAGGAGCAGGGCGAGTCGGGTCAGCGTGTACCGGATCACCCGTTGCTCTTGGCGATCTCGACGATGTTGAGGCGCTCGTTCACGTTGATCGAGGGCATACCGGTGATGTTAGTGCCGACGGCGATCACGGACGCGCCGTTGTACAGCCAGTCGGCGGCGTGGTCCTCGGCGACGAGGCGGCCCGCCTGCTGCAGCAGGTCGGCTGCCTCCGCCTCGTCGGTGGCCGCGAGGGACTGGGCGTACAGGTCCTGCACCTCGGGGTTGTCGTAGGTGAAGTAGTAGTCCGGGTCTGCCCAGTTCTCGAAGTCGCGGGCCTCGGTGTGGAGCACGAAGCTCAGCTCGTAGTCCTTGTTCGTGTAGACGTCGGTGAGCCAGGTCGTGAAGTCGACGGAGTTCACGTCGAGCGTGATGCCGACCTCGTCGAGGTCCGACACGAGGATCTGCGGAATGGTCGTCGAGTAGAAGCTCGGGATCGTGAGCGTGAGCTCGAGGTCCTCGGCGTCCGCCTCGGCGAGCAGCTCCCGGGCGGCCTCGGGATCGTAGGGGGCGACATCCGACAGGTCCTCGTAGCCGGGGTCCAGCTCGGGGATCGGCCCGTACTGGGTCTGTCCCGACGCGAGCGCCTCGATGATGGCGTCGTGGTCGATCGCCTGGCGGATGGCCTGGCGCACGCGCTTGTCGGCGAGCGGGCCGGAGGTCTGGTTGAACGCCAGCGTGCCCTTGTCGGTGGACTGGCCGAGCTCGAGGGCGAAGTCGCCGTTCGCCTCGACCTGCTCCTGCAGGTTCGCGTCGAATCCGGTGAGCACGTCGACCTCGCCCGCCAGCGCCGCGTTGAGGGCCGCCTGGTTGTCGGGGATGTAGTCGAACACGACCTCCGCGGCGGCCGCCGGGTCGCCCCAGTAGGCGTCGTTGCGGGTGAACGCGATGCTGTCGCCCTGTCGCCAGTCGGCGAGCACGAACGGGCCGGTGCCGTTCGCCTTGGTCTTGTAGTCGACGGTGTCGCCCTCCTTGAGGACGATGCCGGCGCGCCCGGTGAGGTTCCACAGCAGGGTCGAGTCCGGTGCGCTCAGCGTGAGGCTGATGTCCTGCCCCTCGGCCGTGATCGACGTCACGTTCGCGAGCCGCGCCGAGTCGCGCCACGCGGGGGTGTCGCGACGGGTGGTGAGCGACCAGACGACGTCCTGCGGGGTCAGCGGCTGCCCGTCGTGGAAGGTGACGCCCTCGCGCAGCGTGAAGGTGTAGGTGAGGCCGTCGGGCGACACGGTCCAGTCGCTCGCGAGCGCGGGCACGATGTCCTGCTCGGGCGTGCGGGCGACGAGTCCCTGGTAGATGTTGTCGACGAGCACCTGATCCAGCGCCGAGCCCGCCGTCTCGCGGATGTCCAGGTTGCCCGGCTCCAGCACCAGCCGGATCGCGACCGACGCGTCAGGGTCGGGCTCACCCCTCGTCGTGGGCGCGGTCTCGCCGCCTCCGCCGCTGCAGGCGGTGAGGGCGAGGAGGCCGGCGGCCAGGAGCGCGGCGGTGGCGAGAGTGGTGCGGCGGAGCATGAGGTCCTTTCGGGGAGGGTCCCGGTGCTGTGCGGCGACTGCTGATGTGGGGTGACGGGGCCGATCGGGGCGGCACCGTGCGGGTAACAGCCTAGGGATATCGCGGGGGCAGGCGAGAACCCGCTACCCGCAACGCAACAGAAGCGTGAGAGCTTCCCGCGGGCCGTGCAGCGGCTCCTGCGTCCCCGGTCGTCGAGCGAGCGAGGAACGAGCGAGACGAAACGCCTGCACCCGGCGGAGACCGTCAGTTCGGGGCGTTTCGTCTCGGTCGCTCGCGCTCCCTCGCTCACGCCGGCAGGGTCACGGTCGTCCCGCCGGCCAGCGTCCGCAGCGCCCGCCGAGCTCGAGGGGGATCTCCTCCTGCACGTTGTGCCCCGACGGGACGGTGACGACGGATGCCCCGGGCACGCGTCGCAGGAACTCCGCGGCATCCTCTTCCGTCACGTAGCCGCGGTCGCCGCGGATGAGCGTGGTCCGCGCCGCGACCGTGGCGAGATCCTCCCAGCCGGACTCGCCGAGCACCGACGCGACGGCATCCTGCCCTTCGCCGGACTCAGGCGCGGGAGCGGCCGACGCGGCGTTCGCGAGGTGCGCGAAGTGGTGCTTCCACTCCACGCGCCCGTCCGGGCGGACACGCGAGTTGAAGTACACACCGCGCTCCGCCTTGCGTCGGGTGCCGCCGCCGAGTCCGAACGACAGGGCGCGGTCGACGAGCTCGTCGCGCGAAGCCCAGTCCACCGGTCCGGCGAAGAAGTCGCGGATCTGGGTCGGGCCCGCGTTCGGGTCGACACCCGGCGTGATGTCGATGACGACCAGCTCGCGGACGAGATCCGGACGGGATGCCGCCACCGCCGCGGCGGTCAGCCCGCCGAGCGACTGACCGACGAGCAGCTGAGGCGCGTCGGTCCACGCCGCGATGCCGTCGGCCACATCCGGGGCGAGCACACGCGCGACGTAGGCGGCGTCGTCGCGCCACGACGAGTCGCCGTGACCCGGGCAGGTCGACCGCGAGCGCGGGCAGGCCGAGCGCGAGGATCGTCGTGTCCCAGGTGTGGGCGTTGAGGCCGGCGCCGTGGAGGAAGGTCACGACGGGTGCGGCATCCGGTGCATCGGCGGGGGAGTAGCGCAGTGCGCTGAGCCTGCGTCCGCTCGCGAGGGAGAGGGTGAGGCGCTCGCCGCGGGGAGGGGGAGCGTCGATGCCGGCCTCGGCTGCCTGCTCGGAAAGGAACGAGAACTCGTCGATGGGGTCGCTCACCCGCTCATCATGCCGCACCGGGAGGGCGTTCGGCCCGGCGCCGGCCGCCCCTCGGTAGTCTGGCGTCATGACGGCAGAACACCGCGTGCACCTCTCGCGAGCGGCGCGACCCGCCTACCAGGCGCTCTCCGCGTTCTCGAAGACCGTGGGCGGCATCGCCGCCGAGAACGGCATCGACGACCGGCTCAAAGAGCTCGTGCAGATCCACGCCTCGCAGCTCAACGGCTGCGCCTACTGCGTGCGCGTGCACGTCGAGCGGGCCGTCGCCGCCGGGATCACGGCCGACGACATCGCGCAGCTCCCGGTGTGGCGCGAGTCCGGCGTGTTCTCCGACCGGGAGCGGGCGGGGCTCGAGCTCGCAGAGGCCTACGTGTACATCCACGAGGAGGGCATCCCCGACGAGGTCTACGACAGCGTCGGCGGCGTCCTGAGCGAGAAGGAGTACGTCGCGCTCAGCTGGATCCTCGTGTCGATCAACGCGTTCAACCGCATCGCGATCGCGGGCCGCTACAGCACTCCGCCGCGCGACGACCTCGTCGGCGAAGACAAGGACGCCGCCGCGGGCGCCGCGTGGTGACAGAGCCCACCCCGGCGTCCGGCGGCGCCCTGCCGCAGGACCCGTTCGTCTCCGGCGCGATGAACCTCCGCGACGTCGGCGGCCTGCGCGCGGGGTCCGGCTCGACGCGACACGGCGTGCTGTTCCGGTCGGGCAACCTCGCACGGCTCGACGCCGACGGCACCCGCGCGCTCGCGGAGCTCCGGCTGCGGCGCATCATCGACCTCCGCGCCGACGACGAGATCGCGCGCGATCCCAGCCGCATCGCCGGGATCGACGTCGTCACCCAGCGCGTGCCCCTCTTCCTCGGGTCGGTCGAGTCGTTCTTCCGCGACGACCTCAGCCTCGACGAGATGTACCGGCGCCTCGTCGACGATTCGTCCGAGGGCGTCGTCGCGGTCGTGCGCGGCATCCTCGCCGATCAGCCGGTGCTCGTGCACTGCACCGTCGGCAAGGACCGCACCGGCGTGACGATCGCGCTGACGCTCGCCGCCGCGGGCGTCGACGCCGAGGCCGTCGTCGGCGACTACGCGCGCACCGAGGGGCTGCTCCCGCCGCAGCGCAATCGCAAGATCGTCGAGATGCTGCGCTCCCTGCATCCTGAGGCGGTTCACCTCGAAGACCTGGCGACCCGCTCACCCGCGCCGGTCATGCGCGCTCTGCTCGACGATGTGACCCACCGCTACGGATCGGCGGAGGAGTACCTGCGCGCCCACGGCCTGGCCGACGACGAGATCGTGGAGCTCCGCCGCGTGCTGCTGAAGCCCGGCGCCTGAGCCGCGGCATCCGTCATCGTGTGTCGCGGTGTATCAGTGAGGTAAGGCAACCCTTCTTAGGTGGTTATACTGGAGGAGCCATGCCCCACACCACTCAGCCTCAGGCCGTCGCGCACAACGCGTCGGCGTGCCGCGCGTCGCGTCACACGCGCGTGCAGCACCTGATCACCGCGGACGAGTCCTCGCTGGCCGAGCTCGAAGCGGTGCTGGCGACCCTGCCGATCTGCTCGACGGGCCGGGTCTTCGTCGAGATCCCGGATGCCTCGTGGCAGGCCGACATCACCGCGCCGAGCCGCATGGTCGTGACGTGGCTCGATCGCTCGCAGCGCTCCGGCGCCCCCGGCACGGGCCGCGGGTGCGGATCGGGCGAGGCCCTCTCGCGCGCCGTCACCGCCTGGGCCGACGAGATGCTCTGCGCGGAGGACGACCAGACCCGCATCCACCTGCTGGGCGGGTACCTGGGCACGGCCGACATCGTCGATCACCTGGTCGACCTGGGCATCCGCGCGGACTCGATCCACGCGCCCGAGCAGTACGGTCTGACGACCGCCCGCTGACCGCCGCGCCCCGGAAATGGTGCGCGGGATCCGGCATGCCCGTCGCGCCGTGACCTTCGTCCCGGCGACGCCGCTGGACGGTCCCTCAGGCGTCGCCGCGGGGCACGTAGTTGCCGTCGGCCAGCCCTGCCTCGATCTCGAACCGGTTCCGGAGCGGATTCCGGCCCGCGAGCAGGTACAGCAGCGGCATCAGCAGCCCGTAGCGCTGCCATTGGCGCTTGTGCACGGCCTCGTGGCGCAGCAGTGCGTCGCTGACGCGGCCGTCGCCGGTGAGGAAGCATCCGCCGACGCAGGAGCCGCCCCGCGGAAACGTCCACCGCGGCATCCCCCGGAACACCCACAGCCCCTCGCGCTTCTCGATGGGTCCGGTGCTCCACAGCGTCCCCCAGACCCACCCGACCGCGCATCCGTACCAGTAGCCGACGCGGCTGATGGGCGAGTCCAGCAGGAACGACGGGATGAGCTCGTCCACGCGCCGGCCGCGGATCACGGCGCGCTCCGCGGCCGCGCGCCAGCCCGGCGGCGGCGTGGGGATCGGACTCACGCGAGCGCCCCGATCACGCGGAGGATCGCACCGAGGTCGTCGGTGGCCGCTGCGGCCGACGCGGGGGAGTAGCCGGCGAGGGATGCCCCCACCATGGGCACCCGGGCGCGCAGGCGCGCGATCGCCGAGGTCAGCTCGACGACGGTGACGCCGAACGGCTCGGGATGGGCGTTGCCGGCGATCTCGGCCGGGTCCAGGGCGTCGATGTCGACGTGGATGTAGACCGCGTCGGCGCCGGTGGCGAGCACCGCGTCGGCGAGGGCGTCGGCATCGCGCAGCGCCTCCACGGTGAGCGCGGTGATGCCGAACTCCTCGACGGCGGCGAGTTCGGGGTCGTCGTACGAGCGCGCTCCGCCGACGACCACCCGGTCGCCGGCGACCGCCCCGTCCAGCGAGAGCCCGGGAACGCCGTCGCCGATCACGGCGCGCAGCACCATGCCCGCGAACGCGCCGGACGGCGACGTGTCGGGGGAGTTGAGATCGGGGTGCGCGTCGATCCACACGACGGCGAGACCGGGGGAGCGGCGTGCCGCGTGCGCGATCGGCGCGAGGGCGATGCCGCAGTCGCCGCCGATCGTGAGGACGTGCTCCTCGGGAGCGTCCACCTCATGCGCCTCCAGTGCGTCGGCCACCAGTCCCCGCACGCGCTGCAGGGCGCTGAGACGGTGGATGCCGGTGCCCAGCGCCTCGCCTGCCTCCATCGGCACGTCGAGCACTGTGGTCGAGGATCGGGGCAGGTCTCCCGCGATCGCGTGGGCGCCGTCGATGAGCTGCATCGCACGGGAGGACGGGCTTCCCTGCCACTGCGGAACCACGAGATATCGCGTCATCCCCTCATCTTCTCGCACCGCGCCGGCCCGCGGCATCCGCGCGGCGCAGCGGGAGCCGCGCTGCCGGCGAACACGACGCACGTGGAATCGACGCAGACGGAGAAGGGCGCCGGATCCTCGCGGATCCGGCGCCCTTCTCGTCGAACGGGAGTCAGTTCTCGATCGCAGCCTGCACCGGCGCACCGCCGGTCTTGAGCGCCGCGAGGCGCGCCTCGACCTCGGTCAGCTCGCCGACGTCCTCGAGGGCGTTGAACTGGGCGTCGAGGCTCGACGCGGCCAGCTCCTGCTTGCCGGCAGCCAGGGCCTCCTGCCGGCGCACCTTGTCTTCGAACCGGCCGAGCTCGCTGGTCGGGTCGAGCACGTCGATCGACTTGACGGCGTCGTGCACCTTGTTCTGGGCCTCGGCGGTCTTGGCCCGCGCCAGCAGCTCGGAGCGCTTCGACCGCAGCTGCTCGAGCTTCTGCTTCATGCCGTTGAGGCCCTCTTTGAGCTTGTCGACGACCTCGTTCTGCGTGGCGATGGTCGGCGCGATCGCCTTGGCCTCGTTCTCCTCGCTGATCTGGCGCTGCAGCGCGATCTTGGCGAGGTTGTCGAACTTGTCGGCGTCGGTGGTGTTGCCGGTCTTGCGCAGCTCGTCGGCCTTGCGGCTGGCGGCGAGAGCCTTGTTGCCCCACTCGGCGGCCGCCTGGACGTCCTCCTGGTGGTCGCGCTCGAGCAGGCGCAGGTTGCCGATCGTCTCGGCGATGGCCGACTCGGCGTCGGCGATCGAGTTCGTGTAGTCGCGCACGAGCTGGTCGAGCATCTTCTGCGGGTCCTCGGCAGAGTCGAGGAGCGCGTTGATGTTCGCCTTCATGAGGGTCGAGATGCGACCGAAGATGGACTGCTTCGCCATCGGATTTCCTTCCTATCGGACTTCAGTTCGCTGGGTCGGTGTGGTGAGTCTGGTCTGGAGATGGATGCCGCGCGCGGCGTGCGCGTGCGGCTCGGCCGAGAGCGGTCAGAAGCGGCCACCTCCTCGGCGGGCGCGTGTGCCGCCGCCTCCGAAGCTACCGGGTCGCATGCCGCCGCCGGAGGATCGGCCGCCGCCGCCCAGGCATGCCGCCCAGGCCGCCGAGCCCACCGCCGCCCGAGGAGCGGCCACCGCTCAGCACGGAGTTGAGCACGATGCCGCCCAGCACCGCGCCGAGCATGCCGCCGCCGGATTGACCACCGCCCTGCGGGCCACCGAACATGCCGCCCATGCCTCCGCCGTCGAAGGCGCCGACGTCGTTCTGTGCGAGCTGGATCGCCTGACCTGCGAGCTGATCGGCGCGCTGCGCCTGCAGCAGCGCCTGCTGCGGGTCCCCGGCCTGCAGTGCGTGCGCACGGGCGAGCGAGGCGCCGGCCTCCGCGAGGCGCGTGCGGGCCTGTGCTCCGACCGCACCACGGCGCGCGGTGATGTAGTCCTCGGCGGCCGACACCTGGGCCTGCGCCTGCATCATGACCTGGCCGACCATCTGGCGCGCGCGCTCGGCCTGGGCCGCGGCATCCCGCACCCCCTGCACGAGCGAGTCGATCTGGGCGTTCGCCGCCTCGAGACTCTGCAGCGCGGCGAGCGGACGCCGCGCCGTGCCGGTGAGCTGTGTGCGTGCGGCGTCGAGCTGCTGCCGCGTGGCGGCGATGACGCTCGCGATCCGCCCGTCCGCGTCGGGGAGGGCCGCTGCCGCGGCGATGTCGCTTTCGAGCTCGGCGACCAGGGCGGTCGCGTTGCGCTCTCCTGCGGCGAGGTCGGCAGCGAGCTTCTCGATGGCGTCCTCGAGGAGTGTCGCCTGGCCCACCGCCTCTTCGGCGGCCCGGATGCCGACCGCGGCCTCCCCGCCGTCGCCGGCGCCGATGGCGGTCTGTGCGGCGGCGAGCTGCTCGTCGGCGAACGCCAGGCGCTGCCGCGCCTGCGCGGGGTTGTCGACGACGGTCGCGAGCGCCTCGGGCGCATAGGCAGACTGCAGCTGCTGCAGCTGCGCCGTGGCCTGATCGAGGGATGCCGCGGCCTTCGCCCGCTCCTCCTGCACGCGTGCGAGCGCCTCGGGAGCGTTCTGCTCGAGCTTGCGCAGCTCGTCGAAGGCTGCCGCCTTCTCGTCGAGCAGGGTGTTGGACGCCTCGCAGAGGGCGATGATGCGCTCGTTCCAGGCGCGGGCGTCGGCCTCGGAGTCGGGATCGGCGTCGTCGAGCTTCTGCTTGAGCCCGAACGCCTCGTCGAGGTTCTGCTGCGCGGTCGCCAGCGCCGCCTCGAACTCCTCCGTGGCGGCATCGCCGAACTGCGCCTTGGCGAACCCGAGCTCCTGGCCGCTGGTCTTGAGCGCGTCGTCGGTCTCGACGAGGAGCGACGCCGCGCGCCTCTCGAGCTCTTCGATGCTCGGCTGCGGTGGGCCGCTCGGTGCACCCGGCACCGCGCCCCGCGTGCGCCGGCGGCGCAGGAACATCACGAGCAGCACGATGCCCACCCCGACGGCCACGATGACGAGGAGCCAGGTGATCCACGATCCGCCGCCGGAAGCGCCGGAGTCGGCTGCGCCCGAACCGCCGCCGGCGGCGTCGGTGAGGCCGTCGGCGGCGGCGTCGACCGCGCCGAGCCAGTCGTCCTGCGCGAGCGCGGGCTGGATCCGCTGCTGCTCGATCGTGGCGACCTGGTCCTGGGTGACCGGGCCGGCCGAGTCGGCCGAGAGGTAGTACTGACGCCCCTCGGTGGCGACGGCGAGAAGGTACTGCGTGACGCCGAGTCCGTTGTCGTCGGCGGTCTGGTTCGCCCAGTCCGCAGCGTCCGCGGGGTCGGTGAAGTCGTCGACGTAGACGACCCAGAGGTCGAGGCCGGTGTCGGACTTCAGCTGCTCGAGGCGGCTCTGCGCCTCGGCCTCCTGCGGTCGGAGACAGCACGCCCGCGTCGTCGAGCACGAAGCTCGAGGGGAGCGTGACCGGGGGAGTCGCCTGCGCGATACCGCCGCCGACCGCCGTGACCGCGACCACCGCAACGGACGCCAGCGCTGCAGCCCATCGCAGTCGCATCGATCCCCCCTCTGGGATTCGGGTTCCCCTCCGGCGAGTCTATTCAGCCGCGGGGATACGACGATAGCCCACGGCTCCCTTCGCGGATGTGTGTTCGCCGTGAACGTACCCCGTGCTCCCGCCGCCCCGGCGGCCGGGTGCGGGTCGCTGCGGGGCCGCGCAGCGACCGGCCGGTAATCTTGCCGATTCGGGAGGAGCACCATGGACGATCGCTACGGCGCCGACGTGCTGGCCACGGGCTGGAAGGGCCACGGGGTGCGCGAGCTGCCCCGGGTGCCGGCATCCCGCGATCTCGTCGTCGAGGTGGCGGTCGACGGATTCTGCGGCGCTGTCGTCGGCGTCTCGGGCGGACTGGTCGAGCTCGAGGACCGCGCCGGGCGCCGCCGCCTGTTCCCGCTCGGCCCGGGGTTCCTCATCGAGGGCAGGGACGTCGTGCTCGGACCTCCCGTCGCGGCACCGGCGCGCACCGGCCCGCAGCGGACGGCGTCGGGCTCGTTCGCGGCCGCCGACACCCGCGCGCGCACGGCGCGCGCCAGCCGCATCCTCGTGGAGGGCCGGCACGACGCCGAGCTCGTAGAGCGGGTGTGGGGCGACGACCTGCGCGCCGAGGGCGTCGTCGTGGAGTACCTGCAGGGCATCGATCTGCTGGATGCCGCACTCGACGAGGAGCCTCCTTCTGCCCAGCGCCGCTACGGCGTGCTCGTCGACCACCTGGTGCCGGGCTCGAAGGAATCGCGCATCGCCGACACCATCGCGCGCGGCCGCCATGGTGCGCACGTGCTGATCGTGGGGCACCCGTGGGTCGACGTGTGGCAGTGCGTCACCCCTCGCGCCATGGGCATCGAGCGCTGGCCCGAGGTGCCTCGCGGCATCGAGTTCAAGGTGGGGGTGTGCCGCGCGCTCGGCTGGCCGGCACGCGACCAGGCCGACATCGCGCGGGCCTGGCAGCGCATCCTGGCGTCGGTGAGGAGCTATCGCGACCTCGAGCCCGCGTTCCTGGGGCGCGTCGAGGAGCTCATCGACTTCGTCACCGAGCCGCAGTAGCGGCGGTGCGGCATCCGATCCGCGACCGCGGCAGTCTCCTGCGAACGCTGCGTCGGCAACCGCCGCGCTCGCCGGAATCTGCAGCGTCCGGCGCTCTCGGTAGCCTGGAGGGGTGACCGACGCCGCCACGCCGACCCCTGAGCCCCGTACCTTCCGCGAGAAGCCGGTGTCGTTCGTGCGCCGGAGCGGACGGATGTCGGAGGCCCAGGATCGCGCCTGGAGCGAGCTCGCCCCGCACTATGTGATCGACGTGCCGCGCGATCTCGCGGCGACCAGCATCCTGCCCGGGTCGTCGATCGACCCGGTGGCGGTGTGGGGGCGCGAGGCGCCCCTCATCGTCGAGATCGGATCGGGGCAGGGGCACGCGATCGTGCACGCCGCGACCTCGCGGCCCGACGACGACTTCCTCGCGATCGAGGTCTTCCGGGCGGGGCTCGCCCGCACCATGCTCGATGCCGACCGCGCCGGTGCGCGCAACCTGCGGCTGGTCGAGGCGAACGCGCCCGAGGTGCTGCAGCACCTGCTGCCTGCGGCATCCGTCGACGAACTGTGGGTCTTCTTCCCCGACCCGTGGCACAAGAAGAAGCACACCAAGCGACGCCTCGTCGCCGAGGGGTTCGCCGAGATCGCGGCGACCGCCCTGCGGGACGGCGGCGTGCTGCGCCTGGCCACCGACTGGGAGGACTACGCCCTGCAGATGCGCGCCGTGCTGGCCGCGGCGCCGGTGTTCGAGCCGACCTTCGAGGGGGAGTGGGCGCCGCGCTTCGAGGGCCGGGTGCTCACGGCGTTCGAGCGCAAGGGCGCGCGCGTGGGACGCGACATCCGCGATCTGTCGTACCGCCGCGTCGCGCGGTCATGAGCGCGAGCCCGGGGCCCGCGACGGGGCCGGTCCCGGTGCCTGATGCCACGACCGACGTCGCGCCGGGCGCGCGCCGCGATCGCTGGCGATTCGTGCGCCCGCTCGCGCACCGCGACTTCCGCATGCTGTTCGGCGCGGTCGTGCTGTCGATCTTCGGCGCCGGCATGTGGGCCGTCGTGATGGTCTACACCGTGATCGACGCGGGGGGCGGTCCGGTGGACCTCTCGCTGGTCGCCGCGGCGAACGCCGTCGGGCTGCTGGTGTGCGCGATCCCGGGAGGCATCGCCGCCGACCGCATCCCGCGACGCCTCCTGCTGCGCGTCGTCGAGCTGCTGAACCTCGTCGCGATCGCGTCCATCGCGGTGGCCGGCGTGCTCGGGGCGGTGACGATCCCGCACCTCGCCGTCGTCGCCTTCGTCCTGGGGGCGGGCGCCGGCTTCTTCTTCCCCGCCTACAGCGCGATCCTGCCCCGCATCCTGCCGCCGGCGCAGCTCCTCGCGGCGAACGGGCTCGAGGGCGCGATCCGCCCGGCGCTGCAGCAGGCCGCCGGCCCCGCGGCGGCGGGCATGATCGTCGCGGCCGTCCTCGCGCCCGCCCACGCGGCGTGGGGCGTGGTCGCCGCGCATGCGCTCGCACTGGTGCTGCTGCTGTTCGTGCGGCCCGAGCCCCCGGTCGCGGAGGGCGAGGAGCACGAGCCGGCAGCGGGCGTGCGGGGCGTGCTGCACGACCTGCGCGAGGCCGTCGTGTTCACCGTGCGCACGCCGTGGCTGCTCTGGACCCTGCTGTTCGCGACCGGCTGGGTGCTCGTGTTCCTCGGACCGGAGGAGGTGCTGCTGCCGTTCCTCACCCGTGAGCGCATCGGCGAGGATCCGCGCCTGTTCGGGTTCCTCCTCGCGATCTACGGCATCGGCGGCGTGCTGGGCTCGATCGTGGTGTCGTCGATGAAGCTGCCCCGGCGGTACCTGACGGTGATGATCGGCGTCTGGTCGGTCAGCACGCTGCCCTTCGCCGTCGTGGGCGTCACGCACGAGTACTGGGTGATGGCGCTGTGCCTGTTCCTCGTGGGGTTCGGGTTCAGCTACGGGAACGTGATCTGGGGAACGCTGCTGCAGCGGCGTGTGCCCCGGCGCATGCTCGGACGCATCTCGAGCCTCGACTTCTTCGTGTCGCTCGCGCTGATGCCCCTGTCGATGGCGCTCGCCGGTCCGCTCGCCGAGGTCGTGCCGATCGAGGCGATCTTCATCGCCGCGGGCGTGATCCCGCTCGTGCTCGGCGTGCTGGCCTACCTCGTGGCGCGGATGCCCGAGGATGAGATCGCGCACCCGCTCGATCGCTGACGTCCACCGACTCTCCCGGAGCCGCCCCGCATGCCTGCACACCCCGACGCCCCGCCCGCGCCGGTCGTCCCCGCGTGGTCGTGGCGGCTGGTGCCCGCCCTCCTCGTGTGCGCTCGCCGCCCCGGCCTTCTTCGTCGTGCGGGTGCCGTGGCTCGGCTGGCTGCTGCTCGCAGCCGGACTCGTGGCCGCCCTGCTGATCGAGCGGACGCTTCCCGCGGCCCGTCCACACGGCGGCGCCGGCGCACCGCGCGGGGCCTCTGAGCGCCTGGGCCCGCCCGCGACCGCCGCGCCGGCCGACGCCGTGCGTGCGGGCTCGAGCATCGAGACGGCGACGGCCACCGGCATCCGTCCGCCGTCGCTGCTGCGCGACCTGTCGCTCATCGCCGTGGGGCTGCTCATCGTGAGCGCCATCCCGCTGAAGGCCGAGCTCGACAACCTCGCGATCCTGCGGTTCGCGCTCGCCCTCGGCGGAGCCGTCGCCGTGCCCTACGTGATCTCGCGGTGGGTCTACCGCGACGGCGCCGGGCAGCGGGGGGCGATCCGCTTCCCCTGGCGCGGCGGCGGGCGGTGGACCCGGTTCCAGTGGACGTGGCTGGTCGCGGTGCTGCTGCTCGGGTGGCTGATCCTCCCGTTCTACTTCATCACCTCGGGGGTGTACCTCAACTGGCCCGTCGTGAACACCCCCGAACTCATCGCGCGGCTCTTCGTGGGGGTGGGCGCGGTGGGCATCTGGGACGAGCTGTTCTTCATCTGCACCTGCTTCGCGCTGCTGCGGCGGCACTTCCCGTTCTGGCAGGCGAACGTGCTGCAGTCCGTGGTGTTCGTCTCGTTCCTGTGGGAGCTCGGGTACCAGGCGTGGGGCCCGCTGCTCACGATCCCGTTCGCGCTGCTGCAGGGCTTCATCTTCATGAAGACGCGGTCGCTCGCCTACGTCGTGACCGTGCACCTGCTCTTCGACGCCGTCGTGTTCCTCGTGCTCGTGCACGCGCACAACCCGGGGATGCTCGACGGGCTCTTCCTCGTCTGACCGATTCGCGACTGCTCAGGGGGTGCCCAGGGGGTGTCGCTAGGGTGGGGTGTGGATCCTCGACCGGATCCCCGGACGACGGATCAGTACCCGGTGAGCGACAAGACTGGCCAGGAGCACAGTCATGTCGTGGGTCATCCTCATCGTCTCCGGAGTCCTCGAGGCCGTCTGGGCCACCGCGCTCGGCAAGAGCGAGGGCTTCACCAAGCTCTGGCCGACCGTCGTGTTCGGCGTCTCGCTGCTGCTCAGCATGGGCGGTCTCGCCTGGGCCATGCGCGACATCTCCACCGGCACCGCGTACGCGGTATGGGTGGGGATCGGCGCGTCGCTCACCGTCGCGTACGCCATGATCACGGGCGACGAGGCGTTCTCGATCGTCAAGATGCTGCTGATCCTCGGACTGGTCGGCTGCGTCGTCGGCCTCAAGCTCGTGGGCCACGAATGAGGCACCCTCCGGACGACGATGGACCGGATGACGACGGCCGGATGACGACGTACCGGATGACACTACGGAGGGAGGCGGATGCCGCGGCATCCGCCCCGCGGCTTCTCACGGTCTTCGCGGATGAGGCACCGGAGAATCGCGCGCGCCAGGGTCTGGCACTGTGCGACGTGGTGTGGAGCATCCCCGCAAGAATGCCGACGCGAAGGGGCGTCGGCGGAAAGGCACCACCATGCCGAACAGAACCAGGCGCACCTGGGCCATCGCCACCGCGGCGGCCCTCACCGGCGCCGTCGCATTGGCAAGTCCCGCGTACGCGGCACCGAACAACAACTCGGTGGAGAAGATCACCAAGGCCGTCAACCTGACGGCGAGATGAGCACCTCGAGTTCCAGGTGAACCCTTGACGAGCACGGCGACCGTGCCGCCGGACGGCCCGGCTACGCGGCCATCGCGCGACTACGTCGTCGCGCAGCTGCAGGAGGCGGGGTACTCGCCCGTCGGGGGAGGATCATTCGATAGTGCGAAGTGAACACAGAGCTCACGCGGACGGTGGGCGGGACGACCACGACGTACGTCGACGGCGAAGACTTCCTGCGAAACCGATTCGACACCGGCAGCCCCGAGGGGACCGCGACCGGAACGCTCGTCCTCGTCGACCTGCCGTCGCCAGACAACACGAGCGGCTGTACGCCCGGTGACTTCGGCGTTCTTCCGGCCGACTCCGTGGTGCTCGTCCAGCGCGGCGGGTGCGGCTTCGCCGTCAAGGCCGTCAACGCACAGGCGGCGGGCGCCGAGGCCGTCATCGTGATGGGCAACAACAACGACGAGACGCTCATCAACATGATCGGCGCGGCACCCGGGCTCACGATCCCTGCAGTGTTCGTGCCGTACTCCGTCGGTGCAGACCTGGCCTCCACGCCGGGCGCGACAGTGACGGTCACCGTCGACTACGACGCCGAGATCCGCACGACCTCGAACGTGCTGGCCGAGACATCGGACGGCAACGACGACAACGTCGTGATAGCCGATGCCCACCTCGACAGCGTGCAGGACGGACCTGGCATCAACGACAACGGCTCGGGCAGTGCAGGGCTGCTGGAGACGGCGATCCAGATGCAGAAGACCAAGCCCAACAACACCGTGCGCTTCGCCTGGTGGGGCGCCGAGGAGGAGGGCCTGCTCGGTTCGGAGCACTACGTCGGCGCACTGTCGGAGGACGAGGTGGAGGACATCGCTCTCTACCTCAATTTCGACATGATCGGGTCGCCGAACTACATGTTCGGCATCTACGACGGTGACAACTCCGGCGGCACGGCGCGCCGGGCTTCATCCCGGAGGGCTCCGCGCAGATCGAGGACGTGTTCGAGGCGTTCTACGACGGCCGCGGGCTGCCGTCACAGGACAGCGAGTTCTCGGGGCGTTCGGACTACGGCCCGTTCATCGCCGTCGGCATTCCGGCGGGGGGTCTGTTCACGGGAGCCGAGGTGCCGAAGACGGCCGCCGAGGCCGCGCTCTACGGCGGCGTGATCGGCGCCTCGTACGACCCGTGCTACCACCAGCCGTGCGACAACCTCACGGGAGCCGGCCAGGATGTGGCGCTGTACGACGCGCTCCGCGAGGACTACGACCTCGTAGGCAACATCAACACGTTCGCTCTCGATGTGAACGCGGATGCCGTCGCCGCGGCGGTCGCCACCTTCGCGTTCGACACGTCGACCGTGAACGATGTCCAGGCTCCGGGGAAGTCCCACGGCGCGGGCAAGAGCATGGACGCGATGAAGGAGCGGTTCGCCGAGTGATGCGGCCACGGTGCTTCGCGCACCGCTGAGACCGTTGCCGGCGACCGCTCCGGGGGCATCCACCCCCGGAGCGGTCGCCGGCGCCGCGCCCGTGACAGGGCTCCGGACTCGTCACCTTCAACCTGACGTCGACGTGAATTCGTCGCAAACCCTTAGGCACCGCGGGGATCATCGCTGTGCGCCGGGCATCGCCGGGGCTCGTGCACGAAGCCGGAGCCCCGGCGAGGCTCGCTCGACGGCGCGCCCTGCGCCCATATCCTGACGGGGTGGATTTCAGCACCTTCCTGAGCACGCCGATCACGTGGTGGCAGGTGCTCTGGGCGGTGCTGTCCCTGGTCGCGGGCTGGGTCGCCTCGCGGTTCGCCAAGCGCGGCGTCGTCGATCTGATGGGCCACGTGCCGACGGCGACGCCCGCGGCGACGCGGTTCGCGGCTCGGCTCGCGCAGTACACGCTGCTGCTGCTGGGCGTCGGCGTCGCGCTGGCGTTCCTCGGCGCCAACGTGCAGCCGGTGCTGGCCGTCGTGCTGGTGCTCGCGGTGGTCGCGGCGCTGGTGCTGCGCGGTGTGGCCGACAACTTCGCCGCGAGCGTGCTCATCGCCACTCGCAAGCCCGTCACGCTGGGCGAGGAGATCACCGTCGAAGGACCGGACGGCGAGCCCCTGACCGGCACCGTCATCGAGTTGAACTCTCGCGCCGTGGTCTTCACGACGCCCGACGGGCGCACCGCCCACGTGCCGAACGCGAAGCTGCTCGCCGAG
The DNA here is from genome assembly GCA_963829895.1 of uncultured Actinomycetota bacterium. Classification (GTDB taxonomy): domain Bacteria; phylum Actinomycetota; class Actinomycetes; order Actinomycetales; family Microbacteriaceae; genus Microbacterium. Next base: position 1,381,242 of record CAWHKF010000010.1, on the reverse strand, counting down.
ACCCTCGTCAACAACTCCCGGCATGGTGGCCGGCGCGGCGAGGTGCAGGTGCGCGTGGAACGTGCGGGTGCGAGCCTCGCCGACATCACTGCGGCGATGACGGATGCCGCAGCCGCCGTCGACGGCGTGCACCCCGAGCCCGCGGTGGGCGTGCTGGTATCCGCCGTGTCGGACGCGCGCGTCACCGCGCGCGTCCAGTTCTGGCACGCCCCGTCGACCGGGCTCGGCGTGACGTCGGCGGTGGTGGCGGCACTGACGGCGGGGCTCGCGGATCGGGGGTGGACGGCGACCGTCACCAGTGAGGCCGTCGGTCCCCCGCTCGTGCCGGGCGATCGGGTCTGATGCGGCCCCGCCGTGCCAAGGTGGACACGTCCGTTCCCTCCCCACGCCCCTCAGGAGCCGGCATGCAACGACCTCTCGCGGGGTTGACCAGGCGCAATCTCGTCACGGAGCTGACGGCCGGCGTCACCCTTCTCGCGATCGCGATCCCCCTGAACATCGGATACGCGCAGATCGCGGGGCTCCCGCCGACGGCGGGCCTGTACGCGCTCATCGTGCCGACGCTGATCTATGCGCTCGTGGTGTCGTCGCGGCAGCTGGTGGTGTCGCCGGATGCCGCGGCCGCGGCGCTCGTCGCCTCGTCGATCGGCGGGCTCGCGGCCGCGGGCAGCGCCGACTACGCGACCCTCGCCCTGGCGCAGGCCATCATCAGCGGCATCCTGTTCCTGCTCATGGCCGTGTTCAAGCTCGGCTTCCTCGCCAGCTTCCTCTCGAAGCCGATCCTGGTCGGGTTCGTCGGCGGTCTCGCGCTCGACATCATGGTGAGCCAGATCGCCAAGATGCTCGGCGTGAAGATCGACTCCGGCGGCGAGTTCGTCGAGAAGGTGTCGGGGCTCATCCTGGGGCTGAACACGTTCAACGCGTGGTCGCTCGGCGTGGCCGCAGCCTCGGTCGCGGTGCTGCTGCTCGGACGGCGGTTCCTGCCGCGGATCCCGTGGGCGCTGGTGGTGCTGATCGTCTCGACGATCGTCGTCGTCGTGGCGGATCTCGACGACCGGGGCGTGGACGTGCTCGGCGAGGTGCCTGCAGGGCCGCCCGCAGCTGACGTGGCCCGTCCTCGACTGGACGATGTGGCTGGCGCTCGTGCCGTCCGCGATCGCGCTCACCCTCGTCACGACCGCCGAGGGCCTTCTGGTGTCGCGCTCGTACGCCGAGAAGCGCGGCTATCCGTTCGACGCGAACCGGGACCTGCTCGCCTTCGGTCTCGGCAACATCGCCGCCGGCGCGCAGGGCAGCTTCGCGATGGGCGCCTCGACATCGCGCACCGCGGCGATGGACCAGGCCGGCTCCCGCACCCAGCTGCCGTCGCTCGTGCTCGCGGCGGGAACGCTGCTGCTGCTGCTGTTCGGCACCGCGCTGCTCGCGGACATCCCATCGCCCGCCATCGGCGCCGTCGTCGGGGTCGCGATCCTGCCGCTGCTGGGCATCCGCGAGTTCCGGCAGCTGTGGCGTCAGGACCGCTTCGAGTTCGCCGTCGCGGCCACGTGCTTCCTCGTCACGCTGTTCGTCGGCGCGATTCCCGGCATCCTGGTCGCGTTCGTGCTCGCGCTCATCAATCTCGCCAAGCGCGCCGCGAATCCGACGATCGACGTGCTCGAGGCGAACGACGACGCCAAGCAGTCCCTGCTGGAGGATGCCCCCACCGGGGCCACGACCGCGCCCGGCCTGGTCGTGGTGCGGATGGCCGCCCCGCTGTTCTTCGCCAACGGCGCGGTCTTCACCTCGGCGGTCAAGCGCGCCGTCACCGGCGCCGACCAGCCGGTGCGCCACGTGGTCGTCGACATGGAGGCGGTCACCGACATCGACGTCACCGGCGCCGAGGCGTTCGAGTCCCTCGAGCACTGGCTCCGCGACAACGACGTCACGCTCGCGTTCAGCCGTGTCCGGCCGCCTACCAGAGCCCGCCTGGAGGAGCTCGGACTGCTGTCGGGTCAGGCGTTCTTCGCCACCAACCGGGCGGCCGTCGCGGCGCTTGCCGACCGCGACGAGCGCGCCGCAAGACTGAGGATCCGGTCGTCAGGACCGGCATGAAAGGGAGAAAGCACATGCAGCAGCGCGAACCGGAAGCGTCGATCAGGGAGGCCCAGGCCAAGGCCCTGGCGTCCCTGCCGTTCGACGACGTCGACGATTTCGCCGCGGCGGAGCGCGGGTTCCTCGGAACCCTCGACGACCCGAAGATCCGCAACGACGAGGGCGACGTGGTGTGGGATGCCTCCACCTACGACTTCATCCAGGGCGATGCGCCCGACACCGTCCACCCGAGCCTCTGGCGTCAGTCCACCCTGGTCGCCAAGCACGGCCTCTTCGAGGTCGTCGAGGGGCTCTATCAGGTGCGGGGACTCGACCTGTCGGTGATGTCGTTCATCGAGGGCGACACCGGCGTGGTCATCGTCGACCCGCTTGATCTCGAAAGAGACCGGCGGCCGCCGCGCTCGAGCTGTACCGCCGCCACCGCGGCGACCGGCCGGTGACCGCGGTCATCTTCACCCACAGCCACATCGATCACTTCGGCGGCGTGCTCGGCTTCGTGAGCGAAGACGACGTGACCTCGGGGCGGGTGCAGATCCTCGCGCCCGAGGGCTTCCTCGAGCACTCGGTGGCCGAGAACGTGTATGCGGGCGTCGCCATGGGCCGCCGCGCCGGATACATGTTCGGCGCTGCGCTCGCGCGCGGCCCCCGGGGAGCGGTCGGCGCCGGCCTCGGCCAGACGACGTCGACCGGTGAGGCGACGATCCTGACGCCGTCGCTGGATGTGACGACGACCGGCGAGAAGCACACGATCGACGGCGTCGAGTTCGAGTTCCAGATGGCCCCGGGCACAGAGGCGCCGTCCGAGATGCACTTCTACATCCCGCGCTACCGCGCGCTGTGCATGGCGGAGAACGCCACGCACACACTGCACAACCTGCTGACCCTGCGCGGCGCCGTCGTCCGCGACCCGCACGTGTGGTCGCAGTACCTCACCGAGGCGATCGAGCGCTTCGGCGGTGAGGCCGAGGTCGTCTTCGCGTCCCACCACTGGCCGACGTGGGGAAACGCCGAGATCAACCGGTTCCTCCGCATCCAGCGCGATCTGTACGGCTACCTGCACGATCAGACGCTGCGACTGCTGAACCAGGGTTACAACGGCGCCGAGATCGCCGAGATGATCCAGCTGCCGCCGGCGCTGGAGGCGTCGTGGAGCACGCACGGCTACTACGGGTCGGTGAGCCACGACGTCAAGGCGATCTACCAGCGGTACATGGGCTGGTTCGACGGCAACCCGGCCCGCCTGTGGCCGCACCCGCCGAAGCCGCTCGCCGAGCGCTACGTCGCCGCGATCGGCGGGCTGGACCGTGTCGTGGAGATCGCGCAGGAGGCGTTCGACGGCGGTGACTTCCGTTGGGCGGCGACCCTGCTCGATCACGCGGTGTTCACCGATGCCGACCATGCCGCGGCACGTGCGCTGTATGCCGACACGCTCGAGCAGCTCGCCTACGGCGCCGAGAACGGCACGTGGCGCAACTTCTACCTCTCAGGCGCCACCGAGCTGCGAGAGGGCAACTTCGGCACGCCGACGGCGACGAATGCGCCGCTGATCGTCGCGCAGCTCACGCCCGAGCAGCTGTTCGACGCGGTCGCGATCCGCGTCGACGGACCCAAGGCATGGGACCTGTCGCTCGCGATCGACGTCACCGTCTCCGACCTCGGGCGCAGCTTCCACCTGTCGCTGGACAACGGCGTGCTGATCTACGTCGAGCGGGAGCCCGATGCGTCGACGCCGCTCGGACTGACGCTGACCAAGCCCCGCCTGATCCGGCTCGCGGGCGGTGACACCGAGTCCGAAGGCGTCGAGGTGCGCGGCGACATCGGGGTGCTGGAGCAGCTCCTGGGCGTCCTCGACCAGGGCGATCCCGCGTTCGAGATCGTCCTTCCGTAACCCGGCCTCCGATCGCCGGCATCGCCACCGCGATGCCGGCGATCGGCGTCTGCGGCGGCGCGGGCTTTCCGCCCATCCCGCCGCGGTACCAGGCCGGCGGGAGAGGGTCAAGGCGCTCCCCGCCTCCCGCGCCACCCGCCAGACTCGGAGCATGAACCGGTGGCGACGCGTGTGCGGCGTGCCCCTGCTGGTGATCGCGCTGGGCGCGGCGGGATGCGGCGTCACGGTGCCGACCGACCCCCAGGGCACCCTCGAGCGGGTCCGCGAAGGAGTGCTCCACGCGGGCGCCTCGGCCTCCGGCGAGCTCGTCACCATCGACGGGTCGGAGGTGGGCGGCACGCTCGCCGAGATCGTGGAGGAGTTCGCCGAGTCGGTCGACGCGAGGGTCGAGTGGACGGTCGGCAGTGAGGAGGACCTCGTCGACGGGCTCGAGAGCGGGGACCTCGATGTGGCGATCGGCGGGATGACGGACGCCACGCCGTGGTCGGATCGCGTGGCGGTGACACGTGCCTATGACACCGTCCCGGGTTCCCGCGGACCCGTCGTGCTGCTCGTGCCGCTGGGCGAGAACGCCTGGCAGGCGGAGCTCGAGGGCTACCTCGACCGGGAGGTGGCGCCGTGAAGTCGATGGGACGCACCGATCTGCCGCCGGAACAGCAGAAGGCGCTGCGCAGCGCCATCCGCTGGGAGTGGTTCACCATCGGCTACACGGTGGTCACGATCGGCGTCATCGCGCTCGTCGTCGGCGGCTCGCAGGCCATGAAGACCGCGTGGATCGAAGACATGCTGTCGCTGATCCCGCAGATCTCGTTCCTCGTCGCCCTGATCTTCATCCGTCGCCGTCCGACCCGCGCCTTCCCGTTCGGCTTCCACCGCATGATGGGTGTCGGGCATCTGGTCGCCGGCGTCGCGCTGCTCGCGGTCGGCGGCAACCTCGCCTACGAGGCGATCAGCGGTCTCGTCCGCGCCGAGCATCCCTCGATCGGCACGGTGTACCTGTTCGGCCAGACGATCTGGCTCGGCTGGTTCATGGTGGCGGTGATGAGCGTCATCGTCATCGGGCCGTTCTTCTACGGCCATGCCAAGGCGAAGCTGGCGCCGACGCTGCACAACAAGGTGCTGTATGCGGATGCCGACATGGCCAAGGCGGACTGGACCTCCACCGTGGCGTCGATCGTCGGCGTGCTCGGTGTCGGGATCGGCCTGTGGTGGCTCGACGGCGCCGCAGCCCTCTTCATCTCGCTCGGGATCGTGTGGGACGGCTGGCGCAACTCCCGCGCGGCGGTGCGTGATCTCATCGACCAGCGGGCGCGCACCGAGGACGACGCCCGCCCGCATCCCCTCATCGCGCGCATCGCGAACCGGGTGCAGGAGTTCCCGTGGGTGCGCGAGAGCGCCGTGCGCATGCGCGATATGGGTCAGGTGTTCCACGTGGAGGTCTTCGTGGTCCCGACCCGCGACGACGTGCATCTCGACGAGATCGAGGAGGTGCGCCGCGCCGTGGCCGAGCTCGACTGGAAGGTGCAGGACGTCGTGGTCATCGTGACGGCGAGCCTGCCGGACGAAGCCGAGCCCGCCACGCGACAGGAATCGCACCGCGACGCCTGAGCCGGCAGTCACCGCGGCGCGGCATCCCCCGGCGCCATCGTCAGCCGGTCACCTGGGGAAGGCCGTCCGACCACTCTCCCTCCAGCTGAGGGTGCGGGGTCCTCGTCGGGGACCGGAACGACCGCCAGCGCGACGCCGGGCGACAGCAGCAGGAGAGCCCTGCGCATCTCACCCTCGCCGTCGTTCACCTCGAGCCAGTACATTCCCGCGGCGAGCCCCGCCTCGATCTCCGCGCGGAGGTCTTCGACGCGGCGCCCGCCGACGCTGTAGTGCTCTCCGCCGTAGTAGATGTCGATCCGCTTCATGATCGCTCCCGTCCGCGGCGTCCACCGTCGCACCGCTCGCGGTGCGACGGCCAACGCCTTGACAAAGGCCTTGGGTTCCCGTACCGGGTTCAGCCGAGCAGTTCCTGCTCCGGCTCGGCCGCGGGCGGCCGGCTGAGCGGGTTCCGGCACCAGGTACAGTCCGGACGGCGAGTTCGCCGTGTGGGCGAGCGCGTCGATCCAGGCGGGATTGAGCTGGGGCGTTCGGCTGCCGTAGAACTTGTAGACGAGCGCGCAGCGCGGGTGCACCCAGATGGTGGTGCGGCCGTCGCCGATGCTGACGTCGTCGCGCCAGGTGAAGTGGAAGGGCTCCCCGCGCCGGAGCTTGGTGCCGATCACCAGCTGCAGGTGTGCGAGTGTCCGGTCGTCGAAATCGACCTTCACCGTCCCCTCGTAGGTGAGTTTGCCCATCCTGCGCCTCCGCTCTCGGCCCGCCGGCGAACGTCGCGTTGAGTTCGCTGGGTAGCGGACGCCGATCAGATACAGTCTCGATCCTTCCGCGGAGCGGCGGCGCATGGCCAGGCCTTGACACGCGTCGGCGGAGCACCTCGGCGAGTGCTGACCCCGCCGTGCTGGTCGGTCGCGACCGGGCTCGACGCGTGAAAGGTCCGGGTCGCCGGGATGGTAGTCTCGATCGGCACGCCTCCGTAGCTCAGGGGATAGAGCGTTGGTTTCCGGTACCAAAGGTCGCAGGTTCGATTCCTGTCGGGGGCACGAAAAAGAATCCCAGGTTCGCCTGGGATTCTTCGTTTTCCGGTGCAGCGCCCGAGCGGTGACTCGGGTCAGGGTGCGACGGCGTCCTCGTCGTGCGGGGCATCCGCGACGATCGCGGGCTGGAGTTCCATCGCCTCGACCGCGTCGGCGACCCGGGTGGCGAGGTAGGCGTGGCCGTCCGTCGAAGGGTGGTCGCGACCGATCGGGCCGGTGTCGATGACGTCGAGGTAGTTGGCCGTGGTGATCCACTCCTCGGCGATCGGCGAGATGTACCACCAGCCGCGTGCGGCGGCCAGCTCGGCCAGGTCCTGGTCGATGCCGCTGGTCGGGCTCTCGACCGGCAGCACCTGCGGCGAAGGACCGAGGATGACGATCGCGGCGTCGGGGTAGCGGGCTTCGAGCGCGTCCCACGCGGCGGTGACGGCATCCTTGTATCCCGCCGGATACAGCCTCCGGTCGTTGATGGACCCCTCGACGATGATGAGGTCCGGATCGAGCGCCGGGTCGAGGGCGGCGATGCGCTCGCCGTAGGCCGGACCGTCGAGGCCGGGCTTGAGATAGCCGCTGCCGCGCACCCCGTCCACGACGGTCTCCACGCCGAGCTCGTCGGCGAGCCGGTACGCGAAGCCGAGGGTCGGCACGGTCGCGGCGGAGCCGTAGACCCAAGAGTCGCCGAACACGAGGACGCGCGCGTCGTCTTCGAGGACGAGAGGCGCGGGCGGGACGGATGCCGCCACCGCCGCATCCCCTTCGGCGACGGCGACCGGTGCCACCGGTTCGGGTGCGCCCCAGGGGCGCAGGACGGCCACGGCGCACACCGCAGCCACGGCCAGTGCCGCGCCCAGGAGGGAGAGCCATCCCCACCCCGCGTCCACTCGTCGGCGCATCAAGCGGGGCGGCCGGGCGTGTGGTCCCAGCCGCCGTGCGCGAGTGCGGCCGGGCGCGTGCATGAGAAGAGGGTAAGTCATCGATCGGGGAACACCGAACACAGGCCCTGAACTGGGCAATATGCGCGGCGGATCCCGAGGTTCGGACCCGCTTCGCGATCTCCGCGCGCGACCCTGTGGACGTCCGCACGGCGTCGTCATCGCGGCGTGCGAGGATACTTCGGTGCAACGCATCGTGACCGCTGAGATGGACCTCGAACTCGGGGCATCCGTCGACCTCATCTTCCAGATCGCGGCCGCTCAGGCGGTGCCGATCTCGAACGAGCAGCTGACGTTCACGCAGGGCGATCGCGTGTACACCCCGACCGAGATCGTCGACCAGGCGGGAAGCCGGCTGCACCGCCTGACGGGCGAGCCCGGGCCCCTCGAGATCCGGTATGAGGCGACGGTCGACGGCCAGGCCGCCACGAGCCGTACGAGCGACCTGGAGGCGATCACGTACCTTCGTCCGAGCCGGTACGCGCAGTCCGATGAGGTGTTCCAGCAGGCGCGCCGGCAGTTCAAGGGGCTCTCCGGCCACGACCTCATCGCCGCGGTGTCCGAGTTCGTCTCGACGAGCACGACCTACACGCCGGGGCTCAGCCAGGGCACCGACAGCGCGGTCACCACCCTCATGACCGGCCAGGGCGTCTGCCGCGACTACGCGCACGTCGTGATCGCGCTGCTGCGCGCGATGGACATGCCGGCGCGCTACGCCGCGTGCTTCGCGCCGGGGCTGCAGCCGATGGACTTCCACGCGGTGGCGGAGGCCTACCTCGACGGCTCCTGGTACGTCATCGACGCGACGCGTCTGGCGAACCGCCGCTCGCTGGTGCGCATCGCGACGGGACGGGATGCCGCCGACTGCGCGTTCCTCAGCTACCACGGCGGCTACGTCGGCCTGAAGCGGCTGCGCGTGGACGCCTGGGTGGTTCCGGATGCCGCGACCGGCGAGGGGCATCGAGCCGGCCGCGGATGGCGACCCGCTCCGGACGTGCTGGACCCCTTCGACCCGGCGCTCGACGACTTCACCGCACTGGTGCAGCTCGCCTGACGTTCCCGGCCGAACATATCAGGCCTTGTTTATATCATCACGGGCTGATATGAATGGGCTATGCATGCACTCGATGTCCTGGGAGACCCGGTCCGGCGACGCCTCGTCGAGCTGCTCGCCCGGGGCGATCGCGCCTCGGGTGACCTCACCGAAGTGATCCGCGCCGAGTTCGGCATCAGCCAGCCGGCGGTGTCGAACCATCTCCGGGTGCTCAGGGAAGCGGGCTTCGCGCACAGCAGCGCCGAGGGATCGCGCCGCATCTACTCCCTCGATGGAGAGCGGATGACCGAGGTCCAGGACTGGGTCGAAGAGCACCTCGGGTTCTGGACGAATCGACTCGACGCGCTCGGGACCGAGCTGCGTCGCAACCGCACGGAGGAACGATGAACACCGCAGATCCCTTCATCCGAGCACTGACCGGCGACGAGATCCAGCAGACCGTCACGCTGGTGCGCAGCTATCCCGCGGCCGCCGCCGAGGTCTGGAACGCGCTGACCACGCCGGAGCGGATCGCGAGGTGGTACGGCACGATCGTCGGCGCGCCGCCGCGTGCGGTCGGCGACGAGTTCGAGGTCGAGATCGGCGAGGGGATGATCCGGCGGGCGCTCCTCGAGAGCTGCGCGGCGCCGTCCGGACTCTCGTACACGTGGTGGTCGGGCGACGGCGATCCCGGCCTCGTGACCATCCGGCTCGATGCGATCGCCGATGACGAGACGCGCCTGACGGTCCAGCATGACCGACTGCGACCGCACCGCATGACCCAGTACGGCGGCGGGTGGGAGCAGAACCTGGTCGCCCTCGCCGGCGTGCTCGGCGCATCGGGCGAGGCCGAGAAGGACGGCGACGCGCGTGTGGGTCGGTGGGAGCTGCTGGGCGGTCGTCCGCTCGATGTCCGGCTCGCGATCGATGCAGCGGTGGGGCGGGTGTGGTCGGCATGGTCCAGCGCCGAGGGGCTGTCGTCCTGGTGGTGGGCGCACTGGGGCGACGTCGCCGTGGCGGCCGATGTCCGCGTCGGCGGCGCTTACCGCATCGAGGCGCCGGGGCACGGGCGTCGCTGTGGCGGGGGAGTACCTCGTCGTCGAGCCCGAGCGCCGGCTCGCGTTCACGTGGACGTGGATCGGACGACGAAGGCCGAGTCCCGCGACGAAGCGGTCGAGGTGCTGTTCACCGCAGCGGACGCCGGCACACCGTCGTCGCGGTGCGCCACACCGGTCCGTGGGAGGACGACGCGCCCGTGGACGCGTACCGGCAGGGGTGGGAGTTCGTGCTGGCCCAGCTCGCGGAGCTCCGTGCGCTGAGTGCCGCGCAGCCGGGCGCGCGATCCCCGGCGAATAGACTGGTGCGGTTATGAATCCTGAAGCCCTCTCCGCCGCCCTGCTCGCCGTCGTCGACCCCGCTCGCCGAGGCGCGACGCCCCGGTGCGACGGACGGGCTCACCCCGGCGGACCTGCCGCTCGAGCGGCCCAAGAACCGCGATCACGGCGACTGGGCATCGAATGCGGCGCTCAAGCTCGCGAAGGCCGTCGGCGCGAACCCGCGCGAGTTCGCTGCCGAGATCGCCGCCGGTCTCGCCGAGGTCGACGGCGTCGCGGGCGTCGAGGTCGCCGGTCCCGGCTTCATCAACATCCGGCTGGATGCCGCGGCCGCCGGTGTGCTGGCCAAGACGATCGTCGACGCCGGCGCCGCCTTCGGCACCAACGAGTCGCAGCGCGGCAACACGATCAACCTGGAGTTCGTCAGCGCGAACCCCACCGGTCCGATGCACATCGGCCACACCCGGTGGGCTGCGCTCGGCGACTCGATGGCGCGCCTGCTGCTCGCCAGCGGCGCGACGCTCGTGCGCGAGTTCTACGTCAACGACGCCGGCGCGCAGATGGATCGGTTCGGCCGTTCCGTGCTGGCGGCGGCCAAGGGCGAGCCGACCCCGGAGGACGGCTACCCGGGCTCGTACATCGACGACCTCGCGCAGCGCGTCCTCTCCGCGGTGCCGGACCTGCTGTCGCTCCCGGCGGACGAGCAGCTCGTCGTCGCTCGTGACCGGGCGTACGAGTTGCAGCTCGGCGATCTGCAGGCGTCGCTGGAGAAGTTCAACGTCCACTTCGACGTCTTCTTCAGCGAGCGGACGCTCCACGCCAAGGGATCGAACGGCGAGCCCAGCCTCGTCGACGAGGCCGTCGATCGTCTGCGGGAGCAGGGCCACGTCTTCGACGAGGACGGCGCCGTCTGGGTGCGCACCACCGACTTCGGCGACGACAAGGATCGCGTCATCCGTCGCTCCAACGGCGAGTACACCTACTTCGCCGCCGACGCCGCGTACTACCTCAACAAGGGCGACCGCGGCTTCGCGCACAAGATCTACCTGCTCGGGGCCGACCACCACGGCTACGTGCACCGCCTCAAGGCGCTCGCCGGCGCGGCCGGGGACGACCCCGACAAGGACATCGAGGTGCTCATCGGGCAGCTCGTCTCCGTCAACGGCGCGCGGCTGTCGAAGCGGGCGGGCAACATCATCGAGCTCGACGACCTCCGCGAGTGGATCGGCACCGACGCGCTGCGGTACTCGCTCGCGCGGTACCCCGCCGACTCGCCGCTGACTCTCGACCCCGAGATCCTCCGCAAGCGCACGAACGACAACCCCGTCTTCTACGTGCAGTACGCGCACGCGCGCACCCACAACGTCGGACGCCATGCCGCGGCATCCGGGGTCGACCGTTCGGAGTTCGCACCCGAGCTGCTCACGCACGAGACGGAGTCGGCGCTCCTCGGCGCGCTCCAGGAGTTCCCGCGCATCGTCGGCTTCGCCGCCGAGGTGCGCGAGCCCCACCGCGTCGCCCGCTACCTCGAGGAACTCGCCGGGCTCTACCACCGCTGGTACGACAACTGCCGCGTCATCCCGCTCGGCGACGAGCCCGTCGAGCCCGTTCATCGCACCCGCCTGTGGCTGAACGACGCCACCGGGCAGGTCCTGCGCAACGGCCTCGATCTGCTCGGCGTCACCGCACCGGAACGGATGTAGACATGGCTCACGGCGACACGCAGGCGACCGAGCCGCTCCCCGACGACATGCTGCCTGCGGCCTCGCCGCCGCCGCGTCGCCGCGCGTGGCCCTGGATTCGTGGCCTTCGCCATCGTCGCCGTGCTCGCCGTCGCCGCGTGGTTCGCGGCGGATGCGATCGCCCGCCAGGTGGTGACCGGCGTGGTGCGCGACCAGGTGCGCACGCAGCTCGCGCTGCCCGCCGATCAGCAGATCGACGTCGAGGTCGCCGGTGCCGTGATCCCGCAGCTCATCGGGGGCAGCCTCGACGAGCTCACCATCGCGTCCGACGATGTGACGTTCAGCGGCGTCACCGGCGACGTCGCCGTGACCGCCCAGGACGTGGCCGTGCGGGGGACCGGAGAGATGAGCGGTGCGACCGCGACGGTGTCGCTCGACGAGTCCCAGCTGCAGACGCTGCTGGCGACGGTCGAGGGCTTTCCCTCCGACACCGTCGGGCTCGCCGCGCCGAATGTCACGATGTCGATGGATCTGCAGCTGTTCGGCGTCGCGATCCCCGATCGGCGTCGCGCTCACGCCCACGGCGTCGGAGGGGCAGATCGTCCTCTCTCCCGCGTCGCTGCAGCTGGGCGGGGCGGAGGTCACGGCCGCTGCGCTGCAGGACCAGTTCGGAGGCCTCGCCGACGCCGTGCTGCGCGACTGGAACGTCTGCATCGCGCAGTACCTCCCGGCCGGCGTCGTGCTCACCGGCGTCGAGGTCGAAGGAGACGTCCTCGTGGCCGACTTCGATGTCGACGGCGCGATCGCCACGGATCCGGCCCTCCAGCAGAACGGCAGCTGCGCCTGAGCCGCCCCGGCGTCGCAGGGCGCAGGACGTCGCGCGGCCACGGGGCGTCACGGGCCACGGGCCGTCACATGGCACAGTGCGTCACACGGCACAGGGGCCGCGAGTGGCGTGCCCTAGACTTCTAGCACCGCCTGGCGCGTGACCCCTCCGGCCAGGCAGAGCCGTACCAGCCTTCCCGGACGGCCAAGCGTCGCAGCTCCCACCGATTGGTCCACCGTGTCCGCCGACCCGCACACTCCGTTCCGTCGCTCCCGCGTGGCTCGAACGTCCCGCCGACGCGAACGGGCTCGCCCCGGCGGTCTGGCCGATCTCGGCGAGCCGTGACGACGCCGGTGTGCTCACGCTCGGCGGCATCCCGGCGACCGCGCTGCGCAGCCGGTTCGGCACGCCGCTCTATGTCGTCGACGAGGACGAGGTGCGCGCCACGGCGCGGCGCACGCTCGACGCCTTCCGCGCGGCTGCGGCGCTGCACGGTGTGCAGGCGCGCGTGTATTACGCCGGCAAGGCCCTGCTGACCACCGAGGTGGTGCGCTGGGTGACCGAGGAGGGGCTCGCGGTCGACGTCTGCACCGGCGGCGAGCTGGCCGTCGCGCTGGCGGCGGGCGCGGATCCCGCGCGCCTCGGCTTCCACGGCAACAACAAGTCGGTGCCCGAGCTCGAGCGCGCCGTCGACGCGGGCGTCGGGTCCATCGTCATCGACAGCCTCATCGAGATCGAGCGGCTCGCGGCGATCGTCGAGCGCCGCGGGGTGTCGCAGGCGGTGCTGCTGCGGGTCAACAGCGGCGTGCACGCCGAGACGCACGACTTCCTCGCGACGGCGCACGAAGACCAGAAGTTCGGCTTCACGCTCACGGATGCCCCCGCCGCGGTCGCCCGCATCCGCGAGCTCGAGGGCCTCGAGCTCGTGGGTCTGCACTGCCACATCGGCTCGCAGATCTTCGGCACCGCCGGCTTCGAGGAGTCCGCGGCGCGGATCGTCGAGCTGCATGCGGAGCTGCGCCAGGGCGGCGAGCTGCCGGTGCTGAACCTCGGCGGCGGATTCGGCATCGCCTACACCTCGGTCGACGACCCCACCCCCATCGAGCAGCTGGCGGCGGGCATCGCAGAGGCCGTGGCGCGCCAGTGCGAGGTGCGCGGCATCCCGGTTCCGAATCTCGCATTCGAGCCCGGCCGCGCCATCGTCGGCCGTGCGGGCGTGACCCTGTACGAGGTCGGCACGACCAAGCCGGTCGCGCTCGGCAGCGCCGAGCGGCAGTGCCGACGACGCCCCGGCGACACCCGCCTGTACGTCAGCGTCGACGGCGGCATGAGCGACAACGCCCGCCCTGCCCTGTACGGCGCGCAGTTCTCGGCGCGGATCGCGTCGCGCACGAGCGACGCCGAGCCGGCGCTCGCGAGGGTCGTCGGCAAGCACTGCGAGTCGGGTGACATCGTGGTCGACGCCGAGTACCTGCCCGGCGACGTGTCGCCCGGCGATCTGCTCGCCGTTCCTGCGACGGGCGCCTACTGCTTCTCGCTCGCGAGCAACTACAACTACGTCCCCCGCCCGCCCGTCGTGGCGCTGCGCGGGGGAGAGGCGCGCGTCATCGTGCGCGGCGAGACGATCGACGATCTGCTCGCCCGCGATGCCGGCGTCGATACCGCTGTGTTCGAAGCTGGGCGCCCCTCCGGGGGCGCACCGATGGAAGGGAAACAACGCATGCCCGTACTGAGCGAGCGAAGCGAGTCGAAGTGACCGACTACCGCCGCCTCCGCGTCGCGCTGCTGGGAGCCGGAGCCGTGGGCTCGCAGGTCGCGGCGCTGCTGCGCCAGCACGCCGACGAGCTCGCCGACCGGGCGGGAGCGCGACTGGAGCTGGTCGGCATCGCGGTGCGCGACGTCGACGCCAAGCGCGACGTCGAGCTGCCTCAGGAGCTCTTCACGACCGACGCCGACGCGCTCATCGTCGGCTCCGACATCGTCATCGAGCTGATGGGCGGCATCGAGCCGGCACGCACCTACCTGCTGCACGCGATCAACTCGGGCGCCGACGTCGTGACCGCCAACAAGGCGCTCCTGGCGACGCACGGCCCCGAGATCTTCGACGCGGCCGACCAGGTGGGCGCCGAGGTCTACTACGAGGCCGCCGCCGCAGGCGCCATCCCGATCATCCGCCCGCTGCGCGACTCGCTGGCCGGCGACCGCGTGCAGCGCATCATGGGCATCGTCAACGGCACCACCAACTACATCCTCGACCGCATGGACACCGAGGGCGCCGAGTTCTCGGACGTGCTCGCCGACGCGCAGCGCCTCGGGTACGCCGAAGCCGACCCGACGGCAGACGTCGAGGGCTACGACGCCGCCCAGAAGGCGGCGATCCTCGCGAGCCTCGCGTTCCACACGACGGTGCCGCTCGAGGCGGTGCACCGCGAGGGCATCACCGCGATCGACTCGTCGATGATGGATGCCGCACGCCACGCCGGCTACGTCATCAAGCTGCTGGCCGTCTGCGAGCGGCTGACCGAGGAATCCGGCGAGTCCATCTCGGTGCGCGTCTATCCGGCGCTCATCGACCGCGCCCACCCGCTCGCCAGCGTGCACGGCGCCAACAACGCGGTGTTCGTGCAGGCCGAGGCCGCCGGCAACCTGATGTTCTACGGCGCGGGCGCCGGCGGCGTGCAGACCGCGTCCGCGGTGCTCGGCGACGTCGTGTCGGCGGCCCGCCGCCACATCGCCGGCGGTGTCGGCGTCGGCGAGTCGACGCTGGCCAACCTCCCCATCGTGCCCGTGGGCCGCGTCACGACGCGCTACCAGATCACGCTCGAGGTCGACGACCAGCCGGGCGTGCTCGCGACGGTCGCCGGCATCCTCAGCGACGGTCGTGTCTCGATCGCCACTGTCGAGCAGACCGTCGAGCAGACGGTGGAGCAGGCGGTCGGGGACGCGGGCGACAGCGAGGGCGGCGTCGCGCGACTGGTGATCGGCACGCACAAGGCGTTGGAGCAGGACCTGAGCGAGACGGTGGACCGACTGGCCGCCAGCGGCGTCGTGGAGCGCGTCGTCTCGGTCCTGCGGGTCGAAGGCAATTGAAGGTCTGAAGGAGACTGACATGGCACATGTTTGGCGCGGAGTCCTCCGCGAGTACGCAGATCGTCTGGGCGTGACGGATGCCTCGACCGTGGTCACTCTGGGTGAAGGCGGGACGCCGCTCCTGCCCGCCCCGGCGCTGTCGCGTCGCACCGGCACGGATGTGTGGGTGAAGTTCGAGGGCATGAACCCCACCGGCTCGTTCAAGGACCGCGGCATGACCGTCGCGGTGTCGCGTGCGATCGATCACGGCGCCAAGGCGGTGATCTGCGCGTCGACCGGCAACACGTCCGCCTCGGCGGCCGCCTACGCCGCGCACGCCGGCATCACGGCCGCCGTGCTCGTGCCCGAGGGCAAGATCGCGATGGGCAAGCTGAGCCAGGCCGTCGCCCACAACGGCCGGCTCATCCAGATCCGCGGCAACTTCGACGACTGCCTCGAGATCGCGCGCGAGCTCGCCGACAACTACCCGGTGCACCTCGTCAACTCGGTCAACCCCGACCGCATCGACGGGCAGAAGACGGCGGCGTACGAGATCGTCGAGCAGCTGGGCGACGCGCCCGACTTCCACTTCATCCCCGTCGGCAACGCGGGCAACTACACCGCCTACACGCGCGGCTACACGCGAAGAGGCCGCGGCGAACGTCTCGACCCGCGTGCCGCGCATGTTCGGCTTCCAGGCCGAGGGCTCCGCGCCGCTCGTGCGCGGCGAGGTCGTGAAGAACCCCGAGACGGTGGCGAGCGCCATCCGCATCGGCAACCCCGCGTCGTGGGACCTCGCCCTCGAGGCGCGCGCGGCGACCGACGGCTACTTCGGCGCCATCGACGACGACCGCATCCTCGCGGCGCAGAAGCTCCTCGCCGGCGAGGTCGGGATCTTCGTGGAGCCCGCGTCGGCGATCAGCGTGGCGGGACTCCTGGACCGCGTCGAGGCCGGCGTCGTGCCGCAGGGTGCGCGCGTCGTGCTGACGGTCACGGGCCACGGCCTCAAGGACCCGCACTGGGCGCTGCGCAACGCCGACGGCTCGGAGGTCGAGCCCACCGTCGTCGACGCGACCACGTCGGAAGTGGCATCCGTTCTCGAGCTCGTCCGCGCCGCCGAATCCGTCGACGCGCCGGGACCGCGCGCGTGACCGCAGCCGTCGTGCCCGCGCCCGCCCCGGACGCCCGCGAGGGGCGCCGGGTCGTGGTGCGGGTTCCGGCGACGAGCGCCAACCTCGGGCCCGGTTTCGACACGCTCGGCCTCGCGCTGAGCGTGTACGACGAGCTCGATGTCACGGCGCTGCCCGAAGGCGAGCTCGAGATCGAGGTCGAGGGGGCCGGCGCGGCGGACGTCCCTCGCGACGCCTCGCACCTGGTGGTGCGGGCGATCGCGTACGCCTACGAATCGGTCGGACGACGGATGCCGGGCCTGCGCCTCGTCGCCAGGAACGTCATCCCGCACGGGCGCGGACTCGGCTCGTCGGGCGCGGCGGTGGTGTCGGGCCTGCTGGCCGCGAAGGGCCTGCTCGAGGGCGACGTCGAGCTCGGCCCGGATGCCCTGCTGCGGCTCGCGACCGAGCTCGAGGGACACCCCGACAACGTCGCGCCGGCGCTCTTCGGCGGTCTCACGATCGCCTGGGTCGACGACGGCGGCCCGCAGCACAAGAAGCTGCTGGTGCACCGCGGTGTGTCGCCCCTCGTGCTCGTGCCGGAGTTCACGATGTCGACGCAGCTCGCCCGGAGCCTGCAGCCCACGCAGGTGCCCCGCGAGGACGCCGTCTTCAACGTGTCCCGCTCGGCGCTGCTCATCGCGGCGCTCACGCAGAGCCCCGAGCTGCTGCAGGCCGCCACCGAGGACAAGCTCCACCAGAACTACCGTGCGAGCGCCATGCCCGACACCGACGCCCTCGTGCGGACGCTGCGTGCGCAGGGCTTCGCGGCGGTCGTCTCGGGGGCGGGTCCGAGCGTGCTCGTGCTCGCCGACGGACCCGGGCGACGCCTCGAAGCGGCGGCTCTCGCTGCCGCCACGACCGACACCCCGTGGGAGGCGCTCATGCTCGCCGTCGACTTCAAGGGTGGTACAGTGAGGGAGTACGCGGAGGGTTCCACGTAATACGTGAATCTGGCCTCCGTCGCAAATCTGCGAAACCACCGCACGGCATTCTGACCTGCCGACGTCCGCTGAGCACCCTCGCGGTCCCTCACCCCGTCGGCGGGAGTTTCGACAGGCGTGACAACTGATCGAGACGGGCAGACGCCACCCGCAGTGCTGTGCGAGTCGTGCACATTCGTTCGTTTTTCACAAGGGAGAACTCGTGGAGTCCATCTCCGAGGTCCATGCCGACGTTCCGGCCGACGAGCGCGCGGAAGCGCCCGAGGCTGTCGAGAACGCCGAGACCATCGAAGCCCCGGCCGAGACCGCTGCTGAAGAAGCCGTGATCGAGGCTGTCGTCGCCGACGCCGTCGCCGATGAGGCCGTCGTCGAGGCCGTCGCCGCTGAGGAGGCCGCCGAGGAGGCGGTCGCCGAGGCGATCGTCGCCGAGGACGCCGGTGACCCGGCGGCCGCCGCGGCTGCCGAAGCCGTCGCCGAAGAGGCCGTCGCCGAGGCCGTCGTGGCCGACGCCGTCGCCGAGGAAGCGGTCGCCGAAGCGGTCGTGGCCGACGCCGTGGCGGCGGAAGTCGTCGCCGAAGAGGTTCCGGCGGCACCGGTCAAGGCGCCGCGCAAGCGCGCGCCGCGCCGCGCCAAGAGCACCGACGTCCCGCCGGCCGAGCCCGTCGAGGCACCGGCCGAGGCCGCTGCGGCCGAGACGCCTGCTGAGGCCGCGCCGGTCGAGACGCCGGCCGAGGCCGCACCGGCCGAGAGCGCACCCGCCGAGGCGGCACCTGCCGAGGGCGACGCCCAGGCATCCGATGACGCCGCGGAGGCGGCATCCACCCCCGCAGGCGACGCCGAGGCACCCGCCGAAGCCGCCGAGCAGCCCGCCGAGGGCGACGCCGAGGGCACCGACACGCCGGCTCGTGGCCGCAGCCGCAGCCGCAGCCGCAGCCGCAACCGGAACGCGCAGGGCGGTCAGAACCAGAACGCCCAGAACGCGAACGCCCAGGGCGGTCAGGGTGCGCAGGCGCAGAACGCCCAGGGCGGTCAGAACCAGAACGCGCAGCCCGCCGCGGCCGAGCCCGCCAAGGCCGAGACGCCCGAGGACGACCAGCAGTCGCAGGGCAACGGCCGGGGCCGCCAGCGCAACAAGCGCCGCGGCACCCAGGCGACCGGCGACGAGTTCGACACCGAGATCGGCGAGGACGACGTCCTCATCCCGATCGCCGGCATCCTCGACGTGCTGGAGAACTACGCGTTCATCCGCACCTCCGGCTACCTGCCCGGGCCCGAGCGACGTCTACGTCTCGCTCGGCCAGGTCAAGAAGTACAACCTGCGCAAGGGCGACGCCGTCGTCGGCGCCATCCAGCAGCCGCGCGAGGGCGAAGCAGTCCAGCCGCCAGAAGTACAACGCGCTCGTCCACGTCGACGCCGTCAACGGCCTCTCGGTCGACGACGCCGCGACGCGTGTCGAGTTCGCCAAGCTGCGCCGCTGTACCCGCACGAGCGCCTGCGCCTCGAGACCGATCCCGAGAAGATCGGCCCAGCGCATCATCGACCTGGTCGCCCCGATCGGCAAGGGCCAGCGCGGCCTGATCGTCTCCCCGCCGAAGGCCGGCAAGACGCTCATCCTGCAGTCCATCGCCAACGCCATCACCACCAACAACCCTGAGGTCCACCTCATGATGGTGCTGGTTGACGAACGTCCCGAAGAAGTCACGGACATGCAGCGCACCGTCAAGGGCGAGGTCATTGCCTCCACCTTCGACCGTCCCGCCGACGACCACACCACGGTCGCCGAGCTCTCCATCGAACGCGCCAAGCGCCTCGTGGAAATGGGCATGGACGTCGTGGTGCTCCTCGACTCCATGACCCGTCTGGGCCGTGCCTACAACTCTGGCAGCACCGGCCTCCGGCCGCATCCTGTCCGGTGGCGTCGACTCCGTCGGCGCTGTACCCGCCCAAGCGCTTCTTCGGTGCAGCCCGCAACATCGAAAACGGCGGCTCGCTCACCATCCTGGCCACCGCGCTCGTCGAGACCGGCTCCAAGATGGACGAGGTCATCTTCGAAGAGTTCAAGGGCACCGGCAACATGGAGCTGCGCCTGTCCCGCCAGCTGGCCGACAAGCGCATCTTCCCGGCAGTGGACGTCAACGCGTCCGGCACCCGCCGCGAAGAGAACCTGCTTTCGCCCGAGGAAGTCAAGATCATGTGGAAGCTGCGCCGCGCCCTGTCCGGACTCGAAACGCAGCAGAGCCTTGAGGTGTGTCAACAAGATCAGGGAGACCCAGAGCAACGTCGAGTTCCTCATGCAGATGCAGAAGACGATCCCGGCTCCGACCACCGGTCACAGCGGCGGACGCAGCCACGCGGACGACAACAGCATCCGCTGATCCCCGATGGTCGAACCCGCGATGTTCGATTCCGTCCGGGCGCTGATCGACGAGCATGACGCTATGCAGGAGCAGCTCTGCGATCCTGCTGTTCATGCCGATGCGGCGCGCGCGAAGCGGGTCAACCGGCGCTCCGCCCAGCTGTCGCGCATTGTGGAGGCGCACGAGGACTGGCTGGCGGCATCCGATGATCTGGATGCCGCCAGCGAGATGGCCCGGAAGACGAGGCGTTCGCCGCCGAGGTGCCCGCGCTGGAGGCGCGCC
This sequence comes from uncultured Actinomycetota bacterium, assembly GCA_963829895.1. Lineage (GTDB taxonomy): Bacteria > Actinomycetota > Actinomycetes > Actinomycetales > Microbacteriaceae > Microbacterium. The sequence continues at coordinate 1,360,995 of CAWHKF010000010.1, read as the reverse complement.
TCGCGAGGCTGCAGCGAGCAAGCTGCGGCGGCTGCTGATCCCGCGCGACCCGGACGATGCGCGCAACGTGATCCTTGAGGTCAAGGGCGGCGAAGGCGGCGACGAAGTCGGCGCTGTTCGCCGCCGACCTCCTGCGCATGTACCTGCAGTACGCCGAGTCGAAGGGCTGGAAGACCGAACTCCTCGGCGCAACGAATCCGACCTCGGCGGCTACAAGGACGTCCAGGTGGCCATCAAGGGCACCTCGAACGATCCCGCCCAAGGCGTCTACGCCCGCCTGAAGTTCGAGGGCGGCGTGCACCGCGTGCAGCGCGTGCCCGTGACCGAATCGCAGGGCCGCATCCACACCTCGGCCGCCGGCGTGCTGGTGCTTCCCGAGGTCGACGAGCCCGAAGAGCTCGACATCAACCAGAACGACCTCAAGATCGACGTCTACCGGTCCTCGGGTCCCGGCGGCCAGTCGGTCAACACCACCGACTCCGCCGTCCGCATCACCCACCTTCCCACGGGGATCGTGGTGGCCATGCAGAACGAAAAGTCGCAGCTGCAGAACCGCGAGGCCGGCATGCGCGTGCTCCGGGCCCGCATCCTGGCGCACCAGCAGGAGCAGATCGACGCCGAGATCCGGCCCAGCGCAAGTCGCAGATCCGCACGCATGGACCGTTCCGAGCGCATCCGCACCTACAACTACCCGGAAAACCGCATCGCCGACCACCGCACCGGCTACAAGGCGTACAACCTCGACCAGGTCATGAACGGCGACCTCGAGCCGATGATCCAGTCGGCCATCACGCCGACGAACAGGCGCGGCTCGCCGCCCTCGGCGCCGACGCCTGACTCCGACGTCACGCCCCCTCGCGCGTCCGCCGCGCCTCCGCTTGCTCCGTCGGCACTGCCCAAGCCTGTTCACTTGCGCTGTAACGTACGCGACAGCGGCCGATCGGTCGCGTACATTTAGCGGCAAGTCGCACTGAGGTCGGAGCTGCGGCGGAGCGGGTAAGCGACGGCGGACCTGTGGATGATTCACGGATACCCCGACCGCGTCCGTGGCAATTCACCGTACCCGATCGACGGTCTCGCCTTCGCGTCGGGGATGCGCTCCGTCCGGATGCGTTGACGGCAGTGACGCCCGCATCCTCGACCGGCCCGTTCGCGGGCTGCGCGCGCGTCCGCGGCGACGAGACCGACCACGAGGCTCAGCGTCCGCTCGAGCGTCGGCGCGAGCGACCATCGATGCGCGCTAGCGCGGCAGTTCACACGCGTACATGGATGGCGCACGAGTTCTTCTCGCACATGACCGCGCGCGGTGCTGTGGGGCCTTGCCGCTGCCGCTGTCGACCGACGAAGACCATCCACGTGTCCGTCGTCTCGCCATGTCGAGCGCCTCGAGGGCGGGGGTCCAGGGCCATCAGCTTGCCGCTCCCGGCGTTCGAGGTCGTGACGCATCCCCGGCGATCGGCTTCGCGATGACCGTCCGCGGTCGTGACGTGGGCGTGATGGGCGGCGTGCTGCGGCATCCATATGATCTCGTTGCCGCTGCAGACGCCGTCGTCCGAGAGGATCGCGTCCCTGGTCCGCGTGGCAGCAGCTGATCGCACGCGGCGCTCGGCACTGTTGCCGAGCTCGCCGTCCAGCTGCCGAAGGGGCCGGCGGATTGTGGATACGCAACGTGAGGCGCCTGCAGCGTGTTCGTTCAGGCGTTGCGTCGCGTCCGAGACATGGATGCGGCTCACCATTGTGGATGCGGGTCTGCCGGAGCCGAGACAGACTATGACGTCTGGGACGCGCCGGGCGTCTTCATCGGCTGCGTCGATCTCGCCTACCGCGCGCTCAAGATCGCCTTCGAGTACGAGGGAGACCACCACCGCACTGACAAGCGCTCAGTGGAATCGGGATCTCGAGAAGCACGAGCTCGACTGGTCCGTGCTGGTTGGCGCGTCATTCGCGTCACCGGCGCGGATGGTGTTCGTGAACCCACGATCTGCTGATCGGTCTAGCCCGTCAGGCGCTCTCGCGACCGCGTCGTGACGCGCCCACTACCGCCCCTCACCACACCCGCCGTCGCCGTCCACGTGCCGCTGCGTTCGCGCATCGCACTTGCGCGTATATACGCGACACACCGGGCGTGTCGCGTGCATATGGGGCACGTCGACGGGATGCCGCGGGGACGGATGCCGCGGCGCTAGGCTTCGAGCGTGCTCACGTTCCTCATCCGCGCCCTGATCTTCCTCGTGTCGGCGGCACTCGGCCTCATCGCGGCCGACCTGATCCTTCCGGGGTTCTCGCTGCACTGGGACGACTGGTGGGGGATCCTCCTGGCCATCGTGATCTTCGCGGTGCTGCAGAGCATCCTGGCGCCGTGGCTGTTCAAGATCACGCGCCGGCACGCCAACGCGCTCATCGGCGGCATCGGCCTGCTCTCGACGTTCGTCGCACTGCTCATCGCGGTGCTCATCCCGGCGGCCGGCATCGGCATCGACGGGCCGGTGGCGTGGATCATCGGCACCCTGATCGTCTGGCTCGTCACGGCGCTCGCGACGTGGCTGCTGCCGCCGCTGTTCATCAAGAACAAGGTGCAGGACCGCCGCGGCTGACGCCGGAAGATACGGATTCCTCCCGATCCGCCCGGAGGGCCTGGGGCACCAGGCTGGTGGGATGATGGGCGGTATGCAGATCGGCCGCGTTCCTCTGGTCGGCCGGCAGGCGGATCTCGACGCGCTGCGCGCGGAGATCGCCGCCGTGGATGCGCACGGGCGAGCCGTCGTGGTGTCGGGCGACGCCGGAATGGGCAAGACGCGCCTGCTGCGCGACTTCGCCGAGTCGCTCGATGTCGGCGTCATCGTGCTCCGCGGCGCGTCCGTGGACTCGGGCTCGGGGCCCGCCCCCCTCACGGCCATCACCGATCTGCTGCGTGACCTGGTCGACGCGCTGGGAGTGGATGCCGTGCGCGAGGCCGCAGGCCCCGCCGCCGACGCGCTCGGCGTGCTCGTGCCCGCGCTGGCGGAGAGTCCCGGCGACGCCGAGCGGCTGGCCGACGTCGTCGTCGAGACGTTCTCGAACCTCGCGCGGACGCATCGCCTGGTGGTGATCATCGAGGACCTCCACTGGTCCGACAGCACCACGTGCGAGATCGCTGCACGCCTCGTCCGCCGTGCCGCGGTGCTGCCGCTGTTCGTGCTGCTGTCGTACCGCACCGATGACGTCGGGCGCGGGCATCCGCTGCGGCCGGTCCTCGCCGAGCTCGACCGCGCGTCGTCTGCTCACGCATCGTCCGCTCGCACGTCTCAGCCCCGCCGAGGTCGGCGCGCTCGCCACCGCCGTGCACGGCGACACGCTCGCCGCCGAGGTGCTGCTCGACATCGCGGCCCGCAGCGACGGCATCCCGTTCTACGTCGAAGAGCTGGCGAGCTTCTCGGGCGAGCGGCTGCCGATATCGCTGCGCGACGTCCTGCTGCTGCGTTACGAGCGATTGGATGCCGAGGCCCGGCGTTTCACCCGCGTGCTGGCGACCGGCGGAGTCGAGGTGGCCGACCCGGTGCTGCGGGCCGTCTTCGACGGCGAGGAGTCCGCTCTGGAGGCGGCGGTGCGCAGTGCGGTCGACGCGCAGGTCGTCGTGATCCGCGACGACGCGTACGCGTTCCGCCACGCGCTCATGCAGGAGGCGGTGTACGCCGAGCTCCTCCCCACCGAGCGCACGCGCCTGCACACCGCGTACGCCGTCGCCCTGGAGGCGGCGGCGCCGACCGCGCGCGTGCTCGCCGACATCGCCCACCACTGGCGGGCCGCCCACGTCCCCGATCGGGCGCTCGCAGCCGCGGTGGCCGCGCAACGTGCCGCGGCCGAGCGTCGGCGTGGTCGACCGCCGCCGAGGCGGGGGAGCGGGCCCTGGAGCTCTGGGATGCCGTCACCGACCCCGAGACGGTCAGCGGGACGACGCGCGTGAAGCTGCTCCGCCGGACCTCCGCAGCGCTCGTGTCGGCGAACCGGAACGACCGAGCCCTCGCGTTCGCGCGGGAGGCCGTGGCTCTCTGGCCCGAGGAGGACGTCGTCGGTCGCGCCGACATGCTCGGCGACCTGGCCACGATCGAGTTCCAGGCGGGCGTGTCCGACGGCGTCGAGAGCATCGAGCAGGCGCTCGCGATCCTCGGGGACGACCCGCGCCACGACGTGCAGCGAGCGGGACTCCTCCTCAGCTCCGCGCGCGTGCACATGCTCAACGGGCGTCAGAGCCTCGGCACCGAGGTCGCGGCGCGCGCGCATGCCACGGCCGAGCCCGCGGCCGCGGCGGGCGACCGCTTCGCCGCCGAGATCCTCGTGCAGGCTCTGCTCATCGCGGCGACCTGCCGGACGACCGCGGGCGACGCGAGCGGCCTCGCGCTGTTCGAGCAGGCCCGTGCCCAGGCGGGCGGGTTCGTCCGCGCGATGATGCGCTACTACATCAACTACTCCAACGCGCTGATGCTGGTCGGCCGGTATGAGGAAGCCGTCGCCGTGGCACGTGAGGGACACGACTACGGGCGCACGCACGTGGCGGATCTCGGCCCTCTCGTGATGATCGAGGCCAACATGATCGAGGCGCACATCTACGCGGGCAGGCTGCGCGAGGCGGAGGAGCTGGGCAGTCCTGCTCCCGATGGTCGAGCCGGGGCTGTACTCCGCCTTCCTGCGCGAGCGCCTGGTGTGCCTCGCGATCTGGCGCGGGCGCATCGACGGCGCGCGAGGCCGCGCTCGAGGCCGCGCGCCGCGAGCTCGACATGTTCGGCGCCTACGAGTTCCAGACCCGGTTCGGCATGGCCTACGACCTCGGAGAGCTGGCGCTCGCCCGCGGCGACGCACACGAGGCGCTGTCGCACGCGCGGGCCGCGTGGGAGACGCCCGCCGGCGGCGTGCTCGCGCTGCCGCTCACGGCGGTCGCGGCGCGTGCCGTCGCGATGCTCCGCGAGCGCGGCGAGGATGCCGACATCGAGCCGTACCGCGCGGTGCTGGCGTCCTTCGCCGACTGGCCCGTGACCCCGCTCTGGGCAGCCGTCTTCGCCGCCGAGCTCGGCGAGGGCTCCTGGGGCCGGCCGTCGACGCCGTCGGCCCGGCGTACATCCGCGCCTATGCGCGGGTGCGGCGCGGCGAGGAGCTGCTCGCCGAGGGCGACCGCCCGGCGGCGCGTGAGGCGCTCGCGGCGGCCGCGGCGTACGCCGAGGAGCTCGGCGCGGACGGCCTCGTCGCGCGTGCCCGCGCGGTGATGACGGATGCCGGGCTCGCCGGTGAGACGCCGCGCTCGGTGCTCACGTCCCGCGAGGAGCAGGTGCTCGAGCTCGTCGCCGAAGGACTCTCCAACGGCCAGATCGCGGAGCGCCTGTACATCAGCGTCAAGACCGTGTCGGTGCACGTGTCGGCGATCCTGCGCAAGCTCGAGGCGCCGTCACGCACGGCAGCCGCGGCGATCTACCGTCGCACCGCCGCCTGACGCGGCATCCGCCTACCGCCGTGCGGCGGCGAGCGGCGCCGGGACCGCCCCGTCAGATGTGGTACTCGGGTGTCGTCAGCAGGGCGCGCGTGTCGTCGCCGGTGCGGCGGGCGCGCGGCTTGGCCGGCACGCCGACCAGCACGGAGTCGGCCGGAGCATCCTTGGTGACGACGGCGTTGGCGCCGACGACGGATCCGGCGCCGATCGTGATGGGCCCGAGGATCTTCGCGCCCGCGCCGACCGCGACGCCGTCCTCGATGGTGGGGTGCCGCTTGCCGCCCTCGCGCTGCCGGCCGCCGAGCGTGACGCCGTGGTAGAGCATGACGTCGTCGCCGACCTCGGCGGTCTCGCCGATCACGACGCCCATGCCGTGGTCGATGAAGAAGCGGCGGCCGATGGTGGCGCCGGGGTGGATCTCGATGCCGGTGAGCCAGCGCGTGACCTGCGACCCTGCGCGGGCGACGAACCGCACGTCGCGCGACCACAGCGCGTGCCACACCCGGTGCGCCCAGATGGCGTGCAGGCCCGGGTACAGCACGGCGATCTCGAGGCCGCCGCGTGCGGCGGGGTCGCGCAGCTTCGCCGCGGCGACGTCCTCGCGCACGCGCGCGACGAATCCGATGCGCTCGTCGGTCATTTCGACTCCTCCTCGGGGTCGCGCAGGTGCGCATACAGTGCCGTCGACAGGTAGCGCTCGCCCGAGTCGGGCACGATCACGACGATGCGCTGACCGGCGGCCTCGGGGCGCGCCGCGATCTGGAGGGCGGCCCACACGGCCGCGCCCGCCGACATCCCGCCGAGGATGCCCTCGCGGGTGGCGAGCTCGCGGGCGACGCGGATCGCGTCGTCGAACTCGACGTCGAAGATCTCGTCGACGACCGAGCGGTCGAGCACGTCGGGCACGAAGTTCGGGCCGATGCCCTGGATGCGGTGGCCGCCCGCGCGGCCCTCGGTGAGCACGGGGGAGTCCTTGGGCTCGACGAGGACGATCTTGACGGCGGGGTTGCGCTCCTTGAGCACCTGGCCGACGCCCGTGATCGTCCCGCCGGTGCCCGAGCCCGCGACGAACCAGTCGACGCGGCCGTCGGTGTCGCGCCAGATCTCCTCCGCCGTGGTCTGGCGGTGGATCGCCGCGTTCGCCTCGTGCTCGAACTGGCGGGCGAGGACCGCGCCGGGCGTCTCGTCGACGATGCGCTTGGCGGCGTCGACCGCCTCGGTCATGCCCTTGTACGGGTCGGTCAGCACGAGCTCGGCGCCGAAGGCCTTCAGCAGCGTGCGACGCTCCTTCGACATCGAGGCGGGCATCGTGAGGATGACCTTGTAGCCGCGGGCCGCGCCGATGAGAGCGAGCGCGATGCCGGTGTTGCCGCTGGTGGACTCGACGATCGTGCCGCCCGGCTGCAGTTCTCCGGACGCCTCGGCGGCCTCGACCAGCGCGTAGCCGAGACGGTCCTTCACCGACGAGCCGGGGTTGTAGAACTCGAGCTTCGCGAGCACCTCCGCGCCGAGACCCTCCGTGAGCGCGTTGAGGCGCACGAGCGGGGTCTCACCGAACGCGGTGGTGATGTCGGGATGGATGCCGGGCACGTGGTGCTCCCTCGGATCAGGCGATGCGAAACGACGACGGCGCGCCGGCGCCCGAGACGGATCTGCCGGCGCGCCGTCGTGACGTGTCAATCTTCGCGCAGATCCTCGAACAGCGCGGTCGACAGGTAGCGCTCGCCGAACGACGGGATGATCACGACGATGTTCTTGCCCTCGGCCTCGGGGCGGGCGGCGACCTGCAGGGCCGCCCAGATGGCGGCGCCGGACGAGATGCCGACGAGGATGCCGTCCTTCTCGCCCACCGCACGCGCGGTGGAGATGGCGTCGGGGAATTCGACGTCGATGACCTCGTCGATCACGCTCTGGTCGAGGATCTCGGGGATGAAGTTCGGCCCGATGCCCTGGATCTTGTGGGGCCCCGGGGTGCCCTTGGTGAGCAGCGGCGAGTCGGCCGGCTCGACGGCGATGACCTTGGCTCCCGGCACGCGCTCCTTGAGCACCTGCCCGACGCCGGTGATCGTGCCGCCCGTGCCGATGCCGGCGACGAAGTAGTCGACCTGGCCGTCGGTGTCGCGGAGGATCTCCTCGGCGGTGGTCTTGCGGTGGATCTCGGGGTTCGCCTCGTTCTCGAACTGACGCGCGAGCACGGCGCCGGGGATGTCGGCGACGAGCTCCTCCGCCTTCGCGACGGCGCCCTTCATGCCGCCGGCGGGGTCGGTCAGCACGAGCTCCGCGCCGTAGCCCTTGAGCAGCAGGCGGCGCTCGATCGACATCGACGAGGGCATGGCGAGCACGACGCGGTAGCCGCGGGCGGCGCCGACCATCGCGAGCGCGATGCCGGTGTTGCCGCTGGTGGCCTCGACGATGGTGCCGCCGGGCTGCAGCTGGCCCGATGCCTCGGCGGCGTCGACGATGGCGATGCCGAGGCGGTCCTTCACGCTGGAGGCCGGGTTGTAGAACTCGAGCTTCGCCAGGACGTTCCCGCCGACACCCTCCGCGACGCGGTTCAGGCGCACGAGCGGCGTGTTGCCGAAGGCGGAGGTGATATCGGGATGAATGCCGGTCATTTCGGGGCCTTTCGCGGGTTCACGGCTGGTCGAGCAACAGCCTAGGGCGCACGTTTTCCTGTGAGTCCTTCTGTGACGACGAGCTGGTCTCGCAGGGGTACCCTTCCCGCCCCGCCTCGCCCCAGGGCGTCGAGATCCCGCGGCGCGGGGAGTGCAGCATCCCGAAATAGAGTGGACCGGTCATGAACACCCCCGCACCGTCTGTCGCCGACGCGCTCCGCACCGCCGCCGATCGCCTCGCCGCGGCCGGCATCGCCGACCCGGCGGTCGACGCCGAGCTGCTCGCCGCCTTCGTGCTCGGCGGCGGTCGCGGGGGAGTGCAGGCCGCCGCCATCCGCGGCGACACGCTCGACGCAGGCCGACTCCGAGCGCCTCGAGCAGCTGGTCACCCGGCGCGCCACCCGCGAGCCGCTGCAGCACATCACCGGCACGGCGCCCTTCCGCCACCTCGAGCTGCGCGTCGGGCCGGGCGTGTTCGTGCCGCGCCCCGAGACCGAGATGGTCGCGCAGCTGGCGATCGACGCGCTGCGGGCCGCGGCATCCGCTTCTCCCATCGCGGTGGATCTCGGCACCGGCAGCGGCGCGATCGCCCTCGCGATGGCGACCGAGGTGCCCCACGCGCGGGTGTTCGCCGCCGAGAACTCCGTCGACGCGTACGTCTGGACGAAGGAGAACTTCGCGCACGTCGGCGCCGACAACGCGACCCTCGCCTTCATCGACCTCGCCCACGCGTTCCCCGAGCTCGACGGGACGGTCTCGGTGGTGGCATCCAACCCGCCGTATGTTCCGGATGCCGCCATCCCGCGCGACCCGGAGGTGCGGTTCTTCGATCCGCCGGCCGCCCTCTACGGCGGTGAGGACGGCCTCGACGTCGTCCGCGTGCTGAGCCGGGTCGGGCTGCGCCTCGCGCACCCGGGCGGCACGCTCGTGATCGAGCACGGCGAGTGGCAGGGCGAGGCGATCCGCGGCATCCTGACCGCCGACGGCTGGCGCGCGGCGGCGACGCACCCCGATCTCACGCAGCGCGACCGCGCCACGACGGCGTTGCGCCCCTGACCACGCCGTCTCGCATCGTTCCTGCCGGACGCCCAATTAGACTGTCGGGCGACATGTCCCCCATCTTCGACTGCCGTGACGAGGCGCAGCTGCTCACCGGCATGCGCCAGGCGCGCCAGGCCATCGCCCGTGGCGAGCTCGTCGTCCTTCCCACCGACACCGTCTACGGCGTCGCCGCGGACGCCTTCGACCATCAGGCGGTCGCGCGCCTGCTCGCCGCGAAGGGGCGCGGGCGCCAGTCGCCGCCTCCGGTGCTCGTCGCCGGGCTCACGACCCTCCGCGCGCTCGTCGCCGAGGTGCCCGAGCCGGTCGAGCGCCTCGTCGAGGAGTTCTGGCCGGGCGGGCTCACCATCGTGCTGCCGTCGCAGCCGTCGCTGTCCTGGGACCTGGGCGAGACGCGGGGCACCGTGGCCGTGCGCATGCCCGCCCACCGCATCGCCCTCGAGCTCCTCGAAGAGACCGGCCCGCTCGCCGTCTCGAGCGCCAACCTCACCGGCATGGCCGCCGGCATCACCGCCGAGGACGCACAGGGGATGCTGCAGGACAGCGTCGAGGTCTACCTCGGCGACGGCCCCTCGAAGACCGGCATCCCGTCGACGATCATCGACGCCACGAGCCTGGTCGGCGGTGCGGAACCGCGGGTGCGCGTGCTGCGCGAGGGCGCGGTGAGCCGTGCCCAGCTGCGCGACGTGCTCGGCGACCTGCTCGAGCCCGACCCCGGTACCGAGACCGAGTCCGAGCCGACGGAGCCGGGACGGCGAGTCCGAGCCTCGAGCCTGAGCGGGACGGTGAGCCCGCCTCCGAGCCGGCGTCTGAGCCTGAGCGGGACGGCGAGTCCGTCTCCGAACCGCAGGATGCGACCGGCTCCGGACCCGAGACCGGCGGCGACGCCGCGGAGACGCCTGCCGCGCCCGATGCGGCCCCCGCGCCCGAAGCGGCCCCCGCGCCCGAGGCGCCGGAACCCGGTCGCTCGTGAAGCAGTACGTCTTCACGATCCTCCTCACGGCGGCCGTCACCTTCGTCCTGTCGTGGGCGGTCTGGCGACTCAGCCTGCGATACAAGCTGTATCCCGGCATCCGCGAGCGCGACGTCCACAAGACGCCGACGCCGCGCCTCGGCGGCATCGCCATGTTCCTCGGCGTGCTGGCCGCGTTCGCGATGTCGTCGGCGCACCCGTACTTCTCGATCGTCTGGTCGAACCCCCAGCAGATGTATGCGCTGCTGGGTGCGACCGCGCTCATCGTGGTCGTCGGCGTGCTCGACGACCTGTGGGACCTCGACTGGATGATCAAGCTCGGTGCGCAGTTCCTCGCCGCCGGCGTGATCGCGTGGTTCGGCCAGCTGCAGATCTACACGCTGCCGCTCGGCGGCATGACGATCTTCTCGAGCTGGGCGAGCTTCACCCTCACCGTGTTCTCGATCGTCGTGGTGATGAACGCCGTGAATTTCGTCGACGGGCTCGACGGCCTCGTCGCCGGCGTGTGCCTGATCGCCAACGCGGTGTTCTTCGCGTACTCGTACATGGTCTTCCGCGACTTCGGCTCGAGCACCTACTTCACGCTGTCCTCCCTCATCGCCGCGGTGCTGATCGGCGCGTGCATCGGCTTCCTCCCGCTGAACTGGAGCCCCGCGCGACTGTTCATGGGGGATGCCGGTGCCCTCATGCTCGGGCTCCTCATGGCGTGCTCGGCCATCTCGATCACCGGCAACTTCGACCCCGCGATGGTCGCCGACAACGACGCGTTCGGCCGCTCGCAGCTGCTCGGTGCGTTCATCCCGATCCTGCTGCCGGTCGTCGTCGTGCTGCTGCCGCTGCTCGACTTCGGCCTCGCCGTGGTGCGGCGCATGAGCCGGGGCAAGTCGCCGTTCTCGCCCGACCGCAAGCACCTGCACCACCGCATGCTCGACATGGGCCACACCGACCGCGACGCCGTGCTCATCTTCTACGCGTGGACCGCGCTGGTGAGCCTGTCGGTGCTCCTCATGTACATCGGCACGACCCTCGAGTGGCCGGGGGACTACCTCTTCGGCGTGCTCTACGGCGCGGTCGGCATCGCCGCCTGCCTCGTCGTGACCTTCCTTCCCTCGCACCGCCGTGCCGCGCGTCCGCCGGCCGCGCCCGCACCACCCGAACCGCAGCCCGATCCTGCGCCCGCACAGGAGGACGCCCGATGAGCGCCAGCCCCGTATCCAGCACCCCGATCCTGCGCACCGTCCTGGTGTGGTCCGCGGGCCGTGACCGCGGTCCTCGCCGTCGTGGGCGCCGTCGTCGGGTTCCTCGTGGCCGGCACGACGGGTCTGTGGAGCGCGCTCGCCGGCGTGCTCGTCGCGGCGCGTCTTCCTCGCGATCACCGGCGCGAGCATCCTGATCGCCAACCGGTGGTACGGCGACGACCTCTACGTGCCGATCTTCTTCGGGATCGTGCTCGGCGGCTGGATCCTGAAGTTCGTCGTCTTCATCGTCGTCGCTCTTCATCCTCCGCGGGCAGCCGTGGATCGAGCCCGGCGTGTTCTTCGTCGCGCTCGTGGTGAGCGTGCTCGCCTCGCTCGCGATCGACGTCGTGGTCACTCCTGCGCATGCGCGTGCCGCACGTGAGCGACGTGGAGCTGCCGACGGACCCGGATGCCGGAGACCGCACGGACGACGCGTCCGGGGCGGCCTGAATGCCCGCCGCCGCGCGGATTCAGCGACCTCACAAGTTTGATAGGCTGAACGAGCGCCCGCCCGCTCGCTCTTGCGAGCGCCTTGCGGAGTGACGCTCACCGACCATCGTCGCAACGGTTTTATGCCGGTGCCCCGAAGCTGGAGCCAGCGCTGTTTACTCATGCTGCGACCCTGATCGCCCCCATTGCCGCGGACGATCCGCCCGAGTTCCACGGCCCCTCGATCGACGAGTTCTTCCCGGAGATCCTCTTCGACAGCGTTCGGTGTCATCCCCGATCACCGCATCCACCTGATCCAGTTCCTCGCGACGATCGCCGTCGTGGTGATCTTCTGGCTCGGCACGCGCCGCATGCGCGTCGTCCCCGGCCGATTCCAGAGCCTCGTCGAGATGGGCCTGGACTTCGTCCGCGTCAACATCGGCGAAGACCTGCTCGGCAAGAAGGACGCCCAGCGGTTCCTCCCGATCCTCACGACGATGTTCTTCATGATCCTGTTCATGAACATCACGGGCATCATCCCGTTCCTGAACATCGCGGGCACGAGCATCATCGCGGTGCCGCTGACGCTCGCCATCGTGAGCTACGTCACCTTCATCTACGCCGGCATCAAGAAGAGCCCGAAGAACTTCTTCAAGAACTCGCTCTTCCCCTCGGGCGTGCCGTGGCCGATCTACATCATCGTGACGCCGATCGAGCTGATCTCGACGTTCATCATCCGGCCCGTCACGCTGACGCTCCGACTCCTGATGAACATGATGGTCGGCCACCTGCTGCTGGTCCTGTTCTTCGCCGCGACGCAGTTCTTCATCGTCGACCTCGGCGGCTGGTGGACGGTCCTCGGCGCGGGCAGCCTCGCGTTCGGCTTCGTCTTCACCCTGTTCGAAATCCTGGTGGCTGTCCTCCAGGCGTACGTCTTCGCTCTCCTCACCGCGGTCTACATCCAGCTCGCGGTCGCCGAAGAGCACTGATAGCGGGACGGCCTGCGAAGGCCGCCCATAACCGAAAGGAAACACCCCCGTGGACGCAACTACGGTTCTCGCAGAGGTCTCCGGCATCGATCGCGACCGTCGGCTACGGTCTCGCCGCGATCGGCCCCGCCATCGGCGTGGGCATCGTCGTCGGCAAGACCATCGAGGGCGTCGCCCGTCAGCCCGAGCTCGCCGGTCGCCTGCAGGTGCTGATGTGGATCGGTATCGCCTTCACCGAGGCGCTCGCCTTCATCGGCATCGCGACCGGCTTCATCTTCGGCTTCTGATCCCGATAACTCAGTCTTAAGGAGACAGGATGCTGAACGCTCTTGTCACGTACGCCGCGGAAGAGGGGCGAGACGCACAACCCGCTGCTCCCCGCCTGGTACGACATCATCTGGTCGTCGGTGTGCTTCATCGTCATCCTCTTCATCTTCTGGAAGGTCGCCCTTCCCCGCATGAAGAAGCTGCTCGATGAGCGCTCTGCGGCGATCGAGGGCAACATCGCCAAGGCCGACGAGGCTCAGCGCAAGGCCGAGGCGGCACTCGAGGAGTACACCGCCCAGCTCGCCGAGGCTCGCCAGGAGGCCGGTGAGATCCGCGACGCCGCCCGTGAGGACGGCAAGAAGATCGTCGCCGAGGCCAAGGAGACCGCTGCGGCGGAAGCCACGCGCCTGACGACCACCGCGCACGCCCAGATCGAGGCCGAGCGCCAGACCGCTCTCGTCTCGCTGCGCAGCGAGGTGGGCACGCTCGCCCTCGACCTCGCCGGCGGTGTCATCGGCGAGACGCTGTCCGACGACAAGAAGGCCCAGGCCGTCGTCGACCGCTTCCTCGCCGAGCTCGAAGAGTCCGAAGGGGCGAAGGCGTAATGGGCAGCGCGTCCACTCAGGCCCTGGCGGCGACGACGGCGGCGCTGCGCGCCGCGTCGGGCGTCGACCTCGACGTGGCAGGCGAGCTGTTCGCCGTGGCGCGCGCCGTGGGCGACTCGTCGCAGCTGAGCGGCGCGCTCGCCGACTCCGCCGCGCCCGCCGAGGCCCGCCGCCAGGTCGTCGCCGACGTGTTCGGCGCGGCCGTGCGGCCCACGACGGCGTCGCTGCTGACGACCGCCGTCGCACAGCGCTGGTCGTCGGCCGACGACCTCGTCGACGCCATCGAAGAGCTCGCGGTGCGGGCAGCGGCCGTGGCCGACGGGCAGGCCGACGTCGAGGCCGAGCTGTTCGCGCTTCACGCGGACCGTGGCCGACAACCCCGAGCTCGAGCTGGCGCTGGGAAGCCGGCTGGGCGACCCGGCAGCGAAGGGCGCGCTCGTCGAGACCCTGCTGCAGGGCCGCGCGAGCGCGGGGACGACGCTGATCGCGTCATCCCTCGTCCGCGAGCCGCGAGAGCGGCGCGTCCGTCAGCTGCTGACGCGTGCGACGCGAGTCGTGGCCGATCAGCGCAACCGCGCGGTGGCGACGGTCGTCGCTGCCGCGCCCCTGAGCGCCGCGCAGAGCGAGCGGCTCACGGCGGCGCTGTCCAAGCGCTACGGCACCCCGGTGTCGCTGAACACCATCGTCGACCCGACCGTCGTGGGCGGCGTGCGCGTGCAGATCGCGGACGACGTGATCGACGCGAGCGTGTCGGCGCGACTGGCCGACCTCCGTCAGCGGCTCGCCGGCTGACACAGACTTCCCGCACGGGGCCGAGACAGGAACCGCGCGGAGCTTTCGGGGCCGAGGCCCCATGAACGAAGGAAAACAATGGCAGATCTCTCTATCAGCCCCGACGTCATCCGTGACGCGCTGAAGGACTTCGTCGCCGCCTACGAGCCCAGCGGGGCTGCGGCCACCGAGGTCGGCACCGTCGTCGATGCCGGGGACGGCATCGCCCACGTCGAGGGCCTGCCCGGCGTCATGGCGAACGAGCTCGTGACGTTCGCCGACGGCACGAGCGGCCTCGCGCTGAACCTCGACGAGCACGAGATCGGCGTCGTCGTCCTCGGCGAGTTCTCGGGCGTCGAGGCCGGCCAGCAGGTCACCCGCACGGGTGAGGTGCTCTCGGTCGCCGTCGGCGACGGCTACCTGGGCCGCGTCGTCGACCCGCTCGGCAACCCGATCGACGGACTCGGCGAGGTCGCCACCGTCGGCCGTCGCGCCCTCGAGCTGCAGGCGCCCGGCGTCATGCAGCGCAAGAGCGTGCACGAGCCGCTGCAGACCGGCATCAAGGCGATCGACGCGATGATCCCGGTCGGCCGCGGTCAGCGCCAGCTCATCATCGGCGACCGCCAGACCGGCAAGACGGCCATCGCGATCGACACGATCATCAACCAGAAGGCCAACTGGGAGTCGGGCGACGTCAGCAAGCAGGTCCGCTGCATCTACGTCGCGATCGGCCAGAAGGGCTCCACGATCGCGGCCGTGAAGGGCGCGCTCGAAGACGCCGGCGCGATGGAGTACACCACGATCGTCGCGGCCCCCGCGTCGGACCCCGCCGGCTTCAAGTACCTGGCGCCGTACACCGGCTCGGCCATCGGCCAGCACTGGATGTACGAGGGCAAGCACGTCCTCATCATCTTCGACGACCTGACCAAGCAGGCCGAGGCCTACCGTGCCGTGTCGCTGCTGCTCCGTCGCCCGCCGGGCCGCGAGGCGTACCCGGGCGACGTCTTCTACCTGCACTCGCGTCTGCTCGAGCGCTGCGCGAAGCTGTCGGACGAGCTGGGCGCGGGATCGATGACGGGCCTGCCCATCATCGAGACGAAGGCCAACGACGTCTCGGCGTACATCCCGACCAACGTGATCTCGATCACCGACGGCCAGATCTTCCTGCAGTCCGACCTGTTCAACGCCAACCAGCGTCCCGCGGTCGACGTCGGCATCTCGGTCTCGCGTGTCGGCGGTGACGCCCAGGTGAAGTCGATCAAGAAGGTCTCGGGCACGCTCAAGCTCGAGCTCGCCCAGTACCGCTCGCTCGAGGCGTTCGCGATGTTCGCGAGCGACCTGGATGCGGCATCCCGTCGCCAGCTCGCCCGCGGCGCGCGTCTGACCGAGCTGCTCAAGCAGCCGCAGTACTCGCCGTACCCGGTGGAGGAGCAGGTCGTCTCGATCTGGGCCGGCACCAACGGCAAGCTGGACTCGATCGAGGTCGAGGACGTCCTGTCGTTCGAGCGCGAGCTGCTGGACTACCTCCGCCGCAACACCACGATCCTCGACACGCTCCGCGACACGAACGTCCTCGACGACGACACCGTCGCCGAGCTCACCAAGCGGACCGACGACTTCATCCTCGAGTTCCAGGCCGGCAAGGGCCAGGCGATCGGCAAGCCGGGGCACGAAGAGGTCGCGGCAGCCGAGGCCGAGGACGTCAACCAGGAGAAGATCGTCAAGGGCCGCCGCTAAGGCGACACCGGACTACCACAATGGGCGCACAACTCCGGGTCTACAAGCAGAAGATCAGCACTGCTCAGACGACCAAGAAGATCACGAAGGCGATGGAACTCATCGCGGCTTCGCGCATCCAGAAGGCGATGGCGCGCGTGCGCGCGTCGTCGCCCTTCGCGCGGGCTGTGACGCGTGCCGTCTCCGCCGTGGCGACGCACTCCAACGTCGACCACCCGCTCACCGTCGAACGCGAGACGATCCGCCGCTCTGCGGTCGTGATCTTCTCGTCCGACCGCGGCCTCGCGGGCGCATTCAACTCGCAGATCCTCCGCGAGGGCCTCGAGCTGGCTGAGCTGATCCGCCGGCAGGGCAAGGAGCCGGTGTTCTACCTCGTCGGGCGCAAGGCCGTCGGCTTCTTCCAGTTCCGTCGCATGGAGAGCGCGGCGGAGTGGACGGGCGACACCGACACGCCGCACTTCACGACGGCCGAGGAGATCGCCGCCACCCTGCTGGACGCGTACGACCGCGGCGGCGACGAGAACGGCGTCGACGAGATCCACCTCGTCTACAACCGCTTCGTCAGCATGATGACGCAGTCGCCCGAGACGGTCCGCCTGCTTCCGCTCGAGGTCGTCGAGGCCGAGGAGCAGTCGTCGGCGCAGGTGTACCCGCTGTACGAGTTCGAGCCGGACGCCGAGACCGTGCTCGACGCGCTGCTGCCGGTGTACATCCAGAGCCGCGTCTTCAACGCCCTCCTGCAGTCGTCGGCCGCGAAGCACGCCGCGACGCAGAAGGCGATGAAGTCGGCCAGCGACAACGCCGACAAGCTCATCACCGACTACACCCGCCTGCGCAACAACGCGCGCCAGGCCGAGATCACGCAGCAGATCGCCGAGATCGTCGGCGGCGCCGACGCCCTTTCCTCGGGCAAGTAGCACTGCTGCGACATCAGACCACACGAAAGAGAAGAAGCCATGAGCCTCACCGCTGACAAGACCGAGACGGCGGTCGTCGGGCGCGTCGCCCGCGTCACCGGCCCCGTCGTCGACATCGAGTTCCCGCACGACTCGATCCCCGACATCTACAACGCGCTGAAGACGACGATCGCGATCGGCGACGAGCGCACCGAGATCACGCTCGAGGTCGCGCAGCACCTCGGCGACGACCTCGTCCGCGCCATCTCGCTGAAGCCGACCGACGGCATGGTCCGCGGCCAGGAGGTGCGCGACACCGGCGGCCCCATCACGGTTCCCGTCGGCGACGTCACCAAGGGCAAGGTGTTCAACGTCACGGGTGACGTGCTGAACGGCGCGCCGGGCGAGACCATCGAGGTCACCGAGCGCTGGGGCATCCACCGCAAGGCCCCTGCGTTCGACCAGCTCGAGTCGAAGACCGAGATGTTCGAGACCGGCATCAAGAGCATCGACCTGCTCACCCCGTACGTGCAGGGTGGAAAGATCGGCCTCTTCGGCGGCGCCGGCGTCGGCAAGACCGTCCTCATCCAGGAGATGATCCAGCGCGTCGCGCAGGACCACGGTGGTGTGTCGGTGTTCGCCGGTGTCGGCGAGCGCACCCGTGAGGGCAACGACCTCATCGGCGAGATGGAGGAG
This sequence comes from uncultured Actinomycetota bacterium, assembly GCA_963829895.1. GTDB lineage: Bacteria > Actinomycetota > Actinomycetes > Actinomycetales > Microbacteriaceae > Microbacterium. Next base: position 1,343,262 of record CAWHKF010000010.1, on the reverse strand, counting down.
GCGGGCGTCTTCGACAAGACCGCGCTCGTCTTCGGCCAGATGGACGAGCCGCCGGGCACGCGTCTGCGCGTCGCCCTCTCGGCCCTCACGATGGCGGAGTACTTCCGCGACGTGCAGAAGCAGGACGTGCTGCTCTTCATCGACAACATCTTCCGCTTCACGCAGGCCGGTTCCGAGGTCTCGACGCTGCTCGGCCGCATGCCGTCCGCGGTGGGCTACCAGCCGAACCTCGCCGACGAGATGGGTGTGCTCCAGGAGCGCATCACGTCGACGCGCGGTCACTCGATCACCTCGCTGCAGGCGATCTACGTGCCCGCCGACGACTACACCGACCCGGCGCCGGCCACGACGTTCGCGCACCTCGACGCGACCACCGAGCTGTCGCGCGAGATCGCGTCGAAGGGCCTGTACCCGGCCATCGACCCGCTCACCTCGACGAGCCGCATCCTGGACCCCCGCTACATCGGCGACGACCACTACCGCGTGGCCACCGCCGTGAAGCAGATCCTCCAGAAGAACAAGGAACTGCAGGAGATCATCGCGATCCTCGGTGTCGACGAGCTGTCCGAAGAGGACAAGATCGTCGTCTCCCGTGCGCGCCGCATCCAGCAGTTCCTGTCGCAGAACACCTACATGGCGAAGAAGTTCACCGGTGTCGAGGGTTCGACGGTCCCGATCAAGGAGACCATCGAGTCGTTCGACGCGATCGTCAAGGGCGACTTCGACCACGTCGCCGAGCAGGCCTTCTTCAACGTCGGCGGCATCTCCGACGTCGAAGAGCAGTGGGCGCGCATCCAGAAGGAGAACGGCTGACATGCCGCTCAAGGTGAGCCTCGTCTCCGCGGACGCGGAGGTCTGGTCGGGTGAGGCGTCGCTCGTCGTCGCCAAGACCGTCGAGGGCGAGATCGGCTTCATGTCCGGTCACGAGCCGGTGCTCGCGATCCTCGCCGAGGGTCAGGTGCGCATCACCGAGACCTCGGGCACCAAGATCATCGCCAACGCGCAGGACGGCTTCCTGTCGATGGAGGGCGACGACCTCACCATCGTCGCCGGAAACGCCGCGCTGATCTCCTGACACACCAGCGTGCGAACTCGGCCGGTCCCCTCGGGGGCCGGCCGAGTCGTTTCCCCGCATCGCCGTCCGTCGCGTCGGCCCGCACGTCCCACGGAGAGTCATGCTGATCCTTCTCCCGCCGTCCGAGACCAAGCGCGCCGGTGGCTCGCGGCGTCCCCTGGACGTGGCGGGGCTGGCGCTGCCGCGGCTGACGCCGCAGCGCGAAGCGGTGATCGATGCGCTCGTCGGCCTGTCCGCCGACGCCGACGAAGCCGCCCGCGTGCTGAAGCTGGGCCCGACCCAACGCGGCGAGATCGCCGTCAACGCCGCGCTGCGAGAGGCGCCGACGATGCCCGCGATCGATCGCTACACCGGTGTGCTGTACGACGCGCTGGATGCGGCATCCGTCTCCACCGCCGGTCGTCGGTGGCTGGGTGCCCACGTGCTCGTGCACTCGGCGCCGTTCGGCCCGGTGGGCGCTCTCGACGCCATCCCGGCCTACCGCCTCGGCGCCGCCACCTCGCTTCCGGGCGTGGCGCCGCTGCGGCGGCTGTGGGCGCAGGCGGTCACCGCCGCCATCGCAGGATCTCGACCCCCGCTTCGTCCTCGACCTCCGCTCCGAGGCGTACGTCGGGCTCGGGCCGGTGCCGGCCGGCACCGCGTCGCGCTACGTCCGCGTCGTGAGCGAGGGCTCCGACGGCGCCGTGCGCGCGCTGAACCACTTCAACAAGCACGCCAAGGGCGCGCTCGTGCGCCGGCTCGCCGAGGATCGCCCGCGCATCGGGTCGGCGGCGGCTTTCGTGCGGTGGGCGGATGCCGCGGGCCTGCGTGTGCGCGACATCGGCGGCGGTGAGCTCGAGCTCTTCGCCTGAGACCGGCTACGCCGGCGTGCGCACCGCAGCGAACCGGTTGCGGCGCCGCAGCGCGAACCCGAGGCGCTCGTAGGCCGCGATCGCGCCGACGTTGGATGCGGCGGCGTGCAGCAGCGCCCGATCGCCGCGCTCCTGGATGTGGAAGGCGACGTCCAGCACCAGGCGGGACCCGAGCCCCTTGCGTCGGTGGTCGGCGTCCACGGCGACGGCGCTGATCTCGGTCCACCCCTCGGGGTGCAGACGCTCGCCGGCCATCGCGATCAGCCGGCCCTCCCGGCGGATGCCGACATAGCGGCCGAGTTCGTAGGTGCGGGGCCGGAACGGGCCGGGCTGGTTGCGCTCGACGATGGCGAGCATGTCGGCCACGTCATCGGCCCCCAGCAGGATCGCCTCGGGATCCGGGCGCGGCCGGAGCGCGTCGGTCTCGACCAGCTGCACGCCCTCGCCCTCGCCGATGACCTCCCAGCCGTCGGGGACGTCGCCGTCATACCCGGACAGGCCGATCTCGGTACCGGGGCCGACGAGCTCGACGAGCGCCGGCCAGACGCGCGGATCGTCCCAGGTGCGCACCGCGACGAAGGGGGCGACCTCCTCGGGGTACCGGCGCACCAGGTCGTCGCCGATCGCGAACGAGGCGTGGGGCCCGGTCAGCGCGTGCCACGGCGCGTTGTCGAGCACCGTGGCGTCGGCGTGGGGAACGTCGAGGATCGTGGCGGGGGCGGGATCAGGCATCCGTCCACTCTGCACCTCCTGCCCGAGGGTCGCAAAACGCCGCCCGTCGCCGCCCGTGACGGCGTCCCGCGCACGGCGTCTCTGCCGCGGGGCGACGACGAGGCGGAGGATCAGCTGCCGGCGCTCAGCGCCGGGTGTGCTGCGCGGTGCGCTCGGTGTTCTCGGCGATCGCGATGAGGGCCACCACCGCCTCGATGACGAACCGCAGCATGATGATCGCGAGGAAGGTCAGCACCGGTACGACGATGATCGTCGCGACGAGTCCGCTGATGCCGGCTCCGACGTCGAACCACATGATCGAGACGGCGCCCATGATGCCGCCGACGAAGTACACGATGAAGCCGATGCCGATCGCGATCAGTCCCACGAAGTAGAACACGCTGGCGAGGCGCCGCGTGATGAACGTGCGGAACGAGAGGTCGAACAGGGCGGCGAAGAAGCCCTTGCCGACGTCGGCCGCCTCGCCGCGGACGGTCGGAACGCCGGTGTCGTCCGGGTCGGCGCCGCGTGCGGCCTCTGCGGCGGACTGCGGGGGCAGCGGCGGGGGAGTGGGAGCGGAAGGAGTCTGGTCGGTCATGGCGGCCCTTCGATCGGGATGTGTGCTCAGGCTATCCACCGGGCACCCGAGGGGGCCATCCCCCCGATATGTCCTCAATGCTGACAGGAAGCTGTGAGCCTCGCTAGCATGTGTCGAGCGGAGCAGGGGCTCCGCGGGCGCGTCCCGATGCGTCACGAATCGACTCTCTCGGAGGTCGCTCCACCATGGCTACTACAACGACGGCAGCGGCGCGGGAGCGCTCATCGCCTGGCTCGTGCTCGCTCCCTTCCTCTTCCTGCTCGCCATCGCCGGATACGTCATCGGCTCGTGGTTCCTGATGAAGATCTTCGACAAGGCCGGTGTGCAGGGTCGCTGGCGCGCGTGGGTGCCGGTCTACAACACCCTGATCTTCGTCAAGCTCGGCGACCTCAACCCGTGGTGGCTGCTGGTGCTGTGGGGCGGCGGAATCGTGCTCGGCTGGGTGCCGGTGCTCGGCTCGCTCATCGGCCTCGCCGCGTTCCTCTACACGCTGCTGGCCGCGTGGCGGGTGGGGCTGAAGCTGCAGAAGGAAGCCGTCTGGCTGATCCTCTACTTCTTCCTGGCGATCGTCTGGCTCGGCATCAACGCGTTCGACCGCTCGCGGTGGAACACCGCGATCCCGGCGGCGCCGTGGGCCGGCAACTTCCTCGCCGACACCACCGTGTGGTCGGGTGTCCCCGTCGCAGGCGCCGTCCGGCGGCTACCCCGCCAACCCGGCGACCGCGCCCGGCTACGGTGCTCCCGCGGGCTACCAGCCGCCGGCCGGCTACACCGCGCCGCCGGCGCCGCCCGCCGGCTACACCGCGCCGCCCGCGCCGCCCGCCGGCTACACGCCGCCGCCCGCTGCTCCCGCCGCACCGGCTGCACCCGTGCCGCCGCCCGCCGCCCCGGCGCCGCCCGCGGCTGCGGAGCCGCCCGTGTCTCCGCCCGCCCAGCCGGGGGCCCCGTCCGCTCCCGAGCCGCCGGCCACCGAGCCTCCGGCCACCGGAGCCGCGCCGAAGCCGTAGCACTCCACGACAGCCCCTCGCCGCCCGGCGAGGGGCTGTCGTGCTGCGCGGATGCCGCGGCAGGCGACCCGGGGGAGTGGCCGGTCGAAGCGGTGCCCCTCGTGCACCTCGGGCAGCGGCATCCGTGCGCGGGGATAACGTGGACGCATGACCTCGACTGTTCCGCTGCGCCGGGTCGGCGCGTCCGGCCTCCTCGTGTCCGCTGTCGGCCTCGGCTGCAACAACTTCGGGCGCGAGGGCACGCGCACCGAGACGCTCGAAGGCACTCGTGCGGTGCTGGATGCCGCGATCGACGCCGGCGTGACGTTCCTCGACACCGCCGACATGTACGGCGGCGAGCCCGGTCAGTCCGAGACGCTCATGGGCGAGGCGCTCCGCGGCCGCCGCGATCAGGTCACCCTGGCGACCAAGTTCGGGCATCCCGGCCGCGACATGGGCTACCCGCCGTCGGGTTCGAAGGGCTCGCGGTCGTACGTGCGGCGCGCGGTCGAGGCATCCCTCACCCGTCTGCAGACCGACTGGATCGATCTGTACCAGCTGCACGTGCCGGACGACGACACCCCGCTCGAAGAGACCCTCGACGCGCTCGGCGACCTGGTGCGGGAGGGCAAGGTGCGCTACATCGGCCACTCGAACTTCGCGGGGTGGCAGATCGCCGAGGGGCACTACGCCGCGCTCATGCGCCACGGCGTGCCGTTCGTCTCGTCGCAGAACCAGTACAGCCTGCTCTCGCGCGGCGCGGAGCGCGACGTGCTGCGCGCCGTCGAGCGGTACCGCCTGGGGTTCTTCCCCTACTTCCCGCTGCACAACGGACTGCTGACCGGCAAGTTCACACGGGATGCCGCACCCGCCGACACGCGCATCATCCGGCAGCGCCGGCACATCTACGACGACGCACCCTGGGACGCGCTCGAGGCGTTCCAGGCGTTCTGCGACGACCGTGGCATCACGATGCTCGAGGCCACCTTCGGATGGCTGCTGTCGCACCCGGCGCTCTCGAGCGTCATCGCCGGCGCGACGACGCCCGAGCAGGTGCGGGCCAACGCCGCAGCGGCCTCGGCGTGGACGCCGTCGCAGGCCGACCTCGACGCGATCGACGCGCTGTTCCCGGTTCCCGAGAGCGCCTGACCGCGCCCGGATCGGCGGCGCGGGCGAGTTCGCCGACGGCGTAGGCGACGGCTTGTCGGCGGCGCGGGCGCAGGCGTAGCGTCACTTCTCGTGCGTGGTCCGCGAGGGCGGACGGGTTCCGCGCTGCGAAAGGACCGTCGTGCTCGGAAAGCTCCTGGTGCGCTACCTCAGTCCGGCCTGGCCGCTCATCGTGGCCGTCGTCGTCTTCCAGCTGGCGCAGTCGATCGCATCGCTCTGGCTGCCGACGCTCAACGCCGACATCATCGACAACGGCGTCGTGACCGGCGACATCCCCTACATCTGGTCCACCGGCGGCGTCATGCTGATCGTGAGCCTGGTGCAGGTCGTGTGCGCCATCGTCGCCGTGTACTTCGGCTCGCGGCTCGCCATGGGGATGGGCCGCGACCTGCGCGGTGACCTCTTCCATCGCGTGGTCGCGTTCTCGCAGCGCGAGGTGGGGCAGTTCGGCGCGCCGTCGCTCATCACGCGGAACACCAACGACGTGCAGCAGGTGCAGATGCTGGTGCAGGTGTCGGCGACGCTGATGATCTCGGCGCCGATGCTGGCGATCGGCGGCGTCATCATGGCGGTGAGCCAGGACGTCGGCCTGTCGTGGCTGATGGCCGTGGCGATCCCGGTGCTCCTCATCATCGTGGGTTTGATCGTCTGGCGCATGGTGCCGGCGTTCACGCTGATGCAGACGCGCATCGACCGCGTCAACCAGATCATGCGCGAGCAGCTGAGCGGCATCCGCGTCGTGCGGGCCTTCGTGCGCGAGCGGCAGGAGCGGGCCCGGTTCGAGCGCGCCAGCGACGACGTCAAGGACACCGCGCTTCGCGCCGGCAATCTGATGGCGCTGATGTTCCCCGCCGTCATGCTCGTCATGAACCTCTCGAGCGTCGCCGTCATCTGGTTCGGAGCATTCCAGGTGCAGAACAACGGGGTGCAGATCGGCACGCTGTTCGCCTTCCTCACCTACCTCATGCAGATCCTCATGGGCGTGATGATGGCGACGTTCATGTTCGTCATGATCCCGCGCGCCGCGGTGTGCGCGAACCGCATCGGCGAGGTGCTCGAGGCCGAGCCCTCGGTGTCGGCACCGGCGGTGGCGGCATCCGCTCCCGCCCCCGAAGGACGGATCGAGTTCGACCACGTCGACTTCGCCTACCCGGGCGCCGAAGAGGCGGTGCTCCACGATCTGACCTTCACGATCGAGCCCGGCACGACGACCGCCGTCATCGGATCGACCGGTTCCGGCAAGACCACCCTGATCAGCCTCGTGCCGCGCCTCTTCGATGTCACGGCGGGCAGCGTCCGCATCGACGGCGTCGACGTCCGCGATTACGACCCCGACGAGCTGTGGACCCGCGTCGGGCTGGTGCCGCAGCGTGCCTTCCTGTTCTCGGGCACGATCGCCTCGAACCTGCGCTACGGCGACCGCGACGCCACCGACGAGCAGCTGTGGCGTGCCCTGGAGCTGGCGCAGGGCGCCGATTTCGTGCGCGCCATGCCCGACGGCCTCGAAGCGCAGATCGCGCAGGGCGGCACCAATGTCTCGGGCGGACAGCGGCAGCGGCTCGCGATCGCGCGGGCCCTCGTGAAGCGGCCCGAGGTGTACATCTTCGATGACTCGTTCTCAGCTCTGGATCTGCGGACGGATGCCGAGCTCCGGCGCGCGCTCGACACCCAGCTGCCCGATGCGACGAGGCTCGTCGTCGCTCAGCGCGTATCGACCATCCAGCACGCCGATCAGATCGTCGTGCTCGATCACGGACGCGTCGTGGGCATCGGCGTACACGACGATCTCGTCGAGACGTGTCAGACGTATCGCGAGATCGTGGAATCCCAGCTCGCGGCGGAGGCGGCATGAGCGGCGCCCAGAACACCCGTCCCGCCCCCGTCGGTCCCCGCGGCGGCCCGTTCGGCGGTGCCGGCGTGCCGGCGGCCAAGGCGGACAACTTCGGCCCCAGCGCGAAGCGGCTGCTCGGCACACTGCGCTCCGAGATGCCCCAGCTGATCGTCGTGCTCGTGTTCAGCATCCTGTCGGTCACGCTCTCGGTGATCGGCCCCAAGCTGCTCGGCGAAGGCACGAACGTGGTGTTCGCCGGCTTCATCTCGCTGCAGGTGCCCGAAGGCGCGACCCAGCAGCAGGTCGTCGATCAGCTGGTCGCCTCAGGCAACCAGGACCAGGCGAACATGATCGCCGCGATGGACTTCGTCCCCGGTGCCGGCGTCGACTTCGACCAGCTCTCTCGCATCCTCGCGCTGGTGCTGGCCGTCTACGTGTTCTCGAGCCTCTTCGGCTGGCTGCAGGCGCGCATCCTCAACGGCGTGGTGCAGCGGTCGATGCACCGCCTGCGCCTCCAGGTCGAAGACAAGGTGCACCGGCTCCCGCTGTCGTACTTCGACCGCGTGCAGCGCGGCGAGCTGCTCAGCCGCGTCACCAACGACGTCGACAACATCGGTCAGACGATGCAGCAGACGCTGTCCCAGGTCATCATCTCGCTGCTGACCGTGATCGGCGTGCTGACGATGATGTTCATCATCTCGCCGCTCCTGGCCGTCATCGCGCTCGTCACGATCCCGCTCACCATCCTCATCACGGTGCTGGTGGCGCGGCGCTCGCAGAAGCTGTTCGTGCAGCAGTGGAAGACGACGGGCGTCCTCAACGCCCGCGTCGAGGAGACGTTCTCGGGCCATTCGGTCGTCAAGGTCTTCGGTCACCAGAAGGAGGTCGAGGCGGACTTCCGCGCCGAGAACGACGAGCTGTACCGCACGAGCTTCGGCGCCCAGTTCCTGTCGGGCGTGATCATGCCCGCCATGATGTTCGTCGGCAACCTCGTCTACGTCGCGATCGCCGTCGTCGGCGGCCTGCAGGTGGCGGCGGGGCTCATGTCGATCGGCGACGTGCAGGCGTTCATCCAGTACTCGCGCCAGTTCACGCAGCCGCTGAGCCAGCTCGGCTCCATGGCGAACCTGCTGCAGTCCGGTGTCGCGAGCGCCGAGCGGGTGTTCGAGCTGCTCGACGAGGACGAGCAGACGCCCGACGACGACCCGGCCGAGACCGCGCCGGACCCCGCCAGCCGCCTGGAGTTCGAGGACGTCTCGTTCCGCTACGTCGCCGACAAGCCGCTCATCGACGGGCTGACGCTCGCCGCTCAGCCGGGAAGCACGGTGGCGATCGTCGGTCCCACCGGCGCCGGCAAGACGACGCTCGTGAACCTGATCATGCGGTTCTACGACGTGGACTCCGGCCGGATCACCCTCGACGGCGTCGACACGCGCAGGATGACGCGCGACGATCTGCGCGCGCGCACCGGGATGGTCCTGCAGGACACCTGGCTCTTCTCGGGAACGATCCGCGAGAACATCGCCTACGGCCGCCCCGAGGCGACGGAGGAGGAGATCGTCGCCGCCGCGACGGCCGCGTATGTCGACCGGTTCGTGCACGCATTGCCCGACGGCTACGACACGCTGCTCGACGACGAGGCGACGAACCTCAGCGTGGGCGAGCGCCAGCTCATCACCATCGCGCGCGCCTTCCTCGCGGATCCGCGCATCCTCATCCTCGACGAGGCGACCTCGTCGGTCGACACCCGCACCGAGCTGCTGATCCAGCGTGCGATGTCGCGCCTGCGCGAGGACCGGACCGCCTTCGTGATCGCCCACCGGCTGTCGACGATCCGGGATGCCGACCTCATCCTCGTGATGGAGAGCGGGTCGATCGTCGAGCAGGGCTCCCACGACGAGCTGCTCGCGGCGAGGGGCGCCTACTGGCGGCTCTACAACGCGCAGTTCGAAGGTGCAGCCGAGGACGAGGACCTGGTCTCGGTTCCGGCGGTGCCGCTCGCGCCGCCGCCGACGACGGCGCAGATCGTCGTGGAAGCGCTCGCCGAGTCCGAGGACGCCGTGGAGTAACCCACTAGTATGTGATGACGCGGGGGCGAAGGGCCACCGTGCACCGGACGGGGAGGACACCGCGTGCCCGAGGTTTCCACCGAGTCTCTCGCCGTCCCGGTGCCCGGTGGCGTGTTGGAGCTCTCGTGGGCCGCCGTGACCGACACCGGTCGCCGGCGCGAGGTGAACCAGGACGCGATGTTCGCCTCGTATCCGCTCTTCGTCGTCGCCGACGGGATGGGCGGGCACGTCGGCGGCGAGATCGCCAGCGCGAGCACGATCGATCGCCTCCGCGCCGTCGCCGACGGCGGCCACGTGTCGCCGAAGACGATCGAGAAGGCGCTGGCTCGGGCGGTCAAAGACATCGCGTCCCATCCCGAGGCGACCGACGACGGCACCGGCACCACCGTGACGGGGGTCTTCCTCGACACCACGGGGGATGCCGCGCACTGGGTGACCCTCAACATCGGCGACTCGCGCGTGTACCTCCTCCGCGACGGCGCGATCGTCCAGATCACGACCGACCACTCCGTCGTGCAGGAGCTCGTCGCGGCCGGCCGGCTCAGTCCCGAAGAGGCCGAGAACCATCCGTACGGCAACGTCATCACGCGCGCCGTCGGGCCGAGCGAGGGCGTCACGCCCGACTACGTCCGCCTCGACGTGATCGAGGGCGACCGGTTCGTCATCTGCTCGGACGGGCTGACGAAAGAGCTCACCGACTACGGCATCCGTCACTTCCTCGACGAGAACCCCGATCCCGCCGACGCGGCGTCCGCCATGCTCGAGGCGGCACTCGAGAACGGCGGGCGCGACAACATCACGATCATCGTGCTCGACGTCGGTCGTCCGGCGGACGCCGCGGCCGAGGGCGATTCGGCGGCCGACGACGACTCCTCCCCAGCGGGGGAGTGAGCCGGGGGATCCACAGATCCCCGTCATCGTCGTTCGCGGCGGCCGTGGCCGCGATGGACTGAGCGCATGCGCTCGACCGCCTTCCCGCCCCTCGAGGCCGCCACCGGCGCGGGCATCGCTGCCGCCTCTGTCGCGGACGACGAGCCGCTGACGCTTCCCGCAGCGTGGCGACCGCCCGCGCGTCCGCCGCTGCCCATCGTGGCGGCCGTCGTCCCCGTGGTCGGCGCGGTGGCCCTCTGGCTCGTCACCGGCTCGGTGTACTCGCTCTGGTTCGCACTGCTGGGGCCGGTGATCGCGGCGGCGACGGTGCTGGACGCGCGCCGCGCGGCCAGGAAGGACGGCAGGCGGGCCGCGGCAGAGGCCGCCCAGGCCCGCGACGCCGTCGCATCGGCGGTCGCCGCGCGCCACACCGGCGAGCGTGCGCAGCTGTGGAGCGCTGCATCCCGATGTCGCCCGCCTCGTCGCGGGCGGCGGCGACATCTGGCGCGGCGGTCGCGCCGCATGCGATCGTGGTCGGCGAGGGGGAGCGTCACGAGCATCGTGCGCGTGACCGGCGGCGACGGAGACCCGGATGCCGCCGAGCTGCGCCGCCGCGCCGGCGCGGTTGGCGGGTGCCCCGGTCACGCGTGCCGCTCTCGGCCGGGATCGCCGTGGTCGGCGGCGAAACGCTCGCCGCCGCGGTGCAGCGGGCGCTGGTGCTGCAGCTGTGCCTGGCGCTCGCGCCCGGCGATCTGCGCATCGTGGGCACGCTCGGCCCGGCGCTGGAGTGGATCGAGGCGCTGCCGCATCGCGGCGCAGCCGGCGGGGCGGCGCTCGCGGTGATCGGTCCGGGCGAGCTCGCGCCCGCGGAGGCCGACATCGTCATCGCACGGTGCCGCCCGGGCGAACCGCTGCCGCCGCGGTGCCAGGCGGTCCTGACCGTCGCCGCACCTGGTGTCGCGCGGATGGAGCACGCCGGCGAGGTGGTGCCGTTGCGGGTCGAGGCCGTCGCCCGGGCGCAGGCCGAAGACATCGCCGCTGAGCTCGCAGCGCCGGGCGGAGCGCAGCCTCGGCCTCGTCCGCGACGGCGGCGAGCCCCTCGCGCTCGCGCCGCTTCTCGACGGCGTTCCCGAGACGACGCGGGGCCTTCCCGCGCCGATCGGCGTCGCCGGCGGGCGGACGGCCGTCGTCGATCTCGTCGCGGACGGGCCGCACGCCGTGGTCGCGGGCGTCACCGGCGCGGGCAAGAGCGAGCTGCTCATCACCTGGATCCTCTCGCTGTGCGCGACGCGCACCACCGACGAGGTGACCTTCCTGCTCGCGGATTTCAAGGGCGGCACCGCCTTCGACGGCCTCGCCGGCGTGCCGCACGTCACCGGCGTCATCACGGATCTCGACGGTTCGGGAGCGCGACGTGCGATCGACAGCCTGCGGGCCGAGCTGCGCCGCCGCGAGGCCGCCATCGCCGCGGCAGGGGCCCGCGACATCCTGGATCCTCGGGTGCGGCTCCCGCGGCTGGTGGTGGTGGTCGACGAGTTCGCCGCGCTGCTCGCGGACCATCCCGAACTGCACGGGCTCTTCGCCGACATCGCGGCGCGCGGCCGCGCGCTCGGCATCCATCTCATCCTCGGCACGCAGCGGGCGGCGGGTGTGATCCGCGACAATCTGCTCGCGAACTGCCCCTTGCGGATCAGCCTGCGCGTGACGGATCCCGCCGACAGCCGGGCGCTGCTGGGCACCGACGACGCCGCTCGACTGCCCGGCGGCGCGGCCGGGCGGGGAACCGCGTTCGTGCGGCGCGCCGGCGACGCCGCGCCCCAGCAGGTGCGGATCGCCCTGTCGGACGGCCGGGACGTCGCGGCCGCGGCCCTCCGGACCGGGCATCGCGCCCCCACGCGTCCGTGGCTGCCCGCGCTGCCCGCGCTGGTGACGGTCGACGAGCTCGCCGCACGCGCCGCGACGGGCAGGGACGCTCCGCCACCGGGTGGCGTGCTCCTCGGCCTGGCGGACGAGCCCGAGCGTCAGCGGCAGCCGGTCGCCTTCGTGAGTCCGGCCGATCGCGCGCTGCTCGTGCTCGGCGGGCCGGGATCCGGCGTCTCCAACGTGCTCGAGGTCATCGCGGCGCAGGCCCAGGGGAGCGCCGTTCGCGTTCCGGCGCACCCGGAACGCCTCTGGGACGCCGTCTCGGCCCTGCACGACGAGCTGCCCGCGGCGGGGTCCGTCGTGCTGATCGACGATCTCGACGCCGTTGCATTGCGCCTGCCCCCCGAGTACGCGCACGTGGTGCTCGAACGCGTCGAGGGTCTCGTCCGCCGTGCCGGCGACGCCGGAGTGCTCGTCGTGGCCGGCGCCCACCGCATGACGGGCCCGGTGTCGCGGGTCGCCGAACTCTTCGCACGGCGGCTCGTCCTGCCGTACCCCACGCGAGTCGACCACGCCGCAGCAGGTGGCGATCCCTCGGCGTTCGACCCTGCGGCGCCGCCGGGCCGCGGGCGCCTCGACGGGCGTGCGGTGCAGATCGCCGCGGCCCCGGCCGCGCCGCCCCTGCCCGCGCCGTGGAGGAGCAGTGGATGCCGGCGGCCCGGCTCACCGGTGTGGTCGCCCGCCGATCACCGGCGGGCCGGCGGGCGCTCGCCGTCTGGCGGAGCAGGGCGTGCGGGTGCTGGAGGTCGACGACTACGTGGCGGATCCGGCATCCGCGGCGGACGCGTGCGTCGTCATCGTGGGCGAGCCCGACGACTGGCAGCGCCACTGGCGCCTGCTCGCCGATGTGCGCGGCGACCACGACCTGGTCATCGACACGTCCTGCGCCGCGGAACTGCGGGTCGTGGCGGGATACCGCGGCGTGCCGCCGTACTGCGAGCCCGGAGCGGGCCGCGCCTGGCTCATCTCGGCCGGAGCGGAGCCCGTGCGCATTGTCCTTCCCTCCGGCGATGTCCGGCCGAACCGTCGGGGCGCTGTGTTGACCGGCTCTTCGCCCACGCGCTTAGCGTCGCTCTGTGGCTACAACCCCGATCGATCTGCAACGGCCTGAGGGCAAGGGACTCGCCGCCGGCACGCTGGGCCTGTGGGGCTCCACCGTCATCGGCCTCGCGTCCACCGCCCCGGTCTACTCCCTGGTGGCGACCCTCGGGTTCGTCGTCCTCGCCGTCGGGGCTCAGGCGCCCATCGCGTTCGTCATCGCGTTCATCCCGATGCTCTTCATCGCGTTCGCCTACCGCGAGCTCAACAACGCCGTGCCGGACTGCGGCACCACGTTCACGTGGGGCACGAAGGCGTTCGGTCCGTGGGTGGGCTGGATGGGCGGATGGGGCGTCGCCGTCGCCGGCATGGTCGTGCTCGCGAACCTCGCGCAGATCGCCGGCATCTACTTCTGGGCGCTGATCGACGGGATCGTGGGCAACGCCGAGGACGCACTCCTCTCGGACAACGTCCCCCTCGTCACGGCGACCGGTGTCGTGTTCATCGCGGCGATGACCTGGGTCAGCTGGCGCGGGGTCGAGATCGGCGAGCGGATCCAGAACATCCTGCTCGGCATCCAGTACCTCGCTCTGGCCATCTTCGTCGTCGCCGCGCTGTGGCACTTCTTCGCGGGCACCGCCCCCGACCCGACCCCGTTCGACTGGTCGTGGTTCAACCCGTTCGCATTCACGGAGTGGGGCGGATTCGTCGAGTCGATCCTGCTCGCGCTCTTCATCTACTGGGGCTGGGACACCTGCCTCGCCCTGAACGAAGAGACCAAGGACCCCAAGCGCATCCCCGGTCGGGCGGCGCTGCTGACCACGGTCATCCTGCTGATCACCTACGTCGGGGTCACCGTCGCGGCGATGATGTACGCCGGTCTCGGCAGCGAAGGCACGGGCCTGGGCAACGAGGCGAACGCCGACGACTTCTTCCTCGCGATCAAGGACGGGCTGCTCGGCCCGCTCGGCTGGGTGCTCGTGGTCGCGGTCATGATCTCGGCGATCTCGTCGACGCAGACCACGATCCTGCCCACGGCGCGGGGAACGCTGGCGATGGCGGCCTACAAGGCGCTTCCCCGGCGGTTCGCCTCGGTGCACCCGCGCTACAAGACGCCGTCGTTCTCCACGCTCGTCATGGGCATCGTCGCCTCGGTCTACTACATCGGCATGACCCTGATCAGCGACAACATCCTGCAGGACTCGATCCTCTCGCTCGGGCTCGCCATCGCCTTCTACTACGCGATCACCGGCTACGCCTGCGTCTGGTACTTCCGCCGCGAGCTGTTCGACTCGGCGAGGAACTTCTTCTACCGGTTCCTGTTCCCGCTGCTCGGCGCGCTGATGCTGACGTACGCCTTCGTGCAGTCGGCGATCGACATGTACGACGTCGACTACGGCTACACGGTCCTGCTCGGAATCGGCGGCACCTTCGTCCTGGGCATCGGTTCGCTGGCGTTCGGCGTGCTGCTGATGTTCCTGTGGTTCGCCTTCCCGCGCGCGAAGCCGTTCTTCCGCGGCGAGAGCCTCAACCGCGACACCGAGGTGCTCGTGCCGGAGGATCCGGCCGATTTCTCCCGGTCCATCGACGGCGGGCTCGCCTGAGCTGAGCTGAGCTGAGCTGAGCTGAGCCGGGCCCCGCCGGTCGCGGGCGCAGCGAGCCGGCGTCACGGGCCTGGCGTGACGGCCGGGGCGTCAGGGGCCGAGGTGCGCTCCGCAGCCCACCTCGTACGCCTCGCGCAGCCAGGAGGCGACGGTCTCGTCGAACTCGCTCTCGTCGGCGAGCCGGAACTGGTGCACGAAGAGTCGCCGCCCGTAGGGTGAGGCGCTGAGGATCCTCGGGTCGGGCGGCAGTTCGCGCATCAGGTCGAAGTAGCCGCGCACCCCCTGGCGCATCGGCCGGGCGCCCGCGAACCCGCGCCGTGGCCCGCGGAAGGTGATCGTGGTCTTGGCCACCGAGTGCGTCACCGGCGCCGAAAGAGGCGATCAGATCGTCGATGCGGTGCCACAGGCGCACGGCGTCGGGATCGGCGCCTCGCAGATGGTCCTCCACCGTCCATTCGCGGTCGTCCGTCATCACACCAGTGTCGCGCGAGGCGCCGACACGCGCAGCCCGCCGCGCACCTCGCGGCACCGGGCCGCACAGCCCAGGCGCAGCCGCCGCGCACCTCGGCGCGGCCGCGGCACAGGCTCGGAGCACCGGCCGGACAGAGCAGAAGCCCCGGACGCGAGGCATCCGGGGCTTCTGCATGCTGCGCTCAGACCAGCGCGACGTCCAGCGGTGCGAGTTCGAGATCGTGCGCCGTCGCGACGCCCGCGTTCGCGACCTGGCCGCCGACGGTGTTGAGTCCGGCCGCAAGGGCGGCGTCCGATCGGAGCGCCGCCTGCCACCCATGCCGGGCGATCTGGCGGATGTAGGGGAGCGTCGCGTTCGTGAGCGCCGAGGTCGACGTGTTCGGGACGGCGCCGGGCATGTTGGCCACGCAGTAGAAGATGCTCCCGTGCACGGGGAACGTCGGGTCGGCGTGCGTCGTCGGGTGGGTGTCTTCGAAGCAGCCGCCCTGGTCGACCGCGATGTCGACGAGCACCGACCCCGGCCGCATGCGCGCCACCATGTCGTTCGTGACCAGCTTCGGGGCCTTGGCCCCGGGGATCAGCACCGATCCGATGACGAGGTCCGAAGCCACGACCGCGCGGTCGAGATCGAGCGGGTTGGAGGCCGCGGTCTTCACCCGGCCCTGGAAGTGGTCGTCGAGGTAGCGGAGCCGCTGGACGTTGGTGTCGAACACGGTGACGTCGGCGCCCAGGCCGACCGCGATGACGGCCGCGTTCGCGCCTGCCACGCCGCCTCCGATGACGGTCACCGTCGCCGGCCGTGTGCCGGGCACTCCCGACATCAGCAGGCCGAGTCCGCCCGCGGAGCGCATCAGCGTGGCGGCGCCGACGGTCGGTGCGAGCCGGCCGGCGACCTCGCTCATCGGCGCGAGCAGCGGCAGCCCGCCGCCGGCGAGCTGCACCGTCTCGTACGCGATGGCGGTGACGCGGTCGGCGAGCAGGCGCTCGGTGAGGGGGCGGTCGGCGGCCAGATGCAGGTAGGTGAACAGCACGAGGTCGTCGCGGAAGTAGCCGTACTCGCTCGCGATCGGCTCCTTGACCTTCAGCAGCAGCTCCGCGCGCGCCCACACCTCCGCCGCGTCGTCGAGCAGGACCGCACCGGCCGCCTCGTACTCGGCGTCCGGCATGGACGAGCCCTCGCCGGCGCCGCGCTGCACGAACACCTCGTGGCCGGACGCCACGAGATCGTGCACTCCCGCAGGCGTGAGGGCGACCCGGTACTCGTTGTTCTTGACCTCGGTGGGGACGCTGATCCGCATCGTGTGATCCTTTCCGCTCCGCCGTTGGAGCGCTCGGGCTCCTCGTGGGAGCGCCTCTAGAAGGCGGGGCGGATGGCCCCGACGTCCTGCCCGCCGCCGGTGACGGTCAGCGGAAGCTTCGACAGCGTGTCGGCGACGTCGGCGGACGCGAGCGCGCCGTGGCGCTCCAGCAGCCGCAGAGCGACGGCGGTCGCGGCGCGGCCGCTGCCGTCCAGCATCTTGAGCGTCACGGTGGTGCCGTCGGGGGCCACCATCACCATGACGCCTTCGGCACCGCCCTTGGCGAAGACGCCGAGCCGCTCGATCGCGATCGTGTCGGCGCGTCCGGGCCCGTCGATCGTCCACGGGTTCGCGCGCACGGCGTCGACGAGCGCGCCGGCGCTGCGATGCAGCGCGAACGGCGAGGTGGTCGAGGAGTTGCCGATGCGGTGGATGGCGCGGGCCAGCCCGAAGAGGGTCATGGCATAGACGGGCGCGCCGCAGCCGTCGACGGCGGTGGCGGCGATCTTCTCGCCGATGAGGCGCTCGATCGTCTCGCGGATGAGGATCTGCACCGGATGCCCCGGCGCGAGGTAGCCTTCGGTGTCCCAGCCGTTGACGACGCTGGTCAGGAGCATGGTGGCGTGCTTGCCCGAGCAGTTCATGCGGATGCGCGCCGGCTGCCCGAGCTCGCGCACCAGCTCATCGCGGGTGGCGGTGTCGCCCGGCCACGCGGGCGGACACCCGAGATCCTCCTCGCTCAGCTGGGCGAGGGAGAGGATGTCGCGGACGACGGCGACATGACGGTCGGTGCCCGAGTGGCTCGCGGTGGAGAGTCCCAGCCGCTCGCCCTCGAGGGGCGCGCCGGCCGACAGGCACGCGAGCGCCTGGAGCGGCTTGAGGCTCGAGCGGGGGAGGATCAGCGCCGACGGATCGCCGAGCTTCTCGGCGATCGTGCCGTCGGCGGCGAGCACGAGGGCGATGCCCGGCGTGCCGCGACTCGATGAATCCGCTGCGTTCGACAACGGCGAGTTCGACGGCGTCGGCTGCGGCGAAGGTCTGCGGCACCTCGTCAGCCTACCGCCGGAGGCGACGTCGGCCTGCATGACAGACTGTGCTCATGTGGGGCGAGCATCGATACTCCGTCCGGACGACCTGGACGGGTGACCGCGGCACCGGCACCTCCGGCTACCGGGATTACGACCGGGCCGTGACGATCGAGATCGACGGCAAGCCCGCGCTGCCGGCCTCGGCGGACAAGCCGTTCCGCGGCGATCCGTCCCGCTGGAACCCCGAGGACATGCTGCTCGCCGCCCTCAGCGAGTGCCACCTGCTGTCGTATCTGCACGCCTGCGTGCAGGCGGGTGTCGTCGTCGTCGGCTACGAGGACGAGGCATCCGGTCTGATGGTCGAAGACGGTCGCGGCGGCGGTGCCTTCCGCGAGGTGGTGCTGCGGCCGCGCGTGACCGTCGCGGACGCGTCGATGACGGATGCCGCGACCGCCGCGCACGCGCAGGCGCACGAGTGGTGCTTCATCGCGAACTCGGTGAACTTCCCGGTGCGGCACGAGCCCACGATCGTCGTCGCCGGCGCCTGACTGCCCGCCATCCGCCTCGCTCGCCGACCGGTGGGATCGGTCGGGGAAGCTACGCCTCAGCGGCGCTCGTGCGGGAGGACCTGCTTGATGCGGTCGATCGTGTTCTGCGCCGGGACCTCGTTGTAGGCGTTGGCGAGCTCCTGCCCCGACAGGGCGTGGATCGCGGCCATGATCTCGTCGGTGGCGAGCCGGCGGGCCTTGCCTGACGAGGCGGGACCGTGGTGTGCCAGGTCGAGCGGCTCGCCGAACCTGACCGTGATGCGGTGCCTGAGTGACGGCATCTTCGCACCGACCGGCATCACGTCGTCGGTGCCGATGAGTCCCACGGGGACGACCGGTGCGCCGGTCTGCAGCGCGAGGAAGGCGACACCCGTCCGCCCCTTGTAGAGGCGGCCGTCGAGCGAACGCGTGCCCTCGGGGTACAGCGCGACGGCGCTGCCCTCTTCGAGCAGCGTGCGCTGCTGGTCGAGCGCGTCGAGCGCCGCCTGCCCGGCGCCGCGCTGGACCGGGATGGCCCCGATGGCGGTGAAGAACCAGCGCGAGAGGCCGCTCTCGAAATAGCTCGCCTTCGCGAGGAAGTGCACGGGCCGGGGCGCGGCCACGGGGATCGCGATCGAGTCGATGAACGACAGGTGATTGCTCGCGAAGATGACCGGCCCCGACTTCGGGACGTTCGCCTTGCCCTCCACGCGAGGGCGGTACACGACGCGCGCGAGAGGCCGGATGATCTGGCGTCCCAGGGCGTAGGTGAAGCCCATGCGGCGAGCCGGGGCGGCGGAGGTTCGGGCGCTTCCGCCGATTCGCCGGCGTTGTCATCGGCGCCGGGTACGAGGTCGGAAGTCACCCGTAGAGGGTACCCCCGATTGCATTCCGGTATCGGCATAGCCGCTTTCTCAGCACGAACGGAGCAAAGATGCGAAAAGATGGAGTCTTCCCTTCCACGTCTCGAGGTTGTTCCGTGCGCATTCGCCCGCTCGCCGCCCTGTCCGTCGCCGCGATGTCGGCCCTCCTGCTCGCCGGCTGCGCCGGCTCCGCCGAGCCGGACGCCACTCCCAGCCCGTCGTCGAGTGCGGCCGCCTCGGACTGCGGACTCGATCCGCAGCCCGGCGCCGACTCCGACGCGATCACCGTCTCCGGCACCGCCCCCGAGCTCACGGCGGAGGTCCCGGCCGATCTCGAGTTCGCGGAGCTTCAGCGGACCATCGCCGAAGACGCCGACGGTGAAGACCTCGCCGTCGGGGAGCTCGTCTCCGGCCAGTACCTCATCATCGACCCGGCCACGGGCGAGGTCCTGCTCGACTCGGCCACCACCACGCCCGACGACTCGGGCCTCGTCCCGATCATCGTCGACGGCAGCGGCATCTTCGGCAGCAGCGTGCTCTGCACGCCGCTCGGCTCCTCCACCGCGTTCACCATCCCCGGCTCCATGCTGGGCGAGGGCGCCGCCAATGCCGTCGTCGTCGCGCAGTCGATCGACCAGCTGCCCACCGTCGCCACCGGCGCCGAGCAGGACCCGGTGGAAGGGATGCCGGAGGTCGAGCTCGACGATGACGGCGCGCCGACGATCACGGTTCCCGACGAGGAGCCGCCGGCCGAGGTGCAGATCGCCGATCTCAAGCTCGGCGAGGGCGCGACCGTGGAGTCGGGCGACACCGTGTTCGTCCAGTACCGCGGCGTCAAGTGGTCGGACGGCACCGAGTTCGACTCCAGCTGGAGCCGCGGAACCCCCGCGCAGTTCCAGACGACCGGCGTCGTCGCGGGCTTCCAGCAGGCGCTCGAGGGTCAGACGGTCGGCTCGCAGGTGCTCGTGGTGATCCCGCCGGCCGCCGGCTACGGCGAGGGCGAGATCAACGACCAGGACCTCAAGGGCGAGACGCTCGTCTTCGTCATCGACATCCTGGGCGTGCAGCGGGCCGCCGCCGAGTAGTCCGCCGCAGGGGAGACGGCGACCGCATCCGGCCCGGCGATAGGCTGGCCGGATGCGGCGCGTCCTGATCCTCGGCTCGACCGGCTCCATCGGCACGCAGGCGCTCGACGTCGTGCGGGCCAATCCCCGGCGGTTCGAGATCGTCGGCCTCGCTGCCGGCTCCGATCGCGCCGGCCTCGACGCGCAGGCCGCCGAGTTCGGGGTCGACAGCACCGCCCTCGGCGCGGTGGAGGCCGAGCAGCTCGTCCGCGACGTCGAGGCCGATGTCGTGCTCAACGGCATCACCGGCTCGGTCGGACTCGGTCCGACTCTCGCGGCCCTCGAGACGGGCCGCACGCTCGCGCTCGCGAACAAGGAGTCTCTGATCGTCGGCGGAGACCTCGTCACCGCACTCGCGCGTCCCGGACAGATCGTGCCGGTGGACTCCGAGCACTCGGCGATCGCGCAGGCGCTGCGGTCGGGGGAGCGCAGCGAGGTGCGCCGGCTCGTGCTGACGGCATCCGGCGGTCCGTTCCGGGGGCGCAGCCGCGCCTCGCTCGAAGCCGTCACGCCGGCCGAGGCCCTCGCCCATCCCACGTGGGACATGGGGCGCGTCGTCACGACGAACTCGGCGACGCTCGTCAACAAGGGTCTCGAGGTGATCGAGGCGCACCTGCTCTTCGGCGTGCCGTACTGCGGAGATCGACGTCGTGGTGCACCCGCAGTCGATCGTGCACTCGATGGTCGAGTTCGTCGACGGATCCACGATCGCGCAGGCATCGCCGCCTGACATGCGCCTGCCGATCTCGCTCGGGCTCGACTGGCCGAACCGCATCGCAGGCGTGGGCCGGCCGCTGGACTGGACGACGGCGACGTCGTGGACGTTCGAGCCTCTCGACGACGCCGCGTTCCCCGCGGTGCGCCTGGCGAAGCAGGTCGGCCGCGCAGGCGGAACCTATCCCGCCGTGTTCAACGCCGCCAACGAGCAGGCCGTCGACGCCTTCCACGAGGGCCGGCTGAGCTTCCTCGGGATCATCGATGTCATCGACCGCGTCGTCGATGCCCACGACGCTCCTGACGCGCTGACGCGGGCAGCGCTCGCCGACGCCGAGGAGTGGGCCCGCCGCGCCGCCGACAAGGCGATCGCCGCGGCATCCTGATCCCGCGTCTGGAATCGCGAAAGGGTATACCTGCGCCGGCGCAGATATACCCTTTCGCGATTCCGGAGAGGGAGAACGGGCGGGCTCAGGCGTCGGGATACACCGGGCGGAGGGGGTCGGATGCCGGGGTCTCGTGCTCCGGGTACGGCACCGGCCAGTGCGGCTCGGGCACGGGCCAGCCGGCCTCGCGCAGGGCGCGACGGGCGAGCTCCCGCGCCGAGTACGGCGTGCGGACGCCGCGGATGTCGCGATAGTCCTGGTGTCCGGGTCCGGCCCACAGGATCGCGTCGCCGTCGCCGACCAGTGCGACGGCCTCGATGATGGCGCGCTCGGGTGGGGAGAACTCGTGGATCTCGGCATCCGGCTGCGCCCGGCGTGCGCCCTCGACGAGAGTGGCGCGGATCGAGTCGGGGTCCTCGTGGCGCGGGTGGTGGTCGGTGATGACGAGGATGTCGCTGCCCTCGACCCCGGTGCGCCCCATGTCGTGCCGCTTCGTGGCGTCGCGGTCGCCGTCGGCGCCGAAGAGCATGACGACCTTGCCGGGTGTCACACGGCGGACCGCGGCGAGCGTCTTCTCGAACGCGTCGGGCGAGTGGCCGAAGTCGACGTAGACGGCCGGGCCCGTCTCTCCCGAGACGAGCTCGGTGCGCCCCGGCAGGTAGGCCTCGATGCGGCCGCCGTCGAGCGCTGCCACGAGCCGCTCCCACGCGTAACCGCCCTCCAGGATCATCACGATCGCGAGGCCGGCGTTGGCGGCCATGTGGCGTCCGATCACGGGGACGAGGGTCGTCAGCGTGCGGCCGTCGCGGGCGGTGAGGCGGAACTCGGTGCCGACCGGTCGCTCGTCGAGGATGTCGACGACCCAGTCGGCGGCGGCTGCGGCATCCGGATCCGAGGCGAGCGCGGGCGTGCCCACCGTGACCGTCGGCACCTCGCTGCGCGCCACGACCTCGGCGCCCGGCTCGGAGTCGATGCAGACGACGGCGCGGCGCGCGCGGTCGGGACGGAACAGCGGCAGCTTCGCCTCGAAGTACTCGCGCATGTCGGCGTAGTCGTCGAGGTGGTCGTGGGTGAGGTTGGTGAAGCCGGCGACGTCGAACACGATGCCGTCGACGCGCCGGCGGCTGAGCGCCTGCGCGCTCACCTCGACCGCGACGGCCTCGACGCCGCGTTCGCGCATGAGGGCGAGGAGGGCGTGCATCTCGTAGGCCTCGGGCGTCGTCAGCCGCGAGACGACGATCTGGCCGGCGATGTGGCGTTCGGCGGTGGAGGAGAGTCCGGTGGTCGCCCCGAGCTGCCCGAGGATGCCCTCGAGCAGGTGCGAGACGCTCGTCTTGCCGTTGGTGCCGGTCGTGCCGAACAGGATGGGGCAGGTCGTCGTCGCGGCCCGTGCTGTACACCCACGCCGACAGCTCGCCGAGCAGAGCGCGGGGATTGTCGACCAGCACCACCGGCAGCCCGCTCGCGGCGGCGATGTCGGCGCCGGCGGCGTCGGTCACGACCGCGACCGCGCCCTTCTCGGCCGCCGTCGCGGCGAACTCCGCGCCGTGGCGGTTGACGCCCTGGACGGCGACGAACACGTCGCCCGGGCGAAGATCGGCGGTCGCGAGAGTGATGCCGGTGAGTGCGACGTCGGCGAGGTCGCCGCGGACATCGACGGCGAAGCGCGCCGCGAGATCCGCGAGGGAGTGGGTCGGCGGCGCGTCGGGGCGGAGTACCGGGGGCAGGTTGGAAGGCGCGTCGGTCGGCATGGCGCATCCATCTTCGCACGGCGCCAGGGCCCGGATCCGCGCCGGATCGACGTCTGTGAGCGGGGTGGGAGACGAAACGCCGCCGGGGGCGTCCGGCGACGTTTCGTCTCGCTCGTTCCTCGCTCGCTCGACGACCGGGGAAGCCCCCGCGGGCCACGGCGTGGCGCCGCGGGGGCTCGGGCGGGTCAGGCCTTGCGGCGGCCGCGCACGAGGACGATCACGAGCGCAGCGAGCCCCGCGGCGAGTCCGCCGGCGGCGAGCCAGCGTGCGACCGGGTCGGCGGAGGAGACGGATGCCGCATCCGCCGTCTCGGCGGTGGCCGTGGCGTCCTCGTCGCCCGTGTGCGCCGTGCTCGCGGCGGCGTCGTGGCCGGTGTCGTCCGCGACGGCGCCCACCTCGACCAGCGGCGCCGGCGCGTCGAGGTCGTGGGGGTCCTCACCCTCCTCGGCGATCTGCGTCCACGCCGTCTCGCCCTCGGCGCAGGTCTGGGTCACCGGGAAGGCGAGTGTCGTGCCGGCGGCGTCCTCCGTGAAGAGCACATCCATCGAGACGGTCGCCTTGAGACCGTCCTCGACGGGCGTGTCGGCGGTGTAGACGACGCGGGTCGGCACGCCGTCGGCGCCGAGTTCGCGCGTGATGCTCCAGCCGCCCTGGACAGCCGGCGTCACGTTGCCGACGCCCTCGGGGATGTCGATGGCGAGGGTGGTCGTGGGGGAGCCGTCGCAGCCGTGCGAGAACGAGAACGCGAGCGTCTCGGTGCCGCCGGCGGACGCCGTCCCGGGGTTCACGTGGACGTGCGCGGACGCGGCGAGCGGCGCGCCGAGCGCGAGGGCGAGACCGGCGGTCGCACCGATCGCGATGCGGCGGCTGCGGGACAGAGGGGTGTGCGTGGTCATGAGTGTGCTTTCGTCTTTCGTCGGGGTGGTCGGCGCGGAGCCGAACGACGCGTCGCGGCGAGTGCGCGTACGCGAGTGGACCCGGCGCGCGCATCGGGCGCGGCCGGCGACGGGTGCGGCGCTCGAGGCGCTGCTCAGACGAAGGCGGGCGGTCCGCGCCGGGAGGCGTCGGACAGGACGATGCGCGGCGCCGCGCCGAGAGCGCGTGCCTGCGGCATGACGGGCCGCGGCATCGGCGCGCGCGGGGTGATGGCCCGCACCCGCGTGAAGATCGAACGGATGCCGCTGCCCAGGGCGCGCAGCATCCGCTCTCCGCCGTGGAGTGCGGCGACGGTGCCGAACGCGGCGAGCACATGCGCGGCGAGCATCGGGGCGTCGGGGACGACGACGGCGCTCAGATCGCCGCCGAGGTGCGTCACGTGGTGCCCGTGCAGCGCTGCAGCGTCCGCGTCGGCGGTGACGGCGAAGGCGACGTGGAAGAGCGCCTGGCTCGCGAGCACGGTCGCACCGACGCGCCACGCGGACAAGCGCCGACCGATGAGGCCGACCGCGAACGGCGAGGCGAGGATGCCGACGGCGGCCACCAGCGCGGGGGACGGCGCTCCGCCGCCCGCGAGCGTGTGGGCGGTGGCGGCGACGACGGTCGCGACCCACGCGGCGGCAGTGCCGCGCAGCGCGCGCACGTGGCGTGGGGTCACGGCTCCTCCTCGCCTCGAGCCTAGGGGAGGAGCGCGGCATCCCTGCGCCGTGCACCGTCACACCCAACTCAAAGCATCACGCGGGTACCGTGGGCGTGTGGAGATCCTCGCGTTCGTCATCGGTGTCGTGCTCATGGTCGTGGGCCTCGCCGTGTCGATCGCGCTGCACGAGCTCGGCCACCTGTGGCCCGCCAAGAAGTTCGGCGTCCGCGTCGGCCAGTACATGATCGGCTTCGGGCCCACGCTGTGGTCGCGCCGCATCCGCGGCACCGAGTACGGCTTCAAGGCCTTCCCTGTCGGCGGCTACATCTCGATGGCGGGGATGTATCCGCCCTCTCCCCAGGCCGAGAGCCGGGGTGGACGCGCCGCAGGCGGCTTCTTCGCGACGATGGTGCAGGACGCCCGCGACGCCAACGACGAGACGCTGCACGGCGAGGACGACACACACGTCTTCTACCGGCTGCCCGTCTGGAAGCGCATCGTCGTGATGCTCGGCGGCCCGATCATGAACCTCCTGTTCGCGATGGTGCTGTTCGCGATCCTCCTCACCGGCATCGGCGTGCAGACCGCGACGACCACGGTGGCCCGACTGTCGGAGTGCGTCCCGACCACGAGTTCGAGCGAGTGCGCCGAGTCCGCGCCCGCCGCTCCCGCTGAAGAGGCGGGCATCCAGTCCGGTGACACGATCGTGTCGATCGACGGTGAACCGGTCGCCGACTTCGACGAGGCGACCGCCATCATCCGCTCCTCACCCGGTGAGCAGCTGACGTTCGTCATCGAACGCGACGGTACCGCGCAGAGCCTTCAGGTGACGCCCGCGACGATCCAGGCCGAGGTGACAGCCGCCGACGGCACGACGACCACCGAGGAGGTCGGCTTCGTCGGCATCGGCCCATCCGTCGAATACGTCACGCAGCCGATCTGGGCCGGACCGCAGATGGCCCTGCAGAACGTCGGCGCCGTCGCCGGGATCATCTGGCAGCTCCCCGCGAAGGTGTGGGAGACGGGCGTCGACCTCGTCACCGGCGAGGAGCGGGACCCGAACGGCCCGCTCAGCATCGTCGGGGCCGGGCGGCTGTCCGGCGAGGTGGCCGCGGCGGACTCGCCGATCCTGAATCGGGTCGCCGGGTTCCTCTCACTGCTGGCGTCGCTCAATATCGCGCTCTTCGTCTTCAACCTCATCCCGTTGCTGCCGCTGGACGGCGGGCACGTCGCCGTCGCGCTGTGGGACGGTCTCAAGCGGGCGTGGGCGAAGCTGTTCCGCCGCCCGCCGCCGAAGCCGGTCGATGCGACCAAGCTCGTGCCGATCACCTTCGCCGTCTTCATCGCGCTGCTGGTGATGGGCGGCATCCTGATCCTCGCCGACCTCTTCAACCCGGTCTCGCTCATCTGACGCGGAAACATACCCTCTCGCGACTCCGAGGCGATGAGATCGCGAGAGGGTATGTTTCCGCGCGGGCATCGCGGGGAGGGCCCCGGCGGACGGCGGATGCCTCGGCGTCGGCGGACGGCGGATGCCTCGGCTCAGGCGGTGACGGGCGTGAGGGCCTGGGCGACCAGGCGCTGCAGCGTCGTCATGCCGTCGCGCGACAGGATCGACTCGAGGTGCCCCTGCACCGAGGCGAAGCCCGGACCGCGCAGCGCGTAGACATCGCCCGCGGCATCGGCCGCGATCTCCGCCTCGCCGGCGCGCGTGGTGCCGGCGGGGACGCGGGCCGTGAAGGTGTTGTAGAAGCCGATGGATGCCGGCATCCCGAACACGTCGACGGACTTCTGCAGTCCCTGGTGCGGCGCGTCGAGCGGTGCGAGTCCGATCCCGAACGTGTCGGCGAGGATCTGGTGGCTGAGGCATACCGCGAGGAGCGGCCGGCCGGCTTCGCGTCGTCGCGCGACGACCTCGCGCATGCGGCGGATGCGGGGGCTCGACGCGTCCCGCGGGTCGCCCGGCCCCGGCCCCGAGACCAGCAGCTCGGCCGCATCGATCTGCGCGTCGGTGACGGCGTCCCACGGCGCGATCTCGACGTCGAGTCCGAGATGGCGGAGCTGGTGCGCGAGCATCGTGGTGAAGCGGTCCTCGGCGTCCACGACGAGTGCTGATCGGCCCGCGAACGGCGCCGGACCGTGGGAGCCCTGCGGGTTCAGCCAGAACTCGGCGAGGCGTCCGTTGCGCGAGGCGAGCAGCTCCGCGATCGCCGGGTCGTCGGCGAGCCGGCGCGGGGCGGGAGCCGGCGCGTCCTCGTCGATGACGTCTGCCGCCGCGACCTCCGCCACGGTGACGTCCGCCAGTGCCGCGACGGCTGCTTCTGCCGCGGCGTCACGCGGCACGGCGCCGATCGCGCCGAGCACTCCGGCCGCCTTGCCGTGCGTCTCGCCGACCTCGCCGTACGGGTCGGAGTGACGCACGAGCGTCGCGCCGACGGGGACGCGCAGCCGGCCGTCCTGGAGGTAGGCGGTGCGGATGAGGATCGGGGCGTCGAGGTCGTGGGTCGCCTCGTCGGCCGCGAGGGTCAGGCGGGGGGTGAACAGCGCCGCCACGCCGGAGTAGTAGCCGCGGGGCGTCGTCTCGTGCCGGCTGATGACCGTGCACGCGTTCTGCATGGGGGAGCCGGTCACGGTCGGCGCGAACATCGTCTCGCGGAGGATGTCGCGGGGATCCAGCCGGCTGCGTCCCCGCAGGACGTACTCGGTGTGCGTGAGCCGCGACATCTCCTTGAGGTGCGGGCCGGTGATGCGGCCGCCGTCGGAGCAGACGGCGCTCATCATCTTGAGCTCCTCGTCGACGACCATGAACAGCTCCTCGGTCTCCTTCGTCGAGCGGAGGAACTCGGTGAGCGTCTCGGCGGTCGCGCCCCCGGCGGGGTGGCGGAACGTCCCCGAGATCGGATTCATGGTGACGACGCCGTCACGGGCGCTGACGTGCGCCTCGGGGCTCGCGCCGACGGCGACGTGGCCCGGCGTGACGACAGCGAAGGTCCAGTAGGCGCCGCGCTCATGCTCGAGGAGAGCCCGGAACCACGTGAGGGCGGCGGTGGCGGCATCCGTCGACACGCCCGCGGTGAAGTCGCGGCGGATGACGAAGTTGGCGCCCTCGCCGCGCCCGATCTCGTCGGCGATCACCCGCCGCACGATGTCGGCGTACTCCTCGTCGGCGATGTCGAAGCCCGCGTCCTGCAGCGCGACCGGCTCGGTCGGCAGCTGTGCGAGCGCTTCGTCGCGCGGGAGCGCGGTCCGCTCGCGGACGATGAGGCAGCGCAGCGGCGCGCCGTCGTCGTGGCACTCGAACCCGCGCTCGCGGACCTGGCGGAACGGCACCAGCGCCAGCACCTCTCGCGGTGCTCCCGAGTCATCGATCAGCGGGATGTCGGAGAGCAGGTCGACGTCGACGACGTCTCCCGTGAGCAGCTCGACGGTCGAGTCATCGCGGGCGATGAGGGCGAAGGGGATGCCGCGGTCGGCGATCTCGCGGAGCGAGGGGTGGGCGGGCCCGGTCATGGCTGTGGTTCTTTCGTCGTGGGGGAGGCATCCCTTACGAAGAAGAAGACCGCCCCGAGGGCGGTCTGGGTCGCGCGAAACCCACCGCCTATGCGGTGAGCCACCAGGTGAGGCGTGCGGACATGCGCCGAACCTACCACACCGCCCGTGGCCCCCGTCGGCCGCCAGCCGGGACGTTACGTCTGCCGCGCGCGCTCCAGGATCTCGGCTCCGTGACGCCAGCCGACGGTCTCGTAGCCGACCACCACCACGGCGGGCGCGCACGCGATGAGCAGCAGCGCCACCCCGAG
Organism: uncultured Actinomycetota bacterium; assembly: GCA_963829895.1. Taxonomy (GTDB): domain Bacteria; phylum Actinomycetota; class Actinomycetes; order Actinomycetales; family Microbacteriaceae; genus Microbacterium. Next base: position 1,315,001 of record CAWHKF010000010.1, on the reverse strand, counting down.
CGACGCGCCGGCCATGACGGCGATGACGCTCGCGGCGAGGAACGCGACCGAGCCCACGTAGAGCCAGATGTGGAACGGATCGAACTGCATGACGGTCAGCGCGTAGATGCCGAACAGGAACGTCTCGTAGACGAGCACCGGGATCGCGATGCTCAGCACGGCGAACGTCTCATCGACGTGCGCGTGGTGCGAGATGACGTTCGCGGCGACGTGGAGTCCGGCGCCGACGGCGATCAGCGACCCGAAGACGAAGAGGTGCAGGTACCCCCACGGGAACCCGCGCCAGCGATGATGCGCGAGCACCTCGCCGAACGGGATGACGAAGTAGCTCCACCACATGCCGAACGCCAGAGCCGTCCCGCCGAACGCGATCAGAGCCGCCTCCAGCGACCAGACGTCGTCCTGCACGACGGCGGAGATCGCGAGGATGGTGCCGAGGATGACCTCGCCCAGGGTGATGATGACGAGCAGGCCGTAGCGCTCGGCGATGTGGTGGGCATGCCAGGGCGTGGGTCCGAACCGCTTCTCGGCGAACAGCGGTCCCGCAAGTTCGAACAGCATGAGCAGCGTGGTGAACACCAGCGTCGTGCCGACGGGCAGGTTGAGGAAGATCAGCACGATCCAGCCGAGCTGGGCGATCGAGACGTTGACGATGTACGCCAGACAGGTCTTGCGGCGCTTCTCGTCCTGCACGGCGGCGCGTATCCAGAGCGCGATGGTCGCGACGCGCATGACGACGTACCCGACCACCATGACGGTGTTGTCCAGGTAGTGGCCCTCGTCGATCGAGTGGAACACGTCCGGCACGCCGAGCGCCACGATCAGCACACCCACCATCACGACCAGCGTCGAGACGCGGAAGTAGGCGTCGTCGGTGTCGTAGGCCGACGCCAGCCACGAGTAGTTGATCCACGCCCACGTGACGGCGAATGTCGAGAAGGCGAAACCGATGAGGGCCGACGAGACGTGGCCGAGCTCCAGGTAGTGGGCCATCTGCGACGAGATCTGGCTGAAGGCGACGACGAACGTCAGGTCGAACAGCAGCTCCAGCGGGGTCGCTGCCCGATGGGCCTCGTTCGGGTCCCTGCCGGTCATGCGTCCGAGGTGGTGGCTCAGGCTCATGCCGGGAAGATACACCGTCTGCGCGACGCACCGGCACGCGAGCGGATGCCGCGGCCCCGGCATTCGTTCAGCACTTCGCCAGTCCGCTCACGGCGCGACCGGGGCCGGTGCGCGTCTTGCCGCGTAGGCTGGGGGCGTGCCAGCCGTGAATCTCGGGATGCCCAAGGTCCCCGAAACGCTCGCCCCCCGTCGCAAGACCCGCCAGATCAAGGTGGGCAAGGTGCTGGTGGGCGGCGACGCCCCGGTGAGCGTCCAATCGATGACGACGACGCCGACGACCAACATCAATGCGACGCTCCAGCAGATCGCCGAGCTCACCGCGTCGGGCTGCGAGATCGTGCGCGTGGCGGTGCCGTCGCAGGACGACGCCGATGTGCTGCACATCATCGCGGCGAAGAGCCAGATCCCGGTGATCGCCGACATCCACTTCCAGCCGAAGTACGTGTTCCAGGCCATCGACGCCGGCTGCGGCGCGGTGCGTGTGAACCCGGGCAACATCCGCAAGTTCGACGACCAGGTCGGCGCGATCGCCGCCGCGGCGAAGGCCGCCGGGGTGTCGCTGCGCATCGGCGTCAACGCGGGCTCGCTCGACCGGCGCCTGCTCGAGAAGTACGGCAAGGCGACTCCCGAGGCGCTCGTCGAGAGCGCCGTGTGGGAGGCGTCCCTCTTCGAGGAGCACGACTTCCACGACTTCAAGATCTCGGTCAAGCACAACGACCCGATCGTCATGGTGAAGGCCTACCGTCTGCTCTCCGAGCGGGGCGACTGGCCGCTCCACCTCGGCGTGACCGAGGCCGGGCCCGCGTTCCAGGGCACGATCAAGTCCGCGACGGCGTTCGGCATCCTGCTCTCCGAGGGCATCGGCGACACGATCCGCGTCTCGCTGTCGGCGCCGCCCGCCGAAGAGGTCAAGGTCGGCCACCAGATCCTGCAGTCCCTCAACCTGCGCGAGCGCAAGCTCGAGATCGTGTCGTGCCCGTCGTGCGGCCGTGCCCAGGTGGACGTCTACACGCTGGCCGACAACGTCACCGAAGGACTCAAGGACATGACCGTGCCGTTGCGCGTCGCGGTCATGGGCTGCGTCGTGAACGGTCCCGGCGAGGCGCGCGAGGCCGATCTCGGTGTCGCCTCGGGCAACGGCAAGGGGCAGATCTTCGTGAAGGGCCAGGTCATCAAGACCGTGCCCGAGGCGGACATCGTCGCCACCCTCATCGAGGAGGCGAACCGCCTCGCCGCCGAGATGGGGCCGGACGCCGCAGTCGGAACGGCGCAGGTCGTCACGTCCTGACGCACCGCCGGTTGGCGAGGTCGGCCGGGCCCCGTCGCCCATCGTCTCAGAGGTCGGCGCCGTCGTCAGCGCGCGCGGCGAGGACGCGCCACCACCAGCGCGATGCCCGCGGCCATCAGCACTGCGGCGACGCCGACCACAGCCGCCGGCTCGGCTCCCGAGGCGGCCAGCTCCGGCGTCGGCTCGGGCACAACGGCAGGTGCCGGCGTATCGGAGGAGGGCGAGGGCGTCGCCGGCGTCGGCTCGATGACGATGACCGGCGCGGTCGCGGTCAGGGTCTCCGGGTCTTCCGGCAATCCGGGCAGCGGAACGGGAGCCGGAGCGGTGTACCCCGGCGGCACGATCACCGCGGCCTGATAGCCCGCTTCAGCCTGCTCCAGTTCCACCGTGTACTCTCCGGTCGCGGGATCGACAGGGACTGTCAGCGGCTGGTCCTCGATGTCGAGCAGTGGCTCGCCGTCGGGCTGCTGGATCTGCACGACGGTGCCCTCCGGCGCGAGCGAACCCGCCGGCGCGTCGGGCGTCGTCACGGTCCCGGTGATCACGACCTTGGGCGCGGGACTCGCCAGCCACAGCTGCGCCGTGGGAGCCCCATCGCGAATGCCGAAGGTGATCCGGATGCTGCGCACCGACGCGTCCGGCTGGAACCAGGCGTAGGCACCGGATGTGTCGCGGGTCGCTGCGGGAGCACCGGGCAGGCTGTTGCCCCGGAGCGTGCCGGGGATGTAGTCGATGCCGTCGAACGACTCGGGCGCCGTGACCCAGACCGGGGCGTCGGTGTAGGGCGGGTTCGCACACGCTCCCGGGCGCGGCGAGGCGTTGCAGTAGTTGCCGGCCGACTGGAAACCGAGAGCCGTGAGCGGCAGGGGTGCCGAGAGGTCGGGCGCCGAGAACGCCTCGATGTAGGCCCAGTCCGCGTCGATGTCGCCGAGCGCGAACCCCCACCCCGCGGGCGGCGCACCGTCGAACGAGAGGCTGGTGACGGAATTGCCCGATCCGGCGGGCGAGAGCGTGAGGTAGGGCTGAGAGCGCGTCGTCCCGTACTCCGCGCCGAAGTCCGTCCCCGCACCGAGGAATGCGGTGACACCCGATGGGGCGGCGAGCGTGGAGCCCGTCGACGTGAGCGTCGTGGCGGGGAATCCGGCGGAGGGCGGGAACGTGGGCGCCGCGGCGAAGGCGCCTGAGCCGCCGGACACGCTCCAGGTCGGGAAGACCCCTACTTCGTCGGGCTCCACCCCGAGAGCGGCGCCGGGCACCAGCCCGACGGCGCCTGCCAGCGCGAGCGCTGTGAAGATCTGGATGGCGCGTGCGGCCGGCTTCGGCATCCGTTCCCCTGTCCTGCCCGGATCCGCGGCCGGACGATCTGTGCGGGAGAGCCCCGGGGGTCATCCCACCATCTCCGGTGACGGCAGCGCAAGCATGGCCCGTCATCAACGACGGACACGGGTGAGGTGAGGCAGGCTGCCAGCCGTGGCATGATCCGAAGGTGCCTCTCGACCGGATCGCCGTCATCTCCGACGTCCATGGCAACCTGACTGCGCTCGAGGCGGTGCTCGACGACATCGGCGGCCGCGGCATCCGCCGGATCGTGAACCTCGGCGACAACATCGGCAAGGGGCCGCGGGGTGCGGCCGCGACCGACCGGGTGCGCGAGGTGTGCGAGGTCAACATCCGCGGCAACTGGGACGACTTCATCGGCACCGTCGGCGACGACCAGCCGGAGGAGATGCGCTGGTGGCGCGACGAGCTCTCGGCCGAACAGCGGCAGTGGCTCGGCGGTCTCGCGCTCAGCCACGACCTCGTGATGAGCGGCCGGCGCATCCGGCTGTTCCACGCGTCGGCCGAGAGCCCGCATGTCCGGGTGCGCTTCCATCACACCGAGGAAGAGTTCGACGGCATGTTCCGCGCCACCGCGATGACCGGCGACGGCCCCGCACCGACGGTCGTCGGCTATGGAGACGTCCACGATGCGTACCTCGAGTCGCGTGACGGCCGCACGCTCTTCAACACCGGGAGCGTCGGCAACCCGCTCGACGAGCCGACGCCGAGCTACGTGATCCTCGAGGGCGTGCTCGGACGCGACCGAGCCCGCGCCGTTCGAGGTGCGCTTCGTGCGGGTGCCGTACGACGTCGACGCCGAGATCGCCGTCGCGCACCGGGTCGGGATGCCCGCACGCGACGTCTGGGAGGTCGAGCTCCGCACCGCCGTCTACCGCGGACGGCAGAACGCATGAGCGCCGCCGCGCCCGCACCCTCGGAGGCCGTCGCGCCGCTCTCGCGCCCCATCGTCGCGGGGATCGTGACGGCTCTGGTCGGTGTGACGAGCTCGTTCGCGGTCGTGCTGACGGGGCTCGATGCGGTCGGTGCCACGCGCGCCCAGGCGGCGAGCGGGCTGCTGGTGCTGTGCCTCACGATGGGAGCGTCGGCGATCCTCCTCGCCTGGCGGTACCGGATGCCGATCACGGTCGCCTGGTCCACGCCCGGCGCCGCCGTGCTCGCCGCGACGGGCGCCGTCGAGGGCGGATGGCCGGCGGCCGTCGGAGCCTTCCTCGTGACCGCTGCTCTCATCCTGCTGACCGCGTTGTGGCCGCAGCTCGGCCGGCTCATCGCCCGGATCCCGCCGTCGATCGCCCAGGCGATGCTCGCGGGCGTGCTGCTGCCGCTGTGTCTCGCGCCGGTCACCGCCCTCGTGGTCAACCCGTGGGGCGTCATGCCGGTCGTGGTCACATGGCTGGTGTTCGTGCGGATCGCGCCCCGGTGGGCCGTGCCGCTCGCCTTCGTCGCGGCATCCATCGTCGTGGGGGTGGATGTCGCCGTCACGGGCGCGACGATCGATCCGGCGCTCTTCGTGCCGCGGCTCGAGTTCACGGCGCCCACGCTCACCTTCGGGGCCGTCGTCGGGCTCGCGCTGCCGCTCTTCCTCGTGACGATGGCGTCGCAGAACGTGCCGGGCGTCGCGATCATGCGCAGCTTCGGCTACGCGGTGCCGTGGCGGCCCGCGATGCTGGTCACCGGCGTCGGCACCGCGATCGGCGCGACGGCCGGCGGGCACGCCATCAACCTCGCGGCGATCAGCGCGGCGCTCGCCGCGGCACCCGACGCCGATCCCGACCCGAAGCGACGCTGGGTCGCCGGCGTGTCGACCGGTACCGCCGGCATCGTGCTGGGCGGGCTGTCGGCGGCGCTGGTCGCGCTGGTGGTGGTGGCTCCGGATGCCGTGATCCCGGCCGTCGCCGGCATCGCGCTGTTCGGCGCGTTCGGCTCGGCCGTGCAGCAGGCGATCGACGACCCGGGCGAGCGGCTGCCGGCCGTGGTGACGTTCCTCGTCGCCGCGTCGGGGGTCGCGATCGCGGGCGTCAGCGCGGCGTTCTGGGCTCTCGTGGCCGGACTCGTGGTGCGTGAGGTGCTGCACGCGGGCCGCCGCTCGCGCTGACGAGCGTCGGGTTCAGCGTCGCCGTGCGGCCCGCCGGCGGCTGAGCGCCAGGTAGGCGCCGAGAAGCCGCGGCACGACGACGTAGACCGCGAGCGGCACGACCACGGCCGTGAGGACGAGCGCGCGCAGGATCGGATGCCACGAGTCCGAGACGGGACCGAGCAGCAGCATCCCGATCGACACCAGCGGGAAGATCGCGAGCCACGTCACGACCGCGCGCACATGGACCGAGGGCGGCGTGACCGGCGTGACGGGCGTGTCGATGCCTGCGTCGACGGCGGCGATGTCGGCGGTGGTGTCGCCGGCGGTGTCGCTCATGGGACTCCTCGGTTGCGGCATCCGGATCTACGGGTGCGTGCGGTGTGCGGGTGTGCGCTGTGCAGTGGAGTGATGCAAGCGCTCGGGGCCTGCGGGTATTCCGGCGGACCGGGATCCGACCGCGTCGGGCTGTCAGTGGAGCGTGCCGCCTGGCGTGGAGGCGTCGGCGGTCACCTCGAGGCTCGCGCGCACGGCGATCTCGAGCCCCAGGGCGATGTCCGCCAGGGGAGAGCGCGACGGAGTCGACCGCCGGCGCGTGCTCCGCCGACCAGGGGACATGGACGAATCCGGCGCGGGTTCCGGATGCCGCCGCTTCGAGTGCGGTGAAGAACACGTGGTTGCAGACGAACGTGCCCGCCGAGTACGACACCTCCGCCGGGATTCCGGCGGCGGCGATGCGCCGTGCGATCTCCTTCACCGGCAGCGTGGCGAAATGCGCCGGCGAGGCCCCCGGCACGCTCGGCACGTCGACAGGCTGCTCACCCTCGTTGTCGGGGATGCGGGCATCCACCAGGTTCACGGCGACCCGCTCCACCCCGATCGCTGACCGTCCGCCGGCGAGCCCCGCGGCGATCACGATGTCGGGCCTGTGCTCGGCGAGAAGCTCTCTGAGGCGCCCCGCCGCGCCGCGGAAGGTGACCGGCAGCACGGCCGTCACGAGCACATCGGGTCCGTCCCAGCGTGAGGCGACGCGGTGGACCGCCTCGCCGGACGGGTTGACGGCGTCGCCGCCGAAGGGCTCGAACCCGGTGAGCAGCACGGTCGTCACGACACCAGGCTAGGCGCTCGGCTCCAGCACCATCGCGCCCGTCGCGATCGAGGTGCTCGTGAGACGCAGGCGCACCGTCTCTCCCGGGGCGGCGTCGAGCCCCGCCACCTTCGCCGTCACCGGAGGATCGGTCAGCTGCACCCGAGCGCCGTCGTTGCGCCGGCCGAGCACCACCGCCTCGAAGACCTGCCCTTCGTGCCGTGAGAGCAGCGCGGCCTCGACCCTGTCGAGCGTGGCGGCATCCAGCCTGTTCGCCACGCCGTCGCTGCGCGCCATGATCTTGGGAATGGTCGGGAGCCCTTCGCGCACCCAGGCCGGAACCTCACGCCGATTCGCCAGCGCCTCGCACGTGACGAGCGACCAGCGGTCGACCAGCCGGCGCAGGGGAGCGGTGGCGTGCGCGTACGGCGCGCCGATCGCGGCCTGCAGCGGGTCGGGTGGCGCCTCGCCGTCGAAGGCGACGTAGCCGGCGCCGCGGAAAAGGCCGGCGGCGGCATCCAGGATCGCCAGCGCCGCCGGCAGATCGCGGTCGAGCGCGCGCAGGTAGTCGCCGTACGAGACGTCCGCGGGCCAGGGGATGCCGAGCGCCACCGTCTGCGCCCGGAACGCCGTGACGTCATCGGGCTCGGCGGCCGGCATGGTGCGGAGGATGCCGACGCCGCCGCGGAGCATGAGTTCTGCCGCCGCCATGCCCGTCAGCAGGGAGGCCTGCGCGTTCCAGTCCTCGACGGCCAGCGGTGCCTCCCGTTCGAGGCGGTATCCGCCGTCGTCGGCGTCGACGCGGGCTTGCGGCACGTTGAGGCTCACGCCGCCGCGCTCCGCCTCGCGTTCCCGGCGCAGCGGCCCGAACCAGGCGAGCGCCCGCAGCGCTTCCGGCGCGGTGCCCGCGTCGATCGCGGCCTGGGCATCCACGTAGGTCCACTGGGCGCGCGAGCGGATCACCGCGCGCCGCACGGTCGTCTCGACCGGTCGTGCGCCATCGTCCAGCACGAAGCGCCAGACGAACGCGCGCCGCTCGCGCCCGGGCAGCAGCGAGGCGGCGTCCTCGCTGAGGGCGACGGGATGCAGCGGGATCCGGCCGTCGGCCGCGTACAGCGTCTGCCCGCGCAGTCGCGCTTCGCCGTCGACGGCGCCGCCCGGTGCCACGAACGCCGGCAGGTCGGCGATGGCGTAGTGGAGCACCGCGCCGGTCGCCGTGCGCTCGAGGTGCAGCGCCTGATCGAGGTCCGTGGAGCCCGCGGGGTCGATCGTGAGGAACTCGATGTCACGCAGGTCGTCGAGCTGCGCGGCCGCCGGTTCGGTCGGAACGCGGCGCACCGCCTGCTGCGCTTCGGCCTCGACCTCGGCCGGGAAGCCGGCCTGGAGGTCGAGCTCCGTCCGCAGCTGCGCGAGCGATTCGGTCAGGTCGTCGTGGGCCCGTGCCGGGACCACCCTGGGGCGACGTGCGGTCACCCGCTCAGTGTAGGCAGACGACCGGCCGAGGGTGCTGCGGCTGAACTGACCTCGCGCCCTTCCTGCCGCCGCGAGGTGGGATATGAACCATCCACGCGAACCCGGACACTACAGAGTATGGAAGATGACGACGCCTCCCTCTGGGAGCGGGTCCTCGCCGACGACGAGGCCGCGCTGGCGATGCTGTTCGACCGCCACGAGGCACGTCTCTTCCGGCACGCCCGCCGTCTGCTGACCGCGCGAGAGGATGCCAAGGATGCGGTGACGATCGGGTTCTTCGAGCTCTGGCGCAAGCGCGCATCGGTGCGCCTCGTGGATGGCTCGCCGCTGCCGTGGCTGCTGAACACCGTCTCGAACTGCGCCCGCAATCTCGAGCGCTCCGGCCGCCGCTACCGGTCGCTCCTCGCCCGGACACCGGTCGCGGCGAACCCTGGGGCACCCGATGGGCCCGACGAGACCGGTGTGCTCGCCGCCCTGAAGAGGCTGCCCGCCCGCGAGCAGAGCGTCGTCGTACTGACCGTGCTCGAGGGCTATCCCGACCGGGCGGCGGCCGAGACGCTCGGCATCCCTGTGGGCACCGTGAAGTCGCGGCTCGCCCGCGCCAAGGCGAAACTACGCGAAGACATGGCTTCGATCGAGGGAGCATGGGCATGAACGACGACCTCACCCCGAACGAGCGCGTCGAGATGCGCGATCTCGTTCTGGCGGGCGCGCAGCGCATCCGCCCCGCGGGCAAGCGCCAGATGCGCATCGCCGCCGGCGCGATCGCGCTCGTGCTGATCGGCGTGGTGAGCGGCGGAGCCATCACGACCGCCGCACTGCTCGGCTCGGATGCGCGGCCGGCGCCCGCGCCGACGACGAGTGAGACCCGGCCGACGCCGTCTCCGTCGCCGACCCCCGAGACGACGCCCACCCCGACGCCCACTCCGACACCCGCACCCAGTACTCCTGCTGCACCTGCCTCGGGCGTCACTCCGTTCGGCGGAGAATGTGAGAATGCGCTCGACGAGGCGGACGTGGAGGCGGTCGCCAAGATCGACATGATGCTGTCGGACTACCGCTGGAAGACCGGCGCGAACGAGGTTCTCGGGGGAATCGACTGCGTCTGGGTCTCGGACGGCGTGTACCTGGCGGCCACCGCACACCTGATGGCCTATCCCGAGGCCGTGGTCGGCGACGCTCTGCGGTCCGGCACGGCGACCGGGTGCGTGCCCGTCACCGAGGACGGGACGCGCGTCGAGTGCACGGAGGCGGGCGTCGTCGGCGGCACATGGATGGTCGTCCGAGCCGGCGGCGAGAGGGATTCCGTGACGGCGGCGGGTGTGGCCGGGCTCTTCGCAGAGGCATCGCGCCGGCTGGCCGATCACCCGGCCCCGAGCCCCGCGGCCCGCACGGCCGAGTGGTGGGCGCTGCCCGACTGCGCCGCGATCGTCGCATCCATCGACCCGGCGGTCTACGGCTTCGAGCGGATCGCACTGCTCGGGCAGAGCAGCGGCGGCGAGGCGACCGAGCGACTCGAGGGCATCGCGCTGTTCGCAGGAGTCACGAGCTGGTGCGAGCTGCATTTCACCTCGGGGAGCGGAGACGCGACCTCGGGTGAGGTGGTCCGGATCGACGTCGTCCCCGGCGGCGCGATCGCATTCCAGACGGCGCTCGATGCGACGGACGCGCAGCCGGTGACGGTCGACGGGGCACAGGCCGCCGTCGTCGCCCCCGGACTCGACCGTTACGAGGGATCCGGCTCCGTGATCGTCGCGACCGACGGCGTCAACGTCCTCATGGTGACTCCCGACATCATCCGGAGCACGACCGACGCGCTGCCGCTCACCGCGTCGGTGCTCGCGCTGATGCGCCCCTGACTCCGGGAGGCGGCGAGGCATACCCGCGGTGCGGGGAGAGGCCGCGGCATCCGCTCGCCCTAGACTTGACCCTCGTGGTCACCCGTCTGTCGCACTTCTTCCTCCGCACGCTCCGTGAAGACCCCGCCGACGCGGAGGTCACGAGCCACCGGCTGCTCGTGCGCGCCGGCTACATCCGGCGGGCCGCGCCCGGCATCTTCACCTGGCTGCCGCTGGGACTCAAGGTCAAGGCGAAGATCGAGAAGGTCATCCGCGACGAGATGACCGGCGCGGGCGCCTACGAGGTGCACTTCCCGGCGCTGCTGCCGCGCGAACCCTACGAGGCGTCGGGCCGCTGGACCTCCTACGGCGACGGCATCTTCCGGCTGCAGGACCGCAGAGGCGCCGACTACCTCCTCGCGCCGACCCACGAGGAGATGTTCACGCTCCTCGTGAAGGACCTGTACTCGTCGTACAAGGACCTGCCGCTGACGATCTACCAGATCCAGGACAAGTACCGCGACGAGGCCCGCCCTCGCGCCGGACTCCTGCGCGGCCGCGAGTTCACGATGAAGGACGCGTACTCGTTCGACTACACCGACGAGGGTCAGGATGCCTCGTACCAGTCGCAGCGCGACGCCTACGAGCGGATCTTCCAGAAGCTCGGACTGGAATACGTCATCGTCGCGGCCGACAACGGCCTGATGGGCGGCGCGCGGTCGGAGGAGTTCCTGCACCCGACCCCGGTCGGCGAGGACACCTTCGTCCGCTCGGCCGGCGGCTACGCCGCCAACGTCGAGGCGTATACGACGACCCCGCCGGCGCCGATCCCGTTCGACGGGCTGGGTGCACCGGTCATCTTCGACTCGCCGGACACGCCCACGATCCAGACGCTCGTCGACCACGCGAACGCCCACCTCGACGCCCCCGCGTCGGGGATCGCCGGACCGGCGACCGACGGCGCGCCGTCGTGGACGGCGGCGCACACCCTCAAGAACGTGGTGCTCGCCCTCACCCACCTCGACGGCACGAGGGAGCTCGTGATCGTCGGCGTGCCCGGTGATCGCGACATCGACGACAAGCGCGCCGAGGTCGCCTTCGCGCCCGCCGCCGTGGAGCCCGCCACCGACCAGGACTTCGAGAAGCACCCGCTGCTCGTCAAGGGCTACATCGGCCCGTGGTCCGAGACCGGCGCGGTGCTCGGCGAGGAGTCGGCCACCGGCATCCGCTTCCTGCTCGACCCGCGCGTGGCGGACGGCACCGCGTGGATCACCGGCGCCAACATCGACCAGAAGCACGTCCACACGCTGGTGGCCGGACGGGACTTCACCGGGGACGGCTTCGTCGAGGTCGCGAACGTGCGCGCGGGAGACCCCGCACCGGACGGCTCCGGTCCGGTCGAGCTCGCGCGCGGCATGGAGATCGGGCACGTCTTCCAGCTCGGCCGCTTCTTCGCCGAGACGCTCGGCCTCAAGGTCCTCGACGAGAACGGCAAGCTCGTCACCGTCACGATGGGCTCCTACGGCATCGGCGTCACCCGCATCCTCGCGATCATCGCCGAGCTCAACAACGACGACAAGGGCCTCATCTGGCCGGCGTCGGTGGCTCCGTTCGACGTGCACGTGGTCGCTGCAGGTCGCGACGCCGTCGTGTTCGACGTCGCTGCGCAGCTGTCGGCCGATCTCGAGGCATCCGGTCTGGATGTGCTCTACGACGACCGCCCCAAGGTCTCGCCGGGCGTCAAGTTCGGCGATGCCGAGCTCGTCGGTGTGCCGAAGATCGTCATCGTCGGCCGCGGAGCCGCCGACGGACAGGTCGAGCTCTGGGACCGCAGCACCGGCGACCGCGAGGTCGTGCCGGTCGCCGAGGTCGTCGCCCGCCTGCGCCCCTGATCCGACCCGCCCCCGCGAGAGGCGCGAAAGGGTGGATTCCCGCGCGGAACCATACCCTTTCGCGTATCCGGAATCGGTGGACCCCTGGCGCGCGGTGCTCCCGACCCGCCAGGATGACCCGCATGGGCCGGTTCCTCCTCACCGCCATGCCGTTCACCGGGCACGTCGCGCCGATGACGGCGATCGCGCGGCAGCTGGTGGAGCGCGGGCACGATGTGCGTTTCTACACGGGTTCGCGGTTCCGCGCGCGGGTGGAGGCGTCCGGTGCGCGCCTCGTGCCGTGGCGCGAGGCGCCCGACTTCGACGAGAACGACGTGTCCGCCACCTTCCCGCGCCTCGTGGGCAAGAAGGGCATGCGGCAGCTGTTCATCAACGTGATCGACTGCTTCATCGGCACCGCCCCCGCGCAGGTCGCCGACCTCACGGCGGAGTGGGAGCGCGAGCCATGGGACGTGCTCGCCGCCGACGAGATGTCGCTCGGAGCGGTGCTCTTCAGCGAGCGGAATCGGATGCCGTGGGCCACGGTCGCGGTGCTTCCGCTGAATCTGCCCGGGCCGGCCGGGCCGCCGAGCGGTATGGGGCTGCGGCCGGGGACGAACCCGGTCACGAAGACCCGCGACGCCGCGCTGCGGGGGGTGGTCCCGCTCATCTCGCGCCCGCTGACCGGCGCGATCGGCGACGCGGAGCGCGCGGTGGGACTGCGGCCGAGCGGCCGGACGATGGACCGGCTGGTGTTCTCGCCGACGCTGATCGCGGCGAGCGGCTCCGGGCTGCTCGACTATGGACGCACGGACCGCCCCACGCATCTGCATTTCGTCGGGGAGCTCGCGGAACAGACGGCCCCGTCGAACCCCGCCGACCTGCCTTCGTGGTGGGACGAGCTCGACGGCCGGCGCATCGTGCTCGTGACGCAGGGCACGGCGAACATCGATCCCGACGACCTCGTGCGACCGTCGGTGACGGCACTGGCCGACCGCGACATCCTCGTGGTCGCGACCACCGGTGTTCGCGGGAGAGACACGTTCCCATTCGCGGTTCCGTCGAACGCGCGCGTCACCGGTTTCGCGCCGTTCGGCGCACTGCTCCCGCGGGTCGACCTGGCGATCACGAACGGCGGCTGGGGCGGCACGCTCGCGTCCCTCGCCCGCGGTGTGCCGCTCGTGGTCGCGGGCGGCGACCTCGACAAGCCCGAGGTCGCGTCGCGGGTCGCGTGGAGCGGAGCGGGCGTGAACCTGCGCACCGGCACACCGACGGCGTCGGCGGTCGCCGCGGCGGTCGATCGTGTCCTCGGGGAGTCGTCGTTCCGGGATGCCGCAGCCCGCGTCGGCGCGCAGCTGCGATCGCTGGGCGGCGCCGCCCACGCGGCGGAGCTCCTCGAGGGCATGCACTGACCTTCGCGCTGTCGCTTCCGGCACTCGCTGCGGGGAGTCCGGACAGCCGATGCCGGTTTGGGGCGCGCGAGCGGAACGAATGGATGCCGCGCCCACGGGTTGCACGCCGCGCGCGGGCTCCGGCATCCGTTGTTCAGACGTCGCTCACCGCGCAGCGGCTGATCGTGGCACGCTGGCGTCATGGGCCAGAGCGACACGGGAACCATCTCGCACATCGTCACGGAGGAGCTGCGCGCGACCATCGACGCAGCGGGGATCACCGAGAACGCCGATCTCATCGCGCGGATCCTCGCGACCGGGATCGGCCTGGGGCTCGACCACGCCGACCGGCTCGATCTCAAGATCGCGAGCTCGGCGCTCACCGAGATGCGCGCAGCCTTCCGGCTGTTCGCACCCTACGAGGACGTGCCGAAGGTCACGATCTTCGGCTCTGCGCGCACGCTCCCCGAGGACGCGCTCTACCGGCAGGCGTCGGACGTCGCGGCGGCGCTCGCTCAGCACGGCTGGATGGTCGTCACGGGCGCCGGCCCCGGGATCATGCAGGCCGCGGCGGAGGGCGCGGGACCGCACAACTCGCTCGGCGTCTCGATCCGGCTGCCCTTCGAGGAGAAGCCGAACGCGATCGTCGGCGAGAACGCCCGCAACGTCGCGATGAAGTACTTCTTCACCCGCAAGCTCATGCTCGTGAAGGAGTCCAGCGGCTTCGTCTGCGTGCCGGGCGGCTTCGGCACGCTGGACGAGATGTTCGAGCTGCTGACGCTCCAGCAGACCGGCAAGGCGGATCCCACTCCGATCGTGCTGCTCGATGCGCCCGGCGGCACGTTCTGGTCGGGGCTGCGGCGATTCATCGACGACCACCTCCGCCCGGCCGGCGTCATCTCCGACGGCGACTTCGACCGGGTGCTCGTCACCGATTCGGTGGCGGCGGCCGTCGACGAGCTCTCCGGGTTCTACCGCAACTACTCGTCCCTGCGGTGGGTCGGCAAGCGGCTCGTGCTGCGGCTGAAGGCCGAGCCGACGGATGCCGAGGTCGAGGCGCTCACCGCCGCGTTCGGTGATCTTCTCGTCGAGGGCACCATCGAACGGCGCGGACCTCTGCGCGTCGAGATCGAGGACGAAGACCAGCTCGACCTGCCCCGGCTGGTGCTGCGGCTCAACCAGTTCCGCGTGGGCGAGCTCCACCGCCTGATCCGGGCGATCAACGCGCTCGCGTCGGCGCCGAAGGACTGATCCGCCGGGCGGGCTCACCTCTGCCGCGGCATCCGTCGTCGATGAGCCCGTTCTCATCCGCTGGTCGCCCGTCGTTCATCTGCGGTTCCCGCGGGTGTCGCCGCACCGGACGAGGCTGGCGCCACCCCGACCGACCGTCATGCACGCAGAGAGGACGATCGTGAGCATCGTCGAAGGATTCCGCCGTTCACTTCCCATGGCCGACCATGTGCGCGGCAAGCGGCTCGCCGCGACCTGCCAGTACAAGTGCGCCAACGCGTGCCTCGGCCCCGAGTGCAACTCGTCGCACAACGAGACCTTCCAGGAGGTCGCCTCGGCCGCACTGTCGCGGCGCGCGCTGCTCGGTCTCGGTGCGGCCGGTGCCGTCGCGATCGCCGTGGGCGGTCTGCGGCAGCAGGCTCCGCTGTCGGCACCCGGCTCGGCCGGTGTCGGCGGCGCCGGAGCCGCGTTCGCCCGCCCGGCCGGCGGCAGCCTCCCGTTCGACGCGATCGCGCCGGTGAACCGCTTCGTGGACGACTTCATCGTTCCCCAGGGGTACACGTGGCAGCCCATCATCCGCTGGGGCGACCCGCTCTTCTCGAACGCCCCGGTCTTCGACGTCAACGGCCAGACCCCCGCGGCGCAGGCGCTGCAGTTCGGCTACAACGCCGACTACCTCGACATCGTCGCCGACCCCAGCGGCAAGACCGGCGTGCTCGTGAACAACCACGAGTACTGCAACCCCGGCATCATGTTCCCGCCGTCGAGCGACCCCGCCGAGCTCCAGCGCCGCGGCGACATCTTCAAGGCGGCGCAGGGCATGTCGGTGGTCGAGATCACGCGCAAGCGCACCGGCGCGCCATGGTCGTACGTCGTCGACGGCAAGCGCAACCGCCGCATCACGGTCGAGACCGTGTTCGAGCTGACCGGCCCGGCCGCGGGCAGCGACCTCGTCAAGACCGCCGCCGACCCGGAGGGCCGCTGGGTGCACGGCACGCTCGGCAACTGCGCCGGCGGCACGACCCCGTGGGGCACGATCCTCTCGGGCGAGGAGAACTTCAACGGCTACTTCGCGTGGGCTGCCGACACCGCCGCCCAGAAGCGCTACCAGTCCACGTCCTCGACGTCGACCGAGACGGGCTGGGACAAGTACGACCCCCGCTTCAACGCGCACAACCCCGACTTCGTCAACGAGCCCAACCGCTTCGGATACATCGTCGAGATCGACCCGCAGGACCCCACCTCGACGCCGCGCAAGCACACCGCGATGGGCCGGTTCAAGCACGAGGGCGCCAACGTCATCGTCGCCGAGGACGGCCATGTCGTCGCCTACATGGGCGACGACGAGCGCAACGACTACCTCTACAAGTTCGTGTCCAAGAACAAGATCTCGGGCTCGCGCAAGAAGAACCTCGAGCTGCTCAGCGAGGGCGACCTGTACGTCGCGAAGTTCTCGGGCAACTCGCCGGCCGGCGAGATCCTCGGCACCGGCGCGCTCCCCGCGGACGGCGCCTTCGACGGCTCGGGCACGTGGATCCCGCTCACCCGCAACGGCGAGTCCGTCGTCGCGGGTTTCACGACCGAGCAGGTGCTGGTCTACACGCGTCTCGCGGCGGATGCCGTCGGCGCGACGAAGATGGACCGCCCCGAGGACGTCGAGCCCAGCCCCAAGACCGGCAAGGTCTACCTGGCGCTCACGAACAACTCGGCGCGCTCGGTCGCGACCCTCGACGAGGCCAACCCCGTCACCGGCAACCGCTACGGCCACGTCATCGAGATGACGGAGACCGCCGGCCAGTCCGGCACGACGTTCGGCTGGAGCATCCTCCTCCTCTGCGGCGACCCCGCGGTGTTCGCGAACACGTACTTCGCGGGCTTCCCGAAGGAGCTCGTCTCGCCGATCTCGTGCCCCGACAACGTCGCGTTCGACTCCGCGGGCAACCTGTGGGTCTCGACCGACGGCGCCCCCAGCACGATCGGCTACAACGACGGCCTGTTCCTCGTCCCGCTCGAGGGCGCCGAGCGCGGGCACGTGCAGCAGTTCCTCGCGGTCCCGCGGGAGGCCGAGACGTGCGGCCCCGTGATCCACGACAAGGAGGGCATGGTGTTCGTCGCCGTGCAGCACCCGGGCGAGGGCGGCTCGTTCGCCGCGCCGACGTCGCGGTTCCCCGACTACGGGTCGGCAGAGCCCGGCGACGCGCCGAACGCGCCGCGCCCGTCGGTCGTGCAGGTCTATCGCGCCTGACCCCGCCTCGGCCGCTCCCGTGACGACGCCGCGCCGCCCCTCAGCAGGGCGACGCGGCGTCGTTCGTCGAGACGCGATCGCGGGGCAGCCCGGTGCCCCGGGTTCGGCGATGCGGGCGCAGCCGGGCGTCAGGATTCCGGGTTGGGATCGCCGAGGATCCACGGCGGACCGAGCGGCACGACCCGTCGTCCGATCGTGCGCCAGTAGAACTTCTCGACCAGCAGATACGCCGCGAGCGCCGACGCGACGAGGAGGATGATCGAACCCGGTGATCGCGAGGGCTTCGGTGTCGGCGAACGCCGCGACGGACTGGAAGCCGAGCCCCAGTGAGACGGCGAGCAGCGTGACGGGCAGCACGGTGTTGTGCACGGCGCCCGCGGGCGTGAACAGCAGGGCGAGGATCGCGAACACGAGCGAGAAGAGGCCCCGAGCCTGGGCGGTGACCTCGAAGAAGCCCAGTTCCTCGCCGAGGAGGAACCCCGGCACGACGATCCAATACCACCCGAACGCGTTGTAGACGATGAAGTGGAAGTTGTCGCCGGCGAAGTACGACAGCATGCCGGCCGTCACCTGCACGACCCCGCCGAACACGGCGCCCACCCAGAACACGGGGGCGTCGTCCTGCAGGCCGAGGTGAGCGAGCTGGGCGGTCACCGTGGCGATCACGAAGCCCAGCAGTCCGATCAGCCCGGGATCGGCGACCCGCAGCCCGCCGCCGGGAGGCACGCGCAGGGCGTCGGTGATGGCGATATTGGTCGTGCCGTCGGTCATGGTGTGCCTCCCGTGCGTCGCCACCCGCGTCTCGCCCAGTATGGCGAGGACGCGCCGGGCTGCGCCACGTCGGCTCGCGGCGGCTCTCGCGGCCGTCGCGGCGGCCACCGGTGTCAGCAGGTGACCTTGCCGTGCGACATCGTGTCGTCGGGCGTGTCCTTCGTGACCAGTGCCTTCAGCATGCCGGCGGCGGCGACGAGCTTGCCGTGCTTCGGCTCCCAGAACTCGCACTCCACCGGAGTCACGCGCAGCAGCACGATCCCGGGGGTGTCCAGGCCGTCCTCGAACCAGATGTCGAGGTCGGGGGAGTAGAGCTCCTTCATCTTCGCCTCGTCGCGGACCACTTCCGCGCGACCGGCGACCGAGACGTAGCGGTGCCCCTTCGGGTCGAGGTACGACAGGCCCACATCGTGCTGCGGGTCGGCCTGGGCCTCGGCGACCTTGGCGGTTCCGGCGAGGGTGAAGAACCAGATGTCGCCCGCCTCGTCCATCTGCCGCGTGCTCATCGGCCGGCTCACGAGATTGCCGGCGGCGTCCCGGGTGGTCAGCATCGTGAAGTCGATGTCTTCGACGAGTTCCTTGACCCGGGCGATCGCCTCGGGACCGGTGACGAGATCTTCTTCTGTGTGCGTCATACCCCCAGCCTCGGCGCCGCTGCGCGCCGTGGCCAGACCATTGACAGCACGGATGCCGCGCCGCAAGGTTCGCCCCGCGTGCGATCACATCCGCGCGAAGCGCGCGCGGGCGACGGTGAAGACCGCGTAGGCGAGGAAGCCGAGGCCGACCATCCAGGCGAGCGCAGGACCCAGGAAGAGGTCGAGGAGCGCGTCGACCGCGCCGTCCAGGCCGCCTGCGACGTCGGAGTCGGTGCCCACCGCTGCCACCACCAGCAGCACGCCCACGATGATGAGGGCGATGCCCTTCGCGACGAAGCCGACGATGCCGAGCACCGTGATGCCCCGTCCGAGCTTGCCGTCGGGAGTGCGGATGCGGTTGCGGAAGCTCCGCCGCACCCCCATGACGACGAACGAGATCCCGCCGATGCCGATGCCGAGTCCGATGAGCCCGAGGACGATCGACCCTCCCCAGATCCGCAGCAGCACCTCGCTCGCGGTCTCGGCGGCCTCCTCGCCGTTCGGCCGCGCTCCCATCGCCACCGCCGCCGAGATCGCCCCGAGCGCCGCGAACACCAGCGCCTGCCCCCAGTCGGCGAGCCGCCGCCCCCACTTGCGCGCGGCGCCCTTGACGTCGCCCGACGGATCGCGGGCGAGGAGCCCCTCGGCCGCGCGCCACACGGCCAGCGCCCACAGCCCGATCGCGACGAGCCACAGGACGACGAAGCCGGCAGGCGCTCCGGCGACCGCCTTCATCGCGCCCGCCTGGTCGCCCTCGCCGTCCCCTCCCGCCGCGATCACGATGACGATCACCCCGATCAGGGCGTGGATGACGCCATTGGCGACGTACCCCGCACGAGCCATCGCCTCGAAGATCGAGCTGGCCTCCGCTTCGCGGGCGAGGTGCTTCGCGTTCGCTTTCACGCCCTCACGCTAGACCGCGCGGCGTGCCGGAGAGTGGGGGTTGACGCGGACCGCGCATGACGCGCCGGGTCCGTTCGGCACGTCGAGGCCGGCGCGGCGCATGCCCACGCGCCCCTCGGGACGCGCATCTATGATGGGGCGGATGATCCGCGAGGGCCGTCGACCTCCCGTCTCCGGGTGGAGCGTGGTGCCGCGACTCGTGCGCGGGGCTCCTCCGGTCGTGCTCGTCGTGGTGGGTGCGCTCGCGCTGCTGGTGGGTCTTCTCATCGTCACCCGGCCCCTCACGTCCCTCGTCCTGCTGACGGTCTATGTGGGGCTCAGCGCCATCTTCTCCGGCGTCGCGCGGATGCTCGCCGCCCCCGAGACCGCACTGTGGTCGCGCATCGGCTTCGGGGCGGTGTGGATCGCGCTGGGCCTCGCGATCCTCCTCGGTCTCGGCCGCACCCTCGAACTTCTGCCCGAGATCATCGCCGTGCTTCTCGTGATCGGCGGCCTGGCGTCGATCTACGACGCGGTGCGGCGCGGCAGCGTCAGCCAGCGTGTGCTGGCCGCTGTCTGGGGCGGGGCGCAGATCGCGTTCGGCATCCTGTCGTACGCGTGGCCCGATGTGACCGTGCTCCTGGTCGCCCTGATCTTCGGCGTCCGCACCGTGATCTTCGGCGCGTCGCTGCTCGTCCGCGCGGTGCGCGCGTTCGTCGAGGGGCGGCGGTCGGTTCCGGCCACGGGCGAGCCCGCTCGGCGCATCGCGGCGACGGATGCCGCGGCATCCGTCTCCGCGTCCGCGCCGGCAGACCCAGCCGGGCGTGGTCGGGCGCGTGCCGCGTGGCTGGCCACCGGGCGCTACGCCCTCGCCTCGCTGCTCGTGGCGCTCGCCGTCGGCGGGTGGTGGGCGAACTCGTGGTTCCAGGACGGCGCCCAGGTCGTGGACGCGTTCTACGATCCGCCCGCGGTCGTGCCGTACGAGCACGGGCACCTGATCCGCACGGACGACTTCTCGGGGCAGAAGCCGGCGGACGCCGACGTCCGGCGGATCCTCTACACGACCCGCGACGCCAACGGTCAGCCCGCGGTGGCGAGCGCGCTCGTGATCACGCCGCGGGAGGCCCCGCCCGGGCCGCGGCCGGTCGTCTCCTGGAACCACGGCACGACCGGCGTCGCGCGCGGCTGCGCGCCGAGCCTGCGTGACGCGTCGGCGACCAGATGGGCGATCCCGGGTCTCGATGACGCGATCGCCCGGGGATGGGTGGTCGTCGCCTCGGACTATTCGGGTCAGGGCGCACCGGGCGTGTTCCCCTACCTCATCGGTCGCGGCGAGGCGCGATCGTCTCTCGACGCGGTGCTGGCCGCGCGCGAGATCGAGGGCCTCAACCTGTCGCGCCGCACCGTGGTGTGGGGGCACTCCCAGGGCGGGCACGCCGCCCTGTGGACGTCGCAGATCGCCGGCGACTACGCGCCTGACGTCGACGTCCGCGGCACCGCGCTGCTCGCGCCCGTCGGCGAGCCGATCGCAGCTCGCCGAGGAGCTCACCAGCGGCGATGCGAACGCCCTGCTGTCGATCCTCATCTCGTGGGTGCTGGTGCCGTATGCCGACACCTACGACGACATCGACCTGACGCGCTACATCGCACCGGGCTCCGAGGCGATCGTCCGCGAGATGACGCAGCGCTGCCCGTCCGAGCCCGGCGTGATCGTGTCGGTGGCGACGGCGCTCGGCGTCTCGGAGGACCGCCCGCTGTTCGTGGGCGACCTCACCGCAGGTGCGCTCGGCCGCCGGCTGGCGGACAACACGCCGACCGGCCCGTGGGACCAGCCGATGCTCATCGGCTGGGGCGACGAGGACGAGGTCATTCCGCCGCACCTCCAGCACGAGTTCGTCGAGCAGCTGTGCGCCGACGGCAACCAGGTGCGCTTCCTCGAGTACCGCGGCTACGACCACCTGGGCATCCTGCTGCCGGGATCGCACTTCGTTCCGGTGCTCATCGACTGGACCGATGCGCGGTTCCGTCGCGCCGACACGCACGTCGACGACTGCCCGGACGGACCGTGATCACGCCGCCGACGGGTGCCGGAACCGTGCGCCGCGGCATCCGGTAATGTTGGAGGGTTCCGGCGTGCGTCGACGCGCCGGTGAGAGCTGAATACGGAGGCCACTGTGGACATCGATCTCGGACTGCTGCGAACTGTCGAGCGCGAGAAGGAGATCCCCTTCGAGGAGCTCGTGCGCATCATCGAACAGGCGATCCTGACCGCCTACGCCAAGCACACCTCGCCCACCGGCGAGCTGCCCGAGGGCGCGCGTTCGGAACTCGATCGCAAGACCGGTCACGTGGCCGTGTTCATCCCGCTGCTCGACGACGAGGGCGCGGTCATCGGCGAAGAGGAGTCGACCCCCGAGGACTTCGGTCGCATCGCCGCGTTCGCCGCGAAGCAGGTCATCAGCCAGCGGCTGCGCGACATCGCCGACGACGCCGTGCTGGGGGAGTTCCGCGGCAAGGAGGGCGACATCGTCGCCGGCATCGTGCAGCAGGGCCCCAACCCCCGCATGGTGCACGTGGATCTCGGCTCCGTCGAGGCGATCCTGCCGCCCGAGGAGCAGGTGCCCACCGAGGACTACGCGCACGGCGCGCGCCTGCGCGTCTACGTGACGTCGGTGGCCAAGGGCACCAAGGGGCCGCAGATCACGGTCTCGCGCACCCACCCGGGTCTCGTGCGCAAGCTGTTCGCGCTCGAGGTTCCCGAGATCCCCGCGGGACTCGTCGAGATCGTCTCGCTCGCCCGCGAGGCCGGGCACCGCACGAAGATCGCGGTGAAGGCCAACGACCCGTCGATCAACGCCAAGGGCGCGTGCATCGGCGAGCTGGGCCGCCGCGTGCGGGCCGTCACCGAGGAGCTCGGCGGCGAGAAGATCGACATCGTCGACTACGACCCCGAGCTGGCGAAGTTCGTCGCGAACGCGCTGTCGCCCGCGAAGGTGACGTCGAGCTTCGTGCTGGATGCCTCGAACAAGGCCGTGCGTGCTCTCGTGCCCGACTACCAGCTGTCGCTCGCCATCGGCAAGGAGGGCCAGAACGCCCGCCTGGCCGCCAAGCTCACCGGCGCGAAGATCGACATCCAGCCCGACAGCATCCTCGAGGAGAGCTGACCCGGAGGCGTGCCCTCAGTCGCTCGCTGTCAAGAAGGTCCGGGGCATATCGCCCCGGGGTAGGAGAAGGGGGTCCGGGGCATATCGCCCCGGTGGTAAGATGGAACCTGTACGAACGTGCGTCGGATGCCGCACGCGTGCTCCCCGGTCCGCCCTCCTCAGGGTGGTCTCCATCGATTCCGTCCTCGTCCTCGACGAGCGCGCATCGATGCCCGGACGAGGCGCGTGGGTGCATCGGACGCCGGAGTGCATGGATGCCGCGCTCCGGCGCCGTGCCTTCGTACGAGCATTGCGTGTGTCAGGCCCGCTTGACACGCAGACCATCGACCACTACCTACAGCGAACAAAAGGCTGAACGGCTATGGAAACAAAGTGAACGGCTCGAAATGAGACCCGTCCGCGATTAACGGTCTGCCCTGTCTGGGTGGACCCAGACAGGAGAATTTGTGGCTGCCAAACCACGCGTGCACGAGATCGCTTCCGAGCTCGGCGTCGACAGCAAGGTCGCGCTCGAGAAGCTGAAGGCGCTCGGCGAATACGTCAAGAGCCCCTCGTCCACCATCGAACCCCCCGTGGCGCGAAAGCTTCGCGCTGCGCTCGAGGCCGACGGCCAGAGCAAGTCGGCTGACGCCGCACCTGCGGCCAAGCCCGCGGCGTCGCCCGCCGCAGGCGGAGCGAAGCCCGGTGCATCCGCGGCCAAGCCCGGCCCTGCGGTGAAGCCCGGTCCGGCGCGCCCGGCCGCCGCTCCGGCGGCGCCCGCCGCACCGGCTCCGGCCGCCGAGCCCGCTCCGGCGCCCGCTGCGGCTCCGGCCGCTCCGGCGCGCTGGCAGGCCCCGGCCGCTCCGGCGGCTCCGGCCGCGGACGCCCCCGCCGCTCCGGCTGCTCCCGGCGCCCCCAAGCCCGGCCCCGGCGCACCGACGCCGGCCACGCCCGCCTCGCAGGCGCCGCGTCCGGGCGGCACGCCGCGCCCCGGCAACAACCCCTTCGCGTCGTCGCAGGGCATGGGTCAGCGTCCCGCCGGCCCGCGCCCGGGCAACAACCCCTTCGCGTCGGCGCAGGGCATGGGCCAGCGCCCGAGCCCCGGCAACATCCCGCGTCCCCAGGCTCCGCGCCCGGGTGCTCCTCGCCCCGGCGCTCCGCGTCCGGGTGGTGCGGGTCGCCCCGGTGGCGGCGGTCGTCCCGGCGCCCCGTTCCAGCAGCGTCCCGGCGGTCCCGGTCGTCCCGGCGGTGCCGGCGGCGGTGGCTTCCAGCGTCCCGGCGGCGCTCCCGGTGGAGCGCCCGCGGGCGGCTTCGCCGGTCGTCCCGGCGGTGGTGGCGGTCGTGGCCGTGGCCCCGGCGGTGGCACCGCGGGTGCCTTCGGCAAGGGCGGCGGCAAGTCGAAGCAGCGCAAGTCGCGTCGTGCGAAGCGGCAGGAATTCGAGATGCGGTCGGCGCCGGTCGTCGGCGGCGTCAACGTCTCGAAGGGCAACGGCGAGATCATCCGCCTGCGCCGCGGCGCATCCATCGCCGACTTCGCCGACAAGCTCGAGGCGCTGCGCGGCTACACCGTGCAGCCCGGCACGCTCGTCACCATCCTGTTCAACCTGGGTGAGATGGCGACCGCGACCGAGTCGCTCGACGAGGCCACCTTCGAGGTGCTCGGCGCCGAGCTCGGCTACAAGATCCAGATGGTCTCGCCCGAGGACGAGGACAAGGAGCTCCTCGAGGGCTTCGGTCTCGATCTCGAGGCCGAGCTGGAGGCGGAGAACGAGGAAGACCTCGAGATCCGGCCTCCGGTCGTGACCGTCATGGGTCACGTCGACCACGGTAAGACGCGACTGCTCGACGCCATCCGCCAGACCAACGTGGTCGCGGGCGAGGCCGGCGGCATCACGCAGCACATCGGTGCGTACCAGGTCTGGACCGAGCACGAGGGCATCGAGCGCGCGATCACCTTCATCGACACCCCGGGTCACGAGGCGTTCACCGCCATGCGTGCCCGTGGTGCGCAGGTGACCGACCTCGCGATCCTCGTGGTCGCCGCCGACGACGGCATCATGCCGCAGACGGTGGAGGCGCTCAACCACGCCCAGGCGGCGAACGTGCCGATCGTGGTCGCGGTGAACAAGGTCGACAAGCCCGACGCCAACCCCGCCAAGGTGCGCCAGCAGCTCACCGAGTACGGGCTGGTGGCCGAGGAGTACGGCGGCGACGTGATGTTCGTGGATGTCTCTGCCCGTCAGAACACCGGCATCCAGGAGCTCCTCGACGCGGTCCTGCTGACCGCGGACGCGGGTCTGGACCTCACGGCGAACCCGAACAAGGACGCGCGCGGTGTCGCGATCGAAGCGAAGCTCGACAAGGGTCGCGGTTCGGTCGCCACGGTGCTCATCCAGTCCGGAACGCTGCGGGTCGGCGACGCGATCGTCGCCGGCACGGCCTACGGCCGCGTGCGTGCGATGGCCGACGAGAACGGCGACGCCGTCGAAGAGGCCTACCCGTCGCGTCCCGTGCAGGTGCAGGGTCTGAACTCGGTGCCGCGCGCCGGCGACACGTTCATCGTGACCGAGGAGGACCGCACGGCCCGCCAGATCGCCGAGAAGCGTGAAGCGGCCGAGCGCAACGCCCAGCTGGCCAAGGCCCGCAAGCGCATCTCGCTCGAGGACTTCACCCGTGCTCTCGAAGAGGGCAAGGTCGAGTCGCTCAACCTCATCATCAAGGGTGACGTCTCGGGTGCCGTCGAGGCCCTCGAGGAGTCGCTGCTCAAGATCGAGGTCGACGACTCCGTCCAGCTGCGGATCATCCACCGCGGTGTGGGTGCGGTCACCGAGTCCGACATCAACCTCGCGACGATCGACAACGCGATCGTCATCGGCTTCAACGTCCGTCCCGACACGAAGGCGCGCGAGCGCGCCGCGCGTGAAGGTGTGGATGTCCGGTTCTACTCGGTCATCTACAACGCGATCGACGATGTCGAGCAGTCGCTCAAGGGCCTGCTCAAGCCGGAGTACGAAGAGGTCCAGTCGGGTGTCGCCGAGATCCGCGAGGTGTTCCGCTCCTCGAAGTTCGGCAACATCGCCGGTGTCATCGTCCGCTCGGGCACGATCACGCGCAACGCCAAGGCGCGCGTCATCCGCGACGGCGTGGTCCTGGCCGATGGCCTGGCCATCGAGTCGCTGCGCCGGTTCAAGGACGACGTCACCGAGGTCCGCACGGACTTCGAAGCCGGTATCGGCCTCGGCAAGTTCAACGACATCCAGGTCGGCGACGAGATCGAGACCACCGAGATGATCGAGAAGCCCCGCGGCTGAGTCCGCGTGACGTGATTCCGGATGCCTCGCTTCGAGGCATC
The DNA here is from genome assembly GCA_963829895.1 of uncultured Actinomycetota bacterium. Classification (GTDB taxonomy): domain Bacteria; phylum Actinomycetota; class Actinomycetes; order Actinomycetales; family Microbacteriaceae; genus Microbacterium. The sequence continues at coordinate 1,289,261 of CAWHKF010000010.1, read as the reverse complement.
CGGAATCATCCCCTTAAGGAGCAATCACATGGCCAGCGAACGTCAGGCACGGCTGGGCGACCGCATCCGTGTGATCCTCGCCGAGCGGCTCGAGAAGGGCCTGCGCGACCCGCGGCTCGGATTCGTGACCATCACCGATGTGCGCGTGACGGGTGACCTTCAGCACGCCTCCGTGTTCTACACGGTGCTGGGTTCACCCGAGGAGCGCGAAGGCATCGGCGGCGGCGCTGAAGTCGGCGACCGGGATGCTGCGCTCGGAGGTGGGCAAGCACCTCAACGTGCGTCTCACCCCGTCGCTCGAGTTCATCCCCGACGCGATCCCCGAGAACGCCGGTCACATCGCGGACCTGCTCCGCGAAGCGCAGGAGCGGGATGCCGCAGTGGCAGGGCTCGCCTCCTCGGCGACGTACGCCGGCGAGGCCGACCCGTACGTCAAGCCGCGCGAGCTCGACGGCGAGGACTGACTCCTCGTCGGATTCGACACGCCGCGACCGGTCCGCCGGTCGCGGCGTCTGTCGTTGAGGGGCTCGATGCCCCGGCCCAGTGCCCGAGCCGCGTGCCCGTGCGAGTGCTCAGAGCGGCAGCCGCAGGAGACCGTCGGATGCCTCGGCCAGCCCGTCGGCGATGAGCGAGTCGATGGCACGGTCGCGCTGGAGGGGGTCCGGCCAGTCGGGCACCACCTCGGCGAGCGGGACCGCGTGGGCCGCGGCATCCCGCAGCGTCTTGAGCACCGCGCCGCGCGCCTGCCGGTCGCTGCCTTCGTACCGTGCCTGCTTGCGCCGGCTCGTCGCCGGTGTCGGGATACCCGGCCGCGCGCCATGCGCAGCGGTCCCGCAACGGGCACGCGTCGCAGCGCGGTGTGCGGGCGATGCAGACGACCGCTCCGAGCTCCATCGCGGCCGCGTTGACGACGGCCGCGGTGTCGAGTGTCGTCGGGGAGGATCGCCGCCATCGCCTCGAGGTCGCGCCGCGACGGCGGGCCGGGCTGCGACCTGCCCCCGACCGCGCGGGCCAGCACGCGCCGGGTGTTCGTGTCGACGACCGGATGCCGGTCGCCATAGGCGAAGACGGCCACCGCGCGCGCGGTGTAGTCGCCGATGCCGGTCAGGGCCAGGAGCTCGTCGACGTCACGCGGCACGACTCCGCCGTGGCGGTCGCGGATCTCGACGGCCGCGCGATGCAGCCACAGGGCGCGCCGCGGATAGCCGAGGTTCGCCCACTGCCGCACCGCGTCGGCGGGCGCGGCGGCGGCGAGATCCGACGGCGTGGGCCACCGGGCGAGCCACGCCTCGAGGTGGGGGATCACCCGGTTCACCGGCGTCTGCTGCAGCATGAACTCGCTCACCAGCACGCCCCAGGCGCCGAATCCCGGCCGCCGCCACGGCAGATCCCGGGCGTTCGCCCGATACCACTCCACGAGTGGCGGGCGAGCTCGGGCGGCTCGCGAGCTCGGCCGGCTCCGCGCGATCCGAGGCGTCGCGAGCTCGGGCATGCGCTCCAGCGTACGTGCGGAATCTACCCTTCGCGCTCCCGGACGCGCGGAGGGCTCTCGGACGCGCGAAAGGGGAGAGTTCCGCGGCACTGGGCGCGCGGTGGCGGCCCGTAGGCTGGATGCATGCGCCTTCCCGTCACGCCGACCACGACGCTGTGGCGCGGACTGCGCGACCGTGTCCGGCGGCAGAACGCCGGCGGCCGCGTGATCGTGGCGGTCGACGGGCTGGACGGCGCCGGCAAGACGGTGTTCGCCGACGGGCTCGCGGAGGTGTTCGCCGAGACCGGCGACGCGGTGTTCCGGGCGGGCATCGACGGCTTCCACCGGCCCCGCAGCGAGCGCTACCTCCGCGGCCGCAACAGCCCCGAGGGCTTCTACCGCGACTCGTTCGACTACGCGACGTTCCGGCGCGTGCTGATCGACCCGTTCCGCGACGGCGCCCAGACCGCCGGGACCACGGGCTTCCAGCTGGCGGCCTTCGACGTCGTCCGCGACGCTCCCGTCGAGTCGCAGTGGGTCACCGCGCCGCTCGACGCGGTGCTGGTGGTGGACGGCATCTTCCTGCACCGGCCCGAGCTGCGAGACCTGTGGGACTGGTCGATCTGGCTCGACGTGCCCGTCGACATGACCTTCGCCCGCATGGCCCTGCGCGACGGCACCGATCCCGATCCGGACGCGCCCTCGAACGCCCGGTACCGGCAGGGGCAGGAGCTCTACCTGAGTGAGGCGCGACCGCGGGAGGCGGCATCCGTCATCGTCGACAACGCCGACCTCGCTCACCCGCGGATCGTCGGAGGCGGCTGATGGCGGCACCCGGACTGCTGCTCGTCGACAAGCCCGGCGGCATCACCTCGCACGATGTCGTCGCGCGAGCGCGCCGCGCGCTGGGCACGCGCAAGATCGGCCACGCCGGCACGCTCGACCCGATGGCGACCGGACTGCTCGTCCTGGGCGTCGAAGGCGCGACGCGGCTGCTCACGTTCATCGTCGGTCTCGACAAGACCTATGAGGCCACCATCCGGCTCGGCGTCGCGACCGACACCGACGACGCGGAGGGTCAGGTCGTCGCGGTGACGGATGCCTCGTCCCTCGACTCCGCCGCCATCACGGCCGGCATCGCGGCTCTCACCGGCCGCATCTCGCAGGTTCCCAGCACGTACTCGGCGATCAAGGTCGACGGGCGACGGGCCTACGACCTCGCCCGCGCGGGCGAGGAGGTGCAGCTCAAGGCCCGCGAGGTCACGGTGTCGCGGTTCGAGGTCCTCGCCGAGCGCCGCCCCGCGGCAGGCTCAGCGACCGGAGACCCAGAGGCGGCGACCGCGCGCTCGTCGACGCCGGGCGTCATCGACCTCGATGTCGTCGTCGACTGTTCGAGCGGCACGTACATCCGCTCGCTCGCCCGTGACCTGGGCGCTGCGCTGGGCGTGGGCGGGCACCTCACGGCGCTGCGGCGCACCCGCATCGGCCCGTTCGACGTGGCCGGGGCGCCCGGCGTCGCAGACCTCGCCGATGCGACGCTGCTGAGCCCCGCGACGGCAGCGGACGCGGTGCTGGGCCGCTTCGACGTGACCGCCGACGAGGCGCGAGACCTCCGTCACGGCAAGCGGCTGCTCGGCGCTGCCGGACGGCTTCCCGCGACGCCGGCGGCGGCGATCGACCCCGAAGGCCGGCTCGTCGGCGTCGTCGAGCGCCGGGGGGACGACGTCAAGAGCGCGATGAACATGCCCGAGGAGGCCGCCCGATGATCCTGTGGTTCACGATCGCCCAGGTGATCGTCGCGGTCGCGGCGGGTCTCTTCTGCGTCATCGCCGGACTCGCCGGCCGGCGTCCGAGCGACTGGACCGTCGGCTCGCTCGCGCTGGTCGAGCTCCTGCTCCTGGCCCAGGTCGTCATCGCGATCGTCGCGCCGTTCGCGGGCAACCCGCCGTCCGGGAGCCTGCTGGAGTTCTGGGTCTACCTCGTCTCCGCCGTGCTGCTGCCGGTCGCCGCCGTCGCGTGGGCGCTGCTCGAGCGCAGCCGCTGGAGCACGGTGATCATGGGTATCGCCGCGCTCTCCATCGCGGTGATGGTGTGGCGCATGCAGGTGATCTGGACCGTCCAGGTCGCCTGACGGCGGTCGGGCACGGAAACCGCGCCCCGGCAAGAACTAAACTCGTCTGGTTATGTCGTCTTCCGCCCGCCCCCGCATGACCGGCATCGGCCGCGTGCTCGTGATCGTCTACGCGATCATGGCCCTCGGCGCCACCGGTCGGTCCTTCGTGCAGATCGTCGAGCGCTTCGACGAGGCCCCGCTCGCCTATACGCTCTCGGCGCTTTCGGCGCTCGTCTACATCGTCGCCACGCTCGCCCTGGTGTTCGCCGGCAGTCGCGGCTGGTATCTCGTGGCGTGGGTGGCGATCGTGTTCGAGCTCGCGGGCGTGCTGGTCGTCGGAACACTGAGCTTCGTGATGCCCGAGCTGTTCGCGCATCCGACGGTCTGGTCCTGGTTCGGCTCGGGCTACCTGTTCGTGCCTCTCGTGCTGCCGTTCCTCGGCCTCTGGTGGCTGGCGACGCATCGCCCCGTCGCGCAGCCCGTTGCGACCGACACCTGCGACGGTCGCGTCGTGATCGTCTTCCGGGATCCCCGCGACGTGCCCGCGGGCTTCGGCCCGTCCGTGGTCGCGATCGGCAAGTTCGACGGCGTCCACTCGGGCCACCGCGCGGTCATCGACCGGGCACGGGTGGATGCCGAAGCCTCCGGCTCGCGCGTCGTCGCCGTCACGTTCGACCGCAACCCGCTGGCGCTGCTGCGTCCCGAGCTGTGCCCCGAGAGCCTGGTCGGGGTCGACCAGAAGCTGCGCCTCCTCGCCGATGCGGGCGTGGACGCCACGCTGATGCTGACCTTCGACCGCGCGCTGGCCGACCTCGGTGCGCGCGAGTTCGTCGAGCATGTGCTCGTCGGCGCGCTGGGCGTGCGGATCGTGATGGTCGGCGCCGACTTCCGCTTCGGTCGCGGCGGCGCGGGCAACCCCGAGCTCCTGCGCGAACTGGGCGGCGAGTTCGGCTTCGAGGTCGACGTCGTCGACGACGTGCGTGCGATCGACGCCGGGCGTCGCGTGTCCTCGACGTGGGTGCGCGAGCTCCTCGACGCCGGAGATGTGGCCGGCGCCTCCCGCCTGCTCGGGCGCCCGCACGCCGTGCGGGGCGAGGTGGTGCACGGGCTCAAGCGCGGGCGCGAGCTCGGCTTCCCCACGGCGAACCTGTCGCCGGCGCTCGAGGGCTTCGTGCCCGCCGAGGGCGTCTACGCCGGTTGGCTGGTCGACGAGGGGATGCCGCAGGACGGCGCATCCGCGCCGCGGAGCAGCGTGCGCTATCCGGCCGCGATCAGCATCGGCACGAACCCCACGTTCGACGACGTCGATGTGCGCCAGGTCGAGGCCTACGTGCTGGACGAGACGGACCTCGACCTCTACGGACATGTCGTGGAGATCGAGTTCGTCGCGAGGATCCGCGGTATGGTCGCGTTCGAGGGGGTCGAGCCGCTCATCGAGACGATGACCGCCGACGTCGCGAAGGTGCGTGAGGAGCTGACATGACGGATCCGGCGGGCCGGACGCGCACTCCCGTGTCGCTCGCTCGCCGTGTCATCGTCGCCGTCATCGTCGTCTCTTTCAGCGCCGCCGCGATCAGCGGCATCGTGGTGCTGCTCGGCGCCGAGCTCGGGCCTACCGCGTGGCGGGTTCTCAGTACGACGTCCATCGTGGGGGCCTTCAGCGTCGCCGTGCTGTGCTGCGCCTCCCTCGTGGGGCGGCGGCTGCAGACGTTCGGGTACATCGGCGCCGGCGTGTCGGTCGTCGCGGCGGTGCTGGTGACTCATCGCCCTCTGGGCGCCAGCCGTGCTCTGGGAGGCGGAGGGAGATCTTCTGGGATTCGCTGTGGACGGCGGTGGCGGCATCCGTCGGGTTCTCGTTCGCCTCGCTGCTCCTGCTGCTCGCCGACCGGCGCCGGACCGCGATTCGCGTCGGACTGATCGTGACTCTCGCGCTCTTCGCGATCGTCTTCGTGATGGTGATCTTCCCCGTGTGGACCGACGAGTACGGAGGTGAGTACTACTCCCGCGTGCTCGGGATCGTGTCGATCCTCGCCGCACTCGGCGCGATCGTGCTCCCGGTGATGTCGCTGCTGCTGCGCGAACGCCAGGACCGCGGGGACGGCGAGGAAGGCGACGCATCGCTGTCGCCGGCGTCGCTCGAACTGCTGCGAGCGGAGGCCGCACGGCGCGGCGTCACGCCCGACGAGCTGGTGGACTCGCTGGTGCGACCAGCGTCCCTCGACGCCCCTCCCGCGTATGACCCGCCGCAGGCGTATCAACCGCCACCGGCGTATCAACCGCCGAACGCGTATGACCCGCCACCGGCGTATGAGCCGGGGCCCGCGCCACGCCCGTAGACCGCACCGCCCACCGGTCATAGCATCGAGGCGTGCACGCGCTGGTCCTCATGGCCGCAGACGCAGCGACCTCCGACTCCCCGAACATCTGGGGCGCCCTCGGGTGCGCGGTCGCGTTCTCGGCATCGCTGCTGGCGACGCTGGACGCGTTCGCCGACCTGATCCTCGCGCGCGGCGGCTCACCCGCCGGCCGACTCACCCCGGGCATCGGGATGAAGTTCGCCTCGAAGCTGATCGCCGCGGCGATCGCGGTCGTGTCGGCGGCGATCGTCCTTGTGCTCGACAGCAACTGGTTCGCGTTCACCACCCTCTCCATCGCCTTCGTCGTCGTCGTCGTCATCGGTGTGATCGTGCTTCTCCGGCAGGCGAAGGCGACCACCGCGGCAACGGATCGGACCGCACCGGGGGGCTGAGGCCTCCGGTGCGCGACAAGCGACAGCACAGCGACGACCGGTCCTGCTCATGTGAGCAAGATTCGTGCAGATGTTGGCGCGCCGTGGCTCCATGTGTCAGCCTGGAGGCGGACGACGAAGGGAGGATCGTGGACGCCGTCGACGAACTTCTCTCGATCCGGGCCGCCGAGCTCTACTACGAAGAGAACCTCACGCAGGAGGAGATCGGCCGCAATCTGCAGATCACCCGCTGGAAGGTGGGGCGCCTGCTGACCCAGGCCAAGGACGAGGGATTCGTCCGCATCGAGATCCTGCACTCCCGCGCCCGCCGGCCGCAGCTCGAGCGCCGCCTCCGCGACGAACGGGGAATCGCGGCGATCGTGGTCTCGCGCGCCGGGGTCCGCAACGAGGACGAACTGCAGCAGCGCGTCGCGCAGGCCGCGGCCGACCACCTCACGTCGCTGCGGCCCAGCCCGCGCGTGCTCGGGGTCAGCTGGGGACGCACGCTGTCCGACATCGCGCACCACCTTCGCGACGGCTGGTCGTCGGGCACGGACGTCGTGCAGATCAACGGCGGCGTCAGCATGAGCCAGCGGCCCGGCACCGCGGCCGCCACTGCGGTCAGCATCGCGCAGAAGGGCGGCGGCGCCGCGGCGCTGCTGCCGAGTCCCGCGATCCTCGAGCACCGCGCGACGAAGGAGGCGATCGAGGCCGACCGCGTCGTGGCCCGCATCCTCGAGACCGCACGCTCCGCCGACGCGTACCTCTTCAGCGCCGGTGCGGCCGATCACCGCTCCGTCCACGTCGACAGCGGCTACCTCGCACCGAACGACATCGACCGCCTGGTCGCGGCCGGGGCGGTCGGCGACGTGCTCGGGCGCTACATCGGCGCCGACGGCCGCATCGTCGACCACGACCTCGATGCCCGCACCGTGGGCATCTCCCTCGACGCCCTCCGCCGCGCCGACGTGGCGATCGCCGTCATCGCGGGCGAGGCCAAGCGCGCGATCGCGGACGCCGTGGTCGCCTCCGGTCTGTGCTCGCTGCTCGTCACCGACGAATCGACGGCACATCACCTGCTCGACAGGTGACGCCGAGCCCGCGGCATCCGTTTCACATCCCTTCCCACGAAAGCCAGGTCAGCACATGTCAGGCACCTCCATCGTGACGCTCCCCGAGCGGGCCGTCGAGCTGCTCGGCGGGCAGCCCGACGACACCACGCTCCGGCGCTATCTGCACGGTCTCCCCGGCGTCGACGCCGTCGGTCTCGAGCAGCGGGCCGCCTCGCTCGGCACCCGCTCGATCAAGACCACCTCGAAGGCGTGGGCGCTCGACAAGATCATCGAGCTGATCGACCTCACGACCCTCGAAGGCGCCGACACGCCCGGCAAGGTGCGCTCGCTCGTCGCGAAGGCGCTGAACCCGGATGCCTCCGACCCGACGTGTCCGCGCGTGGCGGCCGTCTGCGTGTACGGCGACATGGTGCCGTACGCCGTGGAGGCGCTCGGGTCGGCGCACGGCGACCCCGACGAGGGCGGAGTGAGCGTGGCGGCCGTCGCCACCGCGTTCCCGAGCGGGCGTGCGTCGCTCGACATCAAGCTCGCCGACACCGCCGAGGCGGTCGCCCACGGCGCGGACGAGATCGACATGGTCATCGACCGCGGCGCGTTCCTCGCAGGGCGCTACGGGCTCGTGTTCGACCAGATCGCCCGGGTCAAGCAGGCGTGCCGCCGCGAGGACGGCAGTACGCGTCGCTCAAGGTGATCCTCGAGACCGGGCGAGCTCAACACCTACGACAACATCAAGCGCGCGTCATGGCTCGCGATCCTCGCGGGCGGCGACTTCATCAAGACGTCGACCGGCAAGGTGCAGCCGGCGGCGACGCTGCCGGTCACGCTCCTGATGCTCGAGGTCGTGCGCGACTGGCATCGGGCGACCGGCGAGAAGGTCGGCGTCAAGCCGGCCGGCGGCATCCGCACGTCCAAGGACGCCATCAAGTACCTCGTCACCGTCGCCGAGACCGTGGGCGAGGAGTGGCTGCAGCCGCACCTGTTCCGCTACGGGGCCTCCAGCCTCCTCAACGACGTGCTGCTGCAGCGCCAGAAGCTGAAGACCGGTCACTACTCCGGTGCCGACTACGTGACCATCGACTGAGCCGGGAAGAAGACATGAGTTTCCTCGAATACGCGCCCGCCCCCGAGTCGCGCGCCATCCTGTCCCTCAAGCCCGAGTACGGGCTGTTCATCGACGGCGACTTCCGTGCCGGGTCGGGCGAGCCGTTCGCCACGATCTCGCCCGCCGACGAGAAGCACATCGCCACGATCGCCTCGGCGACCGAAGCGGATGTCGATGCCGCCGTCGCCGCCGCGCGCCGCGCCTACGACAAGACGTGGTCGAAGATGAGCGGGCGCGACCGCGGCAAGTACCTGTTCCGGATCGCCCGGCTCGTCCAGGAGCGCGCGCGGGAGCTCGCCGTCGCCGAGAGCCTCGACAACGGAAAGCCGATCAAGGAGAGCCGCGACGTCGACGTGCCGCTCGTCGCCGCATGGTTCTTCTACTACGCCGGGTGGGCCGACAAGCTCGACTACGCGGGCCTCGGCGCCGACCCGCGAGCCCTCGGGGTCGCCGGTCAGATCATCCCGTGGAACTTCCCGCTGCTCATGCTGGCGTGGAAGATCGCCCCGGCGCTCGCCGCCGGCAACACCGTTGTCCTGAAGCCCGCCGAGACGACCCCGCTGTCGGCGCTCATCTTCGCCGAGATCCTGCAGCAGGCCGACCTGCCGCCGGGCGTCGTCAACATCGTGACGGGCGCCGGCGCGACCGGCGCGGCGCTGGTGCGGCATCCGGATGTGAACAAGGTCGCCTTCACGGGTTCGACCGCCGTCGGGCGCGAGATCGCAAAGGCCGTCGCCGGCACCGACAAGAAGCTCACGCTCGAACTCGGCGGCAAGGCCGCGAACATCGTGTTCGAAGACGCGCCGATCGACCAGGCGATCGAGGGCATCGTCAACGGCATCTTCTTCAACCAGGGGCACGTCTGCTGCGCCGGCAGCCGTCTGCTGGTGCAGGAGTCGATCCACGACGAGGTCGTCGACCGGCTGAAGTCCCGCCTGTCGACGCTGCGCCTCGGCGACCCGCTCGACAAGAACACCGACATCGGCGCGATCAACTCGCGCGAGCAGCTCGACCGCATCCGCGAGCTCAGCAAGGTCGGCGAGGACGAGGGCGCCGAGCGCTGGAGCGCGCCGTGCGTCATCCCCGACAACGGCTTCTGGTTCGCCCCGACGATCTTCACGAACGTCCAGGCGAGCCACCGCATCGCCCGCGACGAGATCTTCGGCCCGGTGCTGTCGGTGCTGACCTTCCGCACCCCCGCCGAGGCGATCGAGAAGGCGAACAACACGCCCTACGGCCTCTCGGCCGGCATCTGGACCGACAAGGGCTCGCGCATCCTCGCCGTCGCCGACCGCCTGCGGGCCGGTGTGGTGTGGGCCAACACCTTCAACCGGTTCGACCCGTCGTCGCCGTTCGGCGGCTACAAGGAGTCGGGCTACGGCCGCGAGGGCGGTCGCCACGGGCTGGCCGCGTATCTCAAGGGCGCGGCATCCGTAGCCCCGGTCGTTGAGCGAGCACCGTGCGACGACGTCGAACCCGCCCGCTCGAAGAAGGAGGTCTCGGCATGAGCAAGCGACTGACCGTGCCGAAGACGTACAAGCTCTACATCGGCGGCGCCTTCCCCCGCAGCGAGTCCGGGCGCACCTACGAGGTCGCGACGCCGAAGGGCGACTTCCTCGCGAACGCCGCACTCGCGTCGCGCAAGGACGCCCGGGATGCCGTCGTCGCGGCGCGCGGCGCCATCAAGGGCTGGTCGGGGGCGACCGCCTACAACCGCGGCCAGGTGCTGTACCGGGTCGCGGAGGTGCTCGAGGGCCGTCGCGCGCAGTTCGTGGACGAGATCGTGCAGCAGACCGGGGCTTCGGCATCCGTCGCCGCCGCCGAGGTCGACGAGGCCATCGACCGCTGGGTCTGGTACGCCGGCTGGTGCGACAAGTTCGCGCAGGTCGTCGGCAACGGCAACCCCGTCGCCGGACCGTACTTCAACATCTCGGTGCCCGAGCCGACCGGCGTCGTCGGCGTCATCGCCCCGCAGGACACCGCGCTCGTCGGCCTCGTGTCGGCGATCGCGCCGGCCCTGGTGGCCGGCAACGCGGTGGTCGTCGTGGCGTCCCAGCGCTACCCGCTGTCGGCGATCTCGCTCGCCGAGGTGCTGGCCACGAGCGACGTGCCCGGGGGAGTGGTGAACGTGCTGACCGGCTCGCCCGCCGAGATCGCCCCGTGGCTGGCATCGCACCCCGATGTGCACGCGCTCGACCTCGTCGGCGCCGGCGACCTCGACTGGGTCGACCTGCAGATCGCCGCGGCCGAGACGCTCACGCGCGTGCTCCCTCCCGAGAACGGCACGGATGCCGCGGCCCCGAGCCTCTCCCGCATCACCGCGTTCACCGAGACCAAGACGGTGTGGCACCCCAAGTCGCTGGTCTGACCCGCGGCCGTCAGGCGACACAGAATCGGAGACTTTCGCCGACACGCCGGTAACGGATGCCGCCGGTCGGCCTGTCGAGCAGAACCTCCGATTCTGTGCACGGCGAAGCGTTCGGCGCTACTCGAGCTCGAGCCCGCCCCACTCGCCCGGGTGCGCCAGCTCGCCGTAGTGGACGTCCACGTCGTCCGCCGACACGGACGCGACGCAGGCGAGGAGCGACAGCGTGGGGTAGCCGTAGGGGCGGTTGTCACGGATGATGGCGCGGTCGTCGGTGGCGGGGAGCTCGGCGGATCGCTCGAGCACCTCGACCCACGGCATCCACCAGCGTCCTTCGTCCGCGGGCGCGGCGGACCGGAACTCGCCCAGCCACCGGGCGATGCGCGGGGTGCCGGCTGTCGTCGACGTCGTCGTGGGCGATCATGTGCGTTCCGGGTTCGAGTTCGACCGTGCGCAGGGCGACGCCGTCCCACGTCAGCACCCGTGCGCGCGCGCCGTCGACCTCGACGAGGTTGAAGCCGTGCGTCGGCGGTTCGCCCGCCGGCGAGCGGCCCGCGACGGAGTCGAGCACGATGCCGCCGCGTGACACGAGCTCGGACTCGGGTCGCGTCGACTCGTCCGCGCGGTTGAGGAGCACGGCGAGCCGGCCGGCTGCCGGGTCGGCGGCCAGCCACGCGCCGCCGGCGCGGACGTCGCGCACCCCCACGACGCCGTCGTGCGCTTCGGGCCACCAGCGGCCGAGCGGATTCCACGGCCGCTCCGGATCCTCGTCGCGGATCGCGAGCACGCGTGTGGGCTCGTCGGCCGACGCCGGGACGCGGATCACAACGGTGCACATGCAGAGGCTCCTCGGGGGTGTCATCCGGCCGGTGGAGCCGGGGAGTCGGGCGGGCGTGCCAAGATCGGAGGGTGTTCGTCGTAGTCGGGGTCACGGGTGGCATCGCCGCCTACAAGACGGTGCAGCTCGTGCGCCTGCTGGTCAAGGCGGGGCACGAGGTGCATGTCGTCCCGACGGACGACGCCCTCCGGTTCGTCGGGCTGCCGACGTGGGAGGCGATCAGCCGTCACCCCGTGACGACCTCCGTCCACGACGACGTCGCGCGGGTCCGTCACGTCGCGCTCGGCCAGGCGGCCGACCTCGTGATCGTGGCGCCCGCGACGGCGAACACCCTGGCGAAGATGACCGCGGGACTCGCGGACGACCTCCTCGGAACGACCCTACTCGCCACCACGGCACCGGTCGTCGTGGCGCCGGCGATGCACACCGAGATGTGGCGCCACCCCTCCACGGTCCACAACATGGCGACGCTGCGCGAGCGCGGGGTCATCGTGGTCGGCCCCGAGAGCGGTGAGCTGACCGGCGGCGACAGCGGACCGGGACGGATGTCGGAGCCCGAGGCGATCCTCGACGCCGCGCTCGCCGCGGCCGGGGGCCGGGCCGCCGACCTCGACGGGCTCCGCGTCGTGGTGAGCGCCGGTGGCACCCGCGAACCGATCGACCCCGTGCGCTACATCGGCAACCGCTCGAGCGGCCGTCAGGGCGTGGCCGTGGCGCTGTCGGCCGCGGACCGCGGCGCCGACGTCGTGCTCGTCGCCGCCCATGTCGACGACGGCGTGCTGGCCGCGGCATCCGCTGTCCCGCGTGTGCGGGTCGTGCGCGCCGGGACCGCGGCGGAACTGGGTGCCGCCGTCGAGGCCGAGGCCGGCGCCGCCGACGTCATCGTGATGGCCGCGGCCGTGGCCGACTACCGCGTGGCCGAGGTGTCGCCGCTCAAGCGCTCCAAGGAGTCCGCCGGAGGCGGCGGGATCACCCTCGACCTCATCGAGAACGACGACATCCTCGCCGGACTCGTCCGCCGCCGTCGGGACGGCCAGACCATCGTCGGGTTCGCCGCCGAGACGCCGGGCGACGGTGAGACGCTGCTCGACCGCGGACGACGCAAGGCCGCCCGCAAGGGCACCGACCTGCTGGCGGTGAACGAGGTCGGCTGGGCGAAGGGATTCGAGGCGGCCGACAACGCGGTGACCGTCATCGACGTCGGCGGCGAGGTCGTCGCGGCGCGCCGGGGCAGCAAAGCCGACGTCGCGGAGGCGCTCTGGGACGCTGTGCTCGCCGTGAGGCGAACCAGCGGGAATCCAAAGTAACGAAACAGTAACGGCGCATGTAGAGTGGTCCGCACCCCGTCGACGGTGACGTGGTGTACGACCCTCGGAGGACATGCCCGATGCCCTACCCCGCGGCATCCGATCGCGCCCGCGACCGGATCCATGCTCTGTCCGTCATGTGCGTGCTCGCCATCGCGAGCGTCGTCATCGCCGATCCTCGGCGCCACGCCCGCACGCGTCAGCTCGAGCGAGCTCATGGGCGAGGAGCGGACGCCCGGCGACGCAGCGTTCATCGCGAGCCACCGCGGCGGAGCCGCCACCGCGCCCGAGAACACGCTGCCCGCCGTCACCGCCGCACTCGAGGCGGGCTTCGACTACGTCGAGGTCGACGTCGCGCTCACCGCCGATCGCCATCCGGTGCTGATGCACGACAAGTCGGTCGACCGCACGACCGACGGCCGTGGGCGCCTCGCCTCGCTGACGCTCGCCGAGGTGCGCGCGCTCGACGCGGGCTCGTGGTTCGACGCCGTCTACGCCGGAACCCAGCGTGCCGACCTTCACCGAGTTCCTGGACGTGCTCGTGGCGGCCGACGCTCGCGCCATCGTGGAGCTGAAGGGCGGATGGGATGCCGCGGCCATCGACGCGGCGGTCGCCGAGGTCGCCGCACGCAGCCTCGAGCGGCGGGTCGTGTTCGCCAGCTTCGACGCGCGCACCCTCGCCCTGGCCGCGACGGAGTCGGAGGTGCTGTCGAGGCTGCTGATCCTGAAGCACCTGCCCTCCGACGTCGTGAGCGCCGTGGCCGAGTCCGGCGCCCGCGGCGTGGTGGTGAGCCGCAAGGCGGTGCTGGCGCGCCCGGGCATCGTCGACGAGCTGCACGCAGTGGGCGCGCGCGTCGTCGTGTACACGCTCAACAGCGACACGCAGTGGGACGCCGTCACCGCGCTCGGAGTCGACGGCATCGTGACCGACGACCCCCACACGCTCTCCGAGTGGCAGAGCGCCTACGCAGGACCCTGAACGCCGGCGGCCTTGGTGCGCCGAGCGGCGTGGCCACCGGCATCCGTTCGTCCTCGTCGTTAGGGTCGATATCGCGGACGCCCGGGTGGCGCGAGAGGATGGGTGACGTGGGAACGGTCGAGCAGAGCCGGTGGAAGCGGGTCGCGGTCGGGTGCGTCGCGCTGGTCGTGCTCGCGTCGGTCGTCACCGGGTGCCGCCCCGAGCCCGCCGTCACGCCCTCCAGCAGCCCATCGCCCTCGCCCACGATGAAGGACACCGACGCCCGGGCCGTCGGTCTCGCCCATCGAGACCGAGAAGCCGCAGTCGGCCTTCGAGCTGCCCGCGGCGTGCGAGGAGATCTACTCCGCGTCGATGCTCGCCGCTCTGCAGTCCGCCAATCCGCCTCTCAACGACCCCGGCGTCACCATGCTGTCGACGGAGAACGCCGACCTGCTCGAGATCATCCACGGCGGCGCTCCCGACCCTGCGGTGCTCGTGGGGGCAGCCCAGCGAGTACGGCCTGGCCACCAACGTGACCGTGATCGACGGCGAACAGGGGACGGCCGTCCTCGCGGCACTGCCGGCTGCCGGCTTCGGCTGCGAGGCGCTCGGCGACGGCACCGTGTGCCGCATCGAGCAGAAGGGCGTCACGCTCGACGACGAGGAGTACACCCGCGGTGAGACGCACTACGTCGGCGAGGGCGCCGTGGTGACCACGGCGTGGATCAACTTCGCGCCCGAGGGGTACACCGAAGACGTGGTCGCGACCCTCTGGGGCTGAGCGCTCGACGGCCGTATCTCGAATCCGCATCCCTTCGGCGGGCCTACTTCCCCGGATGGGGGAGTCGTCCCGTAGAATGGCCCCAGGGAAGAACCACCGACGACGTCGCAGCTCGCAGAAGCGAGTGCCCGCGACCGCCGGCGGCGAGTCCCCGATCCCGCGTTCGCGACGGCGTTCGCGCCGCCCGCGGGAGCACGCACAACCATCGGTGTCATCCGATCCTCGCCGGTCCCGAGCCGGCACTCACGCTCAGGAGGAGCATGCCGCCCACGGCAACCGCCCAGACGGCGCAGCGTCGCCGCAAGACCTCGTCCGCACGTCGCGACGACGAGGCCCCCATCATCCCGATCCTCGCCCGCAAGGTGCGCGAGGTCGAGGCCAAGGCCCAGCGCGGAAAGCTCGGGCCGACCAACCGCGTCAAGTTCCAGGTGATCGCGTTCCTGGTGCGCGAGGAGCGCGCCCGTGTGAAGGGCGACACCGAGCTGACGGATGCCGCCCGCGCCGAGCTGCTGAAGCGGCTCGACGGCGTCGCGACCATCCTCGCGAAGACCGCCGCCCGCGACACCTCCCTGATCCAGCTGCTCGAGGTCGATCAGGCCACGTCGCCCGTCGCCCGCCGCATGCGCCGGGACTGGCTGCTGGAGTCGGGCGCCGAGCTGGCCCCCGACGAGCTCATCATCACCGACGTCGCGCCGGTCTCGGCGCCGGTCGTCCCCGCCGCGCTCGTCGAGCGCCAGGTGGTGCCGCAGCAGGTGGAGGCCCGCCGCGAGGCGAACCCCTTCCTCGCCCCCGACCTCTCGGCTCGGCCCTCCAAAGAGACGCCGCGTCGGCGCCTGGACAGCTGGGAGCTCATGGGCCCGCTGTACAAGGCGTTCGAGACCGGTGCCGGCGGCGGCAGCGCCACGATGGACCTGCCGCCCGTCCCCGAGTTCGACCGGCTGTCGCCCAGGGGCCTCGAGGTCATGCCGCACCAGTCGCGGTTCCTCGAGTCGGTGCGCGCCGGGCACCGCGCCTTCCTCCTCGCCGATGAGCCGGGCCTCGGCAAGACGGCGGAGTCGGTGCTCGCGGCATCCGTCGCGAACGCGTACCCGCTCCTGGCGGTCGTCCCGAACGTCGTCAAGATGAACTGGGCGCGCGAGGTGGAGCGCTGGACGCCCCAGCGCCGCGCCACGGTGATCCAGGGCGACGGCGAAGACATCGACGCGTTCGCCGACGTGTTCATCGTCAACTACGAGATCCTCGACCGCCACCTCTCGTGGCTCAGCTCGATCGGGCTGAAGGGCATGGTCGTCGACGAGGCCCACTTCATCAAGAACCTCGGCTCGCAGCGGTCGCAGAACGTGCTTGCGCTGGCCACCCGCATCCGCGAGCAGGTGCGCGATCCGCTGCTGCTGGCGCTCACCGGCACGCCGCTCATCAACGATGTCGAGGACTTCGACGCGATCTGGCGCTTCCTCGGATGGACCAACGGCGAGAAGCCGGGTCCGGTGCTGATGGAGAAGCTCGACGAGACCGGTCTGACGCCGGCCGACAAGGCGTTCTATCCCGAGGCCCGCGACGCGGTCATCTCGATGGGCATCGTGCGGCGCAAGAAGAAGGATGTCGCGGCCGACCTTCCCGACAAGCTCATCGCCGACCTCCCTGTGGAGCTCGACGACGAGTTCGGCCGGTCGATCCGGCAGGCCGAGCGCGAGCTCGGCGAGCGGCTCGCCGCGAAGTACCGTCGCATCATCCAGGCGCGTGGCGACCGGGGACTCGCTCCCGGCGAGGTGGACGAGGACATCGTCCGGCTTGTCGCGCACAACGAGCTCGAGGAGTCGAAGGCCGCCGGCACGGGCTCGGAGAACGTCTTCACCATGGTCCGCAAGATCGGCCAGGCCAAGGCCGTGCTCGCCGCGGACTACGCGGTGCAGCTGCAGCGCTCGGTCGGCAAGGTCGTGTTCTTCGCCAAGCACATCGACGTCATGGACGCCGCCGAGGCGCACTTCGCCGCAGCGGGACTGAAGACGGTGTCGCTGCGCGGCGATCAGGCCACGGCGGCCCGCCAGCAGGCGATCGACGAGTTCAACAACGATCCCGCCGTGGGCATCGCGGTCTGCTCGCTGACCGCCGCCGGCGTCGGCGTGAACATGCAGGCGTCGTCGAACGTCGTGCTCGCCGAGCTGTCGTGGACGGCGGCCGAGCAGACGCAGGCGATCGACCGCGTGCACCGCATCGGTCAGGACGAGCCGGTCACCGCGTGGCGCATCATCGCCGCGCACACGATCGACACCAAGATCGCCGAGCTGATCGACTCGAAGCAGGGGCTCGCCGCGCGGGCCCTCGACGGCGAGGCCGTCGATCCGCAGTCGAGCGACTCGGTGCAGCTGTCGGCGCTCATGCACGTGCTGCGGCAGGCGCTCGGCGCGGCGTAACGCGCGTAGCGGGGGAGGGCGGCGCGAATTCGCGCCGCCCTCCGTCGTGGGCGCTCGGGCGGGCTGTGTGGCAGGGGGACGCGTCCGGCACTAATGTCGGGGGAGGCAGCGTCGCCGACTCTCTTCACCCGACAGCGAGGAACACAGCTATGAAGATCGGCATCCTGACGAGCGGCGGCGATTGCCCCGGGCTCAACGCGGTCATCCGTGGCGTCGTGCTCAAGGGGACGACGACCTACGACCTCGAGTTCGTCGGCATCCGCGACGGCTGGCGCGGTGTGGTCGACGGCGACTTCTTCCCGCTCACGCGGCACGAGGTGAAGGGTCTGTCGAAGGTCGGCGGCACCATCCTCGGTACGAGCCGCACCAACCCGTACGAGGGTCCGCGCGGCGGCGCCGAGAACATCGCGAAGACCATGTACGGCCACCGCATCGACGGCATCATCGCGATCGGCGGCGAAGGCACGCTGGCAGCCGCGAACCGCCTCGCGAACGACGGCATCAACGTGCTGGGCGTCCCGAAGACGATCGACAACGACCTGCGTGCGACCGACTACTCCTTCGGCTTCGACACCGCCGTCAACATCGCCACCGACGCGATGGACCGCCTGCGCACCACCGGCGACTCGCACCAGCGCTGCATGGTCGCCGAGGTCATGGGACGCCACGTCGGCTGGATCGCTCTGCACGCCGGAATGGCCGCCGGCGCGCACGCCATCTGCATCCCCGAGGTGCCGATGTCGATCGACGACATCTGCGCCCAGGTGACGAAGGCGCACGACCGCGGTCGCGCGCCGCTGGTCGTGGTCTCGGAGGGCTTCACGCTCACCGGCATGGACGAGGCGTTCAGCGACAAGGGCCTCGACGCGTTCAACCGCCCGCGTCTGGGCGGCATCAGCGAGGTCCTCGCGCCCGAGATCGAGCGCATCACCGGCATCGAGACGCGCTCCACCGTGCTGGGCCACATCCAGCGTGGCGGCTCGCCCTCGGGCTTCGATCGCGTGCTGGCGACCCGCCTGGGTCTTCACGCCGCCGACGCGGTCGTCGACGGCGCCTGGGGTCAGATGGTCGCCATGCGCGGCACCGACATCGTGCGCGTCCCGTTCGCCGAGGCGCTGGGCGAGCTCAACACCGTCCCTCTCTACCGCTACGAAGAGGCCGCCGCGCTCTTCGGCTGACCCGGAGCAAGACCCACACACCGCCTCGCGCCTCCCGCCGGCAGACCTCTCTGCCTGAGAACAGGTGTTCTGGCGAGGACAGGTTGTTTCGGCATCCGTGGTCCTGTGTGCGCCGGATCACCTGTTTCGGGCAACGGCTCGGCGGTGCGCGCCCTGTGCGATGGCGGTCAGCACGGTGTCCAGCACCTGGTCCCAGTCGAAGAGGATCTGTTGGTAGTCGAACCGAAGGACCACATACCCGCGGGTGACGAGCCGGGCGTCCGCGGCGAGGTCACGGCGGCGATCCGCCGCTGAGCTGTGATGGGCGAACCCATCGATCTGAATGACCAAGGAGTCGCCGATGAGGCCGTCCGCGGGGTGGCCGTCGATCCAGACTTGCTGTGTCACCGTCACTCCGGCGGCGCGCATTCCGTGAGCGAAGCGGGTCTCCAGGCCGGAATCCGAGAGAGAGGAGACCAGCGCCGCGATCTCGGCGGCCTCGGCGCGACGCCACGCGACCCCGCGCAGCACCGCCGGGTCGGTGAGTCTCTTCTGAACTGCCGATTCCCAGATGGCGAGAGCATCCCGCCGCGGCAGACAGTGTGCGACGTGGAACAGGACGTTCAGAATCGGCTCTTCTGTCATGTTCCTGCCCGTTGGCGCCGGCCCTCTCGCCCAATGCAGGATGGAGCCATCGGATCCGTGCCGTGATGAGGTTCCCGGGACGGCCACGTGGGTGGGTGCGGCGTCGGCGGCCTCGAGAGGTGGCGGCATCCACAGTCCGCGCTGCGCCGCAGCGCTTACGCACGTCACGCGGCCGCCGTGGGACGCGGCGATGACCCGCCTGACATCGCACTCCGGCGTGACCAGCCACGAACGCCGGACCCGGCGGAGGTCACCTGCCTCGACCGCCGCGGCGATCTCGTAGCGGCTGAAACCCGCCGCCTTGGCATCGGAGCTATGAGATACACCGTGCCTCCCACGGATCCACGACATCAAAGCGCGACGGCGGGTGACGAGATGCGGTTCAGTGATCTGCAGCACGCTCCGACGATCGCGCTTGACACGGCCTCCGAAGCTCACATCTCAGGCATCCGTGGATGGATTCCGGAGCGGGTGTGCTGTGGAGGAGCCGTTGTGGCTGGGCCGGGTTGCCGAGGACAGGTGTTCTGGCGGGGACAGGCTGGTTTCGCCGTTGTCGTCCTGTCTACGCCAGAGCACCTGTTTTGGGCGAATCGCGGGAGGGGGAGGCGGGGGTCGAAACCGCGACCGGAGGGCGCCGGCGACGGATATAGCGATGGCGAACGGATGCCTCGGGCCGAGGCATCCGTTCGCTCAGCGCGTCGCTGCTCGGCGGGTCGCGAGTGACCGCGAGTGTCGGCCGTCACGCGTCGGCGACGCCGAGCACGTCCAGCAGCCAGGCGAGCTCGAAGGCGCGCTCGCGCCAGGCGTTGTAGCGGCCGCTGACGCCGCCGTGGCCGGCGACCATCTCGCACTTGAGGAGGGCGTCGGCGCCGACTTCGCGCAGGCGCGCCACCCACTTCGCCGGCTCGACGTACAGCACGCGGGTGTCGTTGAGCGACGTGACGGCGAGGATGCGGGGGTACGCGGCATCCGTCCGCACGTTCTCGTACGGCGAGTAGGACTTCATGTAGGCGTAGACGTCGGCGTTGTGCAGCGGGTCGCCCCACTCGTCCCATTCGATGACGGTGAGCGGCAGCGACGGGTCGAGGATCGTGGTGAGGGCGTCGACGAACGGCACGTCGGCGAGGATGCCGGCGAAGAGCTCGGGCGCGAGGTTGGCGACGGCGCCCATCAGCAGCCCGCCCGCCGATCCGCCTTCGGCCACGAGGCGATCGGGCGTCGTGTAGCCGTTGTCGATCAGGTGCAGGGCGCAGTCCACGAAGTCCGTGAAGGTGTTGCGCTTGCTGAGCAGCTTGCCGTCCTCGTACCACTGGCGACCCATCTCGCCCCCGCCGCGCACGTGCGCCACGGCGAACACGACGCCCCGGTCGAGCTCCGACAGACGGGCGACCGAGAAGCCGGGCTCGATCGAGTGCTCGTACGACCCGTAGCCGTACAGGTGCACCGGGCGCGCCGCGGCGCCTGCGTCGCCGAACGACCGCTTGTACACCAGCGAGATCGGGATCTGCGTGCCGTCCTGCGCGGTCGCCCATACCCGCTCCTGGGCGTACTCCGACGGCTCGTACCCGCCGAGCACGGGCTGGCGCTTGCGCAGGTGCAGCTCGCGGGTCGCGATGTCGAGGTCGTACACGGTGCCGGGCGTGACGAAGGAGCCGTAGCCCAGGCGCAGCAGCGGGGGAGCCCACTCAGGGTTTCCGCCGGTGCCCACGGAGTACAGCGGTTCGTCGAACGCGATCTCGCTGACCTCGCTCGTCGCGTAGTCGAGCATGCCGAGCCGGGGGAGGCCGCCACGGCGGTAGCCGACCACGCCCCAGTCGCGGAACGTCGATACGCCCAGCAGCCGTTCGCCTAGGCGGTGGGGGATCACGACCGCACGCTCTCCGGACGGGTCGGATGCCGCCACCCGCACCAGCTCGAAGTCCAGGGCGCCGTCGTTGTGGAGGATGAACAGCACGTCCTCGCCGTCGACGATTGCGTGCTCGGAGTCGTACTCGACCCCTTCGGTGCGGGGCCACACGACGCGCGGTTCGCCGCGCAGGTCGTCGGCATCCAGCAGCCATTCCTCCGAGGTGATGGACGAGCCCAGCCCGATCACCAGGAAGCGGTCGCTGCGGGTGAAGCCCGCGCCCACCCAGAACTTCTCGTCGGGCTCGTGGAAGAGCTTCGCGTCGTCCGCGACCGCCGTGCCCAGCTCGTGCAGCCACACCGTGTCGGGGCGCCACGCGTCGTCGACGGTCGTGTAGACGATGAAGCGGCCGTCGGGCGAGAAAGTGGCGCCGGCGAACGTGTCGGGGATCTCGTCGGCCAGCTGCTCGCCCGTCGTGAGATCGCGCACGCGCACCGTGTAGCGCTCGTCGCCGGCGACATCCACGCCGTAGAGCATCAGGGCGCCGTCGTTCGAGACCTCGAAGCTGCCGAGTGAGAAGAACTCGTGGCCGTCCGCCTCGACGTTGCCGTCGAGCAGGATCTGCTCGCCGGGCACCTCGACGTCGGGGGAGAGCTCCGGCGGCGTCCAGTCGTCGGGCGAGGCGAGCGGGGCGCGGCACTGGATGCCGTACTGCTTGCCCTCGACCGTGCGGCCGTAGTACCACCAGTCGCCCCGTCGCGTCGGCACCGACAGGTCGGTCTCGAGCGTCCGGCCCTTGATCTCGCCGAAGATCCGCTCGCGGAGTCCCTCGAGATGCGCGGTGCGCTGCTGCGTGTAGGCGTTCTCGGCCTCGAGGTGGGCGATGACGGCCGCATCCTCCTTCTCGCGGAACCACTCGTAGCGGTCCTCGACGTCGTCGCCGTGGTGCGAACGCACGGTGATCCTGCTGTCGGCGACGGGAGGGATCCTGCCGTCGTCGAGCGGGGGACGGATGCCGGCGGCCGGGGTGGACGCGGCGGGTACGGAGTCGCTGAGAGTCACCGTTCCACGCTAGTCGCCTCCGAGTTGACCGTCAGGGTCGCCGATGTAGGATTCTTCCTGGCCGGTTGCCGGTTCCTGAATTCTTGGTGAACTGTTCGTTCGTCGCGCCGATCTCGTCGGCACCTTCTCTCCACTCCTCCTCACCGAAAGCGAACGGTGGAAACCGCAACCCTCATCATCGTTCTGGTGATCGCGCTGGCGCTGTTCTTCGACTTCACGAACGGCTTCCACGACACGGCGAACGCGATGGCGACGCCCATCGCCACCGGCGCCCTCAAGCCCAAGACCGCGGTGCTCCTCGCAGCGGTGCTCAACCTCGTCGGAGCCTTCCTGTCCACCGAGGTGGCGCAGACCATCTCGGGCGGGATCATCAACGAGGAACAGATCTCCGACGACATCTTCCCCGAGATCATCCTCGCCGGGCTCATCGGCGCCATCACATGGAACATGCTCACGTGGCTGCTGGGCCTTCCGTCGTCGTCGTCGCACGCGCTGTTCGGCGGGCTGATCGGCGCCACGATCGTCGGCGTCGGCTTCACTGCCGTGAACTTCGGCGTCGTGATGTCGAAGGTGATCCTCCCGGCGTTCATCGCCCCGGTCACCGCTGGGCTCATCGCCTTCACCGCGACGAAGCTCGCCTACGCGCTCACCAGGCGCTACGACAGCAAGCCCGACGGGCGCGACGGCTTCCGTTTCGGGCAGATCTTCACGTCATCCCTCGTCGCGCTCGCGCACGGCACGAACGACGCGCAGAAGACCATGGGCATCATCACGCTCCTGCTCATCACGGCCGGCCTGCAGTCCGCCTCGAACCCCGAGCCGCAGACCTGGGTGGTGTTCGCCTGTGCGATCACGATCGCCCTCGGCACCTATATGGGCGGGTGGCGCATCATCCGCACGCTCGGCAAGGGGCTGACCGAGGTCAAGCCGGCGCAGGGCTTCGCCGCCGAGGCGTCGACGGCCTCGACCATCCTCGCCTCGAGCGCCCTCGGCTTCGCGCTCTCGACCACCCAGGTCGCGTCGGGCTCGGTCATCGGATCCGGCCTCGGACGCCGGGGTTCCCAGGTGCGGTGGCGCACGGCGGGCCGCATCATGGTGGGCTGGATCCTGACCCTTCCCGCCGCCGGTGCGGTCGGCGCGGTCGCGGCGCTCATCGTGGTGTGGCTCCCGGTCTGGGGCGTCATCATCGACGCGGTGCTCGCGGTCCTGATCATCCTGTTCCTCTTCCTCCGCTCGCGCCGCGACGAGGTCACGGCGTCGAACGCGATGAGCGAGGTCGCCGACTCCGGCCGCGCCGTCAAGGTCAAGCGCAACCCGCCGCCGACCCGCCGTCAGCGCGCGATCGCGCGCGAAGAGGCGCGGCGCGTGGCGGCGGCAGAGAATGCGGCCAAGAAGGCGGCCAAGGCCGCGGAGCGCTCCGCCAACGGCCCGAAGAGCGGAGGTCCGCGTTGACCATCCACTGGGACTCGTTCGTCCTCGTCTTCGTCGCCGCCTTCACTGCGGCGGTGCTCGTCGTCGGCTTCTATGCGCTGGGCCTGCGGCTGCTCGTGCGTGCCGGCCGGGCGCCGGTCGTCGCCCCGGCCGAGTTCACCGACGCCATCACCGTGATCTCCGAGAAGGAGGCGCGGCGCGCCGAGAAGGCCGCAGCGAAGGCCGCGAAGCGCAGCCCGCTGACCGAGGCCCAGAAGCGGGTGGCGCTCGTGACCGCCTACCTCTGCTTCGCCGTGTGCGCGGCCGCCGTCCTCGGCGGGCTCCTGCTCATCGTCTTCAACCACTGAGCTCGTCTTCAACCACTGAGCTCGTCTTCAACCCCTGAGCTCGTCTTCAACCCCTGAGCTCGTCTTCAACCACTGGGGCCCGAGCCCGTGCGCCGGATCAGCCCTGTCGGAGCGAGCGCTTAGGCTGAGGCCATGGTGTCCACGACCCCAGCAGACGCTCCCGGAGCATCCGGCCGGGTGAACCCGGCCGTCCCCGTCCAGTTCGGTCAGTATCCGCCCCCGCGGCGCACCCTGCTGCACGTGAGCGACACGCATCTGCTCGCCGGCAACGCTCTGCTGGGCGGACGCTTCGACACCGCGGCGAATCTCGCCCGCACGCTCGCCGCCGCCGAGGCCACCGGCATCCGTCCCGACGCGATCGTGTTCACCGGCGACCTCGCGGATCTCGGTGAGCCCGAGGCCTACACCGCGCTGCGGGCGGCGGTCGAACCGGTCGCGGAGCGGCTCGGGGCACCCATCGTGTGGCTGGCCGGCAACCACGACGAGCGGCCGGCGATGCGCCGCGACCTGCTCGGGCTCGAGCCGACCCAGGAGCCCGTCACCGGCGTATGGGACCTCGGCGGCCTGCGACTGGTCGGGCTCGACTCGACGGTGCCCGGCTGGCACCACGGCGATCTGGACTCCGCCCAGCTCGACTGGCTGCACGACGTGCTCGCGACCCCGGCTCCGCTCGGCACGATCCTCGCCCTGCATCACCCGCCGCTGCCCTCGCACGTGCCGCTGTTCGACATCCTGGAGCTCCGCGACCAGGGCAGGCTCGCCGAGGTGATCGCGGGCACCGACGTGCGCGCGATCCTCGCCGGCCACCTGCACTATTCGACGAGCGGCACCTTCGCGGGCGTTCCCGTGAGCGTCGCCGCCGCCACCTGCTACACGATGAACCTGGCGCGGGCCGCGGTCGACGTGAACGGCATGGACGCCGGACAGTCCTTCCACCTCGTGCACGTGTACGACGACACCATCACCCACGCTGTCGTCCCGGTCGTGGATGCGCCCACCGCCGACGTCTTCTCGGCGGAGTGGGTGGAGCGGATGTCGCGGCTCACGCCCGAGCAGCGCCTCGAGGCGTTCTCACGCAAGCCTCACTGACACTGCTCGTCAGCCTGGTCGCGGCCGCCCCCGTGTACGCAGCGACCCCGGTCACTGTACGCCGCGTATAGGCCGGCGGGACGGCGTCGCGAGTAGTCTCGAAGCATCCCGGCACACGGCTGTGAACGACCCACGAGGACACCACACATGTCACTGGACGCAATGACGCGCACCCGCATCGAGACCGATTCCCTCGGATCCATGGAGATCCCCGCCGACGCGTACTGGGGCATCCACACGGCCCGCGCGCTGGAGAACTTCCCGATCTCGAAGCGCCCCATCTCGGTCTACCCCGACCTGGTGCGAGCGCTGGCGATGGTGAAGCAGGCCTCCGCCCGCGCCAACCGCGAGATCGGGGTCCTCGATCCCGCAAAGGCCGACCTGATCGACCGCGCCGCGCAGCTCGTCATCGACGGGCAGTTCCACGATGAGTTCGTCGTCGGGGTGATCCAGGGCGGCGCCGGCACGTCGACCAATATGAACGCGAACGAGGTCATCACCAACATCGCGCTGGAGCTCGCGGGGCGACCGAAGGGCGACTACGCGTTCCTCTCTCCGATCGACGACACCAACCGGAGCCAGTCGACGAACGACGTGTATCCGACCGCGATCAAGGTCGGCCTCGGACTGGACCTCAAGACCCTCCTCGAAGAGCTCGACCTGCTGCGACGGGCATTCCTGGCCAAGGCGGTGGAGTTCCACGACGTGCTCAAAGTCGGCCGCACGCAGCTGCAGGACGCCGTGCCGATGACCCTGGGACAGGAGTTCCACGGCTTCGCGACCACGCTGGGTTACGACCACCAGCGCCTCACCGAGAACGCGTACCTGCTGTACGAGATCAACATGGGCGCCACGGCCATCGGGACGGGCATCACCACCAACCCGTCGTACGCTCCTGCCGTTCTGCGGCACCTGCGCGAGATCTCGGGCCTCGACCTCGCCACGGCGAACGACCTCGTCGAAGCGACGAGCGACACCGGCTCCTTCATGTCGTTCTCGGCGTCACTCAAGCGCAACGCCATCAAGCTCTCGAAGATCTGCAACGACCTGCGGCTGCTGTCGTCGGGCCCGCAGGCCGGCTTCGGCGAGATCAACCTGCCCGCACGTCAGGCCGGGCTCGAGCATCATGCCCGGCAAGGTCAACCCGGTGATCCCCGAGGTCGTGAACCAGGTCGCGTTCGCCATCGCCGGCGCCGATCTCACGGTGACGATGGCGGTCGAGGGCGGCCAGCTGCAGCTCAACGCCTTCGAGCCGGTCATCGCGCACTCGATCTTCCAGTCGATCACCTGGCTGCGGCAGGCGATCCTCACCCTCCGCGTCAACTGCGTCGAGGGCATCACCGCGAACCGCGAGCGGCTGGGCGCCATGGTGGGCAACAGCGTCGGCGTGATCACGGCGCTGACGCCGTTCATCGGCTACGCCGCCGCGGCGGCGCTCGCCAAGACCGCGCTGCTGACCGGGCACAGCGTCGCCGAACTCGTCGTCGAGGCGGGCCTGATGTCGCGCGACGAGGTCGCCAAGCAGCTCTCGCCGGCGCGGCTGTCGGGGCTCGAGACGGTGACCGCCGCGATCCCGATCCAGCAGGCACCGGAAGACGTCGTCCTCGAGCAGCGCGCCGAGTCTCGCTGAGCGGTTGCCGCGGGCGGCTCCCGATCGATAACGTCAGGGAGACTCGAACGAAAGGCGAGAAATGACCGATCCGCAGAACCCGGCCGCACCCGAGCCGCCTCAGCAGCCCGTGGGGGAGCCGACTGCGCCTCAGCCGCCCGCCGACGCGCCGCCCGCGCCCGCGGACGCGCCGCAGTACGCCGCCCCTGCCGAGCCCGACTACGCGGCCCCCGCTGCTGAGCCGGAGTACGCGGCCGCGCCGGCGGCCGCCGCGCCGTCCGAGGGCGTCACGCCTCCGCCCGCCTACCCGGCGGCCCCGCCCGCATACCCCGCGGCCCCGCCGGCCGCCTACGGTGCACCGGCGGACGCTCCGGTTCCGGGAAAGACGCTCGGCATCGTCGCGTTCGTCGTGTCGATCTTCTTCTCGCTGGTCGGCCTCATCCTCGGCATCGTGGCGCTCGTGCAGAGCCGCAAGGCCGGCGTCAAGAACGGCTGGGCGGTGGCGGCGATCATCGTCGGTTCCGTGCTGCTGGTGCTCAGCATCATCTTGACCGTCGTCATCGTGTCGGTGGTCCTCGGCGGCCTGGCCGCCGCGTGCGCGGAGCTCGGCCCGGGCGTCTGGGATCTGGAGTCCGGCGGCACGATCACCTGCAACTGACGCCGGCATCGCGTCCGGTGTGAGACGAGGGGCGGGCCCGCATCGCGGGCCCGCCCTCTGCCGTTGCCCGACCCGGTTCCGGGACCAGCCGCCGGTCTACCTCAGTCGAGGATGCGGCAGTGGGTCGTGAGGGCGCCGATGCCGTCGATCCCCACCGTCACCGTAGACCGGTCGCGCAGGAACACCTGCGGATCCCGCGAGTAGCCGGCGCCGCCGGGGCTGCCGGTCGAGATGAGGGTGCCGGGCAGCAGCGTCGCCGACTTCGACAGGTGCGAGATGAGCGCCGCGACGGGGCGCACCATCTGGCCGGTCGTGGCATCCTGCAGCGTCGTGCCGTCGAGCACGGTCCAGATGTGGAGGTCCTGCGGGTCGGGAACCTCGTCGGCCGTGACGACGAACGGGCCCGTGGGCGTGAAGCCGTCGAACGACTTGCAGCGCGACCACTGGGCTTCGGAGTACTGGATGTCGCGCGCGGTGATGTCGTTGACCACGGTGTACCCCCACACGTGGTCGAGGGCATCCTCCGGGGCGACGTCCTTCGCCGGTGTGCCGATGATGACCCCGAGTTCCGCCTCGTAGTCGACGGACTCGCTCAGCGAGCGCGGCCAGGTCGTCGTGTGGTCGTGCCCGGCGAGCGAGTTCGGCCACAGCACGAACACGGTCGGTGTGGAGTCGGTCTTCAGCCCCAGCTCGCTGGAGTGCGCCGCGTAGTTGAGGCCGATCGCGAGGATCACGGGCGGAGTGAGCACCGCCGACGCGAAGCGCAGGGAGTCGAGCGGATGCCGCCGCCCCTGGCCCGCGGCATCCCTGACCCGTGCGAGCAGCGCGTCGCCGCCGGCGATCAGCTCCTCCAGCACGCGGGGCGCCCCGTCGAACAGCGTCTCGACGATGACCGCCTCGTCGCCTTCGATCAGCGCGAGCCTCGGCCCGCCCGACTCCGGTGGCACGACATGGGCGAAGCGCATTCCCCCAACCTAGCCGGAGGGCTGCGCGGGAAGGCCATACCGCGCTGCGCGACGCATGAGTCCTGTGCAGCCTTAGGCTGTGCGCATGACGCACGACCCCGGTGCCGCCAGGCCGCGGCCCTCGCTCACGCCGCCGGAGTTCGCCTCGGCGCTCGCGCAGCCCCGGCACGCTGCCGCGGCGCCGATCACGCCGGCGGCGGCCTCGCCCGCTCCCGTCCAGATCCCCGCCGCTGCTGCACCGCGCGGGGGACGCACAGCGTCCATCTGGATGGTCGGCGTCCTCGTGCTGATCCTGATCGCACTGGTCGGGTACTTCCTGAACGCACTGGGTCCCGGTGCATCGCTGATCGGGATGCTGCTGGCCCTGGTGCCGCTCGTCGGCGTGCTGTTCGCGGTCCGGATCGTCGACCGCTGGGAGCCCGAGCCGCGTGGACTGCTGATCCTGTCCATCGCGTGGGGCGCGATCGCCGCGGTCGGCATCGCGCTCGGCATCGACCTGCTCCTGTCGATGGTGTTCGGCCCGGCCACCGGCGCCCGCGAGGTGCTGCAGACGGTGGTGCAGGCGCCGGTCGTCGAGGAGTTCGCGAAGGGACTGGGGGTCTTCCTCATCTTCGCGACCGCACGGCGCGCGTTCGACGGCCCGATCGACGGCATCGTGTACGGAGCGCTGGTCGGCGCGGGCTTCGCGTTCACCGAGAACATCCAGTACTTCGCGGTGAGCTTCATCCAGGGGGGAGCCGCCGAGACGTCGACGACGTTCTTCCTGCGCGGCATCCTCTCGCCGTTCGCCCACGTCATGTTCACGAGCGTCACCGGCTTCGCCCTCGGCCTCGCCGCGCGGCGGGGACTCTCGACGGGTCAGGCCATCGGCCCGTGGCTGGTCGGGCTGGCCGGCGCGATCGCGCTGCACGCGTTCTGGAACGGCTCCGCGGTGTTCGGCGACTTCTTCGCGCTCTACCTCACGCTGCAGGTGCCGCTGTTCATCGGCTTCGTCCTCGGCATCGTCGCGCTGCGGCGCGAGGAGTCCCGGCTCACCCGGCGTCGGCTGGGCGACTACGCCGCCGCCGGATGGTTCACCCCGCAGGAGGTCGACATGCTCGCGACACCCGCCGGGCGCAAAGCGGCGCTGGCCTGGGCGCGCACGCTGCGGGGCGATCGCACCGCGCTCATGAAGAGCTTCATCGCCGACGCCACGGCGCTCGCCGCGACGCGCCAGCGCGCCATCACCGGACGCGATCCGCACGCCGCCGCCGAGGAGCAGGACCTGCTGGCGAAGGCGGCGACGACCCGGGCGGCGATGTTCGCGCCCTGAGGGCAGAGGCACCCGCGACAAGACTCAGCGCTCGGTGCCGCGGCGATGCCTGCGTGTCTACCGAGCGCTGAGTTGGCCTGCGACCAGGATGCCGGGGGCCCGCGCGAGTGTCAAGAGAGCGCCGGCGGTTCCCCTGACGGCGAACTTCCTCGGCCTCCGGGAGTGCGGGATGGTTGGATGGTGTCATGACTGACGACCGCACCAAGCCCGAGATCGACGCACCTGCCGGCCCGGCGCCGGCAGATCTGGTCGTCCGCGACATCGTCGTGGGCGAGGGTGCCGAGGCGAAGCCCGGCGACACCGTGACCGTCCACTACGTGGGCGTCGAGTACGAGACCGGCGACGAGTTCGACTCGTCGTGGAACCGCGGCGAGAGCATCCAGTTCCCGCTCCGCGGCCTCATCCAGGGATGGCAGGACGGCATCCCGGGCATGAAGGAGGGCGGTCGCCGCGAACTCGTCATCCCGCCCGACCTCGCATACGGCCCCGCCGGCGGCCACTTCCTCGGCGGCAAGACGCTGATCTTCGTCATCGACCTCATCAAGGTCGGCTGAGCCCACCACGTCGACGTTCCCGGGAGCGGATGCTGCGGCATCCGCTCCCTTCGTCATGTCTGCGGATCTCCTCGTGCTCGGTCGCCCCGAGTGTGAGAAATCTTTCATTCACAGGAATAGATCTGCCCGCCCGTCGTGTTGACGTCCTTCGAGCCCGTCGCCGCGCCCGCTGCGACCCATCCACCACGGAGGACGACCATGACCGACACCACCACGATCGACGTTCCCGGCTACAAGGCCGGCACCTGGGTGCTCGACCCCGCGCACAGCGAGGTCACGTTCAGCGTGCGCCACATGATGATCTCGAAGGTGCGCGGCACCTTCGGCATGAAGAGCGCCACGCTCATCGCCCCCGAGAACCCGCTCGACGCGCAGGTCGAGGCGAGCGTCGACGTGACCTCGGTCGACACCAAGGACGAGGGTCGCGACAACCACCTCCGCTCCGGCGACTTCTTCGACGTCGAGAACCACCCGACCATGGAGTTCCGCTCGACCGGCGCCCGCATCGCGGACGGCGACTTCCTCGTCGACGGCGACCTCACCATCCGCGGCGTCACCAAGCCGGTGACCTTCGAGTTCGAGTTCGGCGGCTTCGGCACCGACCCGTGGGGCAACTACAAGGCCGGCGCGACCGCCAAGACGGTCGTCAACCGCGAGGACTTCGGCCTCACCTGGAATGCCGCGCTCGAGACCGGCGGCGTCCTGGTCGGCAAGGACGTCACGATCACGCTCGACCTCCAGGGTGCGCTCCAGCAGGACTGACCCCGCCAGCCGCAGAAGCGCGGATGCCTCGGATCGAGGCATCCGCTCTTCTCTTTCGTCGTTCGTGCGTGCATCAGCCCGAGACGGATACGGTCTCGCGCACCCGGCCAGGGTTCTCGACCAGCTCCGCGTGGACCTGCGCGACCCCGCGCCGTGCGACCTTGTTGCGCCGGATGGTGCCGTCGACCGACGTGAAGTGGTCGGGCGAGTCGCCGTCGGTGAGATGCACCGGCTGCACGATGGTCCAGTCGAGCTCCGATCCGCGCAGCACTCCCTCCTGGATCTCCGTGTCGATGATCTGCGGGCGGACGAGCAGCGCGAGCATGACGCGGTCGGTCAGGCGCAGGAGTTGGCGTGTATCGCCCACGCCATACGAGGACTGCACGACGAGACGGCGGATGCCCGCACGGCGCGCAGCCGCCACGATCGCCGCGGTGCCCTTCGAGCGGACGTCGTCGGGGGTGCCCTGGGCGCCGCGCAGGCGCACGCGCAGCGTCGGCTCGGAGATGCCGAGGGTCACGACGATGGCGTCGTGTCCGGGCATGACCGCGTCGAGCACGGCGGCCCGCGTGGCGTCGCCGTCCACGCGCTCGAGGCCCTACCCGGGCGGGGAGAGATGAGGCGTGCCGGGCGAGAGCGGTGACGGTGTGGCCGCGCTCGAGCAGGGCGTCGCAGACGGCGCGGCCGGATCCGCCGGTGGCGCCGATGACGAGGATGTTCATGGGGTGCTCCTTTCGTTGGTGATCCCACTCTGGTCGCAGCATCCAGGATGATCTATCGTCAGAAGTACGCATTTCTTGATCGATCGTCCGGAGGTACCATGACCGTCATGCCGTGGGACAGTGAGGACGCACTGACCGCCGCCCTCTACCAGGTGCGCATGCGCGGCGCGTTCTACTCGTGGACGGAGGCCTCGGTGCGACTGCTCGGTCGCGATGCCGCAGTTCCCGGGCACCCTGAGCTTCCACATCGTGGCGCACGGCACCGCGTACCTCGAGGTCGACGGCGCCGAGACGGTCCGGCTGGATGCCGGGAAGCTCGCTCTCGTGCCCCGCGGGATCGGCCACCGCGTCTCGACGACACCGGGCGCCCCGGTCGTGGGCCGCGCCGACCTGCTGCCCCAGGCCATGCTGGGCGATGCCTTCTCGGTCCTTCGCGTCGGCCCCGAGGCGGCCGACCCGCCGCTGGCGATGCTGTGCGGCGTCGTGGCCTTCGATTCGCCGGCCGTCGACGACATGCTCGCCGTGCTGCCGCCGATCGTGACGGTCGACTCCGCGCGTCACCCCGTCATGGCCGCGCTGCTGCCGCTGCTCGCGCGAGAGCTGCGCGAGCCGATGCCCGGCGGCGACGCGGTCGCGACGCGCTTGGCCGATGTGCTCGTGGTCGAGACGATCCGCGCCTGGCTGGCCGATCAGCAGGCGGAGTCCGGCGGGTGGCTCGCGGCGCTGCGCGATCCACAGCTCGGCGCGGCCCTCGCCGCCGTCCACCGCGATCCAGGGCATCCCTGGACTCTCGAGGCGCTGGCGCGCCGGGCGACCATGTCGCGCTCGGCGTTCTCTGCCCGGTTCACCGCCGTGGTCGGCATGCCGCCGATGGCCTATGTGTCGGCGGCGCGCATGCGCGCCGCGCGCGCGATGCTCGCCGAGGGGCGCAGCGTCGCCGCCGTCGCGGCCGCACACGGGTACGGCTCGGAGGCCGCGTTCAGTCGCGCCTTCGCGCGGGTCACGGGCGAGACTCCCGGCCGCGTCCGCCGCAGCGCGGCGTGAGGGCCGGGCGGGTCTTCGTCAGGAGCGCGCCCGCCGGCGGAGGCGATCCTGGGCGAGCAGGATGCCGAGGAAGACGACGAGTGCGCCGATCGGCTCGTTCCACGTGATGGTCTCGCCGAGGATCAGGATGCCGAGGATGACGCCCACCACGGGGGTGATGTAGGTCACGGTCGAGGCGCGGGTGGGCCCCCAGGCGCGCACGGTGTTCTGGTTCCAGACGTACGCGATCCCGGTGCCGAGGCATCCGAGCAGCACGAGGCTCACGACGATCGGCACGTCCAGTCGCACCGGCGTCAGCGCGATGAACGGCGTGAGCACGACCATCACCGCGCCCGCCATGGCGATGTAGCCGAACGTGAACGCCAGGGCCGACATCCCGGTGTTCGACACGAACCGCCGCATGTAGGCGAGGCTGAAGCCGTAGCTCGCGGTCGCGCCGAGGATGGCGAGTTCGGCGACGAGGCTGCCGTCGAAGGCGATGCCCTGCCACGGCGCGATGATGACGACCACGCCCAGGATGCCGACGCCGATGCCGGCGACCTGCACGTTCTTGAGCTTCTCGACGCGGAAGACGAGCCACGCCATGATCGGCGGTCATGATCGGCGTGGTCGCGTTGAAGATGCTGGCGACGCCCGAGCTGACGTACTGCTGCGCCCACGAGAACAGCAGGAACGGGATGACGCAGAACGTGAGGCCCAGTACGAGAAGGTGGGCCCACACCCGGAGACTGCGCGACAGGTGCTCACGGCGCAGCAGCACGAGCGCGCCGAGCGTGAGGGCGCCGAGGAGGATGCGGGTCCACGCCACCTGCGCGGGCGAGATGCCGGTCAGTGACACCTTCATGAAGAGGAAGCTCGATCCCCACACGATGCCGGCGAGCACGAACTGCACCGTGATCCAGCGCGCGGAGGGCAGTCGCTCTGCGCGGGTCGCCGGGGTCGTGTCGGTCGTCGAAGCCACGTGGCCACCCTACGGTCGGCCCTCCGACGCCGAGGCGCGCCGTCGGGTGCGACGTCCGAAATCCGCCGGTCTGCGGCGCTTCGGCTACGGTGCCGGGCCGGTCGGGATCGTGCCGGCGCCGGCCGCGGTGAGCAGCACGCTGCGGCTGCTGGTAGACTCTTCAGGTTGCCGTTTGAACGGCCGCGGATAAAGAGAGCTCACGCATCAGGCGTCGAGCGCCGCGCAACGACCAGGAAGGGGATCCCATCTATGCCACTCGAATCCGATGCCAAGAAGGCGATCATCGAAGAGTACGCGACGCACCCCGGTGACACCGGATCCCCCGAGGTGCAGGTCGCGATGCTGACGCAGCGCATCAAGGACCTCACCGAGCACCTCAAGGAGCACAAGCACGACCACCACTCACGTCGTGGTCTGTTCTTGATGGTGGGTCAGCGCCGTCGTCTGCTCGGCTACCTCCAGGACATCGACATCAACCGTTACCGGTCGCTGATCGAGCGTCTCGGACTGCGCCGCTAATCGCAGCCAGCGTACAATCGCGCAAAACATTCTTGGAAGGCCTCCCCACGGTGTGGGGAGGCCTTCACCTTTTCCGCTCACGATGTGCCGGGCGAGCCGGCGGTTCGAGACAGGCGAGCGGATGCCTCGGCCGCCTCGAAGCCGAGCGGAAGCTGCGACACGGGATCGAGCCCGGTGAGCGTCACCCAGCCGTCGGCCAGGAGTGCGGCGTCGCTGCCCGGCTCGGGGGTGTTGGGCAGGTCCTCGACGGCCAGGCGGATGTGGCCGGCGTCCCGCTCGCTCAGCGTCGTCTGCACGATTCCGAACGGGGCGAGAGCCGCCTCGACGATCCCGCGGTTCGCCGCGGAGTTCGGCGCGTTGAGGTTCAGCACCGTGCCCCGCGGCCGCTCGAGCAGGAACGGCAGGACGCCGATCGTGGCCGTGGCCGCGGCATCCCAGTGGAACTGCGTCGGATTCATGCCGACGTCCAGCGACACCGCGACAGCCCACGCCCGTTGAGGCCGCCGGTCAGCGCGGCGCCGACGGTGCCGGAGTGCAGGATGGCGCGACCGACGTTGGCGCCGTGGTTCACCCCCGAGAGCACGAGCTCGGCCGGGTCGCCGAAGGCGCCGTGCGCCGCGATGAGCGCGATGAGGCCCGGCCCGCCGCGCACCGCGTAGGCGGCGATGCCCTCGAGCCCGGTCAGCTCCCGCCGCTCGATCGCGATGCGTCCGTCCTCCTCGGCGGCGACGATCGATGCGCTGGATCCGCTGGACTGCCGCGCCGGCGCCGCGATGGTGACTTCGAGGCCGGCGTCGCGGGCGGCGCGGGCGAGGACGTGCAGCCCCGGGGCGTCGATGCCGTCGTCGTTGGTGATCAGCGCGCGCGTCATCGCTGCCCTCCTGTCTCGGCGGGCGCTGCCGGCTCCGCGAGGGCGGCGAGTCCGTCGGGGCTGACATGGCCGGTCACCGGCTGCGCGATCCCCGCCTCGGCTTCGTCGACGATCTCCCGCACCGTCACCGCCGCCCGCAGTGCGGCGATGGTCTCGGGGTCGCCGGTGCCGAGGCCGTGCCGGGTCACGTTCAGGGCCGCCGCGGCGGCACCGGTCACGATGGCGTCGCGCACAGCTCTCGCCGCGGGCGATGCCGGCCGCCACGCCCGCGGTGAGCGAATCGCCGGCGCCGCGGGTGTCGGCGACCTCCATCCGGGGGCGTTCACCTCCAGGAATCCGGCGGCGTCGAGCAGGAGCGTCGGCTCGGGCGAGCGCGAGACGATCACGGCGCCCGCTCCGCCGTCGTGCAGTCGCGCATCGCGGCGATGATCGCGGCGGGGGAGTCGTCGTCGAGCCGTCCGTCGTGCTCGAGCTCCTCGTCGCTCACCTTGAGCACATCGACACCCCCTTCCAGGACCGCGTCGAGCCGAGCTGCCGGCGAGGTCGACGACCACCTTGGCGCCGCCGGCTCGCAGGTCGGCGGCGAGCCTGCGGTAGGTGTCGGCGGGGAGCGCTTCGTCGCCGGCCGGCCCGCTCAGGATCGTCAGGCCCGAGGCGAGCCCTTCCCGCAGGGTCACGCCGTAGAGCTCGTCGAGATCGTGGCGCGCGAGGGGGTCACCCTCGGTCTCGGCGATGATCTGGCGCTCGCCGCCACGGCGGTCGTGCACGTACGCCGAGCCCCTCCCCGGGCGCTTCGACGCCCGCGACGGTGACGCCTTCGTCTTCGAGGAGGTGCCGCAGCATCCGTCCGATCTCTCCGGTGAGGGCGCAGCACACGGTCACCGATGCCCGAGCCGCAGCAGCATGCGCGCCTGCCAGACGCCCTGGCCGCCGGCGTGCACTGCACGTCGGGCTCGCCGTCGTGCTCCTCTACGGTCACGGTGAGCGTCGGGGAGGGCGCGAAGATCGTCACGTCGCTCATACCGCCACGCTAGGCGGGGCGCCGAATCGCTCCGGCACCCCCTTGCACCGGCGGGGGAGACCTGCAAGAACTGCGTCAGGCGGATGCCGCAGCCCGGGCCGCGACGAGATCCGCATGGTGGATCGCGGCGACGTCGGGGTGCGCGCGCAGGCGCGACTTCAGTGCGTTCTCGCCGTACAGCGCGTGGATCGGGTTCGCCGGATCCTGCGTGACCCCGCGGGCCTGCGCCGCGAGCTCGGCCGGGAGCTCGATCAGCGGCAGGCGCTTGTCGAGTGCCGGGTTGAAGAAGAAAGGGACCGAGATGCGGTCGTCGGGGTACGCGGGGGAGATGACGCGGTGCTTCGTCGCGATCAGGTAGCCCTGCGTCGCGTACTCGAGCAGCTCGCCGATGTTGACGACGAACGCGCCGGGAACCGGGGGAGCGTCGACCCAGTGCTTTCTCCGTGTCGTCTCTCGCTCGACCTGGAGCCCGCCCTTGCCGGGCTCGACCCAGAGCAGCGTCAGCACGCCGGAGTCCTTGTGCGCTCCGACGCCCTGCTGCGGCGTCGGGTCCTCCTTGCCGGGGTACCGGACGATCTT
Organism: uncultured Actinomycetota bacterium; assembly: GCA_963829895.1. Lineage (GTDB taxonomy): Bacteria > Actinomycetota > Actinomycetes > Actinomycetales > Microbacteriaceae > Microbacterium. Next base: position 1,252,957 of record CAWHKF010000010.1, on the reverse strand, counting down.
GATGAGCGTCGACGGCTCGCCGAAGTGCTCGTCGAAGTAGTTCTCGGGTGCGCCGAGCGACAGCGCCCACGCGCGCAGCAGCTTGCGTGCGACGCCCGACAGGTGGTCGTGCCACTCCGAGACGACCTCCCGAAGCTCGGGCTGCGCGTCGGGCCAGAGGTTCGGGCCGATGAGCCGCGCGAAGTCCGGGGCATCGGCATCCGTCACGGCCTCGCGCTCGGGGCCGATGTCGATCTGCTCCCGCCAGTCGACCTTGCCCTGCGTGCGCTCGCCGCCGATGCGCGTGTAGCCGCGGAAGTGCGGGCTGTTGACGTTCTCGATGGCGAGCTTGTCGGCTTCGGGGAGAGCGAAGAAGTCGCGGGCGGCGCGGTGCAGGCGCGCCTCCAGCTCGGGTGAGACGCCCGTCCCGGTCAGGTAGAAGAAGCCCGACGTCGTGCGTCGCCGCGCGCAGGTCGTCGCGGAACCGCGCGGCGGCCTCCGGTCCGTCGTCGAGCCGCGAGAGGTCGAGGATCGGCAGGTTCAGCTCGGCCATGCAGGCGACGATAGGCGGATGCCGCGGCATCCGCTCTGTTTGTTGCCGACCATTACCTCCGCGGCCGTGGACACCCGGTCACGGATCGGGCGGCCCACCGCGTTCAGGGCTGGGCGAAGAACGTGCGGATCGTCGCCGCACGACGAGCTGCGCGGGACGCCCGAGCGCGGCGTAGTGGAGCTGCCGTCGGGGCGTCGCACCGAATGGACATTCACGTCGTGTCCGGTAGCGTCGAAGGTAAGGTCATCTATGTTGAACCGCCGCGCGCAGGAACCGCAGGATTGCCGAGGCGCAAGGGGCGCCGCGTCCGCCGCATCCATACTCGACAGGATCGACCGTGCTCGCCACCTTCCTCATCGGCCTGCGTGAAGGCCTGGAAGCGGCGCTCGTCGTCGGCATCCTCGTCGCCTACCTGACCCGGCTCGGTCGTCGCGACGTGCTGCCGCGCCTGTGGGCCGGCGTCGCGCTCGCCGTCGCGCTGGCGCTCGTCATCGGCGCCGTTCTCACCTTCGGCGCGTACTCGCTGACGTTCGAGGCGCAGGAGCTCATCGGCGGCATCGCTGTCGCTCATCACTGTCGCCATGGTCACCTGGATGATCTTCTGGATGCAGAGGACCGCCCGCACGCTGAAGGCGACGCTCGAGGGCGGCGTCGACCGCGCGCTCGCCACCGGCGGGCTGTGGGCGGTCGTCGCCATCGGCTTCATCTCTGTCGCCCGCGAAGGCGATCGAGACGACCCTGCTGCTGTGGTCGATGGTGCAGTCCTTCGGCGATGCGCCGGCCGCGCTCGCTCGGCGCCTGCTGGGCCTCGCCGCAGCGGTGCTGCTCGGCTGGCTGCTCGCCCGCGGGATGCTGCGACTCAACCTGCGCGTCTTCTTCACCGCGACGGGCGCCTTCCTGGTCATCGTCGCCGCCGGGCGTGCTGGCCTACGGCGATCCTCGACCTGCAGGAGGCCGGCGCGCTTCCCGGGCCCGTTCACCGCCGCGCGCGCCGATCGACCCCGTCACCGGCGCCGTCGCCGTCGGCCTGGCCGGCTTCCCCTTCGGCTGGGCCTTCGACGTCAGCGGCAGCCATCCCGCCCGGCGGTCCGCTCGCCGCGGTCCTGCAGGCCACCGTCGGATTCATGCCGCGGATGTCCTGGCTGCAGGTCATCGCCTGGGCGCTCTACGTGGCCATCGTCGGCGACATCTGTTCGTGCGCGGCCGTGCTCGGCACCCGCCGCCTCGCCTGCGCCGCGTCGAGGTCCGCACGCACCTGCCCCGCGTCGAGACCCCGCTCGCCGGTCAGCCGTGCCTCCGCAGCCCCGTCACCCTCCTTCCACAGCAAGGAGAAGCATGACCCCCCGCCGTCTCTCCCGGCGTCCTCGTCGCCGTCGTCGCGGCCGCCCTGTCCTGTCCGGTTGCGTCGCCAAGAGCGACGTCGCCTCCGCCGACGCGCTCGCCGTATCGTCGACCGCCTCCGCCTGCGATGTCTCGGCGCTCCGCGGCCGAGCGGCACGCTGGCATTCGACGTGAACAACGACGGCGACGAGGTGATCGAGTTCTACCTGCTCGCCGATGACGGCCTGCGCATCGTGGGCGAGGTCGAGAACATCGCGCCGGGCGCATCCCGCACCCTCACCGTCGTCGCCCAGCCGGGCGACTACTACACGCGTCTGCAAGCCGGGGATGATCGGCGACGGCGTCGGCCGTGCCGGCTTCGCGGTGTCGGGCGATGCCGTCGCGCATCTACGGGCCGGACGCCGAGCAGAAGCAGCAGGCCGTCGACCTGTACGCCGCCTTCGTCAAGGACCAGGTCGCGCAGCTCGTGCCCGCTGTCGCCGAGTTCGTCGCCGCGTACGAGTCCGGGGACGACGAGCCGCGGCGCACCGCGTTCCCCGCAGGTGCGCGCGTACTACGAGCGCATCGAGCCGGTCGCCGAGGCGCTCGGCGACCTCGACCCGCGCATCGACTACCGCGAGGTCGACGCCGTCGCCGACGGGCTGGACTGGACGGGCTTCCACCGCATCGAGAAGGATCTGTGGGTACCGGCTGCAGACGCGCTGAACGCGGACGGCGAGACGCCCGCGTGGCAGGACTGGGCGCCCTCGACAGCGGCAGGAGCGCGCAGCGTTCGGCGACCAGCTCATCGCCGATGTCCAGGAGCTGTACGACTACGTGCACTCCGCCGACTTCCAGGCGGCGCTCGACGCGCAGGGCGTCGCGGGCATCTCCAACGGTGCGATCGCGCTCCTCGACGAGGTCGCGACGGGCAAGATCACCGGCGAAGAGGACTGGTGGTCGGGCACGGACCTCTGGGACTTCGCCGCCAATGTCGAGGGGTCGAAGATGGCGTTCTCGCTGGTGCGCGACTTCGCGGCGGCGAAGGGCGACGAGGGCGCCGCGCTCGTCGAGCGAGATCGACGGCGGGTACGCCGCCCTCGAGGCCGCCCTGGCGCGCACGGCTCGCTCGCAGAGCGGATTCGTCGTCTACACCGAGCTCACCGACGACGACAAGCGAGAGCTGACCGACCTCATCAACGCGCTCGCCGAGCCCCTGTCGCAGCTCACCGAACACCGTGCTGGCGTGACGTGACCGAGGCTCTCGGCCGCCGCCGGACGCGCCCCGGCCGCCCGCCGGCACCGCCGCCGGGACGGGGGTGCCGGGCGCGGGGCTGTCGCGTCGTGGCGTTCTGCGGGCTTGCGCTCGGCGCCGGCGCCGCGGGCCTCGCGCTCGGCGCCGGCGCGGGCGCGACCGCGGGTGTCGCGGTGGGGCGGGCGCGGGAGCAGGATGCCGCGGCATCCGTCTACGACTTCTTCGGCGCCCATCAGGCCGGCATCACCACGCCCGTGCAGGATCACCTGCACTTCGCCTCGTTCGACATGATGGCCCGCACGGACCGCGACGACCTCGTGACGCTCCTGCAGGACTGGTCGTACGCGGCCGCCCGCATGACGCAGGGACTCGACGTCAGCGCGACCGGTGCCGTGGGCGGCCCGCCCGAGGCTCCGCCGGACGACACGGGCGAGGCGCTCGGCCTCGCCGCGAGCGGCCTCACGATCACCTTCGGCTTCGGCCCGTCGCTGTTCGAGAACGACGAGGGCGTCGACCGCTACGGCCTCGCGGCGCAGCGGCCCGCCGGCGCTCGAGCGGCTGCCGGCGTTCCTGGGCGACGACCTCGATCCGGCGCCTCGGGCGGCGACCTGTGCATCCAGGCCTGCGCCGACGACCCGCAGGTCGCGGTGCACGCGATCCGCAACCTCAGCCGCATCGCCTTCGGCCGCGCCCGGCTGCGGTGGTCGCAGCTCGGCTTCGGGCGCACCTCGCGCACGACGTCGGCGCAGGCGACGCCGCGCAACCTGTTCGGGTTCAAGGACGGCACTGCGAACATCCTCGCGACGACGCGGAGGCGCTCGGAACACGTCTGGGTGGGCGCAGCCGACGCGCCCGCGTGGATGGCGGGCGGCTCGTACCTCGTCGCGCGCAAGATCGCGATGCTGATCGAGACCTGGGACCGCGTGCGGCTCTCCGAGCAGGAGTCGATCGTCGGCCGCACCAAGGGCGACGGCGCGCCACTCTCGGGCGGCGACGAGTTCACCGAGCCCGACTTCGCGGCCACCGGCGCGGACGGCGAGCCGGCGATCGCAGCGACGAGCCACGTTCGGCTCGCACACCCCGACGCGAACGACGGCACGCGGATCCTGCGCCGCGGGTACAACTTCGTCGACGGCAACAACGAGCTCGGCCGCCTCGACGCCGGCCTCTTCTTCCTGTCGTACCAGCGCTCGCCCGAGCAGTTCGTGCGGCTGCAGCGGTCGCTGTCCACTGACGTCATGAACGAGTACATCCGCCACGTGGGCTCGGGTCTCTGGGCGGTCCCCCCGGGTGCACGGCCCGGCTCGTTCGTCGGCGCGGCTCTCTTCTCCTGAGCCCTCCGCGGGAAGCGCGAAGGGCGGATCCGCACGCCGCGTGCGGAGATCCACGCGACTCACGGCGGCGGGGTCGCCCGCTCAGCCGTTCTGGCGCGGGTCCGGCCGAGGCATCCGTGGTTCCTCCCGCGGTCGGCGCGAGCCCGTGGGGTCGCTCCGCCGGCCCTCTCGTCGCGCGAGCGTGGGATCGGCGAAGAGCCACGCGGGGCGCGGCTCGACCAGTGGGCGGAACAGCCGCCGCACCGGTCTGGTGGCCAGTCCCAGGGCGATGAGCACCGACCCCACGATCACGAGCGGCAGCCACAGCCACGTGGGCTCGGCGTTGCGCAGCACACCGCTCTCGCGGAAGGGATAGAGCACGAACGAGTGCAGCAGATAGACGTACATCGTGTACTGACCGAAGTGCGTCCACCAATGCGTGCCGCGCGGCAGGAGGGCGAAGAACGCCGTCGACAGCAGCACCGCGACGATCATGAGGGCCAGCCTCACGCCGCCGGCCCACCACTGCGTGCCGCCGATGGAGGCGTAGTTCTCGTCGTAGAAGAGCCACTCGCGCAGGTTCATCGCGCGCCACTCGTCGACGAAGAACCAGGCCGCCCACGCGGCGACCGCGAACAGCCCGAGGCCACCGGCGAACACCCACCACGGGCGCCGGTCGAGCAGGCGCAGGCGCGCGACGATGTCGTGTTCGCGCAGCCACCAGCCGAGCGTGAAGAACGGGAGCAGGCCGAGCGTCCGCGACAGCGAGAACGTCGAGTCGATGTTGGGCAGGTAGCCGGCGCCGATCGAGATCACGACCGTCCACACGAGCGGCCAGCGCAGCAGCGCCAGGTAGGGCAGCACGACGCGGAAGATGCCGAGGGCCAGCAGGAACCACAGCGTCCACGACGGCTGGGTGAGGTTGGGGTTCGCCTGCCCCTCGACGAGCCATTTCGTCAGCGTCCACAGCCCCTCGAAGACGATGTACGGCACGAGGATGTCGGTGATGACGCGTGCCATCTGCGTCCTGGTCGGGGCGTCCGACTTCGAGAAGTAGCCCGAGATCACGGCGAACGCCGGCATGTGGAAGGCGTAGACGACGAGGTAGAGGCTGAGTGCGATATCGGAGTCGTAGATCAGCCGCTGCACGGCGTGGCCGAGCACCACGAGGACGATGCACGCGAAGCGCGCGTTGTCCCAGAAGGGCGTGCGCCGTCGCGGGCGGGCGACCTGCCCCGCCGGGGTGGTCGCCGTGGGGGGAGCGCTGCTGCCGGTCATCGTCACCTCTCGCCGGGGCGCTGACCAGACTAGCCGCGCCGACCCGGCTGCGCCCCCGCTTGACACTGAGTCCCACGCTGGCTGAGTCTGAGTGCGAGCGTGCGACGCCGCGCGCCAAGAGGGGATGACATGACGGATGCCGCGACCGAGACCGCGTCGGCCACGCCTGCGTCGGCACCGCCCGTCGTGACGGTGAGCGCGGGCAGCGTCCGCGGCACCCGCGAGGGCGGGATCGACCGCTTCCTCGGCATCCCGTATGCGGCGCCGCCGGTCGGTGATCTCCGCTTCGCTCCGCCGGCGCCGCCACCCGCATGGGACGGCGAGCGGGATGCCTCGTCCTTCGGTCCGACGGCGCCGCAGCGCCCGTACGCGCCGGCGATCGCGACCTACCTCGCCACCGTCGAGGTGCCGGGCGACGACATCCTGACGGTCAACGTGTGGACGCCCGCCGACCGTGCCAACGGGGGACGGCGCTTCCGGTGCTGGTGTTCGTGCACGGCGGCGCGCTGACGCGCGGCACGGCGGCGCTGCCCACCTATGACGGCGAGCGGTTCGCCCGCCACGGCATCGTGTACGTGTCCATCCAGTACCGCCTCGGCCAGGAGGGCTTCGCGGTGCTCGACGACGTGCCGCAGAACCTCGGCGTGCTCGACCAGCAGGCTGCCTTGCGCTGGGTGCGCCGCGAGATCGCGGCCTTCGGCGGCGACCCTGGCCGGGTGACCGTCATGGGGCACTCCGCCGGCGCCAACACGCTGACCGCGCTGCTCGCGCAGCCGCACGCGAAGGAGCTGTTCGACCGGGCGATCCTGCAGTCCGGGCCGCTGGTGGCGCAGCCGCCGAAGAAGGCGGGGCGCATGACGCGCGAGATCGCGAAGCGGCTGAAGGTCGCCGCCACGCGTGCCGGATTCGCGGCCGTGCCCGCGGACGACCTGGTGGCGCAGCAGACGGCCCTGGCGGCGGGCGGATCGCCGCTCGGCGGCGGTCCGACGGTCGCGCTCGCCATCGGCGGCGAGGCGGTGCCGCGCAATCCGCTGGATGCGCTGCTGGCGGGAGCGGGCCGCGGCATCCCGGTGCTCATCGGCTGCACGAGCGAGGAGTACCGGCTGTGGCTCGTGCCCTCGGGCGCGGTCGACAAGGCGACGTGGCTCACCGTGGCCGTGGCGCGGCTCGCGGCCCGTGTCCCCGCGCGCATCGTGCGTGCGCATCGCGCGCGTCGGCCGGACGCCTCTCCGGGCGAGGTGCTCGGCGAGGTGATCACCGACATGCTGCTGCGGGGGCCGATCACGCGGTTCGCCGACAGTCGGGTGTCGGCGGCCGATTCGGCGACCTGGGTGTACGAGTTCCGGTGGCGGAGCCCCGTCGACCGGCTCGGCGCCGCGCACGTGATGGAGCTCGGGTTCGTCTTCGACCGCCTCGGGCAGCCGGATGCCGATCGGCATCGGCGGTCCGGACGGTCCGCAGGCGCTCGCCGATGCGATGCACCGCGCCTGGGTCTCGTTCGTCGTGAGCGGCGATCCGGGCTGGGAGGCGTGGTCGTCGCGCCGGCCGGTGCAGGCGTTCGACGCCGACGGCGGCCACATCGACTACGCGCCGCGTCAGGAGGAGCTCGACGGCCTTCCCGAGCGGTAGTCTCACAGTCGCGATGACGACGATCGACGACGCGCTCGAGCGCGACCAGGGCATTCCCGACCTCGACTGGCATCTGTTCCCCGCCGGCACCGAGCGCGATGTGTTCCCCGCCCCCAGCGGCGGCCTCGCGCGGGTGCGCCTGGGCGACATCGACGCGCCGCAGGGTCGTGCTCGTTCCCGGTGTCGTCGGGTCCAAGGAGGACTTCGTCCTTCTCTTCCCGCTGCTGGCGGCGGCCGGTTATCGCGTCGAGTCCTACGACATCGCCGGTCACTACGATTCCGTCGACGCCGGTCCGCAGCACCTCGATCCGCCGCGCGCGTCCTACGACTACGCGCTGTTCGTCGACGACCTCATCGCGATCCTCGAAGACGGCGGGCCGGCGCACGTGCTCGGCTACAGCTTCGCCGGCCTCGTCACCGAGCTCGCGCTCGTCGCGCGCCCCGACCTCTTCCGCAGCCTCACCCTGATGGCGGCACCGCCGGCGACCGGGCAGGTGTTCCGCGGGGTCAAGCACATCGGGCCCATCTCCGACATGACGCCGCACCGGGCGGCGGGGCTGATCCTCTGGGGCATCCGCTACAACCTCAACCGGACGCCTCCGGGGCGCATCGCGTTCGTGCGCGAGCGGCTCGCGGTCACCGGGCGCGACTGCATCGACGACGTCGTCGGGCTCATGATGGCGACCCCCGACTTCGCGGACGACGTGGCGGCGATCGACATCCCGAAGCTCATCGCCGTCGGAGAGCACGACCTGTGGCCGCAGGCGCAGCACGATGCCTACGCCGCACGCATCGGCGCTCGCGTCGCCACGTACGCGACGGGGCATGCGCCCTGCGAGACCGCGCCGCACCAGCTCGCGCGCGACATGCTGCAGCTGTTCGCCGACGCGGCGTAGTGTGACGGGATGGCAGCGGTCGATACTCCGAACGACCCGCCCGCCTGGTGGACCGGCGCCGTCGTCTACCAGATCTATCCGCGCTCGTTCCAGGACTCCGACGGCGACGGCGTCGGAGATCTGCGGGGCGTGCTGCGGCGCATCGACCATCTGGTGGAGCTCGGCGTCGACGTCGTGTGGCTTTCCCCGATCTATCGCAGTCCGCAGGACGACAACGGCTACGACATCAGCGACTACCGCGATGTCGACCCGCTGTTCGGCACGCTCGCAGACCTCGACGACGTCATCGCCGCGCTGCATGAGCGCGGTATCCGTCTCGTGATGGACCTGGTGGTCAATCACACCAGCGACGAGCATCCATGGTTCGTCGAGTCGCGCTCGTCGAAGGACTCCGCCCGGCGCGACTGGTACTGGTGGCGGCCCCCGCGGGAGGGCATGGATGCCGGGACGCCCGGCGCCGAGCCGACGAACTGGGCGTCTGCCTTCTCGGGCCCCGCGTGGGAGCTCGACGAGGCGACGGGGGAGTACTACCTCCACCTGTTCAGCCGCAAGCAGCCCGACCTCAACTGGGAGAACCCCGACGTGCGGGCTGCCGTCTACGACATGATGCGCTGGTGGCTCGACCGGGGCGTCGACGGCTTCCGCATGGACGTGATCAACCTCATCTCGAAAGTGGTCGGCGCGGACGGATCGCTCGCCGACGGCGTGGTCGTGGACGGGCGCTTCGGCGACAGCCGCCTGCAGACGGTCAACGGCCCGCGCCTGCACGAGTTCCTGCAGGAGATGCACCGGGAGGTGTTCGAGGGCCGCCGGGAGGCTCTGCTGCTGGTGGGCGAGACGCCCGGCGCCACCGTCGAGGACGGCCGCCTGTTCACCGACCCCTCCCGCCGCGAGCTCGACATGGTGTTCACGTTCGAGCACGTGCACATCGACCACGGCCCCGGCGGGCGGTTCGACCTGCGGCCCCTCGACCTGCGAGAGCTCAAGGCGACGATGGCGCGCTGGCAGCACGGGCTGTTCGACGCCGGCTGGAACGCGCTGTACTGGGAGAACCACGACCAGCCCCGCAGCGTGTCGCGCTTCGGCGACGACGGGGCGTATCGCCGCGAGTCGGCGACGATGCTCGCCACGGTGCTGCACCTGCACCGCGGCACGCCGTACGTCTACCAGGGCGAGGAGCTCGGCATGACGAACGCGCACTTCCGCGAGCTCTCGGACTATCGCGACATCGAGTCGCTCCGGTTCGCGGCCGAGGCGCGCGCCCACGGCCGCCTGACCGACGCGCAGCTGGTCGACGCACTCGGCAGCGGAAGCCGCGACAACTCGCGCACGCCGGTGCAGTGGGACGCGAGCGCGTCGGCGGGCTTCACGACCGGCACGCCGTGGATCGGGGTGAACCCGAATCACGTGACGGTCAACGCGGCGACGGAGCGTGCGGACGCGGCATCCGTGTTCCATCACTACCGCCGCCTCATCGCGCTGCGCCACGACGATCCGGTGGTGCGGCTCGGCGACTTCGCCCTCGTCGCGCCGGAGCACCCGCACGTATACGCGTTCACCCGCTCGGGGGACGGGCCGACGCTCTTCGTCGCCGGCAACTTCACCGGCGATCCGCAGCAGGTCGAGATCGCGGGCGTCGAGCCCGCCTCGGCCGAGCTCGTCATCGGCAACTACGACGATGCGCCCGAGGTCGCCGGCGGCGTGCTGCGGCTGCGGCCGTGGGAGGCCGTGGTGCTGCGTGCGAGAGCCGCTCGATAGGGACGATCATGGAGGAAGCGGATGTCTGATGCTGCGGCATCCGCTCGGGAATAACATCGGTGCGCACGCGTTGCACGAGATACATTCATTTGCATAGATTCGTCCGCGACGGAGATCCCGCACGGCGAAAGAGCGGAGAAGCGATCGTGAGCGAGAGCACCACGTGGTCGGGAATGCAGTTCGGCATCTTCACGGTGAGCGACATCACCCAGGACCCGACCGACGGCACCACGCCCAGTGAGGCGGAGAGGATCCAGGCGACGCTGCGCATCGCCAAGCACGCCGAGGAGGTGGGCCTGGACGTCTTCGCGCTCGGCGAGCACCACAACCCGCCGTTCTGGTCCTCCTCACCGACGACGACCCTCGCGTACATCGCCGCGCAGACCGAGCGCCTGATCCTCTCGACCGCGACGACCCTCATCACCACGAACGACCCGGTGAAGATCGCCGAGGACTACGCGATGCTCCAGCACGTCTCGGGTGGTCGCACCGACCTCATGATCGGCCGTGGCAACACCGGCCCGGTCTATCCGTGGTTCGGCAAGGACATCCGCCAGGGACTGCCCCTCGCGATCGAGAACTACAACCTGCTGCACCGCCTGTGGCGCGAGGACGTCGTGGACTGGGAGGGCCAGTTCCGCACGCCCCTGCAGGGCTTCACCTCGACCCCGCGTCCGCTCGACGGCGTGGCGCCGTTCGTGTGGCACGGCTCGATCCGCACCCCCGAGATCGCCGAGCAGGCCGCGTACTACGGCGACGGATTCTTCGCGAACAACATCTTCTGGCCGAAGGAGCACTACCAGCGCCTGATCCAGCTGTACCGCCAGCGCTACGCGCACTACGGCCACGGCACACCCGAGCAGGCGATCGTCGGTCTCGGCGGCCAGGTGTTCATGGCGGCGAAGTCGCAGGACGCGGTCAAGGCGTTCCGCCCGTACTTCGACAACGCTCCGGTCTACGGCCACGGCCCGTCGCTCGAGGACTTCAGCGAGATGACCCCGCTCACCGTGGGCTCGCCGCAGCAGGTCATCGACCGCTACGCCGCCATGCGCGACACGTACGGCGACTACCAGCGCCAGCTGTTCCTCATGGACCACGCCGGCCTTCCGCTGAAGACCGTGCTCGAGCAGCTCGACATCCTCGGCGGCGAGGTGGTTCCGGTGCTGCGCAAGGAGCTGCAGCAGAACCGTGCGCCGGAGGTGCCGGATGCCCCGACCCACGCGAACCTCGTGGCCGCGGCCTACGGAGACCAGGCGCCGCGACAGGCGGTGCCCGGAGCGAACCGCGGTGACAACCTCGTGGGAGCCAGCCCGTACCAGGACAGCCCTGCCCCCGCGGGCGCCGCGTTCGGCCTCGGCCGGAAGGAGGCGTGACATGACCGCCCGCCGCATCGCCGTGATCTCGGCAGGTCTGTCGAACCCGTCCTCGACGCGCATGCTCGCCGACCGGCTCGCCGCCGCGACGACGAAGCAGCTGTCGGAGCGCGGCATCGAGATCGAGGTCGACGTGTTCGAGCTGCGCGACTACGCGCACGACATCACGAACAACCTCCTGACCGGGTTCGCTCCGCCTGCACTGGAGTCCGTGATCAACGCCGTCGTCTCGGCCGACGCCGTCATCGCGGTCACGCCGATCTTCTCCACGAGCTACTCGGGGTTGTTCAAGTCGTTCATCGACGTGCTCGACCCCGATGCCCTCACCGGCAAGCCGGTGCTGATCGGCGCGAACGCGGGCACCGCCCGCCACTCGCTCGCGATCGACTACGCCATCCGCCCGCTGTTCACCTACCTGCACGCCGAGCCGGTCTCGACCGGCGTGTTCGCCGCGTCGAGCGACTGGGGGGCATCGGCCGACAACATCGCCCCGCTCGCCGAGCGGATCGACCGCGGGGCGCGGGAGCTCGCCGAGGCGATCGCGCGTCGCGAGCCCGCCACGGACTCCGACCCGTTCGACCCCGCCAACTACCTCGGCGAGGGCCGCTCGTTCGGACACCTGCTCGGCGGTCTCGCGGGCGAGTAGCCCTCAGCCCAGCACGATGTCCTCCGGTGCGCGGAGGGGACGCCAGGCGTCCTCTCCGCGCACCGTCGTCTGCGGTGAGCGCAGCACGTCGGCCTCGACGAGCGCCCCGAGGTCGACGCCGGCGAGGGTCTCGATGTCCGCGATCGGCACCTGGAACGTGCGGAAGGCGCCGAGCGAGGGCACCGCGAGCGCTCCCTGGCTCACGTCGATGAGCTCCGACTGGTCGAGGAGGAAGCCGGCGGCCGCGAGGCTCGGAGACCCGGCATCCTCGGTCGTCCACGCGGCGACCTTGAAGAAGCGCCGGGGGATGCGGATGCCGCGGTACGGCGGGTCGTCGTCGGCGAGCACCGGTGCGGTGAACACGCTGAGCCGCTCGTCGGTCGTGTCGGCGAACTCGAGCACATGGTCCTCGAGCCCGAGCCACAGCTCCTTCGACTGGTTGAACCCGCTCGCCTGCGGAGCCGCGTTGGGGTAGACGAAGGTGGCCTCCATCGCCTCGCGCGCCTCCGCCCTCGTGCCCCATCCCGGGTCCCGGCGACGCACCAGGTGCCCGCGGTCGAGGTCGTTCGAGGCATAGACGGCCGGCCCCGCCTGCTCGGCCGCGGGGATCCGGGCATCCAGTTCCCACTCGCCCGTGCGCGGCAGATCGTGCAGCGCCGAGCCGTCGATGTTCACCGCCGTCACGACGGCGAGCCGCCGCTCCGGCTCGAGCAGCACCGTGAACCTCGGGTACGTCAGATCGCGCACCTCCCGGCCGTCGGCCGGGCGGGGGAGCGGGAGGGGGATGCCGAGGAAGAGGTCGTCGTATGCGTCGGGGTTCGCGTCTGCCACGCCACCATCCTGACTGCAGTCCGAGCCTGCGCCGCGCACCGATCGGATGCGCCGGTGCGCAGATCCCCGCCGACACGCCGGCGAGGGCTGCCGCGCCCCGGCGTGTCGCGGACGCCGTCCGTTCCTGCGGATCCGACGTCGTGCACCACGCCGTCGGTCACCGGCCGCTGCGCAGACGCCGCGCGAGCACCGCGTCGATCGCGAGGCCGATCCCGACCGCCAGTGCGACGGAGGCGACCACGGCGACCACCGGTCCTCCGGGGAGGATCGCCGCCACCGCCGCGCCGATCAGCGCCTGGTAGGCCGACCACGCGAGGGCCGCGAGCCCCGCGATCGCGAGGAAGCGCGGCGCGCTGATCCCGGTCGCGCCCGCGGTGAGGTTCACGGCCAGCCGAGCGAACGGGATGAACCGCGCGGTGAAGAGCACGAGGGCGGCGCGCCGCTCGAGCCGCGCGCGCGCCCACGCGAACGCGGCACGCACGCGGGGCGTCCGCATCCAGCGCCACCGTTCGAGTCCCACCGTCCGCCCGACGAGATAGCACGCGGCGTCGCCGGTGACCGCCGCCACCGCGGCGACGACGATCACGGCTCCGACGTCGGGCTCGCCCTGCGACACCGCCAGCGCGCCCATGGCCGTCACCGCCGCCTCGCCCGGGATCACCACGAGGAACGCGTCGCCCAGCACGAGCACGAAGAGCAGCGGCAGCGCCCACGGACTCCGCGCGACCTCGGCCAGCAGTTCCTCGACCACCCCTCCTTGGTAGCCGCCCGCGGTGAACGGCGACGGAACGGGGCACGTCCGGTGACCTGCCGCGGTGCATCGGGTGAACACTTGCGCGCAGGCGCCGGTTCGCGGCATCCGTCCGTGTCCGCGCCGTCACCCTGGAGGCGTGAGAGTCGCACTGCTCGCCGAATCGTTCCTGCCCCACATGAACGGGGTGACAGGGTCGGTGCTCCACGTCCTGCGCCATCTCGCGGCCGAAGGCCACGAGACGCTCGTCATCGCGCCGCGCGCCGGAGAGATCACCACCGACCTCCACGGCGCCCGCACCGAGCTGCTGCGGTCGACGCCGCTGCCGTCGTATCCCGAGGTGCGCATCGTCTTCGCCCGAGCCGCACGGCTGACGGCGATCCTCCGCGAGTTCCGGCCGGACGTCGTGCACCTGGCATCGCCGTTCGTCCTCGGCTGGCAGGGGCTCGCGGCGGCCGATGCGCTGCGCGTCCCCGCCGTCGCCGTCTATCAGACCGACGTCGTCGCGTACGCCGAGAAGTACGGGATGCCGCAGGCCGCGGCGCTCGTCGGCCGCCACGTCGCCCGCCTGCACCGGCGGGCCACCCTCACCCTCGCCCCGTCGACGGCATCGCTGCAGCAGCTCGAGGCGCTCGGCGTCGACCGGCTGCGGCGGTGGGGGCGCGGGGTCGACACCACGCGCTTCGGACCGGAGCGGCGCAGCGACGCCTGGCGCGCGCGTGTCGCGCCGGGCATGACGATCGTCGGGTACGTCGGCCGCCTCGCCCCCGAGAAGCAGGTCGAAGACCTCGCGGCGCTGGCCGGTCTCGACGGCACGCGCCTCGTGATCGTCGGCGACGGCCCGGCCCGGCCGGCGCTCGAGCGGGCGCTGCCCGATGCGGTGTTCACCGGCCACCTCACCGGCGGCGCGCTCGCCGAGGCGCTGGCGAGCTTCGACGTGTTCGTGCACCCCGGCGAGAGCGAGACGTTCGGTCAGACGATCCAGGAGGCACTCGCCAGCGGCGTCCCGGTGGTGGCGACCGGGACCGGGGGACCGGTCGACCTGGTGCGCTCGAGCGTCGACGGCTGGCTCTACCGCCCCGGCGATCTGCGCGACCTCCGCGCGCGCGTCGCCGATCTCGTCGGCGATGCGGGCAAGCGGCGTGCGTTCGCGGCATCCGCCCACGAGTCGGTGCGCCATCGCACGTGGGACGCCCTGTGCCGCCAGCTGGTCGAGCACTACGAGGACGCACGGATGCTGCGCCCCATCGACGACGCGCTGCGCCGGCGGGCCGGCATCCGGCCGTCGACGCCGACCGCCGCGGCCGGCGTGCGACCCCGGTGGTCGCGGTACGTCGCGCTCGGAGACTCGCTCACCGAAGGGCTCTGCGACACGTCGCGGATGCCGGCGGGGCAGTACCGGGGATGGGCGGACCGGCTGGCTCAGCTGCTCGCACACGAGGCATCCGGCCGGGAGCCGTTCCGCTACGCGAACCTCGCCGTCCGCAGCCGCCGCGTGCGTCACCTGACCGTCGAGCAGCTTCCTCAGGCGCTGGCGCTGCGGCCCGACCTCGTGTCGATCCTCATGGGGGCCAACGATCTCGTCGGCCGGCGTGTCGACATCGCGCGGCTCGCAACCGAGCTCGAGGCATCCGTCCGCGCGCTGCGCGACGCCGGCGTCGACGTGCTGCTGGTGACGCCGTTCCTCCCGCGGCGTCGCGCCGCCGCTCTCTTCGAGCGGAGGTTCGCCGCCTTCGCATCCGAGCTGCGGCGGATCGCCGCCGACACCGGCGCGATGCTGCTCGACCTCGATGCGATCCCCGCGATCGGAGACCTCGACCTCTGGGCGTCCGACCGGGTGCACCTGCGATCGCGGGGGCACCGGTTCCTGGGGTATCGCGCCGCCGAGGTGCTCGGCGTCCGCGACGCCGAGGCACTCGGCGGACTCGATGCCGCCCTCCACGCCGACGACGACCCTGTGGCGCACGGGACCTGGCTCAGCAGGGATGTGCTCCCGTGGGCCTGGCGCCGCCTGCGCGGGCGCACGGCGGGCGACGGCATCGCGCCCAAGCACACCGGCTACGTCGTCATCGGCGGCCGAGGCGACGTGCGCGCGACCACCCGGGCATAGCGCCAGCTGTCCATCGATGGGAGCCGGCCCGTCCCGACGGTACGCCTCATGCCTCGTCGCGCCAGGCGTACTCCGACTCCGGTCGTCCGGGAGCCCCATAGCGCGGTGAACGGCTGAGGCGTCCGGCCTCGACGAGATGCTCGAGGTACCGGCGAGCGGCGACCCGCGACATCCCGAGCCGTGCGGCGCATTCCACGGCCGACACGGGCCCGTGCGCGCGGACGTCCGCCGTCACCTTCGCCAGGGTCTCGGGCGAGAGGCCCTTGGGCAGCGCCACCGGGACGGAGGGACGGAAGGCGCCGAGGAGCGCGTCGATCTCGGATTGGGTCGGCGTCCCCGCCGCCTCCGCCGCGCGCTCCCGGTAACCGCGGTACTGCTCGAGCCGTTCCCTGAAGACGCTGAACGGGAAGGGCTTCACGAGGTACTGGAAGACGCCGAGGCTCACCATCTGCCGCACGACCTCGGCATCGCGCACCCCCGTGACGGCGATGACGTCGACGTCCGACGCCCGCGCGCGGAGGTGCCGGAGCACGTCGAGGCCTGAACCGTCGGGCATCGTGACGTCGAGCAGGACGAGGTCGATCTCACCCGGCCGTTCCAGGATCGCGGCGAGCGCGGCCCTCGCCCCGCTGCACTCGGCCACCACGCCGAAACCCTCCAGCCTCTCCACGTACGTGCGATGCAGTTCGAGAGTCAGTGCCTCGTCATCGACGAGCAGCACGCCGATCACGGTCGCCTCGCGGGGAGGAGGACCGTGAACGTCGTCGGCGCGGAGGCGATCGAGATGCCGCCGCCCGCATCCCGAACGATCGAGCGTACGAGGGAGAGCCCGACGCCGCGGCCTTCAGTCCCCGCCGGCTTCGTCGAGAACCCGTGCTCGAACACGCGCTCGAGGAGCTCCTCCGGGATGCCGGACCCGCTGTCCGACACGACGATCCGAAGCACGTCGGGCCCGGCCGGCTCAAGCGCGACGCGCACCCAGCGCGGCGGCTCACCTGCTGTCGCGGCATCCACGGCGTTGTCGATCAGGTTCCCGACCACCGAGACCGCGTCCACGGGGGAGAGCACGCTGCGCGGCGCGGCGGGATCGATCTCAGCGCTCCACTGCACACCGTGCTCGCGGGCCTGGGCGGCCTTGCCCAGCAGCAACGCGCCCACGGTCGGATCGCCGTCGCGCCGTGCGGCGACCTGGTCGACCAGGGCCTGACTCTGCCGCGACGTCTCGGTGAGGATGTCGATGGCCTCGCGCGTGCGGCCGAGCTCGAGCAGCGACACCGCCGTATGCATGCGGTTGCCGTGCTCGTGGGTCTGCGCGCGGAGCGCCTCGCCCAGCGTGCGGATGGACTCGTACGATGCGACGGCATCGCGGATGCTGCCGGCCGGCAGGTCACCGGCGAGCCGGCGCGTCGTGCGCCTGGCGAAGAGCGCCCCGGCGAGACCGGCCACGAGCACCGCCAGCGCGATCACGACGATGAACGGCAGCCGGGGAACGAGATCGGACGCGATACTGCCCACCGTGCGGCCCACCGACACCCAGCCGACGAGCTCACCGTCGGCCTCGATCGGCACGATCGTCCGCACCGACGGACCCAGCGTTCCCGTGAACTCCTCGGTCAGCGGCATCCGCTCCGCGGGGATCGTGCCGAGGTAAGCCCGCCCGATCTCACCAGGATCGCGATGGGCGACGCGGATGCCGTCCGGCGTCATGATCGTGACGAAGTCCACGCCGGCGCGGGCCATGATGCCCTCGGCGAATGGCTGCAGAACGCCGGTGGCATCGTCACGGGCGAGGGCGTCCGCCACGGACGGCGCGACCGAGATCGAGGTCGCGACGCCACGCGTCACCTCTTCGGCCTCCGCCCGCGCTGAGCGCTGTGCATCGAGGACGAGGAGCACCGCGAGCAGTGCGACGAGGACGACGACGCCGGCCGCTACGGCGACGAAGACCAGCGACGCCGCGCTGACACGGCGAGCGTCTGCGCGCATGCGACCTCCTCGTGGCTGTGCTCGCTCCATCCTCTCCCGCCGGCGTCGATCGCGGGCCCGCGATTCCGCGACCAATACGACCACAACTCACCGCTCCCACCGACGGCGCGCACGCTGGGTGCAACGCCGGACCCGCATCCGGTTCCGGCGCTCGGACAACGACTGTTCACACAGGAGGCGATGATGGCTCTTTCGACCCGGACGACTTCGTTCACCCTTCCCGGCTTCAACTGGCGCCGTGGGAAGCAGGCATGGGACAAGCACACCTGGCTCTACGTGTCGGTGATCCTCGCGGTCGTGCTGGGCGCCGCCGTGGGGCTCATCTGGCCGGACGTCGGCGTCGCGCTCAAGCCGCTCGGCGAGGCGTTCGTGGGCCTCATCAAGATGATGATCGCCCCGATCATCTTCTGCACGATCGTCGTGGGCGTCGGCTCGATCGCCAAAGCTGCGACCGTCGGCAAGATCGGCGGGCTGGCGTTGCTGTACTTCATGGTGATGTCGACGTTCGCGCTCGCCATCGGCCTCGTCGTCGGCAACCTGCTGCACCCGGGCGAGGGCCTCAATATGGCGAACTCCACCTATGAGGCGACCGCGGAGGCCAAGACGACCCAGGAGTTCATCCTCGGGATCATCCCGACCACGTTCTTCTCGGCCTTCACCGGCGAGAGCGTGCTGCAGGTGCTCTTCATCGCCCTGCTCGTCGGCTTCGCGCTCCAGCAGATGGGCGACAAGGGCCAGCCGATCATGAATGCGGTCAAGCACCTGCAGGCGCTGGTATTCCGCATCCTCGGCATGATCCTGTGGCTCGCCCCGGTCGGTGCCTTCGGCGCCATCGCCGCGGTCGTCGGGAACACCGGGATCGCCGCGATCTGGGCGCTCGGCGCGCTCATGATCGCGTTCTACATCACCTGCCTCGTGTTCGTCGTCGGCGTGCTGGGCACGCTCCTGTACGCCGTCACACGCGTCAACATCTTCAGCCTCGTGAAGTACCTGGCCCGCGAGTACCTCCTGATCGTGGGCACGTCGTCGTCCGAGTCGGCCCTGCCGCGCCTGATCGCGAAGATGGAGCACCTGGGGGTGTCCAAGCCCGTCGTCGGCATCACCGTGCCCACCGGATACTCGTTCAACCTCGACGGCACGGCGATCTACCTCACGATGGCGTCGCTGTTCATCGCCAGCGGCATGGGCGCGCCGATGTCGATCGGCGAACAGATCGGACTGCTGGTGTTCATGATCATCGCGTCGAAGGGCGCCGCCGGCGTCACCGGTGCCGGCCTGGCTACGCTGGCCGGGGGCCTCCAGGCCTACCGTCCCGACCTCGTCAACGGCGTGGGGGTCATCGTGGGCATCGACCGTTTCATGTCTGAGGGCCGGGCGCTGACGAACTTCACCGGCAATGCCGTCGCGACGGTGCTGATCGGATCGTGGACGAAGGAGTTCGACGCATCACGCGCGCGGCGGGTGCTCTCCGGCGAGCTGCCGTTCGACGAGACCACGCTGTCGGGCAGCGACCACGACGGGATGTCGGAATCGCCGGATGCCGTGGGCGTCCAGGGTCTCGAGGAGGCCGCCGTCGCCGAGGCCGATGCCAAGGAGCGGCGTGCGCTCGAGCGCGAGGCTCAGTTCATCCGCTGACCGCCACGTCTGCGCCCCGTCGCCCGCGGCGGCGGGGCGCAGACGCGTCGGCGGCGGGGTAGTATGGAGGTGATAGGCGAACTCTCATTCGTCTCGCCCCGGCTGTGTGGTAACGGTCGGGGCTTCTTCTTTGCCCTCGCACGCCCCGCCGCCGGGCTCGGATCAGACCGCTATCGCCGGCTCGCCCGCGCCGGGCGACGCGCATCCCCGGCGGAGTAGCCTGGGCCCGTGCGCAGGGGCGTCGATGACGACTGACTCCCGTCGCGAGGGGGAAGGACGCCGATGCTGACACGCGTCGCTGAAGGAGTCCTCGTTCACGAGAGCGAGTTCATCCAGAGCAACTCGGTCATCGTCGAGGGCGCGACGGGCGTGCTGCTCATCGACCCCGGGATCACCGTCGCCGAGATGGCGGACCTCGCGAACGACCTCCGCGAGATGGGTCGGCCCGTCGTCGCGGGCTTCTCGACGCACCCCGACTGGGACCACGTCCTCTGGCACGCGGAGTTCGGCGAGGCGCCCCGCTACGGCACGGCGCGCTGTGCGGCATCCATCCGGGACCAGCTGTCGCACGCCGACTGGACGGATCGCATCGCCGAGGGGCTTCCACCCGAGTACGCCGACGAGATCCCGATGGAGCTGCTCGGCCTGATCACCGGTCTGCCCGCGGACGCGGAGTCCGTGCCGTGGGACGGCCCGCGCGTCCGGGTCATCGAGCATCGGGCCCATGCCCCCGGCCATGCGGCGCTGCTGATCGCCGAGCGGGGCGTTCTCGTCGCCGGCGACATGCTGTCCGACATCCTCATGCCGTTCCTCGACCTGGAGGCGGCGACGCCGATCGACGACTATCTGGCTGCGCTGCAGCTGTTCGAGAGCGTCGCCGACGACGTGGACGTCGTCGTGCCCGGCCACGGCTCGGTGGGCCGACACGGGCAGGTGCGCGCACGCATCGCGCAGGATCGCGCTTACGTCATGGCCCTGCGAGACGGCGTCGACACCGACGACCCGCGCGTCGGTCCGTCTGCGCCGCTGGAATGGCTGCCGGACGTCCACCGCTGGCAGGTGCAGCGACTCACCGGCTAGGACTCGCCGCGCCGTCGCTCACGCGTCGGTGTCGATCTCGCCGGACTCGATCGCCGACTCCCGCTCCTCGAGGTCGAGCTCGTCGATCTGCTCCTCGACCGACTCCATGGGGTCGAGCGTCGCGGGCGGCAGTTCGAACTCGGCGTCGTCGTCGAGCGGGACGTCGCGGTCGTCGTCCGGAATGCGCTCACGGAAGTCGCTCATGGCTGCCTTCGATCGTCAACCGCTCTTGCGGCGGAACTCGCGCTTGGTCACGGCCCCGTGGGTCCCGTGGATCGAAGAGTCGCCGTCGAGGTGCGACTCTCCTTCGCGGTGCTGCGCGTTCTTCTTGTCGAGTGCTTCCTTGAACTTGCGCTTCATCTCATCGGATGCCGCGCCCGCCGGCTTCTCGTCGGTGCTCATGACTCCCACCCTACGCACGCCCGACGACGATGTCATGCGGTGTTTCCCGGCGGTCCCGCCGGCAGTGGGGCCGGGACGGGCACCACTGATAGGATCGGACAGGCTGCCCTCGGGCATCCGCTCAATTCAACATGAGCTCACGGAGCAGGCCGGCAGCTAGCTGGTCCCCTGTGGTGGTCTCCTCGTCGCGTCGGCGCCGGGTGGATTTCTACTGGTGGCCAGTGCTGGCGCGAATCGCGGCACCGCCGCGCGCCGAGATCTGCCTGTTCCTGCTCCTTCGCACAAGCTCGTGCGCGAAACGCGCGTGCGAGCCTAAACAAAGAAGGAGAGACCTCTTGGAAGGTCCTGAAATCACCGCCGCTGAAGCCGTTCTCGACAACGGCCGCTTCGGCACCCGTACCGTCCGGTTCGAGACCGGGCGTCTCGCGCAGCAGGCACAGGGTGCCGTCGCCGCGTACCTCGACGAGGAGACGATGCTCCTCTCGGCCACCAGCGCCGGCAAGCACCCGCGCGAAGGCTTCGACTTCTTCCCGCTGACCGTCGACGTCGAAGAGCGCTCGTACGCCGCGGGCAAGATCCCCGGCTCGTTCTTCCGTCGCGAGGGTCGTCCCTCGACCGAGGCGATCCTCGTCTGCCGTCTCATCGACCGCCCGCTGCGTCCGTCGTTCGTCGACGGCCTCCGCAACGAGGTGCAGATCGTCGTGACCGTGCTCTCGATCGCACCGGGCGAGTTCTACGACGCGCTCGCGATCAACGCGGCCTCGCTGTCGACGCAGATCTCGGGTCTGCCGTTCTCGGGCCCGATCGCCGGTGTGCGCCTCGCGCTCATCCCCGGCCACGGAGACAACGCCGATCAGTGGATCGCGTTCCCGACCGTCTCGCAGCTCGAGGAGGCCGTCTTCGACCTCATCGTCGCCGGTCGCGTCATCACCGACGCCGACGGCAACGAGGATGTCGCGATCATGATGGTCGAGGCCGAGGCCACCGAGGGTTCGTGGAACCTCATCAAGGGCGGCGCCGTCAAGCCGAACGAGCAGGTCGTGGCCGAGGGCCTCGAGGCCTCGAAGCCCTTCATCAAGCAGCTCGTGGCCGCGCAGAACGTCGTCGCGAACACCGCGGCGAAGGAGATCAAGGAATTCCCGGTCTTCCTGCCGTACAGCCAGCAGACCTACGACTTCGTCGCGCACCGCGCCTACGACAAGCTCGTCCCGATCTACCAGATCGCCGACAAGCAGGAGCGTCAGAACGCCGACGACGAGCTGAAGGATGCCGTCAAGGCAGAGCTGCTCGCCGCCGTCGAGTCGGGTGAGCTTCCG
Organism: uncultured Actinomycetota bacterium; assembly: GCA_963829895.1. Classification (GTDB taxonomy): domain Bacteria; phylum Actinomycetota; class Actinomycetes; order Actinomycetales; family Microbacteriaceae; genus Microbacterium. The sequence goes on along the minus strand of CAWHKF010000010.1, from coordinate 1,230,846 downwards.
GCCGTCGCGACGCTCGAGTTCTCGGCCGCCTACAAGTCGGTCACCAAGACGATCGTCCGCGGTCGCATCCTCGCCGAGGGTGTCCGCATGGACGGCCGCGGCCTGGCCGACATCCGTCCGCTCGACGCCGAGGTGCAGGTCATCCCGCGCGTCCACGGCTCGGCGATCTTCCAGCGCGGCGAGACCCAGATCCTGGGTGTCACCACGCTGAACATGCTCAAGATGGAGCAGCAGATCGATTCGCTGTCGCCCGTCACGCACAAGCGCTACATGCACCACTACAACTTCCCGCCCTACTCGACCGGTGAGACCGGCCGTGTCGGTTCGCCGAAGCGTCGCGAGATCGGGCACGGCTTCCTCGCCGAGCGCGCGCTCGTGCCGGTGCTGCCCAGCCGCGAGGAGTTCCCCTACGCGATCCGTCAGGTGTCCGAGGCTCTCGGCTCCAACGGCTCGACGTCGATGGGCTCGGTCTGCGCGTCCACGCTGTCGCTGCTGAACGCGGGTGTGCCGCTGCGCGCGCCCGTCGCCGGCATCGCGATGGGTCTCGTGTCGGACGAGGTCGACGGACAGACGCGCTACGCCGCACTGACCGACATCCTCGGCGCCGAGGACGCGCTCGGTGACATGGACTTCAAGGTCGCCGGCACGAGCGAGTTCGTCACCGCGATCCAGCTCGACACGAAGCTCGACGGCATCCCGTCGTCGGTGCTGACCGCCGCGCTGCAGCAGGCCCGCGAGGCCCGCCTCACCATCCTCGGTGTGCTCAACGCCGCGATCGACGGTCCTGACGAGATGGCGCCCACCGCGCCCCGCGTCATCAGCGTGCAGATCCCGGTCGACAAGATCGGCGAGCTGATCGGCCCGAAGGGCAAGACGATCAACGCGATCCAGGACGAGACCGGCGCGCAGATCTCCATCGAGGAGGACGGCACCGTCTACATCGGCGCGACCGACGGCCCGTCGGCCGAGGCCGCCCGCGCCCAGGTCAACGCGATCGCCAACCCCACCAACCCGGAGGTCGGCGAGCAGTTCCTCGGAACGGTCGTGAAGATCGCGACGTTCGGCGCGTTCATCTCGCTCCTGCCCGGCAAGGACGGCCTGCTGCACGTCAGCGAGGTCCGCAAGCTCGCCGGCGGCAAGCGCGTGGAGAACGTCGAAGACGTGCTCGGCGTCGGTCAGAAGCTCCTCGTGAAGATCACGAAGATCGACGACCGCGGCAAGCTCTCGCTCGAGCCCGTGCTCGAGGAGGCCGCCGACCAGGAGGGTCGCGCCGCTGCCAGCGAAGGCCCGGAGGCTCCGGCCGAAGGCTGAAGACCCCGACGAACAGCTCTCCCGGCCCGCTGACTCTGATCAGCACGGATGTGAGCTGCCGCTCACGGATGCCCGTCCCTCACCGAGGGGCGGGCATCCGTCGTCGTCCGGTAGGCAGATCGCTCAATCTGTCCTCCGAAAGGGGGACAAAACCGCAAGGTTCGGCGGTTCGTGATCAAAGCGTTATGTAATGTTTATCGACAGTTCGCCTCAGTGACCGGCGTGCTGTCCGGACTGTCCTAGCCTGTGAGTAAGCGCCGGGGGGCGTGCGGACAGTGATCACGAAGCTCCGAGGGGCTGTCGTGGGGGGTGGGACATGGCTTACTTCGGCGTTGACTCGACGCTCCCACCGGCGAGCCCGGATGCCGCCACCACCGCGGCCGCGCCGCAGGGCGCCGCCGCACGAGGTCCGCACCCGTCCGCGCCGATCCCCGTGCAGGGTCCGGCGGTGGGCAGCAGCATCCGCGTCGCCCTCGGCGAGAGCGGGGCTGACGTGTTCCCGCTGATCCTGGGTGGCGCCGAGTTCGGATGGAACGTCGACCTCGAGTCGAGCCACGCGATCCTCGATGCCTACGCCGAGCTGGGCGGCAACGCCGTGCACACCGCCGACAGCTACTCGAGCGGCAGGAGCGAGCACATCATCGGCCAGTGGCTGCAGTCGCGCGGCCTGCGCGACGACATCGTGCTCGCGGTGCGGGTGGGCGGTCACGCCGACAATCCGGGGCTGGGTCCGGTCAATCTCGTCCGCGCCGTCGAGGCATCGCTGACGCGGCTGCACACCGACCGGATCGACGTGCTCTACCTCGATGCGACCACCGACCCCGGCTCTTCGCTCGAAGACACCCTGGCCACCGCCGAGTGGCTCGTGGGGGCCGGCAAGGTCCGAGCGCTCGGGGTGATCGGCTACAGCGCCGCGCAGCTGGTCGAGGCGCGGATCTTCGCCTCGGCGGGCTATCCGCGCATCACGGTGCTCGACGTCCCCTTCAACGTGCTGCGCCGGCATGAGTTCGACGCCGACCTGCGCCTCGTCGCGGGTGCGCAGAGCATGGCCGTGACGCCGTCGCATGCGCTCGAGCACGGGTTCCTGGCCGGCCGGCAGCGTTCCCGGCTCCGCGGCGCCCTGTCGGTGCGTGGCGCGCAGCTGGCGGCGAACCTCAACCGTCGCGGCAGCCGCACGCTGCGTGCGCTCGACGCGGTGGGTGCCGAGCTCGGCGTCCCCGACGCGGCCGTCGCCCTGGCGTGGCTGCTCGCGCAGAAGCTCGTCGTCGCGCCGATCGTGAACGCGTACGCCCCCCAGCACGTCGAAGAGCTCGTGCAGGGTGTCGGGGTCCGCCTCAGCCGCAGCCAGCTGTCCGACATCGCTCGCGCCTCGGAGTAGGGCTTCCCGCCCGCGGCCGACGCGCCCGTCCACAGCTCATCGGGCGGCGGCGACGCGGTGTCGTAGTGTGGAGGAGGTGCCTTTCCCCCGGCACGTGACCCCGACGGAGTGAGCTGCGTGACGCACTACATCTATCTCGTGCGGCACGGCGAACACCAGGACGCCCAGCACGGACTGGTCGATGGGCCGCTGTCGCCCCGCGGACGCCGGCAGGCGGCGCTGCTCGCGGATCGACTGTCCGGAGTGCCGTTCGACGCCGTGTGGCACTCGCCGCTCGAGCGGGCGAGCCAGACCGCACGCGCCGTCGCCGAGCGGATGCCGTCGTTGTCGCCCGAGCCGTCGGCGCTGCTGTTCGACTGCGTCCCCACCGGCATGACCGACGAGACACCGGCGGCGTTCGAGCCGTTCTTCGGCTCGGTGACGGAGGCCGAGGTCGAGGCCGGTCGCGCGCAGATGTCCGATGCGACGAGCGAGTTCCTCGCGCGCAAGCGCGGCGACGTGCACGAACTGCTCATCACCCACAACTTCGTGATCGCGTGGTTCGTGCGCGAGGTGCTGCAGGCGCCCGAATGGCGCTGGATGACGCTGAACCAGGCGCACTGCGGCCTGAGCGTGATCGCCCAGAAGCAGGGGCGGCCGTGGACGCTGCTGTCGCACAACGACATGGCGCACCTGCCGGTCGAGCTGCGCACCGGCCTGCCCGAGGTCTACCCGGTCTGACGGGCGCGGCCGCTCAGAGCGTCTTGCCGTACCAGCGGGAGGCGTTCGGGTTGTCGTTGTAGGGCTCGATCGCGGCGAAGCCGGTGCGTGCGTAGAGCGCGCCGGCGGCCTCGAGAGAGTGGTGCGTGTCGAGCACGAGTTCGGCCGCGCCGAACTCGCGGGCGCGCCGCTCGAGGTCTTCGACGAGCAGGCGCCCCCAGCCTCGGCCGCGTGTCGCGGGGCGGAGGTAGAGGTGCTTGAGCTCGTAGCGGGTGCCGAGCGGCCCGTCGGGGATCAGACGGATGCCGCCGCAGCCCTGTGCGACGCCCTCGTCGTCGTCGAGCACGACGAACACGCCGGCGGGCGGCACGAACGCCGCCGGATCGGGGAAGGTGGTGCGATACGTGACGCCCTGGACCGCGAATCCTTCGGTGCGGATCTGGAAGTACTCGGCCAGCAGCGCATGCGCATCGGGTGCGTCGACGGGGGAGGAGCGGAGTGTCACCACCCCTCCAGCGTAGGCGTCCGCAGGGCGGCGCCGGCCCTGGTCGGCCTCGGGCCGCCGCCTAGGATGGAGTCATGACGACACGCGTGGCCATCGTGGGCGGCACCGGCAAGCTCGGCGCGATCATCCGCGACGTGGTCGATGCCGAGCCGGGTTTCGAGGTCTCGGGGGTGCTGTCGTCGCGGTCGGAGCTGTCGGAGCTGGACGGCGCCGACCTGGTGGTCGACGCCTCGACGCCGGCGGTGTCGATCGACGTCGTGCGCGCGGCGATCGAGCGGGGCATCAATGTGCTGGTCGGCACCTCCGGCTGGTCGGCCGAGCGCATCGCGCTCGTGCGCCCGCTCGTCGAGGCCGCCGGCACCGGCGTGGTGTTCATCCCCAACTTCTCGATCGGCTCGGTGCTCGGCTCCGCTCTCGCTGCCGCTGCGGCCCCCTTCTTCCCCTCGATCGAGATCGTCGAGGCCCACCGCGAGACCAAGATCGACTCGCCGAGCGGCACGGCCGTGCGCACGGCCGAGCTCATCGCGGCCGCACGGGCAACGGTCGGACCGGTCGAGTCGCCCCATGTCGACCAGCGTGCCCGCGGTCAGCAGGTCGCGAGCGTGCCGATCCACTCGCTGCGACGCCCCGGCGTCGTCGCGCGGCAGGAGACGATTCTCTCCGGGGCGGGGGAGTCGCTCACCATCGTGCACGACACGGTGGAGCCGGCGCAGGCGTATGGCCCCGGCATCCGTCTCGCCCTCGCGGCGTCGCGCGACGCCACGGGCGTGGTCGTCGGCCTCGACAGCCTGATCGACATCGGCATCGGCGGCCGCACCGCTGCTGCCGACGGCTCTCCTGTCGACGAGGGCGGAGTGCCGGGCCAGGTCGCCCGCACGACCGGCGCATGACCGCCCGCATCGGCGTCGTCGTCATGGCGGCGCTGCTCGCGCTGTACATCGTGCTCGTCGGGCAGCGGGCGTGGCTGCTGATCGTCAGCGGCGATCCGATCGGCGTCACGATGGGCATCGCGCTCATCGTGCTGCCGGTCATCGCCGCGTGGGCGCTCGGCCGTGAGCTGTGGTTCGGCGTACGGGCGCAGCAGCTCGGCCGGCGGCTGGAGTCCGAGGGCGGGCTGCCGGCGGATGAGGTGACGGTGCGCCCGAGCGGGCGCGTGATGCGCGAGGACGGGGATGCCGTGTTCCCGGCGTACCGCGCCGATGCCGAGGCCCACCCCGATGACTGGCGGGCATGGTACCGGCTGGGCCTCGCCTACGACGCGGCGGGCGACCGGCGCCGCGCACGCGAGGCCGTGCGCACCGCCATCCGTCTCGAGCCCGGCGACCGCTCTCCCGGCCCCACCTGACACGCACCCGCCGGCACCGCGGTGCAAGAGTCGGACCGGTGACGGCGGCGCGCCGTTGACGTGCGGAACGGCCCGCGTGTTGCATGACCGGCCCGTCTTTTCGCCCGAACCGTCGGACGAACGGATGCCCGAAGCACCGTGGGCAGGATCAGAACCTGCGACGGGGATCAGGAGGCGGCGGGCACGACGGCCGCGACGGCGTCCTCGACGGTCGGGTGCGAGAAGACGAAGCCCGACTGCTGGAGCACCTCGGGGACGACGTGCGCGTCGGTGGTCAGGAGCGCCTCGGTGGCGTCCGGGCCCAGCACGAGTTTCATGCCCCAGACCGGGGCGCGCAGCAGGAACGGCCGGTTCATCCGCACCGCGAGGGCGAAGCCGAGGTCGTTGGCCGTGGCGCGGGTAGGGCCGGTGAGGTTCACGGCCCCGGTGAGGCGTGCGGCGATCACGTGGCGGATCGCGCGCACCTCATCGTCGAGCGAGATCCACGGCCAGACCTGCGTCCCCCGTCCGATCGGGCCGCTGAGCCCGGCCCTCGTGAGCAGGAGCAGCGGCTTCAGCACGCCCTCCGGATGCACGATCGGGGCGGTGCGCAGAACGGCGACCGCGGCATCCGGGCCCGCGCCGAACGCCGCGGCCTCCCACTCTCCGCACAGATCCGCCAGGAACGACTCGCCGCGCGCGTGCGTCTTCGTCGAGACGCACGCCCGGGCTGGGAGCCGTAGTAGCCGACGGCCGAGCGCCGACACGAAGTGCGGGGCATCCGTTCCCAGTTCGCGCACGGCGCGGGCGAGGGCGCGGGTCGGGACGATGCGCGACCACAGCAGCGTGTTCTTGTACTTGTCGGTCCAGGGGAAGCGGCCGATGCTCGCACCGTTCAGCCCGACCACGGCGTCGGCGCCCGCGAGCACCGCGGGGTCGAGTGGCTCGTTCGTCGTCAGCCACTCGACTTCGTCGGCGGCCTCGGGCGGCCGGCGCACGAGGGTTGTCACCGAGAAGCCGTCGGCGCGGAGACTCTCGACGAGCGCTCCGCCGGTGAGGCCGGACGCGCCTGCGACGACGACCCGCCGACCGCCGTCAGCGGGCAGAGGGCTCTCGGCCGAGCGGCCTTCAGGCAAGCGTCGCCTCGAGGGTGATCTCGATGCCGGCGAGCGCCTGCGAGACGGGGCAGCCGACCTTCGCGCCTTGGGCGATGCGCTCGAAGTCCTCGGGTTCGAGGCCCGGCACGACGGCGTTGACGTTGAGGTGGCTGCCGGTGATGCCGGTGCCGGGCTTGAAGGTCACCGACGCGGTGGTGTCGATCGACTCCGGGGGAGTGCCGTTCTCGGCCAGCGCGAGCGACAGCGCCATGCTGAAGCACGAGGAGTGCGCGGCGGCGATGAGCTCCTCGGGCGTGGTGACCGAGGTCGATCCCTCGCTGCGCGCCTTCCAGGTGACGGGATAGGTGCCCAGGCCCGACGACACCAGGCTGACCTCGCCGGATCCGTCGAACAGAGCGCCCTTCCAGGCGGTGGTGGCTTCGCTGGTGACGGTCATGAGGGCCTCCTCGCTCGCGGTGCGCCCGGGTGGTGGGCGTCTCGCGTCAGCCTAAAGCGTCGGATGCCGCGCCGCGACGGTTCGGCCGGCCCGTGTCGCGACGGTGTTCCCCTTTCGACGCAGGGCGTCAGGCCGCGGCGGGGCGCGCGCGTCCGACGATCCCCGCGCGCTGCAGCAGGAGGTAGAGCTGGCAGCCCAGGCACAGCCCGAACACGGCGTTCAGGAAGGCGGCGACGAAGGCGGCCGCGGCCGCGATGGTGAGACCCCAGGGAACGCCGAGCAGGTGCAGCACGAGCCCGATGACGGAGACGAACAGGCCGACGCCCTGCGCGAAACGCGGCGGGCGCGGATCCTCGAGCTCGGTCGGCGGTGAGAGACGCGGCGCCACCACTTTGCGGTACAGCACGCCCCACGGCGCGGTGCGCGGCGACACGACTCCCCAGAGGAACAGGAGCGCGACCACGAGCAGCAGCAGGAAGGCGGGGTCGAGGAACCGCTCGAGCGGTGTGGCGAGGCTGATGAGCCACGGACCGCCGATGACGAATCCGGGATCGATGTCGGAGACGCGGCTCGTCGACAGTCCCGTCAGTCCGAGGAACACCACGACGAGCAGCAGCGCCGAGGTGATGGCGGCGGCGAAGCGCGGCCCGCGGGGGTCGATGCCACGCGGGGGCGCAGCATCCGTTCGCTCAGACATTCGCGTCCTCCGCGATGAGCCGGTTGAGCTCGAGCTCGAGCACGTCGCGGCTGGGAGCGCCGCCGAAGCGGGTCTGCACGACGCCGTCGCGGTCGAGAACGAGAGTGGTCGGCGTCTGCAGCACGTGGAAGTGCTTGGCGATGTCGGGGCGATGCGTGAGGTCGACGTCGAGATGGCGCACACCGTCGTGACCGTCGGCGATGTCGGCGAGCGTGCGGTGCACGCCGGGGCAGCGCGCGCACATCTCGGTGCTGAACTGCAGGAGCGTCGCGACTTCGCCGAGCCCGTCGGCGCCGAGGCGGGCGGGCTCGATGACCTCGTGCTCGACGTTGTGGCGCGCGTGGGACTGGCGCCAGTTCAGGAACACGCCGAGGCCTACCGTCGCCGCGAGCAGCACGGCGAGGGCGATGAGGGCTCCGACCAGGGTCACAGCAGATCAGGCTAACCCTTTTCCGCTGTGGACGGGCCGAATACGTCGATATGTCTCTCCGCCGTAACACGGAGACCGCGTCGGCCGGCCGCGGCGCGACCCGCATGTCGTGGGCCGCGGGTATCGTGGCAGCCGTGACGACGCCGATCCCCACTCCGTACGAGGACCTGCTGCGAGACGTGCTCGAGAACGGCACCCACAAGGACGACCGCACCGGCACCGGCACCACGAGCGCGTTCGGCCGGCAGATCCGCTTCGACCTGTCCGAGGGGTTCCCCCTCATCACCACGAAGCGCGTGCACTTCAAGTCGATCGCGTACGAGCTGCTGTGGTTCCTGCGCGGCGAGTCCAACGTCGCCTGGCTGCAGGAGAACGGCGTCACCATCTGGGACGAATGGGCGGATGCCGCAGGCGAGCTCGGCCCCGTCTACGGCGTGCAGTGGCGGTCGTGGCCGACGCCGTCGGGGGAGCAGATCGATCAGATCGCGCTCGTGCTCGACCAGATCCGCGAAAACCCGGACTCCCGGCGGCTGATCGTCTCGGCGTGGAATCCCGCCGACATCCCCGATATGGCGCTGGCGCCGTGCCATGCGCTGTTCCAGTTCTACGTCGCCGACGGCAAGCTGTCGTGCCAGCTCTATCAGCGCAGCGCCGACCTGTTCCTCGGCGTCCCGTTCAACATCGCCTCCTACGCGCTGCTGACCCTCATGGTGGCGCAGCAGGCCGGGCTCGAGCCGGGCGACTTCGTCTGGACCGGCGGCGACTGCCACATCTACGACAACCATCTCGAACAGGTGCGCGAGCAGCTCACCCGCGAGCCGTACCCGTACCCCACCCTGCGCATCGCCCGCACGCCCGACTCGATCTTCGACTACCGCTACGAGGATTTCGTGGTCGAGGACTACCAGCACCACCCCGCGATCCGCGGCGCTGTCGCGGTATGACGACGACCATCGCGCAGGGGAATGCCGGTGTCGACCGCCGCCGGATCGGCCTGATCTGGGCCGAGGCGCACCACGGGGTCATCGGCGCTCAGGGCGGCATGCCGTGGCACGTCCCCGAAGACCTCGCCCACTTCAAAGCCCTGACGCTCGGGGCGCCGGTCGTCATGGGCCGCCGCACCTGGGAGTCGTTCCCGGCCCGATTCCGCCCGCTGCCGGGCCGGCGCAACATCGTCATCACCCGACGGTCTGATTGGCAGGATGCCGGTGCCGAGCGCGCGTCCTCGCTCGAGTCCGCACTGGCGCTGGCCGCCGAGGGCGACCCGGAGCGGATCTGGGTGATCGGCGGGGGCGAGCTGTTCCGTGAGTCGATCGATCTCGCTGATCTGCTGGAGGTCACCGAGCTCGACCTCGAGGTCCAGGGCGACACGCAGGCGCCCGACCGCACCGGCTGGCGCGCGATGTCGACGGACCCGGTGGAAGGGTGGCACACATCGAGCTCCGGCATCCGTTACCGGTTCCTGCGACTTGCGCCGCCCGACCGGCGCTCGGATGGTCCGCGCCAATAAGCTGACGCGCATGGCGAAAACGGCGCTCATCACCGGTGCGAGTTCGGGGCTCGGCGCGGAGTACGCGAGACAGCTGGCGGCGAGGGGCGCGGACCTGGTGCTCGTCGCCCGCGACACGCAGGCGCTCGATCGGCTCGCGGTGGGGCTGCGGTCGACCTACGGGGTGGAGGTCGAGGTCGTCGTCGCCGACCTGCTGAAGCCCCGCCAGCGCGCCCGAGTGGAGGCGCGCGTCGCCGATGAGACGCGGCCGATCGAGATCCTCGTCAACAACGCCGGCTTCGGCCTGCCGCTGGCATTCGAGCGGAACGACGTCGAGGACGAAGCCCGCCACCTGCAGCTGCACGTCGAGGTGCCGATGCGGCTGACCCATGCCGCACTGGGCCCGATGCTGGCGCGCGGCCACGGCCGGATCGTGAACGTCGCCTCGGTCGCGGCGTTCATCCCGCGCTCGACGTACGGGGCCTGCAAGGGCTGGCTCGTGAGCTTCAGCCGCTGGGCGAACGGGCGCTACGGGCCGCGCGGCGTGACCGTCACCGCGGTGTGCCCGGGCTACACGCACACGAACTTCCACGAGCGCCTGGGACTGGCCCCGGGCCAAGAGGGCGTGCCGGACGCGATGTGGCTCGACGCCCGCGATGTGGTGGCGGATTCGCTGCGCGACGTCGCCCGCGGCCGGGCGGTGTCGATCCCGTCGCGCCGCTACCAGGCCCTTGTCGCGCTGGCACGCTTCGCGCCGTCGTCCCTGGTGGCCCGCATCGGCGAGCGCGGCCGGTAGGTCACGCGGCGTCCTCTTCACCGTCGTCGGGGAGGGCGCGGCGCTGCGGTCGACGCAGGACATCCGAGAGGGCGGTGGGCACGGACGACGTCCCTCCCACCATCAGGCGGTAGCCGACGCCGCGCACCGAGACGATCCGGATGCCCGGACGCCCGGCGAGCCGGCGCCGGAGTCTCTTGATCGCTGAGTTGACGTGTTCGCGATCGCCGAGATAGTCGGTGCGCCAGACCTGTGCCGTGAGGTCTTCGAACGACCAGACGCGGTGGGGGTCGGAGGCGAGGGCGGCGAGCAGGTCGAATTCCTGTGCGGACAGGTGCACCCGGATGCCGGCCACCGAGACCTCCCGGGAGGCCGACGCGATGCGCAGCGTCCCGATGATCAGCGGTGCCGCGGGGCCGGCCGCTGGGGTCTCGCGTACCGGGGGGAGGACCGCATGCGGCCGATGACCCGCGTCGTCCTGGTCGGCATGGACCTCGCGCAGCAGCGTGAGCGCGCCCTCGACATCGGGTGCGGCGACGACCACCGCCAGCTCGCGGAGAAGCTTCGCGAGCTCGCCCACATGCCGCAGCGGCATTCCCACGCAGAGCACCAGCACCTCGTCCGTCTCCTGCACCACTCCGCTCGACACGCCCCGTCCTTCCGTCGCCGATGAAGACCCGACCTGTCTAGCAGTCGAGTGTTTCATCGGCCCCCTGCCACGTTCCGGCCGGTTAACGATTCCGTGAGAGCGCTCTCATGGACGGCGTCGGGCGGAAAGTTTTCGCCCATGAGCTGACCCCGAAGCGCCCTTGTCGCCCCGTTCGCGACTGCCCCAGCATGAGCCTCATCCCCTCAACCGGATTCGCCGTCGGCGCCGCGCATCGTCGGCGCCCCGACCGAAGGACCCTCGTGCGTCATTCCCTCCCGCGCAGACCCCGCGCGACCGCCGCCGTCCTCGCCGCCGCGACACTCGTGGCCACCCTCCTCGGATCGCCGCCGGCCGCGGCGACCGAACCGCCCCCACCACTGCCGGATGCCCCGGCGGGGGCGGAGACCTGGCTGCACGGCATCCTCCCCGGGGCCGGCACGCCGACCGACGATGTGGCGGAGGCCCGCGAGAAGCTGACGGACGAGGCCGAATCGCAGCTCACCGAGACGGGGGCCGCGTCGTTCTGGGTGCGCTTCGCCGACCGGGCCGACCTCGCAGCGGCGTCGGCGATCGCCGACTGGGACAAGCGGGGTGCCGCGGTGCGCGACGCGCTGCGTGCGCACGCCGAGGAATCCCAGGCCCCGGTGATCGCCGAATTGCAGGCGGCCGGCGCCGCCTACACGCCGTTCTGGGTGTCGAATGCGGTGCTGGTCACGGGCGGCGACCTCGCGCTCGCAACGACGCTCGCGGCGCACAGCGAGGTGTCGCAGATCCGCGAGGTCACGACGTATCACAACGCCGAGCCGGTCGAATCGGTCCCGGCCGCGGCGGGCGAGGGCGCGAACATCGACGGCGTCGCATGGGGCGTCGACGAGATCGGCGCGCCCGCCGTCTGGGCGCAGGGGATCACCGGCGAGGGGATCGTCGTCGCCAACATCGACAGCGGCGTCGATGTGACGCATCCGTCGCTGCACGACCGCTTCCGCGGGCTGCAGGCCGACGGCTCGATGGAGACCGACTACAACTGGCTGGACATCGACCGCTGGTGCGGCTGGGCCGACGGGCCGTGCGATGCCGGCGGCCACGGCACGCACACCATGGGCACGATCACCGGCGACGGTGGCGACGGCGAACACATCGGCGTCGCACCGGGGGCCACCTGGATCGCGGCGAACGGCTGCGTCAAGTGCTCGCAGACGGGTCTCATGCTCTCGGCGCAGTGGATGCTCGCCCCGACGGACCGTTCCGAGGACTGGGCGAACGGCGACCCGTCGAAGCGTCCGCACATCGTGAACAACTCCTGGGGCGACCCCACGTCGAAGGACCCGTTCTTCGACGACATCATCGCCGCGTGGAACGCGTCCGGCATCTTCAGCGCGTGGTCGGTCGGCAACTCCGGACCGGCGTGCGACACAGCCGGCAACCCCGGCTCGCAGCATGTCTCCTACTCCGTGGGCGCGTACGGCGAAGACGGCGACATCGGCTACTTCTCCTCCCGTGGCCCCGGGCAGGACGGCGAAGCGAAGCCGAACATCTCCGCGCCCGGCGTGCGGATCCGCTCCGCCTCGGCGGGAGGCGGGTACCGTCTGGACTCCGGCACGTCGATGGCCGCACCGCACCTGGCCGGCGCCGTCGCGCTGCTCTGGAGCGCGGCTCCGGCGCTCGTGGGCGACATCCCGGCCACCCGCGAACTGCTGGACCGCACCGCGCGTGACGTCGACGACACCCGCTGCGGCGGCGACGCCGACGACAACGCGGTGTGGGGCGAGGGCAAGCTGGATGCCGCCGCACTCATCGCCGCCGCACCGACCGGGGCCGGCACACTCGCCGGCACGGTGACGGATGCCGACGGCGAGCCGCTGGTGGGTGTCGACGTCGTGGCCGACGGTGAATTCGGCCGCTCCACGAAGACGGATGCCGACGGCACCTTCGCACTGCCACTGGTGCCGGGGATGTACGACGTCACCTTCTCGTCGTTCGGGTTCGCCGCTCGCAACGTCGAGGTCACCATCGACGACGGCGAGACGTCGGACTCCTCGGTGAGCCTCGCCACCGCGACCCGGCACACCGTCTCGGGCACGCTGACCGATGCCTCGGGCGACCCGATCGCAGGGCTCGAGGTCGCCCTCAACGGGCCGCTTCCGGCCGCGATCAGCGATGCCGCCGGCCGGTACCGGATCGAGGACGTGCCGGCCGGTTCGTTCACGCTCACCACGACGGGCGACCGATGCGTCGCGGCGCTGGAGCGTGCTCTCGTGGTCGACGGCGAAGAGACGGTGGATGCCGCACTCGAGCGCGTCGCCTTCTCGGGCGGGTACTCGTGCACGTCGACGGACGATGCCCCGTTCCCCACCGGAAGCCAGGTGCTCGACATCCGTGCGAACGGCGGTTCGGCGGCTCTCGCGCTGCCGTTCACCTTCCCCTCGTTCGACGACCGCTATTCGACGGCGTACGTGTCCGCGAACGGATTCGTCACATTCGCATCCATCGAGGGGGCGTGGGCCGGGCAGCGACCGATCCCGTACCCGGGCGGGGTCATCCCCGGCGGTGTCATCGCGCCCTTCTGGATGCTCCTCGATCTCGACGACGCCTCCGCGGTCCTCTCCGCTGAGACGACCGTCGACGGCATACCCGCGGTGACGATCGAGTGGCGCAACGTGTTCCTGATCTTCGCTCCCGACCAGCGGCTCACCTTCTCGACGACCTTGGTCGCGAACGGGGACGTCCTGTTCTCGTACGGGGACGGCGTGGGAGACGACGCCGAGCGTGCCGGCTGGAACGCGTCGGTCGGGATCGAGGCCGAAGGCTCGGAGGTCGGCGCCCAGTACTCCCGGTACGAGCCCGTGCTGGAGGCGCGGCAGCAGATCCGCTTCACCCGCGCCGAGCGGGCATGGCTCACCGGAACGGTGACTGACGCGAACGACGGCGCCGCCGTCGCCGGCGCCACGGTGGCCGCCGCGGGTGCGGATGGGACGACGCGAACCACATCGACGTCCGGCGACGGCACGTACGAACTCGCCGTGCCGGTCGGCACCGCGGCCGTGACGGTGACTGCGCCGAACTACTCCTCCGCCGCGCAGACCGTCGAGCTCGCCTCGTGGAACGATGCCGCGGCGTTCTCGCCGACCCTCAAGACCGGCGTCGTGACGCTGTCGACGTCGCAGCTGTCGCTCACGTCCGACGGACGCGGCAATGAGTGGGTCGAGGTCACCGTGACGAACTCGGGCTCCGCGCCGCTGCACCTGTCTTTCGACGAGATGCCGCGCAACCCGCAGATCTCTGCGCCGGAGGCGGGCATGCCCGTCCAAGGTGTGTGGACCACGATGCCGGCGTCGAGCGCGTTCGGCGTCGGGTACGACGGGCGGCTCTGGGTCTCGGACTGGGCGGAGCAGCGAAACGGGCTCTACTCCGTCACGGGAGAGCGCCTCGGCGACGCCCCGCATGTGGCCGAGATGGACGGCACGGACCGGCTCGAGCTGGCATTCGACAGCCGTACCGGCGACATGTGCCAGATCGTCGACGGCGGCGACTGGAGCATCCACTGCTTCGATCGCGATTCCGGAGCCCAAACACGGGTCATCACGGGGTACTGGGCGGACCAGCAGGCGTACAACGCCCTCGCCTACAACCCAGTGGACGACGTGTTCTACCTGGGAAGCGCCTACGTCGGCACCGTGCTCACGGTGGCCGGATCCACCCACGCCCAGCCGGGCAGAGTGGTGAACGCGTGCGCCGTGCCGGAAGCCGCGCTCGGATTCGCCTACAACATCGGCTCCGACACGCTCTGGTACTCCACCTTCGGCGGAGCGGCGCCCGAGCTGGTGCAGATCGATCCGGACTCGCCGGCGACGTGCACGCGATACCGCACCGTCGACACCTACCTCTCCCCGGAGGGTGCCGCCGGGATGGAGTTCGACGAAGCAGGCAACCTCTGGGTCGTCGACATGAACAACGGCCTCATGTGGCGGCTCAACGTGGAGGATCCGACGTTCGCGGACGTCCCGTGGCTGGACGCCAACCAGGACGCCGCGACCCTCAAGCCCGGCGGCAGCAAGACGTTCAAGGTCAAGGTCCAGGGTTCTCTCGCGACGACGGGCGCCCACGCGGCGACCCTGCTCGTCGACTCGGACGCCGGACGCGCGAGCCGCACCTATCTGCCGGTCGACCTCACCCGGTCGGCTCGGTGACAGCCGGCGAACCCGCCGGCAGCTTCCACCCCACAACTGGAGGAAACATGCAACGCCCCGCGAAACTCGCCGCGTGCTCGGCGCTGGTGGGCACGGTTCTCGTGCTCGCCGCCGTCGTCCCCGCCGCGGCATCCGGTCCCGCCCCGTCCACGGTCGCTCCGGCCGCCGCCGCGCCGGAGTCCGACACGCCGACGCTGATCGACGGCCTCGCCGAGCCGACCGACGCCAAGGGACCCGCCGACAAGGCCGCCCTGGCACACCTCAAGGCGAAGAAGGACCGGTACCACATCCCGTCGGCCGAGACGAATCTCGTCGTGACCGACGTGACCGAGGTCGGCAGCGACGAGACCGTGCGCTTCACGCAGCAGCACGGAGGCGTCGAGGTGCTCGGCGGCCAGTACATCGTCCGGATGAAGAAGAAGGATGCCGAGCGGATCGTCACGGGAACCTCGGGGCAGTACTTCACCGATCTGACCGTCGGCACCACACCTTCGATCTCCACCGAGCTTGCCGTGGAGCGTGCGGTTCAGGCGGTGCAGTACGGCGGCAAGGCCGCAGGCACCCTTGGCGGCGAGACGAAGGCCGCGCTCACCGGGTCGGACCAGGGTCTGGTCGTGCTGCCGCAGGGCGCGGGCGTCCTCACGCGACACGTGACCGTGCGCGGCACGGATGCGACGGGTGCCCCGGTCGTGCAGGAGGTGTACATCGAGGCGACCACCGGCTTCCCGACGCTGCAGTACAGCGGCATCCAGACGTTCGGGATCGCCGGCGCCGCCACCCCCGCCGCCGCTGCCCCCGCAGCGATCGACGAGGGCACCGGAGCGGACGGCACGGGGACGCTGCTCACCGGCGTCGATGTGCCGGTCAACCTGACGCAGGACGCGGCGAGCGGCGCGTTCCTGCTGCGCGACACGACGCGTCCGGGCACCCCGATCGAGACGTACGACGCCTCGGGCGTCGTGGGCTACTCGTACCCGAACGGAACGATCCCTGCCGGTGCCGAGCTCGCTTCGTCGCCGACGGCAGCGCTCGGGGCCGAGCTGACCACCATGGGGGCCGTCGATGCCCACTGGGGCGCGGGGCAGGTGTACGACTATTTCAAGAACCGCCTCGGCCGCGACAGCATCGACGGCAAGGGCCAGGAGATCCGCTCCATCGTCGGCCTCGTCGAATGGGAAGGCGGAACGACCTGGAACCAGGCCTACTGGGACGGCTACCAGATGGCGTACGGCGCCGGGGACGGCTGGACCTTCAAACCGTTCACGGCCGACCTCGACGTCCAGGGCCACGAGCTCACGCACGGCGTCGTCCAGCACACGGCCGGCCTGGTGTACGTGGGTCAATCCGGTGCTTTGAACGAGGCCTTCGCCGACTACTTCGGCAACGCGATCGACGTCGATGCCACGGGCACACCGCTCAGCGACCCGAACGCCAGCCTCCTCGGCGAGGATCTCTGCTACGCCGCGCTGCCGACGGCGTGTGCGCTGCGCGACCTCGATGACGGCGCCACCATCGATAATTTCGCCGGCTATCCGTACTTCTACGACGCGGGCGGCGTGCACCTGAACTCGACCATCTTCGCCGGCGCGCTGTGGGACATCCGCGAGGCGCTCGGCGGCGAGACGGCCGACCCGATCATCTACCGCGCTCTCACCGACTACCTGACTCCGCTCGACGGATTCACCCAGGCCCGCGAGGCCGTGCTCGCCGCGGCGAAGACTCAGGGCCTGAAGGGCAAGAACCTGAAGTCGGTGCAGGCGGCGTTCGACTCCCGGGGCATCGTGACCGGGTGGGAGAAGCAGCTCGGACGCGACGGGACCGTCCTCTTCGAGAACCTCACCGACTTCAACGGAGTCTCCTGGGCGGGGGCCGGCGGTGGCTGGTGGACGATCGCCGACGTCCCGAGCATCGACGGCTCGGGCTACTTCGGCATCTACGCGGGCACGATCGATCGCAAGGTCAAGCCCACCCTCATGAGCACGCCCGGGGAGTGGACCGATGTCTACCCCGACACCGACGGCAAGACGGTCGTGTGGATCCGGTTCTCCGCGGCGGGATCGCAGGTGATGGCCAAATCTCTCGCGGGCGGTCCCGAGCAGGTCATCTACACGACCCCGACGACCCTGTTCAATGTGCGCGTGTCCGACGGTGTCGTGGCATGGGACGGCCTCGACACGGAGGGGGTCCGCCGGGCGGGCTTCGCGAAACTCGGCAGCGGCACCGCCACGCTTCTGCCGGGCACGTCCACCGGTGTACCCGACATCACGGGCGGCAAGCTCGCGTACGCTCGCCAGTTCCCGACCGAGGTGTCGCTGCCGGGCGGCACCTTCACCCGGACCTTCACCGCGGTCGAGGTGCTCGACGTCGCCACCGGAGCGGTGACCGAGGTCGGCCCGCGGACGCAGGGGGGGATCATCCGTCCGACCATCGCGGGCGAGTCGGTCGTCTGGGCAGCCGACGACCGCAGCGACCCCTACAACGCGATCCGCAAGGCCCCGGTCGCCGGCGGCGCGTGGACCGACATCGTGCCCGAGAGCAACGTCGGCGGACTCCACATCCACGATCTCGTCGCGACGTCGACGACGATCACGGTGACGTCCGAGGGCGACAGCGAGCGCCTGGGCGGCGGGGTCCCGGCTCCTGCTGCAGTACACGCTCGACGGCACGTCGCTCGGCCAGCTGACGTGCAGCTCCGGCTTCACCGACCGTGCCGCCGCCGACACCGGCTCGACGGTCGTCTGGGTCGACACGGCCACGTCGTACGACACGCTCGTGATGCGCACCACTCCGGCGGGCACCTGCTCCTGATCCGCTGACACCGGAGGGGGATGGATGCCGCGGCCCGCGGCATCCATCCCCTTTCGCGTCCGTGCGGGCATGCGGACGGGGAGGAGTGGCGAGCCTCCGAGCCGATAACCTGAAGGCATGACGCATACGGGAAACCCATTCGGACAGGTTCTCGTCGCGCTCGTCACTCCGATGACGGCCGACGGCGAAGTCGACTGGCCCGCCGTCGAGAAGCACATCGACGACGTCATCGGCGCGGGCGCCGACGGCATCGTCGTCACCGGCACCACGGGCGAGACGTCGACCCTCACCGACGCGGAGAAGATCCGTCTCGTCGAGGTCGGAAAGGATGTCGCAGCCGGGCGGGCCAAGATCATCACCGGCGGCGGCTCCAACGAGACGGCGCACGCGATCGAGCTCTACAAGGCCAGCGAGAAGGTCGGCGCCGACGCCATCATGATCGTCACGCCGTACTACAACAAGCCCACGCAGGCCGGAATCCTCACGCACTTCCGCCTCGTCGCCGACGCCACCGATCTGCCGGTGATCCTCTACGACATCCCGGGCCGCACGGGCGTGCCGATCCGCTACGAGACGATCCTGCGCCTCGCCAAGCACCCGAACATCCTCGCCATCAAGGACGCCAAGGGCGACTTCAGCGAGGTCAGCCGCGTGCTCAACCAGACCGACCTGATGTACTTCTCGGGCGACGACGCCAACGTGCTGCCGCACCTCGCGATCGGCGCGGCGGGTCTCATCGGCGTCACCGCGAACATCGCGCCCGCGCCGTACCGTGCCATCGTCGACGCCGTGAACGCCGGCGACCTGAAGACCGCGACCGCCGCGCACATGCAGCTCGAGCCGCTCGTGCGCGCCGTCATGACGCACGTACCCGGCACCGTGTCGGCGAAGTACATCCTGCATGGCCTCGGCCGCATCGGCAGCCCGCGCGTGCGCCTGCCGCTCGTGGGGCCGGAGGAGTGGGAGGCCGCCAAGATCGAGGACGAGCTCGCCCTCGTGACGGGTGTCCCCGGCGCAGACTTCTCGAACTTCCGCCCCGACCGCAACGCCGCCGCCGGCGGTGCCCTGCCCAAGGTCTCAGGCACGACGAGATGACGAAGTGCCGTCGCCGATCGGGCGACGGCACGTTGATGAACGGATGCCGCGGCATCCGGAGGAGGCTTCACAATGCCCACCACCCCGTTCGACCCGCCGGAGCTCGAAGCGGGCACCCTCCGGGTCGTCCCGCTCGGCGGCCTCGGCGAGGTCGGCCGCAACATGACCGTCTTCGAGTACGGCGGCAAGCTGCTGGTCGTCGACTGCGGCGTGCTGTTCCCGGAGGAGCACCAGCCGGGCGTCGACCTGATCCTGCCGGACTTCGAGCCCATCAAGGGGCGCCTCGACGACATCGTCGGCGTCGTGCTCACGCACGGCCACGAGGACCACATCGGCGCGGTGCCGTACCTGCTGAAGCTCAAGAGCGACATCCCGATCGTGGGCTCGGGCCTGACCCTCGCGCTGACCGAGGCGAAGCTCAAGGAGCACCGCATCCGGCCGTACAGCCTCACGGTGGCCGAGGGCCAGCGCGAGAACCTCGGCCCGTTCGAGCTCGAGTTCATCGCGGTGAACCACTCGATCCCCGATGCGCTGGCCGTCGCGATCCGCACCCCCGCGGGCACCGTGCTCGCGACCGGCGACTTCAAGATGGACCAGCTGCCGCTCGACGGCCGTCTCACCGACCTGCGCGCGTTCGCGCGGCTGGGGGAGGAGGGCGTCGACCTCTTCCTCGTCGACTCCACGAACGCGGACGTCCCCGGCTTCACGCCGCTGGAGCGCTCGATCGGGCCGGTGCTCGACCAGGTCATCGGCAAGGCGCCGCGCCGGGTGATCGTGGCGAGCTTCTCGAGCCACGTCCACCGCGTGCAGCAGGTGCTCGACGCCGCGGCCGCCCACGGCCGGCGTGTGGCGCTGCTGGGCCGCAGCATGCTCCGCAACATGACGATCGCCGAGGACCTCGGCTACCTGCACGTGCCCGAGGGTGTGCTGATCGACTACAAGAAGGCGCGCGACCTCCCCGACGACCGGATCGTCTACATGTCGACCGGCTCGCAGGGCGAGCCGATGGCCGTGCTCAGCCGCATGGCGAACCTCGACCACGCGATCGAGCCCGGTCCGGGCGACACCGTCATCCTGGCGTCGAGCCTCATCCCGGGCAACGAGAACGCGGTCTACCGCGTCATCGACGGCCTCACCAAGCTCGGTGCGAACGTCGTGCACAAGGGCAACGCCAAGGTGCACGTCTCCGGCCACGCGGCCGCCGGCGAACTGCTCTACTGCTACAACATCCTGAAGCCGAAGAACGTGCTGCCCGTGCACGGCGAGTACCGCCACCTCATGGCGAACGCGCGCCTCGCCCAGGACACCGGGATCGCCCCGGAGCGCACGCTGCTCGCCGAGAACGGCACCGTCATCGACCTCAAGGACGGCGACGCCCGCATGGTCGGCCAGCTCGACCTCGGGTTCGTCTACGTCGACGGGTCGACCGTCGGCGAGATCACGGATGCCGACCTCAAGGATCGCCGGATCCTCGGCGAAGAGGGCTTCATCTCGGTGATCGTGGTGGTCGACGCCTCGACCGGCAACGTCATCTCGGGTCCCGAGATCCACGCGCGCGGGTTCGCCGAGGACGATGCGGTGTTCGAAGCCGTCAAGCCGAAGATCGCCGCAGCCCTCACCGAGGCCGCCCAGTCGGGCGTCCGCGATCCGCACGCGCTGTCGCAGATCGTGCGCCGCACGATCGGCCGCTGGGTCAACCAGTCGCTGCGCCGCCGGCCGATGATCGTCCCGCTCGTGATCGAAGCGTAGCGAGATCACCATCAGGCGGAGTATCGAAGCGTAGGTCGCTGCTCGCCGAGACCGGGGATTCTCGCCGAGACCGGGGTCGTCGCCCTCGGTCTGGGCCGGATTCCCCGGTCTCGGCGGCGACGGCGCCGCGAGTGTCATCGGTCCGTAACACGCACGCCGTAGCATCGCCTCGTGGCCTCTTCGTTCCGCATCCGTCCCGCCGTGGCGGCCGACGGCGCGTTCCTGGGCGACATGGTGGTCGAGGCTGCGAACTGGCGGCAGGGCGGTGCGCGGCCGCGGCACGAGGTGATGGACGGCGCCGATCACCGCCGCTACGTCGCCGGTTGGACGCGGCCGGGGGATGCCGGCTTCGTCGCGGAGGACACCATCGGCCAGCCGGTGGGGGCCGCCTGGTATCGGATGCTGCCCCGCAGCGATCCCGGATTCGGCTACGTCGGCACGGGTGTGCCCGAGCTCATCATCGGAGTGCGTCCCATCTGGCGGGCGCACGGCGTGGGTCGTGCGCTGCTGCAGCGGCTCTGCGAACACGCGCGGGCGGCCGGCTACGCGCGCATCAGCCTGAGTGTCGAGCGGGGCAACTTCGCGTCGACGCTGTACCGCAGCGAAGGCTTCGCGGTCGTCCGCAGCGGCGTCGGGCGCGACACGATGGTGAAGCGCCTGCGCTGAGAATCCGCGGCATCCCGCCGCCGTGCGGGTCGCCGGTCGGGCGGCGTGGTTGCCGCCGAATGTCGGCGGACCGGCCTACCGTGGGGGGATGGCCAGGAGCTCAAGCCCGACCAAGGGGTCGCGCGCGTCTTCGAACGCATCGACGAACACGCGCGCGAGCGCGTCGTCGACCGCGCGCAAGCCCGCAGCCGCCAAGCCGGCACCCGCGCCCAAGCGCTACGTCGATCAGCCCGAGCGTCCCCCCGTCATCGTGCGGGCCTGGCTGGGCCTCGCGCACGCGACCGGCGGCCTGTTCCGCGCCTTCGGCCCGGAGACCCTCGAGAAAGACCAGCGGCGCGACGGCTTCCCGTTCCTGCTCGTGCTGCTGGCGGTCGCCGGCGCCGTCAACGAGTGGTTCTTCATCGGCAACGATGTCGCCGCCACCATCAGCGCCTACTCGGTGGGTGCAGCTCATCGGCCGCGAGGCGTTCGTGCTGCCGGTGCTCCTGCTGCATGCTCGCCGGCTGGATGTTCCGGCATCCGTCGTCCGTGCACGACAACGGGCGGGTCGGCATCGGCTTCGGGCTGCTCCTGGTCACGATCGCCGGCTTCTGCCATGTCGCCGGGGGTCGTCCCCAGCCGAATGCGGGCCTTCCGGCGCTGAGTGAGGCGGGCGGGCTCTTCGGCTGGATGCTGGGCGAGCCGCTCGCTATCGTGCTCACCGACGTGGGCGCGTACATCGTGCTGTCGCTGCTGGCCGTGCTCAGCATCCTGATCATCACCAAGACGCCGCCGAACCGCATCGGCCGCCGTCTCGGCGAGCTGTACGCGTGGATGTTCGGTGCCGAGCCGCGGGAAGAGAAGCCGACGGATGCCGCCGCCGACGCGGTCGCGGACGATGACGGCGACCCGTCCCTCCCGTTCTGGCGCCGCAACAAGACCGGCCGCGAGAAGGACCCGGAGGGCGGGATCGGATCCCAGGACCTCACCGAGCTGCTGCCGGCGGGCGCGACCCAGGGCGGGTTCGAGCAGGCCATCGTGCCGCCCGTCACGCCGCCCCCCGCGCCCGCGACCGACGCGCTCACCGAGGTCATCGACCCCGCGGTGCTGTCGGCGGCCAAAGCGGCCACCTCGTCGCGCACGTCGCTGCGCGACGATGCCCAGGTCATCGAGGACGACGGCACCCTTCCGGGCCTCGACGGCATCGGCTCCGTCACCGCGGTCGATTCGCCCGCGGCTCCGTATCGGCTGCCTTCGGTCAACTCCCTCGCGGCCGGCTCGCCGCACGTGGCGCGCTCGCAGGCGAACGACGACACGGTGCGGGCGATCACGAGCGTGCTCGACCAGTTCTCCGTCGATGCGCGGGTGACGGGCTTCTCGCGCGGCCCGACCGTGACGCAGTACGAGATCTCGCTCGGCCCCGGCGTCAAGGTCGAGCGCATCACCGCGCTCACCAACAACATCGCGTACGCGGTGGCGTCGAACGAGGTGCGCATCCTCGCGCCGATCCCGGGCAAGAGCGCCATCGGCGTCGAGATCCCGAACATCGACCGCGAGATCGTGACGCTCGGCGACGTGCTGCGCTCGACCACCGCCGCCAACCAGACGCATCCGATGACCATCGGCGTGGGCAAGGACGTCGGCGGCGGCTACGTTGTCGCGAACCTGGCCAAGATGCCCCACCTGCTGGTCGCGGGCTCGACCGGCTCCGGCAAGTCGAGCTTCGTGAACTCGATGATCACGAGCCTTCTGATGCGCGCCAAGCCCGCCGACGTGCGCATGGTGCTCATCGACCCGAAGCGGGTCGAGCTGACGTCGTACGCGGGCGTGCCGCACCTCATCACCCCCATCATCACGAACCCCAAGAAGGCCGCCGAGGCTCTGCAGTGGGTCGTGAAAGAGATGGACATGAGGTACGACGACCTCGCGTCCTTCGGCTTCCGCCACATCGACGACTTCAACAAGGCCGTCGTGGCGGGCGAGATCACGCTGCCGCCGGGCAGCGAGCGCGTCCTGAAGCCGTACCCCTACCTGCTCGTCGTCGTCGACGAGCTCGCCGACCTGATGATGGTCGCGCCGCGCGACGTCGAGGACTCGATCGTCCGCATCACCCAGCTCGCCCGGGCCAGCGGCATCCATCTCGTCCTCGCGACGCAGCGTCCGTCGGTCGACGTCGTCACCGGCCTCATCAAGGCCAACGTGCCCTCGCGGCTCGCGTTCGCGGTCACGAGCGTCACCGACTCCCGGGTCATCCTCGACCAGCCCGGCGCCGATCGCCTGATCGGCCAGGGCGACGGCCTGTTCCTGCCGATGGGCGCCTCGAAGGCGATCCGCGTGCAGGGCGCGTGGGTGAGCGAGAAGGAGATCGAGTCCGTCGTCAAGCACGTGACGATGCAGGCGCGTCCCGAGTACCGCGCAGACGTGGCCGCGGTGGCCGAGAAGAAGGAGATCGACGCCGACATCGGCGACGATCTCGAGCTGCTGCTGGCCGCCGCCGAGCTCGTGGTCTCGAGCCAGTTCGGCTCGACGTCGATGCTGCAGCGCAAGCTGCGCGTCGGCTTCGCCAAGGCGGGCCGGCTCATGGACCTCCTCGAGTCGCGCGAGATCGTCGGCCCGTCCGAGGGCTCCAAGGCGCGCGACGTGCTCGTGACCGTCGAGCAGCTGCCCTCGGTGCTCGCGCGCATGCGCGGCGACGACGTGCCGGCGGCGGCGCCTGCTCGCAGCGGCGCGCTCCGCCCGCGGACGACCGCTATGGGACGGATGCCGTGGCCTCGCAGTACGACGGCTATCCCGTGGTCGAGAGCGACGACGGCTCGGAAGACGCGTGGGGTCTCACCGGTCGCGACTGACCGCCTGCGCAACGGTCCGGATCCAGCCGGCCCGCTGCGCGCCGATAGGCTCGGGCCATGGCGATCCCTCGGCAGCTGCCCAACGCGATCACGATCGTGCGCATCCTGTGCGCGCCGGTCTTCCTGTGGCTTCTCCTCGCCGATGGGGGAGCGGACGGGGCGCTGCGCTGGTGGGCGGCGGCGCTGTTCATCGTCGCGATCGCGACAGACGGGATCGACGGCTATCTCGCCCGCCGGCATGACATCGTCACCGATCTGGGCAAGCTGCTCGACCCCATCGCCGACAAGGTCCTCACCGGCTTCGCGTTCGTCGGCCTGTCGATCCTCGGCGAGCTTCCCTGGTGGATCACGATCGTCGTCCTCATCCGCGAGATCGGCATCACGGTGTACCGGTTCATGGTGGTGAGCGACCACGTGCTCGCCGCGGCGTGGATGGGCAAGCTCAAGACGCTCGCCCAGGGCGTCGCGCTGTCGCTCGCGCTCCTGCCGCTCTGGACGCTCGTCGGCGAATGGATCTTCTGGGTGAACGGTGTGCTCATGGCGATCGCCGTCATCCTCACCATCGCGAGCGGCATCGACTACATCGTGACCGAGCTGCGTGCCGCGCGCGCGAAGCGGAGGAGTCGCGTGACGGATGCCTCGTCGCCCGGCTCGGCGGACGAGCACGGCGCTCCGTGAGGCGCCGCTGCCTCGCCCCGACGCCGTCGCGGTGCTGCGGGGCCTCGACGCACGCGGCTGGTCGATCGCCGCGGCCGAGTCGCTCACCGGCGGCCGTGTCACGGCTGCGCTCGTCGACGTGCCGGGCGCCTCGGCGCACGTGCGCGGAGGAATCGTCGCGTACGCGACCGACGTGAAGGCGAGCCGGCTGGGTGTCGATGCCGAGCTCCTCGCGGAACGCGGCCCGGTCGATCCGGACGTCGCGGTGCAGATGGCGCAGGGCGTGCGAGGCGCCCTGCGCGCGGACGTCGGCCTCGCGACGACCGGCGTCGCCGGCCCCGACCCGCAGGACGACAAGCCGGTCGGCACGGTCCACATCGCCGTCGCGACGCCCGAGACGGTGGTCGTCTCGTCGCTCGCCCTCTCGGGATCGCGCGACGAGATCCGCACGCTGACCGTGCAGCGCGTGCTGGAGCTCGCCCTCACCGTGCTGTGAGGCATCCGCGTCCGTCGACGTGCGCGTCCGGGAACAGACGGTGTTTCGTCTCGGTTACATTCGGTGATTCCCACCCATTGCCCAGTTGTCGGGATTAGATTGGCATCATCCGGTGCTGTACTGTTGGGCACCCGGAAGACGGTGGAATCAGAAGTGAGGAGGGGCCCTGATGATCCTGGTACGTCAAGAAATCGGTGAAGTGCTTCGTGATTTCCGCCAGCAGAAGGGACGCACCCTCCGCCAGGTCGCGGGACGCGCGAGCGTCGCACTCGGCTACCTGAGCGAGGTCGAGCGCGGCCAGAAGGAGGCCTCGAGCGAGATCCTCGCCTCGGTGGCCGAAGCGCTGGACGTCCCCATCTCGACGATCATGCGCGAAGTGGGCGACCGCATCTCGGTGCTCGAGGGAATCCAGACCTTCCCCGACGTGGTTCCCGACGACCTCGTGGCCTCGGTCGACGCCGAGCTCTCGCTGCGCTGATCCCGTTCCTCCCTCACGGAGCCAGGAACCGCCGATCGCCATGCGCCGCAGTGAATTCGACCGCGCTGTCGCGGACGAATTCGGCGCGCGTGCGAACGCCGTCGTGACCGATCTGTTCCTGTCGCAGGTCGGTGGCCGCACCGCCGCCGAGGCGATCGCCGCCGGCGTCGATCCGCGCGAAGTCTGGCTCGCACTCTGCGACGAGCTCGACGTCCCGCCCGAGCGCCGCTACGGCGTCGGACGGCTCGAACCGCGTCGTCGCTGAGTGCTTCGGCGCCGTTCTCCGTCCTCGCAGCGGTCGTCGCGCCGTGCGATTTCGCGCGGCGTGTCATCGAAGAAGTGTTCGAGAACGGCGTAGGCTCCTGCACAGCAGGTGTCGAGAGCGTGTTTTCCACGGACACGGAAGGAGCGAAGACGGATGTCGGAGCCCCTCCCTAACGTGAACAGCGTCGAACGACACCTCACGCCTTGTCGCAGCATCCGTCCCACCGGGCCGGAGCGCGACAGCCTACAGGCGACGGAACGCGAGCATAGAGGAGCACGTCATGCCATCACCCGTTGACCGCGAGAAGGCCCTGGAATCGGCCCTCGCCCAGATCGACCGGCAGTTCGGAAAGGGCTCGGTGATGCGCCTCGGCAGCGACGAGCGCGCCCCTGTCGAGGTCGTGCCCACCGGCTCGATCGCCCTCGATGTCGCACTCGGCATCGGCGGACTCCCGCGCGGCCGCATCATCGAGATCTACGGTCCGGAGTCGTCGGGTAAGACGACGCTCACCCTGCACGCGATCGCCAACGCGCAGCGCGCCGGCGGCATCGCCGCGTTCATCGACGCGGAGCACGCCCTCGACCCCGACTACGCGCAGAAGCTGGGCGTCGACATCGACGCGCTGCTCGTGTCGCAGCCCGACACCGGCGAGCAGGCGCTCGAGATCGCCGACATGCTGGTGCGTTCCGGCGCCATCGACCTCATCGTGATCGACTCGGTCGCCGCGCTCGTGCCCAAGGCCGAGATCGAGGGCGAGATGGGCGACTCGCACGTGGGTCTGCAGGCGCGCCTCATGTCGCAGGCGCTCCGCAAGCTCACGGGTGGCCTCAACCAGACCAACACCACGATGATCTTCATCAACCAGCTGCGCGAGAAGATCGGCGTGTTCTTCGGCTCGCCCGAGACCACCGCGGGCGGCAAGGCGCTGAAGTTCTACGCGTCGGTGCGTCTCGACATCCGTCGCATCGAGACCCTCAAGGACGGCACCGAGGCGGTCGGAAACCGCACGCGCGTCAAGGTGGTCAAGAACAAGATGGCGCCGCCGTTCAAGCAGGCCGAATTCGACATCCTGTACGGCGTCGGGCATCTCGCGCGAGGGCAGCCTCATCGACTTCGGCGTGGAGCACGCCATCGTCAAGAAGTCCGGTGCCTGGTACACCTACGAAGGCGAGCAGCTCGGCCAGGGCAAAGAGAACGCGCGCAACTTCCTCATCAAGAACGAGGATGTCGCGACCGAGATCGAGTCGAAGATCAAGACGAAGCTCGGCATCGGCGTCCCCAAGGGTGCCGTCGAGGGCTCGGTCGAAGACGAGCTCGCGGCGCGCCGCCCGGCCTGATGGTCCGATTCGTCGAGAGCGGGGACGAGTCCGACGTCGGAACCGGCGATGGACTCGCCCCCGTGACGCCGCTCTTCGGCGGCGGGGGAGCGCGCTCCTACCCCACGACCGCCGCCGAGGTTCAGCGGGCGCTCGAGGATCGCCTCCAGACGAGCATCGACCCCCCATCCTCCCCGCGCTCGGCAGCCGGGGCATGGACCGATCCGACGCCTCGAGGATGAGCCGATCTCCTCGGATGTCACGCCGACCTCCGAGAGCGCCGCGCCGATCGATCTGGCCGCCGCGCGTACCGACCGGGCGAGCACGGGGGACGCGGCCGACCACGCAGGCCCGCCGGTGCCGGCGCCGATGCCGACGATGCGCGCTGGCGACCGCTGAGCGTGGTCTCGTGAAGAAGCTTCGCGGTCGGCAGCTCTCCGTGTCGGAGGCGAAGACCTACCTCGGCCAGTACGACCTTGATGCGGACGCCGTCGGCTGCCATCCTCGACGCCTTTCTCGAGCGCGGGTACCTGGATGACGCGCGGCTCGCCGAGCAGGTCGTACACGCCGGCGTCGATCGCAAGGGACAGGGTCGCCAGGTCATCGCTCAGAGCCTCGCCAAGC
Organism: uncultured Actinomycetota bacterium; assembly: GCA_963829895.1. Classification (GTDB taxonomy): domain Bacteria; phylum Actinomycetota; class Actinomycetes; order Actinomycetales; family Microbacteriaceae; genus Microbacterium. The sequence continues at coordinate 1,202,866 of CAWHKF010000010.1, read as the reverse complement.
GCGGCGTGCCTCGTGACGTGGCCGACGCGGCGCTCGCGGAGCTTCCCGATGACGATGCCGAGCGCGCCCTCGAGTTCGCGCGGTCGAAAGCCGGCTCGCTGCGTGGGCTCGAACGCGATGTCGCGCTCCGTCGCCTGGCGGGGCAGCTCGCACGGCGGGGTTACGGCGGCTCCATGGCGCTGAACGCCGCGCGGACGGCTCTCGAAGAGACGATGCGCCCCGCCGGCCGTGTGAGGTTCGAAGAGAGCTGAGCGGTCGCCGTCATCGTCCTGCGGCTGCGACTGCTGAACGGCTCGCGGTGACGCCGAGTATCCACGGATGCGCTCGGCGCGGCATCCATCCGCAGTCTCTGCGCGGGCGCACGGCTCGTAGAATGGCGGGATCATGTCTTCGCCTTCTGCTACTCCGACTCTCATCGCGCCGTCACCGGCCGCGAACGACGTCGACGGCCGCGCCCGCACCTACGAGGTGCGCACGTTCGGCTGCCAGATGAACGTGCACGACTCCGAGCGCCTCTCCGGTTCGCTCGAGAGCGCCGGCTACGTCCGGGCAGAGGCGGGCGAAGAGGCCGACGTCGTCGTCATCAACACCTGCGCCGTCCGCGACAACGCCGCCGGCAAGCTGTACGGCACGCTCGGCCACCTCAAGTCCCGCAAGGACAAGCACGACGGCATGCAGATCGCCGTCGGCGGATGCCTGGCGCAGATGGACAAGGACACGGTGCAGCAGAAGGCGCCCTGGGTCGATGTCGTCTTCGGCACCCACAACATGGGATCGCTCCCGAGCCTTCTCGAGCGCGCGCGCCACAACGGCGAGGCGGAGCTCGAGATCCTCGAATCGCTCGAGATCTTCCCCTCGACCCTTCCCACCAAGCGCGACAGCATCTACAGCGGCTGGGTGTCGATCTCGGTCGGCTGCAACAACACGTGCACGTTCTGCATCGTGCCGAGCCTGCGCGGCAAAGAGAAGGATCGTCGCCCCGGCGACATCCTCAACGAGATCCGCCTCCTGGTCGACGACGGCGCGATGGAGGTCACCCTCCTCGGCCAGAACGTCAACTCGTACGGCGTCGAGTTCGGCGACCGCCAGGCGTTCGGCAAGCTGCTGCGTGCCGCGGGCGCGATCGAGGGCCTGGAGCGCATCCGCTTCACCAGCCCGCATCCCGCCGCGTTCACCGACGACGTCATCGACGCGATGGCTGAGACGCCGGCCGTCATGCCGCAGCTCCACATGCCGCTGCAGTCGGGCAGCGACCGGATCCTGAAGGCGATGCGCCGGTCGTACCGCAGCGAGCGGTTCCTCGGCATCCTCGATCGGGTGCGGGCCAAGATGCCCGACGCGGCGATCACCACCGACATCATCGTCGGGTTCCCGGGCGAGACCGACGAGGACTTCGAAGACACGATGCGGGTCGTGGAGCAGGCGCGCTTCGCAAGCGCGTTCACCTTCCAGTACTCGATCCGCGAGGGCACGCCGGCGGCCACCATGGCCGACCAGGTGCCCAAAGAGGTCGTGCAGGAGCGCTACGAGCGCCTGATCGCCCTGCAGGAGCGCATCTCGCTGGAAGAGAACGAGAAGCAGCTCGGCCGCGAGCTGCAGGTGCTCGTCTCCTCGGCCGAGGGCAAGAAGGACGCCGAGACCCACCGGCTCACCGGCCGGGCCGAAGACAATCGTCTCGTGCACTTCGAGGTGCCCGCGGGCTCCGAGATCCCTCGCCCCGGCGACGTCGTGTCGGTGGTGGTGACGCACGCCGCGCCGTTCCATCTGCTCGCCGACGCGCCCGACGGCGCACCGCTGCGCATCCGCAGGACGCGGTCGGGCGACGCGTGGGACCGTGCGCAGGCCGAGTCCTGCGCCGTGCCGGCACCGGCGGGGGAGCTTCACGGGCTCAGCGGGCGCGCCGCGCGCCGTGTCGCTCGGACTGCCGACGCTCCGCCTCGGCGTCTGAGTCCCACGGTGAGCCCCGGGCCCCCGGCGGACGAAGCCGCGGCCGCGCAGCCGCAGCTGTGGGCCGTCGTCGGCGCCACGGGTACCGGCAAGACCGCGCTGTCGCTCGACCTCGCCGAGGCTCTCGATGCGCGCGGCCGGCCGGCCGAGATCGTCAACGCCGATGCCATGCAGCTCTATCGCGGCATGGACATCGGCACCGCCAAGCTTCCCGAAGACGAGCGGCGCGGCATCCCGCATCACCTCTTCGACGTGCTCGAGGTCACCGACGACGCGGCGGTCGCCTGGTACCAGGATGCCGCGCGCACCGCGATCCGCGAGATCCACGGCCGCGGCGCCGACGCCGTGCTGGTGGGCGGGTCGGGCCTGTACGTGTCGAGCGTGCTCTTCGACTTCCGCTTCCCGCCCCGCGACGAGCTCCTGCGTGCGCCGGCTCGAGGCGGAGCTGGATGCGCACGGTCCCGGTGCCCTGTACGCACGGCTGCGCGAGGTCGACCCGGCCACCGCCGCGAAGGTCGACCCGCGCAACGGCCGTCGCATCGTTCGGGCGCTGGAGGTGCTCGAACTCGGTGAACGCACGCATGGCGCCGTGCTTCCCGAGGTGCCCGTGCTCTGGCACGACGGCCACCCGGATCTTCGGCGTGGCCGTGCCCCGAGACGAGCTCGTCGCCCGCCTCGACACCCGCGTCGAGGGGATGTGGCGCGACGGAATCCTCGACGAGGTGCGCGCGCTGCGCGACGAGGGGCTCGAGCGCGGCGTCACCGCCCGCCGGGCGATCGGCTACGCGCAGGCCCTCGCCCAGCTGTCGGGCGAGATGAGCGAAGCCGAGGCGATCGCCGAGACCCAGGCGCTCACGCGCCGGTACGCCCGCCGCCAGGTGTCGTGGTTCCGGCGCTACGACGCGCTGCGCTGGGTGGAATCCGGAGTGGATGCCGCGAGTCCTGGCAGACTCGTCGGCATGAGCATCGAGATCCGGTCCTTCGTCCTGGCCGACACCGAAGCCGTCGTGTCGCTGTGGCAGGCGACGGGGCTCACCCGCCCGTGGAACAACCCGTACCAGGACATCAGCCGCAAGCTCTCGGTCCAGCCGGAGCTGTTCCTCGTCGCCGTCGACGGCCGCACCATCGTCGGTTCCGTCATGGCCGGGTACGACGGACACCGCGGCTGGCTCTACTACCTGGCGAGCGCCCCCGACCGGCGGGGGCAGGGGATCGGCAGGCTGCTGGTCGAGGCGGCCGAGGAGCGTCTGCTCGCGATGGGGTGTCCGAAGGTGCAGCTCATGGTGCGCCCCGACAACAACGCCGCGCAGGGCTTCTATCGCGAGCTGGGTTACGAGCCCTTCGAGACATGGACGACGGGCAAGCGCCTCATCGCCGACTGACGGGCGCGTCGACCGCCGCGACGGCTGTCACCTGGCTCGTGTTCGGCGGGCTCGGCCTCGATGACGCCTCCGTTGTAGTAGCCGCGCAGACCCCGGCGCAGTCGGTGTTCCCACGGGCCGACAGCGCTGTCGAGCGGCGGGCGATCTGCATGCGGCGCGCCGCCAGGCATGGCGAGGCGCGCCCGCTCCGTCTCGTCGAGCGGCCGGTGGATCTCGTCATACCCGCCGCCCGGGAGGCGGACGATCCGCCCCGTCTCGTAGCCGTGACGGAGCAGGCCGGCGTCTCTCCGCTGCAGGCCGAAGCACATGCGGCGAGTGACCGTGTACGCCAGGATCGGCCCCGCGACGAGTGCCACCTGGAGTGCGGTGATCACGTGCTCGATGCTCACCGAGAACGCCGTGGCGATGATGTCGGCGCCGCCCGCGGCCCAGAGCACGCCCACGAACACCAGGCCGGCGACTCCGAGGCCGGTGCGCGTCGGGGCGTGGCGCGGCCGGTCGAGGAGATGGTGGTCGCCGCGGTCGCCCGTGACCCACTCCTCCAGGAACGGGTAGGCGGCGACGAACGCGAAGAAGGCGCCGACGACGGCCAGCGGCGCGAGGATCGCCAGCGTCCACGTGCGCCCCAGCCACACGACCTCCCAGCCGGGCGGCACGAGGCGCAGCGCCCCGTCGAGGAACCCGGTGTACCAGTCGGGCTGGCTCCCCGCCCCGGCGTTGCCCGGGTCGGCCGGGCCGTAGAGCCAGATGGGGCTCACCGTGACCGTCGCCGAGATGAGCAGCAGCAGGCCCGTGACGACGAGGAACAGCCCGCCCGCGCGCGTGGCGGCCGTCGGGATGAGGGCGACGCCGACGACGTTCTCCGGCGTACGGCCCCGCCCGGGGAACTGCGGCGGGCCGTGCCGCCACGCCGCGATGGCGCGCAGCGCCACGAGCACGAGGAGCGCGCCGGGGAACACCACGATGTGCAGCGGGTACAGGTTCTCGATGATCCGACCGGGAAAGGGCCCGCCGAAGAGGATCGACGCGAGCCACGTGCCGATGACGGGGATGCCGAGGAGGATGCCCTCGACGATGCGCAGGCCGGTGCCGGAGAGCATGTCGTCGGGCAGCGCGTAGCCGCTCCATCCGCTCGCGAGGGCGGCGATCAGGGCGAGGAGCAGCAGTACCCACATGGCGCGCCGCGGCCGTCGGAAGGCCCCGGTGAAGAAGGTGGTCACCAGCTGCACGGTGATCGCTGCGGGCAGGAGCAGTGCGGCCCAGTGATGCGCCTGTCGCAGCACCACGCCGCCGGGGACGTCGAACGTCACGTGCATCGTCGAGGCGAACGCCTGCGACACCGTGGCGCCGTGCAGCGGCGCGTACGACCCGGTCGTAGATCGTGCCCGCGCTCGAGGGCGTGTAGAAGAACATGAGCAGGAGGCCGGTCACGGTCACGACGACGAGGGACGCCAGGGTGACGATGCCGAACAGGTTCGTCCAGTGAGTGGGAACGCGGCGCCTCCGCAGTTCCGCCCAGGAGTCGTCGATGCGATGACCGAACACCGTGATCCTCCCGAGGCGCTCGGCGACGCGGTCCGTCACCGAGCGGTGCTGCCGCTCCTGGTCGGCCGTCCCGCTCGGTCTCGATCGCGATCCTGCGCATGCCGTCTCCTCGTGGTGGTCCTATCCACAAGACACCGCGGGGCTGCCGGATGTGACAGCGACCGACGTCCGGCGCCGAGGAGGAGGGCGCACCGGCGACCGTAGACTGTGACGATGCCGCAGACGATCGCGTTCACCAAGGGCCACGGCACGGGCAACGACTTCGTGATCGTCCCCGACCCCGACGGTGAACTCGATCTCACCGACGACCAGGTCGCGGTGCTGTGCGACCGGCGCTTCGGCATCGGCGGCGACGGCATCCTCCGGGTGGTGCGGGCGAACGCGATCGCCGAGGGGGCCGAAGCGGCGGGCTTCGGCGCCGAATGGTTCATGGACTATCGCAACGCCGACGGCTCGAAGGCCGAGATGTGCGGCAACGGCATCCGGGTCTTCGTGCGCTACCTGGTGGACGTCGGCTGGGCCGATGTCGAAGCGGCGCCGCTCGCCATCGGCACCCGGGCGGGCGTCAAGACCGTCACCCGCAGCGACGGCACAGTCGGCGAGAAGGGTTTCGAGGTCGACCTCGGCCGGTTCGCCATCGACGACTCGGGCGTGCTGGTGCGTACCCGTGCGGGCGGCGCTCCCCGTCCGGGCATCGGGATCGACGTCGGCAACCCGCACGTCGTCGTGGCGCTGCCCGACGACGCCGAGCTCGAGAGCCTCGACCTCGCGGCGCAGCCGCAACTGCACCCCGAGCCCCCGCACGGCGCCAACATCGAGTTCGTCGTGCCCAGCGACCCCCTCGTGCACGAGGGCGTCGGATCGATCCGCATGCGCGTGTTCGAGCGCGGAGTCGGCGAGACGCTCAGCTGCGGCACGGGCGTCGCGGCTGCGGCGCTGGCAGTGAGGCACTGGGCGGGCCCCGCGGCCCCCGACCACTGGGTGGTGGACGTTCCCGGCGGCACCCTCGGCGTGCGGATGCCGGAGGTCGACGGCGAGCGGCACGTGCTGCTCTCCGGGCCGGCGACCCTGGTCTACACCGGCGAAGTCACGCTGGCCTGACGGCTCTCACAGCTCCGGCAGTGAGATCGGCTCGCTCTGGGGCGAGCCGTGGCGCCGCACCTTCAGCACGCGGAACCCGCGGGCGGTGGCGGCACGGTACACGCTGAAGCGGCGATCGAGCGTCGATGCGAGCCATCGCTGCAGGGAGTCCGAGCCGAGATTGCGCTGCACCACGAGCCAGGCGTCCGCCCGCTCGTCCAGGCGGGGAATCCATCGCTCCAACAGGCCGTGCAGCTCGTTCTTGCCGACGCGGATGGGCGGATTCGAGCGGATCGTGCGGAACACGACGTCGTCGGGAACATCGTCGGGCAGCGCGGCGTTGACATTGTCGAGCCCGAGGTCGGCGGCATTGCGCCGCACGAGGTCCAGCGCTCGCTCGTTCACGTCGACGGCCCACACGGTCGCGTGCGGGGCGTCGAGTGCCAGGCTGAGTGCGATCGGTCCCCACCCGCAGCCGAGGTCGAGGAAGTTCCCGCCGGCCGGTGGCGGGGGAGTGTTCGACAGCAGCACCGCGGTTCCCGCGTCCACGTGGTCGGGGCTGAAGACGCCTCCGGCGGTCGTGACTTCGAGATCGCGTCCGGCGAGCGTGACGCGGATGCGGCGCAGATTCTCGGGGCTGGCGGGCGTCGCACTGAAGTAGTGGTCGCTCCCCATGGCTGACGAGCCTAGCGGAGGTGCTCCCCGGGAGGGGAGCGTAGAATTCACGGATGCCGCGAACCGGCCGATGAACGCCGGAAAAGGCATCCCGAAAGGAACACATGACGGATACGACGACACCCCAGAGCACCGACGAGACGCCGGTCGACCCGGTGGATCGCGTGCTGGCGCGCGCCGAAGCGCGCTCGGGGGTGCACGTCTTCGGAGCCGCCCAGGCGCTCCAGGACGAGGCCACGATCGGGCGCGCGGACACCGACGGCGAGCAGTGGGACCGCGAGGAGCGCGCTGCGCTGCGCCGCGTTCCGGGGCTGTCCACCGAGCTCGAGGACGTCACCGAGGTCGAGTACCGACAGCTGCGACTCGAGAACGTCGTGCTGGTCGGCGTGCACGCGCAGGGCGAGACGGAGGATGCCGAGAACTCGCTGCGCGAGCTCTCGGCGCTGGCCGAGACCGCCGGCGCCGTCGTGCTCGACGGTGTGCTGCAGCGGCGCCCGCACCCGGACCCCGCGACCTACGTGGGGCGCGGCAAGGCCGAGGAGCTGCGCGACATCGTCGCCGCGGTCGGCGCGGACACCGTGATCGCCGACACCGAGCTCGCGCCCAGCCAGCGACGTGCGCTCGAGGACGTCGTGAAGGTCAAGGTGATCGACCGCACCACGGTGATCCTCGACATCTTCAGCCAGCACGCCAAGAGCCGCGAGGGCAAGGCGCAGGTCGAACTCGCCCAGCTCGAGTACCTGCTCCCGCGCCTGCGCGGATGGGGTGACTCGATGAGCCGCCAGGCCGGTGGCCAGGTGGGTGCGGGCGGTGCGGGCATGGGCTCGCGCGGACCCGGTGAGACGAAGATCGAGCTCGACCGTCGCCGCATCCGCACGCGGATGGCGATGCTGCGTCGCCAGATCCGCGAGTTCACCCCCGCTCGCGACGCCAAGCGCGCCGAGCGCAAGCGGAACACGATCCCGTCGGTCGCGATCGCGGGGTACACGAACGCCGGCAAGTCGTCGCTGCTGAACCGGCTGACGAGTGCCGGAGTGCTGGTCGAGAACGCCCTGTTCGCGACGCTGGATGCCACCGTCCGGCGCAGCGAGACGAGCGACGGCCGGGTCTACACGCTCACCGACACCGTCGGGTTCGTGCGCAATCTGCCGCACCAGCTGGTCGAGGCGTTCCGCTCGACGCTCGAGGAGGTCGGCGACGCCGACGTCATCGTCCACGTCGTCGACGGGTCGCACCCGGATCCCGCCGCCCAGCTCGCGACGGTCCGGGATGTGATCGGCGACGTCGGGGCGCGCGACGTCCCCGAGCTGATCGTGTTCAACAAGGCCGATCTCGTCGACGACGACACGCGTCTGCTGCTGCGGGGTCTCGAGCCGAAGGCGATCTTCGCGTCGTCCCGGACCGGCGAGGGCATCGACGAGCTGCGGACCGCGATCGAAGAGGCGCTGCCGCTGCCGGCGGTGGAGGTGCGTGCTCTCGTGCCGTACGACCGCGGCGACCTGGTGTCGGCGATCCACGAGCAGGGCATGATCCTCTCGCAGGAGCACGAGGAGGGCGGCACGGCCGTGCACGCCCGCGTGGGGCAGCACCTCGCCGCGCGCCTCGCGCCTTTCGAGGTCTGAGAGTCCGCGCGCGGTCCAGGGCGTTTCGTCTCGCTCGTTCCTCGCTCGCTCAACGACCGGGTCGGTGACGTCGACACGCGGGCCACGGCATCCGTCGCTCGGCGCGTCAGTGTCGCCGATCGCCGACTCGCTCGCACGCTCCCGCGCGGTGTCGACGGGACCGGAGCGCGGCGCGCCTCAGTCCAGCTCGAGCGGCGGCACCCCCGGCGTCTCGAAGCCGAGCACCTGGCCGAGGAACGCGAGCTCGGCCTCCATCGTGCGGATGAGGGTGGCGGCGCCGCGGAACCCGTGCCCTTCGCCCGCGAAGGCCAGATATGCGTGGGGGACGCCGTTCGCGGCGAGCGCGTCACGCACAGCCTCCGATTGGGAGGGCGGCACGACCTCGTCATCGAGGCCCTGCTCGATCAGCAGCGGCGTCCGCATCCGGTCGAGGTGCGTCAGCGGCGACCGCTCGACGTACAGCGCCTCGGCGGACGGGAGCGGCCCCACCATGCCGTCGAGGTAGCTGGCCTCGAAGTCGTGGGTGTCCGCGGCGAGGCGCCGGAGATCCGCGACGCCGTAGCGACTGATGCCCGCGGCGAAGGCGTCGGAGTTCGCGAGTGCGCACAGCACCGTCCAGCCGCCGGCCGAGCCGCCGGCGATCGCGAGCCGACGGGCGTCGGCCGCCCCCGATGCGGCGAGCCCCTGCGCCGCGGCCACGACGTCGTCGACGTCCACGACGCCCCACTGCCCGAGCAGACGCTCGCGGTAGGCGCGGCCGTACCCGCTCGAGCCGCCGTAGTTGACGTCGAGCACGCCGATGCCGCGGCTCGTCAGATAGGCGATCTTGCCGGATGCCGCGCCGCCGACATGGTCGGTCGGTCCGCCGTGGACGAACACGACGTAGGGGGGCCGCTCGTCATCGGGTCCCACCACGCCCGGGTTCGTCGGCGGGTAGTCGAAGGCGTGCACCGGGCCGTGCGGCCCGGGCATCGTGACGGCGCGGGGCTGCGGCATCCATTCCGCGCCCCAGGGCGACCCGCCGCCGGCGATCAGCCGCGTCGCGGCCGGGTCGTCGACGTCCAGCTCCCACAGTCCGGCGCCGCCGGAGCCTGCGCCGGAGACCAGCACGCGCCGCCCGCGGGCGTCCTCGATCGAGAGCCGCGTGACGGCGTCGAGCGGCAGGATGCGCGTGGCCCCGGTGGGCTCGATCACCACGAGGTGGTCGGCGCCGTTCGTGCGGGCGGCGACGACGCGACCGTCGTGCAGCGCCGCGAACCAGCGGGTGCCGAGCACCCACAGCGGGCCGCCGGTGTCGGCGTCGGCCGGCGCGAACGGCTCGTGATGCAGATCGGCCGTGAGGCGCAGGCGCCAGAGGTTCCACCTCCCGGTCGGGTCGTCGGCGTAGAGCAGGTCGTCGTCGCCGACCCACACCGGCTGCAGCGGGGAGTGGAAATCGCCGTCGGACGACTCGCCGCCGGCCACGGTGGTCCATTCCACGACCTCGCCGTCCTCGAGCCGGCCGATCCGAAGCTCGGCGCGGTCCCACGCCATGTGCGGATGATCCCAGGCGATCCACGCCAAGCGGGTGCCGTCGGGCGACAGCGCGGGGTGGGCGACGAAGTCGCTGCCGCCGGCCAGCGATGTCAGGCGTGAGGGATGCTCCGCTGCCGAGCCGTCGAGCGGAACGTCGACGATGTCGCGCACCGGCGCGGCTCCGGCCGTGTGGTCTTCGCGCACCGCGAGCAGCCGGCCGTGCTGCAGCGTCAGCCCGCCGTAGCGGACATCGCCCGCATCGGGCGTGAGCGGGCGCGGCTCCTCACCCGGGGCGAGACTCCAGATGCGCTGGTCGGCCTTCTCCACGAAGAGCAGCACGCCGTCGTCGTCGGCGGTCCAGGAGCCGCCACCGTACTCGTGCACGCGCGATCGCGCGCTCCACGGGGCGGGGAGGACATCGACGACGGCTCCGGATGCCTGCCGCCGGCGCACGGCGGAACGGCCGCCCTCCTCGGGCACCGACTCGCCCCACCACACGTCGTCCGCCCCTGCGCGCCGCCGCCGGTCTCCCCAGGCCGCACGTCACCGGCGCCGACGAAGCGGGCGCCTTCGATGCGGGACGACGCAGCCGACACCTCCGCGGCGGAGATCGGGGATGGCCAGCTGCCATAGGGAAGAACATCGCGGGTCGTCACGCCCCCACGCTACGACCAACGTGTGCGCGATGCGATCGAAACAGTACGTCACAGGCGGTTCCGCACGGACCTGCTCCGCTACCGTGGACGCATCGACGCCCGGTCGTCCGCGAGGACGCCCCCGAACCTCGGGGTGCCGGGCAGGAGCGACAGCCGAGCCCGGCACCCGCCCGCGATGACACCCCTTCCGCCTCGCATGTCATGAACAGCGCGGCGGAGGCGAGGTGCCGCGGCCGCCCGGGTCTTCCCGTTCGGCTGAGCCCGATTCCGATCCTGAGAAGCAGGCCCATGTCCATCGACCTGAGCACTCCTCCCGTGCCGATCTCGTTCGAGGTGTATCCGCCCCGATCCGAGGCCGGTGTCGCCGCGCTGCACGAGACCATCCGCCATCTGGCGTCGGTGGACCCCAGGTTCATCTCCGTCACGTACGGCGCGGGCGGATCCACCGGCGGCCGGTCCCTGGAGCTCCTGACCCACATCCTCCGCGAGACCCACGTCGAGCCGCTCGCCCACCTCACGTGCGTGGGGAACACCTACGCGGGCGCCAACACGCTGATCCGCGAGTTCCTGGATGCCGGCATCACGAGCTTCCTCGCCCTGCGCGGCGACCCGCCGGCCGGGGCATCCGAGGACGACGCCTTCCTGGGCGATCTCGGAAGCGCCGCCGAGCTCGTGCAGCTGATCGACCGGGTGCAGGCGGAGCGCGAGCCGTACGCCGAGGCGCCCATCCCGGGCGTGCCCGGCGCCGTGCGCGTCGAGAAGCGGCCGCGGGTCGACATCGCGGTCGCCGCGTTCCCCAACGGCCACCCGCGCTCCCGCCACGCGTTCGAGGACATCGACGCGCTCCTCGCGAAGCAGGCGGCGGGCGCCACGCTCGCGATCACCCAGCTGTTCTTCCACGCCGACGACTACCTCGCGTTCGTGGCGCGTTCGCGCGACGCCGGCGTCACCATCCCGATCCTGCCCGGCATCATGCCGATCACCTCCAGCACCCGGCTGCGGCGCGTGCTCGAGCTCAGCGGCGAGGCGCTTCCGGCCGACCTCGCGATCGCGCTCGACGTCGAGCCCACGGTCGAGGGGCAGCGCGACATCGGCATCGCCCATGCCGCGCGCCTCGCCCGCGAGGTCGTCGACGGCGGTGCCCCCGGCATCCATCTCTACGCGTTCAACAACCACGACACGGTGCTCGCGGTGCTTCGCGAAGCCGGCGTGCTCGCCTCGGCGACGCGAATGCCCCACGCCGTCCACTGACCCGGACGCCGCGATCCGTCGGATGCCCCGACGGTCTCTTCGGCGACCCCGAAAACCCCCACTCCGAGATGCACGAAGCGAAAGAGAGAGCACGATGACCGAACCCCGCATCACCTTCCCCCACGGCACGATCCTGGGCTATCCCCGGATCGGGCGCCGCCGCGAGCTGAAGCGCGCGGTCGAGGCGTATTGGGCCGGCAAGACCGACGCCGAGACCCTCGAGCAGACGGCGGCCGGACTGCGCCGCGCGACGCGCGAGCGCCTCGCCGAGCTCGGCCTCGGCCGCGACGACTCGTCGATCCCGGAGTCGTTCTCGTTCTACGACCAGGTGCACGACGCGGCGGTCACGGTCGGCGCGCTGCCCGACCGGTTCGCCGCGCTCCGCGATGCCGACGGCGGCATCGGCCTGGACGCGTACTTCACCGCCGCGCGCGGTGCGGGCGAGGACGCTCCCCTCGAGATGACCAAGTGGTTCGACACGAACTACCACTACCTCGTGCCCGAGGTCGGCCCCGAGACGGTCTTCGCCCTCTCGAGCGACCGCTTCGCGCGCCAGGTGGCAGAGGCGAAGGCCGACGGATTCACCGTTCGCCCGGTGATCGTGGGCCCGGTGACGCTCCTCGCGCTCGCGAAGGCGACGGATGCCGCGCCCCAGGGCTTCGACCCGCTCAGCCGGCTCGACGACCTGCTGCCGGTGTACGCGGAGCTGCTGGCGAGTCTGCGGGCCGCGGGCGCGGAGTGGGTGCAGCTGGACGAGCCTGCGCTCGTCAGCGAGAGTCTGCCGGCCGACGCGGCGGTGCTGGCGGATGCCGCGGCCCGCGCATATGCCGCGCTGGGGGTGCGTGGCGACCGGCCCGCGATCCTCGTCGCGGCCGGCTACGCGCAGCTGTCGACCGAGGCGTGGACGGCGCTCGCGGCCGCTCCCATCGAGGCGGTCGCCATCGACCTGACCCGCGGTGCGGTGCCCGAGGCTGTGCCGGGCCTGGACCGCAAGACGCTCGTGGGCGGGGTCATCGACGGACGCAACGTCTGGCGAGGCGATCTCGACGCGCGCGTGGGAGCGGCTGCAGGCGCTGAACGCGCTCGGAGCGTCGGAGATCAGCGCCGGCACCTCGACCTCGCTGCAGCACGTGCCGCACGACGTCGCGGACGAGTCGACGCTCGATCCGCGCCTGGCGTCGTGGCTCGCGTTCGCCGACCAGAAGGTCGCGCAGGTGGTGACCCTCGCGCGCGGACTGGTCGACGGCCGTGCCGCCATCGCGGACGCGCTGGCCGAGGCATCCGCCGCCCTCGCCGACCGGCGCAGTGCGCCGGGCGTCCGCGACGGCGCGGTGCGCGAGCGGGCGTCGGCGCTCGGCGCGGACGACTTCGCCCGCGGCGACTACGACGATCGGGTCGCCGCGCAGGAGGCGGAGCTCGCCCTCCCCGTGCTGCCGACGACCACGATCGGATCGTTCCCGCAGACCGGCGACATCCGCCGCGCGCGTGCGCGGCACGGCCGTGGCGAGCTCAGCGCCGACGAGTACGAGAGCTTCCTGCGCGACGAGATCGCGCAGGTGGTGACGCTGCAGGAGGACATCGGCCTCGACGTCCTGGTGCACGGCGAGGCCGAGCGCAACGACATGGTGCAGTACTTCGCCGAGAACCTCGACGGCTTCGCGGTCACCGAGAACGGCTGGGTGCAGTCGTACGGCTCGCGGGCGACCCGGCCGTCGATCCTGTGGGGCGACGTGGCACGTCCCGCGGCGATCACCGTCGCGTGGTCGACGTTCGCGCAGTCGCTCACCGACAAGCCGATGAAGGGCATGCTCACCGGCCCCGTGACGATCCTGGCGTGGTCGTTCGTCCGCGACGATCAGCCGCTGGGGGAGACCGCGAACCAGGTCGCCCTCGCGCTCCGCGACGAGATCGCCGAGCTCGAGGAAGCCGGCATCCGCGTCATCCAGGTCGACGAGCCGGCGCTGCGCGAGCTCCTGCCGCTCAAGCGCGCCGACCAGCCCGCCTACCTGGAGTGGTCGGTCGGCTCGTTCCGCCTCGCGACCGCCGGCGCGGCCCCGGCCACGCAGGTGCACACCCACCTCTGCTACTCGGAGTTCGACGTCGTGATCGACGCGATCGCGGCGCTGGACGCCGACGTGACCTCGATCGAGGCCGCTCGCAGCCGCGGCGAGGTGATCGGAGACATCGCGACGTCCGGCTTCGCCGCCGGCATCGGACCGGGCGTGTACGACATCCACTCGCCGCGCGTGCCGTCGGTGGACGAGATCACCGAGCTCCTCGACCGCACGGTCGCCGAGCTGCCGCTGCGCCGCGTCTGGGTCAACCCGGACTGCGGTCTGAAGACCCGCGGCTACGACGAGACCGTCGCGTCGCTGAAGAACCTCGTGGCGGCGACGCAGGCGGTGCGCGGCGGCGCGTGCCGGCCTAGGAGCCGCTTCTTCGAGTCCGGGTGCCGCGGCCGCGTCGGTCGCGGCATCCGGCTCGATCACGAGGGTGTCGGCATCCGGGTCGCTCGTGCCGGCGTCGACGACCACGACGGTGTCGGCTTCGGCCGTGTCGCCGTCCCCGATGGGTACGCCGCTGTAGAGCAGGTCCGTGTCGCTGACTGCGGCCACCTCCTCGGGGCGCCGCTGCAGCAGTTCGAGGATCCAGGCGACGCCGAATGCGACGACAGCCACGAGCACGATGTCGCCGACCGACAGCGGCCGCAACAAGAAGAGCCAGATCACCGCGAGCACGGCGATGAGGGTCCGCACCAGGACGCGCTGCCGGCCGAGCCACAGCCCGAACGAATCGGTGTCGAGTCCTCGCGCGGCCAGTTCACGCCGCCCCGACGCATTCATGCTGTCGATGGCGCTGCGCAAGCCGCGTGCCGGCGCCGACCTGCCGGTCACCCAGCCCAGAATCGCGATGAAGACACCGAGGAACGCGACGACGAGCGCGGTCTGCTGCATGTTGCCGACCAGCTGTTCGTAGATGACGTTCAGCGCGTCGGGAGAGAGGCCGAGCACCCCCGCCGTGACGCCCATGGCGGAATCGCCGATCGCGAGCATGATGGCCAGGGCCACGCCGCCGAGGGCGAATCCGATGCCCGTCCCGAGGACGGCGGCGCTACGGCGGCGGGCGATCAGGATGCCGAGGCCGAACAGCGCGATCGCGATGATCGGCAGCCAGAGCCCGAGCGTGTTCGCGGCGGCGTAACTGGTGCGGATCGTCGCGAGGTTGTCGCCTTCGCCGAGGATGATGACGCGATCGACGGTGGGGATCAGCTCAGCGGCACCCAGGCCCCGATCGATGAGGTTCTGCTTCACGCGCTCGACGACCGCGCCCAACTGGATCCCCACGCCCTCGTCGGTGCGGACGATGAGTCCGCCGCCGTCGGAGGTGGACACGCCCACCAGGGCGCGATGGGCGGCGCGCGTCGCGGTGGCCCACACTTCAGCGAAGGCATCGGACTCGACCACTCGAGTGACCGTCGTCGTCACGAGGCTCTCGAGGCCGTTGGCAGCCGGCGCCTCCAGGAGCTGGAGGGCGTCGGCGGCGCGGGGCGGCAGTCCGAGGCCGGCGATGCCGTCGAAGACGTCCGAGGTGATCTGGTCGAAGTCGACCTGGGCGTTGACCGCCTCCATGGACTCGTCGATGATCATCGACTGCACCGCGGGATCGTCCACCAGCGGCGCCAGCGTAGCGACGAAGGCGTCCTCGTCGGTCAGCTGTACACGGGCCCACGCGCCGACGATCGACACCGGGACGAGGATGGCGGCGATGGTGATGCACAGGGCCGAGAGCAGCGAACGCCACCATCCACTGCGAGTGCGTGAGGGGGGTGCGACCTCGTCCGGAGCGACCACGCCCCGCCGGAGTGCTTCGTTCTCGGCCCGCAACGCGGCGAGTTCGGCCTGCAGGTCGACGGTGACTGGCTCGCTCATGAGGCCTCCTCTAGCCGGATGCACTCATTGTGTCGTAGATGCCACGTCCGGCATCACCCATTCCGATGAGATTCGTCCGACGCCGTTCAGACGGCGCGCAGCACCGCCACGACCTTGCCGAGCACCGTCGCTTCATCGCCGAGGATCGGCTCGAACGCGGAGTTGCGCGGGAGCAGCCAGGTGTGGCCGTCGCGCTGGCGGAACGTCTTGACGGTCGCTTCGCCGTCGAGCATCGCGGCCACGATCTCACCGTTGTCGGCCGTCGACTGCGAGCGGACGACGACCCAGTCGCCGTCGCAGATGGCCGCGTCGATCATCGACTCGCCCGAGACCTTCAGCATGAAGAGGTCGCCCTTGCCCACGAGCTGGCGGGGGAGCGGGAAGATCTCCTCGACCTGCTGCTCGGCCGTGATGGGCACGCCGGCGGCGATGCGCCCGACGAGGGGGACCAGGGCGGCGTCGCCCACGGAGGGCGAAGCGTCGGCCGGGCTCTCGGTCGCCGTGCCGGGGAGGTCGATCAGCACTTCCATCGCACGCGTCTTGCCCGCATCGCGCCGCAGGTAGCCGCTCAGCTCGAGCTGGTTGAGCTGGTGCGTGACGCTGGAGAGCGACTTCAGGCCGACGGCGTCGCCGATCTCGCGCATGCTGGGCGGGTAGCCGTGGCGCGCGATCGAGCGCTGGATGACCTCGAGGATCGCCAGCTGCTTGTCGCTCAGGCTCTTGCGCCGACGAGTCTGGGGCTTCTCGCGCCCGGCCGCGTCGCTCATCTTCCGGCTCCGTCCTGCGCTCGGCGAGGGAGCGCTGTTTCTTCGAATGTCGGAGGCCCGTGGTGGGGTTCTCTTATCGAAACCGTATCCGGATCGCGGGCTTCTGGGGAACATCTCAGCCGCGTGTCGCGTTCGAGAGATCGCCGTCCGGATCCGGTATTGACATCCTACAGACTCGAAGATAGCTTCGGAAGAGAGATTCGCATTCGCCGCTCCCGGCCGAGTGGTGAATGCGAATCTCTCCCCATCACGAGGAGCCCAGCATGACCGCG
Source organism: uncultured Actinomycetota bacterium (assembly GCA_963829895.1). Lineage (GTDB taxonomy): Bacteria > Actinomycetota > Actinomycetes > Actinomycetales > Microbacteriaceae > Microbacterium. Next base: position 1,186,225 of record CAWHKF010000010.1, on the reverse strand, counting down.
ATCGACTTCACGACATCCGTCCCGTCGCCGTCCCGCGCCGCGCGTGTCGCGGCGCAGCGCGTGCACAGCTCGGCGAGACAGTTGACCGCCGGCGCTCCTGCACAGTCGGGCACGCGGGCGCCGTCCGGGCGGACGACGCGGCTCCGTCTCACCGTGCGCGGGCGGCGCGTGCTGGCCGTCCTGGCGGCACTGCCGGCCGTGATCGCGCTGAGCGCTGCCGTGATCGGCGGGGGAGCGGCGCTCGCCTCGCGCGACGCGGGTGCCCCGGCGGGTTCCTTCAGCACGGTGACGGTGGCCGCCGGCGACTCGCTCTGGAGCATCGCCGAAGACATCGCGCCCGAGCGCGATCCGCGCGATGTGGTCGATGAGATCGTGCGCTTGAACGCTCTCGACACCGTGGTCGTGCAGGCGGGCCAGAGCATCGCGATCCCCGCGGCGTACGACGACGGCCGCTGAGGCGTCAGCGTACGGGTCCGGCTGGCTCCGCACGGCGCTCGCACCGGCGGACCGGGCCCGCGCACCGAGCGCTCGTGCGTGCGCGGTCTCCGCGAGGGCACCCGGGCATGCTCGGTCTCCCGACGTCACGCGGCGCCGGCGCAGCCGGCCGCGGGCCTACCATGGGAGGGGTGAGTGCACGTCTCGAAGACCTCCCCTTGCGCGCCGATCTCCGCGGGCAGAAGCCGTACGGCGCCCCGCAGGCGCCGTTGCCGGTAGCCCTGAACGTGAACGAGAACACGCATCCGGTTCCGGCGGAGGTCGCGGACGACATCCTCGACTCCATCGCCCGGGCGTTGAGCGACGTGAACCGCTACCCCGACCGCGAGTTCACCGCGCTGCGCGAGGGCTTCGCCGACTATCTGGGCCACGGTCTCACGCGCGATGAGATCTGGGCGGCCAACGGCTCGAACGAGGTGCTGCAGCACATCCTGCAGGCATTCGCAGGACCGGGTCGGACGGCATTCGGCTTCGCACCCACCTACTCGATGTACCCGCTGCTCACCCGCGGCACCGGCGCCGAGTGGATCTCGGGCACCCGATCGGCCGAGTACTCGATCACGGCAGACGATGCAGCATCCCAGATCGCGGATGCCGCGCCCGACGTCGTGTTCCTGTGCTCGCCCAACAACCCCACCGGCACCCCGCTCGGGCTCGACGTCGTCGAGGCCGCCTATGAGGCGACCGACGGGATCGTGATCGTCGACGAGGCCTATTTCGAGTTCGCTCCGCACGACGAGCGGTCGGCGCTGACCCTGCTGCCGGGACGTGAGCGGCTCGTGGTCTCGCGCACGATGAGCAAGGCGTTCGCCTTCGCGGGCGCGCGCGTCGGCTACATGGCCGCCGACCCCGCGCTCATCGACGCACTTCGGCTGGTGCGGCTGCCCTACCACCTGAGCGCGCTCACGCAGGCGGCGGCGACCGCAGCGCTGCGGCACGCGCCCACGATGCTGGGCATGGTCGACGAGATCGTCTCGCAGCGCGACCGCATCTCGGCGACGGTCGAGGCGCTCGGCTACACGCCGCACGAGTCGTGGACCAACTTCGTCCTGTTCGGGGGAGTGGCCGATCCCGCCGCCACGTGGCAGGCGCTCTACGACCAGGGCGTGCTCATCCGCGACGTCGGGATCCCTGCGCACCTGCGCGTGACGGCGGGCACGGCGGACGAGACGACGGCCTTCCTCGACGCGCTGGCCTCGGTAGGATCGGCGGCATGAGCGCCGCACCACGCACCGCCACGCTGCGACGGGCGACGAGCGAGTCGACCGTCGAACTCGAACTCGATCTGGACGGCACGGGTCGCAGCCGCATCGACACGACGGTGCCGTTCTTCGACCACCTGCTGACGGCGTTCGCCAAGCACTCGCTGACCGATCTGACGGTGCGCGCATCCGGCGACACCGACATCGACGCCCACCACACCGTCGAAGACATCTCGATCGTGCTCGGCCAGGCGATTCGCCAGGCGCTCGGCGACAAGTCGGGCATCGCGCGTTACGGCGACGCGCTCGTTCCGCTCGACGAGGCGCTGGCCCAGGCCGTCGTCGACATCAGCGGCCGCCCCTACCTCGTCCACGAGGGCGAGCCCGCGGGCTTCGAGCACCACCTCATCGGCGGGCACTTCACCGGTTCGCTCGTGCGGCACACCTTCGAGGCGATCGCGTACAACGCCGCCCTCACGGTGCACGTGCGCGTGCTGTCGGGGCGCGATCCTCACCACATCGCCGAGGCCGAGTACAAGGCCTTCGCGCGGGCGTTCCGTCAGGCGAAGGCGCTCGACCCGCTGGTCGAGGGCATCCCCAGCACGAAGGGCGCCCTGTGAGCGAAAGCGCGCCCCGTCGAAGGCGACCGGCCACTCGTCGCCGTCCTCGATTACGGCTCCGGGAACGTGCACTCGGCTGTGAAGGCGCTCATCGCCGCCGGCGCCGACGCGCGGCTGACCGCCGACCGCGGCCTCGTCCGCGATGCCGACGGGCTCTTCGTGCCCGGTGTGGGCGCGTTCCGCGCCGTCGCCGAGGCGCTCCGTGCCAGCCGTGGCGACGAGCTCATCGAACGCCGTCTCGCCGGCGGACGCCCGGTGCTGGGCGTCTGCGTCGGCATGCAGATCTTCTTCGAGCGCGGTGTGGAGCGCGGCGTCGACACCGAGGGGCTCGGCGAGTGGCCGGGCGTCGTGACCGAGCTCGACGCTCCCGTCCTGCCGCACATGGGGTGGAACACCGTCGAGCCGGGTGAGGGCAGTCGCCTCTTCCGCGGCATCGAGAACGAGCGGTTCTACTTCGTCCACTCCTTCGGGGCGCAGAAGTGGCTGCTCGACGTGCAGCCGCCCTTCCCCCAGCCGGTCCTGACATGGTGCGATTACGGCGCGCCATTCCTCGCCGCCGTCGAGAACGGGCCGCTGTCGGCCACCCAGTTCCATCCCGAGAAGTCGGGGGATGCCGGCATCCGTCTGCTGACGAATTGGATCGACGGGCTTCGCAGGGCTACCCTCTGAGACCGTGCCATCTGCGGGAGCGCGTGCTTCCCGGATCCGCCACCCACAGCTTTCGATGCCTGAGCCAGGAGCCATGAACGATTTCGCGTCAACACCCAAACTCGTCCTCCTGCCCGCCGTCGACGTCGCCGACGGCAAGGCCGTCCGCCTGACGCAGGGCGAGGCGGGCACCGAGACGAGCTACGGCGATCCCGTCGACGCGGCGCTGGACTTCGCGCGCCAGGGTGCCGAGTGGATCCACCTCGTCGACCTCGATGCCGCCTTCGGTCGCGGCAGCAACGTCGGGGTGCTCCGCAAGGTGATCAAGCAGGTCAAGGGCGTGCAGGTCGAGCTGTCGGGCGGAATCCGCGACGACCGCACGCTCGAGGCGGCGCTCGAGAGCGGCGCCTCCCGCATCAACCTGGGCACCGCGGCATTGGAGAACCCCGAGTGGGCCGCCGACGTCATCGGCCGCTACGGCGATGCGATCGCCGTGGGGCTCGACGTGCGCGGCACCACCCTCGCCGCCCGCGGCTGGACGCGTGAGGGCGGCGACCTGTGGACGGTCCTCGACCGACTCGAGTCGGCGGGCTGCAGCCGTTACGTGGTCACCGACGTCACCAAGGACGGCACCCTCCAGGGCCCGAACCTCGACCTGCTGCGGGAGCTGACCGCGCGCACGCCCAAGCCGATCGTGGCGTCGGGCGGCGTGTCGAGCCTCGATGACATCGTCGCGCTCCGCGATCTCGTCCCGCTCGGTGTCGAGGGTGCGATCGTGGGCAAGGCGCTGTACGCCGGCGCGTTCACGCTCGCCGAGGCGCTGGATGTCGCCGGATACTGACCCTCACGCCGCGGGCCACGGCGCACGCGCCCACGGTCATGGACACGAGCGGCGACTCCGCGGGCGTGCCCTGGGAGGGTCGCAGCTTCCAGGCGAACCCGCATGCCTCGGACGACGGCTCGGCCGATCCCGCACTCCTCGCCGCGCTCCTGGCGTTCCGCGCCGGTTCGCGGCGGCCAGCGCGAGGTGATCGACGCCTACCGCTCCGCGCGGCTGCTGATCCCGCTCGTCGCCGAGAAGGGCGACGCACGGCATCGGCGCGCACGGCCTCGAGGTCGACAAGACGCAGGAGCTGTCGATCGTCACCGTCGCCGCCCCCGACGGCCGTCGGGTGCTGCCGGTGTTCTCGTCGGTCGATGCGATGAAGCGATGGGATGCCGCGGCCCGGCCGGTTCCCGCCGACGGCGTCCGCACCGCGCTGTCGGCCGCCGCCGACGACACCGACCTCATCGTGCTCGACCCGGGCTCGGACACCGAGTTCGTCATCCGTCGTCCGGCGGTCTGGGCGATCGGCCGGGGCGAGCCGTGGGAGCCGAGCTTCCTGTCGCCCGAGGTCTTCGCCGGCCTCCACGAGAGCATCGGGGGCGAGCTCGCCGGTCATCGACCTGTCCGTGGAGCCCGGCGATCCCGACGCCCGCCTGCGCGGGCCCGAGCTCGTGGTGCGCCTGCACCTCATGGAGGGCCTCGAGAAGGCCGAGCTCGATGCCGTGCTCGCGCGCCTCGCCGCGCGCTGGGCTGCCGATGACCGCATCGCCGTGCTCGTCGACTCGCTCACCGTCAAGCTCGTCCGCGCCTGACGGGCGCATGCGCGGGTGAGCGCGCGCATCTGGTCGATCGGCGGCAGCAGTCGAAGCGGTGTGCGCCCCAGGGCGGCGGACTCGCCCGTCCTCTTGCGGTGAGCCCTTCCGGCGGCGAGGATCGGCTCGGCGAAGGGGGCTGCGCATTGGATGCTGACGCGAAGGAGCAGTACCGGGACGGCGCTCGACGCCGCCCATCGACACGCGCTGAGCTGGCTGGACTCGCTGCCCGATCGCCCGATCCGCCCGGACACCGACGCCGACGGGATCCTGGCGAGGCTGCCCGACGTCCTGCCCGACGAGGGGATGCCGCCGGCGGCGGTGATCGAGGAGCTCGCGGAGGCCGCCGGGCCGGGGCTCATCGCGCTCGGCTCGCCGCGGTTCTACGGCCTCGTCATCGGCGGCGCGTACCCGGCTGCGCTCGCCTCGGACTGGCTGGTCTCGGCGTGGGATCAGAACGCCGGTGCGCGGCAGCCGACCCCGGCGGCCGCCGCGGTCGAGGAGGTCGCCGCCTCCTGGCTCCTCGAACTGCTCGGCCTTCCCGCCGGGAGCGGTGTGGGGTTCGTGACGGGTGGGACGATGCGCGAACTTCGCGTGCCTCGTCGCGGCACGTGACGCCGTCATGCGCGGCGCGGGCGCGGACCCCGTCCGCCGGGATCCAGCAGGCACCCGCCATCCGCTTCCTCGCCGGAGACGCCGTCCACGTGTCCATCGTGCTCGCCGGCCGGCTCGCCGGGTCTGGGAGCGCCGACGACTGTCGGCGCCGATGATCAGGGGCGGATCGATGTCGGCGGCCTCGAGCGGGCGCTCGCCGAGGGAGACGGGCCCGGCCATCGTCGCGCTGCAGGCGGGCGACGTGCACTCGGGTGCCTTCGACGACTTCGCCAATGCGGTCGAGGTCGCGCACCGAGGCGGCGCCTGGGTGCACGTCGACGGGGCGTTCGGTCTGTGGGCGGCGGCGAGCCCGCGCCTGCGCGCACCTCGTCGACGGACTCGCCGGCGCCGACTCGTGGGCGACCGACGCGCACAAGACGCTCAATGTGCCGTACGACTGCGGCGTCGCGATCGTGCGCGACGAGGCCGCGATGACGGCGGGGCTCGGGGCGCACGCCGCCTATCTGCCCGCGATCATGAGCGTCTCCGACCCGTACGACCGCGTCCCCGAGTTCTCGCGTCGCGCGCGGGGAGTCCCGGTGTGGGCGGCGCTGCGCTCGCTCGGCAGGGACGGCGTCGTCGGCGCTGATCGACGGGCTGGCGGATGCCGCGGCGAGGCTCGCCGCCGGCTTCGGCGAGATCCCCGGCCTCCAGGTGCTCAACGACGTCGTGTTCACCCAGGTGTGCCTCGCCGCGCCGGACGATGCGGCGACCGCGGCGCTGGGGGAGTGGCTGCGCGACGAGGGAACCGTCTGGGCCTCGTCATCGACGTGGCGCGGCCGCACGGTCGTGCGCTTCGCGGTGAGCAATCACGGGACCGATGCCGAGGCCGTGCGTCGCACGGTCGACGCCGTGGCGCGCGGCGCGGCCGAGCTGGGCATCGGCGGGTGAGCGCGATCGCGCGCGTCGTCAGGTCTGCCTGTCGTGGGTTTCGACTCGCTTCGCTCGCTCAGCCTGACCCGTCGCACATCAAGGCTCGCTGGCGCTCGCATTGACCCGCGACGCGTCAGTTGACCGGGCCCGTCCACTTCTCGCCGGGACCCTTGCCGATCGGGTCGGGGATGACGGATGCCTCGCGGAACGCGAGCTGCACCGAGCGCAGGCCGTCGCGCAGCGAGCGGGCGTGCATGTCGCTGATCTCGGGGGCGCCGGCCGTGATGAGGCCGGCCAGGGCGTTGATGAGCTTGCGCGCCTCGTCGAGGTCGGTCTGCGTCGCGGGATCGTCGGCGAGCCCGACCTTGACGGCGGCGGCGCTCAGCAGGTGCACGGCGGCGGTCGTGATGACCTCGACGGCCGGCACGTCGGCGATGTCGCGCGATCGCCGATGCGGCCGCACGCTCCTGCTCCTCCCAGCGGGCCTGACGCTCGGCATCCACCGCCGTCGTGCTCGTCGTTTCGCCGTCCTGGTCTCGAATCGTGTCCACGCCGTTCTCTCTGCTAGACTGCTGCGGGCTCCGGTGCGTTCTGTACCGGATCGGAAAGTGGATCACATCCCACCCGCGCTTGCCGTTCCAGGCTACCGGGTCATGCACTCCGCCCCGACCGTCCTGCGGCCACGCAGAAACGGGAGGGGTAGCCGCCAGGGCAACCGCGCGGGAGCTCCGTCACCGGAGAGGGTGCAGGAAGTCGGCGCTCGAAGCGTCTGACGGGTGGAGTGGATCTTCCTCCGCCCGCGACATGAACATGTGTCGCGGTGGTCCAGCCCATAAACCCAAGGAGTTCCGCATCAGCGATCCCCGCACCAACGACCGCATCCGCGTCCCCGAGGTCCGCCTCGTCGGACCCGCGGGTGAGCAGGTCGGCGTCGTCCGCATCGAGGTGGCGCTGCGCCTGGCCCAGGAGGCCGACCTCGATCTCGTCGAGGTGGCCCCGAACTCGAAGCCCCCCGTGGTCAAGATCATGGACTACGGCAAGTTCAAGTACGAGGCTGCGCAGAAGGCCAAGGAAGCGCGTCGCAATCAGGCGAACACCGTCCTCAAGGAGGTCCGGTTCCGTCTGAAGATCGAGGCCCACGACTACATCACCAAGCTCAAGCGCGCCGAGGGCTTCCTCCAGGCGGGCGACAAGGTCAAGGCGATGATCCTGTTCCGTGGCCGCGAGCAGTCGCGCCCCGAGCAGGGTGTCCGTCTCCTCCGCAAGTTCGCGGAGGACGTCGCCGAGTTCGGCACGGTCGAGTCGAACCCGACGATCGACGGCCGCAACATGGTGATGGTGGTCGCCCCGCACAAGAACAAGTCCGAGGTGAAGACCGAGCAGAACGCGCAGCGTGCCGCCAACAAGGAGGCGGCGCGTTCCGCCCGCAACGGCAGTGGCCCGCAGGGCGACGCCGACTCGGACAGCTCCGACACCGGCCGAGACCCCGGCCGCCGAGTCCGAGACCGCCACGGCCGAATAGGCCCCCACAGACTCCCGCACCGCGGGATACCGACTCCCGCCTGGGCGGGAAGTGAAACGAAGGAAGAAGAGATGCCGAAGCAGAAGACCCACTCGGGCGCCAAGAAGCGCTTCAAGGTCACCGGCAGCGGGAAGCTCATGAAGCAGCAGGCGAACCTTCGCCACAACTTCGAGGGCAAGCCCAGCCGCCGTACCCGCCGCCTGTCGCAGGACCAGGTCCTCGCGAAGGGCGACGCCAAGGTCGCCAAGAAGCTCCTCGGCATCTGAGCGCCGACGCAGGAATAGGAATCAATCGAAATGGCTAGAGTCAAGCGGGCCGTCAACGCCCACAAGAAGCGTCGCGTCATCCTCGAGCGCGCCTCCGGTTACCGGGGCCAGCGCTCGCGTCTGTACCGCAAGGCGAAGGAGCAGGTCACCCACTCGCTCGTCTACGCGTACCGCGACCGTCGCAAGCGCAAGGGCGACTTCCGCCGTCTGTGGATCCAGCGCATCAACGCCGCTGCCCGTCAGAACGGCATCACGTACAACCGCTTCATCCAGGGCCTCGGCCTCGCGGGTGTGCAGGTCGACCGTCGCATGCTCGCCGAGCTCGCGGTGAACGAGCCCAAGACGTTCGCGTCGCTCGTCCAGACCGCCAAGAAGGCGCTGCCCGAGAACGTCAACGCTCCCAAGAGCGCCTGACCCGCGGCATCCGCTGTCTCGAGAGAGGCGCCCTCCTCAGGGAGGGCGCCTCTTCTCGTGTCCACGGCGATCCCGTCGGTGCAGAATGCGTGCCGGGGGACGGATGCCGCGACCCTAGACTGATGCCGTGCTCGAGAACCCTCGCTCTCCGCGTGTCCGCGCCGTCGCGAAGCTGACCAAGCGCAGCGCCCGGCAAGAGACCGGGCTCTTCCTCCTCGAAGGTCCGCAGGCCGCGCGCGAGGCGCTGGCGTACCGGCCGGACACCCTCGTGGAGCTGTTCGCGACGCCGTCGGCGCTCGAGCGGCATGCCGATGTCCGCGACGCCGCGAAGGATGCCGGCCTCGAGGTCGTCTACACGACCGAGGCCGTGCTCGACGCGATGGCCGACACGGTGACGCCGCAGGGCATCGTCGCCGTGGCGCGGCAGTCGCCGACGTCGCTGCGCGACATCTTCGCGGCATAGCCCCGGCTCGTCGCGATCTGCGAGGAGGTCCGCGACCCGGGCAACCTCGGCACGATCATCCGCGCGGCCGATGCGGCGGGAGCGGATGCGGTCATCCTCACCGGCCGCACCGTCGACCCGTACAACCCGAAGGTCGTGCGCGCGACGACCGGCTCGCTCTTCCATGTGCCGGTCGCCGTCGGTGCCGATCTCGCCTCGGCCGTCGAGCAGGCCCGCGCCGCCGGAGTCCGCGTCATCGCCGCCGACGTCGGGGGCGGAGACTTCCTCGCCGCGCGCGACGTGCTCGCCGAGCCGACCGCCTGGCTCTTCGGCAACGAGGCCCGCGGGCTCGACGACGAAGCGCTGGCGCTCGCCGACCTCTCGCTGCGGCTGCCGATCTACGGGCCGCCGAGTCGCTCAACCTCGCGACGGCCGCCAGCGTGTGCCTCTACGAGACCGCGTTCGCGCAGCGCGCCGCGGGCTGAGCGGCTCGCGTTCCGACCCTGTTACGGATCGGTAAAGGCTCGCGGGTCCACTGGCAGTGCGGTCGCCGCTCGCCCCTAGTGTGAGGGACATGGCGACACCTGATGCCCCGGCGCCGGCGCCGGACTTCGAACATCTCGGTGCGACGAGGTGAGCCGCTCGTGGTCGTGGATCACGTCGACAAGCACTTCGGCGACCTGCACGTCCTGAAGGACATCAACACCGTGGTCAACCGCGGCGAAGTCGTCGTCGTCATCGGTCCCTCGGGCTCCGGCAAGTCGACGCTCTGCCGCGCGATCAACCGGCTCGAGACGATCGACTCGCGGCACGATCACCATCGACGGCGAGAAGCTCCCGGAAGAGGGCAAGGCGCTCGCCACGCTGCGCGCCGACGTCGGCATGGTGTTCCAGTCCTTCAACCTCTTCGCGCACAAGACCGTGCTCGAGAACGTCACGCTCGGCCCATCAAGGTGCGCGGCATGAAGAAGAAGGCGGCCGACGAGAAGGCCATGGCAGCTGCTCGACCGCGTCGGCGTGGCCAACCAGGCCAAGAAGATGCCCGCCAGCTCTCCGGCGGTCAGCAGCAGCGCGTCGCGATCGCCCGGTCGCTCGCGATGGATCCGAAGCTCATCCTCTTGGATGAGCCGACGAGCGCGCTCGACCCGGAGATGATCAACGAGGTCCTCGACGTCATGATCGGCCTCGCCGAGGACGGCATGACGATGATCGTCGTCACCCACGAGATGGGCTTCGCCCGCAAGGCGGCCGACCGCGTCGCTCTTCATGGCCGACGGCGCGATCGTCGAAGAGGCGACGCCCGACGAGTTCTTCACCAACCCGCAGAGCGACAGGGCGAAGGACTTCCTGTCCAAGATCCTCGAGCACTGACCGCACGTCCGGCCGTCGCAGCAATACGGCCGGGATCCGAGAGGCCGTCACGAGCGGTCCGCACAGCAAAGGACGAAAACATGAAGCGAATGACGACTTCCGCTGATCGCGCTGGCAGCCGCCGGCGCGCTCGCGCTGTCGGCGTGCGCCACCGGCGGCACGCCGGCGCGGCGAGGAGACGACGACGCCCTGAGCCCGAGCCCACGTTCGACGGCCGGCACGACGATGGCCGAGCTCGCCGAGGCCGGCACGATCACCATCGGCACCAAGTTCGACCAGCCGCTGTTCGGCCTGAAAGGCCCGTCGGGCGACGCCCGAGGGCTTCGACGTCGAGATCGGCAAGATCATCGCGTCCGAGCTCGGCATTGCCGAAGACGACATCGAGTGGAAGGAATCGGTCTCGGCCAACCGCGAGCCGTTCATCCAGAACGGCGAGGTCGACCTCGTCGTCGCGACCTACACGATCAACGACAAGCGCAAGGAGGTCGTCTCCTTCGCCGGTCCGTACTACATGGCCGGCCAGTCGATCCTGGTGCTCGCCGACAACGAGGACATCAAGAGCGAAGACGACCTCGTCGGCCAGCCCGTCTGCTCGGTGACCGGCTCGACCCCGGCTGCGAAGCTCGCCGAGATCGGCGCCGAGCCGGTGCTCACCGACACCTACTCGAACTGCCTCGAGCCGCTGCGCAGCGGCGCGGTCGTCGCGGTCTCGACCGACAACGTCATCCTCGCCGGCCTCGCCGCGCAGAACGAGGGCGAGTTCAAGGTCGTCGGCGAGCCCTTCACCGAGGAGCCGTACGGCATCGGCCTCACGCTCGACGACACCGACTTCCGCATGTGGATCAACGACGTGCTCGAGGAGGCCTACGAGGACGGCCGCTACGAGGAAGCCTGGAACGCGACGGCCGGAACGGTCCTGCCGTTCGTCGACCCGCCGACGCCTGACCGCTACTGATTGATCCGGATGCCTCGGGCCGCGCCCGCGCCGGCCCGAGGCATCCGATCCCCTGACCTGACTTCGATGCTCACGAGAGGAGGCGCATGGAACAGCTCTGGTCGCTGATGCCGACGTTCTTCGAGGGCTTCCGCGTGACTCTCCTGCTGCTCGCGGTCGCGGGTGTGCTCTCGCTCATCCTCGGCACGCTCATCGCGGCGATGCGGATCTCACCCGTCGCCGCGCTTCGCGGGTTCGCGGCGTTCTGGACCGAGATCGCCCGGAACACCCCGCTGACGCTTGTCTTCATCTTCACGATGTTCGTGCTGCCGATGCTCGGCGTCCGCCTGCCGTTCATCGTCCTGGCGCTCGTCGCCCTCGACCTATTACACGTCGCCGTTCGTCGCCGAGGCCCTGCGATCCGGCATCAACGGCGTGCCGGTCGGGCAGGCCGAGGCGGCCCGCAGCATCGGGCTGGGGTTCGGGCAGACGGTCTCGCTCGTCGTCCTGCCACAGGCGTTCCGCATGACGATCCCGCCGCTCATCAACGTCTTCATCGCGCTCACCAAGAACACCTCGGTCGCCGGCGGCTTCTTCGTCCTCGAGCTCTTCGCGACGACCCGGCAGCTCGCGAACGACAACGGGAACATCGTCATCCAGATCCTCATCACCGCAGCCGTCCTCTACCTCGTCATCACCGTCCCGCTCGGCTTCCTCGCCGGGCAGCTCGAGCGGCGCTGGGTGGTGCAGCGATGAGCGCACCGAGCGTCCTCTTCGATGCGCCGGGCCCGAAGGCCAGGCGGCTGTCGCTGATCCTGTCGATCGTCGCCCTGGTCCTGCTCATCGCGGGAGCCGTGTGGGTGATCCTGACGCTGGCTGCGCCGCGCGACTCCGGCGGCATCACGCTCCCGGCATGTTCGACGGCACCCGGTGGGACATCTTCATCGATCCGGTCGTCTGGGGCTTCATCCTGCGAGGGTGTCGTCGCGACGCTGCAGGCGGCGGCGATCGCGGCGGTCGGGGCCATCACCCTCGGCATCGTGCTGTCGCTCATGCGCAGCTCCCGCATCGCGTGGGTGCGGGTGCCGACCGCGGTCGTGATCGAGTTCTTCCGCGGGATGCCGGTCCTGCTGATGATGCTGTTCATCCTGCTGGTGGCCTCGACCGGCGCCTTCTGGGCGGTGGTGATCGCGCTGATCCTGTACAACGGCACGCTGATCGGCGAGATCCTGCGCGCGGGCCTCGTGGCCCTGCCGCGCGGACAGCGCGAAGCGGCGCTGAGCGTCGGCATGCGCGAGTTCCAGTCCAAGATGCTGGTCGAGTTCCCGCAGGCGTTCCGGCAGATGCTGCCGATCATCATCGCGCAGCTCGTGGTGCTGCTCAAGGACACTCGCTCGGCTACATCGTCGGCTACGAGGAGATCATCCGCAAGAACATGAACATCCTCGGCAGCTTCTACGGCAACCGCTATCTTTTCTCGCTGTTCGTCGTGACGCTGTGCATCTACCTCGCCATCAACTTGACCCTGTCGTGGTTCGCGCGCTGGCTGGCGCGTCGCACCGCGAGCGGGGGGACCCGCGCCAAGCGGGGCACGAAGCTCGACCGACCCCACCGCTCCCGGTGCGCTGCTCGAGGTCGAGGCCAAGGCCGACCTCCAAGGTCCACCACCGCGCTGAGCGGCTCCGGACGATCGGGCGCGGAGGCGACCGTCCGCCGTCGGTAGACTCGACTCTCGTGTCAGACGCTGCTGAGAACACCGAGATCACGCCCGAGGCGGTGAACGCCGCCGTCGACGCCGCCCTCGCCGCGATCGCCGGCTCGGCCGACACCGCGGCGTTGAAGGCCGCACGGTCCGCGCACGCCGCCGAGGGCTCGCCGCTGGCGAAGCTCAACGCGCGCCTGCGCGACGTGCCGAACGACAAGAAGGCCGAGTTCGGCAAGCTCGTCGGCCAGGCTCGCGGCCGGGTGAACCAGGCGTTCGCGACGCGCGAAGCGCGAGCTCGCCGAGGCGGAGACCGCCGCGCAGCTCGAAGCCGAGCGCGTGGACATCACTGCGTTGGCGGCCCGCGCGCGCGTCGGGGCGCGGCATCCGATCTCCCTCCTCCAGGAGCAGATCGCCGACATCTTCGTCGGCATGGGCTGGGAGATCGCGGAGGGTCCCGAGCTCGAGCACGAGTGGTTCAACTTCGACGCGCTGAACTTCGACGTCGACCACCCGGCGCGTCAGATGCAGGACACGTTCTTCGTCGACCCGGTGGAGCGCCACCTCGTCATGCGCACGCACACGAGCCCCGTCCAGGTGCGCTCGATGCTCGAGCGCGACCTGCCGCTCTACGTGCTGTGCCCGGGCCGCGTCTACCGCACCGACGAATACGATGCGACGCACCTGCCGGTGTTCACGCAGTTCGAGGGCATCGTCGTCGACAAGGGCATCACGATGGCGAACCTCAAGGGCACGCTCGACCACGCCGCCAAGGTGCTGTTCGGCCCCGAGGCGAAGACGCGATTCCGGGCGAACTTCTTCCCCTTCACCGAGCCGTCGGCCGAGCTCGACCTCTGGCACCCGACCTTCAAGGGCGGCGCCCGATGGATCGAGTGGGGCGGCTGCGGCATGATCAACCCGAACGTGCTCCGCGCGGCCGGGATCGACCCCGAGGAGTACTCGGGCTTCGCGTTCGGCATGGGCGTCGAGCGGACGCTCATGTTCCGCAGCGATGTCCAGGACATGCGCGACATGGCCGAGGGCGATGTCCGCTTCAGCGAGCAGTTCGGAATGGTGGTCTGATGCGCGTCCCGCTCTCATGGTTGCGTGAGTACGTCGACGTTCCGGCGGATGCCTCGCCCGAGGACGTCCTCGCGGCGCTCGTGCGCGTCGGGTTCGAAGAGGAGGACGTCCACCGCTTCGAGCTGCAGGGTCCCATCGTCGTCGGCGAGGTGCTCGAGTTCGTCGAGGAGCCGCAGTCCAACGGCAAGACGATCCGCTGGTGCCAGGTGCGCGTCGCGCCCGACGGCGAGACCGCGGCCGACGGCGGCGACGCGGTGCACGGCATCGTGTGCGGCGCCCGCAACTTCTTCGCCGGCGACAAGGTCGTCGTGACCCTTCCGGGCGCGGTGCTTCCCGGACCGTTCCCGATCGCGGCGCGCAAGACCTACGGCCATGTGTCGGACGGCATGATCGCCTCCGCCCGCGAGCTCGGGCTGGGCGAGGAGCACAACGGCATCCTGCGCCTCGTCGAGCTCGGCATCGACGCGCCCGTCGGCACCGACGCGATCTCGCTGCTGGGCCTCGACGATGTCGCCGTCGAGATCAACGTCACCCCCGACCGCGGCTACGCGCTGTCGATCCGCGGTGTCGCCCGCGAGTACTCGCACTCGACCGGTGCGGCGTTCCGCGACCCTGCGGAGCGACCGTGGGACGAGGTCGCGCCGGGTCAGGGGTTCACCGTCACCGCCGACGACCTCGCGCCGATCCGCGGTCGCGCCGGCGTCACCGAGTTCGTGGCGCGCGTCGTGCGCGACGTCGACCCGACGAAGCCCACGCCGGCATGGATGATCGCGCGCCTGTCGCTCGCCGGCATCCGTTCGCTCGGCATCCTGATCGACATCACGAACTACGTGATGCTCGAGCTCGGCCAGCCGATCCACGGCTACGACCTCGACAAGCTGCAGGGCGGGATCACGGTGCGCCGCGCCGCCGCCGGCGAGAAGCTCGAGACGCTCGACGGCAAGGTGCGCACGCTCCACCCCGAAGACCTGCTCATCACGGACGAGTCCGGTCCGATCGGTCTGGCCGGCGTCATGGGCGGCGGCGCCACCGAGATGAGCGACGCGACGCGCAACGTGCTCATCGAGGCCGCGACGTTCGACACCGTGTCGATCGCACGCACGGCTCGTCGGCACAAGCTGCCGAGCGAGGCATCCCGTCGCTTCGAGCGCGGCGTCGACCCCCTCGTGCCGTTCGTCGCCGCGCGCCGCGTCGCCGACCTGATGGAGGAGTACGCCGGCGGCACGAGCGACGACGCGTACGGCGCCGCGCTCTTCGCCGAGGTGTTCATGCCGGGCATCGAGCTTCCGCCGCTGTTCGTCCAGCACCTCATCGGCGTCGACTACACGCCCGGGCAGATCGAGGCGGCGCTGCGCCTCATCGGCTGCGACGTCGTGCCCAACGAGGACGACGCCGCCGGCTGGCAGGTCATTCCGCCGTCGTGGCGCCCCGACCTCACCGACAAGTGGACGCTCGCCGAGGAGGTCGCCCGCATCGAGGGCTACGACCGCATCCCGTCGGTGCTGCCGCTGCCGCCGTCGGGTCGCGGCCTCACCGCCGGCCCAGCAGGGCCGCAGCCGCGTCGCCAACGCGCTCGCGGCCGCCGGTTACGTCGAGACGCCGTCGTTCGGATTCACCACCGAGGAGCAGAACGACCTGCACGGCTCACCGTCGGGCGAGCACCTGCCGAGCGTCAAGCTCGCGAACCCGCTCGACGGCCAGTCGCCGTTCCTGCGCCGCTCGCTCGTGCCGGGGCTGCTGCAGGTCGCGCACCGCAACGTGTCGCGCGGGCTGACCGACCTCGTCGCTGTTCGAGACCGGCGTCGTGTTCCTCCCCGAGCCCGGTGTCGCAGTACGGCACGCCGCACGTGCCGCCGCTGGCGGTGCGGCCGGATGCCGCGACCCTCGCCGAGCTCGACGCCTCCATCCCGCCGCAGCACCGGCACATCGCCGTGCTGCTCACGGGCAACCTCGTGGCCAAGCAGCCCGGCGTCGCGCCGGTGACGGCCGGGCTCGCCGATGCCCTCGACGCCGTCCGGACCATCGCCGCGGCCGCGGGCGTCACCATCGACGTCGTGCAGGGCGAGCGGGCGGCGCTGCACCCCGGCCGCACCGGCGTGCTGTCGGTCGCGTCGACGACCTCGGCGGCCGGCGTCGAGGTGGGCTACGTCGGCGAGCTGCTGCCGGCCGTGGCCGAGGCATCCGATCTTCCCGGTCGTGTGATCGTCGCCGAGCTCGATCTCGACCTCGTGCTGTCGCTGGCCGGCGAGAAGGTCGTCGCCGCGTCGCTGTCGGGCTTCCCCGCCGCGACGCAGGACGTGTCGCTCGTGCTGCGTGCCGACGTGCCGGCCGCCGAGGTGCGGGCGGCGCTCGCCGAGGGCGCGGGGGAGCTGCTGGAGTCGGTGCGGCTGGTCGACGACTACCGCGGGCAGGGCGTGCCCGAGGGGCACGAAGAGCCTGACGTTCGCGCTGCGCTTCCGCGCCGACCGACCGCACGCTCACGGCCGCCGAGGCGAGCGAGGCCAAGCTGGCCGGCGTCGCCGTGGCATCCGAGCGCTTCGGAGCAACGCTGCGAGAGTAGGCCCCGCCGCCGCGCAGATTCGTCGAGAGCCCGCGCTCTCGCCGAGCGCCCACGTTCCGAACCGAGAACGGCGTGGGCCTTCGGTGGGAGCACGGGCTCTCGCCGTTGCCGGATGAGGATGCCGCCGCCGGCGCCGGCCGCACGGGTGGGTTCGGGAGCTACCGCCGCTGAGTGGCGGCGGCGATCACGGCACCGAGGCGCAGGATCGCCTCGACGACGGCCTCGTCGTCGATGTTCCCGAAGCCGAGGACGAGAGCCGGCGGCAGATCGCGCCGGCCGCGGGTGAACGCCGCGAGGCCGGTGACGCGGAGGGAAGCATCGATGGCAGCGGCGACGACGCGGTCTTCGGAACGCCCGGCGGAAGCCGCAGCACACCGTGGAATCCGGCCTCCAGCCCCGTCAACGTCAGCCCGGGAGAGACCCGGTCGAGCGTCCGGAGGACGACGGCTCGGCGCGCCGAGTACACGCCGCGCATGGTGCGCACGTGCCGGTCATGGCGTCCGGACTGGAGCAGGGCCGCGAATGCCAGCTGGTCGATCACCGGTCCGCCGCGGTCTGCCGCGACCCTCCGCGCGGCGAGATCGCCGACCAGCTCACCCGGAACCGCCATCCACCCGACCCGCACGCCGGGCGCGTGCGTCTTGCTCGCCGAGCCGATCAGCACGACGCGGTCGGGTGCGAGGCCCTGCACCGCGCCGATCGGCTGACGGTCGTACCGGAACTCCGAGTCGTAGTCGTCCTCGATGATCCATCCGCCGCTGCGTGCCGGCCCACTCCACCAGCTCCACGCGGCGGGACGCCGACAGCACGACTCCGGTGGGCGACTGGTGCGCCGGAGTGACGAGCACCGCGTGGGCCCCCGCCGTGTCGAGCAGGTCGGTGCGGATGCCGTGCGCGTCCACCGCGATGGGCGCGAGCTCGATCCCGGCTGCGGCGGCGGCGGCGTCGACGGCCCGGTCGCCCGGATCCTCCACGGCGAGCACGCGGACGCCCGCGCGCGGCCAAGGCGGGCAGGACGAGGGCGAGCCCCTGGGCGAAGCCCTGGCAGAGCACGACATGGTCGGCGTCGGTCGACGCGGCGCGGATCCGACGGAGATGCCCTGCGACGGCCTCGCGCGCTGCCGGATGCCCGAGCCCGTCGCCGT
Organism: uncultured Actinomycetota bacterium; assembly: GCA_963829895.1. GTDB lineage: Bacteria > Actinomycetota > Actinomycetes > Actinomycetales > Microbacteriaceae > Microbacterium. The sequence goes on along the minus strand of CAWHKF010000010.1, from coordinate 1,168,656 downwards.
AGTCCAGCTCGTGCGAGCCGGCGCTGCGCGCCGCCCGCGCGTAGGCCCACGCCCAGTCGTCGGCGGGAAACCGGCGGAGATCCGAGATCCCGGGGCGCAGATCCGCGCCGGCCGGAGCGGCGGCCGGCGGCGAGGGTCGCGTGCCGCCCGGCGGGACGGCACGCGACGAGACCCGCGTGCGACCGCCCGGGCGCGCGACGAGGTAGCCCTCGGCGCCGAGCTGCTCGTAGACATGGACGACGGTGCCTCGCGCGACCCCCAGCGCCGCGGCGAGCTCACGCGTGGACGGCAGCGCGTCGCCGTCGCCGAGCACACCCTGCCGGACCGCATCCCGCAGCGCGGTCTGCAGCTGCTCGCCGGGCCGTCGGCCGGGCGGAAGCGCCAGTGCGAGCGCCAGATCGGAAGTGGTCCACTTCTGAGCCATCATGCTGGACCATACCACTGGGCCACTTTCGCCATACGCTCCTGAAAGCCGGATCGACCGGCGATATTCGGAAGGAGCGGCTCATGGGTTCGACGGTGCTGTACGTCTCGGTCTCGGTCGATGGATACGCGGCAGGCGCCGGGCGACGACCTCTCGCGGATCCACCGCTGGCTCGACGACACCGCGCCGCCCGACGAGGACGACGTCGCCGTGGAGCTGATCGATCGGTTCCGCAGCGCGGGTGCGATCATCTTCGGGCGACGCACGTGGGACGCCGGCCAAGAGCCGTGGGGCGACGACGACGTCTTCTCGAGCCCGGTCTTCGTGATGACGCACGAGCAGCGCCCGCCCGAGGCGAAGAACGGGACGGTGTTCACCTTCGTGTCCGGTGAGCCGGCGGCGGCGCTCGACGCTGGCGCAGGAGGCCGCCGGGAGTGCCGAGGTGATCATCATGGGCAGCCCGAACACCGCGCAGCAGTTCCTCCGCGACAAGCTCGTCGACGAGCTGCTGCTGCACATCGTGCCCGTCCTGCTCGGCGGAGGCATCCGCCTCTTCGACGGATTGCCGGCACCCGCCGAGCTGCAGCTGCTCTCGTCGCGTCGCGCCCGCGAGGTCACGGCCGTCAACTTCGCCGTGCTCTCGGACGCGCACCACTGACCCGGATCCGCCGTCGGCGGAGACGGATGCCGCGACCCGGCGCGTCTGGTTGGCTGGTGACATGACCGACGTACTGGTGCTGGGCGGGACGGGCTGGCTGAGCGGGCGCATCGCCGAGAGATGGGCGGATGCCGGAGCCGCCGTCACCTGCCTGGCTCGGGGCGGACGCGAAGCGCCGTACGGCACGACGCTCGTCGTCGCCGACCGCGACGATCCCGGCGCCTACGACGCGGTCGACGGTCGCGACTGGGACGAGGTGGTGGACATCTCGTCCAACCCCGTGCACGTCGCGGCGGCCGTGACGGCTCTGGGGGAGCGCGCGAAGCACTGGACCTACATCTCCACCGTGTCGGTGTACGCCGCGAACGACGTTCCCGGGGCCGACGAGACCGCAGAGCTGCTGGCGCCGGCCGGACCGGACGAAGAAGACGACTACGGGCAGGCGAAGGTGCGGGCCGAGGCATCCGTCCGCGCCGCGCTCGGCTTCCGCGCCGCCATCGTGCGACCCGGTCTCATCGTCGGCCCCGGCGACCCCACCGACCGGTTCGGCTACTGGGTCGGACGTCTCGCGCTCGCCGCGGACGGCGACGTGCTGGTGCCCGACACGACGGACCGCGGCGCACAGGTGATCGACGTGGACGACCTCGCCGCGTTCGTCCAGGCGATCGGCCGAGAGCGGTGGACGGGGGTCGTGAACGCCGTCGGAGACCCGATCGAGCTCGCCGAGGTGCTGAGGCTCGCTCGCGAGGTGGCCGGCCACACCGGCGCCCTGGTCCCCGGCGTCCGACGAGTGGCTCGAAGCGCACGACGTGTCGTACTGGGCCGGCCCGCGGTCGCTCCCGCTCTGGCTGCCCGCCGGCATGCCGGGCTTCTGGACCCGCTCGAACACGGCGTACCGGCTGCTGGGAGGCAGGCTGCGGCCGCTGCGCGAGACGCTCGAGCGCACCCTCGCCGACGAGCGCATGCGCGGCCTGGATCGCGACCGCCGCGCGGGGCTCGCGCGGTCGGATGAGCTCGCGCTGCTCGCCGAGCTCGAGGACTGACCCCGGAGGCGCGAGAGGGTAGATTTCCGCACCCGCGACGTGCGGAAATCTACCCTTTCGCGATTCCAGAGGGCGGGACGGATTTGCGGATGCCGCGCGCGGGCGGCTATCGTCGGCGCATGCCTTCGGCTGCCCAGGGATTCGCGACGCTCGTTCCGAGCGTCGTTCCCGCGCGCCGACGCCGTCTGGGCGACCGCCGACTCTCGGCGACCCTGCGCACCTTCTGAGGAGGGCAGCTGCGGGCGTCGCCGCCTCCGGCCCCTGCACCCAGACTCTAAGGTGGAATCCATGACATATTCGGTCGCCGTCTCCGGCGCATCCGGCTATGCGGGCGGCGAGATCCTGCGGATCCTCGCCGCGCATCCCGACGTCGAGATCCGCACCGTGACCGCGCACTCCAACGCGGGACAGCCGCTCATCCAGCACCAGCCGCACCTGCGGTCGCTCGCACACCTCACCCTCTCCGAGACCACGCCGGACGTCCTCGCCGGCCATGACATCGTCTTCCTGGCGCTGCCGCACGGGCAGTCCGGGCAGTACACCGACGCGCTCGGCGACACGCCGCTCGTGATCGATGCCGGCGCCGACCACCGTCTCGAGTCGGTCTCCGACTGGGACAGCTTCTACGGCGGCGACTTCCACGAGCCCTGGGTGTACGGCGTCCCCGAGCTTCCGGTCGCCGGCTCGAAGCAGCGTGACCGGCTCGTCGGCGCGACGCGCATCGCGGCGCCCGGCTGCAACGCCTCGACGGTGAGCCTCAGCCTCGCTCCCGGCGTCGCCGCCGGCGTCATCGACCCGTCCGACATCGTGACGGTGCTGGCGGTGGGCCCCTCGGGCGCCGGCAAGAGCCTCAAGACGAATCTCCTCGCCAGCGAGGTCCTGGGCACGGCGAACCCGTACGCCGTCGGAGGGACGCACCGGCACATCCCCGAGATCCGTCAGGCGCTCGCCGCCGCGCGCCCGTCGACAGGCGTCAGGCGACCGAGCTGGCGGATGCCGCGGACCAGGGCATCCGCATCTCGTTCACGCCCGTGCTGGTCCCGATGTCGCGCGGCATCCTGGCGACCTCGACGGCACCCATCGCCCCCGGCGCCACCGACGCGGAGATCCGCGCGGCGTGGGAGGCCGCCTACGGCGACGAGACCTTCGTGCAGCTGCTGCCCGAGGGCCAGTTCCCGCGCACGGCCGACGTGCTGGGCGCCAACACGGCGCTGATGGGTCTCGCGATCGATCGCGCGGCGAACCGCGTGGTCGTGGTGACCGCCGTCGACAACCTCGTCAAGGGCACGGCCGGAGCGGCCGTGCAGTCCATGAACATCGCGCTGGGCCTCACCGAGGGCACCGCGCTCACCGTGAACGGAGTCGCCCCGTGAGCGTCACCACGCCCCAGGGATTCGCCGCCGCCGGCGTCGCCGTCGGACTCAAGTCGTCGGGCAAGCCCGACGTGGCCGTCGTCGTCAACCGCGGCCCGCTCAAGGTCGGCGCGGCCGTCTTCACGAGCAACCGCGCGAAGGCGAACCCGATCCTCTGGTCGCAGGAGGTCATCCGTGACGGCGTCGTCGAGGCGATCGTCCTCAACTCCGGCGGCGCGAACTGCTTCACGGGCTCGTTCGGCTTCCAGACGACGCACCAGACCGCCGAGAAGGCCGCGGAGCTGCTCGACGTGAGCGCGGGGGACATCCTGGTGTGCTCGACCGGTCTCATCGGCACGGGCGACGAGGTGTTCCGCGCGAAGGTGCTGGCCGGCACCGAGCAGGGTATCGCCGAGCTCTCCGCAGACGGCGGGGACGCGGCATCCCTCGCCATCATGACGACCGACTCCCGTCCGAAGCGCTCCGCCGTGACGAAGGACGGCTGGTCGATCGGCGGCATGGCGAAGGGCGCCGGGATGCTGGCGCCCGGCCTCGCGACGATGCTCGTGGTGATCACGACCGACGCCGTCCTCGACGCGGCACAGGCCGACGCCGCGCTGCGCCAGGCCACCGGTCGCACGTTCGACCGGCTCGACTCGGACGGCTGCATGTCGACGAACGACCAGGTCACGCTCATGGTCAGCGGCGCCTCGGGCGTCACGCCGGACGGCGACGCGTTCGCCGCTGCGCTCGCCGAGGTGTGCCAGGATCTCGCGAAGCAGCTGCAGGGCGATGCCGAGGGCTCGAGCCACGACATCACCATCGAGGTCGTCAACGCGGCCTCCGAGGAGGACGCCGTGGAGGTCGGCCGCTCGGTCGCCCGCAACAACCTCTTCAAGGCAGCGGTCTTCGGCAACGACCCCAACTGGGGCCGCGTGCTCGCGGCGATCGGCACCACCCAGGCCGCCTTCGACCCGTACGACGTCGACGTGTGGATGAACGGCGTGCGTGTGTGCAGCGCCGGCGGCCCCGACGCGCCGCGCGAGGCCGTCGACCTGACGCCCCGCGCCACCGACCTCGTCATCGACCTGAAGGTCGGCGCCGCGACGGCGACCATCCTCACCAACGACCTCACCCACGACTACGTCCACGAGAACAGCGCGTACTCCTCATGAAGAAGCAGGCCTCATGACTGATCTGCAAGAGACCGATCCCGGCGAGGCCAGCGCGCGGGCGGTCACCCTCATCGAGTCGCTGCCCTGGCTCAAGCGCTTCCGCGACCAGATCGTCGTCGTGAAGTACGGCGGCAACGCGATGGTGAGCGAGGAGCTGCAGGATGCCTTCGCCGCCGACATCGCCTACCTCCGCTACGTCGGGGTCAAGCCGGTCGTCGTCCATGGCGGTGGCCCTCAGATCTCGTCGATGCTCGACCGCCTGGAGATCCCGAGCGAGTTCAAGGGCGGCTACCGCGTCACCTCCACCGAGGCGATCTCGGTGGTGCGCATGGTGCTCACCGGGCAGATCAACCCGCAGCTCGTGTCGAAGATCAATGCCCACGGCCCGGTGGCCACGGGTCTCAGCGGCGAGGACGCGGGCCTGTTCGGCGGACGCCGCCGCGGTGTCGTGATCGAGGGCGTCGAGCACGACCTCGGCCGGGTCGGCGACGTCGTCGAGGTCGATCCGCAGCCCGTGCTCGACCAGATCGCCGCCGGCCGCATCCCCGTCGTGTCGAGCATCGCGCCCGACCTCGACCACCCCGGGCACTCGCTGAACGTGAACGCGGATGCCGCGGCATCCGCTCTCGCCGTGGCGCTGGGGGCTGCGAAGCTCGTGGTGCTCACCGACGTGGCCGGGCTCTACGCCGACTGGCCGAACCGCGACTCGCTCGTGTCGCACCTGACCTCGACCGAGCTGCGCGCGATGCTGCCCACGCTCGAGTCGGGCATGATCCCGAAGATGGCGGCGTGCCTGGAGGCCGTCGAGGGCGGCGTCGAGACCGCGGCCATCATCGACGGGCGGGTGCCGCACTCGGTGCTCGTGGAGATCTTCACCAGCAAGGGAATCGGAACAGAGGTGGTGCTCGGATGAGTTGGCACGATGACGCAGGACGCGATCTCGTCCGCAGCTTCGGCGAGCGGATGGCGATGTTCGTGCGGGGCGAGGGCTCCTATCTGTGGGACGCCGACGGCAAGCGGTACCTCGACTTCCTCGCGGGCATCGCGGTGGACTCGCTCGGTCACGCGCACCCGGTGTTCGTCGACGCGATCGCGACGCAGGCGGCGACGCTCGCGCACGTGTCGAACTACTTCGCCACGCCGCCGCAGCTCGCGCTCGCCTCGACGCTGAAGCGTCTCGCGGGCACCGGCGACGAGGGCCGGGTGTACTTCGGCAACTCCGGCGCCGAGGCGAACGAGGCCGCGTTCAAGCTCGCCCGCCTGCACGCAGGTGAGGCGGCGCCGAGCGTCCGCGGATCCTCGCGCTGCAGGACGCCTTCCACGGCCGCACGATGGGCACGCTCGCCCTCACCGGCAAGCCGTACATGCAGGAGCCCTTCCTGCCGATGACGCCGGGCGTCGAGTTCATCGACTCCACGGTCGAGGCGCTCGAGGCGGCGATCGACGACCGCGTCGCCGCGCTCTTCGTCGAACCCGTCAAGGGCGAGGCGGGCGTGCTCCCGCTGCCCGAGGGGTACCTCGCCGCGGCCCGCGAGATCACCGAGCGCCATGGAGCGCTGCTGATCATCGACGAGATCCAGACCGGCGCCGGTCGCACGGGGGAGTGGTTCGCCTTCCAGCACGAGGGCATCACCCCCGACGCGATCACGGTCGCCAAGGGCATCGGCGGCGGGTTCCCCATCGGCGCGCTGATCACCTTCGGCAGCGCGAGCGAGCTGTTCTACCCGGGCACGCACGGCTCGACCTTCGGCGGCAACGCGCTCGGCACCGCCGTCGCGGGCGCCGTGCTCGGTGAGATCGAGCGCGCCGACCTCGTGCGCAACGCCGCCGAGCGCGGTGCGCAGCTGCGCGAGGCGATCGCGGGCATCGACTCCGAGCTGATCATCGGATGCCGCGGCGCGGGGCTGCTGATCGGCGTGGGGCTGCGGCATCCCGTCGCCAAGGCGCTCGTCGCGGCCGCGCAGGAGCACGGCCTCGTCATCAACGCGCCCAACGACGAGACCATCCGCCTGGTCCCCGCCCTCACGATCGGCGACGTCGAGATCGACGAGTTCGTCGAGCTCTTCACGGCCGCGATCCGCACGGTAGAGGACGCCCTGGTGCTCGAGACCCCGACGGAGGTTCCCGCATGACCCGCCACCTGCTGCGCGACGACGACCTGACGCATGCCGAGCAGGACGAGATCCTCGATCTCGCCATCGCGCTGAAGAAGGACCGCTGGAAGCTCAAGACGCTCGAGGGCCCTCAGACGGTCGCGGTCATCTTCGACAAGTCCTCGACCCGGACGCGGGTCTCGTTCGCCGTCGGCATCGCCGATCTGGGCGGCTCGCCGCTCATCATCTCGACCGCGAACAGCCAGCTCGGCGGCAAGGAGACGCCGGCCGACACGGCGCGCGTGCTCGAGCGCCAGGTCGCGGCGATCGTCTGGCGCACCTACGCGCAGGCGGGACTCGAGCAGATGGCCGAAGGCACGCGCGTGCCGGTCATCAACGCGCTCAGCGACGACTTCCACCCCTGCCAGCTGCTCGCCGACCTGCTCACCATCAAGGAGCACAAGGGCGACCTGAAGGGCCTGACGCTGGCGTTCTTCGGCGACGGCAAGTCGAACATGGCGCACTCCTACGTGCTGGCGGGCGTCACCGCGGGCATGCACGTGCGCGTGGCATCGCCCGAGACGTACGCGCCGCGCGACGACGTCATCGCGGACGCGGATCGGCGGGCGGCCGAGACCGGCGGATCGGTCACCCTCTACACCGACGCGAACGAGGCGGCCGCCGGAGCGGACGTGATCGTCACCGACACGTGGGTGTCGATGGGCAAGGAGGAGGAGAAGCTCGAGCGGCTGCGCGACCTGGGCGGGTACAAGGTGACCCAGGAGCTCATGGCGCTCGCGCAGGACGACGCGATCTTCATCCACTGCCTGCCCGCCGACCGCGGCTACGAGGTCGACGCGGAGGTCATCGACGGACCGCAGAGCGTGGTCTGGGACGAGGCCGAGAACCGGCTGCACGCCCAGAAGGCCCTGCTCGTCTGGCTCCTCCGCCAGGACTGAGCGCGGCGGCGCGGAAGAGCCCGGTCGTTGAGCGAGCGAAGCGAGACGAAACGCGCCGAGCCGCGCCACGACGGCTGGCTCGCGTCGCGCTGGGCGCGCCTCAACGGGCCCGAGCCGCATCGCCGGGGTCGATCTCGCGCGAGGGCTCGCGGTGCTCGGCATGTTCGCGGCGCACCTGCTGTGGATCAGCGGGCCCTTCGACGCGACGCGAGCCCGACACCTGGATCGCGGTCGTTCAGGGCCGCTCGTCGATCCTGTTCGCGACCCTCGCCGGTGTCTCGATCGGCCTCATGACGGGCGGGCGGGTCCCGCTGCCGGCGGCCCGCATGACCACGGCACGCGGGCGGCTCGCGGTGCGAGCGGGCCTGCTGTGGGTGCTCGGCATCCTGCTCATCGCCACCGGCGTGCCGGTGTACGTGATCCTCCCCGCGTACGCGCTGATGTTCCTGCTGGCGCTGCCGCTGACGTCGCTGCCGGCCCGCGTGCTGCTGCCGCTCGCGGGCGCCCTGGCCCTGATCATGCCGTTCGTGCAGATCGTCCTCGACGCGCCGCTGTTCTGGAGCACGCCCGCCGGCAACGCGGTGTCGGTGGGACTCGGCTGGCACTACCCGTTCACCACCTGGATCGCGTTCGTGGTGGCCGGACTCGGCGTCGCCCGCGCCGACGTGACGCGACTGCGCACGCAGGTGTGGCTGGTCGTCGCCGGCGCATGCCTCGCCCTGGTCGGCTACGGAACGGATGCCGCCACCGGCGCCGGTCCAGAAGCCGAGGCGCGCGTCGTACCTCGGGGCGCTGTGGACGGCTCGGCCCCACTCCACGGGGCTGCTCGAGGTCATCGGGTCCGGCGGCTTCGCGCTCGCCGTGCTCGGCGTGTGCCTGCTGCTCTGCCGGACGGTGCTGGTCTGGGTGGTGCTGCCGCTGCGCGCCGTCGGCGCGATGCCACTCACCGCGTACACGCTGCAGCTCGTCGTGTGGGCAGCGATCGCCGCCGCGGTGCTCGACCGCGTCGGCGACCTCACCGGCTTCCGCGCGCTCGAGCCGTTCTGGCCGCTCACGATCGGCACCGTCGTGCTGTGCACCGCGTGGGCGCTGCTGGTCGGACGCGGCCCGCTCGAGACGGTGCTGGATCAGGCCTCTCGCTTCGCTGTGCCCGACCGATCCCGCCGCCCGTCGCACCGTGAGGAACAGGCCGATCCGGACCCCCGGAGCCTCCCGCACTAGCGGGCTCGCGCTCGCGGTCCCGCTGCGGTTTCTGCGACCGCGCCGTCGCGCGACGCAGCACCTGCAGGAAACCGCAGCGCTCACGGACGGCCGCCGAGCCCGGTCGTCCCACGACACAGCGGCGGTTCGCCCGGTGCCGCGTCGGTAGGCTGGTCGGGTGAGTGAATCGAAGGCTGACGGCACCAACGAAGGCGCACTGTGGGGAGCCCGTTTCGCGACGGGACCGTCCCCGGAGCTGGCCGAGCTCAGCCGATCGACGCATTTCGACTGGGACCTGGCGCTCTACGACATCGCCGGCTCGCACGCGCACGCCAAGGCGCTCGCCGCCGCGGGGTATCTCACCGCCGGACGAGGAGCGCGCCATGCACGACGGGCTCGATGTGCTCGCACGCGGCGTGACCGACGGCACACTTCGGCCCGCGGCATCCGATGAAGACGTCCACGGCGCTCTCGAACAGGCGCTGATCGGCGTCGTCGGCGCCGAGCTGGGCGGCAAGCTGCGCGCCGGACGCAGTCGCAACGACCAGATCGCCACGCTCGTGCGCATGTATCTGCTCGACCACTCGCGCACCATCGCGCGGGAGATCCTCCGGCTGGTCGACGCCCTCGTGGCGCAGGCCGAGGCGCACCCCGACGCGATCATGCCGGGCCGCACCCACCTGCAGCACGCGCAGCCGGTGCTGCTGGCCCACCATCTGCAGGCTCACGCATGGCCGCTGGTGCGCGACCTGGAGCGCCTGCGCGACTGGTCCGCGCGCGCGGCGGTCTCTCCGTACGGCGGAGGCGCGCTCGCCGGCTCGACGCTCGGACTGGATCCGCAGCTGGTCGCCCGGGAACTGGGCCTCGACCGCCCCGCCGAGAACTCGCTCGACGGCACATCGGCGCGCGACGTCGTCGCCGAGTTCGCGTTCATCACGGCGATGGTCGGCATCGACGTCTCGCGCTTCGCGGAGGAGATCATCCTCTGGAACACGCGCGAGTTCGGCTTCGTGACCCTCGACGACGGCTATTCGACCGGCTCGAGCATCATGCCGCAGAAGAAGAACCCCGACATCGCCGAACTCGCCCGCGGCAAGGCCGGGCGGCTCATCGGCAACCTCACCGGCCTGCTCGCCACGCTCAAGGCGCTCCCGCTCGCGTACAACCGCGACCTGCAGGAAGACAAGGAGCCGGTGTTCGACTCGGTGCGCACGCTCGAGACGGTGCTGCCCGCCTTCGCCGGCATGGTCGCGACGCTGCGCTTCGACACCGACCGCATGGCGGCGCTCGCGCCGCAGGGCTTCTCCCTGGCGACCGACGTCGCCGAGTGGCTCGTGAAGCGCGGCGTGCCGTTCCGCGATGCGCACGAGATCTCCGGCCACCTCGTGCGGGTGTGCGAAGAGAACGGGATCGAGCTGCACGAGGTCACCGATGAGCAGCTCGCGTCGGTCTCGCCGCACCTCGCGCCCGAGGTGCGGGACGTGCTGACCGTCGAGGGCTCCGTCGCGAGCCGCACCGGCGCAGGCGGGACGGCGCCGGTCAGGGTCGCCGAGCAGCGTGCCGAGCTGATCGAGCGCGTGCAGGCGGCCGCGCACGCCCTCGGGCTGTAGTCCGCTGCGCTGCGGGTGTCGCGGCGGCGATCACCAGATCGCGAGGCGCACCAGCGCGGCGACGATGCACGCCCAGACCAGGCTGGCGAGCGTGCCGATGATGAATCTCTCCCGCGCTTCCGCGCTGGCCAGCTCCGAGAACCGGCCGATGCCCTTGAGGGCGACCACCACGGCGATCGCCTCGGGGAACCCGGCGATGATCCCGAGCGCCACCGCCACGCGTTCCAGATAGCCGATCGTGGTGCCGCCGCGCATCACCTCGCGCACGGCGCCTTCGCCGGCGACCGCTCCCGGGCAGGGACGGCGCACGGAGGAGGATGCCGCCGTTGTCGCCCTCTTCCACGCGACCGTGGCTGGCGATGTCGAGCACACGGCGGGTGACCGGGTTGCCGCCGAGCACGGCCAGGGCGGTTCCCAGCAGCGCGATGCCCAGTCCGAGGAGCAGCGGCACGTTCACCGGCGACACCGTCACGGCGAGCAGGCACAGCACCACGAGCACACCCGCGACGATGAGCGGGATGTCGGTCGGCTTGCGGAGGCTGAGGACCACGAGCACGAGCGCTCCGCACAAGGCGACGAACAGGAAGATCGAGAGCACGGCGACGAGGAGCACGTCCGGGGAGACCATGGCGTCAGTCTGGCACGGCGGCCGGATCGAGGCCGGCGAGCACGCGGATCGAGCGCGGGCACGGCCGCTTCCTCGGTCCGCAATCCGGCGGATCTGACGCGCAGGCTGACCGCGGCCTCCGAGATGCCGAGCCGCGCCGCCGCCTCGCGCTGCGTGATGCCCTCGGCAAGGAGGTCGTAGCACCTCCCAGCCTTCGGCGGTGCGGCGATCGCGCAGCTCGATGAGGAGGCGCACCAGCGCCTCGGCATCCGCCCCACCCTCCGGCGCGGTGACCGCGACCCGTGTCGTGGCCTTCTTGGCGCGGTCCACGGCGTCGCGCGCGTTGAGGAACGCCTCGCCCCTGGCAGCGCGGACGCTGTCCGGCAGCGGGGTCTCGACGTCGCCGACGCCCACGCCGACACTCCACCGGCCGGCCCGCGTGAGGTCGAGGAGGATCGCGAGCACCGCCGCGGCGTCGGCGACCGCGACCTGCACCTCGTCGCCCGCGGTCCGCTCGGGCGCGAGCGCGACGCCCCTGGGGCGTGCGTCGCAACCGCCGAGAGGGCGGCGGGCACGAGATCGGCGCTGGTGCGGCTGTCGCGCTGATCGCTGGTGATCACATACATGGCTCCCCCTTATGCACAGAACTTAATTCATCGACACTTTAGCTTGTGACCTTCAGTGACACCAAGGCTATGGACTGAAGTCGGTCGGTTCTCGAGCGACCCTGAATGTTCGCCGGTGATCCGTCCTGACCAGTCCCCGCGCCCGCGCCGTTGACCTGCGGGGCGAGTCGCCCGTGAAAGAGCGGCGCCATGATGTTCGGCACGGCCTATAGACGAGCCGACGTCCTTCGCGCTGCTCGACCGCTTCGTCGAGCGTGGTGGTGTCTGGATCGACACGGCCGACTGCTACAGCCTTCTGGGCGAGCGCCGACGGGCAGGGCGGCGACAGCGAGCGCGTCCTGGGTCGCTGGCTCGCAGCCCGGCCCGAGTGTTCGCGACCGCGTCCGTCATCGCGACCAAGCTCGGTGCCGAACCGCTGTGGTCGGGCTCGTGGCCTTCCCGCCGCGCCGGCCTGTCGCGACGCGCGGTCCTTCGATGCCTTCGCGGGCAGCCTCGACCGGCTCGGCGTCGAGGCGGTCGACATGCTGTGGCTACATCAGGAGGATCGCAGCACGCCGATCGAGGAGACCGTCGACGCGCTCGCCGAGCTCACCGGAGCCGGCGCTGACGCGCCGGGTCGGGGCATCCAATCACCCTGCCTGGCGCGTCGAGCGAGCCCGTGCCCACGCGCTGCGCGATCGGATCGCTACGCCGCACTCACGCAGCGCTGACGCAGTCCCGCGCGCGCGGCGTCGCCGCCGAGTCGCGCCGTCGGCGAAGGGCCGCGCCATCCGCGCTGATAGCCTGGCTCGCGTGTCTGAAACCGTCGTGAGCACGACTGCGCCCGCGATCGACCCCGCATTCGAGAACGTGTGGGACGAGATCGTGTGGCGTGGACTCGTGCATGTGTCCACCGATCAGGAGGCGCTGCGCGCCCTTCTCGCCGGGGACCCGATCACGTACTACTGCGGCTTCGACCCGACCGCGCCGAGTCTGCACCTCGGCAACCTCGTGCAGCTGCTCACGATGCGCCGCCTGCAGCTCGCGGGCCACCGGCCGCTGGGCCTGGTCGGCGGATCGACCGGCCTCATCGGCGACCCCCGCCCGTCGGCCGAGCGCACGCTCAACACCAAAGAGACGGTCGGGGAGTGGGTCGGCTACCTGCAGTCGCAGGTCGAGCGGTTCCTGAGCTTCGACGGCGACAACGCCGCGCGCATCGTCAACAACCTCGACTGGACGGCGCCGATGAGCGCCATCGACTTCCTGCGCGACATCGGCAAGCACTACCGGGTCGGCACGATGCTCAAGAAGGAAGCGGTCGCGGCGCGCCTGAACTCCGAGGCCGGCATCAGCTACACCGAGTTCAGCTACCAGATCCTGCAGGGCATGGACTACCTCGAGCTGTACCGGCAGTACGGCTGCGTGCTGCAGACCGGCGGCAGCGACCAGTGGGGCAACCTCACCAGCGGCACCGACCTCATCCACCGCGTCGAGGGCGTCTCGGTGCACGCGATCGGCACGCCGCTGATCACGAACAGCGACGGCACCAAGTTCGGCAAGAGCGAGGGCAATGCGATCTGGCTCGACGCCGCGATGTGCAGCCCGTACCGGATGTACCAGTTCTGGCTCAACACCGACGACGCGGACGTGATCGAGCGCCTCAAGATCTTCACGTTCCTCACGCGGGCCGAGATCGAGGACTACGAACGACTCGTCGCCGAGGAGCCCTTCCGTCGTGCCGCGCAGAAGCGCCTGGCGATGGAGGTCACCGGACTCGTGCACGGGGTGGATGCCGCGGCCGCCGTGATCGCGGCATCCGAGGCCCTCTTCGGTCAGGGCGACCTCGCCGCGCTCGACGCGACGACGCTGCGCCACGCGCTGGAGGAACTGCCGAACGCCACGGTCGCGGCCGGCACGCCGGTGCTGCAGGCGCTCGTCGACACCGGGCTCGTCTCGAGTCTGTCGGAAGGCCGGCGCGCGATCGCGCAGGGCGGGGTCTCGCTGGACGGCGCGAAGGTCGAGGACGATGCGGCGACCGTGCCGGGCGCACTGCCCGGAGGGGTCTCGGTGCTCCGGCGCGGCAAGAAGACGCTCGCGGGCGTGTTCGTCGGCTGACGCGACGGTCGTGAGCACGGCCATCGCGCCGACAGAGGAGTGACGGATGCCGTTCACCCCGAGTCACGCGGTGGTCGCGCTGCCGTTCGTGCGCACGCCGCTCGTGCCGGCGGCGATCGCGATCGGGGCGATGACCCCCGACCTGCCGCTGTTCGTCCGCGGGCTGCCGTTGCACTACGGGGTCACGCACTCGTTCGCGTGGCTCCCCGCCACGGTCGTCGCTGGCGCTGGCGCTGCTGCTCGTCTGGCGGTGCGTGCTGCGGCCGGCCGCGCGTGAGCTCTCGCCGCGATGGCTCGCGGTGCGACTGCCGGCGCAGTGGGATGCCGGTGCCGGCGCCGCGCTGCGCGAGACGCTGGCGGTCTCCCCGGCGCGCGAGCCGCGCGTGTCCGTGGCGGGGGATGCTGCTGCTCGTCGTCTCGCTGCTCCTCGGCGTCGTGAGCCACATCGTGTGGGACCTCTTCACGCACGAGGCTCGCTGGGGCACGACCGCGATCCCCGCGCTGGCGGCGGAATGGGGACCGCTCCCCGGTTACAAGTGGCTCCAGCACGGCGTCGAGCGCGATCGGCCTCGCGATCATCGCCGTGTGGATGCTCGTGTGGCTGCGCCGGCGTATCGGCCGCGGCATCCGTCCCGCGCGTGCTGCCCGATGCGGCCCGCTGGATCTGGTGGGCGTCGCTCCCTCTCGCGCTCGCGCTGGCATGGGGGTGGGGCATCGCTGTGCACGGTCCCCTCGATGCCGAGTTCACCGCCGCGCATCTCGCCTACCGCGTGCTGCCGCCGGCGTGCGCGGTCTGGGGCGCGGTGACGGTGTCGCTGTGCATCGCGGTGCAGGTGATGCGCGCACGACCGGTCGCCCACGCGTGACCGTCGACCGGACCGGGAGCGTGCGCGCACGATACCGCGCGCGGCTGGCCGGACCAGGGTCTGCGCTGTTCGCCGGGCCGGCCGTAGCGTGCCGGCGTGGACGAGGAACGGCCCGGCGCGGAGCAGTGGGTGCCGCCGGATGCGGACGTCGATCGGCTGCGCGAGGCGGTGCAGGGATGCCGCGGCTGCGAGCTCTGGCGAGATGCGACGCAGGCGGTGTTCGGCGACGGGGAAGTGCGGCCGGGCGACAAGGAGGATCTCGCGGGGAGCCGTTCGTCGGACCGGCCGGACGTGCTCGCGCAGGCGCTCGAGAGCGGGATCCTCGGGAGCGCGTGTACCTGACGAATGCGGTGAAGCACTTCGTTCGAGCAGCGGGGCAAGCGCCGGATCCACCAGCGTCCCGACGCGGAACATCTCGGCGTGCCGGCCGTGGCTCGAGGCGAGTTCGCCGCCGTCGGCGGCGTCATCGTCTGTCTCGGTGCGACGGCTGCCAGAGCGGTCTCGGCAGGTGGTCAAGATCGGCGCGAGCGGGACGTCCCATCGAGGCCAGGGAGGACCGTTGTGATCACGATCCATCCGTCCGCCGTGCTCGGCTGCGTGATTCGTCCGAGCGAGCCGCCGCGTGGCCGGCTCGCGGTCGATCTGCGGACGCGGCGGCGTGGACCGCGATCCGCGTGTTTCCGGGGGTGTGGGGGTGCGACACGCCCGGGGTGCGGGCTGGATTCGACGGGTGGGGTGGTCGCACGTAAAGTATTACTTGTTCGCCCCAAAGGGTAGAGCGGAAGGCCGGAAGGCCTGGCTCCCCTCAAGCAGTGAACAACCTCCCACAACCAAGATCCGTTCCGCGGATCGTCCGCTCGTCGGACACGTGGGGGACTCGCTCGAGAAGCTCCGGTCGATTTGACGGGAACGCCTCGGCGAGATAAGATAGTGAAGTTGCCCAGCTGGGGCAGCGGGTCGAGAGATTCGCGCTGGCTGGTGCGTCCGATCTTTGAGAACTCAACAGCGTGCACTTGTCAAATGCCAATTTTTGTATCCTCGCTGACCTTGTTTGGTTGGTGGGGGTCCTTTTTGGATCAATTCATGGATGTCAGTTTGATATTCGTTTTTGGTCATGGTTGAACTCGCTGCTTTCGACTCGTTTTCCCGGGTTGTCGGTGGTTTTCATTTTTTATGGAGAGTTTGATCCTGGCTCAGGATGAACGCTGGCGGCGTGCTTAACACATGCAAGTCGAACGGTGAAGCCCAGCTTGCTGGGTGGATCAGTGGCGAACGGGTGAGTAACACGTGAGCAACCTGCCCCTGACTCTGGGATAAGCGCTGGAAACGGCGTCTAATACTGGATACGAGCCACAGTCGCATGGCTCGTGGTTGGAAAGATTTTTTGGTTGGGGATGGGCTCGCGGCCTATCAGCTTGTTGGTGAGGTAATGGCTCACCAAGGCGTCGACGGGTAGCCGGCCTGAGAGGGTGACCGGCCACACTGGGACTGAGACACGGCCCAGACTCCTACGGGAGGCAGCAGTGGGGAATATTGCACAATGGGCGCAAGCCTGATGCAGCAACGCCGCGTGAGGGATGACGGCCTTCGGGTTGTAAACCTCTTTTAGCAAGGAAGAAGCGAAAGTGACGGTACTTGCAGAAAAAGCGCCGGCTAACTACGTGCCAGCAGCCGCGGTAATACGTAGGGCGCAAGCGTTATCCGGAATTATTGGGCGTAAAGAGCTCGTAGGCGGTTTGTCGCGTCTGCTGTGAAATCCCGAGGCTCAACCTCGGGCCTGCAGTGGGTACGGGCAGACTAGAGTGCGGTAGGGGAGATTGGAATTCCTGGTGTAGCGGTGGAATGCGCAGATATCAGGAGGAACACCGATGGCGAAGGCAGATCTCTGGGCCGTAACTGACGCTGAGGAGCGAAAGGGTGGGGAGCAAACAGGCTTAGATACCCTGGTAGTCCACCCCGTAAACGTTGGGAACTAGTTGTGGGGTCCTTTCCACGGATTCCGTGACGCAGCTAACGCATTAAGTTCCCCGCCTGGGGAGTACGGCCGCAAGGCTAAAACTCAAAGGAATTGACGGGGACCCGCACAAGCGGCGGAGCATGCGGATTAATTCGATGCAACGCGAAGAACCTTACCAAGGCTTGACATACACGAGAACACCCTAGAAATAGGGGACTCTTTGGACACTCGTGAACAGGTGGTGCATGGTTGTCGTCAGCTCGTGTCGTGAGATGTTGGGTTAAGTCCCGCAACGAGCGCAACCCTCGTTCTATGTTGCCAGCACGTAATGGTGGGAACTCATGGGATACTGCCGGGGTCAACTCGGAGGAAGGTGGGGATGACGTCAAATCATCATGCCCCTTATGTCTTGGGCTTCACGCATGCTACAATGGCCGGTACAAAGGGCTGCAATACCGTGAGGTGGAGCGAATCCCAAAAAGCCGGTCCCAGTTCGGATTGAGGTCTGCAACTCGACCTCATGAAGTCGGAGTCGCTAGTAATCGCAGATCAGCAACGCTGCGGTGAATACGTTCCCGGGTCTTGTACACACCGCCCGTCAAGTCATGAAAGTCGGTAACACCTGAAGCCGGTGGCCCAACCCTTGTGGAGGGAGCCGTCGAAGGTGGGATCGGTAATTAGGACTAAGTCGTAACAAGGTAGCCGTACCGGAAGGTGCGGCTGGATCACCTCCTTTCTAAGGAGCACTTGGACCTCTTCGGGGGTTCCAGGACCCAGTACCACACCGACTCGTGTGTGGCTGGGGCTCAAGGGTGGAACATTTGACATGGCGTCAGCGCAGCTGGGGTCTACTAGTACGCCGCATCCTTTCGGGGGTGTGGTTGGAGGGTGGGTTCTGGTGAGCGGGGCGCCGGCACGCTGTTGGGTCCTGAGGGACCGGACGCTGCTTCTGCTGCCTTTCGGGGTGGTGGGGGTGGGGGACACTCCTCTTGGGCCTTCTGATTCCTGCGCCGTTTGGTGGTGGGGTTGGGGGTACCGCCCGTACTTTGAGAACTACACAGTGGACGCGAGCATCTTCAGAGATGATCCTTCGGGATTGTTCTTGTTATAGATGATCTTAAAGATCATTAGTCAATTTCGCCCGGACCTTTTGGTTCGGGTTCGATTCTTGATGAAACTCATGTGATTTCAAGTCTTTAAGAGCAAACGGTGGATGCCTTGGCATCTGGAGCCGAAGAAGGACGTAGCAATCTGCGATAAGCCTCGGGGAACTGATAAGCAAGTTTTGATCCGAGGGTGTCCGAATGGGGAAACCCCGCCAGGGCGCGTGCGTACCTGGTGACTCCCGCCTGAATATATAGGGCGGGTAGAGGGAACGTGGGGAAGTGAAACATCTCAGTACCCACAGGAAGAGAAAACAACAGTGATTCCGTGAGTAGTGGCGAGCGAAATCGGATCAGGCTAAACCTCATGTGTGTGAGAGCCGGCAGGCGTTGCATGTGGGGGGTTGCGGGACTTTCCGGACCATTCTGCCGAGTGGTCGACGTGACAGAAGCGTATAGACGAACCGTCTTGAAAGGCGGGCCAGAGTGGGTGCCAGCCCCGTAGTCGAAATGCGTGTTCTGACGTGGAGAGTATCCCAAGTATCACGGGGCCCGAGAAATCCCGTGTGAATCTGTCAGGACCACCTGATAAGCCTAAATACTCCCAGATGACCGATAGCGGACAAGTACCGTGAGGGAAAGGTGAAAAGTACCCCGGGAGGGGAGTGAAATAGTACCTGAAACCGTTTGCTTACAAACCGTTGGAGCCTCCTTAGTAGGGGTGACAGCGTGCCTTTTGAAGAATGAGCCTGCGAGTTAGCGATATGTGGCGAGGTTAACCCGGGTGGGGTAGCCGTAGCGAAAGCGAGTCTGAATAGGGCGATTCAGTCGCATGTCCTAGACCCGAAGCGAAGTGATCTATCCATGGCCAGGCTGAAGCGACGGTAAGACGTCGTGGAGGGCCGAACCCACTTAGGTTGAAAACTGAGGGGATGAGCTGTGGATAGGGGTGAAAGGCCAATCAAACTTCGTGATAGCTGGTTCTCTCCGAAATGCATTTAGGTGCAGCGTTGCGTGTTTCTTGCCGGAGGTAGAGCTACTGGATGGCCGATGGGCCCTACAAGGTTACTGACGTCAGCCAAACTCCGAATGCCGGTAAGTGAGAGCGCAGCAGTGAGACTGTGGGGGATAAGCTTCATAGTCGAGAGGGAAACAACCCAGACCACCATCTAAGGTCCCTAAGCGCGTGCTAAGTGGGAAAGGATGTGGAGTTGCTTAGACAACCAGGAGGTTGGCTTAGAAGCAGCCACCCTTGAAAGAGTGCGTAATAGCTCACTGGTCAAGTGATTCCGCGCCGACAATGTAACGGGGCTCAAGCACGCCACCGAAGTTGTGGCATTGACATTATTGGTAGGCCTTCGTGGTCCAGCCGTGTTGATGGGTAGGAGAGCGTCGTGTGGCGAGTGAAGCGGCGGGGTGACCCAGCCGTGGACGCCACACGAGTGAGAATGCAGGCATGAGTAGCGAAAGACGTGTGAGAAACACGTCCTCCGAAAGACCAAGGGTTCCAGGGTCAAGCTAATCTTCCCTGGGTAAGTCGGGACCTAAGGCGAGGCCGACAGGCGTAGTCGATGGACAACGGGTTGATATTCCCGTACCGGCGAAGAACCGCCCAAGCTAATCCAGTAGTGCTAAGTGTCTGAATCCCATTGACGGATCCCTTCGGGGTGATGCTGTGGGCCTAGCGCACGACCCCATTCTGGTGCGGTTAGCGTATTAACAGGTGTGACGCAGGAAGGTAGCCCATCCCGGGCGATGGTTGTCCCGGGGCAAGTGCGTAGGCCGAGTCATAGGCAAATCCGTGACTCATACAGGCTGAGACACGATGCGGATGAAAAGTGGGTGATCCTATGCTGCCAAGAAAAGCATCGACGCGAGGTTCTAGCCGCCCGTACCCCAAACCGACTCAGGTGGTCAGGTAGAGAATACCAAGGAGATCGAGAGAATCGTGGTTAAGGAACTCGGCAAAATGCCCCCGTAACTTCGGGAGAAGGGGGGCCATCCACTTATATGAGCTTGCCTCAAAAAGGGTGTGGTGGCCGCAGAGACTAGTGGGTAGCGACTGTTTACTAAAAACACAGGTCCGTGCCAAGTCGCAAGACGATGTATACGGACTGACGCCTGCCCGGTGCTGGAAGGTTAAGAGGACCGGTTAGCCGCAAGGCGAAGCTGAGAATTTAAGCCCCAGTAAACGGCGGTGGTAACTATAACCATCCTAAGGTAGCGAAATTCCTTGTCGGGTAAGTTCCGACCTGCACGAATGGCGTAACGACTTCCCAACTGTCTCAACCGCGAACTCGGCGAAATTGCATTACGAGTAAAGATGCTCGTTACGCGCAGCAGGACGGAAAGACCCCGTGACCTTTACTACAGCTTGGTATTGGTGTTCGGTGTGGCTTGTGTAGGATAGGTGGGAGACTGTGAAGCGGATACGCCAGTATTCGTGGAGTCATTGTTGAAATACCACTCTGGTCACTCTGGATATCTAACTTCGAACCGTAATCCGGTTCAGGGACAGTGCCTGGTGGGTAGTTTAACTGGGGCGGTTGCCTCCCAAAAAGTAACGGAGGCGCCCAAAGGTTCCCTCAACCTGGTTGGCAATCAGGTGGCGAGTGTAAGTGCACAAGGGAGCTTGACTGTGAGACTGACAGGTCGAGCAGGGACGAAAGTCGGGACTAGTGATCCGGCAGTGGCTTGTGGAAGCGCTGTCGCTCAACGGATAAAAGGTACCTCGGGGATAACAGGCTGATCTTGCCCAAGAGTCCATATCGACGGCATGGTTTGGCACCTCGATGTCGGCTCGTCGCATCCTGGGGCTGGAGTAGGTCCCAAGGGTTGGGCTGTTCGCCCATTAAAGCGGTACGCGAGCTGGGTTTAGAACGTCGTGAGACAGTTCGGTCCCTATCCGCTGCGCGCGTAGGAAGTTTGAGAGGATCTGACCCTAGTACGAGAGGACCGGGTTGGACGAACCTCTGGTGTGCCAGTTGTACTGCCAAGTGCACCGCTGGTTAGCTACGTTCGGGATGGATAACCGCTGAAAGCATCTAAGCGGGAAGCCGGCCTCAAGATGAGACTTCCATACCTTCGGGTGAGAGGCTCCCAGCCAGACTACTGGGTTGATAGGCCAGATGTGGAAGCGCAGCAATGCGTGCAGCTGACTGGTACTAATAAGCCGATGACTTGATAACACACCGTTTCTGGTGCTTGCGTCCACTGAGTGGTTCCCGATGTACGGTCGGGAACACAACAGAACATAGATTTTTTCACGTTGTGAAGACTGAAACATCAAGAGAGTTTCGGCGGCCATAGCGAGAGGGAAACGCCCGGTCCCATTCCGAACCCGGAAGCTAAGCCTCTCAGCGCCGATGGTACTGCAGGGGGGACCCTGTGGGAGAGTAGGACACCGCCGGACACCCATTCACGTAATGGCCACCCCCCAAGGGTGGCCATTACGCGTTAACACGGTGGATTGCCGAGGCAGACCACATCCAGGAGGATCGAAGAATGGCAGAGCAGGAGCCGCGCGACGACAGACGCGCGCCGCGCGAACGATCCGACGGGAAGCAGTCGCCGGCAGGAGCCGACCGCAAGCCGTACCAGAAGCGTGACGGCGACCGGAAGCCATACGCGAAGCGCGACGGCGATCAGAAGCCGTACGCCAAGCGCGAGGGCGACCGCACGTACTCGCCCCGAGACGGGGATCGCAAGCCGTATCAGAAGCGTGACGGCGACCGTCCCTACGCTCCGCGCGATGGCGCGCGCAGCTACACCCCGCGAGACGGTGGTGACCGGAAGCCGTACCAGAAGCGTGACGGGGACCGTCCGTACGCTCCTCGTGATGGTGACCGGAAGCCGTACCAGAAGCGTGATGGCGACCGTCCCTACGCTCCTCGCGATGGTGACCGGAAGCCGTACCAGAAGCGTGATGGCGACCGTCCCTACGCTCCTCGCGATGGTGACCGGAAGCCGTACCAGAAGCGTGATGGTGACCGTCCCTACGCTCCTCGCGATGGTGACCGGAAGCCCGTACCACGACCGCGCGACGGTGGTGACCGCAAGCCGTACCAGAAGCGTGACGGCGACCGTCCCTACGCGCCGCGCGATGGTGACCGGAAGCCCTATCAGAAGCGCGATGGCGACCGTCCGTACGCGCCGCGCGACGGTGACCGGAAGCCCTACCAGAAGCGCGATGGCGACCGCCCGTACGCGCCGCGCGACGGCGACCGGAAGCCCTACACGCCCCGCGACGGCGGCGACCGCAAGCCGTACCAGAAGCGCGACGGCGACCGTGCCCTACGCGTCCCGCGACGGCGAGCCGTTGCCTTACGCAGCCGCGCGACGGCGACCGGAAGCCCTACACGCCGCGCGACGGCGGCGACCGCAAGCCGTACCAGAAGCGCGACGGCGACCGTTCGTACGCCCCGGACGGGACCGAAGCCTACCAGAAGCGCGACGGCGACCGTTCTACCCCCGCGTGACGGGGACCGCAAGCCTTATGAGCGCAGCGCGCGTCCGACGCGCGGTGGTGCGAATCGGCCCGATCGGGAGGTCCGCGAGGGCGAGATCCGTGCTGTCCGCGTTCGGCACGACGACCCGTTCATCCCGGACGACGTCACCCCGCAAGACCTGCCGACGGCCGCGCGCAACGAGCTGAAGACGCTGAGCAAGGAGAACGCCGACGAGGTCGCGCGCCACCTGGCGATGGCGTCGGAGCTCATCGACGAAGACCCCGCCCTGGCGCACCAGCATGCGCTGTCGGCGTCTCGACGTGCCGGGCGCATTGCGATCGTCCGGGAGACGCTCGCGATCACGGCTTATGCGACCGGCGATTTCGCTCTCGCGCTGCGTGAGCTGCGCACCTACCGGCGCATCTCCGGACGCGACGACCAGATCGCGCTCATGGTCGACAGCGAACGGGGCGTCGGCCGCGCCGACCGCGCCCTCGAGGTGGGACGCTCGGTGGACCGCGCCACGCTGGAGACATCGGTCCGCGTGGAGCTGGCGATCGCCATGTCGGGGGCACGCCTCGATCTCGGCGAGCCCGAGCGCGCGCTCCAGGAGCTCGACATCCCTGAGCTCGACCCCGATCGCGCCTTCGAGTGGAGCCCGGGGCTGTTCGCCGCGCGCGCCGCCGTGCTCGAAGAGCTGGGCCGCACCGATGAGGCGGCGCAGTGGCAGCACCGCGCGGTCGTCGCTGGAGAGGCGATCGACGCGGCGGCGGGTCTGGACGACCTGGAGACGATGCTCGTCGAGGAAGTCATCGAGGAAGACGTCGAGGACGAGGACGAGTTTCGACGAGGACGAGTCGTTCGAGGACGGCGACGACGACGACCAGGACGAGGCGTCGAACGACGACGACGACCGAGGACGAGGCGTCCGACGACGACGAGGTCGACCCGCAAGACCCGGTCGAGGCGTCCGACGAGGCCGACGAGATGGCCGAGGCTGAGGCCGAGCTGGAGCTGAGCCCGCAGGAGGAGCTCTCGGTCGCCGATGAGGTCGCCGAGATCCTGGTCGAGGCCGGCGTCGACGAGCCGCAGCCCGAAGCCGACGCGGCCGCGGATGCGGAGGCGGACGCCGACACCGACGAGGCCCAGCGCTGATGGCGCTGTTCGGGCGGCGGGCTGTGACGCCCGCCCCGCTCGACGGTGTGGATGTCGTGCTGGCCGACCTCGACGGCGTCGTCTACGCCGGCGCAGGAGCGCTGCCGCACGCGGTCGAGAGCCTGAATCGGGCACGGGACGGCCGCGCCATCGCCTACATCACCAACAACGCGGCACGCACGGATGCCTCGGTGGCGGCGCATCTGAGCGAGCTCGGCCTGGCGACGGATCCGAGTGACGTCGTGACCAGCCCGCAAGCGGCGATGCGGCTGCTCGCCGAGAAGATCGCCCCGGGTTCGACGATCCTCGTGGTCGGCGGCGACGGGCTCGTGGTCGAGGTCGAGAAGGCCGGGTTCGTCGTCACGCGCAGCGCGGACGATGCGCCTGCGGCCGTCGTGCAGGGATTCGCGCCCGAGGTCGGGTGGACGCAGCTCGCCGAGGCCGCGTTCGCACTCAAGACGCCCGAGGAGGAGGGCGGCATTCCCTGGGTCGCGACCAACACGGACTGGACGATCCCGCAGTCGCGGGGCATCGCTCCCGGAAACGGCACGCTCGTGTCCGCCGTGCACACGGCGGTGGGCCGGCTCGCCACGGTGGCAGGTAAGCCCGAGACGCCGATCTTCCAAGAAGCCGTCGCGCGGTTCGGCGCGCGGCATCCGCTCTTCCTGGGTGACCGGCTCGACACCGACATCCTCGGGGCGAATCGCGCCGGCATCGCGTCGGCGCTCGTGCTGACGGGCATCGACCGGCCCAAGCACGTCCTCGCAGCTCCGGAGAATTCGCGGCCGACGTACATCCTGGGCGACCTTCGCGAACTGCATGAGCCGTATCCCGAGGTGCAGGTGAAGGACGGCGTCGCCACCGTGCGCGACGCGCGAGTCGCGATCGACGGCGCCGACGTCCGCATCCTGAGCGAGGGCGATCGCGCGATCGATCTGGTGCGCGCGGGTGCCGCAGCGATCTGGGCGAGCGGTCGGGCGATCTTCGGCTTCCGCGTGCCGGAGCGGCTGTACGCCGACCCGTTCCACCGCCCCTGACGCGTCACGCCGCCTCGAATCCGGACGACTGTCGCGGTGCCCCCGTAGTCTGGGTGGATGGACCAGGCCAGCCCGCGTGACGACGAGACCGGCGACCTCCTCTCCACTCTCGAAGTGATCGAGGCGCAGCCGCTGGCCACTCGCGCCGACGCGTACGACTCCCTGCACGACACGCTCGCCCGTCGCCTCGAGGCGACCCCCGGCTCCCCGTCATGACGAGCCGGCTCGACGCCGCTCTCGCCGCCCGTGGCCTCGCGCGCTCCCGCACGCACGCCGCGACGCTGATCGCCGAAGGACTCGTGACCGTCGACGGTCGCCCGGTGGTGAAGGCGTCGACCGCAGTCGGCGACGAGACCCTCATCGAGGTCGCCGGCGCCGATCACTACGTCAGCCGCGCGGCGCACAAGCTGATCGCCGGACTGGATGCCTTCGACCTTGACGTGCGCGGCCGCGTGGCGCTCGACATGGGCGCTTCCACCGGCGGCTTCACGCAGGTGCTCCGCGAGCGCGGCGCCGAGCCGGTGATCGCGGTGGATGTCGGGCACGGCCAGCTCGCGGCATCCGTCGCCGACGACCCCGGCGTCATATCCATCGAGGGGTTCAACGTCCGCTACATGACTCCCGGACTCGCTTGCCGAGGCGAGCGGCGTGGCGGCTCGCGCCGTCGATCGTGACGGGCGATCTGTCGTTCATCTCGCTGTCGCACGTGCTGCCGGCGGCGCGGGCGGTGGCGGCATCCGATGCGGATCTCGTGCTGCTCGTCAAGCCGCAGTTCGAAGTCGGCCGCACCGCGGTGAAGGGCGGCCTGGTGACCAACCCGGTGCTGCGCGCCGACGCGGTCGCGCGCGTGCTGTGGGCGGCGTGGGACGTGGGGCTCGGCACGTGCGGGCTCGTCTCCTCCCCGATCGCGGGCACCCACGGCAATTCCGAGTTCATCGCGCACCTCGCGCCGGGCCGGGGAAGCAATCCGACAGAATGGTCAGGCACTGTGAACCGACTGGCGGGGAGCCGATGAACAACGCCGACGCACCGCACGACCTGCAGGTTCAGGCGCAGGCCGGGCGCAGCATCCTGGTCGTGGCGCACGCGCATCGCGCCGAGACCGTCACCGCCGCCGAGCGCGTCGTGGCCGCCCTCCGCGCCGCCGGTGCGCAGCCGGTGTTCGCGCCCGACGATGCGGAGGAGCTGCTGGCCGCGGGCGCGGCGATCGGCGAGGTCGCGCTGCTCGGGACGGATACGCCGGTCGGCGCGATCGAGCTCGCGATCGTGCTCGGCGGCGACGGCACCATCCTGCGCGCCGCGGAGCTCGTCAGGGACGGTCGCGCACCGGTGCTCGGGATCAACATGGGTCACGTCGGCTTCCTCGCCGAGACGGAGCGGGATGACATGGACGAGGCCGTTCGCCGCGTCATCGCCCGCGAATACGAGGTCGAGGAGCGCATGGCGCTCCAGGTGCGGGTGAAGGACACCGCCGACTCCGTGATCTACGAGACGTGGGCGCTCAACGAGGCGACGGTCGAGAAGGCGAGCCGCGAGCGCATGCTCGAGGTCGTCGTCGAGATCGACGGGCGACCGCTGTCGACGTTCGGCTGCGACGGCATGGTGGTGTCCACGCCGACCGGCTCGACCGCCTACAACTTCTCCGCGGGCGGTCCGGTCATCTGGCCGACGGTCGAGGCGATCGCCGTGGTGCCGCTGTCGGCGCACGCGCTCTTCGCCAAGCCCCTGGTGGTGGGCCCGGAGCACTCGGTCGCGATCGAGGTGCTCGAGCGCACGAACGGCACCGGCATCCTCTGGTGCGACGGTCGTCGCTCGCACGACCTGCCTCCCGGCGCCCGCGTGGTGGTGCGGCGCTCCGATCGCCCGGTGCGCCTGGCGCGGCTGCATCCCGCGCAGTTCACCGATCGCCTCGTGCGCAAGTTCCGTCTTCCCGTCGAGGGCTGGCGGGGTCCGGCTGCGATCACCGGCATGCTGCCCGTCACGTCCGAGGTGGCGCCGTGATCGAGGAGATGCGCCTGCGCGACCTCGGCGTGATCGCCGAGGCGACGCTGCCGATCGGCGCGGGGTTCACGGCGATCACGGGGGAGACCGGCGCCGGCAAGACGATGGTGGTCACCGGTCTCGGCCTGCTGCTCGGCCAGCGGGCCGACTCGGGTGCGGTGCGCGCCGGCGCCTCCCAGGCCACGGTGGACGGCGTGTGGATCGTGCCCGAGGACGGGCCCGTCGCCGCACGCGTGCGCGAGGCGGGCGGCGACGTCGAGCCCATCGGCGGCGGACGGGCCGAGCTGTACATCGGGCGCTCGATCTCGAGCGAGGGACGCGGCCGTGCCTCCGTCGGCGGGCGCGCCGCGCCTGCCGGCGTGCTCGCCGACCTCGCCGACGAGCTCGTGGTGGTGCACGGACAGTCCGATCAGCTGCGACTGCGCTCGGCCGCGGCGCAGCGCGACGCGCTGGACCGCTTCGGCGGTGAGGCCGTGCACACCGCGCGAGACGCCTACCGGCGCACGTTCGAGCACTGGCGCGCGATCGACCGCGAGCTCTCGCAGCTCACGGACGATCGCGACGCGCGTGCCCGTGAGGCGGAGGATCTGCGGGCGCAGCTCGCGGAGATCGAGCAGGCCGCCCCGCAGTCCGGCGAGGACGCCGAGCTCGCCGCCCGCGCTGAGCGGCTGGCGAACGCCGAAGAGCTGCGGGTCGCCGCCGCGACCGCCCACGACGGCCTCTCGGGCGAGGGCGACGAGCCCGATGCCGCCATGCTGCTCGCCGAGTCGCGTCGCGTCCTCGAGCGCGTGCACGATCCGGTGCTGGAAGAGCTCGCGGGCCAGCTGGCCGACCTGGGCTATCGCGTCGCCGATGTCGCCGCAGCCCTCGCCGGGTATCTCGCCGACCTCGACGAGTCGGGCCCGCACGAGCTGGCCGCCGTCGAGGAGCGTCGTGCGGTGCTCGCGGGACTCGTGCGCGCCCACGGCACGCTCGACGCCGCGATCGAACTGCTCGACACGGGCTCGGCACGCCTCGCCGAGCTCGACGACGACTCCGGTCGCATCGAACGGCTGACGGAGGAGCGGGATGCCGCGGCCGCCGCCCTCGACGAGACCGCGGCCCTGCTGACCGCGGCGCGGACCGAGGCGGCCGCACGCCTGGGCGCGGCGGTGACCGCCGAGCTGCGGGCCCTCGCCATGCCGGACGCCCGACTCGAGGTCGCGGTCACCGCGGGGGCCGAGACGGCCTCGGCCGCGACGACGTCGCGATCCTGCTCGCCCCGCACCCCGGCGCCGAGCCGCGCGCGGTCTCGCGCGGCGCCAGCGGGGGAGAGCTCAGCCGCGTCATGCTCGCCATCGAGGTCGTGATCGCGGCCGTCGACCCGGTGCCGACGTTCGTGTTCGACGAGGTGGATGCCGGCATCGGCGGCGCCGCGGCGATCGAGGTGGGCCGGCGCCTCGCCCGTCTGTCCGAGTCCTCGCAGGTGATCGCGGTGACCCACCTCGCGCAGGTCGCGGCGTTCGCCGCCAACCACCTGACCGTCGTGAAGGCGAACGACGGCTCGGTCACGGCATCCGATGTCCGCCGCCTCGAGGGCGCGGATCGCGAGGCCGAGATGGCACGCCTGCTGTCGGGCATGCCCGACTCGGACGCCGCCCTGACACACGCCCGCGAGTTGCTGGGCCTTCGCACCGAAGTCGACTGAGATTCGGCGCCTGCTCCGCGTGTCCCCAGCTTCTGCGAAGCTCATCGAAATACAGCCTGATAGGATAAAAGCCCGTGATGCAGACTTCTGGTTCTTCCCGCGGCGACGATTCGAACGACACCACCAAGCACATCTTCGTGACGGGTGGTGTCGTTTCCTCTTTGGGTAAGGGCCTCACTGCCGCGAGCCTCGGAAACCTTCTGACGGCGCGGGGACTTCACGTCGTGATGCAGAAGCTCGACCCGTATCTGAACGTGGATCCGGGCACGATGAACCCGTTCCAGCACGGCGAGGTCTTCGTGACCGACGACGGCGCCGAGACGGATCTCGACATCGGCCACTACGAGCGCTTCCTCGACATCGAACTGAGCCAGGCTGCCAACGTCACGACCGGCCAGATCTACTCGCAGGTGATCGCCAAGGAGCGTCGCGGCGAGTACCTCGGCGACACCGTGCAGGTCATCCCGCACATCACCGACGAGATCAAGCGCCGCATGCGTCTGCAGGCCGACGAATCGCCGAAGCCGGACGTCATCATCACCGAGATCGGCGGGACGGTCGGCGACATCGAGTCGCAGCCGTTCATCGAGTCGGCCCGCCAGATCCGTCACGAGCTCGGCCGCAACAACGTCTTCTTCGTGCACGTGTCGCTCGTGCCGTTCATGGGTGCGTCGGGTGAGCAGAAGACGAAGCCCACGCAGCACTCCGTGGCGACACTGCGCTCCATCGGCATCCAGCCGGACGCGCTCGTGCTGCGCAGCGACCGTCCCGTCACCGAGGCGAACAAGCGCAAGATCGCGCTGATGTGCGACGTCGACGAGGGCGCCGTCGTGAACGCCGTCGACGTGCCGAGCATCTACGACATCCCGTCGATGCTCAACGAGCAGGGGCTCGACGAGTACATCGTGCGCAGCCTCGGCCTGTCGAAGGCCGACGGCGTGGACTGGTCTCGCTGGGAGCGCGTGCTGAACGCGGTGCACAACCCCAAGCACGAGGTCACGATCGGACTCGTCGGCAAGTACATCGACCTGCCGGATGCCTACCTCTCGGTCACCGAGGCGCTCAAGGCGGGCGGATTCGCGCAGGAGACGCACGTCAACATCCGCTGGATCCCCTCCGACGAATGCCAGACGCCGGAGGGCGCCGCCAAGGCGCTCGCGCCGCTGGACGGCATCGTCATCCCCGGCGGCTTCGGCATCCGCGGGATCGAGGGCAAGATCGGCGCGCTGAAGTTCGCCCGCGAGCAGGGCATCCCGACGCTCGGCATCTGCCTCGGTCTGCAGTGCATCGTCATCGAGTACGCGCGCCACGTCGCCGGCATCGAGGATGCGTCGTCGAGCGAGTTCGATCCCGACACCGAGCACCCCGTGATCGCGACGATGGAGGAGCAGGTCGACATCCTCGACCGCGGCGACATGGGCGGCACGATGCGCCTCGGCCTCTACCCGGCCGAGCTGGCGGAGGGCTCGATCGCCGCCGAGGTGTACGGCTCGAGCCGCGCGTCGGAGCGCCACCGCCACCGCTACGAGGTGAACAACCGCTACCGCGACCGGATCGCCGAGGCCGGCCTGGTGTTCTCGGGCATCAACCCCGATCTCGACCTCGTCGAGTACGTCGAGCTGCCCCGCGACGTGCACCCGTACTACATCGCGACCCAGGCGCACCCCGAGCTGCGCTCGCGCCCCACGGACGCGAACCCGCTGTTCCGCGGACTGGTCGGTGCGGCGCTCGAGCGTCATCGCGCGAGCGAGCTGTTCGAGGTCGAGCCGTTCGACGAGCTCGCGGGCCGCTGACGTGACGGACCAGCGGTCGCCGCAGCCGGGCGCGCCCGCCGCGCCCGAGCCGGCACTCCTCGCGGATGAGCCCGTCGATGCCGCGATCCTCGAGAGCGAGCTGGTCTACGAGGGACGCGTGTGGGATGTGCGCAGCGACACCGTCGCGTACGGCGACGGCCGGATCGTGCGCCAGTACGTCGACCATCCCGGAGCGGCGGCGGTCGTCGCGGTCGACGACGACGGCCGGGTGCTGCTGATCCAGCAGTACCGGCATCCGATACGCCTGCGCGACTGGGAGATCCCGGCGGGGCTGCTCGACATCGCGGGCGAGTCGCCGCTCGAGACGGCGCGGCGCGAGCTCGCCGAGGAGGCCGACCTGGTCGCCTCCTCGTGGGAGCCGCTGGTGAGCATCTTCACCACGCCGGGCGGCAACGACGAGATCGTCCACCTCTTCCTCGCGCGGGGCCTGTCGCCGGCTGACGACGTGCACGCGCGGGAGGACGAGGAGGCCGACATCCGCCTCGAGTGGGTGCCGATCGCCGACGCCGTGGCGGGCATCTTCGCCGGACGGCTGCGCAACGGCATCCTCGCGGTCGGCGTCCTGGCGGCTGCGGAGCGTCTCTGGCGCCGGAGGCCGGCGCCGACATGGACGCGTGACATGGGATCGCCTGACATGAGGATCGATCGCGCGGTGGACGCCTATCTGCGTCACGTCGCGATCGAGCGCGGTCTGTCGGAGAACACGGTCGCGGCGTACCGGCGCGACCTCGCGGGCTATGCCGATTGGCTCCGCGAACAGGGCATCGACGACACGACGGCCGTCACCTCGGTCACACTCGCGAGCTTCATCGCCGACAGGGCCGCCGGCGACCCTCCGATCGCGGCGTCGTCGCTCGCCCGACTGCAGTCGTCGGTGCGGGGACTGCACCGATTCCTCGCGCGCGAGGGCATCGAGCAGGCCGATCCGTCGTCGAATCTGCGCCCGCCGAAGCAGGCGCGGCGGCTTCCGAAGGCGCTCACCATCGAGCAGGTGGAGAAGCTGCTGGATGCCTCGGGCCCTGCGCCGTCGACCGACGCCGACGCCTCGGGCACCGGGGGCGGGGCGCCGGGCGACCTTGTCGGCACGCGAGATCGGGCGCTCCTCGAGCTGCTCTACGCGACCGGCGCACGTGTGTCGGAGATCGTGCAGCTGGACGTCGACGACGTCGCCCACGGCGACGTGCTGCGCGTACGCGGAAAGGGCTCGAAGGAGCGGATCGTCCCGGTCGGCTCGTACGCCCGCGCCGCCGTCGACGCCTACCTCATCCGCGCCCGCCCCGAGCTGTCGCTGCGCGGCCGCGCCACGCCGAAGCTGTTCCTCGGGGCGCGGGGAGCGCCCCTGTCGCGGCAGAGCGCCTGGCTGATCATCCAGGCGGCGGCCGATCGTGCCCACCTCACCGCGCACGTCTCGCCGCACACCCTTCGGCACTCGTTCGCCACCCACCTGCTGCAGGGCGGCGCCGACGTGCGCGTCGTGCAGGAGCTGCTCGGGCACGCCTCGGTGGCGACCACGCAGATCTACACGTATGTGTCGGTCGACGCGCTGCGCGATGTGTACGCCACGTCGCACCCGCGCGCGCGGTAGGGGTCCCCGACGGGCCGAGGTGGCGGACATCTCCTGGTGCCGCGGCGCTTTGCTGAAGGATTTCGCCTACGGCCCACTAGGATCGAGCGAGCACGAGGAAGCGGGAGCACGGTGGCTGACAGCACGGCGAAGACCAGATCGGGGAAGGCCTCGGAGTACGAGGTTCCCATCGGGCCGACCGGGCGTCCCTACCAGGGGTTCCCCACGCCGCCGAAGCTCGACGGCCACGGCCCGGCTCGCATCATCGCCCTCTGCAACCAGAAGGGCGGCGTCGGCAAGACGACGACCACCATCAACCTGGCCGCCGCGCTCGCGAGCTACGGACGCAAGGTGCTCGCGGTCGACTTCGACCCGCAGGGCGCGCTGTCGGCGGGTCTCGGCATCCAGACGCACGAGATCCCGACGATCTACGACCTGCTGCTCGACGGCAAGCGCGACCCGCACGAGGTCGTCGTCCACTCGCGCGTCCCGAACCTCGACGTGATCCCGGCGAACATCGACCTCTCGGCGGCCGAGGTCCACCTCGTCAACGAGGTCGCCCGCGAGCAGACGCTCTCGCGCGCGCTGCGGAAGGTCAGCCCCGATTACGACGTGGTGCTCATCGA
The DNA here is from genome assembly GCA_963829895.1 of uncultured Actinomycetota bacterium. Taxonomy (GTDB): domain Bacteria; phylum Actinomycetota; class Actinomycetes; order Actinomycetales; family Microbacteriaceae; genus Microbacterium. Next base: position 1,136,557 of record CAWHKF010000010.1, on the reverse strand, counting down.
CTGCCAGCCGTCGCTGGGCCTGCTCACCGTCAACGCGCTGACCGCCAGCCATGGCGTCGTCATCCCGCTCGAGTGCGAGTTCTTCGCCCTGCGCGGCGTGGCGATGCTCATCGAGACGATCGACAAGGTGCGCGACCGCCTCAACCCGACGATCACGCTCGACGGCGTGCTCGCGACGATGTACGACGCGCGCACCCTGCACTCGCGCGAGGTGCTCGAGCGTGTGGTCGACGCGTTCGGCGACGACGTCCTCGAGACGGTCATCGGCCGCACCGTCAAGTTCCCGGATGCCTCGGTCTCAGGCATGCCGATCACCGAGTTCGCGCCCGAGCACGCTGCCGCGCAGGCCTACCTGCGGCTGGCGCGAGAGCTGGTCGCCCGTGGCGCTGTCGCCTGACCCTTCGACAAGCTCAGGCACCGCTGACGGCCTAGGTACCGTGGGGGCTCTGCGACCGAGCCCGGGTTCCGGGTCGCGCTGTCGAACTTCGACGGACCCTTCGACCTGCTGCTGACGCTGATCTCGAAGCACGAGCTCGACATCACCGAGGTGTCGCTGTCTCTGGTGACCAACGAGTTCATCGCGTATCTGCGCGAGCTGGGTCCGGACGAGGACCTGGACGAGGCATCCGAGTTCCTCGTCGTGGCCGCGACCCTGCTCGACATGAAGGTCGCGGGGCTCCTGCCGCAGGGCGAGCTGGTCGACGCCGAGTCGGTCGCGCTCCTCGAGGCACGCGACCTGCTGTTCGCGCGCCTGCTGCAGTATCGCGCGTTCAAAGAGGTGTCGACGTGGTTCGAGCGGTGCCTCCGGCGCGAGAGCGTGCGGCACACGCGCTCGGTGCGGCTCGACGAGAAGTACCGGCAGGCCGTCCCCGAGCTGGTGTGGTCGCTGAGCCCCGACGATTTCGCCGCCCTCGCGCTGCTGGCCATGACGCCGAAGGAGCTTCCGCGCATCGGGTTCGACCACCTGCACGCCCCGCTGGTCAGCATCCGCGAGCAGGCGGCGATCGTGGTGACGCTGCTGAGGGATGCCGGATCCCTGACGTTCCGCGAGCTCATCGCGGGCGTCGCGCAGTCCGGTGTGGTCGTCGCGCGGTTCCTCTCGGTGCTCGAGCTGTACCGCCACGCCGCCCTGTCCTTCGAACAGCTCGAGCCGCTCGGCGAGCTGACCCTCCGCTGGAGCGCGCAGCGCTGGAGCGACGAGAACCTCGCCACTTTGGGAGCCGACTATGACCGATGATGCTTCGACAAGCTCAGCAACCGCGAGTGCGCACCCGGTCGTCACGACCACGGATGTCGCGCGGCGGCTGGAGGCGATCCTGCTGGTCGTCGAGGAGCCGCAGAGCCTCGTGAGCCTCGCGGCTGCGGTCGGCGCACCCGTGCCGGCGGTGCGCCAGGCGATCGAGTCGCTCGTCGACGACTACGACGGCAGGTCGGGCGGACCGGTGCGCGGCTTCGAGCTGCGCGAGGTCGGCGGCGGCTGGCGGCTGTACGTGCGCGAAGAGCTCGACGACCTGGTCAGCGAGTTCGTCGGCGGGCAGGCGCCGTCGCGGCTGTCGCAGGCGGCGCTCGAGACGCTCGCGGTCATCGCGTACAAGCAGCCGGTCACGCGCAGCCAGGTCGCGTCCATCCGCGCGGTCAACGTCGACTCGGTCGTGCGCACGCTGCTCGCGCGCGGGCTCATCACCGAGCTGTTCGCGGATGCCGAGACCGGCGCCATCAACTACGGCACCACCGATGCGCTGCTCGTGCATCTCGGCATCAACTCACTGGATGAGCTGCCCCACATCTCCCCGCTCCTGGACGGTGCCGACGAGGTCGGGCAGACAGCCTGGACGAAGGGATACGGCGATGACCGGGGGAGCACCACAGGGACCGGGAGCGGAGTCCACCGAGGGCGTGCGCCTGCAGAAGGTCCTCGCGAACGCCGGCGTCGCCTCCCGACGCGTCGCCGAGGACCTCATCGTCGCGGGCCGCGTGCGCGTCAACGGCGAGGTCGTGACCGAGCTCGGCTCGCGCATCGATCCCGAGAACGACCTGGTCGACGTCGACGGCACGGCCATCCAGCTCGACCAGTCCAAGCGCTACGTCATGCTCAACAAGCCCACCGGCGTCGTGAGCTCCATGAAGGACGACCGCGGTCGCCCCGATCTGCGCCGCTTCACGAAGGACTGGGACGAGCGGCTCTACAACGTGGGCCGATTGGATGCCGAGACCAGCGGCCTGCTCGTGCTCACGAACGACGGCGAGCTCGCGCATGTGCTCGCCCACCCCTCGTTCGGCGTCACCAAGGTGTACATCGCCAAGGTGGAGGGCCGCGTCACACCGCAGACCATTCAGAAGCTCGTGCACGGGGTCGACCTCGAGGACGGCCCGATCGCGGCCGACAAGGCCCGGCTGCTGTCCTCGTCCGCCGAGGGCGGCGGGTCGCTCGTCGAGCTCACCCTGCACTCCGGGCGCAACCGCATCGTGCGCCGGATGATGGCCGCGGTGGGGCATCCCGTCGTCGAACTCGTCCGCCGGCAGTTCGGGCCGCTCCACCTGGGAACCCTGCCAGCCGGGCGCGCCCGCGAGTTGACTAAAGTGGAGCGGGGCGCTCTGCTGACTCTCGCGCGCAGTGCGACATCTTCCACGCCGGCGGAGGACGCGCCCGATTCCCGCGATGGCGATCCGTCTGCGGAGTGAAGATGCCTCTCTGCGGGGCGAACAGGAGACGCAAGTGACCGACACGAGGCCGACCTCGGCGCGCGAGCGCGCCGGTGAGTCCGCGCTCGCCCCGCGCGTGCAGGGCACGGTGCGGATCGTCGGCGCGGGCCTCCTCGGGGCCAGCATCGGTCATGCGCTGACCGCTCGCGGTGTCGACGTCGCACTCGACGACACCTCGCCGTCGCAGCTGCGCCTCGCCGTGGACTACGGCGCCGGCCGTCGCGCCGCCGACACCGACGATCCGTCGCTGGTCGTCGTCGCCGTGCCGCCGGACGTCACGGCGGACGTCATCGAGCGCGAGCTCGCCCGCTACCCGCGCGCGGTCGTCACGGATGTCGCGAGCGTGAAGCTCGAGCCGCTCCACACGCTGCGCGAGCGCGGCGTCGACCTCACGCACTACATCGGCTCTCACCCGCTGGCCGGGCGCGAGCGCGGGGGAGCCATCTCGGCGCGCGCCGACATCTTCGTCGGGCGGCCGTGGGTGGTGTGCCGCGATGAGGAGACGCCGTCGGCCGACCTCGCCCTCGTCGAAGGCCTCGCGCTGGATCTCGGCGCGACGCCGCTCGAGATGACCCCCGAAGACCACGACCGCGCGGTCGCGCTCGTCTCGCACGTCCCGCAGCTGGTGGCGAGCCTGCTCGCCGGGCGCTTCGTCGATGCTCCCGACGGCTCGCTGCGCCTCGCGGGCCAGGGCGTGCGCGACACGACCCGCATCGCGGCATCCGCCCCCGAACTGTGGGTGCAGATCCTCGGCGCCAACGCGGCGCCCGTCGTCGACGTGCTCGACCTGCTGGCCGCCGACCTGACCGCCGTCGCCGACGCGCTGCGCGCGCCCGACGCCCCCGGCTCTCGTCGCGCCGTCGCCGACACGATCCGCCGCGGCAACGACGGCGTCGAGCGCCTGCCCGGCAAGCACGGCCAGAACCGCCGCTTCGAGCAGGTCGTCGTCATGGTCGACGACACCCCCGGCCAGCTGGGCCGCCTGTTCGGCGAGCTCGGCGAGCTCGACGTGAACGTCGAAGACCTGCGCCTCGAGCACTCGCCGGGCGCCCAGTTCGGCCTCGCCGAGATCAGCGTCGTGCCGAGCGCGGTGCGCCGGGCCGTCGACGGCCTCGAATCGCGCGGCTGGAAGATTGCGAGCACCACCAATGACTGACGCCCGACGAGTGCAGCGCTCGTCGTCGCGATCGACGGGCCGGCCGGCAGCGGCAAGTCCAGCGTCTCCAAGCAGGTCGCCCGGCGCCTGGGGTACGGCTACCTCGACACCGGCGCCGCGTACCGGGCACTTGGCCTGGCACGCCCTCGAGCACGGCATCGACACGTCGGACGCGGCATCCGTTCGTCGACGTCGCGGGCGACTTTCGACTACGCGATCTCGCTCGATCCCGATGCGTACTGGGTGCGGGTCGGCGCCGTCGACGTGACCGACGCGATCCGCGAGCCGCGCGTCTCGGAAGCCGTCAGCGGCGTCGCCCGCGTGCCCGCGGTGCGCGAGTCGGTGAACCGGCTGTTCCGTGCGCTGGTGGACGCCTCCGGGCGTCCCGGCGTCGTCGTCGAAGGCCGCGACATCACGACCGTCGTCGCCCCGGACGCCCCCGTGCGGATCCTCCTCACGGCGGCGCCGGAGGTGCGGGCGGCGCGTCGCAGCGCCGAAGTGACGACGCAGGATGCCGCAGCCGTCGCCGCCGCACTCCACCAGCGCGACGCCTCAGACTCGGCCGTCGTCGACTTCCTCACCGCCGCGCCCGGCGTCGAGGTCGTCGACTCGACCTTCCTTGATTTCGACCAGACCGTGGACGCCGTGCTCGGCGTGATCCGGGCGGCAGAGTCCGCCCCGATGATCCGGAGCACGCCCGCGGTCGACCCCCAGCAGACAGGAGCCTGAGATGGCCGCCGACAACACCACCGACACCCCCGCGACTTCGACGAGTTCGAAGACACCGGCGACGACCAGCTCGCCGAGAACCTCGCCGCGCTCGACGACGACCTCGCCGACCAGCGTGCCGCCGCGCTGCGCGCCGGCCTCGAGGACTACGACCTCGACGAGGAGGACGCCGAGCTGCTCGAGGGCCTCGTGCGCGGCGAGGACGGCATCGAGTTCCTCCCGGCGCTGCCCGTCGTCGCGATCGTCGGCCGGCCGAACGTCGGCAAGTCCGCCCTGGTGAACCGCATCCTCGGCCGCCGCGAGGCGGTCGTCGAGGACACCCCCGGCGTCACGCGCGACCGCGTCACGTACAAGGCGGAGTGGATGGACCGCCGGTTCACCATCGTCGACACCGGCGGCTGGGAGCCCGACGCCAAGGGCATCGACCGCTCCGTGGCGCTGCAGGCCGAGGTCGCCATCGACCTGTCGGACGTCGTCATGTTCGTCGTCGACGCGATGGTCGGCGCCACCTCGACCGACGAGCACGTCGTGCGCCTGCTGCGCAAGGCCGGCAAGCCCGTCTTCCTCGTCGCCAACAAGATCGACGACGCCCGCCAGGAGCCCGAGGCCGCCGCCCTGTGGAACCTCGGCCTCGGCGAGCCGTACCCGGTCTCCGCGATCCACGGTCGTGGCGTCGCCGACCTGCTCGACGAGATCGTCAAGGTGCTGCCCGACGTGTCGGCGGTCGCCAAGCACGAGATCGGCGGCCCGCGCCGCGTCGCGATCCTCGGGCGCCCGAACGTCGGCAAGTCGTCCCTCCTCAACAAGGCCGCGGGCGAGGAGCGCGTCGTCGTGAACGAGCTCGCCGGCACCACCCGCGACCCCGTCGACGAGATCGTCGAGGTCGGCGGCAAGCTGTGGCGCTTCGTCGACACCGCCGGCATCCGTCGCCGCGTGCACCTGCAGCAGGGCGCCGACTTCTACGCGTCGCTGCGCACCTCGGCCGCGCTCGAGAAGGCGGAGGTCGCCGTCGTGGTGCTCGATGTCACGCAGCCGCTCAGCGAGCAGGACGTCCGCATCATCGACCTCGTGCTGGAGTCCGGGCGCGCGCTCGTGCTGGCGTTCAACAAGTGGGATCGCCTGAACGACGACGACATGGACGGGCAGGACCGCCGCCGCTACCTCGAGCGCGAGATCGAGCAGGACCTCGCGCACGTCGCCTGGGCGCCTCGCGTCAACATCTCGGCGCGCACCGGCCGCCACCTCGACAAGCTCGTCCCGGCGCTCGAGACCGCGCTCGAGTCGTGGGATCAGCGCATCCCCACGGGCAAGTTCAACGCCTTCCTGTCCGAGCTCATCGCCGAGCACCCGCACCCGCTCCGGGGCGGCAAGCAGCCGCGCATCCTGTTCGGCACGCAGGCGTCCACCCGCCCGCCGACATTCGTGCTGTTCACGACGGGCTTCCTCGACCCGGGCTACCGCCGCTTCATCCAGCGACGCCTGCGCGAGCTCTACGGCTTCGAGGGCACGCCGATCGTCATCAACATGCGGGTGCGCGAGCGCCGCCAGCGCTGACGCCGGCCGCCGCAACCGCGCGACGGACGGATGCCGCGGGTCGCGGCATCCGTCACCCGCCGGTGCGGTGGGCGAACGCCGGCCGCACCATCGCGGTCTCGTCGGGCTCGGCGAAGCCGAACTGCCGGTACAGGCCGTGCGCGTCGCCGGTGAACAGCGTCCAGCGCAGATCTCGGCCGGGACCGTCGTCGATCATGAGCTGCAGCAGCCGCTTGCCGAGACCGTGCCCGCGGTGCGCGTCGAGCACGAAGACGTCGGCGAGGTAGGCGAACGCGACGCCGTCCGACACCGCGCGGGCGAACCCGACCTGCTCGCCCGTGTCGCTGCCGGTACGCGCCGACGACGCGCCAGGCGTTGCCGATCTGCGTCTCGACATCGGCGCGCGTGCGCCAGCGTCCCCAGTAGGCCTCGGTCGACAGCCACGCCCACACGACGTCGTGCTGGATGCGGGCGGGGTCGTCGTCGAGGTCGTAGTCCATGGCGCTCCATTCTGGCGAGTCCTCTCGTGACGACCGGCGGTCCGGTCCTCGGCCGGTGGCTCGGTGGTGTGACAGGCTGGCGGTGAACGAAAGGCCGGCACAGTGACGATCGAGCCCCCCGCTCCCGGAGAGCCCCGGCGCCCCCACGGCCCGCGCGATCCGGGCGACGCGTGGGTCGTCGCACCCACGGGGGAGCGGTACTGGGGGCGCTTCGGCGCCGCCGGGCTGCTCGCGCTCGACGCCGAACGCGGTGTGCTGCTGCAGCACCGCGTGTCGTGGAGCCACTTCGGCGACACGTGGGCACTGCCCGGAGGAGCGCGCCACGAGGGGGAGTCCGCGTGCGACGGAGCCCTCCGCGAGGCCGCCGAAGAGGCGGGCGTTCCCGACGCCGCCGTGCAGCCACGCGTGCTGAGCGTGCTCGACCTCGGCTACTGGAGCTACACCACGGTCGTCGGCGATGTCGTCCGCCCGTTCGAGCCCGTCATCAGCGATCCCGAGAGCCGCGAGCTGGCATGGGTGCCGGTCGGCGAGGTCAGCGCGTATCCGCTGCACCCCGGTTTCGCAGCATCCTGGGAAGGCGCTGCGCGGCCTGCTCGACGTGCGGCCGGCCGTGATCGTGGACGTCGCGAACGTCATGGGCTCGGTGCCCGACGGCTGGTGGAACGACCGCTCGGGTGCGGCGTCGCGGCTGATCGCGCGCATCGCGGACCTTGCGGTGCGCGGGGTGCCGGCATCCGCTCTCGAGCTGCCCGAGCACACCTGGTACCCCGAGTGGACGGCCGTCGTCGAGGGGCAGGCGCGCTCCGCCACGGACGCCGCAGGTGTCGACGTCGTGCGGGCCGAGGCATCCGGTGACGACGCGATCGTCGCCGCCGCCCAGCAGGCGGTCGCGCGCGGGACGTGTCGTGACGGTCGTCACGAGCGACCGCGGGCCTGGCCGAGAGGTCGACGGATGCCGGAGCCGCCGTCCGCGGTGCGCGCTGGCTGCTCGACCTGCTGGATGCCTGACCGATCTTCGTCACACCGCGCCGGCCTCGCCGAGCCGGCCTCAGCGGACGAAGCGTCGCGAACCCGAGTCTCGTCGTCACCGTCGACACGGCCCGCGCCTTGCGGCGGGCCTCTCAGCGGCGGTACGTTTCGCGCAGGATCCGGCGGGCGCCGGCCCCGAGGCCGGGACACGACCGACGGGGGAGCGACATGATCATCTCCAGCGACTGGACGCCGGTCGAAAGGCGGCGGCGGATCGCCGCTGGGCGGACGCGCTCGAGCTGCTCGCCCGGGTCGATGCGCGCGGCGGGCTCGGGGCATCCGATCTGGAGGTGCTCGCGACGGCGGCACTGCTCCGCGGCGAGCCGCGAGCAGCCGTCGACGCGCTGTCGCGGGCCTACTCGGCGCACCTGGGCGTGCAGGACACCGCCGGCGCTGCGCGCTCGGCGGGATGGCTGGCGCTGAACCTCATCGAGCAGGGCGACTTCACCAACAGCGTGATGTGGGCCGCGCGCGCGATGCGGATCGTGCGGGGCGATGGCCGAGCCCGGCGCGCTGGCCGGCTTCGTCCGGCTGGCGCCGGCTGTCGGGCAGCTCGGCAGCGGGAACGCCGCCGAGGCGGTCCGCTCCTTCGAGGAGATCCTCGATGTCGCCGAGCGCGCGGGCGATCGGGAGCTTGCGGCGATCACGAGACTCGGTCTCGGCAAGTCGCTGATCGAAGCGGGGTCCTCGGCCGACGGCTTCGCATGCCTGGACCTGGCGATGGCTGCCGTCGCGGCCGGCGATGTCCCGCACGCTGCCCAGCGGGGTGATCGCCTGTGCGTCGATCTCGGACGCCCTGCTCGCGTTCGACCTGGAGCGCGGCGGAAACGTGGACGGCCGTGCTGGACCGGTGGTGCGGCGAGCAGCCGCAGCTGATCGCCTTCAGCGGCCAGTGCCACGCGCTCGAGGCGGCGCTCTTCCTTGTGCGGGGCGCGTGGGCGCGAGGCTTCGACGGCCGTCGACTTCGCCCTGGCGCGCTTCCGAGCGGGGGACTACCGGGCGATCTGGGGCGCGCCCTACCAGGCGGCGGAGCTCGCTCGGCTGCGCGGGGCCTTCCACTCCGCCGAGGAGTCGTACCGCCGCGCGGCCGAGTCCGGATGGGAAGCGCAGCCCGGTCTCTCCCTTCTCCACCTCGCACTCGGGCGCACGGCGAGGGCGCAGGAGGAGATCCGCCGGAGCGCGGCCGGCGCCGACCCGGTCACCCGACGGTCCCTCCTGCCCGCGCTCATCGAGATCGAGGTCGCAGCGGGCGATCCCGCATCCGCGCGTCGCGCGCTGGAGGAGCTTCGTCACGCGAGACCTGGCACGGCCACCCCGATGCTCGACGCCACCGTCGCCACGGCGGACGCGAGGGTGCTGCTCGGGGAGGGCCGCGCGGCAGACGCGCTCGAGGCGGCGCGAGCCGCCGCGCACGCGTGGGAGGCCGTCGGGGCGCCGTACGAGGCCGCCCGCAGCCGAGTGCTGGCGGGGCGTGCGCTTCGGTCGCTCGGCGAGGCCGAGGACGCGAGAGGCGGACTTCGAGGCGGCACGCGCGGTGTTCGTCGAGCTCGGCGCGGAACCCGCTCTCGCCGACCTCGCCGCGCTGATGGGCGATCGCCGCGCCGGCGCCCTCACCCCGCGGGAGCTCGAGGTGCTGCGGCTCGTGTCCACGGGCCTCACGAACCGGGGCATCGGCGCGAAGCTGTCGCTGAGCGAGAAGACGGTCGCGCGGCACCTCGCCAACATCTTCGGCAAGCTCGGCATCTCCACCCGCAGCCGCGGCGACCGCCTACGCGTACGAGAACGGGCTGGTCTGACCGGTCGGGCCTCGGCAGCGGGTCTACACACAATGACCCATGCGCGGCGCCCGGCGAAGATGGGCTCTTCGCCCGACGCGGCGCGCGGACCCCTGCACCTACCGTGGCGATATGGACATCCCGCTGATCGCAGGCACGGTCTCGACCGTCGTCTTCGCGGTCAGCAACCTGCCCATGCTCCGCAAGGCCCTGCGCACGGGCGACGTCTCGTCGTACAGCCTGGCGAGCATCGCGATGATCAACGCCGCGAACGTCGTCTACTCGCTCTACGTCTTCAGCCTGCCGCTCGGCCCGATCTGGGCGCTGCACACGTTCTACCTCGTCTCGTGCGCCATCATGCTGGTGCTGTGCCTCGTGCAGCGCCGCGCCGCCGGGAGGAGCGAGGCGTCGCGCCGCGTGTCGGTGATCTCCGTCACGGAGGGTCTGGAGCCGGTCACTCGCGTCCCCGGAGCCGATCGATCTCGCGCCGCTCGCGCTTCGTCGGACGCCCGGCGCCCCGATCGCGCTGCGCCATGATCGGCGTCGGGTCGCGCGGGGGGTGCGGTCCTCCATGGCGGTGGCGACCAGCGGGGCGCCGACGCGCTTGGAGATCGGCTGCTTCACGACGAGCATCCGGTCGAACCCGTCGATGCGCACGCGGATCTCGTCTCCGATCCGCACCGGCTGCGCCGCCTTCGCGCGCTCGCCGCCGACGCGCACGTGCCCGGCACGGCAGGCGGTCGTCGCCGCCGAGCGGGTCTTGTAGATCCGCACCGCCCAGAGCCAGGCATCCACCCGCACGGCCTTGCCCGCGGCCGCCGGATCTGTCATGCCGTCACCGGTGTCGACGGCCGCGTGCCGTGCGCGAACGCTGACGAGCACGCCCGCGGCGATGAGCCCCTGGCCGAGGCAGTACGTGAGCATGACGAGCGGGCTCGTCCAGTCCGGCATGGCCTCGGGCAGGAAGAGCCGGAATGCGAGCACCGAGTCGGACGCCAGGAAGAACACGCTGCCCCACACGACGAGCGGATGGCAGCGGGATGCCGCGACCGCCGTTCCGCCGAGCACCAGCCCGTATGCGGCGACGGCGACGGCGAGCCCGCCGAGGTGCGGCCACAGCACGGCGAGCAGCCCGATCCACCAGACGGCGTAGACGGCTGCCCACGGGGGTACGCGGCGTGCGGCGAGCTTCCGCCAGAACAGCCAGATGTAGCAGAGGTGCGCGAGTCCGAAGAAGAGCAGCATCATCGGCACGGTGGGCAGCCACGGCACGAAGGCCCCCGCGCCGTCGCCGAGCCAGGAGAGCACGATCGCAGCGACGAGGAGCGTGTGCGACGCCGTCCATCCGGTCCCTCGCGCGCCCCAGGCGACGGCGAGCAGCAGCAGAGGCATGAGCGCGAGCTTGGTCGGTGACCGCCGATGGCCGGGGAGTCGACGGCGAGCGCCGACACGTGGACGATCGACACCACGATGTACGGCACGAAGCCGATCCACAGCCGATGCATGATCCTCCTCGAAACGCAGGCAGACACCATCGTCGCACGACGGCCCGGCACGCCCCGACGGGATCGGCGTCGGTCAGGCTGCGAGATCGAGCGAGACGATCGCGAGGTGGGGCTTGGGCCGTGCGACCTCCCGGAACCCGGCCGCTCTGGAACGTCGACAGCACTCCGTGATAGAGGTCGTTCGTGGGGATCTTCCTGCCCGCGCCGGGGTCGAGCGGGTAGGCCTCGATCACGCGCGCCCCGCTCGCGCGGGCGTACTCGATCGCGGCGTCGAGCAGGCGCGCATTGAGACCCTGCTTGCGGTGCTCCCGGCGGACGACGAAGCAGCTCACCGTCCAGACCGACTCGTCGTCCCACGGCTCTTCCGAGTTCGCCGCGTAATTGCGCGTGCGCCCGAGGCGAATCTGCCGGGTGCGCGGCCCGACCCTCACCCAGCCGGCCGCCTCGCCGTCGACGTAGGCGATGAGTGCGGGGGAGGGGCCACCGTCGATCTCGTCGCGGAGCATGCCCTCGCGCTGCTCTCGCGACGTCGTCTGCCACTCCTTGCTCGGCATCATCCACCATTGGCACTGGCAGCCGTACCCGTCGCCGCCGCCGCTGAGCGCGTGCTGGGCGTCGTCGAAGCGATCTGCGGTGGCCGGTTCGATGGTGATGGTCGCCATGCCGCGACGCTAGTGCGCACGAGCCGACATCGACAAGGAGTCCTGGGTCGGCCTCGATGACGTGCACGGAATCGGAGATCGTGCCCGACACGCCGGGCCGCGGCATCCGTTCCCGGCGTGTCGCGTAGATTCTCCGATTCTGTGCACGGACGAGCGCGACGGATGCCACGCCCGGGCGCACGCCGGTTCGCGACGCCCGTCCGGAGCGGGTAGGATGGGGGAGTTGTCCGCGCGTCAGCGGGGCCAACGGGATGTGGCGCAGCTTGGTAGCGCACTTGACTGGGGGTCAAGGGGTCGCAGGTTCAAATCCTGTCATCCCGACAGGAAAGTCCCGGGAACCTCAGGGTTCCCGGGACTTCTCAGTTGGTGAGATGTGACCGCGTCACCGAGGACCTACCGAACTGCCCTGGCTGAGTGTGTCGTGCGTCGCGGAGGCGCAATCTGCGGAAGCGCGGCGCGAAGACGGCGTCGCGCGCTGGTCGGACGGACCCGAGGTTCACCGCGGGCGTGCGAGTTCGAACACCGTTCTCGCGCGGCCATTGTGAAGGTGAGACGATGAGCGGGCTGGTCGGCGGCCGGATCCTTCTCGAAGGGTGATTCCAATGGCGGAATTTATCTGGACTCAGATTCAAGACATGGGCCCGAGTGCGAGAGCCGGCCACGCCATGGCTTTCGATGCTGCCCGTGAACGGGTGGTGCTGTTCGGCGGGCTGGGTTCCGGTCGGTTCCGAGATACGTGGGAACTCACCGGCGCGCTGTGGACCCAGGTCCAAGACTCCGGGCCCGCGCCACGCACGACGAGCGCGATGGATTTCGACGCCGCGCGAGGGCACGTCATCCTCTTCGGCGGCGAGTCGTCCACAGGCTTGATGGGCGACACCTGGCGGTGGGACGGTGACAACTGGACGCAGGTCGCCGACACCGGACCCAGTCCCCGCAGCGCGCACTCGCTGACGTACGACAGCGCGAATCAACGGATGCTGCTGTTCGGAGGCCGCACCGCGAATGGCTTGGTCAGTGACACCTGGGCCTGGGATGGCCACGCGTGGACGCAGCTGGAAGACATCGGCCCCTCGCCACGGCTTTCCCCAGCAATGAGCGAGGACGTGGTAAGCGGCCGCGTGGTGCTGTTCGGCGGCGCCGGCCCGAACGCAGACGGGCTGGGCGACACCTGGGCGTGGGACGGCGTGGCCTGGACTCAAGTGGCCGACACCGGTCCGTCCGCTCGCGCCGGCGCTGTCATGGCGTTGCTCGACGGAAAGGTGACGCTGTTCGGCGGCGTCGACTCCCTCGATACGGCGACTCCGGCCGCGACTCACGTGGTGCATGGCGATTCCTGGCAGTGGGACGGTGAAGAGTGGACGCAGGTTCAAGACATGGGGCCACTGCCTCGATGGCTTCACGGGATGACGGTCGACGCGCAGCAGAATCGGCTGATTCTCTTTGGAGGGCTGTCGGAATTCCAGCCGCTCCCGGGTCCGTTCACGGCTGGAGTGATGGCCGACACGTGGTCGCATGTCGCCGAGGTGGCTGCCATCCACGTCGCTCCGAACGGAGACGACGGAATGCCGGCACCCCATCGTCCGCGATGCGGACGGTCACCGCCGCGGTCTCGGCCGCAGCCGGGTCGGGACGCGAAGTCCGGGTGGCGGCGGGCGCGTACGACGAAAGCGGAGGAATCGCGGTCACCAGCGGGGTGACGATCCGCGGCGGCTACGACCCATCCACGTGGCACCGCTCGCCGGCGGCTGTCACGCAGATCACCGGCTCGCCGCAGGCCGTACTCGCAGACGGGGCCACTGGCGTGATCCTCGACGGGCTGAGCCTGAGCGCCTCCGCTGACTCCGGCAGTTCCTACGGGCTTCGTGCCATCGATGGCTCGCACCTTCAACTCCTGAACGTCCACGTCGTGGCAGGGGACGGCGTGGCCGGCGCGCCCGGCGCTGCAGGGTTGAGCGGTGTGGCCGGGGCGGTGGGGCTGGCAGGTGGGCTCGGAAGTTGTGATGGCAACAGCCCCGGGATCGGCGGGCTCGGAGGTGCCAGCGCTGTCGCCCGTCCGGGTGGTCGAGGCGGTGCCGGCGGAGTCGGCGGCGGCAGTGGCAGCGCAGGCGCTCCAGCGCCGGGCAACGGCGGGGCCGGCGGCTCCGGTGGCGCCGCCGGTGGAACAGTCGGGGGAGGCGTCGGCGCTCCTGGCCCTCCAGGCGTCAACGGTGGCGCGGGCTCGCCAGGGGTCGACGGTGCCACGGGAACGGGCGGCATCGCTGCGTCCTCGCCCGGCCAGGCGTGGGAGGGGAACAGCGGCAGCTCAGGCTCTGATGGCGAACCGGGAAGGGGCGGCGGAGGCGGCGGGGGAGGCGGCGGCCAGTTCGGCCCGCTCGTCAACGACGGCTCCGGCAATGGAGGCGGCGGCGGTGGCGCCGGTGGAGGCGGCGGCGGCGGCGGAGGCGGCGGTCGTGCTGGCGGCGGCGCGATCGGCATCCTCCTCGTGGACTCGACCGTGGACCTCGTCGGCTCCACCCGTCGAGGCCGGTGATGGCGGCGCAGGCGGCGATGGTGGGCCGGCAGGGCCCGGGGGCGCAGGGGGTGGTGGCGCCGTAGGCGGAAGCGTCTGCATCCAAGAAGTCGGAGCGGGCGGTTCCGGTGGCGCGGGAGGCCGAGGCGGTCACGGCGGACCGGGCGGTGGCGGCGCGGGCGGCCCCAGCGTTGCCCTCCTCCGGCGGGGATCATCGACGGTGACCCTCACCGGTTCGACCCTCTCCCACGGTTCGGGCGGAGTCGGCGGTTCCCCGGACGGCGCACACGGTCTCGAGGGTTCTGAGCTCGCCGATTGACACTGTGTAGACCACGAGCGCCCGACGGTCCCGCCGTTCGACCTCATGAGCTGGCACTCGCTCACGCCCACGTTCCCTCCAACGGGCGTTGCACCCAGAGGGATGGCTGGGCGACTCCTCACCCCGCCTCGTCCAGGCGGGATGCTGGTCGATCGCGCCTCTTCGGGCGTGCCCAGTGTGCGGGGAGGTTGTCGCCGTCCCACACCTGCACGACGCCCCAGGCTGCGGCCGTAAGCGGGACGGCGAGGAGGGCGCCTGTGATTCCGCCGACAGCGGTGCCCGCGGCGATGACGATGAGCACGACGAGGGCATGGAGGCTGACTGTCTTTCCCATCAGGATCGGCTTCAGGACGTTCCCTTCGATCTGATTGACGATGATGACGACGAGCACGACGAGTGCCGCGGTGAGCGGTCCGTTGCTGACGAGGGCAACCAGGGCGGCGACAGCGCCTGCGCTGATCGCGCCGATGATCGGGATGAAGGCGAGCAGCAGGGTGAGAATCGCGAGCGGTACCGCGAGGGGGACCTGCAGAATCAGCAGGCCGATGAGGATTCCCACGGCGTCGAACAGGGCGGCGGCGGCCGTGCTGCGGATGTAGCCCCCGAAGACGTCGACGGTCTTGCGCCGGATGCGCTCTGCGCGGTCGTAGGCGACCCCTTCGAAGGGTCGGACGAGGAACTCCCACATCTGGGGGCCGTCTTTGAGGAGGAAGAAGAGGATGATCGCCATCATTCCGAGACTCGCGCTGATCTCGGTGACGGCGCCGATTCCACCGAGCGCTCCCGTTCCGAACTCGGCGCTCGTGAAGAAGCCGCGGATCTGTTCCGTGACGTCGTTCAGCTGCCGCTGGTCGGGTGAAAACGGCAGGGTTCCCGACCAGGCGAGGACGCGCTGGATGCCGTCCTGGGTCTTGATCGCGAGCTGTCCCCATTCCTGGCTGACAGATCCCGCGACGAAGACGAGAGCGCCGGCGATCACCGCGAGCAGGGCGACGAGTGCGAGCGCGGCGCCAAGCGCGGGCGGGTAACTGCGTCGTCGCGTCCATTCCATCCAGGGTGCGAACGCCGCGGCGAAGATAAGTGCGAGCACCAGAGGGATCGTGACGACCGAGAGCCGGCTGAGGAGCCAGACCAGCGCCACGATGACCGCGGCGACGAGAAGAATCTGCGCACCGCGGGTTCCGGCGCGCCCGATCCCGTCGCTCCACAGCTGCGACAGGGATGCCCTGGGTCCGGCGGTAGCCGGCGTAGCGCCGAATGTCTCCGGATGCGCACGATCCTGCCGTCCGCTTCGGGCCAGCTCGGTCGTGGGTGGGCTCAGGTGCCTTCGAGATTGCATGCTCTTCCTTCGTTCGCTGGATGGGCCGAGCTAGTGGACGACGACCTTGAGCAGGACGACGGCGCCGACCGCGGCAAGCTGGAGCAGCAAGTAGCCGGCTTTCTGCGCCTTCGTGGTGGCGGTCCCGCGCAGGCCCCAGAGGACGACGACGAGTTGGGTGACCGTAAGAGCCGCAGTCGCGAGAGTCAGCCCCGTCCTCAGACTCCAGATGCCGGTGTCGCTGAGCAGCAGAAGAACGGCGGGCACGACGGTGATCTCCAGCGCGCGGATCGACGCTGCCAGGATGCGGCGCATCGTGCCGCGCCGCGTTGCTCCGCCGCGCTCACTGGCGTGCGCGATGGTGTCGGCGACGAGGCTTGCGGCGAACAGCCCTCCCATCGTGCCGAAGAGGCTGCCCGCGGCGGATCGTCCCGTGAACGCCTCGGCCGACGGGATCATGACCAACAGAGTGGCGATGCCGGTGATGGACGCGTACAACGCCTCCCGGGCGTGCTGCGTCATCTGCGCCGGTCGCGTGCCGTCGGTCATGAGCACCTGGGTTTCGATCTTCATGAGCTACCTCCTCCACTTCTGGGTTTCGGTGCCGGGAACCAACCACCAACGGCGTGCCGCTGCGAGGAGAAGTCCCGCGATGGGGGCGCCGTGGGCGCGCCGGAGCGCGGCTCGGTGCCCCCACCGACCGGCGACCTAGGAGACGCCGAGTTTCTCCTTGAGGGCCGCCTTGCGCTCTTCCGCTTTCTCGTGGCGCTCAGCCTTCCGCAGTGCGTGCGCTGCCCGGTCGGCTTCCTTCTGCGCCTCCCAGTAGGCGTCCTCTGCCGCCTCGAGCTCGCCGAGCACGACATCCGCGGAACGCCGATACACGGTCCCGCCCAGTTCGGTCATCAGCTTGTCCACGACCTCGACGGCGTACTCGTTGAGCTCCGCGACGACGGCGGTGCCGCCGACAGGGATGTAGCGGCTGATCTCTCCCAGCACGCTGTCGGACTGGTCGGCGCGACGGATGTCGAAGGCGCCACCAACAAGCAGGCCTCCAGTCCACCCGAACAGCATCCCGATCGGTCCGCCGATGACGCCGAGCATGAGCCCGATCAGGCTGCCTCCCAGAGTGGCGGCCCCACCCAGGACGTCGCCTTCCTCGGGGGCATTGAGTCGGCCCTGCTCGTCACGGGTGACGATGCTCGCGGCGAGCACCTCGACTCGGCCCTCCAGCCCGGCGCCCTTGAGCTCGCTGAGCGCCTGATACGCATTGCTGCGGTCCGCGAATGACACGGCGATGACATTGTGTTCGAACATTCTGTTGTGACCTCCAGATCACGTCAAAAGCTAATTTAGCGCGGCATTTCCGCGACATATCAACGTTCCCGTGGATCGGTATGCGGGTCATCGTGCGCTCTGTCGCAACCGTCGCCACCACCATGTGCACTGTGCACTCCGGGGGTTAGGCTGACCGCGTGTCGACCGCAGACTCGATGGGGAAGGTCATCGCCACGCTCGATTGGGCGACTGACCTCGAACCGGCTCCGCTCGCGATACGCGAGGCCGAGCAGCTACGGTCGCGCCTGGGAGGCGGCGCAGCCCGGTGGGTGGCCGGCGCCGCGGAACAGACCGTCACCGCACTGCAGGGGCAGATTCACGACTCGCTCGCACCGTGGCCGACCATTCGAACGTTCGCCCAGCACGTCCTCACCGTGACGCTGCTCAGCCTTGCCGGCGAGGACACACCGCCAGCTGACACGGGGTCGATCGATCGCGACCTTGCCGAAGACATTGTCGCGCGGGCCATCCCGTTGTCGGATATCACCCAGACATTACGGAGCATGCAGCACGAGTGGCTGTCGCTGCTGATTGCTGCCACCGTGGCGGTACGTCCCCGACGGCATCGGTGTTATCCCGGCGTTGGCGACATCGGTCACCGGAACGATGGATGCGTGGATCGGCGCCGCAACCGATGCGATCGTCGCGGAGCGCCAGCGCGTCTACCAGGCTGAGCAGGTCCGCATTCGGAGTGCGCATCGAATCGCTGGTCGCGGCGGAGCCGGTGGATATCGAAGCCGTCACACGCTTGCTGCGGATCCCGTTGATCGGCTGGCACTCGTTGTTGCGCCATCGGCTTACGGCTTCGGGAGGGGCGGTGGAGCGGCGAGTCCTGGACGGCGTCGCGCACTTGTTCACTCGGGGAGTGGGCAGCGAACGAATGCTGCGATACGAAACCAGCGCCGGGACGGTTTACCTCTGGGTGACAACCGATCGTCCGCCGCCCGACGCCCCCAATCGAGGAGTTGCGCGTGCCTTCGACCTTTGGTGGTCGGTATTGGCGAATCACACCCTGGGCCTGACGGGTTCCGGCGAGCCTTTCTGGAAGCGTCCGATGCGCTGCGGCTCGCAGCGAGTCTGGGCCACAACGGCGGGGTGTCCTACGGCGACGCTGCGTTGGCGATCGTCCTGAGCCGGTACAAGGAACGTGCCCGCTGGTTCGTTGAGCATGAGCTTCGTGATCTCGCTGCTGACAGCCCTGAGATGGCCGATATGCGCAACACGCTCCAGACATTCTTTGCATACGCGGATGCGCATCGCTCCGGCAGCGGAATACCTCTTCCTGCACCGCAACACACTCATCAACCGGCTCGAGCGGATTCAGGCCGTGCTCGGACACGGCGTCGCTGAACGTTCCGCTGAGACCTAGGCGGCGCTCGTGCTTGCCGACCTCTTCACACGCGCGGCCATCGATCCCCTCTCTAGAAGCGCCGACTTCGGTGCGTGACCCAGCGGACCCCGGGCGATGCCATCGGAGCGGCGTACCTCGATTCCATCACGCCGCGGTCATTGCCGCACGGTCATCGCGTTCAGAGCACGCTGACCAGCTGGTCGAGGTCGTCGTTCGGCAGTTCGTCGGCGACGGCGGTGACCGAGATGTTCACGAGTTCGGCCCTGCCCGAGAGGACGTTGAGGAAGGCGGTGTCGGCGGCATCCCGGCCGGTGGCGATCCTCACGAGCGTCGACCGGGGCGCGAGCGCGGTGGCGTCGACGGCCCGCCAGGCGCCGTCGACCCACGCCTCGGCGACCGCATGGAAGTCCATCGGGTCCAGCCCCGGCGCGTACACGGCCACCGACCTGGCCGGCACGCCCTGGGCTCGCAGCAGTGCCACGCACAGGTGCGAGTAGTCGCGGCATACGCCGCGCCGGGCGAGCAGTGTCCGCACCGCGCCGTCGGTCGGGAGGGAGGAGCCCGGCATGTAGCTCAGGCGCGTGCCGACCCACGACGACACCGCCGTGAGCAGCTCGGCGGCCCCCCGGATGCCGCGGAACTCGGCTGCGGAGGTCTCGGCGAGCGCGTCCGACTCGGCGTATCTACTGGGGCGCAGGTAGGTCAGCTGCTCGACGTCGTCGCGCGCCGTCGGCGACGCCGTGCCCTCGATGGTGGCGTCGTAGCTCATCACAAACTTGCCGACGCCGCTCTGCACGCGGTGCAGTCGGGTGGCGTGGACGTCCGTCAGCTCGGCGATCGAGACGGGCGCGCCGTCCAGAGTCGCGGTCACGTTTTCTGTGCTGAAGTCGTAGTCGCCGGCCGCCGCGATCGAGAAGACCAGGTCGGCGGGTTCGGTGATGTCGAGGACGATGGTGCTGCTGACCGTGCGCTGCATTGCCCAAGCCTGCCCTGAACGCGGCGAGAAAGCGAAAGCTGCGGCGAACGCTCAGGTCCAGGCGGTCTCGATCGGGATGTCGTGCCCCAGCACGCGCGATGCCGCACGGTGTCCGGAGCACATCGCCGCGGTGACGGTTGCGGGGTCGTCGGTCCACGTCGCCTCACCCGCGAGGTGCAGGACACCGCCGATCGGAGTGGCGAGGTCGTCGTGGTCGGCGGTGGTCGATCCGACGGTCATGTAGGCGTATGAGCCGTGCGACCACGGGTCGTCCTGCCAGTCGGTGACATGCACGTGCGTCGGCCGCTCCACGCGATCGCCGTACAGGCGACGCAGCTGCGCGAGCACCGAGTCGACGATCTCCTCCTCGGTCCAGTCGCGGGTGTCGATGGCTGCCTGCCCCGCCGCGAACGTCAGCAGGGTCGGCGTGTCGTGCAGCGCGGTCAGGTCGTACCACGAGTGCCACCAGCGGCTCTCGGGGCCCTGCTGCCGGATCGCGTAGACGTCCTCGTCCCAGAACTTCGTGGGAACCGCAGGAACACCTTCTCGAACGCGTTCATGTTCAGCCGGGCAAGGCTCCGGCGACCGGCTCGGGCAGGGCCGGCTCGACGACGAAGTCTTCCGACTGGAGCACGCCGACCGGCACCGTGACGATCGCGCTGTCGGCCGCGAAAGCGCCGTGGTCGGTCGTGACGACGACGCCCTCAGCCGACCACTGCAC
This sequence comes from uncultured Actinomycetota bacterium, assembly GCA_963829895.1. GTDB lineage: Bacteria > Actinomycetota > Actinomycetes > Actinomycetales > Microbacteriaceae > Microbacterium. The sequence goes on along the minus strand of CAWHKF010000010.1, from coordinate 1,116,433 downwards.
GCGGGAGACGACATGGATGAGGCGGATGTCGAGACCCTCGGCGAGTCGCCGGGGAAGGCGGTCGTACCCGTCGGGGAACACCACCTCGTCACCGTCGACGACATCGTCGTCGAGGCCATGGGCGGCGAGGTCCTCGATCCACACGCCGTACTGCTCCTCGGACCGGTGCTCGAAGTACTCCCGCACGCGCTCGGTCCGCTCGGCGTCCCAGCCCTGCGCGGCGAGCGCCACCTCGGTGACGTCGCGGTACGAGGCGTCCGGAGCGGATGCGGCGACCGCTCGAGCAGCGCGGCATCGGCGGCGTGGATGTCGGCGATGAACGCCTGGGCTGCGGCATCCGTCAATCGCACCCCATCGGGGCCGTAGTACGCGATCGGCCGGCTGTCGGGCTGATACCCGCCGACGGTGAACTCGACCGCGGGCATGCCGAACGCCTCAGCCGCGGCGGCGACCGGGGAGTCGGTGATGCCGTGGATCCAGGACGCACCCATGTCGGTGACGAGACCGAAGCGGCGATCGGTCGACACGCGCCCGCCGACGCGGTCGCGGGCTTCGAGCACGACGACATCGCGCCCCGCCTCGCAGCAGCCGGGCGGCGGTGAGCCCCGCGACCCCCGCGCCGACGACGATCGTGTCGAAGTGATCCATGTGCACCGTCCTCCTGCGCGCAGCACCGCGCGCTCCGACGCTATCGGCACGGCGGCCGGGGCGCGAACAGATTCCGCCGAGACACCGCTCTACCTCTCGTCGAGGCCCAGTGGGACGATGAACCATGGTGACTGGGGCCGAGCACTTCGACGACGCCGGCGAGGCCCGCAGCGACGCGGCGCTCGCCCGCAGACTGCAGATCCTCGCAACCGAGCATTGGGGCCTGCTCGCGGCCCGCAGCACGGCGCAGAACGAGGTGCTCACCCGGATCAGCATCTACCTGACGCTGGTGTCGGCAGGGCTCATCACCATCGGCCTGCTCGGGCAGGCCACCGGGTTCCGATCGTGGTTCCCGGTCGCCGCGCTCGCGATCCTCGGCTTCCTGACCGCTGTCGGCCTGCTGACGTTGATCCGCATGCTCACGGTCGCCGAAGAGGACATGATGTTCGTCGTCGCGATGAACCGCATCCGGGGCGGCTACGCCGACGTCGACGTAGCCGCGGCCGAGTACTTTCTCGCGTCCACCCACGACGACTTCGTCGGAATGGCCGTCACGTATTCGTTCCTCCGGCATCGCGGCGGAACCGAACAGGTGCTCGGCTCATCCCTTGATCATGAGCGCCCTCGTCACGGGCTCCGTGGGAGGGATGTTCGCCGGCGGCCTGTGCGCCGCGCTGGGCGTGGCCACCGGCGGGGCCGTGATCATCGGCATCCTCGTGGGGCTGGCGATCGTCGCCACCACCGCCTGGTACGGCGGCTATCGCTTCAGGGGAGCCTGGCAGACCTATACCCCGCGGCGCCCGAGCGCGGGGCCACCGGCGCAATGGGGATAGCGCTGGGGCCCCCGCCGTGAGACCGTGAGCGTCGCGAGGCCGTGAGCCCGCGAGGCCGTGAGAGTGTGGTGCCCGTGGCATCGCCTGCTCCGCTCCCGTCGCACGGCCCGGCTCTCGTCATCCGCCAGGAGGAGCGAGCGGATGCCGAGGCCGACCTCGAGCGATCCGTCGAGCTCCTGCGGGCCGTCGCCACGGGCGTGATCGCCCACGATCGCGTGGTGCGGCTCTACGCCCCCGCGCCCACCGTCGCGATGAGCCGGCGCGAGAGCCGCCTGCCCGGCTTCGCCACGGCGAGCCAGGCGTCGATCGCGCACGGCTTCGCGCCGGTCATCCGTCCCACCGGCGGCCGCGCCGTCGCCTACGACGAGACGTGCATCGTGTTCGACGTGATCACCCGCGAGGAGGACGGCGCCATCGACCAGGTGCGGTTCTTCCGCGAGATCGGCGAAGCGCTCGCCGCAGCGCTGCGCGAGCTCGGCGTCGACGCGCGGGTCGGCGACGTGCCGGGGGAGTACTGCCCGGGCGAGTTCAGCATCAACGCGCGCGGCGCGGTCAAGCTGATCGGCACCTCGCAGCGGGCGGTGCGCGGTGCGCGGCTGCTCAGCGGGATGCTGCCCCTCGCCGGAGTCGAGCGCTTCACCGACGTGCTCGTCGCGGTCAACGCGGCCCTCGGACTGGACTGGGACCCGGCGACGTTCGGCAGCCTCGGCGCCGAGACGGCGGGGATCCCGCGCGCCGCCGCGGAGGACGCCCTGATCGCCGCGCTCGCCGGAGGCTGATCGGCCGGTCAGGCGCCCGTGGATCCGAGCGGCTGCGGGATGCCGCCTCCCGCGGGACGCAGCGTGCGCGCGTAGTCCTCCTTGAGTACGGCGAGGTGGAACCACGCTTCGACGTTGGCCACGCCGGGGATCGCCCGGATGCGCTCGAGGCTCGCGTACAGCGCGCCGGCGGAGGGCTCCACGAGTGTCGTGACCACGTCGAAGCGTCCGAGCGTGCGTGCGGCGAAGTCCACGCCGCGCCACGTGCGCAGGGCCTCGGTCACACGATCGTCCGCACCGGCGAGATTGAGGCCGACGCCCATGGACAGCTGCCGGTGCGCGAGGCCCCGGGCCTCGACGGCGCTGATCTTGATGACGCCGCCGGTGACGAGCCGCTGCACCCGGGTCGTCACCGCCGAGGGCGAGAGGCGCACCGCCTCACCGAGCGCGCGATAGCTCGTGCGTCCGTCCCGCTGCAGCTGCTCGATGAGCGCGGTGTCGATGGCGTCGATGGTGACGTCGCCGTGGTACTCCGAGACGAAGAAGCCCTTGACCACGTCGGTGTAGATGAGCGTGTTGATGTCGGCGACCCCGGGAAGGGCGCGGATCTCGGCCAGCAGGTCGTGCAGGGCCGGCATCGAGCCGAGCCGCACCTCGGTGACGAGGTCGTGGGCGCCGCCGACGGCCGACACCAGCACCGTCTCGCTGAGGCCGCGCAGGTGCTGCGCGACGGGCTCGACGCCGCCGCGGGTGCGGATGGACACGTGTGCCAGCACATGCTGCCCCAGGAACACCGGGTCGACGGCGGCGACCACTCGCACCGTGCCGTCGGCCAGCATCGCGTTCAGGCGCGCCGAGACCGCGGCGCGCGACTGGCCCAGCCGGCCCGCCAGCGCATGGATGCTCGCACGGCCGTCGATCTGCAGCTCACGGATCAGTTCGGCGTCGAAATCCATCGCGATCCTCGATTCGGCGATTTTCCCGCGATCGCACGCGGTCGTGCGCAGAAATCGAGTGTAGGTCGCATTCAGCCCGGATGTCATGTGGTGATGTGCGAGACAGCGCTTTCAGAACCCCAGTTCGATGCGCCGATGGCTGGAGTTCTGCGCTTGCCTGCGGCATCCGTCGTCTCTAGCATCGCTCCCATCCCGACACATCCGCAAAGGAGCGGTCATGACAACCACCAGCAGCAGGGCGCGGCGCGCCGGCATCGCCGCGTTCGTGGGGACCACCATCGAGTGGTACGACTTCTACGTCTACGCGACCGCCGCGGCGCTCGTGTTCGGACCACTGTTCTTCCCGAGCGGCGACCCCCTCGCCGAGACCGCTGCGGCGTTCGCGACCTTCGCGGTGGCGTTCCTCGTCCGCCCGCTCGGCGGCATCATCTTCGGGCACATCGGCGACAAGCTCGGGCGGCGCGTGCTCGCTCGTGATCACGCTGCTGCTGATGGGCATCTCGACGGTGCTCGTCGGCTGCCTTCCGACGTACGAGACGATCGGCATCGTCGCCCCGATCCTGCTGATCCTGCTGCGGGCGATGCAGGGCCTCGCCGTCGGCGGCGAGTGGGGCGGTGCGGTGCTGATGAGCGTCGAGCACGCGCCCGAGGGCAAGAAGACCTTCTACGGCGGCTTCACGCAGCTGGGCAACCCCGCCGGCGCGCTGCTGGCGTCCGGCATCTTCGCGATCATGTCGCGCTTCGGCGACGACTTCATCATGAACGGCGGCTGGCGCATCCCGTTCCTGCTCTCGGTCGTGCTCATCGCCGTCGGCTTCTGGGTGCGCTACCGCGTCGAGGAGTCGCCGGTGTTCGAGCAGAAGGTCGAAGGCCGCAAGCAGAGCATGCCGCTCGCCTTCGCGCTGCGCGTCAACTGGAAGCCGATCCTCCTCGGCATCGGCCTGCTGCCGATCTCGACCGGCGGCTACTACCTCGCGACGACGTTCGCGACGGCGTACGCGACCGGCGAGCAGATCGGCATGAGCTCGCAGCTGATCCTCGACGCCATGACGATCGCGTCGTTCATCGAGTTCGTCGTGACCCTGCCGGTCGCGTGGCTGGGCGACAAGTGGGGCCGCAAGAACGTCATGTACATCGGCCTGGTGACGTCGGTGCTCACCTTCGTGCCCTTCATGCTGGTGCTGCCGGGCAGGGTCGAGCCGGTGATCTTCCTGCTGGCGTCGCTCGTGCGCATCGCGATGAGCTTCACCTACGCCCCGATCGCCGCGATCCTGGCGCAGATGTTCCGCCCGCAGGCCCGCTACACCTCCATCGCGCTGTCGTACGGCGTGGGGGCGGCGATCTGGGCCGGCTTCTCGCCCTGGTTCGCGACGCAGTTGATCGCGTGGACGGGCAGCGTCTGGTCGGTGCTCGCGATGTTCACCGGCATGGCTCTTCTCGCCGGGCTCTGCACGTGGCTCGCACCGCAGCACTCCGACGAGGCGCCGGTGACGGACTCGTTCACGCCGCGCACCGACACCACGGCGTCCCGCACCGCCTGAGGGCTGCGCCGCGGCGCCCTTCAGCCCCTCCCGGCACGACCCGACCACCGAGGAAGACATGCGCAAGCTCGCCCCGTTCGACCGCCCCGCGCAGCAGACCCCGCGTCTGCTGACGGCGGCCGCGATCCACACCGTCGACGCGCTCGATCGCACGGCCACCGCGATGCTGACCGATCGCGGCCGGATCGTCGCGATCGGCACGGCGGAGGAGGTGCGGGATGCCGCGACCGCCGCGGGGCTGGACCCCGAGGCGGTCGACCTCGGCGACGCGGTGGTGGTGCCCGGCTTCGTCGACGCGCATGCCCACCCGCTCATGTACGGGCAGCTCATGACGTGGGTGGACTGCGGGCCGGAGAAGGCCGGCAGCATCCCCGAGATCGTCGACCTGCTGCGGGCGGCGGCGGTCGACCTGCCGGCGGGACGGCCGGTGCGCGGCTACGGCTACGAGCACCGCAACCTCGCCGAGCAGCGGCATCCGACCCGGTTCGAGCTCGATGAGGTCGCCGGCGACCGCGAGGTGTACCTCATGAACGCGTCGGGGCACGGCGGTGTCGTGAACTCGTACACGTTCGCGCAGAACGGCGTCGATCGCGACACCCCGAACCCCGAGGGCGGCGAGTACTTCCGCGATGCGGACGGCGAGCTGACCGGCGAGATCTCGGATGCCGCGTGCAACATGCTCACGGGCGTGCACGGCGTGAAGATCGGCCACCACGGCCCGAACTTCCACCTCGCCGACGAGCCGGAGGAGCACCTGCGGCAGCTGGATGCCGCGACGCAGCGCTTCCTCGCCGGGGGAGTGACGACGCTCGGCGACGCGCAGGTGTCGCGGCGCGAGTTCGACATGTACCTGCGGCTCGCCGAGGCCGGGCGCCTGGAGCTGCGGGTGTCGATGTACCTGCTGTCGCACCTGCTCGACGAGGCGCTCGAGATGGGCCTCGTCGGCCAGTTCGGCAACGCGCACCTGAGCTTCGCCGGCATCAAGCTCTACGCCGACGGCACGCTCGGCGGCTGGACGGCGTACTTCCCCGACGGCTACGTCGGCGACCCGTGCCGCACCGGCCAGCTCTACCACGAGCCCGCCGAGTACGCCGAGCTGATCCGCCGGGCGCACGCGGCGGGGCTGCAGACGGCCACGCACGCGCAGTCCCCGACGGCGATCGAGATGGTCGTCTCGGCGATCGAGGCGGCGCTCGCCGAGCGGCCCGACGACGACGCGCGCCACCGCATCGAGCACTGCGGGCTGCCGACACCGGAGCAGATCCGGCGGATGGCGGCAGCCGGCATCCGTCCCGTGAACCAGACCCAGCACTACTTCAACTGGGGCGAGGGCGTGGAGCAGGCGATCGGCACGCCGGGGGAGCGGTTCAACCCGCTCGGCGAGTTCGAGGCGGCGGGCGTGCCGTTCACCATCTCGTCGGACGCGCCGGTCGCCGAGCCGATTCCGCTCGAGGCGATCCAGACGGCTGTCACGCGGGTCACCCGCCGCGGGCACACGCTCGGGCCGGACGACCTGCGGGTCTCGGCGCGCGCCGCGCTGCGCGCGCACACCATCGAAGGCGCCGTGTCGCTCGGCCGCGAGGACGACCTCGGCTCGCTCGAGGTCGGCAAGTACGCCGACTTCGCGGTGCTCGGGGGCGACCCGCTCGCGGTCGAGGCGTCCGCGATCTCGCAGATCCCGGTGCTCGAGACCTGGGTCGGCGGCGAGCGCCGGTTCGCGGCATCCTGAGTCGAGGGGGAGACATGCAGGTGACTGACACCGGCGCACACGACCCGCACGCAGACGAGGCGCCAGACGCCGGTATCGCCGCGCAGTACGCGGACACGACCGGTCGGGCGGTGCTCGAGACGGTACGCAACTACGGCGTGACGGCCGTCTTCGGCATCCCCGGCACGCACAACCTCGAGCTGTACCGGCCGCTCGCAGACCTCGGCATCCGCGCCGTCACGAACCGGCACGAGCAGGGGTCCGGGTACGGCGCCGACGGGTGGGCGCAGCAGACCGGGCTGCCGGGCGTGGTGATCACCACCTCCGGGCCGGGGCTGCAGAACGCGATGAGCGCGATCGGCACGGCGTTCTGCGAATCGCGGCCGCTGTTGGTGATCTCGCCCGGTGTGGCGCTCGGCGCCGAGTTCCGCGACGTCGGCACCCTCCACGAGACGAAGGACGCCACGGCCATGGTCGGCGCGATCGCGGAGTGGTCGCGGCGCGTGACGAGCGGGGCGGATGCCGTCGACGCGGTGCACGACGCGTTCGCGCTGTTCCGCACCGGGCGGCCGCGGCCGGTGCACATCGAGATCCCGCTGGACGTCCTCGAGTCCGCGGCGGACGTGCCCGCCGCCGCCCGCGCGGCCCGGCCCGAGCCGTCTCCCGCGCGGGGCGATGCGGCGGCGGTGGAGGCAGCGGCTGCGCTCCTCGCCGGTGCCGAGCGCCCCGTGATCGTCGCCGGCGGCGGCGCGACGCGCGCCGGTCGTGCCGTCACGGCGCTCGCCGAGCGGCTCGGAGCACCCGTGCTCACGACGCTCAACGGCAAGGCCACGGTGGACGAGCACCACCCGCTGTCGCTGGGATCGAATCTGCGCCTGGAAGCGGCCCGGGCGGTCGCCGAGGACGCCGACGTGCTCCTCGTGCTCGGGTCGAAGCTGGGCGAGGCGGAGCTGTGGGCGCCTGCTCTCGCCGCGCGCGGCGCCGTCGTGCGCGTCGACATCTCGGCGGCCCAGCTGCACAAGAACCTCGACGCGGCCGTCGGCATCGTGGGCGACTGCGGAGCGGTCGTCGAGGATCTGCTGGCTGCGCTGCCCGCCATCGGCCGGCCGTCGCGGGACCTCGAGCCGGAGCGCGCCGCGATCGCCGATGAGACCCGGGCCACTCTTCCCGAGACCGTCGCGCTCGCCGAGACGATCGCGGCGGCGCTGCCGCGCGACGCCATCGTCGCGGGCGACTCCTCGCAGATCGTGTACATGGCGCTGGCCAACGTGCTGCGCCAGTCGCGCCCGCACTCGCTGCTGTACACGCCGACCTACGCGACCCTCGGCTACGGCCTTCCCGCGGCGATCGGCGCGCGTGTCGCCCAGCCCGCCGGCGCCGGCCGCCACGTCGTCGCGGTGGTCGGCGACGGCGCGCTCATGTTCTGCGTCAACGAGCTGGCGACTGCGGTCGAGCAGCGCCTCGATCTCACCGTGGTGTGCGTCGACAACGGCGGATACGCCGAGATCAAGCAGAACGAGGTGGATCGCGGCATCCGTCCCATCGGCGTCGATCTCGTGCAGCCCGACTGGGTCGCGCTCGCGAACGCGTTCGGGGCGACGGGCCGGCGCGCCGAGACGCCGGACGAGATCGAACCTGCGCTCGTCGCGGCGATCGCGGCCGGCGGCGTGCAGCTGGTGCACCTTCCGCAGACCATCGGCGCCCAGAGCGCCGCCCCCGCCACCCCGAGAGGTGAGTCATGACCGAGCACGACGAGAACCCGCAGCCCCACGAGCCGGTCGGTCCGGTCGACGCCTCGGTGAACCCGCGCTACGCGGGCATCGCCACGTTCGCGCGCCTGCCCCGGATCGAGGACGTGCCGCGTGCCGACGTCGCGATCGTCGGCATCCCGTTCGACACCGGCGTGAGCTACCGGCCCGGCGCCCGCTTCGGCCCGTCGCACGTGCGCGAGTCGTCGCGGCTGCTGCGCCCCTACAACCCGGCGCAGGACGTGTCGCCGTTCGCCGAGGCTCAGGTCGTCGACGCCGGTGACATCCCGGCGAACCCGTTCGACATCGGCGAGGCGGTCGCCGACATCGAGACCGCGGCGACGGCCCTCGGCGCCCGCGTCGACCGCATCGTCAGCGTCGGCGGCGACCACACGATCGCCCTTCCGCTGCTGCGGGCCCTGACGAAGAAGCACGGCCCGGTCGCGGTGCTGCACTTCGACGCGCACCTCGACACGTGGGACACGTACTTCGGCGCCCCCATCACGCATGGCACGCCCTTCCGGCGCGCGAGCGAGGAGGGACTGATCGACCTCACCGCGAGCTGCCATGTCGGCACGCGCGGCCCGCTGTACTCGAAGCAGGACCTCGACGACGACGAGCGCCTGGGATTCTCGATCGTCTCGAGCGTCGACATCGAGGAGCGCGGCGTCGAGGCGGCGATCGAGCGGGTGCGGCGCCGTGTCGGCGACCGGCCGCTGTACATCTCCATCGACATCGATGTGCTCGACCCCGCGCACGCGCCGGGCACCGGGACGCCCGAGGCCGGCGGCATGACGAGCCGCGAACTGCTCCGGATGCTGCGTGCCCTGAGCGACCTCGACGTCGTCGGCGCGGACGTGGTCGAGGTGTCGCCCGCGTACGACCACGCGCAGCTGACCGGCATCGCGGCGAGCCATGTCGTCTACGAGCTGGTGACCCTGATGGCGGCCCGGATCGGCGCCGGCCGGCGCGGCGGCGCGCAGGGCTAGCGCGCTCGTTCCCCGTCTGCAACCCCCTGCACACGCCGCGACGCGGGTCGCAGGGTGGGTTCAGATGCAGAGGAGGACGCCATGAGCGGCTATGCAGAGGATGCGCGCAACCCGGAGCAGACGGACGGGCACCGGCGACGCGATGACCGGCGCGACCACAGACGCGAACACGGGTGTCACGCGAGACGCGACAACCGGGGTCACGCCGGGTGAGACGCCGACGTGCGATGACAGGCGCGACGACGGAGGCCCACGAGTACACCGCCACGACGGATCACGAGGTGATCCGCAGGTGGGCCGAAGATCGGCATGCGACGCCGGCGACGGTCGGCGGCGAGGAGGGCGACGGCGTCACCGGCGAGCTCCGGCTGGACTTCGACTTCGGCAACGACCTCGAAGACCTGCGCGCGGTCACCTGGGACGAGTGGTTCGCGGCCTTCGACGAGCGCGGGGTGGAGTTCGTCTATCAGGACACCACGCGCGCCGACGGGTCGCGTTCGAACGACTTCCACCTCGAGCAGCGCCGCGCCGTCTGACCGGCACCGGAGTGGCGGAACCGGGGCGGTGCGCGCGAGCGCGCCGTCCCGATGGGCGACACTGAGGGGATGGGTTTCACGCGCGCAGAGCTGCAGACGTATCGCGGGCGCAGCATCCCCGATCTGATGCCCGAGCATCCGCGGCTCGTGTTCGTGGGGATCAACCCCGGCCTCTGGACCGCGGCGACGGGCGTGCCCTTCGCGTACCCGGGCAATCGCTTCTACCCCGCGCTGGTCGCAGCCGGCATCATTCCGCGGATGCCGCACATCGATGCCGACGGCATGGCCGAGGCCGACCGCCGGATGATCCTCGACGCGGGCATCGGGGTCTCGAGCGTCGTACGCCGAGCCACCGCACGCGCCGACGAGCTCACCCGGACCGAGCTGCGCGAGGGCGCCGAGCGGCTCGCCCGCGACGTCGCCGGATGGCGAGCCGGGGTCGTCGCGATCGCCGGGCTCACGGCGTACCGCCAGGGGTTCGGGCGCCCGCGCGCGGTGGCCGGCCGCCAGCAGGACCGCCTGGGCGGGGCCGAGCTCTGGGTGGTTCCCAACCCGAGCGGCCTGAACGCGCACGCCACGGTGGCCACGCTGGCCGCCGCCTATGCCGAACCCGCCCGTGCGGCCGGAGTCATCGCGTGAGCGCCGACAGCGGTGAGAGGGACAGCACACCGGCGACGGCGTCGCGCTCGCGGCCCGGCATCCGTCGCCGCGCGATCGCGGCCGTGCTGCTGATCGCGACGATCGGCACTGGACTGCTCGTGCACGGTGCGCTGCCCGATACCGCGGCGACCGACATCGCGGGCGACGCGCTGTACGCCGTCGCCGCCTACCTCGCCGTGGTGCTGGTCGCCCCGCGGCTGCCGCCGCTCGTCGCCGGCGCGATCGCGGCGGCCTGGTGCACGGCGGTCGAGCTGTTCCAGCTCACCGGCCTGCCGCTCGTGTGGGGTGCGCAGTTCTCGCCCGTGACCCTCGTGCTCGGCACCGTGTTCGATCCGCGCGACCTCGTCGTGTATCTCGCCACGATCGCTCGGGTGACGGCGCTCGACATGGGCATCCGCGCGGTCCGGCACGCCCGCCGCTGAGCCCTCCCGCGAGGGTGCACGCCGGAGGCTGTTGCCGGCGCGTCGTGCGGTGAGCGGGCGGATGCCGCGGCTCAGGGAGCGGCATCCGTCCCCGTCTGTGCAGCCCGGGCGCGTGCGACGACGATCCCGCGCTGCGATGTGGGGAACCGGTCGAGCATCGCGCGCAGCTCTGCCGCGTCGACATCGGCGCCGAACGCCTCGGCGCCCGGTTCGAGCATGATGCCGGCGGCGAGAGGGCCCGCGAGCACGGGATCGAATCCCAGGTCGTCCACGAGTCGCATGACCGCGGCGACGCCGGCGGGGTCGTCGCCGGCGATCGCGATCGCCTTGCGGCCCGGTGCCCCGGCCGGCCGGGCCTCGTCGTCGAGGTCGCGGTAGCCCATGTGGTTGAACGCCTTCACCACCCGCGCGTCCGGCAGAAAGCGCTGCACGGTCTCGCTGGTCGAGGTGCGCAGGTCGCCGAAGTCGGACCGCAGGCCGTCGACCTCCCACCAGTAGTTCATCGCATCGATGACGAGTGCGCCTCGCAGCGCCTCGACGGGCAGGGTGTGGTGCTGAGGGAGCGGCAGCGCGAGGATGACCGCATCGGCGTCGCGCGCGACGACCGATGCCTCGGCCGCAATCGCGCCGGGGGCGGCGGCAGCGAGGGTGGCGGTGATCCGGGCGGGGTCCCCGGATCCGGCGATGAGCACCCGGTATCCGGCGGCGGTGGCGAGCCGCGCGAGCACCTGACCCACCCGTCCCGCCCCGATGATGCCCAGGACGCGGATCGGGCGCTCCTCGCCGCCGGCAGTGCTCACCGGCCCAGGCTAACGACACGCGCGCGGTTGCGGCATCCGTCATCGCGACCGACCATGGGGGAATGGGGGATGCCGAGACAGACGACCCGGCGCCGCCGCGCTCGCGCCGGCCGAGGCGCGTCTGGCTGCTCGCCGCGCTCGCCGCGGTGGTCCTCGCCGGCGGGATCGGGGCGGCGTGGCTGCTGCAGCCGCCCGTGACCGAGGCATCCGCTCCTCCCGTGCCGTCGGCGACGGCCACGGTGACGGCGGATCCCCGCCCAGCGCCCACCCCCACCCCGACGCCGACCCCGACGCCGACGCCCGCCGGCTTCGCGGCGAACACCGCGGCGTACGACGTGACGGCCCTGCCGCAGGTGAACGTGTTCGCCGTCGTTCCGGGGCTGCCCGTCGACGATGCCGCGTTCGCCGCCCCGCTGAACGCGCAGGCGACCGCGCTCGGGATCGGCGCGCCGATCTGGGCCGATCCGACCGGGCAGCCGGTGGCGTACCTGCCGCACGAGTTCCCGTACGGCGGCACCGCCGTGCCGGTCGTCGAAGAGCAGGAGCACTGGGTGAAGGTGCTGCTGACCGGGCGCCAGGCCGTGCCGTCGCAGGGCAACCCTGCGCAGGTCGCCGGGTGGCTGCGCAAGAGCGACGTGCAGCTCGCCCCGAGCGACACGAGCGTCGTGGTGAGCATCTCGGGCCGCACGATCGACATCGTCCGCGGCGGGGTCGCCGAGCGGGTCGCGACCGACTTCGCCTGGGGCACGGAACGCACGCCGACGCCGCTCGGGCGCGCGTTCATCATGACCACCCGGGTCGTGCCCGAATACGGGTACACGCGCGGGCACCCCATCGTGTACCTGTCGGTGCAGTCGCCGACCCTCGACGGCTTCGGCGGAGCGGATGTCGCGGTCACGGCGTTCCACTATCACGACGACCGCTCGGGACAGATCTCGAACGGATGCCTCCGCGTCGACCCCGACGGCCATCACCGCGCTCGCGGAGCTGCCCCTCGGGACGCCGGTGATCGTCAATCCGTGAGCGGACGCGCCCCAGATCGGCGGACCGTGTGCGGACCCTGATCAGACGAACGGTCGAGTGACGTCGATGATGCGGCGCAGGCACAGCTCGACCGCGGCGCCCGCCGCGAGCTCGCTGCGGCTTCCCGCCGCCGGGGTGCCCAGCGCCGCTCTGATACTCGGCGAGGGCCTCGCTCGCGCCTCGGAAGCGATCGGACGCCGCCGGATCGCCGAGTGGAGTGGCGATGAGATCGGCGGATTGCCGGATCGCGTGGGCGAGGCGGTCGCGCACGGTGTCGGTGAGCGTGACGTCGTCGGACGACTCCAGTTCGACCAGCAGGTCGATGAGCTCGCGGGTGAGGAACGCCGTGCGCTCGAGTGCGGCCATGCGGCGCGCGTTCTCTTCCCGCTCCTCCTGGTGGCGCCGGCGGCGGGGATTGGCGCGAGCGCTCTCGTCCGCTTCGTCGACCACCTCGGTCACCGCCGACCGCGTGAGGCCGAGCTCGTCCAGCGCGGCGCGGAAGCGGTCGGGATCCAGCCGGTCGTCGGCCACGGCATCCGCGGCGTCCCGCAGCAGCGTCGTGACGGTGTCGCGCAGCGCCGAGAGCCGCTCGCTCGCCCGGCGGAGGTACAGGGGCGGCACGACGATGAGGTTGACCGCGATCCCCACCACGACGCCGAACGCCGTCGTGCCGAGATACGAGATCGAGAAGCCCTCGGGATCGCCGCCGGCGGCCAGCAGCACGAAGAGTGCCGCAAGAGCCACCCAGTCGGCGCCGGCGCCGAGCAGCCGCCATCCGCCGAGCAGCACGCCGACGCCGATCACGACGCCCAGCACCACACCGCCGGGAACCCCCAGCCGGAGCGCCGCGATGCCGCACAGGCTGAGTGCGATGCCCATCGCGAGTCCGGCCAGCACCTGCACGCCCACCTGAGCGGAGCGCGCGATCGTCGGGTGCATGGTGACGAGCGCGCCGAGGGGTGCGTAGTAGGAGTACTGGTCCTCGGTGAACGGGATGAGCGGCGCCAGGTACCACGCCAGCACCGCCGCCAGAGAGGTCTTGATCGCCAGCAGCAGGCGCGGCTGATCGGCGAGTCGCGCGGTGTACGAGACGGCGCGGCGCAGCGGCCGGGTGTGCTCGGCGATGACGACCTCCCTCCCCGTCGGTCGCAGGCAAACGTACTCGCTCCGCAGGAGCTGCGTACCGGACTTGCGCCCGCGGGCGTCTGCCGGTAGCCGGTCGAAGGGCTCGCGCGGCCGGCTCCGACCCTCGAGCGCCGTGGGATGCTGGAGTCACCCCATCCCGCAGCTCGAAGGATCCTCATGCAGCAGCGCGCACTCGGCCGCACCGGACGCTCCGTCTCGGCCATCGGACTCGGCACCTGGCAGCTCGGCGCCGACTGGGGCGCGGTGTCCGAGGAGGACGCGACCGCGGTGCTCGCGGCATCCGCCGACAACGGCGTCACCCTGTTCGACACCGCCGATGTCTACGGCGACGGGCGGAGCGAGTCGATCATCGGCCGGTTCCTCGCCGCGCGGCCGGGCCACGGCATCACCGTCGCCACCAAGATGGGCCGGCGCCTGGCGCAGGAGCCCGAGAACTACACGCGCGAGAACTTCCGCGCGTGGACGGATCGCTCGCGCCGCAACCTCGGCGTCGACACGCTCGATCTCGTGCAGCTGCACTGCCCGCCCACCGCGGTGATCGAAGACGACGCGACCTACGACGCTCTCGACGAGCTCGTCGAGAGCGGTGCGATCGCCGCGTACGGTGTGTCGGTCGAGACGTGCGCACAGGCGCTCGCCGCGATCTCGCGACCGAACGTCACGAACGTGCAGATCATCTTCAACCCGTTCCGGCTCAAGCCGCTCGACGAGGTGCTGCCGGCGGCAGAGCGGGCGGGCGTCGCGATCTTCGCGCGTGTGCCGCTCGCGTCGGGGCTCCTGTCGGGCAAGTACACGGCGCAGACGACGTTCGCCGCCGACGACCACCGCACCTACAACCGCCACGGCGAGGCGTTCGACCGCGGCGAGACGTTCTCGGGCGTGGACTTCGAGACCGGTGTCGCCGCGGCGGCCGAGCTCGCGGCCGCTCTGCCCGACGGCGTCTCGCTGCCGGCGGCGACCCTCGCGTGGATCGCCGCCCAGCCGGGCGTGACGAGCGTCATCCCCGGCGCGCGCAACGTGCGGCAGGCGTCATCGAACGCGGATGCCGCCGCCCTCCTCGACGGCGCTCAGCAGGAGACCGGCTTCGACGTCGCCGCGTTCGGCCGAGTGGTCCGCGACGTGTACGACCGCGACCTGCGGGAAGCCATCCACCCGCTCTGGTGAGCTCGGCGCGTTTCGTCTCGCTTCGCTCGCTCAACGACCGGCGCGCGCTGAGTTCCGGCGTGGCGGCGGGCGTGCGACGACCGAGGCATCCGTTCGCCCTCCGCCTTCTCCGCGCGTCAGGTGCGCTTCATCTCCCGGCCGTGGACGATCAGCGCGAAGATCACGATGATGTCGAGCAGGATCATGATGAGGGACCACAGGGGCTGAACGGCGAGGAGTCCCATCTGGCTGATCGCGTTGATCGACACCAGGACGACACCGACCATGCGCGCCCAGGTGGCGCCCCGCAGCACGAAGATGCCGACCAGGACGATGGCGGCGCCGATGATCAGGTGCCACCAGCCCCAGCCCGCCGCGTCGAGCAGGATCACCGCTTCATCCGTGAGGAACAGGTACTCGTTCGAAGGCAGCAGGATCGCGGTCAGTCCCAGGAGGGCGTCGAACGCGCCTGCGATGATCATGACGATCCCGCCGAACATCACCCATCCCGTCCAGCGTTGCTCTTCCACAGCGGTCATGGCGTTCTCCGTTCCCGAAGGCCCGCGCGACTCTGCGTGGGCGGTTGCTCGAATGGTAGATCCGAACCGCCCCGCCGCACAGGATGACGGATGCCCCGGCCCCGCGTCGTCGTCGTTGAGCGAGCGAAACGAGGCACCCGGTTCGAGGCGCTTGCCGCGTTTCGTCTCGCTTCGCTCGCTCACGACCGAGGGGTTACGGCAGCGGGTAGTCCACCACGAACTGCGGGGTGCCCGTGTTCGTGTTGTCCGCCTGCCCGCCGATGCCGTTGACGACGTGCTGGACCGTGCCCGCCGACAGGTTCACCGTCATGATGTGGTGCAGCTGCACGCCGGGCGTCTCGGGCACCTCGAACCCGTTCGCCGTCAGGATCGACGGGTTGTTCTGGTTGAACACGTAGACGCCGGCACCGTCGAGGCGGTGCGTGGTGACGTCGTCCGCGACCTTGTACCCGGGGTAGCCGAGCGTGCCGTTCGGCTGCGTCCAGTCGGCCTGCGTCGGCGGGTCGTACGGCAGCTCGTTCTGGTACAGCACGACGCGGCCGTTCTCGCCGTTCCAGAGCGTGTTGTACGTCTGGAAGTGCTCGACGAACAGGCCCGTCGCGGTGACGTCGTCGCCGTTGACGATGACGCCGATCGGTGCCGGTGTTGGTCGCCCAGCGCTGGTTGTCGCCGTTGACGCCGTCGTTCGGGTCGAAGCCCTCGACCCCGTGGTCGCCGCGCCACACCCACGTGTGGTCGATGAGCACGTCGTCGGCGTTCACCTCGAGCGCCGTGGTCGTCTTGCCGATGTGCGGTCCGCCGACGCGGAAGTACACGTCGCTGAGCGTGATCGGGTTCGCCGGGTCGAGCACCTTGTCGCTGTCGGCCGCGCCGACGCGCAGCAGCACCGGCGAGAGCTCGGTGCCGGCGTCGATGGTGACGCCCGCGACGACGATGCCGTCGGCATCCTTCACCTCCAGCGGAACCGCGCCGCCCACAGCCGTGAGCGTCGCGTGGCCGAGCCCGAGCACCACCGTGTTCGCGCGCTTGACCTTGATCGTCTGGGCGACGTCGTACACGCCGGGCGTGAGGATCAGGTGCTGGCCACGGGCGAGCGCGTTGTTGATGTCCTGCACCGTGTCGTCCGGCGTCGCGATGAAGAACTCGGTGATCGGGATGCTGCGGCCCGCCGTCTCGCCGTCGGCCCAGGTGACTCCGCGCGAGTCCTGCTGCGCGGCGGGCACGCGCACGTTGTAGCGGCCCTCGTCGTCGACGTACAGGTAGGGCTTCTCGCGGCTGAGCGGGGTCTCGTCGAGCGTCGTGTACGGCGGGTCGGGGAAGGCCGCGTCGTCGGGGGCGCCGACGACGCCCGAGAACACCTGGTTCCAGACGGCGTTCGTCCAGTTGGCCGACCTGGCTGTTGCGGGTGAGCCACTGCTGCTGCGAGCCGTTGATCACGGTGGGCATCCGCGAGTCGGCGATGAATCCGCCGCTCGCGTACTGCGGGCCGGCGGTGCAGTAGTCCATCAGCGACAGGTTGCCGCCCGAGACGTCGAGGCGCCGCATCGAGACCGCCTGCGACACGGCCCAGAAGTTCGTGCCGGTGCGGCAGCCGCGGTCGGCCGCCTGGATGTCGATGGACAGGTTCGAGATCGTGCGCCAGAAGTTGACGAGCGCGAGGCAGTTGCCCGTGCCGCCGTCGGCGAGGCAGCGGTTGTAGACCTCCACCGCGCCGTGGACCGTGACGTCCTCGGGCGAGGCGCCCAGGCCCGCGATCTCGGTGTAGTAGCCGACCTTCACCTGCAGCGGGTCTGCCGCCGTGCCGTACTCGCCGGGCAGGAAGTACACCGCCTGGCGCTCGGTGCTCATCTCGGCATCGACCTGCTGGGCGTGCAGGGCGTCGAGTTCGGCACGGATGTCGGCGACCGGCG
This sequence comes from uncultured Actinomycetota bacterium, assembly GCA_963829895.1. Classification (GTDB taxonomy): domain Bacteria; phylum Actinomycetota; class Actinomycetes; order Actinomycetales; family Microbacteriaceae; genus Microbacterium. Next base: position 1,099,073 of record CAWHKF010000010.1, on the reverse strand, counting down.
TGTCGGGGGAGTAGATCGTGACGTTGGGGCCGAAGTCGGGGTCGAAGGGGTCGACCGAGCGTGGGGGCGCAGCGGTCGCAGGCGCGGCCAGCAGTGCGCTCGCGATGAGCGCGGTGCCGGTGGCCACCGCGGCGATGCGCACGGTTCGCGCGGTGCGCGCGGTGCGGTGCGTCGGCGCCGTGGGGCGGAGAACGGGGGCGGGCATGAGAAGTCCTCTCCGTTGAGGGATGACCGCGGCGGATGCCGCTTACTTACCGGACTGTAACCAAACGTGAGAGCGGTCTCAACCACCAATTTCGGGAGAGCGGTTGCTGGCTCGTCAGAAGTCGAGGCGCATGACGAGACGTCGCTTGGTCGGATGAGACACCTCACGGAACCCTGCCGCGAGGAAGGGGCCGACGGGTCCGACGTTGAGCTCGTCCCAGATGACGTTCCCGCCTCCGGTCAGCATCGGGTAGCCCTCGACGGCCGACGCCCCGCGGGAACGAGCGTGCTCGGCCGCCGCCGCGACGAGCGGATACGTCAGCCCCTCGCGGCGATGACCCTTGCGCACGATCAGGCACGCGATCGCCCAGACGGTCTCGTCGTCGGGGTCTTCGTCACGTCCCTGCCAGGGCACGGGCGATCCGCGCAGGCGCCCGTACACGCCGCGCCGGTCGACCGCGCACCAGGCGACCGGCTCGTCGTCTTGATAGGCGACGATGCCGATGGTCTCGGTCGCGCGCGGATCGTCGCAGTGGGTCTCGGCGCGGAGGATCGCGGCGCGTTCCGAGGCGGGCATGTACCACCAGTCGCGGTCTCCGAGGCGCTGGCGCTGACATTGGCAGCGTCCCGCGACGCCCGTGAGGATCGCCTGCAGGTCATCCCACGACGCCTCGTTCGCGGGAGCGAAACGCAGTCCGCTCATGTCGGCAGAGTAGCGCCGGGCGCCGACAGCCCGGGAGTAGGGTGTGCGCTTGTGCCCCTCGCCCCTCGCGTCGCCGTGGTCATCCCGTGCCGGAATGACGCGGATTTTCTCGATGCGTGCCTGACCGCCCTCGCCGCGCAGACCCACCAGGCGGACGTCGTGATCGTCGTCGACAATGCCAGCACGGATGCCTCCGCCGCCGTCGCCCGCGCCCACGACGCGGTCGTCGTGCACGAGCCGTCGATCGGCATCTGGCCGGCTGCGGCGCGCGGCTACGACGAGGCGCTGGATCGCGCCGACATCATCGCGCGGCTCGACGCCGACTCGCGTCCGCACCCGGACTGGATCGCGAAGCTGGTGCGCGCGTTCGTCTCCGACCCGACGCTCGGCGTGCTGACCGGCGGCGCGGAGTTCTACGGCGGCACGCCGCTGCAGAACTATCTCGGCGAGCACTGGTACATCGGGGGCGGGCACTACTGGATCAAGAAGTGGCTCGGCATCCCGCTGGTGTTCGGATCGAACTTCGCGATGCGCGCGCAGGTGTGGGAGCGGGTGCGCGAGCACGTCGATCGCGACAACGCCCGCATCCATGACGACCTCGACCTGACCATCCGCCTGCGGCCGTTCCGACGGCGTCCGCTACGACCCGCAGCTGCGGATGCCGGTGTCGGCGCGTCCGGTGCAGACGGTGTCGGGTCTGTCGCGCCGGGTGTTCAAGGTCGCCTCGACCTTCGCCGTCAGCTGGCCGGAGGGTGCGGCGTGGCGTCGCACGCAGCCCGCCACGGATCCGCACCCGCCGCCGACTGGATCCCGAGCGACGACTGGGCGCCGGCTACGGCCGCTGAGCCCGTCGTTGAGTCGCGGGGCGAAGCGCGGTCGCTCACGACCAGGGGCAGGCCGGTCGTTGAGCGAGCGAGGAACGAGCGAGACGAAACGCCCCGGACCGACGAGCAACCCGTAACGTCGACCGCGGCCGCGCCGCACGTCGCACCGCTAGGCGAACACGCCACCCGCGACGACGTACACGTAAGCGGCGAGCACGAGCACGTTGACTCCGACCGTGCCCCAGAACGCTCGGCGGAAGGAGCGCTTGCGGGTCTTGTGGCGGAACAGCTGCTGCGCGACCAGGGCTCCCGGCCAGCCGCCGACGAGTCCCAGCAGGAGCAGCGTCTGTTCCGAGATGCGTGCGGCGCCGCGTCGGGCCGCCGACTTGTCGATGCCGTAGGCCGCGAACGCGACCAGGCTCGCGGCGCCATAGAGCACGGGCACCCACCACGCCAGACCGAACACGAGGTAGGTGACGGCGAAGCCGACGGCGAACGCGAGCAGCGTGATCCAGCTGAGTGCCGGCGGCAGCGGCTTCGAGAGGTCTCGACCCGGCCGGTCCGGTGCGGCGAGAGGTGGCCGGGGGCGCGCGTTCGACATGCGCTCGATCCTATGGTGAGGCCCGGCGTACCGTGTGAGCATGCATGAGCTCACCGAAGAGGCGCTGGTGGCGGCATCCGTCGACGTGGTGTGGCGCGAGTTCACGGTCGCACACCGGCTCGCGGAGTGGTTCTGGCCGTCGCGCTTCGAGACCGCCGCGCTCATCGAGTTGCGCGAGCTGGGTCGCTGGGAGGTGCGCTCGCTCGCGGCGGACCTCGCCGTGGAGGCGAAGGTGCTCACGTTCGAGCCGCCGCGCGCCCTGCGGCTCTCGTGGCGGTGGGAGGGGGAGGAGCACGCGACCGACGTCGAGATCGAGCTGCAACCGGCAGCGGATGCCGCGACCCGCGTGATCGTGCGCCAGTCGGGTTTCGCAAGTGCCGAGGAGCGGGATCGGCACATCGACGGCTGGTCGACCTGCCTGCAGCGCCTGGTGGATCGCCACGGCGGGCCGCCCGGCGAGCACCTGTGACGCACGCCGACGTCGGTGTTTGTCGCGCGCTCGAGGGGGTGCGGCTGTCGGCTGCCCTGTCAGCCGATCTTCAACCCATACCAAGGATTACCCTTAGTATCATTTACTGACTTATCTGATGATAAAGTCGCGGTGTGACTGCAGATACTCCACCAAGAGGGGGCCGGGCGCCGATCCCGGTTGCTGCGGTGCAGTGGCAACGCCACGACTGGCGCCCGCGCTCGCCCGAGATCTTCTCCAAAGCCGAGGTCGCGCGTCAGACCGGGGTCTACGAATCGGCCGTGACGGGATCGCTGGCATCGTGGTCTCCACGGGTAGGAGCAGAAGACGCTGCCGACTTCGAGGACGCGACGCTGGCCATCCAGGAGTTCGATCGGTACGCGCTGGGGCGGCTGGGTTCGAGCGATCCGGTGTTCGCCCCGATGTCGGCCATCCTGCTGCGAACCGAGAGCGCCTCGAGCAGTCAGATCGAACAGCTCACGACATCCGCGAAGCAGCTGGCGCTTGCCGAGATCGACGAGGGCGACAAGGTGAACGCACTGACGGTCGTCGGGAACGTCCGCTCGATGGAAGCGGCGCTGCGCCTGGCCGACGAGCTCGATGACGACAGCGTGCTCACCATGCATCGTGAACTGCTCTCACGGCAGATCGGTATGGAGCACGAGGCCGGACGGTTCCGGCGTGAGCTGGTGTGGATCGGAGGGCGAGACAACGCGGGTCCGATCGGCGCCGACTTCATCGCCCCTCAGCACGACCTCGTGCCGTCCGCCGTGCGCGATGTCTTGGCATTCGCACAGCGCGCCGATGTGCCGATTCTCGCGCAGATCGCCGTGGCCCACGCTCAATTCGAGACCATTCACCCGTTCGTGGACGGCAATGGCCGGACGGGACGAGCGCTGGCGCAGGCGATGCTCCGTGCGAAAGGACTGTCGGCGCATACGACGATCCCGATCTCGGCCGGCCTGCTCACGGACCTCTCCGGATACTTCCGCGCCCTCACCGCTTTTCGCAATGGGGACGCCGGCCCGATCATCCGGCGATTCGCTGATGCATCCCGTTTCGCCGCGGTCACCGGCCGCGCGCTCGTCGATGGCCTGGTAGACCAGGTGGAGGCGTCTCGCGAAAAGCTCGCGGGTGTGCGTGCCGATTCCACGGCGTGGAGAGTGCTCCCGCGACTCGTGGGCCAGCCGATCGTGAACACCAAGTACCTGGTGTCGGCCTTGGGGCTCAGTCGTCTCGCGGCGCTGCGTGCGGTGGACACCCTGGTCGACCGGGGCGTGGTGAGCGAGCGCACGGGGCGTGCGCGCAACCGCATCTGGCAGCACGACGGCATTCTCGGCGTGCTCGATGAGTACGCCGCGACGATTCGGCGCAGCATGCATCACTGACGCGCCGAGCCCGGGTCAGCGAGGTCGGCCCGTGGGTGTCGCAGGCCGGCGGTAGCGTCGGTGGGGTGATCATCGAGTTCGACAGCGACGTGTTCCGCTGGGCGGCGAGGGAGGACTCCTCCTGGTTCTTCACCGCCGTTCCGCCGGAGTTGGGCGCAGAGATCCGCGAGATTCCGAGGCCCTATCGCGGATTCGGGTCCGTGCGCGTTCGTGCGCACATCGGTGGCAGCGAGTGGACCACGTCCATCTTCCCGCTGGCGGAGACGGACTCGTACGTGCTGCCGCTGAAGAAGGCGGTGCGGGATGCCGAGCAGCTCGTCGACGGTGGCCCGGTGACCGTGCGCCTCGAGGTGCTGGACGGCTGACTTCGGCCGGCGTGCGCTCACCCCCGCGGCGTGCGGGCGTCTGCCGTGATACTGCGAGTTCCATCGGTCCGGTAAGTTGGGCCCCGGCGAAAATCATTCTGCTGGGGAGCATGATGTCGGACGGGTCTCAGGGGGGACCACCGCCGGGCTGGTACAGGGACGCATCGCGCGCCGACCGCCTGCGGTGGTGGGACGGCGATGCGTGGACGGAGGACTTCCGTCCGGCGATGACGGATGCCGCAGCCGCCGTCGAGGGTGTGCCCGATCACGCTGTGCCTGACTCGGCTGTGCCTGATTCGGCTGGTGCCTGATTCCCTCGCGACCCCGACCGCGCCGCCGACAAGGCGGGTGCGGCGCGGCGCTTCGCAGACTGCGGCGGTGACGACGGACGCGGCGGGCGCGGGGACGGGGACCGGGACGGCCGATGCCGCGGCAGCACCCGCGGACGCTGCCGCGGATGCGGGGACGGGTACGGCGGATGCCGCTCCGGCGCCCGTGAATGCTGCGCACGCCTGGCCTGCTCCCTCGTCGTTGGCTCTCGCCGCGGTGCGGGCGAGCCGTCTGACGTCGCGCCTGACCCTGCGATGCCGGCATCCGCATCTCCTCCGACGGACGCTCCTCTTGCGGCATCCGCATCTCCGTCATCCCGCGCACCGGCGGCGGGCCGCACGCGGCGAGCGTCGGGGCCATCCCCGACCAGATCGTGCCGCGCCGGCCGCCGCCGGCGGTGGATCGCCCGCCGACGCCGATCGTTTATCAGCCGGTCGCGAGTTCGTACATCGGTGCGATGCGGCCGCCGCTTCCCGAGGCGACTCCGCGGAACGTGCCGGCGATCGCGTCGATCGTGCTGCTGGTGCTGGCCGTGATCGGCGGGCTGGCGGTGGTGCTGTGGCTGGCGGGCTGGGATCAGACGATCGCCGGGCTGGTGAGTCTGGTGAGCGTCGCGTTCGCTGCGGGTGCGTTCTTCCTCGCGGTCGGCGGGCTGATCGTGGCGGGCCAGCGGCGCACCGGCAAGGTGATGTCGGCGGTGGCGCTCGCGGTGTCCATCGTGCTCGTCGCCTGGCTCGTGGTCGTCGCCACGGAGCAGGCGCTCGCGATTCTCGCCTGACGGCACCGCCGCGTCCCGCCTGCGGCGATCGCTCGTCGAGTCGCCACGGGACGTCGATATCGCCGTACGCTGTGTGTGTTCGAAGGGAGGACCCGAGTGTTGATTCCCCGCGAGGATCCGTCCGCCCCTCATGTGCCCGAGCCTGGTGAGTCGAGCATTCCTGAGCTCGAGGTCGACGAGACCATTCCGCCTCGCCCGGAAGAGGAGATCGCTGACCTCAACCGTGCGCAGCCCGACGTCGAAGACCACGGCCATCCCGCATGACCCGCGAGGTCGTCCGTGTGGGCGACGACGTCGACATGGAGCCGGCGCTCGCGATTCTTGCGTGACGGCGTTGCAGCGGCCGCACTCGAAACCTCACCTGACAGCGCGTGCGCGCGGCGGTCGGGGGAGTTCGCTTACCGGCGCGGGCTGGATCGGCAGTGTCCGGGGTGCTTGTAGGCATGTCACCAGGGCGCAGGCTGCGATGGGCAGGTCGAGGCCTTGATCGGGCGGGTTGTCACCACGGAGCAGGCTCTATGGGCAGGTCGAGTGCGGTGGGTGTGACCCACCAGGTCGCGCCGGTCATCTCGTCGCGGTAGAGCGTCCATCTGCTCTTGGTCTTGATGACGTGGTGTGGTTCGCACAGCGGCCCGAGGTTGGTGTCGGCTGTCGCTCCGCCGTACTGCCAATCGATTCGGTGATCGATGTCGCAGTCGCGAGCGGCGCGAGTGCATCCCGGAGCGATGCAGACGGGATCGCGCACGCCGAGCCATCTTCGCAGTGCCTTCGGAACGCGGTAGGTGGTGCGGTCGACATCGAGGACGGTGCCGGTGATCGGGTGGGTGAGGATCCGCACCCAGCTGGTGGCCTCCCCGGCGAGCCGGCGGGCGGTCTCGATGTCGATGGGGCCGTAGCCGTCGAGAGTGGCGGGCTCGTCGTCGAGGCCGAGCAGCGTCATCACAGGCACGGTGATCGCGACCGACGGTCGGCGACGACGTGTCTCTGCCTCGTCGATCGTTCCGGTCGTCATCAGATCGAGCAGCGCGTCGGCGCGGAGCTGCGCGAGGGTGCGCTCCTCACCCGGCTGCGATCGCAGATGCCGGGCCTGGGCGTCGGCGCGATCGTGCGCGGCGAGCACCTTGTCGACGGGACCGAACACGGTGAGCGTCGCCATGCCGTCGTGCTCTGCCTGGAACCACGCGTTGCGATCTTCGGCTGCCCGCTGGTGGCGTGCTTCGAGAGACTCGGGGTGGAGGCGCTCGCGCGCGACGCGTGCGCGCATGCGGAACTTGCCGGGTGAGAGCGTCTGCGCCGCCGTCGCGACGGCGTCGTCGAACCGCGCCCACGCCTCGGTGGCGTCGTCAGGCAGCGACGCTGCCAGCTGCGCCGCGGTGGTCGCGTTCTGGGCGGGCACTCCGCCGGCGCGGAAGCACTCCCACACGCGTGGGCACCTTTCGCGCAGCGTGTCCGCGTGCGCGGCGCGGGTGCGCACCGTCGTCTCGGACATCCCCAGCCGCGCGGCGATGTCGAGCGCCGCGGCGCGCACCGCGATGTTCCGTCGCTCCGCGCGGACCACGCCGGCCGGACGACCCTGCGGGTCGCGCCAGGCCGGATCCTGTGTCTGATCAGGCCCGACCCACGGGTCGGGGCAGGCTGCGGCATCCGTCAATATCGTCGCGATGGCGGCGTATTCGTCGGCGACCAGCACGCGAGCGCGGATGCTCAGATCTTCGAGCGCGGTGACAGCGACAGTGTGGGCTTCGCCGCTGCGTTCGAGTGCGGCGACGGCGACATCGGGGTGAGTCTGCTCGGCATGCCACGAGTCGTCCGGCGGGCAGAGCCAGGGCTCGGCGAGGTCAGCGCGCCACTCCAGATCGTCGACGGATCGCTGAAATGCTCACATCTCAATGGTACCAAACCGCGTCTAGATTCGAAAGAGTTTCGATAGGTCGCGACAAGCAGATGCGAGCGACGCAGGCGTTTGCTGTCCTCGCCCGGCGGCTGCTTCTCCCGCGCCCTTTGCCGCAGACCTCCCGGTGGCGTCTCGAGCGGAAGGGGACCGACGCAAGCAGCGGATCGCACCTGGTGCGCTGTCCTGAGGATTTCTTGAGGGAACCCTGCATGCACGCGCATTGACCTTTGGCCAGCGGGTCGGTCATGCTCGGAGGCGGGAGGGGATTCGTGCTTGGGCGCGTGTCTCGAACCCAGCTCTGACCGAGTCTGGGAGTTCGTTACTGGGGTTACATGTGAACCGGTACTTGCTGTGCCGGCCGGTCGGAGCTGACCTTTCATTTCACACACTGGGGAGACACTGCGCCATGCGTGCATTCATCAAGAACTACATCGAGGCCGAGAAGGCCCGCCGCGAGGAGGAGGGCCGCGAGGCCGGCTTCTCGCTCATCGAGCTCATCATCGTCGTCGTGATCCTGGGCATCCTTGTCGCGATCGCGATCCCGGTCTTCGCTGGGCATCCAGGGTCAGGCGCAGCAGAACGCCTGAAGCCGGTCGCTGCCAACGGCGGCAACGCAGGCGGCCGCCGAGATCGCGAACGGTCCCGACCGACGACCCGACGCGGCTCTTCGCGGCGATTAGTGACGACATCAACGTCGACGCAGTTCAGCCGACACCATCGATGCGACCGACCGTCACGACGGGTGGCGACACGTCGACAACGTCTGCGTCATCGCACTCGAGCGGGCGCCGCTAGCCGCCGACGGCGACGTCCGGGCCCACGTGCTAACCGGCCACGGCTGCTACGGCCAGGGCCGAGGGCGATTCCTCGGCCCTCGTGGCATGATGGAGCTGGGGATTCTGCCACTTGGGGAGGTGAGCGGATGAGGGGTCGTGGCGCGGACGCTGCGGGGTTCAGCCTTGTCGAAGTGATCATCGCGATGTTCTTGCTGGGCATCGTCGCGGTGGCGATCCTGCCTGCCCTCTGGCAGGGCATCGTGCTCTCCTCGCAGCAGGCGTCGACTGCGACCGCTACGCGATACATGAACTCGCTCATCGACGACGCGCGAGCGACACCGACCTGCCCGTATCTCGGGGTCGATCGCCTCACGGCCGGCGACGACCGACGGGCGCGGAGTCTCTCTCTCGACGTCGACGAGCCACCGTCACCGGGTGCGCACCCGGCGCGACCGCCACGCTCACCGTCAACATCGTCGGCGAGGGGCGCACCCTCGCCACGAGCACCGCGCTCATCTACATTCCATGACATTCACGCGCCCGCAGAGATCGACGACGGACTCGGCCTGATCGAGCTGATCGTCGCCATCGTGGTGAGCGGATCGTGGTCGTCGCGATCGCCACGATCTTCGTCAACTCCTGGCGTACGCAGGAGCAGGTGACCAGCGTGACCCAGGCCACCAACCGTGGCCAGGTCGTCGGGTCGACGATCGAACGGGCGATGCGGAACGCGCTCTACTTCGATGTGACGGAAAGCGGCACTGTGCTGCGGGTCCGCACGTCTCTCGACGGCGAGCCTGAAGTGTCAGGGTTTCCGGATTACCGACGCGGCAGCCCAACTCACCACGGACGCCAGCGCACTGGCTTCGCCGAACACGACGTGGGCGACCTGGCAGACCGGAATCACACAGCAGGGCTCGACCCCGTACTTCGTTCGAACGACCGCGGGTTCGCTGACGTACTCATTCAATATGTCGACCGATGCGTCGCCGGTGAGCTTCTCGGCCCACGCCGAACCTCGGTCGGTGCAGGAAACAGGGAGCGGCGGATGCTGGTGATCGATCAACCCACCAACCGGATGCGGCGAGGTGGCCGACGACGACGCGGCGCGGTGCTGGTCACCGTCGTGGTCGTGATGTTCGTCGGCTTCATCATCGCCGCGACGATCGCTGCTTCGGTGGTCTTCACCATCGGTGCGAACGTCGATAACAAGGACCGCACGCAGGCGTTCATCGCCGCCGAGTCTGGCCGTGACCAGGTGCGTGCGCAACTCGCTGACGGCTGCACCGGCCCCGCAGAGCTTCACGCGGAGAGCACGGCACCTGTGTTCGTGGCCGACGCGCGATACGTGTCACGGGTCGCCGCGGCGTCGGCGCCGATGAGCTTCGACGATGCTGGGCTCACCTCCGCCTGCCCTACATCGTTGAGTGACGACGACGATGGATGGATCGTCATCCGCTCCACCGGGTCCGGTCCGGACGGCTCTGCGACGACGATCGATTCCGTATATCCGTGGACCGTGAACTACGAGCTGCAGGCGGGCGGCGTGCTCGCGTACTTCGCCAGCGGCGTCAGCCTCCGCGGAACATATGCGGGTGACATCGTCGTGCGTGGCGGCGACTACAACTGTGCGTCCGAGGGCACCCTTGACGGTGACCTGTATGTCACCCGGGGCAAAGCGACCTTCAGTCGAGACTGCACGGTGTACGGCGATGTATGGACCTATGGCAATGTCGACGGGTCCGCTCAGCGAATCAACATTTCGGGCAACGTTAAGGCAGGCGGAGTCAACGCGACAGGTGGCACAGTTAGCGCCGACGTGAAGTTCACCTCCAATGGCACTGTCATCGGCACGGCGGCTAACCCAGATACGGGTGCCATTGAGGCCACTGGCAATATCGACCTCACCGACACCGGGTCGACTGACGGGCACGTGTGGGGCGGGCTGACTGCGGGCGGAACTATTACCGTCGGCAGCAAGTGGATCCTCGACCCGTCCCCGACTCCGTCGCCTTCGACCCCACCGCCGCCGTTCGAGCCCACCCTCGAGTTCATCCGGAGCATCACAGCCTGGATGGATCTCGACGAAGCGTCTGATTGGGCCGTCTCCCTCCAATCAACGCCTGTTCTCTATCGCCTGCACAGGTTCTGGACAAATTGACGGACGGCGGGACCGCTCCAGTGATGTTCGACTATAGAGGCTGTGGCGGTGTGAGCAGCGATATCACCCTCGACGGTGCGGCACCAGCAAATGTCATCACCAAGGATGCAGTCTTCCTTGCGCCATCGGGAAAGCGCATGAATCTGAACTTCCAGTCCAACATGACAGGGGGAAGCAGCTGCTCTTCGTTCACGGCGACTCGGATCGCGGGCTCAACGCTGGGGAGACTGAGCCGGACTGCGGCAACCCGAGCACGGGGCAGCGAGACACCTTCAACGTCGGGAACGGCCTGAGCATCACTGGCGTGAAGGTGATGGTCTACGCACCATGCGGATTGACTGGCACCGTGAACTCGAGCTTTCAGGGGCAGCTCTACTCGAACGACACCAGCGGGGTCACCTTCATCGGCACTGCCGTGTACACGTGCGCGACCATGCAGTGGCCGCCCGCGTTCGCGAAGCTCGGATGCAAGGTACGCGGCGGCGGCGTCGACGACGTGATCGTCGAGGTGCTTGTGGGGCACCTGACAATCTGACTTATCAGACAGAGCGCTAGCGGATGACGCCATTCATCACCTTCCTCGTCGTCGTCTCCGGGATCTTCGGCCTCCTCATCGGGTCGTTCCTCAACGTCGTCGCCTACCGCGTGCCGGCGAAGATCTCGCTGATGCGCGAGAGCCGCTGCCCGCGCTGCGACGCGGTCATCAAGCCGTGGCACAACGTCCCGGTGGTCGGATGGCTCGCCCTGCGCGGCAAATGCGCGAACTGCAAGGCGCCGATCTCGGCGCGGTACCCGATCGTCGAAGCCCTGACGGGCATCGCGTTCGCGGTCGTCACCTGGTGGGGGCTCGCGGTCTACCGAGGGGCTCACTCGGCTCGACGCTGCCGACGTACCTCGACTCACCGGCGTGGGACGGCATCGTCTACCCGGCCGACGTGTGGGCCGTCGTCCTCGTCATCGTCGCGTTCCTCTACTTCGCGGCGATCTCGATCGTGCTGACGCTGATCGACCTCGACACGCACCGGCTGCCGAACAGCATCGTGCTGCCGAGCTACCTCGTGGCCGGCATCCTGTTCACCATCGCCGCCTGGCTGACCAACGAATGGGAACTGCTGCTGCGCGCCGCGATCGGCATGGTCGTGCTCTACGCGTTCTACGCACTCCTGCGGTTCGCACGCCCGGGCGGGATGGGCGGGGGAGACGTCAAGCTCGCCGGAGTCATCGGCATCTACCTCGGCTGGCTGGGCTGGGGAGCCCTCGCCGTCGGCGCGTTCGCCGCGTTCCTCTACGGGGGAGTGTTCGGCCTCGCACTGCTGCTGCTGCGCCGTGCCGGGCGCAAGACCGCCATCCCGTTCGGCCCGTGGATGATCCTCGGCGCCTGGACCGGAGTGTTCGCCGGCGAAGCCGTCGGCCGGTGGTACGTGAATCTTTTCGTCGGCGCCTGACGCCGACGGTCTTGGGGAAGGGAAAATCATGGCGAAGACGATCGTGGGGCTGGAGGTGACCGAAGAGAGCGTCCGCGCTGCGGAACTCTCACTCGGTCGCAAGCCCCAGCTCATCGCATACGGCGAGGTGCCGTTGCCACCCGATGCCGCGAAGGACTCGGAGGTGCTCGACGCGGGCGCCGTCGCCGTCGCGCTCCGGCAGCTGTGGACCGGCGCGAGATTCAAGAGCAAGGATGCCGTGCTCGGCGTCGCCAGCCGCCGCATCCTGGTGCGCGAATACACGACGCAGGCGATGCGGCCCGACCTGCTGCGCGAAGCCCTGCCGTACCAGGTGCAGGACCTGCTTCCCGTGCCCGCGAGCCAGGCGGTGCTGGACTTCTTCCCGCTGTCGCAGCAGGGCGACCAGGTGTCGGGCCTGCTCGTCGCCGCGGTGTCGGAGAGCATCGAGCAGATCATCTCGACGCTCGCCAAGGTGAAGGTGCGCGCCCAGGCCGTCGACCTCGCCGCCTTCGGACTCGCCCGCGCCACGGCTCCGCTCGCCGCACCGGACGAGATCGTGGCGACCATCAACATCGGCGATCACACCACGCAGGTCGTGATCTCGCGCGGCGGCGTACCGCTGTTCGTGCGCCTGCTGCCCATCGACGTCGCGACCGCCGCGACCCGCCGGCACAACGCGGAGATCGCCGAGCCGGAACTCGAGCTCGCGGCCGCGGCCGGCAACGGCCTCGGCAGTGGCCTCCCCACCGGCGCCACCGTCGCGGCCCCCGGCCGCACGCGCGGCGCGATGCGCGCGGCGACCCCGCCCGGCGCCTCCGACCTCGCCGCACGCGTGCGCAGCACGCTGGCGTTCTTCGGCAGCCGTTCGGGCGCCGCGCCCCTGACGCGGGTGTTCGTCGACGGGCGCCGGTGCCGCGGTCGAAGGCGTGATGGCGGCGCTCACCGCGGCCATCGACACCCAGATGACCATCGTGTCGGCCGGTGACGTCGTCGCGATCGTGACGCCGCCGCCCGCCGGCGACGTGTCGCTGAACCTCGTCGGCACCATCGGCATCGCACTCGGGGAGGCCGGCCGATGACCGCCGTTCCCGTGGCCGTTCCGGTCGCCGTTCCCGCTCCCGTCCCGTTCGCGGGAGTACCGCGCGTCAACCTCATGCCGCGCAGCGAGGTCGTCCGCCGCGAACGCGACAAGCTCGTGCGCCTCTGGGTGTGGATCGTGCTCGGCGCCATCCTCGTCGCGTGCCTCATCATCGCCGGCGCCTTCGCGTTCAAGTTCCTCGCCGACCAGCGCCTTGCCGCCGAGCAGACCCAGACGAACACGCTCCTCACCGAGATCGCCGCGCTCTCGGAGGTCAGCCAGGCGCTCGCGACCGAGTCGGAACTCACCGACTACCGCACCGAGGCCATGGCCGCCGACCTCGCCTGGACGCCGGTGATCGCCAAGATCTCCGGCATCCTGCCCGCAGAGACCACCCTGACGGGCTTCGACTTCACCGTCGGCGGCGCCGCGCAGGGCGACGACCCGACGGCCGAGCAGGGCATCGTGGGCACGGTCACCATCGACAGCCCCACGCCGCTCGACATCGTCGCGATCATCCGGTCGCTCCGCGGCGTCGAGGGCGTGCTCTACGCCGACGGCCAGTCGGTGACCTCGAGCCAGGTCTCGACGGATCGCTTCGCGTACCTGCTCAACGTCGAGTTCGACCAGACCGTCTACTCGAACGAGTACGCGGCCGAAGAAGGGAGCGAGTGATGCCCAAGCAGCTCGTCACCGTGCTCGGACTCGTCGTCTCGCTGGGCGTCATCGCCCTCGGCGTGTTCCTGGTCGCCCTGCCGCTGTACTTCCAGGCGGTCGGCGTCGACGCGCAGACCGCGACCGTCGCGAACACCAACGCGATCTACCAGGCGCAGGTCGACAACCTCACCGCAGAGGCGGAGAACCTCGATCAGATCAACGCGGACGTCGCCGGACTACGCTCGCAGATTCCCGCCACCGGCCAGCTCGACGACGTCTTCGAGGTCGTCGCACGCGCGGCCGAGGCATCCGGAGTCTCCCTCACCGCGATCACCGCCGGCGAGCAGGTCGCGTTCACGGCCCGCACCGGCGCCACCGAAGGCGACGCCGCTGCGGTCGCGCCGGCTCCCGCCCCGACACCGGAGGCGACGGAGGGCGCGACCGACACCACGACCGGAACGACGGATGCCGCAGCCCCCGTCGACCCGGTCGTCACCGCCGGGCGTCAGCAGGTCGACTTCGTGATCAGCGCCACCGCGGCCGACATGGCGCAGGCCACCGCGTTCCTCGACGCGCTGCGCGCCGGACCGCGCCTGCTCAACAGCATCACGGCGACCACGACGCAGAGCGGCGAGGGCACGTTCGACGTGCAGATCTCGGCGCTGACCTTCGTGGACACGGAAGGGTGACGGCCATGGAAGACCTGGACTTCGAGACGCTCCTCGCCCGCGGCGCGCGCCACCGCGCGTCGGACGTGCACATCACCGCCGGCGCGCCGCCGCTGCTGCGCGTCGACGGCGACCTCGTGCCCGTGCCCGGCTACCCCGACGCGCTGTCGGAGGAGTGGGTGGAGCGCACGGCGTTCGAGCTCATGGGCGACGGCCAGCGCCAGGAGTTCCTGGAGCACGGCGAGGTCGACCTCGCCCACGCCACGGCGGGCATCGGGCGCTTCCGCACGAACGTGTACCGCCAGCTCGGGTCGATCGCGATCGCGCTGCGCTACATCCCCGACCGGGTGTACTCGCTCGAGGAGCTCGGCGCCCCGCCGATCGCGCGCGACCTCGCGCTGCGCCCGCGCGGGCTCGTGCTGCTGACCGGCCCGACCGGATCCGGCAAGTCGACGACCCTCACGGCGATGGTCGACATCGTCAACCAGCTGGTCGCGGCGCACATCATCACGATCGAAGACCCGATCGAGTTCCACCACCAGTCCAAGCGCGCGCTCATCCACCAGCGCGAGGTCGGCCGCGACACCAACTCGTTCGCCGAGGCGCTGCGTCGCGTGCTGCGGCAGGACCCCGACGTCATCCTCATCGGCGAGCTGCGCGACCCCGAGTCGATCTCGACCGCCCTGTCGGCGGCCGAGACCGGTCACCTGGTGCTGTCGACCCTGCACACGCAGGGCGCCGCGAAGAGCATCAACCGCATCATCGACGTGTTCCCGGCCGATCAGCAGCACCAGATCCGCACGCAGCTGGGCGACACGCTGCAGGGCATCGTCAGCCAGACGCTGCTGCCGCTCGCGCAGACCAACGGCCGCACGATCGCCACCGAGGTGCTCATCAACACCCCGGCGGTCGCGAACATGATCCGCGAGGGTCAGGTCGCGCAGATCTACTCGGCCATGCAGGCGGGCTCCGAGATCGGCATGCACACGCTCGACCAGGACCTCCGCCGCCTCGTCGCCGAGGGCACGATCGCCCGCAACGTCGCGATGGACTTCGCGGTCGACCCCAAGAGCCTCGACGGCGTCTACGTCAAGCCGCGCGACCTCGACGCCGAGGAGTGGGCGCACCACGCCGGCGAATGGCGGCAGGCGGATGCCGCGGCATCCGTCCCCGCCGATGCCTCGGCCGGAACGGGCATCGGCATGGGATCGCGCTTCGGCTCGCCGACCGTGGGCGGCCGTGTCGACCCGACGGCGCGCGACGTCGACTGGAGCGTCGACGACGACGACCTAGCCGACTCGTGGGCCGAACTGGGCCTGCCCGGCCCGCAGAAGGAGGGCTGAGCCATGGCCGTCGTCCAGGAGTTCGTCTACCGGGCGGTCGACCCCCGCGGCGGATCCGTCGTGAAGGGCACGATCGAGGCGGCGAGCGAGTCCGCCGTCACCGGCAAGCTCAAGGCGCAGGGGCTCACGCCCCTCGAGGTCACGCTCAAGTCCAACACCGGGCTCAACCGCGACATCAAGCTGCCCGGAGCGACCAAGACCGTCTCGGCGCGCACGCTCGCCGTGTTCTCGCGCCAGATGGCCGGCCTCATCAACGCCGGCCTGCCGCTCATGCGCACGCTCGCGATCCTCATCGAGCAGACCGACGACAAGCGCCTGCAGCCCGCGCTCGTGCAGGTGCAGGCCGATGTCGAATCGGGCTCGTCGTTCTCGGCGGCGCTGGCGCGGCATCCGCAGACCTTCCCGCCGCTGATGCTCAGCATCGTGAAGGTGGGCGAGGCCGGCGGCTTCCTCGGCAGCGCGCTCGACGTCGATCGCCGACAACTACCAGCGCGACGCCGAGCTGCAGAACAAGATCCGCGCCGCCGTCACCTACCCGGCGATCGTGCTCGTCATCGCGATCGTCGGCGTGCTGGTGATGGTGACGTTCGTCGTGCCGATCTTCGAGGGCATGTTCAAGGGCCTCGGATCGTCGCTGCCGCTTCCGACGCAGATCCTCGTCACGATCTCGAACAACATGTGGTGGATGCTGCCCGCCCTCGTGCTCGTCGTGATCATCGCCGTCATCTGGTGGCGGGCCAACCGCCACACGCTGCAGTACCGGAAGGTCGTCGACCCCATCAAGCTGAAGATGCCCGTCTTCGGCAAGCTGACCACCAAGATGGCGGTCGCCCGCTTCGCGCGGAACCTGTCGATGATGCTGAACGCCGGCGTGCCGATCATCCAGGCGCTCTCGATCGTCGGACAGGCGTCGAACAACTGGAAGATCGAAGAGGCCGTGCGCGACGTGCAGGAGTCGATCCGCCAGGGTCGCTCGTTCGCCGCGCCGCTCGCGAAGGCCGACGTCTTCCCGGCGATGGTGCCGCAGATGGTCTCGGTCGGCGAGGAGTCGGGCACGCTCGTCGACATGCTGTCGTCGATCGCCGACTTCTACGAAGACGAGGTCGAGACCGCGACGGCCCAGCTCTCGTCGACCATCGAGCCGATCCTCATCGTCGGCCTCGGCATCGTGATCGGCGGCATGGTGATCTCGCTGTACCTGCCGATCTTCACGCCTCTACGGCGAGACTCGCCAAGCAGTAGGGTAGCGCGCGCGGACGAGCTCGGGGCGTTTCGTCTCGCTCGTTCCTCGCTCGCTCAACGACCGAGGGCGAAGCGGCGGAGGCGGCGCCCGGGTCACACGGTGACGCGGAGCACCTCTTCGATCGTGGTGAGGCCCTGCGTGACCTTCGACCAGCCGTCCTGGCGCAGCGACACCATGCCCTGCTCCAGGGCGACCTGGCGGATCTCGCTGCCCGTCGCACGGGTCACGACGAGCGTCTCGATCTCGTCGCTCAGCGTCATGATCTCGTGGAGTGCGACGCGCCCGCGGTATCCGGTGCTGGAGCAGGCGGGGCATCCTGCCGCCTTGTACAGCTGCGGCGGATCGGCCGGGTCGTGCGGGAAGCCCAGCGCGGTCAGCACTTCGCTCGTCTCGACGAGCGGCTCGCGGCACCGCATGCACAGCCGGCGCGAGAGGCGCTGGGCGATCACGGCCGACAGGGCGGTGGCGACGAGGAACGGCTCGCAGCCGATCTCGGTCAATCGTGTCAGGGCTGAGGGTGCGTCGTTGGTGTGGAGAGTCGACAGCACGAGGTGACCCGTCAACGCGGCTTCGATCGAGATGTTCGCGGTCTCGAAGTCGCGGATCTCGCCCACGAGCACCACGTCGGGGTCGGAGCGGAGGATCGACCGCAGCGCCGTCGCGAACGTCAGGCCGGCGCGGTTGTTCACCTGTACCTGGTTGATGCCGCCGATGCGGTACTCGACCGGGTCTTCGACGGTGATGACGTTGATCTTCGGGTTCGCGATCGAACGGAGCGCCGTATACAGCGTCGTCGACTTGCCCGAACCGGTGGGGCCGGTGGCGAGGATCATGCCGTGAGGCTTCGTGATCGCCTCGCGGAACCGCTTCTCGTTGGTGGGCGAGAACAGCAGGTCACGCATCCCCATGGTCTGACCGGTGTTGTCGAGGATGCGCATGACGATCTTCTCGCCCCACACGGTGGGAAGCGTCGCCACGCGGAGGTCGACGGTGCGGTTCTCGTGCGTGACCGAGAGGCGGCCGTCCTGCGGCTTGCGCTTCTCGGCGATGTCGATCGACGACATGATCTTCAGGCGCGAGATGATGCCGTCCTGGATCGCCCGGTCGGCCTTCTGCATCTCGTGCAGCACGCCGTCGATGCGGAACCGCACAGTGAGCTGCTTCTCGCCCGGCTCGACGTGGATGTCGCTCGCACGGTCGTTGATCGCCTGCGCGATGAGCAGGTTCACGAAGCGGACGATCGGTGCGGTGTCGTCCTGCTCTTCGAGGCTCTCGGTGAAGGCGGTCTGGTTCGCCTCGCTCGACTCCTCGATCGACGTCGAGAGCTCGCTGAGCTCCTCGTCCGAGCGCAGGAACCGCTCGAACATCTGGGTCAGCGCGTCTTCGGCGACGACGACCGGTTCGACGAAGAGATCGGTGATGCTGGCCACGTCGTCGAGGGCGACGATGTCGGTCGGGTCGAGCACACCCACGGTGAGTCGTTCGCCGCGGAGGTCGACGGGAATGAGACCGTACTTGCGGCACAGATTGCCGGGTACCAGCCCGACCACGTTCGGGTCGAGCGGCATGCTCGCGAGGTCGACGTAGCGGTGACCGGTGTGCAGGGCGATCGCCTCGGCGAGCTGCGCCTCGGTCACGAGCCTCGCGTTCACGAGTGCGCGCTGCAGCTCCGGTCCATCACCCACCTCCGCCATCGCGGCGGACACATCTGCGGCTCGTACGGCTCCAGTGAGCACGAGTGTCTGTGCAAGACCTCTCACGGCAATTCCCCAATCCCCACTGCGACATACTATGCGCCGCGCGTCAAGCCTGCGCCGGAGCGTTGGGCGCTGTCGATAGGGTGACGCCATGGCGGACCTGATCGCGAGGCTGACGGCCTGGGCCCTGTCGCTGCGGCTGGTGCGGGTGTGGCTGCACTACGCCGAACGCCGCGGTCCCATGCTGTCGGACAGCATCACCTACCGCTCCCTGTTCTCGGTGTTCGCCGGGGTGCTCCTCGGCTTCTCGTTCGCCGCGATCTGGCTGCGGGACAACCCCGCGGCATGGCAGTCGCTGGTGGAGGCGGTGGATGCCGCGATCCCGGGTCTCGTCGGAGAGGACGGGCTCGTCGACGTCTCCGCCATCGAGGCGCCCGCGGGATTGACGGTCGCGGGGATCATCGCCCTCGTCGCCCTGGTCGGAGCGGCGATCGGCGCGATCGGATCGCTCCGCGTCGCGATCCGGACCCTCGCCGACCGGGTGCACGACGACGTCTTCTTCGTCTGGGTGCTGCTGCGCAACCTGCTGCTCGCCATCGCCATCGGCGGCGGCTTCGTCCTCTCGGCGGGCGCGACCTTCGTGGGCACCTCGTTCGTCGGCGCGGTGCTCGACTGGGCGGGGATCACCCAGGACGACTTCGCGACGATCGCCACCCGCAGCGTCTCGATCGTCGTCGTCTTCCTGCTCGACACGGCCGTCGTCGCGCTCGCGTTCGTCAGCTTGAGCGGTGTGCGCGCGCGTCCCCGTGCGCTGTGGTCGGGGGCCCTCTTGGGCGCTGTCGGACTCACCGTCCTCCAGCAGCTGTCAGGACTGTTCGTCGCCGGCGCCGGCTCGAACCCGCTGCTCGCCACGTTCGCCAGCCTCATCGCGCTGCTGCTGTGGCTGAACCTGTCGGCCCAGGTGATCCTGCTGGCGTCGACCTGGATCATCGTCAGCGAGCGCGAGCATGTCGATCGCGTCCGCGAGCGGTTCGGCTCGCCGACGTTCGTGCTGCGGCGGGTGCGGCAGGCGGAGGATGCCGTGCGCGTCGCCACCGAAGAGCTCGAGCACGCTCGCGCCGACGCCGAGAAGGAACGGGCCGCGCGGCAGAAGGCCGACGAGAAGGCGGCCCGCGAGAAGGCGAACGAGGGCGCGGCCGGAGAGGGGTGCTCGTGACGGAGCGCGTCCCGACCTATACCGCCGAGCAGGTCCGCGCGGCCGAACGCCCGCTGCTCGACGAGGGCGTGCCGCTCATGCAGCGCGCCGCCGCCGCCCTCGCGGATGTCATCCGCGATCAGCTGACGGCGCCGCAGACCGACACGACGACGACCGGCGCGCTGGAACCCCTGGCCATGGACGACCCCGGCGATCCGCGCCCCCGCGTGCTGATCCTCGTCGGCAGCGGCGACAACGGGGGCGATGCGCTCTACGCCGCAGCGCAGGTGACCGACGTCGCGGACGTCGACGCGCTGCTCGTCTCCGACCGCTTCCACGAGGCGGCTCTGGCGGCTGCCGTCGGCGCGGGCGTGCGCCGGGTGGATCTCACCGAGATCAGCGATGTCGGGCGCCACTACGCCCTCGTCGTCGACGGCATCCTGGGCATCGGAGCCTCGCGCGAGCCGGCCCTGCGCGGCACCGCGCGGGAAGCGGTCACCGCGCTGCTCTCCACTACCGCGAAGCGGTGGGCGGATGCCGCGGGTCGTGGCCGTCGACATCCCGAGCGGTCTGCACCCCGACACCGGCGCCGCGGACGACGCCGTGCTGCCGGCATCCGTCACCGTCACGTTCGGCGCCGTCAAGGCCGGACTCGTCCGCGGACGCGGGCCCGAGTACGCGGGAGACATCGTGCTGGTCGACATCGGGCTCGGCCCGGCGCTGGCGGCCGCTGAGCCGGCGGGCGAGGCATCCGTGTCCCGTGTCGTGGTGACGCCGACGGACTGAGCGTCGGGGCTTGAGAGCGGGCGCCCGAGCTCGACGGTGCTACTCGCCCTCGTCCTGCCCGCCGCCGTTGCTTGCCGGGGAAGTCGGGGGAGTCCTTGTCGTGGCCGAAGGCGTTGCCTCGGCCGTTGTTCCCCGGGCCGTCGGCGTGCTTCTCGTCCTTCGCGTCGCGGTTGCCCGGGAAGTCAGGGGAGTCCTTGTCGTGGCCGAAGGCGTTGCCGTTGCCGTTGCCGTTGCCCTCGCCTTCGTCGCCCTTGTTGCCGGGGAAGTCGGGGGAGTCCTTGTCGTGCCCGAACGCGTTTCCGCGCCCGTTGCCGGGTCCGTCGTCGGGCGCGATCTCTGTCGACACCGGGAAGACCTGGGGAAGCGGCGTACCCGCCGCGACGCTCGGCACGACGATCGCGGCCGCAGCGACGACGGCGATCGCGGCACCCGCGAGGAGCAGCTTCTTCGAACCCATGACACACCTCGGTTTCGGGCGGCGGAGGCAGCCGGTGCCCGGAGCGTACCACCGCGCGGACGCGCTGCGTAGGACCCGGTTCAGCGGGCGTAGCGCGTGACGAATGTCCGCAGCATGCGGCTGGGGTGCGAGACCGCCGCCCGCCGCACCGCGGCGAGGGTGAGCTCGAGCTCCTCGGCGGCGAAGTAGCCGTGGCCGGCGTACGCGTGGATGCGCGTCGTGATCCCCTCGACGTCGAGCTCGGGGTGGAACTGCGTCGCGTACACGTTCTCGCCGACCCGGAACATCTGCACCGGGCACCCGGGTGATGAGGCCAGCAGCGTCGCCGACGCGGGCAGCTGCGAGATCGCCTCCTTGTGTCCGACGAAGGCCTCGAAGGTCGCCGGCATCCCTTCGAGCAGGGGATCGGATGCCCCGGCCGGCGTCGCCGTCACGGGCACCACGCTGATCGGCTCGCCGTGGCGGCGGTCGATCACCGCGCCCTGGTGGGCGCCGAGCGTGCCGATGCCGTAGCAGGCGCCGAGGAACGGGAAGTCGCGTGCGACGACCTCGTCGAGCAGGCTGGCGAACTCGGCCTCGACGCGCCGCTGCACCGCGGACTTCTTCTCGAGCGGATCCGACGCGTTGAACGGCCCGCCGCCCACGAAGATGCCCGACAGCTCGTCGAGGTCGAACCGCGGCATCGGCTCCGCCTCGAGCCGCACCCGTACGAGCTCGTCGGGCGAGAGGCCGGTGTATCGCAGGAAGAGCGCGTACTCCTCGTCGGCCGGCACGTCCTCGGCCCGGGTCGCGAGGAGGACGAACGGCTTCACCGCACCAGCCTACGTGCGACGGAGCCGGGTCCTGGCGTGCACGGCGTCGGAGGTTTCCGGGCGACGCGCCGGGTGGCGGCATCCGTTCGTCGGCGCGTCGCGCAAAGTCTCCGACGCGGTGCGCGGTGACCCGGCGTCGGGTCGGCGTGCACGGCGTCGGAGGTTTCGGGTGACGCGCCGGGTGGCGGCATCCGTTGTCGGCGCGTCGCGCAATGTCTCCGACGCGGTGCGTCGTGACCTCGGCGCCGGGTCGGCGTGCACGGCGTCGGAGGTTCTGGGCGACGCGCCGGGTGGCGGCATCCGTTCTCGGCGTGTCGCGCGCATGTCTCCGACGCTGTGCGCGTCGATGCCGGGTTCCTCCCCAGGCGTGGGTCTCGCCTGCGTCGTGCACAGATTCCGCGAATCGGGCCGAAGCTGAGGACGCTGCTGCCGAGCATGGAGGCCGTGTGCACCTCGATATCGCCCGCCGTCACGACGTTCAGCGAGCTGAGGGCGTCGGGACTGGGCAGATCCAAGATCGCAGTGGGCGCTGAGGAGCGGTGCGCTCACGTCGCCTCGGCGGGGAGTGTACGAACGCCTCGGCGCGTGCGAGGACGTCAAGACCGCGGCGGCCCATGGAGGATCGATCGCCTGCGTGAGCGCGGCGAAGCATCTCGGGCTCTGGGTCGCCGAACACGGCGACGAACTCCACGTCGGACTCCGGCCCCACGGGCGCGTCCATCAGCACGAACACTGCTCGTGTGTCGTGCACTGGAACGACGATGACGCGAAGAGCAGCGCGTTCGGCGTGCCGTCCGTTCGCGTGATGCTTCGCCAGATTCTTTGGTGTCAGGGGCTCGAGTCGTTCTTCGTGGCGCTGGAATCGGCACTGCGACAGCGCAAGCTCACGAATGCGGACATCGAGTGGCTGCGGCAGCACACCAACGGCCAGGCGCGGGACGCGATCGGCTTCGCTCGACGTGATGCAGACAGCGGGCTCGAGTCGTTGCTCCGCTGGCGGCTCCGACGGCATCGCCTCGATGTGCGGACCCAGCAGTCGATCGTCTCTGTCGGCCGAGTGGACTTCGTGATCGGCGAGCGGCTCATCGTGGAGGTCGACGGCGCACCGAACCACGACGGCGAGTCGCATCGGCACAAGGACCTGGTCCGCGACGCGAACGCCGCGGCGTGGGGGCTCGTCTCCCTTCGCTTCGACTACGCGATGGTCGTCCACGACTGGCAGACCGTCGAACTCGCGATTCTCGGCCTCGTCGACCGTGGGCTGCACCTGGCGTGAAGGGCATGCAGAGCGTCGGAGGGTTTCGGCGACGCGCCGGGCGTCGGCATCCGTTCCCGGCGTGTCGTCCAATGCCTCCGACGCTGTGCGGGCGATCGCCGCGGGAAGACGGATGCCCCGGCCCGGCGCAGTGCGCCGGGCCGGGGCATCCGTCTGCCGATGTCAGTCGCTCGCGCCGAACTGGTGCGTCCAGGTCGACACCGCACCGGCGGCGACCGCGAAGCCGGCCTTCGGCACCGCCGTCACGCGCACCTCCGACCCGGCGGGGACCTTGACGAGCGGCTTCTCGGCCTTCACGCCGTTGACGTAGTAGTCGAACGACGGGTCGGGCGCGACCACCACATGGTCGGATGCCGAACCGCTCGGGTTCACGAACTTCGGCTCGCGCGGGGTCGCCGCCGTCGTGCGCACCGGCACGTTCGCGAAGTCCATGTCGCTCGCCAGGTAGTAGCTCGTGTACGACGGCTGGTTGTAGGTGGTGTTCTGGCGGGCGACCTCGGCACGGTACTGCACATCGTGCATCAGCGTCGGCAGCTTGTGCGTCGTCACCTCGGCGCTCGTGAAGATGCGCAGCGCGCTCGAGTCGGCGGTGCGCACGAGCAGCTCCTCACGCCAGTCGCCGAGCACATCGGCGACGAGCGACGGGTTGCCCTTCGTGCCGTTGTTCGTGCGGGTGCCCTCGGCGGTCAGCAGCCGGCCGCGCGTCCAGTCGTCGATCGTGACGTTCTGGTCGCCGCTGCCGTTGACGATCTGCGTCGTGAGGTCGGCGGCCCAGCGGATCGACTGGTTCGTGCCCGGGATCGTCGAGCCGAGGATGTCCTCCCGATCGCGCTCAGCAGTCCCGGATGCCTCGGTGCCGCCCGGCATGCTCGCCCAGACTTCGATCCCCGCGACGTCGGCCCGCACGTCGCCGATCATGCTGCGGCCCGTGTCGCGGCCCGAGTACGCGCCGAAGAGCACCTCGCCGGTGGCGGCATCCCTCATCGCCGACCCGTAGGGAGCGAACGTGCCGCCCTCGTGCGCGGTCCAGATCTCGAGGCCGGGACGGCTCGGGTCGATGTCGGTGACGTGCATCGCATCGCCGTGGCCGAGGCGCACGTTCTCGCCGGGGGCGGCGCTGCCGGCGGGCAGCTCGTCGAACGAGCTGTACAGCAGCCCGCCGTCGTCGTCGATGGTCGCCGCGCCGTAGACGATCTCGTGCTTGCCGTCGCCGTCGACGTCGGCAGCGCTCAGGGAGTGGAAGCCCTGGGTCGTGATGGTGCCGAACTCGGGGTCGGTGCCGTCACGGCCGTGCGGGCCGTCGTTGAACGGGTTGGTCATCGGCACGTGGCCGCTGTCGACGAACCAGCGGGTGCTGAGGTGCTCGCCGTCCCAGTCGTACGCCGCGATCGTCGAGCGCGTGTAGTAGCCGCGCGCGAAGATCGCCGACGGGTGCGTGCCGTCGAGGTAGGCGACGCCGGCGAGGAAGCGGTCGACGCGGTTGCCGGGCTCGATGCGGGCCATCGCGTAGTCGCCCCACAGCAGGCCGTCGTCGTCGCGACCCGGCTCGTAGCGGACGGTCTCCAGCTCTTCGCCGGTCGCCGAGTCGAACACCGTGAGGTACTCGGGCCCGTCGACGATGAAGCCCTCGAACGTCGTGAGGTCGTTGCGGGCGCTCCGCGACGGCGCGTAGGTGGTGATGAAGTAGTCCACGAGCTCGGTCGCCGACGCCTCCGAGAGGGGGTACTCGTGCGCGACCGGGATGCCGAAGGCCTCCTCGAGCGTGGCGGGCCAGTTGCCGGCGACGACCTCGGGATGCTCCGACCACCCCTCGAACACCTCGATGAGGTGCCGGCGGTAGTCCGCGGCGCTCATGCGGTAGTCGTCGGTGTGCGCGTAGCCGGCGGCGAGATCTTCGGCGAGCATCGTGATGTTCGCCGGGGCCTGGGCCGTGCCGTCGGCGTTGTACCGGGTCGAGCTCGTGCCCGGCGCCGTCTTGAGCATCGTCTCGGACCGGCCGTCGCCGTCGAAGTCGTAGACCATGAACTGCGTGTAGTGCGCGCCGGCCCGGATGTTGACGCCCAGATCGATGCGGTTGAGCAGCGTGCCGTCGAGCTCGTACGTGTCGACGTACACCGTGCCGGTGTACCCCTTCTGCGACACGTCCTTCGAGTTGGACGGGTCCCACTTCACGACGAACTCGTACGCGCCGTCGCCGTCGACGTCGGCCACCGACGCGTCGTTCGCCGAATACGTGAATGCCTCGCCTGCGGGCGTGACGCCGTCGGCGGGCTTCTGCAGCGGCAGGTCGTAGAACCCGTCGCCCCACACCGACACGGGTGCGGACTGCTCGCCGGTCACGTCGTGCCACGCGGGGGCGACCGTGTAGACGGATGCCGCGGACCCGGCCGGATCGGCATAGTTCGTGCTGTCGTCGACCGTGGCGATGCGCTCCCCGTCGCGGAACACCGCGAACGACGGGCCGCTCACGCCTGTGTCCGACGCCGGCCCCGCCTCGGTCGCGAGAAGGCGCCAGCTGAGGAAGACGCCCTCGGCGGTCGACACCGCGACCAGGCCGCGGTCGAGCGCTTCGAGCTGGGCGCCGGTGGGCGCGTCACGGGGCGGTTCCGCCTCCTGCGCCAGCGCGGGCGATGCGAGACCGAGGGTCAGGGCGCACGCGGCACTGCCTGCCACGATCGCGCGAACAGAGTTTCTGTGGAGATTCATCGTCGAATCGCTCTTTCGAGTCATGGCCGCCTGAGGGCGGGCCGGCGATCGCTGTCACGCAGGGAATACGTTTTCCCGAGCGACCCTAGTTTGCCGAGCGGACCCGGTCAAGACTCTCAGCCCGATCATTGGAACGATTTAATGCGCCGGCGTCTGGTCGCAGCCGCGGCGACCGGGCTGTGCCCTCAGTTGACGGAGTCCTGAGCCGAGCGGCGGACGTCGCGACCGCGGCGTGTCGTCCTCGTCACTGCTGACGGACGCGAGCGTTCGTCTCAGTTGAGCCGCGAACGACGATCCAGAGGCAACCAGCACGATGAAGCGACGGATGCCTCGGCCCGGCGCAGTGCGCCGGGGCCGAGGCATCCGTGATCCGCGTGTTACGAGGCGTAGGTGACGAGCCCGAGTTCGACCGGCGACACCAGCTGCGGGTGGGTCGGACGCACGCGGACGGTGTACCCGAAGGTGCCCGTCACCGTGAGCGGCAGGGTGCCGGTGAAGGTGCGCACGCCGTCGACGCCGTCGCCGGCGGGGGAGAGGCGGTGCACGGAGTGCTCGCTCGCGAGCGCGTCGTCCTCGTCGGTGCGGCCGTACAGCAGCTCGACCGCGACGTCGTCGGGCGAGAGCCCGTCGAGGCGGACGTCGGCGCGGACTTCGAGCACATCGCCCGCCTGCGCCTGCGCCGGGATGCCCGAGCTGTCGACGCTCGCGATGGAGATCCGGCCCCATGCGCCCCGCACGCGCGTGACGAACGCGGCGACCTGGCGCGCCTGGGCGAACCCGTCGGCGCGCAGCGCGACATCGTGGGCGGCCGCCGGCACGTACAGTCGCCGGACGTAGTCCTGCACCATGCGGTCGCTCGTCGCCTTCTTGCCGAGCTCGGTCATGGTGTGGCGCACCATGCCCAGCCATGCGGTCGGGATGCCGCCCTCCCGCTCGTAGAACTTCGGCACGAGCTGGTTCTCGATCAGGTCGTACAGGGCCGCAGCCTCGGCGTCGTCGCGCTCCTCGTCGCTCGCCGCGGTGTCGGCGGTCGGGATCGCCCAGCCGTTCTCGCCGTCGTACCACTCGTCCCACCACCCGTCGAGGATCGAGAGGTTGAGTGCGCCGTTGAGCGCGGCCTTCATGCCGCTCGTGCCGCACGCCTCGAGCGGGCGCAGCGGGTTGTTGAGCCAGACGTCGCAGCCGGGATAGAGGTCTTTCGCGAGGGTGATGTCGTAGTCGGGCAGGAACACGATCCGCCCGCGCACCTTCGGATCGCGGCTGAACCGCACGAGCTGCTGGATCAGGATCTTGCCCGAGTCGTCGGCCGGGTGCGACTTGCCGCCGATGACGATCTGCACCGGCCGCTCGGGGTCGGTGAGCAGCCGCGTGAGCCGCTCCGGGTCGCGCAGCATCAGCGTGAGGCGCTTGTACGTCGGCACGCGCCGTGCGAAGCCGATCGTGAGCACCTCGGGATCGAGCAGATCCTCCACCCACGACGGCGTGTGACCGTTGCGTGCGATGGATGCTGCCACCCGCCGCCGCGCCTCGGCGACGAGCCCGCCCTTCATCTGCTGACGCACGCCCCAGAGCTCGGCATCCGTCACGGCCGCACGGTCGGTCCAGTCGTGCGTGTCGGTGTGCGCGTCGCCCCACGCCCGCTCGCTCACGGCCTTGAGCGCGGGGTGCACCCAGGTCGGAGCGTGGACGCCGTTGGTGATCGACGTGATGGGCACCTCGTCGGTGTCGACGCCCGGCCACAGCATGCCGAACATGCCGCGGCTCACCTCGCCGTGGAGCACCGAGACGCCGTTGGCGTGCTGGCCGAGGTGCAGGCCGAGGACGGCCATGTTGAAGACTCCCTGGTCGCCGCCGTCCCACGTCTCGAGGCCGAGCGCGATCGCACGGCCGGCGTCGAGGCCCTGGAAGAGCCCGCTCGCGAGGAAGTCCGCGATGAGCTCGCGCGAGAAGCGGTCGATGCCGGCCGGCACCGGCGTGTGCGTGGTGAAGACCGTGCCCGCTCTCACCTGCGCGAGAGCTTCGTCGAAGTCGAGGCCGTCGTGCATGATGAGCTCCGACATCCGCTCCAGACCCTGGAACCCGGCGTGGCCCTCGTTCGTGTGATAGACGTCGGGGGTGGGGCGGCCGGTGAGCTCCGAGAAGACCCGCACCGCGCGCACGCCGCCGACGCCGAGCAGCAGCTCCTGCAGCAGGCGGTGCTCGCCGCCGCCGCCGTAGAGGCGATCGGTCACCCGGCGCATCTCGTCGGTGTTCGACGGCGTCTCGGAGTCGAGGAGCAGCAGCGGCACGCGGCCGATGTCGGCGACCCAGACGCGCGCGTGCAGGCGACGGTCGCCCGGCAGGTCGAGCGCGATCTCGACCGGCGCACCCGCGCGGTCGCGCAGCAGGGTGAGGCCGAGCCCGTACGGGTCGAGCAGCGGATAGCTCTCACGCTGCCACCCGTCGTCGCCGATCGACTGGCGGAAGTAGCCGGCACGGTAGAAGAGGCCGACCCCCGTGAGCGGGACGCCCAGGTCGGACGCGCTCTTGAGGTGGTCGCCTGCCAGGATGCCGAGCCCGCCGGAGTACTGCGGCAGCGAGCCGTCGACGCCGAACTCGGGGGAGAAGTAGGCGATGTGCACCGGCTTGTCGCCCTCGAGCCGCTGGTACCAGCGTTCGCCCCCGAGGTAGGCGGTGAGGCGCTCATCCTCGTCGCGGACGCGCGCGACGAACTCCTCGTCGCGGGCGAGCTCGTCCAGGCGCGGCTGCCCCAGGGCACCCAGCATGCGGGCGGGGTTGGCGCCGATCTCATCCCACAGGACGGGATCCATCGAGGCGAACAGTGCGTGGGTCGCACGGCTCCACGACCAGCGCCAGTTCGAGGCGAGGCGATCGAGCGGGGCGAGGGGGTCAGCCAGCACAGGGCGGACCGTGAACGTTCGGATGGCCTTCACGCTCGCGATTCTAGGGCACAAGCTGGAAGCGCTTGCACGGCTGCCTCGGGGCCCAGGCGCAGAACGGCGCAAGAGGCAGCGACGCGAGTCGATACGCGGCGCAGTCGCACGCCTGACATGTCTCACGGCGATCCGCAAGGTGCGGCTGAGGGCGCCGCACCGGGTCTACGCTGGGGCCCATGGCCATCGCACGACTGCACGGAGGCCCGCTCGACGGGCAGCTCCTCCCGCTCGAAGACCCCGACCTCGACCGTCTGATCGTCCCCTACAGCGAGACGCCAGGTCGTCTACGAACGCAAGGGCGCGCCCGAGCACACGGGCGACGGCGATGGGCCGACCGAGGCCGAGTTCTGGTTCATCGAAGCCGAGGACGACATCGATCCCTACAGCGACACCGCACGTGAGCGACGCTGACCACCACGCCGATCCCACTCGCCCGACCAGCTCGGTCGAGGTCGAGCTGAAGTTCGATGTCGACGACGACACCCCGGTGCCCGACTGGTCGGGTCTGCCCGGGGTGTCGTCCGTCGGCGCGGCCGAGCCGCGCGAGCTCGACGCCGTGTACCTGGACAGCGACGACCTCGCCCTCGCCCATGCCGGCTACGCGGTGCGCCGCCGTACCGGCGGCCCCGACGAGGGTTGGCACATCAAGGGCCCGCGCGGCGCCGACGGCGGTCGTGTCGAGCTGCACTGGCCCCTCGGCACCGCGGAGCGGATTCCGGATGCCGTCGCCGACGCCCTCCCGGCCGCTGCGGCGGCCGCATCACTGACCCCGATCGCGCGCGTCCGCAATCAGCGCACCGCGTACGCCCTGAGCGACGCCGACGGCGGCGTCCTGGCCGAGTTCGTCGACGACCGCGTCCGGGCGACCGACGAGCGCAGCGGCGTGGAGCGCACCTGGCGCGAATGGGAGTTCGAGCTCGGGCCCGCCGCCCCCGCCTCGTCGGTCGAGCGCGCCGCGCTCTTCGCCGCCGCCGAAGAAGCCGTGCGCGCGGTCGGCGGCCGGCCCGCGGCATCCGATTCCAAGCTCGCCCGCACGCCACGTCGGCGCCTGCACGACACGAACCCCGGTCGTTGAGCGAGGAGCGCCAGCGACGAGCCCCGGACCTTCGAGAAGGTCCGGGGCGTTCGACGTCGTGCGGTGATCAGAGGTTGATCATGTGACCGGCGAGGCCGTGGAAGGCCTCCTGCACGGCCTCCGACAGCGTCGGGTGCGTGTGGACGTTGCGGGCGGCCTCGAGGGCGGTGAGGTCCCACTTCTGCGCCAGCGTCAGCTCGGGCAGCAGCTCGGAGACGTCGGGGCCGATGAGGTGACCGCCGAGCAGCTCGAGGTGCTCGCCGTCGGCGATGAGCTTGACGAAGCCGATGGGCTCGCCGAGGCCGTTCGCCTTGCCGTTCGCCGAGAACGGGAACTTCGCGACCTTGACGTCGTAGCCGGCGTCGCGCGCCTGCTGCTCGGTCAGGCCGAACGAGGCGACCTGCGGCGAGCAGAACGTCGCGCGCGGCATCATGCGGTAGTCGCCGAGGGTCATCGTCTCGGCCTTGCCGATGGTCTCGGCGGCCACGACGCCCTGCGCCTCGGCCACGTGGGCCAGCTGCAGCTTCGCGGTGACGTCGCCGATCGCGTAGATGTGCGGCACGTTGGTGCGCATGTGGTCGTCGATGTCGATGGCGCCGCGGTCGGTGAGCTTCACGCCGGTGTTCTCGAGCCCGAAGCCCTCGACGTTGGCGGCGAAGCCGATCGACATCATGACCTTGTCGGCGTCGATCGAGCCGGTGGAGCCGTCCTTGGCGGTGTAGGTCACGGTGACCTTGTCGCCCTGGTCGTTCACGGTCTCGACCTTGGTCGACGTGAGGATGTCGACGCCGTAGCCCTTGTACTGGCGCGCGATCTCCTTGGAGACGTCGGCGTCCTCGTTGGGCAGGGCGCGGTCGAGGAACTCGATGATCGTGACCTTGACGCCGTAGTTCACCATGACGAAGGCGAACTCCATGCCGATGGCGCCCGCGCCGACGATGACGATCGACTTCGGCAGGTCGCGGGCGAGGATCTGCTCCTCGTACGTGACGATGTTGCCGCCGATCTGCACGCCCGGGAGCAGGCGGACCTTCGAGCCGGTCGAGATGATGGCGTTGTCGAAGGTGACGTCCTCGGTGGAGCCGTCGGCCTTGGTCACGCGGATCGCGTTCGGGCCGGTGAACGACCCGCGCCCCTCGTACTCGTCGACCTTGTTCTTCTTCATCAGGTAGTGGATGCCCTTGACGTGGGTGTCGGCCACCTTGCGGCTGCGATCCCACGCGACCCCGAAGTCGAAGTGCACGTCACCCGAGATGCCGAAGAGATCGGCCTTGTGGTGGAACTGGTGCGCGAGGTCGGCGTTCTTGAGCAGAGCCTTCGAGGGGATGCAGCCGACGTTGAGGCAGACACCGCCCCAGTACTTCTCTTCGATGATCGCGACCTTGAGGCCGAGCTGAGAAGCACGGACGGCCGCGACGTACCCGCCGGGCCCCGCGCCGAGGATGGCGACGTCGTAGTGAGGCATGCTTCCAGCCTAGTGGTCGGCTGAGGGCGCGGAGCCGGGCTCCGAAGGGTCGCCGGCGGTGTTCCGGGCGCCCTCGGCGAGTGCCTTCTCGCGCCGCGAACGCGACACCAGCAGGTACACGACGGCGGCGATCAGAGCGAGGGCCAGCACGCCGGCGATGACCCAGGGGAGCGCACTCGACCCGTCCGAGGCGGCGGGCTCGCTCGTCACCGTCGGGGTGGGCGTCGCCGTCTCGCTGGGCGCGGCGGTGGGGCTCGGGCTGGGCGCGGTGGTCTCGGTGGGGGCTGCCGTGGGGGCGGGCGCTCCCGTGACCGTGAACGAGAACTCGCCCGGAGATGGGGTGGCCGTCGCTCGAGACCACCTTCCACAGCACCGTGACGGCACCGGATGCCTCGCCCGAGAGCGCCTGGGTGACCAGGTTGTCGCGGACGGTGGGCGTGCCGGAGGCGAGCGCCGTGCCCGCGGCATCCGTCACCTGCACGACCGAGGCGCCCTCGTCGTCGGCGATCTCGGCGCTGAAGGTGAGCGTGAGCTGCCCGGGAAGTGCGTCGATCGTGGCGTTCGCGGCCGGGTCGCTGCCCAGCAGCTCATCGTGCGCGTGGGCGGGGGATGCCGGCGCCAGCAGCATCGTGAACGCCACGAGCAGCACGGCCGCGACGAGCGCGACACGGTTGGTGAGTCGGGAATCGCGGGGTCGAAGGGCTTCCACCCGATCGAGCCTAGCCGCTACGTTTCGTCCATCCGGTCGCAGCGAGGCGAGCGGAAACACGGCGTTCACGAGCGGTCCCGCCGTGGAAACAGAAGGGTGCCACGCTGGCGCCGGGCCGGTCGGCTCGCGCTCGTGGTCGCGGGCGCCCACCGTCGAGAAAAGGAAGTCATGAGACTCTTACGCTCCATCGCGGTCATCGGCGGCGTCGCCGTCGCCGCTGCCTCGTTCACGAGCGGTGCCGCCTTCGCGGCGCCCGCTTCCCATCGCGGCCCCCGGCATTTCGGCTGTCACGGAAGACCCCGGCGGCCGTGGGCCGGAACGCGATCCCGACTCGGAGGCGTCGACGTCGTTCGCCGACCTCGTCAAGCTGGCCAAGACGGGGCAAGCCGCCAAGGCGACCGCCGGCGCGATCGACATGCCCACGTCGTATCCGTTCCAGCCGACCCTGACGGTCTATCCCGCGGACAGCCCGGACGCGACCGACCTGAACGAGACGATCGCCTTCTCGGAGCTCGCGCCGCGGCTGAACCAGCTCATGGCCGAGAGCGACCGGGTGTCGACGCAGCTCGTCGGCCAGTCGACCGCCGGACGGGACCTGTACCTGGTCACCGTCACGGCGCCGGAGAGCCAGGGCGAGACGGCGCGGCAGTCGAAGTGGCGCGACGAGATCCGCACCGCGCCCGTCAAGGCCGCGAGCGACCCCCAGCTCGCGGCGGAGTACAAGACGCCGATCTGGATCAGCTCGAACATCCACGGCAACGAGTGGGAGGGCACCGACGCGGCGATGCAGTTCATCGAGCAGCTCGCCGTCTCGGAGGACCCGGCCACGGTGGCGGCGCTCGAGGACCACCGCCTCTACTTCTCGCTGACGCTCAACCCCGACGGCCGGACGCTCGCCAC
This sequence comes from uncultured Actinomycetota bacterium, assembly GCA_963829895.1. Classification (GTDB taxonomy): domain Bacteria; phylum Actinomycetota; class Actinomycetes; order Actinomycetales; family Microbacteriaceae; genus Microbacterium. The sequence goes on along the minus strand of CAWHKF010000010.1, from coordinate 1,066,132 downwards.
GCGCGCGACCTCCCTCTCGCTCGACGCCAACCGCGACATGGTGACCCTCACCACGCCGGAGGCGCGGTCCTTCGTCGCGACGGCGCAGGCGCTCCAGCCGCTGTACGCGGCCGACTTCCACGGCTACACGAGCGTGCTGCAGGTGGAGCCCTGCGGCCCGCCCCACGGCGAGAACTACGAGTACGACCTGTTCATCCCGCACGGCTACGCCGCAGCGCTGCAGGTCGAGGCCGACGTCGTCGCGGCGGAGATCCCGGGCAACACGTACTACGACCGGGCGACCGGCGGGGTCACCGACACCAACACCGGCAACATCAAGATCCCCTACCGCGACACCCCGTCCGGCTGGGACGACTACCCGCCGATCTTCACGGCGCAGTACGCCGCGTTCCACGGCGCCGTGACGTCTACTGTCGAGCTGCCCCGCGGGCGCACCGGATCGACGACGACGCCGGCGAACGCCGTCATCAACACCGCGGTCGCCAAGGCGACGATGGAGTCGATGGTGCGGTACGTCACCGAGAACTCCGACGTGATGCTCGCCGACCAGATCGAGTCGTTCCGCCGCGGGCTCGCCGGCGCCCCGAAGGACTCGCTCACCGCGGCGGACGTGGCCGCGGTCCCCGGCCCGGACGAGTGGAAGGAGCACTGGGACGTCGCGGACGACCAGGATCCGGTGCAGCTGCCGCGGGCGTATGTCATCCCGCTCGGGGACGCGCAGCGTTCGTCCTCCGACGCCGAAGCCCTGGTCGACGCACTGCTCTTCCACGGCATCGAGGTCGGCACGCTGTCCCGCACCACCACCGTCGGCGACGCCACCTATCCGGCGGGCTCCTTCGTGGTCGACATGCACCAGCCGCTCCGCGGGCTCGCCAACGCGCTGCTCGATCTCGGCACCGACATCTCCGGCAAGGTGCCGTCGATGTACGACATCTCGGCGTGGAGCCTCGCGTACCTCTGGGGCGCGACGGTCGACAAGGTCGGATCGACGACGGATGCCGCGATCGGCGCCGTCGTGCCGCTCCACCGCGTGCCGCAGGACGGTGTGCTGCCCAAGAAGGCGGCCTACGTGGCCTTCGACGTCGCGGGCGTCGAGGACTACCGCGCGCTGAACGCGCTGCTCGAGGCCGAAGCACCGGTCTGGCTGCTCGACGACGGACGCGCCGTCGTCGGCGAGGCGGGCCTGTCGGCCGCCGCGAAGGCCGTCGTCGACCACGACATCGCGTTCGAGGCGGTCTCGGCCGCCGACGTCGCCGAGCTCGACGAGGCGACCGAGCTGGAGCAGCTCACGATCGCGGTGGCGGGAAGCCAGGACGACGCGCTCGCGCTCGCCGAACTGGGCTTCAACGACATCACGCGCGTGACCGCGGCCGGTGTGCAGAGCGGGGTGGCGACGGGGACGACGGGGCTCGAGGACGCAGACCTGCTCTGGGTCGGCTCGTCGTTCTCGCTCGCAGCGGGCTCGACCGGCCGCGCCTACGTGCAGCAGTGGGTCGACGCCGGCGGGTCGATCGTGGGACGCACCAACCAGGCGTTCGCCGTGGCCTCGACGTACGGCCTGGTGTCGGGCTCCGTCGTCGCGGGCAACGGCTCCGGCAACGGCATCGTGGATGTCGACACCCCGGAGGGGTCGATCTTCTCCGCGTACCCGCAGGATGCGTCGTTCATCTACCCGGCGTACTGGTTCACGAACCTCGGCGCGGGCACGACCGCCGAGGTGCGATACGCCGACGACGTGCTCCTCGCCGGTCACTGGCGTCCGAGCGGCGCCGGGACCAACGGGCCGGCGGGAGCCGCCGGTCAGGCGGCGGTCATCTCGGGCGAGTCCGCGTCCGGTTCCCGTGCGGTCGTCTTCGGCACGTCGCCGTTCTTCCGGACGCACCCGAAGGGCGCGATGAGCCAGGCGGCGCAGGCCATCTTCTGGGCGGCTGCCGGCGACTGACGGCCGGCGACGACTCCCGTCCCCTCACACGAGGGGGCGGGAGTCGTCGCGCACGGAGGGGTTTGTGAATTCCGTGTGACATCGCCCGATCGAGCTTCGCCGAGGGTTCAAACCTCGCCGTCGCGCGAGTAGCCTGAGCCGCAGGCGGGCACTCCTGCTCGCGGACGAACCCAGGGAAGCGAGGTGCGGCAGATGGACTCCATGATGATGGACGCCATGTCGAAGGACATGATGTCGATGCCCGGTATGGACACCATGGACATGTCGGTGATGCAGGCCTGTATGGATGCCTGCTCGGCCTGCGAGCAGGCATGCACGGTGTGCTCCACGCAGATGATGTCGTGCGCGCCCGCGTGCATGAACTGCGCGGACATGTGCAACACGATGATGCGGTCCATGCTGCGCATGCAGGGCATGAATCCGGCGACCATGATGGCGATGCTGGACGCGTGCATCGCGATGTGCCAGCTGTGCATGGACGAGTGCATGGAGCACGCCGACCACAGCGAGGTCTGCAAGATGTGCGCTCAGGCCTGCCAGGCGTGCATGGACGCCTGCATGGCGATGAAGAACTCGATGATGGCGATGGGCTGAGGCCCGTCGCCTTCTCTCATTCGTGCGCGATCGATCGCGCACGACGCCGCGGGATCGCGGCGGGGCCTTCAGGCCTCGACGAGTTCCGCGCGGAGGACGTTGTAGCGCGTGCCGCCGACGGCGAGCACGTGGTAGCGCTCGTGGAGTGCCACCGGTGTGCCGGGCGTCGCCGTCGCAGCGGCGCCGACGCCGTTCCACAGCACGATCGACGTGCATCCGTCAGCGTCCGCACGATCACGAAGCCGGATCGCTCGTCGGACTCCTCGACGATCGCGTCCGCCCACTCCGACGGCGTGGCCGCGGCGAGGCGCGCCTGGATCAGGTGCAGCGCGTGACCGGGAGCGAACGAGGAGCAGCTGGCACCGTGGTCGCACATGCACGCCGCACGCTCACGCACCTGGAGGGGCGGGATGTGGCTGTGCGGGGTGGACACGATGTTCTCCTTCTCATGCGACGAATCGTCTGCGGTCCTGCCAGGCTAGGGGGGCACGCGTGTCAAGGCATCTCGGGTGACACGCGGCGAAACATTGCGGCAACCGCCGATTCGGGGGTGCGCAGGCCCGTCCTGGTGCGCCGTCGTGCCGGAGCTCTTCGCAGCACCGGTGCACGACGACCGGCCGAAGCGGACCGCAAAACAGCCTCCTCCGAGCCGAGGGTGATCGGATAGGCTGGCCGAGCAGAGGAGGAAACCGTGGAGCACGACCGCCGACCCGATGAGGGCGACATCCGCCGCGCCGCAGGGGCCGACGCGCACGAGTCAGACCGTGCCGCCGACACCACGCAGACGTTCGGCCACGATTCCGATCTGTCGTTCGTGCCGTTCGGCAGCGAGCTCGGCGATGCGGAGCTCGACGCGATCGATGCGCTCCCGTCCGGTGCCGCGCTGCTGCTCGTCCGTTCCGGACCCACCGCAGGCGCCCGCTACCTGCTGGATTCCGACGTGACGACCGTCGGGCGGCATCCCGAAGCAGACATCTTCTTCGACGACGTCACCGTCTCACGCCGCCACGCCGAGATCACGCGCTCGGGCACGACCTTCGAACTGGTCGACCAGCGCTCCCTCAACGGCACCTACGTCAACGGCGAGCGGGTCGACAGGGCCGCTCTCACCAACGGCGCCGAGGTGCGCGTCGGAAAGTTCCGCCTCAACTTCTTCGTCTCGCCGGCCGACCTCGCCCGGGCGGCGGACGCCTGATGCCCGCGGCTTCCGCCCGTGAAAGGGCGTCGTCCGCGGGTCTTCTCAGCATCGGGCAGGTTCTGGCGCGACTGTCGCCGGAGTTCCCGTCCCTCACGTCGAGCAAGCTGCGCTTCCTCGAGGTGCAGGGCATCGTCACGCCGCTGCGCACCGAGTCCGGCTACCGCAAGTTCTCGCAGGACGACCTGGAGCGGCTGCGCCTGGCGCTGACGCTGCAGCGCGACCACTACCTGCCGCTGTCGGTCATCCGCGACTATCTCGAAGACGTCGACGCCGGCCGCGATCCGGCCACGCCGACCGCCGTGCCGCCGCCTTCGATCGTTCCCGCACCGCGCCGCTACCGCCGAGACGAGATGCTCGCTGCCGCCGGCGCCGCCCCGCAGCTGCTCAACGACGCGATCAGCACCGGCATCCTCGCCGGCGCCGAGTCGTACACCGACCAGTCCGTCACGCTGCTGCGCGCGCTCGTCGCCCTCGACCGCCACGGCATCGAGCCCCGTCACGTCCGCGCGCTGCGCCAGAGCGCCGAGCGCGATGTCGCCCTCGTCGAGTCGGCGCTCGCCCCGTTGCTGCGGCGGACGGATGCCTCGTCCCGCGGTCGCGCCGGCGAGCTCGCGCCCGAATTGACCCGGCGCCTCGATGAGGTGCGCGCGATCTTCGTGCGCGCCGCGCTCGACCGCATGCTTTCTTGACGCGGCGCGGACGCCGTCGGCAGAGAGCCCGTCGAAGCGAAGCGTGCGACACGCCGACCTCCGAACAGCGGATGTCATTGCCGCAAGGGGGAGGCTGATCTAGCGTTGAGTTATTCGATTCCGGAGGGGGGAACGAGCATGACCGGAGACCTGGCCGCAGGTGAGCCGTTCGGTGCCGAACTCCTCTTCACCGACGGGCTTCCCGCGATGGACGACGAGGTCGGCTACCGCGGAGCCGTGGCGGCGAAGGCCGCCGGCATCACGTACCGTCAGCTCGACTACTGGGCTCGCACCGAGCTCGTCGAGCCGACCGTCCGAGGCGCCAGCGGGTCCGGCTCCCAGCGTCTCTACGGCTTCCGCGACATCCTCGTGCTGAAGCTCGTCAAGCGCCTGCTCGACACCGGCATCTCGCTGCAGCAGATCCGCACCGCCGTCGACCAGCTGCGTGCCGCCGGCATCCGCGACCTCGCGGGAACGACGCTCATGAGCGATGGCGCCTCCGTCTACCTCTGCACGTCGAACGACGAGGTGATCGACCTCGTCAGCCGCGGTCAGGGCGTGTTCGGCATCGCGGTCGGCAAGGTGCTGCGCGAGGTCGAGTCGGAGCTCGTCGAGTTCGAGGTCGAGAAGCTCGACGCGATGGACGAGCTCGCGGTACGCCGCGCCGCCCGCACCGCCTGACTCACGCCCGCGCCGTCTCCACTCTGTCTCGTCGCCTCCGCGCTCGCGGTGAGCGCCTGAGCCAGGTCGGCGATGAGATCGGAGGGGTCCTCGAGCCCGATCGACAGCCGCACCAGCGCGTCCGACGGCTTCGCCTCCGACGCGACCGGGCGGTGAGTGAGTGCCGCCGGGTGCTGGATGAGCGAGTCGACGCTGCCCAGCGACACCGCGTGGGTGAACAGCTCGACCGCGGCCGTCAGCGACGACGCCGCCGCGAACCCGCCGGCGAGCTCGATCGCGATCATCGCGCCCGGACCGGCCTGCTGCGTGCCCACCAGACCCTGCGGGTCGCTCGCCGCGAAGCCGGGGAAGTGCACGCGGGCGACCTCGTCCCTCGTCGTGAGCCAGTCGGCGACGACGCGCGCGCCCTCCTGCTGCGCCCGCATGCGCACCGGCAGCGTCGCGAGGCCGCGGTGCAGCAGGTAGGCCGCGAGCGGGTGCATGATGGCGCCGGTGATGGCGCGCGTGCGGCGCAGGGCCGCGGCGAGCCGTGCATCGCAGGCGACGACGCCGCCGACGACATCGCCGTGGCCGCCGAGGTACTTGGTGGCGCTGTGGAGCGACAGCGCGGCGCCGAGATCGAGCGGATGCTGCAGCACCGGTGTGGCGAAGGTGTTGTCGACCAGGACGGGCACGTCGCCCGCCGCCGCGACGACGGCGCGGATGTCGACGAGTTCGAGCGTCGGGTTGGCCGGGGTCTCGAGCACGACGAGCGCGGTGTCGTCCCGCATCGCCGCCGCGACGGCGTCGGGGGCGCAGAACGTCGTCTCGACGCCGAGCAGCCCCGATGCCAGCAGATGGTCGGTGCCGCCGTAGAGCGGGCGGACCGCCACGACGTGGCGGCGCTGCGACTCGTGCGTCAGCGCCAGCAGCACCGCGGTGACCGCGGCCATGCCGGACGAGAACGCCACCGCCTCTTCGGCGTGCTCGAGGCGGGCGAGCGCTTCTTCGAACCGGGCGACCGTGGGATTCCACAGCCGCGCGTAGACGTTCGAGCCGCCTTCGAACGGGTGGCCGCCGGTCGCGAGCACCTCGTAGGACATGCCGCCGAGGTCGATGCCGGGCAGCGGGTTGGTCGACGAGAGGTCGAGGGGGAGTGCGTGGACGCCGAGGCTCGCGAGATCGTCGCGGCCGGCGTGCACGGCGAGGCTGTCAGGGTGCAGCGTCATCGGTGCCATGGCGATATGTTCAGTGATCGCGAGGCGAATAGCAAGTCGTGATCACCGACTGGTGCACGATCTATGCAAAGTGACCATCAGCTGAGACGGCTGGTCACCGAGCGGATGCCGGTGCCGCCGGCATCCGTCGTCGTCAGGGACGCGTGTCCTCCGCGACCGGGATGCGACCCGTGCGCATGACGCGGTCGAGCAGCGAGTCGAAGTCGGCCGCGAGCTCCTGCGCGGAGTCGCCGGGCCAGATGTGCAGGGGCTTCGCGGCGCCCTGCGCCTGCTGCAGCGAGGTGCGCTCGGGCAGCTGCGGGCTCAGCACGAGCGGCCCGAACATGTCGCGCAGCTCTTTGATGCGGAACTGGTGCTCGATCGACTGCGGGCGCACGCGGTTGACGACGATGCCGAGCGGCTGCAGGCGGGGGGAGAGCCCGCGGCGGATCTCCTCGATCGCGCGGAGCGCGCGGTCGGCGGCGGCCACCGAGAAGAGGCCGGGCTCGGTCACGACGATCACGCGGTCGGACGCCGCCCACGCGGTGCGCGTGAGGGCGTTGAGCGAGGGCGCGCAGTCGATGAGCACGAGGTCGTAGTCGGCCTCGATGGTCGCCAGCGCCTCCTCCATCTTCCAGACGTCGCGGACGCTCGGGTGCGGGCCGTCGAAGTTGATCGCAGACGGGCTGCCGATCATCACGTCGATGGTGCCCGGATGCACCTTCGCCCAGCCGCTGGAGGTGATGGCCTGACGGACCGTCTTCTCCTTCGGATTGGCGAGGACATCGGCGACATTCAGTCGACCGGCGACTTGGATGTCCATGCCCGTCGATACGTCGGACTGCGGGTCGAGGTCGACGACGAGCGTGCGGACACCGCGGGCGAAGGCCGCCGACGCGAGTCCGAGAGTCACGGTTGTCTTGCCGACCCCACCCTTGAGCGAGCTGACGGATAGGACGTGCACAAGGCACCACGTTACCGTCCCCTAGGCTGAGAGCACACTCAGCCTGTCTCCTGGGCCCGCCTGCGCCGCCGCACACGGAGGTCGAATGTTCCGCAAGATCCTGGTCGCGAACCGAGGCGAGATCGCCATCCGGGCCTTCCGCGCCGCATACGAACTGGGGGCCCGCACGGTCGCGGTGTTCCCGTACGAAGACCGCGGCTCGCTGCATCGGCAGAAGGCCGACGAGTCGTACGAGATCGGCGAGAAGGGACATCCCGTCCGCGCGTACCTCGACGTCGACGAGATCGTCCGCGTGGCGAAGGATGCCGGCGCCGACGCGATCTACCCGGGCTACGGCTTCCTCTCGGAGAACCCCGAACTGGCGGAGAAGGCGGCTGCGAACGGCATCGCGTTCATCGGTCCGCCCGCGAAGGTGCTCGAGATGGCCGGCAACAAGGTCACCGCGAAGCACCACGCGGTCGCCGCGGGCGTGCCGGTGCTGCGCTCGACCGAGGCGTCCGACGACGTCGACGCCCTGCTCGGTCAGGCCGACGACATCGGCTTCCCCATCTTCGTGAAGGCCGTCGCCGGCGGTGGCGGACGCGGGATGCGGCGCGTCGAGCGCCGTGAAGAGCTCGCGCCCGCGCTGGCCGAGGCGATGCGCGAGGCGGGGAGCGCCTTCGGCGACGCCCGCGTGTTCCTCGAGCAGGCGGTGCAGCGGCCGCGCCACGTCGAGGTGCAGATCCTCGCCGACGCGACGGGCGAGACCGTGCACCTGTTCGAGCGCGACTGCTCGGTGCAGCGCCGTCACCAGAAGGTGATCGAGATCGCACCCGCGCCCAACCTCGACCCCGCCATCCGGGACGCGCTCCATGGCTACGCCGTCGCCTTCGCGCGGTCGATCGGCTACGAGAACGCCGGCACGGTGGAGTTCCTCCTCGAGACGGCGGGCCCCCGCACCGGCGAGGTCGTCTTCATCGAGATGAACCCGCGCATCCAGGTCGAGCACACCGTGACCGAGGAGGTGACGGATGTCGACCTCGTGCAGTCGCAGATGCGCATCGCCGCCGGGCAGACGATCGCGGAGCTCGGCCTGACGCAGGACCGCATCCAGCTGCGCGGCGCCGCCCTCCAGTGCCGCATCACGACCGAGGACCCGTCGCAGGGGTTCCGCCCCGACACCGGCCGCATCACCACGTACCGCTCGCCGGGCGGCGCCGGCATCCGGCTCGACGGCGGCACGACCGCGGCGGGCTCGCAGATCAGCCCGCACTTCGACTCGATGCTCGCGAAGCTCACGTGCCGCGGCCGCGACTTCCCGGCCGCCGTCGCCCGCGCGCGCCGGGCGCTCGCGGAGTTCCGCATCCGCGGCGTCTCGACCAACGTCCCGTTCCTCCGGGCCGTCCTCGACGACCCGGCGTTCGTCGCCGGCGACGTGAGCACCTCCTTCATCGACGAGCGCCCCCAGCTGCTCACCAGCAACCCGTCACGAGACCGGGCGACGAAGCTGCTGAACTGGCTCGGCGACGTGACCGTCAACCGGCCCTACGGCGACAAGCCGCTGTCGGTCTCGCCGGGCAGCAAGCTGCCCGACATCGACCTCACCGCCGCACCGCCGGCGGGAACGCTCGAGAAGCTGCGCGCGCTCGGCCCCGAGGGCTTCGCCCGGGCTCTTCGCGCAGCAGAGCGCACTCGCCGTCACCGAGACGACGTTCCGCGACGCCCACCAGTCGCTGCTGGCCACCCGCGTCCGCACCCGCGACCTGGTGCGGGTCGGCCCGCACGTGTCGCGCATGACGCCCGAGCTGCTGTCGGTCGAGGCATGGGGCGGTGCCACCTACGACGTGGCGCTGCGCTTCCTCGCGGAAGACCCGTGGGAGCGTCTCGAGGCGCTCCGCGAGGCCATGCCCAACATCCCGATCCAGATGCTGCTGCGCGGCCGCAACACGGTGGGCTACACCCCCCGCCCGGTCGAGGTCACCGACGCGTTCGTGCGCGAAGCCGCAGCCACCGGCGTCGACATCTTCCGCATCTTCGACGCGCTCAACGACGTGTCGCAGATGCGCCCGGCGATCGACGCCGTGCGCTCGACGGGCACTGCGATCGCCGAGGTGGCGCTCTGCTACACCTCCGACCTGCTGGATCCGGCGGAGCGGCTCTACACGCTCGACTACTACCTCCGTCTCGCGGAGCAGATCGTCGAGTCCGGTGCGCACATCCTGGCGATCAAGGACATGGCCGGTCTCGTGCGCCCGGCCGCCGCCGCCAAGCTCGTCACGGCGCTCCGCGAGAACTTCGACCTGCCGGTGCACCTGCACACCCACGACACCGCGGGCGGGCAGCTGGCGACGCTGCTGGCGGCCAGCGCGGCGGGCGTGGACGCGGTGGATGCCGCGGCCGCACCGATGTCGGGCACCACGAGCCAGCCCTCGCTCTCGGCACTGGTGGCCGCGCTCGCGCACACCGACCGCGACACCGGCCTGAGCCTGCAGGCGGTGAGCGACCTGGAACCGTACTGGGAGGCCGTGCGCCACCTCTACCGCCCGTTCGAGTCCGGGCTCGCCTCGCCGACGGGCCGCGTGTACCACCACGAGATCCCGGGCGGACAGCTCTCGAACCTCCGCCAGCAGGCGATCGCGCTGGGCCTCGCCGACGACTTCGAGCTCATCGAGGACATGTACGCCGCCGCCGACCGCATCCTCGGCCGCATCCCCAAGGTGACGCCCTCGTCCAAGGTCGTCGGCGACCTCGCCCTCGCGCTCGTCGCGGTGCGCGCCGACCCCGCCGACTTCGAGGCGAACCCGCAGAACTACGACATCCCGGACTCGGTCGTCGGCTTCATGGCGGGCGAGCTGGGCGATCTGCCCGGGGGCTGGCCCGAGCCGTTCCGCACCAAGGTGCTCGAGGGCCGCACCGTCTCGATCGAGGTGCCGCCGCTCACGGGCGACGAGCACGAAGGTCTGGCCGGCGACACGGCGCTCCGCCGCCGCACGCTCAACCGGCTGCTGTTCCCCGGACCGGCGCGCGAGTTCGAGAAGAACCGCGAGGCGTACGGCGACCTCACCGCGCTCGGCACGCCGGACTACCTCTACGGCCTGAAGCCGGGGGAGGAGCACGTCGCCGAGATCGACCCGGGCGTGCAGCTGTACGTCGGGCTCGAGGCGATCGGCGAGGCGGACGACAAGGGCTTCCGGACGGTGATGACCACCCTCAACGGACAGCTGCGCCCGGTGTTCGTGCGCGACCGCAGCATCAAGGTCGAGACGCGCCCGGCTGAGAAGGCCGACACCTCGAAGCCCGGACAGGTCGCTGCGCCGTTCTCCGGTGTCGTCACGCTCAAGTCGGCCGTCGGCGACACCGTCGCGGCCGGTCAGCCGGTGGCCTCGATCGAGGCCATGAAGATGGAGGCGGCCATCACCGCGCCGGTCGACGGCGTCGTCGAACGCCTCGCGATCGCCGCGACCGCGCAGGTCGATGCGGGCGACCTTTTGGTCGTGATCCGTCCGGCCCAGTAGCCTGGAGGGCGGCATACGCCCGAATATGCGCCCCCGGCACCCGCACAGGCGCCGTCTTCCCAGGAGAACTTCGCAGTGACGCCCGATCGCACCGAACACACGCCCGACGAACCCGAGAACGGGGTGCTCTCCGAGACCGGCAGCATCGACACGACCGGTCTCGGCATCCTGGGCGGTGCAACGGCGCAGGTGAACGTCCAACTGCCGTCCGAATCCGAGGACGACCTCGCCGACGACGATGTCATCGACGACGAGGTGCCCTTCGTCATCGAGATCCCGGCGGACGCCGACCTTCCCGTCCTCGCACCCGCGCCGGCGCAGGAGTTCGCCGCCGACACCGCCGAGGCGGAGATCGTGGAGACGACCGCCGACCTCGAGGAGTGGACGGTCGAGGGCGAGGGCTTCGCGCCGGCCGCGCCGGTGGAGGACATCGCCGACGCGGACGAGGTCTTCGAGGCGCTCCCGGCCGAGGAGCCGCATGACGCCGACTCGCTGGAGGCTGACGCCGCTGGACCCCGCCGACGGCGACGCCGAGGTGATGATCGAGGTCGCAGCCGATCTCCACGAGGAGCCCGCTGCCGAGGCCGAGATCGTCCCGGAAGCTCCCGCGCCTGCCGATGACGCACCCGTCTCGGTCCCGGCGCGAGGCGACCGCCGAGCCGCGCTGAGCCGGCCGACGCCCGCCGAGGACGAGTTCGACGTCGTGGACTTCGACGTCGCCGAGTTCGAGGACGCGGACTTCGACGAAGAGTTCGATCCCGCCGAGTTCGACCTCGTCCTCGCCGAGGGCATCGACGATGTCGAGGGCGAAGCCGCTCTGGCGGAGAACGCCGCAACGGGAGACGATGTCATCGCGAGCGACGACACCGCGGAGGAGCCCATGAGCGCGAAGACCCCGGCCGGCGACGGCAAGGACGACGGCAAGACGGATGCCACGGCTGCGGCATCCGCCCCCAAGACGTCGCCGCAGCGAAGTCGCCCGCACCGAAGTCGCCCGCACCGCCGTCCGTCTCGGCGAGCGCCGCTGCGGCGAAGACCGCCAACGGCGCGACCCCCGCGACTCGTCGGGAGGCCGAATCACACCGGAGCCCAGCCCGTCGTGGAGCGCTCGGCCGTGGAGCGGGCCCCCTTCGCCCGCTCGGACGTGGCGCTGACGTCGAAGCGCCTCGGCGAGTTCGAGGCAGATCGCGAGACGGCCGACCTGCTCACCGCGGATCGGCTGCTCGACCCGCACCAGGTGGTCCGCCCGGAGCCGGAGGGCGCCTGGCAGCACTTCGTCTACTCGATCTCGGGCCGGCGCATCAACCTCGGCGACAGCAAGCGTGCGAAGGCCCGCAAGGAGCTCGACCGCCGCATCGCGGCGCCGCTCGCGGGCGGCGCGCGGTTCGTGCCCGTGCTCTCGCGCAAGGGCGGCGTCGGCAAGACCACCGTGACGACGCTGCTCGGCATGGCCCTCGCCGGCGCGCGCGACGACCGCGTGATCGCGGTGGACGCGAACCCCGACCGCGGCACGCTGGCCGAGCGCATCTCGCGCGACAGCGGCCGGACGGTGCGCGACCTGGTGCGCATCAGCGGCGACGTCGTCGGCTTCAACGATCTGTCGAACATCGTGGCGCGCGACGAGACCCGCCTCGACGTCGTCGCCTCCGACTCCGATCCTCGCGTCTCGGAGGCGTTCAACGACGCCGACTACCGGGACGTCGCGGCCCTCGCCGCGCACTACTACTCGGTCGTCCTCACCGACACCGGCACCGGCATCGTGCACTCCGTCATGGGCGCGACCCTCGACCTGGCAGACCAGCTCGTGGTCGTCGCCGGTCTCAGCGTCGACGAGGCGCGCCTGGCGTCCGAGACGCTGACGTGGCTCGAGACCAACGGGTACTCCGACAAGGTGCGCAACGCCGTCGTGGTGCTCAACAACGCGCGACCGGGGCAGCCGCTCGTGCAGCTCGACGAGCTCGAGTCGCACTTCCGCACGCGCGTGCGCGCGGTGGTGCGTGTGCCGTACGACCCGCACATCGCGGCCGGCAGCGCCATCGTGTTCCGCGAGCTGCAGCCCGCCACGCGAGAGGCGGCCCGCGAGCTCGCCGCGACCGTGGTCGAGGGCCTTCGCTCGCTCGCTTCGGCGGCCTGAGGCATCCGATGGCTGTTCGTCCCATCCGTGTCTTCGGCGACCCCGTTCTGAAGTCGGTCAGCACCCCGATCGAGGCCGTCGACGAGGGTGTGCGCGCCCTCGTGCGCGACCTCGTCGACACCGTCGAGCTGCCCGGGCGCGCCGGCGTGGCGGCACCGCAGATCGGCGTGGGCCTGCGCGCCTTCAGCTACAACATCGACGGCGACATCGGGTACGTGCTGAATCCCGTCCTCGTCGAGGTCTCGGGCGAGCCCGAGGCGATCGGCGAGGGATGCCTGTCGGTGCCGGGACTCTGGCACGAGGCCGTCCGCTACCCGCGTGCGAAAGTCGTCGGGATGGATCTCGACGGCAACGAGATCGTGCTCGAGGGGGAGGGGCTGCTCGCCCAGGCGCTGCAGCACGAGACCGACCACCTCGACGGCATGCTCTACCTGGAGCGGCTGACGCCCGAAGCGCGCCGCGTCGCGATGCGCGAGATCCGCGAGTCCGACTGGTTCTGACGCCGCCGTCCCAGCCTGCGCCGCTGGTTCCCGCGCCGCTGACGCTTCACGCGCACGCAGGACGGTCGGACCGAGCGACGACGAAGCCCCGGACCCTGAGGGGCCCGGGGCTTCGGCATCCATCGCCCTGTTACGAGAGCGAGACGTTCGTCGTGTTCACGGGCACGGCGTAGATCTCCTCGACGTCGCCCGCGAAGTCGGACGAGGATCACGTTGCGCTTGATGCTCATCTTGGGCGTCAGGTGACCGCTCGCCTCGGTCCACTCGGTGGGGAGGATCGTGAATTTGCGGATCGACTCGGCGCGCGACACCGACGTGTTCGCGCGGTCGATCGCCTTCTGGATCTCGGCGCGCACGGCGTCGTTCTTCGCCGCGTCCGTCAGCGACATGTCGGCCGGCAGGCTGTTGTTCGCCAGCCACGTCGGCAGCATCTCGGGGTCGAGCGTGACGAGCGCCGCGATGAACGGCTTCTGGTCGCCGACGACGACGACCTGGCCGACGATCGGGTTGGCGCGGATCGGGTCCTCGAGCGCGGCGGGGGCGACGTTCTTGCCACCGGCCGTCACGATGATCTCCTTCTTGCGGCCGGTGATCGTGAGGAAGCCCTCGTCGTCGAACGCACCCAGGTCGCCGGTCTTGAACCAGTCGCCGTCGAACGCCTCGGCCGTCGCCTCGGGGTTGCGCCAGTACTCCTTGAATACGTTGACGCCGCGGACCTGGATCTCGCCGTCGTCGCCGAGGCGGATGCCGACGCCGGGGATCACGGGGCCGACCGTGCCGATCTTCGACTTGCGCGCCTGGTTCACCGTCGCGGGGGCGGTGGTCTCGGTGAGGCCGTAGCCCTCGAGGATCGTGACGCCGAGGCTGTGGAAGAAGTGGCCGAGCCGGGGTCCGAGCGGGGCCGAGCCCGAGACCGCGTAGGCGATGTTCCCGCCCATGGCGGTGCGGAGCTTGCTGTAGACCAGCCGGTCGAACAGCGCGAACTTGATCTTCGTGCCGAGCGGGACCTTCTTGCCCTCCTGCTGCAGCCGCGAGTGCTCGACGGCGGTGTGCGCGGCGGCGCGGAAGATCTTGCCCTTGCCGCCGGCCTCGGCCTTCTGCTCGGCCGAGTTGTACACCTTCTCGAACACGCGCGGCACGGCGAGGAGGAACGTGGGCTTGAACGAGCCGAGCGCGGGCAGCAGCTGCTTCGTGTCGGGCTGGTGCCCGGTCTTGACGCCGGCGTGGATGTCGAGGATCGAGATGAACCGCGCGAAGACGTGCGCCGTGGTGATGAACAGCAGGGTCGACGCTCCCGGGCGTGGCGAACACCTCCTGATTCGAGAGCGTCGCGTTGCGGACGAGCTCGACGAAGTTGCTGTGGGTGAGCACGCAGCCCTTGGGGCGGCCCGTGGAGCCCGACGTGTAGATGAGCGTGGCGATGTCGGCGCCGTTGGCGAGGTTGCGCCGCCGCTCGATCTCGTCGTCGGAGACGTGCGCGCCCTCGGCGATCAGCCGGTCGAGGTCGCCGCCGTGCATCTCCCAGGCGGAACGGATGAGAGGCAGCTCGTCGCGCGCCTCCGCGAAGCGGGCGGTGTGCTCGGGCGACTCGGTGATGATCGCGATCGCCCCGGAGTCGGTGAGGTTCCACGCGATCTGACCGGTCGAGCTGGTCTCGTAGATCGGCACCATCACGGCGCCGGCATAGAACAGCGCGAAGTCGACCAGCGTCCAGTCGTAGGTGGTGCGGGCGATGAAGCCGACCTTGTCGCCCGGCTCGATGCCGCCGGCGACGAACCCCTTCGCGAGGGCGATGACCTGCTTCTGGAATTCGGCCGCGCTGATGTCGCGCCACCCCTCGCCATCGGGCACGGCGAACAATGCACGGTCGGGCGTCGCCTTGACGCGCTCGACCAGCAGGTCGGTGATATTGGCCTGCGGTTCGGCGGGGACGATGGCAGGGACTTCGAACTGGACCACGGCAGCTCCTTCGGTACCGGACGAATGAATCTCGGGCGGATCTGAGACGAGTCTAATCCGCTGACACCTCCCCGCCGATGGGGGTGTGGAGGAGGACCGCCTGGATAGACTGCAAGGCGCTGTCGTACGTGCGGCGGCCGGAGAGGGAGATCGTGCTCAAGGTCGGTATCGACATCGGCGGAACCAAGATCGCGGGAGGCGTCGTCGATCAGGACGGCCACATCGTCGAGCAGCTCCGCGTCGACACCCCGAGCGACACCGACGCGCTCGCCCAGGCCGTCGTCGACATGGCCCGCTACTTCCGAGGAGCGCACCGCGTCGCCGCCGTCGGCGTCGCCGCTGCCGGCTTCATCGACCGCGACCGCGCCACCGTCATCCACGCGCCGAACATCGACTGGCACAACGAGCCGCTGAAGGCGACGCTCGAGGACGGCATCGGCCTTCCGGTCACCATCGAGAACGACGCGAACGCCGCCGGCTGGGCCGAGTTCCGCTTCGGCGCCGGGCGCGGCGTCGGCCACATGATCATGCTCACCATGGGCACCGGCGTCGGCGGGGCCATCGTGCTCGACGGCAAGCTCTTCCGCGGCGGGCACGGCATCGCCGCCGAGCTCGGCCACATCCGGTTCATCCGAGAGGGACGACTGTGCGGCTGCGGTCAGCACGGATGCCTCGAGCAGTACGCCTCCGGTCGCGCACTGCAGCGCGAGGCCGGTGAGATCGCCGACGCAGGCGGCATCGGCGCCGCGCTGGCGGCCCACCGTGCGGAGCACGGCTCGATCAGCGGGCCGGCCGTGTCGCGACTCGTCCTCGCCGGCGACCCCGGCGCCGCCGAGGCGCTGCGCCGCGTGGCCACCGCGCTCGGCGAGGCGTGCGGCGGCTTCCAGGCGGTGCTCGACCCGGAGCTGTTCGTGATCGGCGGGGGCGTCGCCCAGCTCGGCGACGCGCTGCTGGCGCCCATGCGCGTGGCCTACGAGCGTTCGCTCCCGGGCTACGGCGACCGACCGATCGCCGGCTTCGCGATCGCGAGGCTTGTGAACGACGCGGGCCTCATCGGCGCCGCCGACCTCGCGGGGACCGAGGCGTAGGGGTGTTCTACTGGCTGATGAAGTACGTGGTGATCGGGCCGATCGTCAAGGCGATCTGGCGCCCGTGGATCGTCGGCCGCCGCAACGTGCCGACGGAGGGCGCCGCGATCCTCGCCAGCAACCACCTCTCCTTCATCGACTCCGTGTTCCTGCCGCTCATGATCGACCGGCCGATGTCGTTCCTCGCCAAGAGCGACTACTTCACGGGCAAGGGCCCCAAGGGCTGGGCCACCCGGATGTTCATGAAGGGGACCGGGCAGATTCCGATCGATCGCACCGGCGGCAAGGCTTCCGAGGCATCCCTCAACACGGGTCTTCAGGTGCTGGGTCGCGGGGATCTGCTGGGCATCTACCCCGAGGGCACCCGCAGTCCCGACGGCAAGCTGTACCGCGGCCGCACCGGCATCGCCCGGATGGCACTCGAGGCGCACGTTCCCGTGGTGCCCGTGCTGATGGTCGACACCGACACGATGATGCCGATCGGCACCACGGTCCCGCGCATCGTGCGGGTCGGCATCGTGATCGGCGAGCCGCTCGACTTCTCGCGCTTCGCGGGCATGGAGGGCGACCGCTATATCCTGCGCTCGATCACCGACGAGATCATGGTGGCGCTGCAGCGCCTGGGCGAGCAGGAGTACGAGGACGTCTACGCGTCGACGGTCAAGGACCGCCTCAAGAAGAAGAGTCGCTGACCTCCCGGCGAACGGGCGTCACGCGGCGCCGGCGCCGACTCCGCCACGGCTAGACTCGAGGGATGCTTCAGCAGCTCGACGCACTCGACCACTGGCGGACCCTGCCCATCAAGCAGCAGCCGCAGTGGTATGACGCCGAGGCGGCGGTTGCGGCATCCGCAGAGCTTGCGACACTGCCCCCGCTGGTCTTCGCCGGCGAGGTCGACAACCTCCGCGACCGCCTTGCCCGTGCCGCCTCCGGCCGTGCGTTCCTGCTGCAGGGCGGCGACTGCGCCGAGACCTTCGCGGGTGCGACCGCCGAGCAGATCCGCAACCGCATCAAGACGGTGCTGCAGATGGCCGTGGTCCTCACGTACGGCGCGTCGATGCCCATCGTGAAGATGGGGCGCATGGCGGGCCAGTTCGCCAAGCCCCGCTCCAGTGACACCGAGACGCGCGGCGATGTGACGCTGCCGGCCTACCGCGGCGACATCGTGAACGGCTACGACTTCACCGAGGGCTCGCGCCAGGCCGACCCGCAGCGACTGCTGAAGGGCTACCACACGGCCGCGTCGACCATCAATCTGATCCGCGCGTTCACGCAGGGCGGCTTCGCCGACCTCCGCGAGGTGCACTCCTGGAACAAGGGCTTCGCACAGAACCCCGCCAACCAGCAGTACGAGCGTCTCGCCACCGAGATCGACCGCGCGATCAAGTTCATGGAGGCCGCCGGCGCGGACTTCGACGAGCTGAAGCGCGTCGAGTTCTACACCGGCCACGAGGGCCTGCTCATGGACTACGAGCGGCCCATGACGCGCATCGACTCGCGCACCAACACGCCGTACAACACGTCGGCGCACTTCCTGTGGATCGGGGAGCGCACGCGCGACCTCGACGGCGCGCACGTCGACTACTTCTCGAAGATCCGCAACCCCATCGGCGTCAAGCTGGGTCCGACGACGACGCCCGAGACGGCGCTGGCGCTCATCGACAAGCTCGACCCGAACCGCGAGCCCGGCCGCCTCACGTTCATCACGCGCATGGGCGCGGGCAAGATCCGCGACGCGCTGCCGCCGCTCCTTGAGGCCGTGCGCGATTCCGGTGCCACCCCGCTGTGGGTCACCGACCCCATGCACGGCAACGGCATCACCACGCCCACCGGCTACAAGACGCGTCGCTTCGACGATGTCGTCGACGAGGTGCGCGGGTTCTTCGACGCGCACCGCGCCGTCGGCACCTTCCCGGGCGGCATCCACGTCGAGCTCACCGGCGACGACGTCACCGAATGCCTCGGCGGATCGGAAGAGATCGACGAGGCCGCACTCGCCACGCGCTACGAGTCGCTCTGCGACCCGCGCCTCAACCACATGCAGTCGCTCGAGCTCGCGTTCCTCGTCGCCGAAGAGCTCGAGAAGCTCACCGCTCGCGCCTGATACGCAGAAGATCCCGGATGCCTCGGCCGAGGCATCCGGGATCTTCGCTGTTTCTGCGGTGCAGGGACGTCGCCGGACGACCGGGTCAGCCCGTGACGGTGAGCTGGATGTAGACGCGGGTGCCGCCGACGCGCAGCTCGCCTGCGGCGGGATCGGATGCGGTCACCTCGGTGATGTCGTCGGGCACGACGCCGAAGAACGCGGCGTAGTCGACCTGGAATCCCGCGGCCTCCAGCTTCTCGATCGCCTCGTCGCGGCTGTCTCCGACGACGTCGGGAACCTCGAACAGCGGGGGACCGGTCGACACGACGAGAGTGACGGTGTCGCCGGGCGCCCACGGCCGGTCGCCCGGACCGTTCACACCGATGACGCGGCCCTCTTCGATCGTCTCGCTCGTGTCGGTCGCGCTGTCCTCGGCGACGAGCAGGCCGACGCCCTCCAGTTCGCTGCGGGCCGAGCCCTCGCTCTGGTCCACGACGTCGGGCACCGGTCCGACCGACACCGACAGGCGCGCGGTGTCGCCCTCGTGCACGACGCACCCGTCCAGGCAGGCGACGTCCTGCGACCCGTCGTCGGGCCCGCCGGCGGGGCGGATCGCCACGGCGAGGACGGTGCCGGGTGCCTGGTCGCTGAAGAACTCGCTGTTCTCGTCGACGGTCTGCACGGACTTCTCGCTCAGCACGGCGCGCGCGTCGGCCTCTGACATGCCGGCGAACGACGCGAAGGTCGCCTCGGCCGGGCCGAGCGAGACGAAGACGTTCACCTCGGTGTCCTTGTCGACGCGTGTGCCCTGCGGGGGGTTCGTGCGGATGACCTGTCCCGCGGCGACCTCGAGGCTGTTCTCGCCCTGCTGCACGGCCACGAGGGAGTCCGCTGCGAGGATCTCGGATGCCTCTTCGAACGTCTTCCCGGTGACATCGGCGACCGCGACCAGAGACCCGGGTCCTGAGCCGAACCACCACCCGAGGCCGCCCGCGAGCGTCGCGAGCAGCAGCACGAGCACGATGAGCCAGGCGCCTCGCGAGCGGCGGCGCTGCGTCGCGCGACGAAGACGGCCGGCGTTGTCGACCTCGTCCATCGCGGTCGTGGGTCCGGTGGCGGTGCTGGGCAGCACGGCGGTCAGCTCGCCGGTGGGCGTGGTGTCGTCGCGCACGATGCCGATCGGACCGGTGCGTGCGACGACGGGGGAGACGCCCAGCTCGCGCTCGATGTCGCGCAGACGCTGCAGCATCTCGCGCGCGTCGAGTGGCCGCTCGTCGGGCGACTTCTCGGTCGCCCAGAGCACCAGCTCGTCGAGCTGCTCGGGCACCCCGGGGTTCTTCACGCTCGGCCGCGGCACGGAGTCGGTCGCGTGCTGGAAGGCGATCTGCATCGGCTGCTCGCCCTTGTAGGGCTGCTCGCCGGTGAGCATCTCGTAGAGCATGATGCCGATGGCATAGATGTCGCTGCGCGCGTCCGCGGTGCCGCGGGTGACGAGCTCGGGCGCCAGGTACGCGATCGTGCCCAGCAGCTGCGCGCCCGACGCCGTGTTCGCGGTGGTCGCCCGCGCCAGCCCGAAGTCGCCGATCTTGATGCGCCCGTCCTCGGCGAGGAGGACGTTCTCGGGCTTGACGTCGCGGTGCACGATGCCGGCCTTGTGGGCGGCGGCGAGGCCGGACAGCACGGCGTCGAGGATCGAGATCGCCTGCGGCACGGTCAGCCGGCGCTGCTCGCGCAGGAGCTCGCGCAGCGTGATGCCGGGAAGGTACTCCATGACGAGGTAGGCCATGTCGCCGTCCTGGCCCTGATCGAACACGTTCACGACGTTCGGATCGGCGAGCCGGGCGGCCGCGCGGGCCTCCTGGATGAACCGGCTCTGGAACACGGTGTCGTCGCTCAGATGGCCGTGCATCACCTTGAGCGCCACACGGCGCTCCAGACGCAGATCGGTCGCGACGTACACGGTCGCCATGCCCCCTCGGGCGATGCGAGCACGCACCCGGTACCGGCCGTCGACGAGACGGCCGATCAGCGGGTCCGTCTGCTGACTCGTGCTCACGCTGAGAGTCTACGGACGCGGGCCTGCGAGGACGCGGAGCGCCTCACCTCGCGAGATCGTAATGTGACGGTTCCGGATCGCGCTCAGCCGAGCGCCGCGAGCCACGCGTGCGCCGGCGCCTCCCACTTCGCGTACGCGTCGGGGTAGGCCGAGATCTGCACCGCCTGCGCCGCCTGCGTGAACGTCAGGGCCTCCCAGCCGGGGATGTCGCGCAGGCCGCGGGTGCGTGACGCCGTTCGGGTCGCCGGACCCGCCGAAGAAGGCGCGCGTCGCGCGTGCGGCATCCTGGACCTCCGCCTCGGTGCCCCACCCGTAGCTCGGGCGCTGCTGGAACAGGCCGAGCGAATCGCGGTCGCCCCACGTGACGTTGCGGAGCGAGGACTCCTGCATCGCGGTGCCGAGGGCGATCGCGATACCGCGGTCCGAGACGCCCAGTTCGCGACCGATGCGCACGATCAGCTGCGCGTTGCCGGCCTGCTCGGCGGTCAGCCCGGGAACGGAGGGGGCGGATGCCGGGATCTTGAGCGTCTGGCCGGGGTAGATGATCGATGACCAGCCGAGCCCGTTGGCCGACAGCACCGCGTTGACGCTGACGCCGTAGCGCTTCGCGATCCCGCTGATCGTGTCGCCCGCGGCGATCGTGTGCGTGCCGGCGGCCGGCGCGCTCGGCGCGGGAGCAGGGGCCGGTGCGGGAGCAGGAGCCGGAGCGGATGCCGCGGGTGCAGCGGCGCCCGGAATCGTGAGCGTCTGGCCGGGGTAGATGATCGACGACCAGCCGAGCCCGTTGGCCGACAGCACCGCGTTGACGGTGACGCCGTGGCGCTTCGCGATGGCGCTGATCGTGTCTCCGCGCTGGACGGTGTAGGCGCCGCCGGTCGGTGCGGGGGCGGGGCTCGCCGGCGCGGGCGCGGCGGCAGCGGCGCCGAGCTTCAGCACCTGCCCCGGGTAGATGGTCGACGACCAGCCCAGTCCGTTGAGCGCGAGCACGTCGCCGGTGCGCAGCCCGAAGCGCGCGGCGATGCGGCTCACGGTGTCGCCGCGCTGGACGGTGTAGGTCGCGGGTGCCGCCTGGGCGGCCACACGGACGGCGGCTGCGGGGACGCCCGCGACGGCGGCGCGTGCGCGGAGTCGCCTCGGCGACGAGCCCGAGCGTGCGGGGTGAGGACGCAGCCCGCGTCTCGGGCGTCGCCGCACGGATGCCGCGCGCCACGTCGTCCGCGCCGCGGACAGCGGCATCCGCAGCGGCGGCCTGGGCGGGTGCGGCGTGCGCGGGAGCGGCCGAGAGCGTCAGCGCGATCGAGCCGGCGACGGCCACCGGGACCCCGGCGAAGAGCGCCCGCGACGGGCCGGCGCTGCGATGGACGGTATTCCTGGTACTCCGCACCTGTCGCACGAGTTCCCCCCTCAGTCGACTTCGAAAAACCGTGTCACGGAAGTCGATTCGTGTCAACGGCTGCTATGAGAAGTGACCCCTGTGACTGGTGTGGCCAGAGTGAGAAGAGCCGCGCGCCGATGGGATCTGAGATAGTTGCTTTCGTGACCTCTGACGACGCTTCCCGCTTCGAGACCGACTGGCTCACCCTTCCCGATCTCGTCGAGGTGCTCGGCGAACCGCTCGGCCGGGTGCGCCGGATGCTCGACGAGTTCCAGCTCGTCGGGTCCAAGCGCGACGGCGTCCTGAAAGTCCCCTCCGTCTTCATCGTCGACGGGCATCCGCTGCCGTCGCTGCGCGGCACCGTGTTCGTGCTCCACGACGCCGGCTTCTCGGACGACGAGGCGATCGACTGGCTGCTCAGCCCCGAGGAGTCCATCGGCATGCCGCCGATCGAGGCGCTTCTCGCGGGTCGCAAGAGCGAGGTGCGCCGGGTCGCACGCACGGTGGTCTGAGCCGGCGCAGCGGAGCCGGTCGGCGCGCAGTCGAGCGGATCGCCTGCTGATCCGGACGGGCGCGTCGCGACCGGGCCGCTGCTCAGGTCGTGCGAACCGTCGCGGCGCGCGCGAGATCGCGGAGCTCGCCGACCGCGGCATTGCCGAGGCGTGCCCCCGACAGCGCACGGTCGGCCTCGCGGGCGTAGTCGGCGATGAGGCGTTCGATGCGGTCGAGCGCTCCGGTGTCGACGATCGTCTGCTGCAGCGACGCGATCTGCTCGGCGTCGAGGTCGGGCTGTCCGATCAGCTCGTCGACGATGCGGCGCGCGCCCGGAGCGAGCGCCTCGCGGGCGTACGCGACGAGCACGGTGCGCTTCCCCTCGCGAAGGTCGTCCCCCGAGGGCTTGCCGGTCGCCGACTCGTCGCCGAAGACGCCGAGCACGTCGTCACGCAGCTGGAACGCCATGCCGAGCGGATGCCCGAACGCGGCCAGTGCGGCCGCCTGAGCGGCATCCGCTCCCGCGAGGGCCGCGCCGATCGCGAGCGGCTGCTGCACGCTGTACCGCGCGGATTTGAAGGATGCCACGCGCAGCGCCCGCTCGGCGTGCCGCTCGTCGGGCTCGGTCGCGAACGCAGACTCCTCCGCGATGTCGAGGAACTGGCCCGAGGGTGACCTCGCGGCGCATCAGGGCGTACTCTCGGCGCGCCGCAGCCGCGCGGTCGGGCGTGGTCTCGGCGAGCCCCTCCTCGAGGAGGTCGTCGCTCCAGGCCACGAGGAGGTCGCCGACCAGGATCGCACCCGAGCGACCGAAGGCGTCGGCGTCGCCGATCCAGCCGGAGTCGCGGTGCCCGGTCTCGAGCGCGCGGTGCGCCGCCGGGCGGCCGCGGCGGGTGTCGGAGTTGTCGATGAGGTCGTCGTGGACGAGCGCGGCGGCGTGGAACACCTCGAGCGCCGCAGCTGCCGCGAGCACCGGTCGCGGAGCGCTGCCGGCAGGGGCCGACGCCTCCTCCACAGCCCTCCACCCGGCGATGCAGAATCGCCCGCGCAGCCGTTTGCCGCCTGTCGCCGCATCGGCTGCGGCGGAGACGAACCGCGCCGCCTCGGCGCCGGCATCCATCACGTCCTCGCGCTGAGCCGAGATGAACATGTCCACTCGCTGGGAAATGGCTTCGATCGGTTCTGCGGGCGCGGACACGGGCCTAGCCTAGTGAGGAACGGCACGCGTACAATCGAGCCACCGAAGTACAGAGGGGGATGCATGCCACTCTCCGAACAGGAGCAGCGCCTGCTGGACGAGATGGAGCGCCATCTCATGCGCAACGACGCGGATGTCGTCAGCGCGCCCCGCGACGGACGCACTCTGAGCTATCGCAACATCGTCTACGGCACGATCCTCGTGCTGCTGGGGCTCGGCGGTCTCATCGTCGGGGTCTCGCAGCAGCTGATCGTCGTCGGCGTCATCGGCTTCGTCGTGATGCTGGGCGGAGTCCTCCTCGCCGTCACGCCGGGCCGCGGTCCCGGCAAGATGCGCGTCGAACCCGACCGACCTGCAAAACCGCAGAATGCCTCGTCGTTCATGGATCGCATGAACGACAGGTGGGACAAGCGGCAGGGCGAGCGCTGAGCGTCGCCGCCGGCTGAGTCCGCACGAGAAGCACCGACCTTCGGGTCGGTGCTTTTTTTGTTGCCCGAGACACCCCTCGAATTCCCATGCGCGGCGCCGTGCGGGAGCGGATTGTCACCGAATCGATAGCAAAGTGGAGGAGAGTGGAGTAAAGTGGCGTACAACCCGGGGGGGCCGGACGAAGGGGGTGTGATGTACCGATGCTGTTGGGCACGCACACACCCAAGCTCGATGACAAAGGTCGCGTCATCCTCCCGGCGAAGTTCCGCGACGATCTCGGTGGGGGTGTCGTCGTGACGCGCGGGCAGGATCGCTGCCTGTACGTGTTCAGCGAGAAGGAGTTCGAACGGGTGCACGACCGCATCCGCGAGGCGCCGCTCGCCAACAAGCAGGCGCGCGACTTCCTGCGCATGTTCCTCTCGGGTGCCAGTGCCGAGAAGCCCGACAGTCAGAACCGCATCACGATCCCCCCTCCGCTGCGCGCATACGCCGGCCTGGAGCGCGACCTCGTCGTCACCGGCGTCGGCGCCCATGCCGAGATCTGGGACGCCACGGCATGGAACACCTATGCCGAGGCCAACGAAGAGACATACGCCGAGCTGGAGCAGGAGGTGATTCCGGGCCTGTTCTGAGGCTCCTGCCGCCTGAGCCCTGACTCCCAGCCGCTCCCGCCCTGTCGCCACTTCCCCGGTGCCAGGTCAGAGCGGATGGGGATCAGGACCCAGGGGCAGACCCGGAGGCCCCGACGACCATGAACCTGCGCGACATCCACACCCCGGTCATGCTCGAGCGCTGCATCGAGCTGCTCGCCCCCGCCCTCCAGCGCGAGGGCGCCGTCTTCGTCGATGCCACGCTCGGCATGGGCGGCCACTCCGAGGCGTTCCTCGAGCGCTTCCCGAACACTGCACCTGGTCGGTCTCGACCGCGACACCGATGCGCTGCGCATCGCGGGGGAGCGGCTGGCGCGCTTCGGCGATCGCATCACGCTCGTGCACACCGTCTACGACGGGATCGCGGATGCCGTCACCTCGAGCGGCTTCGCCGCGGCAGACGGCATCCTGTTCGATCTCGGGGTCTCGTCGCTGCAGCTCGACGTCGCCGACCGCGGCTTCGCCTACGCCCAAGATGCCCCCCTCGACATGCGCATGGACCAGTCGGCGGGCACGACCGCAGCCGACATCCTCGCCACCTACGGCGAGGGCGACCTCCGGCGCATCTTCGAGCGCTACGGCGAGGAGAAGCTCGCCGGCCGGTACGCCCGGGCCATCATCGCCGCCCGCACGCAGGCGCCGATCGAGCGGTCGGGACGGCTGGTCGAGATCCTGCAGGCGGCGACGCCCGCGGCCGTGCAGCGGGCGGGTCACCCCGCCAAGCGCGTCTTCCAGGCGCTGCGCATCGAGGTCAACCGCGAGCTCGTCGGTGCTCGAGCGCGCCATTCCCGCGGCCCTGGACATCCTCCCGGTCGGCGGGCGCATGGTCGTGCTGTCGTACCAGTCCCTCGAGGACCGCCTGATCAAGCGCGCGCTTCGCCGAGGCATCCGCTTCCACCGCGCCCGCGGGCCTGCCCGTCGAGCTCCCCGAGCATGCCGCCAAGTTCCGACTGCTCGTCAAAGGTGCCGAGCTCGCCACCGAACGAGGAGCGCGCGGTGAACCCGCGCGCGACGCCGGTACGCCTGCGCGCCGCCGAGCGCGTCAGGCCCGAGCACGCAGGAGGTGCGTCATGAGCACGATCGCGAACGCCACGACGGCGGCCGGCTCTCAGGGCCGCCGTGCGCCGACCCGTCGGCAGCGCCGCACCGGATCGAGCGGATGCCCCGCGCCGGCGTCTGCAGGTCGTCGATGCGCCGGCTCGCCGGCGTCGACCCAAGCTCTTCTACGGGATCGTCGCGGTGATGGGGGCGTTCCTCATCGGCGCGGCGCAGATGTCGCTGTCGATCATGACGACGCAGGGCACGTACGAGATCGCGGCCCTGACCAAGGAGCAGCGCGACCTGACGTACGAGAAGCAGATCCTCTACGACGACGTCGCCGGGCTCAGCTCGCCGCAGTACCTCGCCGCGAACGCCGCCGCACTCGGCATGGTGATCAACGAGGCGCCGAGCTACCTGCGGCTGAGCGACGGCGCGATCCTCGGCCCGTCGCGAGGTGGCGATGGGATCTTCGTCGGTCGACGCGATCGGCCGCGGAGCGGTGGCCAATGCGCTCATCACGGACACCCCGCTGGTCACGGTGCCCGACGCGACCATCGACGGCGTCCCCGTCGACGTGGGCGAGCTGCCCGACGGCGGAGTCGGCAACACTCCGCCGCCGCTCACCGACGGACTGCCCACCCCGAGCACACACTGAACCGACGGCAGCCGATACGAGAACGCGAGATCAGAGCACGAGACGGACATGACGACACGAAGCACGAGAAGTCCCCGCCGCCGCACCGTCGTCGCCCTCGCCGTCGTCCTGGCCGTCCTCGCCGGCTTCATCGTGCGCCTGGTCGACATCCAGGTCGTGAACGCCGACGACCACGTCAAGGATTCGCTCGACACGCGCCTTCGCCGGCGAGCAGAAGCTGTACGGCGCCCGCGGCGCGATCGTCGACGAGACGGGTCAGACCTGGCAGGGAGCATCCTGCGCTACGACTGCCAGCTCGATCCGCTCGCTCCTCACGCAGACCGACGCGGACGTCCTCGCGGAGAAGTCGAAGTCGCGCCTCTGGGCGGACGTGTCGAACGACGTGGCCGAGATCACCGGCCAGACCCCGAAGAAGTGCGCGACGATCGTGGGCACCGCCCTCGCCGAGGACCCGGAGACGCAGTACGCCAAGCTGAAGAACGGCGTGTCGACCGAGCAGTTCCGCGCCCTGGCCGACCTCAAGATGCCGTACATCACCTGCAACTCGCACCCCGCGCGCGCCTACCCCGACGGCGCCGTCGCCGGCAACCTGGTCGGCTTCATGGGCACCGACGGCGAGGCGCTGGAAGGGCTCGAGCAGTCGCAGAACGACTGTCTGGCCGCGACGAACGGCGAGCGCATCTACGAGCGCGGCAAGGACGGCGTCGTCATCCCCGGCACCGAGACCGAGACCCCGGCGACGGACGGCGGCACGCTGGAGCTCACGATCAACCGCGATCTGCAGTGGTACCTGCAGCAGCTCATCGCCGAGCAGACGCAGAACATGGCCGCGCAGCACGGCTCGATCCTCGTGTACGAGGTGAAGACCGGAAAGGTGCGGGCGGCGGCCGAGTACCCGACCGTCGACCCCAACGACGTCGACGCGACGGACGCCCGACGACCGCACCAGCCAGATCCTTCGCGGCACGTTCGAGCCCGGGTCGACGTTCAAGGGCCTGACCGCGGCGACCGTCATCGACGCGGGCGGGCAGTCGCCGCGATTCCACCGTCGTGGCGTCAGGCTCGAGAACTTCCCCAACGGCGCGCGCGTGCGCGACTCCTTCCAGCACCCGGCATACACCTACACGCTGACCGGCGTGCTGATCGACTCGTCGAACGCCGGAATCTCGAAGTTCAGCGAGAAGGTCGACAACGCAGACCCGCTACGACTACTTCCAGCGCTTCGGCATCGGCCAGGGCACGTCGACCGGCTACCCGCACGAGGCGAACGGCCTGATCCACCCCGTCGAGGAGTGGGGCGCGCAGACGGCGTACAACACGCTCGTTCGGTCAGGGCGTCACCACCACGATGCCCGAGCTGGCCCGCGCGTACGGGGCGATCGTCAACGGCGGCGTCAAGATGCCGCTGCAGATCATCGAGTCGTGCACCAAGCCCGATGGCACCGTCGTCGAGCCGGAACTCGCCGAGCCCGAGCGGGTGGTCAGCGAGAGCACGTCGGCGCAGATGCGCGCAGATGCTCGAGAACGTGTTCCTGCAGGCGCCCTACGCCAAGGCCGTCGAGATCCCCGGCTACCGCATCGGCGGCAAGACCGGCACCGGCGAGAAGTCCGACGGCAACGGCGGGTACAAGCAGGGCGTCTACTACACGACGATGGTGGGCTTCGCGCCGGCCGACGACCCGCAGTACGTGGTGGTCGTCACCCTCGACGAGCCGACGAAGGTAACATCGTCTGCGGCCAACGCGACGGCGTTCCAGAAGGCCATGACCCAGGTTCTCAAGACCTACCGCGTCATGCCCTCGACGACGTCGCCGGAGCTGCTGCCCAAGTTCGGGTAGTCCTGTGCCGGATTGCTGCTGAGGGCCGGAGTACCCCCAAGATGATCGCGCTCACCATCGCCCAGATCGCCCATGCCCTCGCGGGCGAGGCGCACTTCGCCGACGGCGACACGCCCGACACGCTCATCTCGGGAGCGGTCGACACGGATTCCCGGCTCATCGCCCCGGGCGGCGTGTTCGTCGCGAAGCCCGGCGACGAGACCGACGGGCACCTGTTCGTCGACGCCGCGGTCGAGAAGGGCGCGGCGCTGGCGATCGTCGAGCGCCGGGTCGACGCCGACGTCACGCAGATCGTCGTGCCGGACGCGGTCGCCGCCCTCGCCGACCTCGCGCGCGAGGTCGTGAAGCGCGTGCGGGATGCCGGCGCCCTGCGCGTCGTCGGCATCACCGGGTCCAACGGCAAGACGACCACGAAGAACCTGCTCGCCCGCATCCTCGAGGGCGAGGGCGAGACCGTCTCGCCGAAGGCCTCGTTCAACAACGAGGTCGGTGCGCCGCTCACGATGCTGCGGGTCACCGAGACCACGGAGTTCCTCGTGAGCGAGTTCGGTGCGAGCGCGCCGGGCGAGATCGCGCGGCTCGCGGGGCTCGTCGACCCCGACGTCGGCGTCGTCCTCATGGTCGGCATGGCGCATGCCGGCGGGTTCGGCGGCATCGAGGCCACCTTCCACGCCAAGTCGGAGCTCGTGCGGGCGCTGAGCGCCGGGGGAGTGGCGGTGCTCAACGC
Organism: uncultured Actinomycetota bacterium; assembly: GCA_963829895.1. GTDB lineage: Bacteria > Actinomycetota > Actinomycetes > Actinomycetales > Microbacteriaceae > Microbacterium. The sequence goes on along the minus strand of CAWHKF010000010.1, from coordinate 1,037,146 downwards.
CGACGACGCCCGCGTCGCCGCGATGGCCCCGATCGCCGCCGAGCAGGGCGCCGCGGTGCGCTGGTTCGGCCGCGGCGCCGCCGCCGCCGATGTCCGCGCCGACGACGTCGTGGTGACGGCATCCGGAACGTCCTTCACGGTGACCGCCGACGGGATCTCGCTGCCGCTCCGCCTGCGCGTGCTGGGCGAGCACCACGTCATGAACGCCCTCGCCGCCATCGCCGCGGCGACCACCCTCGGTGTCTCGCTCGCCGACGCCGTCGCGCGCCTCGAGACCGTGGAGATCGCCGAGCGGTGGCGCATGCAGCCGCTCGGGTCGGACCGCGTCCGCATCATCAACGACGCCTACAACGCCAGCCCCGACTCGATGTCGGCGGCCCTGCGCACCCTCGCCCAGATCACCGGTCCGGGCGAGCGCACCGTCGCGGTGCTCGGCGCGATGAGCGAGCTCGGCGAATACGCCGGAGGAAGAGCACGACCGCGTCGGTCTGCTGGCCGTGAGACTCGGCATCCAGCGCATCGTCGTCGTGGGCGACGCCGCGCGCCGGATGTACCTGGAAGCCGTCGCCCAGGGCTCGTGGGACAACGAGGCCGTCTTCTTCGCGACGGCCGACGAGGCCTTCGACTACCTCCAGGGCGAACTGCGCGACGGCGACCGCGTGCTCGTGAAGTCGTCGAACTCGGCGGGGCTGCGGTTCCTCGGCGATCGTCTGGGAGAATCGTTCTCGTGAGATCTCTCCTGACCGCGGCGGCGATCTCGCTGGCATTCACGCTCTTCCTCACCCCCGTGTTCCTGCGGCTCTTCCGCAAGTGGGGCTGGGGTCAGGTCATCCGCACGCCGGAGGACATCCGCAACCCCAACCACCAGACGAAGCGCGGCACGCCCACCATGGGCGGCACCATCTTCATCGTCGGCACGATCGTCGGCTACCTGGTCGGCTGCTACGTGGGGAACAACCCGCCGACGATCTCGGGCCTGCTCGTCATCTGGATGATGGTGGGCCTCGGCGCGGTCGGCTTCATCGACGACTACATGAAGGTGCGCCAGCAGAAGTTCATGGGACTGAGCGGCTGGCGCAAGATCGTCGGCCAGGTCATCGTGACGGTGCCGTTCGGCATCGTCGCCCTGAACTTCCCGAACCAGTTCGACCAGACGCCGGCCTCGCCGTACGTCTCGGTGTTCCGCGACGTGCCCGTGCTCGGCTTCATGACGCTCGGGCTCATCGTCGGCTGGATCCTCTACCTCGCGTGGGTCACCTTCATCGGAGTGGCCTTCTCGAACAGCACGAACGTGACGGACGGCCTCGACGGCATGGCGGCCGGCGCCGGCATCTTCGTCATCGGCGCCTACAGCCTCATCGCGTTCTGGCAGTTCAACCAGGCGTGCTGGGGCGGCGAAGGGCTCTCGGCGGCCGCCAAGGCCGCGTGCTATCCGACCCGCGACCCGTTCGACCTGGCGATCATCTCGGCGTCGTTCGTCGGCGCGCTCGTCGGGTTCCTCTGGTGGAACGCGCCGAAGGCCAAGGTCTTCATGGGCGACGTCGGGTCGATGGCCATCGGCGGCGTCATCGCCGCGATGGCGATCCTCACCCGCACCGAACTGCTCGCGGTGCTCGTCGCCGGCGTCTTCATCATCGGCCCCGGCTCGGTGATCCTGCAGCGCCTCTACTTCAAGATCACGCGCGGAAAGCGGCTCTTCCTGATGAGCCCGTTCCACCACCATCTCGAACTCCGCGGCTGGTCGGAGGTCACCATCGTCGTGCGCATGTGGATCATCGCGGGCCTCCTCGCGGTCTCGGGCGTCGGCTTCTTCTACGTCGAATGGCTCTCGCGCACATGACCTCGGAACGCCTGTCCACCCTCACCAGCTGGAACGCCGACTGGAAGGGGCTGCGGGTCGCGGTGCTCGGGATGTCGGTCACCGGCTTCTCCGTCGCCGACACGCTCGCCGAGCTCGGCGCCGAGGTGCTCGTCGTGACCGAGAAGGCCGACGAGGAGTATGAGCGCCTGCTGCCGGTCATCGGCGCGCGGCTCTGGACCGGGAGCCTCGACGCCGTGCCGGCCGAGCTCGCGGACTTCGCGCCCGAGGTCGTCGTGGCGTCGCCGGGCTTCGCGCCGCGGCATCCGGTCATCTCGTGGGCCCGTGAGAACGACATCGCGCTCTGGGGCGACGTCGAGCTCGCCTGGCGCGTGCGCGACAAGGTGGTGCGGGCCGACGGCACGCCCGCGGACTGGATCCTGATCACCGGCACCAACGGCAAGACCACGACCACGCGACTCACTGCGACCATGCTCGTCGCGGGCGGACTGCGGGCTGCGCCCGTCGGCAACATCGGCACCCCCGTGCTCGACGCGGTGCGCGACCCCTCGGGGTTCGACGCGCTCGTGGTCGAGCTGTCGAGCCACCAGCTCTGGTACCTGGGGCTGCAGGACTCGCCCGACCCGGTCTCGCCGTGGGCGGCGGTGTGCCTCAACCTCGCCGACGACCACCTCGAGTGGCACGGCTCGTTCGACGCCTACCGCGCCGCGAAGGCGCAGGTGTACGACAACACGCGCGTCGCGTGCGTGTACAACAAGGCGGATGCCGCGACCCAGCGCATGGTCGAGGACGCCGAGGTCGTCGAGGGGGCGCGCGCGATCGGCTTCGATCTGGGCGTGCCCGGTCCGAGCGACCTCGGGGTCGTCGAGGGCATCGTCGTCGATCGCGCCTTCCTCGAAGACCGGCACAAGAGCGCCCTGGAGCTGACCACCGTCGAGGAGCTCGCCTCGCTCGGCCTCGCCGCGCCCCACATCGTCGCGAACATCCTGGCCGCCGCCGCGCTGGCGCGGTCGATGGATGTCGCGCCCGCGGCGATCCGCGATGCCCTGCGCGGCTTCCGCCTCGACCCGCACCGCATCGAGGTCGTCGCGCAGCACGAGGGCATCACCTGGGTCGACGACTCCAAGGCCACCAACCCGCACGCCGCGGCTTCGTCGCTCGCGGCGTACCCCGGCGCCGTGTGGGTGGTCGGCGGCCTGCTCAAGGGCGTCGACGTGTCGGAGCTCGTCTCGGGCCGGGGTGCAGCAGCCAAGGCGGCGATCGTGATCGGCGTCGACCGGGCGGCGGTGGTCGCCGCGTTCGAGCGACACGCGCCGGCGGTGCCGGTGTTCGAGGTCGAGGCCGTCGAGACTGAAGAGGTCATGGCGCAGGTCGTCGAACTGGCGGCAGGGGTGGCGCGTGACGGGGACGTGGTTCTGCTCGCTCCCGCTGCGGCATCCTTCGACCAGTTCGCCTCCTACGCGGACCGCGGTCGCAGATTCGCTGCCGCGGTGAGGGATCGGATCGGAACGGGGGAGCAGCGTGACCACGACGCAGCCGCCGCGGACCCGGCAGACCCCGACGCCGCCTGAACCACCCGCCCGCCGCGGACTCGCGGCACGGGTGTCGCTGGGCCGCGTCTTCGCGCCCGTGCCCAGCGAGTTCCTGCTCATCGCCTCGACGGCGCTCCTGCTGACGGTCTTCGGGCTCGTCATGGTGCTGTCGGCGACGTCCGCGATTGCGACGTCCCGCGGGGTGGCGCCCTGGGAGGACGTCATCAAGCAGGTCGCCTTCGCTGCGATCGGCATCCCGCTGATGTTCATCGCCAGCCGTCTGCCCGTCGCCTTCTGGAAGAAGATCGCGTGGCCGGCGCTGATCTTCGGCATCGCGTTCCAGCTGCTGGTGTTCACGCCCCTCGGCCACAGCGCCGATGGCAACCGCAACTGGATCACCATCGCGGGGTTCCAGGCGCAGCCGTCGGAGTTCCTGAAACTGGGGCTCGCGCTCTGGGTCGCGTACGTGCTGTTCCGCAAGCGGTCGCTGCTGACGAAGTGGCAGCACGTCTTCATCCCACTCGTGCCCGTGGCAGGACTGGCGATCGCGACCGTGCTCGCCGGTGACGATCTCGGCACGGCCATGATCCTCGTGCTCATCGTGCTCGGCGCGCTGTTCTTCTCGGGCGTCAAACTGCGCATCTTCATTCTGCCCGCGATCGGGGCGGCCGCGGCTGTCGCATTTCTCGCGGTCACCAGCCCTGACCGCATGCGCCGCTTCATGAGCTTCCTCAACCCCAACTGCCTCGACGACTACTTCAACGACTGCTACCAGCCGTTGCACGGCATCTGGGGTCTCGCCAGCGGAGGCATCTTCGGCCTGGGCCTCGGAAACTCGCGCGAGAAGTACGACTGGCTCCCCGCCGCGGCGAACGACTACATCTTCGCCATCGTCGGCGAGGAGCTCGGACTCATCGGCTGCGCCGTCGTGCTCAGTCTGTTCGCCCTCTTCGCAGTCGGCGCATTCCACGTCATCCGCAAGACCGATGACCCCTTCGTGCGGATCGCCGCCGGTGGCATCACCGTGTGGATCGTGGGACAGGCGCTCATCAACATCGGCGTCGTCCTGCGCGTCTTCCCGGTGCTCGGTGTGCCGCTGCCGTTCATGTCGCAGGGCGGCACGTCGCTGTTGTCGGTGCTGATCGCCGCGGGCGTGCTCCTGGCGTTCGCGCGCTCGCTGCCGGCATCCATCGCCCGCCGTGAAGCCGCGATCGCCGACGCCCGCGCTGCCCGCGAGCGCGCGAAGCTCCGCGCCGTCCGCTGACCCGAGGCATCCGTCGCAGTCCGTTGCGTGCCGTCACCTTCGGCGTGTCCCGGGGTTTGGGGCGCGGCGCGACCGTTCGGGGCGCGTGGCGCGCGCCCCGAACGGCCGCCGTGCGCCCCAAACCTCGGCCGGCCAGGCCGGGTAGGCTCGGGGAGTGACGACGTACCTCCTGGCCGGCGGCGGTACCGCCGGACACGTCAACCCGCTCCTGGCTGTCGCCGATGCCCTGCGGGCACGCGACCCCGAGGCCGAGGTGCTCGTGCTCGGCACGCGCGAAGGACTCGAGGCGCGGCTCGTGCCCGAGCGCGGCTACGAGCTGCTCTTCGTCGACAAGGTGCCCTTCCCGCGTCGCCCGAACCCGGCCGCGGCCACCTTCCCGGCGCGGTTCCGCCGGGCGATCGCGCAGGTGCGGGCGCACATCTCCGCACGGCGCGTCGACGTCGTCGTCGGCTTCGGCGGCTACGCCTCGGCGCCCGCGTACCTCGCGGCGCGCCGCGAGCGCGTCCCGTTCGTCGTGCACGAGGCGAACGCGCGTCCGGGGCTCGCGAACGTGCTGGGCGCGCGCTGGGCTGCCGGCGTCGGGGTCGCCTTCGAGGGCACGCCGCTGAAGCGCTCCCGCGTCGTCGGGATGCCGCTGCGCCGCGAGATCGTCACGCTCGACCGCGACGCGCTCCACGCCGAGGCCGCCGCGCATTTCGGACTCGACCCGGCGAAGCCGGTGCTGCTGGTGTTCGGCGGATCCCTCGGCGCGCAGCGCTTGAACGCGGCGTTCGGCGAGGGCCACGGCGCCGCCTGGCGCGATGTGCTCGACGCCGGCTGGCAGCTGCTGCACGTGACCGGCGAGCGATCGGAGCTGCCCGACCCCGGTGCCGCCGGCTACGCCGTGCGCCGCTACGTCGACCGCATGGACCTCGCATTCGCGCTGGCGGACTTCGTCGTGTCGCGGGCGGGAGCGGCGACCGTCAGCGAGCTCAGCGCGCTCGGCATCCCGACGGTCTACGTGCCCTACGCGGTCGGCAACGGCGAGCAGGCGCTCAACGCCTCGTCCGCGATCCGTGCCGGCGCGGCGGTCCTGATTCCGGATGCCGAGTTCACCGGCGACCGCGTGCGCGCGGAGGTCATCCCGCTGCTGTCGGACGAGGCCCGGCGTGCCGCGATGGCGGCGGCGGCGGCATCCGTCGGCACCCGCACCGGAACCGAGAACGTCGTCGCGATGATCGACGAAGCGCTCGACGGGCCTCGAGGCGTTACGCCGGGGACGAGTCGGGCGTGCGCAGTGCGGCGGTGACGATCGCGAGGGCCTCGTCGGCGTCCAGGCGGAGGTCGCGCACCTGGGCCGCGAAGGCGGCGGCGGCGCGCTGCAGCTGCTGACGCGCAGGGTCGGCGTCGAACGCGACGAACGTGCCGTTGCGGCCGCGGGTCTCGATGACCCCGGATGCCTCGAGCTCGCGGTACGCACGCGCCACCGTGCCGGGTGCGATGCCCAGCTCCTCGGCGAGGCGGCGGACGGTGGGAAGCCGTTCGCCGGCGCCCAGCTCACCGGACGCGACGGAGTCGACCAGGCCGGCGCGGAGCTGCTCGAACGGCGGGACGGGCGAGGACGGGTCGATGACGATCATGCGGGCTGCTCCTCGGTCACGTGCGCGGTCAGGGCGAAGGAAGTCCGGGTACAGCGGGTCAGGCAGGCGTCCCTGACCGAGGGCGTACAGCACCTGCAGCGCCGGGATGCCCCACCAGGGGAAGAGAGCCGCGAAATCCGTCGGACCCTGCAGCAGCCAGGCGTCGGCCATGATCGTGACGGCGAGCCCGAGCGGCAGCCACGCGGCTGTGGCGGCACCCATCCGCAGCACGCTCAGCGTGTCGGCGCGGAACAGGTCGTCCCAGGCCAATTCGAGGGTGTCCGAGGCGGGCTGCGGCTGCGCGAGCACCAGGCGTTCGGCGTAGCGGCCCCCGATCGTCGCGACGACGGCGAAGGCCAGCGCCGCGTATGCGAGCATCAGTGAGACGAAGTCGACCGCGCGTACCGCATCGGTAGACCGCGAGGCCCGCGCATCCTGCGGCGGCTGCGATCAGCAGGGCCGTCGGGGCCAGGCGGCGCGCAGCGCCCGATGTAATCGGCGACGCGCAGCGCCCGCAGGCGCGCGACGCGCGATGGCGGTCGGCGCCGGATGGAACAGGCGCTCACGCAGACTCACTGCGACTGAAGCTGCCTGTCAGGACGACGAGGAAGAGCGACAGCGTGACGAGCCAGAGGAACTGCGGGCTGGATGACAGCGGCGTCGACACGAAGACGACGGCGGCGGCGACGACGGTCGCGAGCAGCCCCCACATGTTCGCGCGCAGCAGCGTTCGGGTACGACGGCGGATGCTGACGGCCGTGGTCTCGGAGCCGAACGGCAGTCTGGCGCGCACGGATGCCCGATACGACGCGGTGGTCGCCGAAGTCCTTCCGGCGCGAGGCTGCGAGAGCGATGACAGCGACGACGGCGATCCCGCAGAGGCACGCCTCCGTTGAATGTGACGATCCAATCGAGCATGTCGTTATTGTGCCGTCTTTTGTGTCATCGTGTCAATACAAATCGTGGCGTGCAGCGCGCCGGGACGTGGCCTCCAGCGCGCCGGGGCCGCGGCATCGGCTACCCAACTTAGGATTGACGGGCCATGATCAGACCCGATCTCAGTCTTCCCATCCCCGACGACATCGACGCCGCCCACTTCATCGGAATCGGCGGATCCGGCATGTCGGGGCTCGCCCGCATGTTCCTCGAGCGCGGCATCCGCGTATCGGGGTCCGACCGCGCCGACAGCAAGGGGCTGCGCGAGCTCGCCGAGCTCGGGGCGACGGTCTACGTCGGCCACGACGCATGCGAATCTCGCCGACGACGTCGACACCGTCGTGCACACCGGTGCCATCTGGCCCGAGAATCCCGAGTTCCTGCTGGCCAAGCAGCGCGGGCTGCACGTGATCCACCGCTCGCAGGCGCTGTACTGGCTGATCGGCGGGCGGCGGCTCGTGTCTGTCGCCGGCGCTCACGGCAAGACGACGTCGACGGGCATGATCGTCACGGCGCTGCGCGATCTCGGCATCGACCCGACTTTCGTGAACGGCGGCGTCATCGCGCAGCTCGGCGTGTCGAGCGGCAGCGGCCGGGACGACCTCTTCGTCATCGAAGCCGACGAGTCGGACGGCACCTTCCTGCTGTACGACACGTCGATCGCGCTCATCACCAACGTGGACCCCGACCACCTCGACCACTGGGGCACGCGCGACGCCTTCTACGCCGCGTTCGCCCGGTTCGCGAACGAGGCGCGCGAGGCGGTCGTGATCTCGTCCGACGACGCCGGGCGCCCAGCTCGTGACGGCGCAGCTCACCCATCCGCACGTCGTCACGTTCGGCGAGGCCGAGGGGGCGACGGTGCGCGTCACCGACATCGTCACCGAGGGCCCGGTGTCGTTCCGCCTCACCCACGACGGGTCGACGGTCGATGCGCAGCTTCCCATCCCGGGCGCGCACAACGCGATCAACGCGGCCGGCGCCGTCGCGGTGCTCCTCACACTCGGCCATTCGCTCGAGCCGGCCGTGCGCGCCGTCGAGGGGTTCGCGGGAACGGTCCGCCGCTTCGAGCTGCACGGCGTCGAGCGGGGCGTGAGCGTCTTCGACGACTACGCGCACCACCCGACCGAGGTCGCCGCCGCCCTCGCCGCGGCGCGGACGGTCGTCGGCGACGGGCGCATCATCGCGATCCAGCAGCCCCACACCTACTCGCGCACGAAGGACATGTACCAGGAGTTCGCCGACGTGCTCGAGCGCTACGCCGACCACACGGTCATGCTCGACGTGTACGGCGCGCGCGAAGATCCTGTGCCCGGCGTGACCGGCGAGCTGGTGAGTGATGCCTTCGCCGACCCGTCGCACGTGCACTTCGTGCCCGACTGGCAGGAGGCCGCCGACTACACCGCGACGGTCGCCCGTGAAGGCGACTACGTCATCACCCTCGGCTGCGGCAACGTGAACCTGATCATCCCGCAGGTGCTCGAGGCGCTCGGTCGCCCGAGCGGCGGCGCGACGAGCCCCGACCCGCTCACTCCCGCCCGGCACTCGAGCGCCGCCGACCCGTCGAGCACCGCGGAGTAGGACCGCATGCGCCGCCCGTCGCCGTTGCCGCAGCCGCCGGTCGCCTCGCGCGGCCCGGCGGCTGCGGGTGCGCCGACGCCGGCCGGCACCACGAGCCGACGACCACGAGGCCGACGACCACCAGGCGGACCACCGGCCGACGTCTCCCCGCCGACGACTACTCGATCGAGGATCGTCCGGTGGGACCATCCGACCGAGGATCTCTCCTTCCTCCGTGAGGGCGGGCTTCGCACGGCTGCACCGCGCGCACGAGTCGCAGCCCGACAGTGCGGACTCCGTCCTCGACGGACGCGAACGACACGGCCCCGGTGATCCCGCTCTCGTCGCCGACCGCCCTGCCCGACGCAGCCCCGCGGCGGACTCGGGACGGGCGCCCGGCTCTGCCGAGAAGACGGATGCCGGCGACGTCGGCTTCCGCGCAGGTCTGGCGGGCATCGCGTGCCCGGCGCAAGGCGCTGCGCGCCGAGATCCGTCGCTTCACCGTGCGCCAGCGACGGCGGCGCGCGATCTGGCTCGGGGCCGCGGCATCCGTCCTCCTCCTGGCGCTCGGAACGCTCGGTGCGGCGTACAGCCCGCTCTTCGGCGTGGAGAAGGTCTCGGTGGTCGGGGCGCAGCAGCTCGCGGCGGACGACATCTCGGACGCGCTGGCGAGCCAGCTGGGCACGCCGCTGCCGCTGGTCGACGAGAGCGCCGTGAAGGCCGCGCTCGTCGCCTTCCCGTTGATCGAGACCTACGCGCTCGAGGCGCGACCGCCCCATGAGCTGGTGGTGCGGATCGTCGAGCGCACGCCGATCGGCCTGATCGAGACCCGCGCGGGCTACACCCTGGTCGACGCGGCGGGCGTCGCGCTGTCGACGGCGGCGACGCCGAGCGCCGGCGTGCCCGTGCTCGCGATCACGGGCGGCATCGACTCCGACGCCTTCGCGGCGGCCGGACAGGTGATGCGCGCGCTGCCCGACGACATCCGCGCACAGGTGACGGAGGTGACCGCCTCGACCCCCGACGACGTGACGCTCACGCTCGGCGGGTCGAACGCGCAGGTCGTGTGGGGGAGTGCGGACCGGTCGGCGGACAAGGCGCTGAACCTCGCCAAGATGATGGCCCAGCGTCCACCGGCGGACGTCACGACCTACGACGTGACGTCGCCCGAGGTGGTCGTCGTCCGCTGAGCATTCCTCCTGACCGGGACTTCCGGCACCGGATGCCGCGACACGCCGTTCCGCTCCGGCCGAGCGCGCGGTGTCCGCTTACTTTCGAGTCAAGGAATTGCATACCGGGCAATTCTTTATACCTCTACTAGAGGTTGAAGGTTTAGAAGGTCCAGGGCTACGGAGGCCGGCATGAGCCAGAACCAGAACTACCTCGCCGTCATCAAGGTCGTCGGCGTCGGCGGCGGCGGCGTCAACGCGGTCAACCGCATGATCGAGCTCGGCCTGCGCGGGGTCGAGTTCATCGCCATCAACACCGACGCCCAGGCGCTGCTGATGAGCGACGCCGACGTCAAGCTCGACGTGGGACGCGAACTGACCCGAGGGCTCGGCGCAGGTGCCGATCCGGAAGTGGGGCGTCGCGCCGCCGAGGACCACGCCGAAGAGATCGAAGAGGCGCTCCGCGGCGCCGACATGGTCTTCGTCACGGCGGGCGAAGGCGGCGGCACGGGCACGGGCGGCGCGCCCGTGGTCGCGAAGATCGCCAAGTCGATCGGCGCCCTCACCATCGGTGTGGTGACCAAGCCCTTCTCGTTCGAGGGCCGCCGCCGTCAGCAGCAGGCCGAGACCGGCGTCGCCAAGCTGAAGGAAGAAGTCGACACCCTCATCGTGGTGCCGAACGACCGCCTCCTCGAGATCAGCGACCGCGGCATCTCGATGATCGAGGCGTTCGCGACGGCCGACCAGGTGCTCCTCGCCGGTGTGCAGGGCATCACCGACCTCATCACGACGCCGGGTCTCATCAACCTGGACTTCGCCGACGTCAAGTCGGTGATGCAGGGAGCCGGATCCGCCCTCATGGGCATCGGCTCGGCCCGCGGCGCGGATCGTGCCATCAAGGCCGCCGAGCTCGCCGTCGAGTCGCCGCTGCTCGAGGCGTCGATCGAGGGTGCGCACGGCGTGCTGCTGTCGATCCAGGGCGGATCGAACCTCGGCATCTTCGAGATCAACGACGCCGCCCAGCTCGTCAAGGAGGCCGCGCACCCCGAGGCGAACATCATCTTCGGAACGGTCATCGACGACACGCTCGGCGACGAGGTGCGCGTCACCGTCATCGCGGCCGGCTTCGACGGCGGCGAGCCGGAGAAGCGCATCGAGCCGATCGCGGCCGCACGCGTGGTCTCCACGCCCGCGGTGCCGGCCACCCCGGCCGACGAAGCGGCGAAGGATCGGGATGTCGTCGAGCAGGTGCCCGTCCCCGTCTCGGTCGGCGCCGTCACGGAGTCGTCGTACGACACGGCGTTCGGCGACGACGATCTCGACATCCCCGACTTCCTCAAGTAAGCGGTCGGCTCGCTCGGCCGTGGCAGATCTTCGCGCACGTCTCGCGGCGATCGATGAGCGGATAGCGGATGCCGCACGCGCGGCCGGTCGCGATCCGTCGGAGCTCACCCGCATCGTCGTGACCAAGTTCCACCCCGCCTCGCTCGTCGACGAGCTCTACGCGCTCGGCGTGCGTGACGTGGGCGAGAACCGGCAGCAGGAGTTCAGCCGCAAGGTCGTCGAGGTGGGCGACCTCGCGGGCCTGCGGTGGCACTTCATCGGGCAGGCGCAGACCAACAAGGCGCGTGCGATCAGGGCTGCGGCATCCGTCGTCCATTCGCTCGACCGCGCCCGCCTCGCCGACGCGCTCGACGCGGCCGGCGAGCCGGGGGAGCCCCCGCTCGACGTGCTGCTGCAGGTCAACCTCACGGACGACCCGGGCCGCGGCGGCGTCGCCCCCGGCGAGCTCGAGGCTCTCGCGTCGCACGCCGCTGCACTGCCCTCTCTGCGCGTCCGCGGCGTGATGGCGGTCGCGCCGCTCGACGAGCCCCCGGCGGCCGCGTTCGCCCGACTGAACGCCCTCGCGGGCACCGTGCGCGCGGTCGTGCCCGGGGCGGATTGGATCTCCGCCGGCATGACGGCGGACTTCGCCGAAGCGATCGCGGCGGGCGCGACACACCTACGCATCGGTTCGGCAATCACCGGCCCCAGGCCACAACGCGGTTAACCTCGGAACAGATGAGCACTACGGAGGATCAGATGTCGAACCCGCTCAAGAAGACCATGGTGTACCTCGGACTCGCAGACGAGGAAGAGGTCTACGAGGAGCCGGCGCCCCAGCCGCGTGCTCGCAAGTCGGAGCAGGTCGTCGACAAGCCGGCCGCTCCCATCACGCCGATCCACCGGCCCGCCGTCGTGCGTCAGCCGGCACCGGCGACGATCAACGAGATCCTGACGGTGCATCCCAAGCAGTACCGCGACGCCCAGGTCATCGCCGAGAACTTCCGTGACGGCATCCCCGTCATCATCAACCTCTCTCAGATGAGCGACGCCGACGCGCGGCGCCTGATCGACTTCGCCAGCGGCCTGTCGCTGGGCCTCTACGGGCGCATCGAGCGCGTCACGAGCAAAGTCTTCCTCCTCTCGCCCGAGAACGTCGCCGTATCGGGTGACGGGGCCGTCGCACAGGCGGATCCGGAGTCGGTCCCCTTCACGCAGCCGTAGTCTGGCTACGTGGCAGTCGTCCAAATCATCGCAGCGATTCTCAACCTCGCGCTGCTGCTCTATGTCTTCGTGTTGCTCGCGCGGCTGATCCTCGACTGGATCCCGTTCTTCAACCGCGAGTGGCGCCCGCGCGGCGCCGGGCTCGTGATCGCCGAGCTCATCTACACCGTCACGGATCCGCCCATCAGGCTGTTCCGGCGCTTCATCCCGCCGTTGCGCGTGGGTGCCGTCGCCATCGACTTCGGGTTCGCGCTGACGATGCTGGGATGCTTCATCCTGCTCAGCATCACGCGCACGCTCGCGGGCTGAACCCGCGACTCGCTGCGACCGGGCCCCGTCTTCGACACTCCCAGAACCGATGACTATGCTTTGCTGATACGAACGGCCGCCAGCCGGCGGTCGCCCCGACATCGGCCAGCGACCAGACGCTCGAAAGAGGAATCACCATGGCATTGTCCCCCGATGACGTCGTCACCAAGCAGTTCCAGCACGTCCGCTTCAAGGAGGGTTTCGACCCCGACGAGGTGGACGATTTCCTCGACGAGATCGTCGTGGAGTGGCGCAAGGCCCTCACCGAGAACGAGGAGCTGAAGGCCAAGCTGGCGGCGTACGAGTCGGGTGCTGCTCCCGCACGTGCCGCGGAGCCCGCCCCGGCTCCCGTCGCCGAGGCCGCGCCGGTCGGCGGTGCCGCCCCCGCCGCGAGCGCAGGCATCATCGAGCTGGCCCAGCGCCTCCACGACGAGCACGTCGCCGAGGGCATCGCGCAGCGCGACCAGCTCATCTCCGACGCCAAGTCGCAGGCCGCGTCGATCGTCTCCCAGGCCGAGACCCGCGGCCGCGAGGAGCTCGCGAAGCTCGACCGCGAGCGCACCACGCTCGAGGGCCGCATCACCGAGCTGCGCAACTTCGAGCGCGACTACCGCGCTCAGCTGCGCAGCTACATCGAGGGCAAGCTGCGCGACCTCGAGACCACGGCGACGACGTCCGGCGCACAGCCGGTCTCGGCGCTGGGCCTCTAGGCCTTGACGCGTCGACCACCCCTTCGTCAGGCGGCGGCCGGCACCATCATCGCGATTCTCGCGGTGCTGGTGCTGGCCGCCGACCAGTTGGCGAAGTACCTCGCGCTCGAGAACCTGCCGTTCCAGGAGCCCGTCGAGGTCCTCGGCGACTTTCTGAGCTTCTACCTCACGCGCAATCCCGGCGCCGCCTTCTCGCTCGGCGAGGAGGTCACGTGGATCTTCACGATCGCACTGGCCGCCGTCGCGGGCGTCATCGGCTGGCTGGCCGCGACGCGGGTGCGTTCGCGGCTCTGGGCCGTCACGCTCGGGCTTCTTCTGGGCGGCGTTCTGGGCAACCTCACCGACCGGCTCTTCCGCGACCCCGGGTTCGCGGTCGGGCACGTCGTCGACTTCATCAACACGCCGTGGATGTGGTTCTTCCCCGGCATGTCGCCGGCGATCTACAACATCGCCGACATCTTCATCGTCTGCGACATGATCGCGATCGCACTACTGGTACTCGTGGGGGTTCACATGGACGGATCGCGCGACAGCGGCCGCAATGACGAAGAGATCACGAATGACGAGGGGGAGACGCTGCTCGGGCGCCGAAGGCGACGAGTTCGCTCCCGGCGGTGCCGTCGAGGGCTTCGGCGACGAGTTCCCTGTCGCGGACGCCGATGCGGGCATCCCGGCGGCCGAGCGCGGACTCCCGCCGTTGAGCGCAAGCGAGCAGCTCGCGGTCGAGAAGCAGGCCGAGCGCGAGGCCGAGGAGTACGAGGCCGAGCAAGAGGCCGGCGGCAGTCCTGGGCGTGAGGCCGAGCGCCCGGGCTCCGGCGCCCAGCTCTGACGTGGAATCGCGGAGCCTTCCCGTTCCCGACGGGCTCGACGGAGCTCGCGTCGATGCGGCGCTCGCGAAGATGCTCGGGTTCTCGCGCACCTTCGCGGCCGACGTGGCCGATGCCGGTGGCGTGTCGATGGACGGGCGCACCCTCTCGAAATCCGACAAGCTCCGTGGCGGGGCCTGGCTCGACGTGGCGTGGACACCCAAGGAGGAGCCGCGCGTCATTCCGGTCGAGGTGCCCGACCTCGGCATCGTCTACGACGACGACGACATCGTGGTCGTCGACAAGCCCACCGGCGTCGCCGCGCACCCCTCGCTCGGATGGGAGGGGCCGACGGTGCTGGGCGCCCTCGCCGCCGCCGGCTACCGCATCGCGACGACAGGCGCTGCGGAGCGCCAGGGCGTCGTGCACCGCCTCGACGTCGGCACCAGCGGGCTCATGGTGGTCGCGAAGACCGAGTCCGCGTACGTCGCGCTCAAGCGCGCGTTCAAGGAGCGCGAGGTCGAGAAGATCTACCACGCCGTCGTGCAGGGGCACCCCGACCCGCTCGCCGGCACGATCGACGCGCCCATCGGGCGGCATCCGTCGCACTCGTGGAAGTTCGCCGTCACGCCCGACGGCAAGGATTCCGTCACGCACTACGAGACGCTCGAGGCCTTCCCCGGCGCGTCGCTGCTCGAGATCCATCTCGAGACCGGCCGCACGCACCAGATCCGCGTGCACATGGCCGCCCACCGGCATCCGTGCGTCGGCGATCCGCTGTACGGCGCCGACCCGACGATGTCGGCGAGACTCGGCCTCACCCGTCAGTGGCTCCACGCGCACGAGCTCTCGTTCGCCCACCCGGCCACGGGGGAGTGGGTCACCTTCACGTCGGCGTACCCTGCCGATCTCGCCCACGCGCTCGAGGTGCTGCGCGGCGACTGATCGCGCGCGTGCCGCGCGCCTCCGCGGTGCGGGCGCCGGTCAGCGGCCGCCCTCGAACCGGGCGACGTGCTCGTCGCGCAGCGCGAGCTCGATGCGCCGGCGCATGTCGGGCAGTTCGAGCGCCGGGAGCGCATCGACGTCGTACCAGCCGACCTCGGTCATCTCGCCGTCTGCCGGGTACGGGTCTCCTGACACCCACGTGCAGCGGAAGGTGAGGTCGAGGTAGTCGGACTGGTCGCCGTTCGGGTACGTCACCCGCGGGATCTGGTGCACCCACGCGAGCCGCTCGACGCGGCACACGACGTCGGCCTCCTCGAGCGTCTCCCGCACCGCGGCATCGGCGGGCTCCTCGCCCGGGTCGACGATGCCCGTCACGGGGGTCAGGTGCCCGTTGTCGCTGCGGCGCCCGAGCAGCACCTGTCCGTCGCGGAGCACGACGGCGGTCACACCGACGAGCGGCAGCGGGCGGGTGCCGACGAATCGGCGCAGATCGAGGATGAAGTCGGGGGTCGGCATGGAGATCACCCTAGGCGCAGCGACGGTGCGCACCGCCGGCACGGAATCGGAGATTCCGCCCGACGCGCCGGGGTGGCGGCATCCGCTGCCGGCGTGTCGCTCCCGTTCTCCGACACTGTGCGCGCGGTCGCGGATGTCGGATGCCGGGGCCACACTGGTCGCATGGCGATCGAGGTGCGGCCGGCCACCGTGTTCCAGGACGTGGCCACTCTGGTGGGGCCGAAGAACCCTCAGTCGAACGTGTGCTTCTGCCTGAGCTACCGCATCCCGGCGAAGGAGGCGACCGCTCTGCGCGGGCCGGAGCGCGCCGAACGCGTGCGCCGGCTCATGGATGAGGAGGGGCCGATCGGCGTGCTCGCGTACGACGGCGACGAGCCCGTCGGCTGGGCGGCGGTCGCACCTCGCACCCGCACGCACTTCGCGACGTTCCGCAAGATCCCGCACGTCGACGACCTCGACGTGTGGTCGCTGTGGTGCTTCCGGGTGCGGCCGGGCCACCGCAAGAAGGGCGTGATGCACGCGCTGATCGACGGAGCCGTCGACTTCGCGCGGCAGAGCGGCGCTCCGGCGATCGAGGGATACCCGGTCGACAACGGCGATGCGCGGGTGGACCTCACGATGGCCTACGTCGGCACGCGGCGCCTGTTCGAGCAGGCCGGGTTCGTCAAGGCGGCCGACACGACGTCGGTGCTCTCGGGATTCCCGCGTGTGCTCATGCGGCGCGACCTCTAGCGTGGACGCGTGAACCACCTCCTGCAGCGCCGCCTCGAACGTGCGAACACGCTCTACCTCGACTTCCTCGACACGATTCCGGCCGAGCACCTCGGCTCGCATCTGCGCGATCTGCCGTCGGACACGATCGGTCACCAGCTGTGGTGCGTGCTCGGCGCGCGCGAGAGCTACCCGAAGGCCGCGCGCGCGGGGGAGTGGCAGGGCTTCACGAGCCCCGTCACGCGGGATGGGACGACGGATGCCGCGGCCCTCCGCGCCGCCTTCGTCCAGACCGCCGCCGACGTCGATGAGTGGGTCGCCGGCATCGACGCCGGCGACGAGGACTCGCTCCGCTACGTCCTCGCCCTCCTCGAGCACGAGACGCAGCATCAGGGCCAGCTGATCCGCTACCTCTACGGCCTCGGCATCGACCGGCCGCACTCGTGGCAGCAGCAGTACGCGCTCGACGAAGACTTCTGAGACCGACTTCTGAGCGACGGATCTCCTGCGATCGGTGACCTTCAACCCGAGGGTGAGATCACCTGGAGCGCGGCCCCGCCGACACCCGGCCCCAGCCGTCGGCGACGTCGGCGGCCGTCCGTAGACTCGATCCGTGGCATCCGACTCCTTCGTTCATCTGCACGTGCACAGCGAGTACTCGATGCTCGACGGCGCCGCCAAGATCGGCGCCATGACCCAGGCGGCGGCGGACTACGGCATGCCGGCGATCGCCGTCACCGACCACGGCAACACCTTCGCCGCGTTCGAGTTCTACAACGCCGCCAAGGCGGCGGGTGTGAAGCCGATCATCGGCCTCGAGGCGTACGTGACCCCGGGCACGCACCGCAGCGACAAGTCGCGCGTCCAATGGGGCTCACCCGAGCAGAAGAGCGATGACGTCTCGGGCTCCGGCGCCTACACCCACATGACGATGTGGAGTCAGAGCACGGAGGGCATGCACAACCTCTTCCGGCTCAGCTCGCTGTCGAGCATGGAGGGGTACTACTTCAAGCCGCGCATGGACCGAGAGCTGCTGGAGACCTACGGCAAGGGTCTCATCGCGACGACGGGCTGCCCGTCCGGAGAGGTGCAGACGCGCCTGCGGCTCGGTCAGTACGACGCCGCGCGCGCGGCGGCCGCGGAGTTCCAGGACATCTTCGGCAAGGAGAACTACTTCGCCGAGATCATGGACCACGGGCTCTCGATCGAGCGCCGCGTCATGACCGACCTGATCCGCCTCTCGAAGGATCTCGGCATCCCGCTCGTCGCGACCAACGACTCCCACTACACGCACCAGCACGAGGCCGACGCGCACGCGGCCCTCCTCTGCGTGCAGTCCGGCTCGACCCTGGACGACCCGAACCGATTCAAGTTCGACGGCGACGGCTACTACATCAAGACCGCGCAGGAGATGCGGCAGATCTTCCGGGAGCACCCGGAAGCGTGCGACAACACCCTGCTCATCGCCGAGCGCTGCGAGGTCGAGTTCAACACGAGCGCGAACTACATGCCGCGCTTCCCGGTCCCCGACGGCGAGACCGAAGACAGCTGGCTCGTCAAGGAAGTCGAGACGGGACTGCACTACCGCTATCCCGACGGCATCCCCGACAAGGTCCGCAAGCAGGCCGAGTACGAGACCGGGATCATCCTCCAGATGGGCTTCCCCGGCTACTTCCTGGTCGTCGCCGACTTCATCAACTGGGCGAAGGACAACGGCATCCGAGTCGGCCCCGGCCGTGGCTCCGGCGCCGGCTCGATGGTGGCCTACGCCATGCGCATCACCGATCTCGACCCGCTCGAGCACGGCCTCATCTTCGAGCGGTTCCTCAACCCGGACCGCGTCTCGATGCCCGACTTCGACGTGGACTTCGACGACCGTCGCCGCGGCGAGGTGATCGACTACGTCACGGAGAAGTACGGCTCCGAGCGCGTCGCGCAGATCGTGACCTACGGGACGATCAAGTCGAAGCAGGCGCTGAAGGATGCGGGGCGTGTGCTCGGCTTCCCGTTCAGCATGGGAGAGCGTCTCACGAAGGCGATGCCGCCGGCCGTGATGGGCAAGGACATGCCGTTGAACGGCATGTTCGACCCGCAGCATCCGCGCTTCAAAGAGGCGAGCGAGTTCCGCGCCCTCATCGACACCGACCCCGATGCGAAGACGGTCTTCGACCGCGCGCTGGGGCTCGAGGGACTCAAGCGTCAGTGGGGCGTGCACGCCGCCGGCGTCATCATGTCCAGCGAACCGCTGCTCGGCATCATCCCGATCATGCGCCGCGAGCAGGACGGCCAGATCGTCACGCAGTTCGACTACCCGTCGTGCGAGACGCTCGGGCTCATCAAGATGGACTTCCTGGGGCTGCGCAACCTCACGATCATCTCCGACGCGCTCGACAACATCCGGATGAACCGGGGCGAGGAGCTCGACCTCGAGCATCTCGCGCTCGACGATCGGGACGCCTACGACCTGCTCACCCGTGGCGACACCCTCGGCGTGTTCCAGCTCGACGGCGGCCCGATGCGGTCGCTCCTGCGCCTTCTGAAGCCCGATAACTTCGAGGACATCTCGGCCGTCATCGCGCTGTACCGGCCCGGCCCGATGGGTGCCAACTCGCACATCAACTACGCCCTGCGCAAGAACGGTCAGCAGGACATCACGCCGATCCACCCCGAGCTCGAAGAGCCGCTGAAGGACATCCTCGACACCAGCTACGGCCTGATCATCTATCAGGAGCAGGTCATGGCTATCGCGCAGAAGGTGGCAGGCTTCTCGCTCGGACAGGCAGACATCCTCCGCCGCGCGATGGGCAAGAAGAAGAAGTCCGAGCTCGACAAGCAGTACGAGGGCTTCTCCGGCGGCATGAAGGAGCGCGGCTTCGGCGACGACGCCATCAAGGCGCTGTGGGACATCCTGCTGCCCTTCTCCGACTACGCGTTCAACAAGGCGCACTCCGCCGCGTACGGCCTGGTCTCGTACTGGACCGCGTACCTCAAGGCCCACTATCCCGCCGAGTACATGGCGGCGCTGCTGACCAGCGTGGGCGACTCCAAAGACAAGATGGCGGTCTACCTCAACGAGTGCCGTCGTATGGGCATCAAGGTGCTGCCGCCGGACGTGGGCGAGTCGATCCGCTACTTCGCGGCGGTGGGGGAGGACATCCGATTCGGGCTCGGTGCCGTCCGCAACGTCGGCGCGAATGTCGTCGACGGCATCGTGGCGGCGCGCAAGGATGCGACGTTCTCGTCGTTCCACGACTTCCTGGTCAAAGTCCCGATGCACGTGGCGAACAAGCGCACCATCGAGTCGCTCATCAAGGCCGGTGCGTTCGACTCCATGGGAGACACGCGGCGTGCTCTGCTCGAGGTCCATGAGGACGCCACCGAGGCGGCCGTGGATCGCAAGCGGAACGAGGCGCAGGGCGCCATCGGGTTCGACTTCGACAGCCTGTACGACGCGGTCGAAGAGGTCGCGCCGCCGAAGGTGCCGCCGCGCCCGGAGTGGACCAAGAAGGACAAGCTGGCCTTCGAGCGCGAGATGCTGGGCCTCTACGTGTCGGACCACCCGCTGGCCGGTCTCGAGATCCCGCTCGCCAAGCACGCCTCGACGAGCATCCATGACCTGCTCGCCTCGGAGGACGTCGGCGACGGCGACCAGGTGACGATCGCCGGGCTCGTGACCAGCGTGCAGCACCGCGTCGCCAAGCAGAGCGGCAACCCCTACGGCATGATCACCGTCGAGGACTTCGACGGCGAGATCACGGTCATGTTCATGGGCAAGACCTACACCGAGTTCCAGCACATGCTGCAGGCCGACTCGATCCTCGTCGTGCGAGGGCGAGTGTCACGGCGCGACGACGGCATGAATCTGCACGCGCAGTCGGCGTTCACGCCGGATCTGGGGGCGGTGGACGACTCGAGCTCACTGGTTCTCGTCATGCCCGAGCGGCGCGCGAGCGAGGCTCTCATCGGTGAGCTGCTGCAGACCCTGACCCGCCACGCCGGTGACACCGAGGTGTCGCTCAAGCTCCACAGCGGCACGGTGGCGAAGGTCTTCGAGGTGCCGCACACGGTGCGGATCACCCCTGATCTGTACGGCGAACTGAAGGGCCTTCTCGGGCCGCAGTGCCTGGGATGACGTGTTGACGCGCAGGCGGCGACGAATGTCGCGGTGTCACGCGTGGTCTCATCGCGGTCTCATGCGCCGTGGGTAATATCGGGTCGACGCGGGCCTCAGGCCTGCCGGAAGGGACGATCGTGACGGACGAGAAGCAGGACGGGAACATCGACGAGGCGGTTGCGACCGAAGAGCCGCCGCAGTACGGAGTGGGGCCGTTCTCGATCCGTGAGGTCGCCCTCGCGGGCACGTGGCTCGTCGCGTTCGTGGTGTCGTTCTTCCCGATCTACGGAGACCTGGGCGTGGGCCCATCGGTCTGGAGCAGTCGGGATCGACTGGGTTCTCACCGTCGGCGCGCCCACCGTGGCCGTGTTCCTCATCGTGCTGCGCCGGCTCTCGCCGCAGGGCATCCGCCGTGTCGGATCCCTCGGGATCGACCAGTTCGCGTCCGTCGCGTTCTCGGTCGCCACCGTGCTGTGGCTCACCATCATCTGGAACTCGTTCATCCAGCTCGCCAGTGGACGCGCCTTCCTCGGGACCTGGGTCGTGTGGGTGGAGTTCTTCCTCATGCTCGCCGGCGTCTTCCTGACGGTGCTGGCGCCGTTCATCGCCCCGTTCGCGCAGGACTTCCGCGGACGCCCCGAGGTTCCGGCCCATCGCAACGCCCGTCCGGTGCTGCCGGTCTCGCCGCGCCCCGCGTTCGTGCGGCCGGAGCCCGCGGCCGACGAGCACGCCCAGTACGCCGATTCCACCGACGATGCCGACGAGAACGCGTACGCAGGCGCCCCGGCGTACGCCGCGCAGGCGCCTGCCACGCCTTATGCGGAGTCTGCCGCCGGCCCGGATGCCCCGGTCGACGGGGGAGTCGACGAGACGCCCCGCGGCGCGTACGACGACGCCGAGACGACGGTCCTCCCGCTCGACGAGCAGGACGCCGACGCGGATGCGCGCAGGCGACGCCGCCGCGTCGGCGACCGCGACCACCGTTGTCGCCGAAGAGCCCGCGCCCGCCGCGACCGAGCCCGTCCACGCGCGCGAGTCGTTCGAGCACGTCGAGAACCCGTCGTCGACCGTCGAGCCCGCCGCGGCGACCGCGCCGCAGCACCAGGCGTTCTGGGCGCTCGTGCCCGAGGAGCGTGACATCGTCGACGAGATCGGCATCCCGGTGTTCCGCATCGGACCGACCGCCTGGGCACTCGTCATCGAGGATCGCGGCGACGCCTTCGTGGTGCGCCACGAGGACGGCCGCATCGGCTACCTGCACGACGTCTCGGGCGTCACGCGCGGCTGAGCGCGCTCGCCCGCGCGGTACCGTAGACGGATGCTCCGGACGATCGACCTGCGCGGGCGCACGCTCTCGCCCGCCGAACTGCTCGCGACCGTTCCCCGTGCCGCCGCGGCGCGCGAGGAGGCCCTCGCGACGGCGGCGCACATCGTCGACGACGTCGCCGCCCGCGGCGAGTCGGCTCTGCGCGAGCAGGCCGAGAGATTCGACGGTGCGACGGGCCACGACATCCGTGTGCCCGCCGCAGCACCTCGACGAGGCCCTCGCGGCGCTCGACCCGGCGGTGCGCTCGGCGCTCGAAGAGGCCATCGCGCGCGTGCGGGTGGCGTCCGCGGCCCAGGTTCCCGCGCCGACCGTCACCGACCTCGGACCCGGCGCCCGGGTGACGCAGCGGTGGCAGCCGGTGCGCCGCGTCGGCCTGTACGTTCCGGGCGGCAAGGCCGTCTACCCCTCGAGCGTCGTGATGAACGTCGTGCCCGCCCAGGTGGCCGGCGTGAGCGAGATCGCGCTCGCCTCACCGCCGCAGCGCGAGTTCGGCGGCCGGGTGCACCCGGTGATCCTCGGTGCCGCGCGGCTCCTCGGCGTCACCGAGGTGTACGCGATGGGCGGGGCGGGAGCGATCGGCGCGCTCGCGCACGGCGTCGCGTCGCTCGGCCTCGAGCCGGTGGACGTCGTCACCGGTCCCGGCAACAACTTCGTGGCGGCCGCCAAGCGCGCGGTCGCGGGCCTGGTCGGGACGGATGCCGAAGCCGGCGCCACCGAGATCCTCGTGGTCGCCGACGACACCGCCGACGCGCGCCTGGTCGCCGTCGACCTCATCAGCCAGGCCGAGCACGACGAGCAGGCCTCCGCCGTGCTCGTGACGACCTCCGAGCGGCTCGCCGACGACGTGCGCGCGGCGATCGCCCCGCGGGCCGCGGCGACGCGGCACGCCGAGCGCGTCGCCACCGCCCTCGCCGGCCCGCAGTCCGCCATCGTGCTCGTCGACGACCTCGCCGCGGCGACGGCGTTCTCGAACGCGTACGCGCCGGAGCACCTCGAGCTGCACCTGGCCGACCCCCGGCCCGGCGACTTCGTGCACGCGGGGGCGGTGTTCGTGGGGCCGGACTCGCCGGTCAGCCTCGGCGACTACCTCGCCGGCAGCAACCACGTGCTGCCCACCGGCGGCCAGGCGCGCTACGCGGCCGGGCTGTCGGCCGCGACGTTCCTGCGCCCGCAGCAGGTCATCGAGTACGACCGCGACGCGCTCTCGGCCGTCCGCGACGCGATCGTGACGCTGGCCGAAGCCGAGGCGCTGCCCGCCCACGGCGAGGCGATCACAGCCCGGTTCCAGGACTGAGCCCGGATTCCCGGCGTAGGCTGTCTCTGCCATGCACTGCCCGTTCTGCCGCCACGCCGATTCGCGCGTCATCGACTCGCGCACCAGCGACGACGGTCTCAGCATCCGTCGCCGTCGTCAGTGCCCCCAGTGCGGTGGCCGCTTCACGACGATCGAGACCGCCAGCCTCAACGTCATCAAGCGCTCCGGCGTGATCGAGCCGTTCAGCCGCGAGAAGGTCATGTCGGGCGTGCGCAAAGCCTGCCAGGGGCGCCCGGTGACGGACGCGGATCTCGCGGTGCTCGCCCAGACGGTGGAGGAGAGCATCCGCCAGACCGGTGCCTCGCAGCTCGACGCCAACGAGATCGGGCTGGCCATCCTCGGGCCGCTGCGCGAACTGGACGAGGTCGCATACCTGCGGTTCGCGAGCGTCTACCAGGCCTTCGACTCGCTCGAGGACTTCGAGACGGCGATCGAGCAGCTGCGCGTCGATCACGGCCGCGCCCGCACCGCGGACGAGAGCGCGGCGGTCGCGGGGGAGTGACCGGATAGCCTAGGAGGGATGTATCCCCTCCTCTTCCGCACCGTGCTGTCGCGCATGGATCCCGAGTCCGCCCACCACAGTGCGATGGTCGTGATCCGGATGCTGGGGATCCCGCCCTTCTCGTGGGTCGCGCGCGCGATCACCCGGCCCGCTCCGCAGCTGGCGACGACCGCGCTCGGTCTCGCGTTCGACTCGCCGTTCGGCGTCGCCGCGGGCTTCGACAAGGACGTCACGGGTGCGGCGGGCCTGCACGCGCTGGGCTTCGGTCACGTCGAGGTCGGCACGGTGACGGCGATCCCGCAGGACGGCAACCCGCGCCCGCGACTCTTCCGCCTGATCCCGGACCGCGCCGTCGTCAACCGCATGGGCTTCAACAACCACGGCGCCGAGGCTGCCGCGACCCGGCTCCGCCGGCTGCGCCGCCGCTCGCGGCGCACGGTGCTCGGCGTCAACATCGGCAAGAGCCGCGTCGTCGAGGTCGCGGACGCGACGGCCGACTACGTGCGCAGCGCGACGCTGCTGGCCCCGCTCGCCGACTACCTCGTCGTCAATGTGTCATCGCCGAACACGCCGGGACTTCGCGGACTGCAGGCGGTCGAGACGCTGCGGCCGCTGCTGGAGGCGGTGCGCCAGGCGGCGGGCACGACGCCGCTGCTGGTCAAGATCGCGCCCGACCTGCCCGACGACGAGGTCGTCGCGATCGCACAGCTCGCCGTCGATGCGGGACTGGCCGGGCATCATCGCCACGAACACGACGATCTCGCGCGACGGGCTCGTCACCGACCCCGCCGTGGTCGCCGCTGCCGGCGACGGCGGTCTGTCGGGGGCACCGCTGAAGGCGCGAGCGCTCGAGGTGCTGCGGCTGCTGCGCGAGACGGTTCCCGCCGGCTTCTGCGTCATCTCGGTCGGCGGCGTCGAGACGGCTGACGACGTGCAGGAGCGGTTGGATGCCGGAGCCACCCTCGTGCAGGGATACACGGCCTTCCTCTACCGCGGCCCGCTGTGGGCCCGGCAGATCAACCGGGGGCTGGCGAAGCGCCGCTGAGCCGCCCGGTGCCGCCGGCTCGGCCGGGCTTGTGGCCGCGGGGTCCGGCTTCCGGCCGCGGGATCAGGCGGGCTTCTGGCCGCGCTTGACCTGCGGCTTGGGCAGGCGCAGGAAGCGCATCTGCACCGTGCGCATCGCCGCGTACCAGCCGAGGCCCTTCTCGACCTTGCCCTCGCCGAACTTCTTCTTGGCGGCGCGCTTGACGGTGATGGACGTGATGACCATGTCGCCGATCACGAAGAAGATGAAGATCCACAGACCCACGAAGGCGTAGTACTGCACTGCCGGGAGGGGCAGGAACGTCGCCAGGATGACGAGCACCATGGCGGGCATGACGGCTTCGCCGAGGTGCCAGCCGGCGTCGACCCAGTCGCGCACGAACTTGCGCTGCGGGCCCTGGTCACGCGCCGGCAGGTAGCGCTGCTCGCCGTTGGCCATGCCGATGCGGGCCTTCTCACGCTGGGTGGCGAGGTCGGCCTTCGCGCGCGCCCTCGCCTCCTTCGTGTCTGCGACGAGGGGGCGCTTGCGGGCGGCCTCCTGCTCGGCGCGGGAAGGAGTGGGGCGTCCCTTGGGCGAGGGACCGCTGAGGGGGACGCCGTTCAGCGCGGTGCCCTCCGACGGTGCGTCGTTGGACGAAGGTGCTGCAGGTGTCTTGGCCACGGAAGATCCTCGATGTGCGGAGTAGGGGTGCACTTAAGATTACCCGCATGACCTCTGACCTCTCCCGACAGGATGCTGTGCGCGATGCCGCGGCATCCGGCATCCCGTCCGCCCTCGCCGATCTCGGCACGCTGGTGCGCATCCCGTCCGTCGCCTTCCCCGGGTTCGACCCCGAGCAGGTGCAGCGCAGCGCGGAGTCCGTCGCCGCGCTCGTGCGCGAGACCGGGCTCTTCGAGACCGTCGAGATCCGCACGGCGGCGGTGCCGGGCACGGGGGAGCGGGGCAACCCGGCCGTGCTCGCCACGCGGGCGGCCCGCAACGGCCGGCCGACGATCCTGCTGTACGCGCACCACGACGTGCAGCCGGTGGGCGACGAGTCGCTCTGGGAGTCGTCGCCGTTCGAGCCGACGGTCCGCGGTGGTCGTCTGTACGGCCGCGGCGCGGCCGACGACAAGGCGGGCATCATGGCCCACCTCGCGGCGCTGCGCGCGCTCAAGGAGGGCATCGGCGACGACTTCGACCTCGGTGTCGCGCTGTTCTTCGAGGGCGAGGAGGAGGCGGGATCCCGCTCGTTCGCCCAGTTCCTCTCCGACAACGCCGACGCGCTCCGCGCCGATGTGATCGTGGTGGCCGACTCGGGGAACTGGGACGCGAAGACTCCCGCGCTCACGGTGTCGCTGCGCGGCAACACCCGCTTCACGCTGCAGCGTGCGCACGCTCGAGCACGCGTCGCACTCCGGCATGTTCGGCGGTGCCGTCCCCGACGCCATGATGGCCACCGTCAAGCTGCTCTCGACGCTCTGGGACGACGACGGCGCGGTCGCCGTGGCCGGGCTGACGGAACGGGATGCCGACACCCCGCCGTACAGCGAGGAGACGCTGCGCGACGAGGCCGGACTGCCCGCCGGCGTCTCGCCGATCGGCCGCGGCACGATCCTCAGCCGCATCTGGAACAAGCCGTCGATCACGGTGACCGGCATCGACGCGCCGAGCGTGGTCAACGCCTCGAACACCCTCAGCCCCGAGATCTCGGTGGTCATCAGCGCCCGCATCGCCCCCGGTCAGCGTGCACGCGACGCGTACGCCGCGATCGAGGCGCACCTGCGCGAGCACGCGCCGTTCGGCGCGCAGCTCTCGTTCAGCGACCAGGACTTCGGCGACGCGTTCCTCGTCGACACCTCGGGCTGGGCCGTCGCGGCCGCGCGCGAGGCGCTCCACGAGGGCTATGGCGTGGAGTCCGTCGACATCGGCGTGGGCGGATCGATCCCGTTCATCGCGGACCTCGTGCGGGAGTTCCCCGGCGCGCAGATCCTGGTCACGGGCGTCGAGGACCCGCACTCGAAGGCGCACAGCCCGAACGAATCACTGCATCTCGAGACGTTCCGCAACGCCGTGCTGGCCGAGGCGCTGCTGCTCGAGAAGCTCGACGCCCGCACCCCGCAGGCGTAGGCGAGCCTCCGGGATCGGCGTGGACACGCCGATCTCGGAGCCTCCTCCCGGCGGGCACGCGTAGAATCGACGCATCCCGCCGCCTGCAGTGGATGATCGATACGGGCGGCCCTTCCGGAGGAGTGCCATGACCGACACCGCACTGACGACCGAGCAGACCGCGAGCGAACACGGTGTGCTGCTGACCGACGCCGCCGCCGTCAAGGTCAAGAACCTGCTGAACCAGGAGGGGCGCGACGACCTGCGCCTGCGCGTCGCCGTGCAGCCCGGCGGATGCAGCGGCCTGATCTACCAGCTCTACTTCGACGAGCGGTACCTCGACGGTGACAAGACGGTCGACTTCGACGGCGTCGAGGTGATCGTCGACGACATGAGCGTCCCCTACCTCGACGGTGCCACGATCGACTTCAAGGACACCATCTCGGAGCAGGGCTTCACGATCGACAACCCCAACGCGGCCGGGCTCCTGCGCCTGCGGCGACAGCTTCCACTGACAGGTCGGCGCTCCGACACTTTTCCGGCGGGTCCGGCACGCTTCGAATAGCGGCCGGGCCCGCCTTTTTCGGTCTGCGAGACGCGATTCAACCTGGGCGGATGGCCTGAATCCCCTGGGCGCTTGCCCTAGACTGGCGAGAGTCCTGTTCGTGATCGGAAAGGTGCACAGTGCCTTCGAAACGCCGTATCCGCTGGGCCGTTCTCCCACTCGGGATCGCAACGGCAGCAGTCCTCGCCGGATGCACCCCGACCGAGCTGCACGGCTTCCTCCCCGGGTTCACCGAAGACGGCCAGCCCGCCACGAACCGCACCGACATGGTCGCGGGTCTCTGGGTCAACTCCTGGATCGTCCTGCTCGCCGTCGGCGTCATCACCTGGGGTCTCATGGGCTGGGCCGCGATCGCGTACCGCCGTCGCAAGGGTCAGATGGGCCTTCCCGTCCAGCTGCGCTACAACATGCCGATCGAGATCTTCTACACGATCGTGCCCCTCATCCTGGTGATCGGCTTCTTCGCCTTCACCGCGCGCGACCAGACGATCCTCGAGACGCAGTACGACGAGCCCGACGTGTCGATCACGGCGATCGGCAAGCAGTGGGCCTGGGACTTCCAGTACGACGGCGAGTCCGACGACGACACCGTCTGGAGCATGGGCGTCCAGGCTCAGACCGCAGCGAACGGCGACCGCGACGAAGCGGCCCTGCCGACGCTCTACCTGCCGGTCGACCAGACGGTGAAGATCAAGCTGCAGTCGCGCGACGTCATCCACTCGTTCTGGATCATCGACTTCCTGTACAAGAAGGACATGTACATCGGCAAGGACAATTACTGGTCCTTCACGCCGACCCGCGAGGGCACATATGCCGGCAAGTGCGCCGAGCTCTGCGGCGAGTACCACTCGGCGATGCTGTTCAACGTGGAGGTCGTGAGCGAAGACGAGTACGAGGACTACCTCGAGTCGCTCCGCGACGCCGGTCAGACCGGTGACATCAACGACGCGTACGACCGCCTGCAGAACGCCCCGGGAACGGGTGCGACCGGCGAGGCGTCAGACGAAGAGGGAGACCAGTGATCATGGCGACGACGCTTCCGCTCCAGGAGACGACGCAGGGTCGCCCGACGACCCTGCCGCCGCGCCAGGCCGCACTGCTCAGCGCTTCACGCGTCGAGCAGAAGGGCAACATCATCGTCAAGTGGATCACCTCCACCGACCACAAGACGATCGGCTACCTCTACCTCATCTCGTCCGTCATCTTCTTCCTCCTCGGTGGAGTGATGGCGCTGATCATCCGCGCAGAGCTCTTCGAGCCCGGCATGCAGATCATCCCGACGAAAGAGCAGTACAACCAGCTGTTCACGATGCACGGCACGATCATGCTGCTGATGTTCGCGACGCCGCTGTTCGCGGGCTTCGCGAACGCGATCCTGCCGCTGCAGATCGGCGCGCCGGACGTCGCGTTCCCGCGTCTGAACGCGTTCGCCTTCTGGCTGTTCCTCTTCGGCTCGACCATCGCCGTCGCCGGCTTCCTCACCCCGCAGGGGGCGGCGTCGTTCGGATGGTTCGCCTACCAGCCGCTCGCGAACGCGAGCTTCTCGCCGGGAGCGGGCGGCAACCTCTGGATGCTCGGCCTCGGCATGAGCGGCTTCGGCACCATCCTCGGCGCGGTGAACTTCATCACGACGATCATCACGATGCGCGCACCGGGCATGACCATGTGGCGCATGCCGATCTTCTCGTGGAACACGCTGATCACCAGCATCCTGGTCCTGATGGCCTTCCCGGTGCTGGCCGCCGCGATCCTCGCCGCCGCCGCCGACCGCGTTCTCGGCGCACACATCTACGACCCCGCCAACGGCGGCGTGCTGCTGTGGCAGCACCTGTTCTGGTTCTTCGGCCACCCCGAGGTGTACATCATCGCGCTGCCGTTCTTCGGCATCGTGTCGGAGATCTTCCCGGTGTTCAGCCGCAAGCCGATCTTCGGCTACAAGACGCTCGTGTACGCGACGATCGCGATCGCCGCCCTCTCGGTCGCGGTGTGGGCTCACCACATGTACGTCACCGGCGCCGTGCTGCTGCCCTTCTTCGCCCTGATGACGATGCTCATCGCCGTGCCGACGGGCGTGAAGATCTTCAACTGGATCGGCACGCTCTGGCGAGGGTCGGTGACGTTCGAGACTCCGATGGTCTTCGCCCTCGGCTTCCTCGTGTCGTTCGTCTTCGGTGGTCTCACCGGCGTGATCCTGGCATCGCCGCCGCTCGACTTCGCCCTGTCGGACTCGTACTTCGTCGTGGCGCACTTCCACTACGTCGTCTTCGGCACGGTCGTCTTCGCGATGTTCGCCGGCTTCTACTTCTGGTGGCCGAAGTGGACCGGCCGGATGCTCAACGAGCGCCTCGGCTACGTGCACTTCTGGATGCTCTTCATCGGCTTCCACATGACGTTCCTCATCCAGCACTGGCTGGGCGTCGACGGCATGGTGCGCCGATACGCCGACTACTCGGAGGCGGACGGCTGGACCTGGCAGAACCAGGTGTCGACGATCGGCGCCATCATCCTGGGTGCTTCGATGATCCCGTTCCTCTTCAACGTGTGGATCACGTCGCGCAAGGCGCCCAAGGTGACCGTCAACGACCCGTGGGGCTACGGCGCGTCGCTCGAATGGGCGACCTCGTGCCCGCCGCCGCGGCACAACTTCACGTCGATCCCGCGCATCCGCAGCGAGCGGCCCGCGTTCGACCTGAACCACCCCGAGGCGGGCATCCCCGTCGGCGTCGGCCCGGCGAAGGACGCCCCCGAAGCCCCGGTTGCCGACCTCGCCGAGGGAGAGGTGAAGTAAGGTGCGCACGAACACCGGACTCTGGTGGCTGCTGTCCGCGTTCTTCCTGCTCGTGGCGGTGATCTACACCGCGTGGAACCTGCTGTCGCACTGGGACACGAACGCCACCGGCGGGCAGCAGATGTGGGAGACGGTCACCCTCTCGATCGAGTGGGTCGGCAGCGTGGCGCTGCTGTTCACGGCTCTCATGGCCGCCCTCATCGCCTTCTACATCGGTCGCGTGCACAACGCCCAGGGCGGCGAGCTGCCGGAAGACCGCCTCACCGCGGACATCGACGACGGTGACCCCGAGCTCGGCGAGTTCAGCCCCTGGTCGTGGTGGCCGATCGTCCTCGCCTTCTCGGCGGCGCTCGGCATGATCGGCCTCGCGGTGGGCGCCTGGCTCATGCCCATCGGCATCGGCGTCTTCGTGGTCGCCATCGTCGGGTGGGTGTACGAGTACTACCGCGGATACTTCGCCCGCTGATCGGCGATCTGACGCTTCGCGTGGCTCACCACGCATTGTGCCTGGGTGCCCGTCCATGACGGGCACCCAGGCACGTCTGCGTGCGGCCGCGTGCTCCGACATCGGTCTGCACCGCGCGACCAACCAGGATGCCGCGTTCACGTCGCCCTGGGGAGCTGCCGTCGCCGACGGCGTCGGAGGAGGGCCGGCGGGCGATCTGGCCTCGGCGACGTTCGTCCACCGTCTCGCGGCCGGCCGGCTGGACGGGCTCGAGCCTGTCCAGCTCGCCGACAGCGTGCGCTCGGCGAACTGGGACCTGCGCGCCCACGTCGAGCGCGATCCGTCGCTCCGCGGCATGGCCACGACATTCACGGGTCTCTTCGTCGCCCGTGGCGGCGGCGTCCTGCTCGCGCACACCGGCGACTCCCGGGCGTACCGGCTGCGTGGTGGGCAGCTGGTGCAGGTGAGCCGGGACGACTCACTCGTCCAGGCACTGGTGGACCAGGGTCTGGTGTCGATCGCGGAAGCCGCGTCCCACCCTCGTCGCAACCTCATCACCGCGTCCCTCAGCGGCGCGGAGCGTGATGCCGCTGCGGTGATCGCGTTCGATGCTCCGGTGGGCGACAGATGGCTGCTGTGCAGCGACGGCCTCACCGACTATGTTCCGGATGCCGACATCCGCACACTTCTGATGAGCATCGCGGATGCGGCGGCAGCTGCCGAGGCGTGCGTCGCCCTCGCCCTCGACGCCGGCAGCCGGGACAACGTCACCGCGGTGGTGTGCGACGTCGTCGATCCTGAGCTGCTGCGCAGCACACGTGGCCTGGCGGCCCGCCGGGCAGAGCTCGCGCCGACGTCGTTCTACGGCGCAGCAGCCACACGGTTCATGGAAGGTCTCGAGTCGTCGGCCTGACTCGGCCGATCAGCCCGCGACCTTCGCGCGCACGACCATCACCTGGGCGTCGAACACGCGGGGGAGCTCACCCTCGTCGTTCTCGGCGGGCTGGCCCTCGCGCACCCAGTACTCGTATCCGCCGATCATCTCTTTGACGTCGTAGCCGAGCTTCGCGAACTCGACGGCACCCTTGGCACCGGCGTTGCAGCCGGGGCTCCAGCAGTAGACCACCACGCGGCTCGAGGAATCGATCTCGCGCGGTGCGCGCTCCGCGATCTCGCGGTAGGGGATGTGGATGGCGCCCTTGATGCGCCCCTGCGACCACGCCTCGTCGCCGCGCACGTCCACCAGGACGAAGGCCTCGCCCTCCTTCTGCGCGGCGTACACGTCAGAGGCGTCGGTCTCGAGGGCGAGTTTGGCGGAGAAGTACGAGAGCGCATCGGTCATGGCTCCACGCTACGACAGCGACAGAACCCGCGCCGCCGACAGTGCGGCCAGAACGCGTTCGATTCCTGCCGATCGTGGGGGAGCACCCTGCCGCCCGATTGTCGCTCTTACGGCGCGGGACGGCCAACCCGGCGCGATGCCACGAACGACGGATGCCTCGGCACGATCCTGAAGATCGTGCCGAGGCATCCGTCTGCGAAGTGGTGTCGACCTACTGGTCGGACTCCTTCTCGCGGTTCCTGGGCGACTTCGTCCCCGGCTCGGGGTCGGGCACGATCACGTTCGAGGGGCGGACCGCCGTCTCGGAGTTGTGGCCGTCGTCGATCGGCTTGTGCGGGGCATCGGGCACACCGGCGCGCTCATGCGCGCCCTGCAGCTCGAGGTCCTCCTCGGCCGCGATGTGGTCGAGGTCGTGGTGCTGGTGAGCCAGAGCGGCGTCGAGCTCGGCCTGCGAGACCGGGGTGAGCCGATCCTCGAAGAACCAGCGCGAGATCGAGGCGCGGACGTTCTCGTGCCACGGGATGCGGCCCTGAGCGTTCGGACGGACCACGAGCGGCTCGTAGGTGTCGAAGTCGGCGAGCTTGAAGCGCTCGTACTCGTCGACGGGCTGGTGCACCTCGATGTACTCGCCACCGGGGAGGCGCACGATCCGGCCCGACTCGTAGCCGTGCAGGGCGATCTCGCGGTCCTTCCGCTGCAGCGCGATGCAGATGCGCTTCGTCACGAAGTACGCGATCACCGGACCGAGGATCAGCAGCGCCTGGAGCGTGTGGATCACGCCCTCCATCGTCAGCCAGAAGTGCGTGGCGATGATGTCGGACGCCGCCGCGGCCCAGAGCACCGCGTAGAACGTGACACCGGCGGCGCCGATGGCGGTGCGGGTCGCGGCGTTGCGCGGACGCTGTGCGATGTGGTGCTCGCGCTTGTCACCGGTGACCCACGCCTCGATGAACGGGTAGATCAGCACGAGGACGATGAACAGGCCGAGGCCGACGAGCGGCACGAGGATGTTGAACGACCACGTGCGGTCCAGGAAGACGAACTCCCAGCCCGGGGGCACCAGTCGCAGGGCGCCGTCGGCGAAGCCGATGTACCAGTCGGGCTGCGTGCCGGCCGACACGGGGGACGGGTCGTAAGGGCCGTAGTTCCAGATCGGGTTGATCGTGAACAGCGACGCGATCAGCACGATCACGCCGAACGTGATGAACAGGAAGCCGCCCATCTTCGACATGTAGACGGGCATCATCGGGTAGCCCACGACGACGGTGTTGGTGCGACCGGCACCGGCGAACTGCGTGTGCTTGTTGATCACCATCAGCATGAGGTGGACGACCAGCAGGCCGACGAGGATCGCCGGGAGCAGCAGGATGTGCAGCGAGTACAGGCGGCCGACGATCGCAGTGCCGGGGAACTCGCCGCCGAACAGCAGGAACGAGGTCCAGGTGCCGATCAGCGGGATGCCCTTGACCATGCCGTCGATGATGCGCAGGCCGTTGCCCGAGAGCACGTCGTCGGGGAGCGAGTAGCCGGTGAAGCCCTCGCCGAGCGCGAGGATGAACAGGATGAAGCCGATCACCCAGTTGAGCTCGCGCGGCTTGCGGAAGGCGCCCGTGAAGAACACGCGGAGCATGTGCACGCCGATGCCGGCGACGAAGACGAGCGCCGCCCAGTGGTGCATCTGGCGCACCAGGAGGCCGCCGCGCACGTCGAACGAGATCTCGAGGGTCGAGGCCATCGCCGCCGACATCTCGATGCCGCGCATCGGGAGGTAGGCCCCGTTGTAGTGGGTCTCGACCATCGACGCCTGGAAGAAGAACGTCAGGAACGTGCCCGACAGCAGCACGACGACGAACGCCCAGAGGGCGATCTCGCCGAGCATGAACGACCAGTGGTCGGGGAAGATCTTGCGGCCGAGCTCCTTGACGAAGCCCGAGAGGCTCGTGCGTTCGTCGATGTAGTTCGCGGTGGCGCCGATGAAGCGGCCGCCGAGGGGCTTGTCGCGCCCGTTCGGCGATACGGGCGCCCCGGGAGCCTCAGGCTGCTCGGTGACGGTTGAGGTGCTCAATGACGCTCCCAGAAGCTCGGGCCGACGGGCTCGTTGAAGTCGCTCCTCGCGATGAGGTAGCCCTCGTCGTCGACGGTGATGGGCAGCTGCGGCAGCGGACGCGCGGCCGGGCCGAAGATGACCTTGGCTTGGTCGGTGACGTCGAACTGCGACTGGTGGCACGGGCACAGCAGGTGGTGCGTCTGCTGCTCATACAGCGCAACCGGGCAGCCGACGTGGGTGCAGACCTTCGAGTAGGCGACGATGCCGTTGTACGACCAGTCCTTGCGGTCCTCCGGCTCCACGAGGTCCTCGGGCAGCAGGCGGACGAGGAGCACGAGCGCCTTGGCCTTCTCCTCGAGGTAGCCCTCGCTGTGCGACACCTCGGCCAGCGCCTCGGGGATGACGTGCACGGCGGAGCCGAGGGTGAGGTCGGCGGCGCGGATGGGCTCGCCCGACGGGTCGTGCGCCAGGCGCATGCCCTCTTTCCACATGGTGTGCTCGAGGAGGTACACGGGGTCGCCCGCGTGCGGCTTCTCGGGGGAGCTGAACGGCGCGAGGCCGCGGAACAGCACGACGCCCGGGACGACCGACGCGACGAGCGCGGCGATCAGCGAGTTGCGGATCATGACGCGGCGGCCGAAGCCGGACTCCGCGTCGGCGTCGGCGAACGCCTTGATGGCGGCCTCACGCGTCGTGTCGCGGCCGCGCGTGGCGTGCCGAGGCTCGACGAACTCCTTGTCGGACATGACCGCCTTCGACCAGTGGATCGCGCCGATGCCGATGGCGAGCAGCGCGAAGGCGATGCCGAGTCCGATGAAGAGGTTGTTGTTGCGGATGTCGACGATCCGCCCGCTCTCGATCGGGAACAGCATGTAGGCGGCGATCGCCCAGATGCTTCCGGCGATCGACAGGTAGAAGAGCGTGTAGACGCCGCGCACGGCGCGCTTCATCGAAGCGGGGTCCTGGTCGGTCATCCGCTCGCGGTGCGGGGGGAGGCCAGGGTTGCGCACCGGGTCGGGGACCGCGACGGCGAGCCCGGGGGAGGGCTTCCAGGAAGCCCTCTCGTGCTCGAGCGGGTCGTCCTCGTGGGCCATGCTGCTCCTCGTCAGTGTTGCGTGTGTCGTACGTAGATCAGTTGGACTTCGCCGTGATCCACACGGTGATGGCGATCAGCGAGCCGATGCCGAAGATCCAGATGAAGAGGCCCTCCGAGACGGGGCCCAGCGAGCCGAGCGTGAATCCGCCCGCCGACTCGTTGTCCTGCAGATAGAGCAGGTAGGTGATGATGTCGCGCTTCTCTTCGGTGGTCAGCGTCATGTCGTTGAACACGGGCATGTTCTGCGGACCGGTGACCATCGCCGCGTACATGTTGAGCGGAGTGGTGGTGTGCAGGGCCGGGGCGTACTTGCCCTCGGTGAGCGCACCGCCGGCTCCGGCCACGTTGTGGCACATGGCGCAGTTGATGCGGAAGAGCTCGCCTCCCTCGGACGCGCTGCCCTCGCCGTCGAGCACCTCGTCGTCGGGGTAGCTGGGACCGGGGGCGATCGACTGGATGTACTCGCCGATCGCGGCGATCTGCTCGTCGGTGAACTGCACCGGCTTCTGCGGTGCCTGCGGGCCCTGCATCTGCAGCGGCATGCGGCCGGTGCTCATCTGGAAGTGCACCGCGAGCTCGCCGACGCCGTACAGCGAGGGGCCGTCCTCCGTGCCCTGCACGTCCAGGCCGTGGCAGGTGGCGCAGTTGGCCTGGAACAGCTTCTTGCCGTCTTCGACCGTGAGTGCGGAATTCGTCACCGTCTCGGGGGTCGTCGCCGCCATCGCGGCGGATGCCCCGGCGTAGACGCCGCCGGTGATGAGCAGGCCGATGCCGATCAGTGCGGCTGCGGCCCAGGGGCTGCGGCGGCCTTTCGAGCGGCGCGTGGTCTCTCGTGCCATGTCGGGTTACAGCTCCGCTCTCACTTGAGGAAGTAGATGACGAGGAAGAGGGCGATCCAGACCACGTCGACGAAGTGCCAGTAGTACGACACGACGATCGAGGAGGTCATCTCTTTGCGCCCGAAGTTCTTGACGGCGTACGCGCGACCGATCACGAGGAGGAAGGCGATGAGCCCGCCCGTGACGTGGAGGGCGTGGAAGCCGGTGGTGAGGTAGAACGCCGACGCGTACGAGTTCGCGCTGATCGGCAGGCCCTCGGCGACGAGCTGGGCGTACTCCCACACCTGGCCCGAGACGAAGATCGCGCCGAGTGCGAAGGTGAGCCAGAACCACTCGACCATGCCCCAGCCGAGCCAGCCGCGCTTCTTCAGCGAGTAGGGCTGGAAGCGCTCCGCCGCGAAGACGCCCATCTGGCACGTGACAGACGACAGCACGAGGATGATCGTGTTGACGGTCGCGTAGGGAACGTTCAGCAGCTGCGTGCTCTCGGCCCACAGTTCGGGGGAGGTGCTGCGCAGGGTGAAGTAGATCGCGAACAGGCCGGCGAAGAACATCACCTCGCTGCCGAGCCACACGATGGTTCCGACAGCGACCGGATCCGGCCGCTTGACGGACCGCATGGCCTGGGAGTAGGTCGCTGTGGAGGTCGTCACGCTCCCCATTATGGCCGATTCGGGCCCCCGATTTTCGCATCGGAGGGCATCTCTTTGCCCGTCCTGGAACTTAGGGGAACCTAAGAAGACGCCTGCGACTCTGCCGTGAACACGTGGTGAAGACGCAGAATCGCGCGAGGCGGGACGCCGTGTCACGAAAGGGTTCCGATTCGCGCGCCCGGCTAGGCTTCTCGGTTATGGCGGAGCTGTACACCTGGCCGGGAATCCTCACGACGCTGCTCGAGCGGCGCGACCTCAGCGTCTCGGAGTCGACGTGGGCGATGCGGCAGATCATGTCGGGCAGCGCCACGCCGTCCCAGCTGGCGGGCTTCCTGGTCGCGCTGCGCGCGAAGGGCGAGACCGTCGACGAGATCGTCGGCTTCCGCGACGCCATCCTGGAGGCGGCGCTGCCGCTTCCGGTCGACGCCGCGGTGCTCGACATCGTGGGCACCGGAGGGGACCGCTTCGGCACCGTCAACGTCTCCACGATGGCCGCGCTCGTGGCCGCGGCATCCGGGATCCCCGTGGTGAAGCACGGCAACAAGGCCGCCAGCTCCTCGTCGGGATCGTCCGACGTGCTGGGCGCGCTGGGCGTCGACCTCGCGCTCTCACCGGACGCCGTCGCCGAGACGCTCTCGCGGGCGGGGATCACGTTCGCGTTCGCCGCGGCGTTCCACCCCGGCTTCAAGCACGCCGGCGCGACCCGCAGCGAGCTCGGCGTGCCGACCGTGTTCAACTTCCTCGGGCCGCTGTGCAACCCTGCGCGCGCCGAGGCGAACGCCGTCGGCGTGGCGCACCTCGACCGCGTGCCGCTCATCACCGGCGTCTTCCGCACGCGCGGCGCGACGGCGCTGGTGTTCCGCGGCGACGACGGGCTCGACGAGCTCACCACGACCGGACACAGCCGGCTCTGGGAGGTCAGCCGCGGCGACATCCACGAGCACGACCTCGATCCGCGCGACCTCGGCATCCCGGTGGCCGACATCGACGATCTCCTCGGCGGCGACCCCGCGCACAACGCCGCGGTCGTGCACCGCGTGCTCGGCGGCGAGGAGGGCCCGGTGCGCGACATCGTCCTGCTCAACGCGGCCGCCGGCATCGTCGCCTACCGGCTGTTCCGCGACGCCGCAGAGGTGCAGCGGCCGATCCTCGAGCGCCTCGCCGAGGCGCGCGACGCCGCGGCGGCCGCGATCGACTCGGGGGCGGCCACGGCGACGCTCGAGCGCTGGGTCGAGACCACGAAGGCGCTCTCGCGCTGACGGGCGCCGCGCCGACTTCGCACGGCGCGTGGTTTTGCACGGCGCGCGCTCTTCCGCCGGACCGCCGGGCGCCGATAGCGTGTGCCACAACGCACCCGTGATCGAGGAGGACGCATGAGCCAGGAAGAGCCCCGCACCGCCGACGTGATCGAGCCGCCCGAGAAGAAGGTCGGCCTGGTCAAGGCGGTCGGCATCCTCGGCATCGTGGGCGGCATCCTGCTGATCGTGGTCGGCGTGATCGCGTGGATCGGCGTGACCAACCAGCTGTCGGCCGAGAACATCACGATTCCGGACGACGCCGCGGCGTTCCAGGGTCAGCAGGTGACCGGCCCGTTCACCGCCTTCGTGCAGGCCGACATCATCAACCACCACGCGCTCGAGGCATCCGGCGGCAAGACCTACGCCGAGCTCGACCAGGACGACCCGGTGCGAGCGACGGTGATGCAGGCGTCGTTCCTGCGCGCGTCGCTGTTCACCTCGATCGTCGCGTACGGCGTCGCGCTGTTCGCGGCCGGCATGGGCGTGCTCGCGATCCTGTTCGGCTGGGCGATCCATCGGCTCGCGAGCGTGCCGGTGGTGATCAAGCGGGCGAACGTCGCCTGATCAGGCGGCCGCACCCGACGTGAACCCCCACGACGCCCTCAGCGAGATCGCGACGCTTCTCGAACGGGAGCGGTCGTCTCGCTACAAGTCGAAGGCGTTCCGGGCCGCTGCCGACGCCATCGAGGGGCTGACCGACGCAGAGCTGCGGGATGCCGCAGCCCTGCGTCGGCGCAAGGGCATCGGCGAATCCACCTTCGCGGTGATCCAGCAGGCGCTGGGCGGGGAGGTGCCCGGGTACCTGGTCGATCTGCGCGAGCGTGCCGGCGTGCAGCGCGCCTCGACGCTGCGCCCGCTGCTGCGCGGCGATCTGCACGCTCACAGCGACTGGTCGGACGGTCTGACCTCCATCGACCTCATGGTCGATGCCGCCCGCGCGCTCGGCCACGAGTACCTCGCGCTCACCGATCACTCGCCACGGCTGCGGGTCGCCAACGGC
The DNA here is from genome assembly GCA_963829895.1 of uncultured Actinomycetota bacterium. Lineage (GTDB taxonomy): Bacteria > Actinomycetota > Actinomycetes > Actinomycetales > Microbacteriaceae > Microbacterium. Next base: position 998,239 of record CAWHKF010000010.1, on the reverse strand, counting down.
CTGTCGTCCGAGCGTCTGCGCGCTCAGCTCGAGGTGGTCGCGGGGATGAGCGGCGACGGGTTCACGCTGCTGTCGGGCATCGAGGTCGACATCCTCGAGGACGGCACGCTGGATCAGGAGAGTGAGATGCTCGATCGGCTCGACGTCGTGGTGGCATCGGCGCACTCGAAGCTGCGGATGGAGCGCGGGCCGATGACCCGCCGGCTCGTGGCGGCGGTGTCGGATCCGCACACGGATGTGCTCGGCCACGTCACAGGCCGGCTCGTCGAGGGCTCCCGGGGGACGCGGCCGCCCTCGACGTTCGACGCGCGTGCGGTGTTCGAGGCGTGCGAGGCGCACGGCGTCGCGGTCGAGATCAACTCCCGACCCGAGCGCCAGGATCCGCCCGACGAGCTGATGGCGCTCGCGCTGGAGATCGGATGCCTCTTCTCGATCGATTCGGACGCGCACGCGCCCGGGCAGCTGTCGCTGCTCGACTACGGCGCGGAGCGCGCGGAGCGGCTGGGCGTGCCTCCCGATCGCATCGTCACGACGTGGCCGCTGTCGCGGCTGCGCGAGTGGACGGGACGCGACCGCGGCACGTGACCCGGTGCCGACTCGGCCCTGCGTGCGGACGGCGCATCAGCGCCTGATCAGACGGTGTCGAGCGCGTCGATGATCCGCGTCATCGCTGTGCCCAGGGCCCACCGTTCGGCGAGGGTTGCGGCATCCGTCTTGGCCTGCTCGTCGAGGGGGCGCAGGCGCGGGTCGGGCACGTCGAGCGGCAGATCGCGGACGACGGCGACGACCTGCGGGGCGACGGCGAGATACGGCAGTCCGGCGAGCACCTTCGCCCGCACGCCGGCGGCCATGCCCTCGCCGAGCTCTGCCGCCTCGACGATCCCGGCGAGGTCGCCGTAGGTCGCGAGCAGTCCGGCCGCGGTCTTGTCGCCGATCCCGGCGACACCGGGCAGGCCATCCGACGTGTCGCCGCGCAGGGTGGCGAAGTCCGCGTACTGCGAGGGGAGGACGCCGTACTTCGCGACGACCGCGGCGTCGGTGAGGACCTCGAGGTTGCTCATGCCGCGCGCGGTGTAGACGACGCGGACGTCGCGGGCGTCGTCGACGAGCTGGAACAGATCGCGGTCGCCGGTGACGATGTCGACCGGCATGGTCGCCGTCGTCGCCAGAGTGCCGATGACGTCGTCGGCCTCGTGGTCGGCGGCGCCGACGATGCGGATGCCGAGGATGCCGAGCGCCTCGCGGATCACCGGCACCTGCACCTCGAGCGGGTCGGGCACCTCTTCGACGTCGGGGCCGCCGGCGACCACCTCGGCGACGCGGTGCGTCTTGTAGGTGGGGATGAGATCGACCCGCCACTGCGGTCGCCAGTCGTCGTCCCAGCACGCCACGAGATGGGTCGGACGGTAGGTCGTCACGAGCCGCGTGATGATGTCGAGGAATCCGCGGACGGCGTTGACCGGCGTGCCGTCCGGTGCGCGGACCGTGTCGGGCACCCCGTAGAAGGCCCGGAAGTAGAGGGACGCGGAGTCGAGCAGCATCAGGCGGTCGGTCACGCGTTCATCCTGGCATGCGGCTCCGACGCCGCGCACGGGCAGCCGCGGACACCTGTCGTTCATCTGCCGACCGGCGCCGGTCGCGCGTCGGCACCCGTCTCGTTCACGTCCCCCGCTCACCGTGGGGAGACAGCAGGAGAGGAGGCGCCATGGGTCGCGAAGACGTGCTGGCGTGGGTCGAGTCGCCCCTGCAGCTGGTCGGCGCCGCAGAGTGGGCGGCGTCGCACGGACGGACGGTGCCGGTGGCCGGGCGGCTGACGCCCCAGATCTCCGCGACGGCCGACGAGCTGCTCGCCCGCGGCGCGCGCTTCGGCGAGCTGGCGCCCTACCTCGGCATTCCCTGGAGCCTGCTCGCCCGTCACGGCCACTGGCTGGTCGGCGACGGGTTCTCGGGGCAGTTCCGCCTCGCCGCGGCCGTGCTGCGCCCGCACCGCATCACCTTCCTCGACGACGGCGCGTACGCGATCGCATATGCCGACGCGCTGCTCGGCCGTCGTCCCTACGCGCGGCCGAATGTCGCCGAGCGCGGCCTCACCACCGTCGTGGCACCGTTCGCTGCGGAGCTCGTTCACCGGCGCGCCGCCGCGCGACGCGCCGGGATGTTCACCGCCTTCGACCTCGGCGCCGACCGCCTCGACGGCCTCGCCGACCGCGGTTTCGGCATCCGTCGCCACGACTTCTCGTGGACGCGCGCCACCGCGCCCGCCGCACCATCGCTGGGGCGGCGCATCCTGCTCGGCAGCGCGCTGCCGGTCGACGGGCGCATGATGCTGGTCGACTACGTGCGGTGGGTGCGGGATGCCGCAGCCGGCGGTGCCGTCTACCTCCCGCATCGCCGCGAGACCGCCGAGCAGCTGGACGCGGTCGCGACGGTTCCCGGCCTGCGGATCCATCGGACCGGCCTGCCGGTGGAACTCGTGCTCGCCGGGGCACGGCATCCGCTCGACGTGCACACGCTTCCGTCCAGCACCACCACGACGCTGCCGCTCGTGCTGGCGGGCACCGGCGCGACGGGTGTTCACGGATGTCGTGGGCCCGAACGGCGGCGCGCGCCACTCGGCACGGACGGCGGCCGCATGAGCGAGGCGGTCGCCATCATCCCGGCGCGCGGTGGCTCGAAGGGCATCGCGCGCAAGAATCTGCAGCGGGTCGGGGGCGTGCCCCTCGTCGCGCGCGCCGTCGACGCGGCGCGCCGGTGCCCGGCGATCGACAGGGTCGTCGTGACGACCGACGACGCCGACATCGCGGCGGTCGCTGCCGAGTGGGGCGCCGAGATCGTCGAGCGGCCCGCAGAACTGTCGGGCGACCAGGCGTCCAGCGAAGCGGCGCTGCTGCATGCGCTCGACGCGCTGGAGGCGCGCAAGGTCGACGTGGGCGTGCTGGCCTTCCTGCAGGCCACGTCGCCCTTCATCGATGTCGACGCGCTCACCGCGGCCGTGCAGCTCGTGCGATCCCGCCGGCGCGACAGCGTCTTCTCGGCGGTGGAGACCTACGGCTTCCTCTGGGAGAAGGGCCTCGGCGACGCCGCAGAGCCCATCAACCACGAGATCGACGTGCGCCCGCGCCGGCAGGATCGCGAGCCGCACTACCTCGAGACCGGCGGGCTTCTACGTCATGCGCGCCGCGGGATTCCGCGCCGCCCAGCACCGGTTCTTCGGGAGCGTCGGCATCGCCGAGGTCGCACCGCGCACGGCGATCGAGATCGACACGCCCGACGAGATGGAGTTCGCACGGCGGCTCGCGCCGCTCGTCGACCGTGACACCCGGGGAGACCGCGGGGTCGCCGTCGACGCGGTGGTGACCGACTTCGACGGGGTGCACACCGACGACACCGTCCGCGTCGACCAGAACGGCCTCGAGTCGGTGACCGTGAGCCGGTCGGACGGCATGGGGGTCTCGCTGCTGCGGGCCGCCGGCATCCCGTTCCTCATCCTCTCGACCGAGGCGAACCCGGTGGTCGCCGCCCGCGCGCGCAAGCTCGGGCGTCGACGTGCGCGCAGGCCGCCGCCGACAAGGCCGCCGTGCTGCGGGAGTGGGCCGAAGACCACGGCATCCCGCTGTCTCGGATCGCCTACCTCGGCAACGACGTCAACGACCTCGCCTGCCTCGAACTCGTCGGGTGGCCCATCGCGGTGCCCGAGGCCCATCCGCTCGTCCTCTCGGCCGCGCGCGTCGTCCTCGACAGCCGCGGCGGTGACGGCGCGGTGCGAGACCTCGCGGAGCGCGTGCTCGCCGCGCGGCAGTCCGCGGTCGCCACCGCCCCGCACGAGGCCCAGCGACCCGGCGGGCGCAACCCCGCAACCGATCACCCCACTGCACCACTGGAGGCATCATGACCGTCACCATCGGATCCCGCGTCGTCGGAGGCGGGCGCCCCGCGTACGTCATCGCCGAGATCGGGCTGAACCACAACGGCGACGTCGACCTCGCCAAGCGGCTCATCGACGTCGCGGCCGACGCCGGTGCGGACGCCGTGAAGTTCCAGAAGCGCACGCCCGAGATCGCCACGCCCGAGCACATGCGCGACATCCCGCGCGACACGCCCTGGGGACGCATGACCTACCTCGAGTACCGTCGCCGCGTCGAGTTCGACCGCGACCAGTACATCGAGATCTCCGACCACGCGCTGCTGCGCGGGCTCGAGTGGTTCGCGTCGCCGTGGGATGTGCCGAGCGTCGCCTTCCTCGAAGACCTCGGCGTCGTCGCGCACAAGGTCGCGTCGGCGTCGCTCACCGACGTCGAGCTGCTCGAAGCCCTGCGCGAGACCGGCAAGCCCGTCATCCTGTCGACCGGCATGTCGACGAGCGAGCAGATCGACGCGGCGATCCAGGTGCTCGGCACCGACCGCCTCGTGCTCATGCACGCGACCTCGACCTACCCGATGGAACCGGAAGAGGCGAACATCCGCATGATCCCGGCGCTGCGCGATCGCTACCCCGGTGTGCCCGTCGGCTACTCGGGACACGAGCGCGGACTGCAGATCTCGCTGGCCGCCGTCGCCCTCGGCGCCGTCGCCGTCGAGCGCCACATCACCCTCGACCGCACGATGTGGGGATCGGACCACGCGGCCTCGCTCGAGCCGGCGGGCCTGCAGCACCTGGTGCGCGACATCCGTGTCATCGAGGCGGCCCTCGGCGACGGCGTCAAGCGCGTGTACCCCGGTGAGCTCGCGCCCATGGCGAAGCTGCGCCGCGTTCCCGCGTGAGTCCGCACGCGCCCGCCGACGGCAGGCCGCGCGTCGTCGCGATCGCCGATACGGACTCGTATGTGAAGTGGGCGGCGGCGCTGCTCGGCGGGCTGATGGTCGGCGACGCGGCGGAGCGATGGGATGCCGCACTGCTGGTGCTCGAGACGCCCCTGGTGGTCAGCGACGGCCAGCTCGCCTCGGCGCTCACCGGCAGCCGCCTTCCGCGCGACCGCGTGGAGCGGATCGCGTACGGCCGGCTGACCGCGCGACTCGCCGAGCTGCGGGCCGACGTCGTCGTGATCGGAGCGCGGGGTCCTCTGGTGCGCGTGCTCGCGCGCGACCTCGCGGCGCTCCCGCACCGGCCGGTCGTCGTGACGGGGCTGCCGGGCATCTCGATCCCGGCGACTCGCCGCGCCGTCGTCTACCGGCTGCAGTGCGACCTGTTCGTGGTGCACTCGCGCCGCGAGCTGCGGGAGTTCGGGGCGCTGTCGGCGCGCACCGGATACGCGCACCGGTACGCGCTGGCCACCCTGCCGTTCGCCCGGGGCGCACGGGTGGCTGCGGGCGGGGCGGCCGCGCCGCTCCCGGAGGGCGGCGACCTCGTGTTCGCGGCGCAGGCCAAGGTGCCGGCCGAGCGCGCGGACCGTCTCGGGATCGCCCGGATGCTCGTCCGCGCCGCCGAGGCGGATCCGTCGCGGCGGGTCGTGGTGAAGCTGCGCGCAGCGACCGGCGAGCACCAGACGCACGTCGAGCAGGACGGCTACCCCGAGCTGCTGGCGTCGCTGGGCCCGCTGCCGCCGAACCTCGTCACCTCGACGGGGCCGATGCGCGACGCGCTGACCACGGCGGAGGGGCTGGTGACGGTGAGCTCGACCGCGGCGATCGAGGCGATCGCGCGCGGCATCCCGGTCATCGCCCTCGACACGTTCGGCGTCTCGCCGCAGCTCATCAACGAGACCCTCGCCGACGCCGACCTGCTCGCGGGCGAGGAGGATGTCGTCGCACGCCGGTTCCGGCATCCTGATCCGGAGTGGCTCGATGAGAACTACTTCCACCGTCCCGAGGCCGACGACTGGACCGAGCACGTCGAGGCGCTGCTGGCGCAGCGGTCAGCCGCTCGCCTGCCGCCACGAGCGGGCTTGGCGCGGCGCGGCGGCGGGCTGCGCGACGCCTGGGAGCGCCGGGTCGCCCTCGGACGCGGCGACACCTCGGCCGCCGGTGCGGTGGCGTATGCGGTCGGCGTTCCGCTGCGCACGACCGTGCGCCTCGTGAATCGCGCGCGCCGCTTCGTCGCGGGCGAGTATCAGCAGCCGGGCCCGGTGGGATCCTCGTCGCACGTACGGTCCACGAGCGCCGTCCGCACCTCGACGACGCGCACGTCGTAGCCGGCCGCCTGGGCGCGCACCACGCCCGGCACGGGTCGCCAGATCCCGCTGCCGAAGTCGACGGATGCCGCGTACTCGACCGTCACCGACACGCCGTACGTTCCCCGCTCCCGGTACACATGGCTGGTCGCGGTCGGGGTGAACTGCCCCTGCCCGAGGCTGGTCCACGGCGACCCGCCGGTGGCCGCGCGCGTCGTCGTGCCGTCGCCGTTGTCGAACACGTAGGCGACCGGCACGAAGCGCACGGTGACGTCCCAGCCGAGCACGGTGCCCGGGATGCGCTCTTCGGATGCCGACGCCAGCAGGTTCGTCGGCATGCCCACGACGCCGAAGCCCGCAGGCTCGCCGGCGAGGGTCGGCGGTGCGGGACGGAACGAGGCGAGGTCGGCGAGCGTGACGTCGGGAGCGGCGTCGGTGACGACGGTCCAGTCGTTGCAGCGGTTGAGGGGGCCGCAGTCACGGGGTGGGGGTGTGGGCGGCTGGCGGTCTGCGGATCGCCGTCCGGTGCGTCGTCGGGAATCGCGTCCTCCAGTGGCGCCCGTCGCTGTCGGTCTTCGCCGACACGATCGACCTGATCGTCCGTGTTCGACGTACGGATCGCCGGCCGCTGCGATCGCTGAAGCAGCATCGCCGCGTTCGCCGTGGCGCGCCGGGCAACGAGCGCTAGCGACCACGAGCGAAGCGCGGCTCAGCGATCAGCACGCTTGGTCGCTCGCGTCAGATCGCTGTCTGCGATCAGAAGGCCAGTCGCCGACTCGAGCTCAGCGAAGCGTGACCGTGCAATGCGATGCACGTCTGGGCGATCCGCCGGCGACCATCGAACGCCCTGCTGCATCGACGACGTCGACGCGGCGACGTCGAGGCAGACCGCGGCACGTCAACTCGTCCGAGGTCGGCCGAATGCGATCGGCTCCGACGAAGCTGGATGACCGTGCGCCGTGACGCTCCACCGTCGGCGTGCATGCTCGCGAGTAGCGGCGTTCGGTCTCGACGTTCGCCTCCCCGGTCGTCCAGCGCGTACACGGGCTCAAACGTCTCGGGGTCGCTCGAGATCGACCTCATTCAGCGCATCCACATAAGCCCGGTACGTCGCCTCCGCGGCCGCGAACGCTTCCTCCTCGCTGGCGAACGCGGATGTCGGCGTGGGCGTCGGGTCCGTGGGCTCCGGCGTGGTGCAGCCTGCGAGCGCCAGCACCAGCAGAGCGCCGAGCGCCGTGGCCGTGACCCGAGTCCTCACGCCCCCACGTTAACCGGTGGTGCCGACCCGCCGACCGAGTTATCCACAGCGAGGCCCAGTGAAGCCGGCGATCTCGCCCGGGGGTGCGGATCGCCGGCTTCGGGGCGGGCCGATGGGACCGCCCCTCGTGCCCTTCGGGTAGGGCACGAGGAGTGGTCCCGGCGACGCATCGCCGTGGGGGTGTGCCGGAGCGGGAAGGAGTTACCGCTCGGCAATGGATCCAGCTTCCGCGTCTCACCTGGGAGTTCCTTATCGCCCGCCCGCGTGAACGCCGCATGCCGGCCGTGCAGGCGCTGTGCTGTCGTCATGCCGCGCAGGGGCATCGCCGGACCGCGGCGCCGCGCGTGCGCGCCGGCGGCGGCGATCCGGCACGGCGGCGGCGTGGCCTTGACAACCGGGCGTATCCTCGTGCGATGACCACCGCCGCGAGCCGCACCGAGCTGCGAGCGCTCCTGGACGAGCTGCATGACGCGGCGACGGCGCGCGTCGCGGCGATGGACGAGAATCTGGCCGAGCTGCGTGCCGACCGTCGCGGCGACGTCGCCGACGACGAGCACGACCCCGAGGGTGTGACCCTGTCCGGGGAGTGGGCCCGCGCCGTCGCGCTCGAAGAGGCCGCACGCCGCGAGATCGCCGAGATCGACGAGGCCGTCCGGCGCTGGGAGGGCGGCACCTACGGTGTCTGCGTGGACTGCGGTCGCGGCATCCCGATCGCGCGTCTGCGGGCTCGTCCGTTCGCGACCCGCTGCGTCTCGTGCGCCGAGAAGGCCGGCGTCTGACGTGTCGTTCGGCGCCGCGGCATCCCGAGCCGCCCGCGGGGGCTTCCCGCGCGTGGCGGCGGCAGATCCGTGCCCCTGCGGCAGCGGCGATCGCTTCGACGGATGCTGCGCCCCCGCGCTGCAGGGAACCCCGCCGCCGACCGCCGAGGCGCTGATGCGCTCGCGCTACACGGCGTTCGTCGTCGGCGACGAGCGCCATCTCGTCGCGACGTGGCATCCGGGAACCCGGCCCGACGAGCTGTCCCTGGATCCCGCCCAGCGGTGGACGGGCCTCGACATCGTGGATGTCGAGGCCGGGGGAGACGGCGACGCGAGCGGGGTCGTCGAGTTCCGCGCGGCCTGGCGCCACGGCCGCGAGCAGGGCGTGCTGCACGAGCGCAGCCGGTTCCTCCGGCGCGGCGGGCGCTGGTGGTACGTGGACGGCGAGATCCGGCCGTCCTGACGGTCCTCGAAGGGTCGTGGCGCCGATAGCGTGACATGCATGACCACTCAGGCTGAGAAAGCACAGACCCTCGCGCGGCTGCACGCCGCGCCCGAGATCCTGCGCGTCGTGAACGTGTGGGACGCCGTGTCGGCCCGCACCATCGCCGCCCTTCCCGAGACGCGCGCCATCGCGACCGCGGGCCACGCGATCGCCGCGACGTTCGGCTACCCCGACGGCGAGATCCCGCTCGACATCACCCTCGACATGGTCGGCCGCATCGTCGAGGCGGTGGGCGACCTGCCGGTCACGACCGACCTCGACGACGGCTACGGCGACGCGGGCGAGACGGCGCGCCGCGTGATCGGCAAGGGCGTCGTGGGCGCCAATGTCGAGGACCGCCTGCGTCCGCTCGACGAGGCCGTCGCGAACGTCGAGGCGATCGTCGCGGCGGGCGCCGCCGAGGGCGTGCCGTTCGTGCTCAACGCGCGCACCGATGCGTTCGTGCGGGCGGGCAAGCGCCCGCTCGACGAGTCGATCGCCGACGCCATCGAGCGCGGCCGCGCGTACCTCGCGGCCGGGGCCGATCTCGTGTTCGTGCCGGGCATCCTGAACGCCGACATCACGCGGCGCCTGGTCGAGGGCATCGGCGAGCGCAAGGTCAGCGTCATCGGCCTGCCGGGCACTCTGACGGCGGGGGAGTACGAGGCGCTGGGTGTCGCCCGCATCTCGTACGGACCGATGCCGCAGCGGGTCGCGCTGACCGCGCTGCAGGATGTCGCCGCCGACCTCTACCGCGACGGCGTGATCCCCGCCTCCACGCGCGCCCTCAACTGAGGTCGCCGTCCAGGATCGATCCGTCCGGCCCGCGGGAATCCCCGCGGGCCGGACGCTGTTGAGCCCGGCATGGAGCCCGCAGCCGTCGACGTCGTCGTGATCGGCGCGGGGCAGGCGGGGCTCTCCGCCGCCTATCATCTGCAGCGCCGCGGCTTCGCACCGGCGCAGCGTGCGACCGGCGCGGAGCCGACGTTCCTCGTCCTCGACGCGAATCCCGGGCCGGGCGGCGCATGGCAGCACCGCTGGCCGTCGCTGCGGATGGCGACGGTCAACGGCATCCACGAGCTGCCGGGGTTCGCGGTCCCGCCGGCCGACCCCGTCGCCGCGAGCCGCGACATCCTTCCGGCGTACTTCGCCGACTACGAGAAGCGGTTCGCGCTCGACGTCCTGCGGCCCGTGCACGTGAAGGGCGTGCGCCGCGTCGACGACGACCCGCGCGGGCGACTCCTGGTCGAGACGGACGGCGGAACCTGGACGGCACGGTATGTGATCAACGCGACCGGCACGTGGACGCGACCGTTCCGGCCGCACTACCCCGGGCAGGAGCGCTTCCGCGGCCGCCAGCTGCACGTCGCCGACTACGTCTCGGCGGAGGAGTTCCGCGGACAGCGCGTCGTCGTCGTGGGCGCCGGCGTCTCGGCGGTGCAGCTGCTGGACGAGATCTCGCACGTGGCCGACACGTTCTGGGTGACGCGCCGCGAGCCGGACTGGGTCGAGGCCGACTTCGACATCCCGGCACGTGTCGCCGCGATCGCGGGCGTCGAGGACCGCGTGCGCCGCGGCCTTCCGCCCGGGAGCGTGATCTCGGTCACCGGCATGCACTGGACGCCGTGGGCGCGGGCGGCGGAGGCGCGCGGCGTGCTGGTGCGGCATCCGATGTTCGCCTCGATCGAGGAGGACGGCGTGCGGATGCCGGACGGCTCGTTCGAGCCGGCCGACGTGATCCTCTGGGCCACGGGTTTCCGCCCCGCGCTCGACCATCTGGCCCCGCTGCGGCTGCGCACGCCGGAGGGCGGATTCCGCGTCGAGAACGGGCGCTCGATCGATGAGCCGAGGCTCTTCCTCATCGGGTACGGGCCGTCGCAGTCGACCGTCGGAGCCAACCGCGCCGGTCGCGACGCCGTCCGCGCGATCATGGCCGACCGCGTCGCCCTCGCGGCCTGAGCCCGCTCGCGCCGGCCGCCGGCCTCCGCGGGGCCGCCGCGGCCGGATCTCCGCGGACCCGCCGCGACGCGAGGACGCACGCTCGCCCTCCCGTCCTAGACTCGCGTGCAACCACGGTCGCGGACGAGAGCGGACGAAATGAGCCTGGCCCGAGAGCTGTTCCGGCGGAAGCCCGTGGCGCCTCCCGCGCCGTCGCCCGGTGGGCTCACCCGCGGGATCGGCACCTTCCAGCTCGCGATGCTCGGCGTCGGGGCCACGGTCGGCACCGGCGTCTTCTTCGTGATGCACGAGGCCGTGCCGCTCGCCGGACCCGCCGTGATCGTGGCGTTCCTCGTCGCGGCGATCGCCGCCGGACTGTCCGCCGTCTGCTACGCCGAGATGGCCTCCGCGGTGCCGGTGTCGGGCTCGACCTACTCGTACGCCTACGTGACGCTCGGCGAGATCGTCGCCATGGGCGTCGCCGCGTGCCTCATGCTCGAGTACGGCGTCTCGACCGCCGCGGTCGCATCGGGGTGGAGCGGCTACCTCGACCGCCTCGTCGGCGACCTGTTCGGCTGGGACATCCCCGCGGCGCTGTCGGCCGGCCCGCTCGAGGGCGGCGTCGTGAACCTGCCGGCGGTGATCCTCGTCGGCCTGTGCGCGCTCCTGCTCATCCGCGGGACACGCGAGTCGGCGGCGGTGAACACCGTCATGGTGATCATCAAGCTCGGCGTGCTCCTCATGTTCGCCGCGATCGCCGTCACCGCGTTCCAGACCGACAACTTCGCCGACTTCGCCCCACACGGCGCGGCCGGGGTCACGGCGGCCGCGGGGACGATCTTCTTCACGTTCATCGGCCTCGACGCCGTCTCGACCGCGGGCGACGAGGTGCGCGATCCGCAGCGCTCGCTGCCCCGGGCGATCCTCATCGCCCTCGCGACGGTCGTCGCCGTCTACCTCTTCGTCGCGATCGCGGCCGTCGGCGCGCAGCCGTGGACGGACTTCGAAGACCCCGGCCAGCAGAGCGCCGGTCTCGCCGTCATCCTCGGCGACGTGCTCGGCGCCGCATGGCCGGCGACGGTGCTCGCGGCGGGCGCGGTGATCTCGATCTTCTCGGTCACGCTCGTGACGCTCTTCGGCCAGACCCGGATCCTGTACTCGATCGGCCGCGACGGGCTGATCCCGCAGGCGTTCGCCCGCGTCGACCCGCGCACCCACACGCCCGTGTTCTCGACGGTCGTCGTCGCGATCGCCGTGGCGCTCCTGGCGGGATTCATCCCGCTGTCCAGCCTCTGGGACCTCGTCTCGATGGGAACGCTCGTCGCCTTCATCGTGGTGTCGATCGGGGTCATGGTGCTGCGACGGACGCGCCCCGACCTGCCCCGCGCGTTCCGCGTGCCGGGCTATCCGGTGACCCCGGTGCTGTCGATCCTCGCCTGCCTGTACCTGATCACCGGCCTCGGCTGGTCGACCTACGCATGGTTCGCGGTGTGGGTGGCGGTCGTGCTCGCCTTCTATCTGCTGTGGGGCCGCCGGCACAGTCTGCTGGCGCGAGCGGAGCACGAGACGGATGCCGCCACCGCCGGTGGTCCGCCACCACCCACCGGCGTCGACCGCGGGCGCAGGCGGCTCCGCCACCTAGCACCGCGGCGGCTCGGGCGTATCGTGGCAGGCGACGGAGGGAGACCCGATGGCACGCATCCTGATCTTCGGCGGACACGGCAAGGTCGCCCTGCTGCTCGAGCCGATGCTCGTGGCGCAGGGGCACACCGTGACCGCCGTCATCCGTGATTCCGCGCAGGAGGCGGAGGTGGCCGCGACCGGCGCGCAGCCGGTCGTCGCCGATGTCGAGATCCTCGATCTCGATCAGCTGACGAACCTCGTCGCCGGCAACGACGTCGTCGTGTGGTCGGCGGGTGCGGGCGGCGGCAGCCCGACCCGCACGTACGCGGTGGACCGCGACGCGGCGGTGCGCTCGATGGACGCCGCCGCAGCGGCAGGCGTGCTCCGCTACGTCATGGTGTCGTGGATCGGGTCTCGCGCCGACCACGGCGTCGCCCGGGAGTCTTCGTTCTTCGCCTACGCCGACGCCAAGTGGGCCGCGGACGCCCACCTCGCGCACAGCGCGCTGGACTGGACGATCCTCGCGCCGGGGACGCTCACCCTCGATCCGCCCACCGGGCGCATCGCTCTCGACCCGGAGGGCGCAGGCGAGGTGCCGCGTGCGGACGTGGCCGCGGTGATCGCCGCGACGATCGCAGACGACCGCACCATCGGCCGCACCATCCGGTTCGGCGGCGGCGACGAGCCCATCGGGCACGCGATCGCCGGCTGAGCCTCAGTCCTCGCTCGAGTGCAGTCCGCGCCGCACCGACAGCAGGGTGAGCTCGGGGCGGTCCGCGACCAGCCGCTCGGCGTGGTCGAGCACGTCCCGCACGTGCGCCGAGTCCGCCGCGACGACGGACACGCCGACGGCGGCCCGCCGGTGGAGGTCGTGCTCGCCGACCTCGGCGGCTGCCGCCTCGGTGCGGCGGCTGAGCTCCGCGATGAGCGGCCGCAGCACGCTGCGCTTCTCCTTCAACGAGCGGATGTCGCCGAGGAGCAGGTCGAACTCGATCCACCCGATCCACATGCGTCCATGGTGCCAGCGGCGCCGCGCGGGCGCTCGCGGTCCTAGGCTCGATCCATGCTCGCCACCGTCATCCACGCCGCCCGCGACATCCGCGTCGAGAACGTGCCCGACCCTGTGCTGTCCACCGGCGCCGACGCGATCGTCCGCGTCGTCGCGGCCTGCGTGTGCGGCTCCGACCTCTGGCCGTACCGCGGCGTCACGCCGACGAACGAACCGCACCGCATCGGGCACGAGTTCGTGGGCATCGTCGAGGAGATCGGCGCGGACGTCCGTGTCGTCCGGCCCGGCGATTTCGTGATCGCCCCGTTCTACGTCTGCGACGGCACGTGTGCGAACTGCCGGAACGGGGTCAGCACCTCGTGCCTGCACGGCGGCTGGTGGGGGAGCGACGACCGTTTCGGCGGCTTCGCCGACGGCGGTCAGGGCGAGCGGGTGCGCGTCCCGCTCGCGGACGGCACCCTCGCCGTCGTGCCCGGACCGGTGGGCGACGACGAGGTCCCCGGCCTGCTGACGCTGAGCGACGTCATGGGCACCGGCCACCACGCCGCGGTGTCGGCGGGTGTCGGCCCCGGCGATGCCGTGGCCGTGGTGGGCGACGGCGCCGTGGGCCTCTGCGCCGTCATCGCCGCGAAGCGCCTCGGCGCCACGACGATCATCGCGATGTCGCGGCATCCGCAGCGCCAGGCGCTGGCCCGCGAGTTCGGCGCCACCCACATCGTCGAGGAGCGAGGGGATGCCGGCATCGAGGCGGTGCGCGCGCTCACCGGCGGCATCGGTGCCGACCGCGTGCTCGAGTGCGTCGGCACGAAGGAGTCGATGGACCAGGCGCTGCGGTCCACGCGCCCCGGCGGCATGGTCGGCTACGTCGGCGTGCCCAACGGCGGCCCCGAGCTGCCCGTGCGGCAGATGTTCAACCGCAACGTCGGCGTCAACGGCGGGGTCGCGCCCGTCCGTGGCTACATCGAGGAGCTGCTGCCCGACGTCCGCTCCGGCGCGATCCGCCCCGGGCTGGTGTTCGACCTGGAGCTGCCGCTCGCCGAGGCCGCCGAGGCGTACGCCGCGATGGACGAGCGCCGCGCCACGAAGGTGCTGCTGCGGCCGTGACCCGCAGGCGCGCGGGACGATCGATCCTCGCGCGATCGGCGACGCGCCCGCGCGCCTGCGCGCGAAGAGCCCGTCGTACGGTAGAACAGCAGAAGTCGAAGGGAACCCCGGACCGTGAAGCTCGTCAAGCGCATCGTCGTGGTGCTCGTCATCGCGTTCGCGGCGTTCTACCTCATCACCCGCCCGCAGGACGCGGCGAACGCGGTGCAGGGCGCGATCGGCGCCGTCTGGGGCGCCGGTGCCGCCGTGGTCGACTTCTTCATGGCTCTCGCCGCGGGCTGACCGTGTTCGATCCGCGGATCGAGAAGCACCTGATCACCGATCAGGGCGAGCGCATCGTGGACGAGGTCCGCAAGCACTGGGCGGCGACCGTCTCGGCCGTGCTCGAGCTGTTCGCCGGCGTCGTCGTGCTCCTCCTGTCGTTCTTCGTGCCGGCTCAGGCGTGGTGGGTGCCGCGCGCTCCTCGGCGCCGCGGTGACGGGTCACGCCGATCTGGCGGTACTTCGAGCAGCACACCGACCGCTTCGTCATCACCAACATGCGCGTGTTCCGCGTGCACGGCATCCTGTCGCGGCGCATCGCCACGATGCCGCTCGCGCGCATCCTCGACATCTCGGTCTACAAGCCGATCGTGGGAAGAATCTTCGGCTACGGGCACTTCGTCTTCGAGTCCGCGGCGCAGGAGCAGGGGCTCCGCGAGATCCGATTCGTCGGCGACCCCGACGAGCGCGGCCTGACGATCCAGCGGGTCATCCAGCAGGCGGGCCTCCGCGGTGCCGCCGGACGCGGGGATCCGTTCGGCGGCGCGCCCCTCGCGCCGCCCATGCCGCCCGCACCCGCGGCGTCCCTCACGACGACCGAGGTGCGCCACGACGACAACCCCACCGCCCCGGTGCCCGAGGTGCGTCCCGCCACGAACCCTTCGGGATGGGACTGGCTCGCCGACGCGCAGCGACGCGAGGACGAGCGGCTCGCGCAGCTGCGGGGGGAGCCCTCGTCGGCGCCGGCGCCGTTCGATCCCGACCGCACGAACACCGCGCCGATCCAGCTGCCGCGCTGATCGGGCGCCGCAGCGGACGGTCGCCACGCCCCCTCCGTGCGCCGCCCGGGGGTCGCGCGGAGCCGCCTGGCCACGGCCTCTGCCGCGGCTCGCGGCGGACCCGATTTCGGTCCGCCAGGGAACATCGCGGGCGACCCGGCCGTTCTGTTACCCTGGAGTGTCACTCGTGTGGCTGTTTCGCCACGCTCGGGTACCGGTTTGCACCGGCTTTCCGCATCCCGCAAGGGTCCGGGTGACATCGCTGGAAAATCCGCTTCGCCTCGGCTCGAGGCATCCGTTCGCCCTTGCGCGACGATGTCACTGAAAGCCGGAGCCCGACACCACACCCAACAAGGACAACCCACTACATGACTACCGCAACGACCGCCCCGGCCACCAAGCAGGTCGCGATCAACGACATCGGATCTGCCGAGGACTTCCTGGCCGCGGTCGAGAAGACCCTGAAGTTCTTCAACGACGGCGACCTCATCGAGGGCACCGTCGTGAAGATCGACCGCGACGAGGTGCTCCTCGACGTCGGTTACAAGACCGAGGGCGTCATCCCCTCGCGCGAGCTCTCCATCAAGCACGACGTCGACCCCAACGAGGTCGTCAAGGTCGGCGACGAGGTCGAAGCCCTCGTTCTCCAGAAGGAGGACAAGGAAGGCCGCCTCATCCTGTCCAAGAAGCGCGCGCAGTACGAGCGTGCCTGGGGCGACGTCGAGAAGATCAAGGAGAACGACGGTGTGGTCACCGGCTCCGTGATCGAGGTCGTCAAGGGTGGTCTGATCGTCGACATCGGCCTGCGCGGCTTCCTGCCCGCTTCGCTGATCGAGCTCCGCCGCGTCCGCGACCTCACGCCGTACCTCGGCCAGGAGATCGAGGCGAAGATCCTCGAGCTCGACAAGAACCGCAACAACGTCGTGCTTTCGCGCCGCGCCCTGCTCGAGCAGACGCAGTCCGAGTCGCGCACCACGTTCCTCAACAACCTGCACAAGGGCCAGGTCCGCAAGGGCACGGTCTCGTCGATCGTCAACTTCGGTGCGTTCGTCGACCTGGGCGGCGTGGACGGCCTCGTGCACGTCTCCGAGCTGTCGTGGAAGCACATCGAGCACGCGTCCGAGGTCGTCGAGGTGGGCCAGGAGGTCACCGTCGAGATCCTCGAGGTCGACCTGGACCGCGAGCGCGTGTCGCTCTCGCTCAAGGCGACGCAGGAGGACCCGTGGCAGGTCTTCGCCCGTACGCACGCGATCGGTCAGGTCGCGCCGGGCAAGGTCACCAAGCTCGTTCCGTTCGGTGCATTCGTGCGCGTCGCGGACGGCATCGAGGGCCTCGTGCACATCTCGGAGCTGTCGGGCAAGCACGTCGAGCTCGCCGAGCAGGTCGTGTCGGTCGGCGAAGAGGTCTTCGTCAAGATCATCGACATCGACCTCGAGCGTCGCCGCATCTCGCTCTCGCTGAAGCAGGCGAACGAGTCGGTCGACCCCAACGGCACCGAGTTCGACCCGGCCCTCTACGGCATGGTCACGGAGTACGACGAGAACGGGGAGTACAAGTACCCCGAGGGCTTCGACCCCGAGACCAACGCGTGGCTCGAAGGCTTCGACGAGCAGCGCGAGAAGTGGGAGCAGGAGTACGCCGCTGCCCACGCTCGCTGGGAGGCTCACAAGGCCGCCGTCACGAAGGCTCTCGAGGCCGAGGCTGCCGCCCC
Organism: uncultured Actinomycetota bacterium; assembly: GCA_963829895.1. Lineage (GTDB taxonomy): Bacteria > Actinomycetota > Actinomycetes > Actinomycetales > Microbacteriaceae > Microbacterium. The sequence continues at coordinate 981,208 of CAWHKF010000010.1, read as the reverse complement.
GGTCGAGACCGGCTCGTCCTCGTACTCGTCCGACACCGGCTCCGGTGGGACGCTCGCGGACGACGAGGCTCTTGCCGCTCTGCGCGAGAAGCTCTCGGGTCGCTGATCCTGAGTTGACCCGCCTGGTTCGCTGAACCCGGCTGCAAAGGGCCGTCACCACCGACCGCGAGGTCGGGGTGACGGCCCTTTCGCGTCCCCGGCGACGGCGACGTCGGTGGGCGCGGGTACTGTCGCCGTGTGTCCTCGAAGCTCCCGTCCGCGCGCTGCCTGGTGGACGACGACGGATGCCGCGGCCCGGTGCCGGCGGACAGCCCGGTCGCCCTCTGCGAGCGGCACCTCGCCGCGGCGTCCGAGTGGTGCGACTCCCGGTACGGCGTCACGGACGCACTGCCGTCGCCCTGCGGCGTCTGCGGCTCGCGACTGGGCGTGCGCTATCCGTCGGCGTGGCTGTGCGCGGTGTGCGAATGGCGTCACGGCGAGATCCCCGACGCCGAGTTCGCGCCGCCGCGCGTCGACGTCGTGTACTACCTGGGATACGCGGACCGTGTGAAGATCGGCACGAGCTCGAACCCGCGACAGCGCCTCGCCGCCCTCTGGCACGACGAACTGCTCGCCTTCGAGCGCGGCGGTCGTGCCCTCGAGCAGCGGCGGCACGTGCAGTTCGCCGATGACCGCTACCCGCGCACCGAGTGGTTCCGTCGCTCCGAGGCCCTCATGGCGCACATCGACGCGCTGGCCGCGGGGATCGACGATCCGTGGGCCCTGCACACCAGATGGCTCAGCGAGGCGCTGGCAGCCCGAGGGTGAGCGCCATACGCTCTCGGAGAACGGCTGCGGAGCCTCCAGCGGGCTCAGAGGAACCGCGCCTACCGTGGGAGTCCACCGGCACCGACACGACGGAGCAGACCATGGGAATCTTCGATCGACTCTTCGGAGGCGCGGACGACGGGCGCCAGGCGCCTCCCGTGCCGCAGAACACCTACGGCGCGGGCCCGGGGTCTCAAGCGCCCGGGATGCAGCCGCCGGGGACGCCGACGCCGGGGATGCAGCCGCCGCGCAGCGAGGACGAGATCGCCATCGAGCGCTACCGGTACCTGCTGCGGACCGCGCCGCCTGAGACGATCGAGCAGGTGCACGCCGAGGCGTTCGGCAGGCTCACCGAGCCGCAGCGGCAGCAGGTGCTCGCCGAGCTCTCCGCAGGACTTCCGTCGGCCGAGCAGCCGCGCTCCAGCGATCCGCAGACGATGGCCCGCGCCGCGACGCGCGCCGAGTACCTCAACCCCGGCTTCATGGAGCGCACGCTCGGCCCGCAGCGTCAGGGGCCGTCGTTCGGCTCGATGCTCGGTTCGTCGATCCTCGGCACGGTGGTCGGCTACGTCATCGGCTCGGCGCTCGTGAGCTCGTTCCTCGCTCCGAGCTTCGCCGACGACCAGGGCTACCAGGACGGGTCGTCCGGAGAGAGCGCGGATGCCGGCGACGGAAGCGGCGACACCGGGGGTGAGGCGGGCGCGGCTGACGCCGGCTGGGGCGACAGCGGGTCCGGCTGGGGCGACAGCGGGTCCGGCTGGGGCGGCGACGCCGCCGCCTCCGACGCCGGCGGTTTCGGCGACTTCGGCGACTTCGGGTTCTGACGCCTCAGGGTCGCGCCGGCCCGCGGGCCCCGAACGGGGCAGCCGAGCGCGCCCTTGCCAGCGCCGGGGCGCGGCATCCGTTACCGTCGCGGTATGACCGCCGCGATGCCGGGCGATGCGGGCCCGCCCGCCGTGCGCTCCCGCCCCGGCGTGACCGCGCCCGAAGCCGCTGACCGCACCCGGGGCCGCACCGCGATGCTCAACCAGCTGCTGCTGGCGGCGGTGGTGTTCGTGCTGGGCGTGCTGGTGGCCGTCGGACCGTTCACCGGAGAGCCGGGGCTCTTCTTCAGCGGCGTCGTCGTGGTGGTCGTCGTCACCGCGGCGACGCTGGTGGTGCCCTGGAGCCGACTGTCGTACGGGTGGGTCGCGGTCGTGCCGGCGCTCGACATCCTGGCCATCACGCTCATGCAGATCGCGGCGCCCGACACTGTCCTCGGACTGCTGTGGATCTTCCCGACGACGTGGCTCGCCGGCGGGTTCGGCCTGCTGGGGCTGTTCGGCGTGATCGTGGCGATCGCGGGCATCGTCAGCGTGCTGACAGCCCTCAGCGCCACCGAGGTGACCTACCGCACGCTGCTGCTGCCGCTCGTGCTGTTCGCCGTCGCCGCGACCAGCCATCTCAACGCGCGCCGCTCCGACGCGCAGCGGATGCTGCTGGCGAAGCAGTCGCAGCTTCTGCAGAGCATCCTCGCGCGTACCCGACGCCAGGAGCAGGTCGTGACCGAGGTGCTCGACGCGGTCGATTTCGGCGTCGTCCGCATCGGCCCTGCCGGTCGCGTCGCCGTCACCAACGAGGCCCACGGACGGCTTCAGCAGGGCTTCGAGCCGGACGACGACCGCGCCGAGGTCCCGGCGTTCCGCGACGACGGCACTTCACCCCTGCCACCCGACGAGCTTCCGCTCGAGCGCGCGCGCCGCGGCGAGGCGTTCGACGACCAGGTGGTGTGGTTCGGGGTGGAGCCTGGTCCGCGCCGTGCGCTCACGATCACCGCGCGCCGGCTCACCGATCCCGACGGCGCCGACGCCGGCGCCGTGGTCGTCTCGCGGGATGTGACGGCGGAGCTGACCGCCCTCCGCGCGCGCGATGACCTGGTCGCGTCCGTGTCCCACGAGCTCCGCACGCCGCTCACATCGATCCTCGGCTACCTCGACCTCGCGATGGAAGACCCCGACACCCCCGATGCCGTGCGAGCCAGCCTCGACGTCGCCGAGCGCAACGCCGAACGGCTGCTGCGCATCGTGGCCGACATCCTCGCCGCGTCGAGTTCGTCGCCCTCCTCGGTGGAGGCATCCCTCGCTCCGCAGCCCATCGACGCGCGCGACCTCGTGGCCGCCGCTGCCGCCGATGCCCTGCCGCGCGCCGCCGGGCGCGCCATCACGATCGACGTGACCGGCCTGGAACCGGCCACCGCCTGGGCCGATCCGCTTCGGCTGCGCCAGGTCGTCGACAACCTCGTCTCGAACGCCATCGCCTACAACAAGGACGGCGGCACCGTCTTCGTCGGCACCACGACCGACGGCACCTCGAGCTGGATCCTGGTGAGGGACACCGGCGTCGGCATCTCCGACGCCGATCGCTCCCGGCTCTTCCAGCGCTACTACAAGGCGGGCACCGACCGGCGGGCCGGCACCGGTCTCGGCCTCGCCATCACCCGCGACATCGTGCGCGCGCACGGGGGAGAGCTCGCCCTGCACAGCGCGCCCGGCGTGGGGTCGACCTTCATCGTGAAGCTGCCCGCGATCGCCCCGGAAGGAGACGCACCATGACTCTGGATCTGGCGAGCGTGCACATCATGACCGCGCTGGTCGTCAACGTCAGCGGCGTCCTGTTCATCGTCGAGACGCTGCTGCGACGCGACGAGGGAGCCGGACGCATCTGGTCGATCGGGTTCCTCTCGGCGATGCTCACGACACTCGCGTACACCGTGTGGGTGCAGTCCGAGGCCGCCTGGTGGGCCATCGCCGTCGGCAACGCCGCCTTCGTGGCCGGCACCGGATGCATGTGGCTGGGATGCCGCCGCTTCAACGGCCGCCGCATGCGCTGGTCGGCGCTCCTCGTGGCGGGCGCCGTCATCGCGGCCGCGCTCGGCGTCGCGCTCGAGGGTCCGGACGGCGGCGACTGGGCGGGGGCGCTGTGGATGTTCGTGCCGCTGCTCGGCTTCGCCGGCGCCGGGGCCGTCGAGTGCCTCCGCGGCGAGATGCGGGAATCGCGCACGGCCTGGGTGCTCGGGGCGGTGCTCGGGTTCCAGTCGCTGTATTACGTGTCGCGCACCACCGCGTTCGTCACGTCGGGTCCCGACAGCGCCCTGTTCCAGGCGGCGTTCGGCACCGTGAGCACGAGCTTCGTCACGGTGACGCTGACCATCGTGGCGGTGGTCGTCACCTCGGTGCTGCGGGCGAGCCGGGCGCCGGTGCGCGGCTACCTGCGCGACGCTCGGGCGGTCGACCAGGAGCAGGGGATCGTGAGCGACGAGTCGTTCGCCGTCCTCCTCGACGGCATCTGCCGGCGCGCGGCGCGGCGACATGAAGCGGTCGCGGTGACCGCCGTCCGCCTCGACGATCTGGATCCCATCTCGACCGCTTTCGGCAGCGACGTGGCCGGGTCGGTCGCCGCGACCTGGCGCTCCGGAGTCCGTCGCCATGCCGCGACCAACGCCGTCGTCGGACAGGACGGTCCGACCGGCCTCGTCGTCGGGCTCGCCGTCGCATCCGCGCAAGAGGCGCGACGTCAGGCCGGCGCCATCTACCGCGGTCTGTTCGACGACCTCGGCAAGGTCGGCGGGGGAGTGATCCCCGTCGTCGGCGTCGGTGTCGCGCTGAGCGAGACGGCCGGGTACGACGCGGCCGAGCTCATCCGCGCGGCGCGAGAGGCCGCCAGCCGCGCGGCTGTGGACGTCGAGACCTCCGTGCTGATCGACGACGGGGAGTAGCGGCCCAGCGCGCGCGGTCGGGCCCGGGGCGGCGCGAGCGGCGGTGGGCGGAACGCACGAGGCGCCCGCGCAGGGAACGCGTTGCGGCGACGATCCGCCGCCCGGTTCACGCGGTCAGTCGGTAGCCGACGCCGCGGACCGTCTCGATCCAGCGTGGCTGCGCCGGCGACTCGCCGAGCTTCCGGCGCAGGTTCGCCATGTGGACCTCGATGGCGCGCGCGTCGCTGTCGGACACGAAATCGCTGACTGCGTACTGGTCGCCGCGCAGCATGAGGGCGAGGTCCGACTTCGCGCGCACGCGCCGGCCCGCCACCAGCAGGTCGGCGAGGATCTCGAACTCGCTGCGCGTCAGCTCGACGTCGCGGCCGTCGACGGTGAGCAGGTGGGTGGCGGCGTTCAGGCGGAGTCCATGGTGCTCGAGCCACACGCCGTCGCCGGCTGCCGACGTCGCCGCGCTCTCACCGTCGGACGGTGCGACGTGGCGCGGACGTCGCAGCATGGCGTCGACGCGGGCCCGCAGCTCGCGAGGGCGGAACGGCTTCGCGACGTAGTCGTCGGCGCCGGCTTCGAGCCCCTGCAGTGCGTCGATCTCCTCGCTGCGCGCGCTCAGCATCACGATGTAGGTCGAGCTGATGGCACGGATGCGCTTGGCGGTCTCGAAGCCGTCGATGCCGGGCATGTTCACGTCGAGCGTCGTGACGAGCGGTTGGTGCGCCCGGACCAGTTCGACGCCGTCCAGGCCGTTGGCGGCCCCGTGCACCTCGAACCCGGCCTGGGCGAGAACCGTCGACAGCAGCGAACGGATGTCCTCTTCGTCTTCGATCACGACGGCGACGCGCGCTTCTTCCACCGCTCCACCCTCCGGATCCGGGTGTGCCGACGGATCCTGGACGTCGGTCATGATATCCCAGAACGCGCGGCGAAACGGGTGCGACGGCGCGCTGGTCACGCAGCGTGTCCGAACGGATACGGCTCCCGGCGCCCGCCGAGTGCCCGCCTGCGCGATGCCCGCGCGGGGCCACGGGCCGCGCGTAGGGCGGGAGATCTCCCCACATCCCGCCCTGCGCGCGTCCTCGGTGAACGGACCTCGGTCGCCATCGTCCCCACGCGGGCGACCGGTCCGCACCTCAGGACGGTCCACTCACCCCCGCCGTCGCGAAGACGGCAGGTGCGGTCCGCGCAGCAGGACGCGGAGCTGTCGCGCGCCACACTGCCATACTTCACAGTGTCGCGTCCGACGTTCACTTGCGCCCTTCCCCAGCTGCACGGGTGGACTGTCCCTCAGGTGTGCCGAGGCTATCGCCGCCTCCTCAGTGCACGCTCAGCCCCGCCTCAAGAACCGGTCAAGGAGTCCGGCGTGGCATGCTCGTGGCATGCCCCTCGTCGCCCTCACCGGAGGCATCGCCTCGGGAAAGTCCACCATCGCCCGTCGCCTGGCGGAGCGCGGCGCCGTAGTCGTGGACGCGGATCAGCTGGTGCGCGAAGTCCAGGCGCCGGGCACTCCGGTCCTCGCGGCGATCGCAGAGACGTTCGGTGAGCGGATGCTGCGCCCCGACGGCTCGCTGGATCGCGCGGCTCTCGGCACCCGCGTGTTCGGAGACGCGGCGGCGATCGCGCGACTCAACGCGATCGTGCATCCGGCCGTGCGCGCCGAATCCGCCCGCCGCTTCGCCGCGGCTTTCGCTGCCGACCCCGATGCCGTCGTCGTCTACGACGTGCCGCTGCTGGTCGAGGCACGCGTCGACGACCCGTGGCAGCTCGTCGTGGTGGCGCACGCCCCTGCCGAGGTGCGCGTCGAGCGGCTGATCGGACTGCGCGGGCTGAGCCCGGCTGATGCGGGAGCACGCATCGCATCGCAGGTGCCGGATGAGGCGCGTCTGCGGATCGCCGACGTGGTGATCGACACCGCGGGCACCCTCGACGACACGATCCGCCAGGTGGACGAGCTGTGGGAGAGTCTCGACGAGCACGTGGCGCGACGCGCGGAACGCGTGTAGACGGCGGCTCCCACCATTCCGCCCCGGGGCGGCGCGGTCTACCCTGGAGGCAGACCGAAGGAGGTGTCGCATGGGTGTGCTCTCGAGGTTCCGGCGGCGTCGCGGCCCCTACCGTGCGGCCACGGAGGAAGAGCGCATCTCGCGTTACGTCTACCTGCTCGGGACGCTTCCGGCATCCGTGATCGAAAGCGCTCACGCCTCGGCGTTCAAGGACCTGCCGCCGGAGCGCCGCCGCGAGATGTTCGAACAGCTCCGGCCGTTCCTCGCGGAGTCGGAGCGCGATGTCGCCGCGGAAGACCCGTCGGTGATCGCGAAGCTGGTCCGTCGGGCCGAAGAGCACCGTGCGGCGCGCGCGGCCGGCGCCGGGACGGATGCCGCGGCCAGTGCCGCCGCGGATCCCGCGCGCACCGCGGTCGCCGTCGACGACGGGGATCCTCGCGACGGGGTGGACGTGCAGCGGATGCTCCTCAACGTCGGCGTCATGACGATCGTGGCGCAGCAGTTCCTGCTGTCGAGTTCGGTCGCGGCCTACTACACGGTCGGCGCCGGGTCGATCGGCATCGGCTCCGAGCCGGCGTGGATCGGCGAGACCTACGACCCGGGCGCGGCCGGCTTCGACGGCGGCGGCGCTGCGGGCGGCTACGACGCCGGTGGCGGCGGGTACGACGGCGGTGCCTTCGGCGGTCTCGACGCGGGCGGCTTCGGCGGCGGCGGATTCGACGGCGGCGGCGGCTTCGGAGGCTGAAGCGCACGGGTCGGCCGTGCTCCCGGCATCCGCTCGTCGCGAACGCCGCCCCGATGTCGGGGGTGCCGCCTACGCTGGAACGGTGCAGACCACTCGATCCGTGCGGCCGTTCGAGGTCGTGAGCGAATTCGCCCCGTCGGGCGACCAGCCGCAGGCGATCGCCCAGCTGGCGGCGCGCATCAACGCCGGCGAGACCGACGTCGTGCTGCTGGGTGCGACCGGCACGGGCAAGTCGGCGACGACCGCCTGGCTCGTCGAGGCCGTGCAGCGGCCGACCCTCGTGCTCGCGCACAACAAGACGCTGGCCGCGCAGCTGGCGAACGAGTTCCGCGAGCTCATGCCGCACAACGCGGTGGAGTACTTCGTCAGCTATTACGACTACTACCAGCCCGAGGCGTACGTCCCGCAGACCGACACCTTCATCGAGAAGGACTCGTCGGTGAACGCCGAGGTCGAGCGCCTGCGCCACTCGACGACCAACTCGCTGCTCAGCAGGCGCGACGTCATCGTGGTCAGCACCGTCTCGTGCATCTACGGCCTCGGCGCGCCCGACGAGTACCTGCGGGCGATGGTCGCGCTGCAGGTGGGCGAGGTGTACGACCGCGACGCGCTGATCCGCAAGTTCATCGCGATGCAGTACAACCGCAACGACGTCGACTTCTCGCGCGGCAACTTCCGGGTGCGCGGCGACACGATCGAGATCATCCCGGTGTACGAGGAGTACGCCATCCGCATCGAGATGTTCGGCGACGAGATCGAGGCGCTCTTCATGCTGCACCCGCTCACGGGCGATGTGGTGCAGCGGCTCGACAGCGTGCCCATCTTCCCGGCGTCGCACTACGTCGCCGGCACCGAGACGGTGCAGCGCGCCATCGGCACCATCGAGGACGAGCTCGCCGAGCGGCTGAAAGAGCTCGAGTCGCAGAACAAGCTGCTCGAGGCGCAGCGTCTGCGCATGCGCACCACCTTCGACCTCGAGATGCTGCAGCAGCTGGGATTCTGCTCGGGCATCGAGAACTACTCCCGCCACATGGACGGCCGCGCCCCCGGCGAGCCGCCGCACACGCTGCTGGACTTCTTCCCCGACGACTTCCTCATGGTCATCGACGAGTCGCATGTCACGGTGCCGCAGATCGGGGCGATGTACGAGGGTGACGCCTCGCGCAAGCGCACGCTGGTCGAGCACGGCTTCCGGCTTCCGAGCGCGCTCGACAACCGGCCGCTGCGGTGGGACGAGTTCAAGAACCGCGTCGGCCAGACCGTGTACCTCTCCGCGACGCCGGGTCGTTATGAGATGGGGATCGCGGACGGCGTCGTCGAGCAGATCATCCGTCCGACCGGCCTCATCGACCCCGAGATCGTGGTGAAGCCCTCGAAGGGACAGATCGACGACCTCCTCGAAGAGATCCGGCTGCGCGCGTCCCGCGACGAGCGGGTGCTGGTCACCACGCTCACGAAGAAGATGGCCGAAGAGCTGACCGACTTCCTGGGCGAGCACGGTGTGCGGGTGCGCTACCTCCACTCCGACGTCGACACGCTGCGCCGTGTCGAGCTGCTCAGCGAGCTTCGAGCCGGCGTCTACGACGTGCTCGTCGGCATCAACCTCCTCCGCGAGGGCCTCGACCTGCCCGAGGTGTCGCTGGTGTCGATCCTCGACGCCGACAAGGAGGGGTTCCTCCGCAGCGGCACCTCGCTGATCCAGACGATCGGTCGCGCGGCGCGCAACGTCTCCGGCCAGGTCCACATGTACGCCGACACGATCACGGACTCGATGGCGAAGGCGATCGACGAGACCGACCGTCGCCGCGAGAAGCAGATCGCCTACAACACGGCGAACGGCATCGATCCGCAGCCGCTGCGCAAGCGCATCGCCGACATCACCGAGGTGCTCGCGCGGGAGGCTTCAGACACCGATCGGATGCTGCGGGGCAAGGCGGCGGCGAAGACCAAGTCCGGCATGGGCAAGAGCCCGACGCCGCAGCTGCGACGCGAGGGCATCGCGGCCGAGGGCGCCGAGCAGCTGGAGGCCACGATCGCCGACCTCAGCCAGCAGATGCTCGCCGCGGCCGGCGAGTTGAAGTTCGAGCTCGCCGCGCGTCTGCGCGACGAGGTGCAGGACCTCAAGAAGGAACTGCGCGCCATGGAGCGCGCGGGGCACGCGTAACGAGCGCCGTGGCGCGTGAGCCGCGGCGCACGCCTGCGGCGTCAGCGCCGCAGCACCAGCGCCCGCGGCTCACGGGCAGTGCATGAGGGGCTTCGGACCCGAGCGGTCGAAGGTGTGCTGGGTGATCGGCGCGCCGCACAGCGGGCAGGCGCGCTCGGCGCGTTCTGCGGCGCTGGGCGGAGGAGCCGTCTCGTACGGTCCGACCGCCGCGGGGCCGGCCACGCGGATCAGGTTCGCGTTGAGGAAGGCGTACCAGCCGCCGGCCTCGCGCACCCGATCGCGGAGTGGGCGGCGGGCGTCGGGGGAGGCATCCTGATCGGGCATGTTAATTAGTGTACTAACGATTCGTGCGATATAGAATAAGCGCGTGACAGCGCCCGCCTCCTCGCCTCCGCGCCGCCGATGCGTCGAGCGGAGTGTCCGCGCACGGGGGCGCCGCTGCTCTCAGCCCCGACGACCTGCTCGCGCTCGACAACCAGGTGTGCTTCGCGCTGGTGACGGCCGCCCGCAATGTGGTGGGCCTGTACCGGCCGATCCTGGAGCCGCTCGGCCTCACGCACCCGCAGTACCTCGTCATGCTCGCCCTGTGGGAGCGATCGCCCCGATCGCTGCGCGAGCTCGCCGCCGAACTGGCGCTCGAGCCGGCCACGCTCTCACCGCTCGTCAAGCGGCTTCAGTCGCAGGGGCTCGTGACGCGTGCCCGCCGGGGCGGCGACGAGCGCGTTCTCGACGTGGGCCTGACCGATGCCGGGCGGGCGCTGCGCGAGCGGGCGCTCGACGTTCCGGGTCAGGTGATGGCGAGCGCGGGCACGGATGCCGATGCGCTCTTCGCTCTGCGCGACGCGCTGCGGCCCTTCTCCGGCGCGCGCTGACGCTTCGACGGGGCTGACGGGGCGGCAGCGAGGTCGCCGCGACGCGTCAACGGGGGAGCGGGATGGTCGTCTTCGCCCACGGCGAACGGCTCCCAGGCCTCATGTCGGAGGCCCCGCCTACACTTGACTGGTGCCCATCGTCCCTGTCGCCCTGCCCGCGAACCTGCCCGCAAAGACCGTCGGCGGCACCAGCGGAAAGCTGAGCGTCCGCGGTGCCCGCGTGCACAATCTGAAGGACGTCGACCTCGACATCCCGCGCGATTCTCTCGTCGTCTTCACCGGCCTGTCCGGCTCGGGCAAGTCGAGCCTCGCGTTCGACACGATCTTCGCCGAGGGTCAGCGCCGGTACGTCGAGTCGCTGAGCGCCTACGCGCGGCAGTTCCTCGGCCAGGTCGACCGGCCCGACGTCGACTTCATCGAGGGGCTGAGCCCCGCGGTGTCGATCGACCAGAAGTCGACCAACCGCAACCCGCGCTCGACGGTCGGCACGATCACCGAGATCCACGACTACATGCGCCTGCTGTGGGCGCGCATCGGCGTGCCCCACTGTCCCGAGTGCGGCGAGGTCATCCAGCGCCAGACGGTGCAGCAGATCGCCGACCAGCTCATGGAGCTCGCCCGAGCGCACGCGCTACCAGATCGTCGCGCCGGTGGTCACCCAGAAGAAGGGCGAGTTCGTCGACCTCTTCAAGGAGCTCGGCGCGAAGGGCTACGCGCGGGCGATCGTCGACGGCGAGCTGATCCAGCTCGCCGAGCCGCCGGTGCTCAAGAAGAGCTACAAGCACGACATCGCGGTCGTCGTCGACCGTCTCGTCGCGGCACCCGGCATCCTCGATCGCGTCACCGACTCCGTCGAGACGGCGCTGTCGCTCGCGGGCGGCGTGATGCAGATCAACTTCGTGGACGAAGAGGGGGATGCCGCGTGGCAGTCCTTCTCCGAGAAGCTCGCCTGCCCCAACGGCCACCCGCTGCAGCTGACCGAGATCGAGCCCCGCACGTTCTCGTTCAACGCGCCGTTCGGCGCCTGCCCGGCCTGCTCGGGCCTCGGCACCCGCATGTCGGTCGATGTCGAGCTGATGCTCGCCGACGAGGAGCTGTCGATCCGCGAGGGTGTGCTCATCCCGTGGACGACGCAGGGCAAGGGGCTCTTCCAGTACTACGAGCGCCTGCTCGAGGGACTCGCGAACGACCTCGGCTTCTCGCTCGACACTCCGTGGAAGAAGCTGCCGTCGGACGTCCGCGAGGCGGTGCTGCGCGGCGAGAACTACAAGGTCACCGTGCGGTGGAAGAACCGCTACGGCCGCGAGATGCGCTACTCGTCGGGTTTCGAGGGCGTCGTGCCCTACATCGAACGGCAGTACACGCAGGCCGAGTCCGACACGCAGCGTCAGCGCTGGTCGGAGTACCTGCGCGAGGTGCCGTGCCCGGTGTGCGACGGTGCGCGGCTCAAGCCGGAGGTGCTGGCCGTGCAGGTGCACGGGCATTCGATCGCGGATGCCTCGCGCCTGAGTCTCGGCGAGGCCCGGGAGTACTTCGCGCAGCTGACCCTGACCGAGCGCGAGGCCACGATCGCCGCGCAGGTGCTGCGCGAGATCCGCGTGCGACTGGACTTCCTCATCCGCGTCGGTCTCGACTACCTCAGCCTGAGCCGCGCCGCGGCGACGCTGTCCGGCGGCGAGGCCCAGCGCATCCGCCTGGCGACGCAGATCGGGTCGGGCCTGACCGGCGTGCTCTACGTGCTCGACGAGCCGTCGATCGGTCTGCACCAGCGCGACAACCGCCGGCTCATCGAGACGCTGGTCGCCCTGCGCGACCTCGGCAACACGCTCATCGTCGTCGAGCACGACGAAGAGACGATCCACGCCGCCGACTGGGTCGTCGACATCGGCCCGGGGGCCGGCGTCAACGGCGGCGAGGTCGTCCACTCGGGTCCGATCGAGGAGCTTCTCGCCGACCGCGACTCGATCACCGGCGACTACCTGTCGGGGCGGCGCGCCATCCCGACGCCGAAGAAGCGCCGAAAGATCGACAAGAAGCGCCAGGTCACCGTCGTCGGCGCGCGCGAGAACAACCTCAAGAACGTCACGGTCGACTTCCCGCTCGGCGTGCTCACCGCGGTGACCGGCGTCAGCGGCTCCGGCAAGTCGTCGCTGGTCAACGGCATCCTGTATCAGGTCCTCGCGACGCGTCTCAACGGCGCGCGCCGGGTGGCCGGCAAGCACACCCGCGTCACGGGTCTCGAGAACCTCGACAAGGTCGTGCACGTCGACCAGGCGCCGATCGGCCGCACGCCGCGGTCCAATCCCGCGACGTACACCGGCGTGTTCGACCGCATCCGCACGCTGTTCAGCGAGACGCCCGAGGCGAAGGTGCGCGGCTACCAGCCCGGCCGCTTCAGCTTCAACGTCAAGGGCGGCCGCTGCGAGGCGTGCTCGGGCGACGGCACGATCAAGATCGAGATGAACTTCCTGCCCGACGTGTACGTCGACTGCGAGGTCTGCCACGGCAAGCGGTACAACCGCGACACGCTCGCGGTGCACTACAAGGGCAAGAACATCGCCGAGGTGCTCGAGATGCCGATCGCCGAGGCGGCGGAGTTCTTCGAGCCCATCCAGGCGATCCACCGCTACCTGCAAGACGCTCGTCGACGTCGGCCTCGGCTACGTGCGGCTCGGGCAGTCCGCCACGACGCTCTCGGGCGGCGAGGCGCAGCGCGTGAAGCTCGCCACCGAGCTGCAGCGGCGCACCAACGGCCGATCGATCTACGTGCTCGACGAGCCGACGACGGGTCTGCACTTCGAGGATGTGCGCAAGCTCCTCGAGGTGCTGAACGGGCTCGTCGACAAGGGCAACACCGTCATCGTCATCGAGCACAACCTCGACGTCATCAAGTCCGTCCGACTGGGTGATCGACCTCGGTCCCGAGGGCGGCGCGGGCGGTGGTCGAGGTGCTCGCAACGGGCACACCCGAGCAGATCGCGCGCGTCGAGGCGAGCCACACCGGAATGTTCCTCGCCGAGGTGCTGGGAGTGAGCGCGCCCGCAGAGCTCGTCGAGGCCCGCAAGGCCGGCTGAGCGGCATGGCGCGCTCCGCTCCCACCGTCCCGTACAAGCCGAACCCGGGCGAGATCCCCACCAATCCGGGGGTCTACCGGTTCCGCGATCGCGACGGGCGCGTGCTGTACGTCGGCAAGGCGAAGAACCTCCGCGCACGCCTGTCGAACTACTTCGCTCCGCTGCACACGCTGCACGAGCGCACCCGCCGCATGGTGACGACCGCGGCATCGGTGGAGTGGACCGTCGTCGCCACCGACGTCGACTCGCTGCAGCTCGAATACCAGTGGATCAAGGAGTTCGACCCGCCGTTCAACGTCCGCTACAAGGACGACAAGTCCTACCCCTTCATGGCGATCACGCTCGCGGACGAGGCGCCGCGGGTGATCGTGACCCGCAACCGCCGCATCCCCGGCGCGAAGTACTTCGGTCCGTACCCGAAGGTGTGGGCGGTGCACGACACGATCGACCTGATGATCAGGGTCTTCCCGATCCGCACCTGCAGCGACGCGTCGTACAAGAAGGCGATGGCCACCGGCCGCCCCTGCTTTCCGGGCCAGATCGGGCGCTGCGGCGGGCCGTGCTCGATGAAGGTGACGATCGAGGAGCACCGCGCGATCGTCGACGACTTCATCGCCTTCATGTCGGGCGGCGATCAGCGCTTCACCAAAGAGCTGACGGCGCGGATGCGCGAGGCCTCGGCGGCGATGGACTACGAGGCGGCCGCGGTGTACCGCGACCGCCTGCACTCGATCGATGCGGTGCTGAACAAGAGCGCGCTCGTGCTCGCGCCCGACACCGACGCCGACCTGTTCGGCATCGCCGAGGACGAGCTCGCCGCGACCGTGCAGCACTTCGTGATCCGTGGCGGCCGCGTGCGCGGTGTGCGCGCCACGACGATCGAGAAGGAGATCGACATCTCCGACGGCGATCTCGTCGATCAGGTGATCCAGCGCACGTACGGGAACGCGGCGGGGGCCGACATCCCGAAGCAGGTGCTGGTGCCGTCGATGCCGGATGACGCCGCCGATCTCGAGGAGTGGCTGCGGACGCGGCGGGGCAAGGGCGTGACGATCCAGGTCGCGCAGCGGGGCCGCAAGGCCGACCTCATGCGCACCGCGACCCTCAACGCCCAGCAGGCGCTGATGCTCCACAAGACACGGCGCACCAGCGACTACGTCGCCCGCAGCCAGGCGCTCACCGACCTCCAGGAGGCGCTCGATCTCGCCGAGGCGCCCTTGCGCATCGAATGCTTCGACGTGTCGCACCTGAGCGGCACCAACGTCGTGGCGTCGATGGTCGTCTTCGAGGACGGCCTGCCGCGCAAGGACCAGTACCGGTCCTTCGGTGTCCCCGAGACGACCGACGACACCGACTCGCTGTACCAGGTGCTCACGCGTCGCCTCGCGTACCTCGACCGCCCGGAGGAGAACGAGACGTCGGCCATGCCCGACGTGACCTCCGACGAGACCGTCGTCACCGAGCGGCGGCGTCCGCGCTTCGCCTACCGCCCGCAGCTGCTGGTGGTCGACGGCGGCAAGCCGCAGGTCGAGGCGGCGGCCCGGGCGCTGCGCGACGCCGGCCACGAGGAGATCGCCCTGTGCGGCATCGCCAAGCGGCTGGAGGAGGTCTGGCTGCCGGGCGAGGAGTACCCGGTCATCCTGCCCCGCACCTCGGAGGCCCTGTATCTGCTGCAGCGCCTGCGCGACGAGGCGCATCGCTTCGCGATCACCCACCAGCGAAAGCGGCGGCGCCGCGACATCCAGAGCGTGCTGGCCGAGGTTCCCGGCCTCGGCGAAGCCCGCATCAAAGCGCTGCTGCGGCATTTCGGCTCGGTCGCGGCGCTGCGCAAGGCGACGCCCGAAGAGATCGCGGAACTGCCCGGCGTCGGGCCGAAGCTCGCGGCGGCGATTCACGCCCACCTTGCGGAGCCGGCTGCTGTCACCAGTGGGTAGGCTGGGCTCGACGGGGGTGGTCATGGGCGAGGCGACGCGTCACGACGTCGGAGAAGTGCTGATCGTCACGGGGATGTCGGGGGCCGGGCGGTCGACCGCCGCGAACTCGCTCGAGGACCTCGACTGGTACGTGGTCGACAATCTGCCGCCGCAGATGCTCAAGCCGCTGCTCGACCTGACCGAGCTGGCCGGGGGAGTGCTGCCCCGGGTCGCCGTCGTGGTCGACGTGCGCGGGCGCGACCTGTTCTCCGACCTTCCCGCCGCGATGCGGGCGCTCCGCGAGCGCCGGCAGATCCGGGTCATGTTCCTGGATGCCTCTGACGAGGTGCTCGTCCGCCGGTTCGAGGCGGTGCGGCGCCCGCACCCGCTCCAGGGCGGCGGGACCATCCTCGACGGCATCCGTCGCGAGCGTGCGCGCCTCGCCGCCGTCCGTGAGGGCGCTGACATCATCGTCGACACCTCGTCGTACAACATCCACCAGCTGGCGACGAAGGTCGCCGACCTCTTCACCGAGGAGGGGGCGGCGCGGCACACGCTCACGCTGCAGAGCTTCGGTTTCAAGTACGGGCTGCCCCCCGACGCCGATCTCGTGGCGGACATGCGGTTCCTGCCGAACCCGTTCTGGGACGAGCGGCTGCGGCCGTTCACGGGCGAGGACGCGGAGGTGCGGGACTACGTGCTCGCGCAGGAGGGGGCAGCCGACTTCCTCGACGCGTACAGCGCGGCGCTGCGGCCCGTGCTCGAGGGATACCAGCGCGAGAACAAGAGCCACTCGGTCGTCGCCGTCGGATGCACCGGTGGCAAGCACCGGTCGGTGGTGATGGTCCGCGAGCTCGCGGAGCGCCTCGCGGCGGTGCCCGGCGTGGCCGTGCGCATCACGCATCGCGATCTCGGGCGGGAGTGATGACGCCACCGGCCGGACCGGCCGGTAGGGTGGAGGGTCGTTCCCGAAAGACCCGCGAAGGAGTCCCGTGTCGCTGACCGCTGACGTGAAGGCCGAGCTGATCACCGTGCGAGACCCGCGCCCCACCGCGCGGGTCGCCGAGCTCACGTCGCTGCTGCGATTCTCGGGAGGCCTGCACTCGATCGCGAACCGCGTCGCGGTCGAGGCCGAACTGGACTCCGACATCCTCGCCCGGCGCACCGCCCGCGACCTCGTCGAGCTGTACGGCGTGCGTCCCGAGCTCGTGCACGTCCAGGGCTCGGGTGCCCGCACCGGCAGCCACTACGCCGTGCGCGTCATCGAAGGCGGCGAGACGCTCGCCCGCCAGACCGGGCTGCTCGACCAGCGGCGGCGACCTGTCCGCGGGCTTCCCAACAAGCTCACCACGGGTTCGCGCGGCGACCTCGCCGCGATCTGGCGGGGAGCGTTCCTCGCGGCCGGCACGCTCACCGACCCCGGTCGCTCGGCCGCGCTGGAGATCACCTGCCCGTCCTCCGAGGCCGCGATGGCCCTGGTGGGCGCTGCGCACCGTCTCGGCATCGCCGGCAAGGCCCGCGAGGTGCGAGGCATCCCGCGGGTCGTCGTGCGCGAGGGAGAGGCGATCCGTGCCGCCCTCGCCGCGATGGGCGCCATGCGTGCCGCGGCCGACTGGGACCAGATGCGTCAGCGACGCGAGGTGCGCGCGGGCGTCAACCGGCTCGTGAACTTCGACGACGCCAATCTTCGTCGTTCGGCGCAGGCCGCCGTGGCCGCCTGCGCGCGCGTGGAACGCGCCCTCGCCATCCTCGGCGACGAAGTGCCCGAGCACCTCCGCCAGGCGGGCGACCTGCGACTCGCGCACCGCGACGCGAGCCTGGACGAGCTGGGACACCACGCCGATCCGCCGCTGACGAAGGATGCCGTGGCCGGCCGCATCCGCCGGCTCCTCGCGATGGCCGACAAGAAGGCCGAGATCGAGGGCCTGCCCGGCACGGAATCGGCCGTGCCCGCCGGCATCGAGGACTGATCCCGCGCGATCCGCAGCGTGCCTGTTCCACACGTCACAGTGGGAAGCAACCCCGTCGCTCGGGCGTTGCCGCTCAGTAGGATGATTCCGTCACCCTCGCAGCGCCGGGGATTTCGGCGCGCGCCGACAGGAAGAAGAGAACATGGCGAAGTACACCTTGCCCGACCTCCCTTACGACTACGCCGCCCTCGAGCCGCACATCAGCGGCAAGATCATGGAGCTGCACCACAGCAAGCACCACCAGGCGTACGTCACCGGCGCGAACACCGCGCTGGAGCAGCTGGCCGAGGCGCGTGAGTCCGGCAACCTGGCCAACGTGAACAAGCTCGAGAAGGACCTCGCGTTCAACCTCGGCGGCCACGTCAACCACTCGATCTTCTGGACCAACCTGTCGCCCGAGGGCGGCGGAGAGCCCGAGGGCGAGCTGCGCGCAGCGATCGACGAGTTCTTCGGCGGCTTCGACAAGTTCCAGGCGCACTTCACCGCCGCCGCGACCGGCATCCAGGGATCCGGATGGGCCGTCCTCAGCTGGGACCCGATCGGCGAGCAGCTCATCATCCAGCAGCTGTTCGACCAGCAGAGCAACACCGCGCAGGGCACCATCCCGGTGTTCCAGCTCGACATGTGGGAGCACGCCTTCTACCTCGACTACCTCAACGTCAAGGCTGACTACGTCAAGGCCGTGTGGAACATCGCGAACTGGCAGAACGTCGCCCAGCGCCTCGACGCCGCCCGTCAGAAGACCTCGGGCCTGCTGGTACTGTCCTAATAAGCGCGGCCGTCCCGGCGGGACTGCCCGCCGGGACGCCGTTGTCCTCGTTCGCATCGCACCAACCGCGCACTCGCGCACGACACATCTCAGGAGAAACTCCGTGACTGTCAAGATCGGCATCAACGGCTTCGGCCGCATCGGACGCAACTACCTCCGCGCGGCTCTCGCGCAGGGTGCGGACCTCGAAATCGTGGCGGTGAACGACCTCACCGACAACAAGACGCTCGCCCACCTGCTCAAGTACGACTCGGTCGGCGGCCCGCTCAGCGAGTCCGTCTCGTACGACGGCGACTCGATCACCGTCGGCGGCAAGGCCATCAAGGTCTTCGAAGAGCGCGACCCGGCGAACCTGCCCTGGGGCGAGCTCGGCGTCGACATCGTCATCGAGTCGACGGGACGCTTCACCAAGGCCGACGACGCCAAGAAGCACATCGCCGGCGGCGCCAAGAAGGTGCTCATCTCCGCTCCGGCGACCGGCGACGACGTCACGATCGTCATGGGCGTCAACGAGGGCGAATACGACCCCGAGAACCACGTGATCATCTCGAACGCGTCGTGCACCACGAACTGCCTCGCGCCGCTGGCGAAGGTCTTCAACGACGCGTTCGGCATCGAGCGCGGCTTCATGATGACCGCTCACGCCTACACGGCCGACCAGAACCTGCAGGACGGCCCCCACAGCGATCTGCGCCGTGCCCGCGCCGCCGCGATCAACATCGTGCCCGCGTCGACCGGTGCGGCCAAGGCCATCGGCCACGTGCTGCCCGAGCTGAACGGCAAGCTGAGCGGCTCCTCGTACCGCGTGCCGGTGCCGACGGGCTCGATCGTCGACCTGACGATCGTCACGCCGACCGAGGGCCTCACGGTCGAGCAGGTCAACGAGGCGTACAAGGCGGCTGCCGCTGAGGGTCGTCTCGCCGGGTACCTCGAGTACACCGAGGACCCGATCGTCTCGAGCGACATCCAGCTGAACCCGCACTCGTCGATCTTCGACTCGGAGCTGACCAACGTCAGCGGCAACCTGGTCAAGGTGTCGGCCTGGTACGACAACGAGTGGGGCTACTCCAACCGTCTCGTCGACCTCACCGAGTACGTGGCCGAGCGCCTCTAAGCGACCTCCCATGGCTCTGCGCACCCTCGAATCGCTGGGTTCGCTCGCAGGCAAGCGCGTCATCGTCCGCTGTGACCTCAACGTTCCCCTCAAGGACGCGGTCATTGCGGACGATGGCCGTGTGCGGGCATCCCTTCCCACGCTCAATGCCCTGATCAACCAGGGCGCACGGCTCGTCGTCTGCTCGCACCTCGGCCGCCCCGACGGCGCGCCGGACGCGAAGTACAGCCTCGCCCCGGTCGCACAGCGCCTGTCGGAGCTGCTCGGCAAGCCCGTCGCGTTCGCCCGCGACACCGTCGGCGAGTCCGCCCACGAGGCCGTCGCGGCCCTCGAGGACGGCGACGTCGCGGTCATCGAGAACCTGCGGTTCAACCCGGGCGAGACCGCGAAGGACGAGGGGGAGCGCCGCGCCTTCGCCGAACAGCTCGCCGGCCTCGGCGACGCCCTCGTCTCGGACGGCTTCGGCGTGGTCCACCGCAAGCAGGCCTCGGTGTACGAGCTCGCAGAGATCCTGCCGTCCGCGGCCGGCCTGCTGATCGCCGCCGAGCTCGACGTCCTCGATCGCCTCACCGAGACCCCCGAGCGGCCCTACACGGTCGTCCTCGGCGGCTCGAAGGTCAGCGACAAGCTCGGCGTCATCTCGCATCTGCTTCCGCGCGTGGACCGGCTGCTCATCGGCGGCGGAATGCTCTTCACGTTCCTCGCCGCCCAGGGGCACAAGGTCGGCGCGAGCCTGCTCGAGGCAGACCAGCTCGACACCGTCCGCGAGTACATGCGCCGCGCCGAGGAGTCGGGCGTGGAGCTCGTGCTGCCGACCGATGTCGTGGTGGCCTCGAAGTTCGGCGCCGACGCGGAGCATGTCGTGACGCGCGCCGATCAGATCGAGGAGACGCCGTTCGGGGCATCCGGTCTGGGGCTCGACATCGGTCCCGACACGGCGGCACGGTTCGCGGACCTCGTCCGCGGGTCGAAGACCGTCTTCTGGAACGGCCCCATGGGCGTGTTCGAGCTCGCGCCTTTCGCGGCGGGCACCAAGGCCGTCGCGCAGGCGCTCACCGAGGTCGACGGCCTGTCGGTCGTCGGCGGGGGAGACTCCGCCGCGGCGGTCCGCCAGCTCGGGTTCGCCGACGACGCCTTCGGTCACATCTCGACCGGCGGCGGCGCCAGCCTCGAGTTCCTCGAGGGCAAGAAGCTCCCCGGACTGGAGGTCCTCGGATGGCAGTAGACAGCGCTGGTTCACCGGCTGCTGCGCAGACCAGGCGCACCCCGCTCATCGCCGGCAACTGGAAGATGAACCTCGACCACCTGCAGGCGGTCGCGTTCGTCCAGAAGCTGCACTGGACGCTCAAGGATGCGAAGCACGAGGACGGCTCGGTCGAGGTGGCGGTCTTCCCGCCCTTCACCGACATCCGCACGGTGCAGACCCTCCTCGACGCCGACAAGATCCCGTTCGCCCTGGGCGCGCAGGACATCTCGTCGCACGACTCCGGCGCCTACACGGGCGAGGTCTCCGGCGCGTTCCTCGCGAAGCTCGACAACCGCTACGTGATCATCGGCCACTCCGAGCGTCGCGAGTACCACCATGAGGGCGACGACCTCGTCGCCGCGAAGGTGCAGGCAGCGCTGAGGCACGGGCTGGTCCCCGTGATCTGCGTGGGCGAGACGGCGGACGACCTCGAGAAGCACGGCGCGAGCGCCGTGCCGGTGGGCCAGCTGCAGATCGCGCTCGAAGGCGTGAAGCCGGATGCCGACATCGTGGTGGCCTACGAGCCCGTGTGGGCGATCGGCTCCGGCCAGGCCGCGACGCCGGAGCAGGCGCAGGAGGTCTGCGCGAAGCTCCGCGAGGTCGTCGCCGAGCAGCTCGGACCGGATGCCGCCGCCCGCACGCGCGTGCTGTACGGCGGGTCGGTGAAGGCCGCGAACATCGCGAGCTTCATGCGCGAGCCCGATGTGGACGGTGCGCTGGTGGGCGGGGCGAGCCTCGTCGTCGACGAGTTCGCGGCGATCATCCGGTACCAGAAGCACGTCGGCGTCTGACGCCATCGCCGGCGGCGGCGGGGAATCCTCGCCGCCGGCCGGCGTACACGTATACTTGACCCTTGTGCGATCGGCGCCCGATCGCAGCGAAAGGCTTCAACGACTGTGCAGATCCTCGAGTTCGTCCTGCAGGTGCTCCTCGGCATCACGAGTCTCCTGCTGACCCTCCTCATCCTGCTCCACAAGGGCCGCGGTGGCGGCCTCTCCGACATGTTCGGCGGCGGCATGACGTCCGCGCTCGGATCGTCGGGCCTGGCAGAGCGCAACCTCAACCGCTTCACGGTGGTGCTCTCGCTGGTGTGGTTCGCTTCCATCGTGGCCCTCGGCCTGATCACGAAGTTCCAGGCCATCTGATGGCTACCGGAGGCAACGCGATCCGCGGCACCCGTGTCGGTGCCGGTCCGATGGGCGAGCAGGATCACGGCTACCACGCCGAGCGCGTGGCCGTCTCGTACTGGGACGCCCTGGGCAACGAGACGGTGCGCTATTTCGCGGCGGGCATTCCCGAAGAGGAGATCCCCGACACGATCGACTCTCCGCACTCCGGCTTGCCGGCCGGCCGCGACAAGGAGAATCCTCCCGCTGTCGCCAAGACCGAGCCGTACAAGACCCACCTCGCGTACGTGAAGGAGCGCCGCACCGAAGAGGAAGCCGAGACGCTCCTCGACGACGCGCTGCAGCAGCT
Source organism: uncultured Actinomycetota bacterium (assembly GCA_963829895.1). Taxonomy (GTDB): domain Bacteria; phylum Actinomycetota; class Actinomycetes; order Actinomycetales; family Microbacteriaceae; genus Microbacterium. The sequence continues at coordinate 959,307 of CAWHKF010000010.1, read as the reverse complement.
GCGCGACCGGCGCGGTCAGAGCTGACGCGCGCAGACCAGATCAAGAGAAGAGCGGATGCTTCGGCATCCGCTCTTCTCGTCTGTCCGGCGCTCTGGCGCGCACCGCGTCAATACTCGCGGTCGATGAGTTCCGGCGGCACCTGCGAGGCGGCGGCCTGGTCGACGAAGAACGTCGTGCGCTTGCGGCCCTTCGCGCCGGCGGCGGGGACGCTCGCGTAGCTGGCACCGGCCAGCGCGAGTCCCAGCGCGGCCGCCTTGTCGGTGCCCGACAGCACGAGCCACACGCGCTTGGAGCTGTTGATGACGGGACGGGTCATCGTGATCCGCTCCGGCGGAGGCTTCGGGGCGTCGCGTACCGCGACCACCGAGCGATCCGTGATCTGGATCTCGGCGCGGTCGGGGAAGAGCGACGCGATGTGGCCGTCCGGACCGACCCCGAGGAAGCAGACGTCGAACGAGGGCCACGCGCCTTCAGCGCCGGGAAAGCGGGCGAGCTCCTCGGCGTACGCGGCGGCGGCGGCATCCAGATCCACGCCGTCATCGGTGCCGAGCATGGCGTGGATGTTCTCTGCCGGGATGTCCAGAGCGTCGAGGAATGCCTCGCGCGCCTGGCGGTCATTGCGGTCGGCGTCGCCGCGGGAGACGAACCGCTCGTCGCTCCACCAGAAGTGGACGCGGGACCAGTCGATGCGGCCCGCGCGCGGACTGCGGCCTGCGGCCGCGAGCACGGCCGCGCCCATCGATCCGCCCGTCAGCGAGATGTGGGCGAGCTTGCCCTCGTCGACGCGCTTCGCGACCCGGCTCAGGAAGCGCGGAGCGACGGAATCGAGGAGCGCAGCGGGATCGGAACTGATGATGACGCGTTTCTCGGCCCAGCCCTCAGGCATACGTCTTCGTCCTGTCCGTCACCCGCGCATCGTCCATCAGGCCTGCGTCCCCTTCGTCGCCGGAGGGTTGAGCAGCTGCCAGCCCTCGGTGATGACTCGACCATACAGGACGTCCGGGTCGAGCCGACGGAGCTCCTCGGCCAGGCACTCGCGGAGGGTGCGACGCGGGAACGCCAGGTCGTGCGTGGGCTGTCCCGGCTGGGTGAGGATCGCCACACCCCGCGTCGGGCGCTCCAGGAGCACCTCGCCGCTCGGGCGCACGAGCGCCACCGACTTGATGCCGTGCGGCCACTCCTCGGCATCGAGATACGCCCAGTCGACGGGCACGTCGAGCGTGAGGCGCAGCCACGCCGCCAGGAGGGCGGTCGACGGCGAGTCGGCCGCACCACGCACCCGCACGCCGACGACAGGCTCGTACGGCGGCTGGTCGAGGATCGCGGCCAGCTGCTCGCGCCAGCGCGTCAGGCGCGTCCACGCGAGGTCGGTGTCGCCGGGCGCGTACTGCTCACCGAGGTCGGCGACCCAGGCCGACGGGTCGGACTTGGTCGCGGCATCCGTGATCCGGCGCTGCGCGATGCGACCGATCGACGTCTTCGAGATGTTGTCGGGCGTCCGGTTCGGCCACCACACCACGACGGGCGCGTCGGGCAGCAGAAGCCCGGTCACCAGGCTCTCGAGGTTCGAGTGACCGGCGTCGCCGAACGCCCGCAGGGTGACGACCTCGCTCGCACCGGCGTCGCCGCCCACGCGGATCTGCGCGTCCAGGCGCGGTTCGGCGTCGTAGCCATCGGGGATCAGCAGCACGATGACGCGCATCGGGTGCTCACGCGACGCGTCGTTCGCCGCCTCGATGACCTCTTCGACCGCGGCCTCTCGCGTGAGGATGACGAGGGTCAGCACGCGGCCGAGCGCGACTGCCCCGCCCTCCTCGCGCACGTTGACGAGCGCACGTGAGATCTTGCTGACAGTGGTGTCGGGAAGGTCGACGATCACGGGCGCCTCCAGGTCCGTCCGTCGCGGGCGAGCATCTCGTCCGCGGAGTCCGGGCCCCACGACCCGGGTGAGTACTGTTCGAGCGGTCCGCCCTGGGCGTCCCAGAACTGCTCGATCGGATCGAGGATCCTCCACGACAGCTCGACCTCTTCGTGCCGCGGGAACAGCGGCGGGTCGCCGAGCAGCACGTCGAGGATGAGGCGCTCGTAGGCCTCCGGGCTCGCTTCGGTGAACGCGTGCCCGTAGCCGAAGTCCATCGTGACGTCGCGCACCTGGGCGCCCGCGCCGGGCACCTTCGAGCCGAAGCGGATCGTGACGCCCTCGTCGGGCTGCACACGGATCACCAGGGCGTTCTGACCCTGGCCCGAGGTCTGGCTGCGCGAGAAGAGCAGCTCGGGTGCGCGCTTGAAGACCACGGCGATCTCGGTGACGCGGCGGCCCAGACGCTTGCCGGTGCGGAGATAGAACGGCACGCCCGCCCAGCGACGGGTGTTCACCTCGAGGGTGACCGCGGCGTACGTCTCGGTCGTCGAGTGAGGGTTCATGCCGTCCTCCTCGAGGAAGCCGAGCACCTTCTCGCCGCCCTGCCAGCCGCCCGCGTACTGTCCGCGAGCCGTCGAGCGGGCGAGGTCCTCCGGCAGGGTGACGGCGGCGAGCACCTTCTCCTTCTCGGCGCGGAGGTCCTTCGCGTCGAACGAGATGGGCTCCTCCATCGCCGTGAGCGCCATCAGCTGCAGCAGGTGGTTCTGGATGACGTCGCGCGCCGCGCCGACGCCGTCGTAGTAGCCCGCGCGTCCGCCCACGCCGATGTCTTCCGCCATCGTGATCTGCACGTGGTCGACGTAGTTGCGGTTCCAGATCGGCTCGTACAGCTCGTTGGCGAAGCGCAGGGCCAGGATGTTCTGGACCGTCTCCTTGCCGAGATAGTGGTCGATGCGGAAGATCGAGTCCGTCGGGAACGCCGAGCGGAGCACGTCGTTGAGGGCACGTGCCGACTCCTGGTCGTGCCCGAACGGCTTCTCGATCACGACACGGCGCCAGCGGTCGGGCTGGTCGGCGGTGTCGTCGACGAGACCCGACGACTTGAGCTGCTCGGCCACCAGGGGGAACGCCTTGGGTGGGATCGACAGGTAGAACGCGTGGTTTCCCATCGTGCCGCGGTCGGTGTCGAGCTTGTCGACGGTCTCTTTCAGGCGCCGGAACGCGTCGGGGTCGTCGAACTCGCCCGACACGAAGCGGATGCCCTGGAGCAGCTGCTGCCACGTCTCGTCGCGGAACTCGGTACGCGCGTGCTGGCGCACCGCGTCGTAGACGACCTGGGCGAAGTCCTGATCCGCCCAGTCGCGGCGCGCGAAGCCGACGAGCGCGAAGCCGGGAGGCAGCAGGCCGCGGTTGGCGAGGTCGTAGACGGCGGGCATGAGCTTCTTGCGGGAGAGGTCTCCCGTGACGCCGAAGATGACGAGCGCACTCGGACCGGCGATGCGGTTGAGGCGACGGTCTTCGGGGTCGCGCAACGGGTTGTGCCCGCGCGAGATCTCGACGGTCATGTGGGGCTCGAACTCCTACTGGGCCGCTTCGAAGAGCGAGAGCACTTCGATCTGGGGATCGGTGAGGGTCAGGGTCACGACGGGTCGGCCGTGGCCATCGGCGAGGACTGCCGCGTCTCCCGCGGCCTGCGCCTGGATGAGCTGGCCGAAGGTGAACGGCCGGCCGGGGATCTCGAGATCGACGTCGGTCTGCTCGAGGATCTGCAGGAAGACGCCGTTCGCGGGGCCGCCCTTGTGGTACTGCCCGGTCGAGTGCAGGAACCGCGGTCCCCAGCCGAACGTCGTGGGGCGACCGGAGTCCGCGGCGACCAGCTCGCGCAGGCCTGCGAGCTGCGACAGCTCGAGCCGGTTGACGTACGCGTGGATCGCGACGTAGCCGTCCTCGGGCAGTCGTGCCCACAGCGCGTCGAGCACACCGGCGACGGTTCCGGATGCCGCGAGTGCCGGTTCCGAGACGCGCACCTCGACGCCCTCCACGGCGAACGCCGGGGCCGTGGGGCGGGACGCGCGTCGAGGAGCCCGCGCGCAGCCACCTTGGCGGACTCGACATCGGGCTGATCGAAGGGGTTGATGCCCAGCATCCGTCCCGCGATCGCCGTCGCGTACTCCCAGACCACCAGCTGTGCGCCGAGCGAGCCGCTGACGAGCAGCTCGCCCTCGTGCTGCTCGAACAGGTGGAACTGCTTCGCCTCGTCGACGAAGCGCACGATCTGCAGGTCGGCCGGCTTCGCGTCGACCTCGGGCGAGACCGGGAGCAGGACGACGGGCAGGATGCCGGTGCCCTCCTTGCCGGTCGACTCGGCGACGAGCTGCTCGATCCAGTCCGGCAGACCGACGATGTGGGTGCCGTCGGTGACGAGGCCCAGCTTGTCCCTGCGCGGGTGGCCTCCGGCGATCGCGGCCGCCAGCACGAGCGCGGGGTTGTCGGGGCTGTCGATGGACACCTCGAGCAGCGTCGCCTCCGCCTCGTCGAGGAGCTCGGAGATGTCGGCGCCCGCGAGACCCGACGGCACCAGCCCGAAGGCGGTGAGGGCCGAGTAGCGGCCGCCGACGGTCGGGTCGGCGTTGAAGACGGTGTAGCCGTCCGCGCGGGCCTCCTGGTCCAGCGGCGAGCCCGGGTCGGTCACGACGATGATGCGCTCGGCGGGGTCGATGCCCAGGTCGCGGAACGCGGCCTCGAAGGCGCGCTTGGCGGAATCGGTCTCGACCGTCGATCCCGACTTCGACGAGACGACCAGTGCGGTGCGCGTGAGGTCGCCGGCCTGGGAGTCGCCGTCGATCGCGGCGAGCACCTGGCCGGGAGCCGTGGAGTCCAGGATCACCAGCGGCACACCGGAGGTCTGCGCGATGACCTCGGGGGCGAGCGACGAGCCGCCCATGCCCGCGAGCACGATCCGCGTGACGTTCCGCGACCGCAGCCGCTCGCGGAGCGCCAGGATCTCCGGCACGAGCGGGCGCGAGACGCTGACGGCCTCTACCCAGCCGAGGCGGCGCGACGCCTCGTCCTCGGCCGCGGAGCCCCACAGCGACGCGTCGCCGCCGGTGATGCCCGACGCCACGAGGCTCGAGACGAGCTCGGGCAGCGTGGCCTCGACGACGGACTTGACGTGTCCGCTGAGGTGGATGTCGAAGCTCATCGGGTGGCCTGGAGCGCGTCCTCGAGCGCCGTCTTCACGGTGCCCTGCAGGTCGTGCCAGGAGGCGATGAACTTGTCGACCCCTTCGTCCTCGAGCACCTGGGTGACGTCCGCGAAGTCGACGCCGACGGCCGCGAGACGGTCGAAGACCTCGTGGGCGGCGGCGTAGGTGCCGGTCACGGCGTCACCGGCGATCTGGCCGTGGTCGAAGGTCGCCTCGAGCGTCTTCTCGGGCATCGTGTTCACGGTGCCGCGGGCGACGAGCTCGGTGACGTAGAGGGTGTCGGGAAGCGATGGGTCCTTGACGCCGGTCGACGCCCAGAGCGGCCGCTGGACGTGGGCGCCGGCATCCGTCAGCGCCTTCGCGCGGTCGGTCGCGAACTCCTGCTCGAACAGCTCGTACGCGAGGCGGGCGTTCGCGACGCCGGCGAGCGACTTGAGCGCCGTGGCCTCGTCGGTGCCGATGGCGACGAGCCGCTTGTCGACCTCGGTGTCCACGCGCGAGACGAAGAACGACGCCACCGAGTGGATCTTCGAGATGTCGTGGCCGTTCGCCTGGGCCTGCTCGAGCCCTGACAGGTAGGCGTCGATGACCTCGGAGTAGCGCTCCAGGCTGAAGATCAGCGTGACGTTGACCGAGATGCCCTCGGCCAGCACAGCGGTGATGGCCGGCAGGCCGGCCTTCGTCGCGGGGATCTTGATGTGCACGTTGGGGCGGTCGACCTTCGCCCACAGCTCCTTGGCCTGCGCGATCGTCGCGTCGGTGTCGTGGGCGAGGTCGGGGGAGACCTCGATCGACACGCGACCGTCGATGCCGTCGGTCGAGTCGTAGACCGGGCGGAAGATGTCCGCCGCGTCGCGCACGTCGTCGGTGGTCGCGGCGAAGATCGCGTCGTCGACCGACGCGCCGGCCGCGGCGAGCTCCGCGATCTGCGCGGCGTACGCGTGGCCGCCGCCGCCGATGGCGCCCTGGAAGATCGTCGGGTTCGTCGTGACGCCGCTGACGTTGCGCGTCGAGATGAGCTCGGTCAGATTGCCCGACGTGATGCGCTCGCGCGACAGGTCGTCGAGCCAGATGCTCACGCCCTCGGCGACCAGCTTCTCAGTGGGGGTGCTCATGCTGCCTTCTCCTCGTGCTTACTGCGCCGAAGCGGCCGCGATGGTGGCGCGGGCGGCTTCGACGACGGCGTCGGCGGTGATGCCGAACTTCTGGAACAGGGTCTTGTAGTCGGCCGACGCACCGAAGTGGTCGATCGCGACGGAGCGGCCGGCGTCGCCGACGATGCCGCGCCAGGTGAGCGCCGAGCCGGCCTCGACCGACACGCGCGCCTTCACCGCGGCGGGGAGGACCTTCTCGCGGTAGGCGTCATCCTGCTCGTCGAACCACTCGAGCGACGGCGCCGACACCACGCGGGCGTTCACGCCCTCGGCGGCCAGCGTCTCGCGGGCGGAGACGGCGAGCTGCACCTCGGAGCCGGTCGCGATGAGGATGACGTCGGGCGTGCCGCCCGGCGCCTCGGCGAGGATGTACGCGCCCTTCGCGACGCCGTCCGTCGACGCGAAGACGTCGCCGTCGGCCTCACCCTGCGCCCCGCTCGAACACCGGGATGTTCTGACGGGTGAGCGCGATGCCGACGGGGCCGCCCTGGCGACGCACGATCTCGAGCCACGCGGCCGAGGTCTCGTTCGCGTCGGCCGGGCGCACCACGGTGAAGTTCGGGATGGCGCGCAGGGTCGCGAGCTGCTCGACCGGCTGGTGGGTCGGCCCGTCCTCGCCGAGCGCGACGGAGTCGTGCGTCCACACGAAGATCGACGGGATGTCCATCAGCGCGGCCAGTCGCACCGACGGGCGCATGTAGTCGCTGAAGATCAGGAACGTGCCGCCGAACGGGCGGGTCGGGCCGTGCAGCTTGATGCCGTTGACGATCGCGCCCATCGCGTGCTCGCGGATGCCGAAGTGCAGCACGCGGCCGTACGGGTCGCCCGACCACTCGTGGGTCGACCACTCGGCGGGGATGAACGACTTCGCGTCCTTGATCGTCGTGAGGTTCGACTCGGCGAGGTCGGCGGAGCCGCCCCACAGCTCCGGCAGTTCGGCGGCGAGGGCGTTGATCACGACGCCCGACGCGGCGCGCGTGGAGACGTCCTTGCCCGCCTCGAACGACGGGGAGGGCGGATGCCACATCGTCGGGCAGCTCGCCGGCCTCGAGACGGTCGAACAGCGCCTTGCGCTCGGGGTTCGCGGCCGCCCAGGCGTCGAACGACTCCTGCCAGGCCGCGCGCTCCTCGGCGGCGCGGTCCTTCAGCGAGCGCGTGTGCGCGAGGATGTCGTCGGCGACGACGAAGGACTGCTCGGGGTCGAATCCGAGGACCTTCTTCGTCGCGGCGAGCTCGTCGCCGCCCAGCGCGGAGCCGTGGATCTTGCCCGTGTTCTGCTTGCCGGGCGAGGGCCAGCCGATGATGGTGCGGAGGATGATGAGCGACGGCTTGGCCGTCTCGCCCTTGGCCGCCTCGAGCGCGGCGTACAGCTCGGCGACGTCTTCGACGTACTCGCCCGACTTCTTCCAGTCCACGACCTGCACCTGCCAGCCGTAGGCCTCGTAGCGCTTCGCGACGTCCTCGGTGAAGGCGACGTTGGTGTCGTCCTCGATGGAGATCTGGTTCGAGTCGTAGATCGCGATGAGGTTGCCGAGAGCCTGGTGGCCGGCGAGCGACGATGCCTCGGAGGTGATGCCCTCCTGCAGGTCGCCGTCGCCGGCGATCACGTAGATGTGGTGGTCGAACGGCGACGTGCCGGCAGCGGCGTCCGGATCGAACAGGCCGCGCTCGTAGCGGGCGGCGTAGGCGAAGCCCACCGCCGACGCGAGGCCCTGGCCGAGCGGGCCGGTCGTGATCTCGACGCCCTTGGTGTGCCCGTACTCCGGGTGGCCCGGCGTGAGCGAGCCCCACGTGCGCAGCGCCTTCAGATCGTCGAGCTCGAGCCCGAACCCGCCGAGGTAGAGCTGCACGTACTGGGTGAGCGAGGAGTGTCCGGCCGACAGGATGAACCGGTCGCGACCGACCCAGTGGGTGTCGGCGGGGTCATGCCGCAGCACGCGCTGGTAGAGCAGGTACGCCGCCGGCGCCAGGCTCATCGCGGTGCCGGGGTGGCCGTTGCCGACCTTCTCCACCGCATCCGCAGCCAGGACGCGGGCAGTGTCCACCGCGCGCCGATCGATCTCATCCCAACGCAGTTCCGACACCGGGCCGCCTTTCTCGAGGAGGTGCGCCCAGAATGTGGCCGGATCGCGGCCCTTGTCCGGATGGAGAAGGGGGAATCGGCGACGGGCGCGCGTGTTTCTCAGCATAGCGAAGGGGTGGGCCACCGAGGCCATGCGAGACCTGTATGTGTCGCAGTCTTGCGAAGGTCCCGACGCCGTCGATGACATCCCGGTGTCGCGAGGGTCACGTTCTGCTCACCACGCGCCGCATGCCGATGTGATCCGCCGGGGAGGGGGAGGCGGCCCCGGCGCCGGGCGCGACACGCCGATGCCCTAGACTTGGGGCGAATCTGCAGGCGGCGATTGCGGGGGTCATGGACAGCACGAAGACGGCCGAGGCTGCGGCCGTCCCCACCCCTGTGGGGACCGTCGACACACCCCGCCGGCCTCGGCAGAGCTTCGGTCGCACCGTCCGCGCGTATGTCGCGCTGATGAAGCCGCGCGTGCTCGAGCTGCTGCTCGTCACCACCGTTCCGGTGATGATCCTGGCGCAGGGCGGCTTCCCCGACGTCTGGCTCGTCGTGGCGACCGTCATCGGCGGCACGGCCAGCGCCGGCTCGGCCGCCGCGTTCAACATGTACCTCGACCGCGACATCGACGCGCACATGCAGCGCACGGTGAACCGGCCCCTCGTGACCGGAGAGGTGTCGCCCCGGGGCGCGCTGATCTTCGCGTGGTCGCTCGCGGTGTTCTCGACGGTGTGGCTCTGGCTCACCACGAACTGGCTGGCAGCGACGCTGTCGGCCGTCGCGATCTTCTTCTACGTCGTGATCTACACGATGATCCTCAAGCGCCGCACCGAGCAGAACATCGTGTGGGGCGGCATCGCGGGCTGCTTCCCCGTGGTCATCGGCTGGACGGCCGTGACCGGTTCGCTGGCGTGGCCGCCCGTCATCCTGTTCGCTCTCGTGTTCCTCTGGACGCCGCCGCACTACTGGCCGCTGTCGATGAAGTACAAGGACCAGTACGAAGGCGTCCAGGTGCCGATGCTCGGTGCGACCCGCGGAGGTTCGCAGGTCGGCCTGCAGGTGATCCTGTACGCGTGGGCCACTGTGGTGTGCTCGCTGCTGCTGATCCCCGTCGCGGGCATGGGGCTGGTGTACACGGTGTCGGCCGTGGTCTTCGGCGGCTGGTTCATCTACGAGTCGCACGTGCTCTACAACCGGGCGGTGCGGGGAACCGAGCCGCGTCCGATGCGCGTGTTCCACGCCTCGATCACGTACCTGACGCTGCTCTTCGTCGCCATCGCGGTCGACCCGCTGCTGCCGTTCTGATCCGGAGCCCCTGTCGATTTCGGCGGGGGCTCGTTCGTCGGATGGATGAGGGGCACAATGCCTCTCGACGACGAAGGAGGACGACATGGCGCAGTATCTGATCCTGATCTACGGTGACGAGGCGCGGTGGGATGCTCGCAGTGACGACGAGAAGCGGGCGGTGGATGCCGCGCACGGCGCGTTCCGCGAACGCGGAGGCTCGGCGATCGTGTCGTCGGGCGAACTCGAGTCGAGCCGCATGGCGACCACGCTGCGAGCCGGGGGAGAGCGGCCGCTCGTGACGGACGGCCCCTTCCTCGAGACGAAGGAGGTCCTCGGCGGCTTCTACGTCGTCGACGTGCCCGACCTGGACGCGGCGCTGGGCCTCGCCGGACTGCTGCACGAGACCACCGAGGGCCACGGCGGTGTGCAGGTGCATCCGCTGGTCGATCATTCCTGAGCGATGGTCCCCACGTTCCCGCCGACCGGCGCCGGCGCGCCCGGGGAGAGCCCCCGGCCGCGCCGATCCGGCTGCGTCACCGACCGTTCCCGCCGCGCAGGTCAACGCCGCTCTCGCCGACGCGCACCGCGCCGAGTGGGCGGCGGTCGTCGCGGCGACGGCCCGTCTCACCGGCGACCTGGACCTCGCCGAGGAGTGCGCGCAGGAGGCGTTCGCGAGGGCCGTCGAGGTGTGGCCGGGGCGCGGCATCCCGGATCGTCCCGGTGCCTGGCTGACGACGGTCGCCGCCAACCGCGCGAGAGACGTGCTGCGGCGGGATGCGGCGCTGCGGCGCCGGCTTCCGCTGCTCGTCCGCGAGGCTCCGGCGGACGACGGCGGGTCGTGGCATTCGGACGATCGGCTGCGGCTGATCTTCACCTGCTGCCACCCCGCCCTGGCGCGGGAGGCGCAGGTCGCCCTCACGCTGCGCCTGGTCTGCGGGGTATCGACCGGCGACATCGCGGCGGCGTTCCTCGTGGGGGAGTCCGCGATGGCGGCACGCGTGACGCGTGCGAAGCGCAAGATCGCCACGGCGCGCATCCCGTTCCGGGTGCCCGACGCGTGGGAGCTGCCGGAGCGGGTGGCAGTGGTGTGCGACGTCCTCTACCTGGTCTTCACGGTGGGGCACGCGCCTCCTTCCGGAGACGCCGTCGTGCGCGCGGACCTGGTGGAGGAGGCCATCGCGCTCACCCGCCTGCTGCACGGTCTGCTGCCCGCCGATCGCTCGGTGGCGGGCCTGCTCGCCCTGATGCTCCTGATCGACGCCCGACGCGACACCCGCGACGAACTGCTCGCGGACCAGGATCGCTCGAGATGGGATCGGGCGCTCATCGACGAGGGGATCGCCCTGCTCGCGACGGCGTCGGCGGGGGCGGTGGACCGCTATGCGATCTCGGCGGCGATCGCCGCCGTGCACGCGCAGGCGCCGACGTGGGGCGACACCGACTGGGCGCGGATCGCCGACCTCTACCGGCTGCTCGCGCAGGCCTGGCAGAGCCCCGTCGTCGCGCTCAACAGCGCGGTCGCCGTGGGCATGCGCGACGGGCCCGCCGCCGGGCTTGCCGCGGTCGACGCCGTCGCCGCCGACCCCGCGCTCGCGCGGTATCCGTATCTTCCCGCAGCGCGAGCCGCGTTCCTCATGGACCTCGGCCGCTGGGGCGAGGCTGCCGACGCCTACGCCGATGCCGCACTGCTCGCGGGGAGCGAGGCGGAGCGGCAGCGCCTGCGGGAGCAGGCGGCGCGGGCGCGTTCGTCGGCCTGAGGGCGCTCGCGCTGCGGAGCCCGCGGGACACGCCGAAGCCGCAGGGAGTACGAGACTCCCTGCGGCTTCGAGGTGTGTCAGCGCGAGGCGACGGGTGCGTCGACCTCTGCGGCCGGCTCCGCCGCGACGGCGGGCTCGGCTGCAGCCGGCTTGGCAGTCTCCGGTGCGGCAGCCGTGGTGTCGGCCTCGGCGTCTCCAGTCGATGGGCTCGACGACCTCGACCGGCGCGTGCGGGCGCAGCGTCGAGAGGGCGGCGATGCCGAGCGAGAGGAGGACGCCGACGATGCCGGCGCCGATGAGGATGCCGCCGAGCTGGGCCATCGACTGGCCGACGTACACGTCGACACCGGTCGCGGTGCCGTCGGTCAGCGTCGACGTCATCGAGGCGATCTTGTCGGTGGTGATGAACCAGCCGCCGGCGACGGTCGCCAGGGAGACGACGACGAGGCCCCAGAACGGGATGCTGCGGATGAGAGGGGGGCGGGTGGACATGTGTCGATCACTCCTCGGGATGCGCGACCCGTGGTGGCCGCGGCATCCCACCCTGGCAAAGGACTCCGTGCGACGCCAATCGGGTTGCTATGGATCAGCTGTGGACGGCCGCGTGCGCCGGCGCCTTCAGATGCATCACCACGGCGGTCATCGCGGCGACGAGGCCGACGGCGAGCACCATGTGGATGTTGACCAGCACGATCGGCAGACCCGTGCGCGCCTGCCAGAGTCCGACGATGATCTGCACGAGCTCGACGGCGAGGAGGAGCAGCGTCCACAGGCGCAGGCGCAGCGCCGGGGGAGTGCGCCACGACCCTGCCACGAGCACCAGGGTGAGCGCGAACGTGATGTACGCGGGCCAGGCGTGGATGTGCTGCATCAGCTCGGGGTTGAGCCCGTTGCGCGCTGCGCCGCCGTCGCCCGCGTGCGGGCCGGAGCCGGTCACGAGGATGCCGACCACGACCGTGAGGAGCACGAACGCGGTCGTGACGTGCGTCACGGCGGCGTACCAGCGGGGCACGGCGCAGCACGCGCGGGCCGGGCTCGGCGTACACGCGCACGACCAGGACGGTCGCCAGCGCCACGAGCAGCACCGACGCGAAATAGTGCAGGCCCACCACGTAGGGGTTGAGGTTCGTGAGCACCGTGATGCCGCCGATGACCGCCTGCAGCGGCACGTACAGACCGATCAGCAGCGACAGCCAGAAGAGGTCACGGCGCTCGCGGCGCATCCGCACGACGAACAGGAACATGATGATCGCGACCGCGACCAGCACGAAGGTCAGCAGGCGGTTGCCGAACTCGATGAAGCCGTGAACCCCCGAGACCTCGGGGACGGGGACGAACGAATCCTCGGTGCAGCGCGGCCAGGTCTCGCAGCCCAGTCCCGAGCCGGTGAGGCGCACGAGCCCGCCGGTGCCGACGATGCCGATCTGCACCACGAGCGTGGCCCACGCGGCCGCGATCACGCGCCGGTCGACCCGATCCGGCAGCCAGCGCCAGATGCGCTGCCCGATTCCGGGGGCGGTCGTCGTGGACTGATGCGCGGACATGCGGGTGGTCGCCTCCTGGCAGAGGCTCCGGATGCCGTGCGAGACGCACGGGGCGCGTCCGCGTCGGGGTGGAACCTGTAGAATCGAGGGGTCGGTGGCGGTGCAGTTCAAGGCGCCGCGCACCACTGACAGTCTAGGCGCGATGATCGGCGCCGCTTGAGAGGGCCCGAGAAGCGGCATCCCCCCTCCGGTATCTCCACCGGAGAACACGGATGCCGGGGCGGATCACACCGCTAGGACCCGGAGGAGAACGTGACGATGTCTGATGTGCTGATCGACCGCCCGGAGCTGGACAGCCTGGGTGTCTACGAGTTCGGGTGGCATGATGCCGACGCCGCGGGTGCCGTGGCGAAGCGCGGCATCGACGAGGGCGTGGTGCGTGGCATCTCGGCGCTCAAGAACGAGCCCGAATGGATGCTGAAGACCCGGCTGAAGGGCTATCAGCTGTTCGGCCGCAAGCCGATGCCGACGTGGGGCGCCGACCTCAGCGACATCGACTTCGACAACATCAAGTACTTCGTGCGCTCCACCGAGAAGCAGGCGCAGTCGTGGGAGGACCTCCCCGAGGACATCCGCAACACGTACGAGAAGCTCGGCATCCCTGAGGCCGAGCGTCAGCGCCTGGTGGCGGGCGTCGCCGCCCAGTACGAGTCCGAGGTCGTGTACCACCAGATCCGCGAGGATCTCGAGGCGCAGGGCGTCATCTTCATGGACACCGACACCGCGCTGCGCGAGCACCCCGAGTTCTTCGAGGAGTACTTCGGCACCGTCATCCCGGCCGGCGACAACAAGTTCGCCGCGCTCAACACCGCAGTCTGGTCGGGCGGCTCGTTCGTCTACGTGCCGCCGGGCGTGCACGTCGAGATCCCGCTGCAGGCGTACTTCCGCATCAACACCGAGAACATGGGCCAGTTCGAGCGGACGCTCATCATCGCCGACGAGGGCTCGTACGTGCACTACATCGAGGGCTGCACCGCCCCGATCTACAAGAGCGACTCCCTGCACTCGGCCGTCGTCGAGATCATCGTGAAGAAGAACGCCCGCGTCCGGTACACGACGATCCAGAACTGGTCGAACAACGTCTACAACCTCGTCACCAAGCGCGCGATCGCGCACGAGGGCGCGACGATGGAGTGGATCGACGGCAACATCGGGTCCAAGGTCACGATGAAGTACCCGTCGATCTTCCTGGTCGGCGAGCACGCCAAGGGCGAGACCCTCTCGGTCGCCTTCGCCGGCCCCGGTCAGCACCAGGACGCCGGCGCGAAGATGATCCACATGGCGCCCTACACGCAGTCGTCGATCGTCTCGAAGTCGATCGCCCGCGGCGGTGGCCGCGCCGGCTACCGCGGCGAGGTCCGCGTGGACGCCAACGCGCACCACTCGGCCAACACGGTCCGCTGCGACGCGCTGCTGGTCGACACCATCTCGCGCTCCGACACGTACCCCGCGATCGACATCCGCGTGGACGACGTGCAGCTCGGCCACGAGGCCACGGTCTCGAAGGTCAGCGAGGAGCAGCTCTTCTACCTGATGAGCCGCGGCATGCCCGAGGACGAGGCCATGGCGATGATCGTGCGCGGCTTCATCGAGCCGATCGCCCGCGAGCTGCCCATGGAGTACGCGCTCGAACTCAACAAGCTCATCGAGATGGGCATGGAAGGATCCGTCGGCTAGATGAGCCCCACCACTGAGGCCCCCACCATTCCCGGCGCGAAGGGCCACACCGACGGTGCCGGCGCGTTCGTGCCGGTTCAGACCCGCTCCGAGCGTCCCTGGTCGTTCGACCCCGCCGACTTCGAGGTGCCCACCGGCCGCGAGGTCAACTGGAAGCACACGCCGACCGCCAAGGTCCAGCCGCTGTTCGCGGACGAGGCCGGGCCCCACGGCATCATCCAGGTCGAGGTCGACGCCCCGGCCGGGCTGGTGCAGGAGCGCCTGACGATCGGCACCGCGCCCCGCGGCGAGGTGTTCCGCCCCGAGGACCTGCCGAGCGCGATCGCGTGGAAGCAGGAGACCGAGGCGCCGCTGCTGCGCATCCCGGCCGGCGCCGAGTACACCGAGCCGATCGTGGTGTCGCTGACCGGCACCGGAGGCCTGGCGCACGCGCACGTCGTCGTCGAGGCGCAGGCGAACTCGCACGCCACCGTCGTGTTCCGCCACAGCGGCACCGCTCACCACGCGCAGAACGTCGAGATCATCGTGCGCGAGGGCGCACACCTCGAGCTCGTGACCGTGCAGCGGTGGGACGACGACGCCGTGCACGTGGCCTCGCACCAGGCCCGCGTCGAGCGCGACGCGACCCTTCGTCACGTCGTCGTCAGCTTCGGCGGCGGCGTCGTGCGCGTCAACCCGACCGTCGAGCTCGCCGGCACCGGGTCGCGCGCCGAGCTCTACGGCCTCAGCTACTCCGACTCGGGGCAGCACCTCGAGAGCCAGGTGTACCTGCACCACAAGGGCGCCGAGACCTCGGGCGACGTGCTGTACAAGAGCGCGCTGCAGGGCGAGGCGGCGCGCACGGTGTGGATCGGCGATGTCCTCATCGGACCGGATGCCGTGGGCACCGACTCGTACGAGGCCAACCGCAACCTGGTGCTGACCGAAGGCGCGCGCGCCGAGTCGATCCCGAACCTCGAGATCGAGACCGGCGACATCCGCGGCGCGGGCCACGCGAGCGCCACCGGGCGCTTCGACGACGAGCAGCTGTTCTACCTGCAGGCGCGCGGCATCGCCGAGGACGAGGCGCGGCGGCTCGTCGTGCTCGGCTTCCTCGCCGAGATCGTGCAGAAGATCGGTGTCGCAGACCTCGAGGCGGAGCTGTTCGCCGCGATCGAGGAAGAACTCGCCAAGGAGGTCGGCCGATGACCGCGCAGCGCGTGTGCGCCCTCAGCGACCTCGTCCAGGACGAGGCCCGCCGAGTCGAGGTGGACGGCGTCGCGATCGCCCTCGTGCTGGACTCCAGCGGCGAGGTGCACGCCATCGGCGACGTCTGCACCCACGGCGACATCTCGCTGTCCGAGGGCTTCGTCGACGGCGAGTCGCTCGAATGCTGGGCCCACGGCTCGGCGTTCTCGCTGCGCACCGGCAAGCCCCTCAATCTCCCCGCGTACGAGCCGGTCCCGGTGTTCGCGGTCACCGTCGACGGCGATGACGTGCTCGTCGACGCGACCGTCACGCTCGAAGTGAACTGAAGAAGGTACTGAAGAATGTCTGTTCTCGAGATCCGCGACCTCCATGTGACGGTCGAGACGGATGCCGGCACCACGCCGATCCTCAACGGTCTGTCTCTCACGATCCGCACGGGTGAGACCCACGCGATCATGGGCCCCAACGGCTCGGGCAAGTCGACGCTCGCCTACACGATCGCCGGCCACCCCAAGTACACCGTCACGAGCGGCACGATCACGCTCGACGGCGAGGACGTCCTGGCGATGTCCGTGGACGAGCGTGCGCGTGCCGGCCTGTTCCTGGCGATGCAGTACCCGGTCGAGATCCCGGGCGTCACCGTCACGAACTTCCTCCGGACCGCGAAGACCGCGATCGACGGCGAGGCGCCCTCGATCCGCACGTGGACCAAGGACGTCAAGGCGTCCATGAAGAACCTGCGCATGGACCCCAAGTTCGCGCAGCGCAACGTCAACGAGGGCTTCTCGGGCGGCGAGAAGAAGCGCCACGAGATCCTCCAGCTCGAGCTGCTGCGTCCGCAGATCGCCGTGCTCGACGAGACCGACTCGGGTCTCGACGTCGACGCGCTGAAGATCGTGTCGGAGGGCGTCAACCGCGCGAAGGCCGACAACGACCTCGGTGTGCTGCTCATCACGCACTACACCCGCATCCTGCGCTACATCCACCCCGACTTCGTGCACGTCATGGTGCAGGGGCGCATCGTCGAGGAGGGTGGCCCCGAGCTGGCCGACCGTCTCGAGGACGAGGGCTACGACCGCTTCCTGCCCGCGGGCGAAGAAGAGCCGGCCGAGGCCCCCGTCGCCAGCGAAGCGTAGGATCGACCTATGACGGCGACCCTCACTTCCGAGAAGTACGACGAGGTGACCGAGGCTCTCAAGGACGTCATGGACCCGGAGCTCGGGATCAACGTCGTCGACCTCGGCCTCATCTACGACCTCGCCTGGGACGACGAGAACGACGCGCTGGTCATCCACATGACCCTCACGTCGGCCGGCTGCCCGCTCACCGACGTGCTCGAGGAGCAGACCGCTCAGGCCCTCGACGACGTCGTCGAGCGGTTCCGCATCAACTGGGTGTGGATGCCGCCGTGGGGCCCGGAGCGCATCACCGACGACGGGCGCGACATGATGCGCGCGCTCGGCTTCGCGATCTGAGACCCGGCATTTCGCACGGTGACACGCGGCGGCGCCATGTCGCCCGCGCTCGATAGGGTCGAATGGTGAGCGTCACCCCCCTGCAAGCACTGCCCCTCGACGAGCTGCGCCAGCGCACGAGCACGAAGTGGCGGAAGTACGGGGAGGACGTGCTGCCGTTCTTCGTGGCCGAGACCGACTACGCGCTGGCTCCCGAGATCACGCGGGTGCTGACGCGCGCGGTGCAGCTCGGCGACACCGGCTACACGCCGCCCGACCCCGGCGTCCGCGAGGCCTTCGCAGGGTTCGCCGACCGTCGCTGGGGGTGGAGTGTCGATCCGTCCGACGTGTTCTGGACGGGCGACGTCATGATGGGCGTCGTCGAGATCCTCCGCAAGGTCATCGAGCCCGGCGACCGCGTCGTCGTCATGCCTCCCGTGTACCCGCCGTTCTACGACACCGTGGAAGAGGCCGGGGGCGTCGTCGAGCGCGTGCCGCTCGCGGCGAGCGACACCGGCTGGGAGATCGACCTCCTCGGCGTGGAAGCGGCCCTCGCCGGTGGCGCGCGTGCCGTGCTGCTGTGCAACCCGCACAACCCGACGGGCACCGTGCACACGCCGGAGAGCCTGGCTGCGCTCGCCGATATCGCCGAGGGGTTCGGCGCGACGGTGATCAGCGACGAGATCCACGGACCGCTGACCTACGCGCCGACGGCCTTCACGCCGTTCCTCGCCGCGTCGGAGGCAGCGCGGCGGGTCGGCTACGCGGTCACCAGCGCGAGCAAGACCTTCAACCTGGCCGGCCTCAAGTGCGCGGTGATGGTCGCCGGCGGCGACCCGCAGCGCGCGGCGCTGCGCTCCCTGCCGTGGGAGGTCGAGTGGCGCACCGGCCTGTTCGGCGCGCTCTCGAACGTCGCGGCCTACTCGCCCGAGAGCGACGAGTGGCTGGAGAGCCTGCTGGCCGCCCTCGCCCACAACCGCCGTGCTCCTCGCCGAGCTCCTCGCCGAGCACCTGCCGCTGGCGCGCTACCTGCCGCCCGACGCCGGCTTCCTGGCGTGGGTAGACCTGTCGGCATACGGCTGGGGCGACAACCCGGCGGTGAAGGTGCTGCGCGACGCGAAGGTGGCGCTGCACCACGGGCCTCTCTTCGGCACCGAGGGCGCCGGGCACGTCCGCATCAACTTCGGCTGCGCGCCCGAGCTGCTCCGCGAGGCGGTGGAGCGCATCGGCGCCCTGGCGCGATCGTGACCACCGACTCCGAGCCCGCCGTCGGCATCTGGCAGGGCCGGTTCGTCTGGGTGACGGTCGGCGCCGTCGCGCTGATCTTCCTCGCGGCCATCCAGTCGCTCGCGGTCACCACGGTGATGCCCGTCGTGAGCGCCGACCTCGACGGCGAGCGCCTGTACGCCGTGGCGTTCGCGGGGACGCTCGCCACGAGCGTCATCGGCATGGTCGCCGTCGGCGCGTGGTGCGATCGCGGCGGCGTGCTCGCGCCGCTGACCACCTCGGTGGTGCTGTTCGTCGCCGGGCTGCTCATCTCGGGCCTCGCCCTCTCGATGCCGACGCTCGTCGTCGGGCGCCTGGTGCAGGGGCTCGGCACCGGTGGACAGACGGTCGCGCTGTACGTGGTGGTCGCCCGCGTGTACCCGGGCGCGATGCACGGCCGCGTCTTCGCCGCCTTCTCGGCGGCCTGGGTGGTCCCGTCGCTCATCGGCCCGTTCCTGGCGGGAGCCGTCACCGAGTTCCTGCACTGGAGGTGGGTCTTCCTCGGCGTGGCCGCACTCACCGTCGTCGCGTTCGCGATGGTCGTGGCGCGCCTTCACGGTCTCCCGCTCCACACCGACGAGCCCGCCACCTCGCGCATCGCGCCGCGGCTGGCGTGCGCCGTCGCCGTCGCCGTCGGCGCTTTGGGGCTCAGCCTCGCGGGAGAACTCGGAACGTGGGCCTGGGCGGCGGTCGCGGCATCCGTCGTCGTCATCGGGCTGGCATCGCGGCCGCTGCTGCCCCGCGGCACGCTCGTCGCCGCACGCGGCCTGCCGAGCGTCGTGCTGATGCGCGGGCTGATCGCCGGCGCGCTGTTCGGCGCCGAGATCTACGTGCCGTACCTGCTGATCGACGAGTACGCGTTCTCGCCGACGTGGGCGGGGCTCGGCCTCACCGCCGCCGCGGTGGCGTGGGCGGCAGCCGCGGACGTGCAGGGCAGGTTCGGCGACCGCATCGGCAACACCCGCATCACGCTGATCGGCATCGCGCTGCTCATGGCCTCGCTGGTCATCGCCGCGGCCACGGCGCTGCTCGGCCTGCACCCGGCCGTGCTCATCGCGGGATGGGGGCTCGCCGGAGGCGGCATGGGTCTCATGTACCCGCGGCTGACCGTGCTGACCCTCGCCTACTCCACGCCGAAGAACCAGGGCTTCAACTCGTCGGCACTGTCGATCTCGGACGCCGTGGGCTCGGCATCGTCGATCGCGGTGATGGGACTCGTCTTCACCGCACTGGCGGGGACGGATGCCGGATTCCCGGCGGTCTTCGCCATCGCCGTGATGCTCGCGCTCGCGGCGCTCGTGCCGGGGCTGCGCCTCGGCCACGCCCACGAGGTCTCATCGGCGCGGTAGCGCATTGTCCGGATCGAGGGGCTTCGCTCGCAGTGATCCGGTGCGGAGAGGTTTCGACTCGCTTCGCTCGCTCAACCTTGAGTCGAGCCGCATCAACGCTCGCTGGCGCTCGCATTGATCCGGCTCGACTCAATTCTCGGCGCGGCCGAGGCGCCAGTAGCCCATGAAGGCGACGGCGCGACGGTCCACGCCGCGCTCGGACACGAGGTGGCGACGCAGTGCCTTGATCGCCCCCGCCTCGCCCGCGAGCCACGCGTACAGCCGTGCGCTCTTGAGGGCGGCTCCGCCCTTGGCCGTGCGCGGCACCTCCCAGAGGATGTCGGTGTCGATGTCGACCTCTTCGACCTCGGCAGCCTGGCCCTCCGGTGCGAGCAGGGCTGCGGCATCCGTCACCGACTCACCAGGTGGGCATGCGATCTCCGTCCCCGCGTGCGCCGATCCGGTATTCGAAGCCGGGGTGCTGGGGAAGGTACGCGGTGTCGTCGGCGTGCGGCAGCTCGACGGCGACCACCCCGCGCGCATCGGCCGGCAGCTGCTCGAGGATCGCGGCGATGGCGGGTGCCGCCGTCTCGTCGCCGGCGAGCAGGATGGCTGTCGACGCGCGCCGGCGGCACGAAGTCGATGCCGAAGCTCACCCCTCGTGCGCGGCCGTCGGCGCGTAGATCAGGACCTCGTCGCCGACACGCGGCGCGGGCGATCCAGTCGGAGGCCGGGCCGAGCACGTCGTGCGAGACCATGTCGATATCGACCTCGTTGACGCTGTTGCGCACGTAGCGAGTCGTGTACGTGCGGAACGGCAGGCGGCCCGCCTCGGGCAGCTCGCGCCACTGCGTGTACCAGTCCTCGCCCGTCGGCATCGCGTCGAGACCCAGGGTGCGCGTGGGGAAGACGATCTTCACGCGCTGATCCAGCCCGGGATCGCCGTAGTCGCGAGGTCGTCACCGCCGAAGGTGAAGCGGCGGAAGCTCGGCGTCACATCGGCGATCGCCGTCACGCGGGCGCGGAAGAAGCGGTAGGGCACATCGGCGTCAGACAAGGGGGACTCCAGTCAGGATGAGGCGGTCGCGCCGGATGATGCCGCTGCGGGCTGTGCGGCAGAGACGTGGTGGCGACCGCGGGGCAGCACGATGGGCGATCCCGACACCGGGTCGGGCACGACCAGGGCGTCGAGGTCGAACACGTCGCGGATGAGCTCGCTCGTCATGACGTCGCCGGGTGCGCCGTTCGCGACGATCCGGCCCGGCGCGCAGCGCGAACAGGTGGTCGGAGTAGCGCGCGGCGAGATTCATGTCGTGCAGCACCATCACGATCGTCGTACCGCGTTCGCGATTGAGGTCGGTGAGCAGGTCGAGCACCTCCACCTGATGCGCGACGTCGAGGAACGTGGTCGGCTCGTCGAGCAGCAGGATGTCGGGCTCCTGCGCCAGCGCCATCGCGATCCACGCGCGCTGTCGCTGGCCGCCCGACAGCTCATCGACCGAGCGGTCGGCGAGATCCTCGATGCCGGTGGCGGCGAGCGCCCCCGCCACCACCTCGTAGTCGTGGCGCTCCATCGTGACAGAGCTTCTGATGCGGGTGGCGTCCGCGGCCGACGAGGTCTGCGACGGCGATGCCCTCGGGTGCGATCGGGCTCTGCGGCAGCAGGCCGAGCGTTCGCGCGATCTCCTTCGTGGGGCGGCCGTGGAGCGCCTTGCCGTCGAGGACGACCTGGCCTGCGCGCGGCGAGATGAGACGCGCGAGCGCGCGCAGCAGCGTGGACTTGCCGCATCCGTTCGCTCCCACGATCGCGGTGATGCTGCCGGGCGGGATGACGAGGTCCAGGTCCTCGACGATGATGCGGTCGCCGTAGGACAGCGTCAGGGCTTCGGTCGACAGGCTGTGTGATGCGGTCATAGTGAGCCTCCCGCTCGATTCGTCTTGATGAGGAGGTAGATGAGGAATGGTGCGCCGAGCACGCCGGTGACCACCCCGACGGGGTATCGGCTGTCGAACGCGAACTGGCCGAGAAGATCGGCGAGCTGCACCAGCAGCGCCCCGACGAGGGCGGACGGCAGCAGCAGCGACCCGCCGGGCCCGACGATCCGCGCCGCGATCGGACCCGCCATGAAGGCGACGAACGCGATGGGCCCGGTGGCGGCGGTCGCGAACGCCAGCAGCGCGACAGCTGCGACGATCGACCGATCACGCGCGTGCCCTGAAGGCGCACCCCGAGGCTGGCCGCCGAGTCGTCGCCGAGGCGCATGCACATTCAGATCGCGACCCCTCGACAGCAGTGCGGGCACCAGCAAGAGACTCGCCAGCGCGAGCGGCAGCACGGCCGACCACGTCGCCCCGTTGAGGCTTCCGGTGAGCCACCTCATGGCGGACTGCAGGTCGTACGAGGCGGCCTTCGAGAGGACGTACGTGATCGCGGCATCCAGCATGGCCGCCACGCCGATGCCGATGAGGATCAGCCGTGTGCCCGCGAAACCGCCCTTGTTGGAGAGCAGATAGATCGCGAGGGCGGTGACAGGCCGCCTGCGACCGCGAGCATCGAGACGGCGGTCTCGCTCAGCGAGAGGATGACGATGCCGAACACCGCGGCGGCACTCGCGCCGGCGGTGATGCCGATGATGTCGGGCGACGCGAGCGGATTGCGCAGCATCGTCTGGAACGTGACGCCGGCGATGCCGAAGGCGGCTCCCGCGAGGATCGCCAGCACCGCCCGCGGCAGTCGCAGCTCGCCGACCGTGAACGAGGCGCCGGGCACGGTCTCTCCGAGGATGACGCGCACGACGTCGTCGAGACCGTAGAAGGTCTTCCCGATCATCAGCGAGCCTGCGAAGACGAGGACCACTCCGACGGCGAGCGCGATCGTCACCGCGGTGCGTCGCCGCGCGCGGCGCCGGCGGCCGGTGATGACGGCCTGCGTCGCCCTGGGGGAGAGGGCGGGTGTGCTCGCGGGCCTGGTGCTCGCTGTCTGAGCGCTCACAGCTCCCTCACCTTCTGGCGACGCACGATCCAGATGAAGAACGGGGCGCCGATGAGTGCGGTGAGGATGCCGACCTCGATCTCGTCGGGCCGGGCGATGACGCGGCCGACGACGTCGGCGGCGACCAGCAGCGCGGCCCCTGCCACGGCCGAGAAGGGCAGCAGCCAACGATGGTCGGTGCCGACGAGCAGGCGGCAGAGGTGCGGGATGATCAGCCCGACGAACGCGATGGGGCCGGCGATGGCGGTCGCGGCGCCGCAGAGGATGACGGCGCCGGCGGCCGAGATCAGGCGCGTGCGCATCACGTGCTCGCCGAGGCCCGTCGCGACGTCGTCGCCGAGCGCGAGCGAGTTCATGCCGCGGCCGCACGCGATCGTGATGACGGCGCCGATCACGAGCACGGGGAGGATGGTCGCGATGCGATCCCAGGTGGCGCCGCCGACGCCGCCGATCTGCCAGAACCGGAAGGTCTCGAGCAGATCGACGCGGGGGAGCAGCACGGCGCTCACGAGCGACATGAACGCGGCCGACGTCGCCGCACCGGCCAGGGCCAGCTTGAGCGGCGTCGCGCCGCCGCGGCCCAGGGAGCCGACCGTGTAGACGAAGACTGCGGCGCCGCCCGCACCGATGATCGATGCGGCGATGAACGCGTAAGGGTCGGACATGCCGAAGAAGGCGATGCCGATGACCACGGCCAGCGCCGCCCCTCCCGAGATGCCCAGGATGCCCGGATCGGCGAGCGGATTGCGGGTGACGGCCTGCAGGCCCGCGCCCGACATCGCGAGTGCCGCGCCCACGGCGATGGCGAGCACGGTGCGCGGCAGCCGGGCCACCACCGCCGCCTGGGCGACACCGCTCGTGTCGCCGGCGAGACCGGCGAAGATGTCGCCCAGTGCGACGTCGCGGACGCCGAATGCCACCGAGGCGACGCACAGCGCCGCGAGCACCGCGAGGCACACCGCGAACCACGCGAGCCGCACCGCCGCCGGACGCCGCAGGGCTGCGGCATCCGGCGCCGGCGCGGAGGTCTCGATGACAGCCACCGATCAGACTCCGGGGTTGATCAGCCGAGCGCGTCGGCGAGCAGTGCGAAGTACTCGTCGATGCCCCAGCCGATGGAGAGCGGCGACGGGTTGGCCGACGCCGCCAGCGGCGTCGACTCCTCGAGGATCGCGATGCGCCCCTCGGCGATGGCGGGGATCTGCGAGAGCAGCGGGTCGGCCTGGAGCTGCGGGATGATCGATCCGCTCGCGTCGCCGTAGGTGACGAAGACGTCGACGTCGGCGAAGCGGTCGGCCTGCTCGGCGCTCACCGAGGTGTAGAATGGCCACGCCGTCCGACTCCTCGGCCACCACGGTCGGCACCGGGAGCCCGAGGCTCTCGAGGAAGCCGGGGCGCGTGTCGAGCTCGTGTAGAAGCCGACCTGGCTGAAGTCCGACGGGTCGATGTACGAGAAGAGCACGCGTGACGTCCGCGAGCTCGGGGTGGTTGGCCAGCGCCGCGTCGACCTCGCCGTGAAGTTCTTCGATGAGCGCGTCGCCTTCGTCGGCGAGGCCGAGAGCCTGCGAGTTCAGGCGGATCATGTCCTCGTACGAGGTGCCCCATGCGGCGCTCGGGGTATGCCACGACCGGCGCGATCTTCGACAGCGTGTCGTACTCCTCCTGCGTGATGCCGGAGTTGGCGGCGAGGATCACGTCGGGCTGCGTGTCGGCGACGGCCTCGAAGTCGATGCCGTCGGTCTCGTCGAAGAGCACCGGCGTCTCGGCGCCGAGCTCCTCGAGCTTGTCCTCGACCCAGGGCAGCACGCCGTCGGCGTCGTCGTCGCCCCATGTCACCTCTGCCATGCCGACGGGCACGACGCCGAGCGCGAGCGGCACCTCCTGGTTCGACCACGCGACCGTCGCGACGCGCTCGGGCTTCGACTCGATCACGGTCTCGCCGTAGGCGTGCTCGATCGTGACCGGGAAACCGTCGCCCGACGAGGAGCCCCGTCGTGGTGGCGTCGTCCTCGGCGGCCGCGCCGGCGCACCCGACAAGGGTGAGCGCGGCGATGGCGAGCATCGCGGTGGCAGCGACGGGGCGGTTCAGGCGCACGGAATCCTCCGAAGGATTTTAGGTAAGGATGCCCTTATTCGGGCGGAGTAAGGCCAACCTTACCCAGCCGTTTTCCAGAATGCCAATCCGATCCGACACACACCGCACGCACACGACAGCCCCGGCCGCTGCGGCCGGGGCTGTCGATCACGGATGCCGCGTGCGGCGGCATCCGTTCAGTCCTTGGTCTTGTCCGCCTTGCGCACGAGAGCCCAGGCGCCGGGGATGATGGCCGCGGCGAGCGCCGCCTTCACCAGTCCGCCGACGATGAACGGCAGCAGGCCGGCCCCGAGCAGGGCGGAGAACGAGTAGTCGAGGCCCATCACGATGTTGAGGATGAACGCCATGTACGGGATGCCGAAGACGAACGGTACGGCGCTGGCGGCGGCGAAGCCGAGGAACGCGAGCCCGGGACGGCGGTCCCATGCCCGCTCGGCGAACCAGCCGGCGACGAAGGCCGAGAAGATGAAGCCGATCACGAAGCCGAAGCTCGGCTTGCCCACCGCGGCGAGCGTGCCCGTGAAGCCGGCGAAGACCGGGAGTCCCGCGAGGCCGACGAGCATGTAGGTGGTGAGCGCCGCCGCGCCGCGCCAGGCGCCGAGGGCGGCGCCGACGACGATCACGCCGAGCGTCTGACCCGTGATGGGGACGGGCCAGAGCGGGATCTCCACCTGGGCGAGGAGGGCCACGATGGTCGCGCCGGTGATCACGAGACCGGCGTCGAGAGCGAACGCGCGAGCGCGCGAGGACGGGCGGGCGATGACGTCGGCGAGCACGCGACGGGTCCCTGCGGAGGCGGTCGGGGCGGCGGCGATGGATGACATGGCACTCAGCCTAGGGGGCGTCGAAGAGAGGGTACTTGGACGCCGTCCACCAATGATCGGCCGATCCGCTGTCCGCGTTCTACGACGGCGGCGACAGCGGTGGCGGCCAGGCGAGGCGCCGAACGCCGTCGGGCCCGATCATGCGGGCGCGACGCGGGGCGCTCCCCGCAGCGGCCCGCGAGCCGTCCGCAGGGCCACGCCCAGCAGCGCGACGGCGATCGCGGCGGTGACGACGGAGGTGCCTGCGACGAGCAGCATCGCGACCGCCGCGGTTCCCGCGACGGCGGCCATCCCCACCCGCCAGGCGCCGCGCGCGGGCGCCGGTGCCGGCAGCGCCTCGACCGGAGCGAGCCGCCGGGCGAGAGCGCGGTGGCCACGAGCGCCGCTGCCAGCCACAGCGGACGGGTGAGCCACCAGGCAGGACTGTCCAGAGCGGGCAGCGGCATCCCGGTCACGCATCGCGCCCGCGGCGCTCAGCCCTGCGAGACACAGCAGCACCGGCATGTGCCAGAGGTACACCGTCATCGCGCGCGGGTTCACGAAATCGGTCAGCGCGGACGGGAGGCGCCGTGCGGCGAGCCGACCCAGCGGGCGGCGGAACAGCGACAGCAGAGCCGTGTGCGCGATGCCGACCAGCAGCAGCGCCGTCGTGGGCGGGTTGATGTTGGCGACCAGATCGGGGGAGTGGATGCCGCTCGTGAACGAGATCGCGAGAGCCGCTACGGCTCCGGCGAGCCAGAGCACGCGTGCGCGGCGCGACAGGGCGTCGATCCGGCCATCGGCGAGGAAGAACCCGAGCTGCTGCATCGCCAGCCACACGAACGCGAGGTTCAGGAAGCCGAGCGCCTCGACTCCCGTCGTGATGCGCGCGATGTCGACGACGGCCGCGGCGGCGGCGAGTGCCGAGATGCTGCGCAGCGGCGCCATCTCGTGGAGGCGCAGCAACCAGGGGAGCAGCGCCTGGCAGATCAGGAAGACGCCGAGGAACCACAGCGGCTGCGCGAACCGGAAGCCCGCCAGCGTCACGAGATCGGCGGGTGCCCCCGCCGCAGCGAGGAGTGCCAGCATCCCTCCGGCGGCGCCGATCGTGACGAGTGCCGGGAGAAGCAGGCGGTGGATACGGCCGGCGACGAAGCCGACGCCGTCGACGCCCCGCGTGCGGGACCGGCGGAACGCGGTTGCTCCCGAGAATCCGCCGATGACGAAGAACAGCGGCATGACCTGCAGCATCCAGCTGAGCGGCACGATCCACGCGGTGCCGTCGCTCGCGTTGACGAACGACGGGCCGGCATCGGTCACGGTGACGCCGACCATCATCGCGTGCAGCACCACCACCGCACTGATGCACACGGCGCGGACCAGGTCGATCGCGCGGTCTCTGCCCGCGGGGAGGGTCGGGGTGACCGCGGCGGCGGCGGTGGGGCGGACGATGGTCATGAGGCCTCCTCGGGGGTGTGTCCCGGAAGGCTATGGAGACGGCGGCACCGAGGGCATCGCCCCGTGGTGCTGTGGTCGTCTCACCCCGTGGGGTGATCAGGAGGCGGGTTCGACCAGCCCTGCGTCGTAGGCGAAGATGACGGCCTGCACGCGGTCACGGGCGCCGAGCTTGGCGAGGACCTTGCCGACGTGGGTCTTCACGGTCTGCTCCGAGATGAACAGGTCCCTGGCGATCTCGGCGTTCGAACGACCCGCGCCGATGAGCGTGAGCACCTCGCGCTCGCGATCGGTGAGCTCTCGGAGTGTCGCCGCCGCGCGGCCGCCACGTGGCCGGCGCGCGGCGAAGTGCTCGATCATCCGGCGGGTGACGCTCGGCGCCAGCAGCGCATCGCCCGCGGCGACGACGCGCACCGCGTGCACGAGGTCCTCGGGCAGCGCGTCCTTGAGGAGGAAGCCGCTCGCGCCGGCCTCGAGCGCGTCGTAGACGTAGTCGTCGATGTCGAACGTCGTGAGCATGAGGATGCGCGGCACGCGTGCGGCGGGATAGGTCGGGCCGAGGATGCGGCGGGTCGCGGCGATGCCGTCGAGCTCCGGCATCCGCACGTCCATCAGCACGACGTCGGGGTTCAGCCGCGCGGACAGCGAGACGGCCTCGGCGCCGTCGGCCGCCTGGCCGACCACGCGGATGTCCTCCTGTGCGTCGAGCAGGGCGGCGAAGCCGGCTCGCACCATGGCCTGGTCGTCGGCGATGAGCACGGTGATCGTCACTGCGGGCCTCCTGCGGCAGGGTCGGTGGGGTCGACGGCCGTGGGTTCGAGCCCGCGTCCGGTGAGGGGGAGGATCGCGCGGACGGTCCAGCCGCCGTCGTCGTCGGGCGCGGCGCTGACGCTGCCGCCGACGAGCGCGGCGCGTTCGCGCATCCCCAGCAGCCCGTGCCCGCGCTGCGGTGGAACGCCGGACGCGATCTCGGCGGCATCGGGCGGATCGTTGCGGACGACGACGCGCACGGCCGCGGCATCCGCCTTCATCGAGAGCAGGATCCGCGCGTGCGGGGCGTGGCGCACGGCGTTGCTCAGCGCCTCCTGCACGATGCGGAAGGCGGCGATGTCGACCGCGCCCGGCACGCCCTCCGGCGACGGGTCGAGGTCGGCGTCGATCTCGGCACCCGCGCGGCGCAGTGCCCGCACGAGATCCGGGATGTCGCGCAGTCCCTGCTGCGGGGCGAGGTCGGTCTGCTGGTCCTCGGTGCGCAGCACGCCGAGCAGCCGCCGCATCTCTGTCAGGCCCTCGCGTGCCGTCTGAGCGATCTCGTCGAACTCGTGCCGGGCCTCGTCGGAGAGCCCCGGCACCCGGTAGCGTGCCGTCGACGCCTGAACCTGGATGAGCGACATCCCGTGCGCCACGACGTCGTGCAGTTCCCGCGCGATGCGGGTGCGCTCCTCGACCAGCACCCGCCGCGACTGCTCGATCGGCGGTGAGCTCGCGCTCGCGGCTGAGCTCGGCCCCGACCCGCAGCCGGCTCGCCACCAGCACGGCGACGAGCAGCGCGGCGCCCGAGACGGACGTCACGATCACGAGATTCACGATCCCCGCGACGACGGGGACGGTGCCCGACGATGCGATGACCACGACCAGCGTGCCCGCGATGGCCAGCAGCCACGCGGCGAGCGCGAGGCGCCAGCCGTGCACGATCGCGAGCACGCCGACGAAGACGATGAGCACCAGCATCGCCGGGACCGACCACGGCCAGGGCCAGACGGCGGCACCGGTTTCGGCGACGGGAAGCGGCAGCGCGACCGCCGAGACGATGAAGAGCGCGATCGACCACCGCGGAAAACGCACCGCCAAGAGGGGAGCCGCGCACAGCATCGCCCCGAACAGGAACGCGAGCGGTGCCGGCTGCTGGTAGAGCGTGATGTGAACCGGCACGAGCACCGAGAAGAGCGCGACCAGCGCCAGTGCGAGAGCACCGAACGCGAACGTCCGCGGGTTCAGCCGTCGGCCGGCGCCCGGAGCGGGCGGTGCGGGCGGGGGGGAGTGTCGTGCACGGTGTCATCCTGTCAGCCGTCGGCCGTCAGACGGATGCCGCGACACGGCGCGTCGCACGGCGACGACGCGATCGACGACCAGCCCGATCGCGAGGGCGAGCACGATGCCGAGGACGGCGCTCAGGAGCGGCTGGTCCTTCAGCCACGCCCCGGCCAGCAGGCCGATCGCGATGCTGTACGCCGACCAGCACAGGCCCGCGGCCACGGTCAGCAGGGCGAACCGCCGCCACGGATAGCGCAGTGCGCCGGCCGACAGATTGACCGCCACCCGCCCGACAGGGATGAAGCGCGCGCCGAGGATGAGGCCGGCGCCGCGCCGCTCCAGTGCCGCGCCCGCCCACGCGAACGCGCCTGCCACCCGGGGGCGCCGCATCCACGCGAACCTGCTGGTGCCGGTGCGTCTTCCGATGGCGAACGCGATGTTGTCGCCGACCACGGCTCCGGCGGCGGCGACGACACCGAGCAGCGCCAGATCCGGTCCGCCGGTGGATGCCGCGACCGCCGCCGCCGCCACCAGCACGGTCTCGCTCGGGACCGGCGGGAAGAAGCCGTCGACGACCGCCACGACGAACATGGCCAGGTAGAGCCACGGCGACGAGACGGCCTGCAGCACGATGTCGGTGATGAGATCCACTCCCGCAAGCTATGCGGCGGGTGCGGGGCGAGGCATCCCTCTGCGGTATCGACCGTGTCACCCCGTGGAGGTATCCCTGACGGGAACTCGGGCTGCCCCGGGCGGACGACCCCGCCCCGTATACTGGATGGCTGGCCACTCGGCCATTCCCCCACTCCACCGACGGAACGGACATCCGCTGTGCTCGCCGTGCACGACCTCGAGATCCGCGTGGGCGCTCGCGTGCTCATGACGGACGTCTCCTTCCGCGTGTCGGACGGCGACAAGATCGGACTGGTCGGCCGCAACGGCGCCGGCAAGACCACACTGACCAAGGTGCTCGCCGGAGACCTCATCCCCGCCGACGGCAAGGTCGATCGCTCGGGAGAGCTGGGCTATCTGCCCCAGGACCCGCGCTCGGGCGACCCCGAGATGCTGGCCCGCACCCGCATCCTCGATGCGCGTGGACTGGGCACGCTCGCGATCGGCATGCACGACGCCTCGCTCGCGATGGCGAGCGAGGACGAGGCGGTCGCCGCGCGCGCGATGCGCAAGTACGCCAACCTGACCGAGCGGTTCGAAGCGCTCGGCGGTTACACGGCCGAGGCCGAGGCGGCCTCGATCGCGCACAACCTGTCGCTGCCCGACCGCATCCTCGACCAGCCGCTGAAGACGCTGTCAGGCGGTCAGCGCCGTCGCATCGAACTGGCTCGCATCCTGTTCTCGGACGCCCAGACGATGATCCTCGACGAGCCGACCAACCACCTCGACGCCGACAGCGTCGTGTGGCTGCGCGAGTTCCTCAAGGGCTACAAGGGCGGCCTGATCGTCATCAGCCACGATGTGGAGCTCGTCGGCGAGACGGTGAACCGCGTGTTCTACCTCGACGCGAACCGCCAGGTCATCGACGTCTACAACATGAACTGGAAGAACTACCTGCGTCAGCGGGTGGCCGACGAGGAGCGCCGCAAGAAGGAGCGCGCCAACGTCGAGAAGAAGGCGACCGTCCTGCAGCAGCAGGCGGCGCGGTTCGGCGCCAAGGCGTCGAAGGCCGCCGCGGCGCACCAGATGGTCGCCCGCGCCGAGAAGATGCTGGCGGGCCTCGATGAGGTGCGCCAGGAGGAGCGCGTGGCCAAGCTGCGCTTCCCGAAGCCGGCACCGTGCGGCAAGACGCCCCTCATGGCGTCGGGGCTGTCGAAGTCGTACGGCTCGCTCGAGATCTTCACCGACGTCGACCTCGCGATCGACCGGGGATCGAAGGTCGTCATCCTCGGCCTCAACGGTGCCGGAAAGACGACGCTGCTGCGGATTCTCGCCGGCGTCGACCAGCCGGACACCGGTCAGCTGGAGCCCGGCCACGGGCTCAAGATCGGCTACTACGCGCAGGAGCACGAGAACCTCGACGTCTCGCGGTCGGTGCTCGAGAACATGATGTCGGCCGCACCTGACATCACGGCGACCGAGGCGCGCAAGGTGCTCGGCTCGTTCCTGTTCACGGGCGACGACGTGCTGAAGCCCGCCGGTGTGCTCTCGGGTGGCGAGAAGACCCGCCTGTCGCTGGCCACGCTGGTCGTGTCGTCGGCGAACATGCTGCTGCTCGACGAGCCCACCAACAACCTCGACCCCGCATCGCGCGAGGAGATCCTCGGCGCACTCGCCCACTACGAGGGTGCCGTCGTGCTCGTGTCGCACGACGAGGGCGCGGTCGAGGCGCTCAACCCCGAGCGCGTGCTGATCCTCCCCGACGGCGTCGAAGACATCTGGGGCCGCGACTACGCGGACCTCATCACGCTCGCCTAGGACCGGCGAGCGCGGGTTCGCGCGCACAGAGTCGGAGATTCTGGGCGACGCGCCGCGGACGGATGCCTCGCGCCCGCGTGTCGCCGAACATCTCCGATGCTGTGCGCGCGGTCACGGGTCAGAGGACGGGCGCCTGAGCCGGCGCCCGCGGTCAGCGGCCGGCGGCGTCGAGGAGTGCGTCCTCGTCTTCGGCGTCGCGGTCGCGGCCACGCCGGGGAGCCGGCGGCGCCGCGGGAGCGGCATCCGTTCCCTCCGCGACGATCTCGGCGGCCTGGGCATCCTCGGCGTCTTCGCGGCGGTGCCGCCGCTCGGTGCGGATGACGTAGCCGATGAAGATGAAGCCCATCACGGCGAAGAGGATCCACTGGATCGCGTACGAGAGGTGGGGGCCTGGGTCGTCGGAGGGCGGCTCGAGGGCGCTCGGCGCGGTCGCCGGCGCCGGGTCCTCCGAGACCATCACGCCGTAGGCGCTCTGCTCGAGGGCGTCTCCCGTGTCGGCGGGGAGGGCGTCGGCGACGAGGCCGAGGTTGATCGTCGGCACCTGGCCCTCGGGCGCGGAGCGTCCCGACGACGGCAGCGCCTCGCCCGGTCGCAGCCGGACGATGACGGTCGCCTCACCGGACGGGGGAGCGGGCACGGCATCGGGCTCGGGCTGATCCTTGCCGGGCGCCACCCAGCCGCGGTCGACCAGCAGCACCCGCCCGTCGTCGAGACGGAACGGCACGAGCACCTCGAACGCCGAGGTGCCGCCGTGCGGACGGTTGCGGGCGAGGAGCTCGTCGTCGGCCAGGTACGTTCCGGTGAGGACCACCGGACGCCACTCATCCTGGGGGTCGAGTTCGCCGCCTACGGCGATGAGGTCGTCGAGGGGCACCGGCGGGGCGTCGTAGTTCTCTGCGACGAGCGCGAGCTGCCCCGATCGCTCCTGATTGCGCGTGAACTGCCAGTTCGACAGGAATGCGCACGCGATGGCGAAGACCACCGCGAGCGCGATGTAGATCGCCCAGCGCCCCGCGCGGGGAAGACGCTGCATGCTGACCGAGCGGCCGCTCATCGCGTCGTCTCCGTCTGCGCAGGAGCGAGCGGTGCCACCCAGACGGGGAAGTCGCGGGCGGCGAGGAAGTCGCGCAGGTATTCGACGTGCTCGTCGCACGCGACCCAGGTCTTGCGTCGATCGGCGGCGTGGATCCGCGGATTGCGCCAATCGATGCGCCAGTGCGCCGTGGCGCGGCATCCTGCCCGCGAGCAGGTCGCGTCGACGCCCTGCCCGTGGTCGACGTCGCTCATGCGGTCCCGTCCCGGGGGCCGTCGGTGCCCGGCCGCGTCTCATCGATGCGGATCACGCGCACCTCGGGCGCGGCGGACGCCGACGGAGCCGACGGCGCTGCCGGAAGGGCGGCCTCGGGGTCTTCGCGGCGATTGCGGCGCCCCTCCTGGCCCACATTGGCCGACACGACCGCGATGTACGGAAGGAAGATCGCGGCGGCGCCGAACACCCACGTGTACCAGCCGTAGGGCGTGATGACGACCATGAGGACGAAGCACGCGACGCGGATGCCCATCGTCACGAGATAACGGATCGAGCGCGCGTCGACGTCGTCGCGCGGTGCGCGCGGCAGGGACGTGGCCGACGGGGCGTGGCTCGAACTCTTCACGGTACTTCCAGGGTACGCCGCTTGCGCCCCGTCGGCGCCCCGGAAACGTGTCCCGGGGCGCCGGGAGTCAGTACGTGCCGCCGGTCTCCTGGTACACGGCGACGAAGAATCCGAAGAACGCGATCGCCGCGATGATGCCGAGGATCGCCAGCCCCAGACCGACCCAGCCGACGATGGTGCCGGCGAGCGCCATCCCTCGGCCCTGCTCGCCGCTCGTCTTGAGCTGGTTGAGCGACATGTGGCCGGTGATGACGCCCACGACCGAGCCGATGAACGGCACGATGATGAAGGCGGCGATCGAGGAGATGAGCGAGACGATCGCGAGGGTGTTGGTCTTGGCCTGCGCGCCGTAGCCGTAGCCCGGAGCGGTGCCGTAGGCGGGCGCCGCACCGTATGCGGGGGCTGCGCCGTACGAAGGAGCTGCGGTCGACGCGGGAGCGCCGTAGGCGGGCGGGGGATAGGCGCCCTGCGCGGGCGGCGGGTACGCGCCGGGCGGCAGGAGCGGCGGGCTGCGCCGCTGCCGGAGCGGGCGGAACCGGCGGGTACGCGCCAGGCTCAGGTGCGGGGTTCTGCGGGGTGGGGTCGCTCACGGCGGGCCTTTCGTCGATGTCTGTGCCCAGCGTCCCAGCGGCGCACCGAGGGTGTCAAACGGGCCGGGGGCGCTGTTCCGCCGCCGATAGGCTGGTGCGGATCCGCCACAACCCCCGGGAGTGCCACCATGTCCACCGATCGCGTCGTCCTCGTCACCGGCGGAAACCGCGGCATCGGCCGCGCCATCGCGGAGCGCTTCGTCGCCGAGGGCTACCGGGTCGCGGTCACCGCACGCTCCGGAGAGGGTCCCGGCGGGCACGCTCACCGTCCGGGCGGATGTGACGGATGCCGCGGCCGTCGACGCCGCGTTCACCGAGGTCGAGAACGCCCTGGGCCCCGTCGAGATCGTCGTCGCGAACGCGGGCATCACGAAGGACACGCTGCTGCTGCGCATGACCGAGGACGACTTCGACAGTGTCGTGGCGACGAACCTCGGCGGCGCCTTCCGCGTGGTCAAGCGCGCGTCGAAGGGCATGCTGCGCGCACGCTGGGGCCGCGTCGTGCTCATCTCGAGCGTCGTCGGCCTGTACGGCTCCGCCGGCCAGATCAACTACGCCGCCTCCAAGAGCGCACTCGTGGGCTTCGCCCGCTCGCTCACGCGCGAACTCGGCGGACGCGGCATCACCGCGAACGTCGTGGCGCCGGGCTTCATCGAGACCGACATGACGGCCGAGCTCTCGGACGAGACGCAGGCGGAGTACAAGAAGAACATTCCGGCGGGACGCTTCGCCTCGGCGGAGGAAGTGGCCGGTGTCGTCACCTGGATGGCGTCCGACGACGCCGCCTACATCTCGGGCGCCGTCATCCCGGTCGACGGCGGCCTCGGCATGGGCCACTGACCCCGAGCCGCAGCGCTTCAGCCGATCGCACGCAGGATCGCCTCGGCGACCGCGCCGGGGCGGGAGAACTGCGGCCAATGGCCCGTGGGGTCTCCGGGTGCTCCGAGTTCGATCACGTCGAGTTGCTGCAGCGCGGCGAGTTCGGCCGCCCACGGCGGGGCCTGCTGGACGATCTCGCGGATCTGCGCCTCGGGCACCGTTCCGGTGATGATCGTCGCCGGCACGGCGCGTCGTCGCTCGTCGGAGAGCCGGATCGGGTCGGTCGGCACCCGCTCCGGCACGGACTGGGCGCGAGCGGCGACGTCCGCCCGCGTCTGCGGGTCGAGGTCGGCGACGTCGGACTCGTCGAAGAAGTCCCAGCCCGGGAACGGGATCACCCCGTCCGACCACGGGGAACTCCGAGATGGAGCCGCCCTCACCCGGCGGGAAGGTGTCGAGGAACACCACGCGCTCGACGCGGTCGGGACGCGCGTCGACGGCGCCGTAGGCGACGTTCCCGCCGCCGGAATGACCGACGATGGCCACGTCGCCGTCGAGGCGGTCGAGTTCGGCGACCGTCGCGGCGACCCAGTCGGCGATGCCGATGCCGGCCGACTCGGCGCCCGAGGCGCCGACGCCGGGCATCGTCAGCGCATGGGTGCGGTGTCCCGCGGATTCGAGGGCAGGGGCGACTTCGCCCCAGGACGACGCATCGAGCCACAGCCCGGGTACGAGGATGATGTGCATGTCTCGACGCTAGCGACGGCGGCCGACATCCGGAGCCCCTCCGGCGGTGCCCGATGGGGTCGGTGGCCTGCGGCCTACGGCAGCAGCGCGATGACCTCGGCGAGATCGACCGGTCCGACGACCAGGTCGGCGCGGGCGCGCACCGCGGGCTTGGCGTTGAAGGCGACGCCGAGCCCGGCGACGGCCATCATCTCGAGGTCGTTCGCTCCGTCGCCGATCGCGATCGTGCGTGCGACGGGCACGCCGCGTTCTGCGGCCCATTCGCGCAGGGCAGCGGCCTTGCCCGCGGCATCCACGATCCCACCGTCCACGACGCCGCTCAGCGCGCCGTCCCGCGTCGCGAGCCGGTTCGCACGCCACACGTCCACCCCGAGGTCGGGGGCGACGGTGTCGAGGATCTCGTGGAATCCGCCCGAGACGACGCCGACGGCACCGCCGCGCTCGTGCACGGCCGCGATGAGCTCGCGTACCCCGGGCGTGGGCTCGATGCGCGACAGCACGCGTGCGAACGCCGCGATCGGCACGCCTTCGAGCGCCTCGACGCGCGACCGCAGGCTGCTCGCGAAGTCCACCTCGCCGCGCATCGCGGCCTCGGTCGCCGCGGCCACCTCGGCCCCGCGGCCCGCCTCGTCGGCGATGAGCTCGATGACCTCGTTGCGGATCAGCGTCGAATCGGCGTCGAGCACCACGAGGAAGCGGGCGGGGGCAGCGGGCATCCCTCCACGCTAGCGAAACCCGGAAGCCCCGCCCGACCGCGCGTCATCGCTCGACGCGGAACCCCTTCCCGACGACGGTGATGCCGCTGTCGGTGATCGTGAACCCGCGGGAGAGGTCCTTCTCCCGGTCGACGCCGACGGTCGCGCCCTCCTCGAGGACCACGTTCTTGTCGAGGATCGCGCGGTGCACCCGCGCGCCCGCACCCGACGTGCACGTGGTCGAAGAGCACCGAGTCGGTGATCGTCGAGCCGCCTCCGGCGAGCGTCCACGGGCCCACGACGCTGCGCTCGAGGTGCGTGCCCGACAGGACGGACCCGAGCGACACGATCGAGTCGATCGCATTGCCGATGCGGCCCACCGAGTCGCGCACGAACTTCGCCGGCGGGGAGTTGACCGCCTGGGAGTGGATCGGCCAGTCCGTGTTGTACAGGTTGAAGATCGGCAGCGTCGAGATGAGGTCGCGGTGCGCGTCGAAGAACGAGTCGATCGTCCCCACGTCTCGCCAGTAGTACCGGTCGCGCGGCGTCGACCCCGGCACGTCGTTGCGGTTCATGTCGTAGACGCCCGCCTCGCCGCGGCCGACGAAATAGGGGATGATGTCGCCGCCCATGTCGTGGTTCGACGTCGGCAGCTCGCCGTCGGACTCGACCGCCTCGATCAGCGCGTCGGTGTCGAAGATGTAGTTGCCCATCGACGCGAGCACCTGATGGGGCGCGTCGCCGAGGCCCACCGGGTTCTGCGGCTTCTCGAGGAACTCGCGGATGCGCACCGCGTCGTCGGGGTCGACGTCGATGACGCCGAACTGGTTCGCGAGCGAGATCGGCTGACGGATGCCGGCGACCGTGGCCCGCGCGCCCGACTCGATGTGCGCCGCGAGCATCTGCCGGAAGTCCATGCGGTAGACGTGGTCGGCGCCGATCACGACGACGATGTCGGGCTGCTCGTCGTTGATGAGGTTGAGGCTCTGCAGGATGGCGTCCGCCGATCCCGGAGAACCAGCGCTTGCCGAGTCGCTGCTGCGCGGGAACCGATGTGACGTAGGAATCCAGGAGCGCCGACATCCGCCACGTCTGCGAGATGTGCCGGTCGAGGCTGTGCGATTTGTACTGGGTGAGCACGACGATCTGCCGCAGGCCCGAGTTGATGAGGTTGGAGATGGCGAAATCGATGAGCCGGTACTGCCCGCCGAAGGGAACGGCGGGCTTGGCGCGATCCGCGGTCAACGGCATCAGCCGCTTCCCTTCGCCGCCGGCGAGGATGATTCCGAAGACCTTGGGTGCAGCTGGCATGGCCCCCACACTATGACGCGTTCCGGGCCGTGTACTAGCGTTCGAGACATGCGAGTCGACATCGTCACCAAGGAGTACCCTCCGGAGATCTACGGCGGCGCCGGCGTCCACGTGACGGAGCTCGTGAAGGCGCTCCGGTCGACCATCGATGTGCGCGTGCGCGCGTTCGGGGCCGAACGCGTCGAAGAGGGGACGACCTCGTACGGCGTGCCGGCCGAGCTCTCCGGCGCCAACGCGGCGGTGCAGACGCTCGGCACCGATCTCGAGATCGTGTCGGATGTCGCCGGCGCCGACGTCGTCCACAGTCACACCTGGTACGCGAACCTCGCCGGCCAGCTGGCGTCGCTGCTCCACGGCATCCCGCACATCGTGACCGCCCACAGCCTGGAGCCGCTGCGGCCGTGGAAGGCCGAGCAGCTCGGCGGCGGCTACGCGGTCTCGAGCTGGATCGAGAAGTCGGCGTACGAGGGCGCCGCGGCGATCGTCGCCGTCAGCAACGGCATGCGCGAAGACATCCTGCGCAGCTATCCGGCGCTCGATCCGGAGCGGGTGCGCGTCATCTACAACGGCATCGACGTCGAGGCGTGGCACCCGGTCGAGGATCCTGCGCTGCTGGCCGAGCTGGGCATCGACCCGGCGAGGCCCTCGGTGGTGTTCGTCGGCCGCATCACCCGGCAGAAGGGCCTGCCGTACTTCCTCCGTGCCGCGGAGCGGCTGCCGGCCGACGTGCAGGTGATCCTCGCCGCCGGCGCTCCCGACACGCCCCAGATCATGGCCGAGGTGGAGGGGCTCGTGCGCGGACTGCAGGACACCCGCGCCGGCGTCGTCTGGCTCGATCGGATGCTGTCGCGCCACGAGCTGTGCACCATCCTCAGCGCGGCCACGACGTTCGTCTGCCCGTCCGTGTACGAGCCGCTGGGCATCGTGAACCTGGAGGCGATGGCCTGCGGTGCGGCCGTCGTCGGTACGGCGACCGGAGGCATCCCGGAGGTCGTCGTCGACGGCGTCACCGGGCGGCTCGTCCCGATCGAGCAGGTGCAGGACGGCACCGGGACGCCGATCGACCCCGAGCGCTACGTGGCCGATCTCGCACGGGTGCTCACCGAGGTCGTGAGCGATCCGGACCGCGCACGCGAGTACGGCGCCGCCGGACGACGGCGTGCGACGGAGGATTTCAGCTGGCAGCGCATCGCCGATCAGACGGCCGCGCTCTACGCGGAGGTGGCCGCCGGCGGCCGTTAGGCTGGTCGCATGCCACAGGTGCTCGAGTTCTCCGACGTCGTCGTCCGCCGAAACGCCCGGAACATCGTCGACCACCTGAACTGGACCGTCAACGACGACGAGCGCTGGGTCGTACTCGGACCCAACGGTGCCGGCAAGACCACGGTGCTGCAGATGGCCGACACGCTCCTGCACCCCACCTCGGGAACGGTGACGATCCTCGGGGAACGGCTGGGCCGCACGGATGTGTTCGAACTGCGTCCGCGGATCGGATTCGCGTCGTCGGCGATGGCGCGTCGCGTGCCGCCCGAAGAGACCGTGCTGAACGTCGTGCTCACCGCCGCCTACTCGGTGCTGGGCCGCTGGCGCGAGGACTACGAGGACATCGACGAGCGCCGCGCGCTGCGGGTGCTCGCCGAGTGGAAGCTCGACCACCTCGCCGACCGCACCTTCGGCACGCTCAGCGACGGCGAGCAGAAGCGGGTGCAGATCGCGCGCGCCGTCATGACGGACCCGGAGCTGCTCCTGCTCGACGAGCCGACCGCGAGCCTGGATCTCGGTGCGCGCGAAGAGCTCCTCATCCTCCTGGGCGGCTACGCCCAGGCGCCCACGACGCCCGCGATGATCATGGTCACGCACCACGTCGAGGAGATCCCGGTCGGCTTCACCCACGTGCTGCTGCTGCGCGACGGACAGGCCGTGGCATCCGGTCCCGTCCGCGAGACCCTCACGGCCGAGACGCTCACCGACACGTTCGGCGTCCCGATCCGCCTCACCGAGGACGGCGGCCGCTACGCCGCACGAGCGGCGCACTGACGCCGGCGGAGGCTGGTTCGGCAACCGGCCGGGAGCCTGGTAGAATCTTTCTTTGGTGCGCTCGCACCCCAGACTTTGACCGCCCTGGCAAAATCCAGGGCATCACCCTCAAAGGACCATCATGAAGACTGACCTCCACCCGGACTACCAGGCCGTCGTGTTCCGTGACCTCGGCTCGGGCGAGACGTTCCTCACCCGCTCGACGGTGAGCAGCGACAAGACGATCGAGCTCGACGGCGTCGAGTACCCCGTCATCGACGTGGAGATCTCGTCGGCCTCGCACCCGTTCTACACGGGCAAGCAGCGCATCATGGACTCGGCCGGTCGCGTCGAGAAGTTCAACCAGCGCTTCAAGAACTTCGGCGGCGCTTCCCAGTAAGCCCTCCGCGCGTTTCGACGGCGCTCAACGACCGGTCACCGGTCCGCCTCGGATCAGAAGACCCCGCCTCGGCGGGGTCTTCTGCGTTTCCCGCGCCACATGCGCGCCTCGCACGCGGGCGGCGCGTCAGCGGATCGGCCAGCGGCCGTCGAGCTGCTCGTCGGCATCGAGCCGGCCGATGCGGACGAAGTACTCGGTGAGGCTCTCGGCCTGTGCGCGCGCCCAGCCGATCTGGCGGGTGTGGAGCTCGTGGACGGTGTCGGGCAGCCAGGGCGCGAAGCGCTCGGCGAGCGCCTGGGCGACCCGGCCCGCGGCCACCGCGTCGGCGGAGGCCTCGTGGGCGGCGTCGAGCCTCACGGCGTAGTGCGCCGCGACCACCTCCAGCGTGCGCTTGCCCTTGCGCCAGCGGTCGTACGCCTTGTCGACGACGAGCGGGTCGATGACCGGGGACGGCTCGTGGATCGGCGTGATGTCGTGGCGCAGCGACTCGTACTTCAGGAGGGAGAAGTCGAACGGCGCGTTGTAGGCGACGACGGGGATGCCGGCATCCAGCAGCGCGCGCACCGCCTCGACGACCTCGCTCACGACCTCGGCCGCCGGGCGCCCCTGGGCGCGCGCGTGCGCGGTCGATATGCCGTGGATCGCACTCGCGCCCTCGGGGATGTCGACGCCGGGATCGGCGAGCCAGTCGCGCGCGCGGATGACCCGGCCCGCGGCATCCAGCAGCCCGACGTGGGCCGTGACGATGCGGTCGGCGGTGACGTCGATGCCCGTGGTCTCGAGGTCGAACACCCCGATCATGCGCACCCAGTCCGGCACGTCCCACAGCGGCAGCTGTTCGGGACGCGGGCGGCTCATGCCGATCACGGTATGCGCCGCCTCCGACATCGCGGCGCAGGCGCTCCGCGCACACCGGAGACGGAGCCGCGCCTCGTAGACTCGACGGGTGACCGCCCCGAATCCGTACGCCCCGCTGCTCGACGCGATCCCGGTCGAGCGGCGCGAGGTCGGCGTGCTCGGCGGTGTGACGGCGTACTGGGTCTACGGCCCCGCCGATGCGGCCGTCACGGTCGTGGCGGTGCACGGCTTCCGAGGCGAGCACCATGGTCTCGAGCCCGTGGTGGCGCACCTCCCGTCGGTGCGGGTGATCTCTCCCGACCTGCCGGGGTTCGGCGAGACGGCACCGGTGCCGGGGCGTCGGCACGACCTGGAGCTCTACGCCGAGTGGCTGCGCGAGTTCGCCGCCGCCGTGGCCCCGGGGGCCGTGATCCTCGGCCACTCCTTCGGCTCGATCGTGGTGGCGGCCGCGGTCGCCGGCGGCCTCGCGACGCCCCGCGTCATCCTGGTGAACCCGATCGGCGCACCGGCGCTCGAGGGACCGCGCGGCGTGCTCACGCGGCTCGCCGTCTTCTACTACTGGGCCGGGGCGAAGCTGCCGAAGCGGCTCGGCGACGCGCTGCTGCGCAACGGCCTCATCGTCCGGGTGATGAGCGTGTCGATGGCGAAGACCAAGGACCCCGGCATCCGTCGCTTCGTGCACGATCAGCACGACACCTACTTCTCGCGCTTCGCCGACCGGGATGTGCTGCACGACGCGTTCCTCGCCTCGGTGTCGAACGACGTGCGCGCGTTCGCACCGCGCATCGCGCAGCCGACGCTGCTCGTCGCCGCGCAGCGCGACGACATCACGCCGATCGAGGCGGAGCGGCGGCTCGCCACGATGTTCCCGGACGCGGAGCTGGTGGAGATCCCCGACGTCGGGCACCTGATCCACTACGAGACGCCGGCTCCCGCCGCCGACGCGATCACGCGCTTTCTCGCGCCTTCCGACGCCGGTACGCGTTGACGTTCATGCGGTTGCCGCAGTTGCCGATGTCGCAGTAGCGCTTCGAGCCGTTCTTCGAGAAGTCCACGTAGACGCCGTCGCAGTCGTCGGCGGCGCAGATCCGCACGCGGTCGTACTCGTCGGCTCGGATGACGTCGACGAACGCCAGCGCCGCCTCGACCATGATGCGGGTCGCGAGCGGGGCGTCGTCGCTCGTCGCATGGATGTGCCAGTCGAATCCGTCGTGGATGACCAGGCGGGGGAGTGCCTGACCGTCGCGGAGCATCTCGTTGACGAGCGGCACGGCGCCGTCGCGGTCGACCTCCCACAGCTGCCGCAGCCGCGGCCGGACGGCGCGGATGGCCGCGAGCTCGGCATCATCCCGCCGGATCAGCCCGGTGTAGGGGTTGACGCGGAGGTAGTCCTCGAAGTCCTCGAGGGTCGCGAGGGCGTCTTCGTCGTCGTAGCCGGGCAGTGTGTTCACCAGGTACGACGCCGCGCGCAGATTCTGCTCTGTGTCATGAATGAAGACCACGTTGACTCCTGACATGCGGGTCCGGTACTGTCGCAGCGTAAGTGTCACCAGTGTAAGCACGTTTCACCCCTGACAGACGGATGTCGCCATGACCGCCTCGACCGCATCCCCTCCGGTGGCGCTGCTGGGCGCGCCTCTCCGTACGAGCGCCAGACTGCGCACCACCGGCCTGATCATGGGCGTCGCGTCCGCGCTGGCGTTCTCGTCGAGCGGGCCGTTCATCAAGCCGCTCCTCGAGGCGGGCTGGTCGCTCGGGGCAGCCCTGCTCGTGCGCATGGGCGTCGCCGGGCTCGTCCTGTCGCCGGCGCTGTTCCTGGCGATGAAGCGGCAGCGGGGCTTCCTGCGCCGGCACTGGCGGCTCATCGTCGGCTTCGGCCTCATGCCCGTGCTCGGCTGCCAGCTCTTCTTCTTCTCCGCGATGCAGCGGATGCCGGTGGCCGTCGCCCTGCT
The DNA here is from genome assembly GCA_963829895.1 of uncultured Actinomycetota bacterium. Lineage (GTDB taxonomy): Bacteria > Actinomycetota > Actinomycetes > Actinomycetales > Microbacteriaceae > Microbacterium. The sequence continues at coordinate 916,662 of CAWHKF010000010.1, read as the reverse complement.
GATCCAATACCTCGCCCCGGTCATGCTCGTCGTGGCGGTGTGGGTGCGGACGCGCAAGGCGCCGTCGGCGCTCGTGCTGTGGGGGTCGCTGGTCGCGATCGTCGGGCCTGGTGCTCGTCGTCGACATCTCGGGCGCGTCGTTCGATCTGATCGGCACGCTGCTCGCCCTCGCCGCGGCGGTGTGCGTCTGCGCCTACTTCGTGATCTCGGAACGCGCCGGCGACGATCTGCCGCCGCTGGCGCTCGCGGCGAGCGGGCTGCTGACGGGCGCGATCGTCATGGGGATCCTCTGCGCCACCGGCATCATGCCGTTCCACGCCCCCGCGGTGTCGGTCGTGCTGGCGGGGGTCTCCGTGCCGTGGTGGATGCCGCTCCTCTGGGTCGCCGGCATCGCGACGACGCTCGGCTATGCGCTCGGGGTGATGGCGGTTCCGCGCATCGGCTCGCGCGTCGCGTCGTTCGTGGGGTTGTCGGAAGTGCTGTTCGCCCTCATGTTCGCGTGGATCTTCCTCGCCGAGGTGCCGGCGCCCGTGCAGTTCGCGGGCGGGGCGCTGATCCTGGTGGGGGTGGTGCTGGTGCGCGCCGACGCCTCGGCGACGGCCGCCGTCCGCCGCCTACTCCTCCCGCGCCAGGCCCATGAGCGGGGTGACGCGATGGGGGATGACCTCGCCCATCACGAGGGACGTCTCGGTGCGCTCGACGCCTTCGATGGCGAGGATGCGCGCGTCGGTGTCGAACAGGTGCTGCGTGTCGCGGCAGGCGACCCGCACCAGCAGATCGACCTGACCCGACAGGCCGTGCGCCTGCACGACCTCGGGCACACGGGCGAGCTCGATCGCGATGCGCGGGAGCTCGGCCTGCCGCACGATGACGCTGATGAACGCCTCGATGGGGAATCCCAGCGAGGCGGAGGAGATGGCCCGCTCATACGACAGGAACACGCCGGCCTTCTCCAGGCGCGACATGCGCGCCTGGACCGTGTTGCGCGAGAGGCCGAGGCGCTCTGCGAGTGCGACGACGGTGGCTCGGGGATCGGCGGAGAGCGCGGCCAGCAGCTCCAGGTCGACATGATCGAGGGCACTCATAGTGCGAAACGGTAGCACGCTCCGGGTGGTCGTGACTTGATCAACATGCTCAAGCAGATCACGAATGCTTGAGCGACGTGCGATGCGGACGTAGCCTCGAGGTAGTCGGCGACGAAGCCGGCGCACGCGAAGCGGCTCCTCACGAGGGAGCCCGCAACGAGGAGTGATGACGATGACGCACACCCTGACACCGACAGCGGATCTCGCCACCGACATCGACGATGTCGCGCGACTGCTGACGCCCGACGGCGAGCGCATCACCGACCCCGAGCTCGATCGCTGGGTCGCCGATGTCGACGCCACGACGCTGCGCGGCCTGTACCGCGACATGGTGCTGCTGCGACGCATCGACACCGAGGGCGTCGCGCTCCAGCGGCAGGGCCAGCTCGGCCTGTGGCCGCCCTGCCAGGGCCAGGAGGCGACGCAGATCGGCACCGCGCGAGCGCTGCGGGCCGACGACTTCGCATTTCCCAGCTACCGCGAGACCGGCGTGGTCTACGCCCGCGGCGGCAAGCCCTCGGACTTCGTGCTCGCCTGGCGCGGCGAGGAGCACTCGACCTACAACCCGTACGACATCAACACCGCGACGCAGCAGATCATCATCGGCGCGCAGGCGCTGCACGCGGTCGGCTACGCGATGGGCGTGCAGCGGGACGGCACCGACCAGGTCTCGGTCGCGTACTTCGGCGACGGCGCGTCCAGTCAGGGCGACGTGAACGAGGCGATGGTCTTCGCCGCCTCTTTCGGCGCGCCCGGTCGTCTTCGTGTGCACCAACAACCAGTGGGCGATCTCCGAGCCCGTCTCCGTGCAGGCGAAGTTCCCCATCGCCGGGCGGGCGCCGGGCTTCGGCATCCCGAGCATGCGCGTGGACGGCAACGACGTGCTCGCCTGCTTCGCCGCGATGCGCTGGGCGCTCGACAACGCCCGCCGGGGCAACGGGCCGGCGTTCATCGAGGCCGTGACCTACCGCATGGGCCCGCACACGACGTCGGACGATCCGACGCGCTATCGCGACAAGGACGAGGTCGAGAAGTGGCGCCGCCGCGACCCGATCGCCCGCCTCGAGGCTCTGCTGCGGGCACGCGGCGAGTTCGACGAGGCGTTCGTCGCCGCCGTCGAGGCGGATGCCGATGCGCTGGCCGCCGGCGTCCGCGAGGCGGCGATGACGGCCACGACCCGCGCACCGCTGACCGTGCTCGACAACGTCTACGCCGAGCCCCACTCGGGGATCGACGAGCAGCGCGAATGGTTCGGCGCCTACCTCGACGGATTCGCCCCCGCGGCCGAGGGGGTGTGACGATGGCGCAGCTCACGATGGCGAAGGCCATCAACGAGGGACTCCGCCGTGCCATGGCCGACGACCCGAAGGTGCTCGTCATGGGCGAGGACATCGGCAAGCTCGGCGGCGTGTTCCGCATCACCGACGGGCTGCTCGATGAGTTCGGGGCCCAGCGGGTGGTCGACACGCCGCTCGCCGAGGCCGGCATCATGGGCACCGCGGTCGGCCTCGCCTTCCGCGGGTACCGACCCGTCGTCGAGATCCAGTTCGACGGATTCGTGTACCCCGCGTTCGACCAGATCGTGTGCCAGGTGGCGAAGCTCCACTACCGCACGCGGGGCAACGTCACGATGCCGATCACCATCCGCATCCCGTGGGCGGGCGGGGTCGGCGCGGCCGAGCACCACTCCGAGTCGCCGGAGGCGTACTTCGTCCACACCTCGGGACTCCGCGTGATCGCGGTCTCGAACCCGCAGGACGCGTACGTCATGCTGCGGCAGGCCATCGCCTCCAACGACCCCGTGGTGTACTTCGAGCCGAAGCGCCTGTACCACTCCAAGGGCGAGGTCGACCTCGACGTGCCGCTGGCGGACGCGCCGCCGATGGGTCTGGCGCGCATCGCCCGCGAGGGAAGCGACGTGACGCTCCTGACCTACGGCTCGCAGGTCGCCACCGCCATGGATGCCGCCACCGCCGCCGAGGACGACGGCGTGTCGATCGAGGTCATCGACCTGCGATCGATCTCGCCGGTCGACTACCGCACGGTGACGGCATCCGTCCGCAAGACCGGCCGCGTCGTCGTCACCCACGAGGCGGCCCGCGAGGCGGGCGTCGGCGCCGAGCTCATCGCCAGCGTGACCGAGCGCTGCTTCAACTATCTGGAGGCTGCGCCGCAGCGCGTCACCGGGCACGACATCCCGTATCCGCCCGCGAAGCTCGAGAAGCACCACCTGCCCGACCTCGACCGCATCCTCGACGCCGTCGACCGCGTCATGGACCGGCCGAACAGCCTGAGCGGGGTGCGCGACTGATGGCGCAGGACTTCCGTCTTCCCGACCTCGGCGAGGGTCTTCCCGAGGCCGAGCTCGTGCAGTGGCAGGTCGCCGTGGGCGACACCGTCGCCCTCAACCAGACGATCGCCGAGGTCGAGACGGCCAAGGCGGTCGTCGAGCTGCCCTCGCCGTATGCGGGCACGGTCACGGCGCTGCACGCCGAGGCCGGCGACGTCATCGCCGTGGGCTCGGTGCTGATCTCGTTCGACACCGGTGCGGCGGCCCCGACGCCGCCGGCACCGGCCGCACAGGCCGCGGCATCCGCGTCCGACGCAGCCGCCGGCGCGCCCGCCCCTCCTGCCGCCGCGGCATCCGAGCCGAACCTCGTCGGCTACGGCGCTGCGCCGCGCGGAACCGGTCGGCCGCAGCGTCGCGCCCGCGTCGCCGCGTCGCCGGCGCCGGCATCCGACACCGCGGTGCTGGAAGCCGCGCCGCACGACGCGATCCAGTTCGCCGATGTCGTCGAGCGCCCGCTCGAGCGTCCCCGCTCGACGCCGCCGGTGCGCAAGTTCGCGAAGCAGCTGGGCGTGGACCTCGCGCTCGTCGAGGCCACCGGCGCGTCCGGCGTGATCACGCGGGCCGACGTCGAGGCGTACGCCGAACGGGTGGGAGCGGTCGCGGCCCCGGGAGTCGCCCGCGAGTCGGGCGAGCCGGTCGAGCGGTTCGAACTGCCCGCATCGGACACCGCAGGGGAGCGCACGACCCGCACACCGATCCGCGGCGTGCGTCGCATGACCGCGGAGGCGATGGTGCGCAGCGCCTTCACGGCGCCGCACGTCACGACCTTCCTGACGGTCGACGTCACGGCGACGAGCGAGCTCATCGCCTCGCTGCGAGCCGACCGCCAGCTGCAGGACCACCGGATCGGCGTCATGGCGGTCGCCGCGAAGGCCGTCTGCCTGGCGCTGGCGCGGCACCCCGGCCTCAACTCGAAGTGGGACGAAGAGGCCGGTGAGATCGTCGAGCACCACTACGTGAACCTCGGGATCGCGGCCGCCACGGGGCGCGGCCTGGTGGTGCCCAACATCCGCGACGCACAGGAGCTGAACCTGGTGGAGCTCGCCGACGCCATCCGCGGCCTCGCCGAGACGGCGCGCGCCGGCAAGACGTCGCCGGCCGACATGATGGGCGGCACGTTCTCGATCACGAACGTCGGAGTGTTCGGCGTCGACGCCGGCACCCCGATCATCAACCCGGGGGAGGCCGGCATCCTCGCCCTCGGCGCCGTGCGGCGCCAGCCGTGGGAGCACCGCGGCGAGATCGCGCTGCGGGACGTGATGACGCTCGCGCTGTCGTTCGACCACCGGCTGGTCGACGGCGAGCAGGGCTCGCGCTTCCTCGTCGACGTCGCCGACATCCTTCGCGAGCCGGGGCGGGCGATGCTGCTGCGCTAGAAGGCCGCTGACCGGCCGGCACCTTGGGGGTCGGCCGGTCAGCTCTTCTTCGGGTAGAAGAGACCGAGGCCGTGCCGCTGGAGCACGTCGTACGCCTCGGCGTAGGTCTCGGGCTCCGGTGCGTCGGGCGGTCCGTACCGGGCGAGCAGCAGGCCCAGCAGCCCGCGACCGGGAGGACTGAGCGGCTTGGACTTGTGCGCGCCGTCACGGAGGTCGATGTGCTCGTCCTCGTGCGGATTGGGCGGCACGTACATCGGGTGCACGACCGGCCAGGTCGACGGGTCCCTCGGGACGTCGAGGTTGATCACCGAGAACAGGTCGCGCGCGGTCGCGTCGCGACGGGTGAGCGGGCGCAGGCCGTGCAGTCGTGCGAGGGTCGCGATGATCGCGCCGTGGTGCATCTCGTCGTGCACGATGGTGCCGCTCCGCGTATACGCCGACACGGCGATCGCGGGAACGCGCACGCCCAGGCGGTCGAACATGAAGCCCATCTCACCGGGCGCGTCGTCGGCGACGGGCGGGACGGCGGCCGGGGGAGGGACGTGGTCGTACGTGCCCCCGTGCTCGTCGAACGTGATCAGCAGGAGGGTGTTCAGCGCGTTCGAGCCGTCCGTCGTGGCGCCGGCCTTGATGGCGTTGTACACGTCGGCGATGAGCTTCTCGCCGGCGCGCACATCCGAGACGGCGGAATCGAGCACCGGCGCGCCGTCGACCTCGCTCTCGCGGTACACGCCGAAGGGCGGGTGGAAGTCGTTGTGGTTGTAGACCATCCGCGGCTCGATGAACGCGTACGCGGGCAGCCGGCCGGCGGCGGCATCGTCGAAGAACTCCGACATGTGGCCGAAGCGGCCGGTGCGCCAGTACTGCTCGACAGCCGGCGCATGCATCATGCCGGTCAGTGAGACGAGCTGCATCTCGTCGAAGTACAGCTTCCACGGGATTCCGGCCTCTTCGAGGCGGTTGAAGATCGTGGGCGCCGCAGGCGCGTCCAGCCATTTGTCGTAGCCGCCGCCGTGCTTGTTCGTGACGAATCCGTGCGACGTCGAGGCGTGGAAGAAGGACCGGTTGCAGTACGTCTGCGAGGGGACCGCGGCGAACCAGGCGTCGAAGACCGCGAAGCCCCTGGCGAGCGTGGAGAGCACCGGCAACTGCTCCGGCGAGAAGCCGCCCATGATGTGGGACGCCTCCTCCAGCGTCGGCGCCTTCCCGCGACGCAGCCGCTCGACGTTGTTCCAGTAGTCGCGGACGAAGCCGTCCATCGTCGGCACGGTACCGGCGGGCGGTGCGTTGAAGGGCGCCGCCATGTCGCCGACCTGGCTGGTCGCATTGGACGCGGGCGTCGACGGTGTCGAACAGCTGCGTGTTGACGTGGGGGAACTCCTCGCCGGGATCGGGGTTCGGGCGGCCCATCACCTCATCGGTGGGCCCGCTGTAGGTGTGCGCGGCGATGCGCTCGCCGCCGGGCGCGGTGTTGGCGTAGTCCCCGAACGCGAGCCCGTCGAACGTCTCGCCGTCCGGGACGCTGTCGGGCGTGTACAGCCACCCGAGCAGGTTGTCGAACGAGCGGTTCTCGCCCATCACGACGACGACATGATCGAAGCCGGGCTCGGAGCGCGCGGGCATGGCGGCCAGATCGAGCGAACCCTCACGCACACCGAGCTCGTGCCCGATGGCGGCGCCCGCCGCCGCTCCGACCGCTCCACCGACCACGAGCCCCGCCGTCGCGATGCCGCCGAGCTTCAGGAAATCGCGCCGCGAGCTGTCGATGCCGTCGGAGTGCCGGCGCGCGTCGTCGCTTGCTTCGCCGTGAGCCGCCGGCTGCGCGTCGTCCGTCTGGCCGTCCCCCGCCATGGTGGTCCAGATTAGGGCACGTGGGCGGGTCAGGCCGTCAGCGAGGCGTGGGCCATCGAGTGGAGGATGCCGCGCAGGTCGCGTTCGCCGGGGCGCGAGCGCGACGCGCGCACGGTGTGGGGCGTGGAGTTGATGAGCCCGAAGCACGCGTGTGCGCGCACGCGCAGATCGTCCTCGTCGCGGTCGGGATGGATGGTGGAGAGGATGCCGATCCACACCTCGACGTACTCGCGCTGGAGGCGCCGCACGGTGTGCCGGTCGTCGTCGCTGAGGCTGGCGAGATCGCGATCCTGGACGCGGATGACGTCCGCGTCCCGGAGGGCGAACTCGACGTGGAACGCGATGATGGCGTCGAGCTGGTCGGCCGGCTGCTCGTGCGCCGACAGCACGGACTGTCCTCCCGCGAGCAGCCGCTCGCTCACCTCGACGAGGATGGCGCCCAGGAGCGCCTGCTTGTTGGCGAAGTGCCGGTAGAGGGCCGGCCCGCTCACGCCGACGGCGCCGCCGATGTCTTCGAGGCTGACCCCGCTGAAGCCGCGTTCGGCGAACAGAGTGGCCGCCTCGCGGAGGATCGCCGCGTGGCGGTCCGCCTTCGCGCGGTCGCGGTCGGTGCCGGCGCCTGTCATTTCCGTACTCCGCTGGTCGTTCCCGTCAGGGCTTGTCATTTCAGTTAAGGATCGCTAACCTGAACCTCAGTTAGTGAACACTAACCAATCCGATCGCGTCCCGACAACGGGCGTGATCCGATCGTGACGTCGACGCAGATGACACGGGAGGGCGCAGATGAGCGTGCTGAGCACCGCGGCGGTGCGTGACGACGCCTTCGCACGGGCGCATGCCGCCCAGGAGGAGCTCGCCGAAGCGCTCCGCGAGCGGCTGGCCGCGGCATCCGTCGGCGGACCCGCCGCCTCGCGCGAGCGCCACGTCGCGCGCGGCAAGCTGCTGCCGCGCGACCGTGTCACGCGGCTCCTCGACGAGGGGAGCCCGTTCCTCGAGGTCGCGCCCCTCGCCGCGGAGGGTCTGTACGGCGGGGATGCCCCGGCCGCCGGTGTCATCGCGGGCATCGGGCTGGTCCACGGACGCCAGGTGATGGTGGTGTGCAACGACGCGACGGTCAAGGGCGGCACGTACTATCCGCTCACGGTGAAGAAGCACCTCCGCGCGCAGGAGATCGCGTTCGAGAACCGCCTGCCGTGCGTCTATCTCGTCGACTCGGGCGGCGCGTTCCTGCCGATGCAGGACGAGGTCTTCCCCGACCGCGACCACTTCGGTCGCATCTTCTTCAACCAGGCGCGGCTTTCGGCCGCCGGCATCCCGCAGATCGCCGCGGTGCTCGGCTCCTGCACCGCCGGCGGCGCGTACGTCCCTGCCATGAGCGACGAGACGGTCATCGTCCGGGGCCAGGGCACGATCTTCCTCGGCGGCCCGCCGCTCGTCAAAGCCGCGATCGGCGAGGTCGTCACCGCCGAGGAGCTCGGCGGGGGAGAGCTGCACGCCCGCCGCTCCGGCGTCGTCGACCACCTCGCCGAGGACGACGAGCACGCCCTCGAGATCGTCCGCGACATCGTCGCCACCCTGCCGCTGCCCGCCGCGCCCGCATGGGACGTCGTGCCGAGCGTCCCGCCGGCGGTCGACCCGTCCGACCTGTATGGCGTCGTCCCGGTCGACGTCAACCAGCCCTACGACGTGCGCGAGGTCATCGCGCGCCTCGTCGACGGCAGCGAGTTCCATGAGTTCAAGCGCGAGTACGGCGACACGCTCGTCACCGGCTTCGCGCGCATCCACGGCCACCCCGTCGGCATCGTCGCCAACAACGGCGTGCTGTTCAGCGAGTCCGCGCAGAAGGGCGCGCACTTCATCGAGCTGTGCGACCAGCGCGGCACGCCGCTGCTGTTCCTGCAGAACATCTCCGGCTTCATGGTGGGACGGGATGCCGAGGCCGGCGGCATCGCGAAGGACGGCGCGAAGATGGTCACCGCCGTCGCCACCACGCGCGTGCCCAAGCTCACCGTCGTGATCGGCGGCTCGTTCGGCGCCGGCAACTACTCGATGTGCGGCCGGGCGTACTCGCCGCGATTCCTGTGGACCTGGCCGGCGAGCCGGATCTCGGTGATGGGCGGGAACCAGGCTGCGTCGGTGCTCTCGACCGTCAAGCGCGACCAGCTGGAGGCCCGCGGCGAGGAGTGGTCGCAGACGGACCAGGCCGCGTTCGAGGCGCCGATCCGCGCCCAGTACGAGGAGCAGGGGAGCCCTTACTACGCCACCGCCCGGCTCTGGGACGACGGCGTCGTCGACCCGCTCGACACCCGCGACCTGCTCGGTCTTGCGCTGGACGTCGTCTCGCGCACGCCGTTGCCCGAACCGCGCTTCGGCGTCTTCCGGATGTGATCCCCGTGACTCCTGCTCCGACCATCGAGCCCGTCGACGACCCGCCCTTCTCGACGGTGCTCGTCGCCAACCGCGGCGAGATCGCACGGCGGGTCATCCGCACGCTGCGGCGGCTCGGCATCCGCTCGGTCGCCGTCTACAGCGACGCCGACGCCCACGCACCGCACGTGCGCGAGGCCGACATCGCGGTGCGGATCGGGCCGGCTGCGGCATCCGCGTCGTATCTCGACATCGCCGCGGTGATCGCCGCCGCCCGCGAGACCGGTGCGGAGGCGATCCATCCGGGCTACGGGTTCCTGTCCGAGAACGCGGGCTTCGCGCGCGCCTGCGCCGACGCCGGGATCGTGTTCATCGGTCCGGGGGAGCGCGCGCTCGACGTGATGGGCGACAAGATCCGCGCCAAGGAGCACGTGAGCGCGCACGACGTGCCGACCGTGCCCGGCTTCAGCGCCGTGAGAGACGACGGCACGGCGATGACGGACGCCGACATCGCCGCGGCCGCGGACGACACGGGCTATCCGCTCCTGGTCAAGCCCTCCGCGGGCGGGGGCGGCAAGGGCATGCAGGTGGTGCGCGCGGCGTCCGAGCTGCCGGAGGCGCTGGCCACGGCCCGGCGGGTGGCCGCCGCGGCGTTCGGCGACGACACGCTGCTGCTGGAGCGTCTCATCGAGCGCCCGCGCCACATCGAGGTGCAGGTGCTCGCCGACGCGCACGGCACCGTCATCCATCTCGGCGAGCGCGAGTGCACGCTGCAGCGCCGGCATCAGAAGGTCATCGAGGAAGCGCCTTCGCCGGTGGTGGATGCCGCCACCCGCGCGCGCCTCGGAGCCGCCGCGTGCGCGGCCGCCGCGAGCGTGGACTACCGCGGCGCCGGCACCGTCGAGTTCCTCGTGGCCGGCGATCGCCCCGACGAGTTCTTCTTCATCGAGATGAACACGCGACTGCAGGTCGAGCACCCGGTGACCGAGCTCGTGACCGGCGTCGACCTCGTCGAGCAGCAGCTCCTGGTCGCCGCGGGCCGCCCGCTCGCTCTCGCGCAGGACGACATCCGCCTCGACGGGCACGCGATCGAGGCCCGCGTCTACGCCGAGAGCCCCGAGCGCGGCTTCCTGCCGGCGACCGGCGACGTGCTGGTGTGGCGTGAGCCCGCGCGGGGTGCGGACGGATGCCGCGGTCCAGTCGGGCAGCGTGGTGTCGTCCGACTACGACCCGATGATCGCAAAGGTCATCGCCCACGCGCGGCGATCGCGCCGCAGGCGATCGAGCGGCTCGACGCCGCGCTCGCCGAGACCGTGCTGCTCGGCGTCGACAGCAACCTCGGATTCCTGCGGGCGCTGCTGGCCGATCCCGGCGTCCGCGCCGGCGACATGGATACCGGACTCATCGACCGCCTGCCGCCGTACACGGCCCCGAAGCCCGGGGAGGCGGCGCTCGCCGCGGCAGCCGCTGGCCGGAGAGCTCGCGCGTGTGCGCGGCGCGGAGCCGGTCCGATCGGCGGCCGGCGCGCTGTGGCTCGCCGGCACCGGCTGGCGCGCGGGAAGCGCACCGGTCGGCCGCACGGTCGCGATCGAGGAGGAGGGCGGTCGCGTCGTCGCCGTCTCGGCCCCCGACCTCGCCCCGGCGTCGTTCTCCGCCATGGATCCGCCGCGAGCGAGCGGGTCGCCGGAGCGCGACGGCGCCGACGCCGCGCACCGGCCGCCGTCGCACGCCGCCTCGACGGGGCACGCCGCCGTCCCCGGCGTGACGGTGGCGACAGATCCCGCCGGGTGGATCTGGGTGCACGCCGACGCCGCGACACACCGGCTTCGCCCCCTCACCCGCCGGGAGGCGATGGAGAAGCGCCTCGCCGCACGCCAGCGCGATGCCGCCGCCACCGATCCCGAGCTGCGCGCTCCGATGCCGGGCGCGGTCGTCGCGCTCCACGTCGCCGACGGCGCGATCCGTCGCGGTCGGCGACCGCATCGTGACCATCGAGGCCATGAAGATGGAGCACCCCGTCGTCGCCCCCCACGCGGGCGTCGTGCGCCTCGACGTCGCCACCGGCGACCAGGTGCGCCGCGACCAGGTGCTCGCGCACGTCACCGCCGCAGAACCCGCCCACGAGGCATCCGACACCCCCTCCTGAAACCCGAGGAAGCCATGGACCACTCCAACCTGACCGACGACGAGCGAGAGCTCGCCCGCATGGTGCGCGACTTCGCCGACCAGGTCGTCGCGCCGCAGGCCTACGAGGCCGACCGCACGAAGACGCTGCCGATGGACGTCGTCGCCCAGATGGGCGAGCTGGGCCTGTTCGGCCTGCCGTTCCCCGAGGAGTACGGCGGGCAGGGTGGCGACTACTTCGCCCTGTGCCTCGCGATCGAGGCGCTCGGCCGCGTCGATCAGTCCCTCGCGATCACCCTCGAGGCCGGCGTGAGTCTCGGCGCCATGCCGGTGTTCCGCTTCGGCACCGAGGAGCAGAAGCAGGCGCTGCTGCCCGATCTGCTCGCGGGCCGCGCGCTCGCCGGTTTCGGGCTGACCGAGCCGGAGGCGGGCTCCGACGCGGGCGCGACCCGCACCACGGCGACGCTCGACGGCGCGGAGTGGGTGATCAACGGCTCGAAGCAGTTCATCACCAACTCGGGCACGTCCATCACCCGGTTCGTGACCGTGACGGCGGTCACGGGGGAGCAGGACGGCCGCAAGCAGATCTCGACGATCATCGTGCCGTCCGGCACTCCGGGGTTCACCGTGGAGCCGGGCTACGACAAGGTCGGCTGGCACGCCTCCGACACGCACCCGCTGACCTTCCAGGACGCGCGGGTGCCCGAGGGCAACCTCCTCGGCGAGCGCGGTCGCGGCTTCGCGAACTTCCTGCACATCCTCGACGAGGGACGCATCGCGATCGCCGCGCTGTCGACCGGTGCCGCGGAAGGATGCCTCGAGGCCGCCGTCGACTACGCCAAGAAGCGCACGGTGTTCGGCGACGCGCTGGCGACGCGACAGGGCATCCAGTTCCTGCTCGCGCGCATGCAGCTGCGCGTGCACAACGCGCGCCTGGCGTGGCACCACGCCGCCCGCCTGCGCGACGCCGGCAAGCCGTTCAAGACGGAGGCCGCGATCGCCAAGCTCACGGCGAGCGACGCCGCGATGGACAACGCCCGCGACGCGACCCAGGTGTTCGGGGGCAACGGGTTCATGAACGAGTACCCGGTCGCGCGCCACTACCGCGACTCGAAGATCCTCGAGATCGGCGAGGGGACGAACGAGGTGCAGCTGCTCGTGATCGCGCGGGCGCTCGGAGTGGCGTGAGGGTAGCGTGACAGGCGTGACCGACGAGACGCGCGCGATCATCCAACGCGGCCTGTACTACGACGAGCTCGAGCTGGGCGCCCGCTACCTGCATCGCCCCGGCCGAACGGCCACCGAGGCCGACAACGTGCTGTTCTCGTCGCTGACCATGAACACGCAGGCCCTCCACCTGGATGCCGCGTTCTCCGAGTCCCAGCCGTTCGGTCAGCGCCTCATGAACTCGATGTGGACGCTCGCGACGATGGTCGGGGCATCCGTCTCGCAGATCACGCAGGGCACGCTGGTCGCCCAGCTCGGCCTCACCGACATCTCGTTCCCTGCGCCGCTGTTCCACGGCGACACGCTCTACACCGAGACCGAGGTCGTCGACAAGCGGCTGTCGGCATCGCGACCGGGGCAGGGCATCGTCACACTGCGCCACACCGGCCGCAACCAGCGCGACGAGATCGTCGCCGTCGCCACGCGGACCGCCCTCATGTGGTGCGCGCCGTCCACCCCGGAGAGGACCCCATGAGCTTCGACCTCGGCCCCGCACTGCTGTTCTGCCCGGCCGACCGTCCCGAGCGCTACGCCAAGGCTTTCGATCGCGCCGACGCCGTCATCCTCGACCTGGAAGACGCCGTCGCACCCGGCGACAAGACGGCGGCACGCGGCCACCTCATCGAATCCGAGCTCGACCCTGCCCGCGTCATCGTGCGCGTGAATCCTCCGGAGACGGATGCGTTCATCGCCGACATGGCGACGCTCTCGCAGACCGACTACCGGCGCATCATGGTGGCCAAGTCGGAGTCGCCGAAGCGGATCGCCCGCATCGATGCGCGCTTCGAGGTCGTCGCCCTCTGCGAGACCGCGAAGGGCGTCGCACAGGCCGACCGCATCGCGGCGCTCGACAACGTCGTCGCGCATGATGTGGGGTGCCGAGGACCTCGTGGCGAGCCTGGGCGGCACGTCCAGCCGCAAGCCCAACGGCCGCTACCGCGACATCGCGCGATACGCACGGTCGCGCGTGCTGCTGGCCGCGGGCGCACGCGGCAAGGCGGCCATCGACGCCGTGCACCTCGACATCGACGACGTGAAGCGCCTGGCCATCGAGGCAGCGGATGCCGCGGCATCCGGGTTCCGTGCCACCGCCTGCATCCACCCGAGCCAGGTCGCGGTCATCCGTGCGGCGTACCGCCCCGATGAGAAGACGGTGGCGTGGGCGCGTGCCGTGCTCGGCGCCGCGCAGACCGAACGCGGGGTGTTCTCGTACGACGGACGCATGGTCGACGAGCCGGTGCTGCGTCACGCGCGCGGCGTGCTGGCCCGCGCGGACGGATGAGCGCCGAATCCGAGCTCACGCCGCGCCTCGGCAAGGTCGCGCGACGACAGCTCGCGCTTCACGGCATCACGGGGTACGACCAGCTCGGCGGGCGCTCACGCGCGGAGCTGCTGGCGATCCACGGCGTCGGCCCGAAGGCGATCCGGATCCTCGACGAGGAGCTCGCCGCCCGCGGTCAGTCGTTCGCGGACTGACGCACCCGCTCGTCGGCGACCTCGCGCGCCACGCGGCCGATGAGGTCGTACGGGACGTCCTTCGCGTGCGGGAAGACGACCGAGTCCTTCTCGGCGCGGTAGGGAGCGATCTCGGACTCCATCGGCTCGGGGAGGCGCGGCACCGGGTAGAGGCCGATGTGCTTCTTCCAGCCGGCGAAATGCAGCGCGTAGCGGCCGCCGAGCATGACGGCGGCGATGCCGTAGCGCATCTTCTCTTCGGGCCGGCTCCCGGATGCCGCCGTGACGGCGTCGACGATCTCCGCGCGGATGCGGGTCAGGCGTGCCGAGACGTCGGGCGGGAAGCCCGCGATGTACTCGTCGACGGTGGCGGGAGCGGCCATGGCGCCGAGCCTAGGCCACGAGTCCGGCGTAGGCGACGAGCCGGAGGTGATCGCGCTCGTAGACGAAGTCGTGGGCGGAGCCGTTGAGGAGCCGCTCACCCGCGGGAGGCAGTTCTTCGGCGGTCGCGTGGCGGATCATCTCGCGGATGAGCGCACCGTGGCTGACGACGATCAACGACGACGCGGCCGGCGCGGTCGCGCGGCGGTGATCGCGCACGGCGCGGCCGAGCGCCGCGATGCCGCGGGTGCGCAGGTCGGCCCACGGCTCGGCCCCGGGCACCTCGGCGGTGTACGAGTCGCCCCAGCGCTCGCGGAACTCGTCGAGGCCGACGCCTTCCGCCTCGCCGTACGCCCGCTCGCGGAGCCCGCGATATGCCCGTGGAGCGGCCAGTCCCAGCTCGTCGGCGATGATCTCCGCCGTCTCCCGGGCCCTCGCGAGATCGCTCGACACGATCGTCGCGGGGACGGACGCGTCCAGGCGATCGCGGAGCAGCGCGGCGGTCGCGCGCGCCTGCTCGCGCCCGGTGTCGTTGAGGGGGATGTCGGTCGCGCCCTGAATGCGCCGGTCGCGGTTCCAGTCGGTCTCGCCGTGGCGGATCAGGATCAGGGCGGTCACCCTCCGAGCCTACCCGGGCAGGATCAGGCGAGCTCCGGCAGCCGGTCGGCGAGCGCGCGCAGCACCTCGCTCGTGCCGGCGTCGATCTTGACCGTGGCGCGGGCGTCGGCGCGCGTCGCGCCGCGGTTCACGATGATGACGGGCAGGCGGCGGCGTCGCGCGCGCTCGAGGAGGCGGATGCCCGAGTTCACGACGAGCGACGACCCCGCCACGATGAGCGCCTCGCTGGTGTGCACGAGCTGCTCGGCCTCGCGGAACTTCTCGGCGGGGATGAACTCGCCGAAGAACACGACGTCGGGTTTCAGCATCCCGCCGCAGACGCTGCAGGACGGGGATGCGGAAGCCCTCGGTGCTCTCGGGCAGCACGTCGCCGTCGGGGCCGAGGGGGACGTTCTCCGGCACCCGGATCCACGGATTGTCGTCTTCGA
The DNA here is from genome assembly GCA_963829895.1 of uncultured Actinomycetota bacterium. Lineage (GTDB taxonomy): Bacteria > Actinomycetota > Actinomycetes > Actinomycetales > Microbacteriaceae > Microbacterium. The sequence continues at coordinate 901,400 of CAWHKF010000010.1, read as the reverse complement.
CGCGGCGTGCGAGATCCCGCCGGTCGAACACCTGACCGCAGTGCGTGCAGAAGACGCGGCGCATCGTGCCGTGGAGCTCGACCACGCGCCGGCTGCCTGCGCGCACGTGGAGGCCGTCGACGTTCTGCGTGATGACGCCGGTGGCGAGTCCGCGCGCCTCGAGGTCGGCGAGCGCGCGATGCCCGGTATTCGGCTCGGCCGCCGCGAACGCCTTCCAGCCCAGGTGGCTGCCCACCCAGTACCGCCGTCGCGACGCGTCGTTCGACAGGAACTGCTCGACGGTCATCGGGGTGCGAACGGGTGCGCCCGCTCCGCGGTAGTCGGGGATCCCGGAATCGGTGGAGACGCCCGCACCGGTCAGCACCGCGATCCGGCGGCCCGCGAGCGTGGCGATCGCCTCGGCGACGGCATCCGTCGCACGGGCGTCGAATCCGGTCGCGATCGTCGTCACGGTGCACCCCCTTCGGGGTCGAGTGTAGGCCCCGAGGTTTTCGGGGATGTTACGCCGGGGCACCGAGTGCCAGGATGAGCGCGTGGGCAGCTTCCAGGGCGTCAGCGCCGAGCAGTACGCGCGCTTCATGGGACGGTTCTCGACGCCACTGGCGGTGCCGTTCGCCGCCGCCGGGCCTCGACGGCGTCGAGTCGGATGCCCGCGTGCTCGATGTCGGCTGCGGACCCGGGATGCTCACGATGGAGCTGGTGCGGCGCCGCGGCGCGGCGGCGGTGAGCGCGGTCGATCCGGAGCCGGTCTTCGTCGCGGCGACCGCGGAGTCGTGCCCGGGAGTGGACGCGCGTGTCGCCGGCGGCCGAGGACCTGCCGTTCGCGGCCGGCGAGTTCGGTGCCGCCCTGGCCCAGCTCGTCGTGCACTTCATGACGGATCCGGTGCGCGGCGTGTCGGAGATGGCGCGCGTGACCGCCTCCGGCGGGCGCGTGTCGGCGTGCGTGTGGGACCACGGCGGCGGCGGAGGACCCCTCTCGGGCTTCTGGCGCGTCGCCCAGCGGCTCGACGAGGGCGCGCGCGGAGAAGCCTCGCTCCAGGGTGCGTCGGAGGGCCAGCTCGTCGAGATCTTCGAGCGGGCCGGACTCGCCGACGTCACGCAGCAGGTCGTCGAGAGCACGGTGGCGTTCGAGGACTTCGACGACTGGTGGCAGCCGTTCCTCCTCGGCGTCGGCCCCGCCGGTCGCTACGTCGCCACGCTCGACGAGGCCGGTGTCGCGCGGCTGGAGCGGGCCCTGCGAGATGAGCTCGGCGACGGCGCCTTCTCGATCACCGCACGCGCCTGGACGGCGGTCGGCGTCGTCCGCATGAGTCCCGGTCGCCCCATGGGACGATGGGACGCGATGCGTGCGACCTGGATCACCGACCCCGCCGACGACCGGCTCGCGGACTACCGCGATCTCACGGATGTCGCCCTCCGGCGCGTGCTCGAGCCCGAGGGTGGTCTGTACATCGCCGAGTCGGCCAAGGTCATCGCGCGGGCGATCGCGGCCGGGCACCGCCCGCGGTCGGTGCTCGTGCAGGAGAAGTGGCTCGCCGACATCGAGGAGCTGGTGACGGACGACGGTGCCCGTGTACGTCGTCACCCCCGACATCGCCGAGGCGCTGACGGGGTACGCCGTGCACCGCGGCGCGCTGGCGGCGATGCATCGGCCGGTGCTGCCGGCCCTGGCCGAGGTCGTGGCCGGCGCCCGGCTCGTCGTCGTGCTGGAGGACATCGTCGATCACACCAACGTCGGCGCGATCTTCCGTGCGGCGGCAGGGCTCGGCGCCGACGCCGTGCTCGTCAGCCCGCGGTGCGCCGACCCGCTGTACCGGCGGAGTGTGCGGGTGAGCATGGGCACGGTGTTCCAGGTGCCGTGGACGCGCCTGCCCGAGTGGAGTGAGGCGCGCGGCGCACTGCACGACGCCGGCTTCGAGCTCGCGGCCCTCGCGCTCGCCGACGGCGCGGTCACGCTCGACGCGTTCAGCGCGCGCCGTCCGGAGCGTGTCGCCCTGATTCTCGGGGCCGAGGGCGACGGCCTCTCCCGGAAGGCCCTCGAGGCCGCCGACACGGTGGTGACGGTGCCGATGGCCGGTGGCGTCGACTCGCTCAACGTCGCGGCGGCGAGCGCGGTCGCGCTGTGGGAGCTGCGCGCTCGCTGAGCCGGCGGGTCCCGTCCGCCGAGGGCTCAGGCGCCGGGGCGGACGGTCACCTCGGTGATCTCGGCGTCGCGCGGCAGATCGAGCGCCGCCAGGATCGTCGTCGCGACCGACGCGGGGTCGATCCAACGGGACGCGTCGTAGTCCGCCCCCTCCTGCTGGTGCACCTTCTCCTGCATCGGGGTCGCCGTGCGCCCCGGGTACACCGTCGTCACGCGGATGCCGTTCGCGCGCTCCTCCTCGCGCAGCGCGTCGGCGATCGCGCGGACCGCGAACTTGCTCGCGGCGTACGAGCCCCACTCGGGGCTCACCCGAAGACCGGCGCCGGAGTTGACGAAGACCACCTGCCCGCGCGAGATGCGCAGGGCGTGGATCAGGAGGCGGGTGACCTCGGCGGGGGCGATGGCGTTCACCGCGAGCTGCTGCTGCCACGTGGCGACGGGCGTCTCGGCGACCGCGCCGAGCTCGACGACACCGGCGACGTGGATGAGCGAGTCCAGCCGGGCAGGAGTGCTCTGATGGCTGAACGCCCACGACAGCCGCGCGGGGTCGGCGAGATCGCCCACCAGCGTCTGCGCGCCCGGGAACCGCTCGCGCAGCTGCGTGGCACGGCCGGCGTCGCGTGCGAGGAGCCACAGCTCGTCGCCGCGCTCGGCCAGTCGGTCGGCGAGCGCGGCACCGATGCCGGAGCCCGCTCCGGTGAGGAGATGCGTCGCCATGTCAGTCCTCCTCGTCGCGGGAGGCCGCGGCCCCGGGGCTGAGCGAGGGGAGTGACGAGGCGTCGGGCCGGGGCGTCAGGGTCGTGACCGGCAGCGGATCAGGGCGCTTCGCGGTGACGGTGTCGCCCGAGGACTGGTGACGGAGGCGACGAAGGACCCAGGGCACCAGATGCGCGCGCGCCCACACCAGGTCGACGGCGCGCGCCTCGCGCCACGTGCGGATCGGGAGCGGGCCGGGCTGCATCGGCTGCAGGTCGTTGGGCACGTTGAGCGCACGCAGCACCATGCGCGCGACCTCGTGGTGGCCGAGCGAGTTGTAGTGCAGGCGGTCGTCGTCGAAGAAGCGCATGTCCTGCACTTCTTTGAGCGCCCATTGGTCGGCGACGATGCAGTCGTACCGGTCGGCGATCGAGCGGATGTTCTCGTTGTAGATCGCGACCTTGCCGCGGATGCCGCGGAACACCGGTGTGAACGCCGTGTCGATGCCGGTGAAGACCACGACCGTCGCCCCGTCGCGCGAGAGCCGCACGACAGCGTCCTCGAACAGCTGCGCCACCTTGTCGGGATCGCCGCTGGGACGGATGACGTCGTTGCCGCCCGCCGAGAACGTCACGAGGTCGGGTTTGAGCGCGATCGCCGGCTCGATCTGCTCCTGCACGATCTGCCCGATGAGGCGCCCGCGGATCGCCAGATTCGCGTACGCGAAGTCGTCGACCTGTTCCGACAGCACCTCCGCCACGCGGTCGGCCCACCCGCGGAGACCGTTCGGCGCGGCCGGCTCGGGGTCGCCGACGCCCTCGGTGAACGAGTCGCCGATGGCGACGTAGCGCCGCCACGGGTGCGGCCCCGCGTTGTCGGCGTAGCTGGGCGTATGGGCATCCTCTGTCGTCGGCATCCGTCCTCCGTTCCTCGGCTCGCGGCCGGTGCCCAGGGTATCGCGCACGGCGGACGCCTGCCGGTTCGACGGCGCTCCATCCGCGTGCGCCGAGGCGTCTGCGGGGATCCGCCGCTGTGGGCCGAGCCGCGACCCGGGCGTCGGCGCCCCGATGTCGTCCGGGTCGTCTATCGTGGTGACTCGTTGTCTACGGGGGAGGTGCATTCGGTGACGGACGAAACGGCGGTCGAATCGCCGCCCGCGCTCTCCGAACCGCCGACGCACGACCTCACCGCATCGCGCACCGCCGAGTCCCACTCGGCTGCGCCTCACGCCGCTGAGCCACACGCCGCTGAGCCGCACACCGCCGAGCCGCACATCGGCAGCTTCGCGGCGGAGCACCTGTCGCCCACGTACCCCCAGCGCGCGCCGTGGGGCACGGCGCAGCGCCTGCGCGCGTGGCAGGCCGAGGCGCTCGACCTGTACTTCGGGATGGACGGTCCCGACGGGCCCGGCGGCGGTCCGCGCGACTTCCTCGCGGCGGCGACCCCGGGCGCCGGAAAGACGACGTTCGCCCTCCGCCTGGCGAGCGAGCTCCTCCGGCGCCGCATCGTGAACCGCGTCGTCGTGGTCGCCCCCACCGAGCACCTCAAGACGCAGTGGGCGGATGCCGCGGCCCGCGTCGGCATCCGCCTCGATCCCGGCCTTCAGCAACCGGCACGTCGCCCCGGCGCGCCAGTACCACGGCGTCGCCGTGACCTACGCGCAGGTCGCGGTGAAGGCATCCGTCCATCAGCGTCTGACGATGGACGCGCGCACCCTCGTGATCCTCGACGAGGTGCACCACGGCGGTGACGCGCTGAGCTGGGGCGACGCCCTGCGCGAGGCGTACGCGCGGGCGACACGCCGGCTGCTCCTCAGCGGAACGCCGTTCCGCAGCGACACCGCCCCGATCCCGTTCGTCGAGTACCACCCCGACCCGAAGGGGATCCGGGTCTCGCGCAGCGACTACGCGTACGGGTACAAGCGCGCGCTCGAAGACGGCGTGGTCCGCCCGGTGATCTTCCTCGTGTACGCGGGCCACATGCGCTGGCGCACCAAGACCGGCGACGAGATGGAGGCGCATCTCGGGCAGGACAACACCAAGGACATCACCTCGCAGGCGTGGCGCACCGCGCTCGACCCGGAGGGCGACTGGATTCCCGCGGTGCTGCGGTCGGCCGACCGGCGCCTCACCGAGGTGCGCGAGCACGTTCCGGATGCCGGTGGGCTCGTGATCGCGACCGATCAGACGGCGGCGCGGGCCTATGCCGCGATCCTGAAGGAGATCAGCGGCGAGAGCTCCGACCGTCGTGCTGTCGGATGAGGCCGAGGCGTCGAGCCGCATCGAGGAGTTCTCGGCCTCGACGAGCCGGTGGATGGTCGCGGTGCGGATGGTGTCGGAGGGCGTGGACGTGCCGCGACTCGCCGTCGGCGTCTACGCGACGAGCGCGTCGACGCCGCTGTTCTTCGCGCAGGCGATCGGCCGTTTCGTGCGCGCCCGCCGCCGCGGCGAGACGGCGAGCGTGTTCCTTCCGAACGTGCCGCAGCTGCTCGCACTCGCCAACGAGATGGAGCGGCACCGCGATCACGCGCTCGACCGCGACACCGACGGCGAGGACGAGTGGAACGCCGAAGAAGACCTGATGGATGCGGCCGAGCGCGAAGACAAGGCGTCCGACGCGCTCACCGAGGAGTTCACGTACCAGGCGCTGGGTTCGCGCGCGCACTTCGACCGCGTGCTGTTCGACGGCAAGGAGTTCGGTCAGCTCGCGGTTCCCGGCACGCCCGAGGAGGAGGAGTTCCTCGGCATCCCCGGGCTGCTCGAGCCCGAGCACGTGCACGAGCTGCTCATGCAGCGCCAGTCGCGCCAGACGCGCCACCGGCACGTCCGCGAGGCTCACGAGGCGTCCGCGCCCGCGGACGAGGAGCCCGCGCTGCCGCAGGCCCTGCACCGGACGCTCAAAGAGCAGCGCCAGCTGCTCAACAGCCTGGTCGGACTCTATGCGCGCCAGGCGGGCGAGCCGCACGGACTGGTGCACGCGGAGCTCCGCCGCATCTGCGGCGGTCCCGCGGTGTCGCACGCCACGGTCGCCCAGCTGCAGTCGCGCATCGACGTGCTGCGCAAGCGCGTGCACTCCTGACGCAGCCCCGCACGCATGCCCGGCTGTTCGGAGCCCCGAAATGCTGGCAATCCTCGATTTCGCGGCGGACGGCCTCGCGTCCGCTGGCTAGCGTTGACGGGTCCCGCACCGCCGACTGGAGGCTCGAGTGAGCACGCCCCCCGCACCCACCGACCGCGATCGACGCCGCTGGGCGACCTACCTCGTGAACGAGCGGGCCGAGGCGCGCGTGTATCGCGAGCTCGCCGGCCGTCGCACCGGCGAGGAGCGCGAGATCCTCCTCGCGCTCGCCGAGGCGGAGGGCAGGCACGAGGCGCACTGGCTCGGGCTGCTGGGCGAGGAGCCCGCGCGGCTGCCGCGGCCCGACGTGCGCACGCGGCTGCTCGGCGCGATGGCGAAGAGCTTCGGGTCGATCTTCGTGCTCGCCCTCGCCCAGAACGCCGAGGCGCGCTCGCCCTACGACGACGAGCCGTACGCCACGGCCACGATGGCCGCCGACGAGAAGGTGCACCACGAGGTCGTGCGCGGCCTCGCCGCGCGCGGGCGACGCCGCCTGTCGGGCACCTTCCGGGCCGCGGTCTTCGGCGCGAACGACGGGCTGGTGTCCAATCTCGCCCTCGTCATGGGCATCGGGGCGACCGGTGTGTCGAGCCAGTTCGTGCTGTTCAGCGGCATCGCCGGCCTTCTCGCCGGCGCCCTGTCGATGGGGGCGGGGGAGTTCGTCTCGGTGCGGTCGCAGCGTGAGCTGCTGACGGCCACCGAGCCGAGCGACTTCGCCGACAGCGGGATCCCGCACCTCGACATCGACGCCAACGAGCTGGCGCTCGTGTACCGGACGCGCGGGATGCCGGAGGCCGAGGCATCCGCTCGCGCCCGGCGCGTCGTCGAAGCGGCACGGACGGCGGGGAAGGGCCGCGCGGACACCGGCCCGATCGCCGTCGCCGACCACGGCGAAGTGGTGGGCAGCGCCTGGGCCGCGGCGCTGTCGAGCTTCCTCTTCTTCGCCTCCGGCGCGATCATCCCGGTGCTGCCCTGGATCTTCGGGCTCTCGGGCATCACCGCCGTCGTTCTCGCGCTGGTCCTGGTCGGCATCGCGCTCATGTCGACGGGGGCCGCAGTGGGCGTCCTGTCGGGCGCGCCGCCGCTGCGTCGTGCCCTGCGTCAGCTGGCGATCGGCTTCGGCGCAGCCGCCGTGACGTACGCCCTCGGCCTGCTGTTCGGCGTCTCGATGGGGTGACGCGCCCGGGTGCCCCGCGATTCGTTGAACGTCGGGTGACGTGGTAATGTCATTCCTCGGTTGCAAAACCCGAAATCACCTGCGCGGGTGGCGGAATAGGTAGACGCGCTAGCTTGAGGTGCTAGTGCCCGTATAGGGCGTGGGGGTTCAAGTCCCCCCTCGCGCACAGAATGTCGAAGGCCCCCGAAAGGGGGCCTTCGTCGTTGCGGGGACACGCTGGTCGGCTTCAGATCCAGCCGCGCTCCTCGGCGATCAGCACGGCCTGCTGGCGTGTGCTCACGGCGAGCTTGCTCAGCACCGCCGACACGTGGTTGCGCACGGTTCCGGGCGCGAGCGAGAGGGTGCGCGCGATCTGCCCGGTGGTCTCGCCGCGGCGCCCGGCGCGGAGGACATCGAGCTCGCGATCGGTCAGCGGGGAGCGTTCGTCGCTCAGTGCGTCGGCGGCGACCTCCGGGTCGACGTAGCGTCCGCCTGCCGCGACACGTCGGATGACCTCCGCCACTTCGTCGGCGCCCCGAGACTTGGGGAGGAATCCCGACACGCCCGACGCCAGTGCCCGCCGCAGCACGCCGGGACGCGCGTGCCGCGTCACCACGATGCAGCGCGTGGCGACGACGCGCGTCACCCGTGCGGCGACCTCCACGCCGTCGAGGCCCGGCATCTCGAGGTCGAGCAGGCAGACATCGGGGGAGAGGCGCAGCGCGGCGGCCAGGGCCTCCTCTCCGTCGGCGCACTCGGCGACGACGTCGATGTCGGGCTCGAGGCGCAGCAGGGCGGCCAGCGCAGAGCGGATCATGGCCTCGTCGTCCGCGAGCAGCACCCGGATCACCGCGGCCCCTCCACCGAGACGGGGACGCGCACCACGACGGCGAACTCCTGCGCGCCGCGCCGTGTCTCGACGGACCCGCCGCCGTCCTCGACGCGACGGCCGATGCCCTCCAGCCCCGCACCGTCCGCGCTCGGCGCGGCATCCGCGGCGTCGTTCTCGATCTCGTAGCGCCAGGCGTCCGCGTCGCGCGTGAGCGAGAGACGCGCCCACCGGCCGCCGCCGTGGCGCAGCGCGTTGGTGGTGGTCTCGCGGATGACAGGACCGAGAACGGATGCCGGAGCCCGGTCTGCGTCGGCATCCACCGTCACCTGCACCGACGTGCCCGCGGCACGCAGCAGATCGGCGGCGTTCGCGATCTCATCCGGCAGCGGCACCGAGCGGAAGCGCAGGGCGAGGTCTCGGGTGCCCTGGCGCGCCTCGTCGACACTGCGCCGAGCCGCCTGCAGCTGCGTGAGGGCCGCATCCGGATCGTTCGGCATGAGGCGCTCGGCGAGCTCCAGCTGGAGGGCGATCACCTGCAGGTGGTGGCCCTGCAGGTCGTGGACGTCGGTGGCGACGCGCAGGCGCTCCTGCGTGGCTGCGAGGCGGGATTCGGAGGCGCGGGCGCGGTCGACCGTGATCAGGACGTCCCACCACCACAGCGTCAGCACCGTCATGGCGGGAAGAGACACGGAGAAGAACCCCGACAGCCACCAGGCCGACCCCGCATCCGGAGGAACGACCAGGCGGCCGTCGATGAACCACAGCACGACGAGCAGGGCGGTCGCGGCGATCACCACGCGCAGCCGCACACCCGACGGCCAGTTGAGGAACATCGACGTCTGGACGAGGGGGACGACGCCCAGCAGCCAGAGCCCCGACACGAGCCCGGCGACAAGCCCGAAGCACGCGGCGATCACCAGTGACACGAGGACCAGCGGCCGGGGGACGAACTGCTCGTGCTCGGTGCGCTGCCGGTAGTCGCGCATGAGCACGAAGGTCGAGAGCCACCACACGAGGCCGCCGAGGCCGACCGTCGCGATCGCCGCGGTGCTGCGACCCGCTTCGACGAGCGCCCCCGTCCAGACCACCACGATCATGAACTCCAGGAACACGACCGCGGAGACGGTGTACCACCAGGTCGCGGTGATCCCGCGCGACAGGCGCAGCCGTCCGCGTCGTTGCGCCGCCGTCTCGGTGTCCGCTGCCGGCACGGGGGAGGTGCTCATGGCTCCCACCATAGGTCCATGACACATGTCACCCCCGGGGCGTGCGAACCGCACGGAGAGCGGTGACACCACGGCACTTCCGGCATCCGCGGTGCGCCGGTGGACTGGTCTTGCGACGGAGGACCCCGGGCACCGTCGCCATCAGGATCGGCCCGCATCGACCATCAGGAGCACGTCATGAGTCTCGTCGACACCTTCCAGGACCTCGTCGCCCAGGTGCCTGACCTCGTCCAGCCGCTCATCGTCGCCGCGGCAGGCGCCGTCCCCTTCATCGAGGGCGAGGGCGCGGCGGTGATCGGCATCATCGGCGGCATCCATCCCGCGATCGCCGCTGCGGCCGGCATCATCGGCAACTTCGTGTGCGTCACCGTGCTCGTGCTGCTGACGGCGCGGACGCGCTCGGCGGTCGTCACACGCACCCGCACCCGCCGTCTCGTCGCCGCAGGCGGAGGCGATGTCGCCGAGGTCCCGTCGCCGGAAGTCGGCGACGAGCGCGGGTCGGCGCGCAAGGCCAAGTTCCAGCGGGCGTTCGAGCGCTACGGCGTCCCCGGCGTCAGCCTGCTCGGACCGCTGCTGCTGCCCACGCAGTTCACGGCGACGATGCTCGCCGGTGCGGGCGTGAAGACCGCACGCATCCTCTTCTGGCAGGGCCTGGCGATCGTCGCGTGGACGACCCTGCTGACCTTCGTCGTGGGCGGCGCGATGTACGTCGTCCACTGATCGGCGACGCACAGGTGGTTTCGAGGCGGCGCCGCGGGCGACCGCCTCGAAACGCGTCGGTCACGCGGTCCGGTAGGTTTGTCCGCATGCCCTCATCCCGATCTCGGCCTCCCCGAAGTCGCTTCGGTGGCACGGGATCTCATCCGCTTCGACACCACGAACCACGGCGGCGGCCGCGCCGCGGGTGAGCGCGAGGCAGCCGAGTACGTCGGCGCCTATCTGTCGGACCTCGGACTTCAGCCCGAGTTCTACGAGCCGATCCCGCGTCGCACGAACGTGATGGCGCGGGTGCCCGGCCGCAACCGCGACAAGCCTGCCCTCGTGCTGCACGGCCACCTCGACGTCGTCCCCGCGATCGCCGAGGACTGGAGCGTCGACCCGTTCGAGGGCGTCGTCCGCGACGGGATGCTGTGGGGCCGCGGCGCCGTCGACATGAAGGACATGGACGCCATGATCCTCACGTCGGTCGCCGACCTCCTCCGCGCCGGCGAGCAGCCCGAGCGCGACCTCGTGCTGGCGTTCTTCGCCGACGAGGAGAACGGCGGGGTCGAAGGCTCCGCGCTCGTCGTCGAGCACCGCCCGGAGTGGTTCGCCGGGGCGACCGAGGCGATCAGCGAGGTCGGCGGATACTCCATCCCGCTCGGCGATCGCCACGCGTACCTCCTCCAGGTGGGGGAGAAGGCGCTGGTGTGGATCCGGCTCGTCGCGCGCGGCCGTGCCGCACACGGCTCCAGCTTCCACTCCGACAACGCGGTGACGCGGCTCGCCGAGGCCGTCGCGGCGCTCGGACGCACCGCGTGGCCGGTGACGCTCACCGACACCACCCGCGAGATGACCGAGCGGCTGGCCGAGCTCACCGGCCAGACCCCCGACGACCCCGACGCGGTCGCCGCCGCCACGGGCGCGGCATCCGGATTCCTCCGCTCGACGCTGCGCACCACGACCAACCCGACCGGCCTCGTCGCCGGCTACAAGCACAACGTCATCCCCGACCGCGCCGAGGCGCTCATCGACGTGCGCGTGCTGCCCGGCACGGAGGAGGCGGCCCTGGCCGACATCCGCCGCGTCGTCGGCGACGGCGTGGACGTCGAGGTCGTCCACCAGGACATCGGCCTCGAGGTCCCGTTCTCGGGAGACCTCGTCGACGCCATGGTCGCCGCGCTCGGCCGCCACGATCCCGGAGCGCCGGTCGTGCCGTACCTCATGGGCGGCGGAACCGACAACAAGGCGCTCGCGACGCTCGGCATCGCCGGGTACGGGTTCGCACCGCTGCGCCTGCCGGCCGACCTCGACTTCACCGGCATGTTCCACGGCGTCGACGAGCGCGTCCCGATCGACGCGCTGGTGTTCGGCCAGGCTGTGCTCACCGACCTGCTCCGCACCTACTGAACATCCGACGGATGCCGCGCCTCGCGGCATCCGCCATGCCCGGCTGAAAGGCGCCCATGCTTCTCGAAGCGATCATCCTCGGCTTCGTCCAGGGACTGACCGAGTTCCTGCCGATCTCGTCGAGCGCGCACCTGCGCATCCTCGGCGAGTTCCTGCCGTCGGCGCAGGATCCCGGCGCCGCGTTCACCGCGATCACGCAGATCGGCACAGAGGCGGCCGTCGTGGTGTTCTTCTGGCGCGACATCGTGCGGATCATCGGGCACTGGTTCCGCGCCCTGGTCGGCCGCATCCCGCGCAACGACCCCGACGCGAAGCTCGGCTGGCTCATCATCATCGGCTCGATCCCGATCGTCGTGCTCGGGCCTGCTCTTCCAGGATCAGATCGAGACCGTGCTGCGGTCGCTGTGGATCACGGCCGGCATGCTGATCTTCTTCGGCGTGCTGCTCGGCATCGCCGACCACGTCGGCGCCAAGAAGCGCAAGCTCCAGGACATCACGATCGGCCACGGCGTGATCTACGGCTTCGCGCAGTCGCTCGCCCTCATCCCGGGCGTGTCGCGCTCCGGCGGCACCATCACCGCCGGGCTCTTCATGGGCTACGAGCGCGCCGCCGCCGCCCGCTACGCGTTCCTGCTCGCGATCCCCGCCGTCTTCGGCAGCGGGTTCTTCCAGCTGTTCAAGAGCCTCGGCGAGCCGGGCGTCTTCACGCTCGGTGAGACGGCTGTCGCCACGGGCATCGCGTTCATCGTCGCGCTCGGCGTGATCGCGTTCTTCATGAACTGGATCTCCAAGCACAGCTTCCTGCCGTTCGTGGTGTACCGCGTCGCGCTGGGCTCCCTGCTCCTGGTGCTGCTGAGCATGGGCGTCATCAACCCCTGACGTCGATCTCGGTCGTTGAGCGAGCGAGGCGCGACGAGACGAAGCGCCTGCACGCTCGGCGTCCGGGCGTTGCGTTCACGCGATCGCTCGCCTCGCTCAGCGCCGCGGATCGACGGGCCGTGAGAGACGGATGCCGCTCAGCGGCGCGGGTCGTCGCGGCCGGGCTTGTTCGGCCCGTCGCCCGGCTTGCCGTCGGAGCGGCGGAGGTACCGCTCGAACTCCTGCGCGATCGCGTCTCCCGACGCCTCGGGCGAATCCCAGGTGTCGCGCGTGCGCTCGAGCTGGCGGATGTAGTCGGTCATCTCCTCGTCGTCGGCGGCGGCCGCGTCGATGGAGGCCTCCCAGGCCGCAGCCTCGGTCGCGAGGTCGCCGCGCGGCACCGGCGCGCCGGTGAGGTCTTCGAGCTTGTCGAGGAGGGCGAGCGTCGCCTTGGGCGACGGGGTGTGACCGGCGACGTAGTGCGGCACGCTCGCCCAGAGGCTCGCCGTCGGGATGCCGGCGCGCTCCGCCGCATCTCCGAGGACGCTGAGGATTCCGACCGGCCCCTCGTACGAGCTGCGTTCGAGCTCGAGCGTGCTGCGGAGGTTCTCGTTGTCGCTGCCCGCGAACACGGAGATCGGGCGCGTGTGCGGGACGTCCGACATCATCGAGCCGATCGCGATGAAGCCGGTGATGTCCTCCCGCAGCGCGATGTCGATGAACTCCGACGAGAACGCCTGCCAGGCGCGGGCCGGCTCGACGCCGGTGAGCAGCCACAGCTGCGTTCCACGCGTCGCGCGCGCGGGCCGCAGCAGCGAGGCCTCCGGCCAGCGCAGGGTGCGTCGGCCGTCACCGTCGGCGGCGATGTGCGGGCGGGTGTACTGGTAGTCGAAGTACAGCTCGGGGTCCACCGAGAACACGGTCTCGTACGAGCCGCCGTCGCGCAGCTGCGTGATCGCGGAGGACGCGGCTTCGCCCGCGTCGTTCCATCCGTCGAACGCAGCGACGAGAACACGACGACCCAGTCCGTCCACGGGACCCCCTCCGCCCGCATCGGCCGCGGGCTCCCTCCAGGATATGCCCCCCTCTCGACGGAGGGTCGGAGCCCCGTCGGTAGGATTGCACGGTGAATGCGCCCCGACTCTCCGCCGTCCTGTGGGATATGGACGGCACGCTCGTCGACACCGAGCCGTACTGGATGGCGGCGGAGACGCCCCTGATCGAGAGCTTCGGCGGGACGTGGTCGCACGAGCAGGCGCTCAGCCTCGTGGGTCTGGGGCTGGAGGATTCCGCGCGCATCCTGCAGGCGGCAGGGGTGCGCATGAGCGCCGATGCGATCATCGACCACCTCACCGACCATGTCATGCGGGAGCTCACCGTCACCGGGGTGCCGTTCCGTCCCGGGCGCGCGCGAACTGCTCGCCGAGCCTGCGCGAGGCGGGCGTCAAGACCGGCCTGGTGACGATGTCGATGCGACGCATGGCGCAGACGGTCGTCGACCTCATCGACTTCGAGGCGTTCGACGTCGTGATCGCGGGCGACGACGCGACGCGCCCGAAGCCGTTCCCCGACCCGTACCTGCAGGCCTGCGAGGCGCTCGGAGTCGCACCCCACGAGACGCGTCGCGATCGAGGACTCCCCGAACGGCCTGCGCTCCGCCGTGGCGTCCGGTGCCGCCGTGATCGGCGTGCCGCTGATGGTGTCGCTCACCGGCGCGGGAGCGCACACGCTGTGGGACACGCTCGACGGACGCACCGTCGACGACATCGTCGACTTCCACGCGGCGCACCGTGCCCGCGCCTCCGATCCGGCCGAGGAGATCGCCCGATGACGCACACCCTCGCATCCACGCCGTGGATCGTCCGAGCGGCCCGTTCCGCCTCGGCGATCGCGTCCAGCTCACCGGCCCGAAGGGCCGCCTGCACACCATCACGCTGCGCGAGGACGGCGAGCTGCACACGCACCACGGCGTGCTCAAGCACACGCAGCTCATCGGCCAGCCGGACGGCTCCGTGGTCGCCAACAGCGGCGGCCACGAGTATCTGGCGCTGCGCCCGCTGCTGCGCGACTTCGTGATGTCGATGCCGCGCGGCGCCGCGATCGTGTACCCGAAGGATGCCGCGCAGATCCTCGCCGAGGCCGACATCTTCCCGGGGGCCACGGTGGTCGAGGCCGGCGTCGGCTCCGGAGCGCTGTCGCTGTGGCTCCTGCGCGCGATCGGCGCCACCGGGCGCCTGGTGTCGTTCGAGCGCCGAGACGACTTCGCCGCCGTCGCCCGCGCGAACGTCGAGACCTTCATCGGAGAGGTGCCGCCGAACTGGGACGTGGTCGTCGGCGATCTGGCCGAGGAGCTGACCGACGCGGTGGCCGCGGCATCCGTCGACCGCGTGGTTCTCGACATGCTGGCGCCGTGGGAGTGCATCGACGCGGTCGCCGAGGCGCTCACGCCCGGCGGCGTGGTGGTCTGCTATGTCGCGACCGCGACGCAGCTGAGCCGCGTCGCGGAGTACATCCGCGGCACGGGGCTCTTCACCGAGCCCGACGCGAACGAGACCATGGTGCGGGGCTGGCACGTCGAGGGACTCGCGGTGCGTCCCGACCACCGCATGGTCGCGCACACCGGCTTCCTCATCTGGGCACGCCGGCTGGCGCCGGGCGCCGTCGCACCCGAGGTCAAGCGCCGCGCCTCGAAGTCGAGCTACGGCGACGAGGACGTCGAGCTGTGGACGCCCGGGGCCGTCGGCGACCGGCAGATCACCGACAAGAACCTGCGCAAGCGCGTCCGCGAGGCGGAGCGCGCGGCCGAGGGCGCCCGCCGGGCGGCTGGGCGTTCAGACGCCTCCGACGAGTCCGCCTAAACTGATCCGGTGCGCAAGATCCCCGCTGCCCTCGTTGTCCTGGGACTGGTGACCGTCGGCCTGACCGGATGCTCGCTGCCCGGCTCGTCCGACTGCTCCCGTCCCGCTGTCTCCGACGCCGACGTGATGGAGCTCATCGACGTCACCGGCGACAGCGGCGACCAGCCCGAGGTCGACGTGTACACGCCGCTGCACGCGTCGCACCTGGCCTACGAGGACGTGGTGACCGGCGAGGGCACCGCGATCACCGCGCAGAACCAGCTCATGGTCGTCGACGTCGCCCTGTTCAGCGGCGCGACCGGTGAGCCGATCGTCGCCACCGCCTACGACGGCGATCTGTCCACCGTCTCGTCCCCGTCGCAGTGGACCACGAACTTCCCCGGCTTCGAAGAGGCGCTGCAGTGCGCGACCGAGGGTTCGCGCATCGCGGTCGCCCTCTCACCCGACGACATGGCGGACGGCGTCGCGCAGGGTTTCGGCCTGGCCGAAGATGACACCGCGGTCGCGGTCATCGACGTGCGCAAGGTCTACCTCGCGGCCGCCGACGGTCAGAACCAGTTCAACAGCGGATTCGGGCTGCCCACCGTCGTGCGCGCGCCCGACGGCCGCCCGGGCCTGATCATCCCCGATGGCGCGCCGCCGGAGGACGTGGTCATCCAGACGCTCAAGAAGGGCACCGGCGAGACGGTGACCGGCGACCAGCCGGTGCGCGTCCACTACACCGGCGTCGTCTGGGGCGAGGACGAGGCGTTCGACAGCAGCTGGGACGGCGAGCCCGCGTCGCTGACGCTCGACGGCGTCGTGCCCGGCTTCGCCCAGGCCCTCGAGGGCCAGACGGTGGGTTCGCAGGTCATGGTCGTCGTGCCGCCCGACCAGGGATACGGCGATCAGGCGCAGGGCGCGATCCCGGCGGATTCGACGCTCGTGTTCGTGATCGACATCCTCGGTCTGGATGTCGCACCCGAGGAGTGACCCGGGCTTCGACTGCGCGTGCCGCGCGCGGCCCTAAGATAGCTGGGTGCCCGCCACCGCCGCCGCGAAGATCCCACCCGAGGAGCGCCTCGTCAACCTCGTGGTGGCCCTCATCGCGACCGACCAGGGGCTGACGAAGGACACCATCCTGACCTCCGTCGCGGGCTACCGCGAGCAGAGCGAGGCCGGGGCGTCCAAGGATGCGCTCGAGAAGATGTTCGAGCGCGACAAGGAGTCGCTGCGCGGCCTCGGCGTGCCGATCGAGACGATCGGCGACTGGGCCGACCCCGACGACCTGCGCGAGGCGCGATACCGCGTGCCGACGGCAGAGTACGAGCTTCCCGAAGACATCGAGTTCACTCCTGCCGAGCTGGCGCTGCTGACCCTTGCGGGCGGTGTGTGGAGCCAGAGCTCCATGTCCGACGACGCGCGCAGCGGGCTGCGCAAGATCCGGGCGCTCGGCGACCTCGTCGACGAGCCGATCATCGGCTTCTCACCCCGGCTGAGCCTGCGCGATCCGGCTTTCCCCGCGCTGCAGCAGGCGATCGAGTCCAGCCGCGTCGTCACCTTCCCGTACCTCAAGCCGGGCGAGGACGCGCCGCGCACCCGCCGCGTCCAGCCGCTGGCGCTCATCGAGTACGAGGGCAGATGGCACGTGTTCGGCATCGATCTCGACGTCCGCGCCGATCGCACCTTCCTCCTCCAGCGCATCGTCGGGCCGGTCTCGCTGACGCGCGCCTCGTTCGACCCTGCGCTCCGCGAGGGAGCCGGAGACCGTGCGCTCGCCGGTCTCGACGAGGTCGCCGCGCGCAACTCCGCGCTCCTGGAGGTCAACCCGGGCACCGAGGCCGCACTGCGGCTCGCCCGCCGGGCGCAGCCGGCCGAGCAGGGGATCCGCGTGCCCTACGTCGATGTCCACATCTTCGCCGACGAGCTCGCCTCGTACGGGCCGGAGGTGCGCGTGGTCGCCCCGGTGGAGCTGCGCGATCGCGTGATCGATCGCCTCGCGGCCACTCGCGCGCTGCACGAGGGGTCGGCATGAACGCGGGGAGCCTGTCATGACCGCGAAGCGGCCGCTCGTGGCGACGGATCGCGCCGCCCTCATGCTGCAGCTCGTGCCGTACCTCATCGGCAAGGGCGAGGTCTCGCTCGCCGAGGCGGCCGCCGAGTTCGACGTGACGCCCGAGCAGATGCGCTCGATGGTCGAGAAGCTCACCGTCATCGGCCTGCCCGGTGACCGGGGCTACTGGCAGATGTCGAACGACCTGTTCGACATCGACTGGGATCTCCTCGACGAGCGCGATCTCATCGTCATCACGAACGCGGTCGGTCTGGAGCGGTCGCCGAAGCTCACCGCCCGCGAGGCGGCCGCGCTGCTCGCGGGGCTGCAGCTGGCTCGTTCCATCCCGGGCGTGGGCGACACCGAGCTCTATGCCGGCCTCCTCGCGAAACTCTCTCGCGGAGCCTCCGGCACCCCTGCCGAGGTGATCCTCGCCCCGGAGCCGGTCGACGCGGTGCGCGACCTCGTGGCCGATGCCCTGAGGCGGGGCGTTGCCGTCTCGTTCACCTACAAGGCGCCCGATGCCGGTCCCACGACCCGCACCGTCGACCCCGTCAAGGTGCACATCGCGAGCGGTCAGTGGTATCTGCAGGGCTGGTGCCATCTGCGCGAGGCGATGCGCACGTTCCACCTCGACCGGGTGAGCGACCTCGAGCTCACCGGCATCCCGAGCACGCACGCGGGGGAGCAGGCGCCGGACTGGTTCGACACCGACGCCGGCGACGTGGTCGCCCGCATCCGCTTCGCGGAGGATGTCGCGCCGCTGCTGGGCGACTACCTCGACCGCGCGACGCTCGCGACGTCCGACGGCGTCACGATCGCGACGATGCGCGTCGCGGACGAACTGAGCCTGCGGCGTCTCGCTGCGCGCCGGGGCGGCGCCGTCGAGGTGCTCGAACCCGCCGCCGCGCGACGTGCGGTCGCCGACTGGGCCGAAGCCGGATTGGCGCAGTACCGGTGAGGGCGACTCGGAGCCGCCGCGACAGGGTTACACTGGAGCCACATCCGCACCGACAAGGAGACTCCGCATGGGCGCATTCGGATGGCCGCATCTTCTGATCATCCTCGCGGTGATCCTGCTCCTCTTCGGGGCTGCGAAGCTCCCGGCCCTCGCCAAGAGCGTCGGTCAGTCCGCCCGGGTGTTCAAGGGCGAGATGAAGGCGATGAAGGACGACGACACCACGGGCAAGCCGAAGGCCGAGAACGTGGCGTCGGAGACTCCGAAGGCCGACATCCCCGCGAGCCCGAGCAGCAGCACCGCAGACCCGTCCTCCTGACCCGGCGTGGTCACCACGGAGCCACCGCGCATCGAGGAGCCCGATCAGCCTCGGCGCGATAAGCGCATGTCCCTCGGCGGGCACCTGCGCGAACTGCGGAAGCGATTCTTCATCGCTGCGGCCGGCCTCGTCGTCGGCATGGTCATCGCGTTCCTCATCAGCGGCTGGGTGATCGACCTCCTCGCGCAGCCGATCGTGCAGATCGCGAAGGAGCGGGGCGAGCAGGACATCGCCCTCAACTTCACGACCGTCGTCGAGCGGTTTCGACCTGCACATGCGGATCGCCTTCGCGATCGGCCTGCTGATCTCGGCGCCGGTGTGGCTGTGGCAGATCTGGGCGTTCATCATGCCCGGGCTCACCCGCAAGGAGGTCCGCTACACCATCGGCTTCCTCGGGGCCGCGATCCCGCTGTTCATGGCCGGCCTCTACGTCGGCTGGCTCATCATGCCGCACATGGTCGTGCTGATGGCGAACTTCGTGCCCAACGACCAGGGCATCGCCCAGTTCTACGACTACGCCACGTACTACGACTTCGTCTTCAAGCTGCTGCTGGTGATCGGGGTGTCCTTCGTGACCCCGGTCTTCCTGGTCGCCCTGAACCTCGCGGGCGTGATGTCGGGCCGCGACATCCTCAAGGGCTGGCGCGTGGCGATCATCGTCATCACCGATCTTCGCGGCCATGGCGACCCCTGCCGCGGACGTCACGTCGATGCTGCTTCTCGGCGGCATCCTGTGCGTGCTGTACTTCGCCGCGGTCGGCCTGTCGATGCTGTTCGACCGGCGCAAGGCGAAGCGCGACAGGGCTGCGGGGATCCTTCCGCCCGAGGTGTCGTGAGCGACCCCGCTCCCGCCGAGCGCTACGCGCGGGCGAGCGACGCCGCCCGGCTCGAGCGCACGCATCCGCTCACGGCCGCGTTCGCGGCGGCGCAGCGGTTCACCCTCGACCCGTTCCAGATCGAGGGATGCCGCGCACTCGAAGACGGCCGCAGCGTGCTGGTCGCCGCGCCCACCGGCGCGGGCAAGACGATCGTCGGCGAGTTCGCCGTGCACCTGGCCATGCAGACGCCCGGAGACAAGGCGTTCTACACGACGCCGATGAAGGCGCTGTCGAACCAGAAGTTCCGTGAGCTCCAGGACGTCTACGGGCCCGACGAGGTCGGTCTCCTCACCGGCGACACGAACATCAACGGCAACGCGCGCATCGTCGTCATGACGACCGAGGTGCTGCGCAACATGCTCTACGCCGACTCCCCGGCGCTGCGCGGCCTCCGGTACGTGGTCATGGACGAGGTGCACTACCTCGCCGACCGCTTCCGCGGCGCGGTGTGGGAGGAGGTCATCATCCACCTGGCGCCGAGCGTGCGGCTGGTGTCGCTGTCGGCGACCGTGTCGAACGCCGAGGAGTTCGGCGACTGGCTCGACACCGTGCGCGGGGGCAGCGACGGCAATCCCGCGGTGGAGGTCATCGTCTCCGAGACCCGTCCGGTGCCGCTCGAGCAGCACGTGCTCGTGAGAGGCGACCTGCTGCCGCTGTTCGACGACCGCGCCGGCATCGCGACGGCGCAGGTGAACCAGGAGCTCATGCGCATCCGGTCGTTCAAGGGCTCGAACTTCGAGAACAACCGGCGCGCCCAGCAGTTGCGCAGCGGCGACCGCGGAGAACGCGCGCACTACGCGGGCGGCGGGTACGAGGCATCCCATCGTCGTCCGACCCGAGGCAACAAGCGGCCGGTGCGCTCGGCGAACGTGCAGCGCATCGAGCGGCTCGATCGCCCCGACGTCGTCGAGCTGCTGTCGCGGGCGAACCTGCTGCCCGCCATCTTCTTCATCTTCAGCCGGGTCGGCTGCGACGCGGCCGTGCAGCAGGTCCGGCGCGCCGGCGTACGGCTGACGTCGCAGGACGAGCGGCGCGAGATCCGCGCCGTCATCGAGGAGCGCACCCGCAGCCTGCTCGAAGAGGACCTCGCGGTGCTGGGCTTCTGGGAGTGGCGTGAGAACCTCGAGCGCGGCGTCGCGTCCCACCACGCGGGACTGCTGCCGGCCTTCAAAGAGGTCGTCGAGGAGCTCTTCCAGCGCAAGCTGGTGAAGGTCGTGTTCGCCACCGAGACGCTGGCGCTCGGCATCAACATGCCGGCCCGCACCGTCGTGCTCGAGAAGCTCGAGAAGTTCAACGGCGAGGCGCGCGTCGCGATCACCTCCGGGGAGTACACGCAGCTCACCGGGCGGGCGGGGCGTCGCGGCATCGACGTCGAGGGTCACGCGGTGATCCAGTGGACCGAGGCCCTCGATCCGCAGGCCGTCGCCGCACTCGCCTCGCGGCGCACGTATCCGCTGAACTCCAGCTTCCGCCCCACCTACAACATGGCCGTCAACCTCATCGACCAGTTCGGCCGGGCGAGAGCGCGAGAGATCCTCGAGTCGTCGTTCGCGCAGTTCCAGGCCGATCGCGCCGTGGTGGGCCTCGCTCGGCAGGTGCGCGAGCAGGAGGAGTCGCTCGCGGGGTACCAGAAGGCGATGACGTGCGACCGCGGCGACTTCGCCGAGTACTCGGGCATCCGCCGCGAGCTGAGCGACCTCGAGAAGGTGAACCGCAAGGACGTCAGCGCCGCACGGCGCACCCGCGACGAGCGGCAGCGCCGCATCGCGAGCCTGCGCAAGCGCATGCTGCGGCATCCGTGCCATCAATGCCCCGATCGGGAGCATCATGCGCGGTGGGCCGAGCGGTACTGGAAGCTCAAGCGCGAGATCGACAAGACCCGCCGTCAGATCGACACGCGCACCGGCACGGTGGCGCGGATCTTCGATCGTGTCGTCGACGTGCTCACCGCACTCGAGTACGTGGCGGTCGCCGACGACGGGGCGACGACGCTCACCCCGTCAGGGCGCACGATGCGCCGGATCTACGGCGAACGCGATCTGCTGGTCGCGGAGTCGCTGCGCCGGGGGATCTGGAAGGACCTGGATGCCGCGTCCCTCGCCGCGCTCGCCTGCTCGCTGGTGTACGAGCCGCGGCGCGACGACGCCGGTCCGGGGGAGCGGGGGCTGCCTCGTGGCGCCTTCCGGCCGGCCTTCGACGCCACGATCTCCCTGTGGCAGGAGCTCGACGATCTGGAGCAGGAGAACCGCCTCCCCGGGACCGAGCCGGTCTCTGCCGGTCTGGCGCTGGCGATGCACTCCTGGGCGCGCGGCGGCATGCTCGACCGGGTGCTGACCGAGGCCGACATGGCGGCGGGAGACTTCGTGCGCTGGGCGAAGCAGACGATCGACCTGCTCGACCAGCTGTCGATCGTCGCCGACCAGCCGATCGCCGGCACCGCACGCAAGGCGCTGGATGCCGTACGGCGGGGCATCGTCGCCTACTCCACCGTCTAGCGCCCTTCGACTCGAGCAGCGGCCCTCAGTAGGACCCGCGTCGGGCAGCGGGGAGTCGCCCGCCATGCTCGCCTAGGGTGGAATCCGTGCCACCCGACGCGCCGTCCCGCCCACCGCTGCCGCGCCCGCTGCTGCCCCTGTGGGCCGCGCTGCCGGTGTCGGCGATCGGCGGAGCGCTGTTGGATGTCTCCCTGCCGTCGCTGGCGTGGTGGCCGATGGCGTTCTTGTCGGTCACCCTGGCGCTGGTGGCGCTCATCGGCCGGCGCGTCGGTGGGGCGCTGCTGACGGGCCTGGCCTTCGGCCTCGCGTTCTACCTGCTCAACCTCGACTTCACGGCGGCCTGGGTCGGCCCGATCCCGTGGCTGGCGCTGTCGGGACTGGAGGCGCTGTTCGTCGCCGGCGGCGCGGCGCTCATCGCCCTGGCCTATCGATGGGTGCCGCGAGTCGTGCCGCGCCGGGGCCGGGTGCTGGTGACGTCCCTGCTGGTCGCGGGGCTGTGGACGGCGCGGGAGGCGGTGGCCGGCGGATTCCCCTACGGCGGCTTCCCCTGGGGACGGGTCGGAACCTCACAGGTGAACGGTCCGTTCGCGGAGGTCGTCTCGTGGACGGGCACCGCGGGCCTGACGTTCCTGGTCGTCGCCGTCGTCGCCGCCGCAGTGGAGCTGGTCCGTGCGCCGCGGCGCACCAGGAGCCGCGGACATCCGCTCCCTCCTGCCCGTCGCCGTGCTCGCGCTGGTCGCCACGGTGATGCTGCTCGTCCCGGCCTGGGCGACCACGCCGGCCGGCACCATGCGCGTCGCCAGTGTGCAGGGCAACGGGCCGGCAGGCTACTTCGACGTGCGCGATGCGGGCGACGTCCTGGAGTCGCAGTACGACGCCACCAAGCCGCTGTTCGGTGCCGAGGACGTCGACGTCGTGCTGTGGCCGGAGGGAAGCGTCGACCTCGATCCCGAAGGCTCCGTCGCCGCCGCGGCCGCGCTGGACCGCGTCACGCGGCAGCTGGGAGCGCCGCTGGTGGCGAACCGGGTCGACCAGCGCGGCGAGGAGTACTTCAACATGTCGTTCCTGTGGCGTGACGGCACGGGGATCGAGCAGACGTACGACAAGCGCAACCCCGTGCCCTTCGGGGAGTACGTGCCCGACCGCGAGTTCTACGACGCGATCGCCCCCGACCTCATCGGCATGATCGGCCGCGACTACACGCCGGGCACCAACGCGCCCGTCTTCGACATCGACGGCACCATCGCGGGCCTGGCCATCTGCTTCGACGTGATCTACGACGCGCTCGTCTGGGAGGGAGCCGCAGACGGCGCGGAGGTCTACTTGTTCCAGACCAACAACGCCGACTTCCGCGGCACCGACGAGAATCTGCAGCAGCTCGCCGTCGCGCGGCTGCGCGCCATCGAGACCGGTCGCGCGGTGGTGAACCTCTCGACGGTCGGCACGAGCCAGGTGATCGCGCCCGACGGCACCACGATCGACGGGCTCGTCGCCGATGAGCCCGGCCACATGCTCACGGACGTGCCGCTGCGGACCGGCCTCACTCCCGCCGTCGTGATCGGCGCCTGGATCAACGCCGCCCTGTCGTGGGGGAGCGTCGTCGTGCTCGCCGGCCTGGGCGTCGTGGCCGGGGTGCGCACCCGCGCGAACGCGAGAACGCCGGCTCCGGGAGACGGGAAGACGCCGGCCCCGGGAACGCGAAACGCCGGCCCCGTAGGGCCGGCGTCGCGCGGATCGCGGCTCAGGCGCTGAGCTTGTCCGCCGTGACGTTCTCGCCTGCTCCGCGGCGGGCGCGGACGTAGGCGAGGCGCTCTTCCAGGAGCTCCTCGAGCTCGGGAAGGGTGCGGCGCTCCAGCAGCATGTCCCAGTGGCTGCGCGGGGTCTTGTCGCCGGAGTGATCGACGGTCGCGGTGCCGTCGCCCACCCGCAGCAGCGCCTCGGCGCCGCACGTGCGGCACTCCCAGGCGGGCGGAACCTCGGCGTCGGCCGCGAAGGTCAAAGTCGTGTCACGTCCACACACGGTGCAGGTGTAGATGTGCTGTGCGCGTTCATGGAACACGACGCCCTCTTCGCTCTGTAGGCTCTGGGCGCCGAGTCGGATGCCGCGCAGACTGCGGTCTGCCATTTTGTGGTCCTCTCGTCGCTGTATAGGTATAACGAAGTGACCTGAGCGGATCATCCGAAGCACCCCTGTTCATCGACCTTTCACAGTGGATGCACAGCGGGGCAGACGCCCGGTCACCGGGTCGTGCTAGGTGAGTGCGGCGAGCGCGACGTCCGCCCGGTCGGTGACGATGCCGTCGACGCCCATCGCGACGAGTCGGAGCATGTCGTCGGGCTCGTTGACGGTCCAGACGTGCACTTCGACGCCGTGCCGGTGGGCGGCCGCGATGAGGCGCGGCGTGACGATCCGCAGCCGGCCCTGGCGCTCCGGGACCTGCAGGGCGTCGATGCCGGCAAGAGCGCGAGCCACGAGCCGGTCCGACCGCGCCGCGACGGCCGCGAGCACGCGGGCGATCGTGCCACGACCGCCGGAGGTGGCGGGGCGCTCACCGCTGCTCGCGGCTGCCGCCGCGCGCAGGGCGGCGTCGCCGACGCTCGTCCGAGAAGCTCGTGATCAGCACGCGATCGGCGAAGGGCGCGATCGTCGTGCCGACGGCGGTTGCGGCATCCGTCGCCTTCACGTCGAGGTTGAACCTCACGAGTCGGAAAGGCGTCGAGTGCCTGCGCCAGGGTGATCAGTCCGCCGCGGCCCGTCATGAGCTCTTCGAGCTCGCGCGCGGAGACGTCGGCGACCTTGCGCGGGTCGCCCGTCACGCGCGACAGATCGTCATCGTGGAAGAGCACCACCGTGCCGTCGGCGGTGAGGTGGCAGTCCGACTCGACATAGAGAGCGCCGGCGGAGTGCGCGGCGGCCACGGCGGCGAAGGAGTTCTCGACGACGCCGCTGTGCGCGGCCTCCGGCGTCACGAGCCCGCGGTGCGCGAGGACGCGCGGCGTCGCGACGCCGCTGAACCACGGGTGGGTCACGGGGTGGGCGGGGTGACTGCCGGCGGCGGACCGCCCAGTGCGGCACCGCCCGAGGCGGCACCGCCCGCGCGCGCCCGTGGACTGCCCGCGACCCTTGGCCGCGGCATCCGTCATCACACCGGCGAACGACCCCGTCAGACCCTTGAGCGCCTCGGTGAACTCGCTCGGGATGATCCAGAGCTTGCTCGACGCGCTGTCGGCGATCTTCGGCAGCGTCTGCAGGTACTGGTACGCCAGCAGCTTGTCGTCGGGGTTGCCCGAGTGGATCGCGTCGAAGACGGTCTGGATCGCCTCGGCCTCACCCTGCGCGCGCAGCACCGCTGCCTGCTTGTCGCCCTCGGCCTTGAGGATCTCGGCCTGCCGGCGGCCCTCGGCCTCGAGGATCTGCGACTGCTTCGAGCCTTCCGCGGTGAGGATCGTCGCGCGACGCTCGCGCTCGGCGCGCATCTGCTTCTCCATCGAGTCCTGGATCGAGTGCGGCGGGTCGATCGCCTTCAGCTCGACGCGGGAGACGCGGATGCCCCACTTGCCGGTGGCCTCGTCGAGCACGACGCGCAGCTGCCCGTTGATGTTGTCGCGGCTGGTGAGGGCCTCTTCGAGGTTCAGCCCGCCGACCACGTTGCGCAGCGTCGTGGTCGTGAGCTGCTCGACCGCTCCGAGGTAGTTCGCGATCTCGTAGGTCGCGGCGCGGGCGTCGGTGACCTGGAAGTAGACCACGGTGTCGATCGACACGACGAGGTTGTCCTCGGTGATCACCGGCTGCGGCGGGAACGAGACGACCTGCTCGCGCATGTCGATGAGCGGGCGCAGCCGGTCGATGAACGGGACGAGCAGGTTGAGACCCGGCATGAGGGTCTTGTGATAGCGGCCGAGGCGCTCGACGACGCCGGAGCTGGCCTGCGGGATGATCCGGATGGAGCGGAAGATCACGACCAGCACGAAGATGAAGACCGCGATCGCGAGAATCCATCCGATCGCGGTCGGGATGGCCGAGCTGACGTCGTTCATGCGAGCGGGTCCTCAGGTGTGGGGGGAAGGGGGGTGGGGGAGTCGGAGCGGACCACCGCGGTCGCGCCCTCGATGCGGCTCACGCGCACCGGGCGTGCCGGGATCGAGGTCGCCGGATTCGGTCCGGGCGGTCCAGATGTCGCCGTTGGCGAGCTTGACCTGGCCGCCGTGTGCGCCGACGGAGGAGATGACGGTGCCGCGCAGGCCGATGAGGGCATCGATGTTGGACGGAGTCGGGTCCTCACCGCGCCGCAGCCGCCGCAGCAAGGGGGGCCGCAGCACCAGCAGGAGGATGGCGGCGACAGCGGCGGCGATGATCACCTGCAGCCAGATCGGTGCGCCCAGCAGGTCGGCGAGCAGGCCGGCCAGACCGCCGATGCTCAGCATCAGGAAGGTGAAATCGAGCGTCAGCATCTCGATCACGAGGAACACCAGGATCAGCACCAGCCAGCCGATCCATGCCCACTGTTCGATGGTCTCGATGAGCTCCACGATGCGCCTCCTGTGCTCTCGAACCTAGCAGGTAGGGTCTACACGTGACTGAGACATCCACACCGCTTCCCGAGAGCTCGCTGAGCGGCAAGACCGCCCTCGTGACGGGCTCGTCCCGCGGCATCGGAGCCGACACCGCGCGCTACCTCGCGCAGGCCGGCGCGAACGTCGTCATCAACTACCGCAACAAGGCTCCGCGGGCCGAGAAGCTCGCGACGGAACTGCGCGACCTCGGCGTGCAGGTGCTGGTGGTCGGCGCAGATCTGACGGACGCGGCATCCGTCCAGGCGATGTTCGACGAGGTCGCCGCGCACGTTCGGCACCCTCGACATCCTCGTGCTCAACGCGTCGGGCGGCATGGAGTCCGGCATGGCCGAGGACTACGCGCTGCTGCTCAACCGCGACGCACAGGTGAGCGTCCTCGAGACCGCGCTGCCGCTGCTGGGCGAGGGCTCGCGCGTCGTCTTCGTCACGAGCCACCAGGCGCACTTCATCCGCACGACGCCGACGATGCCCGAGTACGAGCCGGTCGCGCTGTCCAAGCGCGCCGGCGAGGACGCACTGCGCGAGCGCATTCCCGCGCTGACCGAGCGCGGTGTCGAGTTCGTGGTCGTCTCGGGCGACATGATCGAGGGCACCATCACCGCGACGCTGCTCGAGCGTGCGAACCCGGGTGCGATCGCCGCCCGTCGCGAGGACGCGGGCAAGCTCTACAACGTGTCGGAGTTCGCCGCCGAGGTCGCCCTCGCCGCGCTCGAGCCGGTGCCCGCCGACAACACCCGTCTGGTGGGCGACGTCGCCTCGTTCGGGACGGAGTGATCGGTGCGGGCACAGGACATCGAGACCCTGGTCTCCGTCGGACGCCCCGAGATCGCCGCTGACGGCTCGTTCGCCGTCTTCGCGTCCTCGCGCCCCGACATCGCCGCCAACCGGGCCGTCGGCCAGCTCTGGCGCGTCGACCTTCACGCGGAAACGGGCCTGGCGCCCGCGCCGCCTCACCCGCGGCGTCGCCGACGGCTCTCCGAAGCTGTCGCCCGATGCCTCCCGCATCGCGTTCGTGCGCGGCGACGCCAAGGGCAAGCCCCAGGTGCACGTCGTCGCGGCGGGCGGCGGCGAGCCGGTGCAGGCCACCGATGCGGTGCTGGGCGTCGAGGACTTCGCGTGGTCGCCAGACGGCGCGACGATCGCCTACCTCGCGCGCGTGCCCGAGAAGGGCCGCTACGGCAGCGTGGAGGGGTTGGATGCCGCGGCCGAGGCGCCCCGGCACATCACGGGTGTCCGCTGGCACGCGAACGGTCTCGGCTACCTCGGCGACCGGCCGGCGCACGTCTTCGTGATCGCCGCGCCGCAGCCGGACTCGGAGCCGTTCTACGAGCCCGCGGCGGCCGTGCGCCCCGACGACGAGACGCCGCCGAAGAAGACCGTGGTGGCCGCCGAGGCGCGGGCGCTGACCGACGGCGCGACCTCCCACAGCGGCCTGGTGTTCACCGCGGACGGTCGCGAGCTGCTGACCGTGCCCGACGAGATCGAGCCCGACCGTCGTGACCTCCGCAATCGCCTCGTCGCGGTGGCCGTCGACGGCTCCGGCGAGCGCGAGGTGCTCTCGGCGGACGCCGGCCTGTCGCTGTCGGGGCTCGACGTCGCCGACGACGGCACCATCGCCCTTCTGGCCAACGAGGTGGGCGAAGGCGTCGACTTCGTCGCGCCGGGCGTCGGCCTGTGGCTGCTCGACGAGGGCCGCCCGGTGCGCCTCACGGACGCCGACGACGATCGACCTCGGCGAGGTCGGCAGCCACATCACGGCCGACCGGCGACGCCTTCCTCGTGCAGGACCGCACGCGCGGACGAGTGCGGCTGATCCGCGTCGCCCGCGACGGCGCCATCTCGGAGATCCTCGGCGGCGATCTCGAGGTGAACGGCCACGCCGCAGCCGGCGACCGCGTGGTCGCCGCCGTGGCACGCCCCGACTCCTTCGGCGAGCTCGTGCTCGTCGAGGACGGCGTCGCGCGCACCCTGACGTCGTTCGGCGCGCGAGCTGCGGCATCCGGCATCGCCCTGCCGCGCGAGCTGACCGTGACGGGTCGCGACGGCTACCCGGTGCACGGGTGGGTCGCCACGCCCGAGGGCGACGGTCCGTTCCCGGTCATCCTGCAGATCCACGGCGGTCCGTTCGCGTCGTACGGCGTGCACCTCTTCGATGAGACGCAGGTGCTGGTGGATGCCGGCTACGCCGTGGTCTACTCGAACCCCCGCGGCTCGGCGGGATACGGGCGGGCGCACGGGCGCAGCATCCGTCAGCAGATGGGCACCGTCGACTTCGCCGACGTCATCGACTTCCTCGAGGGGGCCATCGCCTCCGACGATCGGCTGGACGGCGACCGCGTCGGCGTGCAGGGCGGCTCGTACGGCGGGTACCTCACCGCCTGGGTGATCGCGCACGACCACCGCTTCGCCGGCGCGATCGTGGAGCGGGGCTTCCTCGAACCGGTGTCGTTCCAGGGCACGAGCGACATCGGCTCGTTCTTCGGCGACGAGTACGTCGGCATCTCGGCCGACGACATCGCACGCCAGAGCCCCATGGCCGTCGTCGGTCAGGTGACGACGCCGACGCTCGTGATGCATTCCGAGCTCGACTTCCGCTGCCCGCTCGAGCAGGCGACGCGGTACTACTCGGCGCTGAAGCGCCAGGGCACCGAGGCCGAGCTGCTGGTGTTCCCCGGCGAGAACCACGAGCTCACGCGATCGGGTCAGCCGCGCCACCGGGTCGAGCGGTTCGCGGCCGTGCTCGACTGGTGGCGCCGGTACCTGCCCGTCGAGTGACGACGCAGACGAATGACGACGGCCCCGGGAGCGATCGCTCCCGGGGCCGTCGTCGTGGGTGACGTCTGATCAGAGGTCGCCCTTGAAGGTGAACGCGCGCACGATGTTGATGATGCCGAGGACGATGAGCGAGATGCCCAGGATCCACCACAGCACGATGACGCCCCAGATCGGGGAGAACAGCACGATGATGCCCGCGATGATGCTCAGGATGGCGAAGAAGATCGACCAGCCCTTCGAGGCGGCGTCACCGAGCGTCGACAGCGCGACGATGCCCTCGACGATCCACATGATGCCGATCAGGATGCCGAGGAACAGCGCCAGCCACGCGGTCGTCTGACCGATGTTGAACAGCGCCACGACGCCGGCGATGATGAACAGGATGCCGAGAGCGATGTGGCCGACACGCGCCCAGCCGCCCTTCGTCTTCGAGAAGATCCCGAGTCCGGCGTAGACGAGCCCGGCGGCGATCGCGTAGATCGCGATGATGACGGTGACGACGGCCGCGGTCTTGCCCGGCCAGACCAGGATCAGGATGCCGACGATGAGGGCGAGGACGCCGCCGACGCCCAGCGCCGTGCGGATGCCGTTGACGGCCGACTTCTCGGCTTCGGATGCAGTAGACATGGGGGGCCTTTCTGAGAGTTCCCTGTATGCGGTGCGGCTAAAGCTTAGACCCGTCGTCGAACTTCGCAACGAGCGTGAACGTGTGTTGCCCAATGCCCATCGCATCGGCGGGGCGCACCGCGCTACCGTGAGCGTGCGTGACCGTGAGGATGTGCGCGCCGCAGGGCGCAGGAGGAGGGTTTCGATGGCCGTCGTTTCGAGGGGATTCGGAGCGCGGCGTCGCGAGAGCGATCCGCGGCTGCCGCCGGGTCAATACCTGACCGAGGACTTCCCGGTGCTGTCGGCGGGTCCGACGCCCCGCATCGACCTGGATGAGTGGCGGTTCGCCATCCGCAGTGAGACCGGCAGCGAAGTCTCGTGGACGTGGGACGAGTTCCAGGCGCTGCCCGATCGAGGACGTCGACACCGACATCCACTGCGTCACGCGGTGGTCGAAGCTCGGGACCTCGTGGCGCGGCGTCTCGCTCGACACACTGCTCGAATCGGTGGAGTCCGAGGCCGAGTACGCCATGGCGCACTCGTACGGCGGCTACACGACGAACATCCCGCTCGACGAGCTGCGGGACGGCCAGGCGTGGGTCGCGTTCGAGTTCGACGGCGAGCCGCTCGACCCCGAGCACGGCGGACCCGCCCGTCTGCTCGTGCCGCACCTGTACTTCTGGAAGAGCGCGAAGTGGGTGCGCGGCCTCACGCTGATGGACGACGACGAGCCGGGCTTCTGGGAGCAGAACGGCTACAACATGCACGGCGACCCTTGGACCGAGGAACGGTATTGGTGACGGTCGGGGGCTGGCAGCCCGCTCGTGTGATCGAGGCCGTCGGTGCGACGCCGTCGGCGCGCCTCCTGCAGTCTGCAGGTGCCCGGCTGGCCCGGGAACGACGCCGGCCAGCACGTCGACATCCGGCTGACGGCCGAGGACGGCTACCAGGCGGTGCGGTCCTACTCGATCGGGTCGTACGGACCGGGCGAGACCATCGAGCTCGCGGTGGACGAGATCCCCGACGGCGAGGTCTCGCCCTACCTGGTGCGCGATGTGCTGCCCGGCGACGAGCTCGAGGTCAAGGGTCCGCTGGGCGGCTACTTCGTGTGGCGGCCCGGGGGAGCGGCGCCCGTCCAGCTCATCGCCGGCGGCTCGGGCATCGTGCCTCTGATGGCGATGGTCCGGGCGGCGACGGATGCCGGGGCTGCGGCATCCGTCCGCCTGCTGTACTCCGTGCGGACCGCCGAAGACGCGATATATCGCGATGAGCTGGAGCGGACGGCGACCGACGGGGGAGTGGGGCTGACCTGGCGATACACGCGGGCGGCGCCGGACGGCTGGACAGGACACGTGGGGCGCGTGGACGACGACGTGCTGCGCGCGGCCGTCTGGGAGCCCGGACAGGAGCCGATCTTCTTCGTGTGCGGCCCGACGGGCTTCGTCGAGCACGTCGCCGACGCTCTCGTCGGGTTGGGGCATCCGTCCGCCCGGATCAGGACCGAACGCTTCGGAGGTGCATGATGCGCGCTGAGATCGCGACCAGTACGGTCGACGGCAACGCCGCCGCAGGGTTGCTGTGGGACGTGTTCGAAGCCGATGTCACGGCGTTGATCGCGGTGTGCGGCGGGTGTCAGCGAAGGGGCGCCGGTCGCAGAGGCGGTCGTCGAGATCGATGACGACGGCCGCCATCGTGCGCTGCCGCACCTGCACGCACACGCTCTTCACCGTGCTGCGGCACGATGGGGGCGTGCGGCTCGTGATCGGCACGCTGCACGAGATCGTCCGGCCCTGACGGGGGAGCAGCGGGCTACCCCAGGAGCAGCGTCACCAGGATGAGCACGGGTACGCACCCGATCGTGGTCAGGAACACGGTGTCGCGCGAGATCGTCTCGCCCACGTCGTAGCGCTGGGAGTAGTTGAAGACGTTCTGCGCCGTGGGAAGCGCGGCGAGCACCGTCACCACCAGCACGTCGTGTGCGGTGAGGCCGAAGACGAACTCGGCGAGCGCCCAGGCGATCACCGGCATCGCCACGAGCTTCAGGCTGCTCGCGAGCACGATGTCGCGCCGGCGGCCCGAAGGCCCGAGCACACGCTGCCCGTGCAGCGAGATGCCGTACGCGATCAGCAGGATCGGCACGCACGCGTTCGCGATGAGCACCGCGGGCTCCATCACGATCGGCGGCAGCCGGACGCCCGACACCGAGACGATCGTGCCCAGCAGCGAGCCGAGCACGATCGGGTTCGTCACGACGCGCCCGATCGCGCGCCAGAGCGACGCGCGGGCGGTGGTGACGGCATCCAGGATCGCCATCGTGATGGGGGTGAAGACCAGCAGCTGCAACAGGATCACCGGCGCGGGATACGCCGCGCTGCCGAGCAGGTAGAGCGACAGCGGGATGCCGATGTTGTTGGAGTTGACCTGACCTGCGCTGAGGGCTCCGATCACGGTCTCGCCGACCGAGCGCTTCCATGCCACGCGTGCGATGAGCGTGTAGACGAGGATGACCGCGACCGCCGCGATCGCCGACACGGGCAGGAGCGCCGAGAACAGCATCCGGACGTCGGCCTGCGCGAGCACGACGAAGAGGAGGAACGGCGACAGGACGAAGAACGTCAGCCGGGCCAGCACGGGTCGCGCGTGCTCGCCGAGGAGGTCGATGCGGCCGAGGATCCATCCCACGAGGATCGCCACGCCCACCACGACGAACCCGGTGAGCGACTCCAGCATGGTCCGAGCCTAGGAAATCGTTCTCTCGGTGGCGAATCGCGCGTCGCCGTCTGACAGACTGGCACGCGCTGACGAAGGGAGCCACGGATGCCGGAACCCCGTGACCGCGCGACGCGCAAGGCCGATCTGCTCGCCGCGCTGACCGCGCCCGCCGCCGACGTCTGGGTGGCGACCGCGTCGCCCGAGGCGGCGCCGTACCTGGTGCCGCTGTCGCTGGCGTGGATCGACGATCGTGCGGTCATCGCACTCGAGGAGCGCTCGGTGACGGCCCGCAACATCGCTGCGTCAGGCGTCGCGCGCCTCGCCGTCGGTCCGACCCGCGATGTCGCGCTGATCGACGCCGTGCTCGAGCGGTCGGTGGGCGTCGACGACGACGAGGCGGTCGGCGAGGCATACGCGGCGCAGGCGGACTGGGACCCGCGGGGAGTTCCGGGCTACGTCTTCCTCGTGCTGCGGCCGACGCGCATCCAGGCCTGGCGCGAGTCGAATGAGCTGGCCGGCCGCGTCCTCATGCGCGACGGCGCCTGGCTCATCTGATTCCGGCCGCCCGCGCCGGCAGGGGCCGCGAACGGGTCGTCGGGTGTGAGCTGGCTTTTCTTTTACAAGCGGCGCTGGTGTCGGCTCCGCGACGGTGTTCGGCGGTGAGGGGCGGTGGATGTTGGGAAGTGGCTCCGGTAGGGCCATCTCCGCGCGGACTCCGCGCGGATTCGTCTGGGATGCGCTGGGCCGTGGGTGCTTTATGACTGCGCCGATAATGCACATTATGTCAGCTTGTAGAGACTCTCTGTGCGAGGTTCGCGCAGAGAGCGAAAACGGATGCCGAACCGCGCTCCCCTCAACCCGGCTGTTGGCTTGGGGTTCTTGCCCTCGGCTTCCTCGAGGCTCAGCCTGCCGCATCGACCATCCGCGGCTACGACAGCTTCCGGGGACTTGAACCCTGGTTCTTCAAGAATGAGCAGGGCTTCGACTGCTTCATGCTGATCACTGGTCCCGCCACGGTGGACGGAGCCAATTGCGTGCCACCCGGAGTGGATCTGTTCGCAGACATCAGCTCTTGGCGCCAGTTGGTCGACGAGAACAACGAACCACTCCCTGCGGGGAGCATGATCCGATTTCATTACCGCGAGGACCGCGTTGATGTGTACGTCTACCGGTATCCCAGACCGAGTGAACGTCGTACCCACCATTCCCCGCACGTGAAGTTCAAGGGGGTTCGAGGTCTCCCGGAGCTTGGCGGCGAGGGCCGGGCTGGCCGACGTAGTCGAACTCGCCACTCATGAAGCCTCCGTGGATCGCTCGCGGGCAGGTTGCGACGAAGTCAGCCGCCCTGGCTGATTGGGAAGTACTTCCACTGACCTTCTGTGATGACCTTCATTCCGTCGTCGGTCACCATGAGGGCCGTCTGGTCGTCGATGGCGTATGACGAGTAGCGGATGCCGGCAGCCCAGTTCTCTGCTGCGGCGAGGGAGTTGCCGGGTTCACCGTCGGCCGCAAGATGCGGGCAGATCGAGAAATCGACGATCCCGAGCGCGCTGTCATCGCCGGTCGGCGGTTTCCAGCCCACGAACTCCTGGCCGATCTGCGGTGTCATCACCATGCTTCCCGCGCTCATTCCCAGCCACACCGTCTCCGCCAGCGACGGGAACATGTCGGCAAGTCCGGACTCCCGCAGCCAGTGGCTGAGGTAGAGCGCGTCGCCGCCGGCAGCCAGTAAGCGCGTCGGTCTCGAGTACGAGCGGCTTCCACCGCTCTTCATCGATGCTCGGCAGCGCGGTGAGCTCCAGCACTCCGACGGACTTCCAGCCGAGATCGACCATGGGATTCTCCGATCTTCCGCTGATGAACTCCCATGCCTTGATGCCGGGTCCCAGCCAGGGGTGACCGTACTGGGCAGTCGGTATGCACAGTGCGCTGGACTCGCTGATCGGCTTGCCGAGCAGGTCCTCGAGTGCGTGACGGATGGTCGGATTGGTGACGCCCGCCGACGTGAGAAGAAGCTTCATGATCCCTTCCCGGCGGCCTGGACTCGTCGCGCCGGTCTCGATGGTCCTCGCGGCGATCACTGCCGTCCATCGGATCCGGCCAGCCTATCGCCGCGCGTACCGCATCTGGGGAGCTTCTCAGGCCCCGCTCCGTCTGGTAGCCATGAGCATGACTTTCATGGCAAACAAGTCACCCACGAACGTCGCGCGTCGCATCATCGACAAATCCTACGCAACGCTCGCGACCGCTGACGTGGACAGGCGCCCGTGGGTGACCCCCGTCTGGTTCGCGGAGCGCGGTCTGCGCCAGTACGGCTGGGTGTCCCGAACCACACGGCGACACTCGCAGAACGTGGCACAGCGTGCGGAGATCGCGCTCGTCGTGTTCGACTCGACTGCCCCGGTGGGTTCCGGGAGCGCGGTGTACGTCGAGGCGGCCGCAGCACAGGTGCCGGACCACGAACTCCCGGCTGCGCTTCCGTTATTCAACGCGAAGTGCGAGGCATCCGGACTGTCGACGTGGGATCCGTCGAAGGTTTCGGGCGACGCCCCCCACCGCCTGTATCTGGCGACAGCAGCGCAGGTGTGGGTGCTCGATGACCACGAGAACCGGATCCCCGTGATCGGCTCAGGCTTGCGGCAGTGAGAAGCCCACGTCGAGCAATCCGACAGAGTCGTTCTCGCGAAGCCACACCAAGGCGGTGCGTTCATAGGCGGGAATCTGCGAGGGCAGGCGCATCAGATCGAACCACCCCAGCTCGGCGCACTTCTCCGGCTCCATGATGGAGGGCTCGCCGCTCCACGACGAGCAGGTGAAGAACCAGTCGACGCGCTGCTCCCTCGGATCGGACGTGCCGTCCGTGCGCTGCATGACGGCTGAAGGCACAAGCTCACTCGCCGACACGCTGAGGCCGAGCTCCTCAAAGAGCTCCCGAGTGGCCGCCTGCACCGCGGTCTCCCCCGGTTCCAAGTGGCCCGCTGCGCCGGCAGTCCAGAAGCCGTCCATGTATCCGGTGTTGCGGCGCAGCTGCAACAGCACCATGCCGTCGCGCACCATGTAGACATACGCCGCGGGAATCAAGCTGTACCGAGTCACCGGACGACCATAGCGGCCCACGCGAGGACGACGGCAGCCCCATCCCCCGCATGTCCCTCAGGAACGCGAGGACGGCGTGGCGTTCGGTTCATGGTTTCGTTGATTCACCTATCCATGTACTGTCCGATTCATGGCAACCGCGGCTCGCGGACGAGCACCTGCGCCCGCTCTCGGCGAACTCCTGCAGGTGGTGCTGTCGGTCGACCCCGAGTGCTGCACCGGTGAAGCTGCAGCTGCGCGTGACGACATCACTGATCCCTGAGCGTCGAGAGACGCTGCAGCGTCGGATCCGGTGGATCGTCGCCGTCACCATCGGCTACAACGTCATGGAGGCGGTGGTCGCCATCACTGCGGGTACCGTCGCATCCTCCGGCGCGCTCATCGCGTTCGGGCTGGATTCCACCATCGAGGTCATCTCCGCGGCCGCCGTCGCCTGGCAGTTCACCCGCCGCGACCCGGAACGCTGGGAGAAGCCCACACTCCGCGTCATCGCAGTCGCGTTCTTCGCCCTGGCTGCCTACGTCATCACCACGTCGCTGATCACGCTCATCGGCCGGGTAGAGGCCGAGCACAGTGTCCTCGGTATCCTCATCACCGCGCTCAGCGTGATCGTGATGCCGCTCCTGTCGCTCGCCGAGCGGCGCGCGGGCCACGAACTCGGCTCCGCCACCGCGGTCGCCGATTCCAGGCAGACCCTGATCTGCACGTACCTCTCGGCCGCCGTCCTGATCGGGCTTCTCCTGAACACCGGCTTCGGGTGGTGGTGGGCCGACGCGATCGCCGGCCTCGTCATCGCCGGATTCGCCGTCCGCGAGGGCAGGAAGCGTGGCGCGGCGATGCCTGCGCCACCTCGGTAGGCATGCTCCTCGAAGACGAGCCCGACGACCACGTCGCGCACTGAGCAGCCGGGCGCGTCGCCGGCCGAGCTCTCGCGGCGGTCAGTTCCGTCGATGCTCAGACCAGGAAGCAGAAGACGCCTGTCGCGAGGCAGAGGACGAGCATCCCCGTCGCATTGACGAAGAGGTTGCGGCCGAAATCGCGGGCGCGAATGTGCATGCCGATGGCGAACAGGAAGTAGGCCACCAGGCACGCTGTCGTGAGCGCCGCGAGGCCAGGAACCAGGATCCCCAGCAGCAGTCCCCCAGCGGCCGCGAATTTGATCGGCGGCATCAGCCACCACAGCCGCCGTGGCCAGCCCACATCCTCGAAGCATCTCGCTATGAAGCGCACGGGCTTGAGGCAGAGCACGCCGTCGATGAACGAGATCGCCGCGAGGACGATCACGGGCCAGATGGGATCCGGCAGGAGCGTCATGCCCCGCAACATACCATACGGTTTGGTATGGTGGCGTCATGTCGAATGAGCGGTGGATCAACGAGGGCCTCCGAGTCCTTGCCGACGAGGGGATCTCAGGAGTCAGGATCGATCGGATCGCGGCGCGCGTGGGGCTGAGCAAGGGCTCGTTCTTCCACCACTTCGCGAACGCCACGGCGTATCGGGCCGCGCTCCTCGACGCATGGCGCACGCGCACCCTGGATCAGATCGGCGATGCGCCGGCGCTGTCGGACCTCGCTGAGCTCGCGACCCGCCTCGATGCGCTGATCGATGTCGATCTCGAACGCTCGATCCGTGCGTGGGCCTCACACGATGAGTCCGCTGCCGTCGCGCTGGAACAGGTCGACCGCGCGCGTCTGGCGGCGCTTCAGCATGCGTGGGCCGGACGTGTCGCCGATCCCGATCGTGCGAGGGTGGCGGCACTGCTCCCCCATCTGGTCGTGATCGGTGCGACGGTCGCGTATCCCGCGACGACCGCCGACGACCTCGCGGCCGTGTTCCGGCTGCTCGCCGATCTCATCCCGGCCGTTCCCGAGTCCTGATCCGACACCGGCCGCCCAGAGACTCTGGCAGACTTCCGGGATGCCGCACTCCGACGCGCTCGCCCGGCTCTGGCCCGCTTCCGCCGTACGAGTGCGTGCCGGCGACCTGGAGCTGCGCTGGATCGATGACGACCTCCTGGTCGAGCTATCCGAGCTGGCCGGGCGCGGCATCCATGATCCCGACCAGATGCCGTTCGAGCATCCGTGGTCGCGCGGCTCCGCCGACGAGGTCGCGCGCAGCGTGCTGGCGTACCAGTGGGGCATCCGCAACCGGCTCTCCCCCACGACGTTCGTCCTGGAACTCGCCGTGGTGCACGACGGAGTTCCCGTGGGGATCCAAGGCATCACCGCGAGACGACTGGTCCGTGCTGCGGCGCGTCACGACCGGGTCGTGGCTCGGGCGCGAGCACCAAGGCCGCGGCATCGGCACGCGAATGCGGATGCTGGCGCTGCACCTCGCGTTCGAAGGTCTGGGCGCGCGGGAGGCGACGTCGGGGGCGTTCGCCGACAACGTGTCGTCCAACGCCGTCTCACGGCGCGTCGGCTACGACTCCGACGGTGCGTTCCACGTCGCGCGCGAGGGTGAGGCGGCGCTTCATCACCGATACGTCATGTCGCGCGAGCGCTGGGAGTCGCTCCGCGCCGACCACGCCACCCGGCTCGGCTCGGCGATCGAGCTCGAGGGGATCGACGGCCTCCGCACGCAGCTCGAGACCCCTCCGTCGGCGCCCGAGTCCCGCAGACGCCTGACCGCGGACGCCGAGGCGCCC
The DNA here is from genome assembly GCA_963829895.1 of uncultured Actinomycetota bacterium. Classification (GTDB taxonomy): domain Bacteria; phylum Actinomycetota; class Actinomycetes; order Actinomycetales; family Microbacteriaceae; genus Microbacterium. The sequence goes on along the minus strand of CAWHKF010000010.1, from coordinate 863,312 downwards.
GCGGTCAGAGGTTTCGTCAGAGTGTGCGTCAGAGTCCGGCGGCGTCGTCCGTCGTGCTCGTGCTGCGGCGGGTCACCTGCTCGTTGACGTTCGGGTCGACCGCCGTGTGCGTGACGGATTCCGACCGGCGCCGGCGCGCCAGGAGGACGATGCCGACGATGAAGATGACGGCTCCGGCACCCATGAGGATGTAGCCGATCATGTCGAGATTCACCCACTCGACCTCGACGTTCACCGCGAAGGCGAGGATGGCGCCGATGGCGAAGAGGGCGATGCCTGCTCCGATACTCATGCGAGGTGTCCTTTCCGGGGCGCGGCGATCAGCCCTCCCCTGTTCCGGGACGCGGGGTCCCACGGCTACCCTCCCGCATCCCCCATGTTCGGAAGAGGGGGTTGACAGATGGCGGATGCCTTCCCCGCTGTCGCAGGAACCGCTTTCCGCCGCCCGATCCACGGGCCGCGCGGGCGTCGATCGTGCGGGTGCCCGCGGCCGCGGCATCCGTCGCCGTGACTACTGTGGAATGGTGCCCAGCCTGTCCCGTCGCCTCGTGACGGGGCCGGGGATGCGCGCCTGGCTGATCTGGACGGTCGGTGTCGCCGCATATGTCCTCGCGATCACGAACCGCTCGTCACTGAGCGCCGTCGGGGTCGACGCGGCAGCCCGGTTCGACGCGGACGCGGCCACCCTGTCGCTGTTCGCCGTCGTGCAGCTCGCCGTCTACGGCGGCATGCAGATCCCGGTCGGGGTGCTCCTCGACCGTTACGGAGCACGGCCGATCATGACGATCGGGATGCTGCTGATGGCGTTGGGGCAGGTGACCATGGCGCTCTCCCCCAGCGTCGGCATCGCGATCCTCGCCCGCATGCTGCTGGGTGCCGGCGACGCCGCCATCTTCCCCGGGGTGCTGCGCCTCATCGCGACGTGGTTCCCCGCGCAGCGCGCACCCGTCATGGTGCAGCTCACCGGCATCGTCGGGCAGGCAGGACAGCTGGTGGCGCTGCTCCCCCTCGCCGCTCTGCTGCACGCCACCTCGTGGACGATCACCTTCGGCAGCATCGCCGGGCTCGGGGTCCTGTTCGCGATCCTCGTGTTCCTCCTCATCCGCAATCACCCGCCGGATCGCGACGAGGACGTGTCGGTCGACACCGACACCGGGGCGATCCGGGTCGTGACCTCGTCGGTCGACACCGGGGTCGGCATCCGTGCCGCGTGGGCGCACCCGGGCACCCGTCTCGCCTTCTGGTCGCACTTCACGACGCCGTTCGCGGGCACCGCGTTCGTGCTGCTGTGGGGCATGCCCTTCCTCACCGCGGGCGAGGGGCGCACGACGGCCGAGGCGGCCTCGATCATGTCGCTGTACGTCGTGGTGGGCATGGCGCTGGGACCGATCATGGGCGAGATCTCGCGGCGCGTGCCGCACCTCCGCTCACGCGCGCTCGTGCTCCCCACGGTGGCGGTGCAGGCGGTCGCCTGGCTCGCCGTGATCGCGTACCCGGGGCCGGCGCCGCTCTGGCTGCTGCTGGCGCTGGCCGTCGCGCTGGCCACCGGCGGGCCGGCCTCGATGATCGCGTTCGACCACGCGCGCACCCACAACCCGTCGCACCGCCTCAGCACCGCCACCGGCGTGACGAACGCCGGCGGCTTCCTCGCGGCGCTGCTGGCGATCCTCCTCATCGGTCTCGCCCTCGATCTGCAGGGCGCCGGCACACCGGCGACCTACAACCTCGACGCCTTCCGCATCGCCTTCCTCATGCAGGTACCGCTCTGGCTCGTCGGCAGCGCGTTCATCGTGATCGAGCGCAAGCGCACCCGCATTCGCCTCGGGATGGATCCGCCGCGGGCGCGACGTCCTCGGCGCTGACCGCTCTCGAGCGCCGAGCGGGGCGGCTGGGCGCGTCGCGGCATCCGATCGGTACTGTGAGCGTATCCGGCGCGTCAGCTGCGCCGGATCGAAAGGATTCCCGTGTCCGCTCCCCTCGCCATCGCCGCCGAGGTCCGGGACGCCGTCGCGAGCGGCGAGCCGGTGCTCGCGCTCGAGTCCACGATCTTCACCCATGGGCTCCCCCGCCCACGCAACCTCGACGTCGCCCTCGAGGCAGAGGCGCGCGTGCGCGCACTCGGCGTGGTGCCGGCGACCATCGGCGTGATCGACGGCCGTGTCACCGTGGGCCTCTCCCCCGACGAGATCGAGCGCCTCTCGACCGCCGACGGCGTCGTCAAGGCGAGCGTCCGCGACCTTCCTGTCGTCGCGGCGAAGGGGCTGAGTGCCGGCACCACGGTGGCGGCGACGGGCTACCTCGCCGCGCGCGCCGGGGTGAGGGTGTTCTCGACCGGCGGGCTCGGCGGCGTGCACCGCGGTGCCGCGCAGACCTTCGACGAATCCGCCGACCTCCCGACCCTCGCCGGCCTGCCGCTCGTCGTGGTGAGCGCCGGCGTCAAGTCGATCCTGGACATCCCGCTGACGCTGGAGCGGCTCGAGACGCTCAACCTCGCCGTCGTCGGGTACCGGACCACCGACTACCCCGGCTTCTACATCGCCGATTCCGGCCACGACATCGAGTACTCGGTCGACTCGCCCGCCGAGATCGCCGCGATCGTGCGCACGCGCGACGGCCTCGGCATCGCATCCACGCTGCTGGTCGCGAACCCCGTCGCACCCGACCATCAGCTCGACCCGGTGCTGCACGACGCCGTCCTCGCACGGGCGCTGTCGGCGGCGGAGGCGAACGGCGTCTCCGGCCACGACACGACGCCGTTCCTCCTCGATTTCCTCCAGCGCGAGACGCGCGGCCGCAGCCTCGACGTCAACGTCGAGGTGTACCGCGGCAACGTCGCTCTCGGTGCACGCATCGCCGTGGCCCTCGCGGGCTCGGCCTGATGCTGGTCGTGATCGGCGACCTCGTCGCCGACCTGATCGTGCTCGGCGGCGCGGCGCTCGAGCGCGGCACCGACAACCCCGCCGAGGTGCGCCTCACCCGGGGCGGGAGCGCCGCGAACGTGGCGGCCGCTGCTGCCCCGCGGCATCCCTCACGCTTCATCGGCCGTGTGGGAGACGACACGCTCGGGCACGCACTGGTGGGCGAGCTCGCGGCGGCGGCCGTCGACGTCAAGGTGCAGCGCGGCGGTCGCACCGGGTCGATCGTCGTCCTCGTCGACGCCGTGGGTGAGCGCACCATGATCACCGACCGCGGCGCAGCCGCGGAGCTCGGACCGATCGACCCCGAGTGGCTCGCCGGCGCCGACTGGGTGCATCTGCCGCTGTACGGCTTCGCGTCGACGGGCTCTCGGCGGGCGGTGACGGATGCCGCGGCCCGTGCCGCTGCGGACGGTGCACGCGTCAGCCTCGACCTGTCGAGCGTGGCGACGCTGCGCGAGCTCGGCGGCGCAGAGCTGCGGCGGATCCTCGCGGAGGTCCGGCCCGACGTCGTCTTCGCGAACGAGGAGGAGGCGCGCGCGGCGTCCGAGCTCCGACGTCGCGCCGGAGGGGGTCTCCGTGATCAAGCGCGGGCCGGAGCCGGTGCTCGTCGGCGTGCAGGGGCGGACCGCCGCGGTGCCTGTCGACAGGGTCGACGACGTGCTCGACTCGACGGGAGCCGGCGACGCCTTCGCCGCCGGCTACATCGTGGCCGCGCTGGGCGGCGCCGACCCGCGTGAGAGCGCCCGGGCGGGCAGCGTGCTCGCGATGAGTGCGCTGCGCCGCCCGGGCGCGCTGTGATCAGACCGCTCTGCGCGGGCCGACCGGGAGTCAGGCGGTCTGGAGGTTCTCCAGCACGTCCTCGATGTCGTCGATGAAGGCGTTGTAGCCGGCGATGGTGGCCGCGACCTGCTCGTCGGTGAAGTCGCTCCGGTCCTGGCGGATGGTGAGCACCGTGCCGTCGCCGGTCTCTTCGAGGTCGAACAGCACCGGCAGTCCCGCATCGTCGCCGGGCTGGTCGGTCAGCGTCATCGCGAGGTGCGACGGCGGTTCGACCACCTGGTACTCCCCCGCCCAGTCGATGCGGTTGCCATCGGGCAGCAGCATGACGGCACGGAAGGCGCCGCCCGGGCGCACCTCCATCGTCAGGCTGTCCTGCGGCACCTCCACGGCCGCCGTGCCGAACCACACGGCGAAGTGCTCGGGCTTGGTCAGCGCCTCGAACACCAGTTCGCGGGGCGCCCGCAGGGTGCGCGTGACGGTGAAGTACTCAGTCATGGTCGTTCTCCTTCTCGGTGGATGCGGTGGCGTCGCCACCCGTCGGTGTGCTGGCGGAGTCGCCGAGCTGCTGCAGGGCGCTGAGGTAGTGGTCGAGGGCGCCGAGACTGTCGTCCCAGAACTGCGCGTAGCCGCCGATCCAGTCGGATGCCGCCGCCAGCGGTCGTGCGTCGAGCCGCGCCGGCCGGTACTGCGCGTGGCGTCCCCGCGTGACGAGCCCCGCTCCCTCGAGGACGCGGAGGTGCTTCGACACGGCGGCGAAGGTCATGTCGAACGGTGCGGCGAGCTCCCCCACCGTCGCCTCGCCTTGGCTCAGCCGCGCGAGGATGGCACGGCGGGTGGGGTCGGCGAGGGCCGAGAACGTCACGCTCAGTGGATCGGTCATCGCTCCCCTCCTTGTTCAACTGATCAGTACAGTACCGATCGGTTGAATATATGTCAACCGTCTGTCGGACGTCCGCACTACGGTGGCGGCATGCCTCGTGTGATCTTCTATACGGCCACCACGCTGAACGGCTTCCTCGCCGACGACGACGACTCGCTCGAGTGGCTCTTCGCTGCTCCGGGAGGCGAAGGCGGCGATGACGACTTCCAGCGCTTCCTGTCCGGCATCGGCGTGCTCGTCCAGGGATCCTCCACGTACCGGTGGGTGCTCGAGCACGAGGATCTCGTCGCACACCCCGAGAAGTGGCCGTCCTACTACGGCGAGCGTCCGACCTGGGTGTTCTCGAGCAAGGAGCAGCCGGTGGTGCCGGGCGTCGACATCCGTTTCTCATCCGGGGACGTCCGCGATGTGTGGCCGCAGATCCGCGACTCGGCCGGCGACGGTGACGTCTGGATCGTGGGAGGCGGCGATCTCGCCGGCCAGTTCGCCGACGCGGGTCTGCTCGACGAGATCCGTGTCTCGATCGCACCCGCGACGCTGACGTCGGGCAAGCCGCTCCTCCCCCGCAACCTCGGCCCCGACCGGCTGGAGCTGACCTCCGTGCGGCAGGCCGGCGCGTTCGCCGAGCTCACCTACGCGGTGTCCGGCGGGGCGCAGTCGTGATGACGGTGGTTCAGCGCCCGGCGGGCGCGACATCGCTCCACTGAGCGAACTTCGGCTCACGTCCGTCGCCCGATGACGTGCCGGTGAGTCGCCGGCGCACCCAGGGGCCGACGTGCTCTCGGTAGTACGCCGCTCCGCGCGCGCCCATCGGCGGCAGCGGCGGCAGCGACCACCATGCCGGCGGCGGCTCGACGCCCAGCTCGGTCAGCACGCGCGCCGCGACGCGGTGATGCCCGCGCGAGTTCATGTGCAGACGGTCCTCCGACCAGAACGGCGGGCTCGCGAGCTCCTCGTCGAACCAGTTGTACGCCTGCACGACGTCGGCGCGCGACGCCAGGCGCTTCTCGACCGCGTGAGACAGCAGGTCGCCGCGGCGCTGGATGACTCGCCGCAGGGGCAGCTGCCGTGTCGGGTTCGCGCCCGACAGCACGATGAGCTGCACGCCCTCCTCCTCGCAGCGGCGCAGCACGGTCTCGAACGCGGCCACCACGTGCGCGACGCTCGTGCGAGGGCGCAGCATGTCGTTCCCGCCGCCGTTGAACGAGAGGTGGGTCGGCTTCAGGGCGAGCGCCGGCTCGAGCTGCTGCTCGACGATCGGCCACACGAGCTTGCCGCGGATCGCCAGATTGGCGTACTCGATCGACTCGCCCCTCGCATCGGCCCAGCCCTGCGCCACGAGATCGGCCCAGCCGCGCACGTGGCCGTCGGGAAGCTCGTCGCCCACGCCCTCGGTGAAGGAGTCGCCGATGGCGACGTATCTCACGGGTGCCACGGGTCGATCTGCTGCCTCGGGTCGAACGGATGCCACGGACCCCAGCCTATGCGCGGTCCGGCGAACGCCCGGCCACGCTCAGCGATCGTCGAGCGCCGCGCCGCGGCGGTCGACCAGCCCCCACGCGGCGCGCGGCCGCCACGGCGAAGAACACCGCGAACACGACGAACAGCACCGGTGCGCCGCCCGCGATCAGCAGCGGCGGCACCACGAGGGGTGCCACGATCGATGCGATGCGGCCGACGCCCGCGGCCCATCCGGTCCCCGTGGCGCGGAGCGACGTCGGATACATCTCGGGGGTGACCGCGTACAGCGCGCCCCAGGCTCCGAGGTTGAAGAACGACAGCGCCATCCCGGCGGCGATGATCGCTCCGGGGCCGTTCGCCGTGCCGAAGAAGATCGGCCGACACGGCGGAGCCGACCAGGAACACCGAGAGCGTGGCACGGCGTCCCCAGACTTCGATCAGCCATGCGGCGACCGCGTAGCCCGGCAGCTGGGCCAGCGTGATCACCAGGGTGAAGCCGAAGGAGCGCACGAGGTCGTAGCCCTGCGCCACCAGGATCGACGGGATCCAGATGAACGCGCCGTAGTACGAGAAGTTGACGCAGAACCACACCAGCCAGAGGCACGCGGTGCGCACCCGGAACTCCTTCGCCCACAGCGCACCCAGGCGCTGACCGAGGGATGTCGCCGCCGCAGGGGGCGCGTCGGCGCGGGTGGGCGTGGCCGTGGGGACGGTGCCGGCAGCGTCCTCGAACGTGCGGACGACGGCCTCCGCCTCGGCGAAGCGTCCGCGTCGCTCCAGCCACCGCGCGGACTCGGGCAGTCCCCACCGCACGATGAGCGCATAGGCGGCGGGGATCGCCCCGAGCGCGAATGCCCACCGCCAGCCGTCCTCGGATGCCGGGATCACGAAGTACCCGATGAGCGCGGCGAGCGTCCAGCCCACAGCCCAGAAGGCCTCCAGGATGACGATGAGCCGCCCGCGGATGCGCGCCGGCGCGAACTCGCTGACGTAGGTGCTGGCGACGGGCAGTTCGGCGCCGAGCCCCAGCCCGACGAGGAACCGCAGGATCGAGCAGCGCCGCCAGCCCGCCGACGAGGGCGCTCGCTCCTGTCGCCACGCCGTACACGAGCAGCGTGAGCGCGAACACCTGCCGCCGGCCGAAGCGGTCCGCCAGCAGACCGCCCACGCTGGCGCCGATGGCCATCCCCACGAAGCCGATCGACGCGATCCACGCCGTCTCGCTCGGCACCAGGTCCCACTGCGCCGCCAGCGCGGCGATCACGAACGAGATGAGCCCGACGTCCATGGCGTCCAGGGCCCAGCCGATCCCTGAACCCGTGAGCACGCGCAGGTGCGGGCGGGTGAACGGCAGGCGGTCGAGGCGCTCCGAGAGCGTCGACGAGGTGCGGGTTCCGGCATCCGTCATAGCGTCATGCTACGGATGCCGGAACCGCTCGTGGGCGCTGCGACAGCATGTCGCGCCCGCGGCGGCGCGCTACGACAGCATGTCGCGGACGCGCGGGGCGACCTCGGTGCCGAACAGCTCGATGGATCGCAGCATCCGCTCGTGCGAGAGCGTGCCGGTCGAGAACTTCATGTCGAAGCGTGAGGCGCCCAGCGTCTGAACGGTGTCGGCGATCTTGCGGGCGACCGTCTCGGGCGAGCCCACGTACAGCGCGCCCTCCGGGCCGACGTCGTGCTGGAAGCGGAGGCGGTTGTAGGTGGGCCAGCCGCGCTCGCGGCCGATCGAGTTGTTCATCGCCTCGAATCCCTCGTAGGCCTCGTCCCACGCCTGCTGGTCGGTCTCGGCGATATGGCCCGGGGAGTGCACCCCGACCGGCAGCTGCGGCTGATCGAAGGTGTCCAGCGAGCGGCGGTAGAGGTCGGCGAACGGCCGGAACCGCGCCGACGGGCCGCCGATGATGGCGAGCATGAGCCCGTAGCCGTAGCGTGCGGCACGGACCGCGGACTCGGGCGTGCCCCCGACGCCGACCCACGCGCGCAGCCCGTTCTCGGTCTTGGGGAAGACATCGGCGGCGTCCAGTGAAGCGCGCAGGGTGCCGCTCCAGGTGACCGGCTTCTCGGTCAGCAGCTGCGAGAAGAGATCGAGCTTCTCATCGAAGAGAGCCTCGTAGTCGCGCAGGTCGTAGCCGAACAGCGGGAACGACTCGATGAACGAGCCACGCCCCAGGATGACCTCGGCGCGGCCGTTCGACACCGCGTCCAGCGTCGAGAACCTCTCGAACACGCGCACCGGATCGTCGCTCGAGAGCACCGTGACGGCAGTGCCGAGGTGGATCTGCTCGGTGCGCGCGGCGGCGGCGGCCAGCACGATCTCGGGGCTCGACACGGCGAACTCCCGCCGGTGGTGCTCCCCCACCCCGAAGAACGAGAGTCCGACCCGGTCGGCGAGCACCGCCTGCTCGACGACGTTGCGGATGGTCTGCGCGCCGCTGACGAGCTCGCCGGAGGCATCGCGCGTCACGTCGCCGAAGGTGTCGAGGCCGAGTTCGAGGGTCAGGGGGTCGATGGAGGTCATGGGCGTGCTCCTTCTATTCCGTTGCATGAACCGGCGCGGCCGCCGCGGCATTCCCGAGACGCGGTCGTCGCGAGCGGGGCGTGGAGCACGCCCCATGGTCACGGCCGCCGCGGCATTCCCGAGACGCGCGGTCGTCGCGAGCGTAGCGTGGAGGCATGGCGCTCTTCGCGGATCGGCGGGCCGCCGGGCGAGAGCTCGCCGCAGAGCTCGCAGACTGGCGGGGAACGGATGCTGTGGTCCTCGGCATCCCACGGGGCGGCGTCGTGGTCGCCGCGGCGGTGGCAGAGGCGCTGGGGCTGGACCTGGATGCCGTGGTGGTGCGCAAGCTCGGAGCAGCGGGCCACGAGGAGTTCGCCGTCGGAGCGATCGCCGAGGGTGTGAGGATCGTCACGCCCGACGCGATGCGCTGGGCGGGCATGTCATCGGAGGACCTGGAACGCGTCGAAGCCGCGGAGCGCGACGAGCTGGCGCGGCGGACGGACGTGTACGGGCCGCACAGCCCGGAACTGACCGGGCGCACCGCGATCGTGGTCGACGACGGTGTGGCGACGGGCGCGAGTGCGCTGGCCGCGTGCCGGGCCGTGCGTGCCCGCGAGCCCGGATCGGGTCGTGCTCGCCGTCCCCGTCGCCCCGGACCGGTTCGTGCCGCCGGCGGACGTGGTCGACGACTACGTCTGCCCGCACCGCGAATCCGACTTCTGGGCGGTCGGCGAGTACTACGACCACTTCGGACAGACCGGCGATGCGGAAGTCCTGCGGCTGCTGCGCGCCGCTTCGGACGTTGAGCGACGGAGCGGTCCCGAGACCGGAGACGGTCCCATCGGGCCCACGGGCTGCCCGAGCCCGGAGACGGTCCCTGAGCGTCTCGACTCGAAGCTCGCTCAACGACCGGGACGCGGAGTCAGTGCGCGAGCGCCATACGCAGCGTGTCGAGGCCCACACCGCCGATGTCGAGCGCGCGCTTGTGGAACTGCTTGATCGAGAAGGCGTCGCCTTCGCGCTCGGCGACCTCGTCGCGCAGCTGCTCCCAGATGCGCTGGCCCACCTTGTACGACGGGGCCTGTCCCGGCCAGCCGAGGTAGCGGTTCACCTCGAACTTGACGAACTCCTCCGGCATGTTGACGTTGCGCAGCATGAAGTCGAGCGCGAAGTCGGCGTCCCACGTCCCCTGACCGTCGGGGCGCGGCTTGCCGAGGTGCACGCCGATGTCGAGCACGACGCGGGCGGCGCGCATGCGCTGGCCGTCGAGCATCCCGAGCCGGTCGGCCGGGTCGGACAGGTAGCCGAGCTGCTCCATGAGGCGCTCCGCGTACAGCGCCCAGCCTTCCGCGTGACCCGACGTTCCGGCGAGCAGGCGACGGTAGGTGTTGAGCTGTGCCCGGTTGTACACCGCCTGCGCGATCTGCAGGTGGTGGCCGGGGACGCCCTCGTGGTACACCGTCGTGAGCTCGCGCCAGGTGTCGAACTCCTCGACGCCCTCCGGCACCGACCACCACATGCGGCCGGGGCGCGAGAAGTCGTCGGTCGGGCCCGTGTAGTAGATCCCGCCTTCCTTGGTGGGCGCGATCATGCACTCGAGGCTGCGGATCGGCTCGGCGATGTCGAAGTGGGTCTTGCCGAGCTCGGCGATCGCGCGATCGCTGGTCTCCTGCATCCACTTCTGCAGCGCGTCCGTGCCGTACAGCTTGCGGCTGGCGTCCTGCTCGAGGAAGGCGACGGCCTCTTCGACCGTGGCGCCGGCCTTGATCTCGTGCGCGATCGACTCCTGCTCGGCGACCATGCGGGCGAGCTCTTCGACGCCCCAGTCGTACGTCTCGTCGAGGTCGATCGTCGCACCCAGGAACCGGCGGGAGTGCAGGGCGTACAGCTCGCGGCCGACGGCGTCCTCCTCGCTCGCGGCGGGTACGAGTTCTGCGGTGAGGAAGCTCGCGAGCTCGTCGTAGGCGACCCGCGCCGCATTGGCGTTGTCGGCGAGGTCGCGGGCGAGGGACGCCGGCAGCTGCCCCTCTGCGGGGGCCGCCTCCGCGGCGAACGTCGCGAAGAACCCGCTGTCGGCCGTGTAGCGGGCGATCTGCGTCGCGACCTCGGTCACCTGGCGGCGCGCAGGGACGATGCCCTGGGAGATGCCTTCGCGCAGCGTGGCGACGTAGCCGTCGATCGCACCGGAGACGGCGCCGAGACGCGTCGCGATGACCGACCAGTCGTCGGCGGTCGCCGTCGGCATCAGGTCGAACGCGGAACGGATGTCCTGCGCGTGCGAGGCGATCACGTTGAGGTCGCGCAGATGCCACTTCGCATCGTGCAGGTCGAGCGCGAGCCGGATCTCGCGCGAGAGGTCATCCTTCGTCACGGCGTCGACGTCGTCGGCGGTCGCGGCGGCGTCGAGGGCGGCGAGCGTCTTGCGGCCCTCGTCGGCGAGGGCCTCCTGCCCGGCCGGGCTGTAGTCGCCGAACCGGTCGTTGTACTCGGACCGACCGATGTAGGTCGCGAGCGTCGGCTCGAGTTCGGCGAGGGTGTCGACCCACGCATCAGCGATCTTGTCGATCTGCGTGGGCGTGCGGGTTTCGTCTGTCATGGCTCCGAGCCTAGGCATGAGACGCAGTGCCGACAAACGAGAGTCCCGGGCCGCTCACCGTCGCTCACGGATCGCTCCCGGCCGGTCAGTGGCCGGCGGCGTTCCAGTCGTCGCCGCGGCCGATCTGCACGTCGAGGGGCACGGTGAGCTGCGCCGCATCGCCCATGCGCGCGCGGACGATGCGCTCCGCCGCGTCCCACTCGCCAGGTGCGACTTCGATCACGAGCTCGTCGTGGATCTGCAGCAGCACGCGGGAGCGCAGCTGCTCGACGGCGAAGTCGTCGTGGATGTGGAACAGCGCGATCTTCATGATGTCGGCCGCACTGCCCTGGATGGGAGCGTTGAGCGCCGCGCGCTCGGCGTTCTCTCGCAGCACGCGGTTCGGGCTCGCCAGGTCGGGGAACGGGCGCCGGCGGCCGAAGATCGTCTCGGTGTAGCCGTCGATGCGGGCCTGCTCGACCGACGAGCGGAGGTAGTCGCGCACGGCGCCGAAGCGGGCGAAGTACTCCATCATGAGCTGCTTGGCCTCGGCCTGCTCGATGCGCAGCTGCTTCGACAGCCCGAACGCGGAGAGGCCGTAGACGAGACCGTACGACATCGCCTTCACCTTGGTGCGCATGGCGGGGGTGACGTCCTCGGGAGCGACGCCGAACACGCGCGAGCCGACGAAGCGGTGCGTGTCTTCTCCGGAGTTGAACGCCTCGATCAGGCCGGGATCCTCCGAGAGGTGCGCCATGATCCGCATCTCGATCTGCGAGTAGTCGGCGGTGAGCAGCGTCTCGTACCCCTCGCCCACCATGAACGCGGAACGGATGCGGCGGCTCTCCTCCGTGCGGATCGGGATGTTCTGCAGGTTCGGGTCGGTGCTCGAGAGCCGGCCGGTCTGGCTGCCGGTCTGCACGTACGTGGTGTGGATCCGGCCGTCGGCCCCGCTCGTCCGATCGCCGCCGATGGCGCTGTCGAGCGACTCGATGATCTGCCGGAGCTTGGTCGCCTCGCGGTGCTGGAGCAGCAGGTCGAGGAACGGATGCGGGTTGGTCTCCTGCAGATCGGCCAGGACCGCGGCATCCGTCGAGTAGCCGGTCTTGGTCTTGCGCGTCTTGGGCAGCTGCAGCTCTTCGAACAGGACCTCCTGCAGCTGCTTCGGCGAGCCGAGGTTCACCTCGCGACCGATCGCGGCGTACGCCTCGCAGGGCGAGGGCGTCCGCCCGTGCGGCGAGCTCACCGGAGAACGCCGACAGCCTGTCGTGCGAGACCGCGACGCCGGCGAGCTCCATGTCGGCGAGGGTGTGCAGCGTCGGCAGCTCGATGTCGGTGAGGACCGCCGAGACGCTGTCGGGCAGCTCGGCCCGCACCGCACGGACGACGCGCACCAGGTACCACGACAGCTGACCGGTGGTGGCGCCCTCGGTCTCGGGCACCAGCTGCGCCGGGTCGGCCTCGGGCAGCTTCTCGTCGAGGTAGCGGTCCACCAGATCGGCGAGCGTCTTGTCGGGGAAGCTCGGCCGCAGCAGCCATCCGGCGATGATCACGTCGAAGGCGAGGCCGCCCACACGCAGGCCGGCGCGGCGGAGCGCCTTCACCTGCGGCTTGGCGTCGGCGAAGGCCTTCGGAGCGTCGGACGCGAGCCAGGGCTCGAGCGCGGCGGCGAGCTCCGGGGTCCAGGATGCCTCGGCCGCGCTCTCGAGTGTCGCCACGCCGATGCGCGACGGCAGGCCGCCCTCGACGGCGATCGTCACGCCGACCTCGGCGGTCTGGCTCGCGAGCCACGCGGCGAAGTCCGCCGGGGCGAGCTCGGCTGCGACGGGTGCGAGCTCGGCGGCGGCCGACGACACCGCCGCCATCTGCTGCTCGATGCCCGCGAGCTCGGCGACGCGCGGGATGAGCGTCTTGAACTCGAGGCGCGAGAAGATGTCGCGCACGGCCTGCGCGTCCATCGGCTGCACCTCGAGGTCGTCAGGGCCGAGCGGCAGCTCCACGTCGGTCATCAGCCGGTTCAGGCGGCGGTTGCGGCGCACATCTTCGACGTGGTCGCGCAGATTGCCGCCCACCACGCCCTTGATGGCGTCGGCGCCGTCGAGGAGCGCGTCGAGCGAGCCGAACTGGTTCAGCCACTTCACGGCGGTCTTCTCGCCCACCTTCGGCACGCCGGGCAGGTTGTCGCTCGTCTCGCCGACGAGCGCCGCGACGTCGGGGTACATCTCGGGCGGCACGCCGTAGCGCTCGATGACGGCGTCGCGGTCGTAGCGCTTGAGCTGGGAGACGCCCTGCACGTTCGGATAGAGCAGGACGACGTCGTCGTTGACCAGCTGGATGGTGTCGCGGTCGCCCGAGCACACGAGCACGCGGAAGCCCTTCGCGACGCCCTGCGTGGCGAGGGTCGCGAGGATGTCGTCGGCCTCGATGTCCTCCTGCTGGAGGACCTGGATGCTCATCGCGGCGAGGCAGTCCTGCAGGAGCGGGATCTGGCCCTTGAACTCGGACGGCGTCTCGGAGCGGTTGGCCTTGTACTCGGTGTACTCGCGCGTGCGGAACGACTGGCGCGACGTGTCGAAGGCGACGGCGAGGTGGGTCGGCTTCTCCGCCTTGATCAGGTTGATCAGCATCGCGAGGAACCCGTAGATCCCGTTCGTGTGCTGCCCGTCCTTCGTCGAGAAGTTGTCGACCGGGAGGGCGTAGAAAGCCCGGTATGCCAGCGAATGGCCGTCGACGACGAGAAGGGTAGGCTTTGCGGAGTCCGTCACCCTGCAAGCCTAGCCAGGGCAGACGACAGCCGATTTCCACGCAGCACCGCCCCGGCTGCCGCCCCGATGCGAAGGTGTGCCATGCCCGACCACTCCCCCGCCGCCGTCGACGGAATCGAATGGGCGCTGGGCCGTGGGATCGGCGCTCTCGCCGAGAAGATGGGCTTCGAATGGCTGGAGTTCACGCCCGAGCGCGCCGTGGCCCGCATGCCGGTCGAGGGCAACACCCAGCCCGTCGGCCTGTTCCACGGCGGCGCCTACGTCGTGCTGGGCGAGTCGCTCGGGTCGATGCACGCGAACTTCCATGCCGGTCCCGGACGCCTCGCCGTCGGCGTCGACATCAACGCCACGCACACGCGCTCGGCGACCTCCGGCTACGTCACGGGCGTCTGCACGCCCGTCCACCTCGGTCGCAGCCTCACCGTCCACGAGATCGTCGTGACCGACGATGAGGGCCGCCGCTGCTCGACCGTGCGCATCACGAACCACATCAAGGACGCTGCCGGCCCCCGGTCGTTGAGCCTGCCGAAACGAGAAGCGGATGCCTCCGGTGGAGGCATCCGCTTCTGGAACTCGTGAGGCGATCAGCCCTTCTTGGGGGCCAGCTGCTCGATGATCGCCTTGGCGACGTCCTGCATGGTGAGGCGGCGGTCCATCGACGCCTTCTGGATCCAGCGGAACGCCTCGGGCTCGGAGAGGCCCATCTTCTCGTTGAGGAGGCCCTTGGCGCGGTCGACGAGCTTGCGGGTCTCGAAGCGCTCGACCATGTCGGCGACCTCGGCCTCGAGCGTGATGATCTGCTCGTAGCGGGCGAGGGCGATCTCGATGGCCGGCAGCAGGTCGTTCGGCGTGAACGGCTTGACGACGTAGGCGAGGGCGCCCGCCTCGCTCGCGCGCTCGACGAGCTCCTTCTGGCTGAAGGCGGTGAGCAGCACGACGGGGGCGATGTGGTTCTTGCTGAGCTTCTCGGCGGCCGAGATGCCGTCGAGCTGCGGCATCTTCACGTCCATGATCACGAGATCGGGACGCAGCTCCGTGGCCAGGGCCACCGCCGTCTCACCGTCTCCGGCCTCTCCCACGACGTCGAATCCGTTGTCGCGGAGGATCTCGACGATGTCGAGCCGGATGAGCGACTCATCCTCCGCAACGACGACTCGACGGGGGGTGGATGCCGTCGATGCGGCGGTCTGCTCCTGCTCAGTCACCATTGAATCCTACGGTATGGTCGTTCGCGGACGCGCGGCATGCCGCGCGGGCCGGTGTGGCGGAATGGCAGACGCGACCGACTCAAACTCGGTTGCCCGCAAGGGCGTGTGGGTTCGACTCCCACCACCGGCACCAAGAACATCCCCAGGAGCGGATGCCTCGATGAGAGGCATCCGCTCTTCTGTGTTTTCGAGCCCTGCGAAAAGATTCGGTATTCGGTGTTGCTAAGTACCGGTACCTAGTGTTACTGTCTACCGGTAGTCAACATCACTGAGTAGATCAAGGAGGTGCGCGATGGGCAAGCAGGAGACCGAGATGCTCAAGGGCACGCTCGAGGGGATCGTGTTGGCGATCCTGTCCGGCCGATCCGCCTACGGGTACGAGATCACCTCGTGGCTGCGCGACCAGGGCTTCTCCGACATCGCCGAGGGCACCGTGTACGCCCTGCTGGTCAGGGTCGAGCAGCGTGGCCTCGTCGACGTCGAGAAGGTCCCGTCCGAGAAGGGACCGCCGCGCAAGGTGTACTCCCTCAACGCGCAGGGCCGCGACCAGCTCGCGGAGTTCTGGAGGACGTGGACCTTCCTCGCAGAACGCATCGAACAGCTTCACCACCAGAACGCAGACAACAACCCCACCCCCAAGGAAGAGGACTGATCATGGCCGCCAAGTGGTACGAGATCGTCACCGGCTCGCTCGAGCAGAAGAAGCAGTACCGCCAGTACAAGGCGCGCATCGAGGCTCTCCCCGAGCCCTACCGCGCGGCCGCGAAGGCGCTGGACCGCTACTTCATGTACTCCGGCGGGATGACCGACGGCGACACGATGATCCAGATGCTCAGCGACTCCGCCGACCTCTGGGAGCGCGCCGCCGCCGACGGCACGCCGGTGCGCGACATCGTGGGCGACGAGCCCGCGACGTTCGCCGAGGAGTTCACCGCCGCATACTCCGGCAAGCAGTGGATCGACAAGGAGCGCGCTCGCCTCAACAAGGCGATCGACGAGGCAGAAGGAGAGCAGAGATGACCACCGACACCGCCATCAAGGTTCAGGGGCTCGAGAAGTCCTACAAGGACCTCCACGTGCTGCGCGGCGTCGACTTCGAGGTGGCGCGAGGAAGCATCTTCGCGCTCCTCGGGTCGAACGGCGCCGGCAAGACCACGGTCGTGCGCATCCTGGCGACGCTTCTCAAGGCGGATGCCGGCACGGCAGCCGTCGCGGGGTTCGACGTCGTCGCCCAGTCGCAGAAGGTGCGTGAGACGATCAGCCTCACCGGCCAGTTCGCCGCTGTCGACGAGGTCCTGACCGGACGCGAGAACCTGGTGCTCATCGCCCAGCTGCGGCACCTCCCCGACCCCGGCGGGATCGCCGACGGGCTCCTCGCCCGCTTCTCGCTCACCGAGGCCGGCTCCCGCAGGGCGTCGACCTACTCCGGCGGCATGCGTCGCCGGCTCGACATCGCGATGAGCCTCATCGGCAACCCGCCGGTGATCTTCCTGGACGAGCCCACGACGGGCCTCGACCCGGCGGCGCGCCTCGAGGTCTGGGACGCCGTCAAGGAACTTACCCGCAGCGGCACGACCGTGCTGCTGACCACCCAGTACCTCGAAGAGGCCGAGCACCTCGCCGACCGCATCGCGATCCTCCACAAGGGGCGCATCATCGTCAACGGCACCCTGAGCGAGCTCAAGAAGCTGCTGCCGCCGGCGAAGGTCGAGTACGTCGAGAAGCAGCCCAGCCTCGAGGACGTCTTCTTCGCACTGACCGGCGAGGAAGAGCCCGCAGAACCCGGAGACGCCGAGAGCGGCGCTCCCACGACACGGAAGGAAGGACGATGACCGCTCACACCATCCGCGACACCGCGGTCCTGACCAGCCGGTCGCTGCGCCACATCCTGCGCAGCCCCGACACCATCATCACCACCGCGGTCACGCCGATCGCCCTGATGCTGCTGTTCGTCTACGTCTTCGGCGGGGCGATCGACACGGGCACCCTCACACGGGGTCGTACATCGACTACATGCTGCCCGGCATCCTGCTCATCACGATCGCGTCCGGTATCGCCTACACGGCCTACCGGCTGTTCCTGGACATGCAGGGCGGCATCTTCGAGCGGTTCCAGTCCCTCCCGATCGCGCGATCAGGTGTGCTCTGGGCGCACGTGTTCACCTCGCTCGTGTCGATCCTGGTGTCGCTGGCCGTCGTGATCGGCGTGGCGCTGCTCATGGGCTTCCGCACAGGTGCGAGCTTCGGCGCCTGGCTGGGCGTCATCGGCATGCTCGTCCTCTTCACGGTGGCGCTCACGTGGCTCGCGGTGATCGCGGGACTGTCGGCGAAGACGGTGGACGGCGCGAGTGCGTTCTCGTACCCGCTCATCTTCCTCCCGTTCATCAGCTCCGCGTTCGTCCCGACCGAGAGCATGCCCGGGCCCGTGCAGTGGTTCGCCGAGAACCAGCCGGTGACGTCGATCGTCGACTCGATGCGCGCACTCTTCGCGGGTCAGCCCGTCGGCAGCGACATCTGGGTCGCGATGGCGTGGCTGGTCGGCATCCTGATCGTCGGCTACGTGATCTCGATGTCGATCTATCGCAAGAAGATCAGCTGAGCACGTACCCGCCGTACACACAGCAGAGCGGATGCCTCGACCCGAGGCATCCGCTCTGCTGTTGTCGTTCCGGCTACGCGCCGAAGTACTGGTTGCCCAGCGCCTTGCTCTTGAGGGCGTCGAACTCGCCCTGCGAGATCGTTCCGGCGTCGAGCAGCGCCTTGGCCTTCGCGATGTCTTCCGCAGGGCTGGCCGACGCGCTCGGGCGATAGTCGTCGGATTCGGCGACCACTCCCCCGCGGACGGCCTGGGCGCGGGCCGCCATCCCCTTGCCGCGCGCGATGATGTAGACGATCGCCGTGAGGAAGGGCACGAACACCAGTGCGATGATCCACAGCGCCTTGAGCCAGCCGTTGAGGTCATCGTCGCGGAACAGGTCCGTGATGATCACGATCACCACGTACAGGTAGGCGATGAAGTAGAAGCTCCACAGCAGGAACCACCAGAAGTCACCGAAGAACATCGGCGTCACCTTTCTCGAAAAAAGCCGGGACGGCTGCGACCACAGTAGTGGTCGCAGCCGTCCGCTGGAGGGAGGTGTTACTCCCGTGTCTTGTAGATCGGCGCCTTGCCGTGCACCGCATCGCCCACCTTGTGGATGCGGATGTCGTTCGTGGAGCCGATGATTCCAGGAGGGGATCCCGAGATCACGACCACCTTGTCGCCGACCTTCGCGAGGTCGTTCGACAGCAGGTAGTCGTCGACCTGGATGAACATCAGGTCGGTGTGCGCGACGTGCTCGACGAGCGTCGACTGCACGCCCCACGTGAGCGCCATGCGTCGACGGATCGCAGGCTCGGGTGCGAAGCCGATCATGGGGATGCGCGGGCGCAGCCGCGACATGCGGCGGGCGGTGTCGCCCGACTCGGTGAAGATGCAGACGAACTTCGCGTCGACGAACTCGGCGACCTCCATCGCGGCGAGCGTGATGGCGCCGCCCTGCGTGCGGGGCTTGGTCGTGAGCGGCAGGATGCGATCCAGCCCGTGCTCCTCGGTCGAGTCGACGATGCGCGCCATCGTCTCGACGACGACCACGGGGTACTTGCCGACGCTCGTCTCGCCCGAGAGCATGACCGCGTCCGCGCCGTCGAGCACGGCGTTCGCGACGTCGCTCGTCTCGGCGCGGGTGGGCACCGGGTTCTCGATCATCGACTCGAGCATCTGCGTGGCCACGATGACGGGCTTCGCCATGCGACGGCAGAGCTCCACCGCGCGCTTCTGCACGATCGGCACCGCCTCGAGGGGCAGCTCGACGCCCAGGTCGCCGCGGGCGACCATGATGCCGTCGAACGCGTCGATGATCTCCTCGAGGTTGTCGACGGCCTGCGGCTTCTCGATCTTCGCGATGACCGGGATGTGGCGCCCTTCCTCGGCCATGATGACGTGGACGCGCTGGACGTCCTTCGCATCGCGCACGAACGAGAGCGCGATGAGGTCGGCGCCGGCGCGCAGGCCCCAGCGCAGGTCGGCCTCGTCCTTCTCCGACAGCGCGGGGACGTTCACGGCCACGCCGGGGAGGTTGATGCCCTTGTTGTTCGAGACGGGCCCGGCGACGATCACCTTGGTGGTGACGACGGTGTCGTCGGTGTCGATGACCTCGACGCGCACCTTTCCATCGTCGATCAGGAGGAAGTCCCCCGGCTTGACGTCGTGCGGAAGGCCCTTGAACGTCGTGCTGACGATCTCCTTGGTGCCCAGGATGTCGTCGGTGGTGATCTTGAAGATGTCGCCGACCGCCAGCTCGTGCGGCCCGTTCTCGAACTTGCCGAGGCGGATCTTCGGACCCTGCAGGTCGACGAGGATCGCGACCGCTCGTCCGGCGTCGTCGGCGGCCTTGCGCACGTTGGCGAAGTTGTTGTCGTGGACCGAGTAGTCCCCGTGGCTCAGATTGAAGCGGGCGACGTCGACGCCGGCATCGATGATCGCGCGGACCATCTCATATGTCGACGTGGCGGGCCCCAGGGTGGCGACGATCTTGGCGCGTCTCATCCGTGGTATCTCCGGGTGGGTTGAAGGTGGCGAGTGCCTCGGCAAGCCTACGCGGGCTGCAAGCCGATGGCGACATCGGTCGGGCGGACCGGAGCAGGCAGCTCCGTCTCCCCCATGAGGAAGCGGTCGACGCTGGCTGCGGCGGCACGTCCCTCGGCGATCGCCCATACGATGAGCGACTGCCCGCGGCCGGCGTCGCCGGCCACGAACACGCCCGGGGCGGTCGTCTGGTAGTCGTCCTCGCGGCGCACGTTGCCCCGCTCGGTGAAACGGGCGCCGAGCTGCTCCTCGAGGAGCGCGCGCTCGGGACCGGTGAAGCCCATCGCGATGAGCACCAGGTCGGCGGGGATCTCACGCTCGGTGCCGCTCTTGGGCACGCGGCGGCCGTCGACGAACTCGGTCTCGGCGACGCGCAGGGCGCGCACCTCGCCCGCGCCGTTCGCGAGGAACTCGACGGTCGAGGCGAGGTAGGTGCGCTCGCCGCCCTCTTCGTGGGCGGACTGCATCTCGAACACGAGGGGGTCCATCGGCCAGGGCTGGTGCTCGGGACGCTCGCCCGGAGGGCGGCGGCCGATCGCGAGGTTGGTCACGCTCAGCGCGCCGTGACGGTGGGCCGTGCCGATGCAGTCGGCGCCGGTGTCACCGCCGCCGATCACGACGACGTGCTTGCCCTCGGCCGTGATCTGGTTCGGCACGGCGTCGCCGGCGACGGCCTTGTTGGACTCGACGAGGTACTCCATGGCGAAGTGCACGCCGGCGAGGTCGCGACCGGGGATCGCCAGCTCGCGCGGCACGGTCGAGCCGGTCGCGATGACGACCGCGTCGTAGCGGGCGCGGAGGTCCGCCCACGAGATGTCGCGGCCGATCTCGACACCGGCGCGGAACCGCGTGCCCTCGTCCTGCATCTGGCGAAGACGTGACTCGAGGTGCTTCTTCTCCATCTTGAAGTCCGGGATGCCGTACCGCAGGAGTCCGCCGATGCGGTCGTCGCGCTCGAACACGGCGACGGTGTGACCGGCGCGCGTGAGCTGCTGGGCGGCGGCGAGACCGGCGGGACCGGATCCCACGACGGCGACGGTCTTGCCCGTCAGACGCCCCGGCGGCTCGGGCTCGATCCAGCCGTTCGCGAACGCCTCGTCGGCGATCGACACCTCGACCTGCTTGATGGTCACGGCGGGCTGGTTGATGCCCAGGACGCACGAGCTCTCGCAGGGCGCCGGGCACAGGCGTCCCGTGAACTCCGGGAAGTTGTTCGTCGCGTGCAGACGCTCACTGGCGGCGCGGCCCTCACCGCGCCACGTCAGGTCGTTCCACTCCGGGATCAGGTTGCCGAGCGGGCACCCCTTGTGGCAGAACGGCACGCCGCAGTCCATGCAGCGACCCGCCTGCCGGCGGAGCACCGCGCCGTCGCCGGGCTCATAGACCTCTTTCCAGTCCATGATGCGCACCGGCACAGGCCGCCGCGGGGGCAGCTCGCGCTCGGTGACCTTGAGAAAGCCTTTCGGGTCAGCCACCCGTCACCTCCAGAATGCGGCTCCAGACGACATCGCCGTCGGGGTCGAGCCCCTCGGCGACGGCCGTCTGGCGGGTCTGCAGCACCGCGGCGTAATCGCGCGGCATGACCCTGACGAAGTTCGCCAGCTCGGCCTCGAAGTCGTCGAGGAGAGCCTGGGCGAGAGTCGATTCGGTCTCGGCGACGTGCTGCTGGAGAAGGTCGCGGAGGATCTCCGCGTCTCCGGAGCCGAGTTCGCCGAGTTCCAGCTCGCCGGAGGCGAGCGCCTCGCGATTGACGAGCTTGCTGTCGAGCCGGTACACGTAGGCGGTGCCGCCCGACATGCCGGCGCCGAGGTTGCGTCCGGTCGCTCCGAGGATCACCGCGAGGCCACCGGTCATGTACTCGAGGGCGTGGTCTCCGACCCCCTCGACCACCGCAGTGGCGCCGGAGTTGCGGACGAAGAAGCGCTCGCCCACCACCCCGCGCAGGAACATGGTGCCCAGAGTGGCGCCATAGCCGATCACGTTGCCCGCGATGACGTTCTTCGACGCGTCGAAGGTGGCGCCGCGCGGCGGCCGCACGACGATCTGACCGCCCGAGAGACCCTTGCCGACGTAGTCGTTGGAGTCGCCCTCGAGGCGCAGCGTGATGCCCGAGGGCATGAATGCGCCGAACGACTGGCCCGCCGACCCGGTGAGGTTGACGACGATGCTGCCGGAGCGCAGGCCGTTCTCGCCGCGCGCCTTGGTGACGTGATGACCCAGGAGCGTGCCGACCGCCCGCTCGGTGTTGCGGATCGGCAGATCGATCGTGATCTCGCCGCCCTTCGCGATCACATCCTGGGCGCGCTCGATCAGGGCGACGTCGAAGTGCTCGTCGAGTTCGTGCAGCTGCGCCGTGGTGTTGCGACGCGGCTCGTCCTCGGCGAAGACCGGGCCCTCGAGCACCGGCGCGAGGTCGAGGCCGTTCGCCTTCCAGTGCGTGACCGCACCGTTGACGTCGAGCAGATCGCTCCGGCCGATCGCCTCGTCGAGCGAACGCAAGCCGAGCTCCGCCAGATACTCCCGCACCTCTTCCGCGATGAACTCCATGAAGTTCACGACGAACTCGGGCTTGCCGTTGAACCGGGCGCGAAGCACCGGGTTCTGCGTGGCCACGCCCACCGGGCAGGTGTCGAGGTGGCAGACCCGCATCATGATGCAGCCCGACACGACGAGCGGCGCCGTCGCGAAGCCGAACTCCTCGGCGCCGAGCAGAGCGCCGATGATGACGTCGCGACCGGTCTTGAGCTGTCCGTCGACCTGCACGACCACGCGGTCGCGCATGCCGTTGAGCATGAGCGTCTGCTGCGTCTCGGCGAGACCCAGCTCCCATGGCGTGCCGGCGTGCTTGAGCGAGTTCAGCGGGCTCGCGCCCGTGCCGCCGTCGTGGCCCGACACCAGGATGACGTCGGCCAGCGCCTTCGCGGTGCCGGCCGCGACCGCGCCGATGCCCGACTGGCTCACGAGCTTGACATGCACCCGAGCGCCCGGGTTGGCGCGCTTCAGATCGTAGATCAGCTGCTTGAGGTCTTCGATCGAGTAGATGTCGTGGTGCGGCGGCGGCGAGATGAGCCCGACGCCGGCGGTCGCGTGACGCGTGCGCGCGACCCACGGGTACACCTTGGTCGGCGGCAGCTGGCCGCCCTCGCCGGGCTTCGCACCCTGGGCGAGCTTGATCTGGATGTCGTCGGCCTCGGTGAGGTACAGGCTCGTGACGCCGAAGCGCCCCGAGGCGACCTGCTTGATCGAACTGCGCCGCTCGGGGTCGAGCAGGCGATCTGCATCTTCGCCGCCCTCGCCGGTGTTGGACTTGCCGCCGATGCGGTTCATCGCGATGGCCAGGGTCTCGTGAGCCTCGCGCGAGATCGACCCGTAGCTCATCGCGCCGGTCGAGAAGCGCTTGACGATCGACGCCACCGACTCGACCTCGTCGATCGGCACCGGCGTGCGGCCCTCGGTCTTGAGCGCGAACAGACCGCGCAGCGTCTTCAGCTCGCTGGCCTGGTCGTCGACGAGCTTGGTGTACTCGCGGAAGATGTCGTACCGGCGGGTGCGCGTCGAGTGCTGCAGCCGGAACACCGTGTCGGGGTTGAACAGGTGGGGCGAGCCGTCGCGGCGCCACTGGTACTCGCCGCCCGTCCAGAGCCGCTCGTGAGCGCGGACGGCGGCATCCTGCGGGTACGCGTACGCGTGACGCGCCGCGTTCTCGGCCGCGATGACGTCGAGGCCGACGCCGCCGAGCTTGGACTCGGTGCCGGTGAAGTAGGTGTCGACCAGGTCGTCCGACAGGCCGACGGCCTCGAAGACCTGCGCGCCGGCGTACGACGACACGGTCGAGATGCCCATCTTCGACATGATCTTCAGCACGCCCTTGCCGAGCGCGTAGATCAGGTTCTTGACGGCCTTCTCGGGCGCGATGCCCGTGATGAAGCCCGCGCGGACGAGGTACTCCACCGTCTCCATGGCGAGGTACGGGTTGACGGCGGATGCGCCGTACCCGATCAGCGTCGCGACGTGATGGACCTCGCGCACATCGCCTGCCTCCACAACGAGGCCGCACTTCATGCGCGTCTCCTTGCGGATGAGGTGGTGGTGCACGGCGGCCAGCATCAGCAGCGAAGGGATGGGCGCGAGATCCTTGTTGGAGTCGCGGTCGGAGAGCACGATGAACTCCGCGCCGTCCTCGATGGCCTGGTCGACCTCCTGGCACATCTGCTCCAGGCGCTTCTTCATGCCCTTGTGGCCGGCCTCGACGCGGTACAGGCCGCGGATCGTGACCGACGTCCGTCCGGGGAGGGCGGTGTCGATGTGCTGGATCTTGGCCAGCTCGTCGTTGTCGATCACCGGGAAGTCGAGCGTCACGACGCGCGTGTGCTCGGCGCCCCATTCGAGCAGGTTGCGCTCCGGACCGAGGCCCAGGCCGAGGGAGGTGACGACCTCTTCGCGGATCGAGTCCAGCGGCGGGTTGGTGACCTGCGCGAACTGCTGCGTGAAGTAGTCGAAGAGCAGGCGCGGGCGCTCGCTGAGCACGGCGACGGGCGTGTCGGAACCCATGGCGCCGAGCGGCTCCGCCCCGTTCTGCCCCATCGGCGTGAGGAGGATCTTGACCTCTTCCTCGGTGTAGCCGAACGTCCGCTGACGGCGGGTGATCGAGGCGATGGGGTGCACGATGTGCTCGCGCTCGGGGAGGTCGGCCAGGCGCACGCGGCCCGCGTCGAGCCACTCCTGCCACGGCTCCTGCTCGGCGAGCTGCGCCTTGATCTCGTCGTCCTCGATGATGCGGCGCTGGGCCGTGTCGACGAGGAACATGCGGCCCGGGCGCAGCCGCCCGCGGCGCTTGATGCGCTCGGGTGCGAAGTCCAGCACGCCGGTCTCGCTGCCGATGACGATGAGGCCGTCGGTGGTCTCGGTCCAGCGACCGGGGCGCAGGCCGTTGCGGTCGAGCGTCGCGCCGACGAGTGTGCCGTCGGTGAAGATCAGACGCGGCCGGGCCGTCCCACGGCTCCATCTGCATCGAGTGGAACTCGTAGAACGCGCGCAGCTTGGGGTCGATGTCGGCCTGCTTCTCATACGCCTCCGGCACCATCATCATGATGGCGTGCGGCAGGCTGCGGCCGGTCAGGGTGAGGAGCTCGAGCACCTCGTCGAACGAGGCCGAGTCGCTGGCACCGGCGGTGCAGATGGGCAGCAGCGGGCGGATGTCGCCGAGCAGCTCGGACTCGAGCTGCGACTGCCGCGCCCGCATCCAGTTGCGGTTGCCGTTGACGGTGTTGATCTCGCCGTTGTGGGCGAGCATGCGCAGCGGCTGCGCGAGCGGCCACGACGGGAAGGTGTTGGTCGAGTAGCGCGAGTGGACCACGGCGAGCTCGGAGGCGAAGCGCTCGTCCTGCAGGTCGGGGTAGAACGGCTCGAGCTGCAGCGTCGTGACCATGCCCTTGTAGCCGAGCGTCCGCGCCGACAGCGAGACGAAGTAGGCGTCGAGCTCGGTGCGGGCACGGGCGCGCAGGCGATAGGCGCGTCGATCGAGCGCGATCCCCGAGAGCGCGGCCCGCTCGCCGGAGCCGGGGTCGGACACGAAGAGCTGCTCGAAGACCGGACGGGCCTCGAAGGCCAGCTTGCCCAGGTGCTCCTCGGACGTCGGCACCTCACGCCAGCCGAGGACGGTGAGGCCCTCGGATGCCGCGATCCGCTCGATGCCCGCCTTCTGCGTGGCGCGCGCCTCGGCGTCGCGCGGCAGGAAGATCATGCCGGCGGCGTACTCGCCCACCGGGGGCAGTTCGAAACCGGCCACCGCACGCAGGAAGGCGTCGGGCATCTGGGTGAGGATGCCTGCGCCGTCGCCGGTGCCGGCGTCCGAACCGATGGCTCCGCGGTGCTCCAGGTTGCGGAGGGCCGTCAGGGCGAGATCGATGATGTCGTGGCCGGCCTCGCCGCGAAGGGTCGCGACCATGGCCAGCCCACAGGCGTCCTTCTCGAACGCAGGGTTGTACATCCCCTGCTTCCGGGGGAATCCGGCGCGGCCGGACGAAGCGGGGAAGTCCGCCTCCGAAGAGGCGTCGTGACGGGGGCTCGAAGCCATACCTACCGTCCTCACGTTGATAGTCAAGATGGGACGACGTCGGCCCTGGGCGCACGCTCCTCAGGAACGGAGCGGCGTTATTTGGTGGCAGGAGTGCTTGTGGCGCTGACCTCTTCGACCTCGGACGTCGGGGGTTCGCTGACGTCGACGAAGTCGTCGGTGTTCTGCGATTGTACAGCCTGTCCGGCGTTCCACTCGCGGCCGGACACATAGGGCGACGGCTCGAGACCCAGGTGGCGGCGCTTCTGCACGAAGAAGATCACCAGACCGAGGACGACGCCCAGGATGGCCGCCCAGACGTTGGTGCGCAGACCCAGGAAGATGTCGCTCGGGTCGATGCGGATGGACTCCCAGACGATGCGTCCGGCGCTGTACCACATCAGGTAGACGGCGAACAGGCGCCCCCACTGCAGGCGGAAGCGGCGGCCGACCCAGACGATGACCAGCACGCCCAGCGCGTTCCAGAGCACCTCGTAGAGGAACGTGGGGTGGAAGAGAGTGCCCTCGGGCAGGCCGATCGGCCAGGCGGGGTTCGGATAGTCGATCTCGAGACCCCAGGGCACGTCCGTGGGCAGGCCGTACAGCTCCTGATTGAACCAGTTGCCGAAGCGGCCGATCGCCTGTGCCAGCAGCAGTGCGGGTGCGAGGGCATCCGCGAAGGTCCAGAAGCGGATGCCGGTCCACCGGCAGCCGAGCCAGGCTCCTACCGCGCCGCCGATGAGGGCGCCGTAGATCGCGATGCCGCCCTCCCAGATGTACAGCGCCGACAGCGGGTTCGCGCCCTCGCCGAAGTAGAAGCTCCAGTGCGTGAGCACGTGGTAGATGCGGGCCGCGATGATCGCGAGCGGCACGGCGAGCAGCGCGATGTCGATGACGACCCACGGCTCGGCGCCGCGCTTGGTCAGGCGGGCGTTGGTCCAGAGCACCGCGATGATGATGCCCGTGATGATGCACAGGGCGTAGATGTGGATCCGCAGAGGGCCGATCTCGAAAGAGCTGATCGACGGGCTCGGGATGCTGGCGACGACGCTCGCGGCGGCGGTGATCATGGGAGAACCGTGTCCTTGCTGGATCCGTGCGGGAGGGATCGGCGCACGCGCCGACCACAGAAGTCTAGTTCGCGCGGCGCGCGGTGCCGTCGGCGAGGCTCCGCGCGGTCTCGGCGAGGCCCTCGACCCCGCCCTCGCGCAGCGCCCGAACGAGCGCCGTGCCGACGATCGCGCCGTCGGCGTACTCGAGCACGCCCGACACCTGATCGGCGTTCGAGATGCCGATGCCGACGCATGCGTGCTCGACCCCGTGATCGCGCAGCCGGGCGACGAGCGTGCGGGCGGCGGCATCCAGCTGCGCCCGCTCGCCCGTGATGCCCATCGTCGAGACGGTGTAGACGAACCCGGTGGAGTTCTTCACGATGAGCTCGAGGCGCTCGTCGGTCGATGTCGGCGCGGCGAGGAAGACGCGGTCGAGTCCGGTCCGCTCGCTCGCGGCGATCCACTCGGGTGCGGCCTCGGGGGTGATGTCGGGCGTGATGAGGCCCGCTCCCCCGGCGGCGAGCAGGTCGTCGGCGTAGCGGTCGACGCCGTACTGCAGGACG
Source organism: uncultured Actinomycetota bacterium (assembly GCA_963829895.1). Lineage (GTDB taxonomy): Bacteria > Actinomycetota > Actinomycetes > Actinomycetales > Microbacteriaceae > Microbacterium. The sequence continues at coordinate 835,929 of CAWHKF010000010.1, read as the reverse complement.
GGGTTCCAATACGTCATCACGAGCACCGGCACGTCGACGCGGCGCGTGATCTCCCGCACCGCGGTGAACGTGTCGCGCACGCGGAAGCCGGCGGCCAGGGCCGCCTCGGTCGCCTCCTGGATGACCGTGCCGTCCATCACCGGGTCGGAGTAGGGCGGGCCGAGCTCGAGGACGTCGGCGCCGTTCTCGGCCAGTGCGACCGCCGCGTCGATGCTCGTGCGCAGGTCGGGGAAGCCGATCGGCAGGTAGCCGACGAACGCGCCGCGGCCTGCGGCGTGGGCGGCGTCGATCGCCGCGGCGACACGGGAGCTCATAGCTTGGTGCCCTCCCCCTTGGCGGCATCGTCGGACGGTGGGGCCGCGACCACACCGGCACCCGCTCCGCCGCGTCCGGCCGCGGTCTCGGCTGCAGCGGCGTCGTACAGGTGGAAGTACCGCGCGGCGGTGTCCATGTCCTTGTCGCCGCGCCCGGAGAGGCACACCGCGAGGATCGCGTCGGGGCCGAGTTCGCGCCCGAGGCGCAGTGCGCCGGCGAGGGCGTGCGCCGACTCGATCGCCGGGATGATGCCCTCGGTCTCGGACAGCAGCCGCAGGGCCTGCATCGCCTCGTCGTCGGTCGCCGGGATGTACTCGGCGCGCCCGATCGAGGCGAGCCAGGCGTGCTCGGGTCCGACGCCCGGGTAGTCGAGTCCGGCCGAGATGGAGTGCGACTCGACGGTCTGGCCGTCGTCGTCCTGGAGGACGAACGTCTTCGCGCCGTGCAGCACACCGGGACGACCGCGCTCGATCGATGCCGCGTGCCGCGGGGTGTCGACGCCGTCGCCGGCGGCCTCGACCCCGTAGAGCTTCACGTCGTCGTCGAGGAACGCGTCGAACATGCCGATGGCGTTGGAGCCGCCGCCGACGCAGGCGATGACGGCATCCGGAAGCCGGCCGGCCTCTTCGAGCAGCTGCGCGCGCGCCTCTTCGGAGATGACCTTCTGGAAGTCGCGCACCATGGCGGGGAACGGGTGGGGCCCGGCCGCCGTGCCGAAGATGTAGTTGGTCGTCTCGACGCTCGCGACCCAGTCGCGGTAGGCGTCGTTGATGGCGTCCTTCAGCGTGCGAGAGCCGGTCTTCACCGGCACGACCTCGGCGCCGAGCAGCCGCATGCGCGCGACGTTGAGCGCCTGGCGCTCGGTGTCGACCTCGCCCATGTAGATCGTGCACTCGAAGCCGAAGAGCGCCGCAGCCGTCGCGGTGGCGACGCCGTGCTGGCCCGCCCCGGTCTCGGCGATCACGCGGGTCTTGCCGAGGCGCTGGGTGAGCAGCGCCTGGCCGAGCACGTTGTTGATCTTGTGCGAGCCGGTGTGGTTGAGGTCCTCGCGCTTGAGGAACACCCGTGCACCGCCGGCGTGCTCGGCGAACCGCGCGACCTCGGTGATCGGCGACGGGCGGCCCGCGTAGGAGTTCAGCAGGCGGACGAACTCGGCCTGGAAGGCGGGATCGGCCTTGGCCGCCTCGTACTCGGCCGCCAGCTCGTCGATGGCGGCGATCAGGGATTCGGGCATGTAGCGCCCGCCGAACTCGCCGAACAGCGGCCCGGGGGCCTCGCGAAGACTCACGATGTCGCCCTTCCTTCGCTCGTGCATCGCCCGAGCCCGCCTCCAGGAAGGCGCGCAGGGTCGATACGGGGTCATTGGTGACGAGGGCTTCGCCGACGAGCACGACATCGGCGCCCGCCGCACGGTAGTGGGCGACATCGGCCGGGACGAGCACCGCGGACTCCGCGATGCGGACGACGCCGGCGGGGATGCGCTCCGCCAGCCGCCCGAACAGGTCGCGGTCGAGCTCGAAGGTCGACAGGTCGCGCGCGTTGACGCCGACGAGCTGTGCGCCGAGCTCAGCGGCACGGTCGACCTCCTCGGCGGAGTGCGTCTCGACGAGGGCCGTCATGCCCAGCTCCCGCGTGAGTGCGTGCAGGCGGGCGAGCACATCCTGCTCGAGCGCGGCGACGATGAGGAGCACGAGGTCGGCGCCCGCGGCGCGCGCCTCGAGCACCTGGTACTCGGTGGCGATGAAGTCCTTGCGGAGCACCGGAAGGGAGACCGCGGCCTTCACCGCCTCGAGGTCGGCGAGGCTGCCCTTGAAGCGCCGCCCCTCGGTGAGGACGGAGATCGCCGACGCACCGCCCTCTTCGTAGCGGCGCGCCTGCAGAGCCGGGTCGGGGATGGCTGCGAGGTCGCCGCGCGACGGGCTCGCGCGCTTGACCTCGGCGATGATCTTGACGCGGTCGGAGGGTGCGAGAGCGGCGAGGGCGTCGATCGCGGGACGCTGGGCCAGTGCTGCGGCCTCGACCGTGGCCAGGGGCCGCTCCGAGGCGCGAGCCTCGGCATCCTCCACCGCGCCGGCCGTCAGGTCGGCGAGCACGATCAGTGCTCTTTCGCCGCGTACTTCGAGCCGTTCACGCCGTAGCCGGCGCGCGACATCGCCCAGCCGACGATGGCGCCGACGACGAGGAGGGCGGCAGAGGCCCAGACCAGAACGGGCATGTCGAGGAAGTAGAACAGCGTGCCGAGAGCGACGGCCACGAGCATGATCACGACGGCCGTCCAGGCGGCGGGCGAGTGTCCGTGGCCGGGGTCGCCGATGTTGTTGCTCATGGGTATCTCCTCGTGAAGCCTGGGAAGCGCGGGCTGCCGCCAGTCTAGCGGTCAGGCGGTCGGGTCCTCGCCACGCGACAGGTCGTCCCAGTCGTCGATGGCCCGGGATCCGGCGGCGTCGTGGGGGCGCGGGCCGTCGCCGCCACCGGTCCGCGAAGCCGCTCGCGCGACGGGGTTCGCGACCTCGTCGGTGCGGTAGCGCCGCCCGGTGCGCGACCAGCCGTGCGCGGTGACGAGCACGAAGACGCCTGCCGCGATCAGCACCACCCAGACCACGAGGGTCACCGCCGGCCACGCGGTGGCATCGATGGAGGCGACGAGCTTCGCGACGGACGACTCCCCCGCGATCCCCGTGGATTCGGTGACGACGGCGGCGACCGCGGAGACCGGATGCTCGAAGACGACGCGCGCGGTCTGCCAGGCCAGCACGCCCCCGATGAGGACGGCCAGCGCACCGAAGACATAGCGCAGGGCGAGCCCGGCGATCGAGAGCGCGGCGCCCAGCGCGAGGACGGCGAGGCTGAGCGGCGCCAGCACCGGCACGGCTGACGCGCCCGGCACCTCGAGCGCCTGCTGAGCGCCGTCCGCGAGCATGACCGTGAGCCAGGTCTGGGTGGACGAGATCACGCCCAGCGCGCCGCACAGCACGGTGGCGGCGACGGCGAGCAGGCGCGCCCTGCGGATCACGCGACAGCCTCGGGACCGCGGACGGCAGCGAGGTCGTCGGCGTCGAAGCAGGTCCGGGTGCCGGTGTGGCAGGCGGGGCCGATCTGCTCGACCTCGACGAGCACGGCGTCGCCGTCGCAGTCCAGGCGCGCCTCGCGCACGAGCTGGATGTGCCCGGACGTGTCGCCCTTGCGCCAGTACTCCTGGCGTGAGCGCGACCAGAAGGTCACGCGGCCCTCGGTGAGCGTGCGGCGGAGGGCCTCGGCATCCATCCATCCGAGCATGAGCACCTCGCGGGTGTCCCACTGCTGGATGATCGCCGCGACCAGGCCGTCGGCCGTGAACGTCACGCGTGCGATGCGCTCGTCGACGGTCTCGGTCACGACGCCACCTCCCGGACGGCGATGCCCTCGGCGGCCATCGCAGCCTTCACCTCGCCGACGGTGAGCTGGCCCGAGTGGAAGACGGATGCCGCGAGCACGGCGTTCGCGCCCGCGGTGATGGCCGGGCCGAAGTCGGCGGCCGACCCTGCGCCGCCGGAGGCGATGACCGGGACGCTGGCGACCTCGCGCATGAGAGCCACGAGCTCGAGGTCGAAGCCCTGCTTCGTGCCGTCGGCGTCGATCGAGTTCACGAGCAGCTCGCCGGCGCCGCGCTCGACGGCCTCGCGGGCCCATTCCAGTGCGTCGAGCTCCGTCTCGGTGCGGCCGCCGTGCGTCGTGACCACGAAGCCGGAGGGGATCCGTTCTCGGAGCTCCGGCGAGGCGCGCTTGACGTCGAGCGAGAGCACGAGCACCTGTGCGCCGAAGCGGTCCGCGATCTCGTCGAGGAGGCCGGGACGCGCGATCGCCGCGGAGTTGACGCCGATCTTGTCGGCGCCGACCCCGAGCAGGCGTGCGACGTCGTCGGCGGAGCGGACTCCCCCGCCGACGGTGAGGGGGATGAAGACCTCTTCGGCGGTGCGCCGGACGACGTCGTAGGTCGTGGACCGCTCGTCGACCGTCGCGGTCACGTCGAGGAACGTGATCTCGTCGGCGCCCTGGAGGAAGTACGCCCGAGCGAGTTCGACGGGATCGCCCATGTCGCGCAGGTTCTGGAAGTTGACGCCCTTGACGACCCGCCCCGCGGCGACGTCGAGGCACGGGATGACGCGGCAGACGAGGCTCATCAGAGCCTCGCGTTGTGGATCGCGGTCACGAGGATGGCGCGGGCGCCGATCGCGTACAGCCCGTCCATGACCTGGTTGACGCCCTTGCGGGGAACCATCACCCGGACGGCGACCCATGCCGGGTCGCGCAGCGGCGAGATCGTCGGCGACTCGATGCCGGGCGCGATCTTCACCGCCGCGTCGACGAACTCCGCGGGCAGGTCGTAGTCGACCATCACGTAGCGCTGGGCCACCAGCACGCCGCGCAGCCGCCGCAGGAGCGTGGCGGTTCCTTCCGCCTCCGTCGGCGCGCCGATCAGCACGGCCTCGGATTTCAGGATCACCGGCCCGAAGACGACGAGGCCCGCCTGCCGCAGGGTCGTGCCCGTCTCCACGACGTCGGCGATCGCGTCCGCGACGCCCAGCTCGACGGCGGACTCCACGGCGCCGTCGAGGGGCACGAGGTCGGCGGCGACGCCGTGCTCGTCGAGGAAGCTGTCGACCAGCCCCGGATACGAGGTCGCGATGCGCGCCCCCTCGAGGTCCGTCACCTCCGTGAAGCGCCCGGCGGGGGCGGCGAAGCGGAAGGTGGATGCCGCGAACCCGAGCTGCTCGATCTCGCGGGCTCCCGGCATCCGCGCGTCGAGCAGCAGGTCGCGGCCCGTGATGCCGACGTCGAGGGCGCCCGAGCCGACGTAGGTGGCGATGTCCTTGGGGCGGAGGTAGAAGAACTCGACCTCGTTCTGAGGGTCGATGACGTGGAGGTCCTTGGGGTCGCGACGCCCGGTGTAGCCCGCCTCGTGGAGCATCTCTGAGGCGGTCTCGGCGAGCGATCCCTTGTTCGGCACGGCGATTCGCAGCATGGCAGCGTGGCTTTCGGGTTCGAGGACGGGAGGGGACGCGGGCTCAGAGATGTCGGTAGACATCCTCGAGGCTCAGCCCCTTCGCGAGCATCAGCACCTGCAGGTGGTACAGCAGCTGCGAGATCTCCTCGGCTGCGGCATCCGTCGACTCGTACTCGGCCGCCATCCAGACCTCGGCGGCCTCTTCGACGATCTTCTTGCCGATCGCGTGGACGCCCGCGTCCAGCTGCGCGACGGTGCCCGATCCCTCGGGGCGCTCAGCCGCTTTCGCGGCGAGCTCGGCGTACAGCGTGTCGAACGTCTTCACCATGCCAGGGTATCGAACCGGACGGATGCCGCGGCGCCGCGTGACGCGCGGCTCCGCCGCATCGAGGCTCAGCGGCGAGGATCAGTGCGCCAGAATGCTCAGCCCGATCACCAGCATGCCGAGGAGCGTCGTCGCCAGGAGTCCCGCGATGCGCCACGGCCACGAACTGCCGTTGCGGCGGCGTTGGCGTAGCCGATCACGGCGAGCAGCACGATGCCGCTGCCCAGCGCGAGGAAGTACGCCGTGTACTCCTCGACCAGACCGAGCGCCCCCAGGAGCAGCAGCGCGGCCGGAACGAGCATGGCGATGAGCATGCCCGACGAGTGCCGGGCGCCGTCGCCGATGGCCGTCAGGAGCGGCTTCGCCGGGCGCTCGGCGCGGCTGGCGACCACGGCGGCGTAGATGTGGGCCAGCCAGAAGATGACGACGGTTCCGAAGACGAACAGCAGCACCTCGAAGTCGGTGTCCTCCTCCCAGCCGACCGCGACGAGCGCCGTCACGAGCACGAGTCCGTAGACGGCATGCTCGCCGCTGTATGCGTCGAGCAGGCGATGGAGCGGCCGGCGTCGCGCGGGCGGGGGCGTCGACGTCTCGTCGGTGCTCATGCTCCTCCTCGAATCGATGAAGCCCGACGCCCGCGACGGCGTCAGTGGGTGTGATCGCGGGCCGAGGCGCGCAGTCCCGCGATGGCGTTGGCGGGATCGGCCGCGCCGAACACGGCCGACCCTGCGACGAAGGTGTCGGCGCCGGCCTCGGCGGCCTGCGCGATGGTCGACTCGCCGATGCCGCCGTCGACCTGCAGCCAGACCGAAGACCCGCGACGCCGCGCCTCGTCGGCGAGGCGGCGGAGCTTCGGCATGGTCTCGGGCATGAACGACTGGCCGCCGAAGCCGGGCTCGACGGTCATCACGAGGATCTGGTCGAAGTCGTCGAGCAGGTCGAACAGACCCGTCGACGGGGGTCGCGGGCTTGACAGCGACACCGGCGCGGGCGCCGATCTCGCGGAGCCGGCGCGCGAGGGCGACCGGCTCCTTCGCCGCCTCCAGGTGGAAGGTGACCGATGCCGCGCCGAGTTCCGCGTAGCCGGGCGCCCAGCGGTCGGGGTTCGTGATCATGAGATGCACGTCGAGGGGCACCGGGCTCGTCGCCTGGATGCGCTCGACCATCTGCGGCCCGAACGTGAGGTTCGGCACGAAGTGGTTGTCCATGACGTCGACGTGCACGAAGTCCGCCGTCGCGATGCGCGCGAGCTCCGTCTGCATGTTGACGAAGTCGGCGGCCAGGATGCTGGGATTGATGCGGATGCCGACCTGGCGGCCGTTCTCGTCGATCGGGGGCACGCGTCCATTATGGTCGACCCGTGGATCCCATCACGGCGCTGCTGCACGAGGTTCTCGAAGACATCCGGCCCCACGACGACGGCGCACCCGCGGGATACATCCCCGAGCTCGCCGGCGCCGACCCGGAGCGGCTGGCCCTCGCGGTGGTCGGTCCGCGCGGGCGCGTGCGGGCGGTCGGCGACGTCACACACGAGTTCACCATCCAGTCGATCTCGAAGCCGTTCGTGCTCGCCCTCGCCCTGGCCGACCGCGGCCGCGAGGAGGTGCTGCGCAAGGTCGGGGCCGAGCCGAGCGGCGAGCCCTTCAACGCGATCAGTCTCGAACCCGTCACCGGGCGACCGGCCAATCCGATGGTCAACGCGGGGGCGATCGCGACCTCGTCGCTGATCCCCGGCGACGTCGTCGACGACCGCACCTCCCGCATCGTCGAGGGTCTCTCCGCCTTCGCGGGACGCTCGCTGTGGGTCGACGAGCAGGTCTACGCCTCGGAGTCGGCGACCGGCGACCGCAACCGCGCGCTGGCACACCTCCTGCACTCGTACGGCATCATCGACGGCTCGGTCGAGATCGCCGTCGAGACCTACTTCCGCCAGTGCTCGCTGCTCGTGACCGTGCGCGACCTCGCCGTGATGTCGGCGACCCTCGCCTTCGGCGGGCTCAATCCGGTCACCGGCGAACGGGTCGTCGCCGAGGCGCGTGGCCCGTGACGTGCTGTCGATCATGACGAGCTGCGGCATGTACGACTATTCGGGCGAATGGCTGCTGCGCGTCGGCCTGCCGGCGAAGAGCGGGGTCAGCGGCGGTCTTCTCGCCGTCGCGCCGTCGCAGTTCGGCGTCGCCGCATTCAGCCCGCGCCTCGACGAGCACGGCAACTCCGTACGCGGCATCGCTCTCCTCGAGACGCTCGGCGAGCGGTTCGGCATGCACATGCTCGAGCCGCACGAGAGCGTCGCGGTTCCGGCCTTCACAGTCGAGGACACGGACACGGGACGCGTGCTCCGCCTGGCGGGCGAGCTCGGGCTGGCGGGCACAGAGCGTGTCGTCGCCGTGCTGCGCGAGATCGCCGAGGCGCTGCCGGAGGGCGCCGAAGTCACGGTCGACGCCCGCGACCTGGGCCGCACGCACAGCGCGGCGCTCGTCGCGCTGCGCACGGAGTTCGAGCAGATGCCCCACGGGATCCGCCTGCGCGAGTGAGCGCGACCCCGCCGGTGCCGGAGCACGCGGATCAGACGCGGCGCAGGAGCGACACCGACATCGCGTCGGTGTTGTGACGGTGGGGCCAGAGCTGGGCGCGCCCGCTGCCGTCGGCCTGCGGCGGAAGCCCGGGGTCGGCATCCGCCAGCGACGTGATGACGTCCCGCGCAGACAGCTCCTCGACCGCCCCGTCCCATTCGCGGCGGATGTCGGCGACCACGCCCGCCGTCTCGGCGAGGTGGGGCGAGCAGGTGATGTAGGCCACCACGCCGCCGGGCTTGAGGGCGCTCACCGCCTCGGTGAGCAGCTCGCGCTGCAGCTGGGTGAGCGCCGGAACGTCGCTGGGCGACTTGCGCCAGCGCGCCTCGGGCCGGCGGCGGAGCGCGCCGAGGCCGGTGCAGGGCGCGTCGACGAGGATGCGGTCGTAGGTCTCGGGGGCGTCCTGCGCACGCGAGCCGGCCGTCCTCCTCCGACACCGGCACGTCCAGGGGCACGCCGGCCAGCGCCTGGCGTACGAGCCCGGCACGCGCCGGCGAGATCTCGTTCGCCTCGAGCGACGCGCCGTGCGCGAGCGCCTCGGCCGCGAGCACGGCGGTCTTGCCGCCCGGCCCGGCGCACAGGTCGAGCCACCGCTCCCCCGGCGCGATGGGCAGGGCACGGGTCAGCGCGAGCGCCGCGAGCTGCGAGCCCTCGTCCTGGACGCGGATGCGGCCGCCGGATCCGCGGACGACCGAGTCCGGGTCGCCGCCGCCGAGGCGGAAGCCGATCGGCGAGAACGGGGTGCGGCGCGCATCGTCGGGCACGTCGGCGAGGTCGGGCAGCGCCGCCATCGTGACGCGCGGCGACGCGTTGTCGGCGGTGAGCAGCGCCTCGAGCTCCTCGGCGCGTCCTTCGGCGGCCAGCGCCCGCCGGAACGCGCGCACGACCCACACCGGGTGCGAGAAGAGCAGGCCGAGCTGCTCGTCGTCGGAGCGCGCGCTCTCGGCGACATGCGTCATCCAGTCCCCCGGCGTGTCGCGCGCGACCCGCCGCAGCACGGCGTTGGCGAAGCCCGCAGCGCCGCGTCCGCCGGCGCCGCGCGCGAGCTCGACGGATTCGTTGACGGCGGCGTGCGAGGCGACGCGCGTCGACAGCAGCTGGTGCACGCCGAGCCGGAGCGCGTCGAGCACGGCCGGATCGATGTCGGCGACGGGGCGGTCGGCGGCGATCGCGATGACCGCGTCGTACGTGCCCTGGCGGCGGAGCGTGCCGTAGGTGAGCTCGGTGGCCAGTGCGGCGTCGGGCGTGGCGAGCCCGGCGCGCGAGATCGCGGTCGGCAGCAGGAGGTTGGCGTAGGCGTCGGACTCGTGCACCGCCCGCAGCGTCTCGTACGCGACGCGTCGCGCCGCGATCGTGCGGCTCATGATCCGGCCACCGGGGTCGCGTCGCGCAGGCCCCGCCACCAGTCGGCGGCGCGCATCGCGCCCTTGCCGGCCGGCTGGACCGTGTCGAGCACGATCGGCGTGGACGCGGTGCCGGCGACGACCTTGCCGCCATGCAGCGCGAGGGCGCCCGGCGCCAGGCGCGGCGCGTCCGCGGGCGCCGGTGCGACGGCGAGCACCTTGAGCCGCGCGCCGCCGATCGTCGTGTGGGCGCCGGGCTCGGGCGTGACGCCGCGGATGCGTCCGAGCACGGCCGGCGCGGGTTCGTCCCACCGCACTCGGCCGTCGTCGTCGCCGAGCTTGGCGGCGTACGTCGTCTCTCCCTGCTGGGGGTGTGAGACCGCAGAGCCCGCGGCGATCGCGTCCACGACGTCGGAGAGCAGCGCGGCGCCGTCCACGGCCAGCGCCGAGAGCAGGGAGCCCGCCGTGGCATCGGCCGGCACGTCGATCGCGAGCTCGCCGAAGACGTCGCCGGCGTCGAGCTCCGGCACCAGCTGGAACACGCTCGCACCGGTGCGGGCATCGCCCGCGATGAGGGCGTGCTGCACGGGCGCGGCGCCGCGCCAACGCGGCAGCAGCGAGAAGTGCAGGTTGATCCACCCGCGCTTCGGGGTCGACAGGAGCGGCTCGCGGACCAGACCGCCGTAGGCGACGATCACGCCGAGATCGGGCTCGAGGGCGGCGATGTCGGCTGTCACGGTCGCGTCGAGCCGGTCGGCGCGGATCACGGGCAGTCCCAGCTCCTCGGCGGCCGCCGCGACGGGAGACGGCGTGAGCACGCGCTTGCGCCCGAGCGGCGCATCCTGACGGGTGATGACGGTGAGCACGTCGTGCGCGGAGGCGAGCCGGCGCAGTGACGGCACAGCCGGCTCGGGCGTGCCGGCGAAGACGAGGCGCATGACGTTCCTGAACGATCGAGGGTCAGAGGTCGAGGTCGGGCACGTCGACCCGAACCTTCAGTGTATGGGCGGCTCCCGGCGTGCGTCCCTTCGCGGGCCGGCGGCCCTTGACCGCCTGGCTCACCACCGACGCCCGCAGGCTCTCCGTCACCCGCCCGCCGAGCCCGTAGTCGAACCGCACGAGCGCGCGAACCGATTCGCCGTGCGCGAGCGGGCCGAGCACGGCCTCGGCGTCGAGCTCGGGGACCGCCTGGCGGAGCTCGGCGAGGGCGGAGTCGACAGCGCGCCGAGGCCCCTCCACCGCCGCGACCCTCACCGTGGGCGGCATGCGCAGCGGCGCCCGGTCGGCGAGCTCGGCACGGGCGTACGCGGCCTGCGTCCAGGTCGCCAGCGCGCGGGCGATCTCGCCGCCGACGCCGACGAGGTGCACGGGGGCGCCGGGTGCGGCGAGAGCGGCCGCGTTGGACCACCACCGCAGACACGATTCGCCGATGCGCAGGTCCTCGGCCATCAGCATCCGATCCCCGTCGAGCAGGATCACCGCGCGGTAGCCGCCGATCGCGAGCGGCTCGGCGCCGCGCGTCGCGACCACCAGCGCCGGGCGCCCATCGACCTCGGTGACCGGATGGTCGCCGTCGGCGATGATCACGCGCGTCCCCGGAAAGGCTCTCCCGAGCTCGTCGGCGGTGCGCTCGCTGCCCGAGGAGGCCATGCGCAGCAGGGTCGACGAGCACTCCGGGCACGCCCAGGCGTGCGCGGCGCGACCGCACCAGGTGCACGTCGGCACCGCACCCTGCCGTGCGGCGTGGAGCGGCCCGCCGCAGTGCGGGCACCGGGCGGGGTGCCGGCACTTCGCGCACACCAGGACCGGGGCGTAACCCGGGCGTGCGACCTGCACGAGGACGGGCCCCTCGGCGAGAGCCTCACGGGCGGCGGCGAAGGCCGACGACGGGCACGCGGGCGCCCCGCGACTCGCCCTCGCGGTTCGCGCTCAGCACCACGCGCGGGCTGAGCCGGCGCGCGGCGGGAAGATCGCGCACCCAGCCCACCGCGACCAGCCGCTCCACATCCGTGGTGCGCGTGTGCCCCGCGAAGACGAGGGCGCCGCCGTGCAGCTCCTGCCGCAGCAGTGCGGCGTCGCGGGCGTGCACGCCCGGGCTGAGCGGTTCGGCGAGCAGCGGGTCGCCGTCGTCCCAGAGCGCGACCAGCCCGAGGTCGGCGACCGGCGCGTAGACCGTGGAGCGATTGCCGATGACCACGCACGGCGCGTCCGCGAGGGTGCGCAGGAACGCGGCATACCGCGCGGGACCGCTCTGCTTGGCGTCGTCGCGCACGAAGGCGTCGGCAGGGATGCGGCTCAGCAGCGCCGCCTCGAGCTGCGCGCGGTCGCGATGGTCGGGAACGGCGATGACGGCGCTGCGCCCGGCGGCGAGCATGTGGGTCGCCGCGGCGGCGAGGAGCACAGCCCACGATCCGACGACGGTGCCGTCGGCCAGCTGCGACGGCACCGGCGGCGCGTCCAGCGCGAGGCGCTCGCCGCGGTCGAGCGCGTCGGCGAGGCCCGGGATAGACCGCGAGCACTTCGGCGGCCCAGGCGGCATCCTCGTCCTCGACGTGAGGACGCGTGGGCGGCTCGGCGGCCAGCCACGCCTTCTCCGCGCGGACCATGCGCTTGGGGATCGCCAGCCGCAGGATGTCGCCCGCCGAGCCCGCCGCGCGATCGGCCGCGCGGCGCGCCAGCGCGTACAGCGCGGGCGTCAGCACCGGCACCGGCGAGACGACCGCCTCGAGCTGCGAGAGCGGCCGGTCCGAGGCATCCGGCTCCCCCAGCTCGACGAGGAGACCGTCCACGACGCGTCCGGCGCTGCGCAGCGGCACGCGCACGCGCACGCCGGGCTGCGCGTCGGCGGCGAGCTCCGCGGGGATCTCGTAGTCGAACAGCCGGTCCAGCTGCGGCAGCGGCGAGTCGAGCAGCACGCGCGCGACGCGGCGAAGCGGCCTCGGGCCCCCGGCGGGGCCGTGCTCGTCGTCGGGCACCGCGGTCACGCGGCCGGCGTCAGAGCCCGGCGGCCGCGCGCAGGGCGTCGGCGCGGTCGGTGCGCTCCCAGGTGAAGTCGGGCAGCTCGCGGCCGAAGTGGCCGTAGGCCGCCGTCTGCGCGTAGATGGGTCGCAGCAGGTCGAGCTGGTCGATGATCGCCTTGGGCCGCAGGTCGAAGACCTCGAGGATGGCGTTCGTGATCACGTCGTCGGCCACGCGCCCGGTGCCGAACGTCTCGACGTAGAGCCCGACCGGCTTGGCCTTGCCGATCGCGTAGGCGACCTGCACCTCGAGGCGGTCGGCGAGGCCGGCCGCGACCGCGTTCTTCGCGACCCAGCGCATCGCGTACGCCGCCGAGCGGTCGACCTTCGACGGGTCCTTGCCGCTGAACGCGCCGCCGCCGTGGCGCGACGCGCCGCCGTAGGTGTCGATGATGATCTTGCGCCCGGTGAGGCCGGCATCGCCCTTCGGGCCGCCGATGACGAACGGGCCGGCGGGGTTGATGTAGAACTTCACGTCGGGCAGATCGAGGCCGGTCGCCTCGAGCACGGGGTCGATGACCTCGGCGCGGACCGCGGCGCGCAGCGCCTTCTGCGAGATGTCGGGCTGGTGCTGGGTCGAGAGCACGACGGACTCGACGGTCTTCGGCGTGTCGCCGTCGTAGCCGAGCGTGACCTGGGTCTTGCCGTCGGGGCGGAGGAAGGGCAGCTCGCCCGAGCGGCGCACCTCGGCGAGGCGCTCGGCCATGCGGTGCGCGGTCCAGGCGGCCATCGGCATGAGCTGCGGCGTCTCGGTGGTCGCGTAGCCGAACATGATGCCCTGGTCGCCTGCGCCCTGCAGGTCGTGCGGGTCCTGCGAGCCGTCCTCGCGGCGCTCGAACGCCTTGTCGACGCCGGCCGCGATGTCGGAGGACTGCGCGCCGATCGACACGCTCACGCCGCACGAGTCGCCGTCGAAGCCGGTCTCGCTCGACGTGTAGCCGATGCGGTTGACGACGCCGCGCACGATCGCCGGGATCTCGACGTAGGCCGAGGTGGACACCTCGCCGGCGACGTGGACGAGTCCGGTGGTGACGAGCGTCTCGACGGCCACCCGACCGTTCGGGTCCGCCTCCAGGATCGCGTCGAGGATCGAGTCCGAGATCTGGTCGCAGATCTTGTCGGGGTGCCCCTCGGTGACGGATTCGGACGTGAACAGACGCAGGTCGGTCATCGGTACTCCAGTTGTCGTGGCGCCGGTCGCCCTGATGTCCGGCGCCGAGGGGCGGACACCAGTATGCCCTCGGAGACGGACATCACCGTCTTCGAGGGCACAAGGGTCGTAACGGGATTACTCCGCGCGGCGCAGCCGCAGCTTGTCCTCGTGGATCTCGTGCATCGCGATCGTGAGGGGCTTGTCCTCGACGGTCGAGTCGACGAGCGGGCCCACGTTGTCGAACAGGTTGCCCTCGTGCAGGTCGGAGTAGTAGTCGTTGATCTGACGAGCGCGCTTGGACGCGAAGATCACGAGCTGGTACTTCGAGTCGACCTTCTCGAGCAGGCTGTCGATGGGGGGCTCGATGATGCCCTGGTTCGTTCCGGCCATGGCGAAACCTCCTGGATCGGATGTCGGAATGGGAGTCTGCGGGCCTCGGGGTGCCGAGGCATCCCACCATTCTACGGGACGGATCCCGTCCGGCGGATGTGCGGCCACCGCGGGCGGGTCGGATCGCCGCGACTCGCCGCGCGTCAGTGCGCGAGGCGGGCGACCTCATCGGCCGCGCGCGCGACGTCGTCGTTCACGACGCGGTAGTCGAACTCGCCCTGCGAGGCGAGCTCGGTCTTCGCGGTGCGCAGGCGCCGCGCGCGCTCGGCGGCGTCCTCGGTGCCGCGACCGACGAGGCGCTGCACCAGTTCGTCCCAGCTGGGCGGCAGCAGGAACACGAGCGTCGCCGACGGATCCGCCTCGCGCACCTGGCGGGCGCCCTGGAGGTCGATCTCGAGCAGCACGGTGCGCCCCTCGGCGAGGGCCTTCTCGATCGGGCTTGCGCGGCGTGCCGTAGCGGTACGCGTTGTGGACGGTCGCGTGCTCCAGCAGCTCGCCGTCGGCGATCATCCGGTCGAACTCGGCGTCGTCGACGAAGAAGTAGTGCTCGCCGTCGACCTCGCCCGGGCGCGGCGCCCGCGTCGTCGCCGACACCGACAGGAGGATCTCGGGGTGATGCGTCTTGATGTGCGCGGCGACCGTGCCCTTGCCGACCGCGGTGGGTCCGGCCAGCACGACCAGGCGGCTGCGACCTCCCCGCGGCTCGAGCTCGGGCCAGCGCGTCGTCCAGGAAGCTCCGAAGGTCCTCCCGCTGGCGGGAACCGAGGCCCGCCGAGCCGCTTGACCGGCGAGATCTCGAGATCGTGCAGGATGCGGTCGCGCTTGCCCTCGCCGATCGCGGGGATGGCGGTGAGGAACTCCGGCACGCGCATCGCGCCGGCGGGTGACGCGGGATCGGCGAGAGCGCGGCGCAGGAGCTCCTGCGGCGTGATCACCCGCATCGCGACGTCCTTCTTCAGCGCGGCACGCTCGCGGCGCGCGGCGACGGCGCGGCGCGAGGCCGCCACACGGTCGACCTCGGGCGGCCGCGCGTGCGCGCCAGAGGTAGGGGGCGGAGCCCCTTCAGCAGGGGTGCGCGAATCGGGCATGTCAATCACCACGGTAGAGAAGGGCGCGCTCGGATATGCGCGCGGCGAGCCGGTCGGGTCCGGCAGCCAGGATGCTGCGGCTCTCCGACGCTATCACCGCTTCCGCCAGGTCGCCGAAGCGCGCGCGGAGGTCGTGCGGTTCGGCACCCTGATGACCGAACCCCGGAGCGAGGATCGGCGCGACCGGCGAGAACGCGCCGGAGCCCGGCATCCGTCCAGTCCACGGTCGCGCCGACGACGAAGCCGAGGCTCGCCCACTGCCCGTCCGGCGTCGTGCCGGCGTTGCGCTGCCGACACCTCGCGGATGATCGCCGCCGACACCGTCTCGCCGCTCGGCGCAGGACCGGCGCGCTGGGCGGTGAACGGCATCGGGATTGCTCGTCGCGGCGAGGACGAACACGCCCTTGCCGTGCGCGCTCGGCGAGGTCGAACGTGCCCTCGAGAGCGCCCGACGCCGAGGAAGGGGTTCACCGTCATCGCGTCGGCCTCGAGCGGAGAGCCCGGCGTGAGCCACGCCTGGGCGTAGGCGTCCATCGTCGTGCCGATGTCGCCGCGCTTGGCGTCGGCGATCACGAGCAGACCTGCCGCGCGCGCGGCCGCGAGGACGTCCTCGAGCGCCGCGAACCCGGCGGATCCGTAGCACTCGAAGAACGACGACCTGCGGCTTGACGACGCCGACCCGGCCCGCGGCCGCCTCGACGACGCGCAGGCCGAACTCGCGCGCAGCCGGCGGCGGAGGCATCCATCCCCCACTCGGCGAGGAGGTGCGCGTGCGGATCGATGCCGACGCACAGCTGCCCGTGCGTCGCCGTCGCCGCACGGACGCGCTCGCCGAAGCGGGGTCATGCGCGCGCCGCCCGATCGGCCGCGTACTCCTGGAGGCTCTTGACGCGGAAGCCCTCGCGCAGCACCGGCAGAGCGCTCACCGCCGCACCGAGCACGGCCATGGTCGTGAACAGCGCCTTGTCGCCGGCCACCGCCGCCGCGCGGATCTCGTAGCCGTCGGCGCGGGCGCTGCCGCCGCTCGGGGTGTTCACGACGATGTCGATCTCACCGGCGTTGATGAGGTCGACGATGTTGGTGCCGCCCGACTCCTGGGTCTCGGAGTACTTGCTCACGACGCGCACCTCGATGCCGTTGCGCGCGAGGATCTCGGCGGTGCCCTCGGTCGCGACCAGGTCGAAGCCGAGCTCCTGCAGGCGGTGGGCCGGGAGGATCACGGCGCGCTTGTCGCTGTCGGCGACCGAGATGAACACGGTGCCCGACTGCGGCATGCCGCCGTACGCGGCCTCCTGCGATCTTCGCGAACGCCGTGGGGAAGTCGCGGTCGATGCCCATCACCTCGCCGGTGGAGCGCATCTCGGGACCGAGCACGGAGTCCACGGTCTGGCCGTCCGCCGTGCGGAACCGCTTGAAGGGCAGCACGGCCTCCTTCACGGCGACGGGGGCGTCGAGGGGCACGCGCGAGCCGTCCTGCTCGGGCAGCATCCCCTCGGACTTCAGCTCTGCGATGGTCGAGCCCGCCATGATGCGGGAGGCGGCCTTCGCGAGCGGGATGCCGAGCGCCTTCGACACGAAGGGCACGGTGCGGCTGGCGCGGGGGTTCGCCTCGATGACGTAGAGCACGCCGGCCGAGATGGCGAACTGCACGTTGAGGAGGCCCCGCACGCCGACGCCCTCGGCGATGGCGTGCGTCGCGATGCGGACGCGGTCGATGTCGGTGCGGCCGAGGCTGACGGGCGGCAGCGTGCAGCTCGAGTCGCCGGAGTGGATGCCGGCCTCCTCGAGGTGCTCCATGACGCCGCCGATGTACAGCTCGTCGCCGTCGAACAGCGCGTCGACGTCGATCTCGATCGCGTCGTCGAGGAACCGGTCGACCAGGAGCGGGAGCCCCGGGCCGATGATGGCGGCGTCGGCGATGCGCACGAAGTAGTCGCGCAGCGCCTCGGTCGAGTACACGATCTCCATGCCGCGGCCGCCGAGCACGAAGCTCGGGCGCACCAGCACCGGGTAGCCGATCTCCTCGGCCACCGCGACGGCGCCGTCGACGTCGATCGCGGTGCCGTTGCGCGGCGCCACCAGGCCGGCGTCGTCGAGCAGGCGCGAGAACAGCTCGCGCTCCTCGGCCAGGTCGATCGCGGCGGGCTTGGTGCCGAGGATCGTGTAGCCGGCCTCCTCGATGCCCTTGGCGAGGCCGAGGGGCGTCTGGCCGCCGAGCTGGCAGATGACGCCGAGGATCTCACCCGACTGCGCCTCGGCGTGCAGCACCTCGAGGACGTCCTCCAGGGTCAGCGGCTCGAAGTACAGGCGGTCGGAGGTGTCGTAGTCGGTCGACACGGTCTCGGGGTTGCAGTTGACCATGACCGTCTCGTAGCCGGCGTCGGCCAGCGCGAACGACGCGTGCACGCACGAGTAGTCGAACTCGACGCCCTGGCCGATGCGGTTGGGGCCCGAGCCGATGATGACGACCTTCGTGCGCTCCGACGGCGTCACCTCGGTCTCGAAGTCGTAGCTCGAGTAGTGGTACGGCGTGAGCGCCGGGAACTCCCCTGCGCAGGTGTCGACGGTCTTGTACACGGGGCGGATGCCGAGGGCGTGACGGATGCTGCGGACCTCGGCCTCGGCGTCGGCACGCAGCTCGGCGATCTGGGCGTCGCTGAACCCGTGCTCCTTCGCGATGCGCAGGGTGGCGGCATCCAGCTCACCCGCCTGGCGCACGAACTCGGCGACCTCGTTGATGAGCACGATCTGGTCGAGGAACCACGGGTCGATCTTGGTCGCCTCGAACGCCTGCTCGACCGTGGCGCCCTTGCGCAGCGCCTGCTGGAGCACGACGATGCGGCCGTCGGTCGGGGTCTTCGCGATCTCGAGCAGCTCGTCGATCGAGCGCGGCTCGTCGCCCCAGTGGAAGCTGGAACCGCGCTTCTCGAGCGAGCGCAGCGCCTTCTGCAGGGCGGTGGCGTAGTTGCGGCCGATGGCCATCGCCTCGCCCACGGACTTCATCGTGGTGGTCAGCGTGGTGTCGGCGGCGGGGAACTTCTCGAAGTTGAAGCGCGGCACCTTGACGACGACGTAGTCCAGCGTCGGCTCGAAGCTCGCCGGCGTCACCTTCGTGATGTCGTTGGGGATCTCGTCGAGGCGGTAGCCGATCGCGAGCTTCGCGGCGATCTTCGCGATCGGGAAGCCGGTCGCCTTGGAGGCGAGGGCCGACGACCGCGACACGCGGGGATTCATCTCGATGACGATGATGCGACCGGTGGCAGGGTCCACGGCGAACTGGATGTTGCAGCCGCCGGTGTCGACGCCCACCGCGCGGATGATGTCGATGCCGATGTCGCGGAGCTTCTGGTACTCGCGGTCGGTGAGGGTGAGCGCCGGGGCGACCGTGATCGAGTCGCCCGTGTGCACGCCGACGGGGTCGACGTTCTCGATGGAGCAGACGACGACCGTGTTGTCGGCGGTGTCGCGCATCAGCTCGAGCTCGTACTCCTTCCACCCGAGGATCGACTCCTCGAGCAGCACCTCGGTGGTCGGCGAGTCGCGCAGTCCCGCGCCGGCGATGCGGCGGAGGTCCGTTCTCGTCGTACGCGAAGCCCGAGCCGAGGCCGCCCATCGTGAACGACGGGCGCACGACGAGCGGGTAGCCGAGCTCGTCGGCGGCCGCGAGCACCTCGTCCATCGTGTGCGCGATGCGGGATGCCGCGACATCGGCGCCGGCATCCAGCACCAGCTGCTTGAAGATCTGGCGGTCCTCGCCCTTGTTGATCGCCTCGAAGTCGGCGCCGATGAGCTCGACGTCGTACTTCTCGAGGATCCCGTGCTTGTGGAGGTCGATCGCGGCGTTGAGCGCCGTCTGCCCGCCCAGCGTCGGCAGGATCGCGTCGGGCTTCTCCTTCGCGATGATCGTCTCGATGACGCGCCAGTTGATCGGCTCGATGTAGGTCGCGTCGGCGAAGTCGGGGTCGGTCATGATGGTGGCCGGGTTCGAGTTCACCAGGATGACGCGCACGCCCTCCTCGCGCAGCACGCGGCAGGCCTGCGTGCCCGAGTAGTCGAACTCGCACGCCTGCCCGATGACGATCGGGCCGGAGCCGATGACCAGGACGGAGTTGATGTCGTCGCGCTTGGGCATTACTTCGCGGCCTTCTTCTCGAGGTTCGCGACGACGAGGTCGCGGAAGCGGTCGAACAGGTAGTTGGCGTCGTGCGGGCCGGCGGCGGCCTCCGGGTGGTACTGCACCGAGAACGCCGGGATGTCGAGCGCGCGCAGGCCCTCGACCACCTGGTCGTTCAGCCCGACGTGGCTGACCTCGATGCGGCCGTAGCCGTTCGGGCTGTCGAACTCGCCGTCGACCGGGGCGTCCACCGCGAAGCCGTGGTTGTGGGCCGTGATCTCGACGCGGCCCGTCGACTTGTCGAGCACCGGCTGGTTGATGCCGCGGTGACCGAAGGGCAGCTTGTAGGTGCCGAGGCCGAGCGCGCGGCCGAGCAGCTGGTTGCCGAAGCAGATGCCGAAGAACGGCAGGCCGTCGTCGAGCACGCCGCGCAGCAGGTCGACGTGGTCGCCCGAAGCCGCCGGGTCGCCGGGGCCGTTGGAGTAGAACACCGCCACCGGGTCGATCGCGCGGATCTGGTCGATGGTGACGTCCTGCGGCAGCACGTGCACGTCGAAGCCCCGCGCGGCGAGGTTGTCGACGGTCGCCTGCTTCACGCCGAGGTCGAGCACGGCGAGGTTGCCGATGCGCTCGCCGGTCGCCTTCGTCACCTCGGCGGCGGCCACCGACACCTGCGCGGAGAGGTTCTGACCGGCCATCTGCGGAGCCTCGCGGACGAGACGCAGCTGCTCCTCGGCGTCGATGCCCGCCGCGTCGCCGGAGAAGATCGCGCCGCGCATGCTGCCGGCCGAGCGGATGTGGCGGGTCACGGCGCGCGTGTCGATGCCGCTGATGCCCACCACGCCGTCCCTCGCCAGGGCCGTCGTCGAGCGATTCGTCGGCGCGCCAGTTGGAGACGACGCGTGAGGGGTCGCGCACGATGTACCCCGCCACCCAGATGCGGCGCGATTCGGGGTCCTCGTCGTTCATGCCGGTGTTGCCGATGTGCGGCGCGGTCTGCAGCACGATCTGGCCCGCGTACGAGGGATCGGTGAGCGTCTCCTGGTACCCGGTCATGCCGGTGGAGAACACCACCTCGCCGATCGTGGTGCCCTGGGCGCCGTACGCGCGTCCGGTGTGACGGGTCCCGTCCTCGAGCACGAGGACGGCGGGGTCGGTCTGGAAGAGGGAGGTCATGCGTCGGTTCCCGTCTGGTTCAGGGGAAGGATGCCGGCCACAGCGTCCGCGAGAGCGCGGGCCGAGGCATTCTGGGGTCGGAAGTAGCTGTCGACGGTCGTGCCGGCGTCGGTGCGCCAGGTCAGGCGGGTGAGTCCGCCCGGCTCGACCACCCGGTCGATCGCGACGGTGGACTGGTCGACGTCGACGATGCGGTCGGGCGTCAGCACGAACGGGTCCTGTCCGGTGAGGCCGATCGCCACGCCCTCGTCGGCGACGATGACGGTCGCCTTCGAGCGGAACGCCATGCCGGGGGCCGCGATCCGCTCCAGCGGAGTGTCGCGGGCGGTCGTCGCGACGTACAGGGCGTCGAAGGACGCGCGCACATGCGCGTCGGCGGGCAGCTCGCCCGGGTGGACGAGGGGGGCGGCATCCCGTCGCGTCCGTCGCCACCACGCCCACGCGAGCGCGGCGAGCAGCACCACGGCCACGGCGATCATGACGGCCAGGGCGCCTTCGCGGGTCATGCGCGCACCCCCGGCGTGTCGAGCAGGGCGCCGTCGGCGACGGTGACCGTTCCCCGGTGGAGCGTCCAGCGCACCTCGCCCGGCAGCTCGCGGCCGAGGTACGGCGAGTTCAGGCTCCGACCGCGCAGATCGTCGGTCGTGAAGGTGCGGCGGGGCGCCGGGTCGTAGAACGCGAGGGATGCCGGCTGGCCCTCGGTGAGCGGGGTGCCGTGGCCCGCGAGGCGGCCGATGCGCGCGGGCTCGCGCGACATGACCCGTGCGACATCGCCCCAGGTGAGCAGTCCGGTGTCGACCATCGACTGCTGCACGACCCGCAGCGCGCTCTCGAGGCCCACCATGCCGTTGGCCGCCGCGTGCCACTCGCACGCCTTCGCCTCGGCCGGGTGCGGGGCGTGGTCGGTCGCGACGATGTCGATCGTGCCGTCGGCGAGGCCCTCGCGCACCGCGAGCACGTCCTCCTCGCGGCGCAGCGGCGGGTTGACCTTGAAGCGGGCGTCGTAGTCGCGCACCAGCTCGTCGGTCAGGAGCAGGTGGTGCGGGGTGACCTCGGCGGTCACGTCCACGCCGCGACGCTTGGCCCAGCGGATGATGTCCACCGAGCCCGCCGTCGAGAGGTGGCAGACGTGCAGGCGCGAGCCGACGTGCTCGGCGAGGAGCACGTCGCGGGCGATGATCGACTCTTCGGCGACGGCGGGCCAGCCGGCGAGTCCCAGCTCCGCCGACACGGCGCCCTCGTTCATCTGCGCGCCCTCGGTGAGACGCGGATCCTGCGCGTGCTGCGCGATGACGCCGTCGAACGCCTTCACGTACTCGAGCGCTCGCCGCATGATGAGCGGGTCCCAGACGCAGAAGCCGTCGTCGCTGAAGACGCGCACCCGGGCGCGGGAGTCGGCCATGGCGCCGAGCTCGGCCAGGCGCTCGCCCTTCTGCCCGACGGTCACCGCGCCGATCGGCTGCACCGTGACGAAGCCCGCCGCCTCGCCGAGGGCGAGCTCCTGCTCGACGACACCGGCGGTGTCGGCGACCGGCGAGGTGTTGGGCATCGCGAAGACGGCGGTGTAGCCGCCCGCCGCGGCGGCGCGCGATCCGGTCAGGATCGTCTCGGATGCCTCGTACCCGGGTTCGCGCAGGTGCGTGTGCAGATCGACCAGGCCCGGCAGCAGCACGAGGCCGTCGACGTCGATCACGGTCGCGCCCGCGCGGCTCAGGCCGGGGCCGATCTCGGCGATCACGCCGTCTGCGACGATCACGTCGGCGAGGGTGGTGGCCTCGACCTGCGCGCCGCGGAAGAGAAGGGTCTCGCTCATGGGGTGTTCTCCTTCTCTGAGCCCACCGGGGCGGGGGCGTTCATCGCGGGTGTGCTGTCGGCTGCGTCGTGCTCCGCTCCCGCCAGCAGCAGGTAGAGCGCGGCCATGCGCACCGAGACGCCGTTCGCGACCTGCTCGAGCACGGTCGAGCGCGGCGAGTCCGCGGCCTCTGCGGAGATCTCCAGACCCCGGTTCATGGGTCCGGGGTGCATGACAATGCTATCCGCTCCGAGTGCCTGGAGGCGGCGTGCGTCGAGACCCCAGCGCCGCGAATACTCCCGTTCAGTGGGGAAATACGCCGCGTTCATCCGCTCCAGCTGGATGCGCAGCATCATGAGCGCGTCCGGTGCGGACGAGATCGCCTCGTCGAGGTCGTAGAGCGTCCGCACGGGCCAGCGCGACATGTCCTGCGGCACGAGGGTGGGCGGCGCGACGAGGGTCACCTGGCGCCGAGGGTGTGCAGCAGCCAGACGTTGGACCTGGCCACCCGCGAGTGCAGGATGTCGCCGACGATCGCGACCTTCATGCCCGCGAGGTCGCGGCCGCGGCTGTCGTCGCCGAATCGGCGCTTGCGGATCGTGAAGGCGTCCAGGAGCGCCTGCGTCGGATGCTCGTGGGTGCCGTCGCCGGCGTTGACGACGCCGGCGCTGATCCAGCCGCTGGTCGCGAGGGTGCGAGGGGCGCCGGACGCGCCGTGGCGGATGACGACGGCATCCGCTCCCATCGCCTGGAGGGTCTGCGCCGTGTCCTGCAGCGACTCCCCCTTCGAGACGCTCGAGCCCTTCGCCGAGAAGTTGATGACGTCGGCCGACAGGCGCTTCGCGGCGGCCTCGAACGAGATGCGCGTGCGTGTCGAGTCCTCGAAGAACAGGTTGACGACGGTCTTGCCCCGGAGGGTGGGGAGCTTCTTGACCTCGCGCCGCTGCGTGTCGGCCATGTCCTCGGCCACGTCGAGGATGCGCAGCGCATCCTGGCGGGCGAGCGTCCGGGTGTCGAGCAGGTGCCTCATGCTCCGTCACCGTCCTTCGATCGTGACGGATTCGGCGCCGTCGGTCTCGCGGAGCCGCACGTTCACGCGCTCCTCGCGGGAGCTCGGCAGGTTCTTGCCGACGAAGTCCGGGCGGATCGGCAGCTCGCGGTGACCGCGGTCGACGAGCGTCGCCAGCCGCACCGCAGCGGGCCGGCCGATGTCCTGCAGGGCATCGAGCGCGGCACGGATGCTGCGTCCTGAGAAGAGCACGTCGTCCACGAGCACGACCACCTTGCCGTCGATGCCGCCCGGCGGGATCTGCGTGCGCTGCGGAGCACGTGTCGGATTGCGGTGCAGGTCGTCCCGGTACATCGTGACGTCGAGCGCGCCGATCGGGACGGTGACGCCGCCGAACTGCTCGACCAGCGCGCCGATCCGGTGGGCGAGGGTGACGCCGCGAGTGGGGATGCCGAGGAGGACCAGGCCTTCGGGACCCTTGTTGGACTCGAGGATCTCGTGGGAGATCCGAGTCAGGGCCCGGGCGATGTCGGCCTCTTGCAGCACGGTGCGCGTGCTCATCCGCCGCTCCCTTCTCCGCCTCACGGGACGGGGTTAAAGGTTGCTGTGATCGCCGCCCAGTCTACGTCACCGCGAAGGCCGGCCCCAATCGGGACCGGCCTTCGCGCGTGAGCGGCGTGTGCGTCAGGCGCGCGCGGTGGGTCCGCGCAGTACCTGCGAGGCGACGACGCAGGGCCGCGGCGATCAGCACGACGTTCTTGAAGATGTACTGTCCGGTGAGCGTCGGGCCGGCGGTGCTGAAGACCTCGGCAGGCAGCAGCACGAGCGGCGAGAGGATGCCGACGAACGCGAGCGCGAGCACCACGAGGCCGATGCGGGCGAAGGCGCCGCCGGCGATGAGGAGGGCTCCCGCCGCGACCTCGATCAGCGCGGTGGCGACGAGCGCCGCCTGCCCGCTCACGAGCCCGAACGTCAGCTTCTCCCAGGTCTGGCTCACGAGCGCCTCGACCGGGCTGACTCCCGGGAAGAACTTCAGGGCGCCGAAGACGACGAACACGCCGCCGAGGGCGATGCGCAGCGCCGGGATGCTCCAGCGCTGCAGAGCGGTCTTGGTCGCAGCCTCGGCGCGCGCCTCCCAGGAGAGCAGGGTGCGGATCGTGCTCGGACGGCCGGTGCGAGCGGGGACGACGACGCCGGCGGCGCCGCGGACGGGAACGGTGGTCATGGCGTGACTCCTTCGGGTTCTGATCGCCCGCGATCGCGGGCACGGTGATCAGGACTCCCTCGGCTGCGCGGTGATACCGATCGACACGGATTGGCGCCGCGGAGTACACATCTCCGCGCGCAGAAGCGCCGTCTGGTTGTAGAGGGTCTACAACCAGACGGCGCTGTCGCCGTTCAGGCGGCGGGCGTCGTCACCTCGCGCTGTGCGTCGTCCTCGACCAGCGACGCGCGGATCGGGTGCCCCTGGCTCGTGAGGCACTTGCCGCTGGCCAGATCCCACTTCCAGTCGTGGAGGGAGCAGGTGAGCACGCCGTCCTCGATCTTGCCCGTCTTGGTGAGGTCCGCACGCAGGTGCGGGCAGCGGCGCTGCACCTTCCACTCGCCCAGCTGGGCGTCCTCGGTCTGATCGGTCTGCTCCGCGTACCAGTTCTCGACGTACTCGATCCGGTCGCGCGACAGGCATTTGAGGAACGTCGTCAGGAACTCGTTGAACTTGCCGCTGCGGCCGACCTCGAACTGCATCGACAGGAAGATCGAGTTCGACCAGTCGATCTCGTGGTCGGCGATGTTGGTCGAGACCAGGTCGGCCGGGGATCGTGTACCAGTAGATGCACTCGTCGTCCTGGTACTCGCGGACCTTCGCCTTCGGGAAGTCCACGACCATGTCGAGATCGCCGATGCGGAAGCGCACGACGCCGCCGACGCCGTTGCGGATGGTGCGGGCACGGCGAAGCAGCGGCTCCCACCACTCCTTGATCGCAGCGAGCATCTCGTCCGGCGGCAGCACCGCTGCGCGGGAGGCCTCCTCTGCGCGGATCTCGTCCTGGCGGCTGCCCTGCTGTTCGGCGAGATACGACCACTTGTCGTCGAAGATCCGGTCGATCTCGGCATCCGTGTAGAGCGTCTGCGTGACCGAGAGGGCGCCGCCGTTCAGCTCGACCACGGTGCCCGGCACGAACTCGTAGCCCTTCTGGTCGGGGCGGAGCTCCTTCATGTGCTGCAGGAACTGGCGCTGGTCGGTGAAGATGGCGTCGCCGTCGAGGCCGTAGCCGTTGTATTTGAACAGCTCCTCGCGCAGGAACATCGGCGGGCCGGCCATCGGGAAGACGTGCTCGGCGTCGACCTTCTCGATGTAGTACATCGCCCGCTTGTTCTGCGCGTCGCGCTTGAGCTTCGCGAAGTTCTGCTTGGCGTCCTGCGGCAGGTCGTAGACCATCGGCCACCAGATCGCCCCGGACACCTGCGTGA
Organism: uncultured Actinomycetota bacterium; assembly: GCA_963829895.1. Lineage (GTDB taxonomy): Bacteria > Actinomycetota > Actinomycetes > Actinomycetales > Microbacteriaceae > Microbacterium. The sequence continues at coordinate 810,178 of CAWHKF010000010.1, read as the reverse complement.
AGTACGCCTCGGGCTTCGAGAACGACATCAGCTTCTCGAGGTCGAGCGGATGCGAGTCGTTCTGGTTCAGGATGCTGGCGGTCCCGTCGTCGACGCTCAGCGACGAGTCGCCGATCGGGCCGTCGCTGGGCGCGCGCAGGGGCGTCACCATGAGCTTGAGCGCGCCGAACTCGAGCGGCACACCGGCCTGCGTGTAGACGATGTTGTCGTAGCCGAGCCGCCGCAGATCCTGCTCGAGATCGTCGGTCGGGTAGTCCGGCAGCAGGACCTTGATGTCCTTCGGCACGTGGCGCTGCATGAGCGCCGGGTCGAAGTGGTCGCGGTGGCGGTGCGAGATGTACAGGAAGTCGGCGTTGCCGTACTTCGCCCAGTCGAGTCCGCGGTTGTCGGGGAACGGGAACCACGACCCGAAGAAGGTCGGGCCGATCACCGGGTCGCAGAGGATGCTTCCTCCCGCCGTCTCGATGAACATTCCGGCGTGGCCGAGGCCCGTGATGCGCATGGGACTCCTCCCCTATCCAGCAGTCGTACCGTCGAACCAGACGAGTCTAGGCGAGGGGCACCGAGGGTGCCCGCCGACCCGGCCGTGGAAAAGATCTCCGGCGGCGTCCGCTCAGGCGGTCGGGCGTTCCGTCCCGTCCCGGAGCAGGGCGAGCAGGTCCCCGACGGGTGCGAGATGCTGCAGCTTGTCGGGGTTCAGCTGGTTCGCGAGCGAGCGGATCCTCCCGTTCTCCACGTGGAGCGTCAGCACCGACAGCGTCGCGCCGTCGGCGCCGCGGAAGCGCACCGAGTGCTCCGCGTTGGCGATGGTCGGCTCCACGCGGACCCCGAGCGCTGCGCCGCGGCGCATGAGGCCGATGAGGAACCGCGCGACCGCGACGTCGCCGGTCATGGGGCGCTGGATCGCGGGCGCCTTCCCGCCGCCGTCCGCGGTGAACACGACATCGTCCGACAGCACGCGCACGACGCCGTCCACGTCGCCGTCGCGCAACGCCTGCAGGAACTCGGCGACGAGGCGCGCGGCATCCGCGTCGTCGGCGTCGTACCGTGCGCCACCGGTGGTCACTCGCCGGCGTGCGCGGTGCATGATCTGCCGGCACGCCGCCGGATCGCGTTCGACGATCGCGGCGATCTCGGCGTAGTCGAAGCCCAGCGCCTCGCGCAGCACGAACACCGCCCGCTCCACCGGACCCAGGCGCTCGAGCATCGCCAGCACGGCGACGGAGAGCGTCTCGTCCTGCTCGATGCGGTGCGCAGGATCCGCGTCGTCGGCGAGCAGCGGCTCGGGGAGCCAGGGGCCGACGTACACCTCGCGGGTGCGGTGCGCCGATCGCAGCGCGTCGATCGAGAGGCGCGTCGCCACCGTCGATGCGAACGCATCGGGGCGCTCGATGGGGTCGCCGCCGCGCGTGCGCTCGTGGATCCGGAGCATGCCCGTCTGCACGACATCCTCCGCGTCGGAGACGCTGCCGAGCATGCGGTAGGCGATCGAGAACATGAGCGGACGAAGCCTCGGCGCTTCGACGGCGAGATCCATGACCCGAGCCTGTCACACGGCGGCGGCCTCATCCGTCGAAGGGGGTGGAGAGAGGAGAACGATCATGAGGATCTTCATCGCAGGAGGCACGGGTGCCGTCGGTTCGCGGCTGGTGCCGCTGTTCGTCGCTGCCGGGCACGAGGTGACGGCGACCTCGCGGACCGCGGAGGGAACGCGGCGCATCGACGACCTGGGCGGGCGCGGAGTGATCATGGACGGCCGAGATGCGGCATCCATCCGCCGCGCTGTGATCGAGGCGCAGCCCGATGTGCTGGTGCACCAGCTCACGTCGCTGGCCGCCGGCTTCGATTTCAAACGGTTCGACGAGGTGTTCGCCGTCACGAACGAGCTGCGCACGCGCGGCACCGATGCACTCATCGCCGCGGCGCAGGAGGTGGGTACGGGCCGAATCGTCGTGCAGAGCTACACCGGGTGGACCAACCCGCACTCGGGCTCGGCGGTGAAGACCGAGGAGGACCCGATCGACCCCGACCCGGTTCCGGCGGCACGGAACACGCTCGCCGCGATCGCGCATGCAGAGCGGGCGGCCGTCGACGCCGGCGGACTCGCGCTGCGCTTCGGCAACTTCTACGGACCGGGTCAGTCGCTCGGAGCCGGCGGCGAGATGCTGGAGGCGGTGCGCAAGCGCCAGGTCCCCCTCGTCGGTGGCGGAGGCGGAGTGTGGTCGTTCTGCCACATCGACGACGCCGCCGTCAGCGACGGTCGCCGCCGCGACGCGCGGTGCGGCGGGGGTCTACAACATCGTTGACGACGATCCCGCGCCGGTCTCGGACTGGCTGCCCGAGCTCGCGCGCGCGGTCGGCGCACAGCAGCCGCTGCGGGTGCCTGCCTGGATCGCCCGCATGCTCGTCGGCGAGTTCGGGGTCGCATGGATGACCACCGCGCGTGGATCGTCGAACGCGAAGGCCAGGGACGCGCTCGGCTGGGCGCCGCGGTACGCGAGCTGGCGCGAGGGCTTCCTCACCGGGCTCGGCGTCGGCGCATCGAAGGGCCCTTCCCGCTGAGTGCGGGCTGAACGATGCCGCGACGCCCGCGGGAGGGCTACGTGTCGAAGAGCCCGCGGATGTCGTCGGCGGTGAGCGCCTGGCCGAACAGGGCGTCGTCGTCCATCACCGACCGGAACAGGCGGGCCTTGCGCTGCTGCAGCGCCATGACCTTCTCCTCGATGGTGCCGTTCGCGATGAGGCGGTACACCATGACGCTCCGGTGCTGGCCGATGCGGTGAGCGCGGTCGACCGCCTGCGCCTCGGCTGCCGGGTTCCACCACGGATCGAGCAGGAACACGTAGTCGGCCTCCGTCAGCGTGAGGCCGAAGCCGCCCGCCTTGAGGCTGATGAGGAACACCGGCGCCTCTCCCCCGCGGAAGGCGTCGACGGCGGCGTCGCGATCGCGTGTCGACCCGTCGAGATACGCGTACGGGATGCCGCGCTCCTCGAGCCGGGCCGACACGAGACCGAGGAACGACGTGAACTGGCTGAACACGAGGGCGCGGTGCCCCTCGGCGAGGGCTTCGTCGAGCTGCTCGAAGAGTGCGCCGAGCTTGCTCGGCGCGATGTGGGAGTACGCCGGGTCGACGAGCTCGGGGGCGAGGCTCAGCATGCGCAGCAGGGTCAGGGAGCGGAACACGATGAACCGGTTGCGGTCGAGGTCCTCCAGGAGCCCCAGCACCTTCTGCCGCTCGCGCTGCAGCACGGTGTCGTAGAGGGCGCGGTGGGCGGCACCCAGCTCGATCCGCACCTCCTGCTCCTGCTTGGCGGGCAGATCGGCGGCGACCAGCTCCTTCGTGCGCCGCAGCACCAGGGGGCGTATGCGGCGCCGCAGCCGTGCCAGACGGCCGGCGCGATACGCGCCGCCCTCCTGGTTCTCGGGCACCTTGCCCTTCTCGATGGGGCCGACGTACTCCTCGCGGAACCGCCGCGCGGAGGCGAACAGCCCGGGAGCAGCCAGCGAGAGCAGGGCCCACAGCTCGGTGAGGCTGTTCTCGAGCGGCGTGCCGGTCACGGCGAAGACGACGTCCGCCGGCAGATCGCGCGCCGCCCGGTACGCCTTGGTCTGGCTGTTCTTGACGAACTGCGCCTCGTCGAGGATGAGCCCGGCCCACGTGACGCGTGCGAACTCGGCCTCGTCCAGGCGCAGGAGCGTGTACGACGTGACCACGATGTCGGCGGCGGCTGCGGCATCCGTCACCGTCGTCCCCCGCTTCGCGCGGGTCGCATCGATGACCGCGACGCGCAGGTCGGGCACGAAGCGCGCCGCCTCGCTCCGCCATGTCGACAGCGACGGATGTCGGCGCCACCACCAGGAACGGGCGCTTCTCGCCGGTTTCGCGTGCGTGCGCGATGAGCGCGAGCAGCTGCAGCGTCTTGCCGAGGCCCATGTCGTCGGCCAGGATGCCGCCGAGCCGGTGCTGCCAGAGGAAGGCCAGCCAGTCGTAGCCGACCCGCTGGTACGGGCGGAGGTCCGCCTGCAGTGCGGCAGGGAGCGGTGCGGCGGGAACCCCGTCGGCGTCGCGCAGCGCCTCCACGGTGGCCCGCCACGAGACCGCGGGCTGCGCCTCGTCCGCGAGATCCTCGAAATCGGCCCACAGGGCGGTCTGGTACCGGCTGATGCGCGGTCCGGTCTCCCATTCGTCGAGCTCGCCCGCCTCGTCGATGAGGTCGCGCAGGCGCTCGAGCGAGGGATGCGACAGCGAGAAGTACGCCCCGTCGCTCAGCAGGATCTTCTTGCGGCCCCGCGAGAGCGCGGTGAACAGCGTGCCGAACGGGATGCTGCGGCCGTCGATCGTCACGACGACGCCCAGGTCGAACCAGTCGGCGTCGGTCGTCTCGACCGAGGTGATGTCGATGCGCGGATCGCCGGCGAGCTCACGGTAGTTCGGACGTTCGCCCGAGATCTCCACACGGACGTCGTCGTCGGCTTCGAGCAGCGGCAGCAGCTGCGACGCGAACTCCGCCGCCACGATCCCCGACAGCGTGTCGGCGCCGGCGAAGTCGACCGGCGCATGATCGCGCCAGAGCGACTCGACGCGGTCGCGTATCGTGCGCTCCTGCGCCGGGTCGCCGTCGTCGCCCGTCGCATCGAGCCCGAGCAGCTCGCCGTCGCCGTACCGCCACGAGAGCGTGTAGACGAGCCGATGGCTCGGTTCGAACCGCACCAGCACCACGAGCTTCGGCCGGGGCGGCGGGGCGACGTCGATACCGGGAGCCTCGACGTCCACACGTCGGGCGATGCGCGGCAGATGCTCGCGGACGAACTCCTCGGCCTCGTCCGCCGGAACGGTCACGGCTTCGCGCGCGCTGAGGAGCGCCGGCACCGGATCGGGCAGGGCGACGGCTGCCAGCACCAGATCGATGCGTTCGCGCTGCACCGTGAAGCGGTAGACGCCCGTGCGACCGACCGGGCGCAGGGTCGCGGCTGGCCTCACGGGCCCCGAGGCTGCGGCCGACGTGCCGGGGGCGTCTGCAGAAGGACGGGGGACCGTCTGCTCGCCGTCGATCGTGACGACCGGGATGATCTCGAGGCCGCGCGCGGTGCGCTGCGCCTGCACCGCGACGGTCGCCTCGGACGCCAGTGCGACCGTCGCGGTGCGCCTGGTCGGGACGAACGGGATGCCGCGGTCCGCAGCGGACGCCAGGTGAGGCCAGAGGAGGCTCGACTCGATGTCGTCGAGCGTGAGCCAGTCCGAGACGTCGGAGAAGGCGCCGAAGGAACGGACGTCGCGGCCGATGCTGTAGAGCTCGGCGAACCACCTCGCCTGGGCAGGGTCGTACACCGTGCTCGGCCGCCGCAATGCGTCCCACGAGACGCCGCCCTTGATCCACGCGTCGGACCGGGCGGACCGCTCGAGCGGGCGGAGGCCGACCAGCACGTCGGAGCCGTGCTGATGCAGCCCGCGAGGCGTGGCGGACTCGACGCGCGCCGGCGCCCACGCCGACGCGCCGCGACGGATGCGCTGGCGCAGCTCGACGCCCAGCGCGAGGGGCGTGTGAGTCCGCGGCGCGGGCGCCGGCGACGCGAAGACTGCGCGCCACGAGGATTCGCCGGGCGACGCCGGAGCGGACGCCGCCAGCCGGTTGGCTGCGAGCAGCGTCGCGACCGTGTGCTTGCAGTCGAACTGCACCGGGCACGTGCATGACGTCGCGGCGATCGGGTGGTCCACGCGCTGCGGGTCGAGCCGGACCCGGCTTCGGTACGTCCGCCCGGCGCTGCCGGCGACGACGGCCTCGATCACGCAGGTGACCGGATCCCACTCGAGCCGCTGCACGGCGCCGTCGGCGAAGTACGCGGCGCCCCGCTCGTACGAGCCGCTGTCGGTGTGCCGGCGGATGTGCCCCGGGTCTACGAACGGCGGGGGTCCGGCGGACGGCGGGGTCACGGCATCCATCCTGCCAAGGCCCGCCGACACCGCGGCGGATGCATCGCGGGTCAGCCCGCGCGCGCGATCCGGGCGAGCACGCCGTGGACGAAGGGTCCCGATTCGTCGGTCGAGAACTCCTTGACGAGCTCGACCGCCTCGTCGATGGCGACCGCGGTGGGCACCTCGTCGTTGTAGAGGATCTCCCATACGCCGATGCGCAGCACGGCGCGGTCGACCGCCGGCATGCGGGCGAGGGTCCAGTCCTTGGCGAACGTGGTGATCTGCTCGTCGATGGCGTCCTGGTTGTCGATCACGCCGTCGACGATCTCACGGGCGTACAGCCACGAGGCCTCGCGGGCGGGCTCGTTCGCGGCCCGCTTCGCCTCGGCGGCGAGGACGGTCGCCGGCGTATCGCCGCGGACGTCGGCCTGGAACAGGATGTCGAGCGCGCGTTTGCGCGCCTTCGTACGGGCACTCATCGGTCAGCGGCCGCCGACCTCAGTTGACGCGGCCGAGGTAGTCGCCGGTGCGCGTGTCGACCTTGACCTTGGTGCCGGTCTCGACGAACAGCGGGACCTGGATCTCGTAGCCGGTCTCGACGGTGGCGGCCTTGGTGCCGGCCGACGAGCGGTCGCCCTGCAGGCCGGGCTCGGTGTAGGTGATCTCGAGGATGACCGACGCCGGGAGCTCGACGTAGAGCGGGTTGCCGTTGTTGAGCGCGATCTGCACCTGCTGGTTCTCGAGCAGGAAGTTCGCGGCGTCGCCCACCGTGGCGGCTGCCGACGTTGATCTGGTCGTAGTCGGCGACGTCCATGAAGACGAAGTTGTCGCCGTCGTTGTACAGGTACGTGAAGTCGCGGCGGTCGACGTTCTCGATGTCGATCTTCGCGCCCGCGTTGTACGTGCGGTCGACGACCTTGCCCGAGACGACGTTCTTGAGCTTCGTGCGCACGAACGCGCCACCCTTGCCCGGCTTGACATGCTGGAACTCGATGACGTTCCAGAGCTGACCGTCGATGCTGAGGACGACGCCGTTCTTGATGTCTGCGGTGGATGCCATGAGGGTGCGAATCCGTTTCGTTGTGGTGTGAGCGGCGTGAAGCGAGAGGCGGTCGCCGCCCGTCGACAAGCTCGGGGACCGGCAGCGCCGACGTTCGATTCTACGGGATGCCTGGTCCCGGGCGATTCCTCAGCCCTCGGCCTGCCCGGTGAGGATGTCCACGAGGCGTTCGACGGCCGTCGCGTAGCCGGCGACGCCTTCGCCGATCACGTGCACCAGGGCGACGTCGGCGACGTAGGAATGGTGGCGGAACTCCTCGCGGGCCTTCACGTCCGAGATGTGCACCTCGGCGACCGGAAGGCCGACGCCCGCGAGCGCGTCGCGCAGGATCGATCGACGTGTGGGTGAGCCCGCCGGGGTTGATCACGATGCCGGCGCAGTCCTCGCGAGCCGCGTGGATCGCATCGAGGAGCACGCCCTCGTGGTTGCTCTGCACGGCCCGCACCTCGAAGCCGCGCCGGGCTGCGGCATCCGTCGTCACGCGCTCGACGTCGGCCAGCGTCGCCGTGCCGTAGATCCCCGGCTCACGGGTGCCCAGCAGGTTGAGGTTGGGCCCGTTGACGAGCAGGAGGCGGCGGGGGTGGGTCATCGTCGCAACGATATCAGCGCGCCGAGATACGCGCGCCCGTCACGGCAGCGGGCGCGCCATGACGATCTGGGGCCCGATCGAACTGGAGTAGGTCTCGCCAGTGGGCGCGAAGCCGGCACGGCGGTAGGCGCGCGCGGCGCGAAGGTTGTCGCGATGGACGTCCAGCGAGATCCGGTCGAGGCCGAGACCCGCCGCCCACGCGGCAGCCGCGGCGAGCAGGGCGTCGACCGCACCCGTCCCGCGGTGGCCGGGGTTCACGTACACGCCGACGACATCGGCTCGCCGATCGTCGACGTACCGGCCGAGCGCGTCCTTCTGTCCGGTGGCGCGGATCAGCACCGACAGGCTCCCGACCCAGACGTCGTCGACGACCGCGACGAACTGCGCGGCCGTCTCGCTCGTCGCCGCCGTCTCGGCACGTTCGCGCCAGAACCCGTCGGGGCGCTCCGCCACCTGCTCGGGAGTCTCGAGGAACGCGATCCCCGCGTCGGGATCGCTCGTCGACTCGAGCCGAAGCGCCCGCACGGCAGCCCACTCCTCGGAGCGGATGCGGCGCACCGCGAGGCGCGGATCGCGCGATGCCGTCATCCGAGCACCTAGCGCCCACCGCCGGGCTGCATCAGCCCGCGACCTCCTGGTAGGCGGCGAAGAGCAGTGATTCGTCGGGCGCCTGCAGCACCGTGGGCTTGGCGATGTCGTCGAGCACGATGAAGCGCAGCATGCCCCCGCGGCTCTTCTTGTCGCGCTGCATGGTCGCGAGCAGCGTCGGCCAGCGCCCGGCGCCGTACGTCGTCGGCAGGCCGAGCGAGCCGAGGATGTCGCGGTGGCGCTGGGCGGCGGCATCCGGAAGCCGGCCGGCGAGCCGCGACAGCTCGGCGGCGAAGACCATGCCGACCGAGATCGCGGCGCCGTGACGCCAGCGGTAGCGTTCGGCGTGCTCGATGGCGTGGCCGAGGGTGTGGCCGTAGTTGAGGATCTCGCGCAGGCCCGCCTCGCGCAGGTCCTCCCCCACGACGCGCGCCTTCATCTCGATGGCGAGCTCGATGGTGCGGCGGAACGCTTCGCTCTGCGGGTCGACGGCGGTCTCGGGGTCGGCCTCGACCAGGTCGAGGATCTCGGGCGCCCAGATGAATCCGGCCTTCACCACCTCGGCGTAGCCCGCGACGCGCTCGTTGCGCGACAGCGAGCCGAGCAGGTCGAGGTCGCAGATGACGGCGCGCGGCGCCCAGAAGGCGCCGACGAGGTTCTTGCCCTCGGCGGTGTTGACGCCGGTCTTGCCGCCGACGGCCGCGTCGACCATGCCGAGCACGGTGGTGGGAACCTGCACGACCTCGACGCCGCGCAGCCACGTGGCCGCGACGAAGCCGGCGAGATCGGTGACCGCTCCCCCGCCGAACCCCACGACGACGTCGGTCCGCGTGAAATCGGCCTTGCCCATCACCTGCCAGCAGAAGGCGGCGACCTCGATGCGCTTGCCCGCCTCGGCGTCGGGGATCTCGGCGAGCAGCACCTCGCGGTCGCCGACCAGCTGCGCGCGCAGGCTCTCGGCCTGTGCCGCGAGCGTCGGCGGGTGGATCACGAGCACCTTGCGGGCAGCGGCCGGCAGGGCCTCGCCGAGCGACGACAGGATGCCGTGGCCCACGGTGATGTCGTAGCTCGCGTCGCCGCTCACGGTGATGGTCGTCGCATCGGTCATGCAGTCTGCTCCTTCTCGCGGGGGCTGTCGTCGCCCGGCCGGACGGAGTCGGCGGGCTCGGCGGTCTGGCCGCGCACCCACGCGACGAGGGCGTCGACGACGTCCTGCAGCGGACCGGTCGACGTGTCGAACGTGACGTCGGCGAGCTCTTCGTACACGGGCCGGCGCTCTTCGAAGATCGCGGTCCAGCGCTCGATGGCGTCGTCGCCGCCCTGCAGCAGCGGCCGGTTCGAGTCGCGCACGCGGCCCGCCACGACGCGCGGCGACACGGTGAGGAGCACGACGCGGAGACCTGCGAGCTCCGCGCGGGTGTCGGCATCCATGACCGCCCCGCCGCCGAGCGAGACGATGCCGCCGGTGGCCAGGCCTTCGCGGACGGCAGCGCGCTCCGCCGCACGGAAGCGCGCTTCGCCGTGCTCGACGAAGAGCTGCTCGATGGGTCCGTGGTCGCGCACGACCGCGGCGTCGGTGTCGAAGAAGGGCAGGCCGAGCGCGCGCGCGGCCTTCTTGCCGATGCTGGTCTTTCCGGCCCCCATCGGGCCGATCAGCACGACGGCGTCAGAGTGCGAGGTCATGCTCGGCGAGGCCGGCGTCGCTCTCGGTCGCGCTGCGCAGCGCGTCGGGGATCGCCGCGAGGTAGCCCTCGAGGTTGCGTCGCGTCTCGGTCGACGCTGTCGCCGCCGAACTTCTCCAGCACGACCTCGGCCAGGACGACGGCGACCATCGCCTCGGCGACGACGCCCGCCGCCGGCACGGCGCACACGTCCGAGCGCTGGTGGTGCGCCGATGCGGCGTCGCCCGTGGCGACGTCCACCGTGCGCAGTGCCCGCGGCACGGTCGCGATCGGCTTCATGCCGGCGCGCACGCGCAGGACGGTGCCGGTCGACATGCCGCCCTCGGTGCCGCCCGCCTTGTCGCTCGAGCGCGTGATGCCGTCCCCCGCCACGAACAGCTCGTCGTGGGCGGCGGAGCCGCGGCGGCGGGTGGTCTCGAAGCCGTCGCCGACCTCCACGCCCTTGATGGCCTGGATGCTCATGAGCGCCTGCGCGAGCTTGGCATCGAGGCGCCGGTCCCAGTGGACGTGCGAGCCGAGCCCCGGCGGCAGGCCGTAGGCCAGCACCTCGACGATGCCGCCGAGCGTGTCGCCCTCCTTGCGCGCGTCGTCCACCTCGGCCACCATGGCGGCGCTCGTCGCGGCGTCGAAGCAGCGGAGCGGATCGGCGTCGAGCGCCTCGACGTCGTCGGGCGTGGGCAGGGCTGCGCCTTCGGGAACGCGCACGGGTCCGATCGAGAGCGTGTGGCTGACGAGACGGATGCCGAGCTCGGCCAGGAAGGCTCGTGCGAGTGCGCCGAGGGCGACGCGGGCGGCCGTCTCGCGGGCGCTCGCGCGCTCGAGGATCGGCCGGGCCTCGTCGAAGCCGTACTTCTGCATGCCGACGAGGTCGGCGTGGCCGGGACGGGGGCGCGTGAGCGCGGCGCCGCGGCCGCGGGACTTCTCGGTGAGCTCGACGGGCTCGGGGCTCATGACCTCGACCCACTTCGGCCATTCGGTGTTGCCGATGCGCAGGGCGATGGGGCTGCCGAGGCTCGTGCCGTGCACGACGCCGGACGAGATGGTCAGCTCGTCCTCTTCGAACTTCATCCGCGAGCCGCGGCCGTAGCCGAGTTTGCGGCGCGCGAGATCCGCCTGGATCGCGGCGCGGGAGATGGGGACGCCCGCGGGCAGGCCCTCCATGATGGCGACGAGTTCGGGGCCGTGCGATTCGCCGGCCGTGAGCACGCGGAGCATTGGTCCAGTCTCCCACGCCCTGAGTCGCCGTTACGCCGTCGTGGGCTCCTCGAGCGCGCGGCGCATCGCCTCCAGCGATTCGTCCTCGCGGGCAAGCGGCGTGTCCGGGTCGCCGTTGCGGAAGATCCGCACCTGCAGCAGTGCCTGGTGCAGCAGCATCCCGAGGCCCGACCGCGCCGGGTTTCCGGCACGCTCCCACGCGGCGGAAAGCGCCGTCGGCCAGTGCCCGTACACGACATCGAGGAGCAGACCGCCCCCGCGCGCCAGCGCGTCGGCCGCGGCATCCGCGATCGGCGCATCGCCCGGCAGTGTCGCGATCGTGAGCGGCACGGTGCCGTGATCGGATGCCGTGAACGACGCCGCGGTCACGTCGATGCCGAGCCGGCCGCCGAGTCGCGTCAAGCGGTGCGACGGCTTCGGCGCGGCGCGCGACCACGTCGACCTGGCCGACCCCGAGCTCCGACAGGGCCACGAGGGCGGAGGTCGCCGTTGCGCCGGCGCCGACGATGCGGGCGCGTGCCACGTCGGTGATGCCGTCATCGGCGAGGGCTCGCACGATGCCGCCGACGTCCGTGTTGAAGCCGCGCGGTCCGGTCGGGGTCGAGCATCAGCGTGTTGACGGCGCCTGTCAGCTCGGCCCGGCGGTCGCGGCTGGACGCCGCCGCGAACGCGACGCCCTTGAGCGGCATCGTGAGCGAGAGCCCGCGCCAGCTGTCGTCGAGGTCGGCGAACTCCGCTGCGAACGACGCCTCGTCGACCCGGCGGAGCCCGTACGACCAGTCCAGGCCGAGCACCTCGTACGCGGCGGCGTGCAGTTGCGGCGAGCGGCTGTGCGCGATCGGATCGCCCCAGACCTCGAGACGCGTCGCGTGCGGGCTCAGCACCCCCGGTCCGGGTGATCGCTGCACCACTGCTGCCACTGGTCCACGTACTTCAGATGCTCGCTGTACGTGCTCGTGAACTCGGTCTGTCCGGTGTCGAGGTCCACCGTCACGAAGTACAGCCACGGCCCGTCGGCGGGATGCATCGCGGCGTCGATCGCCACGTCGCCGGGGTTCGAGATCGGACCGATGGGCAGCCCTGTGTGGTAGTACGTGTTCCACGGGTTCGGATCGTTCAGCGCCTCTTCGGACGAGCTCACCGTGCCGTCGTGCATCTCGCCGAAGCCGTACTGCGCCGTCGAGTCCATCTGCAGCTTGCCGAAGGTCTCCTGGTTGCCGGGATCGAGGCGGTTCTGGATGACGCGCGACACCTTCTGCATGTCGACCTCGTAGCGCGCTTCGCGCTGGATGACCGAGGCGGTCGTGAGGATCTCCTGGCGCCTCTCGACGGGGACGCCCGCGGCATCGAGCGACTCCACCGTGCGGTCGACGAGTGTCTGGATCGCCGACTGCGCCGTCACGCTGGGGTCGAACGTGTACGTCGCCGGGAACAGCCACCCCTCGAGCGGCTGACCCCCTGCCGCGACGATCGCCGGATCGACGGGAACACCATACGCAGACGCGTCGGCGGCCGCGGCCTGCAGATCCGCGAGCGGGATGCCGGTGCCCTCGGAGATCCGCTGCAAGGTGCCGTCGAGGGTGAACCCCTCGGGGATCTGGGCAGTGAACTCCTGCCGGTTCGCCGAGTCCATGAGGGCGGCGAGGGCGGCCTCGGACGTCATCTGCTTCTGCAGCTTGTAGACGCCCGGCTGGAATGTCGGGTTCTGACCGGTCTCGATGAGGTAGTCGTAGAACGCGTCCGCGGTCTTGATCACGCCGGCGTCGTAGAGGGCCTGCGAGATCGGCTGCCCGGTGAACCCCGATTCGATGGTGATGGTCGTCTCGCCATTGGCGAGGCCCGCTTCGTAGTCCTTGGGCTCTTCCCAGCCCATGACCTCGCGGATCTGGTCCTCGTACGTGTTCCACACGTAGTAGGCGCCGCCGGCGATGCCGCCGAGGATCAGCAGCACGACGCCGAGCGCGATCCATCCGCCGATGCGGCGGCGCTTCTTGTTCTTCGGTGGCACGTATCCGATGTCGTCCGTAGAGGTGGAGCCGTCGAACAGCTGGTCGAGCGTGGCCGTGCTCGGACGCTCGGAGGTCTGCCTGGGCTCCTCGTCGGACAGCGTCGCGGTGCGCGTCGCCGCCGCGGAGACCGTCGTCGTCGCCGCATTGCGACTGTAGGGCATCGCCGGCATGGTGTCGCCCGAGAAGAGCCACGGGTCGTTCTCTGGAGTCGACTCGATGTCGGGGCGGGATGGACGCGGGGTGCGCAGCGGCACAGGCTGGAAGCCGCTGCCCGGTGTGTCGGCGGGTGCCTCGGCTGCGGCTGCGGCTGCGGGCGTGGGCTTGTCGACGGCGGCGGGCGACGGCGCGGTGGGACCGCTCCCGACGACCGGCGTGGCGCCGGTGATCAGCGATTCCCAAGTGGCGTGCCGCTTGCGGGGGCGAAGCGGCGGGCGTGCGGTCCGGTGCGGGTCCCGACTGGGTCGGCGTCGCGCCCGTCGCCGCCCGCTTCGCCGCTTCGCGGGCAGCGCGACGCGACGGGGGAACTGCTTCGCCGGTGGGCGATGAGTCGGGCATCAGGCGGGCTCCTGGGGGACGGGGGTTCCGGGGGGTCGTCCGGTGCTCTTCTCGACGTCGAGCGCTTGCTGGAGCAGGACGACCGCGGCGACCTGGTCAACGATGCTACGCGAAGAACGCTGGGATCTGCCCGAACTGCGCAGTGCCGCGTGTGCCGAGACGGTCGAGAGCCGCTCGTCGACGAGCCGCACCGGAAGAGCGGATGCCGCGGCCAGCGCCGCGGCGAAGTCCCGGGCGTCCTGGGTCGACGCGGTGTCCTCACCGCGCAGATTCATCGGCAGGCCCACGAGCAGTTCGACCGCGGAGTACTCCTCGGCGAGGGCCGTGATCCGCGCCACCGAGGCGTCGTCCCGCGGCACCGTCTCGACCGGCGTGGCGAGCAGTCCGTCCGGATCGCACGTCGCCACACCCACGCGGGCTTTGCCCACGTCGATGCCGAGCCGCCGGCCCCGCCTGAAATCGCTCATCGGCCCCGGCCGTTCACGCGCCGAGTGCGTCCTTCACGGCGGTCAGCGCCGAAGGCAGGGCCGCGGCATCCGTCCCACCGCCCTGGGCGACGTCGTCGCGTCCGCCTCCACCGCCGCCGAGCACACCGGCCGCGCCCTTCGCGAGCGCGCCGGCCTTGGCGCCGGCCGACCGCGCGGCGTCGTTGGTCGCGACGATCACGACGGGCCGGTCGTTCACCACGGCGCCCAGTGCCACCACGGCGGCCTCCGAGCCGAGGCGCTCGCGCACCTGCAGCGCCAGCGAGCGGACGTCGTCGGCGGATGCCGCGGTGCCGAGCGACTCCGCGACGACCAGCGTGCCGCCGATGCGCGTCGCGGCGGCGGCGAGGGCGGGAAGGCGATCCCCGAGAGCCTTGGACTCGAACGCCGCGATCTTCTTCTCGGCCGCCTTGAGGTTCGCCTGAAGCTCGGCGATGCGGGCGGGCAGCTGCTCGCGCGGCGCCTTCAGCGAAGACGTGAGCTGCGATACGAGGGCGCGCTCGGCGGCCAGCGAGCGGAACGCGTCGAGGCCCACGAGTGCCTCGACCCGGCGGTTGGATGCGCCCACCGACGACTCGCCGACGAGGCTGATGATCCCGATCTCGGCGCTCGTCGAGACGTGGGTGCCGGCGCAGAGCTCGCGGGACCAGGGGCCGCCGATGTCGACCATGCGCACGGTGTCGCCGTACTTCTCACCGAACAGCGCCATCGCACCCAGCGACTTGGCCTCGTCGAGGGCGAGAACCCGCGTGGTCACCTCGAGGTTGTCGCGCACCGCGTTGTTCGCGATCTCCTCGATCTCGGTCTTGGTGTCGTCCGACAGCGCCTGACCCCACGAGAAGTCGAAGCGCATGTAGCCGGCGCGGTTCAGCGAACCGGCCTGCGTCGCGGTCTTGCCCAGCGTGTCGCGGAGCGCCGCGTGCACCAGGTGGGTCGCGGAGTGCGCCTGGCGGGCGGCGCGGCGGTTCGCGGCATCCACCACCGTCGTCGCGGGCTGACCAAGGCCGACCTCGCCGATGGTGACCTCGACGGTGTGGCTGATGAGCCCGGGAACCGGCTTCTGCACGTCGAGCACCTCGAGCTCGTAGCCCGGGCCGACGATGACGCCCTTGTCGGCGACCTGGCCGCCCGACTCGGCGTACAGCGCGGTCTCGGCCAGGATCACCTCGGCGATCTGGCCGACGCTCGCGCGGTCGACCGAGACGCCGTCGACGAGGACGCCGAGCACCTGCGATTCCGCCTCGAGGTCGGTGTAGCCGGTGAAGACGGTCTCGCCCTTCGCACGCAGGTCGCGGTACACGCTCGTGTCGGCGAGCTGGCGCTTGCGCGCCCGGGCATCCGCCTTGGCGCGCGCGCGCTGCTCCTGCATGAGTCCGTCGAAGGCCGCACGGTCGACGCTGAGCCCCGCCTCCTCGGCGATCTCGAGCGTCAGGTCGATCGGGAAGCCGTAGGTGTCGTGCAGCAGGAACGCCTCCGAGCCGGTCATCGTGCTGCCGCCGGCGGCCTTCGTCTCGGCGAGCGACTCGTCGAGGAGGGACTCCCCCGCCGCGAGCGTGCGGAGGAAGGTCGCCTCTTCGGCGAGGGCGTACTGCGAGATGCGCGCCCAGTCGGCCTCGACGACCGGGTAGGCGTCCTTCATGGCATCGCGGGACGCCTCGAACAGCACGCTGAACGTCGGTCCGTCGACTCCGAGGAGGCGCATCGAGCGGATCGCACGGCGCATGAGGCGACGCAGGATGTAGCCGCGGCCGTCGTTGGCGGGCGTGACGCCGTCCGACATCAGCATGAGCGACGAGCGGACGTGATCGGCGATCACGCGGAACCGCACATCGTCTTCGTGGTTGGCGCCGTACGTGCGTCCCGACAGCTCGACGGCCTTGTCGAGCACCGGACGCACCTGGTCGGTCTCGTACATGTTGTCGGCGCCCTGTTTGATGAACGCGATGCGCTCCAGGCCCATGCCGGTGTCGATGTTCTTGTTCGGGAGCTCCCCGACGATGTCGAAGTCGTACTTCGAGCGCACGTTGGTGATCTCGTACTGCATGAACACGAGGTTCCAGATCTCGACGTAGCGGTCGTCGTCGGTGGCGGGGCCGCCGTCGATCCCGTACTCCGGACCGCGGTCGAAGAAGATCTCGGAGCACGGACCTGCGGGGCCCGGAAGGCCCGTGCTCCAGTAGTTCGTGTCCTTGCCGAGGCGCTGGATGCGCTCCTCTGGCAGGTCGGTGAGCTTCAGCCAGAGATCGTGGGCCTCGTCGTCCTCTTCGTAGACGGTGACCCACAGGTCCTTCTGATCGAACCCGAGTCCGCCGTCGGCCTCAGGGCTCGTCAGCAGATCCCAGGCGTAGCGGATGGCACCTTCCTTGAAGTAGTCGCCGAACGACCAGTTGCCGAGCATCTGGAAGAACGTGCCGTGACGCGGCGTCTTGCCGACCTCTTCGATGTCGTTGGTGCGGATGCACTTCTGGTTGTCGGCCGCACGCGCGTACGGCGCGGGAACGTCGCCCGAGAGATACGGGATGAACGGCACCATCCCGGCCACCGTGAACAGCAGCGCCGGGTCGTCGGTCACCAGCGATGCCGAGGGGACGATGGTGTGGCCGTTCTTCTCGAAGTAATCGAGGAAGCGCTGTGCGATCTCGGCGGTCTTCATTCGGGTCCTTGCGTGTGCGTGCGAATGCGTGCGTGTTCTGGGTATCCGGCGACCGGTGCCGGACGGCGCGGGCGACGAAGAGAGGGCGGTGGGTCAGTCGGCGAGCTTGTCGGCCGCGTCGCCGACCGCGTCGGTGACCTTCTCGGCGACATCGGATGCCGCAGCGCGGGCTGATCCGACGGCGTCGGCGGCGGCATCCCGCACGTCGTCGACCAGACCGGCGAACCGCGCTTCCTGTTCGCGGTAGGCGTCGCCCATGCGGTCGGTGAACTCCGTGATGCGGGCGTCGACGTCGGCGAGGATCTCGTGGCCGCGCGGGTCCTTGTCCATCAGGTGCGCGAGCACGAACCCGCCGGCGATGCCGAACAGGAACCACAGGAGGTTCTTCATGTCACCACTTCCTCGCGGGCCGCCGGGGCGCGGCATCCCCCCATCGTATGCGGAAACGATCCTGGCCACGCCGATGCCGGGTCTGCCGGGCGGGACGACGAAGGGCGCCGGGGGGAACCCCGACGCCCTTCGTGCGGACGACGACGTCGCTGTGCTCCTGGGAGCGCGGCGAGCCGTCTGAGTGCGACTAGCGCGCCGCGTAGTACTCGACGACGAGCTGGACTTCGCAGACCACGGGGACCTCGGCGCGCTTCGGGCGACGCACGAGACGGGCCTGGAGCTTGTCGAGCTCGACCTCGAGGTAGCCGGGAACGGGCGGCAGGACCTCGGCGTGACCGCCGAGCGCTGCGACCTGGAAGGGCTCGATGCCCTCGCTCTTGGCCTTGACGTGGATGAGCTGACCCGGCTTCACGCGGAACGACGGGCGGTCGACGAGCTGGCCGTCCACGAGGATGTGGCGGTGCACGACGAGCTGGCGCGCCTGCGCGGTGGTGCGGGCGAAGCCGGCACGCAGCACGAGCGCGTCCAGACGCATCTCGAGGAGCTCGACGAGGTTCTCACCCGTCAGGCCCTGGGTGCGGCGGGCCTCGTTGAAGGTGTTGCGCATCTGCTTCTCGCGGATGCCGTACTGCTCGCGCAGACGCTGCTTCTCGCGAAGGCGGACGGCGTAGTCGCTGTCCTGCTTGCGCTTGGTGCGGCCGTGCTCGCCCGGCGCGTAGGGGCGCTTCTCGAGGTACTTGGCTGCCTTGGGGGTCAGCGCGACGCCGAGGGCGCGGGAGAGGCGGACCTTGCGGCGGTCCTGGGACTTCGTTGCCACGAAGTGTTCCTTTCGATGACGCTGCCGTGGCTTTCACGGCTCGCGGACGTATCGCCCTGTCTTCGCCCTGTCCGGACTGCACGCCGGGGCATGCCGGAAGGTCGTTCAAGAAGAGAGGGGATGCCCGAAAACTGCGTTTCGAGCCCCTCAACCTTACCAGATCCGCCGCGCCGCCTTACTGGGAGCCTGAGGAGTACTCCGCGGTCCGCCCGGCGAGGCTCGCCGCGCCGTGACCGGCGATCAGCGTTCGCCGTCGAGGATGCGGCGGATCTTCTCGAGGCGGGCCTGCACATCACGCTCCGCGCCGAGTGCTTTCGGCTCGTAGTAGCGGCGCCCCTGCAGCTCGTCGGGCAGGTACTGCTGCGCGGCGATGCCGATCTCCGCATCGTGCGGGTAGACGTAGCCCTTGCCGTGACCGAGGCGCTTCGCGCCCGGGTAGTGCGCGTCGCGCAGGTGCACGGGCACACGGCCGAAGCCGCCCGATCGCACGTCTGCGATCGCGGCGTTGATCGCGAGGTAGGCGGCGTTGGACTTCGCCGTCGTCGCGAGGTAGGCCGTCGCCTCCGCAAGCGGGATGCGGCCCTCGGGCATGCCGATGAACTGCACCGCCTCGGCGGCGGCCACCGCCATGGGCAGGGCATGCGGGTCGGCGAGCCCGATGTCCTCTGCGGCCGAGATGATGAGGCGGCGCGCGATGAAGCGGGGGTCCTCCCCTGCCTCGATCATCCGCGCCAGATAGTGGATCGCAGCGTCGACGTCCGAGCCGCGGATCGACTTGATGAAGGCGCTGATCACGTCGTAGTGCTCGTCGCCCTGGCGGTCGTAGCGCAGCAGCGCGCGGTCGACGGCCTGTGCGACGTGGTCGGCTGTGATCTCCGGGACGCCGTCGGGGGCATCCTCGTCTTCGTCCTGGTCTTCGTCGCTCTCGCCCTCCTCCGGCACCGCCAGCGACGCCGCGGCTTCGAGGGCTGTCAGTGCCCGCCGGGCGTCGCCCGACGCGAGCCGCACGAGCGCGTCTCGGGCGTCGTCGCCGAGCGCCACCGCTCCTGCCAGACCGCGAGGATCGGCGACCGCACGGTCGAGGAGCATGCGGAGGTCGTCGTCGGTCAGCGGCTTGAGGGTGAGCAGCAGCGAGCGCGACAGCAGCGGCGAGATGATCGAGAACGACGGGTTCTCGGTGGTCGCCGCGATGAGCACCACCCAGCCGTTCTCGACGCCCGGCAGCAGTGCGTCCTGCTGGGCCTTGGTGAACCGGTGGATCTCGTCGAGGAACAGGATCGTGGACTGCCCGTACAGGTCGCGCTGCGTGAGCGCCTCCTGCATGACCTCCCGCACGTCGCGCACCCCGGCGGTCACCGCCGACAGCTCGACGAAGCGCCGGCCAGACGACCGGGCGATGGCCTGCGCGAGCGTGGTCTTGCCGGTACCGGGCGGGCCCCACAGGATGACCGAGGTCGCGGCGCGGGCCGCGGCATCCGGATTCGCGAGTGTCACAAGAGGCGAGCCTGCCCGGAGCAGGTGCGACTGCCCCGCGACCTCGTCGAGCGACGTGGGACGCATCCGCACCGCGAGCGGCGTCAGTCCCTGGAACAGGGCTGTCGGTGCGCCACCGCTCCCCGAGGCCCCGCGCGACGCGCCGCCGGCGCGTGGAGACGAGGCGGGGGCGGTCATCCCACCAGGCTATCCCGCGTCCACGACACCGGATCCGCCGCGGTTTGGTCGCCGCCGTGCGGCCCCGTAGGATCATCCCGCCCGGGGCGCTGACCCGCGTGCCCGCCGCAGCAGGCGGGGGCACAGAGACTCCTCATGCCCTCCGCCGTACGGCTGCGCATGAGGCAGCGAGCGTGAGACAGGGCGAACGAGCCTGACGCAGTACCGAACGAGCCTGACGCAAACCGAATGAGGAGGTCCCGTGGCGACCGGTGGCAAGAACCGTGATGCGCGGGCTGCGCGCGACCGCACCCGACTGTACGAGGCGCGACGGCAGTTCCACGAGGGGCAGGCCCGCCGACGCACGCGTGACAACCTGATCGCCGGCATCGTCGGCGGTGTTCTGGTCCTCGGTCTCATCGGCGCCCAGACGGTGTACTTCGTGGCCGGTCCCGGTGCCCCCGAGCCCGAGCCCACTTCCACGCCTGCCCCCACCGGGACTACTCCGGCGCCGACTCCCTCGCCGACGACGCCGGAGCCGAGCGCGTCACCCACACCGGCGTCCTGAGATCTCGGGCTCCGAGCCCCGGCATCATCGGAGACGAGGCATCCGCCGTACTAGGCTGTGAGCCGTCCTACTCCCTACAGACGGCGCGAGCCGCGATGAGGTGCATCCCGTGACTGCCGCAGCAGATTCCCAGCCCGAAACCGACGCCCCCGAGGCACCCGACAGCGACGCCGCTGTCACCGCGAACGACGCGGAGACGCCCGAAGACGCCGTAGCCGCGGCGCCCGCCGACACCGCCGCGGAAGGCGGCGAGGACCCTGCTACCGCGGAGGAATCCCCCGCCGCCGAGGTCGACTCCGAGGATTCCGGCTCTGCCGAGGCATCCGCCGACGCGGAGAGCGCGGCAGACGCCGAGACTGCGGCAGACGCCGAGACTGCGGCGAGGCCGAGACTGAGCCGACGCCGAGCTGAGGCAGACGCCGAGACTGAGGCAGACGCCGAGCCTGCGGTCGAGGCCGCCGAGCCCGCGCTCGGCGCCGAGGAGCCTGCCGCTGAGGCTGAGCCCGCGGTTGACGCCGAGGAGCCTGCCGCTGAGGCTGAGCCCGCCGGTTGACGCCGAGTCCGCGGGTGACGCCGACGAGCCTTCGGCCGAGACGGGCGAGCCTGCGACCGAGACCGACGAGGACGCGGCGGAGCCTGCTGCGGCTGACCTGCCTGCTCCGGCGCCCAAGCCGGCGGCGCCCAAGAACTCTGCGGCCACGCCCGCCGCGCCGGCTTCAGAAGAGCCGTGGGGTCGCGTCGATGAGGACGGCACCGTCTCGGTCCGAGAGGCCGAGGGCTGGCGTGTCGTCGGGCAGTACCCCGACGGGTCCGCCGAAGAGGCGCTCGCGTACTTCCAGCGCAAGTACAACGATCTGGCCAGTGAGGTGACCCTCCTCGAGGTGCGTCACCGTCGGGGCGGGGCATCCGTCTCGGATCTGCGTTCGACCGCGCGCACGATCAACGGCAAGCTTCGGGATGCCGCGGCGGTCGGCGATCTCGCGAGCCTCGCTGCTCGCGTGGCGGCACTCACCACGACGCTCGCCGCCGAGTCCGAGACCGAGGCCGTGGCTGCCCGCGAGGCCGTCGACGACGCTGTGAAGGCGCGCACCGAGCTCGTCGAGAAGGCGGAGGCCCTGGCTGCCCGCGACCCGCGCACCGTGCAGTGGAAGCAGGCGACCACCGAGCTCAATTCGCTCTTCGACCAGTGGCAGTCGCAGCAGCAGAACGGCCCGCGGCTGCCGAAGTCGACGGCCCAGCAGCTGTGGAAGCGATTCCGCGACGCGCGCGCCACGGTCGACAAGCATCGCCGGGCGTTCTACGCAGAGCTGGACGAGGCGCACAAGGGCGTTCGCGACCGCAAGACGCGTCTGGTCGAGCGGGCCGAGGCACTCTCGACGAAGGGCGAGGACGGCATCCCCGCCTACCGCGACCTGCTCGACGAATGGAAGACGGCCGGTCGCGCCGGCAAGAAGGTCGACGACGCGCTCTGGGCGCGGTTCAAGGCCGCCGGCGACGCCCTGTACGGCGCGCGGATCGAGCGCGAGACGGCCGACCTCGAAGCCTCCCGCGAGAAGATCGAGCTCAAGCGCGCGCTGCTCGAAGAGGCGAAGGTCGTCGCCGACGAGCGCGACATCGCGAAGGCACGTGCCACCCTGACGGGCGTGCAGCGACGCTGGGACGAGGTCGGCCGCATCTTCCCGCGCGACACGGAGCGCTCGCTCGACGACGAGCTTCGTCGCATCGAGAACGCGCTGCGCTCGCGCGAAGAGGCCGACTGGAAGCGCAACGATCCCGAGCAGAAGGCGCGCGCGAACGACATGACGCGCCAGTTGACGGACGCGATCCGCAAGCTCGAGGACGAACTCGAGGAGGCGAAGAAGTCCGGCGACAAGCGGGCCATCGCCAACGCCACCGACGCGCTCGAGGCGCGCCGGACGTGGCTCAAGGCGCTGGGCGGCTGATTCCTCGTCACTGAGCTGCACGGCTCCGCCGTCGACTCAGCCGCCACCACCAGGCGGACATACCCGGGTGTGGCATCCGCCGCGCCCGGGTTGTCCACAGGCGCCCGGGTGCGGCATCCGTGCTCCGTTCACGGTGCGGCAGACTTCGGACGTGCGATCGCCCTTCCTCTACTTCGCGGATGACCGGCTCTCGAGCGCCGAGCTGACCGCCGCCTGCCTCGACGGACACCTGGTCTCGCTGGGCGACGCGTACATGCCGGCGGATGCGGTGGAGACGCAGGCGCTCCGCGCCGGCTCGCTGGCGCGCACGCTCGGTGACACGCTCGCCGCCACGCATCTGACTGCGGCGTGGATCCACGGCGGCCTGCCCGTGCCGCCCGCGCGCCACACCGTGCAGCGCGCGGTTCCGCGCCGCCTCCACGTCGTCCCCCACCGGCAGCTGGTCTATCGCGATCTCGCCATCGCGGCGGAGGACCTGCAGCTGATCGGTGGCGTGCTGGTCACCAGCCCGGAGCGGACACTCGCCGACCTGGCCCGCGTCGGGGATGTCGAGCACACGCGGGCGGCGCGCCTGCTCGCCGGGGCGGATCAGGATGCCGCCGCGCGCGCGATCGCACGGCTCGAGGCGGGGGTGCTCCCCCACAAGCGGGCGGCGCTGACGTGCCTGCGCGAGATCGTCGCCGGGCTTCAGGAGGACGTCACGCGATACACGTCGTAGACGGCATCGATGCGTCGTACGGCGTTGAGGACGCGATCGAGGTGGACGATGTCGCCCATCTCGAACACGAAGCGGCTGAGCGCCAGGCGATCGTTCGAGGTCGAGACCGTCGCAGAGAGGATGTTCACGTGGTGCTCGCTGAGCACGCGGGTGACGTCGCTCAACAGACCTGAGCGGTCGAGTGCCTCGACCTGGATCTGGACGAGGAACACGCTCTTCGTCGTCGGCGCCCACTCGACCTCGATCATGCGCTCCGGGTCGTCCATCAGCGACTTGACGTTCGTGCAGTCGGTCCGGTGCACCGACACGCCGCTGCCGCGGGTCACGAAGCCGACGACCTCGTCGCCCGGCACGGGCGTGCAGCACTTCGCGAGCTTGACGAGGATGTCGGGGGCGCCGCGCACGAGGATCCCCGAGTCACCGCCCCGCGGTGCGCGCGTGCGTCCGACGACAGGCAGGTCGATCGGACCGGTCGTCGTGTCGTTGGCCGCGACGAGCGCGGTGACCTTCTCGATCACGGACTGGGTCGATACGTGGCCCTCGCCGACCGCGGCGTACAGCGCCGACACGTCTTCGTAGCGCAGCAGATGGGCGACCTCGGTGAACGAGTCCTGGCTCATCAGCCGCTGCAGCGGCAGGTTCTGGCGGCGCATCGCCCGGGCGATGGACTCCTTGCCCTGCTCGATCGCCTCCTCGCGGCGCTCTTTCGTGAACCAGCCGCGGATCTTGTTGCGCGCCCGGGTGCTCCGCACGAAGCCGAGCCAGTCCTGGCTGGGGCCGGCGTCGGGGTTCTTCGAGGTGAACACCTCGACGACGTCGCCGCTCTTCAGCTCGGACTCGAGCGGGACCAGCCGCCCGTTGACCTTCGCGCCCATCGTGCGGTGGCCGACCTCGGTGTGCACCGCGTACGCGAAGTCGACCGGCGTCGCGCCGGCGGGAAGCCCGATCACGCGCCCCTTCGGCGTGAAGACGTAGACCTCCTTGGCGCCGATCTCGAAGCGCAGCGAATCGAGGAACTCGCCGGGGTCGGCCGTCTCGGCCTGCCAGTCGGAGATGTGGGCGAGCCAGGCCATGTCGGTGTCGAGCGACTTGGAGTCCGGCTTGGCGCCGTTCATCTGCTCTTTGTACTTCCAGTGGGCGGCGACGCCGTATTCCGCCTGCTGGTGCATCTCGTGCGTGCGGATCTGGATCTCGACCGTGCGGCCACCCGGGCCGATGACCGTGGTGTGCAGCGACTGATAGAGGTTGAACTTGGGCGTGGCGATGTAGTCCTTGAAGCGCCCGGGAAGCGGAGTCCAGCGCGCGTGGATGGCGCCCAGCACCGCGTAGCAGTCGCGGACGCTGCCGACGAGCACGCGGATGCCGATGAGATCGTAGATGTCGTCGAACTCGCGGCCGCGGACGACCATCTTCTGGTACACGGAGTACAGCTGCTTCGGCCGGCCCATCACCCGACCGCGGATGCGGAGCTCGCGCAGGTCGCTGTCGACGGCGTCGATGACGTTCTGCACGTACTGCTCGCGCTGCGGGGTGCGCTGCTTCACCAGGCTGTCGATCTCGGCGTACAGCTTCGGGTGCAGCACCGCGAACGAGAGGTCCTCGAGCTCGGACTTGATCGCCTGGATGCCGAGCCGATGCGCGAGCGGCGCGTAGATCTCGAGGGTCTCGGTCGCCTTCTTGCGGGCCTTCTCGGGTGGGACGAAGCCCCAGGTGCGGGCATTGTGCAGGCGGTCGGCCAGCTTGATGAGCAGCACGCGGATGTCGCGGGACATCGCCACGATCATCTTGCGGACCGTCTCGGCCTGGGCGCTCTCGCCGTATTTGACCTTGTCGAGCTTGGTCACGCCGTCCACGAGCATGGCGACTTCGTCGCCGAACTCGCTGGTGAGCGTCTCGAGCGAGTACTCGGTGTCCTCTACCGTGTCGTGCAACAGCGCCGCGGCGATGGCCCGAGGCCCGAGCCCGAGATCGGCGAGGATCTGCGCCACGGCGAGCGGATGCGTGATGTACGGCTCGCCGCTCTGGCGCGCCTGCCCGGAGTGCGCCTTCTCGGCGACCGAGTAGGCGCGCTCGACGATCGACAGATCGCCCTTCGGGTGGTGCGTGCGCACCGTCCGCAGCAGCTGCTCTACGTCATCCCGGCGCGCGGAGCGGGAGAAGATCCGCGGCACCAGGCGCCGCAGGGACGAGGACTGGGCGGGGGGAACGGTCTCGGTCATGCGATCCCCTCCCCTCCGCCTGGACCTCCCAATCCTACGCCCGAGCGGCGACGCCTCAGGCCGGGGTACCCGCCAGCTCGCGCGCCGCCACGACCCGCGTGTCGCGCGTCTTGATGGGCTGCTCGTTCTCGCGCAGCAGCGAGTACAGCGGCGCTGCGACGAAGATCGTCGAGTACGCGGCCACGATCGTTCCCACGAAGATCGACAGCGACAGGTCGGTGAGCGTCTGCGCACCGGCCCAGATGAGCCCGATGAACAGGATCGCACCGGTCGGCAGGATCGCCACGATCGTCGTGTTGATCGAGCGCACGAGGGTCTGGTTCACCGCGAGGTTCACGGACTCGCCGAACGTGCGCCCGGAGACCTCGCCGTCTTCGCTCGTGTTCTCCCGGATCTTGTCGAACACCACCGTCGTGTCGTACAGCGCGTACGAGAGGATCGTCAGGAAGCCGATGACGGCCGCGGGCGAGATCTCGAAGCCGAACAGCGCGTACACGCCGATCGTGATGACGAGCACGTCCACCAGGCCGATGATGGCCGAGACCGACATCTTCCAGGTGCGGAAGTACAGCGCCAGGATGATGAAGGTCAGGGCGAGGAAGATCGCGAGGCCCCACAGCGATGTCCGGGTGACATCGGCGCCCCAGCTGGGACCGATGAACGCGTAGCTGACTTCGCTCTCGGGCACGTCGTACGCCTCGGCGAGGGCCGCGGAGATCTCGCGGCTCTCGGCATCCGTCACCTGGTCGGTCTGCACCCGCACCGCGTCGTCGCCGATGGTGACGACCTTCGTCGTCGCCTCCGGCACGACAGAGAGGACGGCGTCGGTCGCGAGCGACTGGTCGACCGGCGACGCCACGCCGCTCACGGTGAACTGGGATCCGCCGGTGAACTCGATCGAGAACTGGATCGGGCGGAACAGCGGCACCAGCGCCGAGCCGATCACGAGGAGGGCGGCGATGAGGAACCACAGGCGCCGCCGCCCGACGAAGGGGAACGAGGTCTTGCCCGTGTAGAGGTCGTTGCCGAGCTGGCTCATGGAGCGCATCAGTCGTCTCCCTCCTTGACGGTCTTGCCGGGTTTCGCGCTGTCGGCGGCGGCCAGTTCGGACTGCTTGCGTTCCGCGATGGTCTGCCGGCGGGCGGCTTCGCCGCGCGCCTTGACGTTGCGGCGTCCGGCGGCGCCCGTCGCGAGCACCGGCTCGCGGAACTGCGCGCGGCCGCGGTAGACCGCTCCGAGAGCCGTCGGGTCCAGTCCGGACAGCGGATGCCCCGACCCGAAGAACCGCGTGCGTGCCAGCAGCTGGAGCACCGGGTGCGTGAACAGGATGAAGATGAGGACGTCGATCGCCGTCGTCAGGCCGAGCGTGAACGCGAAGCCCTTGACCGTCGAATCGGCCAGGATGTACAGCACCACGGCGGCCAGGATGTTGATCGACTTCGAGATGTAGATCGTGCGCTTGGCGCGACCCCAGCCGTCCTCGACGGCCGACGTGATCGACTTGCCGTCGCGCAGCTCGTCTCGGATGCGTTCGAAGTAGACGATGAACGAGTCCGCCGTGAAGCCGATGGTCACGATCAGGCCGGCGACGCCGGCGAGCGACAGGCGGAAGCCCATGCGCCAGGCCAGGATGCAGAGCGTGACGTAGGTGAGCACCGCCATCACCGCGAGCGACGCGATGATGATGAAGCCCAGCGCGCGGTACACGATGAGCGAGTAGATCGCGACGAGCAGCAGACCGATGAGACCGGCGATGAGTCCGATCTGCAGCTGCTGCGAACCGAGCGTCGCCGAGATCGAGTTCGAGCTCTCGACCGTGAAGCTCAGCGGCAGCGCGCCGTACTTCAGCTGGTCGGCCAGCACCTTCGCGGTCTCCTGCGTGAAGCTGCCCGTGATGCTCGGCTTGCCGTCGAGGATCACGCCGTTCATCGACGGTGCGGAGAGGACGTAGCCGTCGAGCACGAACGCGAACTGGTTGAGCGGCGCCTGTGCGCCGTACAGCCGCTGGCTGATCTCGCCGAACGTCGTCGTGCCCTCACCGTCGAACGAGAGGTTGACCGCCCACTGGTTGTTGGTCTGCTGCAGGCCGAACGTCGCGTCGTCGATCGATGAGCCGTCGAGCTCGACCGGGCCGAGGATGTACTTGACGGTGTTGTCGGCGTCGCACGTGATCAGCGGCTCGTCGGCCGGCGCGTTCGCGGGGTCGTTGGCCGGGTCGGCGCAGTCGTAGGCGAGGAACTCCGCCTGCAGCGCCGGAGTGATCCACGCGGTGTCGCTGCCGTTGGTCGGCGCCGTCGTCGGCGTCGCCTGGAGCGACGGGTCGGGCGTGGGATACGGCGTGGCGGTGCCGTCCTCGCCGACGAACGTGTTGGCCGGCTCTCCCGCGTACAGCACGGCGCGCAGCTGGAGCTGTGCGGACGCCTCGATGCGGTTGCGGGTCTCTTCGTCCGCCTGACCCGGGATCTGCACGACGATCTGGTTGCCGGCCTGGGTCGTGACCTCGGCCTCGCCGACGCCGGAGGCGTCGACGCGCTGACGGATGATCGTGACCGCCTGCTCCATCTGCTCAGGAGAGGGGTCGGCGCCGTCCTCGGTCTGCGCCTCGAGGACGATCTGCGTGCCGCCCTGGAGGTCGAGCGCCAGCGCGGGCGTCCAGGAGCTCTGTCCGAACACGTATACGCCCATGGCGTTGATGCCGAACAGGATCGCGGTGATCGCGAGGAGTCCGGTCAGCGCGCGCCATGCATGCCGGACGGGAGTGGATGTCGCCACGTCTTTGCTTTCTTGAGAGCCCGAACGGGCGAACGGACGGGCTTCAGCCCTGCGACTTCGTGCCGGGCTCGGCGTCGGGCTCGGGCTTGTCCTTGGCCGCAGCGCTCTGGTCGTCGCTGATCGAGCTGATGTCGCCGTTCGCGACGCCTTCGGCGTACTCGGCGTGGCTCTCCTCGGCGGCGAGGTACTCGTCCTCGGTGACCGCGCCGACCTCGGGGGTCACGACGCGGAGGATGGCCTGGCTGTGGACCTTGATCTGCACGCCGGGGGCGAGCTCGACGATCGCGGGCTGGTCGAGGTTCTCGGCGTCGTACGAGACGATCGTGCCGTAGAGACCGCCCTGCAGCAGCACCTCGGAGCCGGGCACCGTCTGGCGGGCCTTCTCCTCCTGCTCGGCCTTCTGCTTCTGCATGCGGCGGCGCGAGCTCCAGAACATGAAGACGAGGAGCACGACCAACAGGATGATGAGGCCGTAGTTGCTCAGGAACGTAGCGAAGTCCATGGGAGCTGGAAGCACCTTTCGGAGGAGGCAGTCGCCGTGGGCGGCGTTGCCTTGCAGGCGGGGGTGGGCGTGAGCCTCCAGCGATTATAGGTCATCGAATCCGAGCACCGAGTCGGCCGCCGGCACGCCCAGGTGGGCGTAGGCCTCGGGCATGGCGATGCGCCCGCGCGGCGTGCGTCCCATGAAGCCGATGCGCACGAGGTACGGCTCGACGACGGACTCGATCGTGTCGGGCTCCTCGCCGACCGCGACCGACAGCGTGCCGAGCCCCACCGGGCCGCCGCGGAAGCGGCGCACCAGCGCGTCGAGCACAGCGCGGTCGAGACGATCGAGGCCGATCCGGTCGACGTCGTAGAGGTCGAGCGCGGCGTCGACGGCGGCGATGTCGGCGCCGGTGCGGCCGTGCACGATGAGGTAGTCCCGTACGCGCCGCAGCAGGCGATTCGCGATGCGCGGAGTGCCGCGGGAGCGCCGCGCGATCTCGGCGCGCGCGGCGGGCGGCAGAGTCACCCCGATCATCGCCGCGGAGCGCTCGATGACCCTCTCGAGCTCTTCGGGCTCGTAGTACTCGAGGTGGGCGGTGAAGCCGAACCGGTCGCGCAGCGGATTGGGCAGGAGCCCCGACCGCGTCGTCGCGCCGACGAGGGTGAACGGCGCGAGGTCGAGCGGGATGCTCGTCGCACCGGCCCCCTTGCCGACCATGATGTCGATGCGGAAGTCCTCCATCGCGAGGTACAGCATCTCTTCGGCGGAGCGTGCCATGCGGTGCACCTCGTCGATGAAGAGCACCTCGCCGGGCGTGAGGCTGGACAGCAGCGCGGCGAGGTCGCCCGCGTGCTGGATCGCGGGACCGCTCGAGAGGCGCAGGGGGCGCCCGCTCTCGTACGCCACGATCATCGCGAGCGTGGTCTTGCCCAGTCCGGGAGGACCGGACAGCAGGATGTGATCGGCGGGCCGCTGCTGGATGCGCGCGGCGTCGAGGAGCAGCTGCATCTGGCCGCGCACCTTCTGCTGCCCGACGAACTCCGCCAGCGAGGAAGGGCGCAGCGCGCCCTCGATCGCGAGCTCCGTCTCGTCGACGGGCTCTTCGGCCTCGCGCACGTCAACCACTCACCGGCTCCTTCCGCGCGGGGCCCAGTGCGGCGAGGGTGCGGCGCAGCAGTGCCGGCACCGACGAGCGATCAGCGTCCGGCGCATCGGCGGCCACGGTGTCGACGGCATCGATCGCGACGCGCTCGGACCAGCCGAGCCCGACCAGCGCCTGCACGACCTGTGCGGGGATCGCGGCGGCGGTCGCGGCATCCGTCCCGCCGGTCGCAGCGGGACGTGTGACGGCGATCTTGCCGGCCAGCTGCAGCACGATGAGCTTGGCGGTCTTCGGGCCGATGCCCGAGACGCGGCGGAACGGGGCGTCGTCGTCGGCCGACACGGCGTCGGCGATCTGCGGCACGGTCAGCGTCGCGAGCACACCGAGCGCGGACTTCGGACCGACGCCGGTCACTCCCAGCAGCTGGCCGAACACGGCCAGCTCTTCGCGCGACTCGAAGCCGAACAGCGACAGGGCGTCCTCGCGGACGATGAGCGACGTGTGGAGGGTGACGGCGTCGCCGAGGTGGGTGCTGCGCGCCACCTGGGGCGTCACCGCCACGTGGAGGCCGACTCCTCCGACCTCGACGACGACCGCATCCGCATCGACGTGCACGGCGGTGCCGCGGACTGAGGAGATCATGGCTCGAGCCTACGATGCGGTTCGGACGTTTGTTCGAGCGACACGCGCCCGGCCGCGAGGATCGGCCGGCAAGGCTCAGCGGCGCGAGAGACGCTCCGCGTCCGCCCACGCGCGCTGCGCCGGGGTGAGGGGACCGGATGCCGCCGCCGTCGTCGGCGCCCCGCGCCACGCGTGGCAGAGCGCCAGGGCCAGCGCGTCCGCGGCATCGGCGGGCTTGGGGAGCTCGTCCAGCCGGAGCACGCGGGCGACCATGGTCTGCACCTGCCGCTTGTCGGCGTTCCCGTAGCCCGTGATCGCCGCCTTCACCTCGGACGGCGTGTGCGTGGCCGCGGCGATGCCGCGCTCCCCCGCCACGAGCAGGGCGATGCCGCTCGCCTGCGCGGTGCCCATCACGGTCGCGCGGTTGTGCTGCGCGAACACGCGCTCCACGGCCACGACGTCAGGAGAGTGGGCGTCGAGCACAGCGCGCAGCCCGGTGGCGATCAGCGCCAGCCGCTCCTCGATCGGGGCGCCGGGATCGGACCGGACGACGCCGACGTGCACGAGGACCGCCGAGCGATCCGGCGCGACGTCGACGACACCCACGCCGCAGCGCGTCAGGCCCGGGTCGATGCCCAGTACGCGGAGCCGACCGCGCGAGGTTCCGGATGTCACTCCCCCACGCTAGGCGAGGACGACGGATGCCTCGCCCAGGCGCGCCTGGGCGAGGCCCGGTCCACGCGCCCCGCGCCGCGGGCGACGCGCACACAGCGGCTGCGGGGCGGGGCGTCGCGCGGTTCAGTCCTCGTCGTTCTCGAGCTCGGCCTGCACCTCGGCGGTGAGGTCGAAGTTGCTGTAGACGTTCTGCACGTCGTCGCTGTCTTCGAGGGCGTCGATGAGGCGGAAGACCTTGCGCGCGGTGTCCGCATCGACCTCGACCTTGAGGTTCGGGACGAACTCGACGTCGGCCGACTCGTAGTCGATGCCGGCGTCCTGCAGCGCCGAGCGGACGGACACGAGGTCCGTCGCCTCGGTGATGACCTCGAAGCCCTGCGCGTGCGGCTCGACGTCTTCCGCGCCGGCCTCGAGCACGGCCAGCATGATGTCGTCCTCGGTCGTGGTCTCGCCGCCCACGACGATGACGCCCTTGCGGGTGAAGTTGTACGCCACGCTGCCGGGGTCGGCCAGCGTCCCGCCGTTGCGCGTGAGCGCGGTGCGCACCTCGGCCGCGGCGCGGTTCTTGTTGTCGGTCAGACACTCGATCATCAGCGCGACGCCGTTGGGGCCGTAGCCCTCGTACATGATCGACGCGTACTCGACGGACTCGCCGCCGATGCCCGCGCCGCGCTTGATGGCGCGGTCGATGTTGTCCTTCGGGACCGAGGTCTTCTTCGCCTTCAGCACCGCGTCGAACAGCGTCGGGTTGCCCTGCAGGTCGGGGCCGCCGAGCTTGGCAGCCACCTCGATGTTCTTGATGAGCTTGGCCCACGACTTCGCGCGGCGGGAGTCGATGACCGCCTTCTTGTGCTTGGTCGTCGCCCACTTGGAATGCCCGGACATGGTCCTCCTGTATTCACGCTCGTCGGCGGGTCGCATCGGCCCGCGTCATTCGGCACGGCCACCGCCGACGGACAATTCTATTCCTGCAGCGCTGCGGGTTCACGATCCCCGCTTCGCGGAGCGCCGGGAACCGGCATCCGCTCTTCTCATGCAGGCGGCGCCTAGAGGGCGAACTCGAAGCCGAACCGCGACGACAGCAGTGCGACGAGGTCGCGCGGCACCTTCGTGAGGTAGGCGGGCGCCGGTGCCAGTGTCTCGGCCGAGCCGATGAAGGGGAAGTACACGGGCCCCTCGGTCAGCTGCTCGACGCGATCCCGCACACTCACGATCTCGCCGCCGACGCGTCGAAGACTCGGCAGGGTGATCGGCGAGGCGAGCCGCAGTGTGTCGCTGATCGGCATCCGCCAATGCGGCAGGTCGTCGCCGCGACGCGCCCGTGTCTCCTCGCCGAGCGGGCCGAGCACCCGTCCCCATGCGGCGATGCCCGGGACGTCCAGAGTGCGGTCCCAGACGAAGAGGGTGTCGCCCGGCTCGGTGAAGCCGACGAGCTCGTGCGACCACTCGAACCGCCGCTCCTCGGCGGCCTTCGGTGCCGACAGCGCATCGCCGACGACGCCGCGCGAGGGGGCGATCATCCAGTAGCGCTCCTCCGGGTGCTCGCGCCACCAGTCGTTGATCGTCATGAGTCAGAATCTACCCCGCCGTATCGCCCGCGCATGCTCAACGGGCCCGCTCGCGCACCATGTCGAGGAACAGCGCGTGGAAGCGCTGCTCGCCCGTCACCTCCGGGTGGAACGAGGTGCCGAGGAGCGATCCCTGGCGCACCGCGACGACCCGTCCGTCGTCGAGCGTCGCGAGGCGTTCGACGCCGTCGCCCGCCTCTTCCACGAGCGGCGCGCGGATGAACACGGCGTGCACGGGCGGCTCCCCGAGCGCGGCGACATCGAGGTCGACCTCGAACGAGTCGACCTGGCTGCCGAAGGCGTTGCGCCGGACGGTGACGTCCAGCCCGCCGAAGGTCTGCTGGCCCTGGATGCCGTCGGTGATGCGGTCGGCGAGCAGGATGAGGCCCGCGCACGTGCCGTAGACCGGCATGCCCGCGGCGATCGCGTCGCGGACGGGCTCGCGCATGCCGAACGCCCGCGAGAGCTTGTCGATGACGCTCGACTCCCCGCCGGGAAGCACGAGTCCGTCGACGGCGGCCAGCTCCGCAGGCCGGCGCACCGTCGTCACGTCGGCACCGAGGTCCGTGAGCACGCGCACGTGCTCACGGACATCCCCCTGCAGCGCGAGGACGCCGACCCGTGGAGCCGGCGTCGTCACCAGCCGCGCTCGGCGAGACGGTGCGGCGCGGGAAGGTCGGAGACGTTGATGCCCACCATCGCCTCGCCGAGCCCGCGGGAGACCTCGGCGATCACCTTGGCGTCGTCGTAGAAAGTGGTCGCCTTGACGATCGCCGCCGCGCGCTGGGCGGGGTTGCCCGACTTGAAGATGCCCGAGCCGACGAACACGCCGTCGGCGCCCATCTGCATCATCATCGCGGCATCGGCCGGGGTGGCGACGCCGCCCGCGACGAACAGCACGACGGGGAGCTTGCCGGTCTCGGCGATCTCGGCGACCAGGTCGTACGGCGCCTGCAGCTCCTTGGCGGCGACGTAGAGCTCGTCCTTCGACATCGAGCGCAGCACGTTGATCTCGCTGGTGATCTTGCGGATGTGCTTGGTGGCCTCCGACACGTCGCCGGTGCCCGCCTCGCCCTTCGAGCGGATCATCGCGGCGCCCTCGTTGATGCGCCGCAGCGCCTCGCCCAGATTGGTCGCTCCGCAGACGAACGGCACGGTGAAGTTCCACTTGTCGATGTGGTTGACGTAGTCGGCGGGCGAGAGCACCTCGGACTCGTCGATGTAGTCGACGCCGAGCTCCTGCAGCACCTGCGCCTCGACGAAATGGCCGATGCGGGCCTTGGCCATGACCGGGATCGACACCGCCTCGATGATCCCGTCGATCATGTCGGGGTCGCTCATGCGCGAGACGCCGCCCTGTGCGCGGATGTCGGCGGGTACGCGCTCGAGGGCCATGACGGCGACGGCGCCGGCGTCTTCGGCGATCTTGGCCTGGTCGACGGTGACGACGTCCATGATGACGCCGCCCTTGAGCATCTCGGCGAGGCCGCGCTTGACGCGGTCGGTTCCCGTGTCGGTGGTCACGAGCTTTCCCTTCGATCGGAGGCGCCGGAGCGCAACGGGTGAGGACAATGCGGACATTGGCCTAGGCCAAAAGATAGCATGAGGCCTACCCGCCGCTCGGCGGGCCTCGCGACGAGCAGCAGGGGCGGCACATGACCCTCGACATCAGCGGGCGATCCGCGGCAGAGATCGCCGAGAGCGTGCGCGCTCGCATCGAACGGGGCGACCTGCTCGCCGGCGAGCCCCTGCCTTCCGTGCGCTCTCTCGCCGACGAGCTCGGAGTGAACCGCAACACCGTCGTCGCCGCCTATCGGCAGCTTGCGCAGGCGGGCGTCATCATCACGCGCGGGCGTGGCGGCACGCGCGTCGCCGACCTCTCCCCCGTCGCACAGGAGGGCTTCGCCGCCGGAAACGTGCTGCGCGACGTCGGCACCGGCAACCCCGACCCCGAACTGATCCCCGACCCGTCCTGGGCGCTGGCCGGCATGGCGGGCCGCCCCGTCCTCTACGGCGAACCCGTCATCGATCCCGAGCTCGAGCGCTGGGCGCAGGCGTGGATGCGCGACGGCCTGCCCCCGACCGTCGACATGCGTCTCACCATCACCAGCGGCGCGGCCGATGCCGTCGAGCGACTGCTCGCCCAGGCGCTCACGCGCGACGACGCGGTCGCCCTCGAGGATCCCTGCTTCCTCACCAGCATCCACACCGTCCGCATCGGCGGCTATCGTCCCGTCCCGGTCCCCGTGGACGACGAGGGCATGACGCCCGAAGGTCTGCGCGCGGCACTGGATCAGGGCGTGCGCGCCGTCGTGCTCACCCCGCGGGCGCAGAATCCGACCGGCGCCAGCCTGTCCGCCCGGCGGGCGGAAGAGCTTCGCCATGTGCTCCGGGACCACCCGTATGTGCTGGTGATCGAGGACGACCACTTCTCCCTGCTGTCGCAGCAGCCCTTCCATTCCGTGATCGCTCCCGGCCATCGGCGCTGGGCGCTGGTGAGGTCGGTGTCGAAGTTCCTCGGACCGGACATGTGCCTGGCCGTGACGGCCTCCGATCCCGAGACGGCGGAGCGGCTCGCGATGCGTCTCACCCCCGGACGACCTGGGTCAGCCATCTGCTGCAGCGACTCACCCTCGCATTGGTGACGGATGCCGGCACCATGGCCGCGATCGACCGCGCCGGTGCGCACTACGCGGCGCGCAATGCCGCGTTCGTGGAGCGGCTCACGGCCGCAGGCGTGCCCGCGGCTGCCGGCGACGGGCTGAACCTGTGGATCCCCCTCCCCGTGCCCGCGCGCGATGTCGCAGAGCAGCTGATGCGGCGCGGCTGGCTGGCGCGTCCGGGCGACGAGTTCGTGCTCGGCGGCGACGCGTCGTCGCACCGTCTGCGCCTCACGGTGCACGACCTCGACGATGCCGACGCCGGGCGGCTGGCCGCCGACGCGGCCGCCGCGGTGCGCGCCGCCGGAGGACGGCTCGCCGCACGAGAAGTGGCATGATCGAGCGGTGAAGATCCTCTCGATCCAGTCCGCGGTCGCCTACGGTCACGTCGGCAATTCCGCCGCCGTCTTCCCGCTCCAGCGCATCGGCGTCGAGGTCATGCCGGTGTATACGGTGAACTTCTCGAACCACACCGGCTACGGCGCCTGGCGCGGTCCGATGATCGGCCCCGGAGAGGTGCGCGACGTCATCCTCGGCATCGAGGAGCGCGGCGCCTTCCCGCAGATCGACGTCGTGCTCTCGGGCTATCAGGGCGGCGAGGGCATCGCCGACGTCATCCTCGACACCGTCGCGCGCGTCAAGGAGGCCAACCCGGCCGCCGTCTACGCCTGCGACCCGGTGATGGGCAACGCGAAGTCCGGCTGCTTCGTGGCGCCGGCGATCCCGGTGCTGCTGCGCGAGCGCGTCGTGCCGGCCGCGGACATCATCACCCCGAACCAGTTCGAGCTGGGCTTCCTGACCGGGACCGAGCCTGCCGACCTCGAGTCCACGCTCGCCTCGGCCGACCTCGCCCGGGCGATGGGCCCGAGCACCGTGCTCGTGACGAGCGTCGAGCGTCCGGACCGCCCCGAGGGCACGATCGAGATGCTCGCCGTCACCGACGACGGCGCGTGGATCGTTCAGACGCCGCACATCCCGATGAAGGCGAACGGCTCGGGCGACGTCACGGCCGCCCTCTTCACGGCGCACTACCGTCGCACCGGCGACGCCGCCGACGCGCTCGCGCGCACCACGTCGAGCGTCTACGACCTGCTCGAGCGCACGCACGCCTCGGGCGAGCGTGAACTCCAGCTGATCGAGTCGCAGGAGGCCTACGCCCACCCGCGCCTGCAGTTCGAGGTCACGCAGGTGCGCTGACGCGCGGTCGAGGTCGTCAGGCAGCGGGTTCGCTGAGGAACCCGGTCGCGAGGCCAGGCGTCGGCCACGGCGCGGCGCACGTCACCGAGGAGCTGCGGCAGAGCCTTCGTCTTGGCGATGATCGGGAAGAAGTTCGCGTCGGCCGCCCAGCGCGGCACGATGTGCTGGTGCAGGTGCTCGTCGACGCCGGCACCGGCCACGTGACCCTGGTTCATGCCGATGTTGAAGCCGTCGCACCGCGAGACCTGACGCAGCACGCGCATGCCCTGCTGGGTGAGCGCGCCGATCTCGGCGACCTCTTCGTCCGTCGCCTGGTCGTACGTCGCGATGTGGCGGTACGGGCACACCAGCAGGTGCCCGGAGTTGTACGGGAACAGGTTCAGCAGCGCGTAGGCGGTGCGCCCGCGGAAGACGATCAGGCCGTCCTCGTCGGACTTCCGCGGCGCCTCGCAGAACGGGCACTCCTGGCGCAGCACCTCGGGCCCCGCCTGGATGTAGGCCATCCGGTGAGGAGTCCAGAGCCGCTGGAACTCATCCGGCACCCCCGCGAGGGTCGCGGCGTCGACGAGCGCGGCGTCCTCGCCGGAGACCGCGCTCGTCGACCCGTCGCTCACGCGAAGTCCTCCGCGGTGTTCACCAGCGCGTGGGAGGCGATGGCCTCGCGCACGCGGCGCACGGCGTCGGCGATCGGAACGCCGTTCTCCTGCGTGCCGTCGCGGAAGCGGAACGACACGGTGCCCGCGGACTGGTCCTGGGCGCCGGCGATCAGCTGCAGCGGCACCTTCTGCGTGGTGTGCGTGCGGATCTTCTTCTGCATGCGGTCGTCGCTGTGGTCGAGCTCGGCGCGCACGCCCTCGGCCTTGAGCTGGTCGATCACGTCGCCCAGGTAGTCGGCGAAGTCCTCCGCGACCGGGATGCCGACCACCTGCACGGGCGACAGCCACACCGGGAACGCGCCGGCGTAGTGCTCGAGCAGGATGGCGAAGAAGCGCTCGATCGAGCCGAACAGCGCCCGGTGGATCATGATCGGCCGCTTCTTCTGGCCGTCGCGATCGGTGTACTCCAGCTCGAAGCGCTCGGGCAGGTTCGGGTCGACCTGCACCGTCGACAGCTGCCACACTCGGCCGATCGCGTCACGGGTCTTGAGGTCGATCTTCGGCCCGTAGAACGCGGCCTCGCCCGGCACCTCGGTGAGCTTCAGGCCGCTCGCCATCGCGACGTTGCGCAGCGCGTTCGTCGAGTACTCCCAGAACTCGTCCGAGCCGATCCACTTGTCCTTCTCGTCGTCGCGCATCGACAGTTCGAGCTCGAAGTCGTCGAGGCCGAAGTCGCGCAGCATCGAGATCACGAACTCGAGCACGCGGGTGGTCTCGCTCTCGAGCTGCTCCGGGCGTGACGAAGAGGTGCGAGTCGTCCTGGGTGAAGCCGCGCACGCGGGTGAGACCGTGCAGCGCACCCGACAGCTCGTTGCGGTACACGGTGCCGTTCTCTGCGAGCCGCATCGGCAGATCGCGGTAGCTGCGCGCCCGCTCCTTGTAGATGAGGATGTGCATCGGGCAGTTCATCGGCTTCAGGTAGTAGTCCTGGCCGTGCTTGGTGATCTCGCCGTGCTCGTCGCGCTCCTCGTCCATCACGATGGGCGGGAACATGCCCTCCTTGTAGGTGACGAGGTGGTTCGAGGTGAGGAACAGGTCCTCCTTCGAGATGTGCGGCGTGTACACGTAGGTGTAGCCGCCGGCGATGTGGCG
The DNA here is from genome assembly GCA_963829895.1 of uncultured Actinomycetota bacterium. GTDB lineage: Bacteria > Actinomycetota > Actinomycetes > Actinomycetales > Microbacteriaceae > Microbacterium. The sequence goes on along the minus strand of CAWHKF010000010.1, from coordinate 772,292 downwards.
ACGGCGCGCGTGCTGCTCCATCTCGCCGCGGACGACACCACCGCGCGGGTGCCACACCGACAGGCCCGAGCCGATCTCGTCGGGGAACGAGAAGAGGTCGAGGTCCTTGCCGAGCTTGCGGTGATCCCGCTTCGCGGCCTCCTCGAGACGCGTCTGGTAGGCGCGCAGCTCGTCCTTCGAGGGCCAGGCGGTGCCGTAGATGCGCTGCAGCTGCGGGTTCTTCTCGCTGCCGCGCCAGTACGCTCCGGCGATGCGCTGCGAGCGCCCAGCCGTTGCCGATCATGCGGGTGTTGGGCAGGTGCGGTCCTCGGCAGAGGTCCTTCCACACCGTCTGACCGTCGCGGTCGACGTTGTCGTAGATCGTCAGCTCGCCGGCGCCGACCTCGACCGAGGCGCCTTCGGTCTTCTCGGCCCCGCCGCCCTTGAGGCCGATGAGCTCGAGCTTGAACGGCTCGTCGACGAGCTCCGCCCGCGCCTCCTCATCGGTGACGACCCGGCGGACGAAGCGCTGGCCCTCGCGGACGATGCGCTGCATCTCCTTGTCGATGGCCTTCACATCCTCCGGAGTGAACGGATGCTCCACGCCGAAGTCGTAGTAGAAGCCATCGGTGATCGGCGGGCCGATGCCGAGGTTCGCCTGCGGGTTGATGCGCTGCACGGCCTGAGCGAGCACGTGCGCGGCGGAATGGCGAAGGATGGCGAGACCGTCGGGGCTGTCGATCGTGACCGGCTCGACGGCATCCGTGTCGGTCACCACCGTCGCGAGGTCTTTCAGCTCGCCGTTCACGCGCAGCGCGACCACGGAGCGGTCGGGGAACAGGGCGAAGCCGTCGGTCGGATGGGACACAGCGTCAGTCACGGAAACTCTCCTGGGAATGGCTCGGATCAAGGCTACTCAGCTTCGGGCGCACGACGCGCCCCGCCCGCTCAGGCGCCGAGCGTTCGCGTGTCGGTCTTCACTGCCGCTGTCGCGGTCGACCAGACGAGTTCCACCCCTCGAGTGTACCCAGTGGACGGTCGGCGCCCGATGTCGCGGGACGCGAGGAACTCGGCGTGGTCTTCGAGCGCGCCCGCGGCGCTCGACTTACCCTGAGCGGGTGCGGCGACACCCTCTCGAATCCACGGCGATCGCGTCGGCCGGCTACGACGCCGCGACGGCGGTGCTCGAGCTCGAGTTCACCTCGGGCGAGGTCTATCGCTACTTCGCGGTGCCGCCATCGGTGCACCGGGGGCTGCATGCCGCCGACAGCGCGGGCAACTTCTTCCGCGAGCGGATCCGCGACGTATACCCCTCGGAGCACGTGCGCTGAGGGAATGAGAAAACCCCCGGCGAACCGGGGGTTTCAGGTGGTGCGCGATACTGGGATCGAACCAGTGACCTCTTCCGTGTCAGGGAAGCGCGCTACCGCTGCGCCAATCGCGCCTAAAGAGGCTGTTCAGTTGTCGGCGAGGTGGCGACGGGATTCGAACCCGTGTAAACGGCTTTGCAGGCCGGTGCCTAGCCGCTCGGCCACGCCACCGCGTGTGGTTTGACCCCACGTGCCGTGATCCCTGGAGGAGATCCCTGCACTCGAGCGGATGACGAGACTCGAACTCGCGACCCCAACCTTGGCAAGGTTGTGCGCTACCAACTGCGCTACATCCGCATTTCGTTCCCGGGTTGTTCACCCGGGCACTTGAAAGACTCTAACCGATCCTGGCCGTCCTGCAAAACCAGACGCACCCCGCGCGTGTCATCCGGATGTGGTCCGAAGCGGGCTTCGGCATCCGGTAGGATCGGTAGTCGTCCCCCTCGGGGAACGGGCGATTGGCGCAGTTGGTAGCGCGCTTCCTTCACACGGAAGAGGTCATCAGTTCGAGTCTGGTATCGCCCACCATCACGGCCCGGTCACCCAGTGACCGGGCCGTTTTCATGCCGTCAGCCGCCGGCGCTCCAGCCGTAACGGCGGTGCAGAGCGTCGGCGACGCGCACGAAGCGGTCCAGGTCGAGAGCGGATGCCTCCCGGCGCATGCCGTCGCGATGCACGCTGTAGAGCTGATCGATGTCGATCCACGAGGGGCGTCCCTGTGCGTCCCACTCCCCCGTGCCGATCGCGAGGAAGTCCCGGTCGCCGTCGTGCGCCTTGCTCGTCAGCCGGACGGCGTACACGCGGTCCTCGGTCTGCCGCGCGATGACCAGCACCGGGCGGTCCTTGCCGCGGCCGTCGTTCTCGCTGTACGGCACCCACGTCCAGACGATCTCGCCCGCATCGGGATCGCCGTCCCGGTGCGGGCGCGTACGTGATCCGCAGCGCGCCGGCTGCGGGCGGCGGCACCTCGACGGTGGCGGCGGGACCGCTGCGACTCTCGGGCGGCGCTGACGTCGCGCGACTGACGGCGGCGGACGCAGCCGGTCGCCGGCGGGGCCGCAGGATGCTGTTCAGGATGCCGAGCAGCCCGTTTCGCTGTGTCACAGCCGCCATCCTAGGAGCGCTGTTCGTCCGCCCCGCGATGCGGCCGAGCGGTGCCGGCACACGCCGAAGGGGCGCCGCGGTGGGGGGAACCGCGACGCCCCTTCGGGCACTGCCGTGCGTGTCAGACGCGTGCGCCTTCGAGCACGTAGCCCTCCTCGCCGTGGACGACGGTGTCGATACCGGCGACCTCGTCCTCGTTCTTCACGCGGAAGCCGACCGTCTTCTCGATCACGAAGCCGATGGCGTACGCCAGCACGAACGAGTAGACCAGCACCGACACGGCGGCGATCGCCTGGACGAGCAGCTGCGTGAACTGACCGCTGTAGATCAGGCCGGTGTTGTTGGCGAAGAAGCCGAGGTACAGCGTTCCGATCAGGCCGCCGACGAGGTGGATGCCCACCACGTCGAGCGAGTCGTCGAAGCCCCACTTGTACTTGAGCTCGATCGCCAGCGCGCACAGCGCGCCCGCGACGAGGCCGAGCACGATGGCCCAGATCGGGGTGAGCGCGGCGCAGGCCGGGGTGATGGCGACCAGACCCGCGACCGCGCCCGAGGCGGCGCCGACCGACGTGGGCTTGCCGTCCTTGATCTTCTCCACCACGAGCCAGGCGAGCAGCGCGGCGGCGGGAGCGGCGATCGTGTTGACGAACGCGAGAGCGGCGGTGCCGTCGGCGGCGAGCTCCGAACCGGCGTTGAAGCCGAACCAGCCGAACCACAGCAGGCCGGCGCCGAGGAGCACGAACGGCGGGTTGTGCGGGACGTGCACGCCCTTCTGGAAGCCGAGACGCTTGCCGAGCACCAGCGCGAGGGCGAGGGCCGCCGCACCGGCGTTGATGTGGACCGCCGTGCCACCGGCGAAGTCGATCGCGCCGACGCCGAACCACTCCTGCATGCCGTACGTGATCCAGCCGCCGTAGGCGAAGCTGCCGTCCTCGGCGAGGCCGAAGTTGAACACCCAGCTGGCGACCGGGAAGTAGACGATCGTCGCCCAGATGGCGGCGAAGATCATCCACGAGCCGAACTTGGCGCGGTCGGCGATCGCGCCCGACACGAGGGCGACCGTCAGGATGGCGAACGTGGCCTGGAAGGCGACGAAGGCCAGCGGCGGGTAGGAGGCGCCCTCAGGAACCTCGAGCAGGCTCGTCAGGCCGATCGCCGACCAGTCGATCGCCCACGGTGCGACGAGTCCTTCGGCGCTCGGGAAGGCGATGGCGTAGCCGTAGACGACCCAGAGCACGCCGATGAGCCCCAGTGCGCCGAAGCTCAGCATCATCATGCTGATGACGCTCTTGGCCTTGACCAGGCCGCCGTAGAAGAATGCGAGACCGGGCGTCATCAACAAGACGAGCGCGGCCGCGATGAGCATGAATGCGGTGTTGCCTTGATCCATCTCGGTGGAGAACCTCTCTGCGGTGTGACGCAGGTGTAGCGTCGGGTTCCCTCAGTGTGCCGACGGTCCGTTTCCGCAGCCGGTCGACCCGTGTTTCTCCCGCGTTACACGATGGGTGCGCAGGTAAACATCGTGTTTCGGTCAGCCGGATGCCGGCCGCGAATCCGGCCAGCGGCACCCTGTTCACGCGAGTGTCGACGCGACGAGCCGTGAGATGGCGCGCAGGTATTTCTTGCGATAGCCGCCGGCGAGCATCTCCTCGGGGAAGACCAGATCGAGCGATGTGCCGGTCGCCCGGATCGGCAGCTGCGCGTCGTACACGCGATCGATGAACGCGACGAAGCGCAGGGCGGCGGACTGGTCGGTGAAGGGGGTCACGTCCCGCAGCCCCACGAGCGAGAGACCCTCGATGAGCCGGATGTACCGGGACGGGTGCACGCGCGCGAGATGGGCGACGAGCCCGTCGAACGTGTCGTCCGAGGCGAGGCCCGCGGCTGCGGCATCCGCGATCGCCGCCTCGTACTGCGGCTGATCGAGCACGGCCGCGTGGCCGTCGACGGCGCGATGGCGGTAGTCGGTGCCGTCGATGCGGATGGTCTCGAAGCTCGCGGCCATCGCGTGGATCTCGCGGAGGAAGTCCTGCGCGGCGAACCGTCCCTCGCCGAGGGCGTTGGGAGGCGTGTTGGATGTCGCGGCCAGCCGCGTGCCCGACGACACGAGCTCGGCGAGCAGCCGCGTCATCACCATCGTGTCGCCGGGGTCGTCGAGCTCGAACTCGTCGATGCACAGCAGGTCTGATCCGCGGAACAGCTCTACCGTGTTCTGGTAGCCGAGGGCGCCCACCAGCGCCGTGTACTCGATGAACGATCCGAAGTACTTCCGACGGGCAGGCATCGCATGGTAGACGGCGGCGAGCAGATGCGTCTTGCCGACGCCGAATCCGCCGTCGAGATAGATGCCCGGCTTGAGCTCGGGTCGCTTGGCGCGGCGGAACAGGCCGCCCTTCACGGGTGCCGCGGCACCCGAGAACGCCTGCAGCAGATCCTTCGCCTGCTGCTGCGACGGGTAGGAGGGATCCGCCCGGTAGGTGTCGAAGGTCGCGTCGGCGAACTGCGGGGGCGGGACCAGTGCGGCGACCATCTCTGCGCCGGCGAGCTGCGGGGCGCGCTCCGCGAGATGGACGACGCCGGTGCGTGTGACGGAGGCGGTCATGCGGATCCTGTGTCGGAGTCTTACAGAGGGGCTGTGCACGCCCGTCCGGGAATCTATGGTCGGAGGCGACGGTTCAACCCTAACCGTCGCCCGCGTGCGCCTGCCTCGCTCGACGCCGGATGACAGCCGCCCGACCGAACCGCACCCGACTCCAGGAGATCCCATGCCCGTCGAGACCGACACGTCGTCCGAGAAGTTCGCCGAGTACGCCCATCCGGGCCGGCTCGTCACGGGCGAGTGGCTGCAAGCGCACCTGGGCGAGCCGGGCCTCGCGGTGGTCGAATCCGACGAGGACGTGCTGCTCTACGAGACCGGCCACATCCCGGGCGCGATCAAGGTCGACTGGCACACCGAGCTCAACGATCCCGTCGTGCGCGACTACGTGGACGGCGAGGGCTTCGCAGCTCTGCTGAGCCGCAAGGGCATCTCGCGCGACGACACCGTCGTGATCTACGGCGACAAGAACAACTGGTGGGCGGCCTACGCGCTGTGGGTGTTCTCGCTCTTCGGCCACGAGGACGTCCGCCTCCTCGACGGCGGCCGCGACAAGTGGATCGCCGAGGGCCGGCCGATCACGACCGAGACCTCGACGCCCGAGCCGCCGACTACCCGGTCGTCGAGCGGGACGACACCGCGCTGCGCGCCTACAAGGACGACGTGCTCGCGCACCTGGGCGCCGGGCCGCTCATCGACGTCCGCTCTCCGGAGGAGTACGACGGCTCCCGCACCACGGCGCCGGCCTACCCCGAAGAGGGCGCGCTGCGCGGCGGCCACATCCCGTCGGCGCAGAGCGTGCCGTGGGCGCGCGCGGTCGCGGCGGACGGCGGCTTCAAGTCGCGTGCAGAGCTCGACGCGATCTACCGGGACGAAGCGGGTCTTCAGGACGGCGACGCGATCGTCGCCTACTGCCGCATCGGCGAGCGTTCGAGTCACACCTGGTTCGTCCTCCGGCACCTCCTCGGCTTCGACGACGTGCGCAACTACGACGGATCGTGGACCGAGTGGGGCAGCGCTGTGCGCGTGCCGATCGTGACGGGTGCGGAGCCGGGGGCGGCTCCCGTCCGCTGAGCCGTGTGCACCCGCCGCGTGGGAGGATGGGTGTGATGACCGAAGCCGTCCTGCCCGACCGTCTCGCCGAGATCCGCGACGAGTTCCTCGAGCTGCCCGAGCCCGACCGCCTGCAGCTGCTGCTGGAGTACTCGTACGAGCTGCCGCCGGTCCCGCCGGAGTACGAGGACCATCCCGAACGGTACGAGCGCGTGGTCGAGTGCCAGTCCCCCGTCTTCATCATCGTCGACGTCGATGCCGACGGCATCGTCGCGATGCACGCGACCGCCCCGCCCGAGGCGCCGACGACCCGCGGCTTCGCCAGCATCCTGGCGCAGGGGCTCACCGGCCTGTCCGCCGGCGGAGGTGCTCGCCGTGCCGGGCGACTACCCGCAGACGCTCGGGCTCACCCGCGTGGTGTCTCCGCTGCGGCTCTCGGGCATGACGGGCATGCTGCTGCGCGCGCAGCGGCAGGTCCGCGCGGCGCCTCTGCTGCCTGACTCGCGGCGGGCGGCTCAGTCGGCGACGATTCCCTGCGCGGTGAGCCAGGCGCCGATGCTGCTGCTCCACCGCTCCTGGTCGTAGTTCCAGAGCTTGGTGTGCCGCGCCACCTCGAAGACCTGCATCTCGACGAGATCGGGACGAGCCGCGACCAGGCCGTGCGAGGCGTCGGACGGCACGAAGCCGTCATCGTCGCTGTGCAGGATGAGGATCGGATGCCGCAGCTCCGGCGCCCGCGCGACCACATCGAGCTGGTCGAGGCGGATCGCGGAGCCGGCCCGCGTGAGCGGGGCCGCCCACTCGTTCTGCAGCGCCTCCATCGCGAGCCTGCTGACGGCGCCGGGCACGCGCTCCGCCCGTGCCTGGTAGTTCAGCACGGCCCGCCAGTCGACGACCGGCGACTCGAGGATCAGCCCGGCGATCGCATCGCCGTGCGGGGAGTTGAGCGAGACCTGCAGGGCGATGGCGCCGCCCATCGACCACCCCATGAGGATGATCCGGCGGGCACCGCGGCGGCGGGCGAACCCCACCGCGGCGTCGACGTCGCGCCACTCGGTGGCAGCCGAGCGCATAGGTGCCGCTGCGACTGCGGGGCGCCTCCGCGTCGTTGCGGTACGAGACGACGAGGCTGGTGATGCCCCGTTCCTGGAAGACGGGGACCGCCCGAAGACACTCGGCGCGGGTCGTGCCGCGCCCGTGCACCTGGATCACCCAGGTGTCGCCGTCGCCGGCGGGGAACAGCCATGCCGGGCAGGGGCCGACCGTGGAGCCGATCAGCTCGGGGCTGAACGAGAGGTGCAGCTGCTCGGGATGGTCGTAGTACCACCCGCTGAACGCCGCCTCGGGCTCGAGCCGCGCGTCCGCGGCGACGTGTGTGAGGAGCTTCCGCTTGACGCTGGTGGCGTCCTCCGAGAGCACCGAGCCGAGCTTGATGTAGTCCGCGGACCCCGTCGTGAACAGCCCGTACCGGCCGGGAAGCTCGGTGTCGAGGGTGCGCGACAGCGTGATCGTCTGCGCAGCCGTGTCGAGGGCGAGGATCCGCGTGTCGGCCTGACGGCGTGCGGGAGTGACGACCTTGCGCGCCATCAGCACGGAGCCGGCGGCAAGGGCGCCGAGCGCGCCGGCCAGGGCGACGCTCAGCACGGTGAGCGCGGCCTTCACGCCGGCGACGAGAGCAGGGGATGCGGGGCGCACTGCGGCGCGCCTGGAGGCGACCATCGAGGCACCACTCTAGTCTGTCCGCGTGGCTGAGCAGCGTCCCCCCGCGGCATCGAGCACCTTCGAGCAGGCTGCGCAGGCGGTGCGCGACATCCGCTTCCGCGCAGACCTGACGGTGCGTGAGATCGCCGCGCCGCAGGGTCTCGCGCCGGACGCGCTCGCGATCGCAGGGGATGTGCGCTCTTCCCCCGACGACACCGACTCCCCGTACGGCACCGGTCGCCTCGTGCTGCTGCACGATCCCGACGAACCCGCCCCTTGGAACGGCGCCTGGCGCATCGTCTGCTTCGCGCAGGCGCCCCTCGAGGCCGAGATCGGCATGGATCCCCTGCTCGCCGACGTGGCGTGGACCTGGCTCACCGACGCGCTGGAGTCGCGTCATGCCGGCTTCCACTCGGCATCCGGCACCGCCACGAAGACCCTCTCGAAGGGGTTCGGCGCGCTGGCGGCGGAGGGGGACGGGGCACAGATCGAACTGAGAGCCTCGTGGTCGCCGGAAGGCGCGATCGCTCCACACGTGGAAGCATGGGCGGAGTTGGTTTGCATGCTGGCCGGTCTCCCGCCCGGCTCGGAAGGGATCGCGATGCTCGGTTCGCACAGGTCGCCGCGTGGCTGATTACGAGGTGATCGATCAGCTCGCGCGCGCCGAGGAGGCTGCGCGCCTGCTGGGCGCCGGCGAGGGCCCGGTCGCCGTCGACGTCGAGCGCGCGTCCGGCTTCCGCTACTCGCAGCGGGCGTATCTCGTGCAGGTGTACCGCCGTGGCGCGGGGGTGTTCCTCTTCGACCCGCCGCCGATCGGCGACTTCCGCGCCCTCCAGGACGCGATCGGCGCCGAGGAGTGGGTCCTCCACGCCGCCAGCCAGGACCTGCCCTCGCTGCGCGAGATCGGACTCGAGCCGGCGAGCATCTTCGACACCGAGCTGGCGGCGCGCCTTCTGGGCCACGAACGCGTCGGCCTCGGCGCCGTGGTCGAGGACACTCTCGGGATCACCCTGGCCAAGGCGCACTCGGCCTCGGACTGGTCGACCCGGCCGCTGCCGCAGTCGTGGCTGGAGTACGCGGCGCTCGACGTCGAGCACCTCGTCGACGTGCGCGACAAGCTCGTGGAGGAGCTCGTCGAGCAGGGCAAGACCGGTTTCGCCGACGAGGAGTTCCGCGCGGTGCTCGAGCGCGAACCCAAACCGGCGCGTGAGGAGCCCTGGCGCCGCCTGTCGGGCCTGCACACCGTGCGCGGCCGCAAGGCGCTCGCGGTCGCCCGTGAGCTGTGGATCGCGCGTGAGGAATTCGCGCGGGAAGAGGATGTCGCACCCGGCCGGCTGGTCCCCGACCGGGCGCTCGTCGCCGCCGTGATCGCGAACCCCGCGTCCAAGAGCGCCCTCGGCGCGCTGAAGGAGTTCACCGGACGGGCGAGCCGGTCGCAGCTCGATCGGTGGTGGGCGGCGATCGAGGCCGGCCGCGCCGTCACCGAGCTTCCGCTCGAACGGTCCACCGGCGGCGACACGCTCCCTCCTCCCCGCGCGTGGGTCGATCGCAACCCGGAGGCCGACGCACGTCTGAAGGCGGCGCGCCCGGTCGTGGAGCACCGTGCCGAGGAGCTCCACATGCCGACGGAGAACCTGCTGACGCCCGAGCTGCTGCGCAGGGTCGCCTGGTCTCCCCCGCAGCCGCTGACCGCGGCATCCGTCGGCGAGGCGCTGGTCGCTCTCGGGGCGCGCCCTTGGCAGATTGCGCAGACTGCACAGGTTATCGCCGATGCCTTTGTCGATTCCGTGCAAGCCGCGTCGGAGGCGTCGGAGCCCGCTTCGTAGGTTTCCGCCACCCGATTCCGGCGGCCCTGCGGCCGCTCCTAGGCTGGCGGCATCCCTATTTTTGGAGGCAGAGTGGCCGAGATCTCGGACGTCTTCTTCGTCGATGGAATGCGCACCCCCTTCGGGCGCGCCGGCGAGAAGGGCATGTACTGGAACACCCGAGCGGACGACCTCGCCGTCAAGGCGACGATCGGACTCATGGAGCGCAACCCGGGCGTTCCGAAGGACCGCATCGACGACGTCGCGATCGCCGCGACGTCGCAGACCGGCGACCAGGGGCTCACCCTCGGCCGCAGCGTCGCGATCCTGGCGGGACTCCCCCAGACCGTCCCGGGCTTCGCGATCGACCGCATGTGCGCGGGCGCCATGACGAGCGTCACGACCATGGCGGGCTCGATCGGCGTGGGGATGTACGACTTCGCCCTCGCCGGTGGGGTCGAGCACATGGGCCACCACCCGATCGGCGGCAACGCCGACCCCAACCCGCGGTTCGTCGCCGAGAAGATGGTCGACCCGGGCGCGCTCAACATGGGCGTCACCGCCGAGCGCATCTTCGACCGCTTCCCGCACCTGACCAAGGAGCGCTCGGACCGCTACGGCATGCTCAGCCAGCACAAGGTGCAGGCCGCGTACGACGCCGGCAAGATCCAGCCCGACCTGGTCCCCGTCGCGATCAAGGACGCCGACGGCTCGTGGGGCCTCGCCACCGAGGACGAAGGCCGCCGTCCCCAGACGACGATGGAAGACCTCGCGGCGCTCAAGACGCCCTTCCGCCCGCACGGGCGCGTGACGGCGGGCACGTCGTCGCCGCTCACCGACGGGGCGACCATGTCGCTGCTGGCCGGTGGGCGCGCGGTCAAGGAGTTCGGCCTCGCACCCAAGATGAAGCTGGTGTCGTTCGCGTTCGCGGGCGTGCAGCCCGAGATCATGGGCATCGGCCCGATCCCGTCGACCGAGAAGGCGCTCAAGAAGGCCGGCCTGACGATCGACGACATCGGCCTGTTCGAGCTGAACGAGGCCTTCGCGATCCAGGTGCATCTCGCTGCTCGACCACTTCGGCATCGCCGACGACGACCCGCGCGTGAACCCGTGGGGCGGTGCGATCGCCTTCGGGCACCCGCTCGCGGCCTCCGGCACTCGCCTGATGATCCAGCTCGCGGCGCACTTCGCCGAGCGCCCCGACGTCCGCTACGGCCTCACCGCCATGTGCGTGGGCCTCGGCCAGGGCGGCTCGGTCATCTGGGAGAACCCGTACTACGACGGCAAGCGGAAGAAGTAAGGGTCAGCACGAATGACGAACTCTGTGACAGTACGGACATCGACTTCTCCCCCATCCTCGCCGTCACCGAAGGCGAGGTGATCACGCACTCGCGGGTGCGCGACATCCGTCTCGCCTCCGGCAAGGTGCTCGCGCTCATCACGCTCGACAACGGGCGCGACCACACGCGGCCCAACACGCTGGGCCCGGCCACGATGTCCCAGCTCGGCGAGACGCTCGACGCCCTCAAGGCCCGCGCGGCCGCCGGCGAGATCCAGGCGGTCGGCATCACCGGCAAGCAGTACATCCTCGCCGCCGGGGCCGACCTGTCCGACATCTCGAAGGTGGGCTCGAAGGACGACGCGCGACTGGTCGCCCAGCTGGGCCACCAGGTGTTCGGCAAGCTGTCCGAGCTCGGCGTGCCGACGTTCGCCTTCGTGAACGGGCTCGCGCTCGGCGGTGGCCTCGAGATCGCGCTGAACTCGACCTATCGGACGGTGGATGCCTCCGCCGCCGCGATCGCGCTGCCCGAGGTCTTCCTGGGCATCATTCCCGGCTGGGGCGGCGCATACCTGCTGCCGAACCTCATCGGCATCGAGAACGCGCTCGAGGTGGTCATCTCGAACCCGCTGAAGCAGAACCGCATGCTCAAGCCGCAGCAGGCGTTCGACTACGGCATCGTCGACGCGATCTTCCCCGCGGCGAACTACCTCGAGGACTCGCTGGCGTGGGCCGACGGCGTGCTGACCGGCAAGACCAAGGTGGAGCGCAAGCACGAGCCGGGCAAGATCGAGCGGCTCACCAAGTGGCCGATCGCCGTCAAGATGGCGCGCGGCATGCTCGAGTCCAAGATCGGCACGGTGCCGAAGTCGCCGTACGCGGCGCTGGACCTCCTCGACAAGGCGAAGAGCGGCACGAAGGCCGAAGGCTTCGCCCGTGAAGACGAGGCGCTGGCCGAGCTCGTCACCGGCGACCAGTTCGCGGCATCCATGTATGCCTTCGATCTGGTGCAGAAGCGCGCGAAGCGCCCCGTCGGCGCGCCCGACAAGGCGCTCGCGAAGAAGGTCGCCAAGGTCGGCATCATCGGCGCCGGCCTCATGGCGAGCCAGTTCGCGCTGCTGTTCGTGCGCAAGCTGCAGGTTCCGGTGCTCATCACCGACCTCGACCAGGCGCGCGTCGACAAGGGCGTGGCGTACATCCACGACGAGATCGGCAAGCTCGAGGCCAAGGGACGCCTCGACGGCGACGCGGCCAACCGGCTGCGGGCGCTGGTCACCGGCACGACCGACAAGAGCCTGTACGCGGACTGCGACTTCGTCATCGAGGCGGTGTTCGAGGAGGTCGGCGTCAAGCAGCAGGTGTTCGGCGAGATCGAGCAGATCATCGCCGAGGACGCGATCCTCGCGACCAACACCTCGTCGCTGTCGGTCGAGGAGATCGGCGCGAAGCTCGCGCACCCGGAGCGTCTCGTCGGCTTCCACTTCTTCAACCCGGTGGCGGTCATGCCGCTCATCGAGATCGTGAAGACGCCGCAGACGTCGGATGCCGCCCTCTCGACGGCGTTCGTGGTCGCGAAGAACCTCGGCAAGAACGCGGTGCTCACCGCCGACGCGCCGGGCTTCGTCGTCAACCGCCTGCTCGCGAAGGTCATGGGCGAGGCGGCGCGCGCCGTCTACGAGGGCACTCCGATCGCCGAGGTCGAGAAGGCGTTCGCGCCCCTCGGGCTGCCGATGGGACCGTTCCAGCTCATCGACCTCGTCGGCTGGAAGGTCGCCGCCCACGTGCAGGACACCATGGTGCACGCCTTCCCCGACCGGTTCTACGCGAACGAGAACTTCCACGCCCTCGCCGAGCTGCCGGAGGTCGTCGAGAAGGACAAGGGCGGACGCGTCACGGGCTGGACCAAGGCCGCCGAGAAGGCGCTCAAGCCCGCGGTGGGCTCGACACCCGCTTCGGCGGCGACGATCCTCGCCCGCGTGCAGGACGGCCTCGCGCAGGAGATCAAGCTCATGCTCGACGAGGGCGTGGTCCCGGAGGTGGAGGACATCGACCTGTGCCTCATCCTCGGCGCGGGCTGGCCGTTCATCGACGGTGGGGCGTCGCCCTACCTCGACCGCGAGGGCGCATCCGAGCGTGCCTTCGGCGACACCTTCCACCACCCCGTGATCAAGGGCATCGGCGGCTGACACCGCACGACCCGCTCACAGGGGCGCATCCTTCTTCGGAGGATGCGCCCCTGTCGGTTCGAGCGAGCGCGCGAGCGGCGATCGCCGCGCGCGCCGGCGGAACGCCGGTGCTCACTTCGCGGAACGTGGTGCGTCCGAACCGTGAACACTCGGCGCCTGGGGGCCACCACGGCGCATCGCGCTGTGCTGCGCAGGGCATTCTGTCCCTGTCGGATGGTGCGAACGGGAGGTGTCCGGATGCTGGATGTGATCTCGGGGATGTTCAGCGGCAGCGCGCTCGGGGTGCTGGTGAAGACCAGCGGTGCCGCGCTCACCCTGCTCGTGGTGGTTCCCGCTCTCATGAAGCTGTTCCTGGTGACCGTCGACGAGGGCTCGACCGCGATCCGCACCCGCAACGGCAAGCCGATCATCCGCAGGGTCGCGGGGCGCCGGACGACGGGCGCGGCGAGGTCGTGGTGCTGCGTCCGGGAACCCACGGCGCGTTCCCGATCCTCTACTGGTACCGCGCTGGTCGATGTTCGCGCGCGCTCGACCGACCTGCCCGCTCGCAGCCTCACCGCCGCGAGCGGCCATCAGCACCTCGTGCACGCGTCGTTCGACTGGCGGCCGATCGTCTCGGGCCACGACCTGCGGGTCCTGGAGCTCGACGTCGTCAACGTCAAGGAGCGGGCGGGCAACATCGTGGGTGCCGCGCTGCGCGATCTCGTGCACGAACTGGACGGCGCGGTGCTGCCGCCGAACGACCTGCTGTCGCCGCGCGTGGTGGCGGCGTGCGCGGAACTCGTGCGCACGGACTGCGGCATCGAGCTGCTGCGGGTCATCGTCACGGGCGATGCCCTCACCGACGGCTACCTGCTGTCGCAGGCCATCACGCCGCGTCCGAATGACGCGAACTCACCCGAATGGGATGCCGCGGCATCCGTCCTCGCGACCCGCTTCTCGTCCGTCTAGCTGCGCTGGTCGCGCGACAGCGTGGTCATCACCGGGATCTCGCGTGGTCTGCGCACCGCGGGCGACCGGGATCCGGGTGCCCAGCACCTGCGCGACGACATCGTGCGCGATCTTCGCCGGCGTCAAGCCGGCATCCTCGAGGATCTGCTCACGGCTCGCGTGATCGATGAACGCGTCGGGCACCCCGAGCTCGTCGACGGCCGTGTCGACCCCCGCCTCGCGCAGCACCTGCCGCACGCGCGTGCCGATGCCGCCGACCCGGATGCCGTCCTCGATGCGTGATGACGAGGCGGTGGGATGCCGCGAGCTCGACGATCGACGGCTGCACCGGGATCGACCCACCGGGGGTCGACGACGGTGGCGCCGATGCCCTGTGCGCGCAGGCGCTCGGCCACGTCGACGGCGATGTGCGCCATCGGGCCGATGCCGATCGAGCAGCACGTCCTGCGCGTCGGAGCGCACCAGCACGTCGACGCCGTCCTCGAGGCGCTCGACGGCCGGCAGCTCGGGGCTGACCGCGCCCTTCGGGAAGCGGATCACCGTGGGCGCGTCGTCGACGGCGACGGCCTCCTGCAGCTCCTCGCGCAGGCGCACGCCGTCGCGGGGCACGGCGATGCGGATGTTGGGCACGATCTGCAGCATGGCCAGATCCCAGATGCCGTGATGGCTCGGACCGTCGGGGCCCGTCACGCCGGCACGGTCGAGCACGAAGGTGACGCCGGCGCGGTGGAGCGCGACATCCATCAGCACCTGGTCGAACGCGCGGTTCATGAACGTCGCGTAGATGGCGACCACCGGGTGCAGCCCGCCGAAGGCGAGACCGGCCGCCGAGGCGACGGCATGCTGCTCGGCGATGCCGACGTCGTACACGCGGTCGGGGAAGCGCTGTGCGAACGGCAGCAGGCCGGTCGGGCGCAGCATCGCGGCCGTCATCGCGATGACGTCGTCGCGCTGATCGCCCACCGTGACGAGCTCGTCGGCGAACACGTCGGTCCAGGCGACGCCGCCCGGCCGCGCCGAGGGACGCGCCCGTGATCGGGTCGATCTTGCCGACGGCATGGAACTGGTCGGCCTCGTCCTCGAGCGCCGGCGCGTACCCGCGCCCCTTCTCGGTGATCGCGTGGACGATGACGGGGGCGCCGTAGGACTTGGCGAGCTCGAGCGTCTCGATGAGCGTCGGCAGATCGTGGCCGTCGACGGGGCCGAGGTACTTGATGTCCAGGTTGGAGTACAGCGCGGCGTTGTTCGTGAACCGTGACAGGAACCCGTGCGTGCCGCCGCGGACACCGCGGTAGACCGCGCGTGCGGCCGGACCGAGCTTGCGGAACAGGTCGTCGGAGCCGCGATGCAGGGTGCGGTAGGACTCCGCCGTGCGGACGCGGTTGAGGTAGCGCGCCATGCCGCCGATGGTGGGGGCGTAGGAGCGACCGTTGTCGTTGACGACGATCACGAGGTTGCGGTCGTTGTCGTCGGAGATGTTGTTGAGCGCCTCCCACGTCATGCCGCCGGTCAGCGCGCCGTCGCCGACGACGGCGACGACGTGCCGGTCCTTGCGGCCGGTGCGCGTCAGCGCGCGGGAGACCCCGTCCGCCCAGCTCAGCGAGCTCGACGCGTGCGACGACTCGACGACGTCGTGCGGACTCTCCGAGCGCTGCGGGTAGCCGGCCAGGCCGTCGCGCGCACGCAGGTTCGTGAAGTCCTGGCGGCCGGTGAGCAGCTTGTGCACGTACGACTGGTGCCCGGTGTCGAAGATCATCGGGTCGTTCGGCGAATCGAAGACGCGGTGCAGCGCGACCGTCAGCTCGACGACCCCGAGGTTGGGGCCCAGGTGACCGCCTGTGCGTGCGACGTTCTCGACGAGGAAGCCGCGGATCTCGTCCGCGAGCTGCTCGAGCTGATCGATGCTCAGCGCGTCGAGGTCGCGGGGTCCGGTGATGGACGACAGCAGCGACATCCCCGCTCCTTTCCGGCCCGGGAAGGGCTCTGCAAGTCTACCCGGGGCATGAAGGGGGGACCGGATGCCGCGGCATCCGGTCCCCCGTGAATCAGCTGTCAGACCAGCGAGCGCAGCACGTACTGCAGGATGCCGCCGTTGCGGTAGTAGTCCGCCTCACCGGGCGTGTCGATGCGGACGACCGCGTCGAACTCGACGGTCGCCTTGCCGGGCGCCGAGAACTCGCTCGGCTCGGCGGTGACGCGCACCGTCTTCGGGCGTGACGCCCTCGTTGAGCTGCTCGAGCCCCGAGATCGAGACGATCTCGGTGCCGTCGAGTCCGAGCGACGCCCAGCTCTCGCCGGCCGGGAACTGCAGCGGGACGACGCCCATGCCGATGAGGTTCGAGCGGTGGATGCGCTCGAAGCTCTCGGTGATGACCGCCTTGACGCCCAGCAGGCTCGTGCCCTTGGCCGCCCAGTCGCGGGACGAGCCGGAGCCGTACTCCTTGCCGCCGAAGATGACGAGCGGCGTGCCGGCGGCCTGGTAGTTCTGGCTGGCGTCGTAGATGAACGACTGCGGGCCGCCCTCCTGCGTGAAGTCGCGGGTGAAGCCGCCCTCGACCTCGGCGCCGTCGTTGACAGCGCGGACCAGCTGGTTCTTCAGGCGGATGTTCGCGAACGTCCCCCGGATCATCACCTCGTGGTTGCCGCGGCGCGAGCCGTAGGAGTTGAAGTCCTTGCGGTCGACGCCGTGCTCGGCGAGGTACTTGCCCGGCCGGGCTGTCGGCCTTGATGTTGCCGGCCGGGCTGATGTGGTCGGTGGTGACCGAGTCCAGCAGCGTGGCCATCACGCGCGCGCCCGAGATGTCGGTGACCGGGCGTCAGCTCCATCGTCATGCCGTCGAAGTACGGGGGCTTGCGCACGTAGGTCGATGCGTCATCCCACTCGAACACGTCGCCCGTCGGCGTCGGCAGCGTCCGCCACCGCTCGTCGCCCTCGAAGACGCTCGCGTACTGGTGGGTGAACATCTCCTTGTTGATCGACGAGTCGATCGTCGCCTGCACCTCGGCCGAGTCGGGCCAGATGTCGCGCAGGAACACGTCGTTGCCATCCTGGTCGGTGCCGAGCGCGTCGACCTCGAAGTCGAAGTTCATCGAACCCGCGAGCGAGTACGCGATCACGAGCGGCGGGCTCGCGAGGTAGTTCATCTTCACGTCGGGGTTGATGCGGCCCTCGAAGTTGCGGTTGCCCGAGAGGACGGCCGTCACGGCGAGGTCGTTCTCGTTGATCGCCGCCGAGACCTCCTCGATGAGCGGGCCCGAGTTGCCGATGCATGTGGTGCAGCCGTAGCCGACGGTGAAGAAGCCGAGGTCTTCGAGGTCCTTGGTGAGACCGGCCTTCTCGTAGTAGTCGGTGACGACCTTCGAGCCGGGTGCGAGGGTGGTCTTGACCCACGGCTTGGCCTTCAGGCCCTTCCTCACGGCGTTGCGCGCGAGCAGACCGGCCGCC
Source organism: uncultured Actinomycetota bacterium (assembly GCA_963829895.1). Lineage (GTDB taxonomy): Bacteria > Actinomycetota > Actinomycetes > Actinomycetales > Microbacteriaceae > Microbacterium. The sequence goes on along the minus strand of CAWHKF010000010.1, from coordinate 754,823 downwards.
AGCATGACCGAGGGGTTCGACGTGTTCGTGCAGGACGTGATCGCGGCGATCGTCACGGCGCCGTGATCGAGGACGAACTTCTCGCCGCCCTCGAGCGTCACCGGGGTCGGCTTCGACGCCGTCGCCGGCGCGTGGCTGTGGTGGTGGTGCTCGTGGCGGCTGTACTCGTCCTCGGGCGAGTTTCCGGGCGGGTCGGAGGCCGGGAACGACTCCGAGCCCTCGAGATCGACCAGATCGTGGTCGACCTCGGCGTAGTTGGTGAGGTCGCTCTCGAACTGCTGCTTCGCCTGCGACAGGACGATGCGGTCCTGCGGGCGCTTGGGGCCGGCGATCGACGGAACGACCGTGGACAGGTCGAGCTCCATGTACTCGCTGAATACCGGCTCGCGCGAGGGGTCGTGCCAGAGCGACTGCTCCTTCGCATACGCCTCGACCAGCGCGAGCTGCTGCTCGTCACGGCCCGTGAGGCGCAGATAATCGACGGTCACGCTGTCGATCGGGAACATCGCGGCGGTCGAGCCGAACTCCGGGCTCATGTTGCCGATGGTGGCGCGGTTCGCGAGCGGAACGGACGCCACGCCCTCGCCGTAGAACTCGACGAACTTGCCGACGACGCCGTGCTTGCGCAGCATGTCGGTGATGGTCAGCACGACATCGGTGGCCGTGACGCCGGTCGGGATCGCGCCCGAGAGCTTGAAGCCCACGACCTTGGGGATGAGCATCGACACCGGCTGGCCGAGCATCGCGGCCTCGGCCTCGATGCCGCCGACGCCCCAGCCGAGGACGCCGAGCCCGTTGACCATCGTCGTGTGCGAGTCGGTGCCGACGCAGGTGTCGGGGTAGGCGCGCAGGACGCCGCCGACGGAGCGGTCGTAGATCACCTTCGCGAGGTGCTCGATGTTGACCTGGTGGACGATGCCGGTGCCCGGAGGGACGACCTTGAAGTCGTTGAACGCGGTCTGGCCCCAGCGCAGGAACTGGTACCGCTCGCCGTTGCGCTCGTACTCGATCTCGACGTTGCGCTCGAGGGCGTTCTCGGTGCCGAAGAGGTCGGCGATGACGGAGTGGTCGATGACCATCTCGGCCGGCGACAGCGGGTTGATCTTCGTCGGGTCGCCACCGAGTGCGGCGACCGCCTCGCGCATGGTGGCGAGGTCGACGATGCACGGAACGCCGGTGAAGTCCTGCATCACGACGCGAGCGGGCGTGAACTGGATCTCGGTGTTCGGCTCGGCCGCGGCATCCCACGACCCGAGAGCCTCGATCTGCTCCTTGGTGACGTTCGCGCCGTCCTCGGTGCGCAGCAGGTTCTCGAGCAGCACCTTGAGGCTGAACGGGAGCTTCTCGTAGCCCGCGACGGTGTCGATGCGGAAGATCTCGTAGTCGGTGCTGCCGACCGTCAGGGTGCTCTTCGCACCGAAGCTGTCAACCGTGGACACGTCTGTCTCCTTCGTCGGCGGCGGGATCGTACCGGAGTCCGGCATCCCCATCTTCCCCCGCAGCGAAGCCCGCGGCTAGTGAGGCCGACCTAACGGATCGGGGGAAAACTATCTTGATGTCAAGATAAATGTATCACTTCGGCGCACGGGGATAGAGCGCGCGCACGGCGAGCCACGTGACGGCGACCAGCGGCGCGAACAGCGGCAGGCCCATCACCAGCTTGAGCGTGCCGAGCGCGGTGACGTCCCCCGCGAAGTACAGCGGCACCTGCACGATGAGGCGCAGCGCGAACAGCGCCGCCCAGGCGAGCGACAGCCAGAAGAACACGCGTCGCTTGCGCCGATCCGCGCGCCACGCGGTGCCCTCCCCCATGAGGAACCCCACGGCGAGGCCGATGAGCGGCCAGCCGATGAAGGCCGACACGAAGAACGCCGTGCCGTAGATCGTGTTGGTGAGGAAGCCCGGGATGAAGCTGTCCTCTCCCCGGCCGGTCCACAGCGACAGTCCCGCGGCGGCGGCCGCCGCGATGAGCCCGCCGATGGCGGCGCTCGCGGACTGCCGCTGGATGAGCCTGATCGCGGTGAACACGGCGGCGAGGCCGACCGACAGACCGAGGCTCAGCAGCAGGTTGCCGGAGCGGCTCTCGGGGTCGTAGGTCGCGGTCCAGGTGACGAGGAACACGAGTCCCGGAAGGACGGATTCCAGGATGCCGCGCCAGCCGCCCATCGCGGACCAGACGACGTGCCCGGTGCTCTTGCCCTCGGCGGGATCCAGTCCCGCACGGCGTGCGGCGTCGCCGAGTGCGGCGCCCAGCACCTCGGATGCCGAGGCCGGGGCTTCCGTCTTCGCTCCGGCGGCAGCATCGACCTCCGCGTCGGACGGGCCGACGGCCTGCCTCGTTCGCGGCCGCTGCCTCGGCGGGAGGGCTCGCGGCCGGCTCGGACGAGCATGTCGTCCGGGCGCGCGCTGTCGCTCACGCCGAGCCCGGCGTGGCGGGCATGCGCAGCGGGATGAGGTCGCGCGGCGGCATCGGCGAGCCGCCCCGCACGACGACGATCGAGCGGAACAGGTCCTCGACGGCGGCGGCCGCCTCGACGTCGGCCGTGGCCGCCCCGCCGATGACGCCGCGCAGGAACCAGCGCGGTCCGTCCACGCCGACGAAGCGTGCGAGACGCTTGCCCGCGGTGCCGTCCGGTCCGGCGACGACGGGCACCTCGGCGAGGAGTTCGGGGCCCAGCGGGCCCTCGCGCTCCTCGACACGGCCGCCCTGCTGACGGATCTGCTGGCGGATCTGCTCGCGCGTCTCCTCCCAGAGCCCGGCCGATCGCGGTGCGGCGAAGGGCTGGACCTGCAGCGTCGAGCCGGCGTAGTCCAGGCCGACGGCGACGATGCGCTTGGTCTGCTCCTCGACCTCGAGGCGCAGATTCAGTCCCTCGCGCGGCAGGATCTTGATGCCGCCGAGGTCGATGTACGGACGCACCGGATTGGCTTCGGACTCGTCGAACGGTCCGGTCGTCGCGCGGTCCTCCGGCGCGACCTTGCGTGGTCCGTCGGCGGCTGAGGGGTCGGTCATGCGAGGATTCCGTCCTTCTGGTAGCCCGTTGAGCCGAAGCCGCCCTCGCCGCGCACGCTGTCGGGCAGGGTCTCCACGGGGATGAAGACGGCGCGAGGCACCGGCATCACGATGAGCTGGGCGACGCGGTCGCCTACCGAGATGTCGTGGGCGTGCTCGCGATCGGTGTTGAGCAGGATGACCTTGATCTCGCCGCGATAGCCGGCGTCGATCGTTCCGGGGGCGTTGACGATCGTGATCCCGTGCTTGGCGGCGAGGCCGCTGCGGGGCACGACGAAGGCGACGTAGCCGTCGGGCAGCGCGATGCGCACGCCGGTGCCGACGAGCGCGCGCTCCCCGGGTCCGAGACGCACCGCTTCGGCGGCGACGAGGTCGGCTCCGGCGTCTCCGGGGTGCGCGTACACCGGGACGTCGGGGGCGATAATGGGGACGTCCACCGTTTCAGTCACCCAACGAGGGTAATGCAGAACTCCATGCGTCATGCCGATGCTCCCAGCGGCCGCACCGACCGCTCTCGGGAGCGGTACCGCGAGCGGTTGGGCCCCTCGCTCTGGATCCTGGTCGCCGCGGCGCTGGCGGCGCCGATGGCGGCACTCGTCCTCACGCCCATCGACACGACGATCGCACTCGTGGTCGGTGCCGGCGTGGGTGTGGTGCTGATCGCGCTGATGATCGCGGCGGCGCCGGTGGTCGAGGTCCGGAACGGCGAACTGCGCGCCGGGCGGGCGCATATCGGCGTGGAGTTCCTCGGGGTGCCCGAGGTGCACGTCGGCGATGATGCGCGCCATGCGCGCGGTGCGGGTCTCGACCCGCGGTCGTGGCATCTGATCCGGGGCGGGATCGACGGGATCGTCGTGATCCCCGTGACCGACGTCGACGACCCGACGACCGCGTGGGTGATCTCCTCGCGGACGCCGGATCGACTTTCCGCCGCTGTGCGGCGGGCTCAGATCACGCGGAGCACTCCACGCACATAGGGCCGTCGGCGGTCTCGTGATCGAGCTGGGAACGGTGCTTCACGAGGAAGCAGTTGGAGCAGGTGAACTCGTCCTCCTGGGGCGGGAGAACGACGACGTCGAGCTCGAGGTCCGACAGATCGGCACCGGGCAGCTCGAACCCCGACGGGTTGTCGGCATCCTCCGCGTCGACCGAGCCCGAGAGCTTGTCGGGGACGCGCTCCTTGAGCGCTTCGATCGACTCGCTGTCGTCCTCGGTCTTGCGGGGGGCGTCGTAATCGGTGGCCATGCGTGAACGTCTCAACTTCCGGGTATCGCGGGTGCGCTCGCCCTTGCGGGCGGCGATAGTTTGCACGACGGTTCCTCTTTTCGCAAATGCGTCCGGCGGTGTCGACCCCGTGCGTCGCGTGAAACTCGCGGCACGCGCGGGATATTCCCGGTCACCGCACTCCGCTGTGACACGATGGGGCGGATCAGGCAGGAACGACTGCCAGGAGCCCGTGAGCCCAAGGGAAAAGTGAAGGGGCGTTCGCAATGGAACAGCTCAAGGTCATCGGAACCGAGGACGACAAGCTCATCCTGGCGACCGAGTCCGGTGAGAGATTCTCGCTCGATGTCGACGACGTGCTGCGTGTCGAGCTGCGCAAGGCGCGGCGCGACCGCGACACCGACGTGCAGACGCCGCGCGCCAGCCCGCGTGAGATCCAGGCCCACATCCGCTCGGGGCTGTCGGCGCGAGAGGTCGCCGAGCTTCTCGGCGCCCGTGTCGAGGACGTCGTCCGCTTCGAAGGACCCGTGCTGGCCGAGCGCGAGCATGTCGTCGGACAGGCGCTGGCCGTGCCCGTGCTCCTCGGCGGCGATTTCGAGGGTGACGGTCAGACGACGTTCGGCTCCGCCGTGCGCGGCAAGCTGGCCGAGGCCGGCGCCGTCGGCGAGCGGTGGACCAGCTGGAAAGCGCCGACCGGGTGGACCGTCAAGCTCGAGTTCACCGCGAACGACATCGGCCACGACGCGCGCTGGGGCTTCGATCCTCGCCGCAGCACGCTGTCACCGCTGAACTCCGATGCGATCCAGCTGTCTCGGCAGGGTTCACTGCCCGAGGGACTGATCCCGCGCCTGCGCGCTCTGGAGACCGTGCCGGCGAAGGACGACTCCCGCTTCGACAGCGGCGCCTTCGGCCCCCGCGGCCTTCCCGACGCCGACATCGAGTCGCCCGAGATCCCGGCGCCCGCCGCCCCCGCCGTCCAGGAGGCGGCGATCAAGCGGGCGAGCGAGCCCACCGTCGTCACCTCGGCGGAGACAGCCGACCTGCTCGAGGCGCTGCGCCGCCGCCGCGGTCAGCGCGAGCCGCTGCCGGGCGCGGACGAGGTCGCCGCGCCGCAGCGCTCGTCGGCGCCCGTCGCGCTGTTCGACGCCCTCGAGCCGGGCTACGACGGGGCTCCCGCCGACGAGGAGCCGCCGGCATCCGATTTCCAGGCTCCCACTCCCGCTGCGGTGGCGGAGGCCGGCCGTCGCAGCAAGGGGCGCACCTCGATGCCCTCGTGGGACGAGATCGTCTTCGGCGCCCGCTCCGACGACTGACGCCGCGCTCAGGCGAACGCGCCGAGCCGGATGAGCGGCACGATCCGCTCCTCATCGGTCAGCGACCCGTGCTGCCCGATCATCTTCTGCGGCGCCTTGTCGGCGAGGCGATCGTCGTAGTACGCGATCCCGGCACGCGCAGCCACGATGACGTCCCCGATCCGCCCGGCGACCTCGGGATCCACCGCCCCGATGAGGCCCGACGCCTCGAGCTCGGCACGGGAGAAGACCCAGGAACGGGATGCCTCGGCCTCGCGCCAGCGCGTGAGCACGGCATCCGCTTCTCCCGGCTCGGTGTAGAGCTGCAGCAGCCGCGGTTCGCCGCCGATGAGGCGCACGCCCTCGAGCAGGTCGCCGCCCTCCTCGAGGAGGATGTGGCGGTGCCGAGGCACGTCGATCATGCCGTGATCGGACGTCACCACCACCCCGGTGCCGCGGTCGATCGACGTCGCGAGGGTGCGCGCCGCGGCATCGACCCTTTCCAGAGCGGCGACCCACTCGTCCGACTCCCAGCCGCGCTTGTGGCCGATCGCGTCGAGATCGGGCGCGTAGAGATAGACGAGGGAACCCGGATGCCGCGCCGCGAGGTCGGCGGCGACCCGCACGCGCTCGTCGAGGTCGTCGGCGCCGTGGAACTCGGCGTCGCCGAGCGTCGCGGCGGTGAACCCGGTGCGCGCGTACTCGTTGCGTGAGACGGCGAAGAACGGCCGGCCGAGCGTGGCCGACAGGGGGGTGGCGCGCTGGAACGACAGCGGGAGTCCGTCGGTGTCCCAGCCGCGCAGCATGTTGACGACGTCGTCGGTGCCGGGGATGCGTGCCCGGTAGCCGACGATCCCGTGCGCGCCGGGCAGCACGCCCGTGAGGAGGCTCGTCAGCGCGGCTGCCGTGGTCGACGGGAAGACGGTGCGGGCGGCATCCCGTTTCGTCCGTGCCTCCGAGAGGAACCGGGCGTGGCCCGGCGCGCGCGGCGAGGTTCGCGACGCCGAGGCCGTCGAGCACCCACACGATCGCGCTGCGTGCCGGTGCGAACCACTCCGATCCGCCGTTCAGCGCCGCCGACATCTCGGGCACGACACGGGTGAGGCTCCGGGCGCGCGGCGGGTCCGCGGGTAGGCTGAGGGACATCGGGGCCAGTCTCGCACACCGCGGCCGCGCCCCACCGCTCCCGCCGTCACCCGAGGCTTCATCGACACATGCCCGCTTCCCGCACCGATTCCTCACCCGCCGACCACGGACGCATCGAGGACGTCGACGTCTCGTCCGAGATGCAGACGTCGTTCCTCGAGTACGCGTACTCGGTGATCTATTCGCGCGCGCTCCCCGATGCGCGCGACGGGCTGAAGCCGGTGCAGCGGCGCATCCTCTTCCAGATGGCCGACATGGGCCTGCGCCCCGACCGCGGGCACGTCAAGAGCGCGCGCGTCGTCGGCGAGGTGATGGGAAAGCTGCACCCGCACGGCGACGCCCCGATCTACGACGCGCTGGTGCGTCTCGCCCAGCCGTTCTCGCTGCGCGTGCCGCTCGTCGACGGCCACGGCAACTTCGGCTCGCTCGACGACGGCCCCGCCGCGCCCCGCTACACCGAGGCCCGCCTCGCGCCGCCCGCGCTGGCGCTCACCGAGAACCTCGACGAGGACGTCGTCGACTTCATCCCGAACTACGACGGGCAGTTCCAGCAGCCCGAGGTGCTGCCGGCCGCGTTCCCCAACCTGCTCGTCAACGGCACGACCGGCATCGCCGTCGGCATGGCGACCAACATGGCGCCGCACAACCTCATCGAGGTGGTCGGCGCGGCGACCCATCTGCTCGACAATCCCGAGGCGACCGTCGACGAGCTCATGGAGTTCGTGCCGGGCCCCGACCTCCCCGGCGGCGGCATCATCGTCGGCCTGGACGGCATCAAGGACGCCTACACGAACGGACGCGGAAGCTTCCGCACGCGCGCGAAGGTGTCGATCGAGTCGCTGGGCCCCCGCCGCACCGGTCTCATCGTCACCGAGCTGCCGTACCTCGTCGGACCCGAGCGGGTGATCGAGAAGATCAAGGACGCCGTCAACGCCAAGAAGCTGCAGGGCATCGCCGACGTCACCGACCTCACCGACCGGCACCACGGCCTGCGCCTGGTCATCGGCATCAAGACCGGCTTCGACCCGCAGGCGGTGCTCGACCACCTCTACCGGCTGACGCCGCTCGAGGACTCGTTCAGCATCAACAACGTCGCCCTCGTCGAAGGGCAGCCGCAGACGCTCGGTCTCCGTGAGCTGCTGCGGGTCTACCTCGACCACCGCATCAGCGTCGTCACCCGGCGCAGCCGCTACCGCCTCGCGCGCCGCAAGGAACGCCTGCACCTCGTCGAGGGCCTCCTCATCGCGATCCTCGACATCGACGAGGTCATCCAGGTCATCCGCACCTCCGACGACGGCGAGCAGGCGCGCACGCGCCTGATGAGCGTCTTCGACCTGTCCGAACCGCAGGCCGAGTACATCCTCGAGCTGCGACTGCGCCGGCTCACGAAGTTCTCCCGCATCGAGCTCGAGGCCGAGCGCGACAACCTCAAGAAGGAGATCGCGCTGCTCGAGGAGCTCCTCGGCAGCGATGTGCTCCTCCGTGCGCAGGTGGCGCAGGAGCTGGATGCCGCGGCCGAGGCGTTCGGCACGCCGCGACGCACGCTGCTGCTGAACGGCGGTCCGGTGCAGCCGCGCTCGCGCGCCGCGGCGGCGGCCGCCGACCTGCAGATCGCGGACGCACCGTGTCGCGTCCTCCTCTCGGCCACCGGACGCATGGTCCGTGCCGAGTTGGTCGCCGACGCGCCGGGTGGCGGCGTCGTGGCTCCGGCACGCCGCTCGAAGCACGACGCGATCCGCTCGTCGGTGGATGCGACGACCCGTGGCGACATCGGCGCGGTGACGAACCTCGGCCGCCTGGTGCGCCTCTCCCCCGTCGACCTGCCCTCGGTCCCCGGCAACTCGGTGCAGCTCGGCGCCGGGACGCGGGCCGATCAGTACCTCGGGCTGAGCGGCGGCGAGCACGTCGTCGCCCTGGTCCCGCTCGCCGACACCCCGCCGATCGCCGTCGGCACGGCGCAGGGCGTGGTGAAGCGCGTCGCGGCGAGCGAGATCGCCAACAAGCACGACATCGAGATCATCTCGCTCAAGGACGGCGACCGGGTGGTCGGCGCCGCGCCCGCCTCCGACGGCGCGGAGCTGGTGTTCGTCGCGAGCGACGCCCAGCTGCTGCGCTTCGACGCGTCCTCGGTGCGGCCGCAGGGCCGTTCGGCCGGCGGCATGGCGGGCATCCGCCTGACGGACGGTGCGCACGTCATCGCCTTCGACGTCGTCGGCCCCTCGGAGTTCGACGCCGTCGTGGTGACGATCGCCGGCTCGACGACCGCGCTCGCGGGCACCGATGCGGTCAGCGCCAAGGTGTCGCTGTTCAGCGAGTTCCCCGCCAAGGGTCGTGCGACCGGCGGCGTCCGCGCCCACCGGTTCCTCCGCGGCGAAGACGCGCTGACGATCGCCTGGGTCGGCACCGACCCGCGTGCGGTCGGCGCCGACGGAGCGGTCCGCGCACTGCCCGACTCGGGCGCCAAGCGCGACGCCTCGGGTACGGCGCTCGACGGCGTCATCGCCGCGGTCGGCACCGGCATCCGCTGACGTTCACCGGTCGTTGAGCGAGCGAGGAACGAGCGAGACGAAACGCGTCGAGCAGCAGACGGCGTTTCGTCTCGCTCCGCTCGCTCAACGACCGGCGGTCGTCAGGCGTCGATGCGCTCGCGCACGAGCCGGTCGCTGGAGTCGATGATGAACTCCTTGCGCGGCGCGACGTCGTTGCCCATGAGCAGCTCGAAGACGGATGCCGCAGCCTCGGCATCCTGCATCCGCACGCGGCGGAGGGTGCGACCGGCACGGTCCATGGTCGTCGTCGCGAGCTGATCGGCGTCCATCTCGCCCAGACCCTTGTAGCGCTGGACCGGCTCCTGCCAGCGCTTGCCGGCCTTGCTCAGCTTGGTGAGCAGTCCGTGAAGCTCGCCCTCGGAGTAGGTGTAGATCGTGTCGTTCGGCTTGGACCCGGGATTCATCACGACCACGCGGTGCAGCGGCGGAACGGCCGCGTACACGCGGCCCTCGTCGATGAGCGGGCGCATGTAGCGGAAGAAGAGCGTGAGCAGCAGCGTGCGGATGTGCGCACCGTCGACGTCGGCGTCGCTCATCAGGATGATCTTGCCGTAGCGCGCCGTCTCGAGGTCGAAGGAGCGACCCGAGCCCGCGCCGATCACCTGGATGATCGCGGCGCACTCGGCGTTCGAGAGCATGTCGCTGATGGACGCCTTCTGCACGTTGAGGATCTTGCCGCGGATCGGCAGCAGAGCCTGGAACTCGCTGTTGCGCGCGAGCTTCGCGGTGCCGAGCGCAGAGTCGCCCTCGACGATGAACAGCTCGGACTCCGCGACGTCGTTCGACCGGCAGTCGGCGAGCTTCGCGGGCAGCGATGACGACTCCAGGGCGTTCTTGCGCCGCTGCGTCTCTTTGTGCGTGCGCGCCGAGATGCGCGCCTTCATCTCGGAGACGACCTTGTCGAGCAGGAGCGCGGTCTGCGCCTTGTCGTCGCGCTTGGACGACGTGAAGCGTGCCGGTCAGCTCGCGGATGACGACGTTCGACACGATCTGACGCACGGCCGGAGTGCCGAGCACCTCCTTCGTCTGACCCTCGAACTGCGGCTCGGGCACGCGCACCGTCAGCACCGCGGTGAGACCGGCGAGGATGTCGTCCTTCTCGATCTTGTCGTTGCCGACCTTGAGACGCCGAGCGTTCTGCGCGACCTGATCGCGGAGGACCTTCATCAGACCCTGCTCGAACCCCTGCTGGTGGGTGCCGCCCTTCGGCGTGGCGATGATGTTGACGAACGAGCGCGACACCGTCTCGTAGCCCGTTCCCCACCGCACGGCGACGTCGACGTGGCATTCGCGCTCGACCTCGGTGGGCACCATGCGCCCGTCGGCTGCAGCACCGGGACGGTCTCGGTGAAGCTGCCGCTCCCGGTCAGGCGCCAGGTGTCGGTGATGCCCGCGTCCGGGGCGAGGAAGTCGGCGAACTCGGAGATGCCGCCGTCGAAGCGGTAGCTCGTCTCGACCGGCTCGCCGGCGCCGGCGCCCTGAGACCGTCGAAGGGCGCTCATCGCGGATGACGATCTCGAGGCCGGGGACGAGGAACGCGGTCTGGCGGGCGCGCTGCTCGAGCTCCTGCAGGTTGAAGGCGGCATCCTTCGTGAAGATCTGCGGGTCCGCCCAGTACCGGATGCGGGTTCCCGTGACCCCCTTCGCGGCGCGGCCGGCGACCCGCAGTTCGCTGCGCTGCTCGAACGGGGTGAACGTCGAGCTCGGGGCTGCCGTTGGAGAACACGCCGGGCTCGCCGCGATGGAACGACATCGCCCACGTCTTGCCGCCGCGGTCCACCTCGACGTCGAGGCGCTCCGAGAGCGCGTTGACGACGGACGCGCCGACGCCGTGCAGGCCGCCCGAGGCCGCGTACGAGCCGCCGCCGAACTTGCCGCCGGCGTGCAGCTTCGTGAAGACCACCTCGACGCCGGAGAGTCCGGTGCGGGGCTCGATGTCGACGGGGATGCCGCGGGCGCGGTCTCGCACCTCGACGCTGCCGTCGGCGTGGAGCACGATGTCGATCCGGGTGCCGTGACCGGCAAGGGCCTCATCGACGGAGTTGTCGATGATCTCCCAGAGGCAGTGCATGAGGCCGCGGGAGTCGGTGGACCCGATGTACATGCCCGGGCGCTTGCGAACCGCCTCGAGCCCTTCGAGCACCTGCAGATGATGGGCGGAATACTCGGCGGTCACAGTCTCCCATCGTAATCCGGGGGCCCGACAGCCTCGTGCAGACACGCGTCAGGAGGATCAGCGCTACGCGCTCAGCGAAATGTCGGCTGTTCGCGGCATTCTCGAAACATCCCCGTGGTTGTATCTCATCACCGGCCGAGAGTTCTACGTATACGAGGAGGCACCGAAATGACCACGCTATCGACACCCACAGAGAACGGCGCCGTCCTCGAGTACCGACTGACTGCGATGGATCGCTGCGATTCGTGCGGCGCCCAGGCGTACATCGCTGCCGAGGTCAACGGCAGCGAGCTGCTCTTCTGCGCCCACCATGGTCGCAAGTACGAAGAGAAGCTCCGCAGCATCGCCACCTCGTGGCACGACGAGACGGCCCGGCTGGCCGAATGAGCCTCGCGAGGTCTGCTTCCCGCAGACCTCGTCGGGAACGCCCGTAAGACGCCCGGCGTCTTGCGGGCGTTCTACGTATAGACGCGAGGAATCAGCGGTGACACGCGCACGGCGATCTCTTCGCCGATGGTGCCGATGATCTCGGCCAGATCCGTGCTGGATCCTTCGCCGCGCCTCCCCGGGCCGAACAGCGTGACGGTATCTCCGACGGCGGCACCGGGCCAGCTCTCGACGAGCGTGTGCGACTCCCCCACGATCTCGAGCCGTCGGCTGCCCGCGGGCGTGCCCACCCGAGCCCGACCTCCCCGCAACGACGTCGGCAGTCCGTGCAGCGCGCCGATGTCGACCCGGACACTGTCGTGGTGCACGGCGGTCACGTCCGCCTCCAGCCGCGCCATCGGCTCCAGCCCGAGCTCGTCTGCGTGCGGCCCGCCCGCCGAGCGGATGCCGTAGCAGAACGCCCCGACCCGCACCATGTCGTAGCGGAACTCCGGCCGCGCGAACGACGCCGCGCTCGCGGCCAGGTGACGAACGGACGGGCGGATGCCGGCGGCCTCGGCTTGACCCAGCGCCGCCTCGAAAACGGCGCGGGCGTCGTCGTCCTCGGCGTCCGAGGCCTCGGCGATGTGGCTCCAGACGCCGACGACGTCGATCCGGCCGGCGGTCTGCAGCTGAGCGGCACGTGCGACGAAGGCTGGCCAGTGCTCGGGGCGTACGCCGTTGCGATGAAGGCCGGTGTCGATCTTGAGATGGACCCGCGGTGTCGCGCCGGCGTCGGCCGCGGCATCCGCCAGCTCCTCGAGAAGCTCTGCGTCGCCGATGCCGAGATCGATGCGTGCGGCGATGGCGGCGTCGAGGTCGTCGCTCGACGCGGCGATCCACGCGAAGATGCGGGCGTCGTCGCCGACGGCGGCGCGCACGGCGATGCCGGTGCGCACGTCGAACGCGCCGAACCATGTCGACGCCGGCCGCGGCGGCCGCCTGCACGACGGGCTCGAGGCCGTGTCCGTAGGCGTCGTCCTTGACGACGAGCATCAGCTCGGCGGGCGCGACGGTCTCGCGCACACGGGCGATGTTCGAGGCGAGCGCCTTCAGGTCGACGTGCAGTCGCGCGGTCACAGGCGCCTCCTCGCGGATCGCCCGCAGCCCGACGGCGGTGACCAGCTCCGCATCCGTGAGGCCGCTCGCACGCACCCAGTCTTCGAGCGACGGCTCGCCCTGCGCCGGGTCGCCGAGGAACAGGACCTCGTCGCCACGCTGCACCGCCGCATCCGCTGATCTCGACGACGCACACGTCCATCGCGACACGCCCGACGATCGGATGCCGCTCCCCCGCGATCGCGACGTCGACGGCGCCGCCGAGCGCGCGCACGATGCCCTGCGCATAGCCGCCGGTCACCAGCGCGATGCGCGTGTCCGCATCGGCGCGGTAGGCGTACCCGTACGACACGCCCTCGCCTGCCCGGAGGTCCTTCACCGAGAGCACTGTGCCGCTCAGTCGCAGCGCCGGCGCGCCACCCGTGCCCGGCAGTCCGAAGAGCTGAGGCGCCGAGAGCACCGGGCGCTGCCGGCGCCGGGATCGCATGGTGCGCCGCGCTGTGGCGGTGCGCCGCTGGCCGCGCTGTCATCGCGCGGCGAATCCCGGCCGTGCGAGCACGTCCGCCACCAGGGACGCGCCGTGGCCCCAGGCATCCGCCTCGAGAATCGAAGGATCGAAGGAACGGATGCCGCGGTCCCACGCGGCACGGGCGTTCGCGGTGAGTGCGCCGCGCGAGATCCGGGCGACGGGAGCTGCTGCGGGGATCCGATCCCGGCACGGGCGCGCCGTGCCCAGGGATCGAGGAACTCACGCCTCTAGACTATCGGGGTCCCCCGCACCCGACCCCGGAGCACGCATGCCTTCTCAGGGCCTCGCCCTCTCGAACCGCCTTCGCTACCTCGCCTGGCGCGTCCGTCGCATCGATGTCGGATCCGTGCTCGAGCGTGCGAAGGAGACCGTCGCATGCGCACGGCAAGTGGACGCCGGCGGTGCTGGTCGACATGCTCTGGTCGGCCGGTTTCCGGCAGGTCGGCTTCCAGGACTACGTCGACTACGACTTCGCGATCCTGAACCGCGCCGAGCGGGCGACCTACATGACGCATCCGGTGTCGAACGAGCTGTCGCAGAAGTACGACCACCCCGACTACCGTGGCCTGTTCCAGGACAAGGTCGAGTTCGACCGCACGTTCAGCGCCTTCCTCCGCCGCGATTGGATGGTCGTCGAGGAGGGCAACGCCGAGGCGGTGCGCGCCTTCGCCGAGAGTCACGGCACGATCGTCACCAAGGAGCCCGTGGGCCAGGCGGGAACCGGCGTGCACCGCTACCACGCCGCCGACGTCGCGGACTGGGACGGGTTCCACCGCGGCCTCCTCGAGCGCGGCGAGCTGCTGATCGAGGAAGTCATCCGCCAGCACGCCGACCTCGCCGCGGTCTGCCCGGGGACGGTCAACACCACCAGGGTGACGGCCTTCTTCGACGGCGAGAAGACGCACATCCTCGCGATGGCGCAGAAGTTCGGACGCGGCGCGGTGAGCGACCAGATGACGTTCGGCGGCTTCTACACGATGCTCGACGAGAACGGCCACGCCGTCGGCCCGGGCTACGACTCGCACGGGCACGTCCACGCCGAAGCACCCCGACAGCGGCTTCGTCATCGCCGACTTCCAGCTGCCGATGATCGACCAGGTCAAGGAGTTCGTCGACCAGGTCGCCCGCGTCGTGCCCCAGATCCAGTACGTCGGCTGGGACATCGTCGTCACCCCCGAGGGCCCCGTGCTCGTGGAGGGCAACTGGGGAGCGGGCGTGTACGAGAACAAGCCCAGCGTCACCGGCATCCGCACCGGCCACAAGGCGCGCTACCGCGAGGCCATCGGGTTCTGACGCCCGTCGGCAATCGCGAAAGGGATGTCTCCGCACGCTCGAGCGGCGGAAACATACCCTTTCGCGGATCTGAGGCGGTCAGACCGCGCGCACGATGCCGAGCGGCGTGGACTGGTGTCCCTGACCGAGCGGGTTGTCCTTGAGGATCGCCACCAGGCGCTTCTCCCCCGCCTTGTCGAGGGTCGAGCCGAGGATGTTGCCGCCGAGATCGTTGATGTCGACGACGGCGACCTCCGGCACACCGCCCACCAGCGCCTTGATGTGCTGGGCGACCTCGCGCGGACGCTCCGGGCCGAGCACGACCGCCTTGTTGTAGGGCGGGATCGTGCCCGAGGTGGGACCGTCGATCGCGCGCGCCTTGTCGCCGGCGATGCGGTAGAAGTCGCCCTTGCGTCCGAACAGCTTCGTCACGGCGGATACCGCGGCCGCGAACAGGATGCGGATCGTGCCGCACTCGCGCAGCGCCATCTCCATGGTCTCGGGCATGCCGAGACCGATGCCGTGCGGCGTGCGCGTGACGTACTTCGAGAGGAAGAGCGCGAGCTTGCGGGGCTTGATGTCCTCGACGAGGTACGAGCGGCCCTGCGTGATCGCGACGATCTTCTCCGTCACGAACAGCAGGTCGCCCTCACGCACGACGTCCGCCGCGTACTCCCGGATGAACTCATCGAGGTCGTCGCCCGGCATCACGACCCGCGTGCGGATCGGGATGCGAGCGAACGACGAGCCTTCGACCTGTACGGTGAGCGCCTTGCCGGCGTTCGCCTCGCTCACTCGAGGTAGTCCCGCAGGGACTGCGAGCGGGACGGATGCCGCAGCTTCGCCATCGTCTTCGACTCGATCTGGCGGATCCGCTCGCGGGTGACCCCGAACGTGTCGCCGATCTGGTCGAGCGTCTTCGGCTGACCGTCGCCGAGCCCGAAGCGCATGCGGATCACGCCGGCCTCGCGCTCGGAGAGCGAGTCGAGGAGCGACTCGAGCTGACGCTGCAGCATCGTGAAGCCGACGGCGTCGGCCGGGACCACGGCCTCGGTGTCCTCGATGAGGTCGCCGAACTCGCTGTCGCCGTCCTCGCCGAGGGGCGTGTGCAGCGAGATCGGCTCGCGGCCGTACTTCTGCACCTCGATGACCTTCTCAGGGGTCATGTCGAGCTCGCGGCTGAGCTCCTCGGGCGTGGGTTCGCGACCGAGGTCCTGCAGCATCTGACGCTGCACACGGGCGAGCTTGTTGATGACCTCGACCATGTGCACCGGGATGCGGATGGTGCGAGCCTGGTCGGCCATGGCGCGGGTGATGGCCTGGCGGATCCACCACGTCGCGTAGGTCGAGAACTTGAAGCCCTTGGTGTAGTCGAACTTCTCGACCGCGCGGATGAGACCGAGGTTGCCCTCCTGGATGAGATCCAGGAACTGCATGCCGCGACCCGTGTAGCGCTTGGCGAGGGAGACGACCAGGCGCAGGTTGGCGCCGAGGAGGTGGCTCTTGGCGCGCTGGCCGTCGCGGGCGACCCACTGCAGGTCGAGACCCAGCTGCGACGTCTTCTCGGCCGCCGACATGTGCGACAGCTTCTCTTCGGCGAACAGGCCCGCCTCGATGCGCATCGCGAGCTCGACCTCTTCGGCCGCGTTCAGCAGCGGCACCTTGCCGATCTGCTTCAGGTAGTCCTTGACCGGGTCAGCGGTCGCGCCGGTGATCTGCGTCGAGTAGACGGGGACATCCTCGTCGTCGCTGGACGAGATGACGATCGCGCCGGTGGGAAGCGGCTCGGTGAACGCCGGCTTGGTGCTCTCCTCGTCCTCCTCCTCGTCCTCGGCCAGCGGCGGGCTCGTCGGTGGAGGCCTTCGCGTCCTTGGCGGCCGGAGCCGCCTCGGTCGCGTCGTCCGCGGCGTCCACTTCGATGTCGTCGCCTTCGAGCTCGACGTCGAGCTCCTCGACGTCGTCCTCGAAGTCGTCGTCCGACTTCTTCGCGCGCTTGGACGCGGTCTTCGGTGCCGCCTTCGCCTTGGCGGCACCCTTCGCTGCGGGAGCCTTCTTCGCTGCGGGAGCCTTCTCGCGGGAGCCGTCGTCTCGTCCGTCTCGGTGTCCTTCGCGGCCGAGCGAGCCTTGGTGTTCGTGCCTGGAGTCACGTTTCGCCTTTCACCGGTCGACGCGCCGTGCGCATCTCCGGTCGGTTTCGGACACTAGTAAGACCCTTGTCAAGTCCACATCTTCAGCCGGAAGCCGGACGAAGACGGTTGACAACGGGTCAGAGCGTCTAGTATCTCATACTTGCCGTGCGCCGCCAGCATCGCCCCGCGTGGATCGCCGCACCTCCATCCCCTGCTTCAACGCGCAGGTCGGGCGGGGAATTCCACCGCAGGGACAGATGCCGCGATCAGGAGCCGCGCTTGTCGTCCTCGGCGGGTCGTGTCGCGAGGAACCTCTCGAGCTCGGCCGCGAGCTCATCCGCACTGGGCAGATCGCCGGTGTGGATCATCGGGGTCGCGAGGGTCGAGCCCGCCATGTAGGCGTCATAGCGCTCTTCGAGACCTTGCACCATCCTGGCCAGCTCGTCGCTGCCCTCGATCTGCTCGCTGACCTTCTCGAGGTATTCGCGATTCTCGTCGCGCAGATCATCGCCCGCGAACACCAGTCCCGTCGCCACGGTGAGGCTGTCGAGAGCGGCCAGCGCGGCGGCCGGATACTCGGTGTCGCCCAGGTAGTGGGGAACGAGCAGGACGAAGCCGGCGATGCGCACGCCGGCGGCGGCGAGCCGGTACTCGAGCAGATGACCCGCCGTCGCGGGAACCTGCGTGTGCGGCTGCCACACCGAGTGCGCCTCGGTGAGCTCGGATCGTGTGCCGCTGACCGTCGTGCCGATGGGCCGGGTGTGCGGAACGGGCATCGGGATGGCGTGCACCCAGGTCACCGTCGAGACGCCGTAGCTCTCGGTGAAGTCCAGGACGGCGTCGGCGAAGGCGTCCCAGGCGAAGTCGGGCTCGTAGCCCGCCAGCAGCAGGAACGGCTGCCCGAGTGCGTCGTGCGCGAACGAGAGCTCGAGCCGCGGCGGGCGGTAGTCGGTGAGGTGGTCCTTCTCGAACGAGACGATGGGCCGGCGCGCCCGGTAGTCCAGCAGCGTGTCGTTCGAGAAGACGGCGAGCGGCGACGGCGACAGGTCGTCGCGGAAGTAGTCGATGGCGCGGCTCACGGCGCTGCCGGCGTCGGTGAAGCCGGTCAGGGCGATCACCAGCGGCAGCCCGCGCGGGACGGGCGGCGCGGAAGCCGCACGCTCGAACAGCGGGCCGGGAAAAGGCATGCACCCATGCTACGAGCCGCCCCGACCTGGTCGGGTCGCGCCCGTCGCGCTCAGAGCGAACAGTCGGCGTCCCTAGGATGGAGACCATGTCGCTTCCCGACCTCGAGTACCGCACCACCCCTGTCCGAGAGTCCGACGCCGACCTCCTTCTCGTCGCACTCCCCCCGCTCGAGGCCGAGGCATCCCCTGATCTGTCGGACTGGCCCGGACTGCGCGACGCGCTCCTGGCGGTCGGCTTCACCGGTGCGCCGGGCGCATGGGTCCGCGTCTATGCGCCGGAGGCCACGTCGCTGCCGTTGGCCGTCGTCGGCACCGGGACCGATCCGGATGCCGCGGCCCTGCGCGACGCCGTCGGCGCCGCGATCCGCGCCCTGACGGGCTTCGCGACGGTCGCTGTCGCTGCACCGTTCGCCGACCCTGCGCTGTGGACCGCCGCCGCCGAGGGGGCCGCGCTGGGCGGCTACCGATTCGACGGCTACAAGACCGAGGCGCCCAAGCCGCGCGCGGCGCGCGTGATCGTCCACGGCACCGCCGACCCCGACGACGCCGCCCTGAAGCTCATCGTCGAGACCGCGGCCTCGGTCGCGCTCGTGAAGGACCTCGTCAACATCCCTGCCGAGTGGCTCGGCCCCGCCGACGTCGCAGAGCGCGCCGCCGAGTCCGTGGCGGATCTCCCCGTCAGCGTCGAGATCCTCGACGAGGAGGCGCTGCGCGAGCAGGGCTTCGGCGGCATCCTCGGCGTCGGCCAGGGATCGGATCGCCCGCCGCGCCTGGTCCGTCTCGAGTACGCACCCGAGGGCGCCACCAGGCACGTCGCGCTCGTGGGCAAGGGCATCACGTTCGACACCGGCGGACTGTCGCTGAAGCCGGCGGCCTCGATGGTCGGGATGAAGTACGACATGGCCGGAGCCGCGACCGTGCTCGCGGTGCTCAGGGCCGCGGCATCCGTCGGCGCGCCGGTGAAGGTGACGGCGTGGCTGTGCCTCGCCGACAACATGCCGTCGGGCCGCGCGACCCGCCCGGGCGACGTGCTGCGCCTGCTCGACGGCACGACGGTCGAGGTGCTCAACACCGATGCCGAGGGGCGCCTCGTGCTGGCCGACGGGCTGGCCGCCGCCAGCCGCGAGCATCCCGATGTGATCGTCGACGTCGCCACGCTCACCGGAGCCATCCTGATCGCGCTCGGCACGCGCCACACCGGCGTGATGGGCGACGACGCCGCCGTGGCGGCGTACCTCGCCGCCGCCGCCGAGGCGGGCGAGCCCGCGTGGCAGCTGCCCCTCCCCGCCCACATGGTCGAGGAGCTCGACTCCCCCATCGCCGACCTGCAGAACGCCAAGATCGGCGACCCTGCCGGCGGCTCGCTCTTCGCAGGACTGTTCCTGCGTCACTTCGTCGGCCGCACGGGCGACGAAGACGGTGCGCCCCGCATCCCGTGGGTGCATCTCGACATCGCCGGAAGCGGCACCCACAAGGGCGCGCCGTACGGCTACACCGACAAGGGACCGACTGCCGCGACCGTGCGCAGCCTGATCCGCTTCGTCCTGACTGACCTCGATGAGGAGGCACGATGACCGACCACTCCTTCGATCTCGTCGTTCTGGGCGGTGGCAGCGGCGGCTACGCCGCCGCGCTGCGCGCTGCGGAGCTGGGCAAGAGCGTCGCTCTCGTCGAGAAGGACAAGGTGGGCGGAACGTGCCTGCACCGCGGCTGCATCCCGACGAAGGCGCTGCTGCATGCCGCCGAGGTGGCCGATCTGACACGGGATGCCGCGGCCGTCGGCATCCGCGCGACGCTCGACGGCATCGACCCCGCCGGGGTCCGCGCCTACCGCGAGGGCATCGTCGCCAAGAAGTACAAGGGCCTCGAAGGACTCGTGAAGGCTCGCGGGATCACCGTCGTCACCGGCGAGGGCCGGCTCGAGGCCGGCCCCGCGGTGCGCGTCGGCGATGACCTCTACCGCGGCACCGATGTCGTCCTGGCGACCGGCTCGTACAGCCGCACGCTTCCCGGGCTCGAGATCGGCGGCCGCATCCTCACCAGCGAGCACGCCCTCGAACTCGACGAGATCCCCGGCAGCGTCGTGATCCTCGGCGGCGGCGTGATCGGCGTCGAGTTCGCGAGCGTCTGGCGCTCGTTCGGCGCCGACGTCACCATCGTCGAGGCGCTCGACCACCTCGTGCCCAACGAGGACGTGACGCTCAGCAAGGGCCTGGAGCGCGCGTTCCGGCGCCGCGGCATCCAGTACTCCCTCGGCGTGCGCTTCCAGAGCGCGACGCAGACAGCGGATGACGTCACCGTGACGCTCGAGGACGGCAAGACGTTCACCGCCGACCACCTGCTGGTGGCCGTCGGTCGAGGGCCGGCGACGGCCGGCCTCGGCTACGAAGAGGCGGGTGTGGTCATCGACCGCGGGTTCGTCATCACAGACGAGCGCCTCCGCACCGGCGTGCCGCACGTGTGGGCCGTCGGCGACATCGTCCCCGGACTCCAGCTCGCGCACCGCGGATTCCAGCAGGGCATCTTCGTGGCGGAGGAGATCGCCGGGCTGGGTCCCGTCGTCATCCCCGACTCCCAGATCCCGAAGGTGACCTACAGCCACCCCGAGGTCGCCTCCGTCGGCGTCACCGAGGCGCAGGCAGCCGAGGCGCACGGCGCGGACGGGATCGTGGCCTACGAGTACAACCTCGCCGGCAACGGCAAGAGCGAGATCCTGGGAACGAGCGGCATCGTCAAGGTCGTGCGCGTGAAGGACGGGCCCGTCATCGGCGTCCATCTGATCGGCGACCGTGTCGGCGAGCTCATCACCGAAGGACAGCTCGCCGTCGGCTGGGAAGCCCACCCCGAGGACATCGCACCGTTCGTCCACGCGCACCCGACGCAGTCCGAGGCGCTCGGCGAGGCCTTCCTCGCCCTCGCAGGCAAGCCGCTGCACGCGCTCTGACCCTCGCGGTCGCCCCTCATCACTAAGCTAGATCCGATATTTCTTCAGAAGGAGACATCCTCATGAGCACATCCGTGGTCCTCCCCGCTCTCGGTGAGAGCGTGACCGAGGGAACGGTCACCCGCTGGCTCAAGAACGTCGGCGACACTGTCCAGGCGGACGAGGGCCTGCTCGAGATCTCCACGGACAAGGTGGACACCGAGATCCCGTCGCCGGTCAGCGGCGTCATCGAGGAGATCTTCGTCCAGGAGGACGAGACCGTCGAGGTCGGCGCCGTCCTGGCGAAGATCGGCGACGGCTCCGGCGCCGCCGACGGTGGGGCCCCCGAGGCCGCCGCCGCAGACGCGCCGGCCGCTGAGGCTCCCGCCGCCCAGGCACCCGCACCCGCTGCCGAGGCCCCGCACCGGCTGCCGAGGCTCCCGCACCGGCTGCCGAGGCTCCGGCCGAAGCGGCGCCCGCTGCGGCGCAGCCGGCCGCATCCGCCGGCGGCGGCAAGGAGGTCGTCCTCCCCGAGCTCGGCGAGAGTGTCACCGAAGGCACGGTCACGCGCTGGCTGAAGCAGGTCGGCGACGAGGTCGCCGTCGACGAGCCGCTGCTCGAGATCTCCACCGACAAGGTCGACACCGAGATCCCGTCGCCGTTCGCCGGCGTCCTGCAGGAGATCCTGGTCTCCGAGGACGAGACCGTCGAGGTCGGCGCCGCGCTCGCCCGCATCGGCGACGCCGGTGCCGCACCCGCACCCGCCGACGCGCCGGCTGCGGCCGCGCCCGGCTCCTGCCGCGCCCGCTCCCGCGCCTGCCGCTGCTGCGCCGGCCGCTGCTGCGCCGGCCGCTGCTGCGCCGGCTCCGGCTCCCGCTGCTGCGCCCGCTGCTCCGGCTCCCGCTGCTCCGGCTGCCGCGGCCGCTCCCGCGACGCCCGCTCCCGCAGCGGCCGTCGCGTCGGACGACGACAGTGTCACCTACGTCACGCCCCTGGTGCGCCGGCTCGCTCAGCAGCAGGGCGTCGACCTCGCCTCGGTGAAGGGCACCGGCGTGGGCGGACGCATCCGCAAGGAGGACGTGCTCAAGGCGGCCGAGGCCGCTGCGGCTCCTGCCGCTCCGGCGGCCGCGCCCGCGCCGGCACCGCTCGAGGTGTCGCCGCTGCGCGGCACGACGCAGCCGATGTCGCGGCTGCGCAAGGTGCTCGCCCAGCGCGCCGTCGAGTCGATGCAGTCGACCGCCCAGCTCACCAGCGTCGTCGAGGTCGACGTCACCAAGCTCGCGACCTTCCGCGACAAGGTGAAGAACGACTTCCTCAGCAAGACCGGCGACAAGCTGTCGTTCCTGCCGTTCTTCGCTCTGGCGGCGGCTGAGGCGCTGCAGGCGTACCCGATCGTCAACTCGACCGTCGACGGCGACCAGATCGTCTACCCGGCGAGCGAGAACCTGTCGATCGCGGTCGACACCGAGCGCGGCCTGCTGACGCCTGTGCTCCGCGATGCGGCGTCGAAGAACCTGGCCCAGATCGCTCACGAGATCGCCGACCTGGCGGCTCGTACGCGCGAGAACAAGCTGAAGCCGGACGAGCTCGCGGGCGGCACCTTCACGCTGACCAACACCGGCTCGCGCGGCGCGCTGTTCGACACCCCCGTGGTGTTCCTGCCGCAGACGGCGATCCTCGGAACCGGCGTGGTCGTCAAGCGCCCCGGCATCGTGACGGTCGACGGCAAGGACGCGATCTCGGTGCGCTCGTACGTGTACCTCGCACTGTCGTACGACCACCGCGTCATCGACGGCGCGGACGCCGCGCGCTTCCTCGGCGCGGTGAAGTCTCGGCTCGAGGCGGCGGCGTTCGAGGGTCAGCTCGGCATCTGAGCCGACGCACCTTCACTGCTCAGGCTGCTGCGCGACGTCCGAGACGTCGCGCAGCAGCCATTTCTCGTCCCGCTTCAGGATCACCACCATCTGCGACGGGCGGGCACCGTCGGCCGCGTCGAGGCGGAGCACGGCGATGTCGCCGAAGTCGTCGAGAAGCGTGAGCGTTCGCTCGCCGGCGGGGAGATCGATGGCGCCCTCGGGCAGCGTCGTCGCGTCCGCCACGACGGTGGCCAGGCAGTCCGGCGCGCCGCCGCAGGCGATCCGGGCGTCGAGCAGGCCACCGGCCACCTGAGCGAGGTCGCGTGCCTCCGCCACCGTCGGCTGTCGCGGCGCCCTCCGGCGCGGCCGGAGTCGGCGACGCATCGGCGTCCGCGCCGGACGCCGTCGGCGCCGGGGAGGGCGACGACATCCGCGGGCTCCTCGGTCGCCACACCGCTCGCCGTCGGCCAGAGCGCACCGCCCGCCAGCACGGCCGCCGCCACCGCGCCGCCGACGAGCCACGGCGCTCGGCGGGAGGAAGGCCGCTTCGTCGTCTCGGCGCGGCGCAGCCGGCGCCAGACGGCCGTCGTCGCGCGCGACACCGTCTCTGCGAGGTCGTCGTCCACCCCCGCGACAAGGCTCTGCCACAGGGGCGGGCGCGGCGCGTCGCCGATCTCGTGCGCGCCGTAGCCGGCGGGGGACGCGTCGGCGCGCGGTGCGATCTCCGCGGCACCGCGTGGGCTCAGGCTGACGGTGCCGAGGGGTTCGGGGGTCGCGACGGCGAACAGCGCCTCCTCGGCCGCTTCCAGTTCGCGGACCGAGATGCGCTCGGCCGTCACTGCGCGCAGCGCCGTCGCCCACGTCCGCTCGAGCCGGCGGGTCGACGGCCACCTGTTCGAGCACGGTCGCCGCCGTGTCGAGGGCGCGCTGCGTCGAGGCCTCCGTCGCCAGCACCGGCCTGCCGGCGTCGTCGAGCCACCAGTCCCCTGTCGTGTCGGGCGCAGCGGCGATCTGCGCACACCCGCGCAGTACGCTGACGCCGAGTGTCACCGCCTCGCCGGCGCTGAGCGGCATCCGCGCGGCACGCCGCCGCACGAACTCCTCGAGACGTTCCACGCAGACCGGCAGCACCGCGTCGTGCCCGTCGGATCGCCGCGCGACGTCGACCGGTGCGAGCACATGGCCGTCGGCTGCGGCATCCCATCCTCGCCCACTGCGCGCCGAGCGCGTCCGCGTCGACCAGGACGACGGCCTCGCCCGCCGACGTCTGCGAAAGCACGCCCGGCCAGGGCCCGTCGACCCGCGCCCGTACGGCGCGGATCGGTCGATACGTACCGCCCAGCGGGCCCTCGTCGGAGGTCATGGCGACAGTCTGCGGGGCGCGGGCGGGCAGCCCCCGCGCGGAGCGTGGGGTTCTGTGGATGGACAGCGCCGGGTTTCGGCTGTGGAGGAGCCGAGGACGCGCCCGCGAAAAGGTAGGCTGGAAGCTATGGCCGCGCGCAGTACCGCCCCCGAGAAGGGCCCGGGATTCTTCTCCCAGATCCGCACCCTCTACACCTTCACGCAGAAGGAGTTCCGCTGGCTTCCGTACCTGCTGGCCGGCATCCTCCTGCTCGGCACCGCCGCCGGTGTGGGCATCGGATTCGCGATCCCGCCGGTCGCGGTGTGGAGCATCATCCTGTGGGGCATCACCGGCCTCATGCTCGGCATCCTCGCGTCGATGATGACGATGACGCGCCTGTCGACCCGCGCCATGTACAAGAAGATCGACGGGATGCCGGGGGCCACCGGTCACGTCATGTCGACGTCGCTCGGACGCAAGTGGCAGGCCAGCGAGATGCCGGTGGGCATCAACCCCAAGACCCAGGAGGCCGTCTACCGCGCGATCGGCCGCGGTGGCGTGGTGATCGTGGGCGAGGGTGCTCGTGGTCGCCTCACCCGCCTCGTCAACGACGAGCGCTCGAAGGTGCAGCGCGTCGCCTCGGGCGTGCCCGTCACCGTGCTGTACATCGGCCACGGCGAGGGAGAAGTGCCCATCTCGAAGCTCTCGTCGACGATCAAGGCGCTTCCCACGAAGGTGGACCGTGCCACGATGGCTGCCGTCATCAAGCGCGTCGAGTCGGTCTCGCAGTCGCTGACGTCACTGCCCATCCCGAAGGGCATCGACCCCACCAAGGTGCGGGCGCCTCGCCCGCGCTGAGCACCGCGCACGTTTCACCGCGGCGCCGGTGACGGCGCCCGGGCGGCCACAGTGCCGAGGCGGCGAACAGTGCCCACGTGGCCTCGAAAGCGGCCAGGGCATCGTGGTCAGGAGCGGATGAGCACCGTACCCGCGGCCTTGTCGTGCAGTCCGCGCTGATCGGCATCCCAGATGACCGCCGGGATCGCGAGGACGAGCAGGGCCGTGCGGATCACGGGCCGCCAGAGGCCGACCCAGGCGCCGTCGATGCGCACGAGCCGCAGGCCGAAGATGCGGTGTCCGGGGCTTCCCTGCAGCGTCGGCAGGAAGACGATCTGGATCGCGGCGAAGATCGCGAGGATCGCGAGCGGGTCCCAGGCGAAGAAACCTGAGATCAGGTACGCGGCGCCGTAGTCGAGGAACAGCGCCCCGACGCGGCGGCCGAGACGACCGATGGATCCGGTGCCCTCACGGGGCAGTCCGAGCCGTTCGCCCGGATAGTCCTGGGTGCTCTGCGTCACTTCCCCAGCGTATACAGGTCGCCGTAACATGCCGGAAACACGAGTGATACTGCCGGGCAATCCCCTGCGGGTAGCTTGCCAGCAAGCCCGGCCCGCACGGGCGGATCCGAATGCCCTACCTCTGGAGTCTTCATGTTCAAAGATTCATCCGAGGTGCTGAAGTTCATCAAGGACGAGGATGTAAAGTTCCTCGACATCCGTTTCACGGACCTTCCTGGCGTGCAGCAGCACTTCAACATCCCGGCCTCCACCGTTGACGAAGAGTTCTTCACGGTCGGCCAGCTGTTCGACGGCTCCTCCATCCGGGGATTCGCGAACATCCACGAATCTGACATGCAGCTCATCCCGGACGTGTCGACGGCCTACCTCGACCCGTTCCGTGAGGCGAAGACGCTCGTCATGGTGTTCGACATCTACAACCCGCGCAACGGCGAGATCTACGCGAAGGACCCGCGTCAGGTCGCGAAGAAGGCCGAGAAGTACCTCGCGTCGACCGGCATCGCCGACACCGCGTTCTTCGCCCCCGAGGCGGAGTTCTACATCTTCGACGACGTCCGCTACGAGGTGAAGCAGAACTCCAGCTTCTACTCCGTCGACTCCGAAGAGGGCGCCTGGAACTCGGGCCGCATCGAAGAGGGCGGCAACCTCGCGAACAAGACGCCTTACAAGGGCGGCTACTTCCCCGTCTCGCCCGTCGACAAGACCGCCGACCTGCGCGACGACATCAGCCTCCACCTCATCGAGGCGGGTCTGCTGCTCGAGCGCGCGCACCACGAGGTGGGCACCGGCGGACAGCAGGAGATCAACTACCGCTTCGACACGATGGTGCACGCGGCAGACGACATCCTGAAGTTCAAGTACATCGTCAAGAACGTCGCCAACGAGTGGGGCAAGGTCGCGACCTTCATGCCCAAGCCGCTGTTCGGCGACAACGGCTCGGGCATGCACACGCACCAGTCGCTGTGGCTCGAGGGCAAGCCCCTCTTCTACGACGAGAAGGGCTACGCGCAGCTCTCCGACCTCGCCCGTTGGTACATCGGCGGCATCCTGGCCCACGCGCCGGCGCTGCTCGCGTTCACCAACCCGACGCTGAACTCGTACAAGCGTCTCGTGAAGGGCTACGAGGCACCGGTCAACCTGGTCTACTCGGCCGGCAACCGCTCGGCCGCCATCCGCATCCCGATCACGGGCTCCAACCCCAAGGCCAAGCGCATCGAGTTCCGCGCGCCGGACGCCTCGGGCAACCCGTATCTCGCCTTCGCCGCCCAGCTGATGGCCGGGCTCGACGGCATCCAGAACCGCATCGAGCCGCACGAGCCGGTCGACAAGGACCTGTACGAGCTTCCCCCCGAGGAGGCCAAGAACATCCCGCAGGTGCCGAACTCGCTGCTCGACTCGCTGGACGCGCTGCGCGCCGACCACGAGTTCCTGCTGAAGGGCGGCGTGTTCACGCCCGAGCTGATCGAGACGTGGATCGAGTACAAGATCGAGAACGAGATCCAGCCGCTCAACGCGCGTCCGCACCCGTTCGAGTACGAGCTGTACTTCGGCGTCTGACGTTCCAGCATGACGAGAGGGCCCCGGTCATCCGGGGCCCTTTCGCATGCACGGATGCCGCGTCCGGCGTCGCCGGCCGCAGACTCGGGGCGTTCCCCCAGCCGCCCTCCCTACGCTGGTCGCGCCCCCGCTCCCGACCGGAAGTGACGACCGATGTCCGCCCGCCCTCGCGCCCAGGAACGACGACGTCGCCCGGCGCGGCCGACGGCTGCCTCTCGGCGGCGACCGCCGCGGCATCGGGCCGCGAGCCGCCACGTGGGTCGACTCGACGCGGTGGACTGGTCGCATTCGTCGCGGTGTCCGTCACCTTCCTCGCCGGGTTCCTCGTCGCTGCGGCCTTCGTGGCGAGTGCGTTCTCCAGCGAGCACGACGACGCCGCGCTCTTCCCGTCGTTCGCTCCCCCGTCCATCCGCGAGCCGGGGATCGCCGGCTACGGGGTCGAGCAGCTCGCGACACGCCTGCACGATCATGGCGGCCGGCCGGGATCTGGGCCTCGACCAGCGCGATCAGACCATCGCGGTCATGACAGCCATGGGCGAGTCGTCGCTGCGGAACATCGACTACGGCGACTGGGAGACCAGCGGCGTCACGAACCCGGACGGCTCGCGCACCACCTCCATCGGACTCTTCCAGCAGCAGGACAGCTGGGGAACCCGTGAAGCGCGCCTCGACCCGTATACGGCTGCGAGCATCTTCTACCGCGCGATGACGGTGCGCGTGCCCGACCGCGCGTCCACAGAGCCGACTCTCGTAGCCCATCTCACGCAGATCAACGCCGACCCTCTCCACTACGCCCGTTACTGGGACCGCGCCGCCCGCGTCGTAGCGGCGCTCAATGCCGCACCGATGCACGAAGACGACCGCATCGACGGCATCCCGCTGTGCCCTCCCGCCTGAGCGTCACGTCTCGGCGGGCGGCGGATGCCTCGGCCGGCGTCCTAGCCGTAGAACAGCTTCTCGAAGACCCGGCGGGCGCGGCGGGTCGTGCCCAGGTAGTCCTCCTCGACCTGCGTGGCCGAGCGCGGCGGGTACTCGAGGAGCCGGCCGATGCCGTCGAGCTTGCTGCGGTCGACTGGCAGCACGTCGCTGGTCTGGCCCGACAGGAGCGTGTTGGCCGAACGCAGGCGGCTCGCGAGGCGCCAGGCGTCGGCCAGCCGGTCCGCGGCGGCCGGAGGGATGAACCCGGCGCGCTCCGCGGCGCGCAGGGCGCCGAGCGTGGAGGTGGTGCGCATCTCGGGCACCGCATGGGCGTGCTGCAGCTGGAGCAGCTGCACGAGCCACTCGACGTCGCTCAGCGACCCAGGGCCCGAGCTTGAGGTGCCGCGACGGATCGACGCCCTGCGGCAGGCGCTCGCTCTCGACGCGGGCCTTGATCCGCTTGATCTCACGGGTCGCCGCGAGGTCGACGCTCTCCGGGTAGCGGACCTGGTCGGCGAGCTTCACGAAGTCGTCGATGAGCTTCACGCTGCCCGCCACGCCGCGGGCGCGCAGCAGGGCCTGCGCCTCCCACGAGAGCGCCCAGCGGCGGTAGTACTCGGCATACGCGTCGAGCGAGCGCGCGAGTGGGCCGTTGCGCCCCTCCGGGCGCAGGTCGGCATCGAGCTCGAGCGGTACGCGGTGGTCCTCGGAGTAGGTGCGGAGCGCGGCGACGAGCTTCAGCGCCAGCTCGTTCGCACGCTGCGGGTCGACGCCGTTCGGGCGATAGACGTACATGACGTCTGCGTCGGACCCGAAGCCGAGCTCCGCGCCGCCGAAGCGGCCCATGGCGATGACGGAGAAGTCGAGTGCGGCGTCTTCGGGCGGCACGATCTCACGACGCACCGCGCGCAGCGTCGCCTGGATCGTCACGTCCGTGATCGTCGTGAGCGCCTCGGCGACCTCTTCGATCGTCACCGTGCCGAGGATGGCCCCCATCGCGATCCGCAGCTGCTCGCGCCGTCGCAGAGCGCGCACGGCGCGCATGGCCTCCGTGATCGTGTCGTGCCGTGTCTGGATGGCGCGCGCTTCCTGCTGCAGGGCTCGGCCGGAGCGCGGGCGCAGGAGCTCGGGATCGTCCAGCCACGCCGCGGACTCGGGGATCCACTCCATGAGCTCACCGACGTACCGCGATCCCGAGAGCACGCGTGACAGGCTCTCGGCCGCCCCCGACGAGTCACGCAGCATGCGGAGGAACCAGTGGGTGTCGCCGAGACGTTCGCTGAGCCGGCGGAACGCCAGCAGACCGTAGTCGGGGTCGACCCCGTCGGCGAACCACCGGATCATGACGGGCATGAGGTGACGCTGGATGGTGGCCTTGCGGCTGAGGCCGCTGGTCAGGGCGGCGATGTGGCGGAGCGCGCCGGCCGGATCGGAGAAGCCGATCGCCGCGAGGCGGTCGTGCGCCTGCGCGGTGGACAGCACGCGCTCATCGGCCGGCAGGGCGGCGACCGCCGACAGCAGCGGACGGTAGAACAGACGGACGTGGATGTCGCGCACCTCGCGCTTGACCGACTCCCACAGCTCCCAGATGCCGACGCCGGTATCGGCGAGTCCGGTCGCGCGGGCGAGGACACGCCGCTCCTCCGGACGCTCCGGCATGAGGTGCGTGCGGCGCAGGTGGCGCAGCTGCACCCGGTGTTCGAGCAGCCGCAGCACGCGATAGTCGCGCGAGAAGGCGGATGCCTCGGCCCGGCCGATGTAGCCCTCCGTCACGAGGGCGTCGAGCGCCTCGAGCGTGCCGCGCTGGCGGATGCGGTCGTCGGAGAGCCCGTGGACGAGCTGCAGCAGCTGAACGGTGAACTCGATGTCGCGGATGCCGCCCGGGCCGAGCTTGAGCTGGTACGGCACGTCGGCCGCGGGAATGTGCTCGGTGACCCGCTCGCGCATCCGCTGCACGCTGTCGACGAAGTTCTCGCGGGCGGCGCTCGTCCAGATCTTCGGCTGCACCGCTGCGGTGTACGCCCTGCCGAGCGCGTCGTCGCCGGCGATCGGACGCGCCTTGAGCAGCGCCTGGAACTCCCAGCTCTTCGCCCACCGCTCGTAGTACGCCAGGTGGGAGTCGAGCGTGCGCACCAGCGCGCCCTGTTTGCCCTCCGGGCGCAGGTTGGCGTCGACCTCCCAGAGCGGCGGCTCGATCTCGACGCCGGAGATGCCGCGCATCGTCTGGACCGCGAGGCGGGTCGCGATGTCGACGATGCGGCTCTCGCCGAACTGCTCGAGGGCGTCGTCGTCTCCGCCCGCCACGAAGATCACGTCGACGTCGCTGACGTAGTTCAGCTCGCGCGCTCCGGTCTTGCCCATCCCGATGATCGCGAGCTTGGTTCGCGCGACCTGCTCGTGCGGAAAGAGGCCGGCTCCGACCGCGCCGCCCGACACGCGGGTGCGGGCGACCGCGAGGGATGCCTCCAGCGCCGCGCCCGCGGCATCCGCCAACCGGGCCGAGACCGCCGCGACCTCGTCCACCGGCGAAGGGCTCAGCAGGTCGTACGCCGCGATCCGGGCGAGCATTCGACGGTAGCGGACGCGGAGCGCGACCCAGGCGCTCTCGCCGCCGTCCGCGGCGAACCCGTCGACGGCCCCGATCGCGTCCAGGAGCTCGATGCGGAGCTCGTCCGGTGTGGGCAGCCGCTCCCCCGCGTCCGCGAGCTGATCGACTTCGGACGGATGCCGGAAGAAGAACTCGCCGAAACCGGTCGATGCGCCCAGCAGCGCCCACAGCGCCCGCCAGGCGCCGGGTCGCGCGCGCGCTCGCTGCACGGGGGCGGCGTCGCGGCGGGCCAGGCGGGTCAGCGCCTGCAGCGCCTCGTCGGGGTCGGCCGCGCGCGCGGCTCCCTCCAGCAGCGTGTCGCGCGGCACTTCGACCAGCGCGGACAGCTCCGCGAGGAGTTCTTCGGCGTCGGTGAGACGGCTGAAGCCCAGGCGGGCGAGCGGCGTCAGCGAACCCGGCCGATCGCTCGCGGACATGCGTCAGCCGGTCTCAGAGCATCTCGAGGTTGCTCTTGAGCTCGAACGCCGTGACCTGGGAGCGGTACTCCTGCCACTCGCGTCGCTTGTTCAGGAGCACGTAGTTGAAGACCTGCTCACCGAGCGTCTCGGCGACGAGCTCGGACTCCTCCATGTACTCCAGGGCGTGGTCGAGGCTGGCGGGCAGCGGGGCGTAGCCGAGCGCGCGGCGCTCGCCATCCGTCAGCGACCAGACGTTGTCCTCGGCCTCGGCGGGCAGCTCGTACTCCTCCTCGATGCCCTTGAGGCCGGCCGCCAGCATGAGCGCGTACGAGAGGTAGGGGTTCGCGGCGGAGTCGAGCGCGCGGTACTCCACACGCGACGACTGGCCCTTGTTCGGCTTGTACAGCGGCACCCGCACCAGCGCGGAGCGGTTGTTGTGGCCCCAGCAGATGAAGCTCGGCGCCTCGTCGCCGCCCCACACCCGCTTGTAGGAGTTGACGAACTGGTTGGTCACCGCCGAGATCTCGTTCGCGTGGCGGAGCAGGCCGGCGATGAACTGCCGGCCGACCTTGGAGAGCTGGTACTGCGCGCCTTCTTCGTAGAACGCGTTGACGTCGCCCTCGAACAGCGACATGTGGGTGTGCATGCCGCTGCCGGGCTTGCCCGTCATCGGCTTGGGCATGAACGTGGCGTAGACGCCCTGCTCGATCGCGACCTCTTTGATCACGGTGCGGAACGTCATGATGTTGTCCGCCGTGGTGAGGGCGTCCGCGTAGCGCAGGTCGATCTCGTTCTGACCCGGGCCGCCCTCGTGGTGGCTGAATTCGACCGAGATGCCGAGGTCTTCCAGCATGCGGACGGATCGCCGGCGGAAGTCGTGGGCGGTTCCGCCGGGCACGTTGTCGAAGTAACCGGCGGAGTCGACGGGCTCCGGGCCTTCCGTGCCGAAGGACGACGACTTCAGGAGGTAGAACTCGATCTCCGGGTGCGTGTAGAACGTGAACCCGGCGTCGGCGGCCTTCGCCAGCGTCCGCTTCAGGACGTGGCGCGGATCGGCGACGGCGGGCTGACCGTCGGGCGTCGTGATGTCGCAGAACATCCGCGCGGTGGGGTCGATCTCGCCCCGCCAGGGCAGGATCTGGAACGTGGTGGGGTCGGGGTGCGCGAGCAGGTCCGATTCGTACGACCGCGTCAGGCCCTCGATCGCGGACCCGTCGAAGCCCAGGCCTTCGCTGAAAGCGCCCTCGACCTCTGCGGGTGCGATGGCCACGGACTTCAACGTGCCGATCACGTCTGTGAACCACAGCCGTACGAACTTCACGCCTCGTTCTTCGATGGTCCTCAGAACGAAGTCACGCTGCTTGTCCATCGCGTCCTCTCCGGTGCCGGAATCGCCGACCACGGCTGTCTGACCGGGGTCGATGCCAGACTACTGGTCGTCGCGCGGCGCTCCCGACACCGCGTCGGAGCCCCAGGTGTCCTCACGCGCTTCCTCGGCCGCCCACGCGCGCGCACGCTCGCGGATCACCTCGGGGGCCTTCGCGGCCTCCTCCGGAGTGTCGAACGGGCCGGCACGGTCTGGGGCGGGCGACTCGAAGCCCTTCTCGACCTCGCCGGTCTTGAGGTTGTACCAGTACTTCTCGCTGTCGTGCGTCATCGTGCCCTCCTCGGATCGCGGGGCTGGTCGCCGTCAGCACGATCCTACTGACGCGGGGCCGCTCCGCGGCGGCCGTGTCGGCGTCGCTAGGCTGTCGGCATGGCATCTGACGCGGCACGCGCCGTCGGCGTGGACATCGGCGGCACCGGCATCAAGGCGGGCATCGTGGACCTCGATCGAGGCGAGCTGATCAGCGATCGCGTCAAGGTCGCCACGCCCGAAGGGGCTCACCCGCCCGACGTGCTCGCCGCGGTCACCGAAGTCCTCTCGACCCTCGGCGTCGCCGACGACCAGTCGGTCCCGCTCGGGGTCGCCTTCCCGGCGATCGTCAAGCACGGCCGCACGCTGTCGGCCGCCAACGTCTCCGAGCAGTGGATCGACTTCGAGGCCGAGAAGTTCTTCGAAGACGGCCTCGGTCGCGACATCCACTTCGCCAACGATGCGGATGTCGCGGGCGTCGCAGAGGTGCGGTACGGGGCGGCGAAGGACCAGGACGGGCTCACCATCCTCACCACCCTCGGCACCGGGATCGGCTCCGCGCTGCTCTACAACGGCGTGCTCGTCCCCAATTCGGAGCTCGGGCACGTGCAGCGCGCCCGCCACGGGAAGGACGCGGAGGCGTACGCGGCCTACTCTGCGATGGAGCGGCACGAGCTCACCTGGGAGCAGTGGGCCAAGCGGCTGCAGTGGTACTACGGCCACATCGAGTTCCTGTTCAGCCCCGACCTCTTCGTCGTCGGCGGCGGCGTCTCGAAGCACGCCGACAAATTCCTGCACCTGCTCGAGCTCAAGACGCCGATCGTTCCCGCGGTGCACCGCAACAACGCGGGCATCATCGGCGCCGCGGCCCTCGCGGGGCGGCCCGTCGTCTGAGGTCGCGCTGCCGGATGCTCCCCGCGACGCGGCGGGCGGAGAGGGCGAATGGGCCGGCCTGTACGCCGGGTTCTGTCCGGGGGCGTGAGCCCCGTGGACGGTCATCTCTCTCGGCGACACGTTGCCGTGCCGCTCCAGCGGCCTACCCGGGGACTCGGCGGGCCGCGTCATCATCCCCTGTCTGGCCTTGCTCCGGGCGAGGTTTGCCGTGCGGGTCGTGTCACCACGACCCCGGTGGTCTCTTACACCACCCTTTCACCCTTACCGGGACCGAGGTCCCGGCGGTCTGCTCTCTGTGGCACTGTCTCGCGGATCGCTCCGGGTGGGTGTTACCCACCGCCCTGCCCTGCGGAGCCCGGACGTTCCTCGGCGCGCGGCGGCGAACCGCCCGCGACGCGACCGTCCAGCCGACCCATTCGCACGCCCGAGTCTACTCGCGGCACCTGGCACGCCTGGATGGGGCGTCAGACGTATGTGGAAGCAATGTCCTCGAGCGACCCTTCCGTGCTATACCCTGGGCCAGACGTTGGACAGCGCCTTCCTGCATGTCCACCGGCGGTCTCACATCCCCTTTACATGAGGAGTGCTTCAAGGATGAACATCAACAAGCTTGCCGCAGTCGGCGCGAGCGTCGCGCTGGCCGTCGGATCAGTGGTCGGCATCGGCGCAGCAGCATTCGGCGTCGAGGTCCCGATCGACGAGATCGGCCAGGAAGTCCCCGGCGAGGGGTACCCCGCTGGCCAGTGGTTCGTCGGCGACCCCGCTGGCCCCGAATTGACCCAGGACGAGACCGGCCTCACCATTCCCGGTCGGAACCAGCTGCTCTACGGTCAGTCCACCACCGGTGTCGACACCGCCGCCTTCACCGCGCTCATCGGCGGCGCGTCGGTGGAGGCCACCGGCACCTACACGTTCCAGGTGCCGGTGTTCTTCGACCCGGAGGACGCGGACGGTGACGGTGACCTGCTGTTCACCACGCTGCGTCCCGCCGTCCCCGGCTCGCCCCAGACGACGACCGACTGGACCTCCAGCCGTGCCATCCCTGCTCTGGGCGTGGCCGCCAACACTCCGGTGGCATTCTCCGTCATCGCGGACGTGTTCGACTTCGCAATCGATGCGGAGGCCAGCCCGGAGATCCTCGCGTTCGGCGTGTTCGTCAACACGGGCGACTCCGCCGTGCTGAGCAGTGTCACCTGGGACGGCGAGGAGTGGACGTTCGCCACGCCGACGGAGCCGGTCGAGCCCCCGACCGAGGCCGAGATCCCGACCCCGATCCAGAACCCGGCGACCTTCACGGGCTGATCTTCGCGGAATCCTCCCCGCTTTCATCCGCGTGGCCCGGTCGCGCAAGCGACCGGGCCACACGACCGTCCCGCCAGGAAACCATCCATGCGCTCACTCATCACCACTTGCGGTTCGATTGTCACGGCCGGCGCCCTTCTGCTCACGCTCTCGGCATGCAGCACCCCGGAAGCAGCGCCCGCCCCCACCGCAGCCACCCCGTCCACCGTCGCGGCGACTCCCACCCCCTCCGTCACGGCCACTGTGGAACCTGCCCACAGCGTCGCCGAAGCGTCCATCGAGGTGGTCACCGCGTACGACGCACCCGACGGCGCGGCAGGGTGGGAGTTCGCCAACCCGATCGAGTCCGGAGCTCCCCTCACGTTCTACGTCGAGGAGAGACAGGGCGAGTGGCTGCACGTCCGGCTGCCCACGCGCCCGAACGGGACGACGGGCTGGATCCGTTCGTCGGATGTCTCGGAGAAGGTGCTGCACTACAGCCTTCGCGTCTCGACCGCCGGTCACAGCGTGACCCTCCTCAAAGACGACGTCGTCGTGGAGACCTTTCCCGCTGCAGTGGGCACCGGCGACACCCCGACTCCTCTCGGGGAGTTCTATCTGACCGAGCTGCTCGCACCGACCAACGACGGCTACGGTCCGTTCGCGTACGGAATCTCAGCCTTCTCCGAGGTCTTGAACGAGTTCGGAGGCGGGCCGGGACAGATCGGCATGCACGGCACCGACGATGCGAACAGCATCGGACAGTCAGCCAGTCACGGTTGTATCCGCCTCCGCAACGAGGACATCACGACCCTCGCGAAACTCTTACCACTCGGTACGCCGATCACCATCGAGTGAACCGGACGCGCGGAGGCATCTGGGTCCCGGCTTCGCGTCAGTCCTTCCGTGCGGTCTCGGCGATGCGCACGTCCAGCAGGAAGTCGAGCGGGAAGTCACCGAACAGCAGGCGCCCCGCGGCGGCTGCGGCATCCGTCACCGCCTGCGCGGCCGATTCGGCGTGCTCTTCGGGAGTGTGCACGATCACCTCGTCGTGGAGGAAGAACGCCAGATGCGGCTGCCGCGCGAAGGCGGGACCTGATCGCGGCGCGGCGCGCTCGGCCGGCACGGGCGGGAGCGCGGCGAGGCGTCCCCGCAGGTCGGCCAGCCAGGCGAGCGCCCATTCGGCGGCGGTGCCCTGCACCACGAAGTTGCGCGTGAACCGGCCACGATCGCGGGCCCACCGCCTCGCGCGGGTCTCCTCCGCTCCGGATGCCTCGGCCTCGGTGGCACGGGACTGCGCGGCCGACCACTCCGGTGAGGGCGCCGGCGAGCTGCGGCCGAGCCAGGTCGAGACCACGCCGCCGTCCTCGCCGACGCGCGCCGCGTCATCCACCAGGCCCATGGCCCGCGGGTAGATACGGCGCAGGCGCGGAACGAGGCGGCCGGATTCGCCCGTCGTGGCGCCGTACATGGCGCCGAGGAGGGCGATCTTCGCCTCCTGCCGGGTGGCGACGGCACCGCTGTCGACGATGCCCGCGTAGAGGTCGCGGCCGCGCGCCGCCGCGGCGAGGGCGGTGTCGCTCGCCATCGCGGCCAGCACGCGCGGCTCCAGCTGCGCGACGTCGGCCACGACGAGTCGCCAGCCCGGATCGGCGCGCACGGCCTCCCGCAGCTGGCGTGGGAGCTGGAGCGCGCCGCCGCCGGAGGACGCCCAGCGGCCGGTGACGACGCCACCGGGGACGAAGACGGGTCGGAACCTCCCGTCGGCGACCCACTCCGAGAGCCACACCCACCCGTTGGCGGAGAGCAGCCGCGAGAGCTTCTTGTACTCGAGCAGCGGCTCGATGACCGGATGCCGCTGCTCGGCGAGCTCCCACCGGCTCGTGGATTCGACCAGCACGCCCACGCGGTGCAGCGCCCGCAGCAGCTTCGGCTGCGAGTCGAGGCTCGCCGACGGGTCTCCGAGCGCCGCGCGGACGCGCTCCGCGGCGTCCGCGAGCTTCGCCGGCTGGCCGCCACCGGGACGGCGCTCCCCCAGCGTCTCGACGAGGATCCGGTCGTGTGCGGCGGCGTCCCACGGGAGCCCGGCAGCCCGGAGTTCGGCGGCGACGAGGGCGCCCGCGGACTCCGCCGCGGTCAGCAGGCGCAACCGCCCGGCCCCGCTGCTGTCCGAGATCGCGGCGCGCTGGCGCCGGAACTCGGCCAGGGCGGCCTCGACACCGGACGGAGGCCCGGCGGGACGCTGCCCGTGCTCGAGATCGAACAGCGTCGGCGCCGTGTCCTCGGCATCGACGTGTGGTGCGACATCCCATTCCGCCGCCCGGCGCACCGCAGCCGACTCGTCGACCAGCGCCGAGTCCCGCAGAATGGCGTGGCAGAGCCGCAGGTCGTGACAGCGGGCGATCCGGACGCCGTCAGCGAGCAGCGCGGTATACCACTGCGGGGTGTCGTTCCAGACCCAGCGAGGCGCCCAGCGCGCCTCGGCGGCGGCGATCCACGACGTCAGCGCGCCCTGATCGACCTCGTCGCGGTCGAGCTCGGCGGCGGCGTGGTCGAGCCGGATGACGTCCGCCCCGCGATCGGTGCGCCCGAGGACGATCCAGGCCGGCGCGTCAGCGGCGCCCACGAAGGCACGGCCCGGCTGGGCTCACAGCTCGGCTCCCCCACAGCCCGGTTCCCTCACAGCCCGGATTCCCTCACAGCCCGGACTCATCGTCGCGCACCAGCAGGCAACCGCATTCGGGGCATGTGACGACCTCGTCCTCGGCCGACCGGCGGAGGACCTGGAGGTCGGTGCCCGCGAGCACCATGTTGCAGCCTTCGCAGGTGCGGCGGCGCAGGAACGCCGCGCCGGCGCTGCGGACCGCGACACGGTCGTACAGCGCGATCAGATCGGCGGGCAGGGCGCCGGCGATCGCGGCCCGGTCGCGGGTCGCCGCATCGAAGGCTGCGGTCGCCTCGGCGACGGCGCGCTTGCCCTCGGCGCTGAGCTCGGCTCCCTCGGCGTTGGTCGCCGCGATGAGCGACTCCTGCTCGGCGACGGCAGCGTCCGCGAGCTCGAGTCGCTCCATGACCGCCAGCTCGGCGTCCTCGAGGTCGCTCTTGCGTCGCGCGAGCGCGGCGAGCTCGCTCTCGAACCCCTGTGCCTCTTTCGAATTGGTGGATGCCGCGAGCCGCTGCGCGTCCCGCGCTGCACGGGCGTCGACCACGGCGACATCGGATTCGATCCGGGACAGCTCCGTGCGGAGGTCGTCACGGGCGCCCAGGCGCGTGGTGAGCTCCTGCGACAGCTGCTGACGGCGCCCGAGCAGCTCCTGGACGCGACCGGCCTGCGGCGGATTCTTGCGGGCGTTCTCGGCCTGGCGGATCCGGGCGTCGAGCTGGGCGACCTCGACGAGGCGGCGCTGGTCTGCGGGGCTGGCTTTCACGTGTCCAACCTACCGTGGGCATCGACGCCGTGATCGGCGGCCGCTAGCATTCGACGACCGGTCCTTCCGCTGACGAAAGGCGCGCATCATGGGCGTTCTCCGTACGAAGTCCGTCGAGCGGTCCATCGCCGACACCGATGAACCGGAGTTCCGGCTCAAGAAGTCGCTGACAGCACTCGACCTCACCGTCTTCGGCATCGGCGTCGTGATCGGGGCGGGGATCTTCACGCTCACCGGCCGTGCCGCACACGAGGTCGCCGGCCCGGCGATCGTCCTCAGCTTCGCAGTGGCCGCGATCGCCTGCACCCTCGCCGCCCTCTGCTACGCGGAGTTCGCGTCGACCGTGCCGGTGTCGGGGTCGGCGTACACCTTCTCGTACTCGTCACTCGGCGAGCTGTTCGCCTGGATCATCGGGTGGGACCTCATCCTCGAGATGTTCCTCGGGGCGAGCGTGGTCGCGCAGGGATGGAGCGCGTATCTCGGCACGCTTCTCGATCAGCTCGGGATGCCGATCCCGCCCGAGATCGGCTACGGCGGCACGGTCGACCTCATGGCCATCCTGCTGGTGCTGGTGCTCGGTGGGCTCATGACCTTCGGCATCAAGGAATCGCTGCGGGTCAACATGGTCCTCGTCGCGGTCAAGCTCTTCATCGTGTTGTTCGTGATCGTCGCCGGCATCCTGTTCGTGAATCCCGCCAACTGGTCGCCGTTCGTCCCCGCCCCGGCACCGACCGACGCGCCGACCGGACTGAGCCAGCCGCTGCTGCAGTTCTTCTCGGGGATCGAGCCGACGGCCTTCGGCGTCGGGGGCATCTTCGCGGGCGCCGCACTCGTGTTCTTCGCGTACATCGGCTTCGACGTCGTCGCGACGACCGCGGAGGAGACGCGGAATCCGCAGCGCGACCTGCCGATCGGCATCATCGCGTCGCTGGTGATCTGCACGCTGCTCTACTGCGCCGTCGCGCTCGTCGTCACCGGTATGGTCCCGTACCAGGACCTGGACCCGGCGGCCGCCCTGGCCAACGCGTTCGCCTTCCACGGGCAGACCTGGATGGCGACCCTGATCTCGGCGGGCGCCGTCGCCGGTCTCACGACCGTCGTGCTGACGCTTCTCATCGGCGCGACGCGCATCATCTTCGCGATGTCGCGCGATGCGCTGCTGCCGATGGGCCTCGCCAAGGTGCACCCCCGGTACCGCACGCCCTGGCTCATCTCGATCATCGTCACGATCGTGGTCGCCGTCGTCGCCGGATTCACCCCGGTCGGGCTCCTCGAGGAGATGGTGAACATCGGCACGCTCTCGGCCTTCGTGCTCGTCTCGGTCGGCGTGATCGTCCTCCGCCGCAAGCGGCCGGATCTGCGCCGCGCGTTCCGCGTGCCGCTCAACCCGTGGCTGCCCGCGCTGTCGGCAGCCATCTGCGTCTACCTGATGCTCAACCTCACCGTGGAGACGTGGCTGCGCTTCCTGGTGTGGCTCGCCATCGGCTTCGTGATCTACTTCGCCTACTCGCACCGGCACTCGAAGATCGGGCAGCCCGGCTACGAGGAGTTCGCACTGCCGCACGTCGTCTCGCACGAGCGCGAAGGCGGCGAGAGCGACATCGATCCGCGGCCGGATCGGGGATGAAGACGACCGTGGGCCCTGCCGGGATCGAACCGACGACATCCACGGTGTAAACGTGGCGCTCTACCAGCTGAGCTAAAGGCCCTCGCGGTCAGTCTACGAGGTGCGTCCGCTGCGTCTCGAACTCGCTAGGCTGGCAGATGGTGCGTTGTGCACGGCTGACAAAGCCTGCCCCGCTCCGGTAGCGATTCCCTGGCACGATCTGCCAGACGACGAAAGGTCTTCTGTGACTGTCAACGATCAGGATCCGTACTCGCAGGAACCCCTCGACAGCGATCCCGATGAGACCTCCGAGTGGCAGGAGTCCCTCCAGCAGCTCGTGCAGGCGAAGGGCCACGGACGTGGCCGAGAGATCATGCTGAGCCTGCTGCAGACCTCGCACGAACTGCAGCTGAACGTCCCGCAGGTTCCCACCACGGACTACATCAACACGATCGCCCCCGAGAACGAGCCCGAGTTCCCGGGCGACGAGGAGCTCGAGCGACGCTACCGCCGGTGGATCCGCTGGAACGCCGCGGTCACGGTCCACCGTGCACAGCGCCCCGGCATCGGCGTC
The DNA here is from genome assembly GCA_963829895.1 of uncultured Actinomycetota bacterium. GTDB lineage: Bacteria > Actinomycetota > Actinomycetes > Actinomycetales > Microbacteriaceae > Microbacterium. The sequence goes on along the minus strand of CAWHKF010000010.1, from coordinate 714,442 downwards.
GGCGGCCACATCTCGACGTACGCCTCGTCGGCCTCGCTGTACGAAGTCGGCTTCAACCACTTCTTCCGGGGTCTGGACGACCCGAACGGCGGCGACCAGATCTTCATCCAGGGCCACGCCTCCCCCGGCATCTACGCCCGCTCGTTCCTCGAGGGGCGCCTGACGTCGGAGCAGCTCGACGGCTTCCGTCAGGAGAAGTCGAAGGCGCCGAACGCGCTCCCGTCGTACCCGCACCCGCGCCTCATGCCGGAGTACTGGCAGTTCCCGACGGTCTCGATGGGTCTCGGCCCGATCAACGCCATCTACCAGGCGATGTCGAACAAGTACCTCACCAACCGCGGGATCAAGGACGTCTCCGACTCCCGCGTGTGGGCGTTCCTCGGCGACGGCGAGATGGACGAGGTCGAGAGCCGCGGTCAGCTCCAGGTCGCGGCGAACGAGGGCCTGGACAACCTGACCTTCGTCGTCAACTGCAACCTCCAGCGCCTCGACGGCCCGGTGCGCGGCAACGGCAAGATCATCCAGGAGCTCGAGAGCTTCTTCCGCGGCGCCGGCTGGAACGTCATCAAGGTCGTGTGGGGCAGCGGCTGGGACGAGCTGCTGGCGAAGGACACCGACGGCGCGCTCGTGCACCTCATGAACACGACGCCCGACGGCGACTTCCAGACCTACCGCGCCGAGGACGGCGCATTCATCCGCGAGCACTTCTTCGGGCGCGACGAGCGCACCGCGGCCCTCGTGAAGGACTGGTCGGACGACGACATCTGGGGCAAGCTGCGCCGCGGCGGCCTCGATTACCGCAAGGTCTACGGCGCCTACAAGGCGGCCACCGAGCACAAGGGCCAGCCCACGGTCATCCTCGCGAAGACGATCAAGGGCTACGGGCTCGGGCATCACTTCGAGGGCCGCAACGCGACCCACCAGATGAAGAAGATGACGCTCCAGGACCTCAAGTACTTCCGCGACTCCATGCGGATCCCGGTCTCGGACGCGCAGCTGGAAGAGAACCCGTACCTGCCGCCGTACTACAACCCCGGGCAGCAACGACGAGACGATCCAGTACATGCTGGAGCGCCGCCGCGCGCTCGGCGGGTTCCTGCCCGAGCGCCGCACGCACCATGTCGGACTGCAGCTGCCGGGCGACGAGGCGTACGCGCTGCCGAAGAAGGGCTCGGGCACGCAGGAGATCGCCACCACGATGGCGTTCGTCCGGCTGCTCAAGGATCTGCTGCGGGCGAAGGACTTCGGCCACCGCATCGTGCCGATCATCCCCGACGAGGCGCGCACGTTCGGCATGGACGCGTACTTCCCGACGGCGAAGATCTACAACCCGCACGGCCAGAACTACACCTCCGTCGACCGCGAGCTGCTGCTGGCGTACAAGGAGAGCCCGCAGGGCCAGATCATCCACGTCGGCATCAACGAGGCCGGCGCGGTGGCGGCGTTCACCGCCGCGGGCACCTCCTACGCCACGCACGGCGAGCCGCTGATCCCGGTGTACGTCTTCTACTCGATGTTCGGGTTCCAGCGCACCGGCGACGCCCAGTGGGCGGCGGGCGACCAGATGGCGCGCGGCTTCATCATCGGCGCGACGGCGGGACGCACCACGCTCACCGGCGAGGGGCTGCAGCACGCCGACGGCCACTCGCTGCTGCTGGCCTCCACCAACCCGGCGACGCTGTCGTACGACCCGGCATACGGCTACGAGATCGCGCACATCGTCCGCTCGGGCATCGAGCGCATGTACGGCGGCAACCACCCCGACCCCAACGTCATGTACTACCTCACGGTGTACAACGAGCCGCTGGTGCAGCCGGCGGAGCCGGAGGGCGTGGACGTCGACGGCATCGTTCGCGGCATCCACCGCATCTCGACCGCCGAGGGCGAGGGCCCGAAGGCCCAGCTCCTCGCGTCGGGCGTCGGGGTGCCGTGGGCGCTCGAAGCGCAGCAGCTGCTGCGCGACGACTGGGGCGTGCAGGCGGACGTCTGGTCGGTGACGTCGTGGAGCGAGCTGCGCCGCGACGGACTGGCCGCGGATGAGCACAACTTCCTCCACCCGGAGGAAGAGGCGCGCACCGCGTACCTCTCCGACAAGCTGAAGGATGCCGCAGGCCCGGTCGTCGCGGTGAGCGACTTCATGCACGCGGTGCAGGATCAGATCCGCCCGTGGGTGCCGAACCGCTTCGCGACCCTCGGTGCCGACGGCTTCGGCTTCTCCGACACGCGCGCCGCCGCCCGTCGCTTCTTCAAGATCGACGGACCGTCGGTGGTCGTACGCACGCTGCAGTCGCTGGCCGAAGAGGGCGCGGTCGACCGCAGCCTCGCCGCCCAGGCGATCGAGAAGTACCGTCTGCACGATGTGACGGCGGGAACGAGCGGGAACGCGGGCGGCGAGAGCTGACCCCGCCGATGGGCAGGCCCACCGAGGTGATGGACAAGACCGAGACGCTCGCCTGGCTGCGACGCATCTCGGGCGACCTCGCCACCGTCACGATCAAGCGTCTCGATGACACGCTGCCCTGGTACGCCGAGATGCCGCCGGCCCGCCGCTCCGCGGTCGGGCTGGTGGCACAGGCCGGCATCACCTCGTTCATCCAGTGGTACGACGATCCCGAGTCGACGCCGTGGATCGCCGCCGACATCTTCGCCGCCGCTCCTCGCGAGCTGCTGCGGAGCGTGAGTCTCACACAGACGCTGCAGCTGATCCGTGTGACGGTCGAGGTGACCGAGGAGCGGGTCGCCGGCAAGGGCGAGCATCTGCGCGAGGCGATCCTGCTGTACTCGCGCGAGGTCGCATTCGCCGCGGCGGACGTCTACGCCCGCGCGGCGGAGGCCCGCGGACTCTGGGATGCGCGGCTCGAGGCGCTGGTCGTCGACTCCATCCTGACCGGAGAGGCCGACGAGGAGCTGCCCAGCCGCATCGCTGCGCTCGGCTGGCACGGGCACGGCGAGGTCGCGGTGCTGGTGGGCACCACTCCCCCCCAGTTCGACGTCGACCAGCTGCGCCGTACGGCACGCAAGCTCGGCGTCGACGTGCTGATCGGGGTGCAGGGCTCTCGTCTCGTGCTGGTCGTGGGGCGCGCCGACCTGTCGGCGATCGCCGACGAAGCCGTGGTCGACCTGCCCTTCGCGGAGATCGCGCGGCGGCTCGAACCCGGTTTCGGTGCCGGCTACCTCGTGCTCGGTCCCACGGTGCCCGCGCTCGTGGACGCGAGCCAGAGTGCCCGGGCGGCGCTGGCGGGCTTCGCGGTCGCGAGGGCGTGGCGCCACGCCCCGCGCCCGGTCGAGGCCGATGACCTGCTCCCCGAGCGAGCCCTCGCCGGCGACCCCCTCGCGAAGATCACGCTCGTGGACCGCATCTACCGTCCGCTGCAGGCGCACAGCGCCGACCTGGTCACGACGTTGTGGGCCTACCTCGACAACGGGCGCTCGCTCGAGGCGACCGCTCGCGAGCTGTTCGTCCATCCCAACACCGTCCGCTACCGCCTCAAGCGCGTGTCCGAGGTGATCGGCTGGGACGCTACGGGACCGCGTGAGGCCCTGATCCTGCAGACCGCGCTGATCCTCGGCTCCATCGGGACGGATGCTGCCCGCCGGCGCCCGCCGGCACCCCGACGCGGCGCCGTCTGACGTCGCCACCGGCCGAACGTGTGGACCTTGCACAAAGGCACCCGTCATTCTTGTGACGGTGTCGCCAGAACCACCCTGCGGATCCTTGACAGGATGGAACGGTGAGAATCGCGGTCTTCCCAGGGCAAGGCTCCCAGTCCCCCGGCTTCCTGACACCCTGGCTCGACGCGGACGGCTCAGCCGATCGCCTCGCGCAGTACTCCGAGTGGTCCGGCGTCGACCTCGTCGCCGCCGGCACGGAGTGGGATGCGGACCGCATCCGCGACACGCAGGTCGCGCAGCCGCTCATCGTCGCCGCGAGCCTGCTGTCATGGAACGCGCTCCCCGAGCGTGACCGCATCGCCGGCGTCGCCGGTCACTCCGTCGGCGAGTTCGCCGCAGCCGCCGCGGCCGGCGTCCTCAGCGAGCAGACCGCGCTGACGCTCGTCGGCATCCGCGGACGCGCGATGGCGGAGGCCGCCGCTGCCGCTGAGACGGGGATGAGCGCGGTGATCGGCGGGGACGAGGCAGCCGTCGTCGCTCGCCTCGACGAGCTCGGCCTCGCGCCGGCCAACTACAACGGCGGCGGCCAGCTCGTCGTCGCCGGCGCGCTCGACGCGCTTCAGGCACTCGCTGCGGAGCCGGTCGCCGGCACGCGGGTCATTCCGCTCCAGGTCGCAGGCGCCTTCCACACCCGGTACATGGCGCCGGCCGTCGAGACGCTGCGCGCCGCCGCCGCCGAGGTCGCGGCATCCGATCCGGGCGTTCTGCTCTGGACCAACCGCAACGGCTCGGCGGTGGCGTCGGGCCGCGATTTCGTCGACCTGCTCGTCGATCAGGTCGCCTCGCCGGTGCGCTGGGATCTCTGCATGTCGTCCTTCGCCGACGCGGGTGTGTCGGGCATCGTGGAGCTGTCCCCCGCCGGAACGCTCGTCGGGCTCGCCAAGCGCGCGCTGCGCGGGGTGCCGACGGTCGCCGTGAAGACGCCCGCCGACCTGGACGCCGCCACCGCCCTGGTGGCCGTCGACGCATGACCGGAGTATCCGAATGACCCCCATCCTCGTCCAGCCCACCGGTGCCGCCCACACGCGCATCTACTCGTACGGCGCCGCCCGTGGCGAGATCGCCGTGCCGAACGACGACCTCATCGGTCCGATCGACTCGAGCGATGAGTGGATCCGCCAGCGCACCGGCATCGTCACGCGTGCGCGTGCGGTGGCCGAGACGGATGCCATCGACCTGGCGACGGATGCCGCCCGAGAGGCGATCGAGCGCTCCGGCGTCGACCCGTCGCAGGTGGACGCCGTCATCGTGGCGACCATCAGCAACCCGAAGCAGACGCCCTCGGTCTCGGCGATCGTGGCGGATCGCGTGGGGGCGAACCCCGCCGCCGCGTACGACCTGAACGCCGCATGCGCCGGCTTCGCCTACGGCGTGGCCCAGGCGGACGCTCTCATCCGCGCCGGTGCGGCGCACTACGCGGTGGTCATCGGCACGGAGAAGCTCAGCGACGTCGTGGACCCGACCGACCGGAGCATCTCGTTCCTGCTCGGTGACGGCGCGGGCGCGGCCGTGATCGGCCCGAGCGACTCGCCCGGCATCGGCCCGACGGTCTGGGGCTCCGACGGCTCCAAGGCCGATGCGGTGGGCATGAACCACACGCTCACCGAGTTCCGCGACGGCACCGCGCCGTGGCCCACGCTGCGCCAGGAGGGCCCCACGGTCTTCCGCTGGGCCGTCTGGGAGATGGTGAAGGTCGCCCGCCAGGCGCTCGAGGCCGCAGGGGTCGAGGCATCCGACCTCGCCGCCTTCGTGCCCCACCAGGCGAACATGCGCATCATCGACGAGTTCGCCAAGCAGCTGAAGCTGCCCGACACCGTGCTGATCGGACGCGACATCGAGACCACCGGCAACACCTCCGCGGCCTCGATCCCGCTCGCCACCCACCGCCTGCTCGAGGAGCACCCCGAGCTCAGCGGCGGCCTGGCGCTCCAGATCGGATTCGGCGCCGGACTCGTGTTCGGCGCGCAGGTGGTCGTGCTCCCCTGACCCGGCGGAGCACGACCCTAGACTGAGACGGCCCGTTCGGGCCCCCGCAAACCCCTAGAAAACAGGAGAACCCCATGGCATTCACCAACGACGAGGTCCTCGCCGGACTCGCGGAGCTCATCACCGACGAGACCGGCATCTCGGCCGACGAGGTCGCCCTCGAGAAGTCGTTCACGGACGACCTCGACATCGACTCGATCTCGATGATGACGATCGTCGTCAACGCCGAGGAGAAGTTCGGCGTCACCATTCCCGACGACGAGGTCAAGAACCTCAAGACCGTCGGCGACGCCGTCACCTTCATCACGTCGAACCAGGCGTAAAACCCCCGGTGGGGGCCACGGCCCCCACCGGCGCATCCATGAGGATCTAGAACGACATGAGCAACTCCCGCATCGTCGTGACCGGCATCGGCGCATCGTCGCCGCTGGGCGGCACGGCACCCGAGAGCTGGTCCGCGCTCCTGGAGGGCGTCTCCGGCGCCCGCACCCTCGAGTACGACTGGGTCGAGAAGTACCAGCTGCCGGTCACCTTCGCCGCCGAGGCGAAGGTGCGTCCCGACACCGTGCTCGAGCGTCCGGTCGCGAAGCGCCTCGATCCGTCGTCGCAGTTCGCGCTCGTCGCGGCGATGGAGGCGTGGGCCGACGCGGGCAGCCCCGACATCGACCCGGAGCGACTCGGCGTCGACTTCGCCACCGGCATCGGCGGGCTGCACACCCTGCTCGACGGGTGGGACACGCTGCGCGAGAAGGGTCCCCGCCGCGTTCTGCCGATGACGGTGCCCATGCTCATGCCGAACGCGGCAGCCGGAAACCTCTCCCTCCACTTCAACGCCCGCGCCTATGCGCGCACCGTCGCCAGCGCCTGTGCGTCGAGCACCGAGTCGATCGTCAATGCGATCGAGCACATCCGTGCCGGCTACGCCGACGTCGTGATCGCGGGCGGTACCGAGTCCGTCATCCACCCGGTGACCATCGCCGCGTTCTCCTCGATGCAGGCGCTCTCCCGTCGCAATGACGACCCCGCGACCGCGTCCCGGCCGTGCAGCGTCGACCGCGACGGCTTCGTCATGGGCGAGGGTGCGGCCGTGCTGATCCTCGAGACCGAGGAGCACGCCCGGGCTCGCGGCGCGAAGATCTACGCTGTCGCGGCGGGCGGCGGCGTCACCGCCGACTCGTACCACATCACCGCGAACGACCCCGAGGGTCTGGGTGCGTCGCGCGCCGTGCGGCTCGCCCTCGAGATGGCGGATGCCTCACCCGACGACGTCACGCACATCAACGCGCACGCCACCTCGACGCCCGTCGGCGACCCGAACGAGTACACCGCACTGCGTTCGGTGTTCGGTGACCGCATCGACGAGATCCCGGTGTCGGCCACCAAGGCGTCGACCGGCCATCTGCTCGGCGGCACGGGCGCACTCGAGGCGATCTTCACCGTGCTGGCGCTGCAGGAGCGGGTCGCTCCCCCGACCATCAACCTGACGACGCAGGACCCCGCGGTGCCGTTCCGCATCTCGGGCAGCCCCGCCCCGCTCGGCGACGGGCCGCACCTCGCGATCAGCAACTCGTTCGGCTTCGGCGGCCACAACGCGGTCGCGGCATTCGCCTCGATCTGAGGCTTCCGTCGCTGCGGCCCCGGTCGCAACCGCTCCGATGCAAACGAAGACGCCCCCGGTGAAGCCGACCGGGGGCGTCTGTCGTGCCAGGCGGTGGTTCGCGGTCCCGCTGCCCGGGATTCACGGCCTCCGAGCCTCGGTAGTGGCGCCCCGAGCCGCCTGCGTCTGTGGGTCAGCCGACCTTGTGCAGCCAGACGACGGGCGCGTCGTCGCTCGCGTGCCGGAACGCCTCGAGCTCCTCGTCCCACGCGGCGCCGAGGGCGATGTCCAGCTCGCGGCGCAGTTCGAACGCGTCGCCGCCGGCGATCTCCATGGCGTAGCGGATGCGGTCCTCGCCGATGACGACGTTCCCGGCGGTGTCGGTCTGCGCATAGTGGATGCCGAGACCCGGCGTGTGCAGCCAACGGCCGCCGTCGCTGCGGGGCGTGGGATCCTCGGTGACCTCGAAGCGCAGGTGCTCCCAGCCGCGGATCGCCGTCGCAAGCGCCGAACCCGTGCCTGCCTGGCCCTCCCAGTAGAACTCCGCCCGGCGGCTGCCGGTGAGAACCGGCTGATCCGCCCAGTCGAAGCTCACCGCTCGACCCAGAGCTCGTCCGACAGCCCACTCGAGGTGCGGGCACAGCGCTCTCGGCGCGGAGTGGATGAAGATCACTCCACGCGCCTTGTGTGTCGCCATGATCTCTCCGTTCGTCAGGTGCGTCTTCCCCTACGACCTGTGACGGTGCTCATGGCGTGCTGTTCGGTTGTACTGCCGCCCATTATCGCCGAGAGGGCGGGGAAATCACAAGAGTGTGATTTCCCCGCCCTCTCAGGGTGGAGTGCGGAGACTCAGGCCTCGCTCATCGCCTGGACCTCGACCTTGCCCTTGGCCGCGTAGTAGGCGGCGCGGGCGGCATCGCGACGTGCCTGCTCCGCCTGGCCGGCGTCGAGCACGTCCTGCGGGACGTCGACGTACTCGGTCGTGGGCTTGCCGTGGTACTTCTCGATGTAGGCGTCGAGCTCGGGGCCGGACTCCCACGACGTGATCAGGCAGTAGCGCGCCTCGTCGCCGGTGTGGTGCACGGCGTGCCACAGGCGCTGCGTGTCGACGATGAGCTGGGCGCCGGCGGGCAGTGCGACGCGGTACTCGATGCTCGGATCGGTGCGGTTCTCGCGCAGCACGAAGTAGCTGTTCTTGTCGTCGGTGAGGTTGAAGAAGCCGCGGACGACCCAGCCGGTGCCGTCCGGGTTGAGGCGGTTGTTGTCGTCCTGGTGCAGGTTGTACAGCGCGTCGGCGTAGGTGTTGGGCTGCAGTTCGATGACACGGCAGCGCCCGACGTTGGCACCGGGCTCCTGTGCGCGGCGTGTCATCTCCGGCGCTTTCTCCACCTGAGAGGGGATCCAGACGCCGTCCTTGTCGGTGCGCGGGGGCGTGTGGTTCCAGAAGCCGTTGCACTCGATCTCGCCCTTGGCGGACGCGAGCGGCGCGAACCGGGTGTCACCCGACGACTTCCAGTCGACGTATTCGATGGACAGCCATTCCTTCGGGTCGAGCTCCCGATCGTAGGAGTCGAGGACCACGAAGCCGGTCTCATCGAGAGCGGCGGACTTGATGTAACCCATGACGAATCATGCCTTTCGGTCAGTGAGCCAGCACGTTTTAACAGGCTCAACTTAGGCAAGCCTACCTCGGGCCCCTGAAGCGTCCCGAGGACCGCGCCGTGAATAACCGGCGGTGGCCGGGAGCGCCGGGTGTACAGGATGCGCCACCTTAGAATGGACGGGCCATGGTCACTGCCACGAATGTCGACGCCACTGCGGTCAACACCATCGGATGGCTCTCGGCCTCGGACTGGACGATCGTCGTTCCGGTGTACCAGCGGCAGTACCGGTGGGACATCGGCGGATGCGAGCAGCTGCTCGCGGACATCCGCGCGGTGGCGGATCTCGACGATCGCCACATGCACTTCATCGGCTCGATCCTCTCGTCGGCCAGCGGTGCAGGCGAGGATGCCGAGCTCGTGCTCATCGACGGCCAGCAGCGTACGACGACCCTCATGCTGCTCGTCGCGGCCCTGCACCACACCGTCCGTGAGGCGGATCCCGGTCTCGCCGATCAGTTGCAGCGCGTGCTGGTGCACTCGCACGACACGACGCGCACCAAGCTGCGGCCGCATCGCGCGTGGGCGTCGGTCTTCGAGCGCGTGGTGCTCGACCTGCCGCTGCCGCCCGACGAGCAGCGCGACTCGCGGTTCGACGACAACTACGCCTTCTTCCGCAGTCAGATCAGCCTCGACGAGGCGCCCCATATCTGGCGCGGCCTGCAGAAGCTCGAGCACGTGGCGATCACCCTCGGCGCCGGCGCCAACGCGCAGCAGATCTTCGAGAGCCTGAACTCCACAGGCGAGCCGCTGCGCGACCACGAGCTGATCCACAACTACGTGCTGATGGGGCTCAACCATGCCGAGCAGCGTCAGATCGAGGCCGAGTACTGGCAGGTCATCGAGCAGAACACCGGCGACGCGATCGCCGAGTTCTGGCGGCAGTACCTGGTCATGACCACCGGCCGCGAGGTGACGGTCGTCGGCGGACGCGGCGTGTACGAGGCGTTCCGGCACGAGTTCCCCCGCCTGGAGTTCGCCGACCTGGTGCGTCACGCCGATGAATGGCGTGAACTGTCCCGGGTGTATCGCGTGCTGCTGCACCCCAGCGACGCTCCGGATGCCGAGATCGCGCGCCAGCTGGCGTATCTCAGCACGTTCGGCACGGGCATGTACCCGCTCGTCATGCGCGTGTACCGCGACTTCGAGCTGGGCGCCGTCGCCCGCGACGAGCTCATCGAGACCCTCGAGATGGTGCAGTCGCTGCTGGTGCGTCGCTCGATCGTCGGCACGGGCGTCGAGCGACTGGTCGCGCGACTGTGCCGTGCGCGCGAACAGGGCAGGGACGCGCTGGTATCCGCGATCTCCCGCATCACCCCCTCCGACGAGCGCGTCGCGGTGGCGCTGAAGTACTCCGAGCTGCCCCATGCGTCGTATGTGCTGGGCCGCCTCGCCGGGGTCGACGGGGCCGGCGGCCTCGATGTCGAGCACATCTTCCCGCTCGCGCCCGGCGATGGGTGGTCGGGCGACGGTGTGCGCGCGTGGGCCGCGTACAGCGAGGATGAGCAGAACAGCCATCGCGCCCTCGCCGGCACGATCGGCAACCTCACCGTTCTCGAGGAGGACCTGGCGCTGCGAGCCTTCGACCGTTCCTTCCCCGAGAAGCGGGCGCTCTACGCCCGCAGCGCCGTCCCGACGACGGCCGCGCTCGCAGAGCTGCCCGCCTGGGGAACCGCGGCGATCTCCCAGCGGTCGACACAGCTGACCGAACGCTTCGTCGAGGTGTGGCAGCGCCCCGGCGGGCCGGCGATCGACGACGACGGCCTGACCCCCATCCTCGACGCCGTTCGTCGGCGCGGCTGGCCGCCGGGATGGCACCGCGAGTGGTCGTACGTGGAGTACTGCGGCGAGCACTGGGAGGTGCCCGACGTCAAGTACCTCTTCAACCGCGTCTTCAAGCGGCTGTGGGCCGACGCCCGTGAAGCCGTCGTCGCATACAGCGCGCGGCGAGGCGGCCCGGTGTACACGGCGCAGTCGTGGAACGGCCAGTGGGATCGGCTCGACGACGAGCACTCCCTCTACATGGGCTGGGACTCCAGCTACATGCTGAGCGCCGTGCAGGGCGTCCTCGAGGAGGCCGGTCTCGCACCCGAGGTGTTCGTCAAGTACTCGTACATCGGCAACGCGATGTGAAAGGGGACGGATGCCTCTTCCGAGGCATCCGTCCCCCTCATCGTGGGTCGCGCGCGTGTCAGTCGAAGGTGACGGCCGCGTTCTCGTTGTTCAGCACGATCACCGGAGTGATCGACGGATGACCCGCCGCCTGGATCTTCTGCCAGGTCGAAGCGGAGCAGCGGCGTGCCGGCCGTGACCTTCTGGCCCTTCTCGACCAGCGTCTGGAAGCCGTCACCCTTCATCCGCACGGTGTCGATGCCGACGTGGATCAGCAGCTCCGTGCCGTCGTCCAGTACGAGCGCGACGGCGTGGCTGCTGTCGAACGTCGCCCCGATGGTGCCGTCGGCGGGAGCGACACCGTGTCGCCGGTCGGCTCGATCGCGACGCCCGGCCCCATGATGCCCTGCGCGAAGGTCGGATCGGGGACCGCGGACAGCGGCACGCACCGTGCCCTCGAGCGGCTGGCGCAGCGTCACGGTCGTGGTGGCCGGGGTCGTCGGTGAGCACCGCGGTGCGCCCGCGGCGGGAGCGATGGCGGCTCTGGCGCCGCGCCTGCCGGCACGGCGACCTCTCCCGCGATGATCCTGCTCCATCGCGTCCTTCACGAACTGGACGTTCGTTCCGTAGATCGACCTGCACCGATTTGCCGCCGGGCTTCATCGTGCCCGCCGCCCCGGCGCGCTTGAGAGCGTCTCGTCGACCTTGCTCGGGTCGTCGATCTCCATCCGCAATCGTGTGGCGCAGTTCTCGAGTTCGAGTGATGTTCTCCTTGCCTCCGAGCGCATCGATGAAGCGGCTGCCGGTGATGAGGTACTTGTCGTCCGCCGCGTGCGTGTCGTACTCGGTGCCCTCGCCGAGGATGTCGTCGTCCTCGCGCCCGGGGGTCTTCAGGTTGAACCGCTTGATGAAGAAGTAGAACACGCCGAAGTAGATGAAGAACCAGAAGACGCCCATCACCGGGATGAGCCAGGGGTTCTGCGCCATCGGGTTCATCCAGTTGAGCACGAGGTCGACGAAGCCCGGCCGAGAACCCGAAGCCCATGCGCACCGGCAGTATCTGACTGATCGCCATCGAGATGCCGGTGAACAGCGCGTGCGTGACGTACAGCACCGGGGCCAGGAACATGAAGGCGAACTCGAGCGGCTCCGTCACGCCGACGAAGAACGACGAGATCGCGCCGGCGAGCAGGATGCCGTAGGCGAGCTTCTTGCGCGTGGTCCTGGCCGTCAGGTACATCGCGAGGGCCGCACCGGGCAGACCGAACATCATGATGGGGAAGAACCCGGTCATGTACTGGCCGGTGACCCCGTAGGTGCCTTCGCCGGAGAGGAAGTTGTTGAGGTCGTTGATGCCCGCGACGTCGAACCAGAACACCGAGTTGAGTGCGTGGTGCAGGCCCACGGGTATCAGCAGCCGGTTCAGGAAGCCGTAGATGCCGGTGCCGAACGGGGCCGAGCGTGACGATCCACTCGCCGAAGGTGACGAGTCCGCCATAGACCCAGGGCCAGACGAAGTACAGCACGATGGCGACGACGAGCGAGATGCCCGCCGTGACGATCGCGACCGAGCGCTTGCCCGAGAAGAACGACAGCGCGTCCGGCAGCCTGGTGTCCTTGAAGCGGTTGTAGCAGAACGCGCCGATCAGGCCGCAGATGATGCCGATGAAGACGTTCTGCACCCTCAGGAAGGAGGGGTCGACCTCGTTGACGTCGGCCACGCCGGTGTAGAGCGCCACCGTCTCCGGCTTGAGGAGCGTCGTCACCACGAGCCAGGACACGAGTCCCGCCAGCGCCGAGGTGCCGTCGGATTTCTGGGCCATCCCCAGCGCGATGCCGACGGCGAACAGCAGCGCCATGTTGTCGAGCAGGGATCCGCCGGCAGCGCCGAGGAACGCCGACACGATGTTGGGGCTCTTGCCGCCGTTGCTGATCCAGAATCCGAGGCCCGAAAGGATCGCGGCCACCGGCAGCACGGCCACCGGGAGCATGATCGATCTGCCGAGCCGTTGCAGGAACTTCATTGTTCGCCTCCCAGGCGCAAGGGACAGTTGCTGCCGCTGACGCTACACGCAACGACCGGTGCGCCAACAGGTCTCTCCCTCCGAAAGTAAGGGGTGCGAACGAATTGCCGTCGGTGGCGGACTCCCCGACCGCGCGGCGTCTCCTCGGGAAACCGTTCGCCGGGTTCTACGCTGGCTTCATGACCGACGCGCCGACCGAATCCACCCCACCGCGTATCCGCTGGGGCTGGTTCGTATCGTGCATCCTTCTCGGGTCGGCGGGAATCCTGTTCGGCTTGCTGCTGTCTCCGCCCGCCGAGCGTTGGGGATACCTCGCCGGGGTGATGGGAGGCGTCGGCACGACACTCCTGCTCGTGGGGATCGTCCTGCTGCTGGAGCGGAGGATCATCGACACCGCCGTGCGCGTCGCTCGGGATGCCGCTGACCACGCCCGCGCGCGCAGCGACGAGGTGCTCCGCGAGCAGGTGCGCGACCTCGAGGACCGCATCGCGGATCTGTGGGCGTCGAGCACAGAGACGGCCGAGGAAGCCGCGCGCAAGCAGGAGCAGACGGGCCGGATGGCCGATGAGTTCACCGAGCACGTCGTGAACGAGTACCTCGGCGAACCCGAGCCGGCGCGCACCGATTCGGGTCCGCAGGGCGCGCAGCGCTGAGCGGAGCGCACCGGCACGGGCGACCCGATGCGGGTTCGCGCCGACACCTGCCGGACGAGTGAAGGACCGCCGCACCCCTTCGGGCAGCGGCGGTCCTTCATTCGTAGGGCGGGTGGGACTTGAACCCACGATCGTCGGGTTATGAGCCCGCTGCCTTGACCAGCTTGGCCACCGCCCCAGGGCACAGAGTGCGCAGACGAGCCTACCGGTCCGTCTCGACGTGTGCGCGTCAGTGGTGGTCGGGGTCGTCGAGGCGGTCCTTGACCGGTGGCTCGGGCCACACCTTCGCGACCGCCTCGGTGACCTTGACCGAGCCGGTGCGCGGGTGCGCGGCATCCATCGTCTCGCCGTTGCTCCCGCGCTGGATCGGCAGCTCCTGGCTCTCGCTGAGCACCTGCGGATGGTGGCGCGCCAGCTGGAACACCCCCCATACCGCGATCGCACCGACCACGGCGAACGAGATGTAGACCCAGAGCGGAGCGCCGGCGACCTCTTGCAGCACCGTCAGACCGATGATGATGGCCACGATGGGGTCGATGACAGTGAGACCGGCGACGACCAGGTCCGGCGGACCCGAGGCGTAAGCGCTCTGCACGAAATAGGCCCCGATGATGGCGCCGATGATCAGGGCGGCCAGGCACGCGAACGTCAGCCAATCGAAGTTGTCGTCTTTGATCCGCTCGATGACCACCTTGGCCAGCGTCGCGACGAAGCCGTAGATGACCCCGGCCGCGGTGATGTAGAAGAGAGCGCCGATGCGCTTGCGCAGCCAGATCCAGAGCCCCGCGAACACCAGGGTGACGACCAGCAACAGCACCAGGATCGTGATCAGCTGCCCGTTCGACACGGGCTTCTCCGTCGCGAACAGGGCGGCGATGGTGACGAAGATGAAGATGCCGCCGACGCACGCGCCGATCGCGATGAGCGAGCGCTTCGTGGGCTTGTGCCCGCTGATCTGCGCGTTGAGGAGCGTCGTGATGACGAGGGCCACCGCCCCCAGCGGCTGCACGACGATGAGCGGTGCGAAGAAGAGGGCAGACAGCTGGCAGACGATCGCCAGGCCCAGCATCACGGTGCCGATCACCCAAGAAGGGCGGGCGAGCAGCTTCAGCAGATGGCTCGGCCCCAGCCCCTCGCTGGAGTGGCCGCCGCTGAGGCTCTCGACCTTCGTCACGCCACGGTGCTGGTACTGGGCGCCGAACGACATGAACACCGCGCCCAGCAGGGCGAGCGGGATGCCGATCAGGATGCCGGGGTTCTGGAACGCGCCGACGAGCTGATCGCCGACATCCTCGAGTTCCACCGCAGTCCAGACCACGTATCGACACTAGCCGCAGGCGTCGGTCGATAGGCTCAAGGCGTGGCTGTTCTCCCGATTCGCATCATGGGCGATCCCGTCCTGCACTCCCCCGCATCCCCCGTCGAAGAGATCACGGACGAGATCCGCACGCTGGTCGCCGACATGTTCGAGACGATGGATGCCGCACCCGGCGTCGGGCTCGCCGCCCCTCAGGTCGGTGTGCCGCTGCGCATCTACACCTACAACTACGCGGACGACGACGGTGGGCCCTGGCGCGGGGTGGTCATCAACCCCGAGCTGTGGATGCGACCGCTCGAGCCGGGCGCACCCGATCCGGACGACGAAGCCGAAGGCTGCCTCTCGTTCCCGGGCGAACGATTCCCGCTGCGTCGCTCCGACGAAGTGCTCGTGACCGGTACCGATCTCGACGGTGCGCCCGTGGAGATTCGCGTCGACGGATGGCGGGCGCGCATCATGCAGCACGAATTCGACCACCTCGACGGGATTCTCTACGTCGATCGTCTCGACGACGGCGACTGGAAGACCGTGCAGAAGATCGCCCGTAAGCGCGGGTGGGGCCGGCCCGGCAGCGCCTGGACTCCCGGGAGTGGACGACATCGACGCCTGATCCACGCCCGACCTATACCCCCGCCGGGTATATCCTGGAGGTTGACATGAGGCCTGTAGCCTCGTGATGCCTGTCGGAGAAGAGAGACTGATGACCACATACACGCGTGCCCTCCTGATGACCGCACCCCTCGCCCTGGTGCTCGCCCTGGCCGGCTGCGGCGGCGCGGGCGGAACCGGCGATACCCCCGGCATGCACCATGGGTCCGCCGCGTCGTCGGCGGCCGACGTCGCGATGGCCGACCAGATGTTCGTGACCATGATGATCCCGCATCACGAGCAGGCGATCGAGATGGCCGACATCCTCCTCGCCAAGGAGGGGGTCGATGCTCGGGTCGTGGGGATCGCCGAGCGCATCAAGGCCGCGCAAGGCCCCGAGATCGAGCTCATGGAGAGCTGGCTCGAGGACTGGGGCGTCGAAGAGGGCTCCGCGGGCATGGATCATGGCGACGGGATGATGACGGAAGCCGATATGACCGCTCTCCGCGACGCCGACGGCGCGACCGCGGGCCGGCTGTTCCTGGATCAGATGGTGGCCCACCATGAGGGCGCCGTCGACATGGCGGAGGCAGCGCTCGAATCCGCCGAGGACCCCGACGTGCGGGCCCTCGCCGAACAGGTGATCGAGGATCAGAACGCGGAGATCGCCGAGATGCAGGAGCTCGCGGCGAGCCTCTGAGAATGTGGACCCTGGTGGGTGGGTGCCGCGCTCCTGCCCGCCAGGTGTCAGTCGTCGTCGCGGCGGTTCTGACGCTCGACCCACCGACGCAGCTCGGCGTCGGCGCCGGGCGGCGCCTGTGCGATGACGTTCATCCCCTGCCGCACGAGGGTCGTGCCGGTCTTCAGCGACCCCCACACGCGCGCCGTGGTCAGCTCGCCGGTGTCGACGTCGCGTACCTGCACCTGCGTGGTGTCGGTGGCCTTGCGCGCGCCGGCCTTGCCCGCGACGTGCTGCACGACCAGCACCGGCAGTCCGTGGGCGGCGGCGGTGGCGATGACCGAGTCGAGATCGTGCGCGGCCCACTGACTGCGGATGCCGCGCACCGTCCACAGCGCGACCGACACGACGCCGATCGTCGCGATGCCCGTCGGAACGAGCCAGCAGCTGACGACCGCGAGGACCAGCGACCACACCAGGACGCCACGCACCGCCAGCAGGATCGCGGCGATCGAGGGCACGAGTGCCAGGAAGAGCCAGGGCTCCGGCACGGAGAACGGGAACATCCACGGGTCGGCGCCGAAGAGCACCACGAGGCCGACCCACACGACCGACGCCGCGAACACAGCCAGCGCGCCCAGCAGCGGCGCGGCCCGGTAGATCGGCGCCGGTGCGGGGACGCCGCCTTCGACCGCCAGCAGCGGCGAGGGCTTCGCGCGACCCGCCATGTGCACCCCTCGATGTGATCCCGGAGACGAAGAAAGCCTCGGGGGTGGAGCCCCGAGGCCTTCGCTCCCCCACTTGGACTCGAACCAAGAACCTATCGGTTAACAGCCGATTGCTCTGCCAATTGAGCTATGGAGGAATGGTCCGCACTTTCGCGCGGGCAACCAGACCATACTAGCAAAGCCCAACCCGTGCTCACGACCACGGCAGGGCCGTCAAGAGCTCACGAGACGCCTGTCGGCCTCCCCGCTCGGCGTCCACAGCAGGCCCTCGGTGCCATGTCCGTACGCGACCGGGTGCCCTGCGCGGAGCACGAGCACGTCCGCATCCAGCTCGTCCACGACGTCCCGCTCGTTGGTGACGATGAGCGCCGCCATGTCGAGTTCTCGGCGGCGCCGCAGCACGGCCTCGCGGGCGGCCTTGCGCACCTCGACGTCCATGTTCGCGAAGGGCTCGTCGGCGATCAGCACACGCGGCTGCAGGACGAGGGCGCGCGCCAGGGCGACGCGCTGGCGCATGCCGGCGCTGAGCTCGTACGGATACTTGGCGGCCGCGCCCAGCGGGAGCATCAGCTCGTCCAGCAGAGACGCCACCCGCACCGCGAGGGCACGTGCGCTCACCCGGCGGTCGCGGCTGGTGATCGGCTCGCCGATCACGTCCGCCACGGTGAGGCGCGCGGGCAGCCGGGCGCCGGCCGACTGCGGGAGGTGGCCGGCGTAGTACGTGAGCTGGCGATGCGCGCGACCCGGACGCCGCACCGAGATGCCCTCGACGAGACCATCTCCGCCGACGACCGCGAGTCCTGCCTCGTCGGCACCGGCCAGCACCGTGGCGAGCGAGGACTTGCCCGAGCCGGTCGGGCCCATCAGGGCGAGGATGCCACCGTGGGGCAGCCGGAACGAGACGCCGTCGACGACGCGCTGGTACTCGCCTGCCGCGGCCTGCACGGCGGGCGATCGAAAGGTCGGAGCAGTCGATCGCGACATCCGCGTCTCTTCGGCGAGCCATCTGCTCATCCTGCCTTGGGATTGCCGAGGGCGCCAGCCGGGACGCGCGGATCAGGACGCTTCGTCGACGAGCGCCTGGCGTCGCGCGTCGAGTTCGCGCAGGCGCAGGCGGATGCTGCGTCCCTCTTCGGATGCCGCCGGCACACGCTGGATCGCGCCGAGGAGTTCGGCCTTCTCGCGATCGAAGCGCCGCAGCACCAGGCGGCGCGCGAGATCGCCTGCCGATGTCACCGCGGCGTCATCGCTCAGCGCCGGGAAGTCGCCGGCGAGGAGCTCAGCGGCGAGCGACCGATACGGCTCTCGCACGGTGGCGACGGCATCCGCCGACCAGCCCGGCCGCTGCATGCCGGGTGCCTCGCGGATGGCCACGCGCACCGCGTCGAGCGCAGAGTTGCGGAACGGCTGCTCGAGCGCCCGTTCGATGAGGCTCGCGTCCATGCGGTGCCCGAACTGCAGCACGCCCATCAGCGCGTCCCGCTCGAGACCGACCTCGGGGGTGCGCGGAAGCGTCGCGAGCGTGACGCGCAGCGCGCCGTCGTCGGCGGGCTCCGTCGGTGAGATTCCGGGCGGCGGGATCGCGCCGGTTTCCGCCGCCACGGCCCGCGCGTTCGACCTCGCGGCGCACGTCCTCGGTGTCCATGCCGAGTCGACGCGCGAGCACTCGCACGTACTCGGGCTGCAGGAGCGGGTCGCGCAGCTCGGCGACGACGGGTGCGGCCGAGCGCAGCGCGCCCACACGGCCCTCGACGCTGGCGAGATCGAAGCCCGAGATGCGCTGATCGATCACGAACTCGACCATGGGCACCTTGGTCTCGAGGAGCGCGCGCACGGCGCCGTCCCCCCGGGCGAGGCGCAGGTCGCACGGGTCGAGTCCCTCGGGACCGGTGGCGACGTACGTCTGCGCGTTGAACCGCTTGGCGTCGGCGAAGGCGCGCAGCGCCGCCTTCTGGCCCGCGGCATCCGGATCGAAGGTGAAGACGACCTCCCCGGCGGTGGAGTCGTCGCCCATGACGCGTCGGAGCACCGTGATGTGGTCGGAGCCGAAGGCGGTGCCGCATGTGGCGATCGCGGTCGTGATGCCGGCGAGGTGGCAGGCCATCACGTCGGTGTAGCCCTCGACGACCACGACGCGGTGCTGGCGGGAGACCTCGCGCTTGGCGAGATCGAGCCCGTAGAGCACCTGCGCCTTCTTGTAGATGGTCGTCTCGGGCGTGTTGAGGTACTTGGGGCCGTTGTCGTCGTCGTAGAGCCGGCGTGCACCGAACCCGATCACCTGACCGGTGACATCGCGGATGGGCCACACCACCCTGCCGCGGAACCGGTCGTAGACGCCGCGCTGGCCCTGCGACACGAGTCCGGCCGACGAGAGCTCCTCGTCGCTGTAGCCCTGCGCGCGCAGCGCCGAGTGCATGCCCGACCACCCCTTGGGCGCGTAGCCCACACCGAAGTGCCCCGCGGCGCCGGCGTCGAACCCGCGCTGCCCGAGGAAGCGCCGCGCGATGTCGGCCTCCGCCGTGACGAGCTGCGCGCGGAAGAACTCCGCCGCCGCAGCGTTCGCGGCGTACAGGCGGGCGCGGCCGGTGTGCTCGGGGGCGGCGCCGCCGTCCTCGTAGTGCAGCGAGTAGCCGATGCGTCCGGCGAGGCGTTCGACCGCCTCGGTGAAGGTCACATGGTCCATCGCGCGCAGGAACGAGTACACGTCACCTGACTCGCCGCAGCCGAAGCAGTGGTAGAAGCCGGCCTGGGGGCGCACGTTGAAGCTCGGGCTGCGCTCGTCGTGGAACGGGCACAGGCCCTTCAGCGATCCGACACCGGCGGACTTCAGGGCGACCCGCTCGCCGATGATGTCGGCGATGTTCGTGCGGGCCTTCACCTCGTCGACGTCGGCCTGACGGATCCGCCCCGCCATCAGCGCACCTCGGACGGATCGCGGGCGGTGCGCGCCGCCGCGTCCATGGGCCGGGCTCCCGGTGCCCAGACGCCGACGGATGCCGCATCGACCTGCCCGATGAGAGACCCGTGCCACGCGATCGCCAGCTGGTCGGTGAGGCTTGCGACCTGATCGACGATCACGCGGCGGCGTGCGGCATCCGTGTCGGCCGCGGCGAAGTCCTCCGCGTGCAGCGGGTCCAGCGCGTCGGGGCGCTCCCAGAGCGCGGTCGCGACGCGCTTGAGCAGGCGTCGCTGCTCCTTGTAGAGGTCTTTGCGTCCCTCGATCGACACGACCGCCGCGCCGATGATGCCCTTGAGCACCGCCATCTCGGCCTCGACGATGCGGGGCACCACGAGGTGCCCCCGGTAGCGGGTCAGCACCGAGGTCGCGTACGACTCGCGGGTGGCCGTCGTGGCCGCCCGCGCGAAGCGGCCGATGAGATCGGAGGTCAGGTTCTTCAGACGCGCCAGCGCCGGGCGCGTGCCGTCGAACGAATCGATCCACTCGGGCATCCGGGTGAGGCGGAACAGGGCGTCCTCGAGCTCGTCCCGTGCGAAGTCGAAGCCCACCCACGACTGGATCGCGGTGAGGAGCCACTGGTGCTCGCGCGGATCCACCAGGCGCGCGGGGTCGAGGTAGCCGTTGACCACGGCATCCTCGAAGTCGTGCACGGAGTAGGCGATGTCGTCCGAGAGGTCCATCACCTCGGCCTCGATGCAGCGCACGCGCCCCGGCGCCTCAGCGCGCAGCCAGCGGAAGACCTCTTCGTCTTCGGGATACACGCCGAACTTCAGCCGCCCGCCCGGATCGGGGAGAGGGTGGTCGGCCGTCCACGGGTACTTGCAGGCTGCGTCGAGGCTCGCGCGCGTGAGGTTCAGCCCGAAGCTGCGGCCCTCGGCGTCGATGACCTTGGGCTCGAGGCGCGTGAGGATGCGCAACGTCTGCGCGTTGCCTTCGAACCCGCCGAAGCCTTCGGCCCACTCGTTCAGCGCCCGCTCGCCGTTGTGGCCGAAGGGCGGATGCCCGAGGTCGTGGCTGAGGCAGGCGGTGTCGACGACGTCGGCGGCGAGGTCCAGCGCCGTCGCGAGCTCGCGTCCGACCTGTGCGACCTCGAGCGAGTGGGTCAGGCGGTTGCGCGCGAAGTCGGCCGGGCTCGCCGGGCTGAGCACCTGCGTCTTCGCAGCGAGGCGTCGGAGAGCAGCCGAGTGCAGCACCCGGGCTCGGTCGCGAGCGAAGTCGTCGCGCTGCGACCGGTGGCGCTCGGTGAGGAAGCGGGCGGCATCGGCGTCGTCGTACCCCGCTGGGCGGTCGGACGCGCCCGCCACGTCACCCGCCACTGTGGTCGAGTTCCGCTTCGGCGAGGGCGGTGGATGCCTCGGCCCCGAGCTCGCGGGAGTTCAGCCAGCCGTCGGGCAGAGCGGGACGCTTCGGGGTGCCCGCACGACCCCGCTGGCCCTCCGCCGCCGCACCCGGGTAGGGGGCGTCGAGTTCCATGGTGGCGAGCAGATCGTCGATCTCGGCGAGCGTGGATGCGGTGGCCAGGCTCGCTCGCAGCTCGCCACCCACCGGGTAGCCCTTGAAGTACCAGGCGACGTGCTTGCGGATGTCGCGGCAGCCGCGGCCCTCGTCCTCGAAGAAGTCGACGAGCAGCTCCGCGTGCCGGCGGAAGGCGCGCGCGACGAACCCGAGGGTCGCATCGACCGGCGCGGCGGGTGCGGCGCCCGGGTTGCCGAGAGCGCGGGCGAGGTCGCCGAAGAGCCACGGACGCCCGAGGCAGCCGCGACCGACGACGACGCCGTCGCAGCCGGTCTCGTCCATCATTCGCACCGCGTCCTCGGCCGACCAGATGTCGCCGTTTCCGAGGACGGGGACGCTCGTCACGGCCTGCTTGAGTGCGGCGATCGCCGACCAGTCGGCGTTGCCCGAGTAGAACTCCGACGCCGTGCGCGCGTGGAGCGCGACGGCGGCGACGCCGGCATCCTCGGCGATGCGGCCCGCGTCGAGGTAGGTGAGGTGGTCGAGGTCGATGCCCTTGCGCATCTTGACGGTGAGCGGGATGTCGCCGGCGGCGCGCGCCGCGCGCGTGACGATGTCGCGGAACAGCCCGAGCTTCCACGGCAGCGCCGCTCCCCCGCCCTTGCGGGTCACTTTGGGAACGGGGCATCCGAAGTTCAGATCGATGTGGTCGGCGCGATCCTCTTCGACGAGGAGGCGCACGGCGGCCTCGGTCGTCGCAGGGTCTACGCCGTACAGCTGGATCGAGCGCGGCTTCTCGGACTCGTGGTGGGTGATCAGGCGCATCGTCGTGGCGTTGCGCTCGACGAGCGCGCGCGTCGTGATCATCTCGCTGACGTAGAGGCCGGCGCCGTACTCGCGGCAGAGCCGCCGGAAAGCGGTGTTCGTGATGCCCGCCATCGGCGCCAGCACGACGGGCGCATCGAGTTCGATGGGCCCGATGCGCAGCGTGCGCGCGGGAGCGAGGGCAGTCGTCACGACTCCATTCTCTTACAGGAATCCGTCCCTTGGCTGAACGGACCGCTTCCCTGTGGCATCGTCGCCGTCTCAGACGCGCAGCTGTCCGGAGATCCGCGCGCAGAGAACGGGCCCGGCGCGACGGATCGCGGCGGGCCCGTTCCGGCGGTCGAGGATCAGGCGTCGGCGACGGCGGGCTCGCGGTGCTCCGACCAGACCTGGCGCACGATCTGTGCGAACGCCTCGGCCGGCTGCGCGCCCGACACGCCGTACTTCCCGTCGATCACGAAGAACGGCACGCCGTTGATGCCGTACGCCGTCGCCTGGGCCTGGTCGGCACGGACGGCGTCGAGGTAGCGGCCGCTCTGCAGCGCCTCGCGCGCGGCGTCGGCGTCGAGTCCGGCATCCGTGGCGAGCTCCACGAGCTCGTCCTCCCGCCCGAGGTGACGGCCCTCGGTGAAGTACGCGGCCATGAGCCGCTCGGCGAGCTCGTGCTGGCGGCCCTGCTCCTTGGCGAAGTGGAGCAGCTCGTGGGCCTTGACGGTGTTGGTGTGCTTGAGGAGGTCGAAGCGGTACTCGAGGCCCGGCATCGGCGGCGACGCCCGTGACGCGCTGGAGCATCTGCTCGCACCTGCTCGCGCGGCATGCCCTTGTGCTTCGCGAGGAAGTCGAGCTCATCGCCTTCGAAGTCGACGGGCGTGTCGGGCGAGAGCTCGAACGAGTGGAAGGTCACCTCCACGGCGGGGGCGTCGTCGTCGGCGGATGCCGCGGCCAGCCCGTTCTCGAGGTTGCGCTTGCCGATGTAGCACCAGGGGCAGGCGATGTCGCTCCACACGTCGATCTTGATGGCGTCCGTCATGCTGAGGACAACCGCCCACGTCGCGCGCTTCTATTCCGTCGAATGCGACGTCAGGCCGAATGCTCAGTCCGTCGGCGGGTCGGCGTCGGGGACGAACCGGAATCGCACGCGCACATCGTCGTACGGCACGACGATGGTCGAGGCATCCGGTGACCAGGCGTCCGGCACCAGGTACAGCCGGCCTCCGCCCTGCGCGAGCAGCCGAAGGCCGAAGTAGCGGTAGCCGAACGTGGGCTCCCCTGCGGCGGGATCTTCGGTGGATGCCTCGTCGCCGAGCTGCTGGAACGTGATGTCGTCGTTGCCGGGGTAGAGCCGCTCGCGCGTGTCGAGGACGACCGCGGGCAGCGTGCTGAGGTCGGCCGCGAGCGACCGCGCCTGACCGAGACCCCACCACTGCGCGATGGTCGCCGTCGACCAGAACGTGCCCGCGATCATCACGAGCACGAGCAGTACCACGACGCCCCGGCCACCGCTCGCGCTGTCCAGGGCGCGCACGGTCGACGCCGCGTAGGCGGCGAGGCCCGCGCCGATTGCGAGGAACAGCGGCGTCAGCAGCTGTCCGTAGGTCCATCCGGGGAGGAACGGCACCACGAAGGCCAGTGCGAGACCGGCGAGCACGAACGCGATGCCGGTCCACGCGACGGCTCCGATCACGCGGCGCTGGGTCGCCCGCTGCTGCACCACGAGCCACTTCCGCAGCGCGCGGTGGCCGAGGATCGCCAGGACCGCCAGCAGGGTGAGCACCATGACGGGGATGAACAGCGCTCCGGGGCTGCGCATGACGAACTCCTGGGAGCTCAGTCCGATGATGTCGACGTCCACGCCGAAGTAGCGGAAGAACTCGCGCGTCGAGACGTAGCCGAAGTAGAACAGCAGCGCCGTGACCAGGGTGAGCGGTGCCACGAACGACGACAGGAACCCCATCCACTTCTCGAAGCCGAGTCCGGTCTCGCGGCGCGGTGCGGCGTCGGGGTCGGGAGGGGTTGCGGTGGTGCTCGTCGTCTGCGCCGCGTGCGCCGGCGCACCGACGGCCGACTGCTCCGGCCGCGGACTGCGCGCGCGGCGGGCCATCACCCGCTCCCCTCCTCCTGCTGGTCCTGTCCTGATCCTGATCCTGCTGGTCCTGGTCCTGTTGGTCCTGGTCCTGTTGGTCCTGATCCTGTTGATCCTGCTGGTCCTGATCCTGTGATCCTGCTGGTCCTGATCCTGATCCTGCTGGTCCTGATCCTGATCCTGCTGGTCCTGATCCTGGTTCTGCTCCTCGTCGTCCGAGGCGTCCGGGTCGTCGACGATGATCGGCGGTCCTGGCTCCACCTCGCGAGCGGCGACGATGTCGCAGATCTCGGCGGTGGGGCACTCCAGGGTGCCCACGAAAGTGATCTTGGTGCCGTCCTGGAAGTCGCTTCCAGGACGGAGCACGAGACTGCACGTGATCTCGGACGAGTTCGCCTCGACGGTCATGTCAAGGCAGCCGCGATCGGCTTCCCGCGAACCGCAGACGTCGCTTTCGACCGCGAGGCCGGGGCGGTCTGTCACCGCGCTCTGGAAGGTGAAGCGGACGCCCTCCGGGACGTCCCCGCCCCAGAAGACCTTGATGGTCTTGCACCACAGGCCCGCCTCGATGATCTCGGCGACGCCCTGGTCACCGTAGGCCGGGCCGCCGTACTGGGCGACGGGCCCGGTGCGCACACGATCCTGCGCCGGGTCCTCTCCCCGTCCGTGTCTTCCCCACCGTCGTCGCCTTCGCCCTCGTCGCCGTCGCCCTCGTCGGTGGGAGTGGGCGTGGCATCCGGTGATGGACTGGGACTCGCGGTCGTCGTTCGATCTGCGCCCTGCTCGGTCACCGGAGCTCCGCATCCCGACAGGGCGAGCAGCAGGACGATGCTCAGGCTCGCGGCGATGCCGAGCCCAGGTCGTGACAGCGCCATGATGCGCCTCCTGACCGGCCGCGTACGCGGCTCACGTCAATGATGAGGGCGCTGGGGCTCGCTGGATACCCCGGTCGATGCGCGCGGGCTCAGGAGGCGGATGCGTCCGGCGTGTCGACGGCGCCGCCGAAACGGCGATTGCGGCCGAGGTACGTGTCGATGCCGTGCCACAGGTCTTGCCGCGAGAAGTCCGGCCACAGCGTGTCGAGGAAGACGAATTCCGCGTACGCCGACTCCCACAGCAGGAAGTTCGACGTGCGCTGCTCGCCGCTCGAGCGCAGGAAGAGGTCGACATCGGGCATGTCCGGGCGATACAGCCGTCGCTGGATGAGCTTCTCCGACACTGCCGACGGCTTGATCCGGCCCGCCGCGACGTCGTCGGCGATCGAGCGCATGGCGTCGACGAGCTCGATGCGGCCCCCGTAGTTGACGCACATGGTCAGGGTCAGCACGTCATTGCCGGCGGTGAGGCGCTCGGCGAACTGCAGCTCTTTGATGACGCTCGACCACAGCCGTGGTTTGCGTCCCGCCCATTGGATCGCGCACACCCCATTCGTTGAGCTGATCACGGCGGCGATGCAGCACGTCGCGGTTGTACCCCATGAGAAAGCGCACTTCTTCCGGCGAGCGCGACCAGTTCTCGGTCGAGAACGCGTACACCGAGAGGTGCTTGACGCCGGCCTGGATCGCGCCGGCGACGACGTCGAGAAGCGCGGCCTCGCCCGCTTTGTGACCCTCGATGCGGGTGAGCCCGCGGCGGTTGGCCCAGCGGCCGTTGCCGTCCATCACGATCGCCACGTGGTTCGGCACCGCGCCGCGCGGGTACTCCGGCGGGTAGACGCCTGTCCAGTCCAGCGGGCGATACGGCACCGCGTCGCGATGCGTGTAGGGCTTGGGAGTCACCTGGTGCCTTCCTGAGGGGCGGAGACGTGCGAGAGCGAACGGATGCCGCGCTCCAGGTGCCACTGGGCATACGCCGCGATGAGCCCTGAGGCGGCAGCCGTCGAGCCGGAGGAGGCGGCATCCACCACGTCCCATTCCCCTGCCATGAGCGACTGCAGGAGCGACACCGTCGCCGCGTCGACGCGCGCTGCCCCAGTGGGCGCGCAGTCGCGGCAGATGATCCCGCCCTGCTGTGCGACGAACGTGTCGTGGGGGCCGCTGCGGCCGCACCGGGCGCACTCGCCGAGGCCTGGTGCCCACCCCGAGAGCGCCATCGCACGCAGCAGGTACGAGTCGAGCACGCTGCGGGACGCGTGCTCGCCGCGCGAGAGCGCCCGAAGGCCGCCCACGAGGAGCAGGTACTGCTGCGGCGTCGCCTCGGCCTCGTTCAGCCGGTCGGCCGCCTCGACCATGGCGTGGGCGGAGGTGTAGCGGTCGTAGTGGGCGACGATCTCGGCACCGTACGACCCGAGGGACTCGGCCTGCTGCACGATGTCGAGCGAGCGGCCCTGGTACAGCTGGACGTCGGCGACCATGAACGGCTCGAGCCGCGCGCCGAAGCGCGACGACGTGCGGCGGACCCCCTTCGCGACCGCGCGCAGCTTGCCGTGGCGGCGGCTGAGCATCGTCACGATCCTGTCGGCTTCCCCCAGCTTGTGGGTGCGCAGGACCACGACTTCATCGCGGTAGGTGGGCACCTGTCAATTATGGATGCCGTCTCCCCGGCTCGGGCGTGGACGCCCCGGCCGCTGTCGTGCTGAGGGCCGCGGCGACTTCCGTCAGATCGGGCAGCGCACGGTCGATCGTCTCCATCGTGGCGGTGAGCGACATCCGGAAGTGGCGCGGCTGGTCGAAGAGCGTGCCGGGCATCACATAGACGCCGCGCGCGGCGAGGGCATCGCAGAAGGCGGCCGCGTCGCCGCCGGGCGCTTCGCCCCACAGGTAGAAGGTGCCCTCGGGGCGGGTGACACGCACGCCCGCGTCCGTGAGCGCGCCGAACAGCCGATCACGCTTGCGGGCGAGTTCGGCCATGTCGAGCGACACCGACTCGAGCGCCGGCACCGCGTACTGCATGACGGCGTCGGGGAATCCCCATCCGATCGCGAGGCCCAGAGGCATGAGCGCGGCGCGCAGTTCGTCCCGTTCGGCCGGCGGGATGAGCGGCGACAGGGCGAGGTACCCGAGGCGCTGCCCCGGGGCGAGCAGCACCTTGCCGTAGCTGTAGTCGATGACCGTCCAGGGATACGAGCCGGCGGGGCTCGCGAAGTCGATGCCGTCGAAGCGGATGCGCCGATACGGCTCGTCCGATACGAGCCAGATGCGGCGACCGTGCGTGCGCGAGGCCTGTTCGAGCACGTGCGCGAGCGCCCGCCAGGTGTCCTGCGAATAGACGCGTCCGGTCGGGTTGGCCGGAGAGTTGACGACGACGAGCCGCGTGCGCGGGCCGATCGCACGAGAGATCGCGTCGATGTCGAGATCGAACGTCTCGGGATCGAGCGCGGCGCGGACGGGGAGGAGGTTCGCGGCATGGAGCATCGGCTCGTAGCAGAACCATCCGGGCACGGGGATGACGACCTCGTCGCCCGCGTCCGCCAGCAGCGCGAACGCCAGCGAGAGCGCGCCGAAGGCGCCCTGGGTCATGGCGATGTCGTCGGGCTCGAAGTCGAGGCCGAGCTCGGTGCGCAGGCCTGCCGCGATCGTCTCCTGCGCGACCCTCTCGCTCGACTTGTAGGCGAACCAGTCCACCGACCGCGGCTCGACCTGCGCCTTGAATAGCCGCCGTCAGCCCCGGAAGAGCCAGCTCGTGCGGGTTGCCGAACGTGAAATCGAGAGCGTCGGGGTCGTCGGCCGTCGCCTGGATGCGTGCGAAGTACGCCGTGACGATGTCGACCGACGCCTTCGCCCGTGCCGCGCGATCGGATATCGCCATCGCCATCGCCTCTCCCCAGTGCCGCGTCAGCCCCTCCGCAAGGATCCCAACAGACGGAGCGTCGGTCAAGCCCACCAGATCACATAATGTAGTCTGTTCACTATGTCCGGCACACACGTGCTCGATACGCTCCTGGCCCTTACGCAGGTGCTCCAGGCCGATCAGGCGCGCGAGCTCGAGCGCCGCGGACTCACCCAGCCCCGCACGCATCTGCTGTGGGTGCTCCACCACGGCGGGCCGGCCACGCAGGCTCAGCTGGCCGAGGCCATCGACGTCACTCCGCGCCACGTCACGACGCTCGTCGACGCGCTGGAAGCGACGGGTTTCGCGCGGCGCGAGCCGCACCCGTCCGACCGCCGCGCGGTGCTCGTCCACCTGACCGATCGCGGACGCTCGATCATGGAGTCGATGGACGTCGAGCACGAGCCGCTCGGCGCCGCCCTCGTCGCCGGGCTCGACGCACGAGACCGTCGACGCGTCACGGCCGTGGCTCACCACGTCCGCGTGACGGCTCGAGCGCCTGTCGCCGAGCACGCGGCGCGGCAGGCGAGCGGGAGGATCACGCATGACCGACCCCGACCACGACCCAGACGCCGCGACCGACGCCCGCTCGTTCGGGCAGCGTCGCGAAGCTCGCCGCACTCGCGTGGCGCGCCGAGATCGGGATCTGGAAGAGCCTCTACCGCTGGCTCTTCCGCCGCCCGCGGGTTCCCGCCGGGGCATCCGGCTTCTCGTACCACTCCCCCGTGCTGACCATCCTCGTGATCTTCATCGTGCTCTCGGCGATCGAGATCCCGATCGTCGACCTGATCGTCCACACTGGCCCTGGGTGCGCATCCCGCTCCTGATCGCGGGATCTGGGGCGTCACCTGGATGATCGGCCTCCTGCTGGGCTTCCTCACCCGTCCCCACGCCGTCGGTCCTGACGGCATCCGCGCGCGCTCGGCGCCGACGTCGACATCGACCTGCCGTGGGAGACCGTGGCGTGTGTCGAGAAGTCGCGCGATGTGCCGAGAAGGCTCCGAAGCTGCGCGACGAGCCGCACGGACGCACGCTGCCCTGCGCATGCCGAACGAGACCAACGTCCTCGTCGTGCTCGAGAAGTCCGGTGGCCGAGGCTGTCGGCGACGCCGCCGAGATCGACGCTGTGCGGCTCTGGGTCGACGACGTCGACGGGTTCCTGCAGGCGGTCCGCACGCACATCCCCTGAGTTCGACGCCCGCTCATCGGCGCAGGCGTCCTCGCCGCCGCTGTCAGCGCGCGGCGCGGCGGGCTGCCTCCCGCGCCGTCGCGAGCGCCGTGAGCTCGGCGTCGACCTCGTCGAGGATCTCGTCGTGCGCAACTACCGCGATGCCGTCTCGTAGCCGCCCGGCCACGCGGGCGGCTCGTCGCCGGGCGCCCGCCCGCACTGCGAACCCCGACACGAGTGCGAGCAGGAGGCCGAGCGCCGCACCCGCCACGAGCAGCAGGGTCGGCCAGGGCACATCGAACTCGCCCACCGTCAGCGTCGGGACGAGGCCCTCCGTCGGCATGCGGAGATACTCCAGGAGGGCGAGCAGCCCGAGCCAGGCGCCCCCGGCGATGGCGACGGCGAGCAGCAGCCACTGCATCACGTTCACCACACCCCACCAGCGCGAGCTGCGCACTTCGACTGTCCGCACGATCGCGCGGTCGACGGAGTCGACGATGCCGGCCGAGGCCGCGACCGCGCGTGCGTTGACGCGTTCCTGCGCACCGCCGGGAAGCGCCGCGGCGGCGGCGGCGACGTAGGTACGGGTGGCGGTCGCGACCTGCGCCCGAACGGCCGGGGATGCCGTCGGAAGCGACGAGCGGATGAGCTCCGAACCCGCAGGCGCGCCCGCCTCTCGCCGACGCTCGGGTGGGCGAAGCCCCAGTGTGCGCAGCGGGTCGGCGCGCAGCGCTCGCACCCAGCGTGTCGGTGGCCACCCGGTGCGGGCGAACCCGTCGCGCAGACTCGAGTCGCGCACCGCGTCGACGACGAGAGGAATGCCGGCCGCACGCTCGAGTGCGTCGACGAGGCTGCGGCGGGCGTCGGCGAGCGCGCGTGCGTTCGGCGTCGTGCCGGGAAGCGCGGCGAGGAGCTCGGCCGCCGCGTGACGCACATCGGCTGTGAGACGCGCGGTCGCAGCCTCCCGCCGGTCGACGGCGCGCGCGATCAGGGCTTCGAGCTGGGGCACCCCTTCGCCACTGTGTGCGGACGTGCCGAGGATGCGCGCACGGAGTCCATCGGCCTGCACGAGGCGCGTCAGGTCCGCCAGGCACGCGGCAGCATCGTCGTGGGTCAGGCGGTCGAGCTGGTTGAGCACGACGACGACCGAGTCCTCGTGACCGGCGAGGGGAACGAGGTAGCGGGAGTGGAGGACGGCGTCGGCGTACTTCTGCGGGTTCGTGACCCACACCAGCAGGTCGGCTCGCTCGGTCACGTGGTCGGCGCGCACCCTGTGCTCGGTGACCACGGAGTCGTGGTCGGGCAGGTCCAGCAAGACGAGGCCCTCGGGATGCCTCGGCGAGACGTCGAGTTCGTGACGCTCCTTCACGCCGAGCCAGTCGAGGAGGGCGGCCGAGCCCGCTGCGATGTCGGAGGACTCGGCGATGGCGGCGAGGGGGAAGGCCGTCGTGGGGCGCTGCTGGCTCGTGCGGGCGAGGTCCGCGCCGGTGAGGAGATTGAACAACGTGGACTTGCCCGTGCCGGTCGCCCCCGCCAGTGCGACGACGGTGTGCTCGGCCGACAGCTGCGAACGCTCCCCGGCACGTTGCAGGGCCAGCCGCGCAGCGGCGATCACCTCTTCGGCGATCCGTCCCTCCGCGGCATCGGCCGCGACACGCAGATCCGCGGTGCGCTGGGAGAGCGTCGTCCGCGCCATCAGCCCTGCCTGCCCAGCAGCCGCTGCCAGAATCCGCGATTTCCTCGGCTCCTCCGCGGTGCCTCAGGGCGGCGTCGGTGCAGCGGATGCCTCGGCGCTGACGCCTCGCGCGGCGATGTCGACGCCACGAAGGTGCGCGCCACGGAGCGCGGGCACCGGACTCGCGGCGCGCGGGGCGCTCACCACCCGCGCGCGGCGTTCGTCGGCGGATGCGCGCGTCAGCTCCTCAGCGGCATCACGCAGCTCTTCGCCTCCCGACTCTGAGACGGCGAGAGCGGTGACCGCCGTGAGAGCGATGGAGGCATCGGCATCGAGCAGAGACCCCAAGCGCCTGCTGAGTCGCTCGGATGCCTCGGCCGCGAGCCTTCGCACGGCGTCGTCGCCGAACACGGCTTCGAGCACCTTCTGCGCGAGCAGCGCCGTGCCCCCGGCGACGCCGACCTCGATGCCGGTGAGGCCTCCCGTGCTGCCGAAGACTACCAGCATCAGCGCCACGCCCAGACCGTTGACGCCGAAGCTCAGTCCCCTGGCCAGGCCGCGGCGGTCCGCTCCCTGCTCCTGCACGATGGCGAGCACGTCGCCCTGCCATGCGCGGATCTGCTCGGCGATCGCCGATCGGAGGTCGGCCGTGCTGACGCCTGTCACCCCCGCCGTCGCTCCGGCGTCCACGAGGATCCCCGAGCCGGCCGGGTCGCTGCGCCAGGCGGAGCGCACCCGTTCACGTGCCGTCTCTATCGCATCGATCGTGATGGCTTCGAGTCCGCTGGCGATCGCGAGCTCGACCGGCTTCGCATCGGGTTCGCCGCCGCGGAGGAAAGAGACGACGGCGTCGCGGGCGCGGCTCACGCCGCGTTCTATCGAGCGCATGAAGGTGCTCGCGCCGACGAAATCCTGCCATCGCGTGAGCACTTCGCCGCGGAGCATCGCGCCATCCGTGGTGGCCGTCGCGATCTGCGACGAGGCTTCGGCGTACGCGGCCTCGACGATCTGCCGAAGGCGCGCCGCGGAGGCCGCCTGCCCGTCGGCGGCTGCGGCGACGCCCCGCACGGCCTCCGCGAGATCGGTGAGGACCCCGTCCCGCGTGGCGAGCGCCACATCATCACGGGCGTCTGCGCTTCCGCCCAGGTCGGTGAGCCACCCGGAGATGCCGGCGACGGCTGCGTCGGGGAGCAGCCCGTCGAGATCGAGCCGGGCCTCGGGCACGACGAAGAGCGGCGCGTCGCCGAGGTCGTGTTCGAGCATCATGCGGCGGAGGTCGGCCACGACGGCTTCACTGCCCGCGTCGACGCGGTCCAGCACGAGGGCCAGCTGGGCGCGGCGCGCTGCGGCCGCGCGCAACAGCCCCCACGGGACGGCGTCGGCGTAGCGTGCCCCCGTCGTGACGAACAGCCAGAGGTCCGCGGCCGCCAGCAGCTGTGCGGCGAGTTCCCGGTTGGCCACCTCCACGGAATCGATGTCGGGGGCGTCGAGAAGCGCGAGTCCCGGCGGCATCCCGGCGAAGGGAGCGAGCCGGAGCGCCCGCACGCCGGACGCGGCGGTGCCGTCACGGTCGGTGACCGAGGATCCTTCGGAGGCGACGGTCGTGTGGACCCGCGTCAAGTTCGGAAGTATCCGCTCCGGCGCGAACCACGGTGCATCGGCGGGGTGGTGGACGAGGACAGGCGACCGGGTGGTCGGCCGCAGAACGCCGGGGGTCGTGAGAGCGGCGCCCAGGACGGAATTCACGAGGGTGGATTTGCCGGCGCCCGTCGATCCGCCGACGACGACGAGAAGCGGGGCTCCGTCCGATCGCAGCCGCGGCAGGAGGTAGTCATCGATCTGCGCGAGGATGTCGTGCCGACGCGCTCGAGCCTCCGCGACGCCGGTTCCCTCGAGCGGCAGCGTGGCAGCGCTGAGCCGGCCGCGCACGACGTCGACCGCACTGATGAGGCGGCCACGGGCGTGGGCCGCGGCATCCCTGCTCCCGTCGTCGCCGTCCGGCATGTCCCCATCCTGCACCACGTGTCCCTCCGCATACCCGCACCTGCGCGCG
The DNA here is from genome assembly GCA_963829895.1 of uncultured Actinomycetota bacterium. GTDB lineage: Bacteria > Actinomycetota > Actinomycetes > Actinomycetales > Microbacteriaceae > Microbacterium. The sequence continues at coordinate 681,438 of CAWHKF010000010.1, read as the reverse complement.
AGGCGCCCGGCATCCGGTGCCTCCGGACGCGACAATGGAGGGGTGGACGAGCCTGTCTTCGTGATCCCCCTGTGGGCCGACCTCGTCGCCGTGGGCCTCGGCGGCATCCAGGGCGCCCTCTTCGCCTCCGGATTCCGCGGTCAGCGGCGGCTCGACATGCTCGGAGTCGCCATCATCGGCATCGTCGTCGGCATGGGCGGCGGTCTCATCCGCGACCTGCTGCTGAACGTCACGCCCACCACGCTGCAGAGCAACTGGTACCTGCTGACCGCGGCCGGCGCGGCGCTGTTCGGGATGCTGCTCGCCGGCCTCTTCCAGCGGCTCAACGCGGTGATCCTCGGCCTCGACGCACTCGTCATCGGACTGTTCGGCGCCTTCGGCACGAGCAAGGCGCTGGTGCTGGGTCTCCCGCTCGTCCCCGCCGTCTTCGTCGGCGTCTGCGCGGCCGTGGGCGGCGCCATCCTTCGGGATATGATCATGGGTCTGCCGGTCGCCATCATGCACGTCGGATCGCTGTATGCGGTCGCCGCGGGAGTCGGATGCCTCGTCCTCGCGGTCGCCGCCGAGCTCGGGGCCGATCTCGGGGTCGCCGCGATCATCGGCATCGTGGTCACCACGGTGATCCGGCTCCTCGCGGTGATCTTCGACATCTCTCTGCCGGAGCAGCGCGCGCTGTATCGACGCAAGGTCGCGGTCGAGACGTCGGCGATCCCGATCGTCAAGCCCTGAGCCGGCCGAGCAGCCCGGCCGTCTGCGCAGCCCGGCCGTGCCGACATCCCACACCGGCCGAACGCACACCGACGGGCGCGCGCGGGGATCACCCGCGCACACCCGTCGACGGTTTGCGCTCAGACGGCCGCGAGGGTCCCTGAGCGCTGCCGCGTGCGGATGGCGCGGTTCACGCCCGACACGATCGCTTTGAGCGATGCGGTCGAGATGTCAGAGTCGATGCCGACGCCCCACAGGCGCTCGCCATCGACCTGAAGTTCGATGTAGGCGGCGGCCTGGGCGTCGCCGCCGGCGCTGAGGGCGTGCTCGACGTAGTCGTAGAGCGTCACGTCGAATCCCTGCGCGCGGATGATCTCGAGGAACGCCGCGACCGGGCCGTTGCCCCGGCCGGATGCCTCGAACCGGTCGTCGCCGTCGCGCAGCGTGATGTCGAGCGCGACATCGCCCGACAGGTCGCTGCGGGTGCTGGTCGCCAGCAGCTCGAAGCGGCCCCAACGCTCATCAGCGACCTCTGCCGGCAGGTACTCGTCGGTGAAGATCTTCCAGATCTGGTCGCTGGTGACCTCGCCGCCCTCGGCATCGGTCTTGGCCTGGACGACGCCCGAGAAGTCGATCTGCAGCTTGCGCGGCAGGTCGAGCGAATGGTCGGTCTTGAGCAGGTACGCCACGCCGCCCTTGCCGGACTGCGAGTTGACGCGGATGACCGCCTCGTACGAGCGGCCCAGGTCCTTCGGGTCGATGGGCAGGTACGGCACCGCCCAGTCGATCTCGTCGACGGTGACCCCCGCCGCGGCGGCGCGGGCCTCCATCGCCTCGAAGCCCTTCTTGATGGCGTCCTGGTGCGACCCGCTGAAGGCGGTGAAGACCAGGTCGCCCGCCCACGGGCTGCGCTCGTGCACGGGCAGCTGGTTGCAGTACTCGACCGTGCGCTTGACCTGGTCGATGTCGCTGAAGTCGATCTGCGGATCGATGCCCTGGGTCAGCAGGTTGATGCCGAGCGCGACCAGGTCGACGTTTCCGGTCCGCTCGCCGTTGCCGAAGAGGCATCCCTCGATCCGGTCGGCGCCGGCCATGTAGCCGAGCTCCGCCGCGGCGATCGCGGTGCCGCGGTCGTTGTGGGGGTGCAGCGAGAGGATGACGTTCTCGCGGTGCGCGAGGCGACGGCTCATCCACTCGATCGAGTCGGCGTAGACGTTCGGAGTCGCCATCTCGACCGTCGCCGGCAGGTTGATGATGACCTTGCGCTCGGGTGTGGGCTCGAAGATCTCGATCACCTGGTTGCACACGTCGACGGCGAACTCGAGCTCGGTGCCGGTGTAGCTCTCGGGCGAGTACTCGTAGAAGACCCGCGTCTCGGGGATGCGCTTCTCGAACTCGCGGCACAGCCGCGCGCCCTCCAGCGCGATGTCGATGATGCCCTGCTCGTCGGTGCGGAACACGACCTCGCGCTGCAGCACGCTGGTCGAGTTGTACAGGTGCACGATCGCCTGCTTCGCGCCGGCGATCGACTCGTAGGTGCGCTCGATGAGGTGCGCCCGCGCCTGGGTCAGCACCTGGATCGTCACGTCGTCCGGGATGAGGTTCTCTTCGATGAGCTGACGCACGAAATCGAAGTCGGTCTGGCTCGCGGACGGGAAGCCGACCTCGATCTCTTTGTAGCCCATGCGCACCAGAAGGTCGAACATGACCCGTTTGCGCTCGGGGCTCATCGGATCGATGAGCGCCTGGTTGCCGTCGCGCAGATCGACGGCGCACCAGCGCGGCGCGGTCGTGATGCGCTGATCCGGCCACGTGCGGTCGGGCAGTTCGACGGTGATCTGCTCGTGGATACGGCAGATACTTGTGAATCGGCATGCCCGAAGGCTTCTGATTGTTCTTCATGATCGATCGCTTCTCTCGTCTGTCTCGAGCCGTCGACCCGATCGGGGTGGCTCGATGCCTGATGCTGCGGGCCAGCCGAAAGCTCCGCGACGAGGAAGGCCCTAGAACGAGGTCTCGTCGCGGCGGCTAAGAAGGAGAAGCCCGCCGAAGCGCATGTGACCAGGCTACACCCCGTCTTGCGCGGAGCGCGAACCGCAGAAACGGCGGCGGCTGCGGCATCCGCCTCTGAGACGATCGCCCCGGATGAGACACCATGTGGGTATGAGAGGTCTGCGCCGTCTGCTCGGCATCGCCGCCATCGCCGTCTTCGTCCCCCTCGTCGTCTCATCGTGCGCGAGCGCGGATCCGGGGAGCACGCCCGCGTCGCCGACGCTCGGCGCCGTCACCCCCGTTCCGCCGGCGGGCGAGGTGTCCGCCACCGGCACCGTGCTGGACGTGGCGGGAGACGCGCAGCTCTGCCTGGGCCCGGTGGCGGAGTCGTACCCTCCGCAATGCACGGGAATCCCCCTCGAGGGCTGGACCTGGGACGGCGTCGAAGGTGCCGAGTCGTCGGGCGACGTGACCTGGGGCGCCTACGCGGTCCGCGGAACCTACGACGGCACGACGTTCACCGTCACGCAGGATCCCATCCTGCTGGCCCTGTACGACCCGATCCGTCCCGAGGACCCGACCGGCGGCAAGCCGGGCGCCGGCGACGAGTCCGAGCTCGCCGACATCCAGGAGGAGCTTCCCGAGCGCCTCGGCGACGCCTACCTGAGTTCGTACCCGCAGGACGGGTGGCTGTGGGTCGACGTCGTCTGGGACGACGGCAGCTGGCAGGATGCCGCGGACGCGGAGTACGGCGAAGACACGGTCATCATCCGGTCGGCGATCACTCCGAGCGGCGACTGACGATCGCGCGGCCGGCGACTGACGCGCGGCCCCGCGGACGCCGGAATCAGAAGCCGAGCCGGCCCAGCTGCTTCGGGTCGCGCTGCCATTCCTTCGCGACGCGGACGTGCAGCTTCAGGAAGACCTTCGTGCCCACCAGCGGCTCGATCTGCGCGCGGGCACGCGCGCCGACGTCGCGCAGGCGTGAGCCCTTGTGGCCGATGATGATCGCCTTCTGACTGTCGCGCTCGACGATGAGGTTCGCGTGGATGTCGGTCATCGACCCCGTGTCGCGCTCGGAGATGTCCTCGATCGTGACGGCGATGGAGTGCGGCAGCTCATCGCGCACGCCCTCGAGCGCCGCCTCGCGGATGATCTCGGCGATGCGGTCCTCGGTCGACTCGTCGGTGACGACGCCGTCGGGGTAGAGCGCCGGGCCCTTCGGCATGAGGACGAGCAGCTCGTCGGTCAGGACGTCGAGCTGATCACGGGTCAGCGCCGAGAGCGGAATGACGGCGGCCCAGTCCTCGCGCAGCTGGTCGACCTCGATCAGCCTCTCGGTGATCTCCTCGCGGGACGCGGCATCCGTCTTCGTCACGATGGCGACCTTCTTCGCGCGGCCGTAGCCGCCCAGCGACTCGGCGATGCGACGATCGCCGGGACCGACCTTCTCTGTGGCGGGCACGCAGAAGCCGATCACATCGACATCGCCCAGCACCTGCTCGACGAGGTCGTTCAGACGCTGTCCGAGCAGGGTGCGCGGCTTGTGCAGGCCCGGCGTGTCGACGATCACCAGCTGGCCGCCGGGACGGTTCACGATGCCGCGGATGGCGCGCCGCGTCGTCTGCGGCTTGTCGCTGGTGATCGCCACCTTCTCGCCGACCAGGGCGTTCGTGAGCGTGGACTTGCCGACGTTCGGGCGGCCGACGAAGGTGACGAACCCGGAACGCCCGTCGGCAGGCCCGGCGGCCCGGACAGAGGCGGGGACCGCGGCGGACTCGCGATCCGGCGTGGCGTCGTTGTCGATCATGGGGTGTCTTCCTTCTTGGGCAGCCGGATCTCGCCGGTGCGAGGGCTCGTGATGCGGAGCTCGCCGGTGCGTGGCCGGCCGGTGGTGCCGGCAGGGTCGAGGGCCGGGTCGCCGCGTTCGACGAACACCGTCGAGATGCCGCGGCCGCGGCCACGGGACGCGCCGCCGGTGAGGACCAGGCCGGCGTACTCGGCCGTCGCGCCCGGCTGCGGCACTCGACCGAGAGCCTTGCCGAGGAGGCCGCCGATCGAGTCGACGTCCTCGTCCTCCAGTTCGAGGCCGAACAGATCGCCGACCTCGTCGAGACCGAGACGCGCGCTCACGCGGAAGTGACCGGGCTCGAGCTCCGTGACCTCCTCGGCGCGCGGGTCGTACTCGTCCGAGATCTCGCCGACGAGCTCCTCGATGAGGTCCTCGAGCGTGACGAGACCCGATACGCCGCCGTACTCGTCGACCACGAGGCAGACGTGCACCGCGTCGCGCTTCATCTGCTGCAGCAGGGTCTCGGCCTTCATCGACTCGGGCACGAACACGGCGGGCCGCGCGATGCGCTTGACCGGGGCATCCCGCCACCCCGTCTCGTCGCGGAAGCCGAACTGCACGAGGTCCTTGAGATACAGCACGCCCGACCACGTCATCCGCGTCGTCGTCGACGATGGGCACGCGGGACACGCCCTTCTCGAGGAACACCTTCATCGCCTCGCGGGTCGACGTCGAGGCGTCCACGGTCACCATGTCGGTGCGCGGCACCATGACGGCACGCACGAAGGTGTCGGTGAAGTCGAACACCGAGTGGATGAGCTCCCGGTCGTCCTGCTCGATGAGCTCGTTCTCCGCGGCTTCGTCGATGATGCTGAGCAGCTGCTCCTCGGACGCGAACGACGACCCGCGCGAACCACCCGGCGTGATGCGGGTGCCGAGGGCGACGAGGCCGTGGGCGAGCGGACCGAGGATGATCCTCACGCCGCGGATGACGGGCGCCGCCCCCCGCAGCAGGGCCTTGGCATGCAGCCGGCCCAGGGTGCGCGGGCTCGCGCCGACGACGACGTACGACACGCCCGTCATCAGCACCGCGGCGGCGAGCATCGCCCACCAGATGTTGTTGAAGAGGTCGGTGAACGCGACGGTCACGAGCACGGCCGCGGTCGTCTCTGCGAGGACGCGGATGAAGATCACCGCGTTCGCGTGCGCATCGGGATCGGCCGCGATCTTGCGCAGCGCCTCGGCGTTGCGGTCCCCCGCGCCGAGCTCGGCGAGGTCGGCGCGCGAGGTCACGCTGAGCGCGGCGTCGATCGCGACCATCAGGGCGCCGAACGCGAGCAGCAGCGCTGCCGCGATCAGGAGGAGCGCAGCGGTCATGTGCGGGGTCGTCGACGCTCGGATGCCTGGAACGAGGTGATGAGCTCGCGCTGGAGTCCGAACATCTCCCGCTCCTCCTCGGGCTCGGCGTGGTCGAAACCCAGGAGGTGGAGCAGGCCGTGCGTCGTGAGGAGGATCAGCTCGTCGAGCGTCGAGTGCTTCGCGGCCACGGCCTGCGTCTCGGCCACCTGCGGGCACAGCACGATGTCGCCGAGCAGCCCGGGAGGTGTGGGGGCGTCCTCGGTGCCCGGACGGAGTTCGTCCATCGGGAAGCTCAGCACGTCGGTCGGTCCCGGCTCGTCCATCCACTGCACGTGCAGCGCCTCCATCGCGCCCTCATCGACCAGCAGGATCGCGACGTCGGCGTCGGGGCTCACATGGAGCTCGGCGAAGTTGTGCTCCATGAGCCGCAGCAGGACGGTCTCGTCGACGGCGATCCCGGATTCGTTGCCGATCTCGATGGTCATGAGCGTCCTCGCTTCGGAAGGTGGTCACGGGGCCCGCTGCTGCGGGGGGTCGGCGGCACGTCGCTCCGCGCGATTCGCGAACTCGGCGGCCTCGTCCCGCTCGCGGCGAGTGGCGAGGCGGTGCTCGTCGTACACGCTGTAGGCGTCGACGATCCGCCCCACGAGCGTGTGGCGGACCACGTCGTCGCTGGTCAGGTACGCGAAGTGGATGTCATCGATGTTGTCGAGCACCCGGGTCACCAGGCGAAGACCCGACGCACCCTGGGGCAGGTCGATCTGCGTGATGTCACCGGTGACGACCATGCGGGTGCCGAAGCCCAGCCGGGTGAGGAACATCTTCATCTGCTCGGGCGTCGTGTTCTGCGCCTCGTCGAGCACGACGAACGAGTCGTTCAGCGTGCGACCGCGCATGTACGCCAGCGGCGCGACCTCGATGGTGCCGGTGGCCATCAGCTTGGGCACGAGCTCGGGGTCCATCATCTCGTTGAGCGCGTCGTAGAGCGGCCGCAGATACGGGTCGATCTTGTCGGTGAGCGTGCCGGGCAGGAACCCCAGCCGCTCCCCCGCCTCGACGGCGGGCCGCGTCAGGATGATGCGACTGACCTCTTTGCGCTGGAGCGCCTGCACGGCCTTCGCCATCGCCAGGTAGGTCTTGCCGGTGCCGGCCGGACCGATGCCGAAGACGATGGTGCTCTGCTCGATCGCGTCGACGTACGCCTTCTGGCCGAGGGTCTTCGGGCGGATGACGCGGCCGCGCGACGACAGGATCGCCTCGCCGAGCACCTCGGACGGCCGAGGACCGCCTTCCGTGCGCAGGATGCGGTTCGAGGAGGCGACGTCCTCCTCGCCGAGCGCGTGCCCGGCCTTCGTCATCGCGAGCAGCTCGTCGACGAGCGTCCGTGCGGCGGCGACGGCACCCGCCTCGCCGGTCAGCGTGATCTCGTTGCCGCGCACGTGCACGTCGACGCCGGGGTGCTCCCGTTCGACGACCCGCAGCAGGCGATCCTGCGGACCGAGCAGCTGCACCATCGCGACGCCGTCCGCGTAGATGCGCTCGATCGTGCTGCCGCCGTCGCTCACGGATTCATGACCGTCTTGATCAGGCACCGACACTCTTCTCTTCGAGGCCTCCCGCGAGCACATGGGCGTGCACGTGGAAGACGGTCTGGCCCGCGTTCGGGCCGGTGTTGAACACGAGACGGAAGTCCCCGTCGGAATGCTCTGCGGCGAGGGTGTTCGCCAGGCCGACGAGCTCGGCCATCAGCTCCGGATCGCCGGCGGCGAGCTCGACGACGTTCCGGTACTCCTCGGTCTTGGGGATCACCAGCAGGTGCAGGGGCGCCTGCGGGGCGATGTCGCGGATCGCGAAGGCGTTCTCGGTCTCCGCGATGATCTCGGACGGGATCTCTCCGTTGCGGATGCGCGTGAAGATCGACGGCTCGCTCATGCCGCAAGTCTACCGACGGGGCCCTTCGGCAGGCTCCGGGACCGGGGTCGAGCCGTCGAACCGCTCACCAACGGCCGAGGGCCGTGCTGACGACCGCGAGGGCTGCGGGCCCTGCGGTCGACGTGCGCAGCACCGTGTCGCCGAGTCGCACGAGCCGCGCGCCGGCGGCGGCGAGAGCATCGAGCTCATCGGGCGCGATGCCGCCCTCGGGCCCGACGACGAGCACGACATCGCGGTCGTCGCCGCGCTCGACCGCGAGGTCGCTGAGCCGCTCCGATGCCGTCGGTTCGAGGACGAGGAGACGGGATGCCGCCGCCCGCTGCACGAGGCCGGCCGTCGAGGTCAGCTCCGCCACGGTCGGCACCCAGGGGCGGTGCGCCTGCTTCGCCGCCTCGCGCACGATGGTCGCCCACCGCGCGCGGCCCTTCACCGCCTTCGCGGCGTCCCACCGCGAGACGCTGCGTGCGGCCTGCCACGGCACGATCTCGTCGGCGCCGAGCTCCGTCGCCGCCTGGACCGCGAGCTCGTCGCGATCGCCCTTGGCGAGCGCCTGCACGAGCACGACGCGCGGGCTCGGCTGCGGGGCATCCGTCCGCGCACTGATCCTCACCACGACCTCGCGGGGCGAGACCGACTCCACCACGCCGGTGAGCCAGGCGCCCCGGCCGTCGCCGACGGTCACCTCCTCGCCGGCGCGGACCCGGCGCACGCTCGAGGCGTGATGCGCCTCCGCACCCTGGAGGATCACCGCATCGCCCGGCGCCGCGGCAGCCGGCTCGTCGAGGAGGAAGTGCAGGGCCACCGGTCAGGCGTTCCGGAACCGGTCGCGCAGCTTGGCGAACAGACCCTGGTGGAACTCCGAGAGCCGCGGAGCGGGTGCCTTGGTGCGCTTGGCGAACTCCTCGATCAGGGCGCGCTCCTTGTGATCGAGCCGTGTCGGCGTCACGACATGCACGCCGACCCGCAGGTCGCCGCGCTGGGAGCCGCGCAGCGGCGTGATGCCGCGGCCCTTGATCGTCAGGATGTCGCCGGCCTGCACGCCCGCGCGCACCTCGAGATCGACGGGGCCGTCGAGCGACTCGATCGTCGTCGTGGTGCCGAGGATCGCGTCGGGCATCGACACCTCGAGGGTCGCGAGGAGGTCGTCGCCGTCGCGGCTGAACACCTCGTGGGGCGAGACGGTGACCTCGATGTAGAGGTCGCCGTTGGGGCCGCCGGCGGGGCCGACCTCACCCGAGCCGGGAAGCTGCAGCCGCAGGCCGGTCTCGACGCCGGCGGGGATGTCGAGCGACACGGTGCGGCGTGCGCGCACGCGGCCCTGGCCCTGGCAGGTCGCGCAGGGGTAGGGAATCGTGGTGCCGTAGCCCTGGCACACGTTGCAGGGCTGCGTCGTGACGACGTTGCCGAGAAGGCTGCGCACCTGACGCTGCACGTTGCCGGTGCCGTGGCAGATGTCGCAGGTGACGGGGCTGGTCCCCGGCTGGCAGCACGAGCCCTGACAGGTCTCGCAGACCACCGCGGTGTCGACGTCGATGTCTCGGTGCGTGCCGAACACCACGTCGCCGAGCTCGAGCGTCACGCGCACCAGGGCGTCCTGCCCGCGCTCCCGCCGCGAACGGGGGCGACCGCCGCGCCCGCCGCCGGCCGAACCGAAGAAGGTCTCGAAGATGTCGTTGAAGCCGCCGAAGCCGCCGGCGCCGCCGAACGGCGAGTCGTTGCCGCCCATGTCGTAGCGTGCGCGCTGATCGGGATCGCTCAGCACGTCGTAGGCGTGCGTCACGAGCTTGAAGCGCTCGGACGCGTCCTCTCCGGGGTTCACGTCCGGGTGCAGCTGCCGGGCGAGCTTGCGGTACGCCTTCTTGATCTCGTCGGTGGTGGCGTCGCGTGAGACGCCGAGGACCTCGTAGTGGTCAGCCACTTTCGCCTTCCTGCCGCGGCGGTGCCGCGGAATCGATGATGCGCGTCCGCGTCAGCGGGAGTTGTCGTCCTGCTCGAGCATGCGCGTGAGGTAGCGCGCGACGGCACGGACCGTCGCGAGGTTGGTGGGGTAGTCCATGCGCGTGGGCCCGAGCACGCCGACGCGGGCGAGCGATCCGGTCGCGTCGTAGTCGCTGGCGACGACGGATGCCTCGGCCAGGCCGAACGCCTCGTTCTCGCGGCCGATGCTCGCGGCCAGACCCTGCTCGTCGGCCACCATCTCGCCCATCAGCCGCAGCAGGGTCACCTGCTCCTCGATCGCCTCGAGGAGGGGGTAGATGCTGCCGCGGAAGTCGGACTCGCTGCGTGCGAGGTTGGCGCTGCCGGCCATCACCAGCTTGTCCTGGCGGAACTCCTCGAGCTCTTCGGCGACGGCGCGCACGATCTCGTCCGTCGCGCGCTCGTGGCGCGGGCGCCTGGGCATCGGGCACCTCGAGCCGCTCGGCGATGCGCTGGAGCCCCTCGCGCACCGGCCGGCCGACCAGCAGCGTGCCCAGGCGGGCGCGGATGTGCGCGAGGTCGGTGTCGTCGAAGTCCTCGCCGACGAAGGTCAGGCGCTGCGACACGCGGCCGGTGTCGGTGACGACGATCACCAGCATCCGTCCGCCGCCGAGCTGCACCAGCTCCACGTGGGTGACGTTCGCTCGCGCGAACGACGGGTACTGGACGATCGCGACCTGGCCGGTGAGCTGCGTCAGTGCGCGCACGGTGCGCACGAGCACGTCGTCGAGGTCGCCCGAGCCGTCCAGGAACGAGGCGATGGCCGAGCGCTGCGCCGAGGAGAGCGGGCGGATCTCGGCGAGGTGGTCCACGAAGACGCGGTAGCCCTTGTCGGTCGGGACGCGTCCCGACGACGTGTGCGGCGCGACGATGAGCTCCTCGTCTTCGAGCAGCGCCATGTCGTTGCGGATGGTCGCCGCGGACACGCCGAACGCGTGCCGCTCGACGATCGTCTTGCTGCCGACCGGCTCACGCGTGTCGACGTAGTCCTGGACGATCGCCCGCAGCACCTGCAGACCTCGCTCGCTGACCATCCCGCCTCCTCACGCTGCTGTCGGCACCAGGGCGTCTGGCACTCGCATGACTGGAGTGCCAATTCTATCCGATGCCCCTGCCAGGATCGCCGAACGACGCCGCGTGCGGTGGGGGCGCGCCGTAGCCGGTGGCGGCGCGGTGCGGCGGCGGCATGTCGTCACTCGGTGAGCGCGCGGACGACGGCGTCGGCCAGCAGGCGTCCCCGCCGGGTCAGCACGACGTGTCCCCGCAGCGCCGTGGGCCCGTCGATCAGACCGTCCGCGATGAGCGCGGCGACCGCGTGGCGGCCCTCGCCCTGCAGCTCGGCGACGGGCAGCCCCTCACGGACCCGCGTGCGCAGCAGCACGCTCTCGAGGGTCCGGGCCTCGGCATCCGGGCTCTCGCGTCCGGCGGCGGGCGACTCGCCCGCCGCGAGCCGCTGCGCGTACGCCGCGGGGTGCTTGACGTTCCAGAACCGCACTCCCCCGATGTGGCTGTGCGCGCCGGGCCCGAAGCCCCACCAGTCCGAGCCGACCCAGTAGGCGAGGTTGTGCCGCGATCGGTGGGCCGCGTCGCGGGCCCAGTTCGACACCTCGTACCAGTCGAATCCGCCGCCCGCGAGCAGGTCGTCGGCGAGCTCGTACATGTCGGCCTGCAGGTCGTCGTCCGGGGCGGCGACTTCTCCGCGGCGGATCTGGCGCGCGAGCTTCGTGCCGTCCTCGATGATGAGCGCGTAGGCCGAGATGTGGTCGGGCTCGAGGACGATCGCCGCCTCGAGCGAGGCACGCCAGTCGTCGAGCGACTCGCCGGGGGCGCCGTAGATGAGGTCGACGCTCACGTCGAGGCCGGCATCGCGCGCCGCCGACACCGCGGTGCGCGACGTTCTCGGGGTCGTGGGTGCGATCGAGTGCCGCGAGGACGTGCGGGACGGCCGACTGCATGCCGATCGAGAGCCGGGTGACACCGGATGCCGCGAGCTCGGCCGCGACGGCCGGCGAGACGGTGTCGGGGTTGGCCTCGACCGTCACCTCGGCACCGTCGACGATGCCGAACGTGTCGCGCACGCCGCCGAGCATGCGGGCGAGATCGCCCGGGGGCAGCAGCGTCGGCGTGCCGCCGCCGAAGAACACCGTCGAGGCCGGGCGATTGCCGCCGGCCCGCTCGAGCACCGCCGCCGCGAGGTCCACCTCGCGCAGGAGCGTGTCGGCGTACTGATCCTGGCGGGCGCCGCGCAGTTCGGACGAGGTGTAGGTGTTGAAGTCGCAGTAGCCGCAGCGCACGCGGCAGAACGGCACGTGCAGGTACACGCCGAAATCGGTCGAGGGATCGACGCGGATGCCCGACGGCAGCGAGCCGTCCGCCGGAACGGGCTCGCCGAGCGGAAGAGCGGAGCCCATCAGCGCCTCACGCGGGCGTCGTGTACAGCGGCGAGATGGCGCGCAGATAGCGCGTGAACAGCTCGCGCCGACGGCGCTTGGTCAGTCCCGGCAGAGCGCGATACAGCACGGCACGGGGTGCGTCGAACGCGCGGACGGTGAACCACACCTCGTCGTTGTCGTACCAGTCGAGCATGAACGACTCCTCGCCGCTGACGACCGAGTCGCTCACCGTGCCGAGCGCGAAGCCGACGCGGCGCGGCTCCTCCACGGCGAAGATGACGCGCAGCTCGGCGTCGGCGCGCAGGCCCTTGACCCGGCCGTCGACGCGGATCGTCGTGCCGGCAGCTGACATAGGGCGTGCCGTCCGCGTCGAAGCGCTGCTCGGTCTCGGAGCGGCTGGGCGCGACCGGGTTGCCCTCGGGGTCGAAGCTGACCCCCGAGTACATCGGGCCCGACGCGGGCCGCACATCGGTGACCTCGAGCCCGGCGCCGCGCTGCGCGGTCCACGACAGCAGCGCCTCTCCGGCGGCGCGGAACCTGGCCTCGCCGCTGCCGATGCGCCATGACTGCTCGGCCGGAATGCTGCGCTCCGGCGGGTACTGCATCAGGTCCGGCGCCTGCGTCGCCCCGACGGCGGCGTAGTCGACGGTGTCGTCACGGAAGGTCCCTCGACGCATGGAATCAGCCTACTTCGCGAATCGGGTCACTTCTTGGGGCCCTCGACGTCCCCCGACAGGGCGGCGATGAACGCCTCCTGGGGAACCTCGACGCGGCCGACCATCTTCATGCGCTTCTTGCCCTCTTTCTGCTTCTCGAGGAGCTTGCGCTTGCGGGTGATGTCACCGCCGTAGCACTTGGCGAGCACGTCCTTGCGCATCGCGCGGATGTTCTCGCGCGCGATGATGCGCGCACCGATGGCCGCCTGGATGGGCACCTCGAACTGCTGGCGAGGGATGAGCTTGCGCAGGCGCTCGGTCATCATCGTGCCGTAGGCGTACGCCTTCTCGCGGTGCACGATCGAGCTGAACGCGTCGACCTTGTCGCCCTGGAGCAGGATGTCGACCTTCACCAGGTCGGCCTCCTGGCTGCCGGACGGGCTCGTAGTCGAGGCTGGCGTATCCCTGCGTCCGCGACTTCAGCTGGTCGAAGAAGTCGAACACGATCTCGCCGAGCGGCATGTTGTAGCGCAGCTCGACGCGCTCCTCGCTGAAGTACTCCATGCCCAGCAGCTGCCCGCGGCGCCCCTGGCACAGCTCCATGACCGTTCCGACGTAGTCCTTCGGCAGGAGGATCGCCGCCTTCACCATGGGCTCGCTGACGCTGGCGACGCGCCCGTCGGGGTACTCGCTGGGGTTCGTGACGGTGACCTGCTCGCCGGTGTCGGTCGTGACCTCGTAGATCACCGACGGAGCGGTCGTGATGAGGTCGAGGTCGAACTCGCGTGCGAGGCGCTCGGTGATGATCTCGAGGTGCAGCAGACCCAGGAAGCCGCAGCGGAAGCCGAAGCCCAGCGCGACCGAGGTCTCGGGCTCGTACTGCAGCGACGCATCCGAGAGCTTCAGCTTGTCGAGGGCCTCGCGCAGGTCGCCGTAGTCGCTGCCGTCGATCGGGTAGACGCCCGAGAAGACCATCGGCTTGGGGTCGGTGTAGCCCGCGAGCGCATCGACGGCCGGCTTGCGCGCGGTCGTGATGGTGTCGCCCACCTTCGACTGGCGAACGTCCTTCACTCCGGTGATGAGGTAGCCGACCTCGCCGACGCCGAGCCCTCTGGTCGGGACGGGCTCGGGGCTCGACACACCGATCTCGAGGAGATCGTGCGTGGCCTTCGTCGACATCATCTGGATGCGCTCGCGCGGCTCCAGCTTGCCGTCGACCATGCGGACGTACGTGACCACGCCCCGGTACGAGTCGTACACCGAGTCGAAGATCATCGCGCGGGCCGGGGCATCCGCGTTCCCCTTCGGTGCGGGGATCTGCTCGACGATGCGGTCGAGGAGACTCTCGACGCCCATGCCCGTCTTGCCCGACACCCGCAGCACGTCATCGGGCGACCCGCCGATCAGGTTGGCGAGCTCGGCGGCGAACTTGTCGGGGTCGGCGGCGGGCAGGTCGATCTTGTTGAGCACCGGGATGATGTGCAGGTCGTTCTCGAGTGCCAGGTACAGGTTCGCGAGGGTCTGCGCCTCGATGCCCTGTGCCGCGTCGACCAGCAGGATCGCGCCCTCGCAGGCCGCGAGCGAGCGGGAGACCTCGTACGTGAAGTCGACGTGCCCGGGCGTGTCGATCATGTTCAGCGCGAAGACCTGCTCCGGTCCCTGTGCCGGGCGAAGGGCCCACGGCATCCGCACCGCCTGCGACTTGATCGTGATGCCGCGCTCGCGCTCGATGTCCATGCGGTCGAGGTACTGCGCACGCATGTCGCGGTCGGAGACGACGCCGGTGATCTGCAGCATGCGGTCGGCCAACGTCGACTTGCCGTGGTCGATGTGGGCGATGATGCAGAAGTTGCGGAGCAGCTCGGGCGGCGTGGCAGAGGGCTCGAGGGGCTTCAGGGCGCGGGGTGACATGTCCAGACGATTGTACGGGTGCGGGATGCCTCCACCCTGCGAGTCACTCGGCCCGAGGTCCCGGCACCCGGCGACGAGGCATCCGTCCGACGCGGCGAGCGCCGCTCACACCGGTGCGGGAATGCGGCTCAGCCCCTCGAGCAGTTCGGCGCGGTCGCTGGCCACGCACACGCGGATCCAGCCCTCCCCCGAGGCGCCGAAGGCGCTCCCGGGCGCGACCGCGACGCCCTCTTCGTCGAGGAATCGCTCGCACCACGCCGATGACGTCCCCCCGCGAGACGTGCGAGACGTCGATCCACAGGTAGAACGCGCCGGTCGGCGTGAGGTAGCGCAGTCCACGCGCGGAGAGGGCGGCGGTCGCGGCGGCCAGGTTCTCGCGGTAGTGCGCCGCGCTGCGCGCCACGGCAGCCTGGTCGCCGGTGAGCGCCTCGGTCGCCGCCCGCTGCGACGGCTCGTCGACGCAGCTGACGACCGACTCCTGCACCCGCAGCATCGTCTGGCGCCAGCCGGGCGGCGTCACCAGCCAGCCCACGCGGGCGCCGGTCATCGCGTAGGTCTTGGACATCGAGAACACCGACAGCACGCGCCCGTCGGCGTCGAGCGTCGCAGGGCTCACATGAGGGGCTCCCCAGGTGAACCGCTCGTACACCTCGTCGCTGATGAGCCACAGGTCGTGCCGCCGGGCCAGGGCGAGGAGCGCGTCCAAGGTCGCGCGGTCGAAGGTGGAGCCCAGCGGGTTGGACGGCGTGTTCACGATCAGCGCGCGCGTGCGCGGCGTCACGAGGGATTCGAGCTCCGCGAGATCCGGCTGGAACTCTCGCGCCGGGCGCAGCGGGTAGGGCACCGGCACCGCCTGGAGCAGGTGGGCGTTCATGGTGAACGTCGTGTAGCCCGGGTCGGGAACGAGCACCTCGTCGCCGCGTGACAGCGTGAGCGACATCGCGAGGTGCAGCGCCTGCGTGGCGCCGACCGTCACCCAGATCTGCTCGATGTCGACGTCCAAGCCGTTCTCGTGTGCCAGCTTCGCGCGGATCGCCTCCCGCAGCGCGGGCGTGCCGCCGTTGGGCGTGTAGCGGATCGCCCCTTCGCGCCACGCGTCGGCCGCGGCATCCCGGATCCGCGGCGATGCGACCTCGCCCGGCTCGCCGACCGCCAGGATGATCGTGCCGGGCCGGCGCAGGGCACGTTCGAGGATGTGGCGCACACCCGAGCCCGGCATGTGGGCGATGTGCGGAGCGATCTCGGGCATGCCGCCATGCTAAGGCGGCGCCCACGGCTAGCCTGTCGTCATGGTGGTGCAGGTCGTGCTCGTCCACGGCATCCGGACGTCCGCCACGATGTGGCGCGCCCAGGTCGAGTACCTGAACGCGCGCGGCACCCCGGTGACGGCCGTCGACCTGCCGGGCCACGGATCCCGGATGGCCGAGGACTTCACCCTCGAATCGGCCATGGCGACGATCGACGAGGCGGTGCGGGCCGCCGCGGAGCGCGGACCGGTCCTCCTCGTGGGGCACTCGATGGGTGGCCTGCTCTGCATCGAGTACGTGGGTGCGGAGGATCCGCCGCCCGTCGCGGGCTTCGTCGCGGCATCCTGCACCGCGATACCGCGGGGTGTGGGGCTCGCCGCCTATCGCGTGCTCACGCGCGGATTCGACTCGCTGCCCGACCGCGGGATGTGGCTGACGAATCGCATGCTCGATCGCATCCTGCCCGATGAGACCCGCGCCGACTTCGGCGCGGGCGGCTATGCACTGGATGCGCAGGACATCGCGCTGCGCAGCCTCTCGGTGCTCGATCTCCTGGCCGCCCTCCACCGCATCGACGTGCCGTTGTGGTTCGTCAACGGGCAGTACGACCAGCTGCGCGTGAACGAGCGCCTCTTCATGCGTATCGCGCAGCACGCCGAGCTCGTCGTCGTGCCCCGCACGACCCACCACGTCACGGTGATGCGCCCTCGGGTGTTCAACGCGCTGCTCGAGGTGGCGCTGGCGACCCTGGAGGCCTCAGACGGCTGACGTCGCGCGATCGCGCGTGCGGATCGCGTACGTCATGAAGCCGCCGATGATCGACAGGATGCCTCCCACGAGGAAGAGCAGCCAGAACCCGCCCACGAGGGCCACCAGTCCCGCGCCGAGGAGCGGCCCGATGAGCTGTCCGAGGCTCGCCGACACGTTGACGAAGCCGAGATCGCGGGCATGGTCCTCCGCGCACGGCAGCAGGTCGGTGCCCAGAGCGAGACTCACCGACATGTACGCGCCGTAGCCGACGCCCAGGAGGGCCGCGGCGATCATCGCCGAGGTGAGCGAGGGTGCGACCACGAGGATGATCGATGCGAGGCCCTGGATGACGGCGGGCCACACCACGAACGGCAGGCGACGTCCGGTGCGATCCGAGATCCGGCCCGACACGATGGACGACACGACCACGAAGAGCGTGTAGACGAGGATCAGCAGCAGCAGCTCGTCCTCGGCGGTCGCGGCATCCCGATGCAGCCCGTAGAGCAGGAAGAAGAGCAGCAGCCCCGTGCCCAGCGCGTTGCCGATGTTGACGGTGAGGCGTCCCGCGAGCAGCCAGGCGAAGTCGCGGTCGCGCAGGGCGGCGAGGCGCTCGCGCAGCGTCCTGACCTCCCGCGCCACGGCCACCTCGGCGCGAGCGGGAGGATCCGGCAGGGCAGGGCGGCGATGGTGCCGACGACGGCGAGGAAGCCGGCCAGCACGAGGTAGCCGACGACGACGCCGAGCTCCAGCAGCACGATGACCCCCACCCCGACGACGATTCCGAGCGCCTGCGAGGACGAGACGGCAGCGGATGCCGCGCCCCGCTGCGTCGTCAGCTGGTCGGCGATCAGCGCCGTGAAGGCCGCGGAGGCGACGGCGACGCCGACCGAGACACCCACCCACGCGAGCCCCACTCCCCACGGACCGGAGGCGAAGGCGATCGCCGTCGAGCGACGCGGTGCCGAGCCACACACCGCCCAGAGCCCAGGGGCGCCGCCGTCCCCGACCGCCCGCGTGTGCGGTCGGAGAGGCCGCCCGCGAGCGGCGCGGCGATGACACCGGCGACCCCGCCGATCGCGAGGACGAGGCCGGACGAGACGACGCCCGACACCCAGCCGGCGGCGTCATCCGGTGTATCGAGCTGCAGGGGTATGAGCAGCTGCAGCGGCGTCAGCTGGACCGTCCAGATCGCGAGCCAGGCCAGCGTGAAGAGGGTGAACCAGCGCGCGCCGACCTTGCCGGGCTGCCGCGCGCTCACGAGCGCGCCTCGGCGATGAGCGTGCGGTACCAGTCGAACGAGGCCTTCGGCGTGCGCTGCGCCGTGTCGAAGTCGACGTGCACCAGCCCGAAGCGCTGCGACCACCCCGTCCGCCCACTCGAAGTTGTCCAGCAGCGACCAGACCGTGTACTCGCGGACGTCGACCCCCGCCCGCACGGCGGCGCCGACGGCGTCGATGTGGCCCGCGAGGTACGCGATGCGATCGGCGTCGGCGACGGGCCCGTCGACGTGCTCGGGCTCGGGGAACGAGGCGCCGTTCTCACCGATCACCAGTGGAGGAAGGCGATCTCCGTAGCGTTCGCGGAAGTCCAGGAGAAGCTCCGTGAGCGCCGTCGGCACGATCGGCCACTCCGGGCCGAACCCGGTGACGGGCGCGCCCGGCGTGGGGACGATCTCGAAGGGAACGGGGCTGTCCGTCGGCTGCGGCCGCCACCGTCGTCGGGTTGTAGAAGTTGATGCCGTAGAAGTCCCCCGGCGTCGAGATGAGCTCGAGATCGCCGTCCTCGACCGGCATCGGCGGGATGCCGAACGCCTCCAGGTCGGGGTACGCCCCGGTGAGCACGGGCTCGGCGAAGAGGCGGTTGTGCAGCACGTCGTACATCCCCGCGGCGGCGAGGTCGGCATCCGTCCCGCTCGCGGGAAGCACCAGCGTGTGGTTGTTGACGATGCCCACCTCTTCGGCGCCGGCGGCCCGCAGCGCCCGCTGCGCCAGGCCGTGGGCGAGCAGCTGATGGTGCACCGTCGGCAGCGAGCCGAACAGCAGCTGGCGACCCGGGTGCCAGCGTGCCGACGGCGTAGCCCTGCAGCGAGGTGGAGACAGGCTCGTTCAGGGTGTACCAGTGACGGATGCGGTCGCCCAGGGCAGCAGCCACGATCGCCGCGTACTCGCCGAAGCGCAGCGCGGTGTCACGCGTCAGCCAGCCGCCGTCCGCTTCCAGCACGCTCGGCAGGTCCCAGTGGTACAGCGTCGCGAACGGCGTGATGCCCGCGTCGAGGAGATCGTCGGCGAGCCGGCGGTAGTAGTCGAGTCCCGCCTGCAGCACGGGTCCGCCCGGCTCGGGCTGCACGCGCACCCACGAGATCGAGAAGCGATAGCGGTCGACGCCGAGTCCGGCGAGCAGGGCGACGTCTTCGCGGTGGCGTCGGTAGCTGTCGGGGCCGGGGTCGGCCGTCGCCGCCGCCGCGGACGGCACCCGGCGCGTCGACGAAGTCGTCCCAGATCGACCGGCCCCGCCGTCGGCGGTTCGTGCGCCCTCCACCTGGAATGCGGCCGTCGCCGCCGACCAGCGGAAGCCCGGCGGGAAAGGCGCGAGGTCGACGGACGGATGCTGCGGCACGGTGGACTCCTTCGTCAGGGGCGCAGGCCTCGGGCGACGCGCGCGGCCACGCCTAGATCATGCATCATGAGGAGGATGCGGCGTGCGCACGGCGCCGGTCAACCACACCTCGACCGACCTGATAGAATCCTTGTTTGGCTTGCGTGTGGGTTCGCCCTCACGACCGTCGCGAAGCGCCCCTCTCTCGCTGACCGGCACATCAATCCGATTCCCTTCGAACGAAAGAACGTCGACACGTGGCGAACATCAAGTCGCAGATCAAGCGCAACAAGACCAACGAGAAGGCGCGCGAGCGCAACAAGGCCGTCAAGAGCGAGCTGAAGACGCACGTCCGTCGCACCCGCGAGGCGATCGCAGCGGGCGACAAGGCCGCCGCCGAGAAGGCTCTGGGCACGGCGTCCAAGAAGCTCGACAAGGCCGTCAGCAAGGGCGTCATCCACAAGAACCAGGCGGCGAACCGCAAGTCGGCCATCGCCAAGCAGGTCTCCGCGCTCTGAGACTTCGACACGCTCCGCGACCGTGAGGTCGCCGCCGGTCGCGAGATCGCCCGGTGAGCATCCGTCGAAAAGGCCCGTCCCGTCAGGGGCGGGCCTTTCGCGTATGCGCCGCGCCTGTCAGGCGCCGTACGGCGCGCGTGCGTGGCGGTCAGGCGCCGTACGGCGCGCGCGTGGCGATGACCGTGATCATGCGCTCGAGGGCGAAGACGGCATCGCGCGAGCCGCCCTTGACCTCGGCATCCGCCCGTGCCGTCGCCTGGATGGCGCGGCCCAGGCTCTCCTCGTTCCACCCCATCAGGTCGCGCCGGGCGCGATCGACCTGCCAGTCCTTCATGCCCAGCCGCGCGGCGAGGGCCGCCGAGGGCTCGCGGTTGCCCGCCACCCGCGCCATGGTGCGCAGCTTCATCGCGACGGCTGCCACCAGCGGAACGGGGTCGGCCCCCGAGGCGAGGGCGTGGCGGAGGGCGATGAGCGCTTCGCCGTAGCGGCCGGCGATCGCCGTATCGGCGACCGTGAACGCCGACGTCTCGACGCGGCCGCCGTAGTAGCGCTCGACGATCTGGTCGGTGATGTCGCCGGGGACGTCGGCGATCAGCTGCTGGCACGCTGCCGCGAGCTCGGTGAGGTCGTCGGCGAACGCGGAGACCAGGGCGCGCAGCGCCGTGGGTGCGATGCGCTTCTTGGCGGCCTGGAACTCCCCCGCGGCGAAGTCGAACCGGTCGGAGTCGCGCTTGACGGCAGGGCACGCGATCTCGACGCCGGAGCCCTCCCCCGCGCGGATCGCGTCGAGCAGCTTCTTGCCGCGGACGCTGGCCCCGGTGTGGCGGAGCACCACGGTGGCGCCGTCCTGCGGCGCCGAGAGGTACGAGAGGGCCTCGGTCAGGAACGTGTCGGAGCACTTCTCGACGCCGCTCACGCGCACGAGCCGCGCTTCGCCGAAGAGCGACGGCGACGTCACTCCCAGGAGGGTTCCGGCAGCGTAGTCGTCGGCGCGGATGTCGGACACCTCGAGCGCCGGATCCTCAGCGCGCAGGTATTCCCGCACCCCGGCGATCGCGCGCTCGGCGCAGACCTCTTCGGGACCGGAGACCAGGACGATCGGCGCGGGCTGGGGCGTCCGCCACGACAGCTGGGGAATGGCGCTGCGCGCCGCCTTCGCGGGTGCTCGGCGAGCGGGGGAAGCCATTCCCCCAGCCTACCGACGACCACCGACGGCGGCCGATCCGTCCCCCGGGACCGGCAGGTCAGCCGCCGCGCTCGCGCCAGATCGCGACCGCGTCCCCGGACGCCCACAGCGCGATCGCCCCGTCGCGGTCGGTGCGTGCGATCCGCGCTCCGAGGCCGTCCAGGATCGCAAGCGTCTCGTCTCGCGGATGGTCGTAGTCGTTGCCGGCGCCCACGGTGAACAGGGCGACCGCGGGCTGGGCGGCGACGTACAGCTCGGCATCCTGATCGGCGCTGCCGTGATGGGCCACCTTGACGACGGCATAGGGCGGCGCGAGGGCGCCGGATGCCGTCAGCACGCGCTGCGGCGACGCCGACAGGTCGCCGAGCAGCAGCGTGGCCGGAATACCGCCGCCGCGCACGTCGAGGACGACGCTGGCGTCGTTGCCTTCCGGGAAGGCGCGGCTGCCGGGCTTGGGCCACAGCACACGCCACCGCGCCGCGCCGAGGGAGCCGGTGAGCCCCGCCGACGCCTCGGTCGCCTGTGCCCCCTGCGCCGTCAGCGAGGCGATCTGCGCCTTCGCGTCGGCATCGCCCCGACCGTGCAGCACGGTGCCGATGCGGCCGCGCACGGCGGCGAGGCCGCCGATGTGATCGAGGTCGTAATGGGTGAGCACCAGGAGGTCGATGCGCTCGATCCCGGCGCGCGAGAGGCAGGCCGCGAGCGGCTCGGGAGCCGGACCGGTGTCGACGAGCGCGACAGCACCGGCCGAGCGGAGCAGCACGGCGTCCCCCTGGCCCACGTCGCACGCGAGCACGGACCAGTCGGCCGGCAGCGTCCAGCGGCCCGCGACGGACGTGAGAGCGCCCGTGCCCAGCGCAGCACCGACGACCACCGACACGAGCGACGACGGATGCCGCACGCACGAGCCGCTGCGCCCCTGAACCGCCTCTGCGCAGCACGATGACAAGGCCGATGGCGAGCCCCAGGACCGCCAGCGCGACGGCGCCCGGCCACCCTTCGAGCCAGGGCAGCGCGTCGCCCGGGAGCTGCGCCGCCGTCGTGGCGGTCGCGGCGATCCATGACGCCGGCACCCACGCGAGTGCGGCGAGACCGGACTGCAGCCAGGGCACGGCAGCGGTCAGGCACGCGGCGAGACCGAGCACGGTCGCCACCGGCGCCGCGGGACCGGCGAGCAGGTTCGCGAGGACGCCGTACACCGGGACGGTGGGCTGGATGAGGATCAGCAGTGGTCCGCAGGCGAGCTGGGCGGCGAGCGGCACGGCGAGTGCGAGCGCGAGCGGGCGAGGCACCGCCCGGGCGAGTCCCGCCGCGAGCGGCCGGGCGCACAGCAGCAGCGCTGCCGTCGCCGCCACCGAGAGCGCGAAGCCGAGCGACGCGGCGAGCCAGGGATCGAACACCAGCAGCACCGTCACGGCGGTCGCCAGCAGCGCGATCCCCACCCCGGCGCGGCCGAGGAGCACCGCCAGCATCGCGATGGCCGCCATGGCAGCGGCCCGCACCACACTGGGCTCCGGCGTGACGAGCACCACGAATCCGACCAGCACCGTGAGTCCGCAGGCGACGCGCAGCCCGCGCGAGGCGCCGAGCGCAGCCGCGAGGGCGAAGGCGATGCCGACGACGAGCGCGCAGTTGGCGCCCGACACCGCGGTGAGGTGCGAAAGCGATGCCGCCTTCATCGCCGCATCGAGCGTGGGCGACACGATGGACGTGTCGCCGACGGCCAGTCCCGGCACGAGACCTGCCCCCTCGCCGGGAAGACCTCCCACGGCGCGCACGAGCCCGCGCCGGAGCTCCGCCGCTGCGGCGGCCGCACCCTCGGCGGCGTGGACGACGTCGACGCCGCGTGACGCCCAGAGCACCACCACCGCGCGCTCACCGGTGCGTCCCGGCCTCGCGGTGCCGCGGATCTGCACGACCGCACCGACGTCGAGGTGACCGAGGCGGTCGACGTCGTCCACCGCGACGCGCACGGCGACCTCGACGTCGGCCTCCTGCGCCTGGTCGCCGGTGGTGAAGCGCGAGGCGCGGGCATCGAACGCGAGGGTGCCGTCGGCACGGCGTTCCACCTTGCCGACGACCTCCGCCCGCACCTCGACCGCCCGTCCCCCGTCGAGCGCGAGGTGCGCGATGCTCGCCCGTGCGGGCTGCGCCCATGCGACATGGGACGCGGCCGCGGCCGCTGCGGCGACAGCGAGCACCGCGACCACCAGCGCACGGCGGACGGCGTGGCGCGGCATCCGGAAACGCGCCGGCAACCACGCCGGCGATCGCCGAACACGTGCGACAGTCGTCTTCCGCGCGCTCGTGCGCAGCACCGCGAGCGCACCCAGCGCCACGCCTGCCCACAGCGCCAGGGCCATCCACGGCGACGCCGCGGGTGCGACGATCGCCCCACCCGCCACCGCCCAGCACACGGCCGCCACGGGCACGAGTCTCAATGCAGCGGCGCGGGGCACCTCACACCGTCACGAGGTCGCGGAGGGACTCCAGCATCGTGTCGCCGATACCCGGTACGGCGAGGAGGTCCTCGACGCTCGTGAAGCCGCCGTTGTCATCGCGCCACGCGATGATGCGCTCGGCGAGGGCGGGGCCGATGCGCGGCAGCGTCTCGAGCTGCGCCGCATCCGCCGAGTTGAGGTCGACCAGACCGCCGGCGGGCGCGGGGGCGACGGCACCGGCAGGCGGTCCCTCGCCCGCGCGCGGCACCGGCAGCTGCTCGCCGTCGTCGAGCGTGCGTGCCAGGTTGACCGCGTTCCGGTCGGCTTCTTCGGCGAACCCGCCGGCAGCGGCGATCGCATCCACCACGCGGGCGCCCGCCGGCAGCACGTAGAGCCCGGGAGTGCGCACCGCACCCGACACGTGCACATAGAGCTCTGCGCTGCCCGTGAGGGCGGGTGCGGGCGTCTGATCGACGACGACCTCGTCGACGGGCGCGATCGCGCCGCGCAGGATGCCGATGCCGACCGTGACGGCGAGCGCCGCGATCACGAGCACGACGACGGCGCCGATGCCGAGCCGTCGCCGGGACGAGGCATCGAGAGCGGGCGGCTCGTCGCGGTCACCGGCTGTCACCGGATTCACGCTAAGAGTCCGGTGACAGCGCGGGCGCGCGAAGTCCCGCGGATGTGGAGATCCCGGGACGAGACCCTCCTGGGGAGGAAGGTCAGTGGGTGCTGAAGCTCACGACCTTGGGCGGCCGCACGACGGTGCGCGTGATCTCACGGTCGCCGAGTGCACGGATGACCTTCTCGTCGGCGCGGGCGAGCCGCTCGAGCTCGGCGGCGTCGATGCGGGCCGGAACCTGGAGCGTGCCACGCACCTTGCCGTCGACCTGGACGATCGCCGTGACGCTCTCCTCCACCAGCAGGGTCGGGTCCGCGGTGCGCCACGGGACGAGCCCGACGAAGCCGTCGTAGCCGAGGATCTCCCACATCTCCTCGGCCAGGTGCGGGGCGAACAGGTCGAGGATCATCGCGGTGGTCTCGGCGGCCTCGCGCACGGCGGGGTCTGCCGGGCCCGCACCCGAGTCGATCACCTTGCGCGTCGCGTTGACGAGCTCCATGAGGCGCGCGACGACGACGTTGAACTTCGTCTGCTCGACGAGCCCCGGGGCGTCGGCCAGCAGGCGGTGGGTGACGCGGCGCAGAGACACGTCGCCCTCCGCCCAGACGACGTCCGGCTCGCTGGCCACGTCCGTGGCGACA
This sequence comes from uncultured Actinomycetota bacterium, assembly GCA_963829895.1. Taxonomy (GTDB): domain Bacteria; phylum Actinomycetota; class Actinomycetes; order Actinomycetales; family Microbacteriaceae; genus Microbacterium. The sequence goes on along the minus strand of CAWHKF010000010.1, from coordinate 656,715 downwards.
CGCCACGCGCGCGCCAGGAACTTCTGAGCGCCGGTGGTCGACACGTCCTCCCAGTTGATGTCGTCCTCGACCGGGCCGGCGAACACCATCGCGACGCGAGACGCGTCGGCGCCCGGGTCGACCATGCTCGATGCGAACTCGACGAGGTTGCCCTTCGACTTCGACATCTTCGATCCGCCCAGCAGCACCATGCCCTGGTTGATGAGGCTCGTGAACGGCTCGGTGAAGTCGATCAGCCCCATGTCGAACAGCACCTTCGTGATGAAGCGCGCGTACAGCAGGTGCAGGATCGCGTGCTCGACGCCACCGATGTACGAGTCGACGGGCGCCCAGCGGTTGGCCTCGGCGGACGGGAACGCCTGCGTCGGGTCGTTCGGCGCGAGGAAGCGCAGGAAGTACCAGGAGCTGTCGACGAACGTGTCCATCGTGTCGGGGTCGCGCAGCGCCGGCTCGCCGGTCTCGGGATCCGTCGTCTTCATCCACTCGGTGGCGCCGCCCAGCGGCGAGGTCCCCCGGGGCTTCAGGTCCAGTCCGCGCGCATCGGGCAGCTCGAGCGGGAGCTGCTCGTCCGGCACCGGGACGATGCGGCCGTCCTGCGTGTGGATCATCGGGATCGGCGTGCCCCAGAACCGCTGGCGCGAGATCAGCCAGTCGCGCAGGCGGTACGACTTCGCGGCACGACCCGTGCCGGCGGCCTCGAGCTGCTCGATGATGCGCGCGATGGCATTGCGCTTCGACAGGCCGTCCAGCGACCCGGAGTTGATCAGCCGGCCCTCTCCGGTCAGTGCGATGCCGGTGCGGCCGGGGTCGACGTCGGACAGCGTCTCGACCGGGCCCGGATCGATCGGCACGCCGTCGTCGTCGAGTTCGATGACCGGGATGGCGCCGGTGATCGGCGCCGTCGTGTCCACGACGACCTTGACCGGCAGGTCGAACGCGCGGGCGAAGTCGAGGTCTCGCTGGTCGTGGGCGGGCACGGCCATGACGGCGCCGTGGCCGTAGTCGGCCAGCACGTAGTCGGCCGCCCAGATCGGCAGGCGGTCGCCGTTCACGGGGTTGATCGCGAAGCGGTCGAGGAACACGCCCGTCTTCGGGCGGTCGGTCGACTGGCGCTCGATGTCGGTCTCGCGCTGCACGCGCTCGAGATAGTCCTGGAAGCGCATGCGCACCTCGGCTGTCGAGCCCGCGGCGAGCTCGGCGGCGAGGTCGCTGTCGGGGGCGACGACCATGAAGGTCGCGCCGTGCAGCGTGTCGGGGCGCGTCGAGAACACCGTCACCTTGTCGGCGCGGCCCTCGATCTCGAAGTCGATGTCGGCGCCGACCGAGCGGCCGATCCAGTTCCGCTGCATGCGGAGGACCTTCTGCGGCCAGAAACCCTCGAGCTGGTTCAGGTCGTCGAGCAGTCGATCGGCGTAGTCGGTGATCTTGAAGTACCACTGCGTCAGGTTCTTCTTGACGACCTCGGCGCCGCAGCGCTCGCAGTGGCCGTCGACGACCTGCTCGTTGGCGAGCACCGTCTGGTCGTTCGGGCACCAGTTGACCGGGCTCGCCTTGCGGTACGCCAGGCCGCGCTCGTACAGGCGCTGGAACAGCCACTGGTTCCAGCGGTAGTACTCGGGGTCGCTGGTGTGCAGGATGCGCGACCAGTCGTACGACGAGCCGTACTCGCGGAAGCTCTTCTTGTGCTGCTCGATGTTCGCGTACGTCCACTCGCGCGGGTCGGAGCCGGCACCGCCCTTGATCGCCGCGTTCTCGGCCGGCAGACCGAACGAGTCCCACCCGATCGGGTTCAGCACGTTGTAGCCGCGGTGGCGCCAGAAGCGGGCCACGACGTCGACGTAGGCGTAGTTCTCGGCGTGCCCCATGTGCAGGTCGCCGGACGGGTACGGGAACATCCCCAGCACGAACTTCCGCGGACGCTTGTCGTCGGCACCGCCGGCCCGGAAGGGATCGGCCTCGGCCCAGCGCGCCTGCCACTTCCGCTGGATCGAGTACGCGTCGTAGCCCTCGGCGGGCGCAGAGGTGACGGGGGTGTCGGTGTGACTCACGAGGGAAGTACCAATCATGGGATGCCGGGAAGCGCGCGCAGCGCGCGAAGCGCGTCTTCCAGGTTAGCGGAAGGGCGGGTTCACCAGCCGGGCGGCAGCGCCGCGCCCAGCGCAGCGAGGGGCGCGCGTGCCTTGATGCCGACCTCGGCGACCTCGGCTGCGGCATCCGATCGCCACGTGATCCCGCCACCGGCGCCGACGTAGGCGCTGTCGTGGCGGACGACGATCGACCGGATCACCATCGCGAGGTCGAGGCGGCCGTCGTCGCCGATCCAGCCGAAGCAGCCCGAGAACACTCCCCGCGGCGCGGCCTCGAGGCGGTGCAGGATCGTCATCGCCGACAGTTTCGGCGCCCCCGTCATGGAACCGGCGGGAAAGCTCGCCGCCAGCAGATCGCCGACCGTCGTGCCGGGTGCGAGGCGTCCGGACACGGTGCTCACGAGCTGATGCACGGCGGGGTACGACTCCACCTCGAGGAGCGCGTCGACTCCCACCGTGCCGGGCAGGCACACGCGCGAGAGGTCGTTGCGCATGAGGTCGACGATCATGACGTTCTCCGCCCGCTCCTTCTCGCTGGCGCGCAGTTCGTCCGCCAGCGCCGCGTCGCTCGCCGGATCCTCCCCGCGGGGCCGAGTGCCCTTGATCGGCCGAGTGCGGACGATCGCGCCGCCGCGCCCTGGGCGCACGTCGAGGAAGCGCTCGGGGCTCGCGCTGAGCAGGGCGATCCGCCCAGACCGCACGAAGCCGCCGTGATGCGCCGGCGTCGCCGCGCGCAGTCGCGCGTACGTCTCGACGGGATCGACGGATGCCTCGACCTCGAACCGCGTCGTCAGGCACAGCTGGTAGGCGTCACCCTCGCGGATCGCGTCGCGACAGCGTTCGATGAGCGCGGCGTACTCGGCCGGGGCGTGGCGGGACCGCGCGGGCCCGTGCCCGGGGGCCGGCGCCGGCAGGGGTGGCTCGGGGACCGCGCCGAGAGCGGCCACGACACGCGAGACGTCGTCCGGCCCGCCGAAGACGTGGATCCGCTCGGCGCCGTGATCGAACGCGACCAGGCGATCAACGCGCAGCCAGAGGTCCTGCGGCACGCCGTCGTCATCCTGCGATGCCGGGGCGTCCGCGCGCGCCGCGGCGGCGTCATAGCCGCTCCAGCCGACCCAGCCGCCGCGGAAGGCGGCGCCGCCATGCGGCTCGTCGTCGGCGCTCGACGGGCCGGCGCACACGGTCGCGGTCGCACGGGCAGGATCATCGGGCGTGCCCGTGCCCATCCAGCTCCAGCCCTCGCGTGCGCCGGGTCCGGCATCCAGCCAGAAGACGTGCGGTTCATGGGCGAACACGGCGGCGAAGACGGATGCCGGATCCGCCCAGTGCGCAGCCTCCAGGGCGGCGAAGGTGTCCGACATCTTCCCAGGTTAGAGGGGCGGACCGGCCTCTAGGCTCGTGGCGTGAACGAGTTCCTCACCTGGTTGCTCGACGCCGTCCAGAGCGTCGACCCGGTGCTGAGGACCCTTCTCGCGGGCTTCGCCATCATGCTCGAGACGAGCGTGCTGATCGGGCTCGTGGTGCCCGGCGACACCATCGTGATCGTCGCCGGCACGGCGGTGGCGTCGCCCCTCGAAGGCGTCCTGCTCGGCATCGCCGTCGTGGTCGGCGCGCTCATCGGCGAGAGCATCGGGTTCTGGCTGGGCCGATTCCTCGGCCCGAAGATCCAGCACTCGCGCCTGGGCAGTCGGATCGGCGAGGCGAACTGGGAGCGCTCCGAACGGTATCTGCGCCGCCGCGGCGGCCCGGCGATCTTCATCTCGCGATTCCTCCCGGTGCTGCATTCGCTGGTGCCGCTCACCGTCGGCATGAGCGGCTACCCGTACCGGCGGTTCCTCGCGTGGACCATTCCGGCGTGCGTGATCTGGTCGGCCCTCTACATCTCGGTGGCCGCTCTCGCGGCCGGCACCTACCGCGAACTCGCCGACCGGCTGCACTACGCGGGCTACATCTTCGTCGGCGTCATCGTCCTGTTCCTGGCCCTCGTGTTCGTGAGCAAGAAGGTCATCGAGCGCGCGGAGCGCAAGCACCTCGACCACGACGATCCCGACGAAGCGTCGGTGGCGGACGTGAAAGACTGAAAGGGTGCCGCAGACCGTTCCCCCACCCGTGCGCGCCAAAGTCCTGTGGCTGGCGCGCCTGGAGTACCGGTTCCACGCATGGCGCGAGCGCCGTGCGCGCCGACGGGGCCAGAAGCCCGACGGTGACGCCGTTCCCGGGCTACGGCGGTCCGGGCTGGGTCCGCGTGCTGGGTCGCGTCATGATCGTTCCGCCGGCGAAGGTCTCCGAGGCCGGCGAGTATGCCGGCGTCCGAGGCTGGCGCAGCTTCGTCGCGGTCCCGATCGGGTACGCGCAGGTCACGGTGGCGATCGGGGGCGTCGAACATGTGGTCGTCGCGGACCGCGGCGGTGTGATCGACACGCGCCTGCCGGCGGCGCTGGAGCCGGGCTGGCAGACGTTCACCATGTCGGTCGAAGGCGGCGAGCCGGTCGAGACGCGGGCGTTCGTCGTCGCGCCCGACGTGCGCTTCGGCATCGTGTCGGATGTCGACGACACCGTCATGGTGACGGCCCTCCCCCGTCCGCTCCTCGCGGCCTGGAACTCCTTCGTCGTCGACGAGCATGCCCGGCAGCCGGTTCCCGGCATGGCGGTGCTGATGGAGCGCGTCGTGCGGGAGAACCCGGGCGCGCCCCTGGTGTATCTCTCGACCGGCGCCTGGAACATCGCGCCGACCCTGATCCGGTTCCTGAGCCGTCACGTCTTCCCGCCGGGCGCGCTGCTGCTCACCGACTGGGGACCCACGCACGACCGCTGGTTCCGCAGCGGCAAGGCGCACAAGCTGTCGAACCTGCGGCGGCTGGCCGACGAGTTCCCGGACGTGCGGTGGCTCCTGATCGGCGACGACGGCCAGCACGACGACGCCATCTACACGACCTTCACCGACGAGCACCCCGTCCCAGGTGGTCGCGGTCGCCATCCGCCGCCTCTCCCCCGCTGAGGCCGTCCTCGCGGGTGGCCGGACGGCCGTCAACGACCACGCCGCGGCCGAGGTGCCCTGGGTCAGCGACAACGACGGCGCCGGCCTCCTGGAGCGGCTCGAGGGCGTCGGCGTCCTGGGAAGCACCGGCACCGCGACGGTCTGACGTCGGAGCCCGCGCGTAGGCTGGCCGCATGTGCGGACGCTTCGTAGTGGCCAGTGCCGGTCCCGAGCTCGTCGGGGTGCTTCGTGTCGACGTCGAGGGCGATGACCTTCCCGCCCCCTCGTACAACGTCGCGCCGACCGATCGCGTCGCGATCGTGCTCGACTCGGCCAAGACCGAGCCGCCTACCCGGCGGCTGGAGGCAGCCCGGTGGGGGCTGATCCCGTCGTGGGCCAAAGACACCAAGGTCGGCGCGCGCGCGTTCAACGCCCGCTCCGAAGAGCTCGAAGACAAGCCCATGTTCCGCAGCGCCCTCGAGAAGCGACGGGCGGTGGTGCCGACATCCGGCTATTACGAGTGGATGAACGTCGACGGCGTCAAGACCCCGCACTTCATCCATCCCGCCGACGGTGAGCCGCTGTTCCTCGCGGGGCTCTACGAATGGTGGCGCGACAAGACCAAGGGCGACGACGACCCCGAGCGGTGGCTGCTGAGCTTCACGATCCTGACCAGGGACTCGATCGGGCATCTCGGATCCATCCACGATCGCATGCCGCTGTTCCTCGATCCCGATCACGCCGACGCGTGGCTCGACCCGACCACCGACAACGTGCGGGACGTGCTCGACGCGGCGATCGACGCGGCTCCGGCCCTGGCCGACACCCTCGAGGACCACGAGGTCTCGAAGGCCGTCGGCAACGTCCGCAACAACTCCCCCGAGCTCATCGAGCCGGTCGAGCCCTGACCCGCTGACGCAGCAGCGCGGCACGCCCCGCGTATCCTCGAACGGTGACGATCGCGCCCCCTGCCGCCCCGGTGCTCGCCGGCGACGTCTGGCGTGCGCGCGAAGCGGCCCACGAGGAGCGTGCCCGCGCGCTGACGAGCGCCCATCGTGAGCGGGCGAGCCGCGGCGAGGCGCACCCGGTCGAGGATTTCCTCTTCACCTACTACTCGTACAAGCCGTCGGTGCTGCACCGGTGGCATCCAGGAGAGGGTGTGGAGCTGGCGGATGCCGCGGCCGACGCCCGGGCAGGCTGGCGCTGGTATCGCCCCGGCACGACGCGGGGGTCGATCGCCGTCGACGGCGCGGGCTTCCGCGCCGAGCGCGGCGCCCTCGTCGCGAACGTCGGCAGGATCCTGCGCGCCACGGCCGACCGGCCTCCGGGCTTCGGCTGCTTCGGCCTGCACGAGTGGGCGATGGTCTACCGGAAGCCGCAGCACCGGCATCCCGTGCCGCTGCGGCTCGGGCAGGACCGGACCGACGAGGTGGTCGAGGCCCACGAGCTGCGCTGCACGCATTTCGACGCGTTCCGCTTCTTCACGCCCGAGGCGGCGCCGCGCAACCGTGAGACGCCCACCCGCGAACGGCAGGCCGAGCTCGAGCAGCCGGGGTGCCTTCACGCCGGGATGGACCTGTACAAGTGGGCGGTGAAGCTCGGGCCCCTCGTTCCGGGGGAGCTGCTCCTCGATGCGTTCGAGCTCGCCCGCGACATCAGGGTGCTCGACATGCGCGCCTCGCCGTACGACCTCGCCGACTGGGGCTACGACGCCGTGCCGCATCGAGACGGCCGAGGGCAAGGCGGCCTACGTGCGTGCCCAGCGGACGTTCGCGGATCGCGGCCGGGCGATCCGGCACCGGCTGCTCGACGTGGCCGCGGGCTGAGTCACTCCGCGGGGGCGCAGGTCGTGCACGGCAGGTCGCCGGCGCCCGCCTCGGCGACGGCGAGGCGCAGCTCGATCACGCGAATCGCAGCCTCTTCGAGCCGGTCGGCCGGCAGGGCGCCGGACTCCACGGCGGCGACGATGCCGTCGATGATCCGCGTCGCGGTGTCGGGCGTCGAATACACCACCGTCAGCACCATGTCGTTGCCCGCGGCGAGGGCGGCCACGGCGTTGGCGACCGGATCCGCGTACTGCGGCTCGCCGGAGCCCTGCAGCATTCCCAGGTCGTCCGTGACGGTGACGCCGTCGAAGCCGAGCTCCTCCCGCGCGATCCGATGCCACTCGGCGGAGAGGCTCGCCGGCGCGGGATCCACGGCGGTGTAGGCGAGGTGCCCGAACATCAGCAGCTCGGCGCCGGCGTCGATGCCGGCCTGGAACGGCAGGGCATCGGCCGCGCGCCACTGGTCCAGCGTCAACGGCCGTGGACGGGATCGCGGTGTGCGAGTCACCGGGGGCGGCGCCGTGTCCGGGGAAGTGCTTGAGCGTCGAGAACACCGAGCCCTCCTCGCCCCGCACGGCGGCGGCCACACGGGCCGACGCGGCGTCGGGTGTCGCGCCGAGCACGCGCCGGTGGATGAACGATTCGGGGTCGGGCGTGACGTCCGCCACGATGCCGAAGTTCACGGAGATCCCGGCCTGCCGCACCAGCGCCGCGCGGCCGGCGAACGCCGCCTCGGCCGCGGACGGGTCGGCCTGCTGCAGCTCGAGGGGCCCGGGGAAGGTGTCCCACCGCAGGCGGGAGACGTCGCCGCCCTCCTGATCGATCGCGACCAGCGGGGGCAGTGCCGGGTCCACCGTCAGCGCGGCGGTGATCGTCTGGAGCGCCGCTTCATCGCCGGGGATGTTCGCGCCCATCAGGAGGAACCCGCCGACGCCGGAGGACTCCATATAGGCGTGGAGGGCGGCCGCGTCCGTGGTCGGGATGTGGCCCATCACGACGCTCGCGGCGCGCTCGCGCAGCGACATCGCCGCCACGGCCGCTTCGGCCGGCGACGCCTCGGGCGTCGGCGACGGCTCCGGCTCCGCCGAGGCGGTCGCCGACGGCGACGCCGAAGGCTGCACGGCCGGACCCGAGGCGCACGACGTGCACACGGCAGCGAGCGCCACGACCGCCGCGAGCAGGGCGAAGCGCGGCGCAGAAGTCACCGGGCAAGCCTAGACGTGCCCGCTGCAAAGGGATCTGGGAACATCCAGTCGATCAGTGGCGTGCGACGATGGCCGCGGCATCCGTCCCCATCGGCAGCACGCCGTACTGCGCCCCGCGCTCCTCGCCCAGGCGCGCGGCGATGAAGGCGTCGGCGTCGCGGCCGGGCGCGTGCCGGAGCATGAGGGACGCCTGGAACGCCAGTGCCAGATCCTCGCTCAGTCGCCGGGCCTGCGACGCGGCCGCGTCCGGATCCGCCGCCAGCCTCTGCAACAGGCCCAGCGTGCGGTCGACGTGGCGATCGAGCACGACCGAGGCGCCGGCGGTGCTCGCGAGCTCGTCGGCGAAGGCGTCGCCCGAGTCGCGGTCACGAGTGAGCGCCCGGAGCACGTCGAGGGCGATGACGTTGCCCGAGCCCTCCCAGATCGCCATGACGGGCTGCTCGCGATAGCGGCGGGCGAGCGGGAACGACTCGGTGTACCCGTTGCCGCCCAGGCACTCCAGGGCCTCGTACGCGTGCTGGGGGCCGCGTTTGCACACCCAGTACTTCGACACGGGCGTCGCGAGGCGACGGAGCGCGACATCGCGATCGGATGCCTCGGCCTCGAAGAGCTGCGCCAGGCGCATGCCCGTGAGCATCGCCGCCTCGTACTCGAGCGCGAGGTCGGCGAGCACGCCGGTCATCGCCGGCTGGTCCACGAGCAGCGCGCCGAACGCCTCCCGCCCGCGCGCATGCCACAGCGCCTCGGCGAGGGACTGCCGCATGCCCGCCGCGGTGCCCAGCACGCAGTCGAGGCGCGTGCGCTGCACCATCTCGATGATGGTGCGCACCCCGCGGCCGGGCTCGCCGACGAGGAATCCGACGGTCCCGTCGAACTCGACTTCGGCCGAGGCGTTGGAGCGATTGCCGAGCTTGTCCTTCAGCCGCTGGATGCGGAACACGTTGCGCATGCCGTGCGGCAGGGCGCGCGGCACGAACAGGCACGTGAGCCCTTCGTCCACCCCGCTGCGGCGCGTGTGCGCCAGCACGAGGAATCCGTCCGACATCGGCGCCGAGCAGAACCATTTGTGGCCGGTGAGCTGGTACGCGTGACCGCCCATCGACTCCCCGACGGTCGTACCGGCGCGCACGTCGGATCCGCCCTGCTTCTCGGTCATCGCCATGCCGATGAGCGCGCTGCGCTTCTCGCCCTCCACGATGAGGCGCGGCTCGTACTCGCGCGAGTACAGGCGCGGCAGCCAGGTGTCGGCGATCCACGGCGAGCCCTCGATCGACGCGACGGCGGCGTGGGTCATCGAGACCGGGCAGGCGTGGCCGGGCTCGACCTGGGCGAAGAGCATGAACATGGCGGCGCGTGCGACGTGCGCGCCCGGCTTCGGATCTGCCCACGCCGAGGTGTGCGCTCCGCGGGCGATCGCCTCGCCGATCACGCGGTGATAAGACGGGTCGTACTCGACCTCGTCGAGACGGTAGCCCCACCGGTCGTGCGAGTGCGCGACGGGGGTGTGGAGGTTCGCGAGCTCCGCGTCGCGCTGGAACGAGCCCGACCCGACGACTCCCCCGGCCTCCCGCAGCGCGTCTTCCGCCCAATCGGCGCCGAACGCTCGCACCGCGTCGCCCAGCGGCGCGTTGAGTGCGTACTCGTCGACCTCGACGCGCCAGGGCGGCTGGTTCTCGACGTAGTGCGTCGCCGCGCCGATCACCCGCTGGCCTCGCGCGAACGAGGTCATGACCGCTCCGTCTCCACCGCCATCGCGCAGCGCGTACTGCTCGCCGGGACTGAGCGGCGCCCGCGTGACGATGTCGTGGACGAACGCGAGCTTGTGCCGGACCGGCGTCACGATCGTGAACGGATACAGGTCGCCGAAGCCCATCGAGCGGTTGATGCGATTGAACCCCTGCGACAGCCATTCCCAGTCCGTGAGCAGACGCTGGATCGGCTCCCGCTCGTAGGACTCGAGCGGCACGACATCCGTGTCGCGAAGGTTCGTCACCGACGCGTCGAGATGGATGCCGATGACCGCCGCGGTCTGGAGAGTCCCGGTGATGTGGAGGTAGTGGGCGAACGTCTCGGCGAAGTCCTCCCACGGGTGCATCGTCGCGTACTCCGAGATGAACGACTGGCTCCAGTCGGACGGAGCGCCCATCCGGTAGTGGTGCTTCAGCGCGTCGCGGTAGCTGGAGCGCTCGTCGCCGAACAGCTCACGGCAGCGCGCCCACAGGGCGTCATCGGTGAGCAGCACGTTCTGGTAGTAGTGCCCGACCTCGTGTCGGAGGTGCCCGAGGATCGTCCGGTAGGGCTCGCCGAGGCGCACGCGCAGCGCTTCTCGCCGGTCGTCGAGACTCTCGGCCAGGTCGATGGTGATGATGCCGTTGGAGTGCCCGATCGTGACGGGCTTGCCGTCGGACAGGCTCGAGATGAGATCGAACCCGAGGCCGCCCTTCTTGACGTCCCAGCCGACGATCGGCAGCCCGAGGTCGGCGAGCTGGAGGACCAGGCGGCGCTTCGCCTCTTCCGTCTTCGCGAGCTTCTCGAGAGCGACGGTGTCGTTGCCGGCCGGTTGGCGGCGCGTGAGCCGGCACGAGAAGCACCGGCCGGCCGGCGCGTTCTCCCACACCAGCCAGTTGCATGCCCACTCGCGGTTCGAGCAGGTGTACCAGGTGGCGCCGTCGATGACGACCTGACCGTGACGGATGCCGTGGAACTCGCGTGTCGGCACGTGGTAGGCGATCTCGCCCTCGCAGTTCGGACACCGCAGGGTGTCGAGGTAGACGAAGTGGCGACAATGCGGACAGCGGGGCTGCGAACTCACGGTCTCACCGTAGCGTGCGCGCGTGAGGCAGAGGCATGCGTCATTGCGCCGGGACGATCTCCACGCGCAGCAGCAGGTCGTCATCGGGCCGCGGCGAGCCGCGCCCGTCGGTGTTGCTCGTGAGCACCCACAGCGAGCCGTCGGGCACCGCGACGACGTCGCGGAGACGCCCGTACTCGCCGGCGAAGGCCGCGATGGGATCGTCGGCCGCTCCGTCCGCCTGTGTGTCGACCTGCCAGAGCCGCTCACCACGGAGACCCGCGACGAACACGGTGTCGCCTGCGGCGGCGATGCCGCTGGGGCTCGCGTCGCCGGTCGCCCACTGAGCGACCGGATCGACGAATCCCTCCCGACCGGCGACGCCCTCTACGACGCGGCCACCCGTAGTTCGCCCCGGGTTCGATGCGGTTCAGCTCGTCCCACGTGTTCTGTCCGAACTCGCTCGCCCACATCGTGCCGTCGGCCGTCCACGCGATGCCCTGCACGTTGCGATGCCCCATGGACCAGACGCGGGTTCCCCACGGGTTGCCCGGCGCGGGATCGCCGTCCGCTGTCACGCGCAGGATCTTGCCGCCGAGGACGTCGGGATCCTGCGCGGCGTCGCGCTGCTGCGCGTCGCCCGTCGTGACGTACAGGTAACCGTCCGGGCCGAACGCGAGACGACCGCCGTCATGCGTGTTCGCCCGCGGGATGCCGTCCAGCACCACCTCGGGCTCGCCCAGCTCGAAGGATCCCGGCTCGCCGTGGAGTGGCATCCGCACCACGCGGTTGTCGTCCGCGGCGCCGAAGTAGGCGAAGAGGATCGGTATGTCGCCGGTCGTCAGCAGGGCGAGTCCGTGGAGCCCCGATTCGCCTCCCGACACGACGCCCGGCACGGCGCCCACCTCGCGCAGCTGCCCGCCCGCGGTCAGCTCGAGCACGGCGCCGTCGTCGCGCTGCGAGACGAGGGCGCCGCCGTCGGCGAGGGGCACCACCGACCAGGGTGCGGCGAGGCCGGACGCGAGCGTGCCGGTGACCTTCCCGACACGCCACCGGCCCTCACTCGTCGGCGATACGCTCGGCCCCATCGTGGCCGCCTGCGACGGGGGCGTCGGTCGCGGGGTGCCGGCACTGCAGCCGGACGCGGCGATCAGCACCACGAGGAGGAATCCGACCGCCGCCCGTGGAGCGATTCTCGTCATCCGTCCGCCACGGCGGCTTCGAGCGCGGCGAGATCGATGCGCCGCATGCGGAGCATCGCCTGTACGGCGCGGTGCGCGATGTCGGGGTCCGGGTGACGGATCAGCTCGACCAGGCGGTCGGGGATGATCTGCCACGACAGGCCCCATCGGTCCTTGAGCCACCCGCAGGGCTGCTCCTGACCCCCGTTCGCGGTCAGTGCGTCCCAGTAGCGGTCGACCTCGGCCTGGGTCCGGCAGGGCACGTAGAGCGAGAACGCCTCTGTGAACGGGAACTGCGGTCCGGCATCCATCCCGTAGTAATCCCGACCCCCCAGGCGGAAGTGCACGTGCATCACCTTTCCGCCCATTCCGGGGACCTCGTCGGGGTACCGGTCGATGCTCACCATTTCGGAGTCGGGAATGAGCGCCGTGTAGAACGTGACCGCCTCTTCGGCGCTGTCGTCGAACCAGAGGAACGGGGTGACTGCGCTCATGGGTCCCACCTTCGCCGACGCGACCCGCGCACGCAATGGGTGGATCCCGGTGGTCAGGCCTGCCGCAGGGGAAGCCGCACCGCGACCCGCAGTCCACCTTCGGTGCGCGCGATGATCGTCAGCGTCCCCCCGTGGGCCTCGGCGATGCTCCGGACGATCGCCAGTCCCAGGCCGACGCCGGCGTGATCGTCGGTGCGGATGCGTTCGCTTCCCCGCTGGAACGGCTCAGCCAGAGTCGAGACGAGCTGCGGGCTCAGCGTCTCGCCCGTGTTCTCGACGGCGATCTCGGCGGCACCGGACTGCACGGATGTGACGATGTCGACGGTCCCGCCCTGAGCCAGGTTGTGGACGATCCCGTTGTGCACGAGGTTCGATGCCAGCTGCAGGAGGAGCGCAGGCGAGCCGGACGCGGGAGTGACGCCGCCGTGCGTGCGCAGCGTGATGCCACGTGCTTCTGCGAGCGGCAGGAGTGCCTCCGCGGCCTCCTCCGCCACGAGTGACAGATCCACGTCCTCTCGGGTGAAGGACCGCCGGTCGGCCCTGCTCAGCACCAGCAGCGCCTCCGTGAGGCCGATGGCTCGGGTGTTGACGATCGACAGACGGCGGATGAGCTCATCGACGTCGCGGTCGGGATCGCCGCGGGCGACGTCGAGCAGCGTCCTCGAGATCGCCAGCGGGGTGCGCAGCTCGTGCGAGGCGTTGGCGGCGAACCGACGCTGCTCGGCGACGTGGGCTTCGAGCTGCGCCAGCATGGCGTCGAAGGTGTCCGCCAGTTCGCGGAACTCGTCGTCGGCACCGTCGAGGTCGATGCGATGCGACAGCGAGCCGTTCGCGGCCAGGCGCGTGGCATCCGTGATCCTCCTCAGAGGTGCCAGCATGCGCCCGGCGAGGAACCACCCGCCCAGCAGTCCGAAGGCGAGGAGGAACAGCAGTGCCCACACGGCGGCGGGCGCGAAGGCGCGGATGAGGTCGCCGCGGTTCGGCACGAACGGACCGGGGCCGGTGATGGGCCCGTCGGGGACGTAGCGCAGCAGGAACACCCACACGATCGCGAGCAGCACTCCGCCCGCGACCATCAGGAACGCCGAGTAGCTGAGCGTCAGCTTGAGCCGGACACTGAGCCCCGGCTCCCTAATCACCACCGGCACTTCCCTCCGCGTCGATCCGGTACCCGATTCCGGGAACGGTGGCGATCACCCAGGGCTCGCCCAGCCGCTTGCGCAGGGCCGACACCGTGATGCGCACCGCATTGGTGAACGGGTCGGCGTTCTCGTCCCACGCGCGCTCGAGCAGGTCCTCCGCACTGACGACGCCGCCCTCCGCCCCCATCAGCACCTCGAGCACCGCGAACTGCTTCCTGGTGAGCGCGATGTAGCGATCGTCGCGGTACACCTCACGGCGGAACGGATCGAGCCGCAGCCCCGCGATCTCCCGTACCGGCGGCCGGCTGTGTGCACGGCGACGGTCCAGTGCGCGCAGGCGCAGCACGAGCTCCTGCAGGTCGAACGGCTTGGTGAGGTAGTCGTCGGCGCCGAGACCGAAGCCGGTCGCCTTGTCGTCGATCCTGTCGGCTGCGGTGAGCATCAGAATCGGGATGCCGCTTCCCGAGGCCACCAGGTGCGCGGCGATCTCGTCGCCCGAGGGTCCCGGGATGTCGCGATCGAGCACGGCGATGTCGTATGCGTTGATGCTCAGCAGCTCGAGCGCGGTGTCGCCGTCGCCCGCGATGTCGGCCGCGATGGCCTCGAGACGCAGTCCGTCACGGATGGCCTCGGCCATGAGGAGTTCATCTTCCACCACCAGCACGCGCATGCTCCGATGGTACGAGCCGGCGGATATCGTCCACCTATCCGAAAGCCGATACGGCCTCGCAACACGCGCGCGTGTGGAGTGGGAGCATGACTCGAACAGCTTCGCGCGCGGCCTCCCGTTCTGCGGAGATCGATCCTGGCACTGGTCGTCGTCTGCGCGGTCGCGGTCGGCGCTGCCGTCCACCTTTCGGCCGCCGGTGTCGGTGCGTCCGGCTCCGAGATTCCGGGGGCGGCCGCGCATCCACCAGCGACGGGGACGATGGATGCCACGGTCGCCGATGGCGCGATCACCGATGCGGACGGGCTGCTTCCCGGCGGCGTCACCGTGTCCGACGGCGCACACGCAGGCATCGCGCGCCTCGCCCCCGCACTGCTCGATGCGCTGCGGCAGGCATCGGAGGACGCGGGGCAGCAGGGCGTCGTGATCCACGTGAACAGCGGCTGGCGATCGGCCGAATACCAGGACCAGCTTCTTCAGCAGGCGGTGGCGCAGTACGGCTCCGAGGCGGAGGCGGCTCGTTGGGTTGCCACGGCAGCCACCTCGGCGCACGTCGCCGGGGAGGCCATCGACATCGGATCGTTCGACGCCGTCGCATGGCTGTCTACCCACGGCGCCGGGTACGGACTCTGCCAGACCTACGAGAACGAGTCGTGGCACTTCGAACTGCGCGCCGACGCGATCAGTCGCGGCTGCCCCGCGCCGTACGCCGATCCGACAGCAGACCCTCGGATGCAGGGGTGACGCACGCAGGCCGCCGGCACACCGTGACAGCGCGATCGGAGAACCACCGTGTCGGCGCAACGGGAAAACCGAAAGGCCGCCCTGATCGGGCGGCCTTTTCGGTGGACCTGAGGGGACTCGAACCCCTGACCCCCTGCATGCCATGCAGGTGCGCTACCAGCTGCGCCACAGGCCCGGATGCTGCTCCCGCTCTCGCGGGGCAACTCGTCTAGCTTACAACATTCCGAGCGGTGCTCCGAACCAGCGTCAGTCCTCGGCGGCCGCCGCCGCGGGCACATCGACGGGCACGACGGGGCAGTCCTTCCAGAGGCGCTCGAGACCGTAGTAGATGCGCTCCTCCTCGTGGAACACGTGCACCACCAGGTCGCCGAAGTCGATCAGCACCCAGCGCGACTCCTGCCGGCCTTCACGCCGCAGGCGCTTGTAGCCGCCCTCGAGGAGCTTGTCCTCGATCTCGTCCGCGATCGCCGCCACGTTGCGCTCGCTGCGCCCCGTGACGAGCAGGAAGATGTCGACCAGCGGAAGGGGCTCCGACACGTCGAGGGCGACGAGGTCCTCGCCGCCCTTCGCGTCCGCCGCGGCTGCGGCGATCTGGAGCATGTCATGCGACTGCGCACTCGCGACCATTAGAAGACTCCTGTCGCAAAGGCGAGGATGAGGACGCCGACCAGCGCGAGGGCGAGGACGCCCGCCGTGATGGCGAGCGACATCATGAGCTTGCCGCCCTTCTCGGGCGTGGGTGGCTTGATGACTTCGCCCGGGGTCTTGACCGTGCTCACGGCGGCGCTGGCGGCGATCGGTGTCGGCGACGAATGCGACGGCAGCTCGCCGTCGACCAGCGTGGCGTCGATCTCCTTGCCGTCTGCCGTCCCCTTGGCGTGGCCCGTCGAGCCGAGACCCTCGGGCAGATTGAACGTGCCCGTGATGATGACCTCGCCTGTCGCGGTGACGGGAGCCACCAGCGGCGCGACTTCGGGCGCCTGCGAGACGATCAACGTGTTCGGAATGGCGATGGATCCGGTCGTCCGCGACAGCAGCTGGTCGAACGAGGGCGGGAACTCGACAGCCGTCGGGGCCGGTGCAGCGGGCGCGTCGTCGAGGAGGCTGGCGCCGAGAAGCGGACTGACAGCTTTGGGCGCGGGCTCGTCGACGGCCTCTTCGTCGGTGGACGTGGCGTAGCCGAAGACA
Organism: uncultured Actinomycetota bacterium; assembly: GCA_963829895.1. Classification (GTDB taxonomy): domain Bacteria; phylum Actinomycetota; class Actinomycetes; order Actinomycetales; family Microbacteriaceae; genus Microbacterium. The sequence continues at coordinate 640,410 of CAWHKF010000010.1, read as the reverse complement.
TCCGAGAACGGCTCGTCCTCGTCCTCGTCCTCGTCCTGCAGCTCGGGCGCCTGCGGCGCCGCGGAGAACACGGGAACGGCCACCGGTGCTGCGGCCACCGGCGCTGCGGCCGCGGGCTGCTGCCAACTCGGCGCCGGCTCGGCTGCCACGGACTCGGACTCGCGCGGCAGGCCGAACAGCGCGTGCATGCCGCTGTCGGTCGTCACCTCGGAGTCGTCCGGGGGTGCGGTGACCAGCGGGCTCTCGGTCTCGCGGAACGGCGCGGCCGGCGGAGGTGCGACCGGGAATGCGAACGCGGGGACCGTTCCGGACGTCGCCGCCGCGTGGGCCGCCACGACCTCGGGGGTGATGACGGGCACCGAGGCGGTGCGGATGCGCTCCTGCTGACGCGCCTGACGGCGGGTGAGCGGGGATACCCCGAGATCGACCGCCGAATCGGGCACGGGTGCCGGCGCGACGGCGACCGGCTCGGCAGGCCGCGGGAACGGCGCAGCCGTGACCGGCGCTGCGGCGAAGGGTGTCCCGGTAACGGGTACCCCGGTGACGGGTGCGCCGGAGAACGGCGACGGCGGCGGCGAGATCGGCTCTGCGACGGGCGCCGGCTCGACCGGCGCGGCCGAGGCCTCGACGGGCTCGTCCGACGTCGGGTCCGCCGAGATCACGGGATTGGATCCCGTGTTCCGCAGTTCGCGGATCTGCTTACGGGTGAGGGCTGGCGTTGCCGGGTGCTCGGGTGTGCTCATTCCTTGCTCCGGTAGAGATGATGCTTCGCAATGTATTGGACGACCCCGTCGGGCACGAGGTACCACACGGGGTGTCCTCGCTGAACTCGATCGCGGCAGTCCGTCGACGAGATGACGAGGGCGGGGATCTCGAGCTGACTGACGTCGTCGCTGGGCAGGCCGTCCGTGTTCAGAACGTGACCGGGCCTGGACACGGCGACGAAGTGGGCGAGGTCCCACAACTCATCATGGTCTCTCCAACTGAGAATTTGCGCTATGGCGTCCGCGCCCGTGATGAAGAACAGCTCCGCGTCGGGCCGCTGGGCCTTCAGATCGCGGAGCGTGTCGATGGTGTAGGTCGGGCCGTCGCGGTCGATGTCGACGCGGCTGACGGTGAATCGAGGATTGGATGCCGTCGCGATGACGGTCATCAGATAGCGATGTTCGCTCGGCGAGACCTCGGTCTTCTGCCAGGGCTCACCGGTCGGCACGAAGACGACCTCATCGAGGTCGAACCACTGCGCGACCTCGCTGGCCGCCACCAGGTGCCCGTGATGGACGGGATCGAACGTGCCGCCCATCACCCCGACCCTCGGAGCCGTCGTCACCGACATCCAGCGGCCTCAGTGACCATGCCCCGCTTGCTGTACGTCGTCGGCGTGGGCCCTCGCATATGCCTCGGCCTTGTGAGAGTGGCGGTTGGCCACGTTGCGGTACGACAGGGTCACGAGCGCCAGTGCGGCGAAGACCACGACCGCGACGATGCCGTACCCGACGGTCTCGAGGGCGACGTTGCCGTGGTGCTCGGACTCCTCGGCGGCGAGGGCGATGATCGTGGCGAGTGTCATTCGTGCTCCGTTCGGGTTCGCCGCGAGGGCGCGGGACGGGTCAAGTCTATTCCGTTACGCGCGGACCTGCCCGGCACCCCGCGGAGGATGCCATCCGCGTGCGCGTGATGTGATGGTGGCGGTCACCCGCCGAGCGCATCGACCGCCGTGCGCACCGGACCCGTGGCGGCCGGCGCCGCGGGCTCGGGGTTGGGCTGGAACCAGGTGCCGATCTCATCGCCCGAGAGCGCTTCTCCGACGAGGTCGGCGCTGGTGACGAGAACGCCGATTCCGGATGCCGCGGCCAGACGCGCCGCCGACACCTTGGTCGCCGCTCCCCCGGTGCCGACGCTGTTGACGACCACCGAGCCGAACTCGAAGCCGTGCAGGTCGTCGCCGTACGTCACGCGCGTGATCGGGGTCGCGCCAGGCTCGTCCGGCGGGCGCGTGTAGAGGCACTCGATGTCGCTCAGGAGCACCAGCGCGTCGGCCCCGATCAGCTGGGCCACGAGTGCGGCGAGCCGGTCGTTGTCGCCGAAGCGGATCTCGTGCGTCGCGACCGTGTCGTTCTCGTTCACGATCGGCAGGATCCGCAGCCCGAGAAGCCGCTCCATCGCACGACGGGCGTTCGAGCGGTGCATGGCGTTCTCGAGGTCGCCTGCCGTCAGCAGCACCTGACCCGCCACGATGCGGAACGGGCGCAGCGCGTCCTGGTAGCGGTAGATGAGCACGTTCTGCCCGACCGCCGCCGCGGCCTGCTGGGTGGCGAGGTCGCTCGGGCGCTCGTCGAGCAGGAGGTACGGCATCCCGGTCGCGATGGCGCCGGACGAGACGAGCACGACCTCCGTGCCGCGCCCGTGGGCGGCGGCGAGGGCGTCGACGAGCGGCTTGATCTTGTGGGCGTTGTCGCCGCTGATCGATGACGAGCCGACCTTGACGACGACGCGGCGAGCTGCCGGGATGTCGCGGCGCTCGCGCGCGCTCACTCGGCGTCCTCCTCGTTTCGGTAGCGCTCCGCGATGCGCTCGGCCTCGAGCTCGGCGCGCGCCTCGGCCTTCGCGTCCATCATGTCGTGGTACTTCTCACGACGCTCGGACGTGGTGCGGCGGGTGTCGCGCAGCAGACGCGGGTCCGTGCCGCGCGGCGCGGCCATCAGCTCCGCGTTCGAGGAGATCGACGGCTCCCAGTCGAAGACGATGCCGTCGCCCTCGCCGATGACGACGGTCGCGCCGGGGGTCGCGCCGGCCCGGAACAGCTCGAGCTCGACGCCGAGCTTCTCCAGGCGGTCGCCGAGGTAGCCCACCGCCTCCTCGTTCTGGAAGTCGGTCTGCTGCACCCACTTGAGCGGCTTGTCGCCCAGGATGCGGTAGATGTTGCCGTAGGTGCCGCCTTCGACACGCACCGAGAACTCCTTCTGGGCGCCCCGCGGTCGGATGACGATGCGCTCCGGCGTCGGCGCCGCGGCGAGCGTCGCGCGGTGCTGGGCGACGATGTCACCCAGGGCGAACGTGAGCTGTCGCAGCCCCTCGTGGCTCACCGTGGAGATCTCGAACACGCGGAAGCCGCGTGCCTCGAGATCGGGGCGCACCAGGTCGGCGAGTTCCTTCGCCTCCGGGACGTCCACCTTGTTGAGCGCGATGAGCTGCGGGCGCTCCAGCAGCGGGATCTGGCCCTCGGGGACCGGGTAGGCGGCGAGCTCGGCCAGGATGACGTCGAGGTCGCTCAGCGGGTCGCGGCCGGGTTCCAGCGTCGCGCAGTCGAGGACGTGCACGAGCGCCGTGCAGCGCTCGACGTGGCGCAGGAACTCGAGCCCGAGGCCCTTGCCCTCGCTGGCGCCCTCGATGAGCCCCGGCACGTCCGCGACGGTGTACCGCTGCTCCCCCGCCTGGACGACACCGAGATTCGGGTGCAGCGTCGTGAACGGATAGTCCGCGATCTTCGGGCGGGCGGCCGAGATCGCCGCGATGAGGCTCGACTTGCCCGCCGAGGGGAAGCCGACGAGTGCGACATCCGCGACCGTCTTCAGCTCGAGGAAGACATCGCCCTCCCAGCCGGGCGTGCCGAGGAGGGCGAAGCCGGGCGCCTTGCGCTTGGGGTTGGCGAGGGCGGCGTTGCCGAGCCCGCCCAGGCCACCGGGTGCAGCGACGAAGCGCATGCCCGGCTCGATCATGTCGACGAGCGTCTCGCCGGACTCGTCCTTGACGACCGTGCCGACCGGCACGAGCAGCTCGAGCGTCTCGCCGGCTGCGCCGGAGCGGTGATCGCCCATGCCGAAACCGCCGTTGCCGGCGGAGCGGTGCGGCGAGTGGTGGTACGACAGCAGGGTCGTGACCTGCGGGTCGGCGACGAGCACCACGTCACCGCCGTGACCGCCGTTGCCGCCGTCGGGACCGGCGAGCGGCTTGAACTTCTCGCGCTTGACCGACACGCAGCCGTTGCCGCCCTTGCCGGCGCGCAGATGCAGCGTCACTCGGTCGACGAACGTGACCATGCGGTCCCCCTGAGGTGTGGATGCCTGCCCGGCGGAACGGGCGAGCGATAAAGGGAAGGGGCGAGCCGAAGCCCGCCCCTTCCGGAAGTCTGTGCGACTCGCTGGATTACTGCGCAGCCGCCACGATGTTGACGACCTTGCGGCCGCCCTTCTTGCCGAACTCGACCGCACCGGCGGCGAGGGCGAACAGCGTGTCGTCGCCACCACGGCCGACGTTGGCGCCCGGGTGGAAGTGCGTGCCGCGCTGACGGACGATGATCTCGCCTGCGAGGACCTGCTGGCCGCCGAAGCGCTTCACGCCCAGTCGCTGAGCGTTGGAGTCACGACCGTTGCGGGTGGAGCTTGCGCCCTTTTTGTGTGCCATCTCTGCGTCTCTTCCTGGACTTACTTGATGCCGGTGACCTTGACGCGCGTGAGGTCCTGACGGTGCCCCTGGCGCTTCTTGTAACCGGTCTTGTTCTTGAACTTCTGGATCACGATCTTCGGGCCGCGCTCCTCACCGAGCACCTCGGCGGTCACCGTGACCTTCGCGAGCTTGTCGGCGTCGGTCGTGACGGCGTCACCGTCGACGAACAGCACCGCGGGGAGCTCGATCTTGTCGCCGATCTTCGCGGCCTGGCGGTCGAGGACGACGATGGTGCCGACCTCCACCTTCTCCTGCCGGCCTCCGGCGCGCACAACTGCGTAAACCACTTCACACCTGTTTCTTCTGGGAGCGCACGCGCTCATGACGTCATCAAAGACTTGGTGCGGATATCTCGACGCACCAAAGGTCTACTTTATCAGATGCTCGGACAGACCGCGAAAGCGCGCCCGCCCGTGTCGCGACGTCGGCCCGTAGGATCTGCATGTGGCCATCTTGATCGACGATCCTCGCTGGCCGGCGCACGGGCGGCTCTGGGCGCATCTGGTCACCGATTCCGACCTCGACGAGCTCCACGCCTTCGCCGCCGCGAACGGGATCCCCCGGCGTGGCTTCGACCTGGATCACTACGACGTCCCGGAAGAGGCGCACGCGCGGCTGATCGCCGCGGGCGCGCAGCACGTCACGCGGCCACGAGCTCGTCAGACGCCTGATCGCATCGGGACTGCGCGTGCGGGCGCGCGATCGCCGCTGAAGCGTCAGCGGGATGCGGATGCCGACAGTTCGAGCACATCGGCCGCGCGAGCAGGTCCGTCGAGCGTGCGGATGGCCTCGCCGAGCCGGCGCGCGCGATCGCGCATCGCCCGGTCACCGAGTGCCGTGCTCGATCGCCCGGCGGATCTCGGCGGGCTCGGCCCGGCGCGACATCGTGACGCCGACGCCCGCGCGCGCCACGGCACGCCCCATCCGCGGCTGATCCGAGGTCGCGTCCAGCGGCAGCGCGAGCACCGGAACCCCGTGCGCGAGCGCCGCCAGCGTCGTGCCGTGGCCGCCGTGACCCACCAGCAGCGATGCGCGCGGGAGCAGCTCGTCATGCGGCATCCATTCGTGCACCTCGACGCCCGGCGGAGCGGCGACCTCACGGGGCGACATCGCCGGTCCGAGCGTCGCCACGACCCTCGCGTCCAGCCCGTCGACGGCGACGAGCACGCGCCGCCACGTTGCGGCGAGGTCGGCGAAGCGGAACGTGCTGAGACTCACCACCACGGTCGGCTCGGCGAGGAGCCGCATCCGCCTGGGCGCGGGTCATCGCACCGGCGTAGACGACCGCGCCCGGCGACGCCGACAGCGCCGGCTGAGGCGGGAAAGGGCGTCGCAAGACCCGGGACGGATGCCACGATGATCGGTGCCGCGTGCGTCCGAGGCCGGCCCACCCGCAGACCGCGGGGCCAGACCATCGCACCGAGTGCGCGGAAGCCGGGCGCCAGGAAGCCGTGCATCGTGTGCTCGAGCACGGCGAAGCGCTGCTCCATCCGGTCGAGGACATCCAGGACGGCGAGCAGCATGCAGTCCACGACGACGACGTCCGCCGGGTCGGCGGCGAGCTGCGACAGCGTGTCGTCGGCGAGCCCGCGATCGGTGAACAGCCGCAGCATCCCCGCAGGACGCGGATCGAGCGCGAAACCGGGCGCGCTGGCGTACGCAGTGAAGCGCAGCCCGGCGTCCCGGTACGCGGCGGCCTGCGAGTCGTGTCCGAGAACACGCACTTCGTGGCCGCGCTGCACGAGGGCGCGCGCGATCGCGATGGTGGGCATGCGGTTGCCTCCGCCGTCCCACGTCACGAACACGCAGCGCGCCATGGCGCCCCCGTTCCCCGGCCCCGCGCTCACCCTAGCGAGCGCGCGCCCGCGGCGACAGAGGTCCCGCTCCCGGTCCGGCGAACGCCGCACCGGGAGCGCGGGCGCCTCAGTCCTCGGAGGTGGTGTGCGGCACCGGGGTGCCGGTCAGCGCCGCGGTGGTCACGCGACGCCGGGACCGTCCCTGACCGGGCGCCTTGGGCTCGGGAAGGGCGTTCAGCACCGAGTCCAGCAGCAGGTCCTTCTCGGTCCTGCTCTCCTTCTTCGAGCCCGAGTCCTGGCGCTTCTTGCGCTGCTTCTTGGGGCGCTCGGCGGGTGCCTGCTCCACGACGGGCGCCGGCTCGGGCGCGGCCGCCTCGTCGTTGTGGTGGATCGTGGATGCCGCGATCTGCGCGAGCGCCGACTTCACGCCCTCCGTGATGACGTGCGTGCCGTTCGAGCCGCCGTTCGCCGGGGCGGGCGCGCCACCGCGCGGTCGGCGTGCCGAAGCGGGCGCGGCTGCAGGAGCGCGGTGCTTGACGACGGGGTCGTGGTGCACGATGACGCCCCGCCCGGCGCAGACCTCGCACGCCTCGCTGAACGTCTCGAGCAGACCGAGGCCCAGCTTCTTGCGCGTCATCTGCACGAGGCCGAGAGAGGTGACCTCTGCAACCTGGTGCTTCGTCCGGTCGCGGCTCAGGCACTCGACGAGGCGGCGCAGCACGAGGTCGCGGTTGGACTCGAGCACCATGTCGATGAAGTCGACGACGATGATGCCGCCGATGTCGCGCAGCCGCAGCTGGCGGACGATCTCTTCCGCTGCCTCGAGGTTGTTCTTGGTGACGGTCTCTTCGAGGTTGCCGCCGGAGCCGACGAACTTCCCGGTGTTGACGTCGACGACCGTCATCGCCTCGGTGCGGTCGATGACCAGCGAGCCGCCCGAGGGCAGCCAGACCTTGCGGTCCAGTGCCTTCTCGATCTGCTCGGTCACGCGGAACGCATCGAACGGGTCCTGGTCGCCCTCGTAGCGCTCGACGCGGTCGAGGAGGTCCGGCGCGACCGACTCGAGGTACTTCGAGATGGTGTGGTGCGCGTCCTCGCCCTGGATGAGCATCTTCGAGAAGTCCTCGTTGAAGACGTCGCGGACGATCTTGACCAGCAGGTCGGGCTCGGAGTGCAGCAGCGCCGGCGCCTGGATCGTCTCGATCTGCTTCGAGATGTGCTCCCACTGGTTCGTGAGGCGCTGCACGTCGCGGGTGAGCTGATCCTCGGTGGCACCCTCGGCCGCGGTGCGGACGATGACACCCGACGACTCGGGGAGCACCTCCTTGAGGATCTTCTTGAGGCGCGCACGCTCGGTGTCGGGGAGCTTCCGCGAGATGCCGTTCATCGCGCCGCCGGGCACATACACGAGGTAGCGGCCGGGGAGCGAGATCTGGCTGGTCAGGCGCGCGCCCTTGTGGCCGACGGGGTCCTTCGTCACCTGCACGAGCACACGGTCGCCGGTCTTCAGCGCCAGCTCGATGCGGCGCGGCTGGTTGCCCGTCTCGACGGCGTCCCAATCGACCTCGCCGGAGTAGAGCACGGCGTTGCGGCCGCGCCCGATGTCGACGAACGCGGCTTCCATGCTGGGGAGCACGTTCTGCACGCGACCGAGGTACACGTTGCCGATGAGCGACGCGTCCTGGTTGCGCGCGACGTAGTGCTCGACGAGGACGTTGTCCTCCTGCACGGCGATCTGGATCCGACCGTTGCGCGAACGCACGATCATCTGGCGATCCACCGACTCGCGGCGCGCGAGGAACTCCGCCTCGGTCACGACGGCGCGGCGGCGTCCGGCCTCACGGCCGTCACGACGCCGCTGCTTCTTCGCCTCGAGGCGCGTCGACCCCTTGATGCGCTGCGGCTCGGTGATGAGCTCGACCGCGCGCTGACGGGGCTGCGCAGGCTCCGCGGGAGCGGATGCCTCATCCCGGCCCTCGCCACCACGACGGCGGCTGCGCCGGCGGGAGCTGCTCGCCGAGGCGGCCGGCTCGGGCTCCTCCTCCGGCTGCCGCCCGGAGCGTGCCGGGAGCGGCGCGATCTCGGGCGCGTAGAAGACGAGCTGCGTCGACACCGCCGACACGAAGTCCTCGGGCAGCAGGCCGAGGGTCACCGCGGTGACGGGCTGCGGCTCGGCGTCGGGCGCCGCCTCGGCCTCGGGGCTCGGCCTCGGGTGCGGATTCGGCCTCGGCCTCGAGCTCCAGTCGGGAGCCTCGGCCTCGACTGCGTCGCCGGCGGACTCTGCATCGGCCGTGGTCGCGGCGTCGCTGTCGGACGGCTCAGCGTCCGCGGTGGGCGCCTCGGGCGAGGAAGTCTCGCCCGACGCCGCCGTGTCGGGGGCGGTCTGCGCCGACCCGACCGACGCATCCGCGTCCGGGATCGAGGTCACCTCGTCCTCCGCTGAGGTCAGCGGGGCGTCCGATTCGGTCTGAGGGGTGAATTCGGCATCGTTTCCATCAGCCATCACTGGCGTACTCCTAGCGGGGCGACACCGCGCGTCGCCCGGCGAAATCTCGTGCAGCGCCGCCCTTGCCCTCCGGACGGGGCGGTGCCGCGAACTCACTCGGTCTGCAGCGGATATCCGGCGCTAGGCGGATGCTCGCGCTGCCAAGGGCATTCGTCGCCCTGAAGTCTTCTGGTGATGATCGCCACGGCGCGGCCGCGCGTCATCGACCCCCATTATCGCACTTCCCCCGCCAGAATGCCCATTCGCGACGCATGAGGGCCTCCCCCACGCCGCAGGGCCGTGATTTGGCACGGCGCCGGGTGCGGCATCCGTGCAGATCTCGATGCCATAATCCGAGGCATGCCCGAGCAGCAGACCCACACCCGCCCGACGGGACTCGCCATCTGGCTCGTGATCGCCGGGGTCGTCGGGTGGTGGGCCGCCTTCTCGCTGACGATCGAGAAGCTGCACGCACTCGCGAATCCCGACGCGATCGCATCGTGCGACCTCAGTGTGCTCGTGCAGTGCAGCGCGAACCTCGACTCGTGGCAGGGCAGTGTGTTCGGCTTCCCGAACCCGATCCTCGGGATCGCCGGCTGGGTCGCGCCGATCGTCGTCGGCATGGCGATCCTCGCCCGGGCCCGCTTCGCACGCTGGTTCTGGTGGTGCTTCTGGGCAGGGATCGCCTTCGCGTTCGGCTTCGTCATCTGGCTGATCAGCCAGAGCATCTACGCGCCCAACCTCCACACCCTGTGCCCGTGGTGCATGGTGACCTGGTCGGTCACCATCCCGACGTTCTACGCCGTCACGCTGCATCTGCTGCGAGCCGGACTGGTGCCCGCCACGGAACGCGTGCGCCAGGCCGCCGACCGGCTGATGGCCTGGGTTCCGCTGGCGACGATCCTGAGCTTCGCCGTGATCCTGCTGCTCGCGCAGCTCGAGATGAACGCGGTCGTCAACATCTGGCAGACGCTGTTCGGCTGACCGCCGCGGTGCCGCAGCGGTCAGCCGGCGCCATCGCTCAGCCGAACCAGATCTCCAGCTCGCGCGCGGCGGACTCGGGGCTGTCGGAGCCGTGCACCAGGTTCTGCTGCACCTTGAGCCCCCAGTCCCGGCCGAAGTCGCCGCGGATGGTGCCCGGAGCCGCCGTCGTCGGATCGGTCGTGCCGGCGAGCGAGCGGAAGCCCTCGATCACGCGGTTGCCGGCCAGGCGGATGGCGACCGACGGACCCGACATCATGAACTCGACCAGCGGCTCGTAGAACGGCTTTCCCTCGTGCTCGGCGTAGTGGCGCTCGAGCGTCTCGCGGTCGGGCTCGACGAGCCGGATGTCGACGAGGGCGTACCCCTTCGCCTCGATGCGGGCGAGGATCGCGCCGGTGAGGCCGCGTGCGACGCCGTCGGGCTTGACGAGGACGAGGGTCTCTTCGGTGGCCATGCGGGGCTCCGTTTCGGGTCGGGTCATGAGGCGGACGGGCTATTCGGGAGGATTGGCCGCGAGGCCGGCGTTGCGCCGGTCGAGAGCGGCTCCCTTGATCGTCGCATACCCGTACATCCCGCCGAAAATGAGCGCGACGATGGCGAGCGCCGGCACCAGGAACGCGCCGAGCGCCACGATTCCCTGCAGCACCCATCCGAGCACGATGCCCCAGCGATACCGGACCACGCGGGTCGTGGCGATCATCAGCAGGGCGAGGACGGCGCCGGCGACGACCCCCCACCACGGCTCGATCCCCGCAGGAAGGGCCTTCAGGCCGTAGACCGCGAGGCCGGCGAGGAACGCGACGATGGACTCGAAGCCGAGCACGATGGTCGCGAGCGACTCCGCGGCGCCGCGCGGGCGTCGGGGGCGGGGTGCGCGGTCGGCGCTCACTCGCTCCACCCGGCCTTCCAGTCCTCGGCCGCGGCGAGCGTGAGGGCCTCCCCCGCGAGCAGCACGGATCCGGCGATCACGACGGCGCGTCGATCGGATGCCGCCGCCCACGCCCGCGCCGCCTCCGCAGCGTCCGCGAGGCCGCCGTGCACCGACACCCGCAGCTCGTGCGCCTCGGCGAGGTCGGCGATGGCGTCCGCATCCTCGGCGCGCTCCGAGTCGGGCGCGGTGGCGAACACGTGCGCCGCGACAGGGGCGATCTCGGCGACGATTCCGGCGGCGTCCTTGTCGGAGAGCACGCCGAGCACGACGCCCCACTCGTCGAAGTCGAACGCTTCGCGGAGCGCCGTGACCAGCGCACGCGCGCCGTGCGGATTGTGGGCGGCGTCCACGAGCACCGTGGGCGCGGCGCCGACCAGCTGCAGCCGGCCGGGGGACGTCGCGCCGCCGAGGCCGTCCACGAGCACGTCGCCCGCGATGCGCTGCGATCCGCCGCCGACGAGCGACTCCACCGCGGCGACGGCGAGGGCCGGCGTTGAAACCCTGATGCGCGCCGTAGAGCGGCAGGTACTCGTCCTCGTAGGTGCCGGCGAGACCGCGCACGGTGATCTGCTGCCCGCCGACGGCGAGCCGCTGCTGCGCCAGTGCGAACTCGGCGCCCTCGAAGGCGATCGAGGCGCCGCGCGCGGCGGCGGCCTCGCGCAGCACCGCCTCGGCGGCGGGATCCTGTCGGGCCGAGACGACGGCGGCGCCGTCCTTGATGATGCCCGCCTTGACCGCCGCGATCTCGGCGATCGTGTCACCCAGGCGGTCGGCGTGGTCGAGGTCGATCGGGGCGAACACCGCCACATCGCCGTCGGCGCTGTTCGTCGAGTCCCACGAGCCGCCCATGCCCACCTCGAGCACGAGCACGTCGATCGGGGCGTCGGCGAAGGCGACGAAGGCGAGCACCGTGAGCAGCTCGAAGAAGGTGAGCCGCGCGTCGTCGCTCGCCGCCAGCTCGGCGTCGACGAGGTCGACGAACGGCGCGATCTCGTCCCACGCGTCCGCGACGGCGGCGTCGTCGATGGGCTCGCCGTCGATCATGATGCGCTCGGTGAAGCGCTCCAGATGAGGGCTCGTGAACAGGCCGGTCCGCAGGCCGTGGGCGCGCACCAGGCTCTCGATCATGCGGCTGGTCGACGTCTTGCCGTTCGTGCCGGTGACGTGGATCACCCGGTAGGTCTTCTGCGGGTCGTCGAGCAGCTCGAGCACGCGGCGGGTGCGCTCCACGCGGGGCTGCACCCACTGCTCGCCCTGTCGCTGCAGGAGCGCCTCGTAGACGGCGTCCGCGCGCTGCCGCTCGCGATCGCTCATCGTGCGACCTCCATCCGGCCCACCGAGACCGTGAACCCGCCGCGGTTGGCGTATGTCCCCGCGTCGATCACCGCCTCGTACTCGACAGGCGCGTCGCCGTCGCCCGCGGCGACGAGCTCGGCGGCCCGCGAGCGCACGTGGTGCGCGACGGCGAGGGTCTCGCCGGCGACGTTCGCGACATCGAACGCGGCGGCGACCGCCTCCGCGTCCGCGGCGTCGTCGAAGAGCAGTCCCAGCCGGATGCGGTCGCTGACGTCGAAGCCGGCCGCCTTGCGGGTGTCCTGCACCGCGCGGATCACGTCGCGGGCCAGGCCCTCGGCCTCGAGCTCGGGAGTCGTGGTGGTGTCGAGGAGCACGAAGCCCTCGCCCGACAGCAGCGCGATGGCCGTGCCGTCCGCGACGCCGCCCGCCTCGAGGCTGAGCTCGTACTCCCCCGGCTGCAGCGCGATGCCGTCGACGACGACGCCTCCGTCACGCTCCTCCCACACGCCCGCCTTGGCGCCGGCGATGATGTGCTGCACCTGCTTGCCGAGGCGCGGACCCACGGCACGCGCGTTGACGGTGAGGCGCTTGCTGATGCCGTAGCGCGCCGACACGTCTTCGCCCAGCTCGATCAGCTCGACGGATTTCACGTTGAGCTCGTCGCGCAGGATGCCCTCGAACTGCGCAAGGGATGCGGCATCCGTCACCGCCACGGTGAGCGCCGGAAGCGGCAGGCGCACGCGGCGGCCCTCCTTCTTGCGCAGCGCGTTGGCGACGCTGGATGCCTCGCGCACGGCGTCCATCGCCGTGCGGATGTCGTCTGCGGCGGGGAAGGCGTCGGCGTCGGGCCAGTCCTGCAGGTGCACGCTGCGCCCGCCGGTGAGTCCCTGCCAGACCTTCTCGGAGACCAGGGGGATCAGCGGGGCGGCGACGCGCGTCAGCGTCTCGAGCACCGTGTACAGCGTGTCGAACGCTTCACGACTCTTCGGATCGTCCGAGACGCCCACCCAGAAGCGGTCGCGCGAGCGGCGGATGTACCAGTTGGTCAGCGCCTCCGTGAAGTCGCGCAGCTTCGCCGCGGCGAGCGTCGAATCCAGCACCTCGAGGTCTGCGGCGACATCCCGCACGAGATCTCCGGTGAGCGCCAGGATGTAGCGATCGAGCACGTCCGTCGAATCGGTGCGCCACGAGGCCTGATAGCCCTCGCCCGCGGTCCCTGAGCCTGTCGAAGCGTTGGCGTAGGTCGCGAAGAAGTACCACGCGCTCCACAGCGGCAGCAGGAACTCGCGCACCCCGGCGCGGATCCCCTCCTCGGTGACGATGAGGTTGCCGCCGCGCAGGACGGAGCTCGACATCAGGAACCAGCGCATCGCGTCGGAGCCGTCGCGGTCGAACACCTCGCTGACGTCGGGGTAGTTCTGCAGCGACTTCGACATCTTCAAGCCGTCGCTGCCGAGCACGATGCCGTGGCACGAGACCCCGGTGAAGGCGGGCCGGTCGAACAGGGCGGTCGACAGCACGTGCATGACGTAGAACCAGCCGCGGGTCTGCCCGATGTACTCGACGATGAAGTCCGCCGGCGCGTGCTCGTCGAACCACTGCTGGTTCTCGAACGGGTAGTGCACCTGCGCGTACGGCATCGAGCCGGAGTCGAACCACACGTCGAAGACGTCCTCGATGCGGCGCATGGTGCTGCGGCCGGTCGGGTCGTCGGGGTTCGGGCGGGTCAGATCGTCGATGAACGGCCGGTGCAGATCGATCTCGCCTTCGGCGTTGCGCGGCAGGCGGCCGAAGTCGCGCTCGAGCTCCTCGAGCGAGCCGTACACGTCGACGCGGGGGTGCTCCGGGTCATCGCTCTTCCACACCGGGATCGGCGAGCCCCAGTAGCGGTTGCGGCTGACCGACCAGTCGCGCGCGCCCTCGAGCCACTTGCCGAACTGGCCGTGCTTGACGTTCTCGGGCACCCAGGTGATCTGCTCGTTGTTCGCGAGCATGCGGTCCTTGATGTCCGTCACGCGGACGAACCAGCTCGAGACGGCGCGGTAGATGAGCGGGTTGCGGCACCGCCAGCAGTGCGGGTACGAGTGCTCGTAGCTCGCCTCGCGGAGAAGACGCCCCTCCTGGCGGAGCAGGCGGATGAGGGGGCGGTTGGCGTCCATCCACAGCTGGCCGGCGACGTCCGTCACCTGCGGCAGGAAGCGCCCGCCGTCGTCGAGGCTCATGATGAGCGGGATGCCGGCGGCCTCGGTCACCCGCTGGTCGTCCTCACCGAAGGCCGGTGCCTGGTGGACGATGCCGGTGCCGTCGCCGGTGGTGACGTAGTCGTCGACGAGGATGCGCCAGGCGCGCTGCGTGCCCCAGGTCGCGGCATCCGCGTAGTAGTCGAAGAGACGGTCGTAGGTGACGTCCTCGAGGTCCGCACCGAGGACGGTCTGCTGCACGGCCGCGCGCGCGGCCTCGGCCGACTCGTAGCCGAGGTCCTTGGCGTAGCCGGCCAGCAGCTCCTCGGCGAGCAGGTACCGGTGCGACTCGGCTTCGGCGGGCTCGTCGTCGCGGTGCACGTCCGCCGCGCCGTTCGGGCCGCCCGGAACGACGACGTAGCGGATGTCGGGACCGACGGCCAGGGCGAGGTTCGTGGGCAGCGTCCACGGTGTCGTCGTCCAGGCGAGGGCGCGCACGGCGGTGAGGCCGAGCGCCTCGGCCTTCACGCCCGTCAGCGGGAACGTGACCGTCACCGAGGGATCCTGACGCATCTTGTAGACGTCGTCGTCCATGCGCAGCTCGTGCGCCGAGAGCGGTGTCTCGTCGCGCCAGCAGTACGGCAGCACGCGGTGCCCCTCGTACGCGAGGCCCTTGTCGTAGATCGTCTTGAACGCCCACAGGACGGACTCCATGTAGGTGAGGTCCAGCGTCTTGTAGCCGCGCTCGAAGTCGACCCAGCGCGCCTGGCGGGTGACGTAGTCCTCCCACTCGCGCGTGTAGGCGAGCACCGACTCCCGTGACTTCGCGTTGAACGTGGCGATGCCCATCGCCTCGATCTCGCTCTTCTCGGTGATGCCGAGCTGCTTCATCGCCTCCAGCTCGGCGGGCAGACCGTGCGTGTCCCAGCCGAAGACGCGATCCACCTTCTTGCCGCGCATGGTCTGGAAGCGCGGGAAGACGTCCTTGGCGTAGCCGGTGAGGAGGTGGCCGTAGTGCGGCAGGCCGTTGGCGAACGGCGGGCCGTCGTAGAAGACCCACTCGTCGGCACCGTCGCGCTGATCGATCGAGGCGCGGAAGGTCTGGTCGGCCTCCCAGAACGCGAGGATCTCGCGCTCGATGTCGGGGAAGCGCGGGCTCGGAACGACGGGACTCACTCCGGCGCCGGGGCGTGCCGAAGCATCGGCCGCAGGTCCGAAGGCGGAGGGGCGGGGGTAGGTCATGTTCTCTCGCAGGTGCTCGCTCGTGTGCTTCCTGCGGGGACGATATGCCTGGACCGGTGACCAGACGTACCGCGGTACCACCCTGCTTTGACGTCTCGGCCCCGACGGGGACCGAGCTGCCCTCTCTCACTGCGGCTGTGACGGGCCTGACCCGCTCGGTTCTAATGGGGAACCCGCTCTCGCGGGGTCCTGTTCTTCCGAGTGCTCCCCGGTGATGGCCGGATCGACGCTGTGGAACGAGTCTACCGTGGCCGCGCAAGGGGGAATGCGGAGCACGGCGACGGGGTTTCTGGACTCGTGCCAAGATTGACATCCGTGACCGCAGCCGCACCCGAATCCGCTCTGGTTCCCGAATCCGCCCCGACACGCCGTGTCGCGTGGGCCTCGATGGTGGGAACCTCGCTGGAATCCTTCGATTTCTACCTGTTCGCCTACTTCTCGGCGTTCTTCGTCGGGCCGCTGTTCTTCGACCCGCTCGGCCAGTTCGGCGCGACCAGCGCGGCGTTCCTGACGATCGCGCTCGCGTTCGTGGTGCGACCGATCGGCGCCGTGATCTTCGGCTACATGGGCGACCGCGTCGGCCGGCGGGCCACCCTGCTGTGGACGGTCGGCATCATGGGCGTCGCCACGGGGCTCATCGGCCTCCTGCCCACCTACGCGCAGGCGGGCTGGCTCGGAGCCGCGCTCCTGATCCTGCTGCGCATCGTCCAGGGCCTGTCGCTGGGCGGCGAGTGGGGCGGCTCGATCCTCATCGCCACCGAGAACTCCGGCCCCGTCAAGCGCGCGTTCTACGCCGCGATCCCCCAGCTCGGCTCCCCCGTCGGCTCGATCCTCTCCGCCACCGTCTTCATCGTCCTCACGGCGGTGCTGCCCGCCGAGCAGATCGCGGAGTGGGGATGGCGCATCCCGTTCCTGCTCGCCATCCCGCTGCTGCTCGTCTCGCTCTACCTGCGATGGTCGATCTCCGAGACGCCGGTGTTCGAGGGCGTCGTCGCACAGGGCCGCCGCGACCGCGTGCCCTTCGTGACCATGTTCGCGAAGCGTCCGGGCGCCATGGCCATCGCCATCGGCGCGGCCCTGCTGGGCATCGGGTCGTACTCGCTCATGAACACCTACACCGTCAACTACGGGGTGGAGCAGCTGGGCTTCAGCTTCCAGGACCTGCTGATCGCGACCACGATCGGCGGCCTCCTGCAGCTCGTGACCATCCCGCTGTTCGGGGGGTGGGCGTCGCGCATCGGATCGGCGCGTGTCGTGCTGTGGGGCGCGCTCGGGACGCTGCTCATCACGTTCCCGATGTACTTCCTGCTCCAGTTCGCGACCTTCCCGATCCTCGTCGCGACGATGCTGATCGGCGGCATCCTTCCGACGATGGCGTGGGCGGCGCTCGGAGGTCTCATGAACGACCTCTTCCCCGACCGCTTCCGCTACTCGGCGCTCTCGTTCGCCTACGCGCTGGCCGCGACGATCAGCGGGTTCGTCCCCTACCTCACGCTCACGCTCGGCGAGGCGACGGACTACGCGTGGTGGCACCCCGGGGTGATCCTGGCGATCATGTCGGCCGTCACGCTCGTGTCGGCCTGGCTCGCCACCCGCCGCGCCGTCGAGCCGGAGCTGGCGACCGATCCCGCGAGCGCGACGGCGACCGCGAGCGGCCTGATCGCGACGCGCCACGAGCGGACGGATGCCGGCTGCCCGGCATCCGTCCGTTCCTGTGTGCCGGGATGCCCGGGCTAGAATCGAGCGACATCCCACACTCAGGCACGCTCACACAGTGCCGCACATATCGCTCGAGGAGTCCCGCCATGACCGACGCTCGCCCCGCACAGGGATCGATTCCGGACAAGCCCGCACTGGAGGGTCTCGAGGACAAGTGGGATGCGGCGTGGTCCCAGCAGGGCACCTACCTGTTCGATCGCGCGCGCGCCGCCGAGGTGGGTCGCGAGGGCGTCTACTCGGTCGACACTCCCCCGCCGACCGCCTCGGGGAGCCTTCACATCGGGCACGTCTTCTCGTTCACGCACACCGACCTCAAGGTGCGGTACGAGCGCATGCGCGGCAAGACCGTGTTCTACCCGATGGGCTGGGATGACAACGGCCTGCCCACCGAGCGCCGCGTGCAGAACTACTACGGCGTCCGCTGCGACCCGTCGCTCGCGTACGAGCCCGACTTCACGCCCCCGTTCGAGGGAGGCGACAACAAGTCCAGCCGCGCCGCCGACCAGGTGCCGATCAGCCGCCGGAACTTCATCGAGCTGTGCGAGCGGCTGACGGTCGAAGACGAGAAGCACTTCGAGGCCCTCTTCCGCCAGCTCGGGCTCAGCGTCGACTGGACCCAGACCTACCGCACCATCTCGGACGACACGATCCGCACCAGCCAGCGGGCGTTCCTGCGCAACCTCGAGCGCGGCGAGGCCTACCAGGACCTCGCCCCCACCATGTGGGACATCGACTTCCGCACCGCCATCGCCCAGGCCGAGCTCGAGGAGCGCGAGCAGCAGGCCGCCGTTCCACCGTGTGGCCTTCCACAAGACCGACGGCTCGGGCGACGTGCACATCGAGACGACGCGCCCCGAGCTGCTCGCCGCGTGCGTCGCGCTCGTCGCGCACCCCGATGACGAGCGCTACCAGCCCCTGTTCGGCACGACCGTGCGCACCCCGCTCTTCGAGGTCGAGGTGCCGGTGCTGGCCCACCCCCTCGCCCAGCCCGACAAGGGCTCGGGCATCGCCATGATCTGCACGTTCGGCGACGTGACCGACATCATCTGGTGGCGCGAGCTGAACCTCCCGCAACCGCACCATCCTCGGCCTCGACGGCCGCATCGCTCGCCGACGGCGCCGGACGCGATCGTCGACGGATGCCGGCGACCGCCTGCGTACGCCGGAGCTCGCCGGCAAGACGGTGTTCAGCGCGCAAGAAGCGCGTCGTCGAGCTGCTCCAGGAGTCCGGCGAGCTCGATCGGCGACCCCAAGCCCTTCACGCCACGTCGTGAAGTTCTACGAGAAGGGCGACCGCCCGACTCGAGATCGTCTCGACTCGCCAGTGGTACATCCGCAACGGCGCCCGCGACGAGGCGCTGCGCGAGAAGCTCATCGCTCTCGGGAAGCAGATGTCGTGGCATCCCGATTTCATGCGGGTGCGCTTCGAGAACTGGACCAACGGCCTCACCGGCGACTGGCTCGTCTCGCGCCAGCGATTCTTCGGTGTGCCGATCCCCGTCTGGTACGGCGCTCGACGAGAACGGCGAGCGGGACTACGACCGCGTGCTCACCCCCGACCACGCCGTCGCTGCCCGTCGACCCGTCCACCGACGTGCCCGCGGGCTACACCGCCGATCAGCGCGGCGTCCCCGGCGGCTTCGAGGGCGAGAACGACATCTTCGACACGTGGGCGACCTCGTCGCTCACGCCGCAGCTCGCCGGCGGCTGGGAACGCGACCCGGAGCTGTGGAACCTCGTCGCACCGTTCGACGTGCGCCCGCAGGGCCAGGACATCATCCGCACGTGGCTGTTCTCGACGCTGCTGCGCAGCGCCCTCGAGGACGACCGCGCGCCGTGGACGGATGCCGCCATCTCGGGCTTCATCGTCGACCCCGACCGCAAGAAGATGTCGAAGTCCAAGGGCAACGTCGTCACGCCCGGCCGACATCCTCCAGCAGCACGGCTCGGACGCGGTGAGGTACTGGGCGGCGTCGAGCCGTCTCGGCACCGACGCGGCGTTCGACCCGCAGAACCCGACGCAGATCAAGATCGGCCGGCGGCTGGCGATCAAGGTGCTCAACGCGGCGAAGTTCGTGCTGTCGTTCCCCGTGCCCGAGGGCGCCCAGGTCACGCACGCGCTGGATGCCTCGATGCTCACGGCGCTCGACGCCGTGGTGCGCGACGCCACCAAGGCGCTGGACGCCTACGACCACGCACGAGCGCTGGAGCTGACGGAGTCGTTCTTCTGGACGTTCTGCGACGACTACCTCGAGCTGGTCAAGGAGCGCGCCTACAACCAGACCGACGTGGGGCAGGCCTCGGCCGCCCTGGCGCTGCGCATCGCGCTGTCCACGCTCCTGCGGCTGTTCGCCCCCGTGCTCGCCTTCGCGGCGGAGGAGTCGTGGTCGTGGTTCAACGACGGCTCGGTGCACAATGCGCCGTGGCCGGAGCCGCTCGGCATCGAGGGCGACCCGGCGGTGCTCCGCATCGTCGGCGAGGCGCTCATCGGCGTCCGTCGCGCGAAGACCGAGGCGAAGGTGTCGCAGAAGGCCCAGGTGTCGCACGTCACGATCGGCGCCCCCGCAGACGCCATCGCCGCGCTCCGTCTGGCCGAGGGCGACCTGAAGGCCGTCGGTCGCATCGCCGAGGTCCGCTACGAGGAGGCCGACGCGCTGTCGGTCACCGACATCGAGCTCGCACCGCAGGAGGACTGACATGCAGCTGGGAACCCGCTGGACCTCGGGCGACGAACCGCCCCAGGCCGTGCCCGAGGCGCTGCGCCGCGGCATCCGCTCGGTCGACGACACGATCCCGTCCGACCAGCTCGGTCAGCCGCGTCCGCATTGGACGCTCACCTGGCTCGAGGGCAAGCCGATCGCGGAGCTCGACACCGGCGTGATCGTGACGCTCGACGCCGACGGCAAGGCCGTCGCCCGGAACGATCCGGACGACGGCTTCGGCTAGACCGCTTCGGAGGGACGCGGGGCTCACTCCTCCGGAGCGTTGTGCGTCGATGCCGAGAGCAGCAGTCGCACGGCGAAGAGAGTCGCGACCAGCGTGACGCCCGCGGCGAGCAGGAACGGCAGCCGCAGATCGATGCGCGCCACCCAGCCGCCGAGCAGCGTCGCGAAGGGGAAGATGCCCCACGTCAGCGTGCGGCTGATGCCGAGCACACGTCCGAACAGGCGTCCGGGCACGATCCGCTGGCGCAGCGCGCCCCACGGCACGTTCCAGGTCGAGACCGCCGCAGCCATCGTGGCGTAGGCGATCGTGGCCGAGATCGCCTCGGGCGCCGCCCACACCCCGGCCAGCCCGATCGCGGCGACGAAGTTGGCGCCCGAGCATCACCCGGCCGCGTCCGAACTTGGCGACCAGCGACGCTGCGACGAGCGAACCCCCGAGGCCGCCCAGCCCGATGCCCGCCGTGACGAGTCCGATGGCGGCCGGCGCGACGCCGTGCACATCGAGGAAGTAGAGGAACACCGGCGCCTGCGCGAACGCGAACGCGCAGCCCACGATCGAGGTGAAGACCACCATCGAACGGAGGAAGCGGTGGTTCCAGAGATAGACGAGCGCTTCCCGCGCCGAGACGTTCGAGGGCGCGGATGCCGCGGCCTCGGCGTCGGCGTGTCGGTCGCGGCGGCCATGTCGGCCGCAGCGAGCGGCTCGCCCGCTGCGACGGCGGCCTCCGCCGTCGGCGCCACGGACTTCGCCGCCGGCCGCTCCGACTGCAGCGGCCGCGCGGCCGAGAGCGGGAGCATCACCGCGAGGACGATGGGGATGAGGTAGCCCGCGGCGCCGACCCACAGCGGCAGCGCCAGCGAGACGGCGAACAGGACGCCGGCGATCGGCGAGGCGATGAAGCTGTCGATCGTGATCTGCGCCGCCTGCAACCAGCCGTTCGCGCGATCCAGCGCGGGCCGCTGGACGACGCTCGGCACGATGGAGTTCGTCGCGTTGTCGAACAGCGTCTCTCCCAGGCCGAAGACGAGCACGCCCGCGAACAGCCACCAGATGTCGATGGCACCCGCGACGGTGAGGGCGGCCAGCCCGACCGCCGCGAGCCCCCGGAGTCCGTTGGCGATCGCCATGATCCACCGACGGTCGAAGCGGTCGACGATCATGCCGGCGGGCAGTCCGAAGACGAGCCACGGCAGGAAGGCCAGGGCGCCGATGGCCGAGATGGCGAGCGGGTCGCGCGTCAGCGTGGTCGCGACGAGCGGGACGGCGACGCGCCCCACGCCATCGGCCAGGTTGCTGAAGGCGGCGGCGGTCCACAGTTTGCCGAAGTCGCGGCCGAGCGGGACCCTGCGTCGCCCGCCCGGCCGACGAGGCTGGATGCTCCGCCGTGTCGAGCTTGTCGCTCATCGCGGAAGCATCCCCAGCGCGGCGAGAGCCTCGGCATCGCGACGTGCGCCGGTGGCGGCGGCTCGAGCGGACATCGCACGGCGCCACTCGGCACCGTGTCGCCGCTCGACCCGTGCCAGCACGTATGCGTCGATGGCGGATGCCGTGCGCAGCAGTGTGCGGTCGAACCGGGTGGTGGCAGATGCGACGAAGTCGCGTGTCGCGAGTTCGCCTGCCGTGATGGTGCTCATGACTGTCCTCCTAGTTGCGGGAGCGGGAAGACGTCGGCCCGAATGGTGACGGGGCGCACGTTCTCGCCGGTCTGATTGCGGTACTTGTCCACGGCCTCGTCGACCAGGGCCATGATCTTGATGGTCAGCTCTTTGCTCTGCTCGGGGGTGAGTCGAGTGGTGGCCGTGGAGATCAGGGTGCCGTCCTGCCAGGCCTCGTCCTCGCCCCCGATCCCCCGATTGACGAAGTCGAGCAGCTGCTCGTTGCGGTTGCGCAGGAACTCGTTCATGACGACCTGGGTCGCCGCCCGGCCGGCGGGAGTGGCCATCGCTTCCGGATTGGCGAACGACACACCGCCGACCGGGCGCTCCCACCACCGCTCGCGGCCGGTGCCCCGGTCGGTCGCCTCGCGGATGAGGTCCTGCTTGGCGAGTGCGCGCAGGTGGTAGCTCGTCGAGCCGCTGGACTCCCCCAGCCGCTCGGCCAGCGAACTCGCCGTCTGCGGGCCGTACTGGCTGAGGATGTCGTAGATCTTCACGCGGAGGGGGTGCGCCAGCGCTCGGAGCGCGCCGGAATCGAGGACCCGGTCCTGGTGCGGACGCGGAACAGCGGGGCTTGCGGCGTCCGGCTCCTGCGGCGTCTCGTTCTCTGGCATGACCTCAGAGTAGCGATGCAAAGATGTCTTTGCAAGCATTTCTTTGCAATTACTTGTTTGCAAACGGATCTCGGCATCCCGCGCTCGCGCCACTAGGCTGGTCGCCATGCCGAACGACAACCCGCTCCTCTCCCCCAGCGCCTTGCCCTACGGGCTTCCGGACTACGCGGCGATCCGCCCCGAGCACTATCTGCCCGCGTTCGAGCAGGCGTTCGCGGCACACACGGCCGAGGTGTCGGCGATCACGCGGGTGCGCTCCATGCCGACCTTCGAGAACACCCTGGTCCCGCTCGAAGAGAGCGGGCGCCTTCTGGGCGATGTCGCGCGGACGTTCTACACCGTGTCGTCGGCGGATGCGACATCCGAGATCCAGGAGATCGAGGAGCAGTTGGCGCCGCTCATGTCGGCGCACCAGGACTCGATCCAGCTGGACTCCGCACTGTACTGGCGCATCAAGACGATCCACGACCAGCTGGATCAGCTCGACCTCACGGCGGAGCAGCGGTATCTCGTCGAACGGCACTACACCGAGATGTCGCACGCCGGCGCCGGCCTCGACGACGACGCGAAGAAGCGCCTCACCGAGCTCAACCAGCGCCTGTCGACGCTCACCACGCAGTTCGAGAAGAACCTTCTCGCCGACACGAACGAACTCGCGGTCGTGTTCGACGACGCCGCCCAGCTCGACGGGCTCTCGGAGGGCGAGCTGTCCGCGGCCGCACAGGCCGCCGCTGATCGCGACCTCGACGGCAAATGGGTCGTCACGCTCACCCTGTTCACGGGTCATCCCTACCTGTCGAGTCTGACCGACCGGGAATCCCGCGCACGCCTGCTCGCGGCATCCCGCTCCCGCGGCTCTCGCGGCAACGAGAACGACAACCGTGCCACCCTGCTCGAGATCGTGCGCCTGCGCGCGGAGCGCGCCGCACTGCTCGGGTACGAGTCGCACGCGGCCTACATCACGTCGGATGAGACCGCGGGCTCGCCCGCCGCCGTGCATGACCTGCTGCGCCAGCTCGCGGTGCCGGCAGCGCGCAACGCGCGCAGAGAGCAGGAGAAGCTGCAGGCGATCATCGACGCCGGCACCGACCCGTTCCCTCTTGCCGCGCATGACTGGGCGTACTTCACGGAGAAGGTGCGGGCGGCGGAGTACGACCTCGACCGGTCTGCGCTGCGCCCGTGGTTCGAGGCCGAGCGCGTGCTGCAGGACGGCGTCTTCCGCGCGGCGACCGACCTGTACGGCATCACGTTCACCGAACGCGGCGATCTCGCGGGCTACCACGACGACTCACGCGTCTTCGAGGTGCACAACGCCGACGGGTCCGCCCTCGGGCTCTACATCCTCGACCTGTACACGCGCGACACCAAGCGCGGCGGCGCCTGGATGAACTCGATCGTCCTGCAGTCGCGCCTGCGTGGCACGCAGCCCATCGTGGTCAACAACCTGAACGTGCCGAAGCCCGCCGAGGGACGACCGACGCTGCTCAGCCTCGACGAGGTCACCACGCTGTTCCACGAATTCGGCCATGCGCTTCACGGCCTCTTCGCGACGGTCACCTTCCCTCACTTCGCGGGCACCAACGTGTACCGGGACTTCGTGGAGTTCCCGAGCCAGGTGAACGAGATGTGGATCTACTGGCCCGAGATCCTCGCGTCGTACGCCCGCCACATCGACACCGACGAGCCGCTTCCGACCGAGATCGTCGACAAGCTGCATGCCTCCGAGGCGTTCAACCAGGGCTTCGCGACCAGCGAGTACCTGGCGGCGGCGTGGCTCGACCAGGCGTGGCACTCGCTCTCGGTCGACGAGGCGGCGGCCGACCTCGACGTCGCCGCGTTCGAGGCATCCGCTCTCGCCGACATCGGTCTCGACAACCCGGTGGTGCCGACGCGCTACTCGTCGACGTACTTCGCCCACGTCTTCTCGGGCGGCTACAGCGCGGGCTACTACTCGTACATCTGGAGCGAGGTCCTCGACGCCGACACCGTGGAGTGGTTCCGCGAGAACGGCGGCCTGCGCCGCGAGAACGGCGACCGCTTCCGCGACCGTCTGCTCGGCGTCGGCGGATCCAAGGACCCGCTCGAGGCGTACCGCGACTTCCGCGGGCGGGATGCCGAGATCCAGCCGCTGCTCGAGCGCCGGGGCCTCGCCGGCTAGGGCCGGATCACAGCAGGTCGAGCTCTCGCGCGAACGCGCGGACCCGATCGGCCATGAGGGCGGGCACTTCGGCGACGGCGAAGTGCCCGCCCTCGTCGAGCCGCTCGAAGGTGCGCAGGTCGCGGTAGAAGCGCCGTGCGAGCGATTCCGGGTAGTCGCCCTCGTGGCGCTGGATGTGGACGGATGCCGGAATCACGACCGGTGGCATCTCGTCGGGCTGGTCGGCCCCCTCGTAGTACGGGCGGAACGAGGAGCCGATGCTCTGCGTGGTCCAGTAGATCATCGCCTCGGTGAGGATGCGGTCGCGCGAGATCCGGCGTTCGACCGCCCGTGGATCCCCCGCGGGCGTGTCGCTCCACTCCACGAGCTTCTCTGCCAGCCACGCGACCAGCCCCGCCGGAGAGTCGTTCAGCGCGGCCGCCAAGGTGTCGGGCCGCGTCGCCTGCACGTGGCCGTACGCGCCGTTGGCGCCGCCCCACTGCTCGAGGCGGGAGAAGAACGCCACCTCGTCGGGCGCCGTCAGCTCCGGTCGCTCGGCCATCGACGGGAAATGGGAGTGCGTCACGATGACGCCGGCCACCGCGTCGGGATACGAGCCCGCGATCAGATCGTTCACGTTGGCCGAGACGTCCTCGCCGTACGTGAGGTACCTGTCGTAGCCCAGCACCTCCGTCATGAGCGCGTGCATCGTGGCCGCGAGGCGGACCTCGGTGACGGGGCCGTCGGCATAGGCGCGAGGAGTAGGCGAAGCCCGGGAAGCTCGGCACCACGACGTGGAAATCCGGCAGCAGGTCGGCGAAATCGAGCTGCAGTGCGAAGGTGTGCGGCCAGCCGTGCATCACGAGCAGCGCCGGCGCGTCCTCGCGTTCGGAGCGCAGGTGGGCGAAGTGGACCGTGCTGTCGCCGATCTCGGCGAGGAACTGCGGGATGCCGGTTCAGCCATTTCTCGCGGGCTCGCCAGTCCCAGGTGCGCCAGGTCGCGACGAGATCCGCGAGGTAGTCGGCGCTCATGCCGGACGCCGGCCGACGCGGCGAGTCCGGCAAGTGGCCGGAACCGATCGAGACGCTCTCGCAGATCTGCGAGAACGGAATCGGGTACCTGGATCGAGAAGGGGCGCGGGCTGTTCACACGCCGAAGCTAGTCGGCACCCCCGACACGCTCGCGTACGCCCTGCATCGCCTCGCGCGTCCGCGCGAAGGTCCGCACCCCGATGTTGGCGAGGCCCGACACGGTGATGCCGGTCGCCGGATCGTGCCGGCCCACCGCCGTCCCCCGACGGGACCGGGGGGTCAGGCGCTCTTGCGCTTCTCCCGCAGGACGAAGGTGGGCGCCGCGCCCTCTTCGACGGCGGCCCGGGTCACGATGACCTTGTCCACGTCGTCGGTCGAGGGGATATCGAACATGATCGGGCCGAGGACGTCCTCGAGGATCGCCCGCAGTCCGCGCGCACCGGTCTTGCGGGCGACCGCGAGGTCGGCGATGGCTTCGAGCGCCTCGCGGTCGAACTCGAGCGAGACACCGTCGAGTTCGAACATGCGGTGGTACTGCTTCACGAGCGCGTTCTTCGGCTCGGTCAGGATCTCCATGAGCGCTTCGCGGTCGAGCGGAGAGACCGACGCCACGACCGGCAGCCGGCCGATGAACTCGGGGATCAGGCCGAACTTGTGCAGGTCTTCGGGCTGCACATCGCCGAACAGGTTGAGGTCTTCGTCCTTACGGTGCAGCGAGGCGCCGAAGCCGACGCCGTGCTTGCCGACGCGCGACGAGATGATGTCTTCCAGCCCGGCGAAGGCCCCGGCCACGATGAACAGCACGTTCGTCGTGTCGATCTGGATGAACTCCTGGTGCGGGTGCTTGCGACCGCCCTGCGGCGGCACGGAGGCGACGGTGCCCTCGAGGATCTTCAGGAGCGCCTGCTGGACGCCCTCCCCCGACACGTCGCGGGTGATCGACGGGTTCTCGGCCTTGCGGGCGATCTTGTCGACCTCGTCGATGTAGATGATGCCGGTCTCGGCGCGCTTGGTGTCGAAGTCGGCGGCCTGCAGCAGCTTGAGGAGGATGTTCTCGACGTCCTCGCCGACATACCCGGCCTCGGTCAATGCGGTCGCGTCCGCGACGGCGAACGGGACGTTGAGGCGCTTGGCCAGCGTCTGCGCGAGATAGGTCTTGCCGCAGCCCGTGGGCCCGAGCAGGAGGATGTTGCTCTTCGCGAGCTCGATCTCGTCGGCGCGCTGCTCGGCGGACTGGATCGTGCCGTGTGCGCGCACGCGCTTGTAGTGGTTGTACACCGCGACCGACAGCGCCCGCTTGGCATCGGTCTGACCGACCACGTACTCCTCGAGGAACGCGAAGATCTCGCGCGGCTTGGGGAGATCGAAGTCCGCCACGACGCCCGACGAGGACTCGGCCATGCGCTCTTCGATGATCTCGTTGCAGAGCTCGACGCACTCGTCGCAGATGTAGACGCCCGGCCCTGCGATGAGCTGCTGGACCTGCTTCTGGCTCTTGCCGCAGAAGGAGCACTTGAACAAGTCGGCGCTCTCACCGATGCGTGCCATGCCGCTCCTCCTCGTGACGTCGGGGCAAGCCCCCCAGCTGTTCTCCGAGCCTAATAGCTGACGCCGACATGCGGCGGCATTGCGACGCACGTTGTGGAATCGGCGGTTTCGCGCTCAGCGGACGCCGCGCCGACGGCCGCACGACGACGCCCCGCCGCCCGGGGATCCGGGCGGCGGGGCGTCAGAGCATCCGCTGGTGCTGCCGAGCGACTACTTGGTCAGCGCCTGCTGGCCGCGCTTGCGGGTGGTCAGCACCTGGTCGACGAGGCCGTACACGACGCTCTCCTCGGCGGAGAGGATCTTGTCGCGGTCGATGTCCTTGTTGACCTCTTCCTGCGTCTTGTTGGAGTGCTTCGCGAGGGTCTCCTCGAGCCAGGTCCGCATGCGGAGGATCTCCGCGGCCTGGATCTCGATGTCGGACGCCTGACCGTGCCCGGCCTCGCCGACGGCGGGCTGGTGGATCAGGATGCGGGCGTTCGGCAGCGCGAGGCGCTTGCCGGGCGCACCGGCCGCGAGCAGCACGGCTGCGGCCGAGGCCGCCTGGCCGAGCACGACCGTCTGGATCTGCGGCGACACGTACTGCATCGTGTCGTAGATCGCGGTCATGGCCGTGAACGAGCCGCCGGGCGAGTTGATGTACATGATGATGTCGCGGTCGGGATCCTGGCTCTCGAGCACGAGGAGCTGGGCCATGACGTCATCCGCCGACGCGTCGTCGACCTGGACGCCCAGGAAGATGACGCGGTCCTCGAACAGCTTGTTGTACGGGTCCTGGCGCTTGTAGCCGTAGGCGGTGCGCTCCTCGAACTGGGGCAGGATGTAGCGGCTGCCGGGCATCTGGAGGCCCTGCGGGGCCGAGGCTGCTCCGCCGAAGGTGGGGGTCTGCATTCGGGTTCTCTCTCTTTCGCCTTCGGGTGCCGTCAGCTCGCGGAGACGGCGGTGCCGCCGCCGCCGATGACGTCGAGTGCCGAGTCGCGGATGTGGTCGACGAAGCCGTACTCGAGTGCCTCCGGAGCGGTGAACCAGCGGTCGCGGTCGCCGTCGGCGTTGATCTGCTCGACGGTCTTGCCCGTCTGCGAAGCCGTGATCTCGGCGAGGCGCTTCTTCATGTCGAGGATCAGCTGGGCCTGCGTCTGGATGTCGCTCGCGGTGCCGCCGAAGCCGCCGTGCGGCTGGTGCAGGAGCACGCGGGCGTTCGGCGTGATGTAGCGCTTGCCCTTGGTGCCGGCCGTCAGGAGCAGCTGCCCCATGGACGCCGCCATGCCGATGCCGACCGTCACGATGTCGTTGGGGACGAACTGCATGGTGTCGTAGATCGCCATGCCGGCCGTGATCGACCCGCCGGGCGAGTTGATGTAGAGGTAGATGTCCTTCTCGGAATCCTCGGCGGCGAGAAGCAGGATCTTCGCGCAGATCTCGTTGGCGTTGTCGTCACGCACCTCCGACCCCAGCCAGATGATGCGGTCCTTCAGCAGCCTGTCGAAGACGCTGGTCGCGACAAGTGGTTCGGCCATGTGTACTCCTGTTTCCTTGGGTCGCCATCGAATCTACCGGCGCGTCACGAGCGACCCGCCCGTGTTCGCCCTGGGCAGATCAGGCGGTGTCCGCGCTCAGCTCATCGGCGTACGCGGCGACCGAGCGCGTGTAGCGGCTGAGGTGCGGGGCGAGGGTTCGCAGGGCGAGGGATGCCGCCTCCCGCTCGCGCCCGAGCGACACCAGCGCCAGAGCCAGAGAAGGCAGCCGCCTCGTCGTGGAGCGGCGAAGCGGGCTCGCGGGACAGCTCTGCCCGCAGCATCCTGACCGCTTCTTCCGCGCGCCCGAGATTGCGCAGTGTGCTGGCGAGCTGGATCACCGCCTGCGGCCGGTGCACATCGTCAAGGCCCGCGTCGAGGGCGGCGCGATACAGCGGGGCGGCGTCCGCCTCGAGCCCTGCGGCGTCGCGCGCGCCGGCACGCTCGAACAGCGCGACCGGGTCGCCGACCGGCCGCTCGGCAGCGACGGCGTCGATCCGCTCTACGCGCGATTCGTCGCTCAGCGCGTCATCGTCCCAGATGGCCTCGATACGCGCGGCCCAGTCGTCGTGCACGGTTCCTCCTGAATGAAGAAGGGGACGGATGCCGCGGCATCCGTCCCCCGATCACTGCGGTCGCAGTGACTACTCCTTGTCGGCAGCGGCCTTCTTGGCCGGAGCCTTCTTGGCCGGGGCCTTCTTGGCAGCCGGCTTCTCGGCCGGAGCGGCGTCGGCGTCGGCAGCGGCCTTCTTGGCGGCGGGCTTGCGGGCGGGCGCCTTCTTCGCGGGCGCCGCGGCCTCTTCTGCCTCGATCACGGCGTCGGCGTCGGCTGCGGCATCCGCGATCTCCTCCGCCTCCTCGACGACGTCTTCCTCGTCGGCAGCCTCGTCCTCGGTGGCGACGAACCCGCTGAGGTCGACCGGGTTGCCGTTGGTGTCGACGACGGTGACCTTGCCGAGAGCGACGGCCAGGGCCTTGTTGCGGGCGACCTCGCCGATCATGGCGGGGAGCTGGTTGCCCTCCTGCAGTGCGTTCACGAACTCCTGCGGAGCCATGCCGTACTGGGCGGCGGACTGCACGAGGTACTGCGTGAGCTCGTCCTGCGACACCTGGACGTTGACCGTCTCGGCGATCTTGTCGAGCAGCATCTGCGTCTTGAACTGCTTCTCGCTGGCCTCGGCGACCTCGGCGCGGTGCACGTCGTCCTCGAGGCGGCCTTCGCCCTCGAGGTGGTTGTGCACCTCATCCTCGATGAGCTGCGGCGGAACGGGGATCTCGACCTGCTCGAGCAGCACTTCGATCAGCTTGTCGCGCGCGGCGGACCCCTGCGAGAAGGCGCCCTGCTGGCCGACGCGCTCCTTGAGGCTGTCGCGCAGCTCGGCGATGGTGTCGAACTCGCTCGCGATCTGAGCGAAGTCGTCGTCGGCCTCGGGAAGCTCGCGCTCCTTGACGGCCTTGACGGTCACCGAGACCTCGGCCTCGTCGCCGGCGTGGTCGCCGCCGACGAGCTTCGAGCGGAACGTGGTGTCCTCACCGGCGGTGAGCGACTCGATGGCCTCGTCGATGCCCTCGAGCAGCTCGCCCGAGCCGACCTCGTACGACACGCCCTCGGCGCGGTCGATCTCGGCGTCGTCGATGGTCGCGACGAGGTCCAGCTCGACGAAGTCGCCGGTGGCCGCGGGACGGTCGACCGTGACGAGCGTGCCGAAGCGGGCGCGCAGACGGTCGAGCTCCTCGTCGATGGCGGCCTCGTCGACCTCGATGGCGTCGACCTCGACGGTCGTGCCCTCGAACGCGGGCAGGTCGAACTCGGGACGCACGTCGACCTCGACGGTGACCTCGAGGTCGCCCGAGAAGTCCTTCTCGTTCGGCCATTCGGTGACCTCGGCCGACGGACGGCCGAGCACGCGCAGCTCGTGGCGACGCGGCGGCCTCACGGTAGAACGTGTCGAGGCCTTCGCTGACGGCGTGCTCCAGCACCGCGACGCGGCCGATGCGCTGGTCGATGATCGGTGCGGGCACCTTGCCCTTGCGGAAGCCGGGGATCTGCACGTCCTGCGCGATGTGCTCGTACGCGTGCTTGATCGACGGCTTGAGCTCGTCGGGGCTGACCGTGATGTGCAGCTTCACCCGGGTCGGGCTGAGCTTCTCGACGGTGCTGTTCACCATGCCTGTACTTCTCCTCTATCGGACCGCGCGAGGACGCGGCAGTTGAAGGTCTGGGTTCGGAATTCTGAGGGCCGTGATGTCGGGGCGACAGGATTTGAACCTGCGGCCTCCCGCTCCCAAAGCGGGCGCTCTACCAAGCTGAGCTACGCCCCGGGCGGGTTCGCACGCGTGCGTGCGCCCTTTCTGCACTCCGAAAAGCACAGTGGCCCCGAGAAGTCTAGCCGACGTGCCCGGGCCGTACCTGCGCGGGCCTCAGATCGACTCCACCCAGGCGGCTCGCCAGGCGGGCGCCGGGAACGGCTTCGTCCAGTACGCCGTCTCTCTGGCGATGCGACCGTCGCGCATCTCGAAGAGGAAGACCGTCTGATAGGGGTCGCCGTCGCCGTAGTCGAGATCGGCCTCCAGCACCCACAGGTCGCCTTCGCCGTTGAGCTTCCGCGGCGAGATGCTCGGCAGCTGCGGGAACGCTCCATAGATCGCGCGGCGATTGGCGGCGCCGACGATGCGCTCTCCGGACTGCGGCCACTCCATGACGGCGTCGTCATGGAACAGATCGTCCATTCCTCCGATATCGCCGGCGTTGAGCGTCGCGACGAGCGCTTCGACCACCTGCCTGCCCGTGCGTTCCATCGCAGCGGTCCTTCCCTCAGCCGCGCGTCGGCACTGCGGGTCGGAAAAGGATGGCCGCCACGATGTACTACGATTGGGCGGTGCCCGTTCTCGGGCGCACGGGGATGTAGCTCAATGGTAGAGCCTCAGTCTTCCAAACTGATGGTGCGGGTTCGATTCCCGTCATCCCCTCCACGAGGCCCGACGTGCCGCCCGCAGGCGGTGCAGCGGGCCTTTTCCCGTTGATGCCGTCCGATCGATCACCCGAGTCCATCACCCGCCCCGCGAACGCGAGCGTGGTGCTCCGATCCGTCGGAGGAAAGGCTCGGGGCGGAATCGCTCAGGGTGGCTCAACCACGAGGCGGCGACAGGAGGAAACTCCATCCGGAGGCGGTGCCGGTCCGATCGGCGCTCTGCCTCATCGGGATCGTCGATGATCGTGTCGATCGCCGTCGTGAGCCAGTCCGTCAGCACCTCGGCGTTCGGCTCGTCGATCTCGGCGATGATGCCTCGCGCGAGAGGAAGATAGTGGCGGATGCCGCTGCGCTGTCCGAGACCCATGTCCTTGGCTCGCGAAGCCCTGTAGGCCTCGAGCGCATCGACCAGTCGCCGCCGCTCGGACCGGCGGATGAGGTCCACGTTCTGCGTGGCCAGCCGATTCGCCGCCGACGACGCCCGCAGTGCCGCCACTGCCAGCACCGTGGCCACTGCAGCCGAGATGAGCGCGACGACGAGGGCGGTCAGCCCCACCTGCCCCTGCCTTTCCAGCAGGGTGACGACGTCGTCGAGCCGGCAGCTGACGGGATCCAGGCGCTCCTCACAGGCCCCCACGGGGCCAACCATACTGGCCGGCGCGAGTCGCGCACAGGGCGGTGCTGGGAGCGCGGCCGCGCCCCGCCGAGGGCGGCGGCCGGGGGCCTTCGTGTTCAGGCGATCCGCGCTATTGCGTCGGCCGCCGCAGCGGGCAGACTGACAGCAGCACGTTCCCACTCGCCCAGGAGGCGTGATGAGCAACCGGAAACCGGCACCCGGCCCGCCGCAGCCGCGCAAGCTGCCGCGCCGTCCGGCATCGAGCCTCGCCGAGAAGTGGACGCGCATCGACGACGTCGACGTCTTCTATCGCGAGTCCCCGCGGCCATCCCGCGATCCCCGGGTGATGGCGCACGTCCACGGGTTCGGGCTGTCGGGCCGCTACCTGCTGCCGACCGCGGAGATGCTCGCCGAGGAGTTCCACACGTACGTTCCCGACCTGCCCGGCTTCGGCCGCAGCGGCAAACGGCGGGACATGCTCGACATCCCCGACCTCGCTCGCGCCGCCGCTCGACTTCCTCGACGATCGCGGCGTGGAGAAGGCGACGCTCGTCGGCAATTCGATGGGATGCCCCGTCATCATCGAGTTCGCGCACCGGTACCCCGAGCGGATCGACCGCGCCGTGCTCGTCTCCCCCGCCGGTGGGCTGTTCAATCAGCCGCTGCGCCGGGCGATGAAACAGCTCTCGCAGGACGCCCCGCGAGAGCCGGCCAGGATGGCGCGCGTCGCCGTTCCCGACTACGTCCGGTTCGGCGTGCCCAGCACCATGCGCATGTTCCGCTCGCTCACGCAGTACCCGTCGCTCCAGCGGCTGCTCGAGATGCGCATCCCGACGCTCGTCGTGCTGGGCGCAGCGCGACCCGCTGCTGCCGCACGCGCACCGCGTCGATGAGATCGCCAGCCAGACCGACAGCCACGTGCTCGTCGTGATGCTGGAAGGCGCCGCGCACGCGATCAACTTCAGCCATCCGGGGCAGCTGGCGCACGTCATCCGTCTGTTCATGGATGATCTGCCGATCGAGAACGATCCGGCCTGGCCGGGACACGTGCGGCTCTACGAGGTGCACCGCGGCAAGCACCATCCGCCGCCGCGGCCTCGCGAGTGACGCCCGCGCCGTCGCGCCGCACCTGAGGCGGGGTCAGGCGACGGGGCGGGCCTCGAGGTGCTCCTGCACGTGCGCGAGGTAGTGCTCGGCGTTGCGCAGCAGTCCCGCGCGCTCGTCGTCGGTCAGCTCGCGTCGCACCTTGCCGGGCACGCCGGCGACGAGTGAGCCGTCCGGGATGTCGGATCCCTCGAGCACGACCGCACCGCCGGCGATGAGGCATCCCGAGCCGATCCTGGCGCCGTTGAGCACCACCGCCCCCATGCCGATGAGGGACCCGTCGCCGATCGTGCAGCCGTGGACCACGGCGTTGTGCCCGACCGACACGTTCGCTCCGATCACGACGGGACTGCCGGCGTCGACGTGCACCGACACGTTGTCCTGCAGGTTGCTGTCTGCGCCCACGGTGATCGTGTCGCCGTCGGCGCGGAGCACCGCGTTGTACCAGACGCTCGCACCCGGACCGAGGGTGACTCCCCCGACGATGCGCGCGCCGGCGGCGACGAACGACGTGGGGTGGAGGGCTGGCGTCCTGCCCGCGGCGGCCAGGACGGAGGCTTCGGCTGCGATCGTCATGACCCGACCCTATTCGCGAGCGCCGCCTCGATGGCCTCGGTGTACCAGGGCGCGAGGCTGTCGGCGAAGGTCACCGTGAGGTGGTCCTGGTCGCGATAGATGTTCGCACCGCCCACCACGGGTGCGCACGTCTCCTCCCCGCAGAACACGTCGGTGAAGTCGAGCAGCGTCACGTCGTCGAGACCGGATGCCGCATCCCGCAGCGGATCGTCCTCCACGAGCACATCGGAGCGGGCGCCGTCGCACTCCGACGCGTCGCGGGTGCGCAGGCACTTGTTCGGGTCGGTCTCCCAGACCGGGTTGTCGACCACCGTGATGACGGGGATGCCGCGATCGGTGACCGTGCTCCACGCCTCGCGGTACCCGGCGACAGCGGCGTCATGGGCCGAGTCGTACCCGGCCGACGAGTACGGCGTGGTCGCGATCGCCGCGGTGAACACGGCATCGAGGTCCGCATCTTCGATCGCGTTCTGGACGCGGTCGCGCCACTCGGTGCACGCCGCGCCGAAGGCGCCGGGCGTCGAGAGGGGTGTCGTGTTCCAGGGGCAGGCGCCCTTGAACCAGGTCACGAGCTGCCAGCCGTTCTCGTCGGCCATGCGCTGGAACGTCGACAGCAGCTGGTACGCGTGGCTGTCGCCGACGAGCGCGACCTTCGGGGCGTCGGGGTCGTCCGAGCCGAACGTGCACGACACCGGCCGGGCGTCGGTGAGCTGAACGAAGCACTGCGGGTATTCGGGGCGGTCGATGCCGGCGAAGCCCGGCGCCGGCAGGATCTGGTCGCCGAAGTCGGCGTCGGCGCAGGAGGCATCGAGAACGGATGCCGCACCGAAGCACTCCGGCGGGTTCTCCTGCAGCGCCGCGATGTCGCGAGTTCCCTGGTTGTACAGCGGCGCGTTGACGAGCCACGCGGTGCCGGCGACGAGGGCGACGACGATCATCGCGGCGAGTGACGACCACAGCGTGACGCGCGCAGGCCGCGAGGTGAGCACCTTCCAGCCCCGTGCGGGGTCTTCGACGAAGCGCTTGGTGAGCCACGCCAGCACGAAGCACAGCAGGAGGAGGGCGACGCGGTGGTAGATCGTGAGACCCCAGAAGGGCACCGACGGCGCGATGACGATCAGCGGCCAATGCCAGAGGTACAGCGAGTACGAGATGTCGCCGACGAACTGGGCGGGACGGATCGCGAGGAGGCGGGTCGGGTACCACCAGCGGTCCGTGTTCGAGGCGGCGATCACTGCGGCCGCACCCAGCGTGGGCAGCGCCGCCATGTACCCGGGGAACGGGGTCTGCCCGTCGAAGGTGAAGGCCGCGTACAGCAGCATCAGGATGCCCGCCCAGCCGAGCACGAAGCTGCCGATCGCGTTGCGCACGCGCAGCAGGGGCACGAGCGCGACGAGTGCTCCGACGCCGAACTGCCACATGCGCCCGAACGTGACGAAGTACGCGGGTGCCGGGTTCGTGATGGTGAAGACGACGCAGAACACGAACGACACCACGGTCACGACGCCGAGTGCGGCGATGACGGTGCGGCGCCGCTCGCCGCGGAACCACTTCACGCCGATCCACGCCGCCAGCAGCATGATGAGCGGCCACATCACGTAGAACTGCTCTTCGAGCGACAGCGACCAGTAGTGCTGGACCGTGGTCGGCGAGCCGGCATGGTTGAGGTAGTCCGCCGAGTTGAGCGCCAGGTACCAGTTCTCGACGTAGAACGTCGACGCGAGGATCTCGCGCACCTCGTTCGGCAGGGCCGACGTGGGCATCAGGTACGGCGACATCACCACGAGGGCGCAGAAGAGCAGGACGAGAAGGGATGCCGGGAGCAGACGTCGTGCGCGCCGCGCCCAGAACTGCCCCAGCCTGACCGTGCCGGTCGCCGTGAGCTCGCGCATCAGATGCGCCGTGATGAGGAAGCCCGAGATCACGAAGAAGATGTCGACGCCGATATAGCCGCCGGTGAGGCGGCCTGGCCAGAAGTGGTACAGCACGACGCAGAGCACGGCGATCGCGCGGAGCCCCTGCACGTGCGGGATGAACCGGGACGGCTCGGCGTGTTCGGGCGAGCGGTCGCGGGGCTCGCGGGTCACGGTCTTGGCGGGATCGCTCAGATGCTGCGGTCCGAGGTCGTGATCGGCGGAAGGCACGAATCGACGTTAGCCGCTGTCGCGCGTCCGGCCGGCACCGACAGCGCGGATTCGCCGGTTTAGCCCAGCCTTGTCTTGCTTGCGGAATGACTCGTGCTGAGTAGCGTTGCAGTCACTGGAGGGCGATCGCCGAGCTGAGCGACCCTCCGCACGATGGAGGCGACAGATATGACGAACACCCAGACCACCCCCGCAACCGCAGCGAACCCCGACGTCGCCGCCGCGACGGCGCAGTTCCTCACCCCCGTCGTCCTGGGCCTGCAGGCCCTGGCCGTGAACGGAAAGCAGGCGCACTGGAACGTGCGCGGCGCGAACTTCATCGCGATCCACGAGCTCCTCGACTCCGTCGTCGCCCACGCGCAGGACGGCGCCGACCAGGCCGCGGAGCGCATCGTCGCCCTGGGCCTGCCGGTCGACGCCCGCGTCAGCACTGTGGCGCAGAAGACGGCAACGGCCGTGCCCGCTGGATTCACGCAGTGGGACGCGCTCATCCGCAACGTCATCACCGACATGGACACCGTCATCGCGGACGTCCAGTCGGCGATCGACGGGTTGGACGAGTTCGACCTGACGAGCCAGGACATCGCGATCGGCATCAAGGAGTCTCTCGAGAAGGACCGCTGGTTCCTCTTCGCGCACCTCGCCGAGTGAGCTGATCTCATGACGAAGACCCCCGGAACCCCCGGGGGTCTTCGTCGTCTCACGGATGCTGCAGGAACGCGAGGACCGCGTGCACCCGGCGATGCTCGGTGCCCGACTCCTCCAGCCCGAGCTTCGCGAAGATCGCGCTGATGTTCTTCTCGACCGCACCGACGCCGATGTACAGCCGTTGCGCGATGCTCGCGTTGCTGCGTCCTTCGGCCATGAGCGTGCAGCACATCGCGCTCGCGCGGAGTGAGGGTGGCCAGCGGATCCGGCCGCGCCGACAGCAGGCCCTGCACCACGAGCGGATCGAGCACCGTGCCGCGCTCGCGGACGCGGCGGACGGCATCCGTGAACTCGTCGAGCGAGGTCACCCGATCCTTCAGGAGGTAACCGACACCTCCCTCTCCGCCGGCGAGGAGCTCGCGGGCGTACACGCCCTCGACGTACTGGCTGAGGACGAGGATGCCGACCTGCGGCAGCGCCGCCCTCACGGCGAGCGCCGCACGGATGCCCTCGTCACGGAAGCCCGGGGGCAGCCGGACGTCGAGGATCGCGACGTCGGCACGCGCTTCGCGCACACGCTCGACGACATCCTGCGCATCGCCCCACGCGCCCGCGGTCGTGTAGCCGGCCTCGCCGAACAGGCGGACGAGACCCTCGCGCAGCAGGACGGAGTCCTCGAAGAGGACGACCCGCAGCGGTGCGGTGTCGGAGGATGCGGCCATCCCCTCAGGATAGGCATCGGTCATGACGCGACCGCCAGCGGGATGTGCGCACCGACCGAGGTCGGGCCGCCGACCGGGCTCGTGACCACGAGCAGTCCGCGCAGGCCCGCGAGGCGCTCGCGGAGCCCCTCGAGACCGTGGCCCGACGTGATGACCGCACCGCCGCGGCCGTTGTCGACGACCCACACATCGAGGTGGGTCGGCGTCCCCGAAGCGCCGCGGCGAAGGGAGGCGCGCACCGTCGCGGCGGTCGCGCCGGAGTGCTTGACGGCGTTGGTCATCAGCTCGGCGACGACGAAGTACACCGTACGCGCGACCTCCTGGGTCACGGCGCGGTCGATCGCCGGATCGATCTCGGCCTGCACCCACAGTGGGGACGTGGTGACCAGCGCGTCGAGCGCGGCGGACAGGCCACGGTCTTGCAGCAGCGGTGGCGCGACGCCGCTGGACAGTGCACGGAGCTCGTCGAGCGCCGCCTTGGCGTGCCCCCGTGCCTCGCGCGCGAGGTCGGCGGCGGCCTCCGCGTCTCCGGACTCGGCTCGACGCTCCAGCGCCGCGAGATCCATCTGCAGCCGCACCAGACGCTGCTGCGGACCGTCGTGGATGTCGCGCTCGAGGCGACGCAGGGCGACGTCCTCGGCGTGCACCGCGGCACCGCGGGCGGCCGCCTCGGCGCGGACTTCGGCGGCGAGCTCGTCAGAGTTCCAGCGGCCGAGCATGCCGCGGGCGATGGCGTGGTGGCCGCGTGCCAGCCCGCCGAGCACCCACGGCATCGTGACCGTGAAGAGGATGCCGGCGATGAGGTAGAGCGTGACCTCGACGGCCCAGCTCGACCATCCGCCGAACAGCCACGGCAGGTAGTCCGCGACGTAGTGGCCCCATTCGCCGCCGGAACCGTCGTCGTTCCAGCCCCGGGGCAGGAACAGCCCCCAGAACCAGTAGGTGAGGCCACCGAGACCGATGCTCAGCCACACCGTCGTCAGTGCGAACGAGATGGTGCTGATGATCGGGTTCACGATCATGCCGTGCACGAGGTAGAGCCAGTAGTGCGCGTTGCGGATGGGACGCGTGAGCGTCGTCCAGAAGCCGGTGCTGTCGGTGGTGTCGCGGTTCCACTCCGGCTCCGGGATCTCCGGGAGACCGGTCAGCAGCAGCAGGAACCTGTCGGCCACGCCGAAGCCGCGCGCGATCAGCAGCGTCAGCACGCCCAGCGGCAGGCCGATCAGGATGACGAGC
This sequence comes from uncultured Actinomycetota bacterium, assembly GCA_963829895.1. Taxonomy (GTDB): domain Bacteria; phylum Actinomycetota; class Actinomycetes; order Actinomycetales; family Microbacteriaceae; genus Microbacterium. The sequence goes on along the minus strand of CAWHKF010000010.1, from coordinate 601,870 downwards.
AGTCCGACGCTCGTCCAGAACAACGGCGCCAGCACGCTGATCGAGAGCATCGCGAGGACGAAGACCGCGAGGAGATAGACGGCGCTGCCCGGCGTGCGGATCCAGGCCCGCCCGTAGGATGCCCAGAACCCGGTGACGGGTCTGGATGCGTCCGGCTGCAGCGGGGCCGGCTCAGTGGTCGTGACGGTCATCGGTGTCTCCCTCAGGACGCTTCAGGTCGGGCTGCTGGCCCGGCTCGACGACCAGGAACTGTCCCATCATGCCCTGGTCCTCGTGCCACAGGAGGTGGCAGTGATACATGTACGGAGTGGTCGGATCGGCGTAGTCGTCGAAGCGCACCAGGAGCCGGTATTCGCGGTCGTGCTCGAGCGCGATGGTGTCTTTGAAGCCGGCCAGCCGGGCCGGCGGCGGGGCGCCGTCGACGCTGAGGATGCGGAACTGCGTGTCGTGGACGTGGAACGAATGCGGCAGCGGATTGTTGTTTCGCACGGTCCACACCTCGCTGGTGTCGACCGTCGCGACGACATCGACCCGGTCGAGGTCCATCTCCCGGTCGTTGATGTCGTGGCCGGACATGACGAAGTCACGCTCCGCCGCTGCGCCGCTCGCATCTGCGGTGGGCAGGCTCGCGAGCCGCGACGGCACCTCCGGTGAGTCCGCGAGGGATGCCGCGGCCCGCAGCTCCATCACGTCGAAGCCGGCCGAGCCCGCGTTGAGCGCCGGGTCGGGCGCCTCAGACCGCAGCGCGACGCGCTCCCCCGGCTCCATGGACACCACGATCTCGGCGCGCTCCCCCGGCGACAGCGGGATGTCCGTCGCTGTGACCGGCGCTTCGAGCAGGCCGCCGTCGGTGCCGATGAGGGAGAACTCGCGGCCGTCGGCGAAGGCGAAGTCGTACATCCGCGCACTCGAGCCGTTCAGGAGCCGCAGGCGCACCCGCTCGGTCGTGACATCGAGGTACGGCGCGACGGTGCCGTTCACCAGGATCGTGTCGCCGAGCACGCCGTCGAACTGCATCCCCAGCCCACCCGCGAACGACCCGTCGGCGTTGAACGAGCGGTCCTGCACGATCACCGGGCAGATCGTCGACGCCGTACTCGCGGGGCAGGGCGAGCGCGGCCTCCGCATCGTCGCGCACCAGGAACATCCCGGCGAGACCCGCGTCGACCTGTTCCTGCGTGCGGCCGTGCAGGTGCGGGTGGTACCAGAGCGTCGCGGCCGGCTGGTCGATCGTCCACGCGGGCTGCCACGTGCCGCCGGCGGCGATCGGAGAGAAGGGGCCGCCGTCCATGGCGGCGGGCAGGTGCATGCCGTGCCAGTGCACGGTCGTGGGCTCCGCCAGGCCGTTGGTCACGTCGACGCGCACCTGCTCGCCCTTCTCGGCGACGAGCGTGGGACCGAGGTAGGCGCCGTCGTAGCCGAGCGTCGGCGTCTCACCCTGGGGAACCATCGACGACCGGCCCTCCTGTGCGGTCAGCTCGAAGACCCGCACGCCGTTCTCGACCCGAGACGGTGCCAGCGGCGGTACCGCGAGCGGCGCGGCGAAGTCGATCGCCCCGGCGGCGGGAGGTGTCTTGCGCACCGCGTTGGTCGCGAACCAGATGCCTCCGGCGGCGACGAGCAGGGCGATGACCGCGAGCGGGATCGCGATGAGCGTGATGATGAGCCGCCGACGTCGCCTGCGGCGCGGCGTCGCGCTCGGCGGCGCCATCGACGGCGGGGCGGGCGGCTGCGGGGCGCGCGGTGTGGACGAGGTGAAGGTCATGCCTCCAGCCTCGCGACGACGCCGTCGCCGCGGCATCCGACCCCCTCCCGAACCCGTACGGGGGAAGACCCCCGCCCGCGGGGAGGGCTTTACGCCAGATGCGTCAGGCGCCCGCCGAGCAGCGTGGCGTCGACGCGCATGCCGCGCAGCCCGGCCTCGTCGACGGTGAGCGGGTCGCGCTCGCAGATCGCGAGGTCGGCGAGGTCGCCCGGCTGGACACGTGCGGGCACGGCCGAGCCGCCGCGCGTGGATGCCGCGAGAGCAGTGGCGGCGTCCACCCGCTGCTGGGGCTGCCAGGCGTCGCGGCCGTCGCGCGTGCGGAACACCGCCGACGCCATCCCCGCCCACGGATCGAGCGGTGTCACGGGTGCGTCGGAGCCGAACAGCAGATTCGCGCCGGTGTCGGCCAGGGCGCGCAGCGGGTAGGGCTGCGCGGTCTGACCGGCCCAGACCCTGTCGGTCAGGTCACGGTCGTCGAGCGCGTGCTCGGGCTGCACGCTCGCGGCGACGCCCAGGCGGGCGAACCTCGGAATGTCGGCGTGGGCGACCAGCTGCGCATGCTCGATGGAGCCCCAGGCGCCGGTCGCGGCGAAGGCGTCGAGCGCGTGCGAGTTCGCGACGTCGCCGATCGCGTGGATGGCCGACCCGATGCCCGCCGCGGTGGCACGTGTCATCAGGTCGACCAGCGTGGCGAGATCGACGGTGAGCACCCCGTGGTTGTGCGGGTCGCCCGGATACGCCTGCGAGGTCGCCGCCGTGCGGGTTCCCAGCGAGCCGTCGGTGATGACCTTGAGCGCACCCACGCGGGCGAGGTCGGATCCGGCGCCGCGGGCGACATCGCCGGTCTGGAGGCCCTCGGCGATCGCCCGGTCGAGGAACTCGGGGTAGATCCCGAAGACGATCCGCAGCGCGTCGAAGCCGCCGGCGAGACGCCGAGCCCAGGCATCCTCGTTCCACGCCATGTCGAGGTCGACGAGCCCCACGACGCCGCGGGCAGCGGCATCCTGCGCCATGCGGCTCGACGAGCGGATCCGACACCGACGCGTCGACGGCGTTGAGCCGCCGCGAGATCTCGAACGCGGGTTCCTCGCGAAGGATGCCGACCCCGTCGGGCGCGAAGCCCTCGCGGCGGAGCGCCGCGCTGTTGAGCCACACGCTGTGCACGTCGGCATTGATGAGGTAGGTCGGCACCTCGCCGGTCGCCGCGTCGAGGACCGCGAGATCGGGCGCGTCCGTCCAGAACGCGTCGCGGAAGCCGGCGCCGACACGGCGGCCGTCCGGCAACGCCTCGGCTTCGCCCATGAGGGCTGCCGCCTCGGCCGCGGACGTCGCACCGCCGAGTGCGACGCGCTGGGCGGACAGCGCCCACTGGACGGTGTGCACGTGGTGGTCCCAGAGGCCCGGGATGACCCACCCGCCGCCGGCGTCGAGCACGAGGCCGTTCCGCGGCAGCGCGCCGGCCGGCGCGATGTCGACGACCAGCCCCTCGGCGAGATGGACGTCCACCGGTTCGGAGCCGAAGGGGTCGGTGCGGTCGGAACCGGTCAGCCGCGCGTTCGCGATGACGTCGGGGACGTCACCGCGAGCCGGCGTCACCGTGCGGCCTTCCGGGTCTCGAAGTCGCGGCGCATCTCTGCGGGAAGCCGCGGATCGGCGTACGGGCTCGCACCGGCCTCGAGCTCGACGATCACGGTCTCGACGACCTCATCCGCCTTGTTCTGGCTGAGCTTGCGCTTGCCGACGACCCGGCTCGGGGTGAGCCGGAACCCCGCCGTGCCCTTCTCCAGCCGGCGCACGAAGTCGGGGTCGTTGGGAGGCGCCCACATCAGCCGCGGCTCGGGCATCCCGCTCTCGAAGCGCGCGACGAGACGCTCGAGCACGTCCAGGTTCTCCTCCGGCGTCAGCAGCTCGGGGATGCCGCTGAGGTGGGCCGAGACGAAGTTCCAGGTGGGCACGCTCTGCGCGTCGCCGTACCAGCCGGGCGAGATGTACCCGTGAGGCCCCTGCACGACGACGAGGAGCTCGCGCTCGCCGAGGCCGTGGATCAGGTCGTCGGGCTTGCCGACGTGGCCGACGACGGTCAGGTCGTCCCGGTCGGGGTCCAGCATCACGGCGTAGTGCGACGCGACGAGCCCGGCGTCGGTGGCGCTCACCAGCGTGACCCACGGATTCTGCTCGATGAGCCGGCGGATCTCGCCGACATCCGACATCGCGAAGCTCGGGTTCTGGCGCATGGACTCAGCCTATTCGCGCTGCGGAGCCTCTCGTCGCGGCGTCAGGCCTGACAGGAGGGGCACCAGTAGAGCTTGCGGGTGGCGACCTCCTCGACCACGATCGCGGTGCCGCACACGCGGCAGGGCAGCCCGGCGCGGTGATACACCCAGTGCCGGTCGTCCCGGCTCGCCATCGCCCTGCGGTAGGCGTCCGGGTCCAGGTCGTCCATCGTCATCATCTGACCGGTCTCGACGCCGATCGCGATGAGCCGCACCCAGTCGCGCCAGATCCCGCGGACCACCTCCTCGGGCACGTCGCGTCCCGGCGTGTGCGGATTCTGGCGCGCGCGGAACAGCAGCTCGGCGCGGTACACGTTGCCGATGCCGCTGACGACGTTCTGGTCCATCAGCAGCAGGCCGATGGAGGTGGGCTTGCGGCGCACCACCGCGGTGAACCGCTCCTCGCCCTCCGCGACGTCGTCGACGAGCGGGTCGGGGCCGAGCTTCGCGATGGTCGCGGCGACCTCGTCGGGCGTCTGCAGCTCGCAGGCGGTCGGGCCCCGCAGATCGGCGCAGGTGACGTCGGTGAGCAGCCGCAGCCGCACCTGCCCGACGACGGGAGGCGGCCACTCCTCTCCTTCGTCGGCGAGACCGGTGGTCTGCTCCGACATCCGCACGTGCACGCGGGCACGCCGCGGGGCCCCGATCGAGGTCAGCGAGTTCTCCCCCGCGCCGTCCAGGATCGGCTCGTCGAGGTCGGTTCCGCGCTGATTGGTCTGCCCCATCCGGCCGTTGGCCGAGGCGATCGTCGGGTCGACGACGATCTCGCCGGCGAAGTCCCACGCCCCGTACATGCCGAGGTGCACGCGCAGCCAGAGGTCGTCGTCGAACTCCAGGAACATCTGCTTGCCGACGGCCCGCACGCTCGTGGCGGTGCGGCCGCTCGATGACCGCCGCACCCTCCACGAACCGGCCCTGCGGACTCGACGCCGCGACGGCGCGGCCGACGAAGTTGCGGTCGAACTGGCGGGCGATGCGGTGGACGGAATGGCCCTCGGGCATCGGGTCAGCCGGCTTCGGGGTCGAACGAACTGTCGTCGGCGGCCAGGACGTCGGGCTGTCGGGCCGCGCGCGGGTCGGGCTCGAGCGCGCCGTCCTCCTCGTAGGCGGCGAGCTGCGCGATGCGTCGCGCGTGGCGCTCCTCGCCCGAGAACGGGGTCGCGATGAAGCGGTCGATGAAGGTCGTCGCCTCGTCGAAGGTGTGCTGGCGCGCGCCGATCGCGATCACGTTCGCGTCGTTGTGCTCGCGGGCGAGCTCGGCCGTGGCGATGCTCCACGCCAGGGCGGCGCGGACCCCGCGCACCTTGTTCGCGGCGATCTGCTCGCCGTTGCCCGAACCGCCGAAGACGACGCCGAGCGTCTCGATGCCGGCGGCCTGGTCGCGGACGACCGCCTGCGCGGCGCGGATGCAGAACGCCGGGTAGTCGTCGAGCGGGTCGTACTCGAGGGGACCGTGGTCGACGACCTCGTGACCCGCCGCGGCGAGATGGTGCTGCAGCTGCGTCGAGAACTCGAGGCCGGCGTGGTCGGTCGCGATGTGGATGCGCATGGGCTCAATCCTAGGCAGGGCGAGAGGGACGGGACGGATGCCGCGGCTCCGCGCGCGGCCGAGGTGACGTGTCTCCGCGGCTCAGGGCGCGATGCCGGCGGCAGCCGGCTTGAACCCCGCGCGGACGTTCTCGCAGCACGCCGGGCGGCAGACGTCGAACCACGGTCCGAGGTCCGTCGCGTGCGGGCGCTCGCCGGCCGGCGTGCCGCTCAGCCGCTCCTGGACGAGATCCACGAGCCCCGACACGAACACCGGGTCGACACCGGGGGTCGGCGTGCGCACGGCGCGGATGCCCGCCTCGGCGGCGGCATCCATCGCCTCGGTGTCGAGGTCCCACAGGACCTCCATGTGATCGCTCATGAAGCCGAGGGGGACGATCGCCACCGCCTGCACGCCGGCAGCCGGGAAGCTCGGCGATCACGTCGTTGACGTCGGGCTCGAGCCACGGCTGGCTCGGCGGGCCCGAGCGCGACTGGTAGACGAGCTCCCACGCGACGCGGTCGGCGCCCGGGAACCTCGGCCGCGACCGCGGCCATCACGCACCTCGGCGACGGCGAGGTGCTGCGCCGCGTACGCACCGCCCTCGCCCAGATCACGGTGCCGCTCGTCGCCTTCGCGCGGGCCGGAGCGCTCGGCATCCGCCGTCGGGATGCTGTGCGTCGAGAACAGCACCCGCACGGCCTCCGGAGCGATGCCGTCGGCCAGGAATCCGCTCACCGCATCGCGCACGCCGTCGACGAACGGCTGCACGAAGCCGGGGTGGTCGAAGAACTGCCGCACCTTGTCGATCGTGACCGTGTCCGTCGAGCCCGGTCTCGGTGAGCACGCGCGCGAAGTCCTCGCGGTACTGCCGGCAGCTCGAGAACGACGAGTAGGCGCTCGTCGCCAGACCCAGGAGTCTGGTGTCGCCGGCGGCTGCGGCATCCGTCACCGCCTCGTCGAGGTACGGCGCCCAGTTGCGGTTGCCCCAGTACACCGGCAGGTCGATGCCGCGGGTGGCGAGCTCCGCCTCCAGTGCGGCCTTCAGGGCACGGTTCTGCGCGTTGATGGGGCTCACCCCGCCGAAGTGGCGGTAGTGGTGCGCGACCTCTTCGAGGCGCTCGTCGGGGATGCCGCGCCCGCGCGTGACGTTGCGGAGGAAGGGGATGACGTCGTCCTGACCCTCGGGACCGCCGAAGCCGGCGAGCAGGAGGCCGTCGTAGGCGACGGGCTGCTCCACATAGGGGGCGCCGGATGCTGCGGCCGGGCGAGGCGAACGGGACGACGTGCTGCTCGGGAGGAGTCACCCCTCCATCCTACACCCGGCGCGCGGGATTCCGTCACCCGATCGGTGCTTTCCCCGGCGGCTGGCATAGGCTGGGACGGTTGTCATCGGTGCCAGCAGCGCTGATGGCGGCCGCCGGATCGAGCGTCCGCGCAACGGGCTTATCGAGATCATCCGTCATCCTCACCCATGGGAGCCACAGCAGTGCCTGGAGAGAACCTCACCCGCATCGAGGCGCAGGAGCGCCGCGCGATCGTCGAGACGCAGTCCTACGAGATCGCGCTGGACCTGACGAAGGGCGCCGAGGTCTTCGGATCCCGCACCGTCGTCCGCTTCACCGCCACGCCGGGTGCCGCGACGTTCATCGACCTGATCGCGCGCGAGGTGCGCGAGATCACCCTCAACGGCCGGTCCATCGACGCCGGCGGCCGCCTTCGCGGACTCGCGCATCGCGCTCGACGGCCTCGCCGCCGACAACGAGCTCGTCATCGACGCCGACTGCCTCTACACCAACACCGGCGAGGGCCTGCACCGCTTCGTCGACCCCGTCGACGACGAGGTCTACCTCTACTCGCAGTTCGAGGTGCCCGACTCCCGTCGCGTCTTCGCCGTCTTCGAGCAGCCCGACCTCAAGGCGACGTTCCCGTTCACGGTCACCGCGCCGGAGCCGTGGAAGGTCGTCTCCAACTCCCCCACGCCCGAGCCCAAGAAGCACGGCGACGGCACCGCGACGTGGCGCTTCGAGCCCACGCCGCGCATCTCGTCGTACATCACCGCGCTCATCGCCGGCCCGTACGAGGCGACGTTCTCGGAGCTCACGAGCTCGTCGGGCCGCGTCATCCCGCTCGGCGTCTACGGCCGCAAGAGCCTCTGGCAGTACCTGGACTCCGACTACATCTTCGACAAGACGCGTCAGGGCTTCGCGTACTTCGAGGAGAAGTTCGACTACGCCTACCCGTTCGCGAAGTACGACCAGCTCTTCGTGCCCGAGTTCAACGCGGGCGCGATGGAGAACGCCGGCGCGGTGACCTTCACCGAGACGTACGTGTTCCGCTCGAAGGTGACGGATGCCGTCAAGGAGCGTCGCGTCGTCACGATCCTGCACGAGCTCGCCCACATGTGGTTCGGCGACCTCGTCACCATGAAGTGGTGGAACGACCTCTGGCTCAACGAGTCGTTCGCCGAGTGGGCGTCGACCATCGCCACCGCCGAGGCCACCGAGTGGACCGAGGCGTGGACCACCTTCAACGCGATGGAGAAGACCTGGGCGTACCGCCAGGACCAGCTCCCCTCCACGCACCCCGTCGTCGCGCAGATCAACGACCTCGAGGACGTGCAGGTCAACTTCGACGGCATCACGTACGCCAAGGGCGGCTCGGTGCTCAAGCAGCTCGCCGCCTGGGTCGGCATCGACGCGTTCTTCGCGGGCGTCGGCGCCTACTTCAAGAAGCACGAGTGGTCGAACACCGAGCTGTCGGACCTGCTCTCCGAGCTCGAGGTCACCAGCGGCCGTGAGCTGTCGACGTGGTCGAAGAAGTGGCTCGAGACCGCGGGCGTCAACACGCTGTCGCCCGAGATCGTGACGGATGTCGACGGCACCATCACGCGCTTCGCGATCGTGCAGACCGCGCCGGCCGACTACCCGACCATCCGCCCGCACCGCCTCGGCGTCGGCTTCTACGACCTCGACGGCGACGCGCTCGTGCGCGTGCACCACGTCGAGCTCGACGTCGACGGCGACCTCACCGAGGTGCCCGAGCTCAAGGGCCGCAAGCGCCCCGCGCTCGTGCTGCTCAACGACGAGGACCTGGCCTACGCCAAGATCCGTCTCGACGACAAGTCGCTGCAGACCGCGATCGACCACCTCGGCAAGATCACCGACCCGCTCGCGCGGTCGCTGGTGTGGGGTGCCGCCTGGGACCAGACACGGGATGCCGAGGCATCCGCGTCCGACTACGTCGACCTGGTGCTGCGCAACATCGGCGCCGAGACCGAGTCGACCACGGTGCGCACGACGCTCGCCCAGCTGCAGCTCGCGGCGAACTCGTACGTCGCGCCCGAGAAGCGCGACGCCACCCGTGCGCACGTCGCCGACGCGCTGTGGCAGCTCGCCGAGGCCGCCGAGGCCGGCAGCGACAGCCAGCTGCAGTTCGTCACGGCCTTCGCCTCCGCCGCCGCCACGCCCGGCCAGTGGGAGAAGGTGCGCCAGGCTGCGCGACGGCGAGGTGACGTTCGCCGACCTCGCGATCGACACCGACCTGTCGTGGCAGCTGCTCGTCTCGCTCGCCGCGGGCGGCGTCGTGACCGGCCGCCGACATCGACGCGGCACTCGCCGCCGACAACACCGCCAAGGGCGGCGAGTTCGCCGCTCAGGCGAAGGCCGCACTGCCGACGGCCGAGGCGAAGACCGCCGCGTGGTCGTCGCTCGTCGACAGCGATGACCAGCCGAACACGATCGTCCGCGCCGCCGCCGCCGGGTTCGTGCACCCCGCCGGCCGCGACCTGCTCGACGGCTTCGTCGGGCGCTACTTCGACGCGCTGCTTCCGATCTGGGACTCGCGCACCTACCAGATCGCGCAGTACCTGATCGTCGGGCTCTACCCCGCCCCGCTCGCGAACGTCGCCCTGCGCGACGCCACGCGCGCCTGGCTCGAGGCGAACGCCGACGCCGCCCCGGCGCTGCGCCGCCTGGTGGCCGAGAACCTCGCGGGCGTCGAGCGCGCGCTCTCGGTCCAGGATCGCGACGCGCAGTAGCGGCACCACCGGCGTGGTACCCAGGTACCAGTCGCCGTCCTCCAAGACCCTCCCTGCGGCCGACGCGGCCCAGGGAGGGTCTTGCGTAGCGTCGAAGACATGATCGTCGCAGAGAATCTGAGCAAGAGCTTCGGAGCCAAGCACGCCGTCCAGGATGTGAGCTTCACCGTCCAGCCGGGCCGGGTGACCGGGTTCCTCGGTCCGAACGGCGCCGGCAAATCGACCACGATGAGGATGATCGTCGGCCTCGACCGGCCCACCAGTGGGCAGGTCACCGTCGACGGCCGCGACTACCGCCGCCTGCGATCGCCGCTGACCGAGGTCGGCGTGCTGCTCGATGCGAAGGCGGTCCACACCGGCCGCAGCGCCCAGAACCACCTCCGGGCGATGGCCGCGACCCACGGCATCCCTCGTCGTCGCGTCGACGAGGTGATCGAGATCACCGGGCTCAGCTCCGTCGCACGCAAGCGCGCCGGCGGCTTCTCGCTCGGCATGGGTCAGCGCCTCGGCATCGCGGCGGCGCTGCTCGGAGACCCGAAGACGCTCATCCTCGACGAGCCGGTCAACGGCCTCGACCCCGAGGGCGTGCTCTGGGTCCGCCGCTTCGTCCGGCATGCGGCATCCGAGGGCAAGACGGTGCTGCTGTCGAGCCACCTGATGAGCGAGATGGCGCTGACGGCCGACCACATCATCGTGCTCGGTCGCGGGCGCGTGCTCGCCGATGCGCCCGTCGACGAGCTCGTGCGGCAGTGGACGCGCGCCACGGTGCGCATCCGCACCCCGCGGGCGGTCGACCTCGCCCGGCTCGTCGCCCGAGACGGCGTGACCGTCACCCACCTGGCCGACGGCGTGATGGATGTCGAGGGCGCCGCCGCTCATGACATCGGCGATCTCGCCCTCGCGCACGGCATCGTCCTGCACGAGCTCACCCCCGCATCCGGCACGCTCGAGGACGCCTACCTCTCGCTGACCGGTGACGACGTCGAATACAAGACCAAGGACATCTGATGACCACCGCACTCGCCCCCGCCCCTGCCACCGCCACGGACGCCGCTGTCGACGGCTCCCCCTACCGGCTCTCGTTCGCGCGTCTGGTCGCCTCCGAGTGGATCAAGTTCACGAGCCTCCGCTCCACCTGGTGGTCGATCGGACTCGTGGCCGTCGTCTCGATCGGCCTCAGCCTCCTCATGGCCTTCTCCTATGCGGCGTTCGCCGGAGACATGCCGCCGATGCCGGTCGAAGAGGCGAACCGGCAGGCGGTCCAGGTCGTCGTCTTCAGCACGGTGCTGACGCAGCTGCTCGCCGTCGTCCTCGGCACGATCACCGTGACGGGCGAGTACTCGACCGGCATGATCCGTTCGACGCTCACCGCCGCACCGGGGCGCACGGCGGCGCTGTTCGCCAAGGCCCTCGTCGTCGCCGCCACGATGTTCGCCACGAGCGCCATCGTGTTCGCGATCGCCGCGGTCGCATCGGGTGCCGTGCTGCCCACGGGCGCTCTCGACGTCAGCGAACCTGACAGCTCGCTCATGCCGCTGCTGGGCGCGACGGTCTACCTCGCGCTCATCGCCGTCATCGGCGTGGGGATCGGGTTCATCATCCGCAACGGTCCGGGCGCGCTGGCCGCCGGCATCGGACTCGTGTTCGTCGCCCCGATCCTCGTGCTCTTCTTCCCCCGGCTCGACTCCTTCCAGTGGATCCACGACGCTGCCAGCTACCTGCCCTCGAACGCCGGCCAGTCCCTGTTCATGGGCTCCCCCATGACCGGGGAGGCCCTGGAGCCCGTGCCGGCGCTCATCACGCTCGCCGTGTGGACGGTGGCCGCCATCGCCGGAGGCATCGCGGTGCTGAAAACACGCGACGCGTAGAGTCGAGCGGTGCTCGAACGCCCAGACATCGTCCTCGGCCGGGAGTCCCTCCCGGCCGAGGACGAGCTGCGTCTGCCGAAGCCGCCCGGGGTGTTCCGACGGTTCTGGGCGCGGCATCCGCTCGGCACCGACATCCTGATCGCCGTCGTCGCGCTCCTCCTCTCGGTGCCCGCCGTCGTCGCCCGCTCGTCGCTGCCGGAACCGATCGACCCGTGGATGACCGGCACCGGGATCGCGCTCGCGCTCCTCGGCTGCGTTGCGCTGGTGTGGCGGCGACGCTGGCCGCTGACGGTCTTCGCGATCACCCTGCTTCCGATCCTGGTGATGGACCCCGCGCTTGCGGCGGCTCTGAGCGGCCCCGTGTCGCTCATCGCGATGTACTCCGTCGCCGTCTACCGCGGCGTGCGCGCCTGCTGGATCGCGTTCGGCTGCGCCGTCGGACTGATCGCCCTGCACAGCCTGGCGCTCGTGCTCGCGCAGCCGTCACAGGCCGCCACGCAGATCAACGTCGATGTGACGACGGCGGTGATGCTGCTGCTCGGCGCGCTCGTCGGCATCAACGTCGGCAATCGCCGCCGCTACCTCAGTGCCCTCATCGACCGGTCCCGTCAGCTGCTCGTGGAGCGGGACCAGCAGGCCGAGCTCGCCGCCGCGTCCGAGCGTGCGCGCATCGCGCGGGAGATGCACGACATCGTGTCGCATTCGCTGACCGTCATCGTGGCCCTCGCGGAAGGCGCGAACGCCACCGCGGATCCGGTGCGCTCGCGAGAGGCGAGCCGGGCGGTGGCGGCGACCGCCCGCGAGGCGCTCTCCGAGATGCGGATGATGCTCGGCGTGCTGCGCGCCGCCGGACTCCGCGAGCGAGGCGCCGCTCGGGCCGCTCCTCGAGGCATCGCTCCACGACGTCATCGAGGCTGCCCGGGCGGCCGGCTTCCCCGCCACCTTGTCGGTCTCCGGTGAGCCGGACGTGCCCGCCGCGCACCGGCTCGCGATCCTGCGCATCGTGCAGGAGGCCATCACCAACGCCATGCGGTACTCGCGGAACGGGAGCTTCATCCGGGTGATCACCGAGTATTCGCCGGCCGGTGTCCGCATCGTGGTGGAGAACGACGGCGCCCAGCCCGAAGCCGAGTCGACGGGCGCGGGCTGGGGCCTGCGCGGCCTCCAGGAGCGGGTCGCGCCACCCTCGGCGGCACGGTGGTCGCCGGGCCCGCCGCGCCCGGCGTCTGGCGCCTCACCGCCGAGCTGCCGACGCGACCAGACGGTGAGCGAGCCGACGATGGCGAAAGCGACGATGACCGAGCCGACCATGACTGAGCCGACCGTGACCGAGCCGATCCGCGTGCTGCTCGTCGATGATCAGCAGCTGATCCGCCTCGGGTTCCGGCTCGTGCTCGAGGCCGAGCCGGATCTCGTCGTCGTCGGCGACGCGGCGGACGGCATCGAGGCCGTGGCGGCGGTGCACACCGCTCGTCCCGACGTGGTGCTGATGGACGTGCGGATGCCGCGGATGGACGGCCTCGAAGCCACGCGGCGCATCGTGGCCGAGCATCCGCACGTCCGCATCGTCGTGCTGACCACCTTCGACCTGGACGAGTACGCGTTCGCGGCGCTGCGCGCGGGGGCGAGCGGGTTCCTCCTCAAGGACGCGCACCCCCATCAGCTCACCGGCGCGATCCGGGCGGCGCACGGCGGCGACGCCGTGCTGGCGCCGCGCGTCACGCGCCGGATGCTCGAGATGTTCGGCGACCGCCTCCCTTCGGATGCCGCGACCGACGAGCGTCTGAACGACCTCACCGAGCGTGAGCACGAAGTCTTCGTCGCACTGGCGCGTGGGCTCACCAACGCCGAGATCGGCGCCGAGCTGTTCGTCAGCGAGTCCACGGTGAAGACCCACGTGGGGCGCGTGCTCGCGAAGCTGGGTGCGCGCGATCGCGTCCACGCCGTGATCCTCGCCCATCGCCTGGGTGTCGTCCCTCGTGACTCCGGACCGACGGCCTGATGCCGCGACGCCGCACGCGCGGCGTCGTCTCGCCCGCCGCGGCATCCATCACTCGGCCGATGCTCGGGCGTCGCTCATTAGGATCGACACGATGATCCTCCTTCGACACGACCACGCCGCCCCCGAAGCCCCCGACATCACGGACGCCGAATTCTGGCAGGGCGTCGGCTCGTTCTTCGTCGACGCGGGATGGAATCTGCTCGCGGTCTTCAGCATCATCGTGGGCGCGCTGGTGGTCACGTGGATCCTGCGCCTCGTCATCCACCGCGTCGTGAACCGCATCGTCAACGGCGCGAAGAACAAGGCGAACGTCGACGACACGCAGGCGCTGGAGCGGTCCCCGCTCGCGTCGGTGCGACTCGTGCAGCGCACGCGCACGCTGGGCTCGATCCTCGGCAACATCGTCAACGTCTCGATCGTCATCATCGCGCTGCTGCTCATCCTGAATGTCCTGGCACCCACGGCACTCGGGTCGCTGACCCTCCTCACCGCCGCCATCGGCGCCGGTCTCGGCTTCGGCGCGCAGAACATCGTGAAGGACGTGCTGAACGGCATCTTCATCGTCGCCGAGGACCAGGTCGGGATCGGCGACGTCGTCGACCTCGGCCTCGCCACCGGCATCGTCGAGTACGTGAGCGTGCGCGTGACGCACGTCCGCGACGTCAACGGCACCCTCTGGTACGTCCGCAACGGCGAGATCACCCGCATCGGCAACCTCTCGCAGGGCTGGTCGCGCGTGATCCTCGATCTCTCGGTGGCCGCCGACTCCGACATCGCCGAGGTCGAGAAGGCGATGCTCGACACCGCCAAGGAGCTGGCGAAGGACCCCAAGTGGCGCACGCGCATCCTCGAGCAGCCCGAGGTCTGGGGCCTCGAGTCGATCTCGGGCGACGCGCTCGTCATCCGTCTCGTCATGAAGACGCGCGCCAACGCGAAGGACGACGTCGCCCGCGAGCTGCGCGTCCGCCTGAAGCACACGATCGACGACATGGGCATCACCCTCCCCGCGCTCACCGCGGTGATGCCGACAGGGCTCGAGGGCGCGCAGCGCGTGCGGGGCGCCAACCCCCCGAAGACGAAGCCCACGCCCGTCCCGTCCACGACCGAACGCCCCGTCTGGAAGCCGAAGCGCACCAGCAAGAAGCCCTCGTCGCCGGCGACCGGCGACGAGCCGGGCACGACTCCGGGAGGAACGCCATGACGGTCCCCACCACCCCGCCGCCCCCCGCCGACGCGACGCACGGAGCCTCCGGCCGCGTGGATCCGCCCGCCACGCCGCTGAGCTTCTACGACGAGATCGGCGGGCACGAGACGTTCGTGCGTCTCGTCGACGCGTTCTACCGCGGCGTCGCGGACGACGAGGTGCTGAAGCCGATGTATCCCGAGGAGGACCTCGGGCCGGCCAAGGAGCGTCTCACCCTGTTCCTCGAGCAGTACTGGGGTGGGCCGACGACCTACAGCCAGGAGCGCGGCCACCCGCGCCTGCGGATGCGCCACGCGGCGTTCCACGTCGACCCGGATGCGCGCGACCGCTGGCTCGCCCACATGCGCGTCGCCGTCGACGAGCTCCACCTGCCGCCGCTTCACGAGGTGACGCTCTGGGACTACCTGCAGCGTGCCGCGTACGCGATGGTGAACACCTTCGAGCCCTCGGGCATCGGACCGGCCGCCGGCGCCCGCAGCGCGGGCGGTCTGCCCATGACGGCGGCACCGCCCGCGTCGCCCGGCCCCACCGGCTGACCACCCGTTCCTCCCCCAACCCACCGCCGACGAAGGAGTCGACATGCCCCTCGCCACCCACCAGACCGACATCCTCGTCATCGGATGGGGCCTCGCCGGTCTCGTCGCCACGGCGGAGGCCGTGGCCGCCGGCAAACGCGTCACGATCGTCGACCAGGAGCCGCGGTCCAATCTCGGGGGCCAGGCGTGGTGGTCGTTCGGCGGGCTCTTCTTCATCGACTCGCCCGAGCAGCGCCGGCTCGGCATCCACGACTCGCTCGAGCTCGCGCGCCAGGACTGGCTGGGCAACGCCGGGTTCGACCGCGACGAGGACCTCTGGCCCCGCCGCTGGGCCGAGGCATACCTGCAGTTCGCGCACGAGGAGAAGCGTGCGTGGCTGCGCGAGAAGGGCGTCGGCTTCTTCCCGATCGTCGGATGGGCCGAGCGCGGCGGCTACTCGGCCACGGGACCGGGCAACTCGGTGCCGCGGTTCCATGTCACCTGGGGCACCGGGCCGGGCGTCGTCGCCCCCTTCCAGGCGGCCGTCGAGGCCGGTGAGGCGGACGGGCGCGTGACGATCCTGCCGCGCCACCGCGTCACGTCGCTGACCGTCGAGAACGGCACCGTCACCGGTGCCGAGGGCGACGTGCTCGCGCCCTCCGGAGCCGCCCGGGGTGTGGCGAGCTCCCGCGAGGTCGTCGACGCGTTCGCGATCACGCGCCGGCGCGACGATCGTGTCGTCCGGCGGCATCGGCGGCAACCACGACCTCGTCCGCCGCTGGTGGCCGGAGCGCCTCGGCACTCCCCCGGCGACGATGGTCACCGGAGTCCCTGCCTACGTCGACGGCTCGCTGCAGCCCGTCAGCGAGGCGGCGGGCGCCCGCCTCATCAACGGCGACCGCATGTGGCACTACGTCGAGGGGATCCAGAACTGGGATCCGGTGTGGCCGGATCACGGCATCCGGATCCTCCCCGGCCCGTCGTCGATCTGGCTCGATGCGACCGGCAACCGTCTGCCGGTGCCGCTCTTCCCCGGCTTCGACACGCTCGGCACGCTGGCGCACCTGCGCGCCACCGGGTACGACCACTCCTGGTTCGTGCTGTCGCAGCAGATCATCGAGAAGGAGTTCACCCTCTCGGGCAGCGAGCAGAACCCCGATCTGACCGGCAAGGACGTGCGTCTGCTCGCCAAGTCGCGTCTGGGCAAGGGTGCTTCCGGACCGGTGCAGGCCTTCATGGACCACGGCGCCGACTTCGTCGTGCGCGACACTCTCGACGAGCTGATCGCAGGCATGAAGGCGCTCCCCGGCGGCGACGCGCTCGACGGCGATCGCGTGCGGTTCGAGGTCGAGGCGCGCGACCGCGAGATGGACAACGACTTCACCAAGGACGCCCAGATCGCCATGCTGCGGTCGGCGCGCGCCTTCCGCGGCGATCGGCTGATCCGCACCGCGACGCCGCACCGGATCCTCGACCCGAAGTCCGGACCGCTCATCGCGGTGAAGCTCCACGTGCTGACGCGCAAGTCCCTGGGCGGCATCGAGACCGACCTGTCCGCCCGCGCGCTCGGCGCCGGCGGCGAGCCGGTCCCCGGGCTGTACGCCGCGGGCGAGGCGAGCGGCTTCGGCGGCGGCGGCGTGCACGGCTATCGCGCGCTGGAGGGCACGTTCCTCGGCGGATGCCTCTTCTCGGGGCGCGTGGCCGGGCGCGCGGCTGCCGCCGCGGTGTGACGACCTCGACCGTCGAGTGGGTCGCCGCTCGCGTCGGCGTCAGGCGGGTGAGGAACCCGTCCGGCGCACCGGCGTGAGTCCGGTCGCCACCGGTCCCCGGACGAGCACGTGCCCGCGGGTGAGGCTCACACGGGTCCACGGTCCGCTCCCGAACACCCGGGCGGTCTCACCGCCGCTGATGAACCCGAGGCTGAGCGCCGCGAAGGCGACGCCGAGCGGCAGGCCGCCGAGCTCGTCGTCCGGCGCGCCCCACACCGCGGCGCGCACCGTCCGCACGACGTCTTCGCCGGCATCCGTCGGCACCGCGTCGGCGACGCGGACGATGCCGCCCTGCGCCTTCGCGGCGAGGGTGGACGCATCGATGCCGGGCCGGGCGTCCCATCCGGTGCGCGGCGGCGTGATGCCGGCCCAGGCCGGTGACAGCGCGGTCTCGGGCAGCGAGAGCGCGCGGGGGTCGTCAGGAGCGGCGGCGAGAGCGGATGCCTCGACCACCAGATCGCACACCAGTTCGGGGTCGGCCGCGAGCGTGCGCAGAGCCAGCACGGTGGGCGTCGGGATCGCCGAAGCCGCGCGGGGCGAGAGGCGCCGCCGTCATCGCCAGCACGCCGGCGGAGGCCTGCAGCCGCACCCCCTCCACGGTGAAGCGCGCGGCGCGCCCGGCGAAGGTCAGGGCGTCGGCGGCGGAATCGGGATCGGCGAGCAACAGGCGCGGGGACATGGCCCTCTAAGCTACCAAGCGGACCTGCGGGCGGCCGCCGCCCCGGAGAGGAGCACCCGTGGATGCCGAGCCGAGCG
This sequence comes from uncultured Actinomycetota bacterium, assembly GCA_963829895.1. Taxonomy (GTDB): domain Bacteria; phylum Actinomycetota; class Actinomycetes; order Actinomycetales; family Microbacteriaceae; genus Microbacterium. The sequence continues at coordinate 584,151 of CAWHKF010000010.1, read as the reverse complement.
CCGAGGCGGCGCCGGAGAACGATCCGGTCGCGTCGATGCTGTCGGTGATCGATCTCAGCGCCTCGGATGCGCGCACCACCGAGGACATCTTCACCGGGGACTCGCAGTCCATGCCGCTCGGCCGGGTCTACGGCGGCCAGGTGCTCGCGCAGTCGATCGTCGCGGCGTCGCGCACGATCCCCGACGAGCGGACCGTGCACTCGATGCACGGCTACTTCCTCCGACCGGGCGACTCCACGAAGGGCATCACCTTCTCGGTCGACCGCATCCACGACGGACGGTCCTTCTCGACGCGGCGCACGCAGGCGTACCAGGAGGGTGTGCCGATCTTCTCCATGATCGCCTCCTTCCAGGACGAGGACCCCGGTCTCGACCACCACGAGCCGATGCCCGAAGGACTGCCCGGCCCGGACGAGCTTCCCGACATCGAGTCGCAGCTGCAGGGCCTGCACCCGATGTCGAAGCGCCTGTTCACCGATCGGCCGGTCGACCTGCGTCACATCCCCTCGCCGATCTACGTCACGGCCGGAGCCGAACAGGTCCCGCGACAGGCGGTGTGGATGCGGATCCGACGGCCGATCCCCGACACGCCCGCCGTCCACCGCGCGGCCCTCGCCTACCTGAGCGACCTGACGATCCAGGAGTCGATCCTGCGGGCGCACGGCGTCTCGTGGGCCACGCCCGGGCTCAAGGTGGCCAGTCTGGATCATGCGATGTGGTGGCACCGCTTCGGCCGCGTCGACGAATGGATGCTGTACGTCCAGGAGTCGCCGAGCGCCCGAGGCGGCCGGGGACTCGCGACCGGACGCATCTACGCCGCGGACGGCACGCTGCTCGCGAGCGTCGCGCAGGAGATCATGGTGCGCGTGCCCGACGCCCAGGAGCGCCGGGGCTGACCGTCAGCGGCGCTTCGCGTACACGATGGGCTCGCCGACGAACGGCGCCCACGCGTCCCGCTCGGCCGCTCCCCATCGCGTCGGCCGGCCGCTGGCGGTGTCCACCAGGACGACGACGGCCGACGCCCGGGCGTACAGGACCTGCGCCTGCTCGCCCGCGGGGCTGAACACCTCGTAGCAGACCTCCACGCTCGAGCCGCCGATGCGGCCGACCCACAGCTGCACGTCCAGCGGCCGCTGCCCGTAGGGCACCGGACGCAGGTACTCGATCTCCTGCCGTGCGACGAGCGTCGCCCGCGAGCCGCCGCCCTCGAGGACCGACATGTCGAAGACCGCGGTGGCCGCGGCATCCGTCCCGTCTTCCGGTCGCCAGAAGGCGCGCAGGCGCGCCTCTTCGAGCAGCTTGAGCATGGAGGTGTTGTTGACGTGCCCGAGCGCGTCGAGGTCGCCCCACCGCAGGTGGATGGGGACATGCAGGCGGCGGCCGCTCACGGCGGGTGCGACCGCCCCGTCGCCGGTGTCAGTCACGCGTGAGCTTGCGGTAGGCGGTGCGGTGCGGGCGTGCCGCGTCCGCGCCGAGACGCTCGATCTTGTTCGCCTCGTAGGCCTCGAAGTTGCCCTCGAACCAGTACCACTTGTCGGGGTCCTCGTCGGTGCCCTCGTAGGCGAGGATGTGGGTCGCGATGCGGTCGAGGAACCACCGGTCGTGCGTGATGACCACGGCGCAGCCCGGGAACTCGAGCAGCGCGTTCTCGAGCGACTGCAGCGTCTCCACGTCCAGGTCGTTGGTCGGCTCGTCGAGGAGCAGCAGGTTTCCGCCCTCCTTGAGGGTCAGCGCGAGGTTGAGGCGGTTGCGCTCACCGCCCGACAGCACGCCCGCCTTCTTCTGCTGGTCGGGTCCCTTGAAGCCGAACTTCGACACGTAGGCGCGCGAGGGGATCTCGGTCTTGCCGACCGTGATGATGTCGAGCCCGTCCGACACGACCTCCCAGAGCGTCTTGTTCGGGTCGATGTTGGAGCGCGACTGGTCGACGTAGCTGATCTTGACCGTCTCGCCGATCTTGAGATCTCCGCCATCGAGCGGCTCGAGGCCGACGATCGTCTTGAACAGCGTCGTCTTTCCGACGCCGTTCGGGCCGATGACGCCGACGATGCCGTTCGGCGGCAGGCTGAAGCTCAGCCCGTCGATGAGCGAGCGGCCGTCGAAGCCCTTCTGGAGCTTCTTCGCCTCGATGACGATGCTGCCCAGGCGCGGCCCCGGCGGGATCGTGATCTCCTCGAAGTCGAGCTTGCGGGTGCGGTCGGCCTCGGCCGCCATCTCCTCGTAGCGGGCCAGGCGCGCCTTGGACTTGGCCTGGCGACCCTTCGCGTTCGAGCGCACCCAGTCCAGTTCCTCGGCGAGACGCTTGGCGAGCTTCGCGTCCTTCTTGCCCTGGATCGCGAGACGCTCGCCCTTCTTCTCGAGGTAGGTCGAGTAGTTGCCCTCGTACCCGATGAGGCGGCCGCGGTCGACTTCGGCGATCCACTCGGCGACGTTGTCGAGGAAGTACCGGTCGTGGGTGATCGCGATCACGGCGCCGGGGTACTTCTGCAGGTGCTGCTCGAGCCACAGCACGCTCTCGGCGTCGAGGTGGTTCGTGGGCTCGTCGAGCAGCAGCAGGTCGGGCTTCTGCAGCAGCAGCTTGGTGAGCGCGACGCGGCGCTTCTCACCGCCCGAGAGCGGGCCGATCTCGGCGTCGCCCGGCGGGGTGCGCAGCGCATCCATCGCCTGCTCGAGCTGCGAGTCGAGGTCCCATGCGTCGGCGGCGTCGATCTCCTCCTGCAGCACGCCCATCTCGGCGAGGAGCGCGTCGAAGTCCGCGTCGGGATCGGCCATGAGGCCCGAGATCTCGTTGAAGCGGTCGACCTTCGCCTTGATCGCGATGCCGTCCTGGATGTTCTCCAGCACGGTCTTCGTCTCGTCGAGCTCGGGCTCCTGCATCAGGATGCCGACGCTGAATCCGGGGCTCAGCTTCGCCTCGCCGTTCGACGGCGTGTCGAGGCCCGCCATGATCTTCAGGATCGTCGACTTGCCGGCGCCGTTCGGGCCGACCATGCCGATCTTCGCGCCGGGAAGGAACGCCATCGTGACGTCATCCAGGATCAGCTTGTCGCCGACGGCCTTGCGGGCTCGGACCATGGAGTAGATGTACTCAGCCATGCGGGTTTCTGCTCTCCTCGGACTTCAGACGTCAGCGTCTCAGCCTACCGGCCCCGTGGCAGACGGACTCCACGGTGCGAGCCGGCCGCGGCCGGAAGGGTCGGGCGGCAGCGCCTCACCAGTCGATGGGTCGTGTCTCGCCGACGAGGCAGGTGCCCTCGGCCAGAACCGGCACAACCACCGTGACGGGATTCCCGGTCGCCGGGCCGACCTGGCCGATCAGGCACTCGTCGCCCCAGCGCACGGCGAACTGGATGCTCTCGGCCGGGTTGCCGACCGTCGTCTGGTCGTTGGTCACCTGCATGGCGGCCTTGTCGAACCCGGCGGCCGTCAGGGCATCCACATACGCGCGTCCGGCCGCTCGGTCGGACGACTCCCACACGGCGGCGGTCACCGACGCGAACAGGGGCAGGTTGTCCGCCGCCGTGCCCTCGGGCACGAGCGTGGGCTCGGGTGCCGTCGTGGGAGCCGGCGTCGGCGCGGCGTCCGACTGACCGGGCGCGGAGGTCGTGGTCGGCGATGGTGTCCCGTCAGGCGTCGTCTCGGGCGTGCACGCCGTCAACGCGCCGGAGAAAACGATCGCGGCGAGCACCCATGAGGCACGACGATGCCGGGCTTCTGAGCGAGCGCGGGGCGGGAGGTCTCGGGCCACGGGGAGAGTTTAGGGCCGCCGGCCCCGCGCAGGCTGAACACTCAGAACGGTGTCTCGCCACCCTCCGTCGATGAAGACCCTCCGGACCCGGCGCCGACGAGGACGGGCTCGGTACTCCCAGCCTCGGGGCCCGACGGAGAAGCGTCGACGCCGGGCGCCGCCCATGCGTCGTCCCCCGCGCCTTGCGCCGCGGGGCGTGCGCCATCCGCCACCGCACCCTGCGAATCCTTCAGAAAAGTCGTCGTACCCCACAGGAGGTCGTGTCCGATCGCCTCGGCATCGATCTCGATCGCTGTCCCCCGACGGGTGCCGTTGTCCCAGTCCCGCAGCCGCAGGCGCCCGGTCAGGATGACGCGATCGCCCTTCTGCAGCGAGCGGTACGCGTGGTCGGCCAGCGTGCGGAAGGCCGACACCGTGTACCAGTTCGTTCCGGCGTCCGACCACGCCCCCGCCTCGCGGTCGTAGCGCCGCTGGCCGCTCGCGACGCGGAACGTGGCGATCGCCACGCCGCTCGAGCGTTCGCTTCAACTCCGGAGGTGTGGCCACGTTTCCCGTGATCGTGATCGTGTCGCCTCTGTCACTCATGTCGTGTCCCTTCTGTCGTCCCGGAGACCTTCCCCGGTGGTACCGCCGGCGCCCCGTGCCCGAGGACGCCGGCGGTGGGTTCAGCCTGGTGCCGAATCGAGCCGCGCAGCCCCGATGCCGGGCGATCTGGGGACAGCTTCGAGCGAACGGGCAGTTGGGGAGGAATCGCCGGAGCCCGCACGCGCCGACGATGTCCGAACCCGTAGTTATGTTCGATTCGAAGGAGGAGACATGACCACCGTCATCGAAGCTCGATCATCCGGCGCCCCGGCACTCACCTCGAACTCGCGCGTGCACCTCGTCGCGGCAGCGCCTTCACTGTGGCGCGTGCTGGACTCGGGCGGCATCGTCATCGGCCATCTGCAGCAGGTGGCTCATGCAGCGGCGGCATCCGCTTCCGGGCTCGCCGCTTCCACAGACCATCGCAGGCGTTCCGCGACATCGGCGAGTTCTGGAGCGCCGACGAGGCGGTCGAGTGTCTGCGCTTCGCGCGATGAGCCGAGCCGCCGGCACAGGCGGATCAGATGACGGCGCCGACCCGCTCCATGATCGAAGACGGCGCTCCCGCCTGCACCGACGCCCAGACCTCGCCCAGCACGCTCGCGGCGCGCACCATCTCTTCCGGCGGCGCGGTGAACGGCACTCGAAGATGGCGTTCGTGTCCGCCCTCCACCGAGAACCGCGGCCCCGCGCTCAGCAGGAGTCCGTGCGATCGCGCTTCCATGACGAGGGCGGAGCTGAGGGGCGACCCCAACTCGATCCACAACGAGACTCCCCCGTGCACGACGGGGATATCCCACGATGGGATCACCGACCGCAGCGTGTTCACCAGCGCGTCGCGCCCCGCACGCAGCAGTTGCGAGCGCTGCAGCACGATCTCGTCGAAGTGCGCAAGGAGATGGGTGGCGATCGCCTGCTCGAACTCCGGCGTCCCGAGGTCGTGTGCCGGCCGTGCCGCGACCAGCCGGCCGATCAGCTCACCGTCGGCACGCACCCAGCCGAGGCGCAGCCCACCCCACACCGTCTTGCCCAGCGAGCCGATCCGCACCACGGTTCCGGGTTCCGACCCCTCGAACCCCGGCGCGAGTCCGCCGCGGTCGATGTCGAGATCCGCTGTCGTCTCGTCGAGCACCAGCACCGAGCCCGAACGCTCCCCCGCAGCGAGCAGCGACTGCCGCTCGTGCGCCGTCATGCTGCGTCCGGTCGGATTCTGAAAATCGGGCATGAGGTACGCCATCACCGGCAGTGTGCGCGCGAACGCCTGCTCGGCGCGGTCGACGTCCCACCCGTCGTCCGTCGTGACGGGCACGCCGACGAGTCGCGCTCCCGCGCGGCGCAGCGCGTCGGCAGCGTGCGGGTAGGTGGGGGTCTCGACGAGGACGCGGTCACCGCGGCCGATCAGCACCGAGGACACGAGATGGATCGCACTCTGCGCACCGGTCGTCACGAGCACCTCGTCCGGACGCGTCGGGACCCCCCGTTCGGTGTACCGGCGCGCGATGGCCTCACGAAGCTCGATGCGCCCGAGCACGTCATAGCCCACGCGTGAGACCAGCGCCGACGCGTTCGCGGCCGTCTGGGACATGATCCCGGCGAGGCCGGGCCACGCGGGCGGGCTGGCCTGCTGAAGATCGATCATGCCGTCCACCGCCTCGACTCGGCCGGGGTCCCGGCGCCTGAGCGGCAGCGTGACGCTGCCCGATCCGCGAAGGCTCGCGATGTGGGCGGTCTCGCGGAGGCTGCGGTAAGCCGCTGCGACGGTGCTGCGACTCACGTGCAGGGCGCCGGCCAGCTCTCTCTCGGCGGGCAGCGTCGTTCGCGGCGCCAGTCGATTGTCCAGACACAGCAGACGGATGCCGTCGGCCAAGGCCTCATACGCAGGCTCCCTCGTGCGCCACCCGCCCAGCGATTGAGCCAGCGCGCGAGCCGACATCCGCGAATCCATGGGAGCCATGATAGTCGTATTGGACTGCACACGACATGCCAATCATGGGATTGGATGGATGAATGCCACGCCGAATCATCCAACTCCTCGTCGGTCTGCTCCTCTACGGGGCCGGCTGCGCCCTGACCGTCGAAGCGGGTCTCGGCGTCGACCCGTGGACCGTCTTCGCCCAGGGTCTGTCTGTGCGGACCGGGATCGGAATCGGCTGGATCACGAACATCGTCGGCTTCTTCGTGCTGCTGCTGTGGATCCCCCTGCGCCAGAAGCCCGGCGTCGGCACGATCGCGAACATCCTCCTCGTCGGCACAAGCATGCAGATCGTGCTCGGCGTCGTCCCGCCCGTGGCGGGGTTCGTCGCACAGTTCGCGACGCTGCTCGGCGGCATCCTGCTCGTCGCACTCGCCTCGGGTCTCTATATCGGGGCGCGCTTCGGTCCTGGCCCTCGTGACGGACTGATGACCGGTCTGAACGCACGGCTGGGCTGGCCGATCTGGCTCTGCCGGGCGCTCGTCGAGCTGTCAGTGCTGCTCGTGGGCTGGCTGCTCGGCGGCACGGTCGGCATCGGAACGGTGCTCTTCGCGGTGCTGATCGGACCGCTCGTGCACGTCGCCCTGCCCATGTTCGACACGCGCCGCAAGACGGCGGCCGTCTCACCCCGGCCGGTGTGAAGCGCCTTGCGGGAGGATTCCCCCCGCGAGGTCACTCAGTGCTCGCGGAACTGAGGCCAGTCGCTCCCGGGCGCCATCCGTGAATGCAGCGCGCTCTTGGCGATCTCCATCGTGGGGTACGTCCCTGCGACGTGATCGGCCCCGGCCATCGTGACGGTGTAGCCGTCGTCGTCCTTGCGAATGCTTCCGGCGACGCCTGCTTCGCCGTAGGCGACCCAGAGCGCATGGTGCGTCTGTGCGGTGCTCATGGTGAACTCCTTTCGATGCCTCCGATGCCGAAGGTACGCCGAGCCCGGGGGAAGCGCCAGCGTCCGCGACCGCGTGGCGCGACCCGGTAGTGTGGAAACACCCTTCCCTCCGTAGCTCAGGGGACAGAGCGAGCGGTTTCTACCCGCAAGGTCGGGGGTTCGAATCCTCCCGGAGGGGCTTACGGGACCGGCGTGGGAGCTGGAACCCTGGTTCAGGCCCATGGGATGTCTGGACTTGCGACAAGGATGGAGCACATGGTGGGTGCATCCGAGAACGATCGTCTGGTGTGGATCGACTGCGAGATGACGGGCCTCGATCTGGGCGTCGACGAGTTGGTCGAGATCGCCGTCGTCGTCACCGACTTCGAGCTGCGTGCGCTCGATCCCGGTTTCGACGTCGTGATCAAGCCCGACGACTCGGCGATGGCGAACATGAACGAGTTCGTGACCAACATGCATCGCTCGTCCGGCCTCCTGGACGAGATCCCGCACGGCGTGAGCCTGGCGGATGCCGAGTTCCAGGTTCTCGAGTACATCCAGCGCTTCGTTCCCCTCGAGGGCAAAGCGCCCCTCGCGGGGAACACCATCGGGACCGACCGCATGTTCCTCGCGAAGTACATGCCGCGCGTCGACCGCTGGCTGCACTACCGGAACGTCGACGTGTCGAGCATCAAGGAGCTCGCGCGCCGATGGTATCCCCGTGCGTACATCCACGCGCCGGCGAAGGACGGCGGCCACCGCGCGCTCGCGGACATCGTCGAGTCGATCCGCGAGTTGGCCTACTACCGGCAGGCGGTGTTCGTCCCCGAGCCCGGCCCGACGAGCGACGGCGCGCGCGCCGCTGCGGCTGCCGTCGTGTCGTCGTTTGCCCCAGAGGTGTGAGAGAATCGTTGGGTTGCCCGCTCAGGCGGGAGACATGGTGGGTATAGCTCAGTTGGTAGAGCGCTGGCTTGTGGTGCCGGATGTCGCGGGTTCGAGTCCCGTTACTCACCCCAATTCCTTCGAAATGGGGCGCGTCTCACGCGCCCCATTCGCGTAGAAGCGGGGCATCATGATGGAGATGGATGCCGCGACGTTCGAGCAGCTGGTGACCGACGAGCTGGATGCGCTCCCCGACGACATGGTCGAGGGCCTCGACAATGTCGTCTTCGTCGTCGAGGACCGGCCCGAGGACGGCAGCCTCGACCTGCTGGGGCTGTACGACGGGTGGGCGCTGACAGAGCGCGAGCGCTACGGCGTCGGCGAGCTGCCCGATCGCATCATCGTCTATCGCGAGCCGCACCTGGCAACGTGCGACGACGAGGATGAACTGCGCGACGAGGTGCACACGACATTGGTGCATGAGATCGCCCACTTCTACGGGATCGACGACGACCGTCTGCACGAGCTGGGGTGGGCCTGATGACGCCGGTGGCCGCCCCCACCGTCGACCATGACGTCGATATCGCCGAGCGGATCGATCCTGCCCGCCCCTGGCAGACCGTCGTGTGGGACGACCCCGTCAACCTCATGAGCTACGTCACCCATGTGTTCCGCGAGTACTTCGGCCTCCCGCGCGCCGAGGCGGAGCGTCTCATGCTCGCTGTGCACAACGAAGGCCACGCGGTGGTCGCTCAGGGCGCACGTGAGCAGATGGAACTGCACGCCCAGGCGATGCACGACTACGGCCTGTGGGCGACCGTGCGACAGGAGCCGTCATGAGGGATCGGATCGTGGCCATGGAGATCACCCGCCTGGAGGCTGCGCACCTCGCGAGCCTGGTCGGGCAGTTCGCCGAGCTGCTCCAGGAGTCGGCTCCGGAGGACGGCGATCCGGCGCTCGCCAGGCTCGTACCCGCTGCCTATTCCGACGACGCAGAGGCGGCACGCGAGTTCCGCGCGCTGACCCAGTCGGACCTGCTCGACCGGCGGGCCGCCGACGCGGCCGTGGTCCTCGCCTCCCTGCAGGACGCGGCGCGGATTCCCGAGGACCCCGAAGACCCGGCCCTCCTGGAGCAGGTCGAGATCCGACTCGAGTACCCCTCGGCGCAGGCCTGGCTCCGCACTCTCGCGGCGGTCCGGCTCGTCCTGGCGACCCGTCTCGGCGTCGAAGCGGAAGACGACCACGACGTCACCGACCCCCGTTTCGGCGTCTACGACTGGATCGGCTACCGGCTGGACGGCCTCGTGACCGCGCTCGACCTCGACGGCTGACGACGGAGATCAGGGCACCGCGAAGACCAGCGTCGCGAGGCGCATCGGATCGTCGCGGGCGACGTGCCGCTGCTCCTGCCGCGCCCATCGTTCCCAGTGCGGGCGGAAGGCCTCGCCGTCCCGTGCGAGAGCGCGCTGCTTGCGCGACGCGGCGGGTGATTCGAGCCACACCCGTACGTCCCCGAGGCGCGCCGTCGCGGGCGTGAGCAGGCCGGCTCCCTCGACGATCAGCGGCAGCGATGGGTCGACCGCGTGTGCCTCCGCCGGCTCGCCGACCGTCCAGTCCCAGCGCTGCCAGACACCGACGAGGCCACGCGCGTGGGGCCTGAGGATCAGCTCTCTCGCCAGCTCCACGCCGTCGTCGAGCCCGTCCCAGCCCGGGTAGATGGAGTCCAGCGCAACGACCTGCACCCGCCCGCGCAGTGGCCACTGCGCGACGAGCGCACGTGCCAGGGAGGACTTGCCGGCACCGCTGCGGCCATCGATGAGGACGACCGGATTGGATGCCGCCACCCCCGCGATCGCCCGGGTGATCTGGTCGACGGCGATGGCGAGCGAGTTGCCGACCGCGTCAGGGCTACTTCTTGAGGGCGCGGATGACACGGCTGAAGCGCGCGGCCGGCGAAGAACACGAACGGGACCGCGACAGTGAGCAGCGCGATGAGGTTCGGCTCGAAGCGAAGGTCGTCGCCGCGGCGGATGTAGGCGCCGACCGGGATCGCCCAGCCGCCTCCGCCGCCCCCGCCGTTCCCCGCCTCGTCGGAGCCGCCGCCGAAGCCGGACCACGTCAGGGCGACCGGGATGATGCGGACGCCGTCGACGTCCTGCTGCTCGCCGTATGCGCTTTTCACGCCGAAGGAGGCGGACTGCTGGCCGAGTTCGAGTGCGATGTTGGGCATGGGTCAACGGTAGCGGGCGCGGGCGCTCCGGCACACCCGCTGCGGCAAGACCGCTGAGGCTCGACGTGAGCGCCCGATGCCGGCGGCGTCAACCCTGGTCGAGCCGCGGTGCCGGTGGACTCGTGGGAATGGTGCCGCCCCCGCGGGTGCTGAGCAGCGTGGCGCGCGTCACCGCACCACGGCCGAACTTCGCTGTCGCCCCGTCGAGAGCATCCTCGATGCGCCGCCATCCCTCATCGTCGTCCCACAGCGTGGGCATCGCCGCGCCCGCGGGACGCAGCTTCTCGGCGCGAACGCCGATCAGGCGCACGGGCAGGGCGCGCTCGAGCGACCCGAACAGCTCCAGGGCGGCGTCGCCGATGCGCTGGCCCACAGCGGTCGGCTCGACGAGAGTCTGGGAGCGGGAGACGGTGGAGAAGTCGGCGAAGCGCACCTTGATCGCCACCGTCGACGCCTCCCAGCCGTTGCCGCGCAACCGCGCGCCCACCCGGTCGGCCAGGCGGCGCAGCTCGGAACGAAGGATCGTCGTGTCCGCGATGTCGTCGTGGAACGTCTCCTCATGGCCCACGCTCTTCTCGACACGGCGGGTGTCGACCTCGCGGGCGTCGATCCCGCGTGCCAAGTGCCACACGCGCTCGCCCATCGCGGAACCCAAGGCGCGATCGAGGATGTCGCGCGGCGCCTCGAGCACGTCGGCGATGGTGCGGATGCCGCGGCTCTCGAGCGCCTCCGAGGCCTTCGGACCGACGCCCCACAGCGCACGCACCGATCGCGGGGCAAGGAACGCCGCAGTGTCGGCTTCAGCGATGATCAGGAGTCCGTCGGGCTTGCTGATGGTGGAGGCCATCTTCGCGACGTGCTTCGTCGCGGCGGCTCCGATGCTGCAGGTGAGCCCCGTCTCGTCGAGCACCCGCTGGCGCAGCATGCGTGCGATCCGCCCGGGACTCCCCCACAGCCGGCGCGCTCCGCGCACGTCGAGGAACGCCTCGTCGATCGACAGCGGCTCGACGAGCGGTGTGACGTCACGGAAGATCCGCATGACCTGCGACGACATCTCGAGGTACCGCTCGAAATGCGGAGGGACGACGATCGCCGTCGGGCACAGGCGGAGCGCCTGACCGACCGGCATCGCCGACCGGACCCCGAAGCGGCGGGCCTCGTACGAGGCGCTGGAGACGACGGACCTGCTCTCGGGCGCACCGATGATGATCGCCTTGCCGCGCAACGACGGGTCGTCGAGCTGCTCGACCGACGCATAGAACGCGTCCATGTCGACGTGCAGGATGCCGGCACCGGTGTCGTCGGCGTCGTCGGACGAGACGAGACGCCCGGATCCGTCACCACGCCCCATGTCGTCCATTCTCGCAGCAGCCGCCGACATCGAGCGAGAGGGCGGACCCGAACGGGTCCGCCCTCTCGCCCTACGCCCTGTCGGCCGCGACGGCTGCGCGGCTAGGCGTCGGACGCGCTCGCCCGCTCGAGCACGAGCTCGCGCACGCGTGCGGCATCCGCCTGTCCCTTCATCGCCTTCATGACGGCGCCGATGACCGCACCGGCGGCCTGCACCTTGCCGTCGCGGATCTTCGCCAGCACGTCGGGCTGCGAGGCGAGCGCCTCGTCGATGGCCGCGATCAGCGCGCCGTCGTCGGAGACCACGGCGAGCCCGCGGGCGTCCACGACCTCCTGCGGCGAGCCCTCGCCGGCGATCACGCCTTCCAGCACCTGGCGCGCCAGCTTGTCGGTGAGCGTGCCCGCGTCGACGAGCGCCTGCAGCGCGGCGACCTCGGCGGGCGTGGCCAGCTCGGACGCCTCGCGGCCCTGCACCTTGGCGAGGCGCGCGATCTCGCCGGTCCACCACTTGCGTGCGGACGCGGGCGACGCGCCGGCCGCGACGGTCGCCGCGATCTCGGGGAGGATGCCGCTGTTGGCCGCGTCCTGGAACTCGAGGTCGGTGAAGCCCCACTCCGTCTTCAGCCGGCGGCGGCGTGCGGCCGGCGGCTCGGGAAGCGCGGCGCGGAGCTCCTCGATCAGCTCGATCGGGGGCGCGACCGGCAGCAGGTCGGGCTCCGGGAAGTACCGGTAGTCGTCGGCGTCCGACTTCGGACGGCCCGGCGACGTGGTGCCGGTGTCTTCGTGCCAGTGCCGGGTCTCCTGCGTGATCGTGCCTCCCGCGGCGAGGATCGCCGCCTGACGCTGGATCTCGTAGCGCACCGCGCGCTCGACGGAACGCATCGAGTTGACGTTCTTCGTCTCGGTGCGGGTGCCCAGCTTCTCCTGGCCACGGGGGCGCAGCGAGACGTTCGCGTCGCAGCGGAGGTTGCCGCGCTCCATCCGGGCTTCCGAGATGCCGAGCGCGATCACGATGTCGCGGATCGTCGCGACGTAGGCCTTCGCGATCTCGGGCGCACGGTGCTCGGCGCCGAAGATCGGCTTGGTCACGATCTCGACCAGCGGCACGCCGGCGCGGTTGTAGTCGACGAGCGAGTACTCGGCGCCCTGGATGCGGCCGGTCGAGCCGCCGACGTGCGTCAGCTTGCCGGCATCCTCTTCCATATGCGCGCGCTCGATCGGAACCGTGACGATCTCGCCGTCGGCGAGCTCGATGTCGACGGAGCCCTCGAAGGCGATGGGCTCGTCGTACTGCGAGATCTGATAGTTCTTGCCGAGGTCGGGGTAGAAGTAGTTCTTGCGCGCGAACCGGCTCGACGGGGCGATCGAGCAGCCGAGCGCGAGCCCGAGGCTGATCGAGTAGCGCACCGCCGTCTCGTTGACGACCGGGAGCGCACCCGGCAGCCCCATGTCGACGGGTGCGACGAGCGTGTTGGGCGCGGCGTCGTGATTGGCCGAGTTCGCGGGGTTCGCGGCGGCCGAGAACATCTTGGTCTCGGTGTTGAGTTCGACGTGCACCTCGAAGCCGAGCACGGGCTCGAAGAGCTCGAGGGCCTTGTCGAAGTCCAGCAGCTTGTCCTTCGCCATCAGCGGACTCCTCCGTTCGCGCCGAGGGCCGGGGCCCTGTCCAGGAGCGGGCCGCCCCACGAGTCGACCAGCAGTGCTTCGAGCGCCGCACCCACGCGATACAGGCGCGCATCTTCGTGCGCGGGCGCCAGGAACTGGATGCCGACCGGCAGGCCGTCTTCTGCGGCGAGGCCGGACGGGATCGAGATGCCCGGCACACCGGCGAGGTTCGCCGGAATCGTCGTGACGTCGTTCAAGTACATCTGCAGCGGGTCGTCGATCTTCTCGCCCAGCCGGAACGCCGTGGTCGGCGCCGAGGGCGTCGCGATGACGTCGACCTGCGCGAACGCCTCGGCGAAGTCGCGCTGGATCAGCGTGCGGACCTTCTGCGCCGAGCCGTAGTAGGCGTCGTAGTATCCCGCCGACAGCGCGTAGGTGCCGAGGATGATGCGCCGCTTCACCTCGTCGCCGAAGCCGGCGTCGCGGGTCTTCGCCATGACGTCCTCGACGGTGCCGCCGGGGACGTCGACACGCAGGCCGAAGCGCACGGAGTCGAACTTGGCGAGGTTGCTGGATGCCTCCGCCGGGAGGATCAGGTAGTACGCGGCGACGCCGTACTCGAAGTGCGGCGCGCTGATCTCGACGATCTCGGCGCCCTGTGCCTCCATCGCGGCCAGCGCGGCGCGGAATGACTCGGACACCCCGGCCTGGAAGCCGCTGTCGGGGAGCTCGCGGATCACCCCGACCTTGAGGCCCTTCAGCCCCTGGCCCGTGGCGCCTTCGCGCGCGGCCGCGGCGAACGACGGCCACTCGTGCGCCAGCGACGTCGAGTCGTGCGGGTCGTGCCCGCCGATCACGTCGTGCAGGAGCCCGGCGTCGAGCACGGTGCGCGTCACGGGGCCGACCTGGTCGAGGCTCGATGCGAGCGCGATCGCGCCGTAGCGGCTGACGCCGCCGTAGGTCGGCTTGATGCCGACCGTGCCGGTCACGTGCGCCGGCTGGCGGATCGACCCGCCGGTGTCGGAGCCGAGCGCCAGCGGGCGCCTCGAACGCCGCGACCGCGGCCGCCGAGCCGCCGCCCGAGCCGCCGGGGATGCGGGTGAGGTCCCAGGGGTTGCGCGTCGGACCGTACGCGGAGTGCTCCGTCGAGGAGCCCATCGCGAACTCGTCCATGTTCGTCTTGCCGAGCGGGACGAGGCCGGCCGCGCGCGAGCGTGAGACGACGGTCGCGTCGTAGGGCGACATGTAGCCCTCGAGGATCTTCGAGCCGCTCGTCGACGGCATGTCCGTCGTCACCAGGACGTCCTTGATGGCGAGCGGCACGCCGGCGAGCGGGCCGAGGTCGTCGCCGGCCGCGCGGCGGCGGTCGATGTCGGCGGCCACGTCGAGCGCGTGCTCGTTGACGTGGAGGAAGGCGTGGACGTCGGCATCCACCGCCGCGATGCGGTCGAGGTGCGCCTGCGTCGCCTCGACGCTGGACACCTCGCGGGCGGCGAGCTTGTCTGCGAGCGCGGCAGCGCTCAGCTTCGTGAGATCGGTCACGTCGGGCCCCTTACTGCTCTTCGCCGAGGATCGCTGTCACGCGGAAGCGGCCGTCCGCGGCATCCGGTGCGTTCTGCAGCACCTGCGCGCGGCGTCAGCAGGTCTCCCGGAACGTCCGGACGGAACACGTTCTCGAGCGGGATCGGGTGACTGGTGGCGGCGACGTCGGGTGTGGCGACCTCGGAGACCTTGGCGATGTTGTCGACGATCGCGTCGAGCTGGCCGGTCAGGCGCTCGACCTCCTCGTCGCTCAGCTGGATCCGGGCGAGCACACCGAGATGGCGCACGAGATCGGGGGTGATTTCAGACACCTCCCCAGCCTACCGGGGCCGCGGCCCTGGCCCGCGG
The DNA here is from genome assembly GCA_963829895.1 of uncultured Actinomycetota bacterium. GTDB lineage: Bacteria > Actinomycetota > Actinomycetes > Actinomycetales > Microbacteriaceae > Microbacterium. The sequence goes on along the minus strand of CAWHKF010000010.1, from coordinate 569,021 downwards.
CGGCTCCCGGCGTAGGCTGATCGCGTGACGACCTACGACCCGCCGCGCCCCTGGATCGCCAGCTACGCCGAAGGCGTTCCCGAGGACCTCGCACCCGTCACCGGCTCTCTCGTCGACATCGTCGACGCCTCTGCGCGCGACTATCCGGATGCCGCCGCACTGCAGTTCTTCGGGCGCGAGACGTCGTACCGCTCGCTGCACGAGCAGATCGAACGCGCGGCCGCAGGGCTCCGAGCGCTCGGCGTGAAGGCGGGCGACCCCGTCGCGATCGTGCTGCCGAACTGCCCGCAGCACATCGTCGCCTTCTACGCGATCCTGCGGCTGGGCGCCGTCGTCATCGAGCACAACCCGCTGTACACGCCGCGGGAGCTCCGCAAGCAGTTCGAGGACCACGGAGCGAAGCACGCGATCGTGTGGACCAAGGTCGTGGCCACCGTGCAGGAGTTCCCCGCCGACCTGGCCGTGACGGGCCTCGTGTCGGTCGACGTGATCAAGGCCATGCCGTTCCGCACCCGGATGGCCCTCAGGCTCCCCATCGCGAAGGCGCGCGAGTCGCGTGCGGCGCTGACCGAGCGCGTGTCGGGCACGGTGTCGTGGGAGCAGATCGTCGGCGCGGCGCCGCTGCCGGCATCCCATCCCCGCCCCGCCACCGACGACCTCGCCCTCATCCAGTACACGAGCGGCACCACGGGCACGCCGAAGGGTGCCGCGCTCACGCATCGGAACCTGCTCTCCAACGCCGCGCAGGCGCGCGCGTGGGTGCCCTCGATCGTGCGCGGAGACGGCTGCGTCGTCTACGCCGTGCTGCCGATGTTCCACGCCTACGGGCTCACGCTCTGCCTCACGTTCGCGATGTCCATGGGCGCCCGGCTCGTGCTGTTCCCCCGCTTCGACCCCGACATGGTGCTCGACGTCGCGAAGAAGCATCCCGCGACCTTCCTCCCCCTCGTCCCGCCGATCGCGGACCGCCTGCTCAAGGCCGCGCGGGAGAAGGGCGTCTCGCTCGCGGGCACCGAAGTCGCCATCTCGGGGGCGATGGCGCTGCCGCACGAGCTGGTCGTGCCGTTCGAGGCCGCATCCGGCGGCTACCTCGTCGAGGGCTACGGGCTGAGCGAGTGCTCGCCGGTGCTGATGGCGAACCCCGTCGCCGACAACCGCGTGCCGGGCACGGTCGGTCTTCCGCTGCCCGGCACCGAGTGCCGGGTGGTCGATCCCGACGACCCGACGAAGGACGTGCCCGCCGGCGAGCGGGGCGAGCTCGTGGTGCGCGGCCCGCAGGTGTTCGGCGGCTACTACGGCAAGCCGGAGGAGACCGAGGCGGTCTTCGCCGACGGCTGGTTCCGCACCGGGGACATCGTCACCATCGACGACGCGGGATTCGTGCGCATCGTCGACCGCATCAAGGAGCTCATCATCACGGGCGGCTTCAACGTCGCCCCGACGGAGGTCGAGATCGCCCTGCGTCAGCACCCGCGCGTCGAAGACGCCGCGGTCGTCGGCCTTCCCAGCGAGCACTCCGGGGAGGAAGTGGTCGCGGCCATCGTGCTGACTCCCGGGTGAGGACGTGGATGTCGAGGCCGTGCGCGACTTCGCCCGCGGCATCCTGACGCCGTACAAGGTGCCCCGGCGGATCTTCGTGGTCGACGAGCTCCCGAAGTCCCTGATCGGCAAGGTGCTGCGCCGCCAGGTGCGCGACCGCCTGCTCACGCTCACGACCGGAGCCTGACGCCGACGCCGCAGTCCGTCGGCGCCGCGATCCGTACGGGTGGACCGTCGCGGCGAGAGCCTGCCGCAGCGCGGATCGGCGGCGACTCGCGAGCCGCGGCTTCGCGTCCGTCTCGAATGTGCCGACGCTCCCTCCGACCCTGCGTCGGGTGCGAGCGCCGCATCGAGCGCGACGAGGACCGAGTGCCCTGGCCGTGACGAGGACGTGGATCGACTGCGGCGGGACGATCGAGAGCCACTGCGGCATGCCGAGCTCCCGTCGCGCGCCTCGCCGGCAGCCGCGTCGAGGCGGCCGCGCCGAGTGCGCCGGCGCCGCGCATCGAAGTGCCGAGCTCCTCGCCTTCGCGAGCTTGACCCGCGCCCGGGCCCGCCGCCAGAAGTCGGTCTTCGAGACACTCGAGGCCTTGCCGCCTGAGGATCGCCTCCTGAGCCCCTTCGCGGCTGTACCCGTCGAGCGAGCCCGTGGCCACCACGGTGAGGCCCGCGAGCACTCCCCCGGTGACGACCGCCGCCCCCGGGCCGGGATGACCGGGCGTCGCCAGCTGCGCGCCGGCGGCCGCCCACCGCTCGACGATCTCGCGGTGCCAGTCGACCTCGAACCAGTCGATGAGCGAGTCGGCGATGATGCCGCCGACGCCCTCGACGCCGGCGAGCTCGTCGCGCGACGCCGCGCGGATCGCCTCGACCGACCCGAACCACTGCGCGAGGGCGCGCGCGGCGACGGGGCCGACGTGGCGGATGTTGAGGGCGACGAGGAAACGCCACAGCTCTTTCGTCTTCGCGCGCTCGAGCTGATCGAGCAGCGTGATCGCCTGGGCGGAGGGCTGCGGGCCCGACCTCCCCCGCCTTCTTCTCGGCAGCCGACGGGTTGCGACGGAACGGTGCACGCCGGACGAACTCGCCCGTCTTCTCGTCGACGCGCGGTTCGCCGGTCTCGGCATCGCGCACGACGACCTCGATCGGCACGAGCTGCTCGAGGGTGAGCTCGAACAGGCCGGCCTCGGTCTCGAGGGGCGGGACATCGGGCACCGACGGCTGCGTGAGAGCTGCAGCGGTCACCTCGCCGAGCGCTTCGATGTCGAGGCCGCCGCGTGACCCGATGTGCTCCACGCGACCGCGCACCTGCGCGGGGCAGGCCCGCGTGTTGGGGCAGCGCAGGTCGATGTCGCCCTCCTTCGCCGGGCGCGAGGGCCGAGCCGCATTCGGGGCACTCGGCGGGCATCACGAACTCGCGCTCGGTGCCGTCGCGCAGCTCGACGACGGGGCCGAGGATCTCGGGGATGACGTCGCCCGCCTTGCGGAGCACGACCGTGTCGCCGATGAGCACGCCCTTCGCGCGCACGACGTCCTGGTTGTGCAGCGTCGCCTGCCGCACCACCGACCCCGCGACCCGCGCGGGCGCCATGACGGCGAACGGCGTCGCCCGACCGGTGCGCCCGACCGAGACGACGATGTCGAGGAGCGTGGTGTTGACCTGCTCGGGCGGGTACTTGTAGGCGATCGCCCACCGCGGAGCGCGGCTGGTCGCGCCCAGCTCGTCGTGGAGCGCGAGCTCGTCGACCTTCACGACGACGCCGTCGATCTCGTGCTCGACGTCGTGGCGGTGCTCGCCGTAGTGCGCGACGAAGTCCAGCACGCCGTCGATCGTCGTCCGTGGTGCGGAAGTAGGGGCTGGTCGGCAGACCCCACTCCGCGAGCAGCGCGTAGATCTCGCTCTGCGAGTCGACCGGAGGACGGCTCCACGCGCCGATGCCGTGGACGAACAGCCGGAGGGAATCGAGGCGGGCCTGCCCGGCCTCGTGCTCCAGACCGTCCTTCTTGTCGAGCTGCTGACGCAGCCCGCCCGATCGCGGCGTTGCGCGGATTCGCGAACGACGGGAACCGGCGCTCGGCGCTGACACGCGCCTTCGCCTCGTCGAACGCCCTGCTGCGTGCCCGCGTCTCGTCGACGGCGCGGTCGCGCATCTCGCGCCTGCAGCGCGTTGAGCCGTGCGAACGCCGCCACGGGGATGAACACCTCGCCGCGGACCTCGACGATGTCGGGGTGACCGGTGCCGGCCAGCCGCTGCGGGATGCCGGCGACGCGAACCGCGTTCATCGTCACGTCTTCGCCGACGCGGCCGTCGCCGCGCGTGGCCGCCGACGTGAGCACGCCGCGCTCGTAGCGCAGGCTGATCGCGAGGCCGTCGATCTTCAGCTCGGTCAGCCACCGCACCTTCCTGCCCGCGGCGGCCTCGCGCCTTGACGCACCACTCGCGCAGCTCTTCCGGGCTGAACACGTTGTCGAGGCTGAGCATGCGCTCGGCGTGCTCGATCGGCGCGAACATCGAGCTCTCGGCGGCTCCCACGGTCTGGGTGGGCGAGTCCTGCCCCTGCAGCTCGGGGTGCATGTGCTCGATCTCTTCGAGCCGTCGCATCCATCCGTCGTAGGTGGCATCGTCGACGATCTCCGCGTTGCGCCCGTAGTACGCGTCACGTGCGCCGAGGATGCGCTCGGTCAGATCCTGGGCTTCGACTCGCGCGGCCTCGAGGCCGGCGTCTGCGGGAAGTACGGCATCCGTCACCCCGTCAGTCTAGGAGCGGGCTCCGACAGCACACAGGCGTCCAGGAGCCGATGCACGGCCCGACAGGGAGCGCTGGCGGGTGAACGCCGCGGCGCGGCATCCGTCCTGCCTTCTATGCCTCCACCGGCACGGCCGAGACGGTGCGATCGATCGTGAACTGGCCGATCACGCGCGTGCCGTCGTACAGCACCGCCGTCTGCCCCGGGGCGACGCCGTCGAACGGCGTCTCGGGCACCACGGTCAGCAGTCCCGCGGCGAGCGTGGCCGACGCGGGCACCGGGTCGGCGTGGGCGCGGATCTGCACGTGGCACGCGAACTCGCCCGCCTGCTGCGGTCGACCGGCCCACGAGTACCGCTCCCCCGCGATCTCGGCGGTGGCGAGCGCCTCCTTGGGTCCGACGACGACGGTGTTCGAGACCGGCCGCACCTCGAGCACGAACCGGGGCTTGCCGTCGGATGCCGGCACGCCGAGCTGGAGGCCACGGCGCTGGCCGACCGTGAACGCGTGCGCTCCCTCGTGCGAGCCGACGACGGCGCCGGTGCGGTCGAGGATGTCGCCGCGCTCGGCGCCGACCTTGTCGGCGAGCCAGCCGCGGGTGTCTCCGTCGGGGATGAAGCAGATGTCGTGGCTGTCGGGCTTGTGCGCCACCGTGAGGCCGCGCTCGCTCGGCCTCGGCCCGCACGAGCGCCTTGGACGGCGTCGCACCGAGCGGGAAGTAGGTGTGGGCCAGCTGCTCGGCGTTCAGCACGCCCAGCACGTAGGACTGGTCCTTCGCAGCGTCCGACGCGCGGTGCAGCTCGAGACCCTGGGGTCCGTCGACCAGCGTCGCGTAGTGGCCGGTGCACACGGCGTCGAAGCCCAGCTCGAGCGCGCGCTCGAGCAGCGCGGCGAACTTGATCTTCTCGTTGCAGCGCATGCACGGGTTGGGCGTCCGGCCGGCGCGGTACTCGGCGATGAAGTCGTCGATGACGTCGTCGCGGAAGCGCTCCGAGAAGTCCCACACGTAGAACGGGATGCCCAGGCGATCGGCCGCACGCCGGGCGTCCATCGCGTCCTCGATCGTGCAGCAGCCGCGGCTGCCGGTGCGGAGCGTGCCGCCGGCCCGCGAGAGGGCGAGATGCACGCCGACGACGTCGTGTCCGGCGTCGACGGCCCGCGCGGCCGCCACCGCGGAGTCCACTCCGCCGCTCATGGCCGCAAGGATACGCATGGGTCCAGTCTACGAACCCGCACCTGACCGTGGCCCGGATGCCGCCCGCGCGCGCTCGACGGCGCCGGGCAGCACCGCCAGGACCGCGTCGACGTCGGCGTCGGCGGTGGTGCGCCCGAGCGTGAAGCGGAGCACCTGCCGGGCCTCGGCATCCGTCCGTCCCATCGCGATCACGACGTGCGACGGCTCGGGCACTCCCGCCTGACAGGCCGACCCGGTCGACACCGCGATGCCCGCACGATCGAGCAGGAAGAGCAGCGTCTCGCCCGCCGCGCCGGGGAAGAGCACGTGCGCGTTGCCCGGCACACGGTCCACGGGATCGCCGAGCAGCTCGGCATCGGGGATCGTGCTCCGGATGCCGCTCACCAGCCGCTCGCGCAGCGCCCCGAGCCGCACCGCCTCGGCCTCCCGCTCCGCCTCGGCCGCTTCGGCGGCCACGGCGAACGCCACCGCCCCGGCCACGTCCTGCGTGCCGGCGCGCAGCCTCCGCTGCTGACCGCCGCCGTGCTGGAGCGCCGTGAGGTCGGCACCGCGCGCGACCACGAGTGCGCCGACGCCGGTCGGCCCGCCGATCTTGTGGGCCGACACGCTCAGTGCTGCCAGGCCGACACGGCCGCGGGCTTCCCCTCGCCAGGCGCGGAACGACACCGGCACATGCCCGAATGCGGCGACGGCGTCGAGGTGCAGCGGCACCTCGGCCGCGGCGGCGGCCGCGGCGAGCGCCGGGGCATCGTTGATCGTCCCGGCCTCGTTGTTGGCGACGAGGGCGGTGGCGAAAGCGGCGCCCGGCAGTGCGGCCGAGAAGTCGTCGAGGCGGATGCGGGCAGCGGCGTCGATGCCGACGTGCCGCACGTGCGCGCCCTGCGCCTCGAGCCATTCGACCGCGTCGAGCGTCGCGTGGTGCTCGCCGTCCGGCAGCACCACGGCGTCAGCGTCGGCGGGTCGCGCCCACCACAGTCCCTTGACGGCGAGGTTGACGGCCTCGGTGCCGCCCGACGTGAAGACGATCTCGATCGGGTCCGCGTCGATCACTGCGGCGAGGCGCTCGCGCGCCTCTTCGAGCACCCGGCGCGCGTGCTGCCCCGCCCCGTGGATCGACGAGGCGTTGCCGACCGCCGTGGCCGCGTCGATCCAGGCGTCACGCGCCTCGGGGCGCAGCGGCGCAGTGGCGGCGTGGTCGAGGTAGATCTGCTGGTCGCTCATGCGCACCCGCCCCCTCTCGATCGCGTTGCCGGCGGCTGCGCCCGAGTTCCGTGGCACACGGCACCAGGTCTCGTAACAAGTCCGACTCCGACCATGGTTATGGTAGTCCGCATGGTCAGCCCGGAGTCCGTCCTCTCGCCCTCGGCCGCGGGCGTGCTCGGCCCGCAGCTCGATGGGCTGGGCGTCGTGCTGCTCCCCCACGGGGGTCGGCTGCGGGTGTGGTCGGGCGCAGCCGATTCCGTCGACCTCGTCGTCTTCGACGACACCGACCTCGACTGGATCACCGCAACCGAGCCGCTCAGCCCGGTCGGCGGCGGCGTGTGGGAGATCACGACGCCGCTCCTGCGCCCGGGCGCCCGATACGCGATCCGCGTCGATGGACCGCAGGCGCCGGGCAACACCTTCAACCGCGGCACGCTTCTGCTCGATCCGTACACGCGCGGCGTCGTCCGCACCGGCTACGACGGCTGGCGCTCCGCCGTGGTCGAAGGCTCGTTCGACTGGGGCGGTGTGCACAAGCCCGCGGTGCCCATGGACCGCACGGTGCTGTACGAAGGGCATCTCAAGGGCCTGTCGAAGCGGCATCCCGACGTGCCGGGAGCGCTGCGCGGCACCTACGCCGGACTCGCGCATCCGGCGATGGTCGAGCATTTCCTCGATCTGGGCGTCACGAGCATCGAGCTCCTGCCCGTCCACGCCTTCACCACCGAGCCGCGTCTGCTCCAGCACGGGCTCACGAACTACTGGGGCTACAACTCCCTGGGCTTCTTCGCCCCGCACGCCGCCTACGCCACGGAGGATGCTCGCCGGCAGGGACCCGAGGCGGTCCTCCGAGAGTTCAAGGGCATGGTGAGGCTGCTGCACGAGGCGGGGCTGGAGGTGATCCTCGACGTCGTCTACAACCACACGGCCGAAGAGGGCATCGGCGGACCGCGCTCGAGCCTGCGCGGCATCGACAATCGCGCCTACTACCGCCAGGCGGACGACGGCGCGTACATCGACGTCACCGGCTGCGGCAATTCCCTGGACACGGCGACGGATGCCGCAGCCCGCCTGGTGCTCGATTCCCTGCGGTACTGGGCGAACGACGTGCAGGTCGACGGGTTCCGGTTCGATCTCGCCGCGACGCTCGGCCGGGACTCGACCCACCACTTCACGCCGGAGCATCCGCTGCTCCGCGCGATCCTCGATGATCCGGCCCTCGCGGGAGTCAAGAAGATCGCCGAGCCGTGGGACGTCGGCATGGGTGGCTGGCAGACGGGCAACTTCGGCGACGGATGGAGCGAGTGGAACGATCGCTACCGCGACCGCGTCCGCAACTTCTGGCTGAGCGACGTGGACTACGCCCGCCGCGCCTCCACCTCCCCCGTCGGCATCGGCGGTTTCGCGAACCGGCTCGCCGGCTCGGCCAACACCTTCGCCGACGACCGCGGGCCCCTCGCGAGCGTGAACTTCGTGACCGCCCACGACGGCTTCACCCTGCGCGATCTCGTCTCGTACGACGTGAAGCACAACTTCGGCAACGGCGAGCACAACCGCGACGGCGCCGACACGAACCGCTCCTTCAACCACGGCGCCGAAGGCCCGACGGACGACGTGGAGATCCTCGCCACCCGGCGCAAGGCCATGCGCAACCTGCTGGGCACGCTCCTGCTCTCGGCCGGGGTGCCCATGATCACGGCGGGCGACGAGTTCGCCCGCACGCAGCGGGGGAACAACAACGCGTACTGCCACGACTCGGTGCTCACGTGGCTGTCGTGGGAGCACGCGCCCTGGCAGCGCGACCTGTACGCGCACGTGCGCCACCTGCTGCGCCTGCGACGCGAGAACCCGGCGCTGCGCCCCAGCCGCTTCGCGCGGCTCGGCGAGCGCACACCGTCGGCATCCGTCATGGAGTGGTACGACGAGAACGGCGAGACCATGTCCCTCGAGCGGTGGACCGATCCGGCTCACCGCACGCTCCAGTACGTCGCGGCCTCCACTCCGGAGTTCGAGGGGTTCAATCGGGTGCTTCTCATCGTCCACGGCAACGAGCGGCCGATCAGCGTCACGCTCCCCGACGTCGAGGGCGTGACCCGGTACGTCTCGCTGTGGTCGAGCGCGGACGAGACGCCGTCCGAGTCGACGCCGGCCTTCTCCCCCGGCGACACGATCGCCCTGCCGGGCACAGCGATGCGTCTCTTCCGTGCCGAGTAGATCAACCGCCATCCGGAGGACGAGCGACGTCACGTCGCTGTCATCCCGGTTCGGCGCGCGATAGGTTCGACACGTGGTCACGACGACGCGCTCCGCGCGCTCCCGCCCGTGGCGGAGCGCCTCGGCCCTCCCTGTCCGCGATATCCGTGCCTGGCAGGCTGAACGCGACACCGCAGCGCGGCGCGTTCCCCTCGCCCAACCGTCACCGGCGGTGCCCTGGGGCGACTACCGTCCCAAGGCTTTCAACGGCGAGGTGGTGCCGTTCCGCGTGACGGCCTTCCGCGAGGGGCACGACCGCATCGGCGTCCATCTGCGCCTGTTCTCGCCCAGCGGCGACGAGTCCCTGCACCGCCTGCGTTCGCTCGACGACGGCTTCGACCGCTGGCAGACCGACGTCGCGCTGCTCGAGCAGGGCATCTGGCGCTTCCGCTTCGAGTCGTTCGGCGACGATTTCGCCACGTGGGAGCACGCCGCCTCGCTCAAGATCGCCGCAGGAGTGGATGCCGCGCTCATGCGTGAGCTCGGAGCGCTGCTGTTCGATCGTGCCGCGACCGAGAAGGGCCGCCCGGTGGCTGAGCGTCGCACGCTCGCCGCGGCTGCGGCATCCCTCCGCGACAGCGCCGTCGACGACACCGCCGCGCTCGCCATCGTCGAGGACCCGACGCTGGCGGGATTCTTCCGTCAGCGCCCGCTCATGTCGCTCGCGACGGTCGGCGACGATCTCGAGCTCCTCGTCGAGCGCGAACGCGCCGGGGTCGGCGCGTGGTACGAGTTCTTCCCGCGCTCCGAGGGCGCGCGCCGCCTCAAGGACGGCACGGTGAAGAGCGGGACCTTCCGCACCGCCACGAAGCGACTGCCGGCGGTGGCCGAGATGGGCTTCGACGTGCTGTACCTGCCGCCGATCCACCCGATCGGCACGGTGAATCGCAAGGGGCCGAACAACACGCTCGAGGCTGGCCCGGGCGATCCGGGCTCGCCCTGGGCGATCGGCTCGGCGGCCGGCGGACACGACACCGTCCACCCCGACCTCGGCACGCTCGCGGACTTCCGCGCGTTCGTACGCAACGCTCGCGCGGCGGGCATCGAGGTCGCCCTCGACCTCGCACTTCAGACGGCTCCCGACCACCCCTGGGTCACCGCCCACCCCGAGTGGTTCACGACGCTCCCCGACGGCTCGATCGCCTTCGCCGAGAACCCGCCGAAGAAGTACCAGGACATCTACCCGGTCAACTTCGACAACGACCCGGTCGGCATCCGTGCCGAGGTGCTCCGAATCGTCCGACACTGGATCGCGCAGGGCGTGCGCATCTTCCGCGTCGACAACCCGCACACCAAGCCGTTGCAGTTCTGGGAGTGGCTCATCGGGACGGTGACCGCGGAAGACCCGGACGTCGTGTTCCTCGCCGAGGCGTTCACGCGCCCGGCACCGCTGCAGAGTCTCGCCTCCGCCGGCTTCCAGCAGAGCTACACGTACTTCGCGTGGCGAAACACCAAGGAGGAGCTGGAGGAGTTCCTCTCGGCGCTGGCGCACGAGACCGATCACTTCCTGCGCCCGAACCTGTTCGTCAACACCCCCGACATCCTCACCGAGTACCTCCAGTTCGGCGGCCGGGCCGCGTACCGCATCCGTGCGGCCATCGCCGCCACCGCGGCGCCCAGCTACGGCGTGTACGCCGGCTACGAGCTCTACGAGAACGTGGCTCGCCCGGGATCCGAAGAGAACATCGACAACGAGAAGTACGAGTACAAGTTCCGCGACTGGGCCGGCGCCGACGAGCGCGGCGACTCGCTCGCGCCGTTCCTCGCGCGCCTCAACGAGATTCGGCGCGCCCACCCCGCCCTGCGGCAGCTGCGCAATCTCAGCGTCCACTGGAGCGACGACGACGCGATCCTGGTGTACGCCAAGCACCTCGACGCGGCGTTCTCGCCCGACGGCCGCAACGACACCGTCATCGTCGTGGTCAACACCGACCCCCACTCGGTGCGCCAGACGATGGTCCACCTCGACACCCGCATCTGGGGCGTCGAGCCCGGTTCGCCGTACGAGGTCGAGGACCTCGTCACCGGCGCCCGGTGGACGTGGTCGGATCACAACTACGTGATGCTGGACGCGTTCACCGAGCCGGTCCACATCCTCCACGTGAAGGAACCCCGATGACGCTCACCGACCAGATCCTCGATGCCGTCGCGACGGGCTCCTACCACGACCCACACACCGTGCTCGGCATCCATCCCGATACGGATGCCGAGGGCGGCAGGACCTGGATCGTGCGCGCCCGCCGACCGCTTGCACGCAGCGTCACCGCCGTCTTCGCCGACGGCACACGCGTTCCCCTCGAGCACGTCCGCGCAGGCATCTGGGAGGGCACGCGCGCCGGCGCCCTCACGCGGTACGAGCTGCACGCGAGCTACGCACAGGGGCCGGACTACATCGCGGACGACCCGTACCGTCACTCCCCGACGATCGGCGAGCTCGACCTGCACCTGATCGGCGAAGGCCGCCACGAGGAGCTGTGGCGCGCGCTCGGCGCGCACGAGCGCGAGCACGACGGCTCGATGGGCACCGCCTTCACGGTGTGGGCGCCGAATGCGCGCGCCGTGCGCGTGGTCGGCGATTTCAACGGCTGGGACGGCCAAGGGCATGCCATGCGCTCCATGGGCGGCACCGGCGTGTGGGAGCTCTTCATCCCCGGCATCGGCCAGGGCACGAGCTACAAGTTCGAGCTGCGCGGTGCGCAGCGGCGACTGGGCGCTCAAGGCCGATCCGATGGCCAGGTTCGCCGAGGTGCCTCCCGCCACGGCATCCGTCGTCGTCGGTTCCTCGTACTCCTGGGGCGACGCCGCCTGGCTTGCCGAGCGCGCTCGCTCGACGCCTGTGTCACGGCCGATGTCGGTGTACGAGCTGCACTTCGGATCGTGGCGGCAGGGGCTGTCGTATCGCGGCGCCGCGGATGAGCTCATCGACTACGTCACCGGCCAGGGGTTCACCCACATCGAGTTCCTCCCCCTCGCCGAGCACCCGTTCGGGGGCTCGTGGGGCTACCAGGTCACCGGCTATTACGCTCCCACCAGCCGCTTCGGGCACCCCGACGACCTGCGCTATCTCATCGACCGGCTGCACCAGGCGGGCATCGGCGTGATCATGGACTGGGTACCCGGCCACTTCCCGAAGGACGCCTTCGCCCTCGCGCGCTTCGACGGTGAGCCGCTGTACGAGCACGCCGACCCCCGGCGCGGCGAGCACCGCGAGTGGGGCACGTACATCTTCGACTACGGCCGCAGCGAGGTGCGCAACTTCCTCGTGGCGAACGCGCTCTACTGGTTCGAGGAGTTCCACGTCGACGGCCTGCGGGTGGACGCGGTGGCGTCCATGCTCTACCTCGACTACTCCCGCGAGGAAGGCGAGTGGGCGCCCAACGTCCACGGCGGTCGCGAGAACCTGGAGGCGATCCGGTTCCTTCAGGAGGTCAATGCCACGGCGTACAAGCGCTACCCCGGCATCGCGATGATCGCCGAGGAATCGACGAGCTTCCCGGGAGTGACGGCGCCGACGAGTCAGGCGGGTCTCGGCTTCGGGTTCAAGTGGAACATGGGCTGGATGAACGACTCGCTCCAGTACATCAAGCGCGATCCGATCTACCGATCGCATCATGAGGGCGAGCTCTCGTTCTCGTTCGTCTACGCCTTCAGCGAGAACTACGTGCTGCCCATCAGCCACGACGAGGTGGTCCACGGAAAGGGCAGCCTGATTGCACGGATGCCGGGCGACCACTGGCAGAAGCTGGCCAACATGCGGGCCTTCCTGGCGTACATGTGGGGGCACCCCGGCAAGCAGCTGCTGTTCATGGGTCAGGAGTTCGGTCAGCTGTCGGAGTGGTCCGAGGGGCGCTCGCTGGACTGGTGGCTGCTCGACCAGCCGACGCACGCGCAGCTGCAGCAGTTCGTGGGCGTGCTCAACCGCGTGTACCGCGACCAGTCCGCGCTGTGGTCACGCGACAGCGACGGGGCGGCGTTCAGCCGGCTCGGCGCGCCGAGGTGGAATCCCAACGTCGTCGCCTTCGCCCGGCGCGACTGGCATGGCAACACGATCGTGGTCGCCGCGAACTTCTCGGGCCAGCCTCTCACCTCGTACGAGCTGGACCTGCCTGAGAGCGGTGTGTGGCACGAGATCCTCAACACCGACGCGCAGGTTTACGGCGGATCGGGTGTCGGCAACCTCGGCGTGGTCCACGCCGGTGCGGGTGGACGTGCCTCGCTCGTGCTTCCGCCGCTGGGAGTGCTGTGGCTGCGTCATGAGACGAGTGCCCACATCCCCTCGCCCACCCAGGGCTGAGCGGGCGAGCGGCGTCAGAACAGCAGCGAAGCGAGGCGGCTGCGCGCCGCGATCACGCGCGGGTCGGCATCGCCGACGAGCGCGAACAGCTCCAGCAGACGCTCACGCACCGGTGTGCGCTCCTCGTCGGGCAGTGCCGCGAACAGATCGAGCAGACGACCGAAGGCGTCCTCGACGTGCCCGCCCGAGATGTCGAGATCGGCGACGGTGAATTGCGCCTCGATGTCCTGGGGGGCGGATGCCGCAGCCGCACGAGCCGCCTGGAGGTCCACGTTCTGCACGCGCAGGAGCAGACGCACCTGACCGAGCCCGGCGCGGGCCTCGGCGTCGCGGGGGTTCTCGGCGAGGGCCTTCTCGTATGCGGCGACCGCGCGGGCGTAGTCGCCCTCTTCGATCGCCTCGAAGGCCTCGGCGTGCAGTGGCGGGAGCGCGGGCTCGGCGGGCGCCTCATCCGGCAGCCTGTCCGTCGACGGCTGCCGAGCCGGTCACGCCGTTCTGCGCCGCGAGCTGCAGGAGCTGGGCGAACACCTCGCGCACCTGCTGCTCGGGCACCGCGCCGGTGAACATCTGCACGGGCTGTCCGGCCACGAGGGCGACGACCATCGGGATCGACTGGGCGCGGAACGCCTGCGAGAGCTGCGGGTTGGCGTCGACGTCGACCTTCGCGAGAACCAGTCGTCCCCCGAGCTCGAGCACGACCTTCTCGAGGACCGGGCTCAGCTGCTTGCACGGACCGCACCACTCGGCCCAGAGGTCGACGACCACGGGAACGGTCCGCGAGAGCTCGAGAACCTGCGGGAACGTCTCATCTGTGACGTCCAGCACCAGGGACGGCACGACGACGGTCCGGCGCCGCCGCCAGGAGCTTCCTCACCCGGGGACGGCCGGCCGGTGGAGGCGGGCCGGTTGCGGAGGGTGGACAGGTCGACGGCACCGCGCAACGAGGCGCCCAGAGTGGGATCGGTCACGGAAGAATCTTCGCATCGAGAATGTCGGATGAGTAACCGAGCAGGCGGATCTTCTCGTTCGACCCGGGGCCGGGCACGTAGAAGAACACCTGATCGCTGTACGTGGTCTCGAATCCCGTGGCCGACTGCTCGGCGCCGGCGAGGGTCTTCACGGACGGATTCTTCTCGCCGGACTTGATCACCGCCTCGGGAACCGTGGGCGTCGCGGTCTCGATCTCGTTGATGTTCACCGCGACGATGGCCCCGCTCTCGACGGTCTGCAGCGCGTAGGGCGCCTGCGGACCCGCCGCCGAAGTGAACGCGAGCTGTCCGGTCCCGGCGGCGGTCGTGTTGAAGTCCGCGACCCGGCGCTCCCGGTCGGCGGCGATGCTCGTCCGCAGCTGGTCGCCCTCCACCTCGAAGAGGTCGTAGGAGGGGCTGGCTTCGCCGTTGTTGATCACGTCGGCGTACGCGGCTGCGACCTCGTCGGGCGGCATCACGAGGAAGGGAGAGTCGGGCTCGACCGCCGGAGCGCCGATGTACGAAGGCGCCAGGTCCGGCAGCGTCGTCGACGCTTCGAGGCTGCCGACGTAGGCGAGCTTGTAGTCGGCCCATTGATCCTGCTGCGTCAGCACCATGATGCTCGACGTCTTCGACTCCTCGTCGTCGGCGACCGCGATCACCGAGCGCGGCCAGTCGTCGTACGCCTGCGGCAGCACGATCTCGAGCGGCTTGGAGAGGATGGGCGGCGGAGCCGGGTGGTCCGGGAGCGCGGCGCGCAGCTTGTAGTTCGTGTCGCGGGCGGCCAGCGCCGCGCCTTCGAGGCGCGTTTCGGCGAGGTCGCCGTCGAGCGCCGTGTCGGCTTCGGCGACCGTCGAGGCGATGCGGGTCAGGATCCGCTCGGCCTGCGCCTTGGTGACCGCCGGGGCCTGCTGCCCCTCCGGGGCGATGACCGTCGCCGTCGGGGACGGCGTCGGCGAGGGGGCGAGCTGCGGCCAGGCGTCGGCGGAGCAGCCCGTGAACAGGAGCGCCGAGACGGCGATGACCGGCAGCACGGCGAACGCACGCCGACCGCTCGCCACGGCGCGACGCGACGTGGGCGAGCTGCTGATGACGCCCTTGTCGTCGCCGTCGATCGCGATGTCGATCGGCTGGGTCACCGGCAGCGGCAGCCCCTTGCGGCGCGGCCCGCGCTTCCGGCGGGCGTGACGGATGCCGAGAATGTAGAGGAACACGCCGATCGCCATGAGGATGGCGCCACCGACGATGAGCGGGCCGGCCCACGGCGTCGAGGTCTGCAGCGGCCACGTCACCGTCACCTTGCTCGGGGCGGCTGCCGTGCCGTCTGCGGCGACCAGCACGCTCATCTCCGCCGGCAGCTGCAGCGGCGCGATGAGAAGGTCCTTCTGCTGGTACTCGTCGAGCCAGAGATCCGAGCCGACGGGGCTGCGGCCGGGCGCATCCGCGGCGGCGTCAGCGGCCGTGTCCTCGGGCGTCGCGCCCTCGGCGGGGGCGTCCGGCGTGGCGCCGGCGATCGCATCGACCTCCGGCTCGACGACGACGGTCTCGACCTCGCCGTCGCCGGTCAGCGTGACATGCGTGTACGTCGAGTCGGACAGCCAGGACTCCATGTCGGCCGTCCGGCCGTACGAGGCGAAGATGTCGCCCTCGGCCTGGGCGCGCAGGGTCTGCGTCCCCGGCATCTGGTTGAGGACGGCGCCGTCGATCAGGAGATACGGGGTCTCCTCCTCGACGGAGATCGCCGTGGTCTCAGTCCTGGGTCCCTGGAAGATCGTCCGCTGGGCGATCCCCGCACCGATCATCACGGTGGCGAGCACGAACGCCGCCACGGCCCACACGAAACGCACGAAGAACACCTTTCCCGGACGCGCAGACGCAGCGCGACCCTTCGATTCGACATTTCAGACTAGCGGGCATGACCTGGGAGGCGCGTGGGAGGGATCATTCCACGGACTGGACGCGACCGCATGCGTATCCTTGGCGGACAGAACGGATCGACGCGGCGTCGATCGGCAGGGGGACCCAGATGAAGCTGCACAGCCCGTTCCGCACCGCGCTGCTCGCAACGCTGGGTGTCGGCCTCGGACTGCTCCTCATCGGCAGCATCCAGAACCTTCAGACGATCCTCCTCTACGTCGGGACCGCGCTGTTCCTCTCGCTCGGCCTGGATCCGATCGTCGCGTGGCTCGAACGCCGCAAGCTGCCCCGCTGGGCGGCCGTCCTCATCACGATCCTCGGGGTGCTCGCCGTCTTCGCCGGCATCATCCTCATGGTGGTGCCGATCATCGTGCAGCAGATCGGACAGCTCGTCGCGGCCATCCAGAAGCTGGCCGAGGACGGCATGTTCGACGACCCGGTCGGCGAGATCCAGAACTGGCTGCACACCGTCTTCCCCGCGCTCGACGTGGACGAGGTCTGGGCCTACATCGAGGACTGGTACGCGTCCCTCGACGTCGGCGCGATCGGCAGCGAGGTCGGCGGCAGCATCATCACGATCATCGGTGCGCTCATCGCCGGCTTCGCCGGCGCGTTCATCGTGCTGATCCTCACCATCTACTTCACCGCATCGACTCCCAGCCTGAAGCGCTCGGTCTACCAGCTGGTGCCCGCATCCAAGCGCGCGCGCTTCATGGACCTCGGCGAGCAGATCACCGACTCCGTCGGCTACTACGTCATCGGCCAGGTGACGCTCGGCCTCATCAACGGCGTGCTCGAGCGCGATCTTCCTGTCGATCATCAAGGCGCCGTTCCCTGCGGTGCTCGCCGTCATCGCGTTCTTCTTCTCCCTGATCCCGCTGGTCGGCACGCTGACCGGCTCGATCATCATCGTGCTGACATGCCTGGTGGTGGGCTCCCCCACGACCGCGCTCATCGCCGCCATCTACTACCTGATCTACATGCAGATCGAGGCGTACGTCATCTCGCCGCGCATCATGGGCCGAGCCGTCTCGGTGCCGGGAGCGGTCGTCGTGATCGCCGCCCTCGCCGGCGGATCGCTGCTCGGCCTGCTCGGCGCCCTGGTCGCCATCCCGGTGGCCGCCAGCATCCTGATCATCTACCGCCAGGTCGTCATCCCGCGCCAGAACGAGCGCTGACGCCGCGCCGCTGCCGCCGAGGCCGGCGACGTCGCGGATCAGGCGTCGGCGAACGACGGGCCCGTCCCATTCCAGCGGCAGCGGCAGCGCGTCAGGGTTGACGGCGGCGACGATCTCGGTCAGCACCCGGCGTGTCTGGTTCTCGCCCACCCACAGGTGCTTCCCGCCTTCGACGGGGATCAGCACCGCGTCCGGCACGCTGGCGAAGCGCTGGGCCGCGGCATCCGGTCGCAGGTAGTCGTCGAACTCGGGAACCAGCACGATCAGGCGCCGGTCGTCGCCCGCCCACGCGGCGAGCTCCTCGGCGGTCGCGCGGTGCAGCGGCGGCGACAGCAGCACGGCGCCCTCCGATCACGTGATCGCGCCCGTACTTGAGGGCGAGCTCCGTGCCGAACGACCATCCGAGCAGCCACGGGCGCGGCAGCCCGCGGGCATGCACGAAGTCCATCGCGGCTGCGACATCGAACGCTTCGGCACGGCCGCCGTCGAAGGCGCCCTGGCTCGTGCCCCGCGGCGAGGTGGTGCCGCGGGTGTTGAACCGGAGCACCGCGAGATCGGCGAGGGCGGGAAGGCGCCCGGATGCCTTGCGGAGGATGTGCGAGTCCATGAACCCGCCCGCCGTGGGAAGCGGATGCAGCGTCACGAGCGTCGCGACCGGCTCGCCGGTCTCGGGAAGCGCGAGCTCACCCACCAGCGTCAGCCCGTCGAGCGTCTCGAGCTCGATCTCTTCCCGCCGAGCGGGAAGCTGCATCGGTCCGCGGATCTCCATGTCATGCCACCTTCCAGCAGTGCTGATGCCAGTGCCGACGTGCGGCGAGATCAGCCGCATCGCCCAGGACGCCATCCGCGCGCCACGCCACGAGGTGCGCGACGCCGACATCGATCTGCCGACCGCATCCCGGGCACGTGTACGGCTTCTGGGCCTGGAGGGCCGAGACCGGCTGCACCAGCCACTCGACACCGCGCCGCACCTCCGTGCGTTTCCAGCCCGCGAGCAGTCGCTCGAAGGATCCGTCGCCGCTCGGGTCAGGACGGCGGCGGTTCGACCTCGGCACGGTTCAATACCAGCCCGTGCGCTGCGAGTGGTCCCACGCGCCGCACGGTGTGCCGTAGCGTCCGCCGATGTAGCCGAGGCCCCACGTGATCTGCGTCGCGGGGTTGGTCTCCCAGTCGGCGCCGGCGGTGGCCATCTTGCTGCCCGGCAGCGCCTGCGGGATGCCGTAGGCGCCGCTGCCCGCGTTGTAGGCGTTGACCCGCCAGCCGGACTCCTTCTTCCAGAGCGCCACCAGGCACGCGAACTGGTCGTCGCCCCAGCCGCGGGCCAGCACCATGTCGTAGGCGATGGCCTGTGCTGTGCCCGGATCGGGCGTCACGAACGGCGGGCGCCAGCCACCGCCGGACGTGGCCGCGGGCGCCTGCACGGTCGGGGTGGGCTTCGGCTTGACGTAGACGGAGTAGCTGCCCCGGTCGAGTGCCGCAGGCTCCGCCGCGGCAGCGCTGTCGTCGCCGGCGATCGACTGGACGTCGTCCAGCGAGCTGGCGTACAGCGACACCTGCGGCTCGCCCTCGGCGCTGGCCTGCGCCAGGGCGAAGCCCGTGGGACCGATGTAGGCGACGACGAACCCAAGCACGGCGAATGCGGCGAACGCGCCGAGGACTCCGCGGCGGCGAGACCACCGGGCTGCGGGTCTGACCGCCCGAGCAGCGGGCGCCGAGGCGACCGATGCGGGTGGGGGCGAGACGACACGACCCGCGGTCCGCGTCGCCACCTCGTGACGACGGGCGCGTCTGGTCGGGTACAGCTCGTCGTTTCCAGAAGTCACAGTGCCCCGATTCTCGCATACCGTCACGACGACGTGCCATCCGAGAGGCCGCGCGTCCTACTTGACGGCGAGCATCACCTCGACGACGGCGTCGAGCACGGCATCCACCTGCGTCTCGCGATAGCCGCCGCGCTGCATGCGGAACGCGACGGCGCGCACCTGTTCGACGGTCACCGCGTCTCCGGTCTCGAGAAAACGTGCCAGCTTGTCCGTGACGAGATCCACCTCGGTGACCCGGTACCCGTACCGCAGCCGCGAGACCCGGTCGAAGCGGCTGCCGGTCGGGCGCGACAGTCGGTCCAGCACCTCCTGGGCGAGCTCGCGGGTGTGGCCCACCCATGCGCGCGCGCCGGCTGCGGCCATCGCGGAGGAACGCTCGCGCGCCGCGAATGCGTCTTCGATACGCCCCAGCGCGGCATCGACCGATGCGATCGCGTAGCCGTGCCGCACCAGCGGGAAGGCGACCTGGCGGACGTCGGCCGCGGTGAGCGACTCCGCCCCCTGCTCGAACGACGCCCGTGCCCGGGCGAGGAACTCGTCCACCGGCTGCTTGTCATAGCCCTTCTCGCGGCCACGGGCCTCGGGGAAGGAAGTCCGGGACGTCGTCTCGGAAGCCGTCATGATGCCACCATCGGGGTGAAGAGGTAGTACAGGGTCAGCGCGGCGACCACCGACAGCAGGATCGAGTCGAGTCGATCGAGGACTCCGCCGTGGCCGGGAAGCCACGAGCTCATGTCCTTGATCCCGAGATCGCGCTTGATCATGGACTCGCCGAGGTCGCCGACGGTCGCCGTGGCGAGGATCAGGATGCCGAACACGGCCCCCATCCACCACTCGAGGCCCGAGCATGAAGATGCCGACGAGAACACCGGCGGCGATGGCTGCGGCCGCAGCTCCGGCGAAGCCCTCCCAGGTCTTCTTGGGGCTGATGCGCGGAGCCATCGGGTGCTTGCCGAGCGTGATGCCGGCCACATAGGCGCCGGTGTCGACCCCGACCGCGACGATGATGAACGACAGCACCCACCACTCGCCGCCGTCCTTGCTGAGCAGCACGAGGCACAGGCTCGCGAGGAACGCCACATAGAGCTGCAGGAACGCGGCGAGCAGGACGTCTCCGAGCACCGTCGCGTACGTGCGTCCGTCGTGGGACGCCATCTGCGCGACGAGCCGCCAGACCACCAGGAACGCGAGCGCCACGAACAGCAGCACCCAGTGCAGCCACGCGTCGACGAAGTAGGCGGACAGCACGACGACCGTGCCCGCGATGAGCTGCGGAACGAGGTCGACGCGGCGCCCGCTCGCGATCAGCGCGCGGGAGAACTCGAACATCGCCAGCAGCGCGGCGGCCAGGGCGAACGGCACGAACGCCCACTTCACGAAGATCAGCGACCCCAGGAGAGCCACGCCGATGGCCAGCCCGATCAGGGTGGCGACGATGAGATCGCGTCCCGTGCGTTCCTTGATCCGCTCGTTCGCCTCTTCGAAGTCGGCTTTCGCCTGCGCGACCTGGTTCTCCAGCTCGCTGCGTGCGGCGCGCAGGTGGGCCTGCAGCGCCGGGCCGCTCTCGTGGACCTCGGCGGCACGCCGGACGTCGCCCGCTTCGCGCCGCGTCTGCGGGGAGGCGGGCTCGTCGCCGCGCGGCGGGTCCGATGCGTCGGTCATGGGCAGACCTCAGACCTCGAGGAGCTCGGCCTCTTTGCGCTTGAGCGCCTCGTCGATCGCGTCGACGTGGGCGCGCGTGAGCGCGTCGAGCTCCTTCTCGGCGCGGGACGAGCTCGTCTTCGCCGACCTCGCCCTTCAGCGCGTCGATGTCGTCCTTGGCCTTGCGGCGGATGCCGCGCACGTGCACCTTGGCGTCCTCGCCCTTGCCACGCGTCAGCTTGACGTACTCCTTGCGGCGCTCCTCGGTGAGCTCCGGCATCGTCACGCGCACGAGGTTGCCGTCGTTCGTCGGGTTCACGCCGAGGTTCGGGATGTCGCGGATCGCCTGCTCGATCGCCTTCAGCGCCGACTTGTCGTACGGCGTGATGAGGAGGGTGCGCGCCTCGGGGTTGTTGATCGACGCGAGCTGCGCGAGCGGCGTCGGGCTGCCGTAGTAGTCGACGAGGACCTTCTGGAACAGCTGCGGGTTCGCACGTCCGGTGCGCACCGTGGCGAAATCCTCCTTCGCAGCCTCGACAGCGCGGTCCATGCGCACTCCGGCATCGGCCAAGACGTCCGCGATCACAGTGTCTCCTTCAGGTAGATGGGGCGGGTCAAGTGTATCGGCGGCAGCGTGCTCACGCCGTGACGAGCGTGCCGATGGTCTCGCCCAGGAGCGCCTTCGTCACGTTGCCGGCCGGCTCCATGCCGAACACCCTCATGTCCATGCGGTTGTCCATGCAGAGGCTGAACGCGGTCGAGTCCACGACCTTGAGCCCGCGCTGCAGCGCGTCGAGGTAGGTGATGCGATCGATCAGGGTGGCCGAGGCATCCTTCTTCGGATCTGCCGTGTACACGCCGTCGACGCCGTTCTTCGCGACGAGCACCTCCTGCGCGTCGATCTCGAGGGCGCGCTGGGCGGCGACGGTGTCGGTGGAGAAGTACGGCAGGCCGGCGCCGGCACCGAAGATGACGACGCGTCCCTTCTCCATGTGACGCTCGGCCCGGCGCGGGATGTAGGGCTCCGCGACCTGCGTCATCGAGATGGCGGACTGCACGCGCGTCGCTGCGCCGGCCTGCTCGAGGAAGTCCTGGAGGGCGAGGGCGTTCATCACGGTGCCCAGCATGCCCATGTAGTCGGCCCGGCCCCGATCCATGCCGCGCTGGCTGAGTTCGGCACCGCGGAAGAAGTTGCCGCCGCCGACGACCACCGCGATCTCGACGCGGTCGACCGCCGCGGCGATCTCCCGTGCCATCTGGCTGACCACGTCGGGGTTGACGCCCAGCTGTCCGCCGCCGAACGCCTCGCCGGACAGCTTCAGAAGGACGCGCCGGCGCCCGGTGTTCTCGTTGATCACTGTGGTCCTCTCGATGACGACAAACTATCCGGCAATGGGCACAAACTATCGAAGGGCATGAGAAAAGGCCCGCATCGGATTGCCGATGCGGGCCTCCTCAGTGGATCAGGCGCCGACCTTGTAGCGGGCGAAGCCCGTCAGGGTCAGTCCGGCGTCCTTCGCGACCTGCGCGACCGACTGCTTGTTGTCCTTCGCGTAGTCCTGGTCGAGAAGCGAGACCTGCTTGAAGAACGCGTTCACGCGGCCCTCGACGATCTTCGGAAGGGCGGCCTCGGGCTTGCCCTCGTTGCGCGAGATCTCGGTGACGATCTCGCGCTCCTTGTCGACATCCGCCTCGGGGACCTCGTCGCGGGACAGGTACGACGGGTTGGCGAACGAGATGTGCTGCGCGATGCTGCGCGCCGTCTCGGCGTCGTCGCCCGAGTAGGCGAGGACGACGCCGACCTGCGGCGGCAGGTCCTTGCTGGTCTTGTGGAGGTAGATCTCGAAGTTGTCGCCCGAGAGCGTGCTCACGCGGCGCAGCTCGACCTTCTCGCCGATGATGGCGGCCTCGTCCGAGATCAGCTCGGCGACCGTCTGAGAACCGGCGGGTGCGGCGAGCGCAGACTCGGCCGAGTCCGCGTGAGCGGCGGCTGCGGCGTCGAGCACCTTGTCGGCGAGGGCGATGAAGCGCTCGTTCTTCGCGACGAAGTCGGTCTCGGTGTTGAGCTCGATGATCGTGACCTGACCGTCGACCTCCTTCGCCGCGACCAGTCCCTCGCTCGTGGAGCGGTCGGCGCGCTTGGCGTTGCCCTTCGCGCCCTTCAGACGCAGGATCTCGACGGCCTTCTCGAGGTCGCCGTCGGCCTCCTCGAGCGCCTTCTTGGTGTCGACCATGCCCGTGCCGAGCTGCTCGCGCAGCGTCTTGATGTCGGCGATCGTGAAGTTTGCCATGGGTGGCGGCTCCTTGATTGTGAGAGTTCTGTGGATGCCGCGGCGGAGTCGTCCGGAGACGACTCCGCCGGGCGGGAAGATGCGATTACGCGTCGGCCTTGCCGGCC
This sequence comes from uncultured Actinomycetota bacterium, assembly GCA_963829895.1. Lineage (GTDB taxonomy): Bacteria > Actinomycetota > Actinomycetes > Actinomycetales > Microbacteriaceae > Microbacterium. The sequence continues at coordinate 545,864 of CAWHKF010000010.1, read as the reverse complement.
TCGGCGGCCAGCTCTTCGGCGATGGCCTCGGCCACGACGGCCTCAGCCGCGAGCTCCTCGGCGATGGCCTCGGCCACGACGGCGTCTTCGACGTCGCCCTCGGCGGCGAGCTCCTCGGCGACGGCCTCGACCACGATGGCCTCGGTCGCGAGCTCGACGGCGTCGCTCTCAGCGGCCGCGGCGCCCTGCTCGAGCAGTTCGCGCTCCCAGTCGGCGAGGGGCTCCGCGTCAGCGGTCTCGTCGGTGGGCTGGTGACGCTGGATCAGGCCCTCCGCGGCGGCGTCGGCGATGATGCGGGTGAGCAGGCCCACCGAGCGGATCGCGTCGTCGTTGCCGGGGATCGGGTACTGGAACTCGTCCGGGTCGGCGTTCGTGTCGAGGATGCCGATCACCGGGATGCCGAGCTTGGATGCCTCGTTGATCGCGAGGTGCTCGCGCTTGGCGTCCACGACCCAGATGGCCGACGGGGTCTTCTGGAGGTTGCGGATGCCGCCGAGCGACTTGTGCAGCTTGTCGAGCTCGCGCTTCTTGAGGAGGAGCTCCTTCTTCGTGAAGCCGCTCTCAGCCGGGTTCTCGAAGTCGAGCTCCTCGAGCTCCTTCATGCGAGCGAGACGCTTCGACACGGTCGAGAAGTTGGTGAGCAGACCGCCGAGCCAGCGCTGGTTGACGTAGGGCTGGCCCACGCGGGTCGCCTGCTCGGCGATGACTTCCTGCGCCTGCTTCTTGGTGCCGACGAAGAGGACGGTGCCGCCGTGGGCGACCGTCTCCTTGACGAACTCGTACGCCTTGTCGATGTACGTGAGCGACTGCTGCAGGTCGATGATGTGGATGCCGCTGCGCTCCGTGAGGATGAAGCGCTTGACCTTCGGGTTCCACCGGCGGGTCTGGTGTCCGAAGTGCACGCCGCTGTCGAGCAGCTGGCGAATGGTGACGACGGCCATGGCCGTTCTCCTGTTCCGGCGCGTGTGCGCCTGTTGCGGTTGTTCTCGCGCCGGCGTGGGGCCGGCGAGCCTGGTGCCCGGCACATTCCCACCCCGCGCCCGCTCGTGAGCGTTCGCAGAGACCGTAGGGAGTGGATGCCGCGCCGCATCCTTCGTCAGACTCAGGATGTGCGGCGCTGTGGGCACGCGGAGTCACTCCGACATGCGGAGTGCGCAACCAGTGTATCAGCAGGCGGACCGGGGCCGACCCTCCTCCCCCACCGGTCCGCGGCCTCGGTTCTCCACGGGTCCGCGTCGCGCCGAGCAACGCGCCCGCGCCGTGCGGGATGGTCGGATCATGACGAGGCCCGCACGCATCAACGACCGGCGCGTTCGCGCCATCGCCGCCTGCACTCTCGCACTGTGCCTCGCCGCCGCCTGGTCGGCGGAGACGGCGCGGGCGGACGGCCGGGCTGATCAGGCAGCGACGACGGCCGGCCGCTGCGTCGGTCTCCCCGGCGGAGCGCTGGCTGTGGCCGGTGCAGCCGTTCCGCCTCGAGCGCCCGTTCGTCGCGCCGCCTCACGAGTATGGGCCCGGCCACCGGGGAATCGATCTGACGGTGCTGGGCGAGAACATCGTGCGCGCGCCGGCCGATGGCGTCGTCGCGTTCTCGGGGCAGGTCGCCGGGCGCGGCATCCTCACCATCGATCACGGCGCGGGGTTCGTCTCCACCCTCGAGCCGGTCGACTCCGTCCTTGCCGCCGGCACGCCGATCACCGCAGGCGCCGAGGTGGGGTCGGTGTCCACCGGCGGCCACACCGCCGCGGGCGCCGTGCATTTCGGGGTGCGCCTCGACGGCTCCTACATCAATCCGCTGCGTGCTTCTCGGCGGTGTCCCGCGAGCGGTGCTGCTGACCTGCTGCTGACCGCGGCTCAGGCCCGCGGATGCGCGAGTCGGTAGGACGCCGCCAGACGCTCGCTCGAGACATGGGTGTAGATCTGCGTCGTGCCGAGGCTCGCGTGGCCGAGGATCTCCTGGACGGCGCGAAGGTCGGCACCGCCGTCGAGCAGATGCGTCGCCGCGGAATGGCGCAGGGCGTGCGGTCCGACGTGGGCTCCGAGCTCGGGACCGAGTTCACGCGAGACGAGGTCGTACACCGCCCGCGGCCCGATGCGCCCGCCTCGCGCACCGAGGAAGAGCGCCGATGCGACGGGATCGCCCGTCCGTCGGGTGAGGAGCACCGATCGGCCGCGCACCAGATAGGCGTCGACGGCGCGCAGCGCCGGGACTCCGAACGGGACGACCCGCTCCTTCGATCCCTTTCCGAGCACACGAGCAGTGCGTCGGTCGCGATCGAGGTCGTCGACGTCCAGCCCGCACAGCTCCGACACGCGCAGCCCGGCGCCGTAGAGCAGCTCGAGCATCGCATGGTCGCGCAGGGCGAGCGGATCGCCCTCTGCGGCCGCCGCCTCGAGCCGCTCGAGCACGCCGCTCAGTGCGTCGACGGTGGCGACCTTCGGCAGCGTCCGGCCCCGCTTGGGGGCGACGAGCCGCAGGCTGGGATCCGTCGGCACGACCCCGGTCTCGGTCGCCCACGCGAAGAAGCCGCGCACGGCGGCGGTGCGGCGCGCGATGGTGGCGCGGCTGTCACCGCGCTGCACCGCCTGCCAGAGCCACTCGCGAAGGTTGTCGAGGTCGACGACGGCGAGGTCGATGTCTCCGCACGCGAGGGCGAGTCCGGCCAGGTCGGCGCGGTACGCCCGCACCGTGGCCGGCGAGAGCCGGCGCACCTCGGTCAGATGGCGGAGGTACGCCTCCGCTCCCTCGATGATCTCCACGGCTCCAGCTTGCGCCCGGATGCACGGCGTACGGCGCTGCGACCCACCCCGACACCTCCTCCGCGTCAGCCGCCGGCCCGCCGCGTCAGCCTCCAGCCGTCGGCACCCGCCTCGACGGACCCGTCGAGGCGCAGCAGCCCGAGAAGCCCCTCGACCGCATCGGCCGCCATGCCGGCGCGCCGCGCGATGTCGGCGGACTCCCGCCACGCGCGGGTGCTCAGCGCATCCATCACGCGCGTCGACTCGCCGGTGTACCCGGTCTGGACGCCGGCATGGGCATCCTTCCCGGATCCCAGCCCCAGCAGCTCGCGCACGTCGTCCGCGCCGGTGATGCACTGCGCGCCGTACTCGCGGATGAGGCGATGCGTGCCGGCGGAGGTCGCAGAGGTGATAGGACCCGGGACGGCGCCGAGCGGCCGGGACAGCGCCGCCGCGTGGCCGGCGGTGTTGAGCGAGCCGCTGCGCCACCCGGCCTCGACGACCACCGTGGCCGTCGAGAGCGCGGCGATCAGCCGGTTGCGCTGCAGGAAGCGCCACTTCGTCGGAGCGGAGCCGCATGCCACCTCGCTCACCACCACACCCCGCTCGGCGATGTCGTCGATCAGCCGGGTGTGACCGACCGGGTAGGAGCGGTCCGCGCCCCCGGCGAGCAGCGCCACGGTCAGCCCGCCAGCGGAGAGCGTCGCACGGTGCGCGGCGCCGTCGATGCCGTACGCGCCACCCGACACCACGGCGACGCCGCCACCGGCGAGTTCGGCCGAGAGCTCCATCGCCACATGGTCGCCGTAGCGGGAGGCGGCCCGCGCGCCGACGATCGCGACGGAAGCATCGAGCCGGCGCAGGGCAGCGACGTCGCCGCGCACCCACAGGCACACCGGTGCGTGGGCGTCGAGGTCGTCCAGCTGCCCCGGCCACTGCGGGTCGCTCCGCGTCACCAGCGTGACGCCCCGAGCCGCGGCCACTGCGAGGGAGTCGGCGACCGCCCGTGCCGACAGGCGCGGCAGCCAGCGCTTACGCCCCTCCGCCAGCTCCCGCGGGGTGACGTCGGGAAGCGTCCCCTCGGCCAGGACGGCTTCGAGCGCGGGCGCCGCACCGCGAGCGGCGATGAGACGACCCGCCACCGAGTCCCCCGGCTCGATCAGCTGACACCAGACGGCTGTCGCGTATCGTTCGCGGGCGGCGGCGTCGCCCTCGTCGAATGCCCCTGTCGGCGCCAGGGCGCGCTGCGCGGCGCCGGCGCTGAGATCGAACGCGGTCACAGGGCGAGTCCCTTCTTCAGGTAGAGCGCGCGGCCGATGTGCTCGGCGCTGAGCTGCGCGCGCCCCTCGATGTCGGCGATGGACCAGGCGACACGCAGCACGCGGTCGTAGCCGCGCAGCGTGAGGGCGCCGCGGTGCAGCGCGGCATCCAGCGGACGCCGGACCACCGGCGCCGGCGCACCGGGCCCTTCGCGCAGCCACGAACCCGGCACGTCGGCGTTCACCCGCCAGGGCGTACCGGCCAGCCGATGGCGGGCGCGCGCTCGGGCGTCGGCGACGCGATCGCGCGCGGCGGCGGTCGAGATCGACGGCCCGTTGTCGCGCTGCGCCACGGACACCCTGGTCAGCGTCAGCTCGATGTCCATACGGTCCAGCAGCGGCCCCGACAGCCGGCCGAGGTAGCGGCGGATCGCGGCAGGCGGGCAGGTGCACGTGCCGCCCCGGATGCCGTAATCCCCGCAGGGACACGGGTTCGTCGCGAGCACGAGCTGGAAGCGCGCCGGATACTGCGCCTGGGCACCGGCTCGGTGAATCGTGATGGAGCCGGACTCCAGCGGCTGCCGCAGCGCATCGAGCGCGCTCGAAGCGAACTCGCCGGCCTCGTCGAGGAACAGCACTCCCTCGCTCGCCCGCGCGATCGCCCCGGGACGGATGAAGCGCGTGCCGCCGCCCACCAGCGCCGCGACGCTCGCGCTGTGGTGCGGCGCCTCGAACGGCGGGGTGCGCGACAGCTCGACGACGCGGGATCCGGCAAGGCTCCGGATGGAGGCGCTCGCGAGCGCGGCGTCATCGTCGAGCGCGGGCAGGATGCCGGGAAGTCGACGCGCGAGCATCGTCTTCCCCGCGCCGGGCGGCCCGCACATCAGCAGATGGTGGCCGCCCGCCGCGGCGACGATGAGCGCATCGACGGCGTCGCGCTGACCGATCGACCTCCGCGAGATCCAGGGTCGACTCGGGCTCCCGCTCGTCGTCCGGCAGGGCGACGGGCTCCTCGTCGGCGACCTCGACGTCGCCGCCGTGCCACGACACCACCTGGGCGAGGTTGACCGCGGCGAGCACCTCCATCCCCTCGACGAGCGCGGCCTCGGCTCCGTTGGCGTGCGGCACCACCACGCGGCGATGACCCGCGCGTCGTGGCGGCGACCACGGCGGGCAGGACGCCGGGCACGGGACGCAGCCGGCCGTCGAGGCCGAGCTCGCCGATGTGCACCGCCGACGCCACCGACGACGGGTCCATCGACGATTCCGTCGCGAGCGACGCCACCGCGATCGCGACGTCGAAGCCGGAGCCCTGCTTCGGCAGGCTGGCGGGCGACAGGTTCACGGTCAGCCGACGCCGCGGCAACGACGTGCCGCTGTTGGCGCACGCGTTGTGCACCCGCTGCACGGCCTCGCCGAGCGCCTTGTCGGGCAGCCCGATGATCTTGAACTCCGGCATCTGCTGCGACAGGTCGGCCTCCACCTCGACGCATTCGCCCTCGGCCCCGACGAGCGCGACGGCCCACGTGCGCGCGACGCTCACGGCACCTCCACGTCGACGAGGTGCTCGAGCCGTGCTGTTCCCGGATCCGTGCCGGTCAACCCGATCGCGTCGATGCGCAGCCGGCGACCCTGTACGAGGTCGCGGTGCGCGCCGGCCCACGCGATCGCGAGGCGCCAGAGCCGCACCCGCTTGCGGGCATCGATCGCTTCGAACGGATGCCCGAACCCCTCGCCCCTGCGCGTCTTGACCTCGACCACGACCACCGCGGCACGGTCGGCGACGACCAGATCCAGTTCGCCCTCGCGGCACCGCCAGTTGCGATCGAGGACGGTGAAACCCTGCTGCTCGAAGTACCGCGCGGCTCGGTCTTCGCCCGCGCGGCCGAGCACGTCTTTGTCTGCCATTCCGGCATCGTCGCGCGCCAGGATACGCGCGCGGACGCGCGGCTGCGGCATCCGTTCAGAACTCGGAACGAGTCCCGCAATCGCGACGGCTGGGGAGGAGCCGGCGGCTCAGGTGTCGAGCGACAGCTCTTCCGGAAGGTGGAAGTCGCGGCGCGACAGCTCTTCGACGTTGACGTCCTTGAAGGTGAGCACGCGCACCGCCTTCACGAAGCGGTCGGCACGATAGATGTCCCACACCCAGACGTCCGTCATCGAGATCTCGAAGTAGAAGTCGTGCTCGGTGTCGCGGCGCACGACGTTCACCTCGTTCGCGAGGTAGAAGCGCCGTTCCGTCTCGATCACGTACTGGAACTGCGAGACGACATCGCGGTACTCGCGGTACAGTGCGAGCTCGAGTTCGCGGTCGTAGTCTTCGAAGACCTCGTCATCCATGGTGGTTCCATCCTATGGGCGCGGACACGCGCGGCGATCCGGGTCCGCGCGTGGCGAACGCTAGAAGAGCGTCGGTGCGTCGGCGATCGACCACGACGCGCGGTGGTGCCGGCTGATGCCGTGCGTGCGGATGGCCTCGCGATGATCGGGGCTCGCGTACCCCTTGTTGCGCGCCCACTCGTACGCCGGCAGCTCGTCGTGCAGCTCGGTCATGAGCCGGTCGCGCGCGACCTTGGCGATGACGGATGCCGCAGCCGCCGATGCGCAGTCGCGGTCGGCCTTGATGACCGGCTGCACGGTCAGCCCCCACGCGCCGGCAGGGCGGATGTAGTCGTAGTTGCCGTCGAGGATCACGATCGCGTCCTCGGGCACGACCCCGTGGGCGCGGAGATCGGCGATCGCGCGGATCGCCGCCAGACCGAGGGCGCGCATGATGCCGATCTCGTCGATCTCCTCCGAGCTCGCCCAGCCCACGGCGCTCGCTGCGACCCAGGAGGCGGCCCGGGCGGCCACGTCCGCGCGTTTCGGCTCGGGGACGAGCTTCGAGTCGCGGAGTCCCTGGGGGATGCGCTTGCGCGAGCGCGGCGCATCCACCACGGCGGCGCCCACGGCGACCGGTCCGGCCAGTGCACCCCGGCCGACCTCGTCGCACGCGATCACGAGCGTGTGCTCCCGCAGGAGACGGCGCTCGAGCGTGAGGCGAGGCTCGGCGACGGTCACTGCTCGCCGCCCTCCGGCTCCGGATCGGGAACGCCGGCGAAGACGTCGTGATGGAAGTCGAGGAGCCCGAACCGATCGAACGGCCACGTCACGAGGAACGCGCGCCCGACGAGGTTGTCGAGGGGCACGAAGCCCTTGCCGGGCTGGTCGGTGTTGTACCGCGAGTCCTTCGAGCGGTAGCGGTTGTCGCCGAGCACCCACAGGCTGCCGTCGGGGACCACGACGTCGAACGCATCGCCGGATGCCGCGGACTCCCCCGCCGGGAGCTTGATGTAGGCGCTCTCGTCGATCGGCACGTCGTTCACGGTGATCTGGCCGAGGGCGTTGCAGCAGACGACGTGGTCGCCGGGGAGCCCGACGATCCGCTTGACGAGGTGATCGTCGCTGTCGGGAGCTGCGAGGCCGACGAGGGACAGCACCCATTCGACGCCCTCGACGATCGGCGGCCGCGCGGGCTCGGTGCTCGGCGGCAGCCACCCGCCGGGATCCTGGAAGACCACGATGTCGCCGCGGTCGTACCCGCCGAATCGCGGGGTGATCTCGTCGACGAGGATCCGGTCCTTGATGTGGAGGGTGTCCTCCATCGAACCGGACGGGATGTAGAACGATCGGACGAGGAAGGTCTTCACCACGAGCGAGACGAGCACGGCGATCAGGATGATCACGATCACGTCGCGCAGGAACACGAGCCAGCCCCGACGACGCGGCTGAATGGTCGCCTCAGGCTGGGGCCCGGGCGCCGGCTCGGCGGGAGCCGACTTCTCGGTCGTCATGGAGTTCCTTCGCGGATGCCGGCGGTCGCGGCGACCCGTCTTCAAGGGTCGCACATTCCGGCCCGCACGGAGAACGGACGAAGCCCCGGACGCCAGGGCGTCCGGGGCTTCGAGAAAGCGCTGCAGGCAGCGGGCGTCAGCCGCGCTTCTCCTTGATCTTGGCCTTCTTGCCACGGAGGTTGCGCAGGTAGTAGAGCTTCGCGCGACGCACGTCACCGCGGGTCACGACCTCGATGTGGTCGATGACCGGGGAGTGCACCGGGAAGGTGCGCTCGACGCCGACCTGGAAGCTGATCTTGCGGACCGTGAAGGTCTCGCGCACGCCGTCGCCCGAGCGGCCGATGACGACGCCCTGGAAGACCTGGATACGCGAGCGGTTGCCCTCGGTGATGTTGACGTGCACCTTCACGGTGTCGCCGGCGTTGAAGTCGGGGATGTCGGAGCGGAGTGAAGCCGCATCGACGGCGTCGAGGATCTGCATGATCGTCTCTCTCTGCGGCCGCCACAGGTCGACCGCGGGAAGGGTTGTAAAAGGATGTGAAGTGCCGCAGGCCTCCGGCGTGACGCCGTACAGCTGATTCCCCTGAGGCAGAACCGGTCAGGGCACAAACATCCATTCTGCCATGGATGCCGCACCCGGCCAAAACGCGTCAGCTCGCGGGCGGCGTCTGCTTCTCGGTGATGACGATGACCTCGCGTTCGGCGGCGTCCGGCGCGTCCGCCTGCGCGGGGATGTAGGCCATCCCCTCGGACGTGCGGAGCACGATCCTCGAAGGCCGCGCCTCACTCCAGAGCTGCCACAGCTCGAGCCAGAACAGCCCGACGCCGGCGAGGATCGTCACGACCATCACGGGCGCCCACCAGGTCTCGGCGAAGAAGCCGAGGGAGATGACCAGACCGTGCCACACCGTGAATCCGAGGACGTCCCACCACGAGACCGCGCGGTGCGCCCGAACGGTGCCGCGGGCCCGCACCAGGAGGGTGAGGATCAGCTGCCAGACGAACACGCCCGGGATCGCGAGGAACAGCACCCACAGGAACGCCCACCCGCCGGCATTGAAGACGGCCCATCCGACGAAGAGCCAGAGCGGCAGCAGGAAGGCCGCCGGGATGAGCCAGCCGAAGAACGCGCGACGCAGCCACATGCCTCCGATGGTACGCCGCGCAGGCGGGTGGTGGCACGCATGCGCGGGCCACGGGGCATCCTCCCAGCCCCGAGCCGCCGCGTCCGACAGAATGGACGGGGAACGAGAGGAAACTCCACATGATCGAGTTGCGCACACCTGCCGAGATCGAGGCGATGAAGCCCGCCGGGCGATTCGTCGCCGAGACGCTCGCGACGCTGCGCGACGAGACCAAGGTCGGCACGAACCTCCTGGCGATCGATCGTCGCGCACACGAGCTGATCCGCCGGGCCGGCGCCGAGTCGTGCTACATCGACTACCACCCGTCCTTCGGCGCCAGCCCGTTCGGCAAGGTCATCTGCACGTCGGTGAACGACGCCGTGCTGCACGGCCTCCCGTTCGACTACGCCCTCCGCGACGGAGATCTGGTGTCGCTGGACTTCGCGGTGTCGATCGACGGCTGGGTCGCCGACTCCGCCGTCTCGTTCGTGGTGGGCACCCCGCGCGACGAGGACCTCGCGCTGATCGACACGACCGAGCGGGCGCTGGCTGCCGCGATCGCGGCCGCCACGGTGGGCAACCGCATCGGCGACATCTCCGCCGCGATCGCCGCCGTCGCCCACGGCGACGGCTACTCGATCAACACGGACTTCGGCGGCCACGGCGTGGGCCGGGAGATGCACGGGGACCCGCACGTCGCCAACGACGGGAAGGCCGGGCGCGGCTATCCGCTGCGGGCGGGGCTCGTGCTCGCACTCGAGCCGTGGTTCCTTCAGACCACCGACCAGCTCGTGACCGATCCCGACGGCTGGACGCTCCGTTCGGCCGACGGGTCGCGCGGCGCCCACTCCGAGCACACCGTCGCGATCACCGAGGACGGCCCGATCATCCTCTCGGACCGCTCGTTCCTCGGCGTCCGCTGAGCTCAGTCGGCCGAGGAGCGCGACGACCACCGCTGAACGCGCCGGCAGCGCCACGCAGCCGTCGTCGCGATGAGGCGGCCGCGTCGGTCGACAGCAGCACCCGCCGCGAGCCGTCCACCGGCAGACGCACGGGCTCGGCCGAGAAGTTCACCAGGATCTCGGTGCCGCCACGCCGCAGCCGGAACCATCGCCCGCCGTCGTCGGCGGTCGCGGTCAGCGCGTGGAAGTCCGGGTCGGTGAGTTCGGGGCGTGCGCGCCGCAGTGCGAGCAGATCGCGGTAGAGCTCCAGGATGCGGGCATGGGTGCCGGCATCCTTCTCGTCCCATCGCAGCTTCGATCGCAGGAACGTCTCGGGATCCTGCGGGTCGGGCACGAGCGACTCGTCCCAGCCCATGCGCGCGAACTCGGCCTTGCGCCCGCGTGCGGTCGCTGCGCCCAGCTCGGCTTCGGGGTGCGACGTGAAGAACTGCCACGGGGTGGACGCCGCCCACTCCTCGCCCATGAACAGCATCGGCGTGAACGGGGCGAGCACCGTCAGCACGGCGGCGATCGCCATGCCGCCCTCGTCGAGAGTCTGCGAGAGACGGTCGCCCGCGGCCCGGTTGCCGATCTGATCGTGGTCCTGCGAGAAGGTCACGAGCCGCCAGGCGGGGATGCGCGGGATCGATGGGGTGCCCGTGCGCCCGACCCCGGAACGACGACCACGTCCCGTCGTGGAAGAAGCCGCGGGTGGAAGCCTTCGCCAGCGAGGCGAGCGAGGCGAAGTCCGCGTAGTACCCGGTGGTCTCCCCCGTGAGCGCGACATGCAGAGCGTGGTGATAGTCGTCGTTCCACTGCGCGGTGAGCCCGTAGCCGCCGGCCTCGCGCGCCGAGATGAGCCGGGCGTCGTTGAGATCCGACTCCGCGATGAGGGTGAGCGGCCGGCCGAGGTGCGCGCTGAGCGCATCGACGGATTCCGCCAGCTCCTGCAGGATGTGCACCGGCCCGCTGTCCTTCAGCGCATGGACGGCGTCGAGCCGCAGCCCGTCGACGTGGTAGTCGCGCAGCCACATCTGCGCGTTCTCGACGATGTAGCGTCGCACCTCGGACTCGTCGAGGTCCACCGAGGAGCCCCAGGTGTTCGATTCGGCGTCGCGGAGGTACGGCCCGAACTCGGGCAGGTAGTTTCCGCTCGGGCCGAGGTGGTTGTAGACGACGTCCTGGATCACGCCGAGCCCCACCGCATGACAGGCGTCGACGAAGCGCTGATACGCGGCCGGGCCGCCGTACGGCTCGTGCACGGCGTACCAGAGCACGCCGTCGTAGCCCCAGTTGTGGACGCCGTTGAAGGCGTTGACCGGCAGCAGCTCGACGAAGTCGATACCGAGGTCGACCAGGTGCCCGAGGCGGCGGGCGGCGGCATCCAATGTCCCCTCGGGAGTGAAGGTGCCGATGTGGAGCTCGTAGACGACCCCGCCGGCGAGCTGCCGCCCCGTCCATGAGGAGTCGGCCCACTCGTGGGCCGCCGGGTCGAAGACGGCGCTGAGTTCGTGCACCCCGCGCGGCTGACGCCGAGACCGCGGATCGGGTCGTGCGACGACGGCGTCGTCGATGACGAAGCCGTACTCCTCACCGTCGGCCAGGTCGACGGCGCCGCGCCACCAGCCGCCGTCCTCGCGCGTCATGCGGGTGTCTTCGCCGCGGCCCGGCGCGCGCAACGCGACCCTCGTCGCCCGAGGCGCCCAGACCTCGGGGATCACGACGGCTCCCCCGCGACGAGCAGCGCGACCGGATAGACGTCGAGCAGCTCCGCCAGGGCGACGTGACCGGTGAAGCGCCGCCCGGTGAGGACGTCGATGGTCGGCCCCGCGTGGCGCAGCAGGGTCGTGTCGCCCCACGGCGATCCGGTGAGCTCGCCTCGCCGCGCCAGTGCGACGGGGAGGCGCGTCGCCACCGCCACGGCGCCGCCGCGATCGACCGCGATGGCGTGCTCCGCCGCCTCCCCGACGACCGTCATGGGCGTGTAGCGCGTGAACAGCTCCGGGCGATCGCGACGGAGCCGCAGCGCGCGGGACGTCACGAGCAGCTTCGCGGCGCCGGTCCGATCGACGATCGGCTGCTCGCCGGCGTCGATGCGCGCGAGCAGACGCCGCCGCTCCTCGAAGTCGACGGGGCGGCGATTGTCGGGATCGACCAGGCTCTGCTCCCACAGCTCGCTCCCCTGGTACACGTCGGGGACGCCGGGCCCGGTCAGCTGCAGCAGCTTCGCCGCCAGGGCGTTCGACCATCCGGCGCCCTCGATCTCGGCGACGAACGACTCGAGCCGCGCCGTCACCGCGGGATCGTCGAAGGCGGCGTCCACCGTCGCATGCAGGCGATGCTCGAACGCCGCATCCGGCTCCAGCCAGGTCGTCGCCTCGCCGGCCTCGCGGGCGGCCTTCTCGGCATACGCGTGCAGGCGCTCGCGCGACGCCGGCCACGCTCCCACGATCGCCTGCCAGAGCAGGGCGTCGAAGGGTACCGTGGCCGGTGGTGGCGGCATCCGTCAGCTCGGACAGCACCTCGCCCCACCGCTCGGGGATCTCGGAGAGCACCGCCAGCCGGGCCCGCACGTCTTCGCCCCGCTTCGTGTCGTGGGTCGACAGGGTCGTCATGGCGTGGGGCCAGGCGGCGTGCCGGGCGGCCTGGGCGGCGTGGAACTCGTCGACCGAGACCGCGAACACCGACGGATCGGCGCCCACCTCGGTGAGCGTGCCCAGCCGCGTCGCCCGGTAGAAGGCGGTGTCCTCCACGCCCTTCGCCATCACCATGCCGCTCGTCTGCTGGAAGCGGAGGGCGGCGGGATGCCCCGGGTCGGCGAGAGCGGCCAGCACACCGTCGAGCACTTCCCCGAGGTCGGGACGGTGCGCGCGGACCTCGGCCGCCGCGCGGTCGAGGTGCTCGCGTCCGGCGGGCAGATAGGAGCGGTACACCGGGAAGCGCGCGAGCAGCTCGACGACCGCGTCCTCGGTCACGGCATCGTCGGGCGCGCCCAGGTCACGGGTGAGTCGACGCACCTCCGAGCGCAGGATCCCCTCGCCGATCGCCCGCTTCGTGCCCGCGATGACCTCGGGCCACGGCAGCGTCGAGGGAAGGCCGGAGCGCTCGCGCAGGCGGGCGTCGAGCGCGTCGAGCGCCTCCTCGCCCCCGGGATCGACGAGCACCCGGTCGATCGCCGCGAGAACCTCGTAGCCGGTCGTGCCGTCGGCCGCGAAGAACTGCGGCAGGTTCTCGCCGTGCTCGAGGATCTTCTCGACCACGATGTACGCGCCGCCGGTCAGGTCGTCCAGGCGTTCCAGATACTCCACCGGGGCGCGCAGCCCGTCGGGGTGATCCACGCGCAGGCCGTCCACGAGGCGGTCGGCGAACCAGCGGCCGATCTCGACATGGCTCGCGTCGAACACCGCCGGGTCCTCGACGCGCACGGCCGCGAGACTCGAGACGCCGAAGAACCGGCGGTAGTTCAGGTCGAAGGCCTCGCGCCGCCACGACATGAGCTCGTAGTGCTGCCGCGCATGCACGGCGAGGACATCCTCGTGCTCGGACGGTGCGCTCCCGGGCGCGAGGGGGAAACGGTGCTCGTAGTACCGGAGCTCACCCCCGTCGACGCGCAGCGCACCGGTCGCCGCCGCCTGCTCGATGTCTTCGCCGAGGACGGGCAGCCGCACCTTGCCCCCGCCGAAGTCCCAATCGATGTCGAAGGCCGCGGCCCAGCGGGACGCCCGGCCATGGGTCAGCAGATCCCACCACCACGGGTTCTCGTCGGCGCGCGCGACGCCGACGTGGTTCGGGACGATATCGACCAGGATGCCGAGCCCCTCGTCGTGGAAGCCGCGGGAGGCGCGCTCGAGCGCCGCCCTGCCGCCACGGGCCGGGTCGACGGAGGTCGGATCCACGACGTCGTAGCCGTGGTCGGAGCCTGCGGCCGCGGTGAGGAGGGGCGAGAGATACACCCAGTCGACGCCGAGCGAGCTCAGGTAGCCGCGCAGCGCGACGGCGTCGTCGAGGGTGAAGGACGGGCGGATCTGCAGACGGTACGTCGAGGCGGGACGCGTGCCGGGCATGGCTCTCCTCCCCTCAGTGGCGCAGCTCTGCGGGCGGTGCGGCTCCGGGCACGTCGTCGATTCCGACGGGGGCCGCGGCCGCGAGCGACGCGGCGACGGAGTGGTCGACCGGCGGCTCGGGAAGCTCGTGCTCGCGCAGCACCATCAGAGAGCGGCCCGGCACCGACAGCGTCGAGCCGGGCTCGACCGGCTCGGTGTTGGCATGCACCCCCGCGGTGTCGACGATGACGTCCCACTCCGGGCTGAACTCCACGGCCGGGATGAGGAAGTCCACCGCGCCGTCTCCGGCATTGAACAGCACGATGAAGTGGGCGTCCGAGATCGGCTCGCCCCGGCGGTCGCGCTCGCGGATGCCGTCGCCGTTGAGGAACACGGCGACGGCACGGCCGAATCCGGAATCCCAGTCCTCCGGCTGCATCTGCGATCCGTCCGGACGCGCCCACGCGATGTCGGGGATCGGCGCGCCCTCTTCGCGGCGCACCGGGCGGCCGTCGAAGAAGCGCCGGCGGCGGAATGTCGGGTGCTCGCGGCGCAGCCGCGCCAGGGCCGCGGTGAACTCGAGAAGCGGCTGATCCGGTGCCGACCAGTCGACCCAGGTGACCTCGTTGTCCTGCGCGTACCCGTTGTTGTTCCCGCCCTGGGTACGGCCGAGCTCGTCGCCGTGCAGCAGCATCGGAACGCCCTGCGACAGCAGCAGCGTGGCGATGAAGTTGCGCTGCTGGCGGGCGCGCAGCGCCAGCACGTCCGGATCGTCCGTCGGTCCCTCGACGCCGCAGTTCCAGGAGCGATTGTCGTCGGCCCCGTCCCGGCTGTCTTCGCCGTTGGCCTCGTTGTGCTTCTCGTTGTACGACACGAGATCTCGTGAGCGTGAAGCCGTCATGAGCCGTGACGAAGTTGATGGATGCCACGGGCCTGCGCCCCGAGTGCTCGTAGAGGTCCGCCGAACCGGTCAGCCGCGATGCGAACTCGCCGAGGGTCGACGGCTCGCCGCGCCAGAAGTCGCGCACCGTGTCGCGGTACTGGCCGTTCCACTCCGTCCACTGCGGCGGGAAGTTGCCGACCTGATAGCCGCCCGGCCCCACGTCCCAGGGCTCCGCGATCAGCTTCACCTGCGAGACCACCGGGTCCTGCTGCACCAGCTCGAAGAAGGCGGCGAGGCGGTCCACCTCGTAGAACTCGCGCGCGAGGGTCGACGCCAGGTCGAAGCGGAACCCGTCCACGTGCATCTCGAGCACCCAGTACCGCAGCGAATCCATGATGAGCTGCAGCGTGTGCGGATTGCCGACGTTCAGGCTGTTGCCGGTGCCCGTGTAGTCGGTGTAGTACCGCTTGTCGTCATCCTCGAGCCGGTAGTACGCCTCGTTGTCGATGCCGCGCATCGACAGGGTCGGACCGAGATGGCTGCCCTCGGCGGTGTGGTTGTAGACCACGTCGAGGATCACCTCGATGCCGGCCGCGTGCAGGGTCTTGACCATCGCCTTGAACTCCTGCACCTGCTGGCCGCGCTGCCCGCTGGAGGAGTAGGTGTTCTGCGGGGCGAAGAAGGCGATGGTGTTGTAGCCCCAGTAGTTCGCGAGGCCCTTCTCCTCGAGACCCGAGTCGTTGACGAACTGATGCACCGGCATGAGCTCGATCGCCGTCACGCCGAGCTTCTCGAGATGCTCGATGATCGCGGGATGGGCGATCGCGCTGTAAGTGCCGCGGATCTCTTCGGGGATGGCGGGGTGCAGCTTCGTCAGTCCCCGCACGTGGGCCTCGTAGATGAAGGACTCCGCGTACGGCGTCTTGGGCTGGCGGTCGCCGCTCCAGTCGAAGTACGGGTTCACGACGACACCCATCATCTGGTGGGGCGCCGAGTCCTCGTCGTTGCGCGAGTCGGGCTTCCCGAAGTCGTAGCCGAACACCGGCTGTCCCCACTTCACCTGTCCCTCGACGGCCTTCGCGTACGGGTCGAGCACCAGTTTGTTCGCGTTGAACCGCTTGCCGCTGGCGGGGTCGTACTCGCCGTGGACCCGATATCCGTAGCGCTGCCCCGGCTGGATCGTGGGCAGGTAGCCGTGGTGGACGAAGGCGTCGACATCGACGAGATCGACGCGCGTCTCGGTGCCGTCGTCGTCGAAGAGGCAGAGCTCCACGCGTTCGGCGCCCTCGCTGAACAGGGCGAAGTTGGTGCCGCTGCC
Source organism: uncultured Actinomycetota bacterium (assembly GCA_963829895.1). Classification (GTDB taxonomy): domain Bacteria; phylum Actinomycetota; class Actinomycetes; order Actinomycetales; family Microbacteriaceae; genus Microbacterium. The sequence continues at coordinate 529,724 of CAWHKF010000010.1, read as the reverse complement.
ATCGAACGTCGCCCCCAACGGGTACGGGGAACCTGGCCAGACCTGCATGCGACCTCCATTCGGCGGGGCCTTCACCCTAGCGAACGAGGGCGAACGGCGGCGCGGGGTGGCGCGCGCCGCACGCGGCACGATATGCGCTCGGCCCGCCCGGTTCTCACACCGCGGCGCGGGGGGCTGTGAGAGAAACGTTCGCTCGGGGTAACGGCGGATGGTCGGGCGGTGAAACACCACGCTCGTAGCGTCGCCGTCACCGAGACCTTCCCCCCTGAGGAGGAGCCATGGCCCACCGGGACCGCGTCGACAGCCGGAAACATGACGCTGACGCTGCCGCAACATCACCCGCGTACGGTGACGACATGAGCGAGATGCCCGCCCTCGGCACCCATGTGGTGGTCGTCGGCGCGGGCATGGTCGCGCATCGTTTCGTCGAGAGCCTGCTGAGCCGGGCCGGCGAGCAGTGGCGCATCACGCTGATCGGCGAGGAAGCGCGTCACCCCTATGACCGGGTGGGGCTGACCGGATTCTTCGCCGGCGCATCCGCCGAGGATCTCGAGCTCGAGCGCGCGGTCCTCGACGACAGCCGCGTGCGATTCGTGCGAGGCGACGCCGTCACCCGCATCGATCGCTCGGCGCGCCGCGTGACGATGCGCAGCGGCACGAGCGTCGCCTACGACCGGCTCGTCCTCGCGACCGGCTCCTACGCCGCCCGCCTCGCCGTGGACGGATTCGGCCTCGAGGGCTGCTTCGTCTACCGCACCCTCGACGACGTCGAGAAGCTCGAGGAGTTCGTGCAGCGCCGTTCGGCCGAGCTGGGCCGTCCGCTCGTCGGCACGGTCATCGGCGGCGGCCTGCTCGGCCTCGAGGCGGCCGGCGCGCTTCAGGGTCTCGACGTCGCCTGCACGGTGGTGCAGTCCTCCGACCGGCTCATGTCGGCGCAGCTGGATCTTCCGGCGGGCAACGCGCTGCGGCGGCTCATCGAGTCGCGCGGCATCGCTGTGAAGACCGAGACCGTCACCACCCGCCTGGACCCGGATCGATCCGGGCAGGTGACCGGCCTCGAGTTCCGCGACGGCTCCTATGCGCGCACCGACGTGGTGGTGTTCACGGTGGGCGTGCGGCCGCGCGACGAGCTCGCCCGCGCGGCGGGCCTGGATGTGCACGACCGCGGCGGCGTGCTGATCGACGACGGCTGCCAGACCTCCGACCCGCGCGTGCTCGCGATCGGCGAGGTCGCCAACTTCGACGGGATGTGCGTGGGCCTGGTCGCCCCCGGCTACGCGATGGCGGAGGTCGCCGCGACGCGTCTGCTCGGTGGCGAGGCATCCTTCCCCGGCTACGATCTCTCGACCAAGCTCAAGCTCTCGGGCGTCGACGTGGCGAGCTTCGGCGACGCCTTCGCCGAGACCCCGGGCGCGCTCGACGTCACGTACGCCGACCCGGTGGCCGGCGTCTACAAGAAGCTCGTGCTGTCGGACGACGCGAAGACCCTGCTCGGCGGCATCCTCGTCGGGGATGCCTCGGCCTACGGCTCGCTGCGTCCCCTCGTCGGCGGCGCGCTCGGCGGCGACCCTGCCGCCTACCTCATGCCCGAGGGCGGGGTCGCGGCCCCCGCCGGCGACCTGCCCGACGAGGCGCTGGTGTGCTCATGCAACAGCGTCACCGCCGGGCGGATCCGCGGTGCTGTCCATGACGAGGGCTGCACCGACGTCGCAGGCATCAAGTCGTGCACGAAGGCGGGAGCCGCCTGCGGCTCGTGCGTGATGATGATCAAGAAGATCGTCGGCACGGAGCTCGCGAAGTCCGGTGCAGCGCTGAGCAACGCCATCTGCGAGCACTTCGACATGTCGCGCCGCCAGCTGTTCGACGCCGTGCGCGTGTCGGGGCTGACCACCTTCAGCGCCGTGATCGAGCGCTTCGGCACAGGCCGCGGCTGCGACATCTGCAAGCCGGCGCTGGCGAGCATCCTCTCGACGCTGGTGCGCGGACACGTGCTCGACGGCGAGAACGCGACGCTGCAGGACACCAACGACCACGTGATGGCCAACCTGCAGAAGGACGGCAGCTACTCGGTGGTCCCCCGCATCCCGGGCGGCGAGATCACTCCCGAGGGGCTCGTCGTGATCGGCCAGGTCGCGCAGGACTTCGGGCTGTACACGAAGATCACCGGCGGGCAGCGCATCGACATGTTCGGCGCCCGCCTCGAGCAGCTGCCCGACATCTGGCAGCGCCTCGTCGAGGCGGGGTTCGAGTCCGGCCACGCCTACGGCAAGTCGCTGCGCACGGTGAAGTCGTGCGTCGGATCCACCTGGTGCCGGTACGGCGTGCAGGACTCCGTCGGCATGGCCGTGCAGCTCGAGCTGCGCTACCGGGGCCTGCGGTCGCCGCACAAGATCAAGCTCGGCGTCTCGGGCTGCGCCCGCGAGTGCGCCGAGGCGCGCGGCAAGGACGTCGGGCGTCATCGCGACCGAGGCGGGCTGGAACATGTACGTCGGCGGGAACGGCGGATTCACGCCGCGCCACGCCGTGCTGCTGGCCGAGGGGCTCAGCGACGAAGAGCTGCTCACCGCGATCGACCGCTTCCTGATGTACTACATCTTCACCGCGGACCGCCTGCAGCGGACGGCGCCGTGGTTCGAGGACCTCGACGGCGGCATCGAGGGGCTTCGCGCCGTGATCTTCGACGACAGCCTCGGCATCTGCGCCGACCTCGATGCCGCCATGGCCGCGCACGTGGATTCCTACGAGGACGAGTGGAAGGCCACGCTCGAGGATCCCGAGAAGCTGCGGCGGTTCGCCTCCTTCGTGAACGCGCCGACGACTCCCGACCCCTCGCTCGCCTACACGGCCGAGCGCGGACAGCCCCGACCCGCGACCGAGGACGAGCGCAGCGACTCGCGCGTGCTCATCGCCGGAACGACCCTGGAGGTGCGCCGATGACCCTCGTCGACCCGCAGACGGCCGAGTACACCGCTCCCGACGGCTGGGTGCGCGTGTGCGCGCCTCGACGATCTCGAGGTGGAGCGCGGCCGGGCCGCCCTCCTGGGCGGCACCCAGATCGCCCTCTTCCTCCTCCACGGACCGGACGGGTCGGGCGGCCGCGTCCACGCGGTGTCCAACCTCGACCCGTACAGCCACGCCCACGTCATCTCCCGCGGCATCGTCGGAACCCGGCAGGACGTCCCCACGGTGGCATCCCCGATGTACAAGCAGGTCTTCGATCTGCGGACGGGCGCGTGCCTCGACACCCAGGGCAAGGAGCCGTTGAGCCTGCACGTCTGGCCCGTCGCCGTGGACGACGGACACGTCCTGGTCCGCTGGGAGGGAGAGCGATGACCGGGCGGGTGAAGAGCATCGTCGGCCGCGTCGACCTCATCGGCGGCGGTCCGGGTCCGATCGACCTGCTCACCCTGCGGGCGTGGCGTCTGCTGCAGCGCGCGGACGTCGTCGTGATGGACCGGCTGGGTCCGACCGACATCCGCGATCACGTCGGGCCGGACGTCGAGGTCATCGACGTCGGCAAGCACCCCGGGCACCATCCGGTGCCGCAGGAGGCGATCAACGACCTCCTCGTCGCCCGCGCGCTCGACGGCAAACGCGTCGTGCGCCTCAAGGGCGGCGATCCGTTCGTCTTCGGCCGCGGCGGCGAAGAGGTCGCCGCCTGCCTGGCGGCGGGCATCCCGGTCGACGTGGTGCCCGGAATCTCGAGCGCCATCGCGGTGCCGCAGGCAGCCGGCATCCCGGTCACGCATCGCGGTGTCGCCGGCGCCGTCCACATCGTCAACGGCCCGTCCGAGGTCACCGACGCGACGCTCGCCGCGCTCCGCGACGACACCGTGACCACCGTGATCCTGATGGGCGTCGGCGCACTGCCCCGCATCGTCTCCGATGCCCTGCACGCCGGCGTGCCCGCCGACCGCCCGGTGGCGATCGTCGAGCGCGGACACCACCGCGATCAGCGGACGACGCGCGGTACGCTGGGCACGGTGGTGATGGATGCCGGCCGTGCCGGTGTCCGCAATCCCGCCGTCATCGTCGTGGGCGACGTCGCCCGTGCCGGGCTGCTGCAGCCCGAACACCAGCTGGCAGGTGACACCGTCCCTTGAGCTCCACCACCCGCCCCGCCCTGTCGGCCGCACTCGAAGGCTGCACGATCGTCATCGCCGTCGACCGTCGGTCGTCGGAGCTCGCCGCCGCCCTCGAACGCCACGGCGCGCAGGTCCGCCACGCGCCGGCGCTCACGATCGTGCCGCACATCGACGACGACGCCCTGATCGCTGCGACGCGCGAGCTCATCGCACGACAGCCCGACGTGGTGGTCGCGACGACCGGCGTGGGCTTCCGGGGGTGGATGGAGGCGGCCGACGAAGCGGGGCTCCTCGACGACCTCCACGCGGCCCTCAGCCGCGCGCAGATCGTCGCCCGCGGCCCGAAGGCCCGTGGCGCGATCCAGCAGGCGGGGCTCACGGCCGACTGGGTCGCGGAGTCCGAGACGTCCGTCGAGCTCGGCGAGTTCCTCCTCGCCGAGGGAGTCGCCGGCAGGCGCGTCGCCGTGCAGCACCACGGCTCCGGCGCAGACGGCCTCGACGAGCTCTTCACGCGCGCCGGCGCCGATGTGGTGAGCCTCACCGTCTACCGCTGGGGTCCGCCGCCGGATCCCGCGGCCGTCTCCCGCTCGGTCGTCGCAGCCGCGGCCGGCGAGGTCGACGCCGTGCTGTTCACGTCCGCGCCCGGCGCCGCCGAGTGGGTCACCGCGGCCCGCCACGAAGGCGTGCTCGAGGCGATCGTCGAGCGCGAGACCGAGCGGCGCGTGCTCATGGCCGCGGTGGGTCCGATCACGGCGGGCCCGCTCCAGGAGGCAGGGCTGCACCCGCTCATCGCCGAGCGCGGACGCCTCGGCTCTCTCGTCCGGGCCGTCGTGACGCACTTCGGCGGCGGCGGCGCGGCATCGCTCCCGACATCCGCGGGCCGGCTCGAGCTGCGCAGCGGCGGGATCGTGCTGGACGGTCGCCACATCGCGCTCTCACGAAGCGCCACCGACATCGTCGCGTCCCTGTTCGATGCACAGGGCGGCGTCGTCTCACGACCGCGTCTGCAGGCGGCACTGCCCCGATCCGGGGAGAACACCCACGCGGTGGAGATGGCCGTCGCGCGCCTGCGCGAAGCGCTGGGGGTCCCCGACCTCGTGAAGACGGTCGTCAAGCGGGGCTATCGGCTCAACGTGGTCGACCCCGCCTGAGCCGCGGCGTCACGACGCGGATTCGGCTTCGGGCTCCCGCAGCAGATCGGGACGGTGCGCCCGGGTGCGCTCCAGGCTCTGCTCCCGCCGCCACGCGGCGATGGCCCCGTGGTTGCCGCTCAGGAGCACCGGAGGAACCTCCAGGTCCCGCCATTCGTGCGGGCTTGGTGTAGCTCGGATACTCGAGCAGACCCAGCTCGTGGGATTCCTCGACCAGGCTCTCGGGGTTGCCCACGACACCGGGGATGAGGCGCGACACGGCCTCGATGACCGCCATCGCGGCGACCTCCCCGCCGTTGAGCACGTAGTCTCCGAGGCTCACGAGCCGCACGCGGCCGCGCGCGGCGTAGTGATCGACGACCCGCTGGTCGATCCCCTCGTAGCGCCCGCAGGCGAAGACGAGGTGCTTCTCCTCCGCCAGCTCGCGCGCCATCGGCTGCGAGAACAGCTCGCCCGCCGGCGAAGGCACCAGCAGCACGGCGTCGTCGCTCAGCAGCTCGTCGAGCGCCTCTCCCCACGGCTCGGGCTTCATCACCATCCCGGCACCGCCGCCGTAGGGGGTGTCGTCGACGGTGCGGTGGCGGTCGTGCGTCCAGTCGCGGAGGTCATGCACGTGCATGTCGAGGATGCCGCGGTCACGGGCCTTCCCGATCAGCGAGACGCCGAGCACGTCGAAGAACGTCGGGAAGATCGTGACGATGTCGACGCGCATGACTTCGAGTCTAGGAGCCCGCCGTGTTTCCGATGTGTGTCGGTACGCCCACCACGGCGGTCGAGGGCCGGTGACGCAGAAGTGATCGAGAAGTAACCGCGCGGGCTGCCGGGCCGAAACACCGGGTTCCTAGCGTGGAGACACACTCACTCACGTGTCTGCTCACCTCAGGGAGGCGCCATGACCACGACCGATTCGCCGTCGTTGACGGATACCGCTGCTTCGCCCCGCACCACCTCGCCGGCCGACGCGCCGGTCGCCCTCACCCACCGCTCGGGCCGCTGGATCGACGGGTGGAACGCCGAGAACGCGACGTTCTGGCTCGCAGAGGGTCGCGCCATCGCGCGGCGCAACCTCGGCTGGTCGATCTTCGCGGAGTTCCTCGGCTTCATCATCTGGCAGCTGTGGAGCATCGTCGTCGTGATGCTTCCCGCCGCCGGCTTCCAGCTGACCAGCTCGGAGTCGTTCTGGCTCATCTCGCTGCCGAGCCTCGTCGGCGCGACCCTGCGTTTCCCGTACACGTTCATGGTCGCGATCTTCGGCGGTCGCAACTGGACGATCGTCTCGGCGGGGCTCCTCCTGATCCCCGCGGTGCTGCTCGGCATCGTCGTCTCCAACCCGGAGACGCCGTTCGGCGTGCTGCTGCTCGTCGCCGCCCTCGGCGGCGTCGGCGGCGGCAACTTCGCGAGCTCGATGGCGAACATCACCTACTTCTTCCCGCAGAAGGAGAAGGGCTGGGCACTCGGCCTCAACGCCGCCGGCGGCAACCTCGGCACCTCGGTCGCGCAGTTCGCCGTCCCGATCGCCGTGACGATCGGCGCCGGCGCGACGCTCAACATCGCACTCGCCGGATGGATGTGGATCCCGCTGATCCTGCTCGCGATGTTCGGCGCGTGGCGCTACATGGACAACCTGTCGTCGGCGAAGGCCGACTTCGGCAGCTCCGCGGCGGCCTTGCGTGAACCGCACCTGTGGATCATGGCCGTGCTCTACATCGGCACCTTCGGCTCGTTCATCGGCTTCGCGAGCGTGTTCCCGAAGCTCATCGCCGACCAGTTCCCGGAGTTCTCGACCATCCAGGTCGGGCAGGCGGCCGTCTCCCTGGCCTTCCTCGGGGCACTCGTCGGCTCGCTCGCCCGCCCGTACGGCGGCCGTCTGGCCGACCGCTTCGGCGGCGCGCGGGTCACCGTGGGGGCCTTCGCGGTGATGGCGCTCGGCGCACTCGCCCTGGTCTGGACGCTGCCGCTGCGCAACTTCGCGGTGTTCCTCGGGTGCTTCCTGGTGCTCTTCGCGGCGACCGGCATGGGCAACGGCTCCACCTACCGCATGATCCCCAGCATCTTCGCCGGTCGCGCGCTCGCCCGGGGCTTCGCGCCGGGAACACCCGACGCCGCCAGGATGCAGCGCAAGTCGGCCGCGGCGCTCGGACTCATCTCGGCGATCGGCGCATACGGCGGCTTCCTGGTGCCGCAGGTGCTGAACGCCTCGCAGCTGGCGACCGGCGGCTACTCGGCGGCGTTCGTGGGCTTCGTGGCCGCCTACGTCGGGCTGCTCCTCCTGACGTTCTTCGTCTACGTCCTCCCGCGGCCGTCGCTGGCGAGACAGCGCATCTGACGCAGAGTCCTGCAGAACGGGATCGCCTCACTCCGAGGCATCCCGTTCTTCCATGCGTGCTCGCAGGATCCGCGAAAGGGTAGATGTCCGCACGTCACAGCGAGCGGAGATCTACCCTTTCGGGATTCCCCGGCAGTCGCGGCGGGCGGGCGGGTCAGTACACGTCGCGGACGTAGCGCTCCTCGGCGGCGAGGGCGCGCGTGTACTCCGCCGCAGCCTCCTCCGAGAGCTTGCCGTGCTGCTGCGCGATGGCGACGAGGGTCGCGTCGACGTCCTTGGCCATGCGCGTCGCGTCGCCGCACACGTAGACGTGGGCGCCCTCCTCGAGCCAGCGCCACAGGCGGGCGCCGTGCTCGATCATGCGGTCCTGCACGTAGATCTTCTGCCGCTGGTCGCGCGAGAAGGCGAGATCGAGGCGCGTGAGGAAGCCGTCCTCGCGCATCTCCTCGAGCTCGTCCCGGTAGTAGAAGTCGGTCGCGGCGTGCTGCTCGCCGAAGAAGAGCCAGTTGCGGCCGGTGTGCCCGTCTGCCCGGCGATCGTGCAGGAACCCGCGGAACGGCGCGATGCCGGTGCCCGGGCCGATCATGATCATCGGCGTGTCGCCGGCAGCGGGCGGCCGGAAGGCGGGCGATCGCTGCAGGTACACGGGCGCCGATGCCGCGTCGCCGTCGGCGAGGAATGTCGAGCACACGCCACCGCGGGCACGCCCCGACTCCGTCTCGAAGCGCACGACCGAGACGGTCAGCTCGACGGTGTCGGGGTCGCTCTTCGGACTCGACGAGATCGAGTACTGCCGCGGCTGCAGCCGCTTGAGCACTCCGACCCAGTCGGCGGCGGTGGCCGTCACCGGGAAGTCGCGCACGAGGTCGACCGCCTGCTGGCTCCACAGGAACTGCTCGAGGCGTCCCTTGTTCTCGCGCCGCAGCAGCGCCGACAGTGTGCCGTCGCCGTTGCGCTCCGCGATGAACCTCACCAGGTCGAGCGGCGTCTTGGTGATGTCGAGTCGCGTGCGGAGGGCGTCGACGAAGGTCCGCTCCTGGCCGTCGACCTCGACGATCGTGTGCGGCGCGATCCCGGTGGCCTCGAGCCATTCCGCGACGACGCCGGGCGCGTTGGCGCACACCACGCCGAGCGAGTCGCCGGCCTCGTACGCGCGCGCCCGTGTCGGAGAGGTCGAAGGCGATGCGCCGCACCTCCTTCTGCGAGCCCGCACCGCTGAGCAGCTCGTTGCGCACGAGCGTCGCGCCCACCGGGTTCGAGCGGCTGAAGAATCGGCGGGCCGGCGGCGCCTGCAGCCCGAGGGCCGCTCCCCCGCCGCCCGCGCCGAGCGACGCGGCCTGCGCACCCTCCGCCACCAGTGTCTCGAGGATCTGAGCGAGCCACGCCGCGCGGGGCTCCTCGGCGTCCGGCTCCAGGTCGACGCGCTCGAGCAGGGCGGTCGCGCCGAGCTCGCCGAGCCTCGCATCGAGCCGTCGACCGTGGCCGCAGAAGTCGTCGTAGCTCGAGTCGCCCAGCGCGAGCACCGCATAGCGAAGCCCCGACAGTTCGGGCGCTCCGTCGGCCTTCAGCTCGTGCCACAGGGCCGCAGCGTTGTCGGGCGGCCCGCCATCGCCGAACGTCGACGTGACGACGAGCAGACGGCGCACGGCCGTCAGATCCGACGCGCGCAGCTCCGCCATGCTGCGGGCACGCGCCGGGATTCCGCGGGCGCCGAGGGCTGCTGTCGCCGCTGCGGCGAACTCCTCGGCGTTGCCGGTCTGCGAGCCCCACAGCACCACGACCTCGTCCTGCGCGGCGGCACCCGGCATCCCACCGCCGACGGTGGTGCGCGAGAAGGCGCCGGCGAGCACGCCGTCGAACCAGGCGCGCGCGCGTGCCCCGAGCGGCGCCTCGGCCGGCAGCACCGGCACCTCGCCCGGCGCCAGCACCGCCGAGCGCACCGTCGAGAGGAAGCCCGCGAGGTACGCGCCCTCGAGCTCGCTGAGCGCCGGCGGCGCGAGGTCGACGCCGGTGGCGGCCAGCGCCTCGTCGGCCCCACCGGTCGCGGCGCCGCCCGGTGGCGGCCCCACGCGCCGCAGCGTCACCGCGGCGAACTTGAACTCCGGCTGGGCCGACAGCGGGTCCACGGCGTCGTTGGTCACCGCGTTGACCGTCACGTACTCGCCGTGCTCGTCGTTCCAGTGGAACGGCGCGAACAGCCCGCCGGGCTGCACCCGGTCGGTCAGCACCGCCGGCACGACGAAGCGGCCGCGGCGCGAGGCGATCTCGACGAGGTCGCCCTCCGCGATCCCCTGGCGCTCGGCATCCGTGGGGTGCACTTCGACGAAAGGTCCGGGGTGCAGCTTCGCGAGCTTCGCGACCCGGCCGGTCTTCGTCAGCGTGTGCCAGTGGTGCGGCAGCCGACCGGTGTTGAGTACCCACGGGTAGTCGTCGTCGGGCAGCTCCGCGGGCGGCAGGTGGGGGCGCGCGAGGAACTGCGCCCGCCGCGACGGCGTCGCGAACGCGAGGCGCGGCACCGTCCCGTCGTCCTCGACGTGCAGCGACTGGCTCACCCCGTCGTTGAGATAGCGGATCGGATGCCGCGTCCCGGCGTCGTCCGGCGGCGCGGGCCACTGCACCGGCGTCTCGCGCAGCCGCTCGTACGTGACGCCGCGCAGGTCCCATCCGGTCTGCGGGTTCCAGAAACGGCGGATCTCGTCGAACACCTCGTCGCTGGAGGCGAAGTCGAAGCCGGGGAACCCCATCGCGCGTGCCACCTGGCAGATGATCAGCCAGTCGGGCTGCGCCTCACCAGGAGCGGGGAGCACGTCACGGACGAGCGTGAGGGTGCGGTCGCTGTTGACGGTCACGCCGTCCGCCTCCACCCACAGCGTGGCAGGCAGCAGGATGTCGGCGTACGCGGTGGTGGCGGTCTCGGTGTAGACGTCCTGGGCGATGACGAGCTCGGCGCTCTCGAGCGCCTCGATCACCGTCTTGCGGTTCGCGACCGAGGCGACCGGGTTGCTGCAGATGATCCACACCGCTTTGATCTCGCCGTCGGCGGCGCGGCGGAACATGTCGATGGTGCCGGCGCCGGACTCGGCACGGATGGACCCGGGCTCGAGTTCCCAGACCTCTTCGACGAACGCGCGGTCCGGCGCGCTGAACACGGCGCGCTGCCCCGGAAGCCCAGGCCCCATGTAGCCCATCTCGCGCCCGCCCATCGCGTTCGGCTGGCCGGTGAGCGAGAACGGCCCGCTTCCCGGCCGGCAGATGGCGCCCGTGGCGAGGTGGAGGTTGCAGATGGCGTTGGTCGACCACGTGCCGTGGGTGGACTGGTTCAGTCCCATCGTCCACAGCGTCATCCACTCGTCTGCCTCGCCGATCCAGCGCGCGGCGGTGCGGATGTCGTCCTCGGCGAGTCCGGTCAGCTCCGCGACACGCGCGGGCGGGTACTCGGCGAGGACCTCCGCCATGTGCTCCCACCCGTCGGTGTGGGCGGCGATGAACTCCTCGTCGATGTCGCCCGCCTCCACGAGCAGGTGCAGCAGGCCGTTGAGGAGCGCGAGGTCGGTGCCCGGGGCGATCTGCAGGAAGAGGTCGGCGCGGTCGGCCGTCGTCGTGCGGCGCGGGTCGACGACGATGAGCCGCGCCCCCTGCTTGAGCCGGTCCGCCATCCGCAGGAACAGGATCGGATGGCAGTCCGCCGTGTTCGACCCGATCACGAAGAACAGGTCGGCGTGGTCGAAGTCCTCGTACGAGCCGGGCGGGCCGTCGGCGCCGAGCGACTGCTTGTAGCCCGTCCCGGCGGATGCCATGCACAGGCGCGAGTTCGACTCGATGTGGATGCCCCGCAGATACCCCTTCACGAGCTTGTTCGAGAGGTACTGCGCCTCCATGCTCATCTGGCCCGACACGTACATCGCGATGGCGTCGGGTCCGTGCTCCTCGAGGATCGCGCGCAGACGGGTCGCGGCATCCGTCACGGCATCGGCCAGCGCAACCGGCTCGGCCGGCTCCCCTCGCGCGGGGCGCACGTGCGCCGAGGTCATGCGGCCCGGAGCCTGCATCAGCTCGGCATGGGTCGCACCCTTGGTGCACAGGCGCCCGGCGTTCGTCGGGGTGAGCGCGGTCGCCCGCGACCTTGGCGATGGTGAGCGGATGCCCCACCCCCGCGTCCGAGGTCGTCACCGAGATCCCGCAGCCGACGCCGCAGTAGGAGCACACGGTGCGAACTTCGCCCATGCCTCGATGATCCGGGATGGAGGTTCCGGGACGTTTCCCGCAGTGTTACCCGCAGATCACATCTGACGCACGGGCGCCGGCGGCGCCACGTGAGGACGGGTCAGTCGGCCCTGCCGGCGTCATCCGCGGAAGGGTCCGCGGGCGCCTCGTCGCCGCCGTCGGGCAGCTCCTCGAAGAGGCCGGCCGGCGGGGTCACGATGACCCGCCCGGCCGCGATGTCGACCTCGGGCACGATCGCCTTGACGAACGGCACCAGCACCTCGTCGTCGCGCACCTTCACGATGAGCAGGTCCTGCGCGGGGAAATGGTCCACCCGCGCGACCTTGCCGACGACCTGGCCGTCGCGCACCACGTCGAGTCCGACGAGCTGGTGATCGAACCACGCGTCGTCCTCGGCGGGCGATGCCTGCAGATCCTCGTCGACCCAGAGGATCGCGCGGAGCAGGCCCTCGGCGGCGTCACGGTCGTCCACCCCGTCGAAGAACGCGACCGGGTGGCTGTTCATCCAGCGGAACTCGCGGACCGTGAGCGGCTTGCCGTGCCACGGCGACGACTCCGGAACCTGGAGCGTGAAGGTGGCGCCGGGGACGAAGCGTCCCTCGGGGTCGTCGGTGTAGAGCTCGAGCTTGAGGGCCCCCTTGAGTCCGTGCGCCTTGACGAGGCGGCCGACCCGGAGCTGCGTCTTGCCTGCGGGGGGAACGGCGTTCACGGGCTTGCGGGCGTCTGCGCCCGAACCCGTGGTGTCTTCGCCTGCCACCTCAGTCGTCCGCGACGTCGACGCGCACGCGGCGTCCGTCGGCGAGGGCACTGATGAGGGTGCGCAGGGCTTTGGCCGTGCGGCCGCCGCGCCCGATCACGCGACCCCGGTCATCGGGGTGGACGTGCACTTCGAGCACGTCGCCGCGAGGCGACGTGGACGAGTCGATGCGGACGTCATCGGGGTGATCGACGATCCCCTTGATGACGTGTTCGAGCGCGGCGGCGAGCAACGGATTACTCTGCGGACTCGGCGGCGGCCTCGTCGGTCGCCTCGGCGGCGGGAGCCTCGGGCTCCGCCTTCTTCTCCGCCTTGGGCTTGACGACCGACTTCTTGGCGGAGTCGATCTCGAACGCGGGCTTCTCTTCGCGGGTCTTCACGGTCGAGACCGCGTCCTTGTCGCCCTTGAACTTGCCCCAGTCACCCGTGAGCTTGAGCAGCGCCGCGACCTGCTCGGTCGGCTGCGCGCCGACCGACAGCCAGTACTGCGCGCGCTCCGAGTCGACCTCGATGAACGAGGGCTCCTCGGTGGGGTGGTACTTGCCGATCTCTTCGATGACACGGCCGTCGCGCTTGGTGCGCGAGTCGGCCACGACGATGCGGTAGTAGGGCGCACGGATCTTGCCGAGGCGCTTGAGACGGATCTTGACAGCCACGATTCTCCTGAATGTGTGGAAAGTGAACGAACTGGTCGCCTGGGGAGTGGGGTGCACACCCGGCGGAAGCTCAGAAGGAGGACCGCCACGCCGGATAGAGGGTCGAGCGTGTGGTCCAGCCCTCTATTCTGCCAGATGACGCGGCACCTCGCGAACCGGCCGGGTGGCGGCATCCGCATGCCAGACTGTGCCCATGACGGTGCCCTTCGCGACATCCGCCCGCTCGTCCGTCGGTCTGGAGTGGGAGCTCATGCTCGCCGACACCGCGACGGGAGACCTCATTCCCCGCGCGCCCGACCTGCTCGCCGCCCTCGAGGAGCGCTCCAGCCTCGAGCGGTACACGGTCACCGGCGAGCTGTTGACGAACACCGTCGAGGTGACGAGCGGCATCGGCGACACGGTCGCGGCCGCCGTCGACGACATCGCCGACGCGATCGCCGAAGTGCGCACCTACACCGACCCGCACGGCATCGACCTGCTCTGCGCCGGAAGCCACCCGTTCGCGCAGTGGTACGACCAGAGCGTCACCGACAAGACCCGCTACCACAAGCTCATCGAGCGCACGCAGTGGTGGGGGCGCAACATGATGATCTGGGGCATCCACATCCACGTGGGCGTCGACGACGTCAACAAGGTGTTCCCGATCATCAACGCCCTCGCGGTGTACCTGCCGCACCTGCAGGCGCTCTCGGCCTCGAGCCCCTACTGGGCGGGCGAGCGCACCGGCTACGCCTCGAACCGCGCCCTCGTCTTCCAGCAGCTGCCCACGGCCGGGCTGCCCTGGCCGCTCCGGGACTGGAGCGAGTTCGAGGGCTACCTCGACGACATGGTCGGCACCGGAGTGATGGAAGATGCCACCGAGGTGCGATGGGACATCCGCCCGGCACCCCGCTGGGGCACCATCGAGGTGCGCGCGTGCGACGGGATGTCGACGCTTCCCGAGCTCGCTGCCCTCGCGGCCCTGGTGCAGGTGCTCGTGGAGCACTTCTCGCGACGGCTCGACGAAGGGCTGCCGCTCGAGACGATCCAGCCGTGGTTCATCCGCGAGAACAAGTGGCGGGCCGCCCGCTACGGACTCGACGCCCGCGTGATCGTCGACCACCTCGGCACCCAGCGCCTGGTCACCGAGCATCTGCGCGAGACGCTGGCCGAGATCGGCGGGATCGCCGACGACCTCAAGTGCGCCCGCGAGCTGGCGGGGATCGAGGCCATCCTCACCGATGGTGCGAGCTACTCGCGCCAGCTCGCCGTCGCGGACGCGTCCGACGGCGACCTCCGCGCAGTCGTGCGACACCTGGTCGGCGAGTTCCGCTCCGGTCCCACGCTGCGCGAGCACCTCGCCACGCTCGGCCGCTGATCCCGCCGGAACGCGGGAGGGACGGATGCCGCGGCCCGCGGCAGGCGGCTCAGCCCCGGCCGAGCATCTTCTGCAGCTCGGCGAGGTCCGCCTCGGTCGGAGCGCCCTTCGCGCCGCCGCCGCCGAGCCCGAAGCCCGAGCCCGTCGGAGCGTCGGTGGCCTGAGCGGCGATGCCGGCGTTCTCGGCTGCGCGCTTGGCGGGGTTGCCCGACCGTGAGCCCTTGGCCTTCTGCTGCTTGCCGCGCTTGGACGAGGCGCCGGGCCGGCCGGCGCCGGGGATCGGTCCCATGCCGGGGATGTTGGGAACGCCGCCGCGGGCGACGGTCTTCATCATCTTGGCGGCCTGGTCGAACCGCTGCACGAGCTGGTTGACGTCGGTGACGGTCATTCCCGAGCCGCGCGCGATGCGCAGGCGCCGCGAGCCGTTGAGGAGCTTGGTGTTGCGGCGCTCGGAGGGCGTCATCGAGCGGATGATCGCCTCGGTGCGGTCGATCTCGCGCTCGTCGAAGTTCTCGAGCTGGTCCTTCATGGACCCCATGCCCGGGAGCATCCCGAGCATCTTCTTCATCGAGCCCATCTTGCGCATCTGCTGCATCTGGGCGAGGAAGTCCTCGAGGGTGAACTGCTCGGTCGCGAGCTTCTCCGCGACCTTGAGCGCCTCCTCTTCGTCGAACGCCTGCTGGGCCTGCTCGATGAGGGTGAGGATGTCGCCGAGGTCGAGGATGCGCGACGCCATGCGGTCGGGGTGGAACGCCTCGAGGTCGTCGAGTCCCTCTCCCGTGGAAGCGAAGATGATGGGGCGGCCCGTGACCGAGGCCACGGAGAGGGCGGCACCACCGCGGGCGTCGCCGTCGAGCTTCGAGAGCACGACGCCGGTGAAGTCGACGCCGTCCTGGAACGCCTTCGCCGTGTTGACGGCATCCTGTCCGATCATCGCGTCGATGACGAACAGCACCTCGTCGGGGTCCGTCGCCTTGCGGATGTCGGCCGCCTGCTTCATGAGCTCGGCGTCGACGCCGAGGCGGCCGGCGGTGTCGATGATCACGACGTCGTGCTGCTGCCGGCGCGCGACCTCGACGCCGTCGCGCGCGACGCGCACCGGATCGCCGACGCCGTTGCCGGGCTCCGGCGCGTAGATGGCGGCACCGGCGCGCTCAGCAACGACCTGGAGCTGGTTGACCGCGTTCGGACGCTGGAGGTCGGCGGCGATGAGGAGCGGCGTGTGGCCGTCCTTCTCGAGCATCTTGGCGAGCTTGCCCGCGAAGGTCGTCTTGCCCGAGCCCTGGAGGCCCGCGAGCATGATGACCGTCGGCGGGTTCTTGGCGAACTGCAGGCGGCGCTGCTGGCCGCCCAGGATCGCCACGAGCTCCTCGTTGACGATCTGCACGACCTGCTGCGCCGGGTTCAGCGCCTTGCTCACCTCGTCGCCGAGTGCGCGCTCGCGCACCTTGGCGGTGAAGTCCTTGACGACGGGCAGCGCCACGTCGGCGTCGAGCAGGGCGCGCCGGATCTCGCGGACGGTGCCGTCGACATCCGCGGGCGTGAGCTGCCCCTTCTTGCGGAGGTTGCGGAAGGTCTCGGTGAGCCGGTCGGAGAGGGTGCCGAAAGTCGCCATGATCCCCCGATTCTACCGGCGACGGATGCCGACGCCGGCCGCTCCGCCGCCGCCCGCCGCCGCGGGCGATTCAGCTCTCGGGTCCGAGCTCCTGGAACAGGGTCAGCTGCAGACCCGCAGGACCCCGCAGACGCGCGTTGCGGGAGCGCCAGGGTGTGACCCGGGCGGATGCCTGCACCTCGGCGCCGCGGTGCGCCAGGCGCTCGGCGGCGGCAGCGCTGTCGTCCACCTCGAGCGCGAGCCGGATCCGGTCGCTCGGGGCGTCGCCGTCGGTCTCGACGCGGTCGATGAACGCGACCTGCGCCGGGTTCGACAGCTCCAGGGTCGCGCGCCCGGCGTCGAGGATCGCCACGCGGGCACCGCCCTCGGCCTCGTACGCCTCGGCCTGCGGCATCCCGACGACGTCGCGGTAGAACCGGAGGGCGTCCTCGAAATCGGGCGCCTCGACGACCACGCGCAGCTGTCGCACCTCCCCGGCACGCACAGGTCCGACGGCCTCGGCGGCGTCCGCCGCACGAGCCAGAAAGCGCGCGAGCGAGGTGCGACCGGCACCGTCGTGCGCCCACGCCTCGACGGCGGCGAGCACCGCCCCGCCCCATGCGGCGCCGCCGACCTCGGCGTGCACGCGATCCGACCCGGCGCGGACGAACCGCGTCGAGACCGCCCTCGCCACGCGCGCCCGGCGGAGGGCGGCGTCGCGCTCGTACTCGGCCTCGAGTCCCATCGCCTTCGCGTTGACGATGCCCAGCGCGAGGCTGTCGGGCGCGAAGCCCTCCGCGACGGCGAGGGTCGCCGCACGGACGTCGGCGACGGCAGCCGTCTCCTCGTCCGAGCCCAGGTGCCGCTCGAATGCGGCGAGCCGCTCGTCGAGACCCGCCCAC
The DNA here is from genome assembly GCA_963829895.1 of uncultured Actinomycetota bacterium. Classification (GTDB taxonomy): domain Bacteria; phylum Actinomycetota; class Actinomycetes; order Actinomycetales; family Microbacteriaceae; genus Microbacterium. Next base: position 512,672 of record CAWHKF010000010.1, on the reverse strand, counting down.
AGCACATCGGACTTGGAGGAGAAGTAGTTGAAGAAGCTCGACCGGCTGACGCCGGCGCGGCTGGTGATGTCGGCGATCGAGGTCTGCTCGTAGCCCTGCTCGAGGAACAGCTCGCACGCCGCTTCGGCGATGGTTTCGCGCGACGACGCCTTCGGTCGCCCCGCGCGCGGCTCGGTGGACATGAAGCCACCTTATGACCGGTGGTCCATCCGGCATCGGCGCAGTCTGCTGCGCAGCGTGCGTCTCGCCGCCGCCGAGCGATGGATCTCCTTCGGCGTCGAGACCTCGAGCTGGCGACGGTTGTGTTCGGGCGAGGTGACCCACAAGTCCGTTTGGGCATCGCTACACCCATCGACCGTCCCGCCACATCCCGGCCCACCTTCACGGGCAATCGGTTGGGGTCAGCTCGGCCGGGGTCGGGTCATCGGTCGAGTCTTCACGGGAACAGATCCGTGATGAGGTCGACGTGACGGGATGCGGACTGTGGGTGAGTGAAGGCGAGCAGGCGTCGACCTTCGTCGATCAGCTCGCCGGCAACTGATTCGGACACCGGCGCGTACGGTCGGATCTTCAGAGTGGCCGTATCGCCGCTCTGTGTGATGGTCCAATCGGCTGCGGTGAAGCCGTCGATGAGCACGACAGAGGGCACGGGTCCATGTGGGCGGAAGGAGTGCCTGTGGAAGTCGTCTGTGATGACTCTGCTGCGGTCGGCGTACGAGAGGAGGAGGTTGTCGAAGTCGTACAGGAAGCGCGGCGGCACGGGCGCGTCGGGCCGCGGTCCGTCAGGCAGGTCGAAGAGTTCCTGCCCCTCCTCGCCGCGGAAGGTGAGCAGCTGCGACCTCAACGGGTCGACGACTTCACGTAGACGGGTCAACCCTGACCATCGCTGCATGTCGGCGATCGTGGCGGGCCCGAAGGCGGCGAGGTAGCGCAGCACCAGGTCCTGCATCGTCGGTGCGGGCGCCGAAGGAGGACCCACCCAGTCGTCCGCAGTGGTGTGCGCGATCGGTCCGCTGCGACCCCATATTCCGCGAGGAGGGACTTGCACCAACGGGACCAGATTGCGGATGGCATAGGCGAGCGTGGCGGGCGGAACATCGAACCCCTGGGCATGCAGACGCTCGCCCAGCTCTTTGGCCGTCATCGGCCGCTCGGCGAGCAGATCCCGTCCGGCAGCGGTCAGCACCTTCATGTCGACTCGATGGATCGGGCGTCCGTGCGTGGCGTTGGCATACAGATCTCGATCGAGGACGGGTTGCACCAGGGCCCGCAGTGCGCGGGCGTCTGCGGCCGTGACCAGGTGGATCGTGGACCGCATCAGTGCGATGCGCACCAGACTTCGGTCGATGAGCAGTTCGGCTGCCTGGTCCGCCTGAAAGTCGGTGAGTCGGCTCCATAGACCGATGTACCAGCTGTGCGGCGTCTGGGCCTGCAGTCCCACCAGGTGCTCCACCGCGTCCCGTACCGACATGTCGGACCTCTGCATCAGCAGCTGCCGAGCCAGCGTGGCGCGGTTGAGCGCCCGCTGGCTCAGCACCTTCACCATGAGGTCAGCCCCGCAGTCCGTCGAAGAACTGCCGCAGGTCTCCGACCAGCAGGTCGGGGGCCTGATGCGCCGGGTAGTGCCCGCCTCGGTCGAACTCGTTCCACGAGGTGATGCTGGCATGGTCGCGTTCTGCGAACTGGCGGATGCCGGAGAAGTCTCCGGCGAACGCGGCCACTGCCATCGGAGCGGTCGTGGGTCCCTGCGGCTTTTCCTCGTCGGGGGTATGCCGATCTTCCCAGTAGAGCCGCATCGACGAAGCCGTGGTTCCGGTCAGCCAGTACAGGGCCACGTTGGTGAGCACGAAGTCCGGATCGACCGCATCGCCGAACAACTGGTAGCTCCATGCGAGTTGCCCGGTCGGGGAATCAGCGAGAGCGTGAGCGAGGTTCTGCGGCTGGGTCGCCTGCAGTTCGTTGTAAGCCAGCTTGTCGGCGCTGAAACTCTGCAGAGTCCGCAGCTGGGCCAGGTCAGCTTCCGTCATGCCGGCGAACTCAGCGGGGTCACCAGAGGGGAAGGAGTAGACCTGGTCGACATGCACGCCGGCCACATGCGCGCCGTCATGGCGTCCGACTTCGGGCGTGACGAGCGCGCCGGCGTCGTTACCGTGCGCCCCGTAGCGGGTGTAACCCAATCCCGCCATCAGCTCCGCCCACGCTCGTGCCGTGCGATAGCGATTCCAGCCTGGTTCCGTCGTGGGACCGGAAAAGGCGAATCCGGGCAGCGACGGGATGACGACGTGGAATGCCTGTGCGGGATCGCCGCCGTGGGCGCGCGGATCGGTCAGCGGGCCGATGACGTCGAGGAATTCCACGAACGAGCCGGGCCAACCATGAGTGAGGATCAGCGGGAAGGCTCCGGGCTCGGGCGACCGCACGTGCAGGAAGTGGATGTTCTGTCCGTCGATCGTGGTCGTGAATTGCGGGATCTCATTGAGTCGCTGCTCGACGAGGCGCCAGTCGAAATCTTCGCGCCAGCGGCGCACCAGGTCGCGCACCGGATCGACTCGCACGCCGTAGTCGCCGGCGTCCGGGGAGAGCTCGCCGGTGAAACGGGTACGCGCGAGACGGTCAGCAAGATCGTCGAGATCCGTCTGGGGGACGTCGATGCGAAACGGTGTGATGTTCATGAGGCAACGCTAGAGCGCAATCAGGCACACCTCTTTCCTGATCGACGAGAGAATCGAAGAATGTTGGACACTTCTGCACGACTGCTCCGGATGCTGTCGCTGCTTCAAGCTCGTCGCGATTGGACCGGTCCCGAGCTCGCGCAGCGACTTGACGTGAGTGAACGCACCGTGCGCAATGACGTGGAGCGGCTGCGCACCATCGGCTACCCGATCGACGCCACTCGAGGCGCCGCGGGCGGCTACCGTCTCGGGGTCGGTGGGCAGCTCCCCCCGCTGCTCCTCGATGACGACGAGGCTGTCGCGATCGTGCTCGGCCTGCGCGCGGCCACAGGACTGGACGGTGTCGAGGAAACCTCGTTGCGAGCACTGACAAAGCTCGAGCAGGTGCTTCCGCACCGGTTACGTCGCCGGGTTGCGGCACTGAACGCGTATGCCGTGACCGTACCCACCGACGACCCCTACCCTGTGGTGGACGCCGAGCTTCTCAGCACGATCGCCGCATGCTGTCGGGACACTGAACGACTGCGATTCGACTATGAATCGCACCCAGGTCACGCATCACGACGCGACGTCGAACCCCACCGGCTCATCAATTGGGGCCGCCGGTGGTACCTGCTCGCATGGGATCTCGACCGCCAGGACTGGCGCACCTTCCGCATAGACCGGATCACACCGCGAGTGCCGACCGGCCCGCGTTTCGTTCCTCGTCCGCCGCCGGAAGACGTCGGTGCCTACGTCTCCGCGAGAGCCTCGGCGGCCGCCTGGCGGTATCACACGACCGTCGTGGTCCATGCCCCGGCCCCCGTCATCGCCGAACGTATCCCGCCGGCGGCAGGAACAGTCGAGGCGCGCGATGAGCGCACGTGCCTCTTCCGCACGGGAGCGGACTCACTCGACACCATCGCCGTGCACCTGAGCCTGCTCGGCGTGGGATTCGAGGTCACCGAGCCACCCGAACTCGTGGACAAGGTCCGCGAACTCGCCCACCGCTACACCCAGGCCGTCGCACCGAGCGCATCCCACCCCGACGACAGAGTGTCCTGAGTCACTCATGTTCCGTCTCCGGACAGCCATCGGAAGAAGGGGAACATGTCCGGGAGCATCCGGATGTATTGTTGGACGCAGTTCATCAATCGCCACGAGCGAACGAGCCAAGGAGTGCGATGCTCGACATCCAGACCGTCGGCCTGTCCCCCGACTATGTGCCGTACCTCGACGGGTGGGCGCTCCAGCGCAGCATCCACGCCGAGGTCGTGGCGGACGCGCGGCCCGACACGCTGCTGCTGCTCGAGCACGAGGCCGTCTACACCGCGGGCGCGCGCACGGCGCGGCACGAACGTCCGACGGACGGCACGCCCGTCGTCGATGTCGATCGCGGCGGCAAGATCACGTGGCACGGGCCCGGGCAGCTCGTCGGGTACCCGATCGTGCGGCTCGCCGAGCCGGTGGACGTCGTCGCGCACGTGCGACGCCTCGAGCACCTCCTCATCGAGGCGCTGCGCGAGTTCGACGTCGAGGGCTACCGCGTCGAGGGGCGCAGCGGCGTCTGGGTGCGCCGTCCCCTCGGGGAGGACAAGGTCGCTGCGATCGGCGTGCGCGTGCAGCGCGGCGTGACGATGCACGGCTTCGCCCTCAACTGCGACAACTCCCTCGCCGGCTTCCGCGGCATCATCCCGTGCGGCATCTCGGATGCCGGAGTCACGACGATCAGCGAGGTCGCCGGCGCCGACATCAGCCCGAGCGATGTGGTCGACACTGTGAGCCGCGTGTTCGCCGAAGACTTCGCGGGGGTGCCGGCATGAGCGCGTGCGGCAGTGGTCCCGGTGCGGCGGCTCCTGCCTCCGGCCCGGAGGGGCGCAAGCTCCTGCGTCTCGAGGTGCGCAACGCGCAGACGCCCATCGAGCGCAAGCCGGACTGGATCAAGACCAAGGCGAAGATGGGCCCGGAGTACCAGGCGCTGCACTCGCTCGTGAAGAGCGAAGAGCTGCACACGGTCTGCCAGGAAGCCGGCTGCCCCAACATCTACGAATGCTGGGAGGACCGCGAAGCGACCTTCCTCATCGGCGGCTCGCAGTGCACGCGCCGGTGCGACTTCTGCCAGATCGACACCGGCAAGCCGGCCGACTACGACACGGACGAGCCCCGCCGCGTGGCCGAGAGCGTGGTGCGCATGAACCTGCGCTACGCCACCGTGACGGGAGTCGCACGCGACGACCTGCCGGATGGCGGCGCCTGGCTCCACGCCGAGACGGTGCGGCAGATCCACGCGATGAACCCGAACACGGGCGTCGAGATCCTCGCGACCGACTTCAACGGCGACCCGGCGCTCCTGCGCGAGGTGTTCGAGAGCCGCCCCGAGGTCTTCGCGCACAACGTCGAGACGGTGCCGCGCATCTTCAAGCGCATCCGGCCCGGCCTTCCGCTACGAGCGCTCGCTCGACGTCTTGACCCAGGCCCGCGATGCCGGCCTCATCACCAAGTCGAACCTCATCCTCGGCATGGGCGAAGAGCCCGAAGAGGTCGTGCAGGCGCTCGAAGACCTCCACGCCGCCGGCACCGACATCATCACGATCACGCAGTACCTGCGGCCCTCGCCCCGGCACCTGCCGGTCGCGCGGTGGGTCAAGCCGCAGGAGTTCGTCGAGTTCAAAGACGAGGCCGAGCGCATCGGGTTCCTCGGCGTGCTCGCGGGGCCGCTGGTGCGCTCGTCGTACCGGGCGGGGCGCCTGTGGGCGCAGTCGATGCTGTCGAAGGGCCGCGAGATCCCGCCGCACCTCGCGCACATCGCCGAGGACGTGCACGTCGAACGCGGATTCGCGCAGGCCGTCTGACAGAGCCGGCCGGGCCGCCGGCATCCAACCCCTCTCACTGCGAGAGGTGAGACGACACCGGCTCGGCTCGGCGGCCGAGCGGGATCTGGCCGCGTCAGTCCGCGCTCGTGACCGACAGCACCGCGCCGGCGGAATCCAGGTTGACCAGCAGCACGTCGTCGGTGGCGTCGGGGTCCAGCGCGTACTCCAGCACGGCGAACGGGTCGGAGCCGCCGTGCTCGTCGGCGAGGATCGTCATGCTCATGAGCTGCAGCGACCGGATCACATCGATCTGGATGTCGCCGGAGATGTCGACGAGCGCGTCTTCGAGGGCCTCCCCCAGCGCCTCCTGCTGCTGAAGGATGTACTCCGTGACTTCGCTGGTGCGATCGTTCAGCTCGTTCACCATGGCGTTGCGGGCACTCCCGTCGATGTCCTCGATCGACGAGATGAGCGCGGCGGCGACGTCGAGGGCCGCCTCCGACACATCGTCCTGATCGGGCGCGGTCAGATCGACCGTGACGGACTGGTCGCCCAGATCGACGTTCTCCGACCAGAAGATCGATCCGTCAGGCCCCGATTCGAGGAGTCCGAAGTAGTCGTGCTCGATCGCCATGACCCCATGAAACCGCAACGAGCGCGTCCGCGATAGCCCGGACACGGCATGGCGCGGATTCGGTCCGCTGAGACGGCGGATTCGGTCCGCTGAGACGGCGGATTCAGTCGACGAGGGACGCCGCGAAGACGTGCGGCGTGAAGCCGGTGAGGTCGCCGATGCCCTCGCCCTGACCCAGCAGCTTCACCGGGATCCCGGTGCGCTCCTGCACGGCGAGCACGAAGCCGCCCTTCGCCGAGCCGTCGAGCTTCGTCAGCACGAGGCCGGTGACGCCGGCGTGCTCGAGGAACGCCTGCGCCTGCATGACGCCGTTCTGACCCGGTCGTCGCGTCGAGCACCAGCAGCACCTCGCTGATCGGCGCCTGCTTCTCGATCACGCGGCGGATCTTGCTGAGCTCGTCCATCAGCCCGCCCTTGGTATGCAGGCGTCCCGCCGTGTCGACGAGCACGATCTCGGTGCCGGTGCTCTTCGCGTACTCGATGGTCTGGAAGGCGACGGATGCCGGATCCTGCCCCTCCTGCTGCGGCCGGACGATCGTCGCCCCGCCGCGCTCGGCCCAGGTCGCGAGCTGGTCGACGGCCGCCGCGCGGAAGGTGTCGGCCGCGCCGACCACCACCGAGCGCCCGTAGCGCTGCAGGAACTTCGCGAACTTGCCGATCGTCGTGGTCTTGCCGACGCCGTTGACGCCGACGACGAGCACGACGGCCGGACGCTCGGTGAGGCGGAGGGTGGTGTCGAACTTCGCGAAGTGCTCCTCGAGCGTCTCCTTCAGCATCCGCTGCAGGTCGCGCGGGTCGGTCGTGCGGTACCGCTCGACCTTCTCGCGCAGCTCGTCGATGATGCGTTCGGTGATGTCGGGGCCGAAGTCCGCCGTCAGCAGCGCGGTCTCGAGGTCTTCCCAGGTGGTCTCGTCGATCGTGGGCTTGACGAACATGCCGCGCAGCGCACGGCCCAGCGACCAGGAGCTCTCTGCCATTCCTCCAGCCTAGGGCCGCCGCCGATCAGTCCGACGCGGGCGCGATCGCGATCCCGACGTACTCGTTGAGGAGGTCCGCCACCTCGGTGCCGACGTCCTGCCCCGGCGGGCACTCCACGTTGACGACGAGCGACGTGCCCAGCGTGCCGAACGTGCGTCCGAACTCGCTCCAGCCGGCCTCGCTGCCGCCACCGCCGCCGCTTCCGCCGACGAGGCGGATCTCGACCGTGCCCTCCTGCGTCGTCTGCGCCACGTAGTCGTCCGAGGCGTTCGCCGTCACGTCCGCGGCCGTCACGCCGGGGATCTGCGTGCTGAGCACGGCCGCGAGCATGCCGTCGGTGCTCTCGCGGTCGTCCGCCCCGAGTTCCAGGTCGGTGATCGCGCCCTGATAGAACGCGATCGAGCACTGCGTCTGCCCATCCAGGTACGCCCAGCTGCCGTTGCCGTCGTCGGGCGACGAGACCGCGAAGCGCTCGTCGGCGGCCATCAGCCGGTCGTCCCAGCCCGCCCGCCACGATGCGGGGTCCAGCTCGGCGCCCGCCTCGAAGGTGATGTCGGTGGGAGGCATGTCGGCGTCCTCGCCCGCCTCCGGCGTCGCCGCCGCGTCGCCGGACGTGGATCCCGTGGGCTCGGGCGTCGCGCGCCGCGCACCGGACACGTCCGGCGTGCACGCGGTCAACACGAATGCCGCGAGAATCAGACCCGCCACCGCGCGCGCTGAGGTGTGCATACGCGAACGCTACTCCCCGCCGTGGGCCCCGCGCGCCCGGCGGAGGCGGCTGTCATCAGGACGCGACGCGCTCCACGATGCGCTGGCCCACGACGGCCGAGACGCCGTCCTGGCGCATCGACACCCCGTACAGCGCGTCGGCGATCTCCATGGTGCGCTTCTGGTGCGTGATGACGATGAGCTGGCTCGACGCGCGCAGCTGCTCGAAGACGCCGAGCAGGCGGCCGAGATTCGCGTCATCGAGCGCCGCCTCGACCTCGTCCAGGATGTAGAAGGGGCTCGGCCGGGCCTTGAAGATGGCGGTCAGCAGCGCCACCGCCGCGAGCGAGCGCTCGCCGCCCGAGAGCAGGGAGAGCCGCTCGATCTTCTTGCCGACCGGGCGCACGGCGACCTCGATCCCCGTCGTGAGGGGCGAGTCGGGATCGGTCAGCGCGATCGATCCCGTCCCGCCCGGGAACAGGATCGGGAACACCTCGCCGAACGCGACCTTCGTGTCTTCGAACGCGGCGAGGAAGATCGACTGCATCCGCTCGTCGAGCTCCTCGATGATCGTGAGCAGGTCCTTGCGGGTCTGGGTGAGGTCGGCGAGCTGCTCCGTCATGAACTTGTGACGCTGCTCGAGGGCTTCGAACTCCTCCAGTGCGAGCGGATTCACCCGTCCCAGCTGGGCGAGCTTGCGCTCGGCCTCCTGCAGTCGCCTGCGCTGCTGCGCACGGTCGTAGGGAACGGTGCGCAGCTCGGCGTCGTCTCCGTCGTCGGCGCGAATCGCTGCGCCGACATCCGCCTGACTGGAATCAGGATCGGCAGCGACAGGAACGGGCTGATCCGGTCCATATTCCGAAATCAGAATGTCTTCGTCGAGGCCGAGCTCGGACTGCACCCGCTCGAGCAGACCACCGACGTGCAGGCGCTTCTCGTGGATCTGCAGCTCCAAGCTGTGGACGCTCTCGGTGAGGCCCGCCAGACGCTCGCGCACCGCGCTCTCCTGGGCGCGAAGCTGGGCCAGCTCGGTGGTCAGGGCCGTGCGCTCGGACTCCGCGGCGGCGAGCTCCGCCCGCGCCTGAGCCAGCGAGCGGTCGACGGAGTCGATGACGGCGGGCAGCTGCCCCGCGACGCCGGCGGCGATCTCGCGCTGCGCACGGCGCACGACGGCCCGCCGCGCCGCCTCGGCGGCGGCCTCGCGTTCGCGTTCGCGCTGGCGTTCGAGTGCGACGACGCGCGCCTCGCCGGCGCGGATGCGCTCGCGCAGGGTCTCGACGTCCAGCCGCGCGCGCATCTCGGCGTCACGCGCCGCGTCGAGCTCGGCGAGCATGCCGTCGCGCGCCGACGCGTCGAGGATGGGCCGCGGGGCTTCGAGGGCCGCGGTCAGCTGATCCTCGGCAGAGCGTGCCGAGCTCTCGGCCTCTTCGACCGCCGCGGCGGCCTGCGCGACACCGGCGGCGAGCCGGTCGCACTCGGCGACGGCGGCCTCGTGGCGGACGGTCGCGCGATTGACCTGCTCCGCGTGGGCGGCGAGGGCGGCATCGTGCTCCCGGAGGGTGGCGAGCGTCGTCTTGGTGCGCTGACGCGCCGACTCGAGCTCGCGGGTCGCGTCGCCGAGCGCCTCCCGCAGCGATTCCGCCACGACGGTGATCTCATCGCGGCGTTCGGCTGCGGCATCCCGTTCCGCGGCCAGCTCCAGCCGCGAGCGCGACGAGCCGGCACCGGCGCGGAGCGAGTACTCCGTGTAGACCTCGCCGCCGCGGGTCACCAGAGTCAGCGGGCCGCCGAGCCCGGCGTCCGCCAGGGCGGGACCGGCTTCGCGCGCGACCTCGAGGTCGTCGACGATCACCACGTACGACAGCAGCCCGAGCACGCCCTCGGGGGCGGTCACCACCTCACGCGCGGGCACGACGCCGCGCAGTTCGGGGAACGCCGGCCGCATCATGCCCGTCTTCGGCGATGACGATGTCGACCATGCCCGCCTCGGCAGCGCGTGCCGCCTCCGCCACCGCGAAGGCGCTCGCGCGGTCGTCGACGAGCACGCCTTCCGCGATCGGTCCCAGCACGGCGGCGATGGCCGCCTCGAATCCCGACTTCACCTGCACCGCGTCGCCGACGAGGCCCCGCACGCCATCGCGTCCTTGCGCGATCAGAGCCGAGGCGCCGTTCTTCACATCCAGCGCCCTGCTGAGCGCGGCCGTCTGCGCCGTGAGCGCCTCACGCTCCCGCTCCGCCGCATGCAGGCGCTCCCGCAGCTGCCGACACCTCGGCCTCGGCGTCGGCGGCGTCGCGCTGCGCGCGATCGTACGCGGCCGCGTGATCGGCCGTCGACGCGTCGGGCACGACGTCGGGGTCGACACCGGCGAGGACCTCCTCGGCCTCCGCTCGGCGTGCAAGTGCGGCATCCAGCGCCTTCTGCTGTCGCTCGACGGCGGTGCGGACGGCGGCGAGAGCGGATGCCGCGGCCTCCGCGGTCCCCCGCAGCGCCGTGATGCGCATGTCGTGCTCCGAGACGAGCGCGCTCTGCGCGGCGATGTCGACATCGAGGGCGTCGAGCTCGGCTCGGGCGCGGACGACATCGCGAGCGGCCGCCGCGGCAGCGTCCTGCGACGCGCCCAGACCGTCCGAGACGACGTCGATCTCGGCACGCGCCTCGTCGATCATCGCCTGCGACACGGTGGTGAGCTCGATGCGCTCCTCGTCCTCGGCGTCGCCGAGCAGCGCGAGTCGCTGGCCCGCGAGGGCGTAGAGGCCGCGGAGGCGCTCCTGCACCCGCTCGAGCCCGAAGGCGACGCGACGGGCGCGGTCCACGTTCTCGGAGCGCTGGTCGCTCTCCAGCTGCTCGATGCGCGCGCGGGCGTTGTCGAGGCTGTCCTGCAGCACCATCCGCTCGGCGTGACGCTCCTGCTCGCTCTGCGCGTGCGACGCGAGCTCGGCTCGAAGCACCGAGATCTCGTCGGCGAAGAGCCGGGCCTTCGCGTCGCGCACGACCGCCGCGATGGTCGCCGCCTCTCGGGCGATCTGCGCCTGTCTGCCGAGCGGCTTCAGCTGCCGGCGCAGCTCGCCGGCAAGATCGCTCAGGCGCGTGAGGTTGGCCTCCATCGCGTCGAGCTTGCGGATGGTCTTCTCCTTGCGTCGCCGGTGCTTCAGGATGCCGGCGGCCTCTTCGATGAAGCCCCGGCGATCCTCCGGAGTCGCCTGCAGCACGCTGTCGAGGCGCCCTTGACCGACGATCACGTGCATCTCGCGGCCGAGCCCCGAGTCGCTCAGCAGCTCCTGGACGTCGAGCAGCCGGCACGACTCGCCGTTGATCGCGTACTCGCTCGTGCCGTTGCGGAAGAGCGTGCGGCTGATCGTGACCTCGGCGTACTCGATGGGCAGCGCTGCGTCGCTGTTGTCGATCGTGAGCTGCACCTCCGCACGACCGAGCGGGCCGCGCGTCGCCGTGCCGGCGAAAATCACGTCCTCCATCTTCCCGCCGCGGAGGGTCTTGGCGCCCTGCTCGCCCATCACCCAGGCGAGGGCGTCGACCACGTTCGACTTGCCCGAGCCGTTGGGGCCGACGATGCAGGTCACGCCGGGCTCGAGGGCGAACGTCGTCGGCTGGGCGAACGACTTGAACCCTTTGAGCGTCAGGCTCTTCAGGTGCATGGATTCGCCCCCACCCCGGTCGATACCCGCCTACGCTACCGGAGCGGAGTGCTCCCGCCCGGTAGACCGGCCGCGGGACGAGCGGTCCGTCACCCGGCGTCCACAGCCTCACTCGGTCCGGACACCCTGGCACGGGCCTGGGCGCGACACGCGAGGTGATCACCGAATCTGGGAGAAAGCTTGACGCGGGTATCCCGGAGGCGGTAGCGTCACTCACCGCGTCTGAAGTCGAGAAAGGAGGTCCCCCGATGATGCTGATGAACCCCACTGGAATCGCCGCCCGTGATGGCGGAGCGATTCGTGCCGTCGCGTCGGGGACCTACTCCTTCGGCGCTGTGCTGAGCGGCCGCTTCCCCGCCGCCATCTGATCCCCGCAGGGGACGAGTCTGCCCGCTTCCGGGCGCTGCTCGTCTGCTGCGCCGGCTCCGCTTCGCGGTGCTGAGCGCGAACCCCCTGCCTTCGTCCCGTCGTGCTGCGGCATGACATCTCCGCCTCCGGCGTCCGCCGAGGCATCCCTTCCACAACCGGAAAGAGCAATCATGAACACTCTCCTTGCGCCGCAGCGCCAATCGGGCCTTCCCGATACGCTGCGGCTCCCGAGCCGCGACACCCGCATCCCGCTCCTGGACCGCCTCGCCCTCCGTCTGGGCCTGCGCCTCCTGCTGTGGAGCACCCGCTCGCCGCGACTCACGGACGACCGCCGCCGGCACGCTCACACGTTCCAGCATCAGGAGGCCGTTGCGCAGCGTGAACGCGCCTACTTCCGCGAGGCCAGCCTCGCGCCCCGGCCGTGACGGCCGCCGGGTCCGCCGCCCGCAGCAGGGCGGCGGACCCACCCCACAGCCACTCATCCGACATCGCAAGGACGCACTGACATGACCACCATCACGGGACTCGAGTTCCGCCCACTCGTCGTTCCCGCTTCGATCGATGCACCGGACGCCGCCGACTTCGTCGACATGGTCCGGGTGCGCAACATCATCTACCGCGAGATCTCCGGCCATGACGACCATCGGATCACCGCGGATGAGCTGCTCCCCCACTACCGCCCGACCGAGTACCAGACCCGGCTGTCGTGGGTGATCGTGGACGACGGGCGCTGCATCGGCCGCGTCGGCGTCGACCTCCCCCAGGAGGCAGGTTCGAAGGAGGCCTTCTGGCTGGTCGAGCTGCTCCGGGACTCCTGGGGTCGCGGCATCGGCTCGGCCGCGTACGAACTCGTCGAGCAGACTGCCCGGGCGCATGGGCGTACCGTGCTGCAGTCCTGGGCGGAGCATCCGGCCGCGGCCGGTCCCCGGCTGGCCCCGCCGACGGGTTTCGGCGAGATCCCGCGCGACCACATCGCGAGGTTCTATCTCCGTCACGGCTACGCGCTGGAACAGGTCGAGCGCAACAGCGCGTTCGACCTCACCGACTCGTTCGCCGAGGTGGAGCGACTGCTGACCGAGTCACAGGCGGCCTCACCCGGTTACCGCGTGGTGCAGTGGTTCGCCCCCACCCCCGAGGAGTACGTGGCTGGGTACGCCTGGATGAAGTCCCGGATGTCGACCGACGCGCCCTCGGCAGCCCTCGAGTTCGCCGAAGAGTCGTGGGACGCCGCGCGCATCGCCGAGCACGACGCGCGCTACACCTCATCCGGCCGCACGATCCAGGTGACCGCTGCGCAGCACATCGAGACCGGTGAGCTGTGCGCGTTCAACGAGCTCGTGATCGGAAAGGACCGCACCGAGCCGTCCCACCAGGAGGACACGCTCGTGCTCAAGGAGCACCGAGGACACAAGCTCGGCACGCTCGTCAAGTGCGCCGGACTCCTGTCCTGGCGCGACGTGGCGCCCGCATCCGCGCGCGTCATCACCTACAACGCAGAGGAGAACCGGCCGATGCTGGACATCAATGAGGCGATCGGCTTCGCGCCGATCGCGTACGTGGGCGCGTGGAAGAAGGTGCTCGATGACTGACCTCGCCGACACCGCGGTCGTGACCGTCCAGCGGATCGCCGTTCCCGCAGCGGTGGATGCACCGGATGCCCGCATCTTCCTCGAGATGGTGCGGATCGCCAATGCGGTCTGCCTCGAGGACGCGGGTCACGACTACCTGCGCGAAGAGCCCGACGAGGTGCTCGGATTCTGGCAGGACCAGACGGACTGGACGCAACTCGGCTTCGCCGCGCTGCGCGGCGACGCGGTGCTGGGCGCCGTGAAGCTGATGGTCTCGAACCAGGCTGACGCCAGCACCGTGGAGTTCGATCTCATGGTCGACGCGCCGCACCGCGGCCAGGGCGTCGAGGAGCTGCTGCTCGCCGAGGTCGAGCGCGAGGCGCGTGAACGGGGACTCGCCACGATCCAGACATGGACGCTGCACCGGCCGCAGACGGCCGGCCCGCGTCTCGAGCCGCCGACCGGCTGGGGATCGATTCCCGCCGACGACCCGCAGACGCGATTCCAACTGGCGAGCGGCTTCACGCTCGAGCAGGTGGAGCGCAACAGCGTCTTCGACCTCACCGGCGACTTCGGCACCGTCGAACGCATGCTCGCTCGAGGCGGTGGCGGCCGCCGGTGAGGACTACCGTTCGATCCAGTGGACGTCGCCGACGCCGCCCGAGCATCTCGATGGTTTCGCGTACGCGATCTCGCGCATGTCGACGGATGCGCCGGCGGGCGGTCTGGTCATCGACGAGCAGCACTGGGATGCCGCACGCGTCCAGCGTCGGGACGCCCGGCTGAAGGCGCAGGGGCTCACCGTCTCGGTGGCGGTCGTGCTGCACGTGCCGACAGGCCGGATCGCCGCGTACAACGAGCTCGCCATCGCGGATGACCGCTCCGGGGCGACCCAGCAGTTCGGCACGCTGGTCGTGAAGGAGCACCGCGGGCATCGTCTCGGAACCATCGTGAAGTGCGCGAACCTGCTGCGCTGGCGCGACCTGGTGCCCGAGTCGCCGCGGGTCTCCACGTTCAACGCCGAGGAGAACCGTCACATGCTCGACATCAACGAAGCCATCGGCTTCGTGCCCGCCTCGTACGCGGGCGCGTGGAAGAAGGTGCTCGTGCTCTGATCGCACCGGCGCACGCCGCGCGCGCGTCAGACGCCGTGACGGGGTCCGGGTACCGAGCGCGGCATCCGCTGGCAGTGCGCGCAGAAGTGGCTCGAGCGATTCGTGAACGACACGCGCACGATCGGACGGCCGCATCGGGGACACGGCTCCCCGGTGCGGCCGTACGCATTGAGCGAGTGGGCGAAGTAGCCGGCCTGGCCGTTCACATTGACGTACTGCGCGTCGAAGCTCGTGCCGCCTTCGGCCAGCGCCTTCTCGAGCACGTGCCGCACCTCGTCCAACAGGCGGTTCACCGCGCGCGTCGACAAGGCGTGTGCGGGCGTTTCGGGGTGGATGCGCGCAGCCCACAGCGCCTCGTCGGCGTAGATGTTGCCGACACCGCTGATGATCGTCTGGTCGAGCAGCACACGTTTGATCGCGGAGCCCTTGCGCCGGAGGATCAGCCGGACGGCGGAATCCGAGAACGCCGGATCCAGGGGATCCCGTGCGATATGGGCGACCTGCGCCGGGACGGATGCCTCCGCCCACCCCCGTCCGCCGGGCGCGCCGTCCACGGTCGGGATCAGGTCGTCGATCGCCAGCGAGCCGAACGTCCGCTGATCCGCGAACACGACGGACAGCTCTCCGTGCACCGGGTGCGCCAGGTCGAGGCGTATGCGCTCGTGCCGCTCGGCGGGTGCCCCGGGAGCCCGCAGCAGCATCTGGCCGCTCATCCCCAGGTGGCCCACGACGGCATCCGCGGCCGCACCGTCGCCGGTGTCCGGCTGCAGCGGCAGCCACAGGAACTTGCCGCGCCGGGCGGCGGAGAGCACGACCCGGCCGGTGAGACGCGCCTCGAAGTCCGTCCCGTCGCCGGCGTGCCGCGTCAGCGCTCGATCGTCGAGCGCTGTGACCCCGAGCACCAGGGCGCCGCTGACCGCGGGCGCGAGGCCGGCGCGGACGACCTCGACCTCGGGAAGCTCAGGCACGCCCGCTGAGGTCGCGCCACGCGGTGAGGGCGGCGGCCATCTCGGCGTGCTTCTTGCTCGTCCCCGCACCCTCGGCGATGAGGTCGCCGACGGTGACGGCCGCCGTGAAGCGACGATCGTGGTCGGGTCCGGTCGACGTCACCGCATACATCGGGGGCTGCATGCCGCTGTGCGCGGCGAGCTCCTGCAGTGCGGTCTTCGGATCCATCGCGGCGCCGTAGCGTTCGGGGTCCGCGAGCAGCGGCTCGACGAGCCGCAGCACGAGGCCGGTCGCGGCATCCGATCCGGCGGACAGATAGGCGGCCCCGAAGATCGCCTCCATCGTGTCGGCGAGGATCGAGTCCTTGTCGCGACCGCCGGTGAGGATCTCGCCTCGGCCGAGCTTGAGGTGCTCCCCCAGGCCGATGCCGCGGGCGATCTCGGCGAGGGCGACGGTGGAGACCACACCGGCGCGTCGCTTCGCGAGCGCGCCCTCTTCGAGATCGGGGTGTCCGGTGAACAGTCGCACCGTCACGGCAAGACCCAGCACGGAGTCGCCGAGGAACTCGAGGCGCTCGTTGTTCGGCCCCTGCCCGTTCTCGTACGCCCATGACCGATGCGTGAGCGCCAGCGACAGAAGCTCGGGGTCGATGACGACTCCGAGCTTCTGTGCGAGGTCTGCGTGAGCGATGCTCTCGGCAGCGACGTCTGTCACGTCAGTGCGCGATGATCAGACGTCGGCGACCTTGCGGCCCTTGTACTCGAGGAACAGCTCGGTGCCCTGCGAGTCGGTGACGACCTTCGCCTGGTGAGGACGGCTGTAGACCTTCTTGCCGTTCTCGATCGTGGTGGTCAGCGTGATGGGCGCCGCCTTCCACTGCGCGCGACGCGAACGAGTGTTGGAGCGGGAGACCTTCCGCTTCGGGGGGTTACCTGCCATGGCTTGCTCTCTTCTGTGTTCTCGACGCCGGAAATCAACCGCGAGGGCGCGGTGCTACGTCGTCGTCGTCTGTGGTGTAGTCCTGGAGCGCGGCCCAACGTGGATCGAGAGGCTCGCGCTGCTGCGATCCGGCGCTATCGGCCAGTCGCTCGCCCGTGACCGGATCGAGGCCGGGGCAATCCGGCTGGCACACCGGCTGAAACGGAAGCGACAGGACGACCGCTTCCCTGACCAGAGTTTCAAGATCCACGTGGTCGTCTTGAACCTCGAAGTCAGCTTCTTCCTCCCCAGGATACGCGAAAAGCTCCTGAAACTCGACTTGGAGCCCCTCGGTGATGTCGGTGAGACACCTGCTGCAGACGCCGGAGTACTCGGTGTCGATGTCGCCCGAGGCGAGAATGCCCTCGTGCACGGACTCGAGCCGCACCTCGACGACGACCGGCTCCCCCTCGGGGATGGCTACCAGGCCCTCTCCCCACTTGGCGGGGGCCGGGACCTCGATGGTGTGCTCGCGCATCTCGCCCGAGCGGTGGATGATGTCGCGGATCGGAAGGACGAACGGACCCGTCACATGCTTTCTGGCCACGACTCCAGCCTAGCCGCGGTTGCGTGGTCAGATGCCCCGCGCGCCGGTGTCGAGGAACCGCGCCACCGCCGACGGCACGTACGGCGAGACGTCGCCGCCGAGGGCCGCGACCTGACGCACCAGCGAGCTCGACACGAGCGCGTGCGCCGGGTCGGGCAGGAGGAACACGGTCTCGACGTGCGCGAGGTGGCGGTTCACGATCGCCATCGGCGTCTCGTACGCCACATCGACCTGCGAGCGGATGCCCTTCACCAGGACGCTCGCGCCGACATCCGTCGCGTAGTCGACCAGCAGCCCCATGCTCCACGAGGCCACGATGACCTCGCCGTCGATGTCGCTCTCGGCGATGGACTGCTCGAGGAGCGCCTGGCGCTGCGCGATCGGCAGCATCGCCTCTTTGCCGGGGTTGTGCACGACGAGCACGTGGAGCTGGTCGTACAGCGACGCGGCACGGCGGATCACGTCGAGATGACCGAGGGTCGGCGGATCGAACGATCCCGGGACGACGGCGATCCGGCTGCTCATGCCGACCAGCCTACTGGGCGGCTCGAGGTCGACCCGCCGCGCGTCAGTTCTTCGCCAGGGCCGCGCGCTCGGCCATTCCGACGTTGCGTTCGAGCGCGGCGGACAGACCGGGATGCCGCTGCAGCGCGGGGTCGTCGGCCAGCACCTGCTCGGCTGCGACGCGCGCCTCGGCGATGATGTCGGCGTCCTTCACGACCCGAAGCAGGCGCAGCGACGACCGAGCGCCCGACTGCGCGTCACCGAGGACGTCGCCCTCGCCCCGCAGCTCGAGATCGACCTCGGCCAGGGCGAAGCCGTCGAGGGTCGAGGCGACGGCCTCGACGCGATCGCGGGCCGGGGTGCCGCGGGGGGCCTCGGTGACCAGCAGGCAGAGGCCCGGTATGCCGCCGCGACCGACGCGACCGCGCAGCTGATGCAGCTGCGACACGCCGAACCGGTCGGCCTCGAGGATCGCCATCGTCGACGCGTTGGGCACGTCCACGCCGACCTCGACCACCGTCGTCGCCACGAGCACGTCGATGTCGCCGCGGGCGAATGCCTGCATCACGGCATCCTTCTCATCCGAGGGCATCTTGCCGTGCAGCATCTCGACACGGATGTCGGAGAACGACGAATGCCGCGACAGCAGGTCCGCGACCTGCACGACTCCCCAGCGCGTGCGGGGCGTCTCACCCCCGGTGTCTCCGGGCGGCTCGTCCGCGGTGTCGTCCTTGGTCAGCGCCTCGGCGTCGATGGCGGCGCAGACCACGAACGCTTGGCGTCCCTGGCCGACTTCCTCGGCGATGCGCTCCCAGACCCGCCCGAACCAGCCGGGGTGCTCGGCCAGCGGAGCGACGAACGTCTCGATCCCCGCGCGCCCGGCGGGCATCGTGCGGATGGTCGAGACGTCGAGGTCGCCGAAGACCGTCATCGCCACGGTACGCGGGATCGGGGTCGCGGTCAGCACCAGCGCGTGCGGCGACGAGCCCTTAGCGCGCAGCGATTCGCGCTGCTCGACGCCGAAGCGGTGCTGCTCGTCGACCACGACCAGACCGAGGTCGGCGAACGTCGTGCTCTCGCTGAGGAGGGCATGGGTGCCGACGACGATGCGCGCCTGGCCGGAGGCGGCGCGCAGTGCGGCTTTGCGCCGTTCTGCCGCGGGCAGCTGCCCGGTGAGCAGGGTGGGCATCAACTCGGGCGCGAGCTGCGGGCCGAGCATCCGGGCGATGGAGCGCACGTGCTGACCCGCGAGCACTTCGGTAGGGGCGATGAGCGCCGACTGGCCGCCGGACTCGGCGACCTGGAGCATCGCGCGCAGGGCGACGAGCGTCTTGCCCGAGCCGACCTCGCCCTGCACCAGCCGGTTCATCGGCCAGTCGCCCTGGAGGTCTCGGGCCACGTCGTCGCCGACACTGACCTGGTCGGGCGTGCGCGGGAACGGCAGCGCGGCGTCGAACCGTTCCAGCAGTGCCCCGGGAACCCGGCGTGTGGCAGACAGTGCCCGGACGAACTGGCGCTGCTGCAGCAGTGCGACCTGCAGGACGAAGGCCTCCTGCATGCGCAGCGTCGCGCGGGCCGGCTCGATCTCCTCCAGGGCGTTCGGCCGGTGGATCGCGCTCGATCGCCGTGCGGGCGTCGAGCAGCCCGTGCCGCGCGCGCAGCTCATCGGTGAGCGGGTCGGGCACGTCACCGAGCCCATCGAGGACGAGGTCGACGATCTTCTGCAGCTGCCAGCTGGCAATCGTGCTGGTCGCCGGGTAGATGGGGATGGGCAGGTTGATGTTCGCCTCGGCCTGAAGGCGCGCCTCCTCCTCGTCGTCGAACAGCTCGTAGTCGGGATGGGCGAGCTGCTTCGCGCCGCGGTACTCCCCCACCTTCCCGGCGAAGATGCCGCGCCGGCCCGGCTTGAGGTCCTTGACGCGCCACGCCTGGTTGAAGAACGTCAGCGAGAGCTCGCCGTTGCCGTCGCTGATCACCACCTCGAGCAGGGACCCGTTCCGGTTCTTCATCCGCCGCTCGCTCGCCCGCCGGACCTCGGCCACGATCGTCACGGACTCGCCCACGGGCAGCGACGAGATCTGGGTCAGCTCGCCTCGACGCGCGTACCGGCGGGGATAGTGCGCCATCAGGTCGCCGACGGTCGTCATGCCGAAGGCGCGCTCGAGCGCCGCCGCCGTCTTGCCGCCGACCGCGCCGCCGAGGCTCGAGTCGAGGGTGAAGGACGCCATGAGTCGAGTCTAGGATCCGCCGCCGACGACGATCGGCGCCCGCAGCGCGCACGTGGACGGAGGACAGAGGCCGCTGTCGGCCGAAGCACAGCGGGAAATCGTATGGTTGCCGGATGCTCCGACGACTCCTCTCCCGTGTCTACTGGGCCTGCAGTCGCTGGACGCTGTCCACCGAGCCGGCCCCGGATCGCCCCACCGTCCTGCTGGGCGCGCCGCACACCTCGAACTGGGACTTCGTGCTCATGCTCGGCATCGCGTGGCGGCTGCGCATGCCGGTGCGCTGGCTCGGCAAGGCCAGCCTGTTCCGCGGCTGGAAGGGACCGATCATGCGCGGCCTCGGCGGCATCCCCGTCGACCGCGCGGACCCCTCCCGCGTCGTCGGCGACGTGGTCGCACGGATCCACGCGGGCGAGGTGTTCGGCCTGGTCGTCACCCCCGAGGGCACACGCGGCTCCGGCTCCTACTGGAAATCCGGCTTCTATCGCATCGCCCGCGCGGCGGGACTGCCGGTCACGCTCGGCTACGTCGACCGCACCACGATGACGACGGGACTCGGTCCCACGATCGAACTGACCGGCGACGTCCGCGCCGACATGGATGTCATCCGCGCGTTCTACGCCGACAAGTCCGGCCTCCGCCCGGAGCTGCGCACCGAACCCCACCTCCGGGAGGAGGATGCAGCCGGCGATATCGTGAAGGGATGACGCGTATCATCGCGGGCCGTGCCGGCTCCCTCGTGCTCGACGTGCCGGACGCCGGCACACGGCCGACGAGCGACCGGGTGCGCGAGTCGCTGTTCGGGGCGCTCGAGTCCGCGGATGCGCTGCGCGGCGCCGCCGTGCTGGACCTCTACGCCGGCTCAGGCGCGCTCGGGCTGGAGGCGGTCAGTCGCGGGGCGGCATCCGCGGATCTCGTCGAGAAGTCGCCGCGCGCCGCGAGCGTGGCACAGCGCAACGCCGCGCACGTGGCCAAGGCGGTCGGATCGGATGCCGCGATCCGTGTGCACCGCAGCTCGGCCGACGCGTTCCTGCGTGCCGCGCGGGGGCCGTTCGACCTGGTGTTCCTGGACCCGCCGTACGACGTGGGCGAGACCGAGCTCGCCTCGACCCTTGCGCTGCTCGTCCCGCTCCTCGCAGCGGGCGCGGATGTCGTCATCGAACGCGCCGCGCGCTCGCCCGAGCCGACGCTGCCGGACGGGCTGGTGGCAGGCCGCTCGAAGCGCTACGGCGACACCGCCCTCTGGTGGTCTGCCACCTCGGGCTGAGACGCCGGCGCGCCCTCCCACACCTCGGGGCTGCCGAAGCCCACGTCCTGCGTGATCCGAAGCCGACCGCTCGGCTGCAGCTCGATTCGGAAGGTGGGAGCATCGCCCAGGGTGCGCACTTCCGCGACGAACACGTCGCCCTGCCAGCCACCGGCGACGGCCACCCGCTCGCCGAACCAGTCCCATCCGGCCACGCCGTCGTCGGGGAACGTCGACACCGACCAGACGCCGGGCAGGCACGGCAGTTCCCGGCCGTCGATCGCGATCACGCCGTCGCCGATCCCGAGCTCGCGCACGGGCCCGTCGTAGCGATGCCGAACCTCTCGTGCCCGGCGTTCGCCGCCGGGTGCGGGAATCGGCGTCGGTGCGGCTGAACGTGACCCGGCCTCGACCGAGTCGAACGCCGGCAGCAGCTCCCTCCACACCGCATCCAGCGGCGCCTGCATGTCGGGCAGTCCGCCGGTGATGGCCACGACGGCATCGGCCTCCGGGAGGACGACGACGTACTGACCGAAGGCGCCGTCACCGCGATACGCGCCGTGCCGGCACCGCCAGAACTGGAAGCCATAGCCCTGGCTCCAGTCGGAGTCGCCGGAGCCGTTCGGCACCTGCCGCGCCGTGGCCTGATCGATCCACTCGGCCGGCACGAGCTGCCTGCCCTGCCACTCGCCGCGCTGCAGCAGCAGCTGGCCGAAGGCGGCGAGCTCCTCCGGACGGATCGACAGCCCGAAGCCGCCGGCATCCACCCCGGTCGGGCTCTGGAGCCACCGCGGATCGTGGAAGCCGAGCGGATCGAACAGCCGCGGGCGAAGGTATTCGACGAGTCGTTCGCCGGTGCGGTTCTGCACGATCGCCGACAGCAGGTGGGTGGCCGGGGTGTTGTACATCCAGTGCGTCCCGGGCTCGTGAGCCGGCTCGGCGGCGAGCGCGTCGCGAGCCCAGTCGCCCTCGTCCAGGGGCGGCTCCTGCGCATGGCCGGTCGTCATCGTCAGGAGATGCCGCACACGGAGGGCGGCGAGCCGGTCGGAAGGATCCGCCGGGCCGAGCTCGGGAACGAGGTCGATCACCCGGTCGTCGACGGCGAAGCGCCCCTCTGCGACGGCCAGGCCCACGGCGATCGAGGTGAAGCTCTTGCTCACCGAGTACATCGCGGTCGGCAGGTCGCGCTCATAGGGCGCCCAGGTCGCTTCGGCGATGACATGGCCGTGGCGCACCACCGTCAGCGTGTGCACGCGGTCGATCGCGTCGAGCGCGGCGATGAGCCGCGAGATCGCCCCGGCGGGCACGGCCTGCAGCTCAGGGGTCGAGCGCGGAAGCAGATCGGTCATCGTGTCACCGTAACGCTCGGCGGCGACACGGTCGATCATCCCGTGCGGGCGTCCCAGTCGCGATAGGGGTCCCATCCCCCGCGGCCCTCGAAGGGCCTGCCGTCGACGAGGACGGCCTGCTCGCCGCGCGCCTGCACCGTGCCTACGCGCACGAAGCCGTGCGGCAGCGCCCGGTCAGCAGGGAAGGCCGCCAGCAGCGCGTGGTCCTCGCCGCCTCCGAGCGCCGATGCGGGATCCGCGCCGAGAAGCGGCGATTCCAGCGCGAGGGTGACACCGGATGCCGCCGCCATCCGTGAGGCGTCCAGCACGAGGCCGTCCGAGACATCCATCATCGCCGTGGCCCCCGCGTCCGCGGCATCGGGACCGAGCCAGACCGGAGGTGACGGCCGCAGCTGTGCGGCGAGGTCGGTGAGCTCCTCCGGCTCGAGCACGCGCTCGTCGACCGGGATCGGCGCCCCCGCGGCATCCGTGAAGCGTTCGAACAGGACGCGCAGGCCCCGGGCCGCTCTGCCGAGCTCGCCCGCGACCGCCACGACGTCGCCCACGCGCGCACCCGAGCGCAGGACCGGCGCGCGTCCCGCCAGGGCGCCGAGCGCCGTCACCGCGACGGTGAGGGTGTCGGACACGGTGAGGTCTCCGCCCTCGACCCGGCACCCGGGCGCCAGATCGCGACACGCGGCTCGGAGGCCGTCGGCGATGCCGGTGACGAACGACAGTCGCGTCGTGTCGGGCATCGCCAGCGCCACCAGCAGTGCAGTGGGCGTCGCACCCATCGCCGCGACGTCTGCGAGGTTGACGGCGGCCGCCTTGTAGCCGAGGTCGAAGGCGCTCGACCAGGCGAGCCGGAAGTCGGGGCCGTGGACGAGCGTGTCGACGGTGGCGACCACGCGGCCGTCGGCGGCCGCGATCACGGCGGCGTCGTCGCCGGGTCCGACCAGGGCGTTGGACTCGCCGAGCCGATCGAGGATGCTGCGCAGGATGGTCCCCTCGCTGAGCTCTCCCACCGTCGGATCCTTGTGTGCGTCATCCACCCCACCACGCTACCGCCGGCGGCGAAGCCGCCCGTCGCGCCGGGTTAGCCTGGAGCGGTGCGTGTTCTTCCCTCCTCGTTCGCGATCAGACTGGTCGCGATCGGACTGGCCGCCGTCGCCGCGATCGGCCTGACGGGGTGCACATCGACCGTCGACCTCGATCCGGCCGAGTCCGCGAACGACCCGCTGTGTGCGGAGATCACCTCGAACCTGCCCGGCACGGTCAGCGATCAGCCGCGACGGTGGACGGACGCCCAGGCCACGGGTGCGTGGGGCGAGCCCGCGAAGGTGCTGCTGACATGCGGCGTCGAGCCGCCGGGGCCGACGACCCTGCGCTGCGAGACCGTGGCGGGCGTCGACTGGATCATCGACGACTCCGATGCGCCGCGCTTCCGCCTCACGACGTTCGGCCGCACTCCCGCCGTCGAGATCTACCTCGACACGACCGCCGATGAGGACGGCGAGGGAGCATCCAGCCGCGATGTCCTCGATGCGCTGTCGCCGATCGTCAGCGTGCTGCCGGTCGACGGCCAGTGCCTCGAACGCGGCGACGCGACACCCGCCCCCTGACACGCAGGCGCCCGGGGCGGCGCAGCACGCCGACGCGCCTCCGCCGAGCACGGACGGCGAGGCCCTCAGCGCGCGTTCGCCGTCGCCGTCACTCGCGTGGTGCGCTCGAGCGCCGTGTCGACGAGCTCGGTGATCAGCTGCGGGTAGGACACACCCGAGGCGATCCAGCACTTCGGGAACATCGAGATCGGGGTGAATCCCGGCATGGTGTTCAGCTCGTTGACGTAGAGGCCGTCGGCGGTCAGGAAGAAGTCGACGCGGGCGAGTCCCTTGCCGTCCACCGCCTGGAAGGCACGGATGCCGAGCTCCTGGATCGCCGAGATCTCGGCGTCCGTGAGGTCGGCCGGGCAGACGACCTCGGCGCCCTCGCCTCCCAGGTACTTGCCCTCGAAGTCGTAGAACTCCCGCGTGGTCAGCACGATCTCGCCGGGGAGCGATGCGCGGGCGATGGCGCCCCCACGGCCCTCGAGGATCGCCACCTCGACCTCGCGGCCCACGATGGCCGACTCGATGAGCACCTTGTCGTCCTCGGCGAACGCCAGTTCCAGGGCTCCTGCGAGCTCGGAGGCATCGTGCACCTTCGAGACGCCGACGCTCGACCCCGCGCGCGCAGGCTTGACGAACGTGGGCTCGCCGAGGGCCGAGGCATCCGCCCGCACGCCGTCGGGGTCGCTCTCCCAGCGCGCACGGGTGACCGTGACCCAGGGCGACACCGGCACGCCGGCCGCGGCGAGCACGATCTTCATGAAGTGCTTGTCCATGCACAGCGCGGAGTCCAGGACCCCGCCGCCGGCGTACGGGATGCCGAGCGTGTCGAAGAAGCCCTGGACGGTGCCGTCCTCGCCGTGCAGGCCGTGGAGGATCGGCAGGACCACGTCCAGGCGGCCGAGCTCGTCCACCGTGCCGTCGGCGCGACGCACCCGCAGCGTCCGATCTGCGCCGCCTTCGGGCCAGACGACGCGCGTGCCGTTGTCGACGACTTCGGGAAGCCGGTCGGCGTCGAGCGCGAACTTGTCGGGATCGTCGTCCTCGAGGACGAAGACGCCGTCGCGGGTGATCCCGATCGGGATCACCCGGTAACGGTCACGGTCGATCGCCCGGAGCACCCCGCCCGCCGTTGCGGAACTGATCGAGTGCTCGCTGGATCGACCGCCAAAGAGCACCGCCACCGCCGGCTTGTCCATTCGTCGTCCTCTCGCCCTGGGGGGTGTCGTCGTCTGTTGTGAGATGCGGCGCGATGTCGCGCGGATTCATCGTGCCGTCGAGCACCATCTTGACCTGCTCGACGATGGGCATCTGCACGCCCACTTCGCGTGCCAGCTGCAGGATCGGGCGCGATCGACGAGAGTCCCTCCGCCGTCTGGTTCATCTGCTTGACCACGTCGTCGAAGCGATACCCCTGGCCGAGCAGGCGCCCCGCCGTGTTGTTGCGGCTGAGCGGCGACTGGCAGGTCGCCATCAGGTCGCCGAGTCCGGCGAGACCCTGCAGGGTCTCGGGCTGGGCGCCGAATGCGACCGCGAAGTCCGTCATCTCGACCAGACCCCGCGTGATGATCGACGCTTTGGTGTTCTCGCCATAGCCCACGCCGTCGACGATGCCGATCGCGAGGGCGATGGCGTTCTTGAGGACCCCACCGAACTCGGTGCCGATCACGTCGGTGTTCACGAACGTGCGGAAGTACTGGTTGCGGGCCCGCCGCGCCACCGCCTCGGCTGTCTCCTGACTCGTCGAAGAGATGACGGCGGCGGTCGGCTCCTCGCGCGCGATCTCGAGGGCGAGGTTCGGGCCCGAGGCCACGGCGATTCGCGCCGGGTCGCAGTGCAGCTCCTGCTCGATCACCTGACTCATGCGCAGGCCCGTGCGCCGCTCCAGGCCCTTCATCAACGACACGATGGGCGCATCGCTCTGCGAGATCAGCGGGCGAACGGCCTTGAGATTCTGGCGCACCGCCTGGCTCGGAATCGACAGGTAGATCTGCTCGGCGCCGTCGAGAGCCTCCGAGAGATGGTGAGTGGCGTGCATGTCGCGCGGCAGATTGATGCCGGGAAGGTACTCGCTGTTGCGCTTGCCCTCCTGGATCTCGCTCGCCAGCTCCGGGCGACGCGCCCACATGGTCACGTGCGCACCGCCGTCGGCGAGGATCTTGCCGAACGTCGTTCCCCAGCTGCCCGCGCCTACCACGGCGACGCGCGGGCGCGCGGCATCCTGCCTACGGCTCAAGGCGCCCCGTCTCCTTCTGGCCGTGATCGGCCGGGTTCCAGCGCTCGGGCGGCGCCGGCTCTCCGCGCAGCTGCGAGAGCAGCCCCGCGATGTCGGCCATCACCACATCGGTCGCCTCGACGAGCGCCGACTGCGAGGACGCCCGGCCGACGTAGGCCGACAGGTCGACCGGATCGCCGATGGCGACGCGCACGCGGCGGCGCAGCGGCCAGAGCTTGAGCTTGCCGTAGCGCGGCAGCACCTGCTGGGCGCCCCAGTGAGCCATCGGGATGACAGGGATGCCGCCGGCCAGCGCGAGACGGACGGCGCCGGTCTTGCCGCGCATCGGCCACAGCTCGGGCTCGCGCGTGAGCGAGCCCTCGGGGTAGACGATCACGCCGCGACCGTGCCGCGCCAGGGTCTCGGATGCCTCGAGCGTCGCACGGGCCGAGGCGGCGGAGGCGGCGCGCGCGACGGGCACCATGCCCGTCGCCCTCAGCGCCCACCCGAGCACGGGCACGCGGAACAGGCTCTCCTTCGCCATGAACCGGGGCGCCCTGCCACTGCGCCACACCGCCAGCGCGACGACGAGGGGGTCGATCTCACTGAGGTGGTTCGGCGCGAGCACGTAGGCCCCGTCGCGCGGGAGCTTCTCGCGACCGTCGATCTCGAGCTTGAAGAGCAGGCTGAGCAGGGGCACGACGATGGCCGCGAGCGGCCAGAAGACGCTGGGACGCGTCTTCTCGGGGGATGCGCGCCGGTGTTTCGTCGCCACCGGGCTATCCGATGACGTCGAAGTCGGCGCCGAGCATGTCGAGCTTGGCGAAGAACTTCTCGTAGCCGCGGCGGATGATGCCGACGTTGCGCACGATCGACTGACCCTCGGCGGCGAGTGCCGCGATCACGTAGCTGTAGCCGCCGCGCAGGTCGGGGACGACGACGTCGGCGCCGTGGAGCGCGGTCGGGCCGTTGATCACGGCGGCCTGCTCGAGGGCGCGGCGGGGAACGCGGCGTCCCGCGGTGTCGAGACCCTGGGGGTGCACCACGATGTCGGCGCCCATCTGGTTGAGCGCGTCGGTGAAGCCCAGACGGTTCTCGTACACCGTCTCGTGGACGGTCGAGGTGCCCTCGGCCTGCGTGAGCGCGACGATCAGCGGCTGCTGCCAGTCGGTCATGAAGCCCGGGTGCACGTCGGTCTCGACGACGACGGGCTTGAGCGCGCCGCCGCGGCGGAACTGGATGCCGTCCTCCCGGACGTCGAACCAGCCTCCAGCCTTGCGGAACACGTTGAGGAAGGTCAGCATCTCCTGCTGCTTCGCCCCGCCGACGAAGATGTCGCCGTCGGTGGCGAGGGCGGCGCAGGCCCAGGACGCGGCCTCGTTGCGGTCGAAGATCGCACGGTGGTCGTAGCCCTGCAGTGTGTCGACGCCCTCGATGAGGATCACCCGGTTGGGCTCGTACGAGATGATCGCGCCCATCTTCTGCAGCACCGCGATGAGATCCATGATCTCGGGCTCGATGGCGGCGTTGCGCAGCTCGGTCGTGCCCTTGGCCTTCACCGCCGTGAGCAGCACCTGCTCCGTCGCGCCCACACTCGGATAGGGCAGCTCGATGTTCGCGCCGTGCAGGCCGTTGGGCGCCGTGATCCGGATGCCCTCGTAGCTCTTGTCGACGACGGCCCCGAACGCGCGCAGCGCGTCCATGTGGAAGTTGATCGGCCGGTCGCCGATGCGGCAGCCGCCGAGGTCCGGGATGAGCGCCTCGCCGAGCAGGTGCAGCAGCGGTCCGCAGAACAGGATCGGGATGCGCGACGCTCCGGCGTGCGCGTCGATCTCTTCGAAGTGGGCCGACACCGCGCCGCTGGGGTCGAAGTGGAACGTGCCCTCTTCGTCGCCCTCATCGACCCGGACGCCGTGCACTTCGAGCAGCGAGCGGACCACGTGAACGTCGCTGATGTCGGGGACATCGCGCAGGGTGCTGGCGGTCTCGCCGAGAAGAGCCGCGACCATCGCCTTGGTGACGAGGTTCTTCGCCCCCTTGACCTCGACCCGACCGGTGAGCGGTCGCCCGCCCCTGATCGCGAGGACTTCTCCGGTCACTTCCTGTTCTTCCGCTTCGGCGGCGTTGCTCTCGCCGGCGGCGACATTCAGAAGTGGCTTCATCCGGTGGTCCTCACTTGGTGTGCACGAGGGGGCTTGAGAGGGTCGCGCGCCCGGGTTGTGGGCGCACGGCCCGGCTTACGGGACGGGGAGTGTCCGCGGCCGCCACGCCTCTCGGCGAGCCTCGAACTGCGCGATCTTGTCTTCGTCGCGCAGCGTGAGCCCGATGTCATCGAGCCCTTCGAGAAGCCGCCACCTAGTGTAATCATCGATCTCGAAAGCGAATTCCAGGCGCTCCGCGGAACTCGATGCCGGGTCGCCGATCGTCGCGGTGCGCGCCGAGAGGTCCACCGTCATCGCCACGCCCGGGTTCGCCTCGATCGCCGCCCAGGCGGCTTCGAGGTCAGCCTCGGAGATCACGCCGGCCACGAGCCCCTGCTTGCCGGCATTGCCACGGAAGATGTCGGCGAACCGCGGGCTCAGGACGACCTTGAAGCCGAAGTCGCGCAGCGCCCAGACGGCGTGCTCGCGGCTCGAGCCCGTGCCGAAGTCCGGCCCCGCCACGAGGATGCTCGCCCCCGCGTAGACAGGCTGATTGAGCACGAACGCGGGGTCCTGGCGCCAACTGGCGAACAGCGCATCCTCGAAGCCCGTCTTGGTGACCCGCTTGAGGTACACCGCGGGGATGATCTGGTCCGTGTCGACCGCCGACCGCTTCAGCGGGGCGGCGATGCCGGTGTGCGTCGTGAACGCGTCCATGTCAGGCCTCCGAACCCTGGGCAGCGGCTGCGACAGCCGTGGGAAGATCGCTCGGGCTGGCGAGGCGGCCCATGACCGCGGTCGCCGCGGCGACCAGCGGCGACACGAGGTGCGTGCGCCCGCCCTTGCCCTGACGCCCCTCGAAATTGCGGTTGCTCGTCGAGGCGCAGCGCTCGCCCGGCGCGAGCTGGTCGGGGTTCATGCCGAGGCACATCGAGCAGCCGGCGAACCGCCACTCGGCGCCGAACTCCTGGAAGATCTTGTCGAGGCCCTCGGCCTCGGCCTCGAGGCGGACGCGCGCCGATCCGGGGACGACCATGACGCGCACCCCATCGGCCTTGCGGTGGCCCTGGATGACCGACGCGAACGCCCGGAGATCCTCGATGCGGCTGTTGGTGCACGAACCCATGAAGACGGCGTCGACCGGCACCTCCTTGAGCGGGGTGCCCGGGGCGAGGTCCATGTACTCGAGGGCGCGCTCGGCGGCGGCCCGCTCGTTGGCGTCGGCGAAGTCGTCGGGCGACGGGACGGCGCCCGACAGCGACACGCCCTGCCCGGGGTTGGTGCCCCACGTGACGAAGGGCTCGAGCTCGTTCGCATCCAGGAACACCTCGGCGTCGTACACCGCGCCCTCGTCGCTGGGAAGGGTGCGCCAGTAGGCGACGGCATCCTCCCAGTCCTGGCCCTGCGGCGCATGGGCGCGGCCCTTGACGTAGTCGAAGGTGATGTCGTCGGGCGCGATCATGCCGGCGCGGGCACCGGCCTCGATCGACATGTTGCACATCGTCATGCGCCCCTCCATCGAGAGGGAGCGGATCGCGGAGCCACGGAATTCGAGCACATACCCCTGACCGCCGTTGGCGCCGATCTTCGCGATGATCGCGAGGATGACGTCCTTGGCGGTCACGCCCGGCTTCAGCTCGCCCTCGACAGTGATCGCCATGGTCTTGAAGGGCTTGAGGGGCAGCGTCTGGGTGGCCATCACATGCTCGACCTCGCTGGTGCCGATACCGAACGCCATCGCGCCGAACGCGCCGTGGGTCGAGGTGTGGCTGTCGCCGCACACGACGGTGATGCCGGGCATGGTCAGACCCAGCTGGGGACCGACGACGTGGACGATCCCCTGCTCCTTGTCGCCGAGCGAGTGCAGGCGCACACCGAACTCCTCGGCGTTGCGGCGCAGCGTCTCGATCTGCGTGCGGCTCGTCAGATCGGCGATCGGCTTGTCGATGTCGAGCGTCGGGGTGTTGTGGTCCTCGGTCGCGATCGTCAGGTCGAGCCGGCGCACCGGCCGGCCCTCTGCGCGCAGGCCGTCGAACGCCTGAGGGCTCGTGACCTCGTGCACCAGATGCAGGTCGATGTAGATGAGGTCCGGCTGGCCGTTCTCGCCGTGGACGACGACATGGTCGTCCCAGACCTTCTCGGCGAGGGTGCGGGGGCGGTCGGGGATGCCGGACGCGTCGGTGATGCTCATTGCTTGTGGTTCTCCTCTGTGGGACTGTGCCCGCATGGGGTGGGGCCCGCGACGAACTCCGCGACGAGAGAGGCCTGAAAACTAGGACTCGTCGCGGCCGCTAAGGAGAAGGCGAGCGATCCGCACGGGGCCAGATTACCACTCGCGCGCGCGACACCGGGTCGCGCCCGACGTCGATGGACGTCCGGCGCGACCCGGTGCGCGCGATCAGCGGGCGTCGTCGTGCGGCTGCTCGACCGTCGGCGGCGTGCCCTTCTCGTCGGCCACGACGGCGGCCGCGGCATCCGCGTTCGCCGCCTTCTTCTCGCGCGACGACGCGATGAGGCTCGCGATCGTCGCCACCGCCATCGAGACCACGATGACGGCGAGGGACATCCAGGTGGAGATCTCGGGAGCCCACTCGATGTGCTCGCCGTTGTTGATGAACGGGAGCTCGTTCACGTGCATCGCGTGGAAGACGAGCTTCAGTCCGATGAACGCGAGGATGAACGCGATGCCGTAGTGCAGGTAGCGCAGGCGATCGAGCAGGTCGCCCAGCAGGAAGTACAGCTGACGCAGGCCCATGAGCGCGAAGATGTTCGCCGTGAAGACGATGAACGCGCTCTGGGTGATGCCGAAGATCGCCGGGATCGAGTCGATCGCGAACAGCAGGTCGGTCACGCCGATCGCCGCGAACACGATGATCATCGGCGTCCACATCTTCTTGCCGTCCACGATCGTGCGGACCTTGGCGCCGTCGTAGTGGTCGCTGATGTCGATCGTGCGGCGGAGCAGGCGGACCACGAAGTTCTCCTGCTTGACGTCGGAGTCGTGGTCGCCGCCCGGGAAGGCCTGCCGCCACGCTGTCCAGACCAGGAACGCGCCGAAGATGTAGAACACCCAGCTGAACTGCTCGATGATCGCCGCTCCCGCGAGGATGAACAGGCCGCGCAGCACGAGCGCGATGATGATGCCCACCATCAGCACCTCCTGCTGATAGCGGCGCGGCACCGCGAACTGCGACATGATCAGCACGAAGACGAACAGGTTGTCGATGGACAGGCTGTACTCGGTGAGCCATCCGGCGACGAACTGGCCGGCGTACTCGGGGCCGGCGATGACCCACATCAGGCCTGCGAAGAGCAGCGCCAGACAGACGTAGAAGACGACCCACAGGGTCGACTCCTTGGTGGAGGGGATGTGCGGGCGTTTCAGGATGATCAGCAGATCAGCCAGGAGGATCAGGGAGAGGATCACCAGGGATCCGATTTCGAACCACAGCGGGAGTTCGAGGTCCATTCAGGGCCTTTCGGAGGGGGTTGCAGCGGGGTCGGTCGAAGCCGAAAGTCTCTCCCCCGCCGGCCGATCGGCCTGCGTCGCACACCCGGGGTCGCTCTGTCGGGACCCGTGATGACGGATGCGCGGTATCGGGATACTCCCTCTCGCTCGCAACAGAATACAGGGTGGGGATGCCGGGTCCGCGTGCCGTGAGACGATCCCACCGGTGCGGACACTGACACGGTGAGAGACAATTCGGAGGATGGGCATGCCCGACGACGACCTGCCGCACGGCGCCACCGGCGACGCCGAGCTCGTGGTGCTGGCTGCGGGCGGGAGCGAGCACGCCTTCCGCACGCTGTACCGGGCCTATGTGCGCCCGGTGTACTGGATGGCGCACGGGCTGGTCGGCAATCCGGCCGACGCCGAGGAGGTCACCCAGGAGACGTTCCTCGTCGCCTGGCGCAAGCTCCCCGACCTCGAGCTCGCCGGCGACTCGCTCCTCCCGTGGCTGGCGACGATCTGCCGGTTCCAGTCCGCCAATCGGGTGCGCCGGCAGCGACGCGACCGCGTGCACACCGCGGCGGCTGCCGACGAGGAACTCCCGTCGACGGTCGACGTCGAGCAGCAGGTGATCGACGAGCGGCTCGCCGACGCGATCCTGCGGGAGGTCGCAGGCCTCGGCGAGCTCGATCGCGCGATCTTCCGGCTGTGCGCCACCGAGGGCTACGCCTACCAGGCGGCCGCCGACGAGCTCGGCGTCGCGCACGGCGTCGTCCGCAACCGTCTCTCCCGTATCCGCACCCGGCTGCGGACAGTTGTGAAGGAGAGCACATGAACACGCAGTCCCCGGTGCCCGAGGCATCCGCACCCCTGCCTGAGCTCAGCGCGCAGCGCATCGACGAGATGGAGGACGCCCTCTTCGCCGACATCGCGCGGGAGCGCGCCCGCGGATCGGTCCGGCGCGCGCGCCGGGGCCGTCTGTGGATCGCGGGCGGCGCCGCGGCCGCCGTGATCGCGGTGGCCGCCGTCATCGCCCCGTCGGTCGGCTCCCTCGTCGGAACCGCCGGCGGCACGGCCGACGAGTCCGCCGTCGCCCCTGCCGATTCCGGCGCCGGCTCCGACGGCGCCACGGACTCGGCCACCACCCAGACGAGCGAATCCGCGCCGCTGACCATCGCACCCGATGCCGCTGAGGGAGACAGAGCGGCCGGCGCGCAGCTGGACAGCGGCCTCGCCACGGACCGCGACATCATCACGACCGCCTCTGCCACCGTGTCCGTCGACGAGGTGGATGCCGCGACGCGTGCCATCGCCAACTCGGCCGTCGCGCACGGGGGTTACGTCGAGTCGATGAGCGTCGGCAGCGACGGGACCGTCTACCCGGTCGCGCCGACCGATGGCGGCATCGTCTACGACACCATGCCGTACCCCTCTCCGACGGACGGCGCGTGGATCACCGTCCGCGTGCCCGCCGATCAGCTGCAGGAGGTCGTCGACGAGCTCGACGACGTCGGCGAGGTGACCGCGACGAACCTCTCGCGGCAGGACGTGACCGCGCAGACCATCGACCTCGAGGCACGCATCGACGCCGCACAGGCATCCGTCGACCGTCTCACCGCTCTGATGGCCCAGGCGCAGTCCGTCGCCGACCTGATCTCCGCCGAAGCGGCGCTGTCGGAACGGCAGGCTCTGCTGGAGTCGTATCAGCAGCAGCTGGAGATGCTCGACGATCAGGTCGCGATGTCGACGCTGTCCGTCACGGTGGTGCCGGACATCGAGCCCGTCGCCGCCGATCCCGCCGGGTTCGGCGACGGCCTCGCCGCAGGATGGAACGGGCTCGTCGCGACACTCAACGGCATCGTGATCGCGCTCGGCTTCCTTCTCCCCTGGCTCGCCGTGGCCGCCGTCGTCGCACTCATCGTGTGGGGCGTCGTACGGCTCGTGCGCGGGCGGCGCCGTCGTCGAGCGGATGCCGCTCCCCCGGCCGCGCCATCCGGCGAGGGGCCGGCGCGATCCGATCCGTCGAGAACCGCCGATCCTTCCTGAACGGTCGAATACTGTGAAGCGGTGACGCGCAGCAGATTCCCCGGCTCGGTCTACCGCACGGGCACCGAGCCGGATCCCCGGTTCAGCCTGGCCAACGAGCGGACCTTCCTCGCGTGGAACCGCACCGCGCTCGCCCTCATCGCCGGCGGCGTGGCGCTGGAGGCGCTCGGCCTCGACCTGCAGCCGTCACTGCGGCTGGCGGCATCCGTGATCCTCATCGCCGCGGGTCTGGCGGTGCCGGTCCTCGCGTGGGTGGAGTGGGGGCGGACCGAGCGCGCCCTGCGCGCGGCGACACCGCTGCCCGGGTCTGCGACGAGCATCGCGCTGGCCGTCACCATCGTCGCGGTCGGCGTGCTCGTGCTCCTCGGCGTGATCCTGCGATGAGCGAGCGGCGGCTCTTCGACCCCGGCCTGCAGCCGGAGCGCACCGAGCTCGCGTGGCGGCGTACGGCCCTCGCGATCGGCGTCGGGTCGCTGCTGGCGCTGCGCGTCCTGCCGTCGATCGCCACCACCCCGGCCGCGCAGCAGCTCCTGCTCGCACCGGGGATCGCCGGCGTCGCCTTCGCGGTCCTGCTCTGGGCGGGGGCGCGAGCGCGGCACCGTGCCGTCAACCGCGCGCTTCTCGACGACCGACCCGCCGACCTGCCCGACGCGCGCCTGCTCATGACGCTCACCCTCTTCGTCGTGGGATGCGGCGTGGTCTCGGCCGTGATCCTCGTCGTGGTCTCCACGAGCTGAGAGCACTTCTCGCACCGCCGGTGCAGAAACGGCTCGAGGCTCCCGAATCCTGGCGGATTCGGGGCCTCGAGCGGTTTGTGACCCCAGCGGGATTCGAACCCGCGTTACCGCCGTGAGAGGGCGGCGTACTAGGCCGCTATACGATGGGGCCGCATAGCCTGTCGCCAGCCGAAGCTGGGACGTGTTGCCTGACTGGTGACCCCAGCGGGATTCGAACCCGCGTTACCGCCGTGAGAGGGCGGCGTACTAGGCCGCTATACGATGGGGCCGTTCAGGCAACCGTTCGATTATGCCACGTCGCGCATGCCCGCTCCAAATCGTCATGCGTCCGGTGCCTGACCGGCGACGCGGCTTGCTCGCACGACAGCGGGGCGGTTGACTCGTGGACATGCGAGTCACGAAGTTCGAGCATGCGACCCTCACCATCGTCGACATGGGCAGGACGCTGATCATCGACCCTGGATCCTTCACCGCCCCACTGGGCGAGCTCGAGGAGGTCGTGGCGATCGTGCTGACGCACGAGCACGCCGATCACTGGACCGCTGACCACCTCGATCGCATCCTGGGCATGTTCCCGGGCACGCCGATCTTCGCGCCGGAGGGCGTGAGCAAGGCGGCCGCGGCGTACGACATCACCGTGGTCCATCCCGGCGACGTCGTCGAGGTCGACCCGTTCCGTCTCGAGTTCTTCGGCGGCCGCCACGCGCTGATCCACGAGTCCATCCCCGTGGTCGACAACGTCGGCGTCCTCGTGAACGACGACTTCTACTACCCGGGCGACTCGTACGCGGTTCCCGAGGGCCGCTCCGTGAAGCTCCTGGCCGCGCCCGTCGGGGCACCCTGGCTCAAGATCGGCGAGGCGATGGACTTCGTGCTCGCCGTCGCGCCGCGGCGCGTGTTCGCCACCCACGACATGACCCTGTCGGTCTCGGGGCGCGACATGGGCCGGGCGCGCCTCGGCTGGGCCGCCGAGCAGCACGGCGGTGAGCTCGTCGTCCTGAACCCCGGAGACGGCACCGAGAGCTGAGCCCGGCGTCCGCGAGAACGCGACGAAGGTCCCCACGCCTCACTCCAGCCGCCGCGCCGGCGGCGCCGGGAGGAGCACGTGGGGACCTTCGTTCACGCGATGTCGACGTCGCGACCGCCGGGACCGCACGCGTGGACTACTGCGCGTCGAGGTCGGTCTCGAGGAGGGCGACCAGTGCGTCGAGGGCCTCCTCCGCGCCGTCGCCCTCGGCCTTCAGCGTCACGACGGTCCCCTGCGAGGCGCCGAGGCCCATCAGCGACAGGATGCTGCCGGCGTTGAGATCTGCGCCACCCTCGACGGCGATGGTCACGGGGACGGACTGCGCCTGCACGGCCTGCACGAAGAGCTTCGCGGGGCGCGCGTGGAGTCCCGAGCTGCTGGCGATGGTGGCCTGACGTTCTGCCATGGTTCTCTCCTGTCTGCGTCGAACCTCTGCGGCCGACGCTTCCGATTCTGTCGGACGCGGGCGTCAGGCCGCCACGGGCACGGCCGACTCGACCGCTTCCGCCTGCTCGAGCTCCTTGCGGCCGACCCACTTCTTCAGGGCGATGACGGCGAGGGCGGAGACGACGGTGCCGGCCGCGATCGCCACCAGGAAGCCCCAGACGGGGTTGATCGCGAAGAACACGAAGATGCCGCCGTGGGGTGCGAGCGATTCGACCGCGAACGCCATGCTGAGGGCGCCGGTCACCGCGCCGCCGACGAGCGAAGCCGGGATGACCCGCAGCGGATCCGCGGCAGCGAACGGGATCGCGCCCTCGCTGATGAACGCCGCGCCCAGCAGCCATGCGGCCTTGCCGTTCTCCCGTTCGACGGGCGGGAAGAGGTTGCGCGCGAGGACCGTCGATGCCAGGGCCATCGCGAGCGGCGGCACCATTCCCGCAGCCATCACCGCCGCCATGATCAGGTAGGGCGTGGTGTTCTCCGGAGAGGCGGTGGCGAGCCCCGCCACGGCGAACGCGTAGGCGACCTTGTTCACCGGCCCGCCCAGGTCGAAGCACATCATCAGGCCCAGCACGATGCCCGACGACCACGATCCCCGACGTGCCGGCGAGCTCGTTCAGCCAGTCCGTCAGCCACACCATCAACGTCGCGATCGGACGACCCAGGAAGAGCACCATGAGCCCCGACGCCACGATGGAGGCCAGCAGAGGGATGATCGCGACGGGCATCAGGCCGCGCAGCCAGCGCGGAACGCGCCACGTGCCGATCCACCACGCGGTGACGCCCGCGAGCAGACCGCCCACGATGCCGCCGATGAAGCCGGCGTTCATCGTCACCGCGATCGCTCCGGCGACGAAGCCCGGCGCGATGCCGGGCCGATCCGCGATGGCGAAGGAGATGTAGCCCGCGAGGGCCGAGACCAGGAAGCCCATCGACGCGGCGCCGATGGCGAAGGCGACCGAGCCCAGATAGATCCCGAGCCCGCCTTCGGGCAGGTCCCACAGCGAGTTCTGGACGATCACCGTGGTCGCATTGTCGGGGGCGGAGTAGTCATCGCCGAAGAACAGGAAGCCGAGGGCGATGAGGAGGCCGCCGCCGGCGACGAACGGGATCATGTAGCTCACACCGGTGAGCAGGATGCGCTGGATGCGGGCACCCCACGACAGCTTCTCGGCGGGGGCGGATGCGACCGCCGCCGCCTCGCCGCCGACGCGCGTGGCCGACGGGTTCTTCGCTGCCGCCACCGCCTCGGCGATGAGCTGATCGGGCTGCTCGATGCCGCGCTTGACGCCGGAGCGGACGACGGGCTTGCCGGCGAACCGCTGCGGTTCGCGCACATCGACGTCGGTCGCGAAGATGACGGCGTCCGCGCCCTGGATGACGTCCGCGGGCAGTGCCTGGTAGCCGCTCGAGCCCTGCGGTTCGACGACGAGGTCGATCCCCGCCTTCTTGCCGGCCGCGGTCAGCGCGTCGGCCGCCATGAACGTGTGGGCGATGCCGGTCGCGCACGCCGTGACCGCGACGATGCGGGCAGGGCGGCCGTCCACGGCGAGACCCGCCGCAGCGGCGGGCGCGGCATCCGTCGTCGCACGCAGCCGTCGAGGACGACGCCGCTGCGGGCGCCGCCGCGGGAGCCGGAGCACCCTCGCCGATCGCCGTCTGCACGATCGCCACCACCTCGTCGTCGGTCGTCGCCGCACGCAGGCCCGGCGGTGAAGTCCGCCTGCATGAGGCTGCGCGCGAGCTTGGAGAGGACGGCGAGGTGCGCCTCGGCCGCATCGGCGGGCGCGGCGATGAGGAAGACCAGGTCGGCGGCGCCATCGGGGGCGCCGAAGTCGACCCCCGGCTTCAGTCGCGCGAAGGCGAGCGACGGCGTCGTCACCGCAGCGCTCTTGGCGTGCGGGATCGCGATGCCGCCGGGAAGCCCGGTCTCGTCCTTCTCTTCGCGGGCCCACGCGTCGTCGAAGAGGGCCTGCGCGTCGGTTGCGCGACCCTCTGCGACCACGCGCGCGGCGAGGGAGCGGATGACCTCGGACTTGTCGGCGCCCAGGGCGGCGTCGAGGCTGACCAGGCCTGGGGTGATGGTGTCGGACACGGTGACCTCCTGCGGTCGTCGAGTGGGGTGGTGCTAAGGAAGGCGGGTGACGGTCACGTCGCCCGCTGGTAGGTCTGCGGGCGTCGGCGCCTGCGAACCGGGAAGGGATGCCGCGGCCGCCCCGTACCGGATGGCGTGGCGCAGCCGCTCCTCGGGGCCTGCATGTCGCGTCGCGGCGAGCACGTAGCCGGCCAGCGAGCTGTCGCCCGCACCGACGGTGCTCACCACCTGGATGGGAGGCGGCCCCGCCGCCCACGCGCCGTCGGCGGTGACGAGCACCGCGCCGCTGCGCGCCGAGCGTGACCAGCGCGGCCCCGACGCGGGCCGGCACGAGCGATCGCGCCACAGCGAGGACCGCGGCGGGGTCTCTGCCGTCGAGCCGGGTGCCGGCGAGTTCGGCGAGTTCATCGTCGTTGGGCTTGATCAGGTCGGGCGCGCCCTCGGCCACGACTGCCGCGAGAGCGCCGGGCCCGAGGTGTCCACGGCGATCAGCGGGGCTGCGGCGCCGTGCGCGTCTCGCACGGCACGGATCACCCGGACGTAGAAGTCGTCGGCCACACCGG
The DNA here is from genome assembly GCA_963829895.1 of uncultured Actinomycetota bacterium. Classification (GTDB taxonomy): domain Bacteria; phylum Actinomycetota; class Actinomycetes; order Actinomycetales; family Microbacteriaceae; genus Microbacterium. The sequence goes on along the minus strand of CAWHKF010000010.1, from coordinate 474,080 downwards.
GAGGCAGCGAGCCCGCCAGGACGAGCCAGGCCGCGTGGGCGGATGCCGCCACCGTCGCGTCCACGACGGCCGCGACTTCGTCGGGCGAGAGCCGGGCGCCCGGCAGGTTGAGCTTCGTCGTGACTCCGGCGGGATCCGTGATCGCCAGATTCGCGCGGACCCGGCCTCGGACGGGCACGAGACAGGTGTGGAGCGCGGACTCGACGAGCGCCGCGTCACCGAGCAGGGCCTCGAACGGGTCACCGGGGGCGAGCGGCACCACGGCGGTGCACTCCTCCCCCGCGGCCGCGACCGCGCGGGCGACGTTGATGCCCTTGCCCCCGGCATCCTCCCGGGCGGAGTCCGCGCCCTGCACTTCGCCGACCTGCAGCGACGCCGGCAGCGTGATCGTGCGGTCGAGGGACGGATGGGCGGTGAGTGTCACGATCATGCGAGCCAGACCTCCACATCGGCCTCCGCGAGCGCGTCGGCCAGTTCGGCATCGGGTGCGGCATCCGTGACGAGCACGTCGATGTCCGGCAGCGCCGCGAACCCGACGAGCAGCTCGGCGCCGAGCTTCTCGGCGTCGGCGACCACGACCACCCGCCGTGCCGATGCGACGATCGCGCGTTTCACCGCCGCCTCGTCGGGGTCGGGCGTGCTGAGGCCGAACGCCGCCGACACGCCGTTGGTGCCGACGAACGCCACGTCGGGGCGCAGGCCCGCGACCGCCCGCACCGTGTCGGCGCCGACGGCCGCGGCCGTGAGACCGCGCACCCGCCCGCCCACGAGCGAGAGCGAGGCGCCGGGGACGGCGGCGAGCGTGTGACCGAGGGTGAGCGAGTGGGTGACGACCTCGATGCGCCCGCGTGCGATGCGCGGCGCGAGCGCCGTGGCGACGGCAGCGGTGGTCGTGCCGGCGTCGAGGAAGACCGACCCGGTGAAGTCGGGGCCGAGCGCATCGAGCGCGCGCCGGCCGATGGCCTCTTTGGCGCGGCCGTGATGCTCGAGGCGTTCAGCGATCGACGGCTCACGCGTGCTCGCGCGCTCACGCCCGACGGCACCGCCGTGCACACGACGCAGGGCGCCCGTGGACTCGAGGTGATCGAGGTCTCGACGGATGGTCTCGGTGGTGACGTCGAACCGCTCGGCGAGTTCGACCACGCCGACCCGGCCACGCGCAGCCAGCAGCAGCTCGATCTGCTCGTGGCGCTCCGTCGCGTACATGTGGCAACCCTCCATTGGATTCCCACACAATACAACGCATTCCCACACAAACACAACCCTCTGGCGGTGCCCGGTATCTTCGTACGGTGCCAGCCAAGCCCGCCGCCGAAGTCCGGATCGACAGTCACCTCGTTCGCAGGCTGCTGGCGGCCCAGGCCACCGAGGCGATCCCGGATGCCTCGGAGCTCCCCCTCGAGAAGGTGGCCGAGGGCTGGGACAGCGAGGTGTGGCGCTTGGGCCACGCCTACGCCGTGCGGCTTCCGCGTCGCGCACTCGCCGCCCCGCTCGTGCTGCACGAGCAGGCGGTGCTGCCGGGTGTCGCCGAGCGGCTCGCCCCGACGGGCCCGCGCGTCCCCGCGCCACTCGTGAACGGCGTCGCCGCCGAGGGCTATCCGTGGGCGTGGTCGGTCGTGCCATGGATCGAGGGCGAACGCGCCATGGATGAGTCACGCGCCGCACGCGGCTCGTGGGCGCCGACGCTCGCCCGCGCGCTCGACGCGCTCCACGTCGACGCGCCGGAGGAGTATCCGGTCAACCCGTTCCGCGGCGTCCCGCTCGCGACGCGCGCCGATGCCGTTGCGGAGCGCCTGCGGACCGTCCGCGATGCCGGAACGCTGGGCGCGGCATCCGTCGCCCGCCTCGAGACGGTGTGGCGGGCCGGCGCTGGCGGCCGCGCCCTGGGATCGCCCGCCGGTGTGGATCCACGGCGACATGCACCCCGGCAACCTCGTGACCCACGAGGGCGCGCTCACCGGGATCATCGACTTCGGCGATGTGACGGCCGGCGACCCCGCGTACGACCTCGCGATCGCCTGGCTCGCGTTCGACGCCCCGCGGGCGCGAGCAGTTCATCGCCGCCTCGGCGTCACGCGACGACGCCGACATCTGGATCCGCGCCCGGGCGTGGGCTGCCGCCGTCGTGCTCATGCTGCTCGGCCACAGCGACGACAACCCTGACTACTTCGCGCTGGGACAGGATGCCGCCGCCCAGGTGATCGCCGACGACGCCGTGTGAGGCGATCCCGGGCCGGCGCGGCACGGCTCACTGGCTGCTCAGCACCTCGGTCGCCGCGATCTTCAGCACGCCACCCTCGTCGGCGAATCGGTACGCGGTGACCTCTTCCGCCACGCGGCCGTCGCGGAAGTAGTACGTCAGCGTCGCCTGCCCGGTGTCGGGTCCCGTGGCGCGGACGTCGGCGATCGAGACGTCGGAGATCTGCGACCAGAAGGCCTCGTACCCGCCGCGGCCTCCGGCGTGATTCTCCTGGTAGTCGGCGGTCATCAACGGCCAGGCGCTGTCGCGATTCTCCGGCATCATCGCGTAGTACCCCGAGATCGTGTCGACCACGCGCTGCTCGGGCGACACCGGCGCGGGCTCGGGTCGGCTCCGCTTCGGGCGGCGCCGACTGAGCGGGCGCGGGCGCGACGACCTCGGGTTCGGGCGTCTCGTCGGCCGGGGTCGACACCGAGGTCGGTGCGGGCGTCGGATCGGCCTCGGGCCGGACGCCCGGCCACAGCAGGCTGAACAACAGGACGGCACCGATCCCGACCGCGCCCAGCAGGATCAGCGCGCCGGCGATGCGACCCCTACGACGGCGACGCGGAGGCGCGGGGAGGCTCGTCGGGAGGTGCCGCGGTCGTCCATGACGGCACCGTGCCGATCGCTCCCGCCGCCGCGCCGGCGGGCGCGGCCGGCCGCAGCGGCTCCGTCTCGGCCGTCGGAGCCTCGTGCCGGGTCGGCTGATCGACGGGGACGGTCTTCCCGGTCGGCAGCCGAGCGGTCGACGCGGTCTGCGGGCAGCGGAGGAACGGGCGGCGGCCCTGGCCGAGACCCGGGATCGGCGGGGAGTCGTCGGCGGTGTGGGCGAGCCGGGATCCGGCTCCTCGACCCCGGCGTCCTCGAGCGCGATCGTCGACGACGTGGCGGAATCGTGCGTGATCGTCGTGGCGTGGCAGCGTCCTGCGCCACGGGCGCAGCGTCGGAGTGACCGATCCCACCGACGGTGGCCGCGTCGAATCCGAGTGCGACGAGACCCACCGAGACCTCCCGGGCGGCGGCGCTCTCGCGATGCAGCGAGTCCAGCGCATCGGCGACCGACGCCATGGTCGGGCGCCGCTTGGGCTGGGAGGCGAGCATCTTGCGCAGCAGCGGCGCGAGCGGGCCGGCGTGCTTCGGCGCCGCGTACCCGCCTCTCGCCACTTTGTGAAGGAGGGCGATGGGGTTCTTGTCGGTGCCGAACGGCGGCTGGCCCTCGACCATCGCATAGAGGGTGGACCCGAGCGAGAAGACGTCGGAGGCGAAGCTCGTCGGCAGTCCCCGCGCCACTTCGGGGGCGAGGTAGGCCGGGGTGCCGTGGACCATCCCCGTCGCGGTGAGCGACGCGTCACCCAGGGCGTGCGAGATGCCGAAGTCGCTGATCAGCGCCGAGCCGTCGCCCGCGATGAGGATGTTCCCGGGCTTCACGTCGCGGTGGACGATCTTGAGCGCGTGTGCGGCGGCCAGCGCGGACGCGACCTCCGCCCCGATGTGCGCCGCCTCGGCCGGCGTGAACGGGCCGTGTTCGCGCAGGAGCTCGGAGAGCGGCGTGGACTCGATGAGCTGCATCACGATGCAGGGCTGCCCGTCGTGCTCCACCACGTCGAAGACGGTGACCGCGTGGGGGTGGTGGAGGCCCGCGGTGATGCGAGCCTCGCGCATCGCACGGTCTGTGGCGAGCTGGCGCTCGCCCTCGGTGAGCTCCGGCTGGGTGCGCAGCATCTTGAGCGCGACCGGTCGACGCAGCCGGGAGTCCCAGGCCTGCCATACGATGCCCATCCCGCCCGCGCCCAGCATCTTGACGAGCCGATAGCGGTCGGCGACGAGGGCGGTAGGAGTACTCATCGCGTGTGCCGCCCCTCGAACCTCCCGTGAAGGCTACGCCGCCTGCAGCGGAGTCAGAGGGGGTTGCGCCGGGCGGCTCCTTGTGGAAGCAGAGCTGTCCTCGCGACGACGTCGGCTGGCGGCGGACCCCTACCCGCGTCAGCGGACGGCGCCGCCGGACAGGTCGCCGCCGGTCTGTTCCAGGAGAGTCCGGGCGGCCGCGCGCGCCGGACTCGACCAGTCGGTCGAATTGGTCGAACTCCAGGAATCCGGCTCCCATCGAATGCGGGGTGACGACCCATGCGCCGAGCCTCTGGGCGCCGGCCGCGTCTCCGCCGTTGATCAGGAACGTGCGCATCATCGTCTCGCCCAGCGCAGGCACGCGCACCGGTCGCCGCGGCTGGCCCGGGGCGACAGGCCGGCCGCTGGCGGCCGAGATGTTCACGGCGATGATCGGGCCCTCTGCCCGTTCGGTGACGGTGTCGACCGGGAGGTTGTCGAGCACGCTGCCGTCGACGAGCAGCCGCCCGTCGCTGACGATCGGCGTGAAGACCACCGGAAGGCGTGACGAGGCCTTGATGGCGTCGACCATGGGCCCGGCGCGGTGCACCACGGCCGACCGCGTGACGAGATCGGTGCTGACGCACCGGAATCCTCTCGGCAGTTCCTCGAGGCGCCAGTCCCCGTAGTTGCGCGCGAGCGCCCGCTGCACACGCTTGCCGCGGACGAGAAGTGCGCGGCAGCCCATAGTCGCCGAACATGTCGTGCCGCACGAATTCACGATAGGCGGCATCGCCGACCTCGGCCGCGCTCGCGCCGGTGGCGTAGAGGCCGCCGATGAGGGCGCCCATGCTGGTGCCCGCGACCCTGTCGACGTGTATGCCGGCCGCCTCGAGTTCGATGAGGACTCCGATGTGGGTGAGCGCCCGCGCTCCCCCGCCGCCGCAGACGAGCGCCAGCGATCTGCCGGCCAGCCTGTCCACCAGACCACGGATGCCGGGGGGCACCCCGGTCGCCGTCACATCGCCATGGGCGAGTTCGCTGAAACGCCACGGATCCACCGCATCGAGCCATGCCTGCCGTGCCTGCCGCATCGCGCTGTCGGCATCGCCGATCAGGACGAGCTCGGGACGACTCGCCATGTCAGGTCGGGTGTCGCTCGGAGAATCGGCCGTCCGGCCGACCAGCACCACGGTGTCGGCCTCGCGGACGCACCGGGCGACCCAGTCGTCGTGGCCGGCGGCGACGAGGAGGACCAGCTGATTCGCACTCTCGGCGCGATCGATCTCCTCGGGGGTCCGGGGGCCGCGCAGGACCTCGACTCGGAGATGCGCCGAGATGCCGCGATGCAGCAGCGCCGTCACCTCCTCGACCGGTGCGTGCGCATCCGCGCCGACGACCGCCACCAGGCTCGGACGGGCCGCATGACGCGTCGTGGGCGGGCTCGCGTCGGCGAGCTGATGCGCCAGCGCCGTCACCAGGGCGGAAAGTGCCGCCGGGTCCTGACCGATCGCCTCATCCAGCGCCGAGCGAGGCACCTCGAGCACCCGGCAGTCCCGCCGCGCCCGGATGGAGGCCGAGCGCACGCCGCCGGTGAGCAGCGCCAGTTCTCCGATCACGGCGCCCGGCCCCAGTTCGCGGACCACCGCTCCGCCGATGACGACCTCTGCGCGGCCGGCGAGGAGCACGAACATCGACGAGGCGGGAGCCCCCTGCTGCAGCATCCACTCGCCCGCCGGCACCGTCCGCTGCGGCGCGGTGAGTTCGATGTGCTTGCGGACTTCCGACGGCAGTCGGGCGAACAGCGATTCCTCCACCGGCGCGACGGTTCGGCGCAGCAGCACGTTGCGGTCCGATGCCGGCGCTTGGAGCTTGGAAAGATCCATGGACTCGACGGCGAGGTCCTCGGCCGGCGGCCGCAGCCGCCCGAGGAACAGCGTGATCACGGCGCCCGCCACGAAGGACGCGATGCACAGCATCCAGCCCTCGCGGAGATCCTCCACGACCGTGAGCGGGGTCGGCGTTCCAGGATCACCACGAGCAGCGCCACACCGATCGTGCCGCCGATCTGACGTGCGCTCGAGATCACGGCCGAGGCCGTCGCGTAGCGTCCGTCCGGCTGGGTCGCGAGAGTGGATGCCGCCAGCAGCGGCAGCGTGGCACCCACGCCGATTCCGCTGAGCACCTGACCGGGCAGCCACGCCCCCCAGAAGTCCGGCGTGACATCGACCACGGTGAGATACCAGACGAATCCCAGCCCCCACACGATGAACCCCGCGACGATGATCCACCGGTATCCGAAGCGCGTCGCGACGGGTTCCAGAACGCCCGCGGTGATCGCGGCCACGAGCGCGCCGGGAACCAGCGCGAGGCCGGCCTCGAGGACCGAGTACTGCCAGACGTACTGCAGCCACAGCACATTGGTGAGCAGGTAGGCGAAGAAGCCGACGCCGGCGACGAGCGTCGCGATGTTGGCGACGAGGAACGGCCGGCTGCGCAACATGGCCAGATCCAGCACGGGCACCGGATGCTTGATGGAACTGGCCACGAACGCCGCGAACATCACGAGGGCGCCGCCGACCACCAGCCACAGCGTGATGCTGGATGCTCCCCACTCAGCGCCCTTGATGATCGCGAGGGTCGTCAGGCCCAACGCTGCGGCGAGCAGCACAGCGCCCCGCAGGTCCGGGATGCGCCGACGTCCCGGCGCCCGGCTGTTCACCAGCAGGCGACGGCCGAGCCACCAGGCGAGGATCCCCAGCGGCAGATTGATCCAGAACGCCCAACGCCAGCCTCCCGCCTCCACCAGAAGCCCGCCGATCGGCGGTCCGAGACCCGCCGCGACCGCCGCGGCCGCCGCCCACAGCCCCACCGCGCGCGCCCGCTTGCCGACAGGGGCCCCCTCGATCACCACGGCCAGGGACGCCGGCACCAGCATCGCCGCACCCAGCGCCTGCAGCACCCGCGCAGCCACCAGCAGCGCCACCGACGGTGCCGCTGCGCACGCCAGCGATGCCAGCGTGAACAGGACGACACCCAGCAGGTAGAGCTTCCGGCGCCCCATCACGTCGCTGAGACGGCCGAAGACGATCATGAACGATGCGAACACGATGTTGTAGGCGTTCAGCACCCACGAGATCGTGCCGATCGACTCGTCGGGGAAGTCCTCACGCATGCTGGGAAACGCGATGTTGACGATCGTCGCGTCGAGGAACGCCAGCAGCGCCCCGAAGGACGCCACCAGCAGGACGGTGCGTCCCGGAATCCGGGCGCCACGCACCGCCGAGCGTGGCCCATCGTGGACCGGTCGCGAACCGGCATCAGCACGAGACTCGATCGCCATGGGGTCAGCATGTGCGAAACGGCCGAGACGAAACCTCAGTGAGCTCACGGATCTTTTCCGGGCCCGCGCGCGCGAGGCTGAGAGCACCTACACGAGGAGGGGCCATGTCATCTCGCCCGATCCGCGCCGGACACCGGCTCGTCGCCTTCGCCGGCCTGGCACTGCTCGCGCTGCTGGCGCCACTCGCTCTCGCCGAGCCGGCCTCCGCGACGAAGATCCCCACGCCCACCTCGATCACCGTGACCGCCCGCACCGATCCGGGTATCGCCGGGCAGCTGACGGGCGTGCCCGCGGCATCGATGCCGGCGGTCCTCGCCGCCGTCGGCACGCCGTTCGTGGTCGAGGTCTCGCTGTGGGACGGCACGACACCGGCGACCTACCCCAGCGCGACGTCCGTCAGCCTCACGGCACCGGGCCCCGGGCAGCTGGCCACCACGCAGGCGACGATTCCGGCGGGCGCCTCGACCGCGACCATCGCCACGTCGTACTCGAGCCCCGCCGCGGCGCTTCAGATCACCGCGCGCACAGTGAACAAGAAGTCCGCGCTCACCGGGACGACGGCATCCTTTCCGATCGATCTCGTCCTGAACCTCCTGGACGGCGAGTCCGCCGCGCTGAAGGACGGCACGGCAGGCGCCGACGGCAGCGCGTGCACGACGGTGGATGCCGCGCACCCGATGTGCGGTCTGCTCTCGCTGCCGAGCGGCGCCGGCGGCCGGGTCGCGCTGTCCCTCGGGCTGTGCCCAGCGGGGCAGACGTGCCGCGACGGCGCGCTCGTCACCCAGTTCATCGCGGATATGGCCGATCGGTACACGCGCACCAGCCCGGCACGGATGACCATCGTGTGCGACAAGTCCCTCTGCGGCGGCGGCGGCGTGCCGAAATACCGCGCCCTGTGGTCCCCGACAGGGACCGCTGAGCTGCTGACGACGCCCACGTGCCCTGCCCGGGGCGTCATCGGCGCCGATCAGGAGTTCTGCACCGACACCGTCTCCAGCACGCGGGACAACGCCGGCGATCTGCGACTCGTCGTGCTCTTCCTGGAGGACGTGCGCGGCACGATCAAGTAGCGGCGACGCTCACCTCACGACGCCCAGAGAGTCGAGAATCCGCGTCGAATCGGCTCGCAGCCCGTCGTCCTGCGTCGCATCGGCGAGTGCGAGGCCCAGCAGTGCCGGCTCGAATCCTCCGTACGTCCCGGTGGTGCAGGCCAGGCCCGCTCGGGCGGCAGACGCGGCCTGCTCGGCGCGCCCCTGTGCCAGCAGAGCGCGTGCGCGCACCCGGTGCAGACGGGCGAGCGCGTCGGGCGCCTTCGCCTGCGCAGCCGGGATGGTCTCGTCCAGCAGCGCGAGCGCTTCGGTGGTCCGCCCGTCAGCTGCCAGGGCTTCGGCGTGCGCGGCATCCAGCAGCGCCACCTCCGTCGCGAGGTCGAGACCGGCCAGCACCAGGCGGGCCTGCCGGAACGACGCCCACGCTCGAGCCGCATCGCCCGTCGCGGCCTGTGCTCGAGCCTGCTCGCGCAGCGCCAGCCCCACCAGCTCCTCGTCGTCCGCGCGGCGTGCCAGGTGCAGCGACGCTGCCAGTACGGGCAGCGCCTCGCCGCATCGGCCCTGCGCCACGAGCACGTCCGCGCGGTTGTAGAGGGCGGTCGCCTCGTCGGCGTCGTCGCCGAGGCGGTGGAAGCGCGGGGCAACCTCGGCGAAGGCGTCCACCGCCTCGTCCCAGCGGCCCGCGTTGTACGCGTCGATCGCGAGGTTGTTGAGCGTCAGCGCCTGACCGCTGAGATCGTCGAGCTCCTCATACAGCCCGAGAGCGATCTGCCCGTACGGGCGATCCTCGACCATGGCGGACGCACCGTACGACAGGTGCAGCGCGTTGCAGGCGTTCGCGAGCACCTCCTGGTCTCCCGAAGCCTCAGCGAACGCCACGGCGCGACGGCCCCACTGCACCGCCGCGGCGTCCCGGCCCTGCAGATGCAGGCAGAAGCCGTACCAGGTCGCGATCCGTGCTCTCACCGCATCCGCAGCGGTCCCGTCCACGTCGTCGAGCACCCGCATCGCCCGGGTCAGCTGCGCGAGGACGGAGCGGTATCGCCCCAGGCGCAGGGTGATCCGCGCCTCTTTGTGGAGCGTGTCGGCCGTGGCGACGGGGTCGGCGAGCATGTCGCGGCGGGCGCGCCGCAGCGCAGCCAGTGCTCCGGCCGCATCTCCGGACATGTCGAGACACTCGCCGAGCCAGACCGCCACGCTCGGTCGCTCGGCGGGGCTGTCCGCCAGGTGCGCGGCGCTGTCGAGCGCGCGGGCGAAGAAGGCGGCGGCCTGCGCATAGGCGTACTTCGCTCGCGCCTCCTCGCCGGCCCGAAGAGACGAGGACCAGGCCTCGAGCGTGAAGTCCGGCGGCGTGGAAGTGCAGGCTGAGCAGGTCCGCGCCGGCGAAGCGGCCCGCGCGGGCCTGAAGGGCGACCGCGACGCGTTCATGCATGCGGCGACGCAGGCGGTACGGGAGCCCGGCATAGGCGACGTCGCGCACCATCGTGTGCCGGAACTCGAACTCGCCGTCGTCCGCCCTACGCACGAACTCGTGCAGCCGCGTGGCGATCTCGTCGGCGGTGATCCGTGACGGATGCACGTCCGCCAGGACGCCGCCGTCGAAGCGGGCGCCCAGCACGGCCGCGAGCCGTAGCAGGGTGCGGTCGGCGGCACCGAGCCGGTCGATGTCGACGAGCAGCAGGGCCTCCACCGAACCAGGAAGGTCGTCGGTGGCGTCACCGGTCCGCACGCTCGTGGCGAGCGACGTGAGGAACAGCGGGTTTCCGTTGGCGCGCTCGGCCATCGCAGAGATCCTGTGACGACTCGGGCGTGAGGCGCCCACCGCTGACTCGAGGAGTTCCAGCGCCGTCTCGGGCGGCACACCGTCGAGCGCGATCCGTCTGTCGTTCGGGCCTGCCAGGCGCGGCACGTAGCCCACCGTGGTCGCGCGCCGGATGACGATGACGCACCAGGGATGACGCGGCACCTCGCCCTCGAGGCGGTGCAGCAGCGCACCCGACGCCTCGTCCATCAGATGGGCGTCCTCGATCACCACCATGACCGGTGCGGTGAGGCGAGCGGCCAGCAGCGCGATCGTGGTCTCTTCGATCCGACCGCGGCGGAAACGGGGATCCAGGTCGTCGACCTCGCGTGTCGCTGGCATGTCGAGGCCGAGCGGCACGCCGAGCAACGGCAGCCACGGCAGGAGATCCGGCGCGACCTGCCGCACCCCCTCGGCCAGCACGGCCGCGGCAGTCGCGGGCTGCTCATGCACACCGATGCCGAGAACCTGGCGCAGCAGCATCCCGAGCGCGGCGTACGGGGTGCCGCTGTCGTAATTGCTGACCGTGACGGCGACCCTGCGCATCGCTGCCGGGGTGCTCAGCTCCGCGACGAGCCGCGATTTTCCGATCCCGGGTTCGCCGACGACGTCGATAACCGTTCCGCGCCCCGCGGATGCACCGGCCAGCGCAGCCGCCATCTCGGTGAGCTCCGCCTCGCGCCCGAGGAACGGGATCCTCACCTCTGCGGCCCCTCTCCGCTCGCCGCGGATGATGGCGGCTTCGACCGGCGCACGCTTGCCCTTCACGGTGAAGGAAGGCAGCGGCGCCGCGTCGAACACCGGCCCCGCATCGGCCAGGACCCGGGTCGTGGCGACCGCCTCTCCTGCTTCCGCGCGGCCGAGCAGACGCGCCGCCAGGTTCACGGCATCTCCCTTGACCGAGTAGGTGCGCCGCTGTGGCGGCCCGAAGTCCCCGGCGAAGACGTGACCCGCGTTCACGCCGACGCGGATGGCGAGTGCGCCCCGGAAACCGGCGATCTCGTGGGCGGTACGCAGCATCCGTTCGGCATCGCGGCCCGCGCTGCGCGGCGCTCCCGCGGTGAGCATGATCTTGCCGCCGTCGACCGCGATGTCGGATTCGAAGAAGGTCGCACCGTGTTTCCGGCATGCCCGCTGCACGGCGACGATCACCTCGTGGATCGCCTCGGTCGCGGCGGCCGCGCCGCCGCGCTCGCGCAGCAGCGCGTCCGTGCCGGCGAACTGGACGAATCCGACGGCGATCGGCCGGTGCTCGGGTTCCGCTGCTCCCGCCTCGATGTGGGCCCGGATGCCGGCGGCAAGGTACCTGCGACACTCGCGGTGCCGGCCGCACGGGTGGCCGACCGGCGGCGTGCGGGTGGGGACCCGGGTGCGGCGTGGGGCTCACCGGCGGCGGGTTGCGGGCGCGACCGCAGCGAGCCGAGCTGTCGAGCCCGCCCCGTCGATGTCGATCTCCGCTCCCAGCGCTCGGGACGGCAGCCGCGCGACCGTCGTCGCGCGCCGCCTCGGCGCTGATCCAGCCGCGTCGGTCGCCTGCTCGTCGGCGTGAGTCCGCGACGCCGAGACTTCCTGGTGCGTGGCGAAGGAGGCATCGGGAAGACGACGCTGCTCGCCGCGGCGGTCGGGCAGATACCGCCGGGCCACACCGTGCTGCACGCGTCGGCCGATGCGATGGACCGACGCACCCACGGACTCCTGCTGGATGCCTTCGCGCCGATGCTCGACGAGGACCGGCGGCGCACCGCCGCACGGCAGAACGAGCATGCGGTCGGCGAGCGACTGCTGTCGCTGATCGACACGGTCGCCACGGATCCGACCGCGCTCGTGCTCGAGGACCTGCAGTGGGCGGATGCCGCATCGCTCCGGCTGCTGGCACGTCTGAGCCGCACGCTCGAGCAGCTGCCGCTGGTCATTCTCGGTCGATTGGCGCACAGGCCCGTCATCAACGCCGCCGAAGTCGATCATCTGCTCAACATACTCACGAGCGCGACCTGCTGGTCCCGATTCGAGCTCGGCTTGCTCGACGGCGCGACCTGCATAGCGATCGCCAAGCGCTTGACCGCGGAGAATCGGCGATCTGCTCAAGCGCTACATCGGCACAGCGAGCGCGACCCCCTGTTCGTCACCGAGATGATCCGCGCGCTGCGCGTTGACGGCGCGTTCACGATCGCTCGGGGGCGAGGCGCTGCTGGACTCCCCGCTCGGTCCCTCGCCGTCGCTGGCGATGGTGATTGCGCCACCTCAGCCGCCTGAGCGTGCCGACACGCGAGCTGCTCACCCTCGGCGAGCGCTGCTCGGCACCCGCTTCTTCATGGCCCGCCTGCGGATCGTCGCCGACCAGCCGATGACCACCCTCGTGCCGCTCCTGCGGATCTTTCGCGGCAAGAGTTCCTCGAGAATCGACCAGGATCTCATCAGCTTCCGGCACGACTTCATCCAGGACGTCTACTACCACGATCTTGCCGCGCAGTACGGGCGGGCTTCGACGCAATCACGATGCACCTGGACGCCGCACAGGTCCCGCCCGAGGATCATCACGGCACATCTGCTGCAGCGCAACCTCTGCCGAAGACCTGAACTCGATGCTGCATTTCTCGCTCAGAACACCGCCGTGATCGCACCCGCCACCGCCACCGAGCTTCTGGTCAATCTCGTCGAGGCGATTGATCGCGGCGACCCCTCGACGTCCACGCCACCGCGGGCCTGGCGCGTGCGAGAGCTGAGCGCGAGTCACGCCGCGCAGTCGACCGCCCTCGCCAAGCGCGCTCAACCACGAGGTCCCCGGGATCTGCTGACGAACCTCTGCAACCTACACCATGCGCTGATGCAGCGGCACCGCAACATCGCCGCGCGCGACAGTTCAAGAAGTACACCGTCGCCAACGTCCTCGAGCCTACCCGATCGCGCCCATCTCGCCTTCGCAGGCTCGCCGCGCTTCATGCTCAGCGACCTCGCAGCGAAACGGCTCGCGCATGAGGTCCGCCATCGCTGCCGAGGCTGACAACCCCGAGCTGAAGTAATGGCTTCTCACACTACATCGGCAGATCGCGACCTGCAGGCGATCTCGACGACGCGATCACCCTGCTGACCCTGGCCACGCAGCGTGCCGATCGGCACCTCCGTCTCGCGTCGATCGAGTCGTTCCCGCACGCGCTTCTGGCGTTGGCGCTGGCCGATGCGGGCCGCACCGCCGACGTGTTCGAGCTGCTTCAGCGCAGTCTGCAGGTGTCGGAGGAGTTCGTACCGCACCGGCGTTCTCGCCGCCCATGCATTCGGCGCACAGTGCGCGGCCACATCAGCAGCCTCTCCGACATCTCTGCCGAGCTCGACGCCCATCGCTCGATGGTCGGGTCGATGGACGTGCGGATGGGTGGTCCCGTCCTCGGGTTGCGGACCTGCGTGGTCGCGAGCCAGCACGGCCCCGACGCGGCGCGGGAGTGGGCGGCCGGGCTGGACCCTGTACCAGCCCGCGCAAGCTGGGCCGGCCGAGGGCGCAGCTGGATCTGGCTCGGACTGAGCCGCCTCACGCGAGACGGCCGCGTCGACGCCGCGGCCCTCGACGTGCTGTGGAGCGGATGGCGAGAGCTGCACGAGGCGGACATGCTGATGGACTGCGCAGAGCTCGGGCTGGCGCTGGTCGACGTCGCTGCAACGATGGCGGACTCCGATTCCCCGGAGCGGGCCGTCGCACGCGAGCGCGCGTTCGAAGTGGTCGACGTCCTGACTGCCCTCGCCGACCGCAATCCGGCGGTCTCCGACCTGCGAGCCACCGCGCTGGCCGTGCGGGGGCGCGCGACGAAGAGCGCGGATCCGCTCCTCGAGGCGACCCGGATGCTGGCGGAAACCCCGCGACGGCTCGATCATGCGCGGATCGCGGAGCTTGCCGCCGGCGCGCTGCCCTCTCGGGGCGACGAGCGCCGGGCGCTGGCCGAGGCATCGTTGCGCTCGTACGCCGAGGTCGGGGCCGACTACGACGTGGTCCGCGCGCGAGCGTCGTTCCGGCGCGCCGGCATCCAGATCCGCACACACCCGCGCACCCGGCCCACCTCCGGCTGGGACGCCCTCACGCGCACCGAGGAGCGGATCGCGGGGCACGTTGCCACGGGCGCCACCAACCCCGAGATCGCACAGTCGCTGAGCGTGTCGCGACGAACGGTCGAGACGCATGTGTCAAACGTCCTCGCCAAGCTCGGGCTCCGCTCGCGGACTGAGCTGGCCGTCCTCGTCTCCCGGCGTGCCGACGATCTGGGACAGCACGGCTAAGAGGTCGATCCACCCGCAGAACGGCACGCCCACGCTGCCGTCGGCAACGTGCCCCGCCGGCGGATCGTCGCCGTCCACCCAGATCTCGATGCGCACACGGCCAGCGTCACACTCCGGCGCACCCAGAAGATCCGTGAGCTCACTGATCTTCGCAACGGACCGGAATGCACACCCTGGCGGGAGCATAGGCACGGGCCGGAGCATCCTGTCGGGCGAAGTGCCCGAGGAAAACGAAAAACCCCCGCTGAGCGGGGGTTTTCTCGTTGGCTGGGGTACCTGGACTCGAACCAAGAACAAAGGTACCAGAAACCTCCGTGTTGCCAATTACACCATACCCCAAGGCTGTCAGCCGAAGCCGTGCCGAGGAATGAGTCTACGCGACTTCGGCGGCTCATCCAAACCGACACGGCCCGCCGCGCATCCCGGGCGAGTCACGCGGAGCGCCCTACCCGGCTCGGAACGCGACCAGCGCATCCAGCCGGCGGATCGACTCGGACTTGCCGAGCAGCTCCATCGACTCGAACAGCGGCGGCGAGATGCGGCGTCCGCTCAGTGCGACTCGCAGCGGGCCGTATGCGACGCGCGGCTTGAGGCCGAGTCCGCCGTCCTCGACGGGCGAGATCAGCGCCCCGGCCAGGGCGTCCTGCACCGCGGCGGCGGTGAACTCCGTGTCGGACACCTGCTCGAGGGCAGCGACCGAGGCGGCGAGCACCTCGTTCGCGTTCGCGGGCAGCGACGCGAGGGCGTCGTCCTGGTATGCGACGACGTCGGTGAAGAGGAAGCCCAGCAGCCCGGGCGCGTCGCCGAGAAGCTGCATCCGCTCCTGCACGAGGGGGGCGGATGCCGCGAGCATCGCCTGCTGCGCGGGTGTCGGGTTCTCGTCGATCGACGCCGGCGGCCGTGAGATACGGCACCAGGCGCTCGGCGAACTCGGCCGGCGGCAGCATCCGGATGTGGTCGCCGTTGATGGATTCGGCCTTCTTCTGGTCGAAGCGCGCGGGGTTGGGGTTCACATCGACGATGTCGAACGCGGCGACGAGCTCCTCGAGCGAGAACACGTCGCGGTCGGGAGCGATCGACCAGCCGAGGAGGGCGAGGTAGTTGAGCAGCCCCTCGTGGATGAAGCCCTTCTCGCGCTGCAGGAAGAGGTCGGCCTTCGGGTCGCGCTTCGAGAGCTTCTTGTTGCCCTCTTCGCCGAGCACCAGTGGCATGTGCGCGAACCGCGGGATGAATGTCGTCACGCCCGCGTCGACGAGCGCCCGGTAGAGGGCGAGCTGGCGGGCGGTCGACGGCATGAGGTCTTCACCGCGGATGACGTGGGTGATGCCCATGAGCGCGTCGTCGACCGGGTTCACGAACGGGTAGAGCGGCACTCCCCCGGCGCGCACCAGCACGAAGTCGGGGAACGACCCGGCGGGGAAGGTCACCTCGCCGCGGATGAGGTCGACATAGGTCAGGTCCTCATCGGGGACGCGCAGGCGCCAGGCCGGCTCGCGGCCCTCGGCACGGAAGGCCGCCTTCTGCTCGTCGGTCAGGCCGCGGTCGAAGTTGTCGTAGCCGAGCTGCTTCGCCCGGCCGTTGGCCTCGTTGCGCGCGTCGATCTCTTCGGCCGTCGAGTAGCTCTCGTACACCGCGCCGGCGGCGATGAGCCGGTCGAGCACCTCGCGATAGATGCCGTGGCGCTCCGACTGCCGGTACGGCGCGTGCGGCCCGCCGACCTCGACGCCCTCGTCCCAGTCGATCTCGAGCCACCGCAGCGCGTCGAGCAGCTGCAGGTAGCTCTCCTCGCTGTCGCGCGCGGCATCCGTGTCTTCGATGCGGAACACGAGCTTGCCGCCGTTGTGGCGCGCGTACGCCCAGTTGAACAGCACGGTGCGGATGAGTCCGACGTGCGGCAGACCCGTCGGTGACGGGCAGAACCGGACGCGGACGTCGGCGCCGGTGGCGGTCGTGGTGCGGGGATCAGGCGAAGAAGGCATCGCGTTCGAGTTTAGTCAGCGAAGCCGCGACGGCCGGCAGTCCCGGATTGCGGGAGGCAGCCGCCTCGGCGCGGCCGTCGGTCATGGCGATCAGGCGCGCCAGCGCGTCCAGCGTCGCGCGGACCGCGGGCACGCGGTCGGCCCCTCGCGCAGTGACGGTGTGGATGCGCCGCTGCTCGCCGGCCGGCAGCGGCACGACCGCGACCCCGGGCAGCTGCGGGAACGACTCGACCGCCATCCTCGGCAGGGTCGCCACGCCGATGCCCTGGGCGACCAGGCCCTCGACGGCCACGAAGTTGTCGGTCTCGAAGGCGATGCGCGGTGCGAAGCCGGCGCGACCGCACAGCTCGAGCAGGTGACCGCGGCAGCGGGGGCACCCCGCGATCCAGTCCTCGTCGGCGAGCACTCCGACGTCGAGCACGCTCGCCGCCGGCCGCGGGGTGGCCGGCGGGCAGCACGGCGAGCAGCTCGTCGGCGCCGACGGTGTTCACCGAGAGCCCGCGGGCGCTGGATCCGTGCGGGTCGTCGCGGTCGCCCGGATAGCTGAAGGTGAGGGCGATGTCCGTGCGGTCCTCGCGGACCGCCTCGACCGCCTCGGGCGGCTCGGCCTCGACGTACGTGAGGGAGATTCCCGGATGCCGCAGAGCGAGGTCCGCCAGCAGGCGCGGGACGATCGTGGGCGACGCCGACGGGAAGGCCACCAGCCGCACGCGCGCGGCGCGCAGCCCTCGCAGCTCGGCGAGCTCGCCGGCGGCGGCATCCAGCGCCGTCGTCACGGCGGGGGCGTGCCGCGCGAGGATGCGGCCGGCATCGGTGAGGCGGACGCTCCGCCCCACCCGCTCGACGATGGCCACGCCGAGGCGCTGTTCGAGGCGCTTGAGCTGCTGGCTGACCGCCGGCTGGCTGTACCCGAGGGCGAGCGCCGCTCCGGTGATCGACCCGGCGTCGGCGATCGGCCTTGACGACGCGCAGCTCGCGCGCGTCGAAACCCGGATCGTCGTCGAACACATCGGTCACGCGCCAATCATAAGCTTTCGTTATGGAGGGCATGGAACACCTGCCGTAGACGTGCGCTATCGCGGCCTCCACGCTGGAGGCATGGCCACGATCGCCGACTCTCCCGCCCTCGTCGCCGCCCGGCGCGAGTTCGACGGGGGCCGCGACTACCTCGCCGCGTGCACGGTGGGCCTGCCCAGCCGCGCGACGCGCCGTGCCGTGATCGCCGACCTCGATGCCGCCGCCTCCGGTCGGCCCGACCTCGCCGCCTACTGTGCGGCGGTGGAGCGCTCGCGAGGGCTGTTCGCATCTCTCGTCGGCATCGGCGCGGAGCGCGTGGCGATCGGCTCGCAGACCTCCGTCGCGGCGGGGATGGTGGCGTCGGCGCTGCCCGACGGCGCCGAGGTGCTCGTCCCCGACGGCGAGTTCTCGTCGATGGTGCTGCCCTTCGTGCATTCCGGGCGCGGTCTCGTGGTGCGGACCGCTCCCCTGCGCGACCTCGCCGCACATGTCCGCCCCAGCACCGCTCTCGTCGCCTTCTCGGTCGTGCAGTCCGCCACCGGCGAGGTGGCGGACGCCGCAGCCATCGTGACCGCAGCGGCGCAGCACGGCGCACTCACGCTGTGCGACGCGACCCAGGCCGTCGGCTGGCTCCCGGTCGAGGCATCCGTCTTCGATGCCGTGGTCTGCCACGCGTACAAGTGGCTCTGCGCGCCGCGCGGGGTGTCGTTCCTGACGGTGTCGGATCGGCTCGCCGCCCGCATGACGCCGCGTCAACGCGGGCTGGTACGCCGGCGACGACCCGTGGGCGTCGTGCTACGGCGGCGAAGTCGAGCTGGCCCCCGATGCACGCCGATTCGATGTGTCGCCGGCCTGGCAGGCGTTCGTCGGCGCCGCACCGGCGCTGGAGCTGTTCGCCGCACTCGACCCGCTCGAGCTGCATGCCCACTCCACGGGTCTCGCGGCCGCCTTCCGTGCCGGGCTGGGCATCCCGGAGCCCGAGCGCGCGTCGGCGATCGTCACGTGGGACGACCCCGACCGCAGCGAGCTCGCACGGCTCACCAGCGCGGGCATCACGGCGTCCGGGCGGTCGGGGCGGGCGCGGGTCGCGTTCCACGTCTTCAACGACGAGGACGACGTCGACCTCGCGCTCGCGGCGCTCGGGCACTGACGCCTGCGCGCGCCGCGGACTGCGTAGAATTCCCCCGCGGGTCAGCCGGGGCCCGCGCTGCCACGGAGGCCTCGATGACTGTCCATCCCGACCGCACGGTGCTGCGCGGCGGGACGGTGATCGACGGAACGGGCGCACCGCGGCGCGACGCCGACGTCCTGGTCGTCGGCGATCGGATCGCCGACATCGGCGAGATCCCTCCTCGCCCCGACGATCACGACGTCGACTGTCGCGGCCGCCTCGTGATGCCCGGCTTCATCGACGCCCACGCGCACGCCGACGGCGCTGTGTTCCAGAACGACGTGCAGCTCGCGCTGCTGCGCCAGGGCATCACGACCGTGGTCGGCGGCCAGGACGGCGTCTCGTACGCCCCCGGCTCCGGCGAGTGGGCGACCCGCTACTTCGCGGCGATCAACGGCCCGCACCCGACCTACGCGGGCGGCGGCGTCGGCGAGCTGCTGCACTCGTACGACGCCACCACGCCCGTCAACGTCGGCTACCTCGTGCCCGCCGGAACGGTGCGCCACGAGGTGATGAGCATGGGCGGCGGACGAGCGGATGCCGCGCAGCTCGCCCGCATGCAGCAACTCGTGGCAGACGGGCTCGCCGAGGGGGCGCTCGGTCTGTCGAGCGGACTGGACTACGTCCCCGGGCTCTTCGCCGGCACCGCCGAGCTCGCCGAGCTGTGCGCCCCGGTCGCCGACGCGGGCGCGCTGTACGTCACGCACATGCGGGGCGGCTACGAGACGAACACGGCGGCCGGGCTCCGCGAAGTCGTCGCGATCTGCGCTGCGGGCGAGTCCCACGACGGCGTGCGCGGCCACGTCTCCCACCTGCATGTGGATGCCGCGGACGCTGAACGCCTTCTCGCCGAGGCCGCGGCATCCGGAGCCGACCTCTCGTTCGACATGTACCCGTACACGCGCGGCTGCACGCTGGTGTCGATGGCGGTGCTCCCGCCGGAGTACAGCGCACTGGACGTCGAAGACGCCGTCGCCCGGCTGTCGAGCCCGGCGCAGCGCACGCAGCTGCGGGAGGAGTGGTTTCCCGCCGTCTCGCACAAGCCCAGCCTCGGGCCGGACTGGCCGACGATGATCCGCGTCGCGCACACCCCCGCCGAGGACTGGGCGTGGGCGGCCGGCCTCACGCTGGCCCAGATCGCTGCTCGGCGCGCCACCTCCGTCGAGGACGCGACGCTGGATCTCCTGATCGCGGGGCGCCTCGAGGTCAGCGCGGTGATGGCGGTGCGCGAAGAGCGATCGATCGAGAATCTCGCGCGCCTGTTCGCGCATCCCGCGCACACCGGCGGGTCGGACGGCATCTTCGTCGGCGCCGTCCCCCACCCGCGCGCGTGGGGCGCCTTCGCCCGCTTCCTCGGCACGTACGTCGGCAGGTCCTTCTCGTGGGAGGACGCGGCCGTCCACCTCTCGGCGCGCACCGCCGCGCGGTTCGGACTGCACGAGCGCGGCATCCTGCGCACGGGTAACGTGGCCGACATCGCCGTCGTCGATCCCTCGACGGCAACGGATGCCGCGACCTACGACGCACCACGGCGCCCGGCCCGCGGTATCGACGACGTGTTCGTCAACGGTCGGCAGGTGCTGCGCGGCGGCGAGCTCACGGGCGTCCGCGCCGGCCGCGGCCTGCGCCGCTCCCCCGCCCCGCTGTCGGGAACCACAGCTGCCGACACCGGACGGCGACACGCGAACAGCCAGAACCCGACGAGAGGAACCCCATGACCAAGCACGCCGTGCTCATCGAGAACGCCCCCCGACCTGCCGGGCCCTACAGCCACGGCGTGGCGGCTGCGGGCCTGCTGTTCACGGCCGGGTTCGGCCCGCAGGATCCGGCGACCGGGGAGGTCGTCGCGGGCGGCGTGTACGAGCAGACGCAGCAGGTGCTGCGCAACGTCGGCAGCGTGCTCGCCGCCAAGGGCGCCTCGTTCGACGACGTCGTGAAGGTCACCGCGCACCTGCAGCACCTCAAGCGCGACTTCGCCGAGTACAACCGCGCCTACGCAGAGTTCTTCCGCGAGCCGTACCCGGTGCGCACCACGGTCGGCTCCGACCTCTACGACATCCTCGTCGAGGTCGACGTCGTCGCGGTCCTGCCCGGCGAATGACGGCCGCCGCGCGCCGGGGGCCGTCGGGCCGAGTGCTCGAGGCCGGCGACAAGGGCCTCCCCGCGGATGCGGCGGGCCTCACCGTCGCCGAGTTCCTCGCGCGAAAACCCCGGCTGGCGGACCTCTGGACCCCTCTGCTCGTGATCGACGACGGGGCGCTCGACGACAACATCGCGTTCCTCGCCGGCTGGGTGGCCGAGCGGGGACTCGAGCTGATGCCGCACGGCAAGACGACGATGGCGCCGCAGCTGTGGTGGCGGCAGCTGGATGCCGGAGCGACGGGCATCACCGTGGCGACGCCGTCGCAGCTGCGCGTCGCCGTCGAAGCCGGCATCCCCGCCGTCATGCTCGCCAACCAGCTGGTGCAGCCGGAGGCGATCCGCTGGACCGCTGAGGCCGTCGCGGCGGGCACCCGCGTGTGGAGCTGGGTCGACGACGTCGCGGGCATCGACGCGATCGAGCGCGCGCTGGGCGGCTCGCCAGCGCAGCCGCTGGAGGTGCTCGTCGACGTCGGGCGCCCGGGCGGACGTACCGGCGCCCGCTCGCAGGAGGCGGCGGTCGCCGTCGCACGGCGTGCCGCGGCGTCGCCGGCCGTGCGGCTCGCGGGTGTGACCGGCTACGAGGGCTCCGTCGCCCACGGCCGCGGCCCCGAGGCGCTGGCCTCGGCGCGCTCCTACGTCGACGAGCTTCTCGCCGTCCATGACGCGCTGGCACCGCTGTACGACGACCGCGACGTGCTGGTCTCGGCCGGTGGCAGCGCCTACCCCGACGTCGTCGGCGCCGCGTTCGCCGCGGCATCCGTCGACGGCGACCGCACGCGATTCGTGCTGCGGTCGGGTGCGTACGTCGTGCACGACCACGGCTACTACCGCGCAGAACTCGCCGTTCGACGGTGCAGGGCTGCGCCCCGCGGCGCGGGGGCTTGCCCGGGTGGTGTCGCGCCTCGATGCCGAGACGGCGATCGTCGACGCCGGCAAGCGCGACTTCCCGTTCGATGAGGGGCTGCCCGAGCCGCTGTACGCGATCGACGCCGCGGGAGAGCGGATGCCGCTCCCCGGCGCGGTGACGACGAAGCTCAACGACCAGCACGGCTTCGTGCGCATCGCGCCGGACTCGCCGCTCGGGGTCGGCGACCTCGTGGTGTTCGGCCTCTCCCACCCGTGCACGATGTTCGACAAGTGGCGTCTGGTGCCGGTCGTGGACGCGCTCGACGACCCGGTGAACGCGATCGTCACCGACCTCGTCGAGACGCGGTTCTGAGGCTCAGCCCGTCTGACCGGCGGGCCGAGCTCGGGAGGCGCGCCAGCCGAGCGGCGCGAGCAGCACCGAAGCCGCGACGAGCACCAGCACGACCAGCGCGAGACCGCCATAGCCGATCCAGCCGAGCACGGCGCCGGCGATGATCGCGCCGAGACCGCCCACGATGCTCATCGTGAAGTCGCTGAAGCCCTGGCGTCGCGTGCGCAGCTCTTCGGAGGACGACTCGGTGAGCAGGGTCGAACCTGCCACCGTCGACGCGCTCCATCCCAGGCCCAGCAGCACGAGCGCCACGGTCACTGCGGTCGTCGACGTCTGGCCGAACGAGGCGGTGAGCAGCGCCGCGACGAGGAGCACCTGGCCGACGAGGATCGTCGGCACGCGTCCGACCCTGTCGGAGAGGATGCCGAAGACCGGCGAGAGCATGTACATGCCCGCGATGTGCAGACTGATCGTCAAGCCGATGATCGACAGGGTGGCCGCCTCGGATGCTCCCTGCGTCAGGTGCGCCAGATGCACCGGCGTCATCGCCATCACCGACACCATCGTGCCGTGGGCGGCGGCCACGGCGAAGATCGCGTACCGGGCCGCGATCGGGCGATCGGCCTTGGCGATCACGCGGCTGCCGGCCCGCGCCGAGGCGACCACCCGCTGCGCCAGCAGCAGCGGGTCGGGTCGCATCGCCACGAGGTAGAGCACGATCGCGAGCCCCTGCGCGACGAGCGTGAACAGATACGCGCCCGTCAGCGGGGGCATGCCGATCGCGCTGCCGAGCACCTCACCCGGCCCGGTGAGGTTCGGTCCGAGAACGGCGCCCACCGTGGTCGCCCACACGACGATCGAGAGATCGCGGCCGCGCGAGGCATCCGTCGCCAGATCCGCCGCGGCGAAGCGCGACTGCAGGTTGGCCGCCTGGCCCGCCCCGATGATGAAGAAGCCGACGAGCAGCAGCGGGAACGCGGCCAGGGCGACGGCGATGATCACCAGTCCGACGCCGACGAGGGCGACCGCCATGCCGGTGGTGAGCGACAGTCGCCGGCCATGCCGGCGCGCGATCGCCGCCAGCGGCACCGCCGTCAGCGCGGTGCCGAACGTCACGGCGGCGGCGGCGAGTCCCGAGAACGCGTCCTCGCCCGAGATGTCGGCCGCGAGCACCGCACCGAGCGACAGCGTCGCGCCGAAGGCGAGCCCGCCGAGCACCTGGCCGAGCGAGAGCACCCACACGGTGCGCCGCTGGACCGCGGCCACCTCTTCGGCGGTGGTCCCGCTGTCGGTCCTCACGCCGACGACATCGGCGTGAGGCGATCTGCCGCTCTCGTCAGGCGCCACGGGCCCTGTCACGCATCTCGAGCCCCGTCACGCATCACGGCACGCATCTCGAGCCCTCACGCGTCACGAGCGGTGTTGCGCAGGATGCCGAGGCCGGTGATCTCGACCTCGACCGTGTCGCCCGCGACGATCTGACCGACGCCTGCCGGGGTGCCGGTGAGGATCACGTCGCCGGGCAGCAGCGTGAAGGCCGCGGACGCATAGGCGATCACGTCGGCGAGCGAGAAGATCATGTCGCTGATCGGGCCCTGCTGACGGACTTCGCCGTTCAGCCGCGTCGTGATGACGGCGGGCCCGTTCGACGTCGAAGTCGGTCTCGATGGCGGGTCCGAGGGGGCAGGACGTGTCGAAGCCCTTCGCACGGGCCCACTGGCCGTCGGACTTCTGCCAGTCGCGCGCCGTCAGGTCGTTGGCGATCGTGTAGCCGAAGACGTAGTCGAGGGCGTCGGCGGCCGACACGTTCTTGGCGATGCGACCGATGACGGCGGCGAGCTCGCCCTCGAAGCTGATGAAGTCCGAGCCCTTCGGCAGCACGACGGCGTCGCCGGGCCCGACCACGGTGGTGTTGGGCTTGAAGAACAGCATCGGCGCGGTCGGCACGTCGTTGCCGAGCTCCGCGGCATGGTCGCGGTAGTTGCGGCCGACGCAGACCAGCTTCGAGCGCGGGATGACCGGGGCGAGCAGGGCGACGTCGGCGAGCGGCACGCGCTCCCCCGTCGTGTCGTACCCGGCGAACATCGGGTCGCCGGCGAGGACGACGAGTTCTCCCTCGTCGACGATTCCGAACTTGATGGCGTCGTTGTGGCTGAAGCGCGCGATCCTCACCGGATCAGCCTAGCCATCTGTCCGACACCACCAGCCCGACACGGACAGCCCCGAGCCCGCGCAGCGCGCCGGGCCCGGGGCATCCGAAGAACGACGGATCAGGCGTCGAGACGCACCAGCCAGCCATGGCGATCCGCGACGCGCCCGTACTGGATGCCGGTGAGCTCCTCGCGCAACGACATCGCCAGCTCGGACGCCGCGTCACCCTCGTGCACGATCTCGTAGTCGTCGGCGACGAGCTTGCCGATCGGCACGATGACCGCCGCCGTGCCGCACGCGAACGCACCGACGATGGAGCCGGATGCCGCGCCCTCGCGCCACTCGTCGATCGAGACCTTGCGCTGCTCGACGACGAGCCCGCGGTCCTCGGCGAGCTGCAGCACCGACGCGAGCGTGATGCCCTCGAGGATCGACTCGGACTGAGGGGTGATCAGTCGGCCGTCGTTCGTGACGAGCACGAGGTTCATGCCTCCGAGCTCCTCGATGTAGCCGTCGTCGAGGAACAGCACCTGCTGACAGCCCTTCTCGTACGCCTCGGCCTGCGGCAGCAGACTCGACGCGTAGTTGCCGCCGGTCTTCGCGGCGCCGGTGCCACCCCGGCCCGCGCGCGCGTAGCGCGTCGACAGCGCGATGTTCACCGGCTGCACGCCGCCCGGGAAGTAGGCGCCGGCCGGGCTCGCGATGAGGTAGTACCCGACCTTCTTCGCGGCCCGGACGCCGAGGAAGGCCTCTTTGGCGAACATGAAGGGGCGCAGGTACAGGCTCGTCTCGGGGGCGGTGGGAACCCACGCGCCATCGACCGCGATCAGCTCGCGGAGCGACTCGAGGAAGTACTCGGTGGGCAGCTCCGGCAGCGCCAGCCGCTGAGCCGAGCGCTGCAGGCGGGCCGCGTTGCGGTCGGGGCGGAAGGTCCAGATGGACCCGTCGGCATGACGGTAGGCCTTGAGGCCCTCGAAGATCTCCTGCGAGTAGTGGAGCACGGCAGCAGCCGGGTCCAGCGGGATCGGGCCGTAGGGCTGCACGCGCGGCCGGTGCCATCCGCCCTTCTCGGACCAGCAGACGTCGACCATGTGGTCGGTGAAGTGCTGCCCGAAGCCCGGGTCGGCGAGGATCGCCTCGCGCTCGGCATCCGGAGTCGCCTCGGTGTTCCGGGTGACGTTCCAGACGAGGCCTGCGGCCGAGGGCGCCTGGAGGGGAAGGTCGATGGTCATGGGTGGAATCCTCTGTCGGTAGGACGACGTGATCTCAGATTACGCCTGGAGGCGGGCGGCGATCGCGTCGCCGATCTGCGTCGTCGTGCGGGTCGCGCCCGCGTCGGAGCCGCGTGCGGCCAGATCCTCCTCGACCGCGGTCGTGACGCGGCGGGACTCGTCCTGCAGCCCGAGATGGTCGAGCAGCAGTGAGACGGAGAGGATCGCGGCCGTGGGATCGGCCTTCTGCTGGCCTGCGATGTCGGGCGCCGATCCGTGCACGGGCTCGAACATCGAGGGGAACGCGCCGTCGGGATTGATGTTCCCCGAGGCGGCGAGGCCGATGCCACCGGTGACGGCGCCGGCCAAGTCGGTGAGGATGTCGCCGAAGAGGTTGTCGGTGACGATCACGTCGAAGCGGCTCGGGTTCGTGACCAGGTAGATGGTGGCCGCGTCGACGTGGACATAGTCTACGGTCACGTCCGGGTGCTCGAGCGCGACCTCGTCGACGACGCGCTTCCAGATGCCGCCGGCGTGGACGAGCACGTTGGTCTTGTGCACGAGCGTGAGCTTCTTGCCGCGACGCTCGGCCAGGTCGAACGCCGTAGCGCACGAGGCGCTCGACCCCGAACGCGGTGTTCACCGACGTCTCGTTGGCGACCTCGTGCGGCGTGCCGGTGCGGATCGATCCGCCGTTGCCGACGTACGGCCCCTCGGTGCCCTCGCGGACGACGACGAAGTCGACGTCGCCCGGCGCCGCCAGCGGACCCGGCACGCCCGGGTAGAGCTTCGACGGCCGAAGGTTGACGTAGTGGTCGAGCTCGAACCGCAGCTTCAGCAGCAGGCCGCGCTCGATGTTGGCGTTCTTCAGGCGAGGGTCGCCGGGCACTCCCCCGACGGCGCCGAGCAGGATCGCGTCGTGCGCCTTGATCGCGTCCAGGTCGTCGGTGGTGAGCGTGTCGCCGGTGTCGAGGAAGCGGCCGGCGCCCAGCGAGAACCGCGTCTTGTCGAAACGGATGCCGCTGCCCGCGGCCGCCGCATCCAGCACCTTCTCCGCCTCGGCGATGACTTCGGGACCGATGCCGTCACCCGGGATGACGGCCAGCTTCACGACACGCGACATAGTGCTCCTACGACTTCTGGCGGGACCCTCCCAGGGTAGTGGCCGCGATGACCCCCGCGACGACGACCAGGGCCGCGCCGATGAGCGCGGTGACGGTCACTCCGGCGTCGAACGCCGTCGCCGCCGCCTCGAACAGCGCCTCGCCCGCGGTGCCCCCGATCTCGCCCGCCGCGTGCACCGCACCGGCCAGGGTCTCGGACGCGGCCGCTGCCGCGGCATCCGGAATCCCCTCGGGGATGACGAGATTCGTGCGATACAGCGCCGTGAGGATGCCGCCCAGCACGGTCGTGCCGAGCACCGCGCCCAGTTCGTACGCCGTCTCGGAGACCGCGCTCGCGGCTCCCGCCTTCGCCGGCGGCGCGCTGGAGAGGACCAGCTCGTTCGAGACGGTCTCGGCGGCGCCGATGCCGATGCCGAGCGAGATGAAGGCCGCCACCAGCGCTCCGATGCTCTCGGGTCCGGTGGCGAAGGCCACCGTGATGTACCCCGCGACGGAGAACACCAGGGCCACCGGCACCACGACGCGAGCAGGCCACCTCTTCGAGATCGGCACGACCACGAGTCCGGCCACGATCATCATCGCGAGGCCCGGCACCAGCGCGAGACCCGCCTGCATCGGCGAGAGGCCGACGATGAGCTGCAGGTGCTGCGCGACGAAGAACAGGAACCCGACGAGCGCGATGACGCTGAGGAGGTTGACCATCAGCGCGCCGCTGAAGCTTCCCCGGCGGAACAGGCGCATGTCGAGCATCGGAGTGCGCGCGCGCAGCTGCCGCCGCACGAAGAGCACGCCGAAAGCCAGCCCGGCGAGCATCGGCAGCCACGCCGCGACCGCGAACCCGTGCACCGCGAGCTCCTTGATGCCGTAGACGATCGGGATCATCGTCGCCATCGACAGGGCGATGCTGAGCGGGTCGATGCGGCCCGGCTTCGGATCACGGCTCTCGGGCACGAGCAGGGGCGCGAGCACCAGGAGCGGGATGAGCACGGGCACCGACAGCAGGAACACCGATCCCCACGAGAAGTGCTCGAGCAGGAGTCCGCCCACGATCGGGCCGAGCGCCGCGCCGGCCGAGAACATCGCCGCCCACACGGCGATCGCGAGGCGGCGCTGGTCGCGGTCGGTGAAGATGCTCCGCAGCAGCGACAGCGTCGAGGGCATCAGCATCGCGCCGAACACGCCCATGGCGGCGCGCGCGACGATGAGCCACCCCGCGCTCGGGGCGAAGGCGGCGAGCACGGAGACGGCGGCGAAGCCGGTGGCGCCGATGAGCAGCATCCGTCGCCGTCCGAACCGGTCGCCCAGCGTCCCCATCGTGACGAGCAGCCCTGCCAGCACGAGCGGATAGGCGTCGATGATCCAGAGCTGCTGGGCGCTCGAGGGCCCGAGCTCGAGCGCGATCGACGGCAGCGCGAAGCTCAGCACCGTGTTGTCGACCGAGACGAGCAGCACCGGCAGCATGAGCACGACGAGCGCAGCCCAGCCGCGCCAGCCGACCTTCCGCCCCTGGGCGTCGGCGAGCGAGAGTTCTTGAGTGAGAGTCATCATTTCTATACCGTCCAGCCGGTATAGTATCAGGATGCGGCCGCCCCTGTCGATACGATCGACGCCATGAGTCGCCCTCCCCTCGCCCGCGAGAAGGTGCTCGACGCCTTCGAGCAGATCCTCATCGAAGAGGGCGAGCGCGCCGCGACGATGGATGCCACTGCCAAGGCGGCCGGGGTGTCCAAGGGCGGTCTGCTCTACCACTTCGGCACCAAGGAGGCGCTCGAGTCGGCGATCATCGACCGGCTGCGGACCCTGGTGGCCGAGGATGTCGCCGTGATGACCGCCGCCCCGGAAGGCCCGATCGCGTACTTCCTCCGCACGTCGGTCATGGCGAACGATCCCATCGACCGCGCGATCCTCGCGACGTCTCGCCTCGCGCAGGGTGGCGACGCGGTGGCCAGCGACGCACTGCGCGACGTGCGCGAGCAGTGGGCCGCGGCTCTCCGGCCACACACGAAGGACGGGGTGGCGCTCGACCTGGTGATGCTCGTGAGCGACGGGCTCTACTTCAACAACGCGCTGTCGGGCGGTTCGATCCCGGGGCCGGTCCCCCGCGGTCCGGCGCTCGACGCGCTCATCGCCCTCGTCGAGGGCGCGACACGCGTCTGAACCCTCTGAGCGCTGCACATTGCGGCGACCGCGCGTGAGCGCAACGGCGCGCTCGCAGGAAAGTACAGCGTTCCCGCGGCGGCGCGCTCAGCCCCGCAGGGCGAGGGTGCGGCGCGCGCGCCGCAGCATGGCGTGGACGACGAGCGGGTGCGCCAGCGAGACCGGAGTGAAGTACACGCGGCCGCGCCAGTCGTTGAAGGTCACCACCGTGGTGACGCGCACGACGGCGGCCGCGGCATCCACCCCCACTCCGCAGCGGAAGGTGAGGTGCTTGTCGGCGTACTGGATGAGCGCCTCGTCTCCGACAACCCGGCGCACGTCGAACACCCCGCGCGGCGCGGCCTCGAGTCCGAGAAGCGGGCTGAGCGCCATGCGCACACCCATCGCGGCCTTCACCCACGCGGGCGCGGACGACGGCATGAACAGGGTCTCGGCCCACACGCGCGGGTCGTCGGTGCTGTGCGGAGGCTTCGACGCCAGGATCACGTCGCCGTAGTCGAAGCGCGACAGGCCCTCGAACGCGAGGCTGCGGAAGACGGGGCTCGCCGACCGGACGCGGGCACGGGAGCGACAGCCTGCACGGATGCCTCCCCCGGTGCCATCGCTCAGTCCTCGGTGACCTCGATGCGGCGGAACAGGTCGGCGCCCACCGCTTCGCGCATCTCGTCGAGAAGGTCCTCGGGCACCGGCGAGTCCACCGTGAGCACCGAGAGCGCGCGGCCGCTGGCGTCGGCCTGCGCCACCTGGAGCCCGGCGATGTTGATGCCGGCGCTGCCGAGCTTCTGGCCGTAGATCGCGACGATGCCGGGACGGTCGGCGTACCGCATGACGAGGTGATGGCGCTCGATCGGCACCTCGATCTCGTAGCCGTTGATGCCGACCACCTTGGGCACCATGCGCGTGCCGGCGAGCGTGCCGGCGACGGTGAGCACGGAGCCGTCGGCGAGGGTGCCGCGGAGGATCGTGATGTTGCGGTAGAGCGGGCTCTCGGCCTCGACGATCAGTCGCGTCTCGATGCCGCGCTGCTCGGCGAACAGCGGCGCGTTGACGTACGAGACGTTCTCGCTGACGACGTTGGCGAGGATGCCCTTGAGCGCCGCGAGGCGGTAGACGCTGACGTCGTACGCCGCGAGCTCGCCGCGCACCTCGATGTCGAGGCTCGTGAGGGCGCTGTGGGCGAGGCCGGTGAAGAACTGGCCGAGCTGCTCGACGAGCGAGATCCCCGGGCGCACGAACGGGTCGATGACGCCGCCCGCGACGTTCACCGCGTCGGGCACGAGGTCGCCCTCGAGGGCGAGCTTCACCGACTTCGCGACCGAGACGCCCGCCTTCTCCTGCGCCTCGTCGGTGGACGCGCCGAGGTGCGGCGTGACGACGACGTTCGGCAGGCTCAGCAGCGGGAAGGCCGTGCCGTCGGTCGCCGGCGGCTCGCTCGTGAACACGTCGAGACCGGCGCCCGCGATCTCGCCCTCGGTCAGCGCGGTGTAGCAGCGCCTCTTCGTCGATGAGGCCGCCGCGCGCGACGTTGACGACGAACGCCGTCTTCTTCATGAGGCGGAACTGCTCGGCGCCGATCATGCCGGTCGTCTCGGGCGTCTTCGGCATGTGGATCGTGACGAAGTCGCTCTGCGCGAGCAGCTCGTCGAGCTCGAGCAGCTGCACGCCCAGCTGCTGCGCGCGAGTCGGCGTGACGTAGGGGTCGTAGGCGACGACCGAGACGCCGAACGCCTGCAGTCGCGCCGCGATGAGGGCGCCGATGCGGCCGAGGCCGATGATGCCGACCGTCTTCTCGAACAGCTCGGTGCCGGTGTACGAGCTGCGCTTCCAGGCGCCGCCCGAGAGCGACGCGTGAGCGGCCGGGATGCGGCGGGCGAGGCTGAGGATGTGCCCCACGGTGAGCTCGGCCGCCGAGATGATGTTCGAGGTCGGCGCGTTCACGACCATGACACCCGCGGTGGTGGCGGTCTTGATGTCGACGTTGTCGAGGCCGACGCCCGCGCGGGCCACGACCTTGAGCACCGGAGCCGCCGCGATCGCCTCGGCGTCGACCTTCGTGGCCGAGCGGATCAGCACCGCGTTCGCGTCGGCGAGCGCCGCCAAGAGCGCCGGGCGATCGGTGCCGTCGACCTGGCGCACGTCGAAGTCGGGACCCAGGGCGTCGATCGTGGCGGGAGACAGTTCTTCGGCGATGAGGACGACAGGCTTCGGCACGGGTGGTTCCTTTGGGGGCGGTGCGCGAGCGCGCGGAGCAGGGCAGACCGGATGCCGCGCCGCACGCCGTCGGGGGCGAGGCCTGTGCCAGCCTACCGCCCGTGCGGCGACCCGCCCGACCGTGTGACGGCCGTCGGGCTCGACTCGGCCGGCTCAGGCTTCGAGGGCCTCAGCCGAGGAAGGATGCCGAGTTGAGCGTCGTGTAGGCCACGACGTTCAGCCAGAACACCGCGACGAGCGCGAGGCCGGTGAGCATCACGAGCAGGAGCTCGTGCGGGGCACGCCGGTAGCCGATCGCGAAGGCGGCGCCCCACACGATCAGCGGGAACACCGCGGCGAAGATCCAGATGAACCAGCCGAGCGCGTTGAGCGTGAGTCCCGCGCCGGCGAACACCTGGAGGGTCGCGACGAGGTTGCCGATCGCGTTCCAGACGGCGTACGCGTAGAACAGGCCGACAATGCCGGCGATCGTGGCCACGAGCCAGGTGGGCGTCTCTCCCCTCCGCGCCGCGGATGCCGCGGCGGGGGCCGCGCGCCCCGAGGCTCCGGGCGACGCGCGGCGTCGTCTGCAGAGGGCGCGGGAACCGTGACGTCGTCGCTCATTGCCCGACCGCCCCGATCATCACGAACGGCCAGGGCAAGAGCAGCACCGCGCCCACCGCCAGCCACGCGAACCTCACCCACGCGCGCGAGCGGCGGGTGAGGAGGAAGGTCGTCGCGAACCACAGCACCGGCGCGAGCACGGCGAGCCAGAGGCTCCCCTGGTACATCACGTCGAGTACGAGGTACTGCGCCCGGCCCTGCAGCCGCAGGCCGCCGATGATCCAGCCGACCGCGTAGAGCGCGTACACACCGCCCAGCACGCCGAGGGCGACGAGCGCCCCGTTGCCGAGGTGCCTCCGCTCGGTTGCGATCGTGTCGTCGTCGCCGGGCACGGGTTCTTCGACGGATGCCGTACCCGGCGCATCCGCGGAGGCCACCGCCTCGCTCCCCTTGCCGACGGCGGTGTAGCCCTTCGGAAGCCGCTCCGCCGGAGCCGGAGCCGGGACCGGGGCTTCAGCATCCGGGGCGACGTCGGGTTGCGCGGCCGCTCCGACATCGAGCGTGGGGTCGTCGTCACCGTCCCAGGTCAGGGCGTCGTCGTCGCGTCCGGTCGTCACCGTCTCAGAGTAGTGCCGCGGCGCGAGGCGGCCGAGAGCCGACCGGCGTTGCGGCGGCTCTCGGCACGCCGACGCTCAGTCGAACAGGCGCATCATCAGCGTGTGCCAGGTCTCGTGGCCGACGATGCCGTCGGCGGGCGGCAGGAAGACGTCCTGGAACTCCCGCACCGCGGCGTCGGTCTGCGGACCGAAGTCCCCGTCGACGGTCACTCCGGCCAGCAGCGTCTGCACAGCACGAACGGCCTCGCCCTTCGCACCCGCAGGGCCGTCGCCCTGCTTCACCGTGATGATGAGACTCGGCCAGTCCAGCTGGCCGAGGGTGGTCGAGATCTCCACGGCGCGCAGCGTCTGCTGGAAGGCACGCGCGGCCTGGCCGCTCAGCGGGCCGAAGGCGCCGTCCGCGGCGATCGTCGCCCCGTGCGCGCGCAGCAGATGCTGCGCTGCGAGCACGCGCCAGTTCGTCGCCTGCGACGATCCCTGCTTCACGAGCGCCCACGGGCGCTCGCCCGGCACGAAGGTGCTGAAGAACGACCAGGTCTCGCGTCCGGCGACGCCGTCGAGCGAGAGGCCCCACGACTCCTGGAAGAACTCGACGCGCTCCTTCGTCATCGGGCCGAAGTCGCCGTCGACGGCGAGCGGGGTGTCCCCCGGCGAGCGCAGCAGTCCGAACTGCTGGACGGCACGCACGGCGTCGCCGGTCGACCCTTGCTGCACGGCGATCACCAGGCGTGGCCAGGTGATGGGCCCGACGATCCCGTCGGACGGCACACCCTGCGCCGTCTGGAAGGCGCTGACGGCGGCGGCTGTCGCAGGCCCGTACGCACCGTCCACGGCCACGGCGTGGCCGTGTGCCCGCAGCAGGTACTGGATGCCGGGGACGATCGCGGCAGACGATCCCACTCCGACGGTGCTCCACGGTTCGACATTCATGACGGCTCCTCTGATCGGTGTCCGATGCGGGGCTTCCGCCCCACTCGATTCCGAGGTGCCGCCGACGCGCCGTGATACGTCCGCGCCGAAAGGCGCGACGGATCCTCAGCCGGCGGCCGCGACAGCCTCGGCGACGATCCCGGGATCGGTGACGTCGTGGCCGGCGGAGCCGCCGCCCGGTCCCGATGGCGCATCGTGGCCGGCGCGCGAGCGCGCCGACAGGTGCACGGCGTCGACGCCGGCGGCGAAGAGCGCGGGGATGTCGGCGGGCTGCACTCCGCCGCCGGCCATGACCTCGACAGGCCCGGACCGGGCGCTGAACGCGGCGAGCGCGGCGAGGCCGTCGATGGACCGGGGCGCGCCGCCGGAGGTCAGCACACGGTCCACACCCTCCGCCACGAGCGCGTCGAAGACCTCGGCCGGGTCGGCTGCCGCGTCGACGGCGCGGTGGAACACGAGCGTGGCGGGGCCCGCGGCATCCCGCCATCTGCGAAGCGCGTCGACGTCGAGGCCGCCGGCCGGTGTCAGCGCGCCGACGACCACGCCGCCCGCACCGCGATCGACGCAGGCGCGGATGTCGGCGGCCACCAGAGCGACCTCCTCGGGGCTGTACACGAAGCCGCCGCCACGGGGACGCACGAGGACGTTGACCGTCGACGGGTCGACCGCGGCCAGGACCCCCTCGAGGATCGCCAGCGACGGCGTGAGCCCGCCGACGTCGAGCGCCTGGCACAGTTCGAGTCGCGCCGCCCCCGCGCCGATGGCGGCGCGGGCGCCGGCGGGGTCTTGGACGGCGATCTCGACGGGACGACGTGCGGACATGCCGCGAGCCTAGCCGGGCGCGTCGCTCGGGCGCACCGCAGACAACGTGGAGACCCGCCGCTCCCCGGGCGGCGGGTCCCACGGATTCATGAGAATCGCAGCGGGCGCGGTCTCGTGAAGAGGCTGCGGAACCACACGCCGACGCCGGCGACGGCATGTGCCGTCGGGCTCTCCGGCGCGATCGTGACGCCGCGATCGGCGATGCTGCGCAGAATCGCGTTCTCGCGGTTCAGGCCGGCCGCCCGCTCGCGATCGAGCCGGTCGGCCGTGAATGTCAGGGTGTTCCCGTCCATGGCCGTTCCTTTCGTGATGACCGCCGCGGGTTCGGCGATGCCGTGATGGTGTGAGTGGCGTCGCTGTCGCCGTGATACGTGGGGCCGGCCTCTGCGTGCCGTGACTCCACCGTCGCCCCCAGGCCATCGCTGTACGATCCGAATCCGATCGACCGCCCGGCGATGCGATGGAACAACGCGGGGTCGGCCGGGCTTCGCTCGCTCGGGACGGAACCGCATTCGCCGTCTCCGGTCGAGAGGGTGTCGCCCTCTGGACGCTCGACGCGACGAGCAGCCCGGCTCCCGCCCGAGGGAGCCGGGCCATCGCCACCGGATCAGAAGACCGGCGTACCCGCCCGCACGAGCCTCCAGTTCACGACGTGGAAGTCCGCGGGGTCGATGACCCCCGTCTCCGACGCGAAGGCCACGATCGCCTCGCGGATGGCGACCTGGGCGTTGTAGACCACCGGCGCGGCCGCGATGTGCGGGAACCCGCCACCGCCGGACTGACGGTAGTTGTTGACGGCGACCACGAACCGCTGGTCGGCGGCCACCGGGGTGCCCTGCCACGCGAGGTTCGCGATGCGGGAGCCCTGCGGCTGCGAGATGTCGATGTCGTAGGTCACGCCCGAGAACTGGTCGAAGTTGTAGTCCGGAGTTCCCTGGGCGTTGGTCCATGTCGCCGGGGCCACCGGTGCGCCCGGTGCGACCGTCAGGAAGTACTTCGCGGAGAACTCGAGGTAGTCCTTGATCTGAGCACCCGTGAGCACCGATCCGAGCAGCGTGTTGTCGTAGATGTACAGGCCCGCGACATCCTTGATCGTCACCTGCCCCGCGGGGAAGGTCGCCGCACGGTTGAACGGCGCCGCGAGCGAGATGATCGGCAGGGATGCCTCGGCGGTGCCCGCGATCGCCTTCGAGACCGTGTCGATCTGCACGTGGTTGACATAGTCGAGGATCGCGGTGTCCTTCCAGCAGGACTCCGCGGCCGACAGCGTCTCGGTCGAGGTCGCCACGGGCGTGTTCACGTACGCGACGACCGCGTCGTGCTGCGCCTGCACGACCTGCACGATTGCGGGATCGTCGGCGACGGTGTTGGTGTTCAGCGTGAGCGACCTCGCGGTGGTGACGCCCCACTGGCCGCGCTCCATCGTGAGCTCCAGATCGAACACGCTGAGCCGCTGGCCCCAGTTCTTCGGTTCGCTCATGACGACCTCTTTGCCGGTGACCTTGTTCGTCACCCGCACCTCCGGCTTGTCGAGGTGCGCATGCCCGAACAGGATCGCGTCGATGCCCGGCACCTCCTCGGCCAGCATGCGGGCAGCGTTCTCGACCGGGATGTCGCTGCCGTAGGACGACAGGCCGCTGTCGCCGGCGTGCACGCTCACCACCACGACATCCACGCCCTCGGCGCGCATGACGGCGACCCAGCGTGCCGCCGTCTCGACGACGTCGAGCACGTCGATGCGGCCGCTCACGTTGCTCTTGTCCCAGATCACGACGCCGGGGTTGGTGAGACCCAGGACGCCGACGCGGATCGGCTTGTACCCGGGTACGTGCATCTTCTTGACGACGTAGGGCTGGAACGCCGGCTCGGTGGTGCCGGCATGCACGGCGTTGGCGGCCAGTGCCGGGGCATCCAGCTGCGAGATCCAGTAGTCGAGGAAGTCGAGCCCGTAGTTGAACTCGTGGTTGCCGAGCGCCACCGCGTCGTACCCGATCGCGTTGAACCCCGCGGCGACCGGGTGGACGGCGCCGGACTCGGTCACCGGGTCGACGGTGGCGTAGTAGAACCCGAGCGGAGACCCCTGGATGGTGTCGCCGGCGTCGAAGAGCAGCGTGCGCTCGCGGCCGCGGTCGGCGCGGATCTGGTTGACGAGGCTCGACACGCGCGCCAGGCCGATGGTGTTGCCCGCGCTGTCACCGTAGGCGGCGTCTTTGTAGTAGTCCCAGTTGAGCACATTGGCATGGATGTCGGAGGTGCCCATGATCGTGATCGTGACGGACTTCCCGCCACCCGCCGCCACTGCCCGCGGCGTCTGCACCCAGCCCGCCGCGGCGAGCACGCCGGCCGCCGAGGCACCGACGAGGAAGTTCCGTCGACTGAGGCCCGACCGTGGCGGGGTGTCCGCCAGAGGGGCCAGTCGCGGTCGGATTCGTGGTCGGATGCGTGATCAGGCATGTGTTCTCCCATGGCGAGGATCACACCACGCCCGCGTCGCCGCGACAAGGACCGGCGCATGAGGAAACTCTCAGCAAGGCTCCGACCGGGTCTGCGCGCAAACGGAAGAGCCCGGCCCCTTCGCGGGGCCGGGCTCTCGGTGCTGCGCGCGACGCGCGAGGCAGAAGGGTCGATCAGCGCGCGGCGTTGCCCTCGACGTAGTCCTCGTCCTGCTGCTTCCAGGCGAAGAGCGAGCGCAGATCCCGGCCGACCGTCTCGATCGGGTGGGCGGCGGCCTTCTCGCGCAGCTCGAGGAACTCGACGGCGCCGTTGTCCTGGTCGTCGATGAAGCGCTGGGCGAATGCACCCGACTGGATGTCGGCGAGCACGGCCTGCATGTTCTCCTTGACGTGCGGGTCGATCACGCGCGGGCCCGAGACGTAGTCGCCGTACTCGGCGGTGTCGGAGACCGACCAGCGCTGCTTGGCGATGCCGCCCTCCCACATGAGGTCGACGATGAGCTTCAGCTCGTGCAGCACCTCGAAGTACGCGATCTGCGGCTGGTAGCCCGCCTCGGTCAGCGTCTCGAAGCCGTACTGGACGAGCTGCGACACACCGCCGCAGAGGACGGCCTGCTCGCCGAACAGGTCGGTCTCGGTCTCTTCGGTGAACGTCGTCTTGATGACGCCCGCGCGCGTGCCGCCGATGGCCTTCGCGTACGAGAGCGCGGTCGCCCACGCCGTGCCCGAGGCATCCCGCTCCACCGCGATGATGTCGGGGATGCCGCGCCCGGCGACGTACTCGCGACGCACGGTGTGGCCGGGGGCCTTCGGGGCGACGAGGATGACGTCGACGCCCTCGGGCGCCTCGATGTAGCCGAAGCGGATGTTGAAGCCGTGCGCGAAGGCCAGCGTCTTGCCCGGCGTCAGCTTGTCCTTGATGCTCTCGCTGTAGATCGAGCGCTGGTGCTGGTCGGGGGCCAGGATCATGATGAGGTCGGCCCACTCGGCCGCGTCGGCGACCGACTTGACCTCGAAGCCCTCCTCCTGTGCCTTCTCGGTCGACTTCGAGCCGTCCTTGAGCGCGATGACGACCTCGACACCCGAGTCGCGAAGGTTCTGGGCGTGCGCGTGGCCCTGCGAGCCGTAGCCCACGATCGCCACCTTCTTGCCCTGGACGATGCTCAGGTCGGCATCGGCGTCGTAGAAGATCTCAGCCATCTTCGTGTTTCTCCTTGATGTTGTGGTCGTTGTGGTCTGTGTCAGCCGCGCAGGACGCGCTCGGTGATGCTCTTGCCGCCGCGGCCGATGGCGACGAGGCCGGACTGCGCCAGCTCCTTGATGCCGAACGGCTCGAGCGCGCGCAGGAAGGCCTCGACCTTGCCCTTGTCGCCGGTCACCTCGACGACGAGCGCGTCGGGCGCGTAGTCGACGATCTGGCCGCGGAAGAGGTTCACGACCTCGAGCACGTTCGAGCGCGTCTGGTTGTCGGCGCGCACCTTCACGAGCATGTGCTCGCGCTGGACGGATGCCGCGGGGTCGAGCTCGACGATCTTGATGACGTTGATGAGCTTGTTGAGCTGCTTCGTGACCTGCTCGAGGGGCAGCTGGTCGACGTCGACCACCACGGTGATGCGCGAGAGGCCGGGGACCTCGGTGACGCCCACCGCGAGGGACTCGATGTTGAAGCCGCGCCGCGCGAACAGCCCGGCGACGCGGGTCAGCAGACCCGGCTTGTCCTCCACGAGGAGGCTCAGCACGTGAGTCGTCATGGCCTCAGTCCTCCTGCTCGTCGAAGGCGGGCGAGTGATCCCGCGCGTACTGGACGTAGCTGTTGCTGACGCCCTGCGGGCACCATCGGCCACACCATCGCGTCGGCGCTCACGACGAAGTCGATGACCACCGGGCGATCGTTGGTCTCGAGGGCGGTCCGGATCGCGGCATCCACGTCCTCCTCCTTCTCGACGCGGATCGCGAGACACCCGTACGCCTCCGCCAGCTTCACGAAGTCGGGGATGCGCACGGTGCCGTGGCCCGTGTTGAGGTCGGTGTGCGAGTGGCGGCCGTCGTAGAACAGCGTCTGCCACTGGCGCACCATGCCCAGCGACGAGTTGTTGATGATCGCGACCTTGATCGGGATCTTGTTGATCGCGCAGGTGGCGAGCTCCTGATTGGTCATCTGGAAGCAGCCGTCGCCGTCGATCGCCCACACGTGGCGGTCGGGCTCGGCGACCTTGGCGCCCATGGCGGCGGGCACCGAGTAGCCCATCGTGCCGGCGCCGCCGGAGTTCAGCCACGCATTCGGACGCTCGTACTTGATGAACTGCGCGGCCCACATCTGGTGCTGACCCACGCCGGCGGCGTAGATGCCCTCGGGTCCGGTCAGCTCGCCGATGCGCTTGATGACGTACTGCGGCGACATCAGGCCGTCGGTCGGCTGCGAGTAGCCGAGCGGGAACTCGTCGCGCAGGCCGTCGAGGAACGACCACCACTCGGCGATGTCGGGAGCGGAGCCGCTCGCTCAGCGCACGGAACGCCGCATCGAGGTCGACGAGCACATCCTTCAGGTCGCCGACGATCGGGACGTCGGCGGTGCGGATCTTCGAGATCTCGGCCGGGTCGATGTCGACGTGCACGACCTTCGCGTTCGGCGCGAAGAGCGCCGCCTTGCCGGTGACGCGGTCGTCGAACCGCGCACCGAGGGCGACGAGCAGGTCTGCCTCCTGCAGCGCGAGCACCGCCGGGACGGTGCCGTGCATGCCGGGCATGCCCAGATGCTGCGGGTGCGAGTCGGGGAACGCGCCGCGTGCCATGAGCGTGGTCACGACGGGTGCGCCGGTCGTCTCGGCGAGCGAGCGCAGCTCTGCGGACGCCCGCGAGCGGATCACGCCGCCGCCGACGTACAGCACGGGCTTCTTGGCGTCGGCGATCAGCTGCGCCGCGGCCTGGATCTGCTTGCCGTGCGCCTTGGTCACCGGCCGGTAGCCGGGGAGGTCGATCTGCGGCGGCCACACGAAGGGCGCCTCGGCCTGCTGGGCGTCCTTCGTGATGTCGACGAGCACGGGGCCGGGGCGACCGGTCGACGCGATCTCGAACGCCGCGGCGATCGCGCCGGGGATGTCCTCGGCGCGCTTGACCAGGAACGAGTGCTTGGTGATCGGCATCGTGATGCCGACGATGTCGGCCTCCTGGAAGGCGTCCGTGCCCATGAGGGTCGAGAACACCTGGCCCGTGATGCAGACGATCGGCACGGAGTCCATGTAGGCGTCGGCGATCGCGGTGACGAGGTTGGTGGCGCCCGGGCCGGAGGTCGCGATGGCGACGCCGACGCGACCGGATGCCGCGGCATAGCCCTCGGCGGCGTGACCGGCGCCCTGCTCGTGGCGGACGAGGATGTGACGCACCGACTCGTCGTCCATGAGGGGGTCGTAGACGGGCATGATCGCCCCGCCGGGAAGACCGAAGACGTCGGTCACCCCCAGCAGGTCGAGGGAGCGGACGACCGCTTCCGCGCCCGTGAGCACGGGCGTCGAGGCGGTGCGGGCGGGCGGCCGGGGAACGGCCGCGGCGGTGTCGGCTGACATGGTGAGATTCCTCACAGATGGGTCGGACGGGATGCCGGAAACCAGGCTCAACCGGTGGTCGCGCCCTCCGCAGCGGAGCGCACGAGTCGGGAGTACTTGGCAAGAACGCCACGGGTATAGCGCGGAGGAAGCGGCTCCCAGCCAGAGCGGCGGGAGTCAAGCTCAGCCTCGTCGACGAGTAGGTCGAGAGTGCGAGCCGCGATATCGACCCGTATCAGATCACCATCGCGCACGAAGGCGATGGGACCAGCGTCCACCGCTTCGGGTGCTATGTGGCCGATGCACAGGCCGGTTGTGCCGCCTGAGAATCGTCCG
Source organism: uncultured Actinomycetota bacterium (assembly GCA_963829895.1). GTDB lineage: Bacteria > Actinomycetota > Actinomycetes > Actinomycetales > Microbacteriaceae > Microbacterium. The sequence continues at coordinate 433,954 of CAWHKF010000010.1, read as the reverse complement.
TCCGTCAAGAGTAGTACATCTTTTCCGAGCCCAGCGCCCTTGATGGCCGCGGTGATGGCGAGCATCTCGCGCATGCCGGGGCCGCCCTTCGGGCCCTCGTAGCGGATCACCACGACGTCGCCGGCCTGGATCGCTCCGGCCTCGAGGGCGTCCATCGCGGCGCGCTCTCGCTCGAACACACGCGCGGGGCCCTCGAACACATCGGCGTCGAAGCCGGCCGACTTCACGACGGCGCCTTCGGGGGCGATCGAGCCGTGCAGGATCGTGATGCCGCCGCTCGCGTGGATCGGGTTGTCGAACGAGTGGATGACGGTGCCGTCGACCGGGTCCGGGTTCAGGTCGGCGAGGTTCTCGGCGAGGGTCTTGCCCGTGACGGTGAGCGCGTCGCCGTGCAGCAGGCCCTCGTCGAGCATGGCCTTCATGATCACCGGGATGCCGCCGTGACGGTCGACGTCGTTCATGACGTACTTGCCGAACGGCTTCATGTCGGCCACGTGCGGGACCTTGTCGCCGATGCGGTTGAAGTCGTGCAGGCTCAGGTCGACGTCGGCCTCGCGCGCGATGGCGAGGAGGTGCAGCACGACGTTGGTGGAGCCGCCGAGCGCCATCGCGAGGGCGATCGCGTTCTCGAACGCCTCCTTGGTGAGGATGTCGCGCGTCGTGATGCCCTGACGCAGCAGGTTGACGACGGCCTCGCCCGAGCGGTGCGCGAAGTAGTCGCGGCGGCGGTCCGCCGAGGGCGGCGCTGCCGAGCCGGGAAGGCTGAGGCCCAGCGCCTCGGCGACCGAGGCCATCGTGTTCGCGGTGTACATGCCGCCGCACGCGCCCTCGCCCGGGGCGATCGCGCACTCGATGCGCTTGAGGTCGGCCTCGCTCATCTTGCCCGCGAGGCAGGCGCCGACGGCTTCGAACGAGTCGATGATCGTCACGTCCTTCTCGGTGCCGTCCGAGAGCTTCACCCAGCCGGGAGCGATCGACCCGGCATAGAGGAAGACGCTCGACAGGTCCAGCCGGGCGGACGCCATCAGCATGCCCGGGATCGACTTGTCGCAGCCGGCGAGGAGCACCGAGCCGTCGAGGCGCTCGGCCATGATGACCGTCTCGACCGAGTCGGCGATGACCTCGCGCGAGACGAGCGAGAAGTGCATGCCCTCGTGGCCCATCGAGATGCCGTCCGACACCGAGATGGTGCCGAACTGCAGCGGGTAGCCGCCGCCGGCGTGCACACCCTCCTTGGCGCCCTGTGCGAGCCGGTCGAGGCTGAGGTTGCAGGGGGTGATCTCGTTCCAGCTCGACGCGATGCCGATCTGCGGCTTGTCCCAGTCCGCATCCCCCATGCCGACCGCACGGAGCATGCCGCGCGATGTCGTGGCTTCGATGCCGTCGGTGACGACGCGGCTGCGGGGCTTGATGTCGATCGTGTTGTCAGCGGGCGAATGGGGCTGGGCCATTGTCTGATTCTATGCCGCGGGAGGATCGCACTTCCGAGGTGTCGGAATCCCCGTGTGCGCCCGCCTCGGCCCGAGCGACGGCCGGCCGCGAGGCTCAGCGGCGCAGGCGGTCCGCTCTGCCGCGAGCAGCGTCAGGAGGTCGGCGAGAGCGGCGATGTCGGGCACACGCACCGCCGCCGCGGTCGGGCCGTCACCGACGCGCACGCCGAGGTCGTCGGCGCCCAGGCTCGCCAGCGCGTCCTCGTCGGTGACGTCGTCCCCCGCGAAGAGCACGGCCGTGGCGCCCACGCGCTCACGCAGCTCCGCGATCGCGGAGTCCTTGCCCTCGTGGCGGAAGGCGAACTCGACGATGTTGTGCCCGGTGCGCCGCCGCCAGTGCGGGGCTTCCGCCGCGACGATCTCGTCGGCCAGGCGATTCGCCTCCGCGGCGGCTTCGGCGGCGGCGCGTCGGGTGTGCACGCCGAACCCGAACGTCTTGGGCTCGATCCAGACGCCGTCCAGGTTCGCGGTCGCGGCCTCGGCATGCGCCCGCATCGCGTCGCGCAGCGCCACATCGGCCTCGTCCTCGCCGTGGCTCCGCAGCCCCTTCATCCGGGCTCCAGAACTCCGCACCGTGGGATCCGGCGAGCAGGATGCGCGAGGTGTCGTCGTGCTCGGCGATCACCCGCAGGTCGACGAGGCTGCGCCCCGAGACGAACGCCACGACGGTGTCGGGTGCGGCGACCACGGCGTTCACCGCGTCGCGCGCGGCAGGCAGCATCCGTGCGTCCATCGGCTCGTCCGCGAGCGGTGACAGGGTGCCGTCGAAGTCCAGCGCGACGAGCAGCAGATCGGATGCCGCGACGCCGGCGATCGCTTCGCGCACGTCGTCGGCGAGATCGAGCGTCATGCGTTCGCCTCCGCAGCGCGGTTGAGGGCGGGGAACCTGTTGCGCTCGCGGGCGCCGTCGAGGGCGTCGAGGAAGGACTGCGACCAGCGCGCGACGTCGTTCTCGACCACCTTCCGGCGCAGTGCCCGCATGCGGCGGCCCTGCTCCGCGGACGGCATCTCGATGGCGCGCATGATCGCGTCCTTCATGCCGTCGATGTCGTGGGGATTGATGCGCACCGCGCTCGGCAGCTCGTCGGCGGCGCCGGCGAACTCGCTCAGCACCAGCACGCCGCGGTTGTCGATGCGGGAGGCGACGTACTCCTTGGCGACGAGGTTCATGCCGTCGCGGAGCGCGGTGACCAGCATGACGTCGGCGGCGAGGAACAGCGCCACCATCTCTTCGCGGGGATAGGCCTGGTGGAGGTAGCGGATCGCGGTGTGGCCCATGGTGTCGTGGTCGCCGTTGATGCGGCCGACGGTGAGCTCGATCTCGTCGCGGAGCTGCATGTACGCCGCGACGCGCTCCCGGCTCGGGCTCGCGACCTGCACGAGCGTCACCTCCTCGACGGCGATCTTGCCGTCCTCCAGCAGTTCGCCGAACGCCTTCATCCGGTGGCGGATGCCCTTGGTGTAGTCGAGCCGGTCGACGCCCAGCAGGATCTTCTTCGGGTTGCCCAGGCTCTCGCGGATCTCCTTCGCGCGCGCCCTCACGTCGTCGCGCCGGGCGAGCTCGATGTAGGACGAGGCGTCGATGGAGATGGGGAACGCCTTCGCCAGCGCCCGTCGGCTGGTGCCGTCCGGGCCGGGGACGGTGATGCCCGACGCCTTGGTGTCGTAGCGCAGCTGACGACGCACGGCGCGAGCGAAGTTGCCGGCATCCGCGACGCGCTGGAAGCCGATGACATCCGCGCCCAGCAGCCCCTCGAGCACCTGGCGGCGCCACGGCAGCTGGGAGTACAGGCCGTATGCCGGGAAGGGAATGTGGTGGAAGTAGCCGATGGTGAGGTCGGGGCGCGCGTCGCGCAGCATCTGCGGGACGAGCTGCAGCTGATAGTCCTGCACCCACACCGTCGCGCCGTCCGCGGCGACCGCAGCGGCGGCTTCGGCGAAGCGACGGTTCACCTTGACGTATGCGTCCCACCAGACGCGGCGATACCGCGGCTCGGCGATGACGTCGTGGTACAGCGGCCAGAAGGTGTCGTTCGACATGCCCTCGTAGTAGAGCTCGACGTCTTCGGAGGTGAGCATCACCGGCACGAGATGCGTGCCCTCGAACTCGAACGGGTCGACCTCGATGTCGGGCTGGCCCGGCCATCCCACCCACGCGCCGTCCGCCCGTCGCATGACCGGCTCGAGAGCGGTCACCAGCCCGCCGGGCGAGCGCCGCCATCCTGCCTCGCCGTCGCCGTCCACGACGCGATCGACGGGAAGGCGATTGGCGACGACGACCAGTTCGGCGATGCGTTCGGGCGCGGCCGGAGGGTGGGGGTCTGTCACGCGGTCTCCTGACGGTTCGTGGACTCGGCAACGGCCCCAGGCTAACAGCGCGCCCCTCCGGCCCGAGCGCCCTTGACGTGCGAGGCGTGCCCATGTCAAGGGGCGCGTCCGTCCGGGCTCCCGCGCTAACGTGGCCTCATGCGCAAGTACGTCTTCGGCACCGGCATCCTCACCGCATTCACCGGCGGGCTGACGCTGTTGAGGGGTCTTCGCGAGAACGAGCCGTTCACCTGGCGCATGGCACTCGGGTGGCTCAGCTGGGGCATCTCGCTGGCCCTCGCGATCGGCGCGATCGTCGATGTCCGCCGGGCGTCGCGCGGCGAGGTCGTCGCGAACGACTCCCCCGTCCACGGCCGCGAGAAGAAGCTGCTCAAGCGCCGCCTCGACCGCTGACCCCGAGCCTGGCCGCCCGGCAGCGCGAGAGGGTAGATGTCCGCAGGTTCGCCGTGCGGAGATCTACCCTCTCGCGATTCCGGGGGAACCTCGGGTCAGCGCGTGAGGATCAGCGCGTCGCCCTGACCGCCGCCGCCGCAGAGCGCGACCGCGGCCGTGCCGCCGCCGCGACGGACGAGCTCGTGCACGGCGTGGACGACGAGGCGATTGCCGGATGCCCCGATCGGGTGCCCGATCGCGATGCCGCCGCCGTGCGGGTTGACGATGTCGTCGGAGAGTCCGAGCTCGGCCTGCGAGCGCGCGACCACGGCGCCGAACGCCTCGTTGATCTCGACGAGGTCGAGGTCCGACGCCGCGATGCCCTGCTTCGCCAGCGCCTTCTCGATCGCCCGTGCCGGCTGCGCGTGCAGCGAGTTGTCGGGGCCGGCGACCTGGCCGGACGCGCCGACGACGGCGAGGACGTTCCAGCCGTTCTCGTCGGCGTGGGACCGCGTCGTGAGCACGACCGCCGAGGCGCCGTCGGAGATCTGCGACGAGTTGCCCGCCGTGATCGAGCCGCCCTGTGCGAAGGCGGGCCGCAGGCCCGCGAGGGTCTCGACTGTCGTCTCGGGCCGCACGCCCTCGTCCTTCGTCACGACGACCGGGTCGCCCTTGCGCTGCGGGATCTCGACCGGCACGATCTCGGCGTCGAACACGCCGTCCGCCTGCGCCGCGGCGGCCCGCTGGTGCGAACGGGCGGCCACGGCATCCTGTGCCTCGCGGCTGATCTCGAACCGCTCGTTGTGCCGCTCGGTCGACGCGCCCATGCTCTCGCGGTCGTAGGCGTCGGTGAGGCCGTCGTACGCCATGTGGTCGAGCACCTCGATCGAGCCGTACGCCCAGCCGTCGCGCGAGCCCATCAGCAGGTGCGGCGAGCGGGTCATCGACTCCATGCCGGCGGCCACCACGACGGTCGCGTCGCCGACGGCGAGCATGCGCGCGCCGTCGATGATCGCCGTGAGCCCCGAGAGGCAGACCTTGTTGACCGATCCGGAATGGACCTCCCACGGGATGCCGGCACCCACCGCCGCCTGGCGCGCGGGGTTCTGCCCGCTGCCGGCGGCGAGCACCTGGCCGACGAGCACCGCATCGACGGCGTCGGCCGGGATGCCGCCCTTCTCGAGCGCTCCCCGGATCGCGGCGCTGCCGAGCTGCACCGCGGTGAGCGGCGCCAGCTGGCCCTTCAGTCGCCCCTGCGGAGTCCGCGCGGCGGCGACGATGACGACGTCGTCGTGGTTCATGCTTCCACCTTAAGTTCGTCCGAGACGCGGAGCTCCGGCTCGGTCGCGGCGACGACCTCGGCCACCGTCACGCCGGGCGCCGTCTCGACCAGCACGAGTCCGGCATCCGTCACATCGATGACCGCGAGGTCGGTGATGATGCGGTCGACGACGCCCCGCCCGGTGAGAGGCAGCGAGCACTCGTTCACGATCTTGGCCGAGCCGTCCTTCGCGACGTGCTCCATCAGCACGATCACCTTCGCGGCGCCGTGCACGAGGTCCATCGCGCCGCCGGGGCCCTTCACCATCTTTCCGGGGATCATCCAGTTGGCCAGGTCGCCGGTCGCCGAGACCTGCATGGCGCCGAGGATCGCGGCGTCGATCTTGCCGCCGCGGATCATGCCGAAGCTCGTCGCCGAGTCGAAGAACGCGGCGCCCGGGAGCGTGGTCACGGTCTCCTTGCCGGCGTTGATCAGGTCGGGGTCGACGTTCTCCTCGGTCGGGTACGGGCCCGACGCCGAGGATGCCGTTCTCGGACTGCAGCACGACCGTGACGCCGTCGGGCACGAAGTTCGGCACCAGCGTCGGCAGCCCGATGCCGAGGTTCACGTAGGCGCCGTCGGCGAGCTCCTGCGCGGCGCGCGCCGCCATCTCGTTGCGGTTCAGCGGCATGTCAGGCTCCTTCCGGCATCTCGCGGGCGGCGGCCTGCGCAACGCTGACCGTGCGCCGCTCGATGCGCTTCTCGATGTCGGATCCGACCTCCACGATGCGGTGCACGTAGATGCCGGGGAGGTGGATGCTGTCGGGGTCGAGTTCGCCCGGTTCCACGAGCTCCTCGACCTGGGCGATGCAGACGCGGCCCGCCATCGCGGCGAGCGGGTTGAAGTTGCGCGCCGCCTTGTTGAAGACGAGGTTGCCGTGGCGGTCGCCCTTGAGCGCGTGCACCAGCGCGAAGTCGGTGACGATCGCCTCTTCGAGGACGTACTGGCGACTCGTGCCCGCGACGTCGAAGGTGCGGACGTCCTTCACGGGTGAGGCGACGGCGATGCTGCCGTCCGCGGCGTAGCGCCGGGGAAGCCCGCCCTCGGCGACCTGGGTGCCGACGCCGGTCTGCGTGTAGAAGGCGGCGATGCCCGAGCCGCCGGCCCGCAGCTTCTCGGCGAGGGTGCCCTGCGGCGTCAGCTCGAGCTCGAGCTCGCCCGAGAGGAACTGCCGCTCGAACTCCTTGTTCTCGCCCACGTACGACGACGTCATCTTGCGGATGCGCTGGGCGTTCAGCAGGATGCCGAGGCCCCAGTCATCCACGCCGCAGTTGTTGCTGACGATGCTGAGGTCGCTCGTCCCCTGCGCGAGCAGCGCCTCGATGAGCGCGATGGGGTTGCCCGAGAGCCCGAACCCTCCCACCGCGAGAGACGCCCCGTCGGGGATGTCGGCGACCGCTTCGGCCGCCGAGCCCCAGGTCTTGTCGATCATTCAGCTCCTTCGCATGAACCGGCCTGATGACGTCCGCAGAACTCCACGGGATGGTCGCACCACGCGACCGATGCGGCGAGATCGCCGACTCAGCGACGCGATCGCGAGGAGTTCTGCAGACGATCCTCCGCTCGATCCGCGCGCCCCGCCACGTCGGCACTTGCGATGTGGAGCTTTCGCGGCCTACCGTCCATATCGTGGACACCGAGCCGAGACGAACCATCCCGGGCGCCCAGTCGATCGCGCGGGCCGCGCAGCTGCTGCGGCTGGTGACGTCGGCCGGGAGCGATGGGATGCCGGCGGCCGAGCTCGCACGCCGCGCCGACCTGACCCGTCCCACGACGCACCGGCTCCTCACCGCCCTCCGTCACGAGGGACTCGTCGATCAGGACGACCGCACCGGACGCTGGATGCCGGGACCAGAGCTCTTCCTGATGGGCACGGTCGCGGCATCCCGGTATGACATCACGTCCCTCGCCCGCGACATCGTGCGCTCCCTCGCGGTGCGGACGGAGGAGAGCGCGTTCCTCTCGGTGCGGCGGGGCGACGAGACCGTCTGCCTGCTGCGGGAAGAGGGCAGCTTCCCGATCCGCTCGTTCGTGCTGTCGGAGGGCGTGCGCTTCCCGCTCGGCGTCGCGTCGGCGGGTCTCGCGATCCTCGCCTTCCTGCCGCCCCACGATGTGGACGCCTACTTCGAGCGTCACCCCGACCTGCCTCGCGAGTGGGGTGCGTCGCACAGCGAGCCGCGACTGCGCACCCGCCTGCGCGACACGAAGGAACGCGGCTACGCCGTGAACCCCGGTCTCATCGTCGAGGGGTCGTACGGCATCGGCGCGGCGGTCTTCACCCGCGAGGGCCACCCCCAGTGGGCGCTGAGCCTGACCGGGGTGGAGTTCCGGTTCGGCCCCGAGCGCCTGCCCGAGCTCGGGCGCACGCTGCTGGCCCACGCCCACCAGCTGACCACGCGCATCGCCGCCGCCCGCTGACGGGAACCGCGGCGGCAGCGAACCGACGCCCCTGCTCCCTCAGCGCGCGGTCAGGTTGTGCACAATTCTGTTCCCAAGCTCGGTCGCCGTCGGCTACGGTGAGCGGAATCCGTAGCGGAGTGGGGTCCGCGCGGAGAGGCACCACGCCCTGGGGAGGGACCAATGAAGCTCCGTTCTACGCTGCTGTCTGCCGTGGCTTTGGCGACATCGGCATTACTCATCTCTATCGCGGGCACGGCGTCATGCGGACAACCTCGTCGTCGACGGCGATGCCCTCGTGACCGGCACGCAGACCGAGATCGACTTCGGCACCGTGGCGTGCGGCGCTACGGCGACCGAGCAGGTCGCGATCTACGTGCAGCGGGTCGGCGAGGGTCGGGTCTTCCAGAGCGGTGCCCTCGTCGACATCACAGCGACGTGGTCTGCACCGCTGTCTGTCAGCGTGCCCGGCGACGGCGCGGGCGACATCGAGTTGCCGGCGAACTGGACGACCACGTACCCGAACAACACTCCGTCGGCGAACGGCGCGGCCGCTATCGTGACGCTCACCGCCGGGACCACCGCGGGTGTGTTCAGCGGCACGATCGTGTTCTCGGGGACGGGCCCCGCGCTGCAGGAGAAGCCGCAGGATCCAGCGAGCATCACGCGTGGTGTCACCGTCACCGCACGCTGGTCCGTCTCCGAGTGTCAGACTCCGACGACGACGACCTTGTCCTGCCCGACGTCCGAGGTGTACACCGGCGCCGCGATCACACCGTGTCAGGCCACGGTCACGGGTGCGAACAGCTTCTCGCAGTCCGTGCCTGTCACCTATACCGCCAACACGGATGTCGGCACCGCGACCGCTTCGGCAGCGTTCGCCGGCACCGCGGCTCACAAGCCGAGCAGCGCCAGCGCCACGTTCGCGATCACGAAGGCAGCGTCGACGACGACGCTGGACTGTCCGGCATCCGTCGCGTTCACCGGCTCCGCGCACGAGCCGTGCACCGCGACTGTCAGTGGCCCGGGTCTCGACACCTCGGTCGCTCCGACGTATGTCGACAACACGAACGCGGGCACCGCGACCGCCTCGGCGGCCTTCGCGGGCGACGCCAACCACACCGGCTCCGACGACACGAAGACCTTCGAGATCGACCCGGCGCAGGCGACGTGCGACATCAGTGGTTTCGCGGGTGACTACGACGGGAACCCGCACGGTGCCGTGGGCTCGTGCACCGGCCTCGGCGGCGCCGACGTCAGTCACGGACTCGACCTCGGGGAGTCCTTCACGGATGTCCCCGGCGGAAGCGCGGACTGGTCGTTCGCACTGCCCAACTACGCGCCGCAGTCCGGGACCGCCGGGATCACCATCGACCAGGCGGCCTCGTCCATCACGCTCGTCTGCTCCGACACCGTCTACGACGGCTCCGCACAGGAGACCTGCACCGCGACGGTCACCGGAGCGGGAGGGCTGTCGGAGGACGTGGGCATCGAGTACACCGCCAACACCGGCGCCGGCACCGCGACCGCGAAAGCAACGTATGCCGGTGACACCAACCACAAGGCGAGCGAGGCATCGACGACCTTCACGATCGCGAAGGCGCCGACCACCACCGAGGTCACCTGCACCGGTCCGAACACCTACACCGGCGATGCGCTGACACCGTGCACCGCGCGGGTCACCGCCGCATACGGTCTCGACCAGACGGTGACGCCGTTGTACGCGGACAACACGAACGCGGGCACCGCCTCGGCGTCGTACACGTATGCCGGCGATGCCAACCACGAGCCGAGCAGCGACTCGACGACGTTCACCATCGACAAGGCGTCGTCGTCGATCACGCTCGACTGCCCGGCGTCGATCGAATACACCGGCGACGCGCACACGCCGTGCACGGCGGTCGTCTCGGCTGTCGGGCTCGCCGACTTCACCGTCGACGTCAGCCACACCGACAACACGGATGCGGGGAACGCCACCGCCACCGCCTCGTGGGCGGGCGACGCCAACCACGTCGGCAGCTCGGCCATCGGCGGGTTCGAGATCACGAAGGCCCCGTCGCAGGTCGTGGTGACCTGCCCGACGACACCCATCCCGTTCACCGGCTCGGCGATCGAGCCGTGCTCGGCCTGGGTGACCGGCGCCGGTGGGCTCGACAAGGCGGTGAGCCCTGTCACCTACGGCGACAACACGCTGGTGGGCACGGCGACGGCATCAGCGACGTACCCGGGCGACGCCAACCACCTTGCCGGCGAGGGCTCGGCGACCTTCGCGATCGAGGCGTGGAAGCTCAACGGCTTCTACAAGCCGGTCGACATGGGAACTGCGGTGCTCAACATCGTCAAGGGCGGCTCGACGGTTCCGTTGAAGTTCACGGTGCTCGCCGGGACGACCGAGGTCACCGAGCTCGCGAAGCTTGGCGCGGTCTTCGTGGTCAAAGGTGTGAGCTGCGACCCGACCGACGCCACGAGTGACGATCTGCTCGCCACCACCGGTGGAACCGCCCTGCGCTACGACGCGTCGGCGCATCAGTGGATCCAGAACTGGCAGACGCCGAAGTCGGCCGGCAAGTGCTACACGGTCGTGTTGACGACCGCTGACGGGTCGCAGCTGAGCGCCCAGTTCAAGACCAAGTAGCGGTATCGTCCGTCGCTGCGGCGGATCGCGGGCAGCGATCCGCCGCAGCGACTCACGGCCTGGTGGGCGTGGTCGCCGCCGCGAGCTCCTCACGGGCTGCGGCGGCGACGACGTCGGCACCGGCGGGCGACATCACGATCGTGTAGTGGTTGAAGCCGTCGACCCGCTCATGCTCCACGCCGGGGTAGGCGGCGAGCAGCCGCTCGAGGTGTGCGGGGGCGTACAGCCCGGGAGGCTCGTTCTGCAGTCCGCGGGGCACCGTGAGGAGGCGGGCCGGATGCTGCAGCCCGGCCAACGCATCGGGCAGCGCCGTACCGGCATTCATGTCGAGAGTGTCGTCGGCGGTGGTCTCGTAGCTCGTCGCCGGCCGGAATGCCCCCGAGCCGTCCTCGACGAGGTCGTACGCGAGATACCGCTCCAGCTCGGGGGTCCACGCGCCGTCGAACGCGGGATGCCGCCGCCAGAAGTCCAGGTACTCCCCCGTGTTCGCGAACCTCATGGACAGCCGCGCAGCGGTCGGGCCCGAGGATGCCGGCGACGAGCTCGTCCGTACTGAGCCCGGCCGGAACATCGAGCGGCAGCCCGCCGTCGACGAGCAGCAGCCGCGACACGCGCTCCGGGTGCCGGTGGGCGAAGACGACGGAGACGAAGCCGCCCATCGAGTGCCCCACCACGAGAGTCCGCTCGATCCCGAGGGCATCGAGCAGTGCGGCGAGGTCGTCGGCGTGCGCGGCCATCCCTGCCGGGCCCGCGATGCCGTTGCTTCGCCCGCGGCCCCGCAGGTCGGGCGCCACGACGCGCACTCCGGGCAAGCGGTCCACGACGAAGGGCCACGCGAGGTGCGAGGCGGTGACTCCGTGCACCAGCAGTGCGGTGGGCATATCGGGCCGGGCATCCGCAGGCTCCCAGACGCCCGCATGCAGCATGCCGCCCGTCGACGGGGACGTCGATCTCGCGATAGCGGTGCCCTGCGCTCCCGTCACTCATCGGGCCGTCCATCCGCCGTCCATCGTGTACGAGGCGCCGGTGACCATCCCGGCCTTGTCCGACGCCAGCCACCCGGCGAGCGAGGCCACCTCGTCGGCCTCGACGAGGCGTTTGACGGCGCTCTCGGTGAGCATGATCTTCTCGACGACCTCGCTCTCGGGGATGCCGTGCACCTTCGCCTGGTCGGCGATCTGCTTCTCGACGAGCGGCGTCCGCACGTAGGCGGGGTTGATGCAGTTGCTCGTCACGCCGTGCGGAGCACCCTCCAGCGCCGTCACCTTCGACAGGCCCTCGAGGCCGTGCTTCGCCGACACGTAGGCGGACTTGAAGGCGCTCGCGCGCAGCCCGTGGGCGCTCGAGATGTTGATGATCCTGCCCCAGCCCCGCTCGTACATCGCCGGCAGCGCCGCGCGGATCAGCAGGAACGGCGACTCGAGCATGAGGCGCACCAGCAGGCGGAACGCCTCGGGATCGAACTCCGTGATCGGCGAGACCCGCTGGATGCCGGCGTTGTTCACGAGGATGTCGACGTCGAGCGTGAGGTCGTCGAGCGCGCGGGTGTCGGCGAGGTCGACGACCCAGGACTCGCCGCCGACGGCGGTGGCGGCATCCGTCGCGGCATCCGCGTTCAGGTCTGCGATGGTGACGTGCGCGCCACGCGCCGCGAACTCGTGCGCGCAGGCGAGCCCGATGCCGCTGCGCCCCGCCCGTGATCAGCGCGCGCCTGCCCGCGAGGTCCTGCTCTGCCATCAGTCGTCCTCCCCCGCCCGCGGGGCGAGCGCGTTGTCGATGAACCGTGTCATGCCGGCGAACACCACCGGGTCGAGCTGCGCGGGCGGCTTGCCGTCGGCGTCGCGCTCCCACAGCAGGAACCTCATGCCGATGAGCTCGCCCATGCCCATGAGCGCCCACGCCGTCGTCTCCGGATCGAGGCCGCGGTCGACATCGCCCGCCGACTGCGCTGCGCGCAGCCCCGCCTCGTAGCCCTCGACGATGCGCGTGTAGTGGGTGCGCAGCACCTCGGGCGAGACGAACTCGGCCTCGCGCACCACCCGGTACAGTGCCGGGTGCTCCGCGGTGAACCGGAAGAACCCCGCGAAGCCGGCTCGTTCGGCCTCCAGCCGCGACGAGGCTCCGGTCATCGCCTCCGACATCGAGTGCCGCACGCGGCGGTTGAGATCGAGCACGAGCGCTTCGAAGATCGCCTGCTTGCTGTCGAAGTACAGGTAGAACGTGCCGAGGCCGATGCCTGCTCGCTCGGTGATCTTGACGATGGATGCCTCGTGGTAGCCCTGTTCGGCGAACACGAGTTCCGCGGCCTCGAGCAGGCGCCGCCGGGTCGCCTCGCCGCGTTTGGTGAGTGGCCGCCCGGTCGCGGATGAGACCAGCTCCTCCTCGTGTTCGACAAGTTCGTCGGACATGCTCATCGAGATTCCCCCTTCGTGGGTGCGCCGCTGACGGCGCGACCGCTCTCCCCCTGCGCGCTCTGCTGCGAGCCGCTCACCAGATCCCGGGCCCGCTCGCGCAGCCGCGAGCGGGCGAGCTTCTCGATGGTCGAGCGCGGGAGCGCATCGACCAGCTCGACGTGCACCGGGATCTTGAACGCCGCGAGGTTGCGGCGCGCGTGCGCGAGCAGCTCGTCCACCGACAGCGCGGCTCCGGCCACGGGGACGACGAACGCGACGCCGCGCTCGCCCCAGACGTCGTCGGGCACGCCCACCACGGCGGCTGCCTCCACCAGCGGGTGCAGGCAGAGCGCGTACTCGACCTCGGCCGGGGCGACGTTCTCGCCACCGGAGATGAAGATGTCCTTGAGGCGGTCCACCACACGGAAGACGCCGTCCGCGTCGCGCGACACCAGGTCGCCGGTGCGCAGCCACTCGCCGCTCATCGCCCGCGCCGTCGCGGCGTCGTCACCGAGGTATCCGGCGAACACGCTGGGCCCGCGCACCCAGAGCTCGCCGGTGGCCTCGCCGTCGAGCGGAAGCTCCGAGGTGGGGTCGACGACACGCACCGCCACGTGCGGGTAGGGCCGTCCGACGGCGCCGGGAGCGCTCGCCGCCTCGGTCGCGGGAAGATGCAGCACGTTCGGCGCCGCCTCGGTGAGCCCGTAGCCCTGCGTCAGCGCGATGCCGCGCGCCGTCCACGTGTCCTGCAGCGCGACGGGCATGGTGGCGCCGCCGACGAGCGCGAGCCGGAGGGATGCCGTATCGGTCGTCGCCCATTCGCGGTCGTCCGCGAGCATCCGGTACTGCGTCGGCACGCCCATCATCGCGGTGACCCGCCGGTCGGCGATCAGCTGCAGCACCCGCGTCGGGTGGAACGACCGCTCGAGCACGACCGTCGCGCCGACCCACCAGGCGAGCAGCGGCTGGCAGTTCCAGGCGGCGACGTGGAACTGCGGGAGCATCGCGAGCACGACGTCGTCCTGGCCGAGCGGCAGCGCCTGCGCGAGGGCGAGGTTGTTCCAGAAGCAGTTCGCGTGGGTGAGCACGACGCCCTTCGGCGCCGCCTCGCTGCCGGACGTGAAGATCACGAGCAGCGGGTCGTCGTCGCGCACCGGCCGACGCGGCCGCGGGTGCGCCGCGCGCGGCGACGGCCACCTCGACCCCGGTGGTGCCGAGAACGGCGACAGGGGCGGCGGCGAGGCCGTCGGCGACGCGCAGCGCCTCGCCGGCGAGCGCGGCGTGCTCGTCTTCGATGAGCACCAGCGCGGGCGCGGAACGGGTCAGCACGTCGGCCAGCTCGCGCGGCGTGAGCCGCCACGACAGCGGCACGAACGCGATGCCCGCGATGGCGCACGCGAAGAAGGCGACGACGTGGTCGGTCGAGTTGCCCGACACGGTCGCGATGCGATCGCCCGGACCGTAGCCCGCGCGACGCAGGGCGTCTGCGAGCTCGGTCGCGCGGCCGGCGAGAGTCGCGTAGTCGGTCGTCACGCCGCGGTCGTCGATGGCGATGCGCTCGGGCGAGCGCGCCGCGCGGTCGACGATCCAGCGGCCGATCGTGTGGGGCCCGTCGTCGATGTCGGGGTCGGCGTTCCAGGTCATGCGCGGACCCTGTCGGACGCGGCGGCTCCAGCGGCGGCCGCCTCGGGGGTCTCGCCCGCGTCGTCGAGCTGACGCAGCGCGCCCCGCACCTTCTCGCCACGACGGCGGCGGGCCGCGGCGTCGATCGTGCCGGCGATCCCGCCCGGGAGGAACATCACCACGACGATGAACAGCACGCCGAAGAGGAAGAGCGGCTCCGACAGCGGCACGCGCAGCCAATCGGGAAGCCCGGCGATGGCATCGGATCCGGCGAGCACGGTGAGTCGCTGATCGAGCAGCGTGTAGAGCACACCGCCCACGATCGCACCCCAGCGGAATCCGACGCCACCCAGCACGACCATCACGAGCACGGTGATCGTCAGGTCGGCCGACACCGAGCGCGGCACCGTGCCGGACTGCAGCAGCATGTAGGCGACGCCGGCGAGGCTCGCCAGGCCCGCGGCGATGACGAAGACGATGAGCCGCACGCGGTAGGGCGACAGGCCGAGCACGCGCACGCGCTGCTCGTTCTCGCGCGTCGCACGGGCCAGGTGGCCGAGACGCGAGGTGTCGACCCACAGCGTCACGAGGTACACGACCACGAGCACCGCGAGGGCGAACCAGTAGAGATTCCGCGTGTTCACGACGCCGATGAGGAAGTCCGGCACCTGATCGGTGTTGAGACTCAGCCCTTCCTCACCGCCGGTGACCTGCGAGTTGCGCCGCACGAGCACCGAACCCGCCTGCGCGAACGCCAGCGTGACCATCGCGAAGGGGATGCCCGACACCCGCATCGACACCGCCCCCGTGACCAGTGCGATCACCATGCCGCCGATCAGGGCGATGAAGACCCCCGGCCACAGCGGCACGCCGAAGTGCTCGAGCGCGATGCCGAGCCCGTATGCGCCGGCGCCGAAGTAGAGGGCATGGCCGAAGGACAGCATCCCGCCCGATCCGAGCAGCAGGTTGTACGACAGCGCGAGCGCGGCGAACACCATGCAGAGCGACAGCAGCGCCAGCGTGCCCGGCATGTACGTGGGCGTCGGGAGGATGCCCGGCAGCGACAGGTTCAGCAGCGGCAGCACGGCCATGAAGACCACCAGTGCCACGCCGACGATGGCAGGAACGTAGCGACGCATCATGCCTTCCTCCCGAGAAGTCCGGCGGGGCGCACCAGCAGCACGAGCGCCAGGAGGATCACGACGATGAAGTCGCCGGTGCCGCCGAGGTAGAAGTTGGCGAACTGCTGGAGCACCGCCACGAGCACCGACGCGACCGCGGCGCCGGTGAGCGAGCCGAGGCCGCCGACGACCGTGACGATGAACGCGAAGATGAGGAGCGTCTGCCCCAGGTGGGCCGAGACGAACGTGGAGTAGTGCATCGCCAGCACCCCGCCGATGCCGGCCGCCGCACCGCCGATCGCGAAGACGAGGGTGAACGAGCGCCGCACGTCGATGCCGAGCGCCGTCACCATCGACCGGTTCTCGACGCCGGCCCGGATGATCATGCCGTAGCGCGTCTTCTGCAGGAACAGCACGAGCGCCGCGAGCACGAGCACGGCGGCGATCATCAGCACCCAGTAGGTGTTCGGGATGCGGGCGCCGAGCACCTCGGTCGTCTGCTTCAGCCAGGGCGGCCCGGCGATGTGGATGGGATCGGTGCCCCAGATGCCCTCGAACAGCGCGACGGCCGCGAACGACAGGCCGACGGTGACCAGCACCTGCTCGATGTGCCGCTCGTACAGCGGGCGGATGAGCACGAGCTCGGTCAGCGTCGCGAACACCGCGCCGATTCCGGCCCCGGCGAGCACCGACAGCAGGAACGATCCCCACGATTCGGTGCCCAGCGCCTGCGCGACCATCCAGCCCATGAACGCGCTGAGTGTGAGGAAGGCGCCGTGCGCGAAGTTCAGCACGTGCATGAGGCCGTAGATGAGGCTGAGACCGCTCGCGACGAGGAAGTAGAGGGCGCCGAGGCCGACGCCGGTGATGAGGGTGAGGACGAGGGTGCTCACTTCGACTCCCTCCGCTCGCTCTGTGCATCGCCTGCGTCTTCGTGCTCCACGTGGACGCCGAGGAGGCGGCGGGTGAGGTCTTCGTCGTCGAGGATGTCGCGTGCCTTGCCGACGTGGGCCACGCGTCCGCCCGCGATGACGATGGCATCGTCGGCGAGGCGGCGCACGACCTCGAGGTTCTGCTCGACGAGGAGGATCGGGACGGTCTTGGACGCCTCCTGCAGTGCGTCGGCGACCTCGGCGACGATCTTCGGCGCGAGGCCCTTGGTGGGTTCGTCGACGAGAAGCAGCATGTTGTCGTTGATCAGCGCTCGCGCCACCGACACCATCTGCTGCTGGCCGCCCGAGAGCGTGCCCGCCTGCTGGTCCCGCCGGGCGACCAGGTCGGGGAAGAGCTCGGCCACGAAGTCCCGGCGGGGCTGACGCTGCCGTTCGGCGAGCGCCAGGTTCTCGGCGACCGTGAGCTTCGCGAAGACCTCGCGGTCCTCGGGCACGTAGCCGACGCCGCGGCGCACGATCTTGTGGGTGGGCGAGCCCGTCGATGCGCTCGCCGGCGAGGCGCACCTCGCCGCGGCGCGCGATGAGACCCAGGATGCCGCGGAGGGTCGAGGTCTTGCCGACGCCGTTGCGCCCCAGCACCGCGGTGATGCCGGTGGCGGGGACGTCGAACGAGACGTCTTCGACCACCTGCTGACCCGCGATGGTGCAGCGGAGGTTGCGCACGGTGAGGACAGGTGACGCCGAGGCTCGGCTGCCGTCGGGCTGTGCCGCGCTCATGCGGCCTCCGTCCCCGTCGATCCGGTGCCGAGGTATGCGCTCTGCACGAGAGGGTCCTCCATGATCCGCTGCGGCGTGTCGTAGGCGATGATCGTGCCGAAGTACATGACGGCGACCTTCTCGACGAGACCCATCAGCACGTCGATGTGGTGCTCGACCATGAGCAGGGTGCAGCCCTTCTCCCGCTGCATCGCCCGGATGTTCTCGACCAGCCCGGGCACGTCGCCCGAGCCGACTCCCGCCATCGGCTCGTCGAGCAGCACGATGCTCGATTCCGTCGCCAGCAGCACCGCGATCTCGAGCTTGCGCTTGTCGCCGTGCGAGATGTCGCCCGCGAGCGCGTCGCGCATGTGCCCGAGCCCGACGACGTCGAGCTTCGCCAGCGCGAGCTCGGTCGCGGCATCCGTCCGCCTCGGGAAGCGCAGCAGAGACCCGGACCCGCCCAGCGACACCTGTGCCGCCAGACGCACGTTCTCGAGCACCGAGAGCTTCGGGAAGAGGCTCGCCGTCTGGAAGGTGCGCCCGAGCCCCGCTCGGGCCCGCGCGGGCACGGATGCCGTCGTGATGTCGCGGCCGTCGAGCAGAACACGCCCGGCGGTGGGCTTCATCAGCCCCGAGATCACGTTGAAGAGCGTGGTCTTGCCGGCGCCGTTCGGGCCGATGACGCCCACCAGCGAACCGGCGGCGATGTCGAGCTCGACGTCTTTCGAGGATCGTCGCGCCGCCGATCTGCAGGCCGAGACCCTCGATGCGCAGCGGAGAGCCGCGGCGGGCGGCGTCCGCGGCGGGCGCGGACGGGACGGACGTGCTCATGGGCTGAGTGCCTCTCGTAGTGCCTGATGGTCGGGTGCCGAGCGCAGCGAGCGGACGGAACGCGCTGTCGCGCCGTGTCGTCTCGCTGCGCTCGATCACCCGCCTGTGCTCGGAACGGCCGGTGCTAGTCGGCTTCGGCCGGCGCGACGTCGTCCGCCGAGACGGTGTCGACGAGCTCGGGAACGAACGTGCCGTCCTGAGCGACGAGCTTCGCCTGGTACATCTCCTGGACGAGGGCGTGGTCGCTCGCGCGGACCGTCATCGCGCCCTTCGGCCCCTCGAACTCGAAGCCTTCGAGCGCCGAGACCATCGCGTCGACGTCGCCCTGGCCCTCCTTGATGGCCTGGACGATCATGATGGCCGCGTTGAACCCGTCGGGGCTGAACAGGTCGGGGGTGCCGCCGGCCTCCTCGATCGCCTCGACCATCGCGGTGTTCACGTCGTTGTCGGGCGCGCCCGGGAAGTAGTGGTTGAGGAAGTTGATCTTCTCGGATGCCTCGCCGTAGGCGCCGAACGTCGCGGAGTCGCCGAGCCCGGTGACGACCGGGATCTCGTCGAGCACGCCCTGCTGGCTCATCGCCTGCCACATCGCACCGGAGGTGGCGCCCGCCCACGCGACGAAGACGAGGTCGGGGCTGCCGGCGAGCACCTGCTGCGCGAACGGCGTGAACTCGGTGGCGTCCTCGGCGACGAGCACGGAGTTGACCGTCGCACCCTTGCCGCCGAGGATCGCCTCGACCGCCGCGACGTTGCCCTGGCCGAACGCGTTGTCCTGCGCGAACACCGTCACCGTCTTGCCCTCGATGTCCTCGAGGAAGGTCCCCGCGGTGGCGACGTCCTGCGCGCTCTGGCGCCCGGAGCGGAACGTGTAGTCGTTGACGCCGGTGATCGCGTCGGCGGCGGCCGGACCCGAGATGTAGAGCACCTTGTTCTGCTCGGCCTGCTCGGCGACGGCGAGCGCGACGCCCGACGATGCCGTGCCGGCGATGATGTTCACGCCCTCGCCGATGAGCTCCTTGACGGCGGTCACCGCCTTGTCGGGGTCGCCCGCGTCGTCGCGGTTCTCGATGGTGATGGTCGTGCCGTCGATCTCGCCCGTGCCGTCGGTGGCGTAGTCGAGCCCGGCCTCGAAGCCGTCGAGGTACTGCTTGCCGTAGCCGGCGAGCGGACCGGACTCGCTCGTGACGATGCCGACGGTCACCTCTTCGGGCCCGCCGCCGTCGGTGGCCTCACCGCTCGGTTCGGCCGACGGCGCGCATGCCGCCAGGGCCAGCGCTGCCGTGACGACCACGGAGCCCAGGAGCAACTTCTTCGTAACCCGCATGTGCGTGCCTTTCCCCATTGGAAGGATCTGGTGCCTCGAACCGGTGCTTCGCCTCAAACATGAGATCCGATTCAGGTTCTTGCAATCTAGGCAAGCCCGCAGTCTCCGCGCAAGTCGAGAACCTCGGTCGGGCGGTGTCGTTACCCAATCGGGACGATCCGGCATTGCATACCGGCGATATATATCAGCGGTATGCTTCTTGCGTGACCCACGACCAAGACATCGAGACCCTCATCGTCGCCGCGCACGCACTCACCCGGGTCGCAGCGCTCGAGACCTCCAACGACGACCCCCGCCGCACAATGGCGCACCCTCACGATCCTGCGCGACAACGGCGCGCTCCGGATCGGCGAGCTCGCCCGCCTCAGCCGCGTGACGCAACCGGGCATGACGCGCCTGGTCGGCCAGATGGCCGACCAGGGACTCGTGAGAAGACGACGGATGCCGCGGACTCGCGTGCGACGGTCGTCGAGGTGACCCCGCTCGGCCTCGAGGCGCTCCAGACGTGGCTGCTGCAGCTGACCGCCGCCCTCGCGCCGCACTTCGACGACCTCGAACCCGAGGAGTGGGACGCACTGCGGACCACGGCCGCCGTCCTCACCCGCAAGCTCGATCGCACCCGCAGCGACTCACGCGCGACCGCCACTACGACCGCCGAGGCGACCCGGTGAGCGCGCACGGCCACAGCACCGGCTCGGTCTGGCATCAGCCGGCGCAGGTGTGGGCGGTCGCCTTCGCGTGCGTCGTCGCCTTCATGGGCATCGGCCTCGTCGACCCGATCCTCCCGGCGATCGCCGAGTCGCTGCAGGCGAGCCCGGTGCAGACCGAACTGCTGTTCACGAGCTACCTGCTCGTCACCGGCCTCGCGATGCTCGTCACCAGCTGGATCTCGAGCCGCATCGGCGCGAAGGCGACCCTGCTTATCGGACTCGGCTCTCATCGTCGTGTTCGCGCTGCTGTGCGCGCTCAGCGGCAGCGTCGACGCGATCATCGGCTTCCGCGCCGGCTGGGGTCTCGGCAATGCGCTGTTCATCTCGACGGCGCTCGCGACCATCGTCGGCGCGGCGTCCGGCGGCAGCGGCGCCGCCATCGTCCTGTACGAGGCGGCTCTCGGCCTCGGCATCGCGATCGGCCCGCTTCTCGGCGGACTCCTGGGCGAGGTGAGCTGGCGGGGTCCGTTCTTCGGCGTCGTCGTGCTCATGGCGATCGCGTTCCTGGCGGTGCTCGTGCTCCTGCGCGGACCGAGCGAGAAGCCCGCGCCCGTGCCGCTGTCCGCGCCGTTCACGGCGCTGCGCATCCCGTCGCTCGCTGTGCTGGCCGTCACCGCGCTGTTCTACAACATCGGCTTCTTCGTGCTGCTGGCGTTCTCGCCGTTCCCGCTCGGGTTCGGCGCGATGGGCATCGGCTTCACGTTCTTCGGCTGGGGCGTCGCCCTCGCCATCACGAGCGTGTGGGTCGCGCCGCTGCTGATGCGCTACCTGGCGCGCACGACCGTCATGCTGATCACACTCCCGCTGCTCGCCATCGACCTGATCGCCGCGGGACTCGTCGTCGAGAATGCCGCCGCACTCGTCGTGTGCATCATCGTCGGCGGGCTGCTGCTCGGCGTGATGAACACCGTGCTGACGGAATCCGTCATGGAAGCCACCGACCTCCCCCGCTCGGTCGCGTCGTCGTCGTACTCCGCGGTGCGGTTCCTGGGCGGTGCCGCCGCTCCCCCGATCGCCGCGCTGCTGTGGCACCTCTACGGGCCGACCGTGCCGTACGTGTTCGCCGCGGCATCCGTCGTCATCGCCACGGCGACGATCCTCTTCGGCCGCCGTGCGCTCGCCCGCATCGACGAGCGTGAAGCGGATGCCGCCGACGAGGCCGCAGCCGTGCTCGTCGGCGACGCCGCCTGAGGCCGACGCCGGCCGCAGCCCACGCCACCGGAAACAGCAGAAGGGCGGTCCGTCAGGACCGCCCTTCTTGTGGTGCACCCCCTGGGACTTGAACCCAGAACCCACTGATTAAGAGTCAGTTGCTCTGCCGATTGAGCTAGAGGTGCGTAGTTCACAACGTGGCGAACCGAGGACCAACATTAGCATCACGATCGCGTCTCGTGAAATCGAGACGGGAGTGCCGCCGCTATCCTGGATCCTGTGACCTCCCCTCTCCCCGCAGCGACGTTCGACACGCCGTTCGAGGGAGACCTTCGCGCTGATCTCGAACTCGCACTGCGCCTGGCGGACGCGGCGGATGCGGCATCCATGTCCCGCTTCGATGCGGCGGATCTCGACATCCAGGTGAAGGCCGACAGCACTCACGTCACCGAGGCCGATCTCGCCACCGAGCGGGCTCTGCGCGCGGTGCTCGAGACCGAGCGTCCCGCTGACGGCATCTTCGGCGAGGAGTACGGCGTCACGGGCGATTCGAACCGGCAGTGGATCATCGACCCGATCGACGGCACGGCGAACTACCTCAAGGGCATCCCGATGTGGACGACCCTCATCGCCCTCGCGATCGACGGGGTGCCGCGCGTCGGCGTGGCCAGCCAGCCGGCGATCGGCCGGCGCTGGTGGGCCGCCACGGGCCTCGGCGCGTGGACCAACACGCCGTCGGGCGAGACACGACGCCTCCGCGTGTCGACGGTGGACGCCATCGCGGATTCCAGCGTGAGCTTCCAGAGCATCGGGCAGTGGCGGGATGCCGGCAAGCTCGACGCCCTCGAGCGTCTGACGTCGTCGGTGTGGCGTGACCGCGGCTACGGCGACGCCTGGCCGTACATGCTGCTGGCCGAGGGACGCCTCGAGTTCGTCGCCGAGTTCGGCGTCAAGGAGTACGACATCGCTGCGCTCGCGCCGATCGTGACCGAGGCGGGCGGCAGGTTCACGTCGTTCGACGGCCGCGACTCGCTGTCGGAAGGCTCCTCGCTCGCGACGAACCGCGTGCTCCACGACGCGTATCTCGACCTGCTCCACTCCTCCTGACCTTCGCTCCGCTCGCCCCACCCCCTCCCCGACCGCCTCCCATCCCCCAACGGAGACTCCCGATGCCTGCCCCTCGCATCCTCGGCGCCGCTGCCGCCCTCGTCCTGTCCGCGGTTCTCCTGTCGGCGTGCGCCGGCACTCCTGAGGCCGCCCCCGAAGAGACGGGCAACGCGGCGACGCCGACGACCGCCGCTCCCGAGCCGTCGGCGACCCCCGACCCCGAGCCCGCGGCCGTCGAAGACCCGACGTGCGAGACGATCATCGGCGAATCGGTGGTCGCGGACTTCGAGAGCCTCGGCTGGACCTCGCAGGCGTCGCCCCTCTACATCGGCAGCACCGAGGTCGAGGGCGGCCTGCAGTGCATGTGGGCCGACTTCGAGGGCCCCGCCGGTGACCACGGGCAGATGTTCGGCTGGGCGGCGCTCTCGGAAGACGCGGCCGCCGACGCCCAGGAGGAACTCATCGCCCAGGGCTGGGTTCCCGAAGAGGCGCCCGACGGCGTCTACATCACCGAGAGCGCCGACACGGCGATCGCGACGGATGCCGAGGGCTACGGCATGACGTACTTCTTCGCGAACGGGCAGGTGACGGTGGCCGACACGAAGCAGGGCCTGCTGCTGATCGAGTGGCCGAAGAGCTAGTTCGCCCTCCGGATGCTGGGCGGCGCGCGAACTGCACGGCCCGCCGTCAGCGACAGAGGTGGAGGAGGAACCGCGCCCGGACCGCGTAGGCTCGAACGCTATGGCGATCGGCGTGACGATGTACACCTTCGACATCCAGCTGGCCGACGTCGATCGCGGCGTCTATGAGGATCTGTCGGTGCGCGTGGCGCGGCATCCGTCCGAGACCGACGCCTTCATGCTGACCCGCGTGCTCGCCTACTGCCTCGAGTACGAGGAGGGCATCGCCTTCAGCGAGGGCGTCTCGGCCACCGATGAGCCCGCGGTGCTGGTGCGCGACCTCACGGGTGCCCTCGTCGCCTGGATCGAAGTGGGGGCTCCGGATGCCGCGCGGCTGCACACCGGCAGCATGCAGGCCGAGCGCACCCGGGTCTACACGCACCGCGACCCGGGGAAGGTCGCGGCACCGTGGGCCGGGAAGCGGATCCACCGCGGCGACGAGATCCTGCTGAACAGCTTCGACCCCGGCTTCGTCGACGCGGCCACGGCGGTGCTCGCGCGCCGGAACACCATGACCGTCTCGATCACCGAGCGGCGGATCTACCTCGACCTCAACGCGACGAGCTTCGAGACCGACATCCACACGCAGACCGCCGCCTGACGGCCCGGCGTCGCGCGGCTCAGCGCGGCAGGAAGTTCTCGCGCGCGAGCGGAGCGATCTCGAGATGCTCGGCATCCGCCCGCGTGATCCACCGCAGCTCTTCGATCTCCGCCCCGATCACCGGCTGCTGGGCTCCGATGTCGGTCGCGAAGACGTCGGCCACCACGAGGAAGCCCGGCTCGTTCGCTGCGGCGGCGGTGTAGGAGCCGAGAGGACGCAGCTCCTCGGCATCGACCGAGAGGCCGAGCTCTTCGAGCAGCTCGCGGCTCAGCGTCTGGCTCGGCGACTCCCCCGGTTCGGGCTTGCCGCCCGGCTGCATGAACGCCGTCGTACCGGCCTTGCGCACCAGCAGCAGCTGGCCGCGCTCGTTCACGATGACCGCGGCGGAGACATGGATGCTGCGGGTGCGGGTCGGGGCGGCGTCCGAGGTGGTCACGATGGCACGCTAACAGGTGCCGCGCATTCCGCCCGGCGTAGAATCACGTGTGCTTCCCGATTCCCCCACCCCTTCCGACCTGCCGCCGAGCGGCATCGACCCGGACGATCTCGCGACCACCCTGCGCGTGCTCGACAACATGGCGGGGCTCGACGAGACGCACCCTGACTTCGTCGCCGTCCGGCGCGCGACCGCTGCCATGTTCAAGGCCGTGAAGAAGGTGCGCCGTCGCGAGATCCGCGAGGCGATCGCCGAGGCGGACCGCGCCGTCGTCGCGGCCACGGCCACCGGAGCGCCCGACCGGATCGACGACGAGACGCGCGGCATCCCGATCTCCACCGCGACGACCGCGCCCACCGCGGGCACCCTCATCAAGGCGCGCGGCTGCTACATCTGCAAGCAGCCGTACACGGTGGTCGACGCGTTCTACCACCAGCTGTGCCCCACCTGCGCGGCGATGAGCCACGCCAAGCGCGAGGCCCGCACCGACCTCACCGGCAAGCGCGCGCTGCTCACCGGCGGTCGCGCGAAGATCGGCATGTACATCGCGCTGCGTCTGCTGCGCGACGGCGCCCACACGACGATCACCACCCGGTTCCCGCGCGACGCCGTGCGCCGCTTCAGCAGCCTGCCCGACGCGCCGGAGTGGATCGACCGCCTCAAGGTCGTCGGCATCGACCTGCGTGATCCGGCCCAGGTGATCGGATTGGCCGAGGATGTCGCCGCCGCCGGCCCGCTCGACATCCTCATCAACAACGCCACCCAGACCGTGCGCCGCTCCCCCGGCGCGTACCAGCCGCTCGTCGACGCCGAGCTGGCGCCGCTGCCCGACGGACCGCTGCCCGAGCTGGTCACGTTCGGCCACACCAACGACCGCCACCCGCAGGCGCTGGAGCGTTCGGTGACCGCCCACCCGATCCTCGCCGCGGCGGCCGCCCGCGCCGACGAGCTCACCGAGCAGGCCATGGCCGCCGGGTCCAGCTCGCTCGAGCGCCTCGCCGCGGGCACGGCGATCGACGCCGGCGGCCTCATCCCCGACCTCGACCACTCCAACTCGTGGGTGCAGAGCGTCGACGAGGTCGACCCGCTCGAGATGCTCGAGGTGCAGCTGGCCAACACGACGGCGCCGTTCCTGCTCGTCTCGAAGCTGCGGCCGTCGCATGGCCGCGAGCAGCGCCCGTCGCACGTACATCGTCAACGTGAGCGCGATGGAGGGCGTCTTCAATCGCGGCTACAAGGGTCCGGGGCATCCGCACACCAACATGGCCAAGGCGGCCGTCAACATGCTCACGCGCACGAGCGCCCGCGAGCTGTTCGAGACCGATCGCATCCTGATGACGAGCGTCGACACCGGCTGGATCACCGACGAGCGCCCGCACCCGACCAAGGTGCGCCTCGCCGAGGAGGGCTTCCACGCTCCGCTCGACCTCGTCGACGGCGCCGCGCGCGTCTACGACCCGATCGTGCGCGGCGAGGCGGGCGAAGACCTGTTCGGCGTGTTCCTCAAGGACTACGCCCCCGGCGCATGGTGAACCTGCCCGAACCGGGTCACCGGGTCGTCGTGCGGTACCTGCTGCCGCAGCGGGCAGGCGACGGATGCGCTCGGGGAACTGCTGAGCGCGGATGCCGAGACCGTCGTCGTCGACGGCAAGCGCGGCGTCGAGCGCATCCCGCGCGGCGCGATCATCGCGGCGAAGGAAGTGCCCCCGCCGCCCGCGCCGCGACGGCCTGCGGGAACGTCGTCCGGCCGTCGAGGGCAGCGCTTCACTGGAAAGCGAACGCCGGCAGCGCCGTCTCCCACCAGAAGTACATCTCGTCGAGGAACATCTCGGCATCCGTGGCGATCACCATCACCGCATCGACCTCGTAGGTCCACACCGCGGCGACCACTTCATAGCCCTCCGTGTAGTAGCAGGCGAGCACTCCGCGTTCGGCTCCGTCGGCGTCGAGCCACTCGCTCCAGGCGCCGTCGAGGCAGTCGCCGTACGGAAAGGACCGCCAAGAATTCGTCGGTCGCGACCTCCAGGCTCGCCGGCGAGTCGTAGGCGTAGACCTCGACCCAATCCGCTCCACCCACAGCGGTGCTCGAGCACTCCACCGCGGCGACGAGACCGATGGACAGCTCGGCGGTGGGAGTCGAGAGGTCCGCACAGGAATCGCTGAACTCCGCAGGCACGGCGGCGGTCAGCACCTCCGTCGGAGACGGCGGGACCTCGACCGTGTCGACCTCGCTCGTGTCGACGGGGTCTTCGACGGCGCCGGGCGAACCCTGCCACCCGGTGAAGGCGGGCTGGATCACGGCCAGCAGCAGCGCAAGGCTGAGAACCGGCACCGCAACCGTCACGGTGGCCACGCCCGCGGTCCGGCGCGCGCCGCGCGCGGTCCGCGCGAGTGCACGATCGAGCACCTGTGCGACGTCATCCGGAAGCTCGGCTCGGAAGGCGCGTGCTGCCTCCGGGTCGACCTCGTCCGCGAAGCGCAACAGGTTGAGGAAGCGATTGGTGGTGTGGGGCACCGCGCGGAACATCTCCGCCATCCTCATGTAGCGCGATCGCGCCACCCTTTCGGACTGCAGGACGAGGCCGGGGGCTGCGAGCTGGTCGCTGAGCTCACGGCCGATCAGCACGCGATAGATGGCAGCGAGGCTCACACGGAGATCACGCGTGCACGCATAGGCGATCTGGTCACCGGTGTAGACGGTGGTCCGGAGCCACGGCGCGACGAACGGCGCGAGGAGCGTGCGGACGCCGGTGTTGTCGAGCACGAGCTCCGCGAGCGCCCAGCGATCGTGCTTCGCCTTGAACGCACCGAAGTACGTGCCCAGCAGAAACAGCAGCTGCCCCTGGGTCGCCGGGGCCGTGATGTCCGCCACGGCGCCGCCCTCGATCAGCAGGGCGCGGACGCCGAAGTAGCTCGTGAGCTGGATCCGCGGCGACAGGTTCGGAACCACGAAGATGTCGACCCGACGCTGATAGCCGAGCGTCGCCCGGACGCGGTCGACGGCGCTCTGCAGCGCGGGCAGCGACTGAGCAGTCACGAGGACGGCATCGCCCAGGAGCCGCAGGCGCCAGAACTGGACCGCGATCCAGAGCCCGAGGAGCAGCCCCGCGAGGACGAGCACCGCGTACACGAGCATCGACACATCCACGACGATCAGCCACACGACCAATGCGATGAGCACCGCCCCGACGCAGGTCACCGCCATTGCGAAGCGAGATGGCTCCGCCGGGTGCCGCACCGCATCGATGTCGAGCGGCAGGGGCGGTGTCGTGGTGTCGGACGTCGGATCCACCTGAGTCATGGCAGCCCCCTGAAGGTCACTCGACCGTCGTGCGCCTTCGCATGGCGATACCCGGAAAGAGGCGCGCGACGACGACGGTGATACTGCTGACCCTGCTGCGCGCGACGTCAGAAGCGGAGCAGCACCTTGCCGGCTCGTCCCGGGACTGCGCTCGCTGCGGCGGCTGCCCGGGCCTCCTCGAAGGGGTAGACCGCGTCCACGGGGAGCCTGACCTCGCCCGACCCGATGCGCTGCACCAGCTCGGCGAACAGCGCACCGCGGGTGGCGGCATCCATCGTCCTGCTCACGGTGCTGCCCCAGAAGCCCTTCACCGTCGCCTGCTTGAAGATCAGGTCTCCGGCCGACAGCTTCAGGGTGCTCGACGCCATCGAGCCGAACGAGACGAGCGTGCCGCCCTCGCCGAGCAGCGACAGGAGGTCGCCGGCCGCGTCACCGCCGACCGAGTCCACGGCCGCGCGCGGCGCGTTCTCGCCCAGGATCTCTGCGACGCGCTCGCGCCAGCCGTCGGACTCGGTCGAGACGACATCATGGATGCCGAGCCCGGCCAGCTCCTCGACGCCGGCATCGCGCCGCACGAGGCCCAGCACGTGCACGCCACGGGCGGCGGCGAACTGCGCCACCAGCTTGCCGACGGCGCCGTTGGCGGTGTTCTGGACGATCCAGTCGCCCGGCTTCACGTCGAGGAAGTCGAGCAGGCTCAGCGCACTGAAGGGCATGGAGATGAGCTGTGCGGCCGTCTCGTCGTCGATGGTGTCCGGAACGGGGACGAGCCCTGCCGCCTTGGTGACGAAGTACTCGCTCCACACGCCGAACGTGCCGCCCGCGGCGACGCGCTGCCCGACCTGCAGCGCGTCGACGCCCTCGCCGAGAGCGTCGACGACGCCGTACGCCTCGGTCCCGGAACCGGCCGGCAGTTCGGGCTTGAAGCCGTACGTGCCGCGGATCGTCCAGAGGTCGTGGTTGTGGATGGGCGAGAGCACCGTGCGCACCCGCACCTGACCGGCAGCCGGTTCGGGGAGCGGTCGCTCCGCGACCTCGAGGACCTCGGTCGCGTCGCCGAAGGTGGAATGGATGAGTGCGCGCACGGTGGTGCTCCTATCGAGATTCATGGCCGCCGAAGAGCAAGCCACTCGGTGTTACAGCCCAGCATCCCCCGAACGCATTCCCCGCGCACATCGGGCGTCGGTGCGCTGACCCGCGGTCTGCCGCCGGCCCACCGGCGGTTAGCCTGGGAGCGGACCACGAGAGGCGACCCGGCATGCGCACGCACGACAGCAACGACAGCACGCACGCTCGCGCGTTCGTGACGGGATCGCGCATGAGCACGACCGGCACCGCCACGCGCCGCATCGAGCTGACGCTGCACAAGCCCTGGTTCGCGCTCTACGCCCGCATCAGGCCGACGCTCGTGATCGCGGGTCGTGGTCAGCCGGCGCAGTGGGGCCTCGGCACGTGGCAGGTTCCGGCCGACGAGACGGTCGTGATCGGGGTGTTCCTCTTCAACCGCATGTGGCGATTCGGTCAGGCCGAGTTCGCCCTCGAGCCGGGCCATCCGCCCGCAC
Source organism: uncultured Actinomycetota bacterium (assembly GCA_963829895.1). Taxonomy (GTDB): domain Bacteria; phylum Actinomycetota; class Actinomycetes; order Actinomycetales; family Microbacteriaceae; genus Microbacterium. The sequence continues at coordinate 404,917 of CAWHKF010000010.1, read as the reverse complement.
TCCTCTACAAGGCCCCCGCGCTGCCGTTCCTCCGCGGCCGGATCGCCGTCACCGAGCACACCCGCGCCGCCGCCTAGCGAAGCGCCGGGCCCGCCGAGGACCGCTTCGGGTGGCCTGCGGCCGCACGCTGTGAGCCGCCGCGCGCGGCGCTCTCTCCCGCCGACAGGTCAACCGGCCTTCCACAGGAGATCGAATCGTTTCATCGTCCTGGAGAACCGCGGTTGACCTGTTGAACGCCGGGGTCAACCGGACGCCGCGCAGGACGCCGGACGCGCGACATCCAGGGATCCGCGGTCCCTGGATGAGCGGCGCCCTGAATCTCCCGCCGCGCTCCCCAGAGGATGGAGGCATCCCCTCGAACAAGGAGCCGCCCTCATGCCGAAGATCCTCGACATCCCCGTTCCCGATCTCGACCGGAAAGCACGCGCTCGTCACCGGCGCGAGCGACGGCGTCGGATTCGAGATCGCCGCCCGGCTGGCGCGCGCCGGCGCCGACATCCTCATGCCGGTCCGCAATCCGGCAGAAGGGCGAGGCCGCTGCCGCGCTGATCCGTGAGCGGACTCCGGATGCCGTCATCCGCGTCCTCCCGCTGGATCTGTCGTCGCTCGAATCGGTGGCCGCGCTCGCCGAGCAGCTCTCGGGCGAGGGCCGGCCCGATCGACATCCTGATCGCGAATGCCGGCGTGATGAACCCGCCGACGCGGCAGCTCTCCGCCGACGGATTCGAGCTGCAGCTCGCGACCAACCACCTCGGACACTTCGCCCTCGTCGCTCGCCTGCTGCCGCTCCTGCGTGAAGGACGCGCGCACGTGACCAGCCAGGTCAGCATCGCGGCCGACCAGGGCGCGGTGAACTGGGACGACCTCAACTGGGAGCAGGGGTACGACCCGATGAAGGCGTACAGCTCGTCGAAGATCGCGTTCGGCCTCTTCGCGATGGAGCTGCAACGGCGATCGGATGCCGCAGGCTGGGGCATCCGCAGCAATCTCTCCCACCCCGGCATCACGCCCACCAACCTGCTGTCGGCGCAGCCGGGCATGGGCCGCCCCGACGACACCACGGCGGTCAAGGTGATCCGCACGATGTCGCGGCTCGGCATCCTGGTCGGCACTCCGTCGTCGGCGGCCCTGTCGGCGGTGTACGCGGCGACGAGCCCCGACGCGCAGGGCGGTCACCTCTACGGACCCAAGGGCCTCGCGTCATCTCGGCGGGCTCCCGGCGGAGCAGCCGGTGTACTCCCGCCTGCAGAGTGAGGCCGACGCCCGGCGGATCTGGGAACTCTCGGAGCAGCTGACCGGCGTGCGCGTGCCGGCGTGAGCGGACGCCTCGAAGGAGGGATCCCGGATCCCTGGCTGAGGAATGACGGATGCCGCAGACTCGGGTGATGGACAGAGCTCAGCTGGCCGACTTCCTGCGCCGGCGCCGGGCCGCGCTGCAGCCGGAGGATGTGGGCCTGCGGCGCGGCTCACGGCGCCGCACCTCGGGTCTGCGCCGGGAGGAGGTGGCCGCTCTCTGCGACATGTCGGTCGACTACTACAGCCGGCTCGAGCAGTCCCGCGGTCCGCAGCCGTCCGAGCAGATGCTCGCCGCGATCGCCCGCGGCCTGCGGCTCACGCTCGATGAGCGCGACCACCTGTTCCGGCTCGCCGGCCACACGGCGCCGACGCGGGCGCTGCGCAGCGAGCACGTCTCGCCGGGCCTCATGCGCGTGCTCGACCGCCTCGCCGACACCCCCGCGCAGGTCATGACCGAGCTCGGTGAGACGCTCGCGCAGACGCCCGCGGCGCGGGCGCTGTTCGGCGACGAGACCCGCTTCGACGGCTACATGCGCAGCGTCGGCTACCGGTGGTTCATGGATCCTCGGGCACGTGACGTCTACCCCGCCGACGACCATCCCCTGCACTCGCGGGCGTTCACCGCCGACATCCGCACGGCCTACGCCAAGTTCGGCGCACGTTCGCGCGCCGGCGCGATGGTCGAGGCGCTGCTGGCCGAGAGCCCCGAGTTCGCCGAGCTGTGGGAGGCGCACGAGGTGCGCGGAACCCACTCGCGCGAGAAGCGGCTGCAGCACCCGGAGGTCGGGGTGATGCAGATGCAGTGCCAGTTCCTCATCGATCCCGAACAGGGTCAGACCCTCCTGGTGCTCACCGCGACGCCGGGCACCGAGAGCTACGAGCGGCTGCAGCTCCTGTCGGTGATCGGGACGCAGGAGATCGCCGCGGGGCGGTGACCGGCGGCGGCGTGCCCGCTCAGCGGTGCTGCTCGCCGTTCTCGTGTCGGGCGAAGATCCGCCGCGTCGTGAGGTCTGCCCCAGTGAGGATGCCCGCGCGGCCGAGGAGACGCCCGTTCTGCCAGTTCGACAGTCCCAGCTCCGGCTGGCGCAGCGCATACTGACCGTCGGCCCAGCGCGTGAACCCGTCGCCGGCGAAGGGCGCGTTCACCGTCTCGCGGAAGCGCGCCTGTGCAGCCGGGTCCTCCGAGATCAGCGCCGCGACGAACTGCGGGCTGTAGTCGTTGAAGAGGCGCACGGCCTCGTCGGCATCCTCCACGACGACGATGCTCAGCTCGGGGGTGTCCTCCCACTCCCACTCGGTGCCGAGCTCGTCGGCGTCGAGCAGCGTCGCCCGGGGCTCGACGACCGCTCCCTCCGCGCGCCGCACCTCGATCGAGCGGTCGAAGTCGGTGGCCGGCAGCCACGACTCGCTCCCGTTGACGACATGGACTCGGGCGACTCCGCCGCGCGCCGCGGCAGCCTCGTCGGCGGCGGCCAGCACCAGCGGGACGAACTCGTCTGCTCGCTCGCGCACCACGGCGGCGACGTTGAGGGTGTTGCACACCTTGCGGTCGAGGGAGTTGCGCACGACGCCGGACGAGGCGGTGCGGGTCGGCGGTGCGGTCGGCGACCAGCCAGGCGCCGCCGGTGCCGTGGGAGCTGACAGGGATGCCGCTCTGCCGGGCGACGCTGCTCAGCTCGGTCACCGCCGAGCCGGAACCGCGCACGACGGCGAGCGCCAGCCGCGCATCGCTGAAGAGCGCCCATCCGGCCGAGCGTTCGCGGACCGGGACGAGGCTGACGGCGCCGTCGGGCATGCCGGAGCTCTCCAGCGCGGGGCGCAGCGCGTGCTCCTCGATGGCTTGAGCGGTCCCGAGCGCGTCGCCCCCGATGCGCAGAACGGCGGTGTTGCCCGTGGCGAGCACGCCGGCGGCGTCGGCGAAGACGTTGGGGCGCCCCTCGAACACGAACGCGATCACGCCGAGTGGCGCCGTGACGGTCTCGACGGCCCAGTCGTCGTGCTCGACGCGGGAGACGACGTCGCTCGCCGGCGCGTTCTGGACGTGCGCCGCCCAGCCGCGCAGTCCGTCGATCATGTCCTGCCGCATGCGGTCGGACACGCGAAGGCGGGTCGTCGACCGGCCCAGCGACTCCGCGCGTGCGACGTCCGCCGCGTTCGCCTCGGCGACGCGTGACCAGACGCCGTCGTCGGCCAGCGCATCGGCGAACGCGACATAGAAGGCGTGCACCGGCCCACGGTCGGCCGTCCGGAGCAGTTCGAACGCCGCGACGGCCGCATCCACCTGCTGTTCCACGGCGTTCCGCACGGCCGCCGGGACGTGGAGCAGGGCGCCCGTGGTCTGCACGACGTGGAGGTGATCGCCCGGCTGGAAGGCGGCGGCCAGGTCGGCGGGGACCGTGGTGAAGCGGTCGCCGCCGAAGGGGATGACGGCGCCGGCGTCGAGGTGGGTGAGCATGCCAGCAGTCATCGCGGCCTTCCGGGTGGAGTCTGGGACGTGGCCCATCCTAAAGCGATCCTCCCCGGCCGGATCGTCGAGCGTTGGGCTCGCGGACCGCATATGACAACGGGGCCCGGAGCGCCGAGTGGCGCGACCGGGCCCCCGTCGACGCATCAGCCCCGCGGCGGGTTCGCCGGAAGCCACTCCTCCAGCGTCGTCTCGAAGTGCTGCGCGCCGTCCACCGGCATCAGCGTCCGCTCCTCCATCCGCGCACCGAAGTACGGCGCATCCGGATCGGTCACGACCTCGCGCTGGTCGCCGCGGAAGGAGAGCCCGCGCCGCACCATCTCGTCGAGCCCCATGACCTCGGGGCCGGCGACCTCGACATCGGCGTTGAGCGGAGCTCCGGCCGCGGTGCGGGCGACGGCGGTGGCGACATCCTCCGCCGCGATCGGCTGAACGAGGTTGCCCGGAAGGTGCAGCGCGTCGCCGTTGGTCGAGACCGCCGCGATGCCGGTGATGAACTCGAAGAACTGCGTCGCGTGGACGATCGAGTACGGGATGCCCGACTCGCGGATCAGCTCCTCCTGAGCCGACTTCGCCGCGAAGTACGAGATCGTGTTCGGGCGGTTCGTGCCGACCACGGTGAGGGCGACGTAGTGTCCCACGCCGGCGTCGCGCGAAGCGGCGATGAGGTTCTTCGTCGAGATCGTGAAGAACTCCATCACGTCGTCCGGTGCGAACGACGGCGAGTTCGATACATCGACGACGACATCCGCCCCGTGCAGCGCGTCCACGAGGCCCTCGCCGGTGATCGTGTTGACGCCGGAGTTCGGCGACGCCGGGACGGCCTCGTGCCCGTGCTCGGTGAGCTTCGCGACGACCTTCGAGCCGATCAGTCCCGAGCCGCCGATGACGACGATCTTTGCCATGATGAGCCTTTCGTTCAGGGAGCGCGGGGAGGTGCGCTCACCAGCTACGACAGGACAGCGGCCGGATCTGTGACAGTGCGCCCGCAGGGCGTGTGCTGGTTCCGCTCCACACTCACTCCGCGCCCCAACCCGTGAGCTTCTCGGGGTTGACGACGAGCCACGCCTGCACGATCCGGCGGCGCCGGAGACGGATGCCGAGAACCCCGGTCACCTCGCCGCCGCGGCACACGACGACCCCTGACATCCCGTTCACCGACGCGACACGCACCGTCGCCGCGGGATCGAGCAGCGAGTCGGAGAGGTACCGACCGACCTCCGACGCGCCGCTCAGCGCAGACCCCGGCGCCGGCACCTTGCCGCCGGCATCGACGGTGAGTTCGACGCCGGGGTGCAGCATCCGTTCCAGGGCGCGCGGATCTGCGGATGCCGCAGCCGCGACGAGCGCCTTCGCCACGCGGTCATGCTGCACGGCGCTCGACTGCGAGCCCCGCGGTGAGAAGTGCAGCCACGACGCGCGGTGCCGCCGGGTCACGCCCCCACCGGAGCGACATGGCCGAGTTTGCCGGGGCTCATGATCCAGTGGATCTGACGGATGCCGTCATCCGACGCGGTGATCATCGCCACGGTCGTGACGACCCCATCTTCCGAGATCGTCGCGGCGGGCTGTCCGTTGAGCTCGACCCAGTCGATCGTCTTCCCGATCCAGAAATGACTCGAGAAGGCGGCGATGAACTTGGCGACACGAGTCCGCCCGGCGACCGGGATGCGCGCGGCGAGCTTGACGCCGTTGCCGTCGGTGGTGCTCACGACGTCCTCGGCGAACAACCGCTCGAGGGCGCTCACGTCACCCTTCTGCGCGGCGACGAGGAACGCCTCGAGCAGCCGCCGCTGGGCGGTGGCCGCCACTTCGGCCTTGCGCGCCGACTCCAGGTGCTTGCGCGCACGGCTGACGAGCTGGCGCGCGCTCGCCACGGTGGCCCCGATGACGTCGGCGATGCGCTCATAGGGGTAGTCGAGCGCTTCCCGCAGGATGTATGCCGCGCGCTCGGTCGGCGTCAGCTTCTCGAGCACGAGGAGGATGGCGAACTGCAGCGCTTCGCCGCGCTCGGCGCCCAGGGCGGGGTCGGCGTCGGTGTTGACGGGCTCCGGCAGCCACGGGCCGATGTAGGTCTCGCGGCGGGCGTGCGCGGACTGCGTCGCGTTGATCGAGAGCCGCGTCGCGACCGTCGCGAGGAAGGCGCCGGGTTCGCGGATGTCGGCGCGATCGGTGTTCTGCCAGCGGATCCAGGTCTCCTGCACGATGTCTTCGGCGTCGGCCACCGTGCCGAGCATGCGGTACGCGATGCCGAAGATCCGGCGCCGATGCTCGTCGAAGACGGCGAGCGCCAGCGTGATGTCGTCCTGCTCGTTCCCGAGGGTCTCACCCATTCCGACTGCCGCTCCTTTCGCCGCGCTCAGCGTATGCCCGCGGCCGACGGGAGGAGCGCCGCGTCACTCTCGCGCGGCATCACCTGCCAGTCGTGGAAGCGGGTCGGCGCGATGGTCGCGTCGGGCGCGGGCAGCAGTTCCCAGCGGTCGAGCTGCGCCCCGAAGTAGGTCGCGAGCGGGTCGGCGACGACCTCGCGTTCGTCGCGGCGGAACCGGAGTTCGCGCTGGGCGAGGAAGCCGAGCTCGAACACCTCGGGCCCGGCATGCTCCGTGATCGCGCCGGTGGGGCGCGCAAGAGCGGCGCGTGCGACAGCCGCGGCCACATCGTCGGCGGCCATCGGCTGGATGAGAGCGTCGGCCACGTGTGCGATGCCGCTGCGGGTGGCGGCATCCGTGATGCTGCGGATGAATTCGAAGAACTGCGTGGCATGCACGATCGAGAACGGACGACCGGATGCCGTCAGCAGACGCTCCTGCTCGGCTTTGGCCTGGAAGTACCCACCCTCGGAGCGGGCGAGCCGGTCGGTGCCGACGACCGACAGCACGACGTGGTGGCGCACCCCGGCGGCGGCGCCGTACGTGAGCAGGTTGAGCGTCGAGCCCGAGAAGAACTCGCGGGCGCCCGCCTCGTCGGTGTACGACGAGTTCGACACGTCGACGATGGTCTCGGCTCCCTCGAGGGCACGCTCGAGCCCTTCACCGGTGAAGGAGTTGACGCCGACCACGCGCGCCACCACGACGACGTCGTGCCCTGTGGCCGCGAGTGCGGCCACGACCCTCGAGCCGATCAGTCCTGTTCCCCCGATGACCGCGATCCGCATGACGACCCCTTTCTGCCTCGCCGCGCGCGGGAACGCGCGCGTCACCAGCTGAGACCGGATGCCGCAGCCATCTGTGACACGAATCCCCGAAGAGGTGGACAAGACGGCGGCGTGAAGCCAGGCCGAGGAGTCTCCGACATCTGTCACAACACCGCCCCCGGCCCGGTCGTAGTTCACAACACCGCACGATCCACGGTCCGATCTCCGGGGCGCCGCCCCGCTCCAGGGAGCCTCGATGCCCATTTCCTCCTTTCCCACTCCGCTGAGCACCGTCGACGCCGGCGAGCTGTCCATCTCGTACATCGACGCGGGCGATCCCTCCGCCGAACCGGTCGTGCTCCTCCACGGATTCCCGTACGACATCCACAGCTACGTGGACGTCGTGCCGCTGCTGACGGATGCCGGCTTCCGCGTGCTCGTCCCCTCCCTCCGCGGGCACGGATCCACATCGTTCCGCGATGCGCGCAGCATCCGCTCCGGTCAGCAGGCCGCGCTCGGTGCCGACCTGCTCGCGTTCATCGACGCGCTCCGCCTGGAGCAGCCGATCCTCGCAGGCTACGACTGGGGCGCCCGCGCCGCCTGCGTGGTCGCCGCGCTGTGGCCCGAGCGCGTGGGAGGGCTCGTGTCGGTGAACGGCTACCTGATCCAAGACATCTCGGCAGCCGGCATCCCACTCGCCCCGCCGCTCGAAGCCGGATTCTGGTACTTCTGGTACTTTGCGACCGAGCGTGGCCGCGCCGGCCTCTCTCGCGACGCGCGCGGCGTCGCCGACGTGATCTGGCGGCGCAACTCCCCCGCGTGGACCTACGACGCCGCCACCCTGGACCGCGCCGCCGCCGCCTTCGACAACCCCGACTATGTCGACGTGGTCATCCACTCGTATCGCCATCGTCTCGGTCTCGAGCCCGGGGCACCTGTGTACGTCGACCTCGAACGTCGGCTCGCCGCACTACCACCGATCACCGTGCCCACGATCACGCTCGACGGCACCGCCGACGGCAACTTCCCCGCCACGGACGGATCGCAGCACGACCGGTTCTTCACCGGCCCGCGCAGGCACCGACAGATCCCGGATGCCGGACATCACCTGCCCACCGAAGCACCGCACGCATTCGCCGAGGCGATCCTCGACGTGGCGGAGCCGCCGGGCGATGGCGCCGGAACGCCCTGAACGGCGCAAGGTCGTCGTCAACCGGGAGCGGGCTCGCGCACAGCACCTGGTCCTACGCTCGATGCATGCGGTGCGTCGCCTTCATGCGGAACGTGAACCAGGGTCAGCGCGGCCATCCATCGACGAGTGACATCGTCGCGGGGTTCGCGGATGCCGGATGCGCCGACATCCGGACCTTCCAGAGCAACGGCACGATCGTGTTCGACTCCGACGAGCCCGCGGCGGTCGTCGAACAGGCGGCGGACGCCATCGCGGCGAGGTCGGGTCATGAGCGGGAGATCCTCTGGATCCCGCTGTCCGAACTGGCGGCGGTCGTCGACGAACACGGCGCCACGCCGGAACCGCGCCGGTTCGAGCTCACGCTGCACGGCGGCGCTGTCATCGACCCGCACGATACCCGGTGGTCGAGCTCGAGCCACGGAACACCGCTGCGCCATCGTCGATGCCGGGAACGGATGGGCTCTCGTCCGCAACGAGGTCGAGGGCGAAGGTCACGCGACACCCCTGCTGGAGAGTCTCACCGGGAGGCGCGCGACCTCTCGTGGACTGCCGACGGTGATCCGGCTGGTCTCCCGCTTCGGTCGGTGAGGCCCTCTCCGACGGCGGAGCGGCTGCGGGCTCACCGATTCATGCGTGGACGTCACCGCTGAGCTGATCCCTGCCGGCACAGCGGCCACCGTTCGCGCTTCCGCGTCGAGGACACGGCTCAGCCCGCGGAAGTCCCGCAGCAGGATCCGCCGGAGGACGAACGTCGGCAGCAGAGCCACCAGCCGGAGCCAGCCCGCGACGTCGCCCTCGTAGTCGGCGAGAACGCGCGTACCTCCGCCGTCCGCCACGCACACGTACTCGACCCGCGAGTTCCACGGCGACGTGGAGTGCCAGACCACGCGGTGTCCGGGCTCGATGACCTCGAGCACGTCGGCGAAGCGCACCTTGAAGGGACCCAGGATGCGGTCGACCGCCCACCAGCGGCTCCCGACCTCGGGCAGACCCTCGTCGATCCGCTGTCGGAACTCGACGGCCGGCGCGAACTCCGGCCAGCGTGCCGGGTCGGCCAGGTACGGAAACACCCGCGCGGGAGGATGAGAGAGCCGTGCGTCCAGACTCACACGCCGCCACATCGTCGTCACACCATCTCGGGCACCGGGCGGTCGGGGTAGAGCTCCCGCATCGCCTGGTCGTACTTGCGCTTCATCAGCAGGAGATAGAGAAGCCGGATCGGCGCGGGGATGTTCTCGCGCATCCACTCCTCCCGCTCGTCCTCCGGCACACTCGCGATGAGCAGCCCGACCTGCAGCGCCATGACGTCCTTGCCGAGCTCCTTGCGATGGGCGGCCAGGGTCTCGCGCGTGTGCTTCTCCATCCAGTCCCACTCCTGCTGCGACATCACGACACCGGCGACCGGCATGATGTCGTCCTCCTCCTGCCGGAGATGCGCCCCCAGAGTGTCGCGCAGCGCTTCGATGTCACTGGCGAACGCATCTCGGAGTCCGGGATCGGCGGTGGCGACCCAGGGCGCCAGCTGCGGCTCGATGCGGGCGAGCTGTGCGGCGACCTCGGCATGCTGAGCGCGCATCTGATCCACGTGCAGCGCGCACCCCGGGTCCCGCGCGGTGAGCCGGTCCCAGAGCGCGATGTCCTCGGTCTCGTGATGCATGTGCAGCGCGTAGAAGTCGAGATGCGCATACCGGCCGACGATCGCCGCACGCTCGACATCCCCGGCATCCACCTCGCGGATCAGCAGCGGCAGCTCTCGGTAGAGCCAGCGCAGGATGCGGTGCACGAGGATCAGCCCCGACGTGTCGCAGCCCGCCTGCTGCCCTTCCGGCAGCGCTCCCGACGACGGCAACTTGGCAGCCATGTCGTACCCCCAGTCCCCCGCCCACGCGCGGCTCGTCGACAACGAGGCGCGCAGACAGCCGCACGATACACCCGCGGGCGGCGGGAACACACCCTCTCGCCTGTCCGCGCTCGTCCGACGCGCGGCGAGATCCGGCTCAGTGAACCTCGGTGAGGCGTCCGGCCTCGACCCGCCAATGCCGGTCGAGCTGCACGGCGTCGAGCATGCGCCGGTCGTGCGTCACGAGCAGCAGAGTGCCCCGATACGACTCGAGCGCCTGTTCGAGCTGTTCGATCGCCGCCAGGTCGAGGTGGTTGGTGGGCTCATCGAGCACCAGCACGTTCACGCCCCGCGCCTGGAGAAGAGCCAGCGCCGCGCGCGTGCGCTCGCCCGGAGAGAGCTCGTCCACCGGGTCGACTCACGTGATCCGCCTTCAGACCGAACTTGGCGAGCAGAGTGCGCACCTCACCGGACTCCATCGCCGGCACGAGCCCCTCGAATGCGGCGGCGAGGGGCTGTGATCCCACCAGCAGCGAGCGGGCCTGGTCGATCTCGCCGATCTCCACGTTCGCGCCGAGACTCGCCGTGCCCTCCTTCGGCGCCTGCCTGCCCAGCAGCGCACGGAGAAGCGTCGACTTGCCGGCGCCATTGTGCCCGGTGATGCCGATCCGTTCGCCCGCGTTCACCTGCACGGACACCGGCCCGAGCGTGAACGACCCCTGCTCGAAGACCGCGGAGCTCAGCGTCGAGACGACCGTGCTCGAGCGCGGTGCTGCGCCGATGGTGAACTCGAGCTGCCACTCCTTGCGCGGCTCCTCCACCTCGTCGAGGCGCGCGATCCGGCTCTCCATCTGACGCACCTTCTGCGCCTGCTTCTCGCTGGACTCGGTGGCGGCCTTGCGCCGGATCTTGTCGTTGTCGGGCGACTTCTTCATGGCGTTGCGCACGCCCTGGCTCGACCATTCCCGCTGCGTGCGCGCCCGCGCGACCAGATCGGCCTTCTTCTCGGCGAACTCGTCGTACTTCTCCCTCGCATGGCGGCGAACGGTCGCGCGCTCCTCGAGGTAGGCGTCGTAGCCGCCGCCGTAGAGACGGTGGGAGTGCTGCGCCAGATCGAGCTCGAGGACGCGCGTCACGCTGCGCGCGAGGAACTCGCGGTCGTGGCTGACCAGCACGACGCCGCCGCGGAGGCCCCGCACGAACGCCTCGAGCCGCTCGAGGCCGTCGAGGTCGAGGTCGTTGGTGGGCTCGTCCAGCAGTGCGATGTCGAACCGCGACAGCAGCAGTGCGGCGAGCCCGACGCGGGCGGCCTGTCCGCCCGACAGCGAGGTCATCGTCGCCTCTTCGGCGGGCGCGCCGCCGAGGTCGAGTCCCAGATCGGCGAGGACGACCGGAACGCGTTCGTCGAGGTCGGCAGCACCGCTCGCCAGCCAGCGATCCAGCGCGGTTGAGTAGGTGTCGGCGGGATCCACGCCCGTCTCGGACGGCGAAGGGTCGCCCAGCGCGGCGGCCGCGGCATCCATGTCCCTCGTCGCCTGTGCACAGCCGGTGCGACGGGCGATGTACTCGGCGACGGTCTCGCCGTCGACGCGCTCGTGCTCCTGCGGCAGCCAGCCGACGAACGCGTCGGAGGGCGAGAGCGTGATGGTGCCGGCCTGCGGTTCGTCGATGCCGGCGAGCAGTCGCAGCAGCGTGGACTTTCCGGCTCCGTTGGCACCGACCACCCCGACGACATCGCCCGGCGCCACGGTCAGATCGAGCGAGTCGAAGAGCGTGCGATGGCCGTGACCGCCGGCGAGGCCGCGCGCCACCAGTGTTGCCGTCATGCCCCCATCCTCTCAGCGCGCGAGTGCGCGCCCGGCCCGGGCTGCCCACGCACCGCGGTAGTGGAACCGACCGTCGCAGGCAAGAGGGATGCCGGCGGTGTGCGCCCGCGCCTAGGCTCACGGGGCATGAGCACGAATACGCGTGACCACGACATCGTCCTCCTCGGTGCGTCCGGATTCGTGGGCAGATTCACCGCGCGGCACCTGGCGCGTTCGGCGCCGGACGGCGTGCGGATCGCCGTCGCGGGACGATCCGCGTCACGCCTGCGGGAAGTGACGGAGCAGCTCGGGGTCGACTGGCCGAGCCTCGTCGTCGACACCGGCGATGACGCCTGCCGTCGCGCGGCTCGCGGCGTCGACGTCCGTCGTCGCGACGACGGTCGGGCCGTACCTGCGCTACGGCATGAGCGTCGCCGCGGCATGCGCACGCGCGGGCACGTCATACGCCGATCTGTCGGGTGAGAGCATCTTCGTCGCGCGCAGCATCGAGCAGAACCACGAGGCGGCCGAGAAGAGCGGCGCCAAGATCGTGCACTCCTGCGGCTTCGACTCGATCCCGTCCGACCTCGGCCTCGGGCTCGCGCATGCGGCCGCCGGCGGTGTGCCCATCGTCGCGGCGACGCTGCGGGTGCGCTCGCTGCGCGGCGGGGTCAGCGGGGGGACGATCGACTCCCTGCGGCAGCAGCTGGCAGAGGCGGCGACGGATGCCTCCGCCCGGCGCCTCATCGGCGACCCGTACGCGCTCACGCCCGGGCCGTCCGTGCGACTGCCCGGCCACCGGGGCAGCCGATGGGGCAAAGAGCGGGGCGCATGGCAGGCGCCCTTCATCATGGGTGCGTACAACCAGCAGATCGTGCAGCGGAGCAACTATCTGACGGGCTGGAGCTACGGGCAGCTCCTGCGGTACCGCGAGGTCGTGGCCACCGGACGCGGGGCCGCCGGCTTCGCGCGGGCCGGCGCCATCGCACTCGGCACCGCGGCCTTCGTCGGCGCCCTGTCGTTCCCCCCGGCCAGGGCGCTCCTGGACCGAGTGCTGCCTTCGCCCGGCGCTGGGCCGAGCGCGGACGCGATCGAACACGGAAGGTTCGTCCTCGACGTCGACGCCTACCCCGTCGAGGGCTCGCCGATGCGCACGCGGGTGGCCGCCCCGTACGACCCCGGCTACGGCGGGACCGGCGTGATGCTCGCCGAGTCGGCGCTCAGTCTCGCCCTTGACGAGCTGCCCGACCGGGCCGGCGTGCTGACCCCGATGGTGGCGATGGGGGAACCGCTCGCCGCCCGCCTGCGGGCCCACCGGTTCACCATCGAGGTCGGTGCACTCGACTGAAGGGCGATCCGCCGCTGTCGACGCACGACATCGGCGGTCACGTCAAGGGGGTGCGCGCGACATCGTCGCCGCACCAAGGTGAGCGCATGAGCATCCACCACGAGAACCTCCACGTCGCGCTCGACGACGACCGCATCGAGACCATCGAGCACGTCGTCGCCGATGTGGAGGACGACATCCACCACGGCAGGGTGTCGGACGACGTGAGCCACGTGCTCGGGCAGCGGCTCGAAGCCGCGGGCGTCTCGCTGGCTCCCGAGGCCGTCGACGATCTGGCTGAGGCCATCGAGAACGACGTATCGCTCTGACGAGATCCCGACACCGCGTGTGCGCGGGCACTGCGTTCAGCGGTCGAGTTGCATCCGCGCCCACGTGAAAGCGGTCGCCGCTCCGAACACGATCGGGACGGTGATGACGCCCAGCAGCGCCGGCCATGGCACGGTGTCCGGGGCGATCGCCCACAGCGCGGGGGCGATGAGCGGGACCCAGACGCCCACGCCGAGCACGGCGCAGACCTGCGCCACGATCAGGAGCACGATGGTGGCGGCGATGCCGGCCAGGATGCTGCGTGCGACGCTTGCCACCCAGCCCGCCGGGACGGCGAGGCACGCGGTGAGAATGGTGAGCAGCGGGATTCTGAGGAGCTGGAGCGTCCCTTCGGGGTCCGTAGAGAGCAGACCGGCGACGGCTCCGATCACGCCGAGCATGGCGGTGAGCACCATCGCGATGACGATCGCCCAGCCGAGGAAGACGAGCAGCTTGCCGACGGCGAGGGACGATCGCGGCACGGGGAGGGCGAACAGACCGGCAACGGTGCCGTCGGCGAACTCGCGGCCATAGAGCCAGGCGATGAGAATGCCACATGCGCCGAATCCCCCTGCCGCAAGGATCTGCGCGGCCGTGCCCACCAGCAATGTCCAGCCGTGCGTGTCCGCCAGCGGTCCGAGTCGAGCAAGCACTCGCTCGTCGCCGGCGGCCGCGGCCGCCAGCAGCCCGCCGGTGAGCGCCGCGAGTCCGAGGATCAGGATCCCGGACGTCCACGGCACGACGCGCGAGGCGACGGCTTTGCGAGCTTCGACCGACACGGCGACCCCGAGCGCCCTCACTCCGGCCGCCCTGAGAGGTCGTCGGCGTGAACGAGGGAGAAGAACGCTCGCTCGAGGTCGACCGCGGCGGGGTCGAGCGCTCCGATGATCCGGCCGTCGTTCATGACGCTGATCCGGTCGGCGATGCGCGCCACCTCGTCGAGGTGGTGGCTGGAGACGAGCACGCCGGCGCCGGACTGTGCGCGCCGGAGCAGCGCCGTGCGCAGCAGGATCACACCGGCAGGGTCGAGCGCGTTGGTCGGTTCGTCGAGGACGATGAGTCGCGGGTCGTGCTGAAGAGCGGCCGCCAATCCGACCCGTTGGCGATTGCCCAGGGACAGCCGGCGAGCGCGAACGCCGCCGTACCGCGTCAGGTCGAGTTCGGCGATCACAGACTCCACCATCGCCGTGGCCTCCACCGACGTCGCACCGTGCAGCCGAGCCGACAGACGAAGATTGCTGCGCACGTCCAGCTCCCCGTAAGCGACCGCCTGTTCGACGAGGTGGCCGACTCCCGCCCACGCTCGCGGAGGAAGGTCCGCCAGCGCCATCCCACCGACCCGGACCTCACCCTCATCGGCTCGCAGCATGCCCAGCATCAGGCGCATGATCGTGGTCTTGCCGGCGCCGTTCAGGCCGACCAATGCGTGAATCTCGCCGCCTTTCACGGAAAGGTCGACGCCGTGCACCCCCGCGCCGCCGCGGAACTCGCGGCGGACCCCGCGCAACTCCACGCGAAACTCGCTCACCGTCGAATTCCGGGCCCGACTACCGGCCATGCCGCAGTACCGCCTGAACCTCGATCTGTTCCAGCGCCCGAATAGCGTCGGCCGGCCCATCCTCGGACGCCAGTTGCGCTGACAGGGTGCCGGCGGCCGTCGCGTACCCGGCATTCGAGACGAGGTCGATGATGCTCGCGGCGAGAGCCTGGCTCGTCGCTCGACGCAACGGCAGTGGACGCGGTCCCACGCCGAGCTCGTGAACACGTCGCCCCCAGAAGGGCTGGTCGCCGAGCACCGGGCACACGAGCGTCGGCTTGCCGGCGCGCAGCCCCGCCGCCGTGGTGCCGGATCCGCCGTGGTGGACCACGGCATCCACGCGAGGGAACAGCCACTCGTGAGGCACCTCGTCGACCGGGTAGACGTGCTCACTCGGCTCGATGGCCAGGGCACCCCAGCCGGTGGATACGACCGCCCGGGCCCCGACCTCGTTGAGAGCCTCGCGGACCAGACGGCTGCGGTCTTCGGCTCTGCCGCCGAAGCCCATGCTGCCGAACCCGAGAAAGATGACCGGGCGACCCCCGCCGAGAAACTCGACCAGGTCGAGCGGAGGTTCCCAGGCTCGCGGGCTCTCGCCGAACCAGTAGCCCGTGACGTGAGCGGAGGAGGGGTAGTCGGCAGGGACAGGCACGACATGACGGCTGAACGGATACAGCACGGGGACGGCGCCGCCCGCTCGGGTCGTGAGGTAGTCGGTGCGTCTGCTCATCCGCGGCAGCCCGAGAGTTCCGCGGCGGAACTTGTTGATCATGCCGCCGTATGCGAGGGCGGTGAATCGGTTGAAGTCGTAGGTGATCCGGTTCAGCGACCCTGGCAGCTGCCGCGTCATGAACGGAATCGGGAACGCGGAGGTCGGGGTCAAGAACGGCAGGGGCAGCGAGGCGACGAACGGCACCCCGAGCCGCTCGGCCACATGCAGTCCGCCAAGAGCTTTCGGATGCCCCACGATCACCGTGGGCTGCACCCGCTGCGCGATCTGCCACTGCTCGCGGAGAGAGACGCGCATGCCTTGCGCCATCTCTCGGGCCAGGGTCAGCGCGTGGGCGGGGCCGCGCAGCCGTGTCATACCGGCGCGCATCACTCGGTCCATCTCGGTCGCCATCGGCTCGAAGCCGACGTCGGCCGCCGACCGTCGCACGGTACGGTTCCGGGGCGGCCAGCACCGCGGTGTGTCCGGCCGCGGCCAGGCGCTGAGCGAGGGCGGCGAACGGGTCCACGTCGCCACGGGTGCCGAAGGTGAGGATGAGTACGCGCATCAGCAAAGTCCAATCGACGAAACGATCGCCGACCAGGCTTCCCGGCACTCCTACGGTCACCATACAGCCCTCTGCCGCGCGGCCGCATGCACCATGTGCGGCCGATGACGAAACGAAAAAGGCTCGAGATCCGCGTGATTTCGCGGATCTCGAGCCCTCCCTGTGACAGCGGTTCGTGGAGATGGGGGGAATCGAATGACGCTGTGGGCGATTCCCTCTTCAACATCCACCTGCAGAATCCGCGGAATTGCGCGCCTCCCGGGGGCATGCTGCGACAAGCAAATGCATTGAGAATCGCCCATATTCAGAGCAAACGCGGGCGATTCATGGGTGATCCGATGGAGTAGAAACTCGACATCGATTCGCGTGAGCGGCAGTGGCGTCGCGGTTCACTGCGAGGAGGTCAGCGACCGCCCTCTACTCCAGGCTACGCCGCGAAGCGAGCCGGGGCGAGCCGTTGACGGTCGCGGCGATCCGGTAGAGCACGACCGCCTCGGTGATGGCCTGTTCGGTGGTGCGCTCCCCCGCCGAAGACCATCACCGGACGGCGCAGGGGGTGTAATGACAGTCACTCCCAGACGTGGGGGACGCGTTCGTACAGTCGAAGCATGGTTATCCAAATCGAATTGAAAAACGGGGTGACGATGTCGGCTCTCGGCCTCGGCGTGTTCCAGACGCCGGCCGCCGAAACGGCGGAAGCCGTGTCGACCGCGCTCCGCACCGGCTACCGCCACATCGACACCGCCGCTTCCTACCTGAACGAGCGCAGCGTGGGCGAAGGCATCCGCGCCTCCGGGGTCGATCGCGACGAGATCTTCCTCGAGTCGAAGGTGTGGGTGAGCGACTTCGGGTACGTCGAAACGCTCCACGCCTATGACAAAGCCGTCGGCAAGCTCGGCGTCGATGTGATCGACCTGCTGATCCTTCACCAGCCGCTGGAGAGTCGCTTCGACCGAACAATCGCCGCCTACCGGGCGCTCGAGCACCTGCTCTCGGACGGCCGAGTGCGTGCGATCGGTGTGTCGAATTTCCTGCCCCAGCACCTCGGTGGAGCTGCG
The DNA here is from genome assembly GCA_963829895.1 of uncultured Actinomycetota bacterium. Classification (GTDB taxonomy): domain Bacteria; phylum Actinomycetota; class Actinomycetes; order Actinomycetales; family Microbacteriaceae; genus Microbacterium. The sequence goes on along the minus strand of CAWHKF010000010.1, from coordinate 387,661 downwards.
CGCGCACACAAGCGTCATCCCTGCCGTGAACCAGATCGAGCTGCACCCGTACTCGCAACAGCGAGAGCTCCAAACACTGCACGCGGAACTGGGCATCGTGACTCAGGCATGGTCTCCGATCGGCGGGATCACGTTCTACCCGGGATTCGGGGATGATCGCCGAGCACGCTGGAGAATCCGGTGTTGCAGGGGATCGGCGCGGCCCACGGTAAGAGCGCAGCGCAGGTCATGCTGCGCTGGCACGTGCAACAGGGACGCTCGGCGATCCCTAAGTCCGTGAAGCCGGAGCGGATCGTGGAGAACTTCGACATCTTCGACTTCGAGCTCACCGCCGACGAGCTCGCGCAGATCGACGAGCTCGACACCGGCACGAGTACCTGCCGGCCCTCAGCCGAGCGGACGATCGGTACCTCGCCTTCGCCATTCCCGAGGCGTGACGGTTCCTCCGCTGAACGAGTGAACCCCTCGCCCCGACAGGGGCGAGGGGTTCCTCGTTGTTGCTCGTAAGCTCACTACCTCGGCTCGACGCGAAGGGTCGTGGTCTTCGCCTCAGCGCTGGTGATGTGCTGGGATGGCGCACCCTTGCCGTACTTCTTGAAGTACGGCGGCGTCGATGGCGTCGTCGTGATCGCGGTCGGGGACGTAGGTGACTGGCCGGGTGTCGCCACTGCGCCAGGCCACGAATCCTTCGTGGTGGCGGGTGACGCCCTTGTACCACTGGCCGTTCGGTCCGTACACGGAGCGGACGTACAGCGCCCCTCGACGACGACGTGCCATACGGTCACGAGTGTGCGCGCGCTGCCGTCTTGACGTCGGCCGGCGACGCGGATCTCGCTTGCTCGGTCAAGCGTGTCGAGATCTTGCGTTCGTCCAGGTGCTCATGAGAGAAACTCCGATTCGTTCTGGTCCGGCTCCCGGTCAGTAGGTCGTCGATTGGGACATCGTATTGATCCAGATGCCGTTCTGCCGGACGTAGGTTGCGGTGGATTCGAGCGGCCACGTGCCGTTTGCCCCGTTGATCGTGGCCGTGACGAGGTTCCTCGTGATCAGCACCGCGGTGTCGCCGTCGATGTCGACGGTTGCCGACACCTCCTCGACGTCGTGGTAGGCCATCTCGCCGGACGCGATCTGTTCGAGCCACTCCGCTTTCGGCTGTTCGTAGCCGCTGATGTGGATCGCGGTGAAGTCGTCGGCGAGAAGCTCGTCCAGGCGTGCCACGTCCTGCGTCGATCATCGCCCGTGTGCGATCACGACTTGCCTGCAGAATCGCGGCGGTGTCGGCGTCGGCGTCCATTGACGGAGCAGCTGATGGTGAGGAGGATGCGACGCTCGACGAGGTGGTCGATGTCGGCGAAGGCCGGGCGGCGGGCTCAGACGCAGCGCAACCGGCGAGGAGGACGGTGAGTCGCGAGCGTCGGCCAGAGGATGGCTTCGGGATTTGTGCGGATCGTCATATCGGTCCAATCGTCGTGCGGGTCGGGGGTCGATCGCCGGTGTCGTCTCGCGGGGTCAGCCGGGGACTTCGATGCTGACGATGCGGTCATCGCCGGGGCGAGGTTCGCCGCGGCCGTTGGTGTTGTTGGTGAGCGAGCCACAGATCGCCGTCGGGGGCGACGCGTGACGGCGCGGATGCGGCCGTATTCGCCGGCGTAGATAGTCGGTGCGGGCGTGACGGGTCTGCGACCGGCACCGCGCGCAGCGTCCTGGCCGCGCAGGTTCGCGATGTAGATGGTGTCGCCGGCGATGGCGATGCCGCTCGGGCTCGCCTCGGTCGGGGCTCCATTGCTGGACCGGGTCGGTGTACTCCGTCGCCTCGTCGGCCTATGCCTTCGACGCTCGGGCCAGCCGTAGTTTCCGCCGGGCTCGATGATGTTCAGCTCGTCCCAGGTGTCCTGCCCGAATTCGCTGGCGAACATGGTGCCGTCCGCCGCCCAGGCGAGGCCCTGCACGTTGCGGTGCCCGTAGCTGAAGACCGGCGATCCGGGGAACGGGTTATCGCCGGGGATGTCGCCGTCGGGGGTGAGTCGGAGGATCTTCCCGTTCAGCGAGTCGAGGTCCTGCGCGCGCTCCCGAGCGCCGGCGTCGCCGACGTCCGGCGTACAGCATCCCGTCCGGCCCGAACCCGATCCGGCCGCCGTTGTGGTACCTCCCGCTGGGGATTCCGTCGAAGATGGTCTCGACATCACCGAGCCCGTACGACCCGGGTTCCCCGGTCGACCTCGATCCGCTGGATTCGGTTGCCGTCCGCGCCGGTGGAGTAGGCGTAGAGCCGGTCTTCGCGTCGACGGCGAGGCCGAGGAGTCCGGCCTCCCCGCCCGGCACCACGCCGGGCACGACGCCGACTTCGCGAGTGCTGCCAGTGGGTTCGACTTCGAGTATCCGGCCGGTGTCGCGTTCATTGACCAGGGCGGTGTCGCCGATGAAGACGATCGACCAGGGCAGGCCAGTCCGGTGGTGATGTCGCCGGCTCCCGCAGGTGTGGCGCTCGTGGGCGACGGCGTGGATGACGCGAGGGGTCGTGGTTGTCGCGGCGGGGGTGCTGGTGCAGCCGGCAAGGAGCGCCGCGACGCCGAGCGTGGGGAGCGGCGATGCTGAAGGAGGGATCGTCGAGTCATAGGGCGTGCCTTTCTTGTGCGAACGAAGTGGTGCGGTCAAGTGGGCAGCCCGGTCGCCGGGACGACCGGGCTGCCCGGATCGGGTGCTCAGCCGAGCTGGCCGGCGCGCATGGCGGCGATGACGCCGCCGTCGATGAGCAGGTCCGAGCCGGTGATGAAGAGCCTTCGGGGCCGAGGAGGTAGGCGGCGATGTTGCCGATCTCGACGGGCGTGCCCATCCGCCGGCGGCGGAGGTGTCGATCATCGCGGCGTAGCCGGCGGCGTTCGGGCCGGTCATCTCGTCCTGTGCGAGCGGGGTGGAGATGATGCCGGGGCTGAGGCAGTTCACCCGCGCGCCGCGGGCACCCCAGGTGACCGCCGCCGCCTGCACGCGGAGCGCGTTGGCGCGCTTGGCGAGCGTGTACGCGGCGCCCGAGTCGCCGACCGTCTCGGGGTCGAGGTCGGGCAGGCGCGAGCAGCTCGGCGGCAGGCGTGTAGGCGAGGGCGTGTTCCACGTCCTTCGAGTAGCCGTCGCCCATGTGGCCGGCCATGCTCGCGATCACGACACCGGAGCCGCCCGGTGCGATGACGCGGCCGAACTCTTCGAGCACGTAGGCGGTGCCGGCGAGGTCGACCTCGAGGACCCGCTGCGTGCTTGCCTGCACGGGTGAGACGCCGGCGGCGATGATGACCCGGGTGACGTCGCCGAGCGCTGCGGCGGCGTCGGCGAGGGCGGCGACGGAGTCGTGGTCGGCGATGTCGATCTGCTGGGTGGTGACGTCGTAGCCTTCGCCGTGCAGCTGGGTGGCGACATCCGCCATGGTCTGCTCGTTGAAGTCCGCGAGCAGCAGCTTGCGGCCGACGGCGGCGCGACGGCCGATGGCGACGCCGATGCTTCCGGTGCCGATGAGGACAGCGATTTCAGTCATGAGGTGGTTCCTTCTGGTGGGGCCACGGAGACGTGAGCTCGTGGCGGTGGAGTTCGGTTGGTGCGTCGTGGATCAGTGACCCACGACAGGAAGGTCGGCGTCGGTGGTCTGCGTTCCGCGGGAGCGAACCAGGACGCCTGCGACGATCGCAGCGAGGACGAGCAGTCCTGTTGCCCAGACAAACGCGGTGGCGTACCCGGTGACAGATGCTTCCGCCGCCGACGGATCCGTGTTAGCCGTCAGGAACGCAGCGGTAGCCCCGGCGGCGATGGTGCTCATCAGAGCGGTGCCGACCGCGCCGCCGACCTGCTGTGAGGTGTTCACGAGCGCGGATGCGACGCCGGTGTCCTTGCCGGCGACGCCGGTGGTGGCGAGCACCATGGAGCACATGAACGCGGTGCCGATGCCCAGGCCCATCACGATGCTCGCCGGGAGCACGACGCTGAGGTAGTCGTTGGCGACGGTGATGCGAGACAGCCACAGCATCCCGGCGGCGCCGACCAGGTAGCCGCCGCTCATCAACCAGCGAGCGGGGACGCGGGTGATCAGTCGGGTGCCGAGCTGGGTGGTGCCGATGATCAGGCAGATCACCAGCGGTAGGAACGCGACGCCGGTCAGCAGCGGGGAGAAGCCGAGGATGTTCTGCATGTAGTAGGTGAGGAACAGGAACTGGGTGAAGTTCGCCGCCATCGCCAGCGCGCTGCTGAGGTACGCGCCACCCCGGTTGCGGTCGGTGACGACTCGCAACGGCAGCAGTGGGTTCGAAACCCGGGCCTCGACGAAGATGAATACGATCAGCAGCACAATGCCGACCGCGAACGAGGCGATGGTGGCCGGTGCGGCCCACCCTTCGGTTTCAGCGCTGCTGAATCCGAACACCACCGCGGCGAGGCCGACGGAGGCGAGGATGGTGCCGATGACGTCGAGCCGGTCGTGGTTGCGGTTGTCGGTGGAGTCGCGGATGTAAAGGATCGCGCCGAAGATCGCGACGGCCGCGAAGGCGACGTTGACCAGCAGGGTCCACCGCCAGGTGGCGTACTCGGTGAGCACCCCGCCGAGGAGCAGGCCGATGGCGCCGCCAGCGCCGGCGATCGCGCTGAACACCCCGAACGCGGTGGCGCGCTCCTTCCCGGACGGGAACGTCAGCGACAGCAGCGAAAGGGCCGCGGGCGCCAGGAGGGCGGCGAAGACGCCCTGCAGCACGCGGGCGGTGACCAGCAGTTCGATGTTGGGCGCGAGGCCGCCGAGCGCGGAGGCGATGCCGAATCCGATCAGTCCGATGATGAACGCCTTGCGCCGGCCGATGTGGTCGGAGACCCGGCCGCCGAGGAGCAGCAGCGCGCCGAACGCCAGGCTGTAGGCGGTGATCACCCAGGCCCGGGCGGCGTCATCGAACCCGAGGTCGGACTGCGCCTGCGGGAGCGCGATGTTCATGATCGATGCGTCGAAGATGACCATCAACTGGGCGATGGAGATGAACACGAGCGCGATCCACCGTGCCCGCAGGCTGGTGTGGTGGGAGCAACGGTGAGCGCCGTAGCGGTATCAGTCATAGGAAGAGGTTCTCCGAAGGAAAGGTGGAAGCTTGTGTGTTCCACTCAACCCGAGCCGCCAACCCCCAGGTAGTGACTGCTCTTACGTGTAATGCCAGTACCTCCCACCCACGGAAACGGCGCGCGTACCGTGGATCAGGTGACCAACAGCAAAGACGTCCAGGAGTTCCTGAAGTCCCGCCGCGCCCGGATCACCCCCGAGATGGCCGGCGTGCAGACCTACGGCGGTATCCGCCGGGTGCCCGGGCTGCGCCGTGAAGAGCTCGCGATGATCTCCGGGATGAGCGTCGACTACTACAACCGCCTCGAGCGCGGCAATCTCGCCGGCGTCTCCGACAGCATCCTCGAATCCCTCGCCCGCTCCCTCAAACTCGACGACGCCGAACGGGCCTACCTGTTCGACCTCGCCAAAGCCGCCAACGCCTCCCCGCCCCGGCAGCGGCGACGCTCCACGCAGAAGGTCCGACCCAGCGTGCAGCACCTGCTGGACGGGATGACCGGGGTGCCGGCGTTCGTGCAGAACGGCCGCCTCGACGTCCTCGCCATGAACGACCTCGCCCGCGCCCTGTACCACGCGGACGACGATGCAGAGCCGGTGAACTTCGCCCGTATCGTCTTCCTCGACGACACCTCCGTCACCCAGCTGACCGCGTGGGACGCGATGGCCCGCGACACCGTCGCGATCCTCCGCCAGGAAGCGGCCCGTGATCCGCACAACCGCGACCTGTCCGATCTGATCGGCGAGCTGTCCACCAGGAGCGAGAAGTTCCGGAAGATGTGGGCGGAGCAGAACGTCCGCTTCCACCGCACCGGCACGAAGTCGTTCCACCACCCCGCGGTCGGGCAGTTCGAGTTCACATTCCAAGCGATGCAGTTGCCCGGCGACGAAGGCCTCACCCTGTTCGCCTACACCGCCGAGCCCGGCACGCCCGCCGCCGACGCGCTGGCACTCCTCGGCCACTTGAGCGCCACCGAACGCACCACTGACCGGGCTGAAGTCAGCCACCGGGCAGGGTCAGCCTTGAGCAGGACGCCCGCGCACCTCACGCGTCTGCGGTCATCGACTGCGGCGGGGGTGGCGCTCTACAGCCGCACTCACAGGATGTGCGGCGGCGGCAGCAGGTCCAGCAGGGAGCGGACCCAATGAGCACGATCACAACTCCCAGCACCAGCACCCGCTTGAGCACGCCCTGGCCTCGAATCCCTCGACTCGCGGACTACCTCGATGGGCAATACAGCGCGGACGGGTGGTACGGCGGACTGCCCTCATCGATCGGGGTGACCCTCACACTCGCCGAGGATATGGTGACCGCCGTCGAGGTGACCCCGCACGCGACGAACCCCACATCGCTGGACCTGCAGCAGCGGTTCGCTGAAGCGATCCCCGATGCCGTCATCGGGCGGGATATCGACGAACTGCAGATCGATCGTCTCGCCGGCTCGAGCGGCACCCCGGTGGGATTCCACGACGCCCTTGACCAGATCAAATCGCATAGCTGCCGCAGGCTGACCCGGAGACACCATGACGAACGCCGCCACCAGCCCGCCGACACAAACCCCGACAGTCGCTCGAACAGCAGATCCTCGAAGCTCTATCGTGCGCAAAATGCCGCCATGACGAGCGCGTGACACTAAACGCCTGGATGCTCTCCTCGCACGACCGCTATGTCGCGATCCACATCGGCGGCTACCGGCAGCCCAAGCGCGAGTGGCTCGATCAGATCCGCACCGGCCGAGATGGCATACCACTCGATCCAGTGAGCAGTCCAGCCACCGTGACGGTCGACGGTGACACCGCGATCCTCGACGCCCGAAGGCTCTCGTCGACGCCACCATCTACGGCGGCCGCGCAACATGGCCGCTTCCTATCGCGCACCGTCTTCACGCTCACCCCAGAGGGCTGGAAAGCGATCAGTTCTGAAGCGTCCACCTACTGAGCCCCACATCACAAGGTCTGCCAGTACCGAACCGTCAACCACCGCCACCCTCCCGCCGATCGCCGCGGGATGGAACACAAGACCACTACCGAGGAGTTCTCGCATGCTTGCGACATTCATGTACGGCGCCGGCGACGTCCGCGTCGAGACCGTTCCTGACCCGACCATTCGCAGATCGACGGACGCCATCGTCCGCACAGTGCGCTCGTGCATCTGCGGCTCCGCCTTTACCCGTACCCGACGACCTCGTCTTCACCGACCTCGACGGAAATCACCTTCGGCGTGCGAAGACCGCATACGGTATGAACTCCTGGTTCGCGGCTGCCCTCGATCGTCGGGGGCATCGAACGCCTCACACCGCACGACCTGCGGCACACCGCCGCGAGCCTCGCGATCTCGTCGGGCGCGAACGTCAAGGCGGTACAGAGGATGCTCGGCCACAAGTCGGCGGCGATGACTCTCGACACGTACGCCGATCTGTTCGACGACGACCTCGCCGACGTCGCCGACCGGATGAACCAAGGCGGACTCGACGCCGATGTCGGCCGCCTCTGGGCGAGCTGATCGTGTTTCACTCGCTTCCTCGCTCAGCGACCGAGTGCGCGCTCGCGCGCCCGGGCCCGAAATCGACAACTAGCGGCTTTCGGACACGCTTTCCGACGCATTTGCCCCAATAGTTTGTGGGCGATTTGTGGGCGATTGAGTTTCGTGCCGTCGCGCCAGCAAGAACAAAGGGCCCGAGATCCGCGTAATTACGCGGTTCTCGGGCCCTCTTCGGTGACAGCGGATCGTGGAGATGGGGGGAATCGAACCCCCGTCCATCGCTGAGTAACTGCGGTTTCTCCGGGCGCAGTCTGTGAAAGCGTTCTACTCGGCTCCGACCTTTGTCACAGACACCTAAGTCGACAAGCCCATCCTGAAAAGAGTCCCGCGTGACGCTCAGGCGACGTCACGCAGCAAGATCCCTAGATGACGCCAATACCCGTGACGGGATCAGTCACGGATTGACGGCGTCGGGCTCGCTGCTCAGGCAGCGAGGGCGAACGCGGACTGCTTCTTTTCGGCAGTTATTGGTTTGCAAGGAGCGTTTACGAGATAACCCTGCATCCTCGGCCCGCTTCACGCAGATTCACAGGCGATGTCGAAACCGATCATCCCCGTGTCCTCGAATCGAGGTGGTTCCTTCTCGCGAAGGGCCGCTGTCACACTGTGGAGTTGCCAACACTCGGGCGCCGAAGCATCCGAGCACATCAGAATACAACGGATGCCGCTCCCCCGCCATTCCCGGCGGAAACGGTAGCCCCTCCGAGGTTCCGGAACGGTGCCGGGTTGTCAAGGCCCGTGCGAGCCGACGCCAGTGGTGGTCGGCTGAGGCCACCCACCCAAGGAGTGAGATCGAGATGTCGCAGAACACCCCACAACAGCGCGCCAAACAGCCCCGGTCGGCTCTCGCCGGGCCCTACGGGCACCCCTTCCACCCCATCCTCGTGACCATCCCGATCGGCGCATGGGTGGCGAGCCTCGTCTTCGACATCATCGGGCTGGTCTCGGACGACCCCGCGCCGTATGTGCACGGCGCCTGGGTGCTCATCGTCATCGGCCTCATCGGCGCCGTGCTCGCCGCGATCTGGGGCTTCCTCGACTATCTGCAGCTCGGCCGCGGCACCGACGCCCGGCGGACGGCGACGATCCACATGGCACTGAACCTCGGCGTCACCGTGCTGTTCGTCGTCAACCTCCTCGTGCGACTGTCGGCCGACGACCACGACGAGGTCAGCATCGTCGGATTCATCCTCAGCATCGTCGGCCTGGCGGTCCTCGGCGTATCGGGATGGCTCGGCGGCAAGCTCGCCTACCACTACGGGGTGCGGGTCGCCGACGAGCGCACGCAGATGGACGGCTTCCGCTGAATCCGGCCCGCGTCACGACCTGAGCGAGGCAGCGGGCGAGCGGCGGCGTTGCGACAGACATGATCGCCACAGAGCGACGGCCATCGCTCCGATCGCCACCGGGCCGCGCCGCGATCGCCAACCACCGATCACGGCGCTCGCCGACGACGGCGGATCGAACACCGTGCCGGTGGTCACGTCGGCGCCCTCGCCACGCAGTTGCCACGTTGTCCATCAGCCACCCCGCCATCCCGTCGTAGACGAGCGGTGCAAAGCGATGCACCGGAAGTACGACCATCTGCGACCGCCCGACGAACACAGCATGGCGCCGCCGGTGCGGCGCCCTCATGATCGCTCGGGCCACCCGCGCGGGCGACGACGCCGGAGGCAGCGGGTGCACCTGCCGCGTCGTGACGTTGGCGGCGTGCTGGTAGATCGGGGTGTCGATCGTTCCCGGAAGGACGACCCGCACACGGATGCCGGTGCCGCGAAGCTCTTGCCGCAGAGACTCGGCGAAGCCGAGCAGCCCCCATTTGCTCGTGACGTACGGCGAGATCGCCGGGCGACCCGACCCGGGAGTAGAGCGACCCGACCAGGACGAGCGCGCCGGAGCCCTGACGCCGGAAGTACGGCAACACCGCACGCGCCCCGTGCACCTGGCCCATGAGGTTGGTCTCGAGCACCTGCCGGAACACCTTCGACGGAAGGTGCTCGAAGGCGCCGTAGGCGAAGACGCCCGCGTTGCCCACCCACACGTCGATTCGGCCGTACTCGCTGTGCGCGGCGGCGGCGAGCGCTCTCACCTGGCCCTCGTGCGACACGTCGGTCGGCACGACCAGCGCCATCGCGCCCAGCGCACGGCACTCCTCCGCGACGGTCTCGAGGGCGTCCTTGCTGCGGGACGCCAGCACGAGCCGCGCGCCCTTCTTCGCGTACAGCCGCGCGGTCTCGCGGCCGATCCCGCTCGACGCGCCCGTGATGACGACGACGGGCGTGGTCGCGCGGCTCATGGAACTTCGGGCGACGAGCGACCGGGCAGGTGAAGTTCGTCGGGATCGACGTCGACGTCACCGGCGTCGTCCGGGCCGCCCGTGCCGGGACGGCCCGCACCTCGCCGGTTCGATGTCGGCATCTACCGTGTCGGGCATAGGATCGGCCTGCTTCTCCTGCGTCTCGCTCTCGCTCGCGGGGCTGTAGCTCATGTCCTTGCGCAGCGACTCCTGCTCCGACAGCGGGCTCAGCCGCGACTCGTCAGGCCGTGACGACGCGGCGTCGGGATTCTCGTGTTGCGGGTCCATGCAGCGACGGTAGGCGGCATCCGTTCCTGCGGTCCTCCCCCTTGACATCCCAGAGCCCCGCAGGCCAAGACGCCCTGTTCCATGATGCTAGGGACGCGTCACCCTGCGGAGCCCGCCGCGCGCGGCGAGAGGTCGGGAAGCGCCCGGATGCCGAACTGATGGCGCAGCGCGCTCAGCGCGGCGAACCAGCCGGGAAGGCCAGTGACGCCGGGACCGGGCGCCGCGGACGCCGACGCGAGGTAGACGCCGGGAATCGGCGTGCGCCACGGGTCGGGGCTCAGCACCGGGCGACGAACGAGCTGCCACAGGCTGGGGGCGCCGGCCGCGATGTCACCACCCGGGTAGTTCGGGTTGTGCCGCTCGACCTCGCGCGCCGTGCGGGAGCTCGTCGCGAGGATCGTGTCGCGGAAGCCGGGGGCGAACCGCTCGATCTGCGCAGTGACCGCTTCGCGGCGGTCGACGGCGCTCCCGGCGGGCACGTGGGTGTACGTCCACAGCGTGTGCTTGCCGGCCGGGGCTCGGGTGGTGTCGAACAGCGACGGCTGCGACACCAGCACGTAAGGGCGTTCGGGCAGGCGGCCGCGGTTGACCTGGTTCTCGGCATCCGCCACCTCGGCGCGGCTGCCGCCCAGATGCACCGTGCCCGCGCGGCGCAGTTCGGGGTGCGTCCACGGGACCGGGTCGCTGAGCGCGAAGTCGACCTTCGCGACGCCGTCGCCGTACCGGAAGCGCTGAAGCGCGCGACGGTAGCGGGCGGGCATCGCGTCGCCCGCCAGACGGATGAGCGCCTTGGGTGTCACGTCGAGGAGGGTGACAGCGGCGTCGGGCAGCGCCGCGAGGGAGGTCACCTCGTGGTCGACGACGAGTTCGCCGCCGTGCGCGCGGAGGTCATCGACCATCGCATCGATGATCGCCTGACTGCCGCCGATCGGGATGGGCCAGCCGCGCGCGTGCGCGTAGGCGGTGAGCGCCAGCCCGGCGCCGGCGGCGGGAACACTCGGCATCGACAGGATGGTGTGCGCGGCGACCCCGGTCAGCATGGCGGGGGCGACGTCTTCACGGAAGCGCAGGTTCCACGCCGGGCTCCCCTGCTCGAGCGCGCGCAGGCCGAACGAGAGCGCGGTCGGGATGTCGCTCGGAACGCGCACCAGCGACGACCCGGTGAACTCCGCCACGCGCGTCGAGCGCTCGACGAGCGGGCGCATCAGCTGCGCGTAGGCGAGCGCGTCCGGGCCGAGCGCCTCGGCTGTGCGCCCGAGATCCCGGTAGGCGACACCGGCATGGCGTTCGTCGAGCGGGTGCGCGAACGACACGTCGGGCGTCACGAACTCCACGCGCTCGTCGCAGACCGAACTCGCGGAAGAACCGCGACTCGAAGGCCATCGGGTGCACTGCAGAGCACACGTCGTGGTGGAACCCCGGCAGCGTCAGCTCCCGCGTGGCCGCCCCGCCGCCCGGCCGGTCGGCGCGTTCGTACACCCGCACGCGCAGTCCCGCACGGGCAAGCGTGACGGCGGCGGCGAGACCGTTGGGGCCCGCCCCCACGACGACGGCATCGAGATCGCCGCCGCCGCGCCTGGGGCGCGTGTTCACGGTGACGGGGCCTCGGTACCGGCGGATGTGCTCCCCACGGGTCGGCCTCCGGCGGGCTTGCTTCCCGCGGGCTCGGACTGCCTGTCGTTCTCGGACATCGCGTCCTCCGTTCCCCCGCTGCCCGACGCAGCGTCGGCGAGTTCGTCTCCGTGCAGTTTGGCAGCATCGGCAGGGTCGGCACTCGCCGAGGCGGCTGCCCCACCCGGAGCTGCGGCATCCGTGTGATGCTCTTCGCCGGTATCTGACATCTCCTTCTCGGCCGTCGTCGCCTCGAGGCGGTCGGCGGCTCGGCCTTCGGCGAGGTACGCGAGCCGGTGCAGGGTCTCGTTGTTGCGCCAGTGCAGGGGGATGTCGAGCAGCTGCGGCGGGATGACGCGGCCCGGCCCTGCGATCGCCTCCTCCTGGATGCGCACGACGCAGCTCGTCTCCGCGCGGCTTGACGTCGATGGTCACTCGGGCTTCGCCGATCGGCCAGCCGCGCGCCCGCATCACCATCATCCGCGACGGGATGAACTCCTCGACGACCGTCTTGTCGTCCAGGAGCACCGGCCAGACTCCGAACGAATGATGCAGCTCGGCGCCCGCCATCGGCCACGTCTCATCGACCTCTCGCATCCGGGACGCCCCGACGACCCACGACGGGTACAGCCATCCGTCGCTCAGCACCTCGAACACGTCCTCGGGTGTGCAGTGCAGCACCCTCACATTGCGGGACATGGGCTCCCCCTCGATCTCGGGTTCTATCGATGGGTTCGACGCTAGACCGCACGCCGGGCGCGCTGGAGCGGGTTGCGTCGAAGCCGGGCCTGTGGCAAGACCGCCACGGCTCGCCGCGGCGCAGCCCGCTGCCGGCCGCCGGTTTCCGGTCAGGCGAACCCGAGCTCGCCGCGGACGATCGAGTCGCCCGAGTGCGTGGGATCGCCGTCGGCGGGTTCCTGCGAGACGTCGACGAGCACGTACTCACGCAGGTCGATGTCGTCGGGCACGGGAAAGACTCCGGTGCTGCCCTCGAGCACGCCCAGGCTCACGAGAGCCGACGCGTCCTCGGTGATGAGCCAGACCTCGCGGAATCCGTCGCTCGACTCGGCGTCCTCGAGGTCCACCTCGACCTGCCTGGCGCCGTCCGCCTTCTCGACGATCACCGCCGTGCCCGAGGCATCGGGGTGGGCGGGGAACGCGTCCAGGGTCGCCGCTGCGATCTCGACCGGCTGCGTCTGACGCACCAGCGTCCACGTCCCGACGGCAGCGACGATCAGCGCGATGCTCGCCGCAAGAGCGAACACGACCCTGCATCCCCCGCCTCTTCCGCGCAGGTGCCGGAGCCGCGGGGGCTTCTTCGTCGGCGGTGACGGATGCCCCGGCCGCCGCCCGCTCCGGCTCGTCACCGGCCGCCGCCCGCTCGGGCTCGTCCGCGGTCGACATCCCGCCCGTGGTCGACATCCCTTCCGTGGACGACATCCCGCCGGTGGCGCCGAGCCCCAGCTCATCGGCGATGCCCGCCCAGACGCGCTCAGGCGGCGCCTCGAGCTCGCCCACCCCGACCGTCGAGCGGCCGACGATCACGGTGTACTCCAGTTCGGCGAGCTCCAGCGCGCACTCGTCGCAGGTGTCGAGGTGCGCACGCTCCTCGTCGGTCGCCGGCTCGCCGAGCGCGATCAGCGAAAGGCGGTCGGGGTCAAGGTGCGACATGGCCCACCTCCAATCGGCTGCGCAAACGGGTGAGACTTCGCCTGATGTGGCTCTTCACGGTACCGAGCGGCATGCCCAGTCGCTCGGAGATCTGCTCGTGGGTCAGATCGTCGTAGAACGCCAGTCGTACCACGCGCCGGGCGTCGGGCTCCAGCCGGTCGATCTCGTCGGCGAGCAGCAGCCGGTCGCCCAGGTCGACCTCCGCGCCCACGACATCGTCCGGCATGGTGAACCGCTGCAGTTCGGCCTGCAGCGCCCGCACCCGGGTCCGGGCCTCCAGGGTGTCCGCGATGCGACGCCGCGTGATGGCGATCAGCCATGTCGAGAGTTTCGCCTTCGTCGGGTCGAATCGCTCCCGCGAGGTCCACGCCGAGACGAAGGTCTTCTGCGTGACGTCCTCGGCGTCGCCGCGATCGCCCACGAAGCGCAGCGCCATGGTGAACACGACCGGCGACCACCGGCGGTAGATCTCCTCGAGTGCGCGTTCGTCGCCGCCCCGGAAGCGATCGCTCAGCTCCCGCTCGTGCGCGTCATCCACGCTGTGTCCTCTCGTCCTCGTCCTCGTCATGAGCGGCATCGTCGCCGGCTCAGGGAAGCGGGGTCGCCATGGCGACCACGTTATCCGCGTATCGGCCCGTCGTGGAGTCGAACTCCCCGCCGCAGGTGATGAGCACGAGCGCCTTCGTGCCCGTGCGCGCGAACAGCTCCTCGACCGGGAGCTCCGCCTTGGGAAAGTAGGTGACGGATTCGATGGCATAGCGGTGCGCCGTGCCGGCGGCATCCGTCACCTCCACGACGTCGCCGGCGACGAGCTCGCGGAGCCGGCTGAAGGGGCCGATCGGATACCCGGGCGCGTCGACGTGTGCGGAGATCACGACATTGCCGTCGCCGCTCGTCGGATCGGACCCGAACCGGTACCAGCCGGCGACGGCCGGGTCGACAGGCAGTTCCATGAAGCCGCCCTGCTCGACCCCGACGGGCACCACGGGAACCTCGACACCGAGCGAGGCGGCGACCACCCGCACCGGCGGCTGTGGGGCGCGCGCCGGTGTCGGAGTGGCCGCCGCGACCGGCACCTCGACCATCGGAGTGGGGGTCGGCGTGGGGAGCGCCGTCGTCGTCGGTGCCGTCATCGACGGACTGCTCTCGGGTCGCTCCGAGCCGCACCCCGCCAGCACGAGCACGACCGCAAGGGCGGCCAGCGCCCCTGCGGTCGTCCTCGCCATGTCGCAGATCCTCAGCGGTTCGCCCGCGCCCGGACGACGACGACAGCGGATGCCGCGACCGCCGCCGCGATCGCCAGCCCGGCGACCAGGAACATGGCCTGCATCATCGCGTCGCGTTCGGCCAGCTGACCGCCGGTGCCCGAGTTGACGCCGTCCGGAGCCGAGTGCAGACCCGAGACCGTCTGGACGGCGACCGCCAGGCTCTCGTCTTCCAGGCTGCCCCACGCGTAGACGATGGTGAGGACGCCCTCCTGGACGGTGACATCGGTCGGCCCCAGGACAGGGTCGGTCGTCCCCGCGGCCGCGACGGACGCCGAGATCGTCCCCGCGGCGAGGTGCGAGGCTCGCCTCATTGGGGTTGGTGAGGTCCTCGATGACCGGGGTGCCGCCCGCGAGGACGTCGACGGCGGGGGCCGCCGCGACGTGGCGGACGGTCAGGCGTCCTTCGCCTGCGGCGGTGCTCGACGTGTCGTTCGCGAACGGTGTGAGCGTCGGCTGTCCTGCCTCGTTCAGGTGCGCGACGGCGGTGTAGTTCATGCCGGCGGCGAGCGTCAGGGTCGCCGGTCCGAGCACCGGGGCGCTGGCATCCGCAGCATCCGGAGCGGTGAGCGCGACCTCGTAGTCGCCGGCCGGGAGGTCGAGCGGGCCGGCGAGATCGCCGGGCTGGAAGTCGTCCAGTGTCAGCTCGCCGTTGACGTACACGTCGACCGGGGTGTCGGGGATGCCGTGAAGCACCGAGAGCACGGCGCCGTCTGCAGTGCTGGCGCTGGCGGGCGCGACCATCAGACCGAGGCCTGCGACGGCCCCGGCGGCGATGGCCGCGAGAATCTTGTTTCGCACGGTGGTCCTCCTTCGTCGGGGCGACCGGTCGCCGCCCATCGAAAAGTGATTCCGCCGTGAGGCTGCCTGTGGATGCACCTGAATGAAGATTTCTCGGATCCTGTGCGCTGCGGTGCGTAGAGTCGGCGTCATGAGCGACGTCGTCATCACGGTCCGCGGAGAGCACGAGACCCGCATCGCCCCCGAGCGCGCCATCGCGCACCTCACGATCCGAGCCGAAGGCCCCGAGCGCGGCGCTGTGGTGGAGCGCATGGCCGCGTTCACCGAGCCGGTGCGGGATGACCTCGCCGCCCGCAAGTCGGCGGGCACGATCATCGAGTGGACGAGCCAGCGGGTGTCGGTGTGGTCGGAGCGACCCTGGAATCCCGAGGGCAGGCGTCTCGCCCCCGTGCACCACGCCAGCGTCGACTTCTCCGTCACCTTCGCAGACTTCGCCGTGCTGTCGTGGTGGGCCGGCGAGGTCGCCGAGCGCGAGGGCGTCCAACTCGGCTGGATCGAATGGAAGCTGACCCCCGAGACGCGGGCGCGGATCGAACGGGATGTCGCCACCCAGGCCGTGGGCGTGGCCGTCGCTCGTGCGACGGCCTACGCCGGAGCCCTCGGCTTCGCCGACGTCACCGCCCTCGAGCTCGCAGACCTCGGATTGCTCGCACGCCAGGACCGACCCGAGATGGCGCCGGCGGGGCGCATGCTGATGGCGAAGGCGTCCTTCGCGGGGGACGCGGCCGGCGGCGGGCCCGCGGTGCAGCTGCAGCCCGAAGACATCGTGATCACGGCCGCCGTCGAGGCGCGCTTCGCCGCCCGATGAGCGGGCGCCCTTCCCGGTCGTTGAGCGAGGAGGCACGACCGAGACGAAACGCCACGAGCACGGCCGAGACGCTTCGTCGCACTCCCCAGCCGGGCGACCCGTGAGCGTCCGCCCTGGCATCGCGGAGCGGCTGTCGCGCATGATCCAGCTGCCCACGGTGTCCGCCGAGCGCGCCGAGCGTGGGCAGGGTCCGTTCGACGCGTTCGCGGATCTTCTCGTCGAGCTCTACCCTCTCGCGCACGAGCGCCTGGAGCGGGAGCGCATCGGCGAGCTCGGCATCCTGTACCGCTGGCGTGGACGCGCCGCGGGGCGGCCCACCGTGCTCATGGCGCACTTCGACGTCGTTCCCGTGGACGAGAGCGACGCCTGGACCCATCCGCCCTTCGACGGACGCATCGAGGACGGCTGGGTCTACGGTCGTGGCGCCCTCGATGACAAGGGACCGCTGGTGGTGGTGATGGATGCCGTCGAGAACCTCCTCGCGGCCGGCTTCACGCCTGCGCGCGACGTGTACCTGTCGTTCGGCGGCGACGAGGAGACGTTCGGCGGGGCCGCGCGCGTGATCGCCGAGACGCTGCGGGACCGCGGCGTCGAGCCATGGCTCGTGCTCGACGAGG
The DNA here is from genome assembly GCA_963829895.1 of uncultured Actinomycetota bacterium. Lineage (GTDB taxonomy): Bacteria > Actinomycetota > Actinomycetes > Actinomycetales > Microbacteriaceae > Microbacterium. Next base: position 370,688 of record CAWHKF010000010.1, on the reverse strand, counting down.
GCGGTGCCGTCGTGGCGGCCCCTCTCCCGTTCGTACGCGGACGTGCGGCGATGGTCGGCGTCGGCGAGAAGGGTGTGCTCACGCTCCGCCTCAGCGCCCGCGGCGAGGGCGGGCATGCGTCCGCTCCGCCGGCACGCACCGCGGTGCGCCGCATCGCCCGCGCGGTCGAGCGCCTCGGCCCCGGCACGTTCCCGGCGCGCACACCGACTGCGGTCACGCGCATGCTCGAGCTTCTTCGCGGCACGGGCCGACGGCATCCCTCACCGCCTCTATCGACTGCTGGCCGCCACACCGTGGCTGACCGCCCGGGCCTTCACGGCGATGGGCGGCGAGCCGGCCGCGCTCGTGAGAACCACCGTCGCCGCGACCATGCAGTCCGGCGGGACGGCTGCGAACGTGCTGCCCTCGCAGGCGTCGGCGACGCTCAACCTGCGCATCGCACTCGGGCAGTCGGTGCAGAGCACCGTCAAGCGGGTGCGGCGGCGCATCGCCGACCGGCACGTCACGGTCGAGGTGCTCGAGGGTGACGGGCCGTCACCGGAATCCTCCACCGAGAACGCGCAGTTCGCGCTGATCACCGAGGCCGTGAAGGTGTCGCATCCGGACGCGGCGACCGTCCCGTACGTGATGATGGCGGCGACCGACTCGCGGCACTTCCACCGCTTCTCGCCCGCGGTCTACCGCTTCGCACCGCTCGAGATGAGCAAGGCGCAGCGCGCCTCGATCCACGGCGTCGACGAGCGCGTCGAGATCACGGCGCTCGAACGGGGTGAGCTGTTCCATCGCACGCTGCTGCAGCGCTTAGAGTGATCGCACCCGCCGTTCGCGCACGCGCGAGGGCGGAGGAAGCACGCTCGGGTCTGGGGCCCACAAGCAAGGAGCACGGATGACGCGCAGCGCCATGTCTTCACGCGTCACGATCGGCACACTGGCGAGCGTCGTCGGCTTCCTCGCGTTCGTCGAGTTCACGAGCGGCGTGATCCAGGGCTACTACACGCCCATGCTCACCGACATCGCGCGGCATCTCGGCGTGCACGACGCCGATGTCAACTGGCTCGAGGGCACGCAGCTCATGCTGTCGGCGCTGGTCGTCCCCGCCTTCGCGAAGCTCGGCGACATGGTCGGGCACAAGCGCATGCTGGTGATCTCGACGGCCATCACGGCCGCGGCATCCCTGGTGCTGCCGTTCACCGACTCGTTCGCCGTCTTCCTCGCGGCGTGGGCCATCCAGGGCTTCTACGTCGTCTGGCTGCCGCTCGAGATCGCGCTGATCTGGTCCCGCTCGCGCCGCATGGAGGGCCGGGCGACCATCACGGCCCGCGCGGCAGGGTTCCTCGTGGCGGCACTGGAGTCCGGCGCCATCATCGGCGCCCTGGTCGGCGGCATGCTCATCGACACCCTGCCGCTCTGGATCGTGCTGCTGGTCCCCGCGCTCCTCGTGGTCGCGTGCTTCTTCGTCATCCTGTTCGGTGTGAAGGAGTCGCCCGAGCCCACCGGGGGCCGCCTCGACAACGTCGGGCTCGTGCTCATCTCGCTCGCCCTCGTCGCCTTCACGGGCGGACTCAGCCTGCTGCGCCTCAACGGCCCGGCCGACCTGGTGGCATGGCTCGTCACGGCGCTGGGTGTGCTGCTCATCGTGCCGTTCGCGCTCTGGGAGCTGCGTCAGGACGACCCGCTCATCGATGTGCGGATGTTCCGCTCCCCCGCGCTCGGCCCGGTGTTCCTCACCGCGGGCCTCTTCGGCGTCAGCGTGCTCGGCGCGCAGGCGCCGCTGTCGACGTTCGCCCGGACCGACCCCGACACGTATGGCTACGGCCTCGGCACGACCGGCTTCCAGACCTCACTCATCATCGGCGTGTACCTCATCGCCATGATCACCGGCGCGCTGCTGTATCCGCTGATCTCGCGACTCACCGCACCCCGACTCACCCTCATCGGTGCGGCGACCCTCGTCGGCATCGGCTTCCTGATGTTCCTGCCGTTCCACGACACCTACTCGCAGGTCATCGTGAACATGCTGATCGTCGGCCTGGGATCCGGCGCCCTGGTCGCGGCGCTCCCGGCGGCCGCGGCATCCGCTGCTCCTCCGAGCCAGACCGGCGTCGCGACCGGCCTCACGAACTCGGTGAAGACGGTGGGCGGTGCGATCGCCTCCTGCGTGTTCGGCATCGCCCTGCTGCAGGGTGCGACGGGCGCCGCCGCCGGAGGGACGGCCGGGTCGCTGTCGGGGTACTTCACCGTGTGGGCGGTGTGCGGTGCGACGGCCCTGGCTGCGGCGGTGCTGCTGTGCTTCGTGCCGAAGACGGCGTTCAGCGACCGGGCCTCGCACGACGCGACGGATGCCGCCGCGCCCGTGGTGCGGTAACCCCGGTCCGGGCTACTCGCCGAGGCGGTTGCGCGAGCGCATGGCGCGCTCGGCCTCGCGCTTGTCCTCACGCTCGCGGATCGTCTGGCGCTTCTCGAACTCCCGCTTGCCCTTGGCGACCGCGATCTCGACCTTGGCCCGGCCGTCCGAGAAGTAGAGCTTCAGGGGGATCAGCGTGTAGCCGCCCGCCGAGATGGCGTGCGAGAGCTTGACGATCTCCTCCTTGTGCAGGAGCAGCTTGCGCGTGCGCTTGGACGAGTGGTTCGTCCAGTGCCCCTGCGAGTACTCGGGGATGTGCACGGCGTCGAGGTACGCCTCGCCGTTGTCGATGTACGCGTAGCCGTCCGAGAGGTTCGCGCGGCCTTCGCGCAGCGACTTCACCTCGGTGCCGGTCAGTACGAGGCCGGCCTCGTACGTCTTCTCGATCGCGTACTCGTGGCGCGCGCGACGATTGGTCGCCACGACCTTCTCCCCGCGTTCCCTGGGCATGATGTCTCCTCGTCGAAGCCGTGCAGCCGGATGCTGAACGTCCGGCCGGTCCGTGAGCATCTCCTGGGCGCACGGCAGCCTGTCAGTCTACCCCCGCGAGGACGCGGGATCTCACGCCCGCAGCCATCTCCGGATCGCGAAGCCGGCGGACAGCGCGGCCAGCGCCACACCGACCAGGATCAGGACCGGCACCACGAGCCACGCGTCGCCGATGTCGACCCACGTCGTCACGAAGTCGACGCGGTTGCGCAGATACTGGTCGACGCCGAAATGCACCCCGGCGATGACGGCGGCGCTCGCGAGGATCGACCCGAGCAAGCGCCGCGAACACGCCCTCGAGGATGAAGGGGGTCTGGATGAACCGGTTGGATGCCCCGACCAGCCGCATGATCCCCAGCTCCCGTCTTCGCGCGTAGGCCGACAGGCGGATCGTCGTCGCGATGAGGAGCACGGCCGCGATGAGCATGAGCACCGCGATGCCGACGGCGATGTAGGTCGCGATGGTGAGGGCCGAGAAGAGCGGATCGAGGTACTGCATCTGGTCGTTGACCAGCTCGACCCCCTGCATCCCGCTGAACGCCTCGATGATGACGTCGGACTGCTCCGGGTCGACCAGGGTGATGCGGAACGTCTCGTTGACCTGGTCGGCCGTGATGACGCTGGCGTTCTCTTCGCCGGCGATCTGCAGCAGCTCGTCGTACGCCTGCTGGTGATCGAGGAACGTCAGCTCGCGGATGAGCGGCGCGAGCGCGCTGCCCTCGAGCTTGGCGCGCACCTCTTCCACCTGCTCGGGCGTCGCTTCGCCGTTCGAGCACGTCGCGGGTGTCGAGATGGTCGTGCACATGTAGACGGCGACCTGCGCCCGCTCGACCCAGAAGTCGCGCATCGTGCCGATCTGCATCTGCATGAGGATCGCCGCGCCGACGAACGTCAGCGACACGAAGGTCACGAGCACGACCGAGACCACCATCGACAGGTTGCGGCGGAGGCCGGTGAAGGCCTCCGACATGATGAGTCCGAACCTCATGAGGTGGGCCCCACTTCGTCGTCGGGGTCGGTCTCACCGAGGCCGAGCCGATCGGCGAGGCCGAGTTCCGCCACCTCGATCTGCTCGAGGTCGACGACCGGAATCGACTGGGTGTGCGCGGGCGACGCAGCCGCCGCCTCCGCCTCCGGCGGCTCGTCGGGGCCCTCGACCGATTGCTCGAGCGCCTCGGCCTTCCTCAGCTCGTCGGCGGCGAGTGCGGCAGCGGTGGCGGCCTCCGCGGCGGCTGCGGCTGCGGCTGCGACGCCCGGAGACACCGTCTCCGTCTCGTCGGCGATCGGCTCATCCTCGGCCACGGCCGTGGGGTCGAGCCCCGCGGCGGCGGCGATCGCGGCTTCGCGCTGCACCTCGAGCACCGCGGTGAGGGCGGCGACGGCGGCGGCACCGCGCTCCGGCTCCGGCGCCAGGCTCGGAAGTCCCGACCGGTCGCCGTACCCGCCGTGCCGCTCGTCGCGGACCATCTCACCGTGGCGCAGCTCGATCACACGGCGCTGCATCTGGTCGACGAAGCCCGCCTCGTGCGTGGCCATGACGACGGTCGTGCCGCCGGCGTTGATGCGCGAGAGCAGCTGCATGATGTCGATGGATGTCGCGGGGTCGAGGTTTCCGGTCGGCTCGTCGGCGAGCAGGATCTGCGGACGGTTGACCAGCGCGCGGGCGATGGCGACGCGCTGCTGCTCACCACCCGACAGCTCGTGGGGGAATCTCTTCTCCTTGCCGGCGAGGCCGACGAGCGCGAGCACCTCGGGAACGGCCTGCTGGATGAAGGCGCGGGACGAGCCGATGACCTGCAGCGTGAACGCGACGTTCTGGAAGACCGTCTTGGTCGGCAGCAGCCGGAAGTCCTGGAAGACGGCGCCGATGTGCCGGCGGAAGTAGGGCACCTTGCGGTTCGACAGCGTCCGGAGGTCCCTGCCGAGCACGACCACACGGCCTTCGGACGGCGTCTCCTCACGGAGGATCAGGCGCAGACAGGAGGACTTGCCGGATCCGGAGGCGCCGACGAGGAAGACGAACTCCCCGCGCAGCACCTCGAAATCGACATCGCTCAGGGCGGGCTTGGAAGTGCCGCGAAAGCGCTTCGTGACGTTCTCGAACCGGATCATGGCCTAACGAGCCTATGCGGCCGCCCCGTCACCGTGTCCAGCGACACTCACGGCTGCGGCATCCGTCGTTCCGCAGGCTCCCAGACCGGGTGGATCAGTCGTCGGCGTCTTTGCGCTTGCGCCAGCGGATGCCGGCCGAGATGAAGCCGTCGAGGTCGCCGTCGAAGACGACAGCGGGGTTGCCGACCTCGTGGCCGGTGCGAAGGTCCTTCACGAGCTGCTGGCCGTACAGGAAGTACGAGCGCATCTGGTCGCCCCAGCTGGCGGTGATGACGCCGGCGAGCTCCTTCTTCTTCGCCGCCTCCTCCTCGCGCTGCAGCAGCATGAGGCGCGTCTGCAGCACCCGCATGGCGGCGGCGCGGTTCTGGATCTGCGACTTCTCGTTCTGCATCGACACGACGATGCCCGACGGGATGTGCGTGAGGCGCACGGCGGAGTCGGTCGTGTTGACCGACTGGCCACCGGGACCGGACGACCGGAAGACGTCGACCCGCAGGTCGCCTTCGGGGATCTCGACCTCGACGGCCTCCTCCATCACCGGGATGACCTCGACCGCCGCGAACGAGGTCTGCCGCTTGTCGGCAGAGCCGAACGGGCTGATGCGCGCGAGACGGTGGGTGCCGGCCTCGACCGAGAGCGTGCCGTAGGCATACGGAGCGTCGACCTCGAAGGTCGCCGACTTGATGCCCGCGCCCTCCGCATAGGAGGTGTCCATGAGCTTCACGGGGTACTTGTGACGCTCGGCCCAGCGCAGGTACATGCGCAGCAGCATCTCGGCGAAGTCGGTGGCGTCGTCGCCGCCGGCGCCGGAGCGGATCGTGACGACGGCGGAGCGATCGTCGTACTCGCCGTCGAGGAGCGTCTGCACCTCGAGCTGGCTGACGATGTCCTCCAGCTCGGCGATCTCGCGACGCGCCTCTTCGGCGGCATCCTCGTCGTCCATCTCGTTGGCCAGCTCGACCAGCACGTCGAGATCGTCGAGACGCCGCTCGATGTCGGTGACGCGCTTGAGCTCGGACTGGCGGTGGCTGAGGGCGCTGGTGACCTTCTGCGCCTTGTCGACGTCGTCCCACAGATTGGGGGCGCCGGCCTCCTCGCTGAGACGCGCGATGTCTTTCGTGAGTGCCTCGACGTCGACCACGGCCTTGATGTCGGCGAACGTGGAGCGCAGGGCCTGGATATCGGCGGAGGGATCGAAGTCGAGCATGACAGTCCAGACTAACGTGGAAGCGATGAGCGATCACGCCGACTCCGCCAGCGCGCGGGACGTGCTGTGGCGGTTCGGCCCCATGGTCTACGGCCCCACTCTGCTGTTCGCGCTCGGCGAGGGTGCCGTCATCCCGTTGATCCCGGTCATCGCGGCGCAGCTCGGAGCGGATGTCGCGACCGCCGCCCTCGTCGCATCCGCCCTCGTCGTGGGCCAGCTCTGCGGCAACATCCCCGCCGGCTGGGCGGTCGCCCGCATCGGCGAACGCTTCACGATGGCGATCGCCGGCGTCGTCTCCCTCGCCGGCATCGTGGGCATGGCCTTCGCGCCGTCGCTGGGCATCTTCGCCCTCGCGGTGTTCCTCATCGGGTTCTGCGCGGCGGCCTTCGGTCTCGCGCGCCACTCCTTCATGACCACGCGTGTGCCGCTGTCGTTCCGTGCCCGCGCGCTGTCGCTGCTGGGCGGCACCTTCCGCCTCGGAATGTTCGTCGGCCCCTTCGTCGCCGCCGCCCTGCTCGCCCTCGTCGGCGATGAGCACGCGACGATCTGGTTCTTCGGCGGCTGCCTCGTCGCGACGATCCTGCTGGTGCTCCTGGGTCCCGACCCCGAGAAGCAGCTGCTCGCGCCGTCCGCATCCACCCGCGCGGATGTCGACACCGAAGACACGGGCGAGCCCGTCACCGGTTCCATCCCCCTGCGACGTTCGCAACGGTCGGACTCCCCCGCGGCGAGCGCCCGATCGGACCCCGGCACCGGCGTGGTGCGGACGATGTGGCGCCACCGCCGCGTGCTGTCGACGCTCGGGCTGGCCGCGGCATCCCTCTCCGCCGTCCGCTCGGCGCGGCAGGTCGTGCTGCCGCTGTGGGGCGTGTCCATCGGACTCGATGCGCAGACCATCGCACTCGTGGTCGGCATCTCGGGCGCGATCGACTTCGCACTGTTCTACGCGAGCGGCCAGGTGATGGACCGCTTCGGGCGGCTGTGGGCGGCCCTGCCCGCCATGATCCTGATGGGTGCGGGGTTCATCGCGCTCGCCTTCACGCACGATCTCCCGCAGGCGGCGATGTGGTTCGCGATGTTCGCGGCGGTGCTCGGGGTGGGCAACGGCCTGTCGAGCGGCATCCTGCTCACCCTCGGCGCCGACGTCGCTCCGCAGTCGGATCCGGCCGCCTTCCTCGGATCGTGGCGCACGCTCACCGACGCCGGTGGCGCGGTCGCACCGCTGCTGGTCTCGGCCATCGCCGCGGTGGGCTCGCTCGCCGTGGCGACGGGAGTGATGGGCGCCATCGGACTGCTGGGCGCTCTGGCCTTCGTGCGCTGGGTACCGAGATACGTGCCGCGGACGCGGCCATGACCGCCGTGGTGCGGTTCTGCCGCAGCCGCAACGGCGGACGGCGCTGCACGCGTCACCTCGGGCACGCGGGTCTGCATCGGCATCGCACGATCATGTGGGCGGATGCCGCGGCCGACCCCGCACTCTGTCCGGGCTCCGGCGAGCCCGGCACGCCCGCCGCCCCGCTCGCCGACGGCTTCCCCGACGGGCGCGCGATGTGCCCGGTGTGTCACCGCTTCGTCTCGCTCGACGCGGACGCACGGCTCGTCGCCCACGACACGACGGACGAGAACGAGACGGATGCCGAGACCCGGCGCCGCCAGGAGTGGTTCAACGTCCACGGCTGGTAGGGCGACGACCTCCCGCAGCCGACGTCAGACCCAGGCTCTGCGCACCGCCTCTGCGCCCAGCTGCATGCGCGTCGTCACGCCGGCGGTGTCCATGAGCTCGGCGATCCGGCGCTGCACGGTCCGCAGCGAGATGCCGAGCTGCGCGGCGGCCGCGGCATCCGTCACCCCCATGAGAAGCAGGTGCAGCAGGTCGTGGTCGATGTCATCGGTCGTGGGCATCGCGGCGATGGGCAGGAACTCGGTGGCCGCGCGCCAGTACTCCTCGAAGATCGAGCTCACGAGGTCGAGCAGGCCGCTGGGGTGGATGAGGAGCGCACCGAAACCGCGGTCCTCGCCCTGCGAGTGCATCGGGACGAGCGCCATCTGGTCGTCGACGATGAACATCCGCGTCGGAAGCGTCGGCAGCACACGGATCTCCTCCCCGATCTGGGCCATCTCACGCGCCGCGGTCAGGAACCCCGGCCGCTCCAGCACCGCGTTCTCGACGATCACGCGGTAGCGCACGCCGCGGGCGAGCGCACGGTCCTCCTCGATGTTGTCCTCGCCGCTGAGCAGGGCGATCTCGTGCAGCACGAGCACGCGCACCTGCTCGATGGACGCGGCCTGCAGCTGCGCCACCCGCTGCCGCACGGCGTCGTCGCCGATCACGACGTCGACCACGTCGGCGACGCTGCGGCGCTCGACCGATCGCCGGTACAGGTCGCTCAGCTCGACGAGCGCCTCGTGCGCGCGGGTGAGCCCACGCTCCCGCTCGAGCAGCAGCGGGCGCAGCGAGATCGACGGCGGGGACGCCACGAACCGGTCGCTGCTCGATGCCTGCCGCGCCAGCAGACCGAGTCGTTCCAGCTCGGCGACCATCGGGCGCACGCGCGGCAGCGACATGCTGAGGGCTGCCGCGATCTCGGCCATCGATGCCGACGGCTGCTGCAGCACGCACCGGTACACAGCGGTGTGCGCCTCGTCGAGACCGAGCGCATCGAGCACGGTGACCTTCCCCATGTCGTCCATCGTCACCCGCCGAGCCGTGGCGGATGGTGGCCATGGCATTTCTCCGCCACCACTTTAGGCACACCGCCGACGAAGGTGGGCATTACGGAATCCCCAACCGAGAGGCTCGCGCATGTCACGACCCCAGCCCTCCGGACGCCGCCTGCGTCCGATCGTCGCCGCCACGAGCGGCATCGCGATCGCGATCGCAGGCGTCGGCCTCGCCACCCTGCCGGCCGACGGCATCGCCCGCCCCTGAGGTCTCCCCCGCCTCAGCCACGCCCGATGCGGCCGCCGTCAGCAGCCACACCGTCACCCTCCTCACCGGCGACCGTGTGACGGTCACCGACCTGTCGGACGGCACCCACGCCGTCTCGGTCGACACCGCCGTCGAAGGCGCCGGTGTCCGCACGTACGAAGCGGCCGGCGACCTCCACGTCGTCCCCGACGCCGCGATGCCCTACCTCGCAGCGGGCGCGCTCGACGAGGACCTGTTCAACGTCTCGCTGCTCATCGAGTACGGCTACGACGACGCGTCCGTCGACGCCACCCCGGTCATCGTCGAGCAGGATGCCGCATCCGCCCGGAGCTACTCGCGCCCCGGTGCCCGGGCTCGAGGTGCAGACCGCGCTCGAGAGCATCGGCGCCTCGGCCGCCACGATCGGCCACGACGCGGCCGCCTCCGCGTGGCAGACGCTGACCGCACCGACCGCGCGCAGCTTCTCGGCCGCGCCCGAGCTCGCGGGAGGGATCGAGGCGATCCACCTCGACGGCAAGGTGCAGGCCACGCTCGACTCGAGCGTCGGCTACATCGACGCACCCGAGGCATGGGCCGACGGCTACACCGGCGCAGGCGTCACCGTGGCGGTGCTCGACACCGGCTACGACGACACCCACCCCGACCTCCAGGGCCGCGTGCTCGACGGCTCGAAGAGCTTCGTCCCCGGCGAAGAGGTCGCCGCCGACCCCAACGGCCACGGCACCCACGTCGCCTCGACGATCGCCGGCACGGGCGCCGCGAGCGACGGCACCCACCGCGGCGTCGCCGACGGCGCGCAGCTGCTGGTCGGAAAGGTGCTCGACGCGAGCGGCTGGGGCCAGGACTCGTGGATCATCGACGCGATGGAGTGGGCCGGCCAGAACGCCCCGATCGTGTCGATGAGCCTCGGATCCCCCGTGCCGTCCGACGGCAAGGACCTCATGGCCGAGTCGCTCGACCGGATCGCCGAGCAGACCGGCGCCCTCTTCGTCGTCGCCGCCGGCAACGCCGGCGCGGCCGAGACGATCGGCGCACCGGGGTCGGCACAAGAGGCGTTCACCGTCGGCTCGGTCGACGACCCGTCCGGCGCGCTGTCGTGGTTCACGAGCCAGGGACCGCTCTCCCGGTCGGGCGCGCTGAAGCCCGACGTCACCGGTCCGGGCAACGACGTCACCGCGGCACGTTCGGCCGACTCCGGCGGCGAGGGCGCGTACATCGGGATGAGCGGCACGTCGATGGCGACGCCGCACGTGGCGGGAGCCGCCGCGATCCTCCTCGGCGCGAACCCGGACTACACCACGGACCAGCTGAAGGCGGCCCTCGCCAGCACCACGGTCGACGTCGGCTACACCGCGTACCAGGGCGGCACGGGCGTCATCGACGTCGACGCCGCACTCGAGGCACCCGTCGTCGCGTCGGGCTCAGGCGACTTCGGCATGCTGATGTGGGGCGAGGAGCCGACCCCGGTCGAGCGCATCGTCGAGTACACGAACCGGACGGATGCCGAGATCACCGTCGCCCTCACCGCGACGCTCGGCGACACCACGCCGGGCGCCGGCGACGGCGAGCCCGGCCCGCTGTCGGCCGGCATCGCGTTCGACGCGCTGACGCTCGACACCGATTCGCTCACGATCCCGGCCGGAGAGACCCGCTCGGCGACGATGACGGTCGACCCCGCCAAGGTTCCCGCGGGCACGCAGCTGTCGGGCGTGCTCGTCGGATCCGTCGACGGCGCAGCCCGTCACGCGCACCGCGCTCGGCACGATCGCGGAGGCGGAGCGCTACGACCTCACGATCACGGCCACCGACTTCGACGGCAACCCGACCACGGCGTACGCGATGCTGTACGACCCCGCGACCCAGTGGGCCGAGCCCGTGCTCGTCGACGGCGAGACCACGCTGCGCCTCATGAAGGGCGACTACACGGTCATGTCGTTCATGGAGCTCGCGCGTACGCCCGACACCATCGCGACCGTGCTGGTCGGCGAGCCCACGCTCGAGCTGGACCAGAACCGCACGGTCGCGCTCGACGCCCGCACCGCCGAGCAGATCACGGTCGACGTCGGTCAGGACGGGCTCGACCCCGTCTTCCGCAGGATGGACGTGACGGTCGACGACTTCGTCGCGAGCGCGATGATGCCCGTCTGGACGGATGAGATGTGGGCGCAGCCGCAGACCGTCGACGACGCCGACTTCGGCTTCACGACGCGGTGGCGCCTGCAGACGCCGCTGCTGACGCTGACGGTGGGCAAGCAGCCGCTCGACCTCATCGAGCAGATCGGCTCCACGCTGCTCGACGGCTCGTTCAAGGCGACCGCCGTGGACGCCGGCAAGGGCAGCGCCGAGGAGTTCGCCGCCGCGGACGTCGCCGGGAAGATCGCCGTGGTGACCCGGTCCGCCGAGGTCTCGGCATCCCAGCGCGCCGCGAACGCGGCCGCCGCCGGAGCGAAGCTGCTCGTCGTCGTGAACGACGGCGACGGCGAGTTCAACGAGTGGGTGGGATCCGAGGACTACACGACGGATGTCGGCATCCCCGTCGCAGGGATCAGCGGCGTCGAAGGGCGTCAGCTGCTCGCGCAGCTGGCGACCAAGAAGGTGACGATCGCGGCCGTCGGCGTTCCGACCTCGGATGTCGTGTACGACATCGCCGAGTTCGGCGACGGCGAGATCCCGTCGGACCTCTCGTACGTGCACACCGCGGACGACCTCGCCCGCATCGACACCCGCTTCCACGGCCAGACGGAGGAGATCGGCGAGTTCCGCTACGACTTCGTGCCCGGTGCGGAGTACGGCAGCGGCTTCCCGATGCGCACGCAGCGCGGGACCGAGCGGGCTGAGTGGGTCAACACCGACGGGCTCCGCTGGTACCAGAGCCTGGGGATCACGTCGGTCCGCTGGGAGATGCGCGACATCATGCGCACCTACGAGCCGGGCGAGCGCACCGAGGCGGAGTACTACGGCGGCATCGTGCGCCCGTACGTCGGGACGGGGTACTGGGTGCCCAATCTCGTGTCCGACTACGCCCAGATCAACATCCCGAGCTGGGCGGACGGCGGCGACTCGGCGCACACCGGTGCGTTCGACACCTGGAGCGAGCCGTCGACGGTGCAGCAGCTGACCGACGTCTACCTCGACGGCGAGCTGATCCGCCAGACCGAGCACCAGGGTGCGAACGTCTTCGACCTGCCCGACGGCGAGCACGACTGGCGCGTGGTGAGCACCGCGACCCACGACGGCTCGCACCTGGCCGGATCCACGAAGACGGTGAGCGACTGGACGTTCCGCGCCACCGGCAAGCTGGGCGATTGGGAGTACCGGCTGCTCCCGCTGATCCAGGCGTACTACGACGTCGACGTCAACGCGCAGAACCTCGTCGGCGAAGGCCGCAAGAAGGGCTCGGGCGTCACCCTGGGCCTGGAGCTCGGCCACGTCGCGGGCACCTCGCCCGCCGGCGCGATCACCGACGCCACGCTCGAGGCCCGCACCGCGGGCGGCGACTGGGTGCCGGTGGCCCTGGCTTCGGCGGAGACGGATGCCCCGACCGGCGCGGTCGAGCACGACGGCGGCATCTTCGTCGAGTCCCGCGCCTGGGTCAGCGGATTCTCCGCCCAGATCCCGGTGCCCGACAAGGGCGGCTGGGTCGACCTGCGGGTGACCGCGACGGATGCCGAGGGCAACACGTTCTCGCAGGAGATCGAGCGCGCGTTCGAGGCCACGCCGGCCAAGGGCGCCCGCTAACCGCAGCGCGCCACGAAGGGCTCCGACGCACCCGCGTCGGAGCCCTTCGTGCTGCGCCCGCGGCGCGGCCGCCTCCGACGGTCGGCCGATGTTCTATCTGTTCAGTTCGATCGTCCGAACACCTCGGAGGCTGAAACGATGACCTGCGTCCGCCGCCACGGGGCTTGCGGACCGTGAGATTCGAGGAGGAATCCCTTGACCAGAAGACGGATGACGCTGCTCGCCGCAGCGACGATCAGCGCGCTCTGCCTCGCCGGCGCCCCGGCCGCGGCTGCTCGCGGCCGACGACGCCCTCGCCGGCAGCGTGCACTATGCCAGCGATGTGGATTGGATCTCGGCCGACAACGGGTGGGGGCCGGTCGAGCGCGACTACAACAACGGCGCACGAGGTGTGCCCGACACGTCGCGGTCCATCCAGTCGATCCGTGGCGTGCAGTTCCCGAAGGGCCTCGGCACCCATGCTCCCGCGCGGATCGTCTACGACGTCGCCCAGCAGTGCACCCAGCTTCTCGGCTACGTCGGCATCGACGACAGCCAGTCCGGCAAGGGCCGCGTCGACTTCGTGGTGAAGATCGACGGCACCGAGCAGTTCCGGATGGCGCGCACCGGCACGGATCCGGCGGGTCGGCTCAATCTCGACCTCCGCGGTGCGAGCACCGTCGAGCTCATCGCCGAGCCCGGGACCGGAAGGCAACGGCAACGACCACGCCGACTGGGCCGACCTCCGCATCAACTGCACGGACGGCTACCTGGCGCAGCCGCTCACCATCACGCCGAACGACGTCGACCTGTCGCTGCTGGCCTCCGGCTCGCCCGTCGCCGTCACGATCGACGGCGCGAACCCGCAGGTGCCGGTGACCGTCGCCTTCGCCGGCACCGAGGTCGTCGTGAACGCCGACGACAGCGGCCGAGCGGTCGCCACGTTCGTCGTGCCCGCCGGCACCGCGCGCCGGCGAATACTCCATCACCGCGCGTGCCGAGTCGCTCTTCGGCGCGATCGCCGAGGGCGAGATCGCGGCGCACGTCGTGGCGGTCTCCGACACGGTGTACTTCGTGGACTGCTCTGCCACCGCCGCGGGCGACGGCTCGGAGGCCACGCCCTTCACATCGCTCGAGCAGCTCTCGGTCGTCCAGCCGTTCCAGCCCGGGCAGGCAGTGCGCTTCAAGCGCGGCGCCGAATGCACCGGCACCTTCGCGCCCACCGGCTCCGGACTCGCCAGCGCACCGATCACGGTGTCGCCGTACGGCGACGGGGACGCCCCCGCCACGATCAACGGCGACGGTCGGCTCGCCGGCATCCATCTCCTCAACGTCAGCAATTGGACCGTCGACGGGATGCACGTGATCAACCCGGGCACGCCCGACCAGCGACGCGTCGGCATCCTGTACGAGATCAACGACGGCACCAAGCGCAGCGGAGTCGTCCTCACTCGCAACCACGTCGAGAAGGTCGCCGGCTGGTCCGACAAGACGAGCCTCGGCAACGCGTTCTCGCGCTCGGCGGGCATCTCGGTGCTCGGCGACGGCATCGGCTGGTTCGACGGCATCACCGTCACCGACAACATCGTGAACGACACCGCCGCCGGCGGCATCAAGCTCTCCGCTCCGGACACCACTCGCCACTACAACACGAACGTCTACGTCGCGCGCAACGACATCCGCGCGGTCGGCGGCGACGGCATCGTGATCCACAACTCCGACAAGCCGGTCATCGAGTACAACTCGGCGATCGACCTCGGGCACGGCGAGTATCCGTTCCTCAAAGGCAACTTCGCCGGCATGTGGCCGTACAACTCCGCCGACCCGCTCTTCCAGTACAACGTGGTGGGCAACAGCGTCGCCTCGACCTACGACTCCACCGCGTGGGACTGCGACATGAAGATCAAGGGCAGCTGCACCTTCCAGTACAACTACTCGTACGGCAACGCCGGCGGGTTCTACCTGGACTGCATCTCAGGCTGCGGCACGGCCTCCACCGACGGCGAACACGATCCTGCGCTACAACGTCTCGCAGGATGACTGCCGTCTCGCCGGGGCGAGCGGCGGACCGGGCCTGCACCTGATCTACAACAACACGTTCTCCTGCCTCAACCGGCCGTTCGAGGACGACATGACCGCACCGCGCGAGGTGAAGAACAACATCATCATCGCGCAGGGCGGCAGCCTGAAGACGGCGAACGGCGTCTACGCCAACAACGCGTACTTCGGCGGCATCCAGCCTCCCGCGTCTCCGAAACGGGTGCCGTCGTCGGCGACCCGAAGCTCATCGCGGCGGGCAGCGGCCAGCTGACCCGTGCGCTGCCCGGATACCAGCTCGCTGTCGGCTCGCCTCTGCTCGGAGCGGGCACGCCCATCGCGGCTGCGGGCGATCGCGACTTCTTCGGCAACCCGATCCCTGCCACACCCAACATCGGCGCGTATCAGGGCGACGGAGTGGAACTGGGCGCCGCTGCCGTTCGATGCCCTCGTGAACCAGACCGCCGTGGCGTCGACCTTCAACCCCCGCAACGGCGCGATCACCGCAGACTTCCGCGTGCTCTCGGCGCAGTCGCTGGCGGAGGCCGGCCTCGACGTCGGCGGCAAAGTCGACGGCGTTCGGCGCCGAGCTGGATTGGCACCCCACCGCGTCGGCACGCCCGATGCGGTGAAGGTAGCCGGCCAGCACGTGGCGCTCGAGGGAGAGGGCGACGAGCTCATCGTCGCCGGGTTCTCAGCGGGGACGGCCACCGAGGGCACCGCAACTGTCCACTACCAGGACGGCACGAGCGAGCAGGTGCGGACTCCGCCTCCCGCTGTGGAGCGACGGGTCGACGGATGCCGCCGACACGGTGCTGCTCGGCAGCGCGGCGTCGCATCTGCAGCGCACCAGGCCGTATCTGGGGGCACGATCTCGACCGTGACGGCGCCCGCCTCGGTCTTCGCCCAGCGGATCCCGCTGTCCGGCAAGCCGGTGGCGAGCGTCACGCTGCCCGACGGCAGCCCGGTCACCGGCGAAGGACTGAGCCTGTTCGCCGTGGAGCTCGCGGGCAGCGCCGTGCCGACCGGGGCGACGGTGCTCACCGAGTGCCGGGGACCCTTTGCGTGGGTTCACGTCACCGTGGCGAACGAACACGACGCACGCATCGCCGTGATGGTCGACACCGTGCTCGGCGACGATGTGAAGGTCAACCTCGACCCGGGCAAGGAGACCCGCTCTTCGTTCAAGATGCCGGGTGCGCTCACAGATGGCGAGGCCGTCGTGGTCGCGACGGGCGGCGACGGCGCCCGCACCACCACAACGGTGCCGTACACCGGGATCGACTGCCGCTGATCGATCCACCGAGGGCGGGGGCGCGCGTATGCGGCCCCCGCCCTGCGGTGTGCCGCACGCCCGCCCCCACCGCGCGACAGCACACGATGAAACCGAGACGTTAGGGTGAGCCGATGATCGCCGAGGAACGCCGAGAACGCATCCTGCGTGAGATCGTGCTGCGCGGTCGTATCCAGGTGACGGACTTCGCAGAGCGCACCGAGTTGAGCGGCATGACCATCCGGCGAGACCTGTCGATCCTGGCCGAACGCGGGCTGGTCCGTCGAGTGCACGGTGGCGCTGTGCTGCCCGAGTCCGCCGACGCGCCCGCCGTCGGCGCGCGCGGCATCGGCACGTCGTCGCGACCGGTCGCCACGATCGGCCTCATCGTGCCGGATGCCGCGTACTACTTCCCGCCCGTCATCCGCGGCGTGAGCGGAGCAGCCCACGGGGCCGGCATCCGGATCGTCGTCGGTACGACGAACTACGACCCCCGGGAAGAGATCCACCAGCTCGCACGGCTCGACGCGGGCGGCGTGGACGCCATCATGCTGGTCACGGCGCGTCCCGGAGTCGACGATGACATGACCTGGAAGGCGATCGCCGGGATCCGCCCACCGGTCGTGCTGGTGGAGCGGTCCGTCGACGGGGCGCCGACCACCCTCCGCGTCGACTCGGTGCGGTCGGACCACGGCTTCGGGGCGGAGCTCGCGGTCGATCATCTCGCCCAACGCGGCCACCACGGTGTCGGACTCCTGCTCCGCGAGACGGCGACGGCGCCGTGGATCGTGGCCGGGCACGCTCGCGCCACACGCAGGCTGCGCATGAAGCCGGCACCGGTGGTGACAGCACCGTCACCGAAGTGGGGCGACGGCACCACGTCGGACATGCTGAGGGAGTTCCTGGACGAATGCCTGGCCGCCGGCATCCGCTCGGCCATCGTCCTGCCCGACGACCTCGCCGTGGGTCTTCTCGGCATCGCCGAGGGACGCGGCCTGCGCGTTCCCGAGGACTTCGCCATCGTCGCCTACGACGACGAGATCGCATCCCTGGCCAATGTGCCGCTCACGGCCATCGCGCCACCCAAACTCGCCGTCGGGCGCCGGGCGCTCGAGACGTGCTTGATGCGCTTGGGGCAGAGGGACCTCGCGCCGGCCCAGCGCGTGGCAGCTGACGCCCACCCTCAACGTGCGTTCGTCGACCTGACGACTCTGAACCCTGGCCGAGGCGATGCGGGGCCGCGGCGTCGGCGACCAGTGCACCTGCCCCTCAGGAAGCCACGCAGCCGTGTAAGTCGCCAGTAAGAGCGGGCTTCTAGCGTGCGAGGAAGTCGTGGCGGCGGCATCCCCAGCCGGCGCTCGGCACGGAATCCCCACTCCCGCTGAAAGAAGACGTCATGCACAAGCCCAGAACCACCCGCGCATGGGTGGCATCGCTGGCGGCCGCCGCCGCGGCCGCCGCGCTCGTCATCGCGGCCCCACCGGCCATCGCCTCCCCCTCCGCCGGCGCCGGCGCGGACAAGATCGACGACGCCGTCCTCGCCGCGGTGCAAGGGGGCGATGAAGCCACCTTCTACATCGTCCTCGCCGAGAAGGCCGACCTGTCGGGCGCCCGCAAGGCGAAGGGCCACGAGAAGAAGGCGACGCTCGCGTACGAGGAGCTCACGGCGACGGCCGCGAGCACGCAGCGCCCGCTGCGCAACTTCCTCGACCACGCCGGCGTCGTGTACCAGCCCTACTGGATCGCGAACGCCATCAGGGCGACATCCGCGGACGCGGATCTCATCGAAGAGCTCGGCGCGCGCAAGGACGTCGCGCAGATCCTCCCGGAGCGGGTCTACGAGTTCGACGACACCCTGGAGTCCGTGTCGGAGACGACGGCGCTCGACGCAGCCGCCGTCGATGCGACCGTCACGGCCGAGACCCCCGTGGAATGGGGCATCGCCGACATCAAGGCCGATGAGGTGTGGTCGCAGTACGGCGTGACCGGCGAGGGCATCGTCATCGCGAACATCGACAGCGGCGTGCAGTACGACCATCCGGCGCTCGTCGGCAACTATCGCGGCAACCGCGGCGACGGCACCTTCTCGCACGACTACAACTGGTACGACCCGACCGGCATGTGCACCGCCGGCGTCCCGTGCGACAACAACGGCCACGGCACCCACACGATGGGCACGATGGTCGGCGCCGGCGGCATCGGCGTGGCTCCGGGAGCCACCTGGATCGCCGCCAAGGGCTGCGAGGGGCGCACCTGCAGCGACTCGTTCCTGCTGCAGGCCGGACAGTGGGTGCTCGCGCCCACCGACCGCAACGGCCAGAACCCGCGCCCCGACCTCTCGCCCGACATCGTCAACAACTCGTGGGGCGGCAGCGACGACGACTCGTTCTACACCGACATCATCGCGGCGTGGAACTCGGCGGGCATCTTCGAGGCCTTCGCGGCGGGCAACGACGGTGACGGCGTCACCTGCATGACGACGCACGCTCCCGGTGGCCGCGGCGACGTGTACGGCGTCGGCGCGCACGACTCGACCGGCAAGATCGCCTCGTTCTCCGGCTTCGGCCCGTCGCCCGTCGACGGCTCGCTGCGCCCCGACATCACCGCACCGGGAGTGAGCGTGCGCTCGACCCTGCCGGCGAACCGCTACGGAGTGCAGAGCGGAACCTCGATGGCCACGCCGCACGTCGCGGGCGCCGTCGGCCTGCTCTGGGCCGAGGCGCCGTCGCTCATCGGCGACATCGAGGGCACCCAGGCGCTCCTCAACGGCACCGCGATCGACGTCGACGACACCCACTGCGGCGGCACGCCCGCCCGCAACAACGTGTGGGGCGACGGCAAGCTCGACATCCTCGCCGCCGTCGACCAGGCACCTCACACGCGTGCCATCATCACCGGGACGGCGACGGATGCCGCGACCGGCGCCGCGCTGCCGGACATCACGGTGCGCGTCACCGGTGACGGCTTCGACCGCACGACCACGACCGATGCGCACGGCTCCTACCGCGTGGTGCTGCCGGCGGGCACGTATGCCTTCTCCGTGAGCGGGTACGGCTACGCCGAGCTCGTCGAAGAGGGCTTCGTCGTCACGGCCGGCGCCGATGCCGTCAACGACCTCGCGCTGCAGGCCGTCACGCATCACCGCGTCTCGGGGATCGTGCGGGACGTGGTGGGTGCTCCGCTTGCGGGCGTCACCGTCTCGGTCGACGGCATGCCGGTGCCGACCGTGACGACCGACGCTCAGGGCCGCTACGCACTGCCCGACGTCGCGGAGGGCTCGTTCACGGTCTCCGCCTCGCCGGCGGCCCCGGTGCTGTGCAACGGCGTCGCACGCGGCCCGCTCACCGTCGGCGCGGATGTCGTCCACGACATCGCGCTGCCTGCCCGCACCGACGCGGCGGGCACCTCCTGCCTGCCGGCGACGCATTCCTGGATCAAGGGGACGTCGAAGGTGGCCGTCTCGGGTGACGAGGATGCCGCGACCGTGGCGCTGCCGTTCCCGGTGACGTTCTACGGCACGTCCTACACCTCGGCATCGGTCACCACGAACGGGCTGGTGAACTTCGTCGCCCCGCGCGTCGGGGATTACGCGAACAGCGCCCTCCCGACGGCGACCGCGCCCAACGGCATGGTCGCCGCGTACTGGGACGACCTCGTCATCGACAAGAAGGCGAGCGTCCAGACCGCGACGACCGGCACGGCCGGATCGCGCCGGTTCGCCATCGTGTGGAACAACGCCGCGCTCGCTGCGGATCCGAGCATCCGCCTGTCGTTCGAGGCGGTGTTCGACGAGAAGTCCGGCACCGTCACCCTCCAGTACAAGGACGTCGGCTCCGCGGCCCTCGAGCGGGGGTCGTCCGCGACGATCGGCATCGAGAGCGCGACCGGCACCGACGCCCTGCAGTACTCCTTCAACGAGACCGTCGTCACCGACGGCTCGGCGATCAGCTTCATCCGAAAGGCAGCATGATGTTCACCCCCAGACACCGCCGAGGAATCGGCATCGCCGCCACGTGCGCGGCGGTCGCGATGGCCGTCGGCATGGCCTCCCCCGCCTTCGCGGCGACGACCTCCGCCGATGGGCAGGACCCGCTCGTGCTCACGCCCGAGCAGGTCGAGGATCTGACCGCCCGGGCCCAGGCGGACGTCTACCGCGACGTCTCGTCGGAAGGCGCCGAGCCGGCCGAACCTGCCGCACCCGAGACCGGACCCGAGTCGAGCGACGGCGGCAACACCCTGGACGCCGAGACGGATGCCGTCACCTGGAAGCACACTGTGCGCAGCGCGGTCGAGGGCGACTACGGCATGATCACGACAGCGCCCGTCGCGGGCGGCGGCGAGGACTATTTCGCCATCGATTCGCTGGGCCTCGTCCAGCGACGCACCGCGGCAGGCGCCGAAGTGTGGCGCCGCGACAACGCGTCCTGGTACGCCGACTGGGCCGTGAAGCCCGCCCGACCGTGGCAGGCGGAGCCGTTCCCGGCGCGCATCGTGGTCGGCTACAACGCAGTGAGCCCCTTCACCCCTGCGTCGGAGGACGGTTTCGCAACCGGCGATCTCACGGGCGACGGCGTCGCAGACCTCGCGTTCAGCGCCAGCGTCGGCTCCGCCCCGTACCGGCCGATGCAGGGAACGCTGTCGACCGGGACGTTCGTCACCATCATCGACGGCGCAGACGGCCACACGCTGTGGTCGAAGCTGTACGCCGCCGTGTACTCGCTGGAGCTCGTCGACGGCACTCTCGATGGTGGCCGACTCGCCGGTCTTCAACATCAACGCCCCTGCCACGTCGAAGATGGTCCTGCACGGCCTCACCTTCAGCGCTGTCGGCGACCGGCTCGAGACGGCTTCGTCGTGGACGTACGATCCCGGAGCCCCGAGAGTGTCGGGCTGGGCGGATCTCGAACCGATCGGCGACGGCCTGCTCGCGGCATCCTGGAATCGCCGCAAGGACGCCCTCGCCACGGTTCCCAGCGGCAACACCGTGGTGCTCGACGCGGCCAGCGGAGCGGTCACGTGGAGTGCCGACGGATCGCCTCTATTCACGACAGCTGCGCCTGGATGCCGCACGCGACCGGCTCGTGACCATCGAGCAGTCCGACCCCAATGAAGGCGTGCAGTACCAGGTGGTCTCGTACGCGCTCGCCGATGGCGCGCGGACGGTGCTCGACACTCGCGTCAACGGCGTTCCCCTCGCCTCGGCGCTGGGCGATCTGGGCGATGGCACCCCCGAGGTCGTGATCAGTGAGGCGACGCTCGACGCGAACCTGATGCTCAGCGCGTCGACCGTGCGTGCGCTGGACGGCGACTCGTCGGCTCAGCTGTGGTCGCGCACGCTCAAGCGCGACGCGGCGAATCTCCGCGACGGCATCCTCGGCTGGGGTCTGCAGATCGCCGGCGGCCGTGTGATCGTCAACTACCGCGACGACGCGAAGGCGGACACCGCCGAGAACCGCGAAGGCGGATGGTTCGGCCGGATCTCGGTGCTGGCCGGCAACAGCGGCGCCGTCAAGTGGGAGCACAGCGGCACCGTGGCCTCCCAGCTGTGGTCGCAGGTGCTCGGCGACGGCAAGGACCTCCGCGTCCGCACCGTCGACACGCTCCAGAACGTGCGCACGTACAACCTCGGTTCCGGCAAGCAGGTCGGCATCACGCCCCTGCCGGCGGATTCGTCATCGGCGGTCGGATTCGACGTCAACGGCGATGGCGCGGACGATCTCCTGGTCGGCGGCAACTCGCACGGCGTCTTCGCCTACGACGGCCGGTCGCTCGTGAACGGGCAGCGCGTCCCGCTGTGGACGGCCACGGTCGCCGGTTCCGTGCACAAGCTGGTGCGCGCCGACGTGACCGGCGACGGCCGCGACGAGATCATCGTCGCCGCGGACACGGCAGTGTCAGTCGTCGACGCGACGAACGGCAAGGTGCTCCGGACGATCGACGGCGACGGCCAGTTCGTGCGCACCGTCGCCGCCTCCGATCTGGACGGCGACGGCAAGGCCGAGGTCGTGCTCTCGACCGATGCGGTCCGCGCCTTCCACGGCGACGGCAAGCTCGCGTGGGAGTACAGGCCGCTGAGCGACATCGTCTTCGGCGACGTCTCCGTCGGCGACGGCAGGGTCTACGCCTCGTACGAGCCCCGCGGCGCCCTGGACCTCGCGACGCCCGGACCGGTGAGCGGCGTCGCGATCGACGGCACGACCGGCTCGGTGCTCTGGCAAGCCGCTCCGGAGGCCCCGACCGAGCTCGGCTTCGCCGACACGGTGTGGGGCGCCGGCCAGCGGGCCGCGACGTTCGCCTCCGCCGACATTCCGTACGCCGACGGCCACGCCGTCGCCTACGCATGGATCGGACGGGGCCAGACGACCGGCGCGCCGCCGCTGATGTTCGTGGAGATCCGCGACGGCCGCACCGGAGACGTGCTGCACACCGCCCCGCTCGGCGGACCTCACGGCCTCAACAACTGGGTGACCGGGCCAGAGGGCCTCGTCGCCGGAACGACCGCCGCCTTCCGCACGTTCGGCGCGGACGGCCAGGACGCGGTCATGCACGCCTCGGGCACCCTCGAGGTTGCCGGGTTCGCGACCGCGCCGAACGGCGAGCGCATCCTTGCGGCCTCGATGGACGGCGGCATGGGCACGCTGCCCGTGTCGGCGCTGGTGAGCTCGACGTCGCACGTGAACGTCACGCCGAGCGTCGGCGTCGTGGGAGGCCGGGAGCTGGCGCTCGCCGACCTCGACGGCGATGGACGCGTCGAGATGGTCTCGCTGAACTTCGACGCCCGCGGGGCCGACCGGACTGCAGGCCTGCACGGGTCGGCGTACTCCTCGCCGTTCACGGCGATGCGGCAGTTCGTCGTGGCGACGGTCGACGCGCTCTGACCGTCACCACCGGTACGGCATCGGCCCCTCGTCCCACCCGGGACGGGGGGCCGATGCCCGTCACGGAGGATTACCCTCGTGACATGGCGAGTGCGGTGCGGGTCCAGCAGGACGCGCCCGCCCCGCCGCGACTGAGGCTGCAGCTGCTCGGCGGGTTCCGCGCCTCGCGTGACGGCGGTCCCCAGCCGGCGGAGCGATGGGCGCGCCCGAGCGCGCGCACGCTCGTCAAGATCCTCGCGGTCGCGACAGACCACCAGCTGCACCGCGAGGCGATCATCGCCGAGTGCTGGCCGGACGCCGACCCCGAGGCGGCGACCGCGGAGTCTCGGGTCGCGCTCCACGCGGCCCGCCGGGCGCTCGAGCCCGAACTCACGGCGCGACAGCCCTCCAGTTATCTGATCACCGACGGCGCCCTGCTCCGCCTCGAAGCCGGCGCCGTATGGATCGACGCCGACCACGCCGAGCGCCTCGCCGCGACGGCGCTCGAGGGCGGCGGAATCGCCGAGCTCACCGCAGCGGCCGACGCGCTCGTCGGCGAGCTCCTGCCCGAGGATCGGTATGCCGGCTGGGTGCAGTCGCGCCGCGATCGACTGGCCCAGGCGCGCACGCGCGTCCTGCTGCAGCTCGCCGATGCCCTGCTCGACGACGCGCGGGCCGAAGAGGCGATCGTCGTCGCACGCGAGCTGCTCGCCCCGCATCCCGCCGAGGAGCGAGCCCATCGCACCGTCATGCGGGCCTACCTGGCACTCGGGCTGCGGCGCCAGGCCATCCACCAGTATCACGCGTGCCGGGAGGCGCTCGACGAGGAGCTGGGCGTGCGCCCCGGGTCGCAGACCGAAGCGCTGCACCGGCAGGCCCTCGACAGCCCCGGCGGTGCGGCACTGCCCGCCGACGAACGCGTGGTGCTCCCTCCGCCGGCGCTTCGCCTCGCCCCCACCACGCCGGTGCGCGGACGATTCGAGGCGATCGCGCGGCTCGCCGCCGCCGACGCCACGGCGGTGCAGATCGTGACGGGCGAGGCAGGGATCGGCAAGAGCCGCGTCGTGGCCGAGGCCGCCCGGCGGGCGCTCGACGAAGGTGCCATCGTCCTGTGGGGTGCCGTTCACGACGCGGAGGGCCACACCCCGTACGGGGCCGTCGTCGAAGCGCTCGACGGCTGGCTGTCGGGACGGTCCGCGTCGGAGCGGGCGCGCGTGGGCGGTGAGTACCCCGAACTCGCCGGGCTTCTTCCGAGCCTCGGCAGCGCGGCCCCCGGAGTGCAGCGCAGCCCGGAGGACGAGCGCCGGCGCCTGTTCCAGTCGGTGGCAGCGCTCCTGGAAGATCTGTCGGACACCGCTCCCGTGGTCCTCGTGCTCGACGACCTGCACGCCGCCGACCTGGGCACGCTGCAGCTGCTGAGCAGTCTCGCCCGGCGCTCCACGATCTCGCGCTCGTCGTGGCGGATGATCGCGACGCTGCGCGACGAGCTCGCCGTCGACGATCCTCGCCGCGCGGTGCTGGACGCCCTCCAGCACGACGGGCTCGCAGAGACGATGCCGCTCCCGCGCCTCACGCGCGAGGACTGCCTCGCGCTGGCCGCCGACATCGCCGGCGCCGAGGCGCCCGAGCGTGTGTGGGAGCTGTCGCTGGGGCATCCGCTCTTCGCCGTCGAACTCGCACGCGACATGGACCAGGCGGACCACCCCGCGAAGCGCGCGTCCGGAGTCCGTCAGCTCGTCGCCGCCCGCCTCGCCCGGCTCCCCGCGTCGGCCCGGCGTCTCGCCGAAGTCGTCGCCACCGCCGGCGGTGAAGCCGCCACCTCCGAGGTCGTCGACGTCGCCACACGTTCGCTGCATCCGCCGCTGTCGTCGGCCGAGGCGGCCGACGCGGTGGACGCCGCCCTCCGCGCCGCGGTGCTGTTCGAGCGCGACGTGGTCATCGACGGGCGGCCGGTTCCGGGCCTCGTGTTCCAGCATCCGCTGGTCCGCCTGACGACGTACGACGAGCTCTCGGCGGTCCGGCGGCAGGTGCTGCACGGCGCCTTCGCAGAGGTCGTGCTGCGCCGCCGCCCGCACGCGGTCGATGCTCTCGCCACCCACCTCGTCCGGGCGGACGATCCGCGCGCCACCACCTACCTGCGGCAGGCCGCCGCCCGCGCCGCGGCGCTCAGCGCGCACGACACCGCAGACCTGTACTACACCGAGCTCATCAGCCGCCTCGATGCGGCCAGCGCCGAGGCGGCCTGGGTGCGTCTCGATCGCAGCCTGGTGCTCCAGCGCACGGCGCGCTTCGACGAAGCACGCCAGGTGCTGAACGAAGCCCTCGACGACCTCCGTCGACGCGGCGAGCGCAACGGGGTCGTGCTCGGCACGGCACGGCTTGCCGATGTGCTGGTGACGACGGGCGCCGTGCAGCAGGCGCTCACGACGCTCGATGCAGACGAACCGGATGCCGCGACCGAGGCGCTCGCCGCCACCACGCACCACATCAGCCGCACACGCGTCTACCTCGTGAGCGGGCGCTACGCGGAGGCTGTGCTCTCCGCAGGGCGCGCGCAGGCGTTCGCCCACCGGGTCACCGGACCGGAGCGCCGCGGCCTGCTCGCCCGCGCCCTGCAGTATCAGGCGGCGTCCCTCGCGCTCGACGGCAGATTCGCCGAGGCCGGTCCTGTCGCGGACGAGGCGCTCCCCCACGCAGAGGCGTTCGGCGACCCGCAGATCCTCGCCTCCGTGCTGTCGGTGCAACGGGAGCAGGCCCGGCGTTCCGGTCGGCTGCGCGAGGCCATCACCACCGGTCACCGGGCGCTCGATCTCGCCGAGCGCGCCGGGGAGCCGATCGGTCGCGTCTTCGAACGGGCGAACCTCGCGGAGCTGCATCTTCTCGTCAACGAGCCGGAGCAGGCCGCAGCCCTCGCGGCGGCCGCGGTCGAAGCATCCGCCTCTCGGCCCGATCTCTCTCGCCCCTACGCCCTGCTGGCGCTCGCGCGCGTGCGCATGCGGGCCGGCGAGGATCCGTTGCCGCTGCTCGACGACGCGCACCGTCTCGCGGTGGACGGGTCGGATCGGCAGGCGCTCGATGAGATCGGCTCCGCACGCGCCGAATGGCTCGTCGACAGCGGCGAGTACCGGGCCGCCCTCGCGGTGCTGGCGGAGCTGACGCCCGGATCTGCGACGACGCGCGCGTGGGCGCACCTCGGCCTGGGAGATGCCGCTGCGGCCACCGAGGTCGCCGCGACCGAGGTCGAACGTGCCGCGTCCGGTGGCGAGCGGATCGCCGAGGTCGATGCCCGCACGGCGCACGCCGCCGCGCTCGCGGCGTCGGGCGACCGATCGGCGGCCGCGCAGCAGTTCGACGCCGCGGCCGAACTCGCTGCGAAGCTCCCCTACCCTGCCGGGGCGTCGCGAGTGGCCGAGTCGCGTGACCGCAGCGACGTGCCCTCTGCACCGCCCCCCGTCGCGGGCGTCTGAGTCGCCACACGTGCGCCGGGTCGGCAGCCGCTCACCACATCATCCCGATCAGGTGGGCGAACAGGTCCTCAGGATCGTTGTCGAGACCGCGCCGCGCGAACCAGGTCGAGACGTTCACGACGTCGCGGTGCAGGAAGTCCAGCCCCTGGGGGTTGGCGGCGACGTCGACGATCTGGGGCAGGTCGATCACCACGATGCGACCGTGGTGATCCAGCAGGTTGTACGGCGACAGATCGCCGTGCGCGAAACCTGCGCCGGCGAACGCCTCGAGGATGCCGACGACCTGGGCGAAGGCATCCTGCAGATCCTCGCCGTGCAGCCTGCTCTGAGCGAGCCGCGGCGCCGCGGCGCGGCCGTCACCGACGAACTCCATGAGCACCTCGGTGTCGCTCACCTGCACGGGATAGGGCACCGGCACACCGGCCTGCCAGGCACGGCACAGCGCATCGAATTCGCTGAGCGCCCAGTGCCCGGCCGCCACGGAGCGGCCGTGCGCCGACTTGCGGCCCACCGCGCGCGCGTCGCGGGTGTTGCGCATCGTGCGGCCCTCTTCGTAGCTGCCCGAGCGGTGGAAATCGCTGTGATGCGTGGTGCGATACCGCTTCGCGGCGAGCAGCACGCCTGTGGTGCCGGGGACGGCGCGCTCGATGAGGTGCACGTCTGCTTCTTTGCCGGTCTTGACGACGCCGAGCTCGGTGTCGAAGGCCGCCGAGGCGGTGACGAGCCAGTGCGGGTGCGGCATCGGGCCGCGCTGGGTGGGAGACGAAGCCGGCCAGGTGGACCAGCGCTGATCGGTGCCGGGCTCGAGTTCCGGCGAGAGAAGGGATGCGGACGCGTCGAAGCGTGCGGATGACATCGGGTTGACACTCCAGGATGGGAGGCCACCGGATCAGTGGGTGCGGGCGACCTCGAGGGAAGGGAACAGGACACAGGGCGTGGCAAAGACAGCCATCGTCGTTCCTCCTTCCCGGTCAGGGTGCCGCGGCACCGACTCGCTTCACTGTAGCGGGGTGCGGCGCGCGGCGGCCACCCCGAATCCTGGCCCGTCCGCCCGCGGCGCTCGGAACGGCCGCCCCTGACCGGGCCGGGCGAGCGCTCCGGTTTGACGCAGCCGGAGAGCCGGGCGGCGTCACCGCAGCGCGGTGCGGCTCGTCGCCGTGGATTCCAGCGCCACGCCGTCGGGCACGAACATCGTGACGATCGGCGGATGCCACTGCCCTGCCACCGTGACCCGTGCGGAGACCCCGTCGGGGCTCGTGGCCGAGACGAGTCGTGCCCTGTCGCCGATGGCATCCACCATCGCCACCGCCTCCCGGCGCACTCCGGCATCGGTGAGCGTGGCGACCGGCTCGCCTGCGGCGACGGAGAGCTCGAAGCCGTCCGCGGCGGCGAGGGCCGCGGCATCCGCCACCGCATCGAGTTGCTTCTGCGCGAGATACAGGCTCGTCGCCGCGGTGCACACGAGGATCACCGCGATCGCGAGCACCGCATAGCCGAGCGTCAGGATCAGCACGCTCCCCTCGTCATCGGCGTCCACCTGCCGCCGCGCGGCGACGCCTGGGCGCACCCGAAGCCTCACTGTCCGCTCCAGAACCGGGACACCTTGTGCGCGCCCGTCGCCTCGACCGGGACCGCCGCGATGTTCTCGAGTCCGAGAACCGGCGGGACCAACGGCAGGGTCACCGCGGTGCGGACGGTGACGTGGAGGGTCGCTCCCGCCCGGGGGCAGGATGCTCCCGCGGGGGTGCAGCCGATCGACAGGTCGACCTCGTCGAGGCCGTACTCCTCCGCCACCGCCGCGAGGACCGCGTCGGCGCGGCCGCGCGCGTCGGCTGCGTCGGTCGCGGTCGACACCGCACGGGCGATGTGCCGCGCCGCCGCTTCGGCGCCGAGGCTCTGCCCCTGGATGAGCCCCAGCGACGCGATGAGGTACACCAGCGGCACCAGCATCAGCAGCCCGACCAGGATGAACTCGAGCGCCGCCGAGCCGCGTTCGCCGTCGCCGTCGGCCGCCAGCGGCAGTCGGTGTCGGCGTCGATCTCAGTCGAACGATTCGACGGGCGCATGTGCCGTCACCTCCAGCGAGCGCGGAGCACCGAGCAGCCCCACCAGCGGCAGCGTCGCGGCCACCCGGATCTCGATGGTCTCCTGACCGAGCGATGACGCCTCCCGCACGCTGACGTCGGTCGCGTACTCCCGACCGATCGTGCGGCTCAGGATGTCGCGGGTGCGCCGCGCCCCGTCAGCGAGCGTCGTATCGGCGAGCGCCGCGTGATAGGCGCCCTCGACGGCCGCGTCATGCACGACGTTGCGTACGTACACCGCGAGGCCGAACTGCAGCACGCCGAGCGTGAGCACAGTGAGCAGTGTGCCGACGAGGACGAACTCGACCGGGCTGGCGCCCATGTCGTCACTGTGCTCTGCGACGAGCCGGGCGCGCAGACCCGAGATCACGCGGCTCGCGGCGACGCGCACGGCGTCAGAGTCCGGAGACGCGGCTGATCGCCTGCTCGAACAGGTCGGCGAGCGCCGGCCCCGCCATGGCCCAGATCACCACGACCAGCCCGGCCGTCATCAGCGTGATCAGTACCCAGCCGGGTACGTCGCCCCGCTCGTCGTCGGCGAGGTCGTGCCAGCCGCCGCGAAGCCGAGCCGTGAGGCGCTGCATCCGTGTTCTCATCATTTCTCCTTCCGGCCGTCAGCCGAGTCCGAGTCGAAGCATGAAGATCCCGGGGAAGACCGCGAACAGCACGCTCAGCGGCAGGATCAGGAAGACCAGCGGAAAGAGCATGTAGATCTCCTTCCGCCCGGCGCGTTCGATGAGGGCGCGCTTGGCGTCCTCGCGGGCGTCCAGCGCCTGTGCCTGCAGCACATGCGCGAGCGGGGCGCCGCGCTCGATCGCGGCGACGAGCTGATCGATCGAACGGGTCAGCGCCGGGATCTCGAGTCCAGCCGCCAGGCGCGTGAGCGATTCCGACAGCGACGAACCGGTGCCGACGGCGACGATCACACCCCGCAGCTCCGTCGTGAGCTCCCCCGCGCCGACCTCGCTCACGCGCCGGAGCGAGTCGAGGATGCCCTCGCCCGCCGACAGACACAGCGCGAGGAACTCCAGCACCGTGGGCAGTTCCTCCTCGATCCGCGCCGCGCGAGCGCGGGCGGCGTGGGTCAGCCAGGCATCGTACGCGAGCCCCGCCCCGACGGCCGCGACCGGCGGGAGCAGACCGAGCACCGGCGATCCGCGACCGGTGAGCACGAGCGCGACGACGACGCATCCGCCGACACCGAGGCCCGCGATGGCCCAGCCGAGCTGACGGCTGCGGAATCTCGCGGGGTCGATCGTCCACGCCGCACGGTGCAGGCGCTGTGCGAGGACCACGTCACCGCCCGCCAGAGTCGCAAGCCGCCGCCGCGCGAGCAGGGACCAGGTGGAAGGACCCCAGGCGAAGGGCGAACCCCCGCCGCCGGCTCCTCCGACGTCGAGGCCGCGTGGGTCGGTGATGTCGCGGATGTACGGGGCGATCCGTCGCGCCAGGCTCGGTGCACCCCAGCGCGGCGCGAGCGAGATCAGCAGGCACACGCCGACGCCGAGCGCCGTGCCGAGCACGACGGCGAAGGCGACGTCGCTCACGCCGCTGACGATCATCCGAACCACCGCCGCGGTTCGGGGAGGCGGCCGAGCCGGATCATGAGCCGATAGGCGACCAGCGAGACCGCCGCGCCGACGAGGATCAGGGCGATCCCGCCCGGGCTGGCGTAGGCACTCGCTCCCTCCGGACGCATCGCAAGCAGTGCCAGGATCACCCAGGGGGCGACCACACCCAGCACCGCTGCCCCGCGGACCCAGGACTGCCGTGACTCGACCTCGGCGCGCAACGCGGCATCCGCCCGCACCGACGAGGCCAGTGCCCGGAGGACGGAGGTGAGCTCGGTGCCCCCCACCTGCCGCGCCATCCGCAGCGTCTCGACGATGCGGTCGGCCACCGGGTCCGCGAGGGTCGTCTTCAGACGCTGGATGCTCGAGTCGAAGTGGCCGGATGCCGCGACGTCGCGCGCGAACCCGGCGAACGCCGGTCGCAGCTCGGCGGGTGCCGAGTCGGCGAGGCTCGCCACCGCGTCGGGAAGCGACATCCCCGCGCGCACCGAGGCGATGAGCAGGTCGCACACGTCGGGCCAGAGTCCGCGCCGGGTGCGCAGGAGCTTCGAACGCCGCGCCCGCAGCCAGGCGAACGGCGCGATAGCGCCGGCAGCCGCGGCGACGACCGCGAGCGCGGCGACCGGTGCGACGAGCCACGCGATGGCTGCCGCCACCACGGCGCACAGCGCCCGCGACGACCACCATCGACGCCACGGAGACGCGAGCCATCCCGGCGTCTTCGAGCAGCCGGGCGATCCGACCGCGGTGCAGGTGCTCGGCGCGGATGCGCGAGCCGGCCGGCCACAGCCACGGCGACGCCACCAGCAGCAGCCCCGCCGCCAGCACGGCGCCCCACACGAAGGTCACGGCGCATCCGCCCGGTAGAGCGTGCGCGCCGTGATCACGCCGTCGGCCACGCCGGTCGGCGCGACGATCTCGACCACGCGCCGCGCGCCCGAGGCGTCTCGTTCGCAATGCGCGACGAGCTGGACGGATGCCGCCACCGCCGGCTGCACGAAGCTCGCGTCGATGTTGCGCCCGGCCAGGAGCGGCAGCGCAGCGAGCTTGCCGAGAGCCTCGCGTGCCGAGTTGGCGTGGATCGTCGCCGCGCCCGGCACGCCGGTGTTGAGCGCCAGCAGCAGGTCGAGCGCCTCGGCGTCGCGCACCTCGCCGACGACGAGGCGATCGGGGCGCATGCGCAGCGCTTCTTTGACGAGCCGCCGCAGCGTCACCTCGCCGGTGCCTTCGAGGCTGGGCTGTCGTCCCTGCAGCGACACGAGGTCGGGCGCGGCGACGGCGAGCTCGAACGTCTCCTCCACCGTCACGATCCGATGCTCCGGCGGGCACGCCGCGATGAGCGCGCCCAGCAGCGTCGTCTTGCCCGCATGCGTCGCCCCCGAGACCAGCACCGACCGCCCGGCGATCATCGCGTCGCGCAGCAGGGTGGCGGCTTCCGGGGCGATCGAGCCGGCTGCGACCAGGCGGCCGAGGTCACGGTACGCCGGCAGGAACTTGCGGATGTTGACCGCCCAGTGCCGGCGCGTGATGTCGGGGATCACCACGTGAAGCCGGCTGCCGTCGGGGAGGGAGGCGTCCACGAACGGCTGACTCAGGTCGACGCGACGGCCGCTGGACTGCAGCATCCGTTCCACCAGATCCCGCACGGCGGTGTCGGTGAGCATGAGGGGCACCCGCTCGGCGACGCCGGCCCGCGCCACGAAGATCCGGTCGGGAGCGTTGATCCACACCTCCTCGACCGTCGGATCGTCGAGGTACGCCTGCAGCGGTCCGAAGCCCGCGACGGCGGCCAGGACCTCCCGCACGCACGCGGTCTCGTCGTCCACCGGCGCCATCCCGCGCGCCAGGGCGAAGTCGTTGTGACGGCGCACCTCGGCCCGGGCCACCTGGGCCGCGAACTCCGGGTCACGGGTCGGATCCGAGCGCTCCGCACGCAGCCTCTCACGCACCCGCTCCGCCACCAGCGTCGCGACGGGAGCGGTGGAGGAGGTCACGTCAGCATCCTCGCAATTCGTCGCGGAGCCAGCCGAAAGTTATCCACAGATGCGGCCGTCGCCCCCGAGGGGCAGGATGGAGACACCGAAGAAAGGACGACGATGATGACGAAGACGGAACTGGCGCCGGCGGCGAAGGCAGGCCTCGGCGTCCTCGGCCTCGTGCAGGTCGCGTTCGCGTTCCTGGCGTTCTGGGATCTCGTCCCACCGCGAGGCCGACGAGGTGCGCGGGCCGAAGGCGGCGTGGGTCCCGGCGATCCTCGTGAACTGGATCGGCCCGGCGAGCTACTTCCTGTTCGGCATCCGCCGCTGATCCGCGCGCCCGAAGCGGGGGCCAGCCCCACAGCCGACCCCCAGTCCCCTCAGTAGACTGAGAGCCACTTGCGGGAGTGGTGAAATCGGCAGACACGCAGGATTTAGGTTCCTGTGCCTTCGGGCGTGTGGGTTCAAGTCCCACCTTCCGCACGCGAGTTCTCGCATCCTCCGCCGACTGACGACGGGAAACCCATCGTGCACGCTGTTCCCACCGCCTTGATCCCCTGGCTGGATCCGGCCGCCATCATCGAATGGGCGGGCCCCTGGGCGCTCGTCGCCGTGTGCTTCATCGTCTTCGCCGAGACGGGCCTGCTCATCGGATTCCTCCTCCCCGGCGACACGCTCCTCGTCATCTCGGGCCTGCTGTCGCACCCGCAGTCCTATGCGCCGAACGGCGTGTTCGGCATCAGCGTGTGGTGGGTGGCGCTGTTGATCGGTCTTGCCGCCTTCCTCGGCGGGGAGGTGGGCTACTACATCGGCCACAAGGGCGGCCCGGCGGTCTTCGAGAAGAAGGAATCCGGGCTGTTCAGCGTCAAGAACGTCGAGCGCACGAACGCGTTCTTCGAGCGGTTCGGTGGACTGACCATCATCCTGGCCCGCTTCGTGCCGATCGTGCGCACCTTCGCCCCCGTCGCGGCAGGCGTCGGCCACATGAACAAGTGGAAGTACACGCTCTACAACTTCATCGGCGCGGTGCTGTGGGGCTTCGGCCTCACGATGTTCGGCTACGCCATCGGTTTCATCCCGCCGGTCGCCACCTTCGTCGAGAACTACATCGACCTGATCCTGCTCGCCGCGGTCGGCGGCACGGCGCTCGTGACGCTGTGGCACTACTTCCGCGAGCG
Source organism: uncultured Actinomycetota bacterium (assembly GCA_963829895.1). GTDB lineage: Bacteria > Actinomycetota > Actinomycetes > Actinomycetales > Microbacteriaceae > Microbacterium. The sequence goes on along the minus strand of CAWHKF010000010.1, from coordinate 337,387 downwards.
CAGCAAGGCCAAGAAGGCCGCCGCAGCGGGCGAGGATGTCGTCACCGACCACAGCGAGGCCGAGGCGCTCGTCCTCGATCCCGAGGTGTTCGACCGTGGCCCCGAGCACCACGAGGGCGGCGCCCCGAGGCCTGACCCGACGGCGAGCCGCAGCTCGGACCGTCAGGAGGCCTTCTTCTTGGCGGCCGGCTTCTTCGCCGACGACTTCGCCGCGGGCTTCTTGGCGGATGCCTTCGCCGCCGGCTTCTCGTCAGCCTCGGCATCCTTCTTGCCCGATGCCTTCGATCCGCCGCCTTCGCGCGCCGCGCGCGACTTCTCGACGCTGGCACGCAGTGCGGCCATGAGGTCGATGACCTCCCCGCCTGCCTGCTCTTCCTCCTGCTCGCCGAACGTCTCGGAGGTGTCGAGCGCGTCGCCCTGCTCGAGCTTCGCCTCGATCAGAGTGCGCAGCTCCTGCTGGTACTCGTCGGTGAACTCCTCGGGATCGAAGTCGCTCGAGAAGCTCTCGACGAGGGATGCCGACAGCTCGAGCTCCTTCGCCGAGATCCGGACGCTCTCATCCAAGGCGGGAAACGCCGCGTCGCGCACCTCGTCGGCCCACAGCAGGGTCTGCAGCACGAGCACGTCGCCACGCACCCGGAGGGCGGCGAGCCGTGTCTTCTGCCGTAGCGAGAACCGGACGATCGCCGTGCGGTCGGTCTGCTCGAGCGTTCTTGCGCAGCAGCACGTACGCCTTGGGCGAGCTCGAGTCCGGCTCGAGGTAGTAGGCGCGATCGAGCGTCAGCAGATCGATCTGCTCGCTCGGCACGAACTCGACGACGTCGATCTCGCGACTCTTCTCGGCCGGGAGTGCGGCGAGATCCTCTTTGGTGAGGACGACGGTCTTGTCGCCGTCGTCGTAGGCCTTGTCGATGTCGGAGTACGGCACGACCTCGCCGTCGATCTCGCACACCCGCTGGTAGCGGATGCGCCCGCCGTCCTTGTTGTGCACCTGATGCAGCGACACGTCGTGGTCCTCGGTCGCGGAGTACACCTTCACCGGCACGTTGACGAGCCCGAACGTCAGTGCACCCTTCCAGATCGCCCTCATCACACCAGTGAACACCAGGCCGACGACACCGGACCACCCCCTTGCGGGCCGCGACGCCGATAATCTGTGCGCATGGCGGGCGACGAGCAACTGGTGCGCATCGGCGGCCGGCGCCTGCGCATCACGAATCTCGACAAGGTGCTCTACCCCGAGTCGGGCACCACCAAGGGCGAGGTCATCGACTACTACTCGCGCATCGGCGAGGTGCTGATCCCCCACGTCATCGGGCGTCCCGTGACCCGCAAGCGCTGGCCCGACGGTGTCGGCACCGACGACGACCCGGGCATGGTGTTCTTCGCGAAGGACCTCGAGCGCGGCGCTCCTTCGTGGGTGAGGCGGATGCCGATCCCCCACTCCACGGGAACCAAGGAGTATCCGCTGGTGGGAGACATCCCGACGCTCGTCTACCTGGCGCAGGTGGCCAGCCTCGAGCTGCACGTGCCGCAGTGGCGCTTCGCACCGGACGGCGCTCGCGGGCCCGCCGACCGGCTCGTCCTCGACCTGGATCCGGGCCCGGGCGCCGGCCTGCAGGAGTGCGCCGTCGTCGCGGGCTGGGCGCGCGACATCCTTCTCGGCATGGGGCTGGAGCCGTATCCGGTCACGAGCGGCAGCAAGGGCATCCATCTGTACACCGCGCTGCCTCCCGGCCAGTCGACCGAGCAGGCGTCCGCGCTCGCGAACGAGCTGGCGCGCGCGATCGAGGCCGACCACCGCGACCTCGTGGTCAGCAGCATGAAGAAGAGCGAGCGCCACGGCAAGGTGCTCATCGACTGGAGCCAGAACAACGGGTCGAAGACGACGATCGCACCGTACTCCCTCCGCGGTCGCGCACATCCCACCGTCGCCGCGCCCCGCACGTGGGACGAGCTCGACGACCCGCAGCTGCGCCACCTCGAGTTCACCGAGGTGCTCGAGCGCATCGAGACGATCGGCGATCCCATGGCGGCGCTCGGCTTCCACGCCGGCGGGCGCGAGGCGGAGTCCGGACCCCTGTCGGCCTACATCTCCAAGCGCAGCGCGCAGCGCACGCCGGAGCCCGTGCCGGCGAACCCGCTGGGCGCGACACCCTCCGGGGAGCGACCGCGCTTCGTGATCCAGGAGCACCACGCCAGCCGCCTGCACTGGGACTTCCGCCTCGAGCGCGACGGGGTACTGGTGAGCTGGGCGGTGCCGCGCGGTGTCCCGCACTCCTACAAGCGGAACAACCTCGCCGTGATGACCGAGGACCACCCCATGGAGTACGCGACCTTCGAGGGCACGATCCCCGCCGGCGAGTACGGCGGCGGCACGGTGACCATCTGGGATGACGGCCGCTACGACCTCGAGAAGTGGCGCGACGACGAGATCATCGCGACGCTCGAAGGGCGGCCCGGTGGGCCGCTCGGCCGCGTGCGCCTCGCACTGATCCGCACCGAGGGCGAGGGCGAGAAGTCCAGCTGGCTGCTGCACCGGATGAAGACGGATGCCGACGGCCGGCCGCAGCCGGACGGCATCGTCGTCGAGCCCACTCCCCAAGCCGACGAGCCGCGCCCGGCGCCCCGCGCCGGCCACGAGCGGCGCGCGTCCCGCTGTCGCAGAGCCCCGTCCCGCGGCATCCGGAACAGGAGATCTGGCGCACACAGGCCGATCCGGCGCGAAGCGTCCTGTCGTCGGCAGAACACCTGAGCTGGGCAACGACCACGACGGCGCCGATCCGTTGCCGACGCCGCTTCCGCCGGGCGACGAACTGCGCCCGATGCTGTCGACGACGGCGACTCCCGCCGTCGCACGCGCCGCCTCGGAGCGCTGGGGCGGGTCGGCGTGGGTCGAGATGAAGTGGGACGGGATCCGCGCCGTGGGAGTGTGGGACGGTCACCGGCTGCGGCTCTTCGCGCGCAGCGGCAACGAGGTCACCCACCGGTACCCCGAGCTGACGGCGGTCGACGCCGGCCTCGGCGACGCGCCGGCGGTGCTCGACGGCGAGCTGGTGGCGCTCGAGCCCGACGGCCGGCCCAGCTTCCCGCTGCTGCAGACCCGCATGAACCTCGAACGCGCGGGCGACATCGCGCGGGAGGCCCGGCGGACGCCGGTGCGCTACTACCTGTTCGACATCCTCGCGCACGACGGCGACGATCTCGCCGACCTTCCGCTGCGGGAACGGCGGGATGTGCTCGAAGCGGTGGCGGCGGCATCCGTCGACGCGATCGCCGTTCCCCCGGTGTTCGACGATGTCGACGCCGCCCTCGATACGAGCCTGCAGCTGCGACTCGAGGGGATCGTCGTCAAGGATCCGAACTCGCGCTACCTGCGCGGAGGCAGGTCCGAGTCATGGCTGAAGGTCAAGATCACCCGCACGCAGGAGGTCGTGATCGCGGGCATCCGCCCCGGCAAGGGCGGGCGCAGCAACACGTTCGGGTCGTTGCTGCTCGGCATCCCCGACGACGAAGGCCTGCGCTATGCGGGTCGCGTCGGCTCCGGCTTCAGCGACTCGACCCTCGCCACCCTCATGAAGAAGCTGCTGCCGCTGCGCACCGACGCCAACCCGCTCGTGGGGGTGCCTCCGCTCGACGCCCGCGATGCCCTGTGGGTGCGACCGGAACTCGTCGGCGAGGTGGAGTACGGCGAGTTCACCCCCGGCGGCATCCTCCGCCACCCCCGGTGGCGCGGCCTCCGGCCCGACAAGAGCCCCGACGAGGTGCGGCGCGAGGATTGACCGGAGCCCGGTCGTTGAGCCGGATCCCGTTCGCTGAACAGCCGCGGGCCGACGCGCCGCGCTCAGGCGTGCGCGTCGTGCTCGACGTGGCCGGCGGGCTCGAGCTGGAACGTGGAGTGCTCGACATCGAAGTGCTGCGAGAGACAGCTCTGCAGGCCGCTCAGGATGCCGGCCGCCCGTCCGTCGGCGAGTGCGGCGTCGTCGACCACGACGTGGGCGGTGAACACCGGAGCGCCGCGGGTCAGCTGCCACACGTGGACGTCGTGCACGTCGACGACACCGGGCGTGGCGAGGATGTGGTCGCGGATCTCCGTGACGTGCGTGCCCTCGGGCGCCGATTCGGCGAGCACCGACACGACCTCGCGGAGCAGCCCGATCGCGCGCGGCACGATCATCGCAGCGATGAGGAGCGACGCGATCGCGTCGGCCTGATTCCACCCCGTGGTGATGACGACGATCGCCGCGACGATCACTGCGGCAGAGCCGAAGAGGTCGCCGAGCACCTCCAGATAGGCACCGCGGACGTTGATGCTGTGCCGCTGCGCCGCGCTGAGCAGCCACATGGCGACCGCGTTGGCGACGAGCCCGATGACGGCGATCACCAGCATGAGACCGCCGGCGATCTCGGCCTCGCCGGGGTTCAGCAGTCGCGAGATGCCTTCGAACGCGACCCACGCCGAGAGCACGATCAGGATGATCGCGTTGACGAGGGCGCCGAACACCTCGGCCCGCTGATAGCCGAACGTGCGGCGGTCGTTGGCCGGCCGCGCGGCGACCGTGCTCGCGACGAGGGCGATCACGAGGGCCGCGGCATCCGTGAACATGTGCGCCGCGTCCGCGAAGAGCGCGAGGGATCCCGACAGCGCCGCGCCGACGATCTGCACCACCATCACGGTGGAGGTGATCGCGAGCGAGATCCCGAGGAGACGGCGATTGCCGGCCCCGCGGATCCCGGTCGGCGCGTGATCGTGCATGCGCCCAGGCTAAGCCCGCAACCGGCCCGGAACGCCCCGTTCGAGCTAGTCGGGAATGATCGTGATTCTCAGTCGCAGCGCCGCCGGCGGCTCAGAGCTCGGCGAGCAGCGGCGCGAGCGCCTCGAAGGCGCGGGCGCGATGGGATGCCGCGTTCTTCTCGAAGGCGTTCCACTCGCCGACCGTCCGCTCGGCATCCGGTGCCTGCCCGTCGGGGATGAAGATCGGGTCGTAGCCGAAGCCGCCCGTCCCCCGCGGCCGCCTCCGCCAGCCGACCGGGCCACACGCCCTCCACCACGCTCTCGCGCGAGGCGTCGCCCGGCACCACGAAGGCGATCGTCGAGACGAACTGCGCAGTCCGATGCGGATCGCGGATGTCGGACAGCTGGTCGAGCAGCAGATTCAGGTTGGCCGCGGCATCCTTCGCGTGTCCTGCCCAGTAGGCGGAGAACACGCCGGGCGCACCGCCGAGCACGTCGACGCAGATGCCGGAGTCGTCCGCGAGAGCAGGCAGCCCGGTGTGCTCCGCCGCGGCGCGCGCCTTGATCAGCGCGTTCTCGGCGAACGTGACGCCGTCCTCGACCGGCTCGGGGCCGTTGTAGGCGACGACGACGAGGTCCGGGCGCGTGGCCGCCACGATCGCCTGGAACTCCTCGACCTTGTGACGGTTGTGGGTCGCGAGCACGATCTGGTTCACGGCGCCGCCGACGTCGGAGCCGGCGGCCGCCGCCTCCGCCTCCGCCTCGGCGATCGCCTCCGCCATGTCGTCGGGGTGGGCGGTCACGCCGCGCCCTCGCCCGCTCGCGCTCGCCGAGCGCGGCGAGCTGGTGGGTGCGCAGATCCGCGCAGCCGTTGACGCCGAGCTCGAGGAGGGCGTCGAGCTCCCGCTTGTCGAAGGGCGCGCCCTCGGCCGTGCCCTGCACCTCGACGAACAGGCCGCGACCGGTGACGACGATGTTCATGTCGGTCTCGGCGCGGACATCCTCGACGTAGGCGAGGTCGAGCATCGGCTCGCCGTCGATGATGCCGACCGACACGGCCGACACCGAGTCGAAGAGCACCTGGGCCTTCTGGCCGATGAACTTCTTGCGGCGGCCCCACTCGATCGCGTCGGCGAGCGCGACGTACGCGCCGGTGATCGCGGCCGTGCGCGTGCCGCCGTCGGCCTGCAGCACGTCGCAGTCGATCACGATGGTGTTCTCACCGAGTGCCTTGGTGTCGACGACGGCGCGCAGCGCCCGGCCGATCAGGCGTGAGATCTCGTGCGTCCGGCCGCCGATCTTGCCCTTGACGCTCTCGCGGTCGTTGCGCTCGTTCGTGGCGCGCGGCAGCATCGCGTACTCCGCGGTGATCCAGCCCTTGCCCTTGCCGGAGAGCCAGCGCGGCACGCCGTTGGTGAACGACGCCGTGCACAGCACCTTCGTGTTGCCGAACGAGATCAGCGCCGACCCTTCGGCCTGACTCGACCAGCCCCGCTCGATGGTGACGGGACGCAGCTGGTCGACGGTGCGGCCGTCGGCGCGGGTGATGTCGGTCATTTCTCTCCTCTGACGGTGCGCATGTCCCGAATTCTGTCGCTTCCGGATGCCGGGAGCGGTGGTTTTCGGGACATGGTGCGGGGATTGTGGGACACGGATGCCTCAGCCGAGGCGCGTCGGCAGGTCGATGGCGCCGGTCTGCACCAGCCGCACCGAGCTGACCTCGCGGCCCATCAGCCGGTGGGCGAGGCGCAGGAACTCGTCGGCGGACGCGCCGGTGGCTTCGTAGACGTGGTGGGGTTCGGCATCCGGACCCGCGAGCAGGTCGCGGGAGACCAGCTGACGGTAGACGTCCTTCGCGGTCTCGGTGTCGCTCGACACCAGGCTGACGTCGGGCCCCATGACGTAGCTGATCGCACCCTCGAGGAACGGATAGTGCGTGCAGCCGAGCACCAGGGTGTCGACGCCGGCGTGCCGGAGCGGCGCGAGGTACTCCTCGGCGACCGCGAGCACCTCGGGCGAGCCGGTGACGCCGGCCTCGACGAACTCCACGAACCGCGGGCAGGCCTGGGCGAAGACCGTGAGCCGTTCGTTCACCCCGAGCATGTCCTGGTAGGCGCCCGAGCTGATGGTGCCGGCGGTGCCGATGACGCCGACGCGCCCGTTGCGGGTGGTCGACATCGCGGTCCGCACGGCGGGGTTGATCACCTCGACGACCGGAACGTCATAGCGCTCCCGCGCGTCGCGCAGCATGGCGGCCGACGCGGTGTTGCACGCGATCACGAGCATCTTGACGCCCTGCGCCACCAGGTCGTCCAGCACCTCGAGCGCGTAGCGGCGCACATCCGCGATGGGCTTCGGCCCGTACGGCGAACGCGCCGTGTCGCCGATGTAGAGGATCGACTCCTGCGGCAGCTGGGCCGAGACGGCCCGCGCGACGGTGAGCCCGCCGACTCCGGAGTCGAAGATTCCGATCGGCGCGTCGTTCACGATGCCCCAGCCTACGCCAGGCGCTCACTAGGCTGGCCCGCATGACCCACGGGCACGCTTCGCGAGAGGGCGCCTCGACCGCCCTGCTGACCGACCGCTACGAGCTCACCATGGTCGACGCGGCCCTCCGCGACGGCACGGCCGGCCGCCGCTGCGTGTTCGAGCTGTTCGGCCGGCGACTGTCGGCGGGCAGACGGTTCGGCGTGGTCGCCGGCACCGGCCGGCTGCTGTCGCTGATCCGCGACTTCCGCTTCGCCGACGAAGAGCTGCGGTTCCTGCGTGACGAGAGGGTGGTGGATGCCGCGACCCTCGACTTCCTCGAGGGCTACCGCTTCACCGGCTCGATCACCGGCTACCGCGAGGGCGAGCTCTACTTCCCCGGCTCCCCCATCCTGACCATCGAGGGCACGTTCGCGGAGGCCGTCGTGCTGGAGACGCTGGCGCTGAGCGTCCTCAACCACGACTCCGCCATCGCGACCGCGGCTGCGCGCATGAGCGTGGCCGCCGGCGACCGGCCCCTCGCCGAGATGGGCTCCCGCCGGGCGGCGGAGGGGTCGGCGGTGGCCGCCGCACGCGCGGCCTACATCGCCGGGTTCGCCGCGACCTCGAATCTCGAGGCCGGCCGGCGGTGGGGCATCCCGACCATGGGCACCGCCGCGCACTCGTGGACACTCCTGCACGACACCGAAGAGGATGCGTTCCGCGCCCAGATCGATGCGCTGGGTGTGGGCACCACGCTGCTCGTCGACACGTACGACATCCGCCGCGGCGTCGAGACCGCCGTGCGCATCGCAGGCACCGAGCTCGGCGGCGTGCGCATCGACTCCGGCGATCTTCCCACCGTGGCCGCCGAGGTGCGCGCGCAGCTCGACGAGCTGGGCGCGACCGGCACCCGGATCACGGTCACCAGCGACCTCGACGAGTACGCGATCGCCGCGCTCGCGGCATCCCCCGTCGACTCATACGGCGTGGGCACGTCGGTGGTGACCGGATCGGGCACCCCGACCGCCGGCATGGTGTACAAGCTCGTCGCGCGCCAGGACTCCGACGGGGGCTGGGTCGGCGTCGCGAAGGCCTCGACCGACAAGGGTTCGAAGGGGGGCCGCAAGGCCGCGTTCCGCACCCTCGACGAGGGCACGGCCACAAGCGAGCTCATCGTCGTGTCCGATGGCTTCGAGGCCCTCGACACGGGGGCGTCGCACCCGGGGGCGCGTCCGCTGCAGGTTGCGCTGGTGACCGACGGCGAGCCGGATGCCGCGTTCGAAGGTACGGCCGGCGTCGAAGCCGCCCGCGTGCATCACGCACGTGTGCGCGAGGAGCTTCCGGTGCGCGCTCTCGCGCTCAGCCGGTCCGACCCGGCCATCCCGACGGTCTACGCCGACGCGCCTGCAGCCGCGGTGATTGCTCAGCCGGCGGTCGCGTCAGGCGCCGAGTGACTCGTAGATCTCTTTGCAGGTCGGGCAGACCGGGAACTTCTCGGGATCGCGCCCGGGCGTCCACTTCTTGCCGCACAGCGCCCGCACCGGCTTGCCGGTGATCGCCGACTCGAGGATCTTGTCCTTCTTGACGTAGTGCGAGAAGCGCTCGTGGTCACCCGGTTCGATGTTCTCTTCTTTGAGGAGCTCTTCGAGCTCGCGATCGAGGGTCGCGATGCCGCCCTGATCAGGGCTGTCCAGCGGGGTGCTCATGGTCTGCCAGTGTAGTCGGGGCCGACCGCTGTCGGGCCCGTCCGGACGAGTCAGGTCGACTCGGCGAACTCCATCAGGCGCCCCCCGCGACGCTCGAACACGATCGCTCCGATGGCGATGCCGACGACCAGCACGCCGAGCCCGATGGCGAGGCCGCCCCACAGCGCCATGTCCGCAGCATCCGTGTCTCCCTGCAGCGCGAGCCAGCCGCACCACAGCACCGGCGTCGACAGGAGAAGCGCGCCGAGCATGACGGCGCCCTGCGCGAGAGCGCCGACCGAGCTCGTGCGCTGCGGCTGCTGGAACGGGCTCTCGCCGGGCCGCGACACCGCGTAGGGCGCGACCACCGACGAGATGCTCGACAGCCCGAGACCGGAGAGGAACAGAGCGGCGCACACGCCGGTGAGCGCCGGCAGTATCGCCCACCGCCCGTGCAGCGTCGTCGCAACGGGGATGGCCACCGCCAGCAGGGGCACGCCGACGAGGAGCACCGGCACCAGGCGCCCGACGCGGTCGGAGACGCCGCGCACGCCGCTCGCGATGTGCATCCACACCGCCGTGGAGTCGTAGGCGAGGTCGTCGTGCGGCAGCCACCCGAGGAAGAGCGCGGCGAACGGCACCGGCACGAGCGCGACGAGCTCGGGCGGCACGCCCGCGATGAGCAGCGGCACCACCGTGATCGCCGCCGCGAACGGGATCACCAGACCGTTGACGACGTAGCGTCGATCGCCGAACCAGTACACGAGGCTGCGCGCCGCAACCGCGCCCCCCGGCGTTCCCGGCGCGACGCCGAACCATCCCAGCCCGCCGCGCGCACGGCCCGTCGTGGGCCGCTCCGTCGTCGTGAGCAGCCGCCGAACCGCCCAGGCCCAGAGCAGGGCCAGCGCGACGACGGTCGCCACCGCGACGAGTGCGGGGAGCCAGGCGTCGCCGCCGACGGCGACCACGCCCGGAAGCGCCCACGCCGCGCCGAGCGGGGTCAGTGCCAGCGCGTCCACGGCCTCGAGCAGCTGCGGCGGCACGGCCCCCTGCCATTCGAGGGATGCCAGGAACACGCCCACCGGCACCACCACCACCAGCACCACGAGCACGAACACGCCCGACAGCTCGCGCGATCGCCGTTCGCGCAGGAACAGCGACGCCAGCGCCATGCACAGGCGCGCGAGCAGGGCACAGGTCAGAACTCCCAGGACCACGCTCACGATGCCGGCGGCGACCGGCACGCCGTGGTCGGCCCAGACGATCGCGGCGCACACCGCGACGGCCACCAGCACCATGATCGGCACGCTGATGAGACCGGCGACGGCGAGCACCGCTGCAAGACCACCCCGCGGCAGACCGAAGAGCGCGAACCGTCGCGGATCCAGCGGATCATCGACCGCTCCGAACAAGGGCGCGAGTGCGAAGCCCAGCGTGACCGCCGACCCGCCGAGCACGGTGACCGCCAGCACCTCCTCGGTGGCGGCATCCCGCAGCGTCAGCAGGCCCCAGCAGGCCGCCACCGTCGCGGCGAGGAGGAGGACCAGCGCGCCGACCACGCGGACGACGTGCCCTGCGTCCCCGCGGAGCGCGCCGAAGAGCAGCGCGACCCTCAGTCGGAGAACGTGTGCAGCCACTCGAGACCCTCCACGTCGCTGAGGCCTCCGGCCAGTTCGACGAAGCGCTGCTCGAGCGTGAGCTCGCCCCGCACCTCGGCGACCGTTCCCTCGGCGAGCACCTGCCCTGCGACGATGACCGCCACGCGGGTGCACACCCGCTCGACGAGGTCCATGCCGTGGCTCGAGAGGATCACCGTGCCGCCGTGCGCCACGTACGCCGAGAGGATGTCGAGGATGATCGAGCTCGAGACCGGGTCGACGGCCTCGAACGGCTCGTCCAGCACCAGCAGGCGCGGAGAGTGGATGAGCGCCCCGGCGAGCATGACCTTCTTGAGCATGCCGGCCGAGTAGTCCGACACGCTCCGGCCGAGGGCGTCTTCGAGGTCGAATGCCCGCGCAAGGTCGGCGGTGCGGCTCTCGACGACGGCGGGAGGGAGCTTCCGCAGCACTCCGTAGTAGTAGAGCAGCTGGCGGCCGGTCAGCCGGTCGAAGGTGCGCAGCCGATCGGGCAGGACCCCCATCAGCCGCTTGGCGGCGAGCGGCTCGGCCGCGGCATCCACTCCGCCGATGTGGATCGTGCCGCGATCGGGTTCGAGAAGGCCCGCGATCATCGAGAGCGTCGTGGTCTTGCCGGCGCCGTTCGGACCGACCAGGCCGTAGAACGTCCCTGCGGGCACGGTGAGGTCGATGCCGTCGACCGCGTGCGTGCTGCCGAACCGCTTGGTGACGCCGCGCAGCACGAGCGCATCGCCGCCGATGGCGGGCAGCGCCGGGGTGCCGGGAACGACGGATGCCGCAGCCGCGGTATCCGTGGCGGCCGGCGCGCTCCCGACCGCAGGCGGCACCGAGGACGTCGGGGGCGCCGCTACCGGTCCGATGTCGAGGTCGGGCTCGGGGTCGAGGGCGGGCGCGGAGTCAGGAGCGACCGGCGCCGGCGCGACGGGGGCCGCTGCGAGAGGCGTCACTGGCGCGGGCGCAGGCTCGGGAACGGGCTCGGGCGCGGACTCGACCAGCGCCGCGGGCTCGGCCACGGGCGCGGACTCGACCACGCGCTCAGCATCGACCACCGCGGCGGAATCGGCAAGAGGCGTGATCTGCGAGATCTCCTGCGGTTCGTAACCAGGGTCGGGGTGCACTGCAGAGTTCGCCGTGGTGGCGGGGGCTCGTGCGGGTTCTGCGCCGGGTGCGGGCTGGGGTTCCGACCGGGATTCCGGTTCGGATTCCGGTTCGGATTCCGGGGCCTCCTGCGGGCGTCCGGAAGCGGCGTCGGCGGGCGGTGCATCCGCGACGGGCGGAAGGGGCGGGCGCGGCGGGACGACGATGCCGGCGGCGGCGCTCGCGGCGAGTTCGAGATCGCTGGGGAGCGGCGGCGGCGGACCCGGGTCGGGCTGCGGCTCCGCCTTCCGCGCGGGGGTGCGCTGCGTGCGCGGCGCCCCCTTGTCCGAGCGCGGCTTGCGGGGCGGACGGCGGGGCTTGTCCGTGGCCGGCTGTACCGTGTCCGCGAGGCGCACGACGTGCGCACCGGAGTGACGGTCCGGCTCATCCGGATCGATGTCATTCGGCACCGGGAGGGAGGCTGTCACCGAACCAACGTATCAAGCGGGCCTGATCCCGGGGCAGTTCGTGTCGCCGCGTCGCGGGCAATCGCGTTATGTCACGAATCGGCAACGGGAGCCGGACATTATGCGCCTTCCCAGGGGTCATGGATAGCATGGTCCCGGCACGAAGGGGTGTCGCGCCGGTGAACCGGCAGTGAATCACGCACTTCAGGAGAAGACTTTTGACCCTTCAGACCGTCATCCTCGCAGCCGGAATGGGCTCGCGCCTCGGACGCAGCCTTCCCAAGCCGCTCACTGAGCTGAGCGACGGCCGCAGCATCATGCAGCAGCAGCACGACAACATCCGTGCCGCTTTCGGCAGCGACGCCAAGATCACCACCGTCGTGGGCTACCGCGCGGAGACCGTCGTCGAAGCCTTCCCCCACGTGGACTACGTCTACAACGATCGCTACGACCAGACCAACACCTCCAAGAGCCTGCTGCGCGCACTCGCGAAGACCGGCAAGGGCGGCGTGCTCTGGATGAACGGCGACGTGGTCTTCGATCCCCGCGTCCTCGGCCGTGCCATCGAGCTCATCGAACGCGACCAGTCGTTCGTCACCGTCAACACCTCCAAGGTGAGCGACGAAGAAGTCAAGTACACCGTCACGACCGAGGGCTTCATCAAGGAGCTGTCGAAAACGGTCAAGGGTGGCATCGGCGAGGCTGTCGGCATCAACTACATCTCGAGCCGCGACAAGAAGGCGTTCATGCGCCACCTGACACGCGTCGACGATCAGGACTACTTCGAGCGCGGCCTCGAGCTCGCGATCGCCGAAGACGGCGTGCTGCTCCAGCCGCTCGACATCTCGGACCTGTACGCCGTCGAGGTCGACTTCGCCGAAGACCTCGAGCGCGCGAACCTCTACGTCTGACCCTCGCACGAGGGCGTGTCAACCCCGGGCCGACGTCAGGATCCGGGCGCATAGACTCGGCGCGATGAGCGAGAAGGTTCACCGCATCCACTCCCTGCCCGGCGACTCGCCGTGGCAGGGCGGCCTGCCGCCCACCGGCTCCGACGAACACCCCTTGACGATCCGGGCGCTCGATCGGGTGCTTTCGATCCAGCGACCCGTCGTGCTCGCGCATCTGCGCAGCGTGCGGCTGCGGCATCCGGATGCTTCCCCGGCCGACATCGTCCGCATCCTCGAGCGACGCTATCTCGCTGCCGTCACGACGGGCGGCGCGGCTGTGGGCGCGACCGCCGTGGTGCCGGGGATCGGCACCGGCGTCACGCTGGCCCTCAGCGGTGTCGAGACGGTGGCCTTCCTCGAGGCTACGACGCTGTTCGCGCAGTCCGTCGCCGAGGTGCACGGCATCCCGGTCGCGGATCCCGACCGCGCACGTGCGCTCGTACTGACCCTGATGCTCGGCAAGGAAGGCATCGACCTCGTCGCGCAGCTCGCCGGACAGGCGGCCGGGCGCGGCCCGAGCCGGTCCGCGTACTGGGGCGAGCTCATCACCAAGTCCCTCCCGCGAGCCGCCGTCGGTCCGCTCGTCGATCGACTCAAATCCACCTTCATCCGACAGTTCGCGGCCCGAGGCGGGGCATCCTGGATCGGCAAGGCGCTGCCCTTCGGGATCGGCGCGGCCATCGGCGGCGTAGGCAACAACATCTTGGGGCGGCGCGTACTCGTCGGCTCCCGGCGCGCGTTCGGCCTGCCACCCCTTTCGGTGCCGGCCGAGCTGGAGCCTCGACCGGGCGCGGACCGCGTCGAGCGACTCGCAGGTCGCGGCATACGTCGCGCCGGCGAGGTCGTGGTCGGCGGCGTGACACGGACGACGACGGCGGTCGGAAGCGTCGTGCGCCGCAAGAAGCGCGAGATCGAGCCCCCTTCCGCCGACTGAGGCTCCTCCCCCAACCCCCGCGGGACGGCATTCTTCGGGGTTCTCCACAGCGAGACCACCCCGGCCCGTACAGCGGCGCCCGCGCGTCGGCCCCGGCTCCTACGGTGGCGGTCATGCTTCGCGCCCTCGATTCAGACGAACCCTCTCCGCCGCACGTCTATCGGGTGCCCTGGCGTGTCGACGAGGTCTACGACAGACATCCGCTCGTGACCAACGCCAGCCGTCTGCCGCTCGATGTCGTGCGTGTCTTCGTCGACGCCGGTGCGGCTTCACTGACGGAGCACTGGGGCCTGATGCCTCCGGGCGACACGGCCGAGCTCTGTCTGTGCGACGCCGATCCCGGGTGCGCCATCGTCACGATCGCGTGGCTCCGTCCCGACGACGGCGAGGAGTACCTCTGGAGGTTCGGGATGTGACCCCGTGGCCGCTTGCCGGGGTGAGAATGGCGGTATGGGCCTGTTCAGCCAGCTTCCCGAAGAACCCACCGAGTGGGCGGGTCTGCCGTCCGAGCCGGCGCGCGCCGAGTCGAGCGCCGAGAGACTCCCGGATGCCGCGCCCGTCGATCTGGGCGGGCTGGGCGTCGGCGGCATCGGGCTGGCGGAGTCCGGCGGCGGTGCGATCGAGGCGATCGTGATCCCGGTCACGGCGGCCGCCGACGCCGATCCGGACGTGGATCAGAAGTCGAGCGATTGAGTCGATCCAGATTCTCGTACTTTTGTTCTTGTCTGTCTGCTAGTTTAGCGATAGGGTTTAGTTCAGAGATTCGATATCGATGAGTGAGGCTCCGAGCGATCGGGGCGGTGGATGGGCGCGGCAGGAGCCGCGGGGATGTGGTCAGGGTGCGCGGCGCTGAGGCGCCGGGATCTCTCGTTTCCTGTTCCGCTCTGGTCTGCGAGTCCTGATGTCTGCCACCCCCGCGTTCGATCCCGCCGGTGCTCCCGGTGATGACGGGCTGCCTGCCGAGGTGGCCGGCGTCATCCGGCTGGTGGCCGGGTTCGAGGCGGGTCGGCGCGAGCGCGCCGCCGCGGATGCGGCGGAGATCCGGCTGATGGCGGATGCCGCAGCCGCGGTTGCGAGGCCCGCGCAGGCGACACCGGGGCAGGGGCGACGCGCCGAGCTCGACCGCCGCGCGCTGGTCGCGGACCTGGCCACCTCGGCCCGCGTGTCGGAGTGGACCGTGACACGGCTCATGTCGGAGGCGTCCGATCTGTGCACCCGGTTCGCGGCCGGGGTGGACGCGCTGGGACGCGGGGAGCTCTCCCGACAGCATCTCTCGGTGATCCACGACATCGGCGACCCCATCACCGACGACGCGGCGCGCGCCGAGTTCCTCACCCTCGCCCTGCACCGTGCCACCCACCTCACCCCGGGCCGACTCACCCCGGTGCTGAAGGTGATCGCCGAACGATTCATGGACCGCACCCTCGAGGAACGCCACAGCGAGGCCGTCGCCCGCCGCGACATCCAGGTCGTCGACCTGCC
Source organism: uncultured Actinomycetota bacterium (assembly GCA_963829895.1). GTDB lineage: Bacteria > Actinomycetota > Actinomycetes > Actinomycetales > Microbacteriaceae > Microbacterium. The sequence goes on along the minus strand of CAWHKF010000010.1, from coordinate 321,951 downwards.
CGACCACATGGCAGCGCTCACCCTGATCAACGACGCCACCCTGATCCACGGCATCCATGACCGCCTCACCGCGCAGGCCCACTCCGCCGTCGCCGCGCGCGAACCCGTAGACCAGACCGCCGACGGCAAGGCCGCGAACGGCGAGGCCCCGGACGGCGAGGCCACGGACGGTGGGGCCGACGGCGAACCTCTCGACACCCGCACCATGGATCAGCTGCGGGCGGACATCGCCACCGACCTGCTGCTCACCGCCGGACCACAGGACTGCGTCGCCGGATCCGGGCTCGCCGCGATCCGCGCCACCGTGCAGATCACCGTTCCCGTGCTCACCATGACCGGCGCCGGCACCGAACCCTGCCTGCTCGCCGGCTACGGGCCCATCGACACCGACACCGCCCGTGCCCTCGCCGCCGGCAACCCGGGATGGGAACGCGTGATGACCTCCCCCGTCACCGGCGCCGTGCTCGCCGTCGACCGCTACCGCCCCGGCCCGGCGCTGGACCGGTTCCTCGCCGCCCGCGACGAGCACTGCCGCTTCCCCGGCTGCCGCCGCTCGATCTGGCGCTGCGACATCGACCACACCATCGACCACGCCCACGGCGGCCCCACCTGCCACGACAACCTCGCCCACCTCTGCCGCCGACACCACACCCTGAAACACGTCACACCCTGGACCGTCGAGCAGACCGCCCCCGGCGTGCTGGTCTGGACCAGCCCCACCGGCCGCACACACACCGACCGACCCGAACCCGTCGTCCGCTTCGTCGCCGACGACGAGGTACAACGGCGACGACAGATGATGCGCGAACCCTGGCTGTTCACCGACGACGCCCCACCCGGCACCCCCGGCGCACCACCTTTCTGAGCGCCCACGCAGGGACGGGCAACGTCCTCGAGCCGTCACCGATCCGGCCTGGCCGGCGGAACAAGGACTGCAAGCGCTTGCACTCCACCTCGACATGTCCACTGTCGCGGGCATACGCTCACAGGTATGGACAGCACGTTGGCGTGCCTGGCGGCGTGGATGCCGAGGCAGCGGTGGTACGCCGCGAAAGGCCGCCCAGCCGAGCCTGCGCCTGGTGTCGTGGTGGGACTTGGCGGTCGACCGCGATGACGCGGCCGAGTCCGACGGCGGTGTGCGCATCCGCACGTTCCTCGTCGCCGACGAAGGCGCGCTTCCGGCCGTGCTGTACCAGATCCCCGTCGTCGAGCGGGCGACGGAGACGGTGAGAGCGGACCCCGATCACACGATCGGCAGTCCGAACCCGGGCACGACGTTCATCGACGGACCGCACGACCCGGCGTATGCGCGGGCGCTGCTGCGTCTCATCTCCCGTGGCGGCACTGCTCGCGGGCCTCAGACGACCGCGATCGCGCACGGCTGTGGCAGCCGACAGCGTTCCCGCCCTCGCCACGGCGCGCGTGATCAGCGGCGAGCAGTCGAACACCTCGCTCATCTACGAGGGCATCGGCACGCCGGTGATCTGCAAGGTCTATCGCCAGCTCCACCCGGGACTCAACCCCGACATCGAGTTGCAGGAGGCATTGGCGCGAGCCGGATCGACGCACGTGCCGCGGCCGGTCGGCTCGATCGAGGGAACCTGGCCCGACCTCGCCACCGCACATGGCATCGTCCGCGGGTCGCTCGCGTTCGCCCAGGAGTACCTGCCGGGCGTCGACGATGCGTGGCGCGTCGCGCTTCTGGCTGCCGCGAGGGGCGAGGACTTCCGTGTGCAGGCGGGCGCGCTCGGCGCCGCGACCGCTCACGTGCACGTCGCACTGACACGGTGCTTCCCCACCCGCAACCCGACCGCGGCCGACCGCGACGCCGCGGCGGCAACCTGGGAACGGCGGCTCGCGATCGCGATCGCGGAGGTGCCGGCGATCGCGGGACAGCGGGATGCCGCAGCCGCCGTCTATCGCCGCGCACTCGAGGTGCCGTGGCCGCCGCTGCAGCGGATCCACGGCGACTACCACCTCGGGCAGGTGCTCCACTCCCCCGACCGCGGCTGGTTCCTCGTCGACTTCGAAGGCGAACCGCTCCGCCCGATGGCCGAGCGCCGGCAGCCGGACTTCGCCTTGCGCGACGTGGCGGGCATGCTCCGCTCGTTCGACTATGTGGCCGGATCGCTGCGATTGGACGACCCCGACCGCTCGGCCGATGCGGTGCAGGCCTGGGCGCTCGACGCGCGTGCAGCCTTCGTCGACGGATACGCAGAGACCTCCGGCAGCGGCCTGGACCCCCGGCATCCGCTGCTGGCGGCGCTGGAACTCGACAAGGCCGTCTACGAGGCGATCTACGAGGCCCGCAACCGTCCGACCTGGGTCGCCATCCCGCTGCGCGCGATCGCGCGGCTCGTCGAACGCCCGGCACCTGTGACCTGAGAGGCCCGTGGCATCGAGAGTGCGTGCCGAGGACGACCGCTCTGCGGCGGTCCCCCGACTCAGCCCTCGTCGTCGAGCTCGGCCTCATCGTCGGTCTCGTCGTCGTCTTCGTCGACGGTGGAGCGGGCGTACCAGGTCTCCCAGTCGTCCATGAGTCTCTGCACCGCCGCATGGAACCTCGCCGATGCCGCACCGGGCGTCGTGTCGCCGAAGTAGCGGGTCACCCACTCCTCGAGACGCGCGACCGCCTGGGGGTCGCCGAGCACCCGTTCCGTCTGCGCGACGACGTCGAGGGCGGCGGCGGCATCCAGCCACTCGCACGCCGACAGGTAGCCGTGCATGTCGATCGCCGCGGCGGGATCGACGGGACGAGTGATCAGGAGCGGCTTGTCGGCGGCGAGCCGGTCGTAGACCATCGCCGAGATGTCGACGATCGCCACGTCGGCGGCAGACAACTGCCAGCCGAGTTCGGGTCCGTCGTCGAAGAAGTGGTGAGCGCCCGGATCTGCGGCATTCGCGGCGGCGAGAGCCGCGATGATGCGCCTGTTGGCGGCGCCGTACTCGTGGTCGACCACCCCTGATCGCGGGTGCGGGCGATAGATCACGCGGTGGCGCCCGGTGGCCAGAAGCGCACGCACGAGCGCCTCACCGTGCGTGGCGATGGACCCGTAGTGCGCCGAAGGCCGGTCGCCCTCCCACGTGGGCGCGTACAGCACGACGGTGCGCTGGTCCGGCGTGTACGGCAGCGTTCCGGAGTAGTGGTCGGCCTGCGGACGGCCGATCTCGATGGTGCGCCGATCGATGTCGTAATCCCACAGCACCCGCGAGAGCCGCTCGCGCGCGGCGTCGCCGGCGATCATCGCGTAGTCGTACGCCTTGTACTGGTTGGTGGTCATGTACATCTTGTCGGACTCGCCGTGGTTGATGAACACGTGCCACCGGCGCCCGTACCGGAACATCTGGAAGTTGCGGGTGTTCTGGTTCACGTACAGCACGACGCGGATGTCCTGCTTGGCGATGAAGCGCTCCAGATCGCGCACCGTCGGCACGAAGGCGACGGGCAGCGCAGCGTCGTCGAGCAGCGCCTCGGCACCGGTCGCCGCCCGGCTGAGCACGACGACGGGCCACGTCTTCGCGAGAGCGGCGAGAGGCTTGTACCACTGCCGCATCTGGTACATGTTGACCGCGCCGTCGGCGAAGTACACGGCCACGCGGTAGTGGAACGGCGGATGCTGCGGCCGGGCCGCGAGCGTGCGACGCACGTCGATCACAGCCGAGCGGTTGCGCACCGCCTTGCGAACGAGCGCGACCGCCTTCTTCCCATCTGACACCAGACCCACGCCTTCAGCCTACCCAGCGGCACCCGTGACATGATCGACGCGTGCATGTCGAGCAACACGGGCGCAGGGACGCTCCGGTCCCTCCCCCCGGCTGCCGGCGTGAGCTTCGTGATGCCCGTGCTCAACGAGCGCGACTACCTCCGACACGCGGTCGAGACCGTGCTGGCGCAGGATGTCGCCGCCCCGACTGAGCTGATCCTGGCCCTCGGCCCCTCCACCGACGGCACGACCGAGCTCGCGCGTGAGCTCGCCCGGGGAGACGACCGCATCGTGCTGATCGACAACCCCGCCGCCGACATCCCGATCGGCCTCAACCTCGCGATCGGCGCCGGCCGTTACCCCACGGTCGTCCGTGTCGACGCGCACTCCGAACTCGATCCCAGCTACGCCCGCAGCGCTCTCGCGACCCTCGAGAGGGTGCGCGCGGCGAACGTCGGCGGAGTGATGCGCGCGGACGGGCGCACGCCCTTCCAGCGTGCCGTCGCGCGCGCCTACAACTCGCCCATCGGCCTCGGCGGGGGCGCCTATCACGGCGGGACGCAGGAGGGCGAGGCCGAATCGGCGTACCTGGGCGTCATGCGGCGCGCGGTGCTCGACGAGGTGGGCTTCTTCGACGAGACCATCCGCCGCGGCGAGGACTGGGAGCTCAATCTCCGGATCCGCCGCGCCGGCTACCGCGTCTGGTTCGACCCCACGCTCGCTGTCACGTACTGGCCGCGCGAGAGCTGGACCCGCCTGGTGCGCCAGTTCTCGGCCACCGGGCGCTGGCGCGGCGAGCTCGTCCGTCGGTTCGGGCGCGGCAACTCGCTGCGCTTCTTCGCACCCCCGGCGCTCGTGCTGACGATCCTGCTCGCGCTCGTCGTCGGCGTTCTGCAGCTGACGGGCGTGCTGCAGGGATGGTGGGCGGTCGCGGCATCCGTCGTCTACCTGCCCGTGCTCGCGTACGCCGTCCTCATCGTCGGAGTGGCCGCAGGGCCCGGCGGCGGACACGGGTGGCGCGACAAGCTGTGGACCGCGGCGGTGCTGCCCAGCATGCACCTCGCGTGGGGCTGGGGGTTCGTGCTCGGTGTCGTCGGCGGCGCCCACGACACCGTCGACACCTCCCGCCTGGGCAGCCGCAACACGCCGCTGCCGTGAGGTCGGTCCGGCGGGCGCGGGTCAGACGTCGATGAAGCCCTGATCGAGGATCCGCGTCACGACCCGCTCGGCCGCGTGCCCGTCGTCGCGCGCGTTGAACCTGTCGCGCCAGCGCCGGTAGCGATCGGCGTACGCGTCATCCGTGCCGGCATCCCCGGCGGCGGCGAGCGCGGCGACCAGCTCGTCCTGCGTGCGCACCATCGGTCCGGGGGCGTGCGCGGCGAGGTCGAAGTAGAACCCGCGCAGCTCACCGCGGTAGTGCTCCATGTCGGGAACCATGAAGTACATCGGCTTGCCGGTCACCGAGTAGTCGAACATCACCGACGAGTAGTCGGTGACGAGAGCATCCGCGACGAGCAGCAGCAGCGCGGTGTCGGGGAACCCGGTCACGTCGATCACACGGGGGCCCTCGGCATCCCGCCCCGGCAGCAGCGTGCGCGAGTGCCCGCGCACGAGCACGACGGCATCGGTCGCGGCGGCGAGCGCCACCGGGTCGACGAAGTCGACGATCTGGTCGCGGTCGTCGCGCCAGGTCGGGGCGTACAGGATCACCCGCTCACCGGGACGGATGCCGAGCGCCAGGCGCGTCGCCGCGCCGTCGCCGGTGGTGAGCACGTCGTTACGGGGGTAGCCCTCGACCCAGACCGGGCGAGTGAGGAAGGCGTAGGCCTTGCCCAGGATGCGGGCGGCATACGGATTCTGGGCGAGGAGGATGTTCCAACGGCGCGATTCGCGCACCACGGCGGCCATGCGTCGCGGGTCGAAGCCGGGGCGATGCAGCGCGAGGCGCTTGAGCGGCGTGCCGTGCCAGGTCTGCAGCACGACCTGCCCCTTGCGGCGGGCGAACCGCCGGCGCAGCCAGTCGTTCACCACGAGCAGCCGGGCGGCACCGCGGGCGCGCCACCATTGGGGGCTGCCCTCGACGACGGGGATCGCGCCGTCCGGCACCGCGACGGACAGGTCGACCACACTCCAGTACCGTGTGACCTCCGGCGCACGGCGGGCCAGCTCGCGATCGATCGCGAGCGGGTTGCAGCTGGCATTGCGCCCGTAGAAGCTCTCGAAGAAGACCGCGTTCTCGAACCCGGATGCCGGGCGCGTGGCATACCGGCGTTCGAGGGCGTCCTGCCCCTCGCCGGAGTCGTACGCAGGGTCGATGGGAGGACCGATGCGCAGCGACCAGCCGTCGAGCGTCGCCCGCAGCGTCCCGAGCTGAGTGACCGGCAGCGCCTCGGGCGGGTGGATGCCGCTGGTCGCGGCACCGGCGATCTGCACCTCGTACGTCCCCGACGGCAGCGGCAGCTCGGGGCCGCCCCACCGCGCGGCGCGCAGCGGGAGCGTCGCCTTCCAGGTCTTGCCGCGGCCCGTCACACGTGCGGCGACGCGGGCCCGGGCGCCGACGATCTCGACGGAGTCGGGCCGCTCCCCCTCGCCCGCGAGCACGAGCGCGGGGACGCCGTCCGTCGTGAAGCTCGCCTCGGTCATCCGGTTCCTTCCTCGGCACGGGCATCGTGGGCCGTTCCGGCCAGAATCGCACGGTACACCCTTGCGGCATTGCGTCCGTCGCGGAACGCATGCACGCGCGCGCTCAGCGCGACGGCGCGATCGATCCGGCGCGCGCGTTCGGCGGAGTCCCCCAGGACAGCGTCGAGCTGCTGGGCCGTCCGGGTCCAGTCGACGGCCCAGTCGTCGCCCGCGACGTCGGAATAGCTGCCGTAGAACCCGCGGCGTCGCGCGTACTCCTCGACGTCGGGTGCGAGGAACAGCGTGGGCAGCGGCACGAGCGACGCGTCGAACGCGAGCGACGAGTAATCCGTCACCAGCGCGTCGAGCCCGGGCAGCAGCGGTGTGACGTCGGGCACCCGATCGCTGCCGAGCGGCTGCACGCGATCGGTCGGGAACGGCGGCCGGTAGTCGCCGGCACCGAGCGGGTGCGAGCGCACCAGCAGAGTCGCATCGTGCCGGTTCAGCACCTCGACGATCCGGCTCCACTCGTCGGCCGTCGGCACGGCGGGGTCGGGCGCGCCGTCGCGCCACGTCGGCGCGTACAGCACGAAGCGCGCGTCCGGCGTCGCCCGCGGCACGGCCCGCGCGATGGCCGCCCGGCCCTCGGTCCGGCGGTCGGCGGCGGTGCCGCGAGAGAGCACGTCGACGCGCGGCTCGCCGGTCACCGGCACGCTGGCGTCCGGCAGCAGCGAACGCCGACTCGAGGCGACCCCGCACGATGTGCGATGCCGCCGGCAGCACGCGGATGCGCCGCGCCGCGCCGCGATACATCGCGCGCAGCAGGCCTCTGACCGCGCCGGCAGCCGGCGTGCGTTCGATCATGCGCGGCACCCGCAGCGTCTCGGGCGAATCGACGCCGATGCGCTTGAGGGGGATCCCGTGCCACAGCTGCACCACGAACGCGCCCGTCACGGCGTACCGGTTCACGTCGCCGAAGCCGTGGGTGACCACGATCACGCGGGCGCGCGCCGTGCGCCAGAGGCCCTGCAGCGAACGCTTCGGAACGGCACGGATGCCGCGGGCCGCGGCATCCGTCGCCTCCTGCTTCGACCCGACGAGCCAGACCGCGGTCTCACCGTGCTCGGCGGCGACGTCCCAGAGGGCGAGGGCGCCGTCGCCGATGCCGACCGCGCAGCCGAAGACCCATTCGTCACGCGTGCGCGGCACGAGGATCGTGAAGATGCGTCCTGCGGCATACAGCGGCACCGTCGCGAGCTTTCGCGCATTGCCCGCGCCGAAAGAGAAAGACGCCATCCCGCGAGCCTACCTGCGAGCCCGCATGGGGACCCGCTGACTCGCGAGATGGCGTCCTGTGGTGTGAACCGGTCGTGCGGCTACTGCTGGAGCGAGCCCAGCGTGACTTCCGCCGTCTGCGTCTTGCCGTCGCGGACGTAGGTGACCTCCGCCTGGCTGCCGGCCGCCGCACCGCGCACCTGCGCAGTGAGATCGGTCGAGTCGGTCACGGGAACGCCGTTGAAGGCGATGACGACATCGCCGGCCTGGAGGCCCGCGCTCGCCGCCGCGCCCCCCTCGGTGAGCTCCTTGATGTAGGCGCCGGTGGTGGTCGAACCCTCGACGGATGCCGCGGGCTGCACGGTGGCGCCGAGCAGGCCGTGGGTCGCCTCGCCGTTCTCGATGAGCTCATCGGTGATGCGCTCGACGATGTCGGACGGGATCGAGAAGCCGACGCCGATCGAGCCGGAGCCGTCGGAGGACGAGCCGCCCGCGCTCGCGATGGCGACGTTGATGCCGATGAGCTTGCCGTCGGAGTCGACGAGCGCGCCGCCGGAGTTGCCGGGGTTGATCGCCGCGTCGGTCTGGATGACCGCGATGGAGATGGTCTCGGTCGCCGAGGACTGCTGGTCGCCCTGACCGAAGTCGAAGCGGAACGGCCCTTCCTGGCCGTTCTCCTCGGGCTGCTGCTCGTTCTCGTCACCGCTGTCGGGTGCGGCCGACGACGCGATCTGGATGGAGCGGTTGAGGGCGCTGACGATGCCCTCGGTCACCGAGTTCGCCAGGCCCAGGGGGGCGCCGACCGCGACGGTCGTGTCGCCGACGTTGAGCTTGCTCGAGTCGGCGAACTCGATCGGAGTCAGGCCCTCGGCATCCTGCAGCTTGATGACCGCCAGGTCGTACGTCGGGTCGGTGCCGACGACCTCGGCGTCGTACACCCGGCCGTCGGAGGTCGTCACGCGGACCGTCGCGTCACCCGTGGCGCCGTCGAGGGTCACGACGTGCGTGTTGGTCACGACGTAGCCGTCCTCGGTGAGGACGACGCCCGAACCGGTTCCCGCTCCCGACGAGCTCGTCGCCGCGATGGTCACGACGCTCGGCAGCACCTTGGCGGCGATCCCGGTGGTCTGGTTGACCTCGTCGGTGTCGTTGACGGTGACCGTCGCGGGTCCGGCGACCGGCGAGGCGCTCACCGGCGCGAACCAGCTGACGCCCGCGTACGCACCGCCGAGGCCTGCCGCACCGCCGACGATGGCGGCCGCGACGATGAGCCCCACGACCTTGCCGGCGGCCGACGGCTTCTTCTCCTTGCGTGGTGCCCGTCGCCGTCGAGGTCGGCATCGCGCCGGTGGCGCCGCCGATCGGAAGCGTCGGCTGCGTGTCCGCCGGGTTGACGCCGAAGGACGCACCCGGTGCGGGAGCGGCGGGCTGCTGCTGTCCGGCGTACGAGTGGGGGTACGGGGCGGGCTGGCCCGCGTAGCCCTGCGGACGGGCGTACGCCTGGGCACCGGCCGGGTACCCGGCGGGCGGGGCCGGCGGGGTCGCGCGGCCGGCGTGCTTTGCGACGCGGGCTGGGCGCTCGGCGCGGCGGTGGCGGCGTCGGCAGCGGGCGTCGGCGGGACCGGCGGAGCAGCGGGAGCTGCGGGCGGCGCCGGCGCGGCGGACGGCGCGGCCGCCTCCGGCTCGGCGGGCGTCTGCGCGGCGGCCTCCGCGGCCGGCTGAGTCGGGACGGCGGGGGTCTGGTCTTCCGGGCGATCGCCCTGGATGTCGCTCATGATTGCTCCTTCTGCCAAGCACTCACCACTGTGCCCACCGATGCTGTGCGTTTCTTATGTCGCGAATGGGACTCGCCTATGCAAGAGGGATGAGCCCGCCCGGTACGGTGAAGCGATGCGACAGATCCCCGGAGCCTGGCACCGCACAGCCGCGGGTGCCGGACTCGTCGGCGACGACGGGTCGATCCACCCCACCATCTTCGCGGAGATGTCGGCCCTTGCGGCGCAAACGGGTGCGATCAATCTCGGGCAGGGCTTCCCCGACGAGGATGGACCCGCAGCGGTGCTCGAGGCCGCACGCGCGGCCATCGCGAACGGTGTCAACCAGTATCCGCCGGGCCGCGGCATCCCGGATCTGCTCTCCGCGATCGCGGAGCACCAGCAGCGGTTCTACGGCCTCCGGCTGGATCCCGCCCGGAACGTGCTGGTGACCGCCGGTGCGACCGAGGCGCTCGCCGCCGCGCTGCTGGCGCTGCTCGACGACCCCGAGGACGAGGTGGTCGTCTTCGAGCCCTACTACGACTCGTACGCCGCGATCGTGGCGCTGGCGGGTGCGCGACTGGTGACGGTGCCGCTGCGGTGGCCGCACTTCCAGCCCGACCTCGATGAACTCCGCGCCGCGGTCGGGGATCGCACCCGCGTCATCCTGGTGAACGACCCGCACAATCCCACCGGTGCCGTCTTCGGCGCCGAAGTGCGCGACGAGATCGTGCGTCTCGCCGAGCGCCATGACGCCGTCATCGTCACCGACGAGGTGTACGAGCATCTCGTCTTCGATGAGCCCCACGTGCCCCTCGCAACGCTGCCGGGAGCATGGGAGCGCACGCTGACGATCTCGTCCGGCGGCAAGACCTTCTCGACCACCGGCTGGAAGATCGGCTGGATCTCGGGCCCCGCCCCCCTCGTTGACGCGGTGCTCGCCGTCAAGCAGTTCCTCACCTACGTGAACGGCAGCCCGTTCCAGCCCGCCATCGCGACCGGACTCCGCCTGGGCGACGAGTTCTTCCGCGGCATCGCCGAGACCCTGCGCGCCAAGCGCGACCTGCTCGGCGCGGGTCTCCGCGCAGCGGGCTTCGACGTCTCGGAGCCGGCCGGTTCCTACTTCACCGTCGCCGACGCCGGCCCGCTGGGAGCCACGGATGCCGCGGCCTTCTGCCGCGCGCTCCCCGAGCGCGGCGGGGTCGTCGCCATTCCGCTGACCGCCTTCGCCACCCCGGCTCGGCGCGCCGAGTACGCGACACTGGTGCGGTTCGCGGCGTGCAAGCGCGTCGACGTGCTGGAGGAGGCGGCATCCCGCCTCGCCCGGCTCGCCTGATCGTCGCGGCTCCGTCCGACTCCCGCGCTCAGCGCGGCTCGACGCGGAATCGTCGCAGCGTCAGCGAGGGATTGACCCGCCGCACGCGCTCGATCGCCCCGACGTCGAGGTGCGCCACCGCCACATCGGTCGAGGTGCCGACCGCGGCGAGCTCGACGCCCAGCGGATCGACGATGAGCGAGTTGCCCACGCCCAAGGGCGGTGGGTGATCCGCCGCGGCGACGAACACGGTGTTCTCGATCGCCCGGGCGTGCAGCAGCGTGCGCCAGTGGTGCTCCTTGAGCGGGCCGCGCACCCACTCCGCCGGCACGAGGAACACGTCTGCCCCCGCGTCGACGAGGAGCCGCCCCACCTCGGGGAACCTCAGGTCGTAGCAGGTCATGAGCCCGAACCGGAGTCCGGCGAGCTCGAAGGTCTGCGGCGGGACGGACTCCCCCGACTCGACCCAGTCCGACTCGCGCTGCCCGAACGCGTCGTACAGGTGCAGCTTGCGATAGTGCGCGATCAGGCCGGTCCCGTCGACCGCCACGGCGGTGTTGCGGACGCGTTGCTCGTCGCTCCCCCGCTCCAGCAGGCCCGCCACGATCACCACGTCGTGCGTGCCGGCGACCTCGGTGAGTGCCCGCACGAACGGGCCGTCCAGAGGCTGCGCGTGGGCGACGAGCGACTCGTCGAACGGGTCGACGAAGTAGCTGGAGTACTCCGGGAAGACGATCACGCGGGCGCCACGAGCGGATGCCGTCGCCACGAGCTGTGCGACGGCCTCGAGGTTCGCCGCCGTGTCGGCCGTCGGGGCGAACTGCGCGACCGCGATCGGCAGGGTGTCGGTCATTGCGGATCTCCGTTCGCGCGCAGGCGGACGCGCATGATGGCGGGCACCACCAGCCAGAGCACGAGGATCAGCAGCGCCAGCGGGATCAGCGCCCACCAGGCCGCCGCACCGTCGAGGACGACGTCGAACACGAACGCCACGACGCCGACGACCAGCACCGACACCGTCAGCAGCGCGGTGATCAGCGCGACGTGGCCGTAGCTGACGACAGCCGGCTTCGCGCGCTGCTGGAAGAGAACGCGATGCAGCGCCACGGGGGCGAGAGCCACGATCGAGCTGATCGCCGAGAGCACCACGAGCCCGAGATAGACGACGCGCTGGGGATCGGAGAGGTCCGCGAACGCCGGCTGGAAGGCGAGGGCGAGCAGGAAGCCCGTGAGGATCTGGGTGCCCGTCTGGAGCACGCGCAACTCCTGCAGCACCTCGTTCCAGTTGCGGTCGGCCCGCTCCTCGGGCGTCTCGTCGCGGCCGTCGGCGCGGTCATCCTGCGGGTCGGTATCGCGGTCGCCGGACATGCGCTCATCCTGTCGCGCGACGACGCGAGCACAGCAACCCGCACGCCCCGTGTTCATGAGCACTCGAAACCCGTGTTAGGCTATTCCTTGTGCCGCGGGGTGGAGCAGCTCGGTAGCTCGCTGGGCTCATAACCCAGAGGTCGCAGGTTCAAATCCTGTCCCCGCAACAGAAGATGAAGAGAGGGCGTCCCGAAAGGGACGCCCTCTTCTTCGTTTTCCGGGGTCCCCGCGCGACAGGAGGCAGGTGATCAGTCCGGCGGGTCCATCGCGCCGCTGAGGTCGTCGAGGAACCGCTCGATCACCGACGAGCTCGGATTCGTCGTAGCGCATGGCGATCGTGCGCATGGCGCGCAGGCGCTCGCCGAAGACGCGGAAGAAGGCCTGCCGGGCCGCCTCTGTCAGCACGACCACGCGACCGCGGCGATCGGTCGGGTGCGGGCGGCGCTCGACGTGTCCGGAGTCGACCAGCCGATCCAGCAGCTTCGTGGTCGAGGCGGTCGAGATCCGCAGGTGCCGAGCGATGTCGCGCGGGCTCACGGACTGCTGCTGCCGCTCCCGGATGACCAGCAGCCGCAGCGCCGCCACATCGGTGGCATTCATGTCCATGTCGTCCTTCATGCCGCTGTGCATGCGCTCCATGGCGTCGCTGACGGCGCGGATCGACGTGAGCACACGCATCACCGCGTGCTCATGATTCGTCTGCGGTTGCCAGCGCTCGGACTTCATGGACGTTCCCTCCGACCCGTTGTAGCATCGCATAAGAGAAATTGCTAGTTTGGCTAGCAATTACGAGAGGAGTGATCGGATGCCCGACACCGACCACGTCGTGTTGCTGGACGACGACGGCAACCCCATCGGCACGGCACCCAAGTCGAGCGTGCACGGCCCGGACACCGCGCTCCACCTTGCGTTCTCCTGCCACGTCCTCAACAGCGAAGGACAGGTGCTCCTCACCCGCCGGGCGCTGAGCAAGCGCACCTGGCCGGGCGTCTGGACCAACTCCTTCTGCGGCCACCCCCGCCCTGCGGAGCCGGTGCTCTCCGCCGTGCGCCGGCACGCCGACTTCGAGTTGGGGCTCACACTGAGCGACATCCGCGTCGCGCTCCCCCTGTTCCGCTATCGCGCCACCGATGCGAACGGGATCGTCGAGCACGAGGTGTGCCCGGTGTACATCGCCTACACCGACGACGAGCCCGTGCTCAACCCGCTCGAGGTGGTCGACTCGCGATGGGTCGAACCCGAGGCGATCGCGACCTCGCTCGAGGCGACGCCCTGGGCGTTCAGCCCCTGGCTGGTGCTGCAGGCCGAGCAGCTTCACCTGTTCGACACCCCCGCCCGTCAGCGCCGCGCATCATGATCCCGGCAGCGGCGGACCCTCGCCTGCAGATCGCGATCGACGGGGCGCTGGCCAGGATCCGCGATCGCGCCGTGGAGCTGGGCCCCGCGTTCGGAGCGCTGGCGGATGCCATCACGCGGGCGGCGCACGGCGGCAAGCGGCTGCGGCCGGCGCTGGTCACGGCATCCTTCGACGCGTTCCGCACCGATGACTCCAACGCCTCGGCCGCCCTGTCGGTGGCGGCAGCGTTCGAACTGCTGCACACCGCGTTCGTCGTGCACGACGACGTGATCGACCACGACACGATGCGCCGCGGCGTGCCGAACATCGGCGGAGAGTTCCGGCTGCGCGCGCAGGACGGCGGCGCCGACGCCGACGGTGCTGCTCTGCTCGGGGACGCCGCCGCCATCCTCGCCGGCGACATCCTGCTGCACGAGGCGTTCCGGCTGGTGGCCATGGCCCACACCGACGATGCGACCCGCGACCGCCTTCTGACGCTCCTCGACGACGCGATCGTGGTCTCTGCGGCCGGGGAGCTCGCCGATGTCGAGAACAGCGTCGCCATGCGGCATCCCTCGCGCGGAGCGACCCTCGATACCGCCTTCAACAAGACCGCGGTGTACTCGTTCCGCGCCCCCCTGCAGGCGGGGGCGGTTCTCGGCGGCGCCGACGCCGAAGCGCTGCGCGTGCTCGGAGACGCCGCAGGACGCCTCGGACTCGCCTTCCAGCTCGTCGACGACCTCATCGGAGCGTTCGGCACGACGCAGCAGACGGGACGGGACACCGGCCCCGACCTTCGCGAGAACAAGCGGACGCCCCTGGTCGCGCTCGCTCGCGAATCCGCTGCCGCCGGCCGCGTCGACGAGGCCCTGGCGCTGGCCCGCACCGGCCCTGTGGCGGTCCGCGAGGCGCAGTCCGTGCTCGAATCGAGCGGTGCCCGAGAGCGGATGGTCGCACTCGTGACCGAGACTCTCGCGTCCGTGCGGGCCGCGTCCGAAGATCCGGCCCTGCCGGATCGCGCCGGCGTGCTCCTGCGCACCCTCGCCGACGGCATCGAAGCGAGGATCCCGTGAGCGATGCACACCGCCGCACCTCGACCGGACTCGCGCTGTACGATCGGGCGGCCGCGGATGCCGCCGCCACGGTGATCGCGCGCTACTCGACCTCGTTCGGGCTCGCGTGCCGCCTGCTCGGGCCGCGTCCGCGTCCGCACGTCCGCAACATCTACGCGCTCGCGCGCATCGCCGACGAGATCGTCGACGGCCCGGCTGCCGAGGCCGGGCTGACTCCGCAGGCGATGAGCGAGGTGCTCGATCAGCTCGAGCAGGAGGTCCTCGACGCCACGAACCGCGGATTCAGCTCGAACCTCGTCGTGCACGCGTTCGCCGGCACGGCCCGCGAGTGCGGGATCGGACCCGAGCTCGTCGCACCGTTCTTCGCCTCGATGCGGACCGACCTCCACACCCAGCAGCACGACGCCGTCTCGCACGACACCTACGTCTACGGCTCGGCCGAGGTCATCGGCCTCATGTGCCTGCAGGTGTTCGTGAACGCCGGGGCGCCGCATCCGGTCACTCCCTCTCCCGAGCTGACCGACGGAGCGCGACGTCTCGGAGCGGCGTTCCAGGACGTCAACTTCCTGCGGGATCGGAATCACGACGATGCGGTGCTGGGGCGGGACTACCTCGGACTGGCCGGGAACGAGGTGGGACGCGCGGCGATCCTCGATCGCATCGACGCCGACCTCGCCGCGGCCGCCCGCACCATCCCGGCCCTTCCGGCCGACTGCCGTCGCGCCGTGACCGCGGCGCACGATCTGTTCGCCGAGCTCGCGGCCCGCCTGCGCGCCTG
Organism: uncultured Actinomycetota bacterium; assembly: GCA_963829895.1. Lineage (GTDB taxonomy): Bacteria > Actinomycetota > Actinomycetes > Actinomycetales > Microbacteriaceae > Microbacterium. Next base: position 306,726 of record CAWHKF010000010.1, on the reverse strand, counting down.
CGGCGACGAAGACGCCCGAGTGCGTGTGCCCGACGCCGTCAAAGCGCGTCTCGCGGCACGGGCCCTGCTGGGATTCGCACCACGGGAGGCGCGCGCATGACCACGACCGAAGCAACCGGCGCGCTGTCGTCATCGGCGGCGGCATCGGCGGGCTGGCCGCGGCGGCGCTGCTGGCCACCGAGGGCTGGGACGTCACGCTGTTCGAGGCACGGGACGAGCTGGGCGGCCGAGCGGGATCGTGGGAGCGCGACGGCTTCCGCTTCGACACCGGCCCCAGCTGGTACCTCATGCCCGAGGTGTTCGACCACTACTTCCGCCTGCTCGGCACGACGGCCGACCGCGAGCTCGACCTGGTGCCGCTGGATCCGGCGTACCGCGTGTACTCCGATCCGTCCACCGGTCTCGAGCCGCTCGACATCCGGTCCGGGCGCGCCGAGGCGACCGCGCTGTTCGAGAGCGTCGAGCCGGGCGCGGTGCGCGGCTGGACGCCTACCTCGACTCCGCCGCCGACGCGTACGAGCTCGCCGTCAACCGCTTCCTCTACGACACGTACGAGACGACGGCGGGCCTGAGAGACCCCGCTCTGCTGCGACGGATGCCGCGCCTCGCGCCCCTTCTCACGCGCAGCCTCGCCCGCCACGTCGAGAGCCGCTTCCAGGATCCGCGGCTGCGCCAGATCCTCGAGTACCCGGCGGTGTTCCTGGGCGGCTCGCCGTACGGCGTGCCGAGCCTGTACCACCTGATGAGCCACCTCGACCTCGACGACCGCGTGCTGTATCCGCGTGGCGGATTCACCGAGCTCATCGGGGCGATCACACGCCTGGCGGACGGCATCCGGAGTCGTCATCGAGACCGGAGCGCGCGTCACGTCGATCACGACGGATGCCGGTGCAGCGACCGGCGTCGAGCTCGCCGACGGGCGCCGCGTGAGCGCCGACCTCGTCGTGTCGGGTGCGGACCTGCACCACACCGAGACGCAGCTCCTCCCCCGCGCCGAGCAGAGCTACCCCGAGGACTGGTGGCGTTCGCGCACGCCGAGCCCGGGCGCGCTGCTGGTGATGCTCGGGCGTCGAGGGGGCGCTGCCGCAGCTCGCCCATCACACGCTGCTGTTCCGCGCACGACTGGCGCGCCGGCTTCGACGACATCTTCGGCTCGCATCCGCGCATCCCCGATCCCGCTTCGCTCTACGTCTGCCGCCCCAGCGCCACGGACCCCACCGTGGCGCCTCCCGAGCACGAGAATCTCTTCGTGCTCGTCCCCGTGCCCGCGGACCCCAGCCTCGGGCACGGGGGCATCGACGGCGACGGCGACCCGCAGATCGAGGCCGCCGCCGACCGCGTCATCGCGCAGATCGCCGAATGGTGCGGCATCCCGGATCTGGCGAGCCGCATCGTCGTGCGCCGCACGGTCGCCCCGGGCGACTTCGCCGACGATCTCGGCGCCTGGCGCGGCAACGCGCTCGGCCTCGCGCACACGCTCGGGCAGAGCGCGGTCTTCCGGCCGCGCAATGCCTCGCGGCGCGTCGACGGCCTGTCGTACGTGGGCGGCTCCACGCTGCCGGGGATCGGGCTGCCGATGTGCCTCATCTCCGCCGAGCTGGTCGTCAAGCGGCTCCGCGGCGACCGGTCGCCCGGTCCTCTCGCCGAACCTGCGAGAGTGTAGGCATGCCGGGTGTGTACCTCGCCGCGATCCTCGCCTCCGCCGCCGGCGTCCTGCTGATCGACCGGCGGTGGCGGCTCGCCGCGTGGGCTGCGCCCGGGCGGACGCTTGCCGCCGTGGGCATCGGCACGGCGTTCTTCCTCGCGTGGGACGCGGTCGGCATCGCCACGGGCGTCTTCGTCAAGGGCGGGAGCCCGCTGCTGCTGGGGATCGACCTCGCGCCGCACCTCCCCCTCGAAGAGCCGGTCTTCCTGGCCTTCCTGAGCTACCTCGCGCTGGTCGCCTGGGCGGGCGCCAGCGCGTGCTCGAGCGCCGATGGACGGATGCCGCGGCGTCGACGTCGGAGGCGTCACGATGACGTACCCGCTCATCGTCGTGCCGTTCGTGGTGATCACCGTCGTCGTCGTGCTGCTCACCGCGCGACGCCCGCGCTTCGCGCAGCGGATGACGGCCTCCGCCCTGGCCGCCGGCATCCTGGTCCTCCTGACCGCCGTCTTCGACAACCTGATGATCGCCGCCGGCCTCTTCACCTATCCGGAGTCGCTCATCTCCGGAGTGCGGATCGGCCTGGCCCCGATCGAGGACTTCGCCTATCCGCTGTGCGCGGCGTTCCTGGTTCCGGCGGTGTTCACGCTGCTCCCGGCTCGCCCTCGGCGAGCGGAGGCGCGCTCATGACCGCCGCGCCGCCGCTCGCGCGCCGGTGCCGTCGTGCGACAGCTGTTCATCTCGTCGCGGCCGGTGAGCTGGATCAACACCGCGTACCCGTTCGCCGCCGCGTACCTGCTGACCACACGCCAGATCGACGCGACCCTCGTCATCGGCACCCTGTTCTTCCTCGTGCCCTACAACCTCGCGATGTACGGCATCAACGACGTGTTCGACTACGAGTCCGATCTGCGCAACCCGCGCAAGGGCGGCGCGCACGGTGCGGTGCTCGACCGACGCCTGCACCGGGTGACGCTGTGGACCGCCGGGCTGCTGTGCCTCCCCTTCGTCGCGTACCTCGTCGTCGTCGGGTCCCCCGCCTCATGGCTCGTCCTCGCCGCGAGCCTGTTCTTCGTCGTCTTCTACAGCGCGCCGCCGCTGCGTCTCAAGGAGCGGCCTTTCGCGGACTCGGTGACGAGCAGCATCCACTTCTTCTCCCCCGCCGTCTACGCGCTCGTGCTCGCCGGGGCGACGTGGACGCTGCCGCTCGTCGCGCTCATCGTCGCCTTCGCGCTGTGGGGCGTCGCCTCCCACGCGTTCGGAGCGGTGCAGGATGTCGTGGCCGACCGCGAGGCCGGCATCGCGTCGATCGCGACGGCGCGAGGAGCACGATGGACGGTGCGCTTCGCGCTCGGCTGCTACGCGGCGGCAGGGGTCGCCATGCTCGCGACGAGCTGGCCCGGCCCGCTGGCCGCGGTCCTCGTCGTGCCCTATCTCGTGACGGTCTGGCCCTACCGCTCGGTCCGCGATGCCGACGCGGCGACAGCCACCACGGGATGGCGGCGCTTCCTCTGGCTGAACCAGCTGTCGGGCTTCGTGGTGACGCTGCTGCTCATCTGGTACGCGGTCCTCACCGCGTAGTACGACGGCGAAGGGCCGCCCATCTTCCGATGGACGGCCCTTCGCTGACGAGCGGTCTACTGCTCGCCGAGCTCGATGAGCCTCTCGATGGCGGTGGTGAGCCGGGCGTCGGCCTCGCCGTACGCGGCCCAGTCGCCCTGCTCGAGCGCGGTCTGCCGGTCGACCAGCGCCTGCTGCGCCTCCTGGAGCGCAGCCTGGTACTCGTCGGTGGGCTCCGTCGGCTCGGTCGGCTCGGTGGGCTCCGCGGACTCGGTGGGCCCGGGCGTCGGCTGAGGCTCCGGAGTCGCGCCCGGCGTGGGCTCGACGTCGGTATCACCGGCGTCGGCGCCCGAGTCGCCGCCGAAGATGGCGTCGAGCGCTTCACTCAGGGTGTCCTCGAAGGCGACCTCGTCACCGAACGCGACCAGCACCTTCTGCAGCTTCGGCAGCTTGGTCGCCCCCGATGATTGGACGAAGACGGGCTGGACATAGAGCAGACCGCCACCGACGGGGAGGGTGAGGAGATTGCCGTTGAGCACCTCCGACTGCCCTGCTGGAGGATGTTGACGAAGGACGACACGCTCGGCTCGCGAGTCGAAGGTCGTTCTGCACCTGGCCGGGACCCGAGACCGGCGTGTCGGCGTCGATGACCAGCATGCGCAGCTTGCCGTAGTCCTCGTTCTTGACGCCCGACTTCGTTCCCGGCGTTCGAGTCGACGGCGAGGTAGCCCATGAGCACGTTGCGGGCGTTGCCTCCCGTCGACGACGGGATGAACGAGGTGAACATCGAGTACGTCGGGCCTCGGCTGACCCGGCATCTGCATCGTCAGGTAGTACGGCGGCTGCAGCTGCGTGTCCTCCTGCGGGTCGTTCGGCGTCTGCCAGCGGTTGTCGCTCTGGTAGAACGACCGCGCGTCGTCGACGTGGTACACGCCGAGGATGGTGCGCTGAACCTTGAAGAGGTCGGTCGGATACCGCACGTGGCTCATGAGCTCGGCAGACATCTCGCTCGATCGGCTTGATCGTCGAGGGGTAGACCTTCTGCCACGACTGCAGCACCGGGTCCTCCTCGTCCCACGCGTAGAGCGTGACGGAGCCGTCGTACGCGTCGACGGTCGCCTTGACCGAGTTGCGGATGTAGTTGATGTCGTCGAGCGCGAAGCGCGGCGCGGGGTTCGACGAGTCCGAGATCGCGGAGGTCAGGCTGACCGTGGACGAGTACGGGTAGTTCGCGCTCAGCGTGTAGCCGTCGACGATCCAGACGATCCGGCCGTCGACGACGCTCGGGTACGCGTCGTTGTCGAGCGTCAGGTACGGCGCCACCTTCTGCACGCGCTCGCGCGGGTTGCGGTCGTAGAGGATCTGCGATTCCTCGTTGACGTAGTCCGAGAAGAGGATCTGCTCGGCCTGGAACTTCAGCGCGTAGATGAGCCGGTTGAAGACGCTGCCGAGGCTCGGCCCGCCGTCGCCGTCGAACGTGGTCTTGGTCTCGCCCGAGCGCGTCCCCGCCCGACGGGTAGTCGAGCTCGACCGGGTCGGCGCTCTCGGGCGCGCCGACGATCGAGTACGGCGGCGAGAACTCGCCGAAGTAGACGCGCGGCTGGAAGTCCTCGCGGTCGGACAGGAAGCCGGTCGCAGGGATGCCGCGCTCGAGGAACACGGGATCCCCCTCGCCGGTGCGGTCGTTGCCCTTGGCCACGACGATGCCGTAGCCGTGCGTGTAGACGACCGCGGAGTTCTGCCAGTCCGCCGCGTTGCCGAGCTGCTCGAGGTTCAGCTCGCGCACCGAGACCACCGTGTCCTGCGAGACCCCGTCGACGCTCGTAGCGGTCCACGTCGAGCGGGTCGGCGAACTGGTAGTACGACCGGTACTGCTCGAGCTGGCGCACGTTGGGCGAGATGATCGCGGGGTCCATGATGCGCACCTGCGCGGTGGTGGCCGCGTCCTCCCGCAGCTGGCCGGCCTCGACGTCGGTCACCGCGGTGAAGTCCTCTTGTTCGAGACCGTCGACCCCGTACGCCTGATGCGTCATGTCGACGTTGCGCTGGTAGTACTCCTCTTCGAGCGAGAAGCGGTTCGGCTGCACCTGGAACGTGTTGACGACCCACGGATAGCCGACGCCGACGACGATCGCCGACACCACCAGCAGCGCGGTCGCGATGAGCGGGTAGCGCCAGCGGCCGATGATGGCGGTGACGAAGAACAGGATCGCGACGATGACCGCCACGATGGCCAGGATCGTCTGGCCGGGGATGATCGCGTTGACGCCGGTGTACCCGGGGCCGGTGATGCGGTCGTCCGCGCCGGACTCGACGAGCGTCTTGTATCGGTCGAGCCAGAGGCTCGCCGCCTGCACCAGCAGGTAGAGGCCGGCGATCACCGCGAGCTGGATGCGCGCGGACTTCGAGATGCGCAGCTCGCGCTGGCCGATGCGCACCGAGCCGTACAGGTACGACACCAGTGCGGTGACGAGCAGGCAGATCAGCAGCACCGCCGAGGCGAACCCGATCAGCGCGCTCCAGAACGGCATGGCGAACATGTAGAAGCCGGTGTCGAGATGGAACTCGGGATCGGTGGTGTCGGTGGCGACGCCGTTGAACCACAGCCACGTCGTCTCCCACTGCGCCGAGGCGGCGAAGCCGGCGAAGAAGCCGAAGAAGACGGGGATGCCCCACATCGCGAGCCGTCGCAGCGGCTCGACGACCTCCTGGTAGCGGTCGAGCTGCGAGCTCAGCCGCGCGTATACCGGGCGCAGGCGATAGGCGAGCTGGATCGACAGCCACACCGGCACGGCCATGCCGAGGAAGCCGACCACGAACATGACCACACGGGCGATCCACTGGGTCAGCAGCACCTCGGTGAACCCGAGCTGGTCGAACCAGAGCCAGTCCGCGTACAGGCTCGCGAAGACGAAGAACGCCACCACGAGGGCGGCGATGATCGCAAGCGTGATGGCGATGACGCGTCGGGTGCGGGAGGGTGTGGCCGGGGGCGGCGACGAGGTCGTGGTCACCGTCCCATCCTAGGCGGCGGAATCAGGGCGGCCGCCTTGTCCTCCCTGGGCGAACTCTCGGAATCGCGCAACGTTTCGGGCACGATCCCCCGCGTCACTCCGCGGTGCAGGTGGGCAGCGCGTCGAGGTCGCCGCCCTCGCGCACACCGTCCAGCACGGCGAGCGCGTCATCGAGGTCCTCGACCGAGAAGACCCGCAGATCGCCGGGGATGTGGCCGACCACTTCGTCGCAGTTGGCCTCGGGCGCGAGGAACCATTCGGCTCCGGCATCCACCGCTCCCCACATCTTCTGACGGATGCCGCCGATCGGGCCGACCTCGCCGTCCGCGGTGATCGTGCCGGTGCCGGCGACCTGCTCGCCGCCGTTCAGCTCGTCCGGCGTGAGCGTGTCCATGATCCCGAGCGCGAACATCATCCCGGCGCTCGGGCCGCCCACGTTGTTGAGCTGGATCGTGACGTCGATCGGGAACTCGTAGTCGGTGGTGAGGTTGACGCCGATGAGCCAGGACGTCTCGCCGTCCTCGTCGGTGTTCGCCTTCGGCGTCACCTCGACCGTCTGCTGCTCGCCGTCGCGCACGATCAGCAGTTCGACCGGGTCACCCTCGCCCTCGTTGATCACCGAGCGCAGCGCCGACACGTCCGCCACCGCCTCGCCGTTCGCCTCGAGGATGAGGTCGCCCTCCTGCAGCACGCCCTCGGCGGCAGCGCCGTCGATCACCGAGTGGACCGCGAGCGTCGCACCCACGTCATAGCCGAGCTCGGTGAGCGCAGCGGCGGTCGCCTCGTTCTGGGAGTTCACCATCATCTGGGCGCTCTCCGCGTTGCGGTCGTCCGTCGTCTGCCCCGCGGGGAAGACCGCGTCGATCGGGAGGACGGCCTTGCTCGGATCGAACCAGGCCATCGCCAGCTCGAACCACGAGGGGGTGCGCTCGCGGTTGCCCTGCACCTGCACGGTGAGAAGATCCAGCGACCCCTCGGTCGGGTACGTCTGCGCGCCGTCGATCGAGATGAGCGGCACCTCCTCGCCGTCGGCGTTCTCGGCACTGCCGAGGGTGTTGTACACCGGGCCCGGCCGCTGGATGACGTACGACGTCGGCAGGAACGTGATGATCAGCAGCACCACCATCGCCACGGCGAGCGCCCACACGCCGACGAGCGTGCGCCGCGACATCCGGGGTCGGGGGGCGGGCTCGATCGTCGTGTTCTCGTCGAACAGGGCCACGCGGGACCTCTCTTCCGTGCCTTCTCGATGGGTGCCGGGTCGTTCGCGACCGGCGTAAGGCGTTCGGGGTCCCTGCCGGGGAGTGCGTCGGATGCTGCGACTAGCGTAGAGCGCAACGTCATCGACCGGCTGAAAGGCGGCTGAAGTGGCAGACGACGACACTCCTGGCGACGGGCCCAGCCCCGAGGACGACTTCCAGGAGCTCATCCGCCGGCTTTTCGGGGGTTCCGCGGGCGACTTCGACCCCGAACAGCTCTCGCGCCTCTCGGGCATGAACATCGACCCGGCCATGATGCAGGCGGTCATGCGGCAGCTGCAGGGCGCGTTCGAGAACGCCGACGAGAGCGGCATCTCGTGGGAGATGGCGCAGCGCCAGGCACTCCACATCGCCAACCAGGAGGGACTCGGCGTCACGGCCGGCCAGCGCACCGACCTGGATCAGGCGTTCTCGCTGGCCACCCTGTGGCTGAGCGAGGCGACCACGATCTCGGAGCTGCCCACTCCGCCGGTGACCCTCACGCGCGGCGCCTGGGTCGAGGCCACCCTCCCGGTGTGGGAGGAGCTCGCCGCACCGGTCGCGACGAGTATCGCCGATGCTCTGACGACGGCCCTGAGCGAGCAGGCCCCCGAAGACATGCAGGGTCTCGTGCAGGGAGCCGGGCGTCTCATGCGCACGGTCGGCGGCTCGCTGTTCGCGTCGCAGCTCGGCCAGGTCGTCGGCAACCTCTCCAAAGAGGTCGTGAGCGGCGGCGACGTCGGCATCCCGCTGATGCCCGACGGCGAGGCCGCGATCCTCCCCCAGAACTTCGCCGACTTCGGGCGCGACCTCGAGGTCCCCGACGACCAGCTCGCCCTGTACGCGGCCACCCGCGAGCTCGCGCACGCGCGGCTGTTCCGCCACGCGCGGTGGCTGCGCCTGCACGTCATCTCGCAGGTCACGGACTTCGCGCGCGGCGTGCACGTCGACACCGATGCGCTCGAAGACCTCGCCACGCGCTTCGATCCGTCCGAGCCCGAAGAGCTCCGCAAGGCGATCGAGAGCGGCGCGCTGCTCCCGGCGCGCTCGGAGGCGCAGGACGCCGCGCTCGCGAGACTCGAGAACCTGCTCGCGACGGTGGAGGGCTGGGTCGACGTCGTCACCGAGGACGCGACCTCGCGCCTTCCCTCGGCGCAGCGGATCGCCGAGGCGGTGCGTCGCCGTCGCGCCGTCGGCGGTCCGGCGGAGCGCGCGCTGGGCTCGCTGGTGGGCCTCGAGATCCGGCCGCGCCGCATGCGCGAAGCCGCGGCGATGTGGCGTGCCGTGACGGATGCCGTGGGCCCGGCCGCACGCGACTCGCTGTGGGACTACCCCGACCTCATGCCCGCCGCCTCCGACATCGACGACCCTGCGGCCCTCGTGGCCCGTCTCGAGGCCCGGGCGCGCGGCGAGGAGCCGGTGCGCGACGAGATGGACGACGCGCTCGCTCGGCTGCTTGCGGGCGAGGACTCGCCCTCACCGACGGACGACAGCGGGTCCGAGGGGCCGGCGCCGGAGGACGAGGACGACGACGGGAGCGGCGCTCCCGGCGATCATCGACCGGTCTGACGCGGCCGGCCGAAGCGCCACCTCCTCCCCAGGTCGCGCATTCACGCGCGAATCGCCCTCGTCGCCTGTGGATACCGCCTGCACGACCGCGCGCCGTGCGGCAGGATCGGGCGCATGCTGCGACTCGACCCCTCGTATCCCCCGGTGTGGCGGACCGACACCGCGCTCCAGTTCGGCTCGGAGCCGGTCGCGATCCTGGACGATCCGCAGCCGTGGCAGCAGCGCGTCCTCCGCGAGCTCGAGCGCGGCATCCCGGACGGCGCGTTCGTCCCCTTCGCCCAGGCGCTCGGCGCTCCTGACGCCGCGGCGGCCACCCGGTTCCTCGCTCGCATCCGCCGTGCTCTGACGACGGATGCCGCGGCCCCCCGCCGCGTCCTGCTCCACTGCGCGTCCGACGTGCCCGAGCACCATCGCGATGCGGTCGGCACGGGGACTCGCCGCGGCGGGCTTCGACGTGGACACCGCCCACCGCTTCGATCCGGTCGGCATCACGGACCCGGATGCCGCCGCCGTGGTGTTCGTCGTCCACCGGCTGGTCGCACCCGGCGCTGTCGCCGGGCTCATGGGGTCGGACATCCCTCACGTGCCGGTGACCCTGACCGGCTCGGGAGCCGAGATCGGGCCGTTCGTGGAGCCGGGACGCACCGCGTGCCTGGCCTGCATCGCTGCACAGCGTCGCGACGACGACCCGTCCTGGCCGGCCGTCGCGGCGCAGCTGCTCGGGCGCGCGGTCGACAGCGAGCCCGCGGTGCTGTGGGAGGCCGGCATCGTCGCCGGACGACTCATCGCGGAGCGCGCGCGGAACCCCTCGGCGACCCGGACGCGGTCGGTGGCGCTGCGCGCCGGCTCCCTGCACCGGAACGTGCGATCGCACCGCCCGCACGCAGAGTGCCGCTGCCGATCTCTCGGAGGAACCGCGACGGCTGCCGCTCCCGTACGCCTCGAGACCACGTCAGCGACAGCGTTCGCCCGGCCCGCGTGATGCCGACGTACGCCAGGCGCCGCTCCTCGTCGACCTGCTCGAACGTCGTCGCGTACGAGATCGGCAGAAGACCCTCCGCCACGCCGATGAGGTGCACGTGATCCCACTCCAGCCCCTTCGCCGCGTGCAGCGTCGCCAGGGTCACCGTGCGCATCGCCGGCTCGTCATGCACCTTCGCCCTCGCCGTGAGCTCGTCGGTGAAGGCACGCAGCGTGGTGCCCGCCGGCGCCTCCTGGGCAAGCCGCAGGAGTGCAGCGCGCGCCTCCCACGCGTCGCGCAGCGCCCCGCCCGCTTCGGGCGGCTCGTCCGTGAGACCCCGCGAGCGCAGGATGTCGCGCACCGTGTCGACGAACCCGCTCTCGATCGGAGCGACCGATGCCGCCCGCAGCTCCATGACGGCCTGGCGCACCTCGGGCATGTCGAAGAAGCGTCGGCCGCCGAGCACGGTCGTCGCGATGCCCGCGTCGGCGAGCGCCGCGACGAGTTCGGCGGACTGCGCGTGTGCCCGATAGAGCACCGCGATCTGACGCGGGTCGGCGCCGGCGGCGATCTGCGCGCCGATCCGCGCCGCGACGGCTCGCGCCTCCGAGCGGTCATCCTCGAACGCCGTCACGGTGGGGACGGATGCTGTGGGAGTCGTCGCTCCGGGCGTCGTCGCTGCGGGGATCGGCCCGTCGCTGCCGTCTCGGTGGCTCGTGATGCGGCCGCCGTGAGGTGCAGTGCGCCCGGGCGCCCGCGCATCAGCTCGTTGGCGACAGCCAGGACCGGGGCATCGGATCGGTAGTTCGTCTCGAGCCGGACGACGCGCGCTCCTTCGAAGCGCGTCGGGAACTCGAGGAGGAAGGAGGCGTCGGCACCCGCGAACGAATAGATGGTCTGGCTCGCATCGCCGACGACGCAGATGTCGCGTCGGTCCCCCAGCCAGAGCTCGAGCAGGCGGTTCTGCAAGGGCGAGACGTCCTGGAACTCGTCCACGGTGAAATGCCGGTACTGCTCGCGTACCGCCTTGGCCACCTGCGGCTCCGCCTCGAGCATGCCGGCGCAGGCGAGCAGCACATCCTCGAAGTCGAGCTGGCGCCGCTCATCCTTGAGCTTCTCGTAGGCGTGCTGCAAGGCGACGACCCGGTCGACGCCGAGTCGCCCGACGCCGTTCGGCCGAGCCGCCACGTAGCCGTCGACGCTCAGCATCGACACCTTCCGCCACTCGATCTCGGACGCCACGTCGCGCAGCGTCGCCGTATCGGGCGAGAGGCCGATGGAGTCGGCTGCGTGAGCGAGCAGCCGCACCTTGTTGTCGATGATGCCCGGCGCGCTGTCGCCGGCGAGCGTCGGCCAGAAGAAGTTGAGCTGCGCCAGCGCGGCGGCGTGGAAAGTGCGCGCCGCGACGCCTGCGACGCCCATCGCCCGCAGCCGGCCGCGCATCTCACCGGCGGCCTTCGTCGTGAAGGTGACCGCCATCACGCGCCCCGGCGAGTACGCACCGGTGTCGACGCCGTGTGCGATGCGATGCGTGATGACCCGGGTCTTGCCGGTGCCGGCGCCCGCCAGCACCACGACCGGGCCGCGCAGCGCCGTCGCCGCTTCCCGCTGGTTCTCGTCGAGCCCGTCGAGGACATCGGAGCTCATGCGCGCTCCGCGTGCCAGTCGGCGATGAGGCGATGCGCGATGGAGGCAGCACCGGGGAGGGTGACATCGCCGTGGCCCGAGAGCGCCCGGCCGATCTCGTCCCGCGTGAACCAGCGGACCGCCGCGATCTCGTCGCCGTCGGCCTCCGCCGCTGCGTCGTCGAGTGCCGCCGCCAGGAAGCCGACCATGAGCGAACGGGGGTAGGGCCACGCCTGTGAGCCCCGGTATGTCACGGCGCCGACGTCCACGCCCGACTCCTCGCTGACCTCCCGGCGCACGGCGGCCTCGAGCGACTCGCCCGCCTCGACGAATCCCGCGAAGCACGAGAAGCGGTCGGCGCCCCACAGCGCATTGGACCCCAGGAGCAGGAGGTCGGGGTCCTCGGCGCTCGTGATGGCCACGATCACCGCGGGATCCGTGCGGGGGAAGTGCTGGCGTCCGCAGTGGGGGCAACGGCGCGACCAGCCGCTGTCGCCGAGGATCGTCAGCGTGCCGCAGGCAGGACAGAACGGGGCGTCCAGCAGCCACCGCCCGAGGCTCAGCGCAGCGACGAAGGCGCCCGCATCCGCCGCCGACAATGCCGCCCCGGCCGAGCGCAGACCCGCCCACCCCGCCGGCGCCGAGAACAGCTCGTCGTCCTGCGACGGGAACACCGCGGCGAGCAGCGCGCCGCCGTCATCGTGCCGTCCGAGAAAGGCCCATTCGCCGCCCGCGGGGACGTCGTCGGGAGCCCGCCACAGCAGCGCGTCCGGCGCGGCCAGCGGGGCGGAGTCTCCCGCGATCACGAGCACCCGCGTCTCGGCATCCGATTTCAGCGCATCGACGAGGCCCGGAGCGAGACGCTCCCCGGCGGCGCGGTCGAAGCCGGGACGTGCCAGCGGAGGAGTGCTCATGCTGTCGGGCGCCGTCATCGAACATGCTCCGCTTCGTCGTTCAGGGCCGGGCGTGGCGCGGGGACGGACGAGCGCGACCGACCTACCCTGGGCACATGGCACGCTCACCCCTCACTCTAGCCGCGTCGGTCACGTCGGCTCTGCCTCGGGTCGGGGTCGTCGGCGTCGGGGCCCTCACCGAGGGGTCGACGGGCCGCTACGACGCCGCGGTCGCCGACCTGGACGACGGGCGGCGCGTCGTCGTGCGCGTTCCCGCCGATGCCTCGGCCGCGCCGGAGCTCGCCGCCGAAGCGCGCGCCCTCCGCGCACTCACCCCGGGCGTGCGCGGCCTCCTCCCCTTCCGCGCACCGGAGCTGCTCGGCGAGGCCGGCCTCGGCGATTCGCGCGTCGTGGTCGTCGACTTCCTTCCCGGCTACCGGGTCGACGCCGCGCACCTGCCGGCCGGCCGCGGCGCGGCGACCTCGCTGGGTGCGGCGCTCGCCGCCCTGCACGCGCTCCCCCACTCGATCGTCAAGGGCGAGGGGCTCCCGGCCCGCACGCCGCCGCAGGTGCGCGCCGATGTCACGCGCCTGATCGATCGCGCCGTGGCGACCCGCCGGCTCCCGGTGACGCTGGCCCACCGCTGGCATCGCGCAGCGGATTCCGACGACCTCTGGCGCTTCGAATCGGCCGTCGTGCTGGGCGGTGCGGGTGCGGCCTCCTTCCTGTTCGAGGATCTCGACGGCGTGCCGACCGTCACCGGCCTGCTCGAATGGCATGGGCTGTCGATCGGCGACCCGGCCACCGACCTGCAGTGGCTCGCGTCGGCGCCCGATGCGGCCGACGACGTCTACGCCGCCTACGTGGCCGGCAGCGGCCGCGCCCCCGACGCCCGCACCCGTGAGCGCGCTCGCCTGTACGCGGAGCTCGAGTTCGCGAAGTGGCTGGTGCACGGCCACGACGCCGACCGCGACGACATCGTCGCCGACGCCGTCGAGCTGCTGGAGTCCCTGGCGACCGGCGTCGCCGGCGACGACATCGTGTCGGATGCCGCCCTCGACGTCGACGACGCGATCGCCCTGCTCGAGCGCACCCCGGGCGCCGTGGCGCCGACCGTCGACACCTCGATGCACACGGACGCGTACGACCCCGAAGAGCTCGCGCAGTGGGTCGCGGAGGAGCAGTCCGACAGCGCGCGACACCCCCGATCCGGCGCCCGATCCCGCACTGCACCCGTCGGATGACGTCTCCACGGCGCCGATCGCGCTCCCGGTCCGGTCGGCCGCGCCGTTCGGCTCGCCGACGACGCGCGACGGCGATGCCGGCACGGATGCCGCAGCCGAGGCGGAACGCGCGTCCGAGGCGGCTCTGCGTCGCTGGCGGGCCGAATGAGCTCGGCGTTCGCCGGCTGACGGCCGGCCGCGGCCGCTCCGACCTCGCGCCGGGTCGCGCGCGCACTCAGCCGCGGAGGATCACGTCCTCTGCGACGTAGTAGAGCGTGACGTCGATCTCATCCAGCGGCACGCCGTGCTTGGCGTGGTAGGCCTGGCGGTAGAGCTCGAGCTGCAGCATCCGCTCGTCCTTCTCGGCAGGTGTCCGCGGTGCGACGCCCGTCTTCCAGTCGACGATCTCGATCCGCCCGCCGCGGTCCTCCCGCCGATACACGGCGTCGAGCTTGCAGATGACGATGTGCGGTAGCCCGTCGGGACCGATCGTCGTGAAGTCGATCTCGGTCTCGACCTCGATCGGCCGGCGCGACGCCCACTCCGATGCGAGGAACCGCTCGCGCAGCGCCGCGAGGGCCGTCGCGTCCTCGACGGACGCCTCGCTGCCCGGCACTTCTGCGCCGGACACCTCGTCGTCGGTCTCCCACAGCGCATCGTCGAGCGAGCCGCCGAGACCCGACTGCCCGGAGCGCTGTTCGACCCACGCATGGAAGAGGGTGCCGAGGCGCGTCTGGCGGAAGGGCCGCTCGGGCATCGGTCGGGCGATGCCCGCCAGCGTGCCCTCGAGGTCGGCGACGTACTCCTTGTACCGCGACGCCGCGATGCGGGTCGGCGCGGTGTGCACCGGACGGGCGCGACGCGCTTCGCGCTCGGCGAGCAGCAGCGCCGCCTGCGGATCGAGCTCGCCCCGGGGCGACGCAGCGGCCTCGTCCACCGCGCGCGCCGCGCGCTCGACCGCCTCGCGGCGGCCGCCGAGGGGGTCGATCGGCCACTGCAGCACGCGGCGGGCTCCCTGGTAGGGGTCGTCGCCCGCCTCGTCGTCGGCCAGCGCCACGCCGAGCGCCTCGGCGATCTCGGTGAAGAACACGCTGCGGGTGCGGGGCCGCTTGGTGCCCGACCAGGTGGCGCCGGTGAGGAGCAGATGGTCGCGTGCGCGCGTCACCGCGACGTAGGCGAGCCGGCGATCCTCCTCGAGCTGCCGATTCCGGTTGGCCTCGACGAAGGCGTCGATCGCCTCCTTCAGCTCCTGCTGGGTCTGCGCGGACTGCCAGCGGAGTGCGGGGAGCCACGCCGAATCGCCGCGGAAGGCGTACGGCAGCACGCCGAAGCCGAGCCATGCCTTGGTGTCGCGCGGGGCGCTCGGCAGCTCGTCTTTGACGAGGCGCACGACGGCGACCGCGTCCCACTCCAGGCCCTTCGACCCGTGGATGGTGAGCAGCTGCACGACGTCGTCCTCGGGCGGCTCCGTGCGCGGCGCGAACTCGTCGAGCTGCTCGGCGTGGTCGAGCCAGGCGAGCAGGCTCGAGAGCGAGCCGGTCTCGTCCGCCGCGAGGAACGCGTGAACCTCGTCGACGAACGCCCGCAGCTGAGCCGACGCGATCCGCGCCGGCCCCCGTGACTCGTTCGCGGCCAGCTCGATGTCGAGCCGCAGCTCCAGCTCGATCAGCCGCACCAGCTCCGGGATCGGCATCCCGCTCGCTTGACGGAGTCCCGCGAAGACGGATGCCGCGTCGCGCAGCCGCTCACGGGCCTCGGGCGTGAAGCCCGCCAGCCAGCCGTGGTCGGGCTTCTGTCGCAGCACGAAGTCGAGCGCGTCGACGAGCGAGCCGTCGTCGTCACCGGCGCTCCCCCGGATGCGCTCGACGACTTCCGGCGCCAGCGGCTGGAGCGCCGCGTCGTGCCGCGCGAGACGCCGGGACAGCGCGGCGAGCTCGCGCAGATCCGGCAGGCCGATCGACCAGCGCGGGCCCGACAGGAGGCGGATGAGCGCCGAGCCCGCCGACGGATCGCTGATCACCCGCAGCGCACAGACCACGTCGACCACTTCGGGGGTGGAGAGCAGTCCGCCGAGGCCGAGGATGCGGTGCGGGATGCCGCGGCGCCCGAGCGCGTCGCCGAAGCGGACCATGTGCTTCTTGCTGCGGAAGAGGATGGCCCCCGTCGTCGGGCGGCCCTCCTCCGCGCGCTCCGCCCGCACCCGGGCGAACCACTCGGCCACACGATCGGCCTCGGTATCGAGGTCGGAATCGAACCCGAGCTCGACGACGCCCGCCGGTGCGCCGGGGCGCGCGCGCAGCTCCTGCACGGCCACCGCGCCCGCGGATGCCGCGAGCGGCGCGAGCACGGCGTTCGCCGCGGTCAGCACCGAGGCGCTGTTGCGCCAGCTCGTGAGCAGCGCGTACTGCGCGCAGTGCGCGCCCGGGGCGAAGGCGGCGGCGAAACCGCCGAGATTGCCCGCGCTCGCGCCGCGCCAGCCGTAGATCGCCTGATGCGGATCACCGACGGCCATCACGCCGGTGCCCGCGAAGAGCGCGGCGAGCAGGTCGGTCTGCGCCACCGAGGTGTCCTGGTACTCGTCCAGGAGCACCACGCGGTATCGATCGCGCAGCTCGTCGGCCACCGCGGGGTGGCTCCCGACCACTTCGAGGGCGCCGGCGACCTGGTCGGAGAAGTCGATGACCCCGAGCCGCAGCTTCTCGGCGGCGTACTCGCGGGCGAGGTCCGCCAGGAGGGCGAGAGCCTCGACGCGGTCGACCGCGTCGGCGACATCCGCGTAGACGGTCGTCCTCCGGTTGGTCGACGGGAGCTCGCGGACGCCGCGGAAGCGCTCGGGGAACGCCGCGAGCGCGTCGAAGTCGACGAGGTTGTCGACGCCGTCGCGGGCGATGCGCAGCGCCGCGTCGACGATGGAGCGCACGGCTTCGCCGCGCTCCTCGAGGCGCGGATCGTCGGAGGCGAAGACGACGCGGCGCATGAGGAGCCACGCCGCGGACTCCGAGAGCACGGCGGCCTCGGCATCCCGTCCGATGCGGAGCGCGTGCTCGCGCACGATCTGGTCGGCGAAGCTGTTGTAGGTCGACACCGTGGGCCGATGCAGCAGGGCGTCATCGGACGAGTCTTGAGGGGTCGCGTCCACTCCGCGTGCCAGTGTGTCGAGCAGTCGATGGCGTTCGGCGGTCGCGCGCGCGCCATCGATGCCGGACCGCTCGAGGTCGCCGAACGCGTCGAGGGCTCCGGCCTCCGCGAGCCCGGGCAGTGCCGGCAGCAGACCGTGGCGTTCGAATTCCGCCAGCCGTGCCAGACGCTTCTGGATGCGCTCCGCCAGCTCACCGGCGGCCTTGCGGGTGAACGTGAGCCCGAGGACCTCGTCGCGGCGGACGATGCCGTTCGCCACCAGCCAGACGACCCGCGCGGCCATCGTCTCCGTCTTGCCGCTGCCGGCGCCGGCGACCACGAGCGCCGGGAGCCAGCGGCGCCTCGATGACCGCGGTCTGCTCGTCCGTCGGCGGGAACTGGCCGAGGGCCGCCGCGATGACGCGCGCCGACAGGATCGGAGCCGGGCGTGTCGACGACGCCGGCCGACTCCTCGCACCGAGAGGCCCTGCACGACGGTCACGAGGCGCTCACCGCGCCCACCGTGTGGATGCGGCACAGTCCGTAGGCGTGCTCGTCGCGGCAGTGCTCCTCGTAGGGGGCGGTGAACGTCTCGCCGCGCATGACCGCCACGGCGGTGCGGATGCGGCTGAGGAACGCGTCCCGGCGTTCGTCGTCGAAGGGGGGCTGCCACGGCGTCACGTAGTCGGACTTCGTCGCGGTCGGGCGCAGGACGAGGAGCTTCGCCCCGCCGGAGGCGTGTCCGTCGACTTCGGGGATCGCGCCCGACTCGAACGCCAGCTGGTACGCGCCGAGCTGCGGATTGTCGAGCACCTTGGCATCGGTCTGCGGCTCGCGCTTGCCGGTCTTGAGATCCAGGATGACGACGGTTCCTTCCGGGGTGAGCTCGACGCGGTCGATGTATCCGGACAGGATCACGCGGTGCTCCTCTGCGGTGGCGGGGCGCCCGTCTTCCCGCGGAGCGTCTGCGAGCGGGAGGTCGTCGAGCGGGATCTCCACCTCGAAGTGCGGCTCCGCGCCGATCAGCGTACCGCCCGCGTCGTCGAAGCGGCGCAGATAGAGATGCAGGCGCCGCACGAGGTCCCGCGCCCGCGTCTGCTCGGCGCGATCGCGCCACGCGGCCTCGAACGTCAGCTCGCCCCACCGGGACTGCACCTCCGCCCAGAGAGCGGCTTCGTCGTGCCCGGCCGCGTGCTCCAGCGCGGCGTGGATGATCGTGCCCAGGCCCGCCGTCGTGCCGCCGGGGTCGCCGCCGAGATCCGCGATGACCCAGTTGAGCTCGCACTCCTCGAGGGCGTGCAGGCGCGACGGCGAGACACGGATGTCCTCGCGTGCCAGATCGCGCAGCGGGCCGGTCGAGGTGGGCCCCGAGACGCCGTACCACTCGCGCGGCGCCGCGCCGGGGACCCCGGCATCCGCCAGGAGTGCCAGCTGCTCGGCCGCGCGTTCCGCGGAGCTCGCCACCGGACCCGCGGTCTCCGTCGCCGGGCGCGAGCCGATGACCGTGGGTGCGCGCACCGCCTGAAGGGTCAGCGTCCGGCGGTGTCGTGCCACGAGTCCGCGCAGCGACACCGGGTGGTCGAGCTCGAACGGCTCGGGGTCGGGCAGCAGCTCGAAGAAGACGCTGGGGCCGGTGTCGTCGTCGTCCACGGCCGTCACGATCAGCCGGGCGGTGGCGCGGGACAGCGCCCGCGCGAGCAGCCGCAGCTCGTCGTGCATCGCCGCGCGACGGCGGTCGAACGCGCCCATCGTCTCGCCGTCGGCGCGGGTGGCGGCATCCGCGAGTCGCCAGGTGTCGAGAAGGCTTCCGCGCAGCCGCGTGTTCGGCCACACGCCCTCCTGCACACCCGCGACGACGACGGTGTCGAACTGCATGCCGAGGGCGCCCGCGGGCGTCATGATCCGCACGCTGTCATCTCGCGTCGGAGCCTCCAGCCGGTCCTCGGCGACGCCGCTGTCGAGGATCGACCGCACGAAGACGCGGGGATCGGCGTCGAGCGATCGCTCCACGAAGCGCTTGGCCGCCTGGAACAGCGCCACCAGGGCGTCGAGGTCCCGATGAGCCTGCTCGGCGAGAGGACCGTTGCCCCGTGCGAGCTCCGCCCACGGGCGCGCGAGGCCGCTGCGATCCCACGCCGTCCACAGCAGCTCATGCGCCGTGGCACCGCGGTCGAGATCCTCGCGGAGCGCCTGGAGGGTGCGCGCGAGCGACCCCGCCCGTCGCGCCTCGCGCGTGTCGAGCAGGTCGAACTCGAGCGGCTGCCGCATGGCCGACAGCACCAGGTCACGGCCGGAGCGCTCCCCCGCTGCTCCGCGTTCTCCGCGTCTCCGCCGGCTCCGCGCTTTCGGCATCCGCCTCGAGCAGGCGGCGCAGTTCGCCGTGGCGCAGCGCCGAACGCAGTCGGCGGAGCTCGATGACGTCGAGCCGCCCGTACGTGCCGACGAGCGCCGCCGACACGTCCTCGAAGCTCCAGTCGTCGCGGGAGGCGAGTTCGACCAGCCGCAGCAGATCGGCCACCGGCCGCACGGCGCCGAGCGCCCGGCCCGGCCCGGCCGAGCGCGCCGGCACCTCCCTGGCCGACAGCTCCGCCTCGAGCGCCGCCACCTGCCGGGTGTCGTGCGCGATCACGGCACAGTCCCGCCACGGCACGCCGTCGCGGACGTGTCGCTCGCGCAGCACACGCGCGACGGCGTCGTACTCCTCCGCCGTCGAGCGCAGGCTGAGCACACGCACCGACTCGTCGGGTTCGGCTCCGAGGGCGGCGCCGCGATGCGCGACGACGCCGACGGCGCCGATCCGCTGGGTCACCCGCCCGACGAGGTCGCGCTGCCACGGCGTGCCGCGGTGCCCGCCCGCGAGCACCTGCACCGCGCCGAGCGACGCCGCCAGCCGCGCGAAGTTCTCGGGTGTCGCCCCGCGGAACGAGCCGGAACCGACATCGGGGTCGCCGAATGCGAGCACGGCCGCGCCACGGGCGCGAACGGCTTCGAGCAGCTCCACGCCGCCGAGGGTCAGCTCCTGCGCGTCGTCGACGAGCACCACCCGCACCCGGTCGACGGCCGGGCTCCCGGCAGGTGCCGTGCGCAGCAGCCCGACGGCCTCGCGGACCAGTCCCGCGGCATCCCGATGCGCGCCGCGCATGCCGTCGCGCACCTGCAGGTACTCCGCGAAGAACGACGACAGCGCGACCCAGGCGGGCAGCTCGTGCCGTTCGCCCAGCTCACGCAGTCGCGCGGGCCCGATGCCGAGCGTCGTGCATTCGGCCAGGAACGTGCGCACCTCGGTGCGGAAGCCGGCGGTGCCGCGGATCGCGGCGCCGAGCCAGTCCGGCCAGCGCGGAGCACCGGCGGCCTCGTCCTCTTCGTCGCCCTCGAGGAGGTCGCGGATGATCTGGTCCTCGTCGCCGCCGGTGAGCAGCTGCGGCGGGTCGGCATCCGCGGCGACCGCATGCGCCCGCACGACCTGGAACGCGTACGAGGCGACCGACCGCGCGAGCGGACCGGTCGTCGCCACCCGCACGGCGAGCCCGAGGCGATCGCGCAGCGCCGTCGCCGTCTGCCGCGACGGCGTGAGCACGAGCACGGTGTCGGGGTCGACGCCGGCCTCGACCAGCGCCGCCACGCGCGCGACGAGCGTCTCGGTCTTGCCGGTTCCGGGGGCCCCGACGACGACGCCCGAGGCGTCTGCGGGCAGCGCCAGCACGGCCTGCTGCGACGCGTCCGGCGTGTACGTCGCGTGGTCATGGCTCCCCGTGGTCACCCTTCGACGCTAGCGCGGCCGGCCGACATCGGCCGTTCGCCCAGAGCGTTCCGGCCGCGGGCGGATGCCCCTCCGCCGTGTCGTAGAGTTGCCATGCGTCCGGGGACCCTCAGCCTTTCGGCAAGAACACCGTCGCCCCGCGCAGGAGGTCAGTCACGTGGAGATCCGCATCGGCATCGCGAACACCGGCCGCGAGCTCAACTTCGAGACGAACGAGCCGGCGGCCGACGTGAAGAAGTCCGTCGCCGCAGCGCTCGACGCCGGCGCCACGCACGTGACGTTCGCCGACGCGAAGGGCAACTCGTACATCGTCCCCACCGCGGCACTGGCCTACATCGAGCTCGGCTCCGAGGAATCCCGCCGCGTCGGCTTCGTGGCCTGATCGGATTCACGACGTGCAGATCCTCATCGCCTTCATCGTCGGCGCGGTCATCGGCATCGGCATCCATTTCCAGCTGCACCAGCGCCTCACGCGCGGTGTCGTGCTCGCTCCCATGATCGGCGCGGTCTCGGCGGGCCTCGCGTGGGCGATCCTCACGTGGCTGGGCGTCGGCATCGACACCCCGTGGCCGTGGCTGGCGGCGCTGGTCGTGCCGATCGTCGTCACCTACCCGGCGGTTCTCGCGATCTCGCGCAGCCGCGTCGCCCACGACGCCCGCGAGAAGGCCCGCCTCGGCATCGGCTGAGCGCCGCCGCCGCCGCGGTTCAGGCGGCGAGGCCCATCGCGTCCATGCGACGCGAGTGAGCGGCCATGAGCTCGGTGAAGACGGGCTCGACCTTCTGCTCCTCGGCGCGGCCCAGTGACACCGGTCGCAGCGCCGCGCGCGCGATCAGCAGCGTGTCTCCGACGAGCCGGCGGCCCCACAGCGCGAGCAGGGACTTCCACTCGGGGTCGCTGGCGATGGTCTCGGCGATCAGCTCGACGATGGCCTGCCGGTCGTTGTCCGCCTGAAGGATCCGGGCGACGCGGTCGCCGGTGTCGCCGTAGCTCGCCGACAGGGCGAGGTAGAAGTCGTCGAGCATCCCCGCGGTGATGTGCACCGACAGCATGGTCTCCTGCGAGCGGACGCCGTGCGTGGCCGCGCGGAAGCCGTCGAGCGGCTCGCGGAACGGGCGCATGATCTCGGTCGGGTCGTCGCCGCGCTCGCGGATCAGCGCGACCAGCGCCTCGTGCTTGGTGAGCGCGGCGCCCGCGGCGCGCGACACCGCCTCCTTCTCGCCGAGCTCGGGAGTGGTCTGGATCAGCTCGGTCAGCGTCTCGAAGAATCCGAGCTGCAGATAGGCGGCCTGGCCGAGGAACGTGTCGATGTCGGGAGCGAGCTCTTCGAAGTCGACACGATCGCCGCCGCTCAGCTCGTCACGCGAGCGCAGCTGCAGCTTGCGGCCCGTGTCGCGCCGCTGCCAGAACCACTTCACCATGCACGAAAGCCTACGAGGCGCCGACCTCTACGTGTTCGCGCCGGATCCCTCGGGTATCGTGGGGAGGCGTCCCCGGCGTCGGATCGGGGCGCCCGCGCCTGTGGGAGAGAAGGGCGTGGACCGCACTTCCGCCCGCGCGGCGGCCTCAGACCGAGGCTGCAACCGCGCCCGGGCAAGAACCCAGGCAGCATCTCACTGCCGGACAGGCACACATCGTGACGACCTTCGCCGAACTCGGCGTTGATCAGGACATCGTCGACGCGCTCGCTGCAAAGGGCATCGTCGACGCGTTCCCCATCCAGGAGCAGACCATCCCCCTCGGCCTCCCGGGCCAGGACATCATCGGCCAGGCCAAGACCGGCACCGGCAAGACCTTCGGCTTCGGCATCCCCGTCGTCCAGCGTCTCGGACCGACCCCGGCGCCCGGCGTCAAGGCGCTCATCGTGGTGCCGACCCGCGAGCTGTGCGTCCAGGTGTACGAAGACATGGACATGCTCACGTCGGGCCGCCCGACGAGCGTCGTCGCCATCTACGGCGGCAAGGCCTACGAGGGCCAGATCGACCAGCTCAAGGCGGGCGCGCAGATCGTCGTCGGCACTCCGGGGCGCCTCATCGACCTCAACAACCAGCGGCTCCTCGACCTCTCGCACGCGACCGAGGTCGTGCTCGACGAGGCCGACAAGATGCTCGACCTCGGCTTCCTGCCCGACATCGAGAAGATCTTCTCCAAGGTGCCGGCCATCCGTCACACGCAGCTCTTCTCGGCCACGATGCCCGGCCCGATCGTCGCCCTGGCACGCCGGTTCATGTCGAACCCCATCCACATCCGGGCGACCGATCCCGACGAGGGCCTCACGCAGGCGAACATCAAGCACCTCGTCTACCGCGCGCACTCGCTCGACAAGGACGAGGTCATCGCCCGCATCCTGCAGGCCGAGGGCCGCGGCAAGTCCGTCATCTTCACACGCACCAAGCGCGCCGCGCAGAAGCTCGTGGACGAGCTGAACGATCGCGGCTTCAACGCCGGCGCCGTGCACGGCGACATGAGCCAGGAGGCGCGCGAGCGCTCGATGGCGGGCTTCAAGGCGGGCAAGAAGGACGTGCTCATCGCCACCGACGTGGCCGCGCGCGGCATCGACGTCGACGACGTCACCCACGTCATCAACCACACCATCCCCGACGACGAGAAGGCATACCTGCACCGCGCGGGTCGCACCGGCCGTGCCGGCAAGACCGGCATCGCGGTCACGTTCGTGGACTGGGACGACCTGCACAAGTGGGCCCTCATCAACCGTGCGCTCGAGTTCGGTCAGCCCGAGCCCGTCGAGACGTACTCCTCGAGCCCGCACCTGTTCACCGATCTCGACATCCCGGCCGGCACGAAGGGGCGCATCGTGACCGCCCCGAAGACCCAGGCCGTCCGTGTCCAGCCCGAGAGGGCGGCGGATGCCGCAGCCGAGGTCGAGACGAACGGACAGGCCCCCGCGCGCCGGCGTCGCCGGCGCCGCGGCGGTGACGCCGAGCGCGTCGGCTCGACGTTCGAGCCCGTCGACGGCGCCGGTTCGGCCCCGTCGGAGAACGGCACGACGTCCACCGGACGGCGACCGCTCGACCGAGGGCGGCGGCACGCACGACGGCGGCGGCAAGGAGCACCACGACGGAAAGCCCGCGCCCCGCCGGCGCCGGCGTCGTCGTGGCGGCAGCGGCGGAGGTTCGGCCCCCGCGGGCGGCGCCACCGTCGGCGCCTGATTCGTCTTCACCGGTCGCGGTGCCGTCATACGGCACCGCGACCGCGCTATGGTGAGCGCAAGCGGCGCACGTGGCGCCGCAACCTCGCAGTCAAGAAAGGCGTATCGTGCATATCCTCGATGCCGTCACCACCGCATATGAGTACCAGGGCTTCTGGGGCTCCTTCTGGGACATCATCTGGTGGTTCCTCTGGATCTTCTTCTTCATGGCGTATCTGTTCGCGCTGTTCGCCGTCATCGGCGACCTGTTCCGCGACCACACGCTGAACGGGTGGTGGAAGGCGGTCTGGATCATCTTCCTGATCTTCGTCCCGTTCCTGACGCTGCTGGTCTACCTCATCGCCCGCGGCAACAGCATGGCCCAGCGCAGCGCGAAGCAGGCCGCCGAGCTGCAGAGCGCGCAGGACGCCTACATCAAGTCCGTCGCGGGCTCCGGCGGCGCCAGCGCTGCCGACGAGATCGCCAAGGCCAAGGGTCTGCTGGACGCCGGCACGATCACGCAGGCGGAGTACGACGCGCTGAAGGCCCGGGCGCTGAGCTGATCAGTACTCAGAGCTGATCAGCACCCAGAGCTGATCACGACCGCGAAACGCCCCTGTCCGCCCTCACGGGTAGACGGGGGCGTTTCCGGTCGCCTGCGCGATGATGCGCGCGACCATCTCGTCGGTGGTGGTGTTCTCGCCCGGCTGATTGGGCTTGCCCAGGCCGTGGTAGTCGCTCGAGCCGGTGACGATGAGGTCGCGTTCGCGGCACAGCTCCCGCAGGGTGGTGAGCGCGGGATCCCGGTTCTCGCGGTGTCCCAGTTCGAAGCCCGCGAGGCCGGCGTCCAGCATCCGCTCCATCAGCCGCTTCGGCAGCAGCCCCGCGCGGCCCGCGGGATGGGCGATGACGGGCACTCCCCCGGCGCCGGCCACGAGCCCCACGGCGGTCACCGGATCGGGGGCGTACAGCGCGACGTAATAATCGCCGCCGGGGTTCAGTATTCCGGCGAACGCCTCCGCGCGATCGCGCACGAGGCCGCGCGCCACGAGGGCGTCGGCGATGTGCGGGCGGCCGACGGTCGCGCCGTCGGTCGTCTGGTCGAGGATGTCGTCCCACACCACGTCGTAGTCGCGGGAGATCCGGTCGGCCATGAGCCGCGCGCGATCCAGCCGCGACGAGCGGATACGGGTGGTCTCGGCACGCAGCGCGGGCTCGTCGGGATCGGGCAGGTACGCCAGCACGTGGACGCTCCGCCACTCGTGGCGCGCCGACAGCTCCATGCCGGGGACGAACGTCATGCCGAGCGAAGTCGCCGCATCCGCCGCCTCGGCCCACCCCGACGTCGTGTCGTGGTCGGTCAGCGCGGCCGTCCGCACCCCGTGCCGGTGGGCGGACGCCATCACCTCGGCGGGGGGCTGCGTGCCGTCGGAGTTCGCCGAGTGCAAGTGCAGATCGCTCGGTCCTTCGAAGCGCTGCGAGCCGGGCATCCTCCGAGGGTAGCGCGACGCCGACTCGCGCCACGCCCGTGGCGCTGACCGATCTCACAGCCTGCTCGCATAGAGTCGCGGTCGTGCTTCGCCTGCTCGGGATCCTGGTGATCGCGCTGTGCGCGATCGCCTCAGCGGTGCTCACCTTCCCCGGGTTCTTCCGCGTCGAGCGCATCTACCCGATCGCTCAGATCGTGTCGTTCCGCGGCATCCTCGCGCTCGCGTTCGCCGCTGCCGCACTGCTGGCGCTCCTCTTCGCGATCGCGCGGCCGCTGCGCGCGTTCGCCCTGTCGCTCGCGCTCGTCGCCGGCATCGCGACGGTGGCGAACGTCGCGGTGCTGTCGGCACGCGGCGGCCTCGGCACCGATCCGCTCCCGGCCAAGACCGACGCGAGCATCCGCGTCATGACCTGGAACACGGCAGGCCCGGCGACGCCGCCCGAGACGATCGCCAAGATCGCCGTGGCGATGGATGCCGACATCGTGGCCCTCCCCGAGACCACCATCGAGACGGGCGAGAGCGTCGCCCTCGCGATGCGCGACCTCGGACACCGGATGTGGGCGCACCACGCCTCCGACCCGTCCACGGAATGGGATGCCGGATCGACGACGCTGCTGATCTCGCCCGACATGGGCGACTACGCGGTCATCGAGTCCTCCCTCGACGGAACCAGCAACACCTCCACCGTGCCCAGTGCCGTCGCGATGCCCGTCTCGGGCGACGGCCCGATCGTGGTGGCCGTGCACGCGGTCGCCCCGCGGCCGAGCTACATGCAGAGCTGGCGCGACGACCTGCAGTGGCTGGCGGACCAGTGCGGCGACGGCAACGTGATCATGGCCGGCGACTTCAACGCGACCGTCGACCACATGGCCGGCCTCGGGCTCGACGGCGGCACCCTCGGCCACTGCACCGACGCCGCCGTCGAGACCGGCAACGGCGCGCTGGGCACCTGGTCGGCCCAGATGCCGGCCGTCCTCGGCACCCCCATCGACCACGTGATGGCCACGCCGCAGTGGCGCGCATCGGGGTCGCTGGTGCTGCGGTCGCTCGACGACTCGGGATCCGACCACCGCCCGCTGATCGTGCAGTACGAGCCGGCCGGCTGAGCCTGTCTCGCGCCCGCGGTCGCATGCGAGACTGGAGGGCATGAGCAGCGCAGCCAGCGAGCAGTCCACCGGCGCCACGAGCACCACCGAGACCGCGACCCCGCCCTCCACGAGCACCAACCGCCGCCAGCCGTTCGGTCAGGGCTTCCTCGACACCATCTCGACCGGGTGGGCCGAGCGTCCCGACACGCTGCCGCCCGCGCGCCCCCAGGCGCCGTTCGCCGCCGCGCGGCGCGACGCCGTCTCGGCCGCCTTCCCCGGCAAGCGCCTGGTGATCCCCGCGGGCGAGCTGAAGCAGCGCAGCAACGACACCGACTACCCGTTCCGCGCGCACTCCGCGTTCTCGCACCTGACGGGCTGGGCGTCGGATTCGGAGCCCGGCGCCGTCCTGGTGTTCGAGCCCCGCACCTCCGGCGGTCACGAGGTCACGCTGTACTTCCGCGAGCGCGCCGACCGCACGACGAGCGAGTTCTACTCGGATGCCTCGATCGGCGAGTTCTGGATCGGTCCCCGCCCCGCGCTGGCCGGCGTCGCCGCCGATCTCGGCTCTCGCCACCGCGCACATCGACGACTTCGAGGCGGGCGACGGCGACGTCGTGCTCGACGAGGACGACGAGCTGACGCGCTTCGTCTCGGAGCTGCGGCTCGTGAAGGACGCCTACGAGATCGGCCAGATGGAGCTCGCCGTCCAGGTCACCGCGTCCGGCTTCGACGACATCGTCGCCCACCTCCCCGCCATCGTCGAGCACCCCCGCGGCGAGCGGATCGTCGAGGGCGTGTTCCATCAGCGGGCGCGCAGCGACGGCAACGCGGTCGGCTACGACACGATCGCGGCATCCGGCCCCCATGCGTGCTACCTGCACTGGACGCGCAACGACGGCGCCGTCGTGCCGGGCGATCTCATCCTGATCGATGCCGGCGTCGAGGTCGACAGCCTCTACACCGCCGACATCACGCGCACGCTGCCGGTGAGCGGCCGCTTCACCGATGTGCAGCGCAAGGTCTACGAGACGGTGCGCGAGGCAGCCGACGCGGCCTTCGCGGCCGCGAAGCCGGGGGTGAAGTTCCGCTCGGTGCACGAGGCGGCGATGCAGGTGATCGCGGCGCGGGTCGCCGAATGGGGGCTGCTGCCGGTGTCGGCCGAGGAGGCGCTGGATGCCGACAGCGGCGGCCAGCACCGCCGCTACATGGTGCACGGCACGAGCCACCACCTCGGCATCGACGTGCACGACTGCGCGCAGGCGCGTCGCGACATGTACTACGACGGCGTCCTGGAGCCGGGCATGGTCTTCACGATCGAGCCCGGCCTGTACTTCCAGATCGACGATCTCACCGTTCCGGAGGAGTACCGCGGCATCGGCGTGCGCATCGAGGACGACATCCTGATGACGGCGGACGGTCCCGTCAACCTGTCGGCCGCCATCCCGCGCACCGCCGACGAGGTCGAGGCCTGGATCGCCGGCGGAGCGCCGCTGAGCGCTGTGGCCGTATACCGCTGCACCGTCGTTCACGACGCGTCCGACGCTGACGGGCACGTTCGGCATGTCGGCGTCGACCCACTGGCTCGCGACGGCCACCGCGCAGGCGGTGCTGGAACGCGGGCGGCAACGCGTTCGACGCGTCGGTCGCCGCCGCGTTCGTGCTCCACGTCGTCGAACCGCATCTCAACGGCCCGGGCGGCGACCTGGTGGCGATCTTCCAGCAGAATCGGATGCCGCCGCCCCGACGGTGCTGATGGGCCAGGGGCCCGCACCCGCCGGCGCGACGATCGAGCACTATCGCGGCGAGGGCCTCGACCTGGTGCCCGGCGCCGGCGGCCTCGCCGCGGCGGTGCCCGGCGCGGTCGACGCCTGGCTCCTGCTGCTGCGCGACCACGGCACGTGGGAGCTCGCCGACGTCCTGGCGTACGCGATCGGCTACGCCCGCGACGGGCACCCGCTGGTGGCGGGCGCCGCCGCGACGATCGCGCGCGTGGCCGAGTTGTTCCGCGACGACTGGCCGACATCCGCGGCACTGTGGATGCCGGAGAACGAGCCGCCGGCGGCGGGTCGGATCATGCGCAATCCGGCGTACGCCGCCGTCCTCGACGGGCTCGTGCACGCCTCGTGCACGGTGCGCGACGACGGCCCGGTCGGGCGCGCCGCCCGCATCGACGCCGCACGCCGCGAGTGGAAGACCGGAATCGTGGCGCACGAGGCGTCGGCCTTCCTGGCGCAGCCGCATCGGCACTCCGACGGCGGCGCGCACGCGGGCGTCATCACGCCGGACGACTTCGCCGCGCTTCGAGGCCGCGCTACGAGCCGGCGGTGACGCGCGGAGTTCCGCGGCCGCACGATCGCCAAGGCCGGGGCGTGGACGCAGGGGCCCGCGCTGCTGCAGACGCTCGGCCTGCTCGAACCGCTCGCCGACGACCTCCTCGATCCCTCGCAGGAAGCCGGTGCGCACACCATCCTCGAGGCGCAGAAGCTCGCCTACGCCGACCGCGACGGCTGGTTCGGCGATGACGACGTCGACCTCGACGCGCTGCTGTCGGCCGACTATCTCGACGCCCGCCGCTCTCTCATCACCGAGACCGCGTCCGCGGAGTTCCGGCCCGGCTCGCTGCCCGGGCGCACGGCGTTCCGCCCGCCGCTGCGCACGGCATACGACGCGCCCCGGCTCGGCACCGGCGAGCCGACCGTCGCACCCGCCGAGCCGCGCGTGTCGTCGTCGGGCGAGACCCGGGGCGACACCTGCCACCTGGACGTGATCGACCGCTGGGGCAACATCGTCTCGGCGACGCCGTCGGGCGGCTGGCTGCAGTCCTCGCCGACGATTCCGGCGCTCGGGTTCTGCCTGGGCACGCGCCTGCAGATGACGTGGCTCGAGCCGGGGCATCCGTCATCCCTCGTGCCGGGACGGCGTCCGCGCACGACCCTCACGCCGACGCTCGTGCTGCGCGACGGGCGTCCGGAGTTCGCGATCGGCTCCCCCGGCGGCGACCAGCAGGACCAGTGGCAGCTGCTCGCCCTCCTGCGCATCATCGTCGGCGGCTACTCGCCGCAGCAGGCGATCGACGCGCCCGCACTGCACACGACATCGCTCCCGGAGTCGTTCTGGCCGCGCACCTGGACCCCCGCCGGCGCGGTCGTCGAGAACCGCCTGGGCGATGCGCTGATCGCGGGCCTCGAGCGCCGTGGCCACGTCGTGACGCGCGCCGGCGACTGGGCGCTCGGACGGGTCTCCGCCGTGGGACGGGATGCCGCCACCGGCGTCCTGTGGGGCGCGGCGAACCCGCGCGGCATGCAGGGCTACGCCGCAGGTCGGTAAGCAAGGCTCCGCCGCAGGCCGGTAAGCAAGGCTGGGCTGCGCCGCAGGACGTTGAGCAGGTCGCGGTGTCAGTCGACCCGTTCAGGCTGCCGCGGCCCGGACCAGCGGGCCCACGTACCGCGCGGACGGCCGGATGATCTTCGGGTCCCGTGCCTGCTCGAGGATGTGCGCCGTCCACCCGATGGTGCGGCCGACGGCGAAGGTCGGCGTGAACATCGATCGGGGCAGGCCGCACCGCTCCATCACGAGCGCCGCCCAGAACTCGACGTTCGCGTGCAGCTCGCGCCCCGGCTTCGCCTCCGCGAGCAGCCGTTCCGCCGTCTCCTGGAACCGCACCGCCAGCTCCACCCGCGGACCGCCGGTCTGCATCGCGACCTTCTTCATCAGCTCGGCGCGCGGGTCCGCGGTGCGATAGACGGCGTGGCCGAACCCCATCAGCCGGCGGCCCGCCGACAGCTCGCCGCGGATCCACGGCTCGATGCGGTCGGCCGTTCCGACGGCATCGAGCCCGTCGAGCGCGCGGGACGGCGCCCCGCCGTGCAGCGGACCGGTCAGGGCACCGAGCGCCCCGACGAGGCAGGCCGCGGCATCCGCCCCCGTCGACGCGATGACCCGCGCGGTGAACGTCGAGGCGTTGAAGCCGTGGTCCATGACGGCGATGAGGTAGGCGCTGAGCGCACGCTCCGTCGCTTCGTCGGGCGACCACGCCGGTCACCTGATGCAGGTAGTTCGCGACGACCCCGCGGCCCTCGAGAGCCGGCAGCACCGCCTCTCCGTGGGCCCGTCGCCACAGCGCGCCGATGATGATAGGCGTCCACGCAGCGAGCGAGATCGCATCGTCGAGGCGCTGATCCTCGTCGAGGTCGTACAGCGGACGGATGCCGCGCCGCGCGCCGAGCAGCGGCCAGGCCGCCGCGAGCCCGGCGAGCACGTCCGGCGTCGCCGACTGCCACGGCCGCGACGACGGCTTCGAGGTCATCGCGTCGTTGCAGAGCAGCGGCCACGCGGCCGGCGAACGCCCCACGCGAGGCATCCGTCGCCGGCGTCGCCGGTCACCAGCAGCTGCCACGCGTCCTCGAACGTCGCCGACGCGGCGAGCTCGATCGCGGAGCGATCGCGGTACTGGTAGAAGCCCTCGTCGCCCCGGACGTCGCTGACCGCCGTCTCTGCGACGACGACGCCGGCGAGACCCCGCGGCACGTCGATCGGGGTGGGTCCTGTCTTGCGCTCATTTCGGCTCCTTGTCGTTGCGGTCGGGGACCGTCGGCACGGTCCCGGCGCGGCGATGCCGCTACAGTCAGTGTCGGAACTTGATCATGGCTTCGTCAATCTTGATCGGATCAACATCATGAGCGATCTGCCACGCCTCACCGCCGCCGAGACGGCCGCGCGACTCGGGGTCAAGCCGGAGTCCCTGTACGCGTACGTGTCACGAGGGCTGCTCTCGCGCGAACGCGACGCCGCGGGCTCGTCCTTCGATCCGCTCGAGGTCGAGGCGTTCGCGCGGCGGCGCCGTCGGGCGACCGAGCCCTACGCCGGGACGACCGTGCGCGACTCGAGGGCAGCAGGCACCCCGCTCATGGTGCTCGACACGAGCCTCGCCCACATCGACGAAGACGACGAACTGCGCTACCGGGGCCGCTCCGCGGCACGGCTGGCGCGCGAGCAGTCGTTCGAGGAGGTCGTGGCGTGGCTCTGGAACGTGCCGTCGCTCCGCGGACCGTCGAGCGACGATCTCACGGTGGCACGCCGCACGATCGCGGCGCTCGGCGAGACCGCCTCGGCACTGGATCGCGTGCTGATCGCCGTCACGGCGCTCGGTGCCACCGACCCGCTCCGCGACGATCCCGACCCGTCGCAGCTGGTCCGCGTCGGCGCCCGGCTGCTCACCGGCCTCCCCGCAGCGCTCGCTCCGGACGGCGATGCCGGGGCGATCGCGCCCACGCTCTGGCGCGCGCTCGGCGGCTCGGCTCGTCCCGAAGGCATCCGCATCCTCGACGCCGCGCTCGTGCTGGTGATCGACCACGACCTCGCCGTCTCGACGCTCGCCGCGCGGGTGGCGGCGTCGGCACGCGCATCGGGGTACGCGGTGGTCACGGCCGCCCTGGGCGCGTTCGACGCGCCTCTGCACGGCACGGCGAGCCGTGCCGCCGTCCGCATGCTGCGGGCCGTGCACGACGGCGATGCCGGCTCCGCGGCGATCGCCCGCGCGGTGCGCGACGGCGGGCGCGGCATCCCGGGCTTCGGACAGGCGCTGTATGCCGGCGGCGACATGCGCGCGATCGTCCTGCTCGAGCTGCTGCGGGAGCATGCCCGAGAGCGCGGACGTGCTCGCGGCGGTGGATGCGGTCGCCGATGAGGTCGCGCGCCGGGCCGAGGCGCGGCCCAACCTCGATCTCGCGCTCGCGGCGCTCACGCTGTGGGCGGAGATGCCCGACGATGCCGGCGCGGTCATCTTCGCGATCGGCCGCATCGCCGGGTGGATCACCCATGCGCTCGACGAGTACGACGAGCGCCCGATGCGGCTGCGACCCCGCGGCCGCTACGTCGGCCCCGGCCCCGAGTGACGCCGGCGCATCCAGGCGACGACCTGCGGGGCGAGCTCGGCGGCGATCTCCGCCGGCGGACGCTTGCGGCCCTTCACCTCGAAGGAGTGCCCGCCGCCGTCGATCCACATGATCTCGGCGTGCCCGGCACGAGGCGACCGCCGCCTCGAGCTGGTCATGGGGATCGATGAAGGGATCGTTGGTGCCCTCGACGAACAGCTGCGGCTGCGGCACATCCGGCAGGTGCGCGGTGCGGGCCCTGTCCGGGCTTCCGGGCGGGTGCAGCGGATAGCCGAGATAGATCAGCCCCGACGGGTCGATCACGCCCTCCGCCGCCGCCATCGACGCCATGCGTCCGCCGTACGACTTGCCCATCGCGAAGACCGGCGCGTCGCCGGCCCGCGCGGCCAGTTCGGCGTGGACCGCCGCCCACGTCGCGACCGCGTGCGCCGCGGGTCCCGGCATCCGTCTTCCGGCTTCGACGTACGGGAAGTTGAAGCGCAGCGTCGCGACGCCCTCCTGTGCGAGGGCGTCGGCGAAACCGGTGAGGAACGGATGCCGGTACCCGGCGCCGGCGCCGTGCGCGAGGGCTGCGAACGCCCACGGCGACGGCGGTGCCACGAGGTCGGCCGAGATCGTCGGCGCTCCCGTTGGGCAGCGCCACGGCGATCCGCCAGGAATCGCCGGCAGCGGTCATGCGCGGTCGCCGTCCTCGCCGCGCGGCTGCTCCGACGCGTCGGCTCGATCGGGCTCGGTATCTGCCGGGGCGGATCCAGGCGTCTGCCGGCGAGGAACGGCGGTGTCAGCCGGGCCGGGGTCAGCCGGGCCGGGGTCAGCCTCGCGGATCGGCTGCGGCATCCGGGGTCGGCACGACCCGCTCGCCGTACTTCGGCGGCTCCGCCGCGCTCCGTCGCGGCGTGTGCCGCGGGCGTCGAGGGACCGGCAGGCGCCGGCGATGCGACGCGCGAGGACGCGGCGGCCGACGCGGCCGGGGCCGTCGGCGCCTGAGGGCCGAGCACCTGACGCGCGCGATGCACGCTGTTGTCGGTGACGGTGATCTCGTAGTGGTCGGCGACGACCTGCATGACCGACGCGTAATCGCGCCGACGACGGACGAACGAGTACGTGACGATGCTGAGCAGCATGCCGATGGCGATGCCCACGAACAGCACGCCGACGAACGCCTGGATCGGCACCGACGGGGAGCCGATCACGAGGATCGCGGAGAAGAGCAGTCCGAGGAGGAGTCCGTTGACGGCACCCGAGCGGGCGGCTGATGCGTAGCCGAGGCGTCCGGTGATCCGCTCGATCGAACGGAGCCCCTGACCGACGATCGCGATGTCCCGCGCCGGGATGTCGGCCGCGATGAGCGACGACACCGCCTTCTGCGCCGCCTCGTACGTCGGGAAGCTCGCCACGGCCTGACCCACCGCGTCGGATCCCTGCGCGGAGCGCCCTCCCATCATGGTCATCTCCCCATCCTCCCATGGCACGCGGACTACGCTGGGACGTGTGAGCACGCAGAGGGTTTTCGTCGCGCGCCTGTCAGGGTGCTCGGTCTTCGACCCCGCCGGCGACCGTCTCGGCAAGGTCCGCGACGTCGTCGTCATCTACCGAAAAGACGATCCGCCTCGCGTGATCGGGCTCGTGGTCGAGATCCCCGGCCGCCGCCATGTCTTCGTGTCGATCGGCCGCGTCACCTCCATCGCCACCGGCCAGGTCATCACCACCGGCCTCATCAACGTGCGCCGCTTCCAGCAGCGCGGCGGTGAGGTGCGCGTCATGGCCGAGATGCTCGGCCGCAAGGTGTTCTTCGCCGACGGCTCCGGCACCGCGGTGATCGAAGACGTCGCGATCGAGCGCAACCGGCTCGGCGAGTGGGATGTCGGCCAGCTCTTCCTGCGCAAGCCCAAGACGAGCGCCTCCCCCTTCGCCAAGGGTCCGACGACGTTCGCGACCTGGGATGCCGTGCGCGAGAGCCAGGTGCCCGGCGAGGCGCAGTCGGCCGAGCAGCTCGTCGCCACCTACTCCGAGCTGCGCCCCGCGGATCTCGCCAACACGCTGCTCGATCTTCCGGAGGACCGACTTCTCGAGGTCGTCGACGAGCTCCCCGACGACCGGCTCGCCGACGCCCTCGAAGAGATGCCCGAGGGCGACCAGGTGCACATCCTCGAGGCCCTCGACGACGAGCGCGCCGCCGACATCCTCGACGCCATGGAGCCCGACGACGCGGCCGACCTCCTGGGTCAGCTCCCGGAGGACCAGCGCGAGGAGTTCCTCGACCTCATGGAGCCCGAGGAGGCCGAGGATGTCCGCGCCCTCCTGAAGTACGGACCCGACACGGCGGGCGGTCTCATGACCAGCGAGCCCATCGTGCTGTCCGCCGACGCGACCATCGCAGAGGCGCTCGCGCTCATCCGCCGCCACGAGCTGCACCCGGCACTCGCTGCGGCGGTGTTCGTCACCCTGCCCCCGTACGAGACGCCGACCGGCCGGCTGCTCGGCACGGTGCACTTCCAGCGGATGCTGCGCTACCCGCCGCACGAGCGGCTCGGCGCCATCATCGACGACACGCTCGACCCGATGCCCGCCACCGCATCCGCCGCCGAGGTGGCGCGCCTGCTGGCGTCCTACAACCTGGTGTCTCTGCCCGTCGTGGATCCCGCACACCGGCTGGTCGGGGCGGTCAGCGTCGACGACGTGCTGGACTACCTGCTGCCCGAGGACTGGCGATCCCATGACGCCGAGGACGACGAACGGCGTCCGGCGTCCGAGGCCGTGCCGACCACGACCGCGAGCACCCTGACCTTCGGCACCGGCAAGGGCAGCGGGAGAAGGCGCTGATGGCACGCGGCAACCGCCACCCTTCCCTCGACGCGCCCCGCGGACGCTCGGGCATGCTGCAGCGCAGCCCTCAGCCGTCCAGCGACAGGTTCGGGCGCTTCTCCGAGGCGTTCGCCCGCGCGATGGGCACCTCGGGCTTCCTCATCGGCATGACGATCTTCGTCGCGGTGTGGCTGGCATGGAACATCTTCATGCCGCCTCAGCTCCAGTTCGACCCGTCTGCGACGAACTTCACCCTGCTGACGCTGATCCTGTCGCTGCAGGCCTCGTATGCGGCGCCCCTCATCCTGCTGGCGCAGAACCGGCAGGACGACCGCGACCGGGTCCAGATCGAGCAGGATCGCCAGCGCGCCGAGCGCAACCTCGCCGACACCGAGTACCTCGCCCGCGAGGTCGTCGCACTGCGCATGGCGGTCAACGACTTCGCCGACCAGGTGGTGACGCGCGAGGTGCTGCGCACCGAGCTGCGCGCCCTGCTCGAGAAGCTCGACAACACCCCCGAGGTCGACGAGGGCGCCACGCGATGACCACGGCACACGCGGACGCCGTCCGCACCGCCGTCGGTGCTGTGCCCGACCCGGAGCTGCGCCGCCCGATCGGCGAGCTCGACATGGTCCGCGAGATCTCCGTCGCAAGACGGTGTCGCGCACGTCTCGATCGCCCTGACCATCGTCGGGTGCCCGGCGGCGGACCGCATCGCGTCCGACGTGCGCGGGGCTGCGGCATCCGTCCCGGGAATCACGGATGTCGCTCTCGAAGTCGGCGTCATGACTCCGGCCGAGCGGCATGCCCTCACCGAACGCCTGCGCGGCGGCCGCGCGCGCGAGATGCCGTTCGGCCCCGGCACGCTCACGCGGGTGATCGCGGTCACGAGCGGCAAGGGCGGCGTCGGCAAGTCCACCGTGACGGCGAACCTCGCTGCCGCACTCGCCGCCCGCGGTCTCGCGGTCGGCCTCGTCGACGCCGACGTGCACGGCTTCTCGATCCCCGGCCAGCTGGGCCTCGTCGGCCCGGACGGCAGCGTGCCGCAGCCGACGCGGGTCGACGACCTCATGCTGCCGCCCGTCGCCCACGGGGTGAAGGTCATCTCGATCGGGATGTTCCTGCGCCGCCGCGACGGCGAAGAGGCCGTGGGCGCCGTCGCCTGGCGCGGGCCCATGCTGCACCGCACTGTCCTGCAGTTCCTGACCGACGTCTACTTCGGCGACCTCGACGTGCTGCTGCTCGACATGCCGCCCGGAACCGGCGACGTCGCGATCTCGGTCGGGCAGCTGCTGCCGAACGCCGAGGTGCTCGTCGTGACGACGCCGCAGGCCGCAGCGTCCGACGTCGCCGTGCGCAGCGGGCTGGTGGCGCGTCAGACCGGGCAGCGGGTGATCGGCGTGATCGAGAACATGTCGGCCATGACCCTGCCCGACGGCACGACCGCTCGACCTCTTCGGCACCGGTGGCGGCTCCGCCGTCGCCGCGGCGCTGTCGCAGCCCGATGCCGAGGTGCCGCTGCTGGCCTCCGTGCCGCTCAGCCCGACGCTGCGGACGGACGCGGATGCCGGCATCCCGGCCGTCATCGCCCATCCCGACGACCCCGCGGCGCAGGCGATCGCCGGCGTCGCCGCAGAGCTCGCGCGGACGCCGCGCGGCCTGTCGGGCCGCGCACTCCCGTTCCGCCCCCGGTGACGCCGCGGCCGGCGTCAGGTCGCCTCGCTGTCGTAGGGGGTCGGGCCGTCCGCCGGGCCACGGAAGGGCGAGCGCACCGGCGTCGTGGGCGGCGTCTGCGCGGTGGTCTCGGCGGTGGTCTTCGCCGCAGCGACGCTCGCCACGGGTGCGTCGTCGAGCAGCGCCTCGCGGATGATCCGCCGCGGGTCGTACTGGCGCGGATCGAGGGTGCGCCAGTCGACGTCGTCGAAGTCCTCGCCCATCTCGTCACGCACCCGGGTGCGCGCCGTCGACACCCACTCCCGCGCCCGCTTCGTCAGTCCCGCGAGGGACTCCGCATACCGCGGCAGACGCTCGGGCCCGAGGATGAGTGCCGCGACGAGGCCGATCAGCAGAAGCTTCTCGATCGTGAGGCCGAAGATCATGCATTCAGATTACCGCCGTGCCTGAGCGGTCAGCACCGCGTCGCCCCGTAGGCTGGCTGGCGGGAGGATGCCGATGGGAGAGCAGAGCGCGAACCAGCGGTTCGTCGACGAGGCGACGAGCGAGCCGGAGCACATCGCGCGTGCGCGTGCGCACGCTCTCGAGCTCGGCGCCGCACCGATCAGCCCGGCCGTGGGCGCCCAGTGCGCGGTGATCGCGGCGGCGTCCCAGGCGCTCAACATCGTCGAGATCGGCACGGGCGCCGGCGTCTCCGGCCTCTGGCTGCTTCACGGCTCGCCGCGCGCGACACTCACGACGATCGACAAGGAGCCGGAGCACCTCGGCGCCGCACGGCAGGCATTCGCCGAAGCCCGCATCCCGCCGGCCCGCGCCCGCTTCATCACCGGGCGCGCCGCAGAAGTGCTGCCGCGCATGAACGAGGCTTCCTACGACATCGTGCTGGTGGATGCCGACCCCGACGGTGTCATCGAATACGTCGAGCACGGCCTTCGCCTGGTGCGTGCCGGCGGCACCGTGCTCGTCCCGCGCGTGCTCGCGGGCGGAGGCGTCGCCGACCCCGTGCGCCGCGACCCGGTGACCACCGCGTACCGTTCGCTCATCCAGGAGACCCAGGCCTCTCCGGCCGTCATCGGAGCGCTGTCGATCACGGGTGAGGGGCTGCTGCAGCTCACGACCGTCGCCCAGCCCTGACACTTCCGCGAAAAGCGCGAATGGCCGGTCCCGTCGGACCGGCCATTCGCGCAACGTGCGTCTACGCGGCGTTGACGACGCCGCTCAGGACGTCGTAGAGCTCCTTGGCCTCAGCATCGTTCACCGAGACGACCAGACGACCGCCTCCCTCGAGCGGCACGCGCACGATGATGAGTCGACCCTCCTTCACGGCCTCCATCGGCCCGTCTCCGGTTCTCGGCTTCATGGCTGCCATTGCGGCTCCTTTTCATCGATGGTCTGCACGTCAAGTTTATCGTGAGGGCAACCGCCCCGGGCACGCCTGGGGAAAGCGGCATCCGCTGGACGGTCATTTCTGTTCATGCGGGGTCACGGGACCTGCCAGGTGCTGTTGCCGAGTGCGTACATGTTGTAGATCCACCACCACTGGCCGGCGAGGCACGCGATGAGCACGCCGACCCGCCACACGGGCGAACGCGGCACGGCGAATGCTCCCCACAGCGGGGACAACGGCACGAGGAGGCGGAAGATGCTCGACTGCGGGAAGAACACCAGCAGCAGATAGAGGAGGTAGCTCGCGCTCCAGAGGCGGATCTCGATGCCCAGCTTCCGCACCGCCGGCAGGAACGCCAGCGCCGCGCCGATCAGCAGGACGCCTGCCCCGACCAGTGCGTAGCCGAGGGCGAGCGGGAGATGCCACATCGTCTCGAACCAGAACGACACCCCGGCGAGGAACGGCTCGAACGGCGCGAAGGTCGGATCGCCGGGCACCCAGTTGCGCCGCCAGGCGAGCTCGGTCGCGAGGTACGCGCCCGGTTCGCCCGTCACCCAGCCGGCGATGACCTGCCAGGCGAACCCGGCGACGGCGGCCAGCAGGCCGAGCGCGATGATGTGGGCGATCTCCGTTGCACGGAGCGGTTCGCGCACCCGGTGAAACCACCTCCAGATGCCGAAGAGCCCCAGGAACAGCGCGAAGGCCAGCACGCCGGGACGCGTGAACGCCATCAGCGGGATGAGCAGGTACAGCCACCCGTAGCGTCGCCGCGCCACGCACCACAGCGCGCAGAACAGCCAGAAGAGGTTGAGCGCCTCGGCGTACCCCACGTGGAACAGTGCGGCGAGCGGGCCGCTGGCGAAGAAGGCCACCGCCCACAGCGGTCGCCGACTCATCCAGGCGCAGACGCAGCAGATGATAGAGAGCGACGGATGCCCCGTACCCGGCGACGAGCGACACGATCAGCGCACCGGTTCTCCATTGACCGTCGAACGGCACCGCGACCGCCTCGGCGAGATACGGATACAGCGGCAGGAAGGCCCAGGCGTTCTCGGCGACCTGTCCGGCATCGGTCAGCGGCAGCGAGGTGGGGTAGCCCGAGAAGGCCACCAGCCAGTACCACGGCGCCGTCCCAGGCGACGACGGTGTCCGCGAGGCCGGCATCCGGCGCCCATCCGGCTCTGGAAGCCCGACAGCTCTGCGGCCAGCGAGAGGAACAGCGTGGTGACCAGCCGCGCAGCCAGGTAGATCGCGGCGACGCGGAGCGCGACGCGACCGCGCGAGGACTGCGCCGCGGGGGCGGTCGTCAGCTGGTCGCCAGCCACGCGCGCAGTCCCTGCTCGACCGCCGCGATCTGAGCCAGCGGCACGCGCTCCTCGTCATGGTGGGCGAGGTGAGGGTCTCCGGGCCCGTAGTTGACCGCAGGCACGCCCAGGGCGCTGAAGCGGGCGACATCGGTCCACCCGTACTTGGGACGCGGCGACGCGCCCACCGCCGCGAGGAACTCCTGAGCCAGTGGAGCGTCGAGACCCGGGCGGGCGCCCGCCGCCGCGTCGACGATGTCGACCTCGAAGCCCGAGAACACGTCACGGACGTGACTCGGCCGCCTCGGCGACGTCCCGGCTCGGAGCGAAGCGGTAATTGACCTCGACCTCGCACAGGTCGGGGATCACGTTGCCCGCCACTCCCCCGTGGATGCGGACGGCGTTGAGGCCCTCTCGGTAGACCAGTCCCTCCACCTCGACCTCGCGCGGCTCGTACTCCGCGAGCCGGCCGAGGATCGGCGCTGCCCGATGGATCGCGTTGTCGCCGATCCATGCCCTCGCGCTGTGCGCTCGCACGCCGTGCGTGCGGACGATCGCGCGCAGGTTGCCGTTGCAGCCGCCTTCGACCTCTCCGTTGGACGGCTCGCCGAGGATCGCGAAGTCGCCGGCGAACAGATCGGGACGCGTCCGCGCCAGGCGGGTCAGCCCGTTGAGGTCGGCATCGACCTCCTCGTGGTCGTACCACATCCACGTGATGTCGACGCGGGGAGCGATCAGTTCGGCCGCCAGCTTCAGCTGCACGGCGACGCCGGCCTTCATGTCCACGGTGCCCCGGCCCCAGATGAAGGGCTCACCGTCGACGTCGATGTCCTTCGTCGGGATGTTGGCGTTGATCGGGACGGTGTCGATGTGGCCGGCGATCACGACGCGCTGAGCGCGTCCGAGGTTCGTGCGGGCGACGATGGTGTCGCCGTCTCGATAGACCTCGAGGTGAGCCAGCGCCGAGATCTGGTCGAAGATGGCGTCGGCCAGGAGCTTCTCGTCGCCGGACTCGCTCGGAATGTCGCAGATGATGCGAGTGAGTTCGGCAGAGGACAGCGAGAGATCGAGCGCAGGCATCCCCCGAGTCTACCGAGGCGAAAATGACGCCGTTAACGCGTAATGGCCACCCTTGGGGGGTGGCCATTACGTGAATGGGTGTCCGGCGGTGTCCTACTCTCCCACAGGGTCCCCCCTGCAGTACCATCGGCGCTGAGAGGCTTAGCTTCCGGGTTCGGAATGGGACCGGGCGTTTCCCTCTCGCTATGGCCGCCGAAACTCTCTTGATGTTTCAGTCTTCACAACGTGAAAAAATCTATGTTCTGTTGTGTTCCCGACCGTACATCGGGAACCACTCAGTGGACGCAAGCACCAGAAACGGTGTGTTATCAAGTCATCGGCTTATTAGTACCAGTCAGCTGCACGCATTGCTGCGCTTCCACATCTGGCCTATCAACCCAGTAGTCTGGCTGGGAGCCTCTCACCCGAAGGTATGGAAGTCTCATCTTGAGGCCGGCTTCCCGCTTAGATGCTTTCAGCGGTTATCCATCCCGAACGTAGCTAACCAGCGGTGCACTTGGCAGTACAACTGGCACACCAGAGGTTCGTCCAACCCGGTCCTCTCGTACTAGGGTCAGATCCTCTCAAACTTCCTACGCGCGCAGCGGATAGGGACCGAACTGTCTCACGACGTTCTAAACCCAGCTCGCGTACCGCTTTAATGGGCGAACAGCCCAACCCTTGGGACCTACTCCAGCCCCAGGATGCGACGAGCCGACATCGAGGTGCCAAACCATGCCGTCGATATGGACTCTTGGGCAAGATCAGCCTGTTATCCCCGAGGTACCTTTTATCCGTTGAGCGACAGCGCTTCCACAAGCCACTGCCGGATCACTAGTCCCGACTTTCGTCCCTGCTCGACCTGTCAGTCTCACAGTCAAGCTCCCTTGTGCACTTACACTCGCCACCTGATTGCCAACCAGGTTGAGGGAACCTTTGGGCGCCTCCGTTACTTTTTGGGAGGCAACCGCCCCAGTTAAACTACCCACCAGGCACTGTCCCTGAACCGGATTACGGTTCGAAGTTAGATATCCAGAGTGACCAGAGTGGTATTTCAACAATGACTCCACGAATACTGGCGTATCCGCTTCACAGTCTCCCACCTATCCTACACAAGCCACACCGAACACCAATACCAAGCTGTAGTAAAGGTCACGGGGTCTTTCCGTCCTGCTGCGCGTAACGAGCATCTTTACTCGTAATGCAATTTCGCCGAGTTCGCGGTTGAGACAGTTGGGAAGTCGTTACGCCATTCGTGCAGGTCGGAACTTACCCGACAAGGAATTTCGCTACCTTAGGATGGTTATAGTTACCACCGCCGTTTACTGGGGCTTAAATTCTCAGCTTCGCCTTGCGGCTAACCGGTCCTCTTAACCTTCCAGCACCGGGCAGGCGTCAGTCCGTATACATCGTCTTGCGACTTGGCACGGACCTGTGTTTTTAGTAAACAGTCGCTACCCACTAGTCTCTGCGGCCACCACACCCTTTTTGAGGCAAGCTCATATAAGTGGATGGCCCCCCTTCTCCCGAAGTTACGGGGGCATTTTGCCGAGTTCCTTAACCACGATTCTCTCGATCTCCTTGGTATTCTCTACCTGACCACCTGAGTCGGTTTGGGGTACGGGCGGCTAGAACCTCGCGTCGATGCTTTTCTTGGCAGCATAGGATCACCCACTTTTCATCCGCATCGTGTCTCAGCCTGTATGAGTCACGGATTTGCCTATGACTCGGCCTACGCACTTGCCCCGGGACAACCATCGCCCGGGATGGGCTACCTTCCTGCGTCACACCTGTTAATACGCTAACCGCACCAGAATGGGGTCGTGCGCTAGGCCCACAGCATCACCCCGAAGGGATCCGTCAATGGGATTCAGACACTTAGCACTACTGGATTAGCTTGGGCGGTTCTTCGCCGGTACGGGAATATCAACCCGTTGTCCATCGACTACGCCTGTCGGCCTCGCCTTAGGTCCCGACTTACCCAGGGAAGATTAGCTTGACCCTGGAACCCTTGGTCTTTCGGAGGACGTGTTTCTCACACGTCTTTCGCTACTCATGCCTGCATTCTCACTCGTGTGGCGTCCACGGCTGGGTCACCCCGCCGCTTCACTCGCCACACGACGCTCTCCTACCCATCAACACGGCTGGACCACGAAGGCCTACCAATAATGTCAATGCCACAACTTCGGTGGCGTGCTTGAGCCCCGTTACATTGTCGGCGCGGAATCACTTGACCAGTGAGCTATTACGCACTCTTTCAAGGGTGGCTGCTTCTAAGCCAACCTCCTGGTTGTCTAAGCAACTCCACATCCTTTCCCACTTAGCACGCGCTTAGGGACCTTAGATGGTGGTCTGGGTTGTTTCCCTCTCGACTATGAAGCTTATCCCCCACAGTCTCACTGCTGCGCTCTCACTTACCGGCATTCGGAGTTTGGCTGACGTCAGTAACCTTGTAGGGCCCATCGGCCATCCAGTAGCTCTACCTCCGGCAAGAAACACGCAACGCTGCACCTAAATGCATTTCGGAGAGAACCAGCTATCACGAAGTTTGATTGGCCTTTCACCCCTATCCACAGCTCATCCCCTCAGTTTTCAACCTAAGTGGGTTCGGCCCTCCACGACGTCTTACCGTCGCTTCAGCCTGGCCATGGATAGATCACTTCGCTTCGGGTCTAGGACATGCGACTGAATCGCCCTATTCAGACTCGCTTTCGCTACGGCTACCCCACCCGGGTTAACCTCGCCACATATCGCTAACTCGCAGGCTCATTCTTCAAAAGGCACGCTGTCACCCCTACTAAGGAGGCTCCAACGGTTTGTAAGCAAACGGTTTCAGGTACTATTTCACTCCCCTCCCGGGGTACTTTTCACCTTTCCCTCACGGTACTTGTCCGCTATCGGTCATCTGGGAGTATTTAGGCTTATCAGGTGGTCCTGACAGATTCACACGGGATTTCTCGGGCCCCGTGATACTTGGGATACTCTCCACGTCAGAACACGCATTTCGACTACGGGGCTGGCACCCACTCTGGCCCGCCTTTCAAGACGGTTCGTCTATACGCTTCTGTCACGTCGACCACTCGGCAGAATGGTCCGGAAAGTCCCACAACCCCTCACATGCAACTCCTGCCGGATATCACACACATGAGGTTTAGCCTGATCCGATTTCGCTCGCCACTACTCACGGAATCACTGTTGTTTTCTCTTCCTGTGGGTACTGAGATGTTTCACTTCCCCACGTTCCCTCTACCCGCCCTATATATTCAGGCGGGAGTCACCAGGCACGCACGCGCCCTGGCGGGGTTTCCCCATTCGGACACCCTCGGATCAAAACTTGCTTATCAGTTCCCCGAGGCTTATCGCAGATTGCTACGTCCTTCTTCGGCTCCAGATGCCAAGGCATCCACCGTTTGCTCTTAAAGACTTGAAATCACATGAGTTTCATCAAGAATCGAACCCGAACCAAAAGGTCCGGGCGAAATTGACTAATGATCTTTAAGATCATCTATAACAAGAACAATCCCGAAGGATCATCCCTGAAGATGCTCGCGTCCACTGTGTAGTTCTCAAAGTACGGGCGGTACCCCCCAACCCCACCACCAAACGGCGCAGGAATCAGAAGGCCCAAGAGGAGTGTCCCCCACCCCCACCACCCCGAAAGGCAGCAGAAGCAGCGTCCGGTCCCTCAGGACCCAACAGCGTGCCGGCGCCCCGCTCACCAGAACCCACCCTCCAACCACACCCCGAAGGATGCGGCGTACTAGTAGACCCCAGCTGCGCTGACGCCATGTCAAATGTTCCACCCTTGAGCCCCAGCCACACACAGTCGGTGTGGTACTGGGTCCTGGAACCCCCGAAGAGGTCCAAGTGCTCCTTAGAAAGGAGGTGATCCAGCCGCACCTTCCGGTACGGCTACCTTGTTACGACTTAGTCCTAATTACCGATCCCACCTTCGACGGCTCCCTCCACAAGGGTTGGGCCACCGGCTTCAGGTGTTACCGACTTTCATGACTTGACGGGCGGTGTGTACAAGACCCGGGAACGTATTCACCGCAGCGTTGCTGATCTGCGATTACTAGCGACTCCGACTTCATGAGGTCGAGTTGCAGACCTCAATCCGAACTGGGACCGGCTTTTTGGGATTCGCTCCACCTCACGGTATTGCAGCCCTTTGTACCGGCCATTGTAGCATGCGTGAAGCCCAAGACATAAGGGGCATGATGATTTGACGTCATCCCCACCTTCCTCCGAGTTGACCCCGGCAGTATCCCATGAGTTCCCACCATTACGTGCTGGCAACATAGAACGAGGGTTGCGCTCGTTGCGGGACTTAACCCAACATCTCACGACACGAGCTGACGACAACCATGCACCACCTGTTCACGAGTGTCCAAAGAGTCCCCTATTTCTAGGGTGTTCTCGTGTATGTCAAGCCTTGGTAAGGTTCTTCGCGTTGCATCGAATTAATCCGCATGCTCCGCCGCTTGTGCGGGTCCCCGTCAAT
Source organism: uncultured Actinomycetota bacterium (assembly GCA_963829895.1). Lineage (GTDB taxonomy): Bacteria > Actinomycetota > Actinomycetes > Actinomycetales > Microbacteriaceae > Microbacterium. The sequence goes on along the minus strand of CAWHKF010000010.1, from coordinate 261,769 downwards.
TCCTTTGAGTTTTAGCCTTGCGGCCGTACTCCCCAGGCGGGGAACTTAATGCGTTAGCTGCGTCACGGAATCCGTGGAAAGGACCCCACAACTAGTTCCCAACGTTTACGGGGTGGACTACCAGGGTATCTAAGCCTGTTTGCTCCCCACCCTTTCGCTCCTCAGCGTCAGTTACGGCCCAGAGATCTGCCTTCGCCATCGGTGTTCCTCCTGATATCTGCGCATTCCACCGCTACACCAGGAATTCCAATCTCCCCTACCGCACTCTAGTCTGCCCGTACCCACTGCAGGCCCGAGGTTGAGCCTCGGGATTTCACAGCAGACGCGACAAACCGCCTACGAGCTCTTTACGCCCAATAATTCCGGATAACGCTTGCGCCCTACGTATTACCGCGGCTGCTGGCACGTAGTTAGCCGGCGCTTTTTCTGCAAGTACCGTCACTTTCGCTTCTTCCTTGCTAAAAGAGGTTTACAACCCGAAGGCCGTCATCCCTCACGCGGCGTTGCTGCATCAGGCTTGCGCCCATTGTGCAATATTCCCCACTGCTGCCTCCCGTAGGAGTCTGGGCCGTGTCTCAGTCCCAGTGTGGCCGGTCACCCTCTCAGGCCGGCTACCCGTCGACGCCTTGGTGAGCCATTACCTCACCAACAAGCTGATAGGCCGCGAGCCCATCCCCAACCAAAAAATCTTTCCAGACGACGACCATGCGATCACGTCTCGTATCCAGTATTAGACGCCGTTTCCAGCGCTTATCCCAGAGTCAGGGGCAGGTTGCTCACGTGTTACTCACCCGTTCGCCACTGATCCACCCAGCAAGCTGGGCTTCACCGTTCGACTTGCATGTGTTAAGCACGCCGCCAGCGTTCATCCTGAGCCAGGATCAAACTCTCCATAAAAAATGAAAACCACCGACAACCCGGGAAAACGAGTCGAAAGCAGCGAGTTCAACCATGACCAAAAACGAATATCAAACTGACATCCATGAATTGATCCAAAAAGGACCCCCACCAACCAAAAAGGTCAGCGAGGATACAAAAATTGGCATTTGACAAGTGCACGCTGTTGAGTTCTCAAAGATCGGACGCACCAGCGTTCCGGTCTCTCAACCTTCGCCGCTGGGCAACTTCTCTATCTTACACATCCCGTCCCGCCTGTCAAATCGAAGCGGCGAGGCACAAAACCCCACCGCAGTCGCTGACCGACGCACACGAAAGTGGAAGACACCCATCCTAAACCGAAACCGGCCGGCTCACCAGGAGCACATCGGATGGGGTTGTTCACTGCTTGAGGGGAGCCAGGCCTTCCGGCCTTCCGCTCTACCCTTTGGGGCGAACAAGTAATACTTTACGTGCGACCACCCCACCCGTCGAATCCAGCCCGCACCCCGGGCGTGTCGCACCCCCACACCCGCGGAAACACGCGGGAGACGGGGTCAGGCGACCGCGCTAGCGTTGACCCCATGACCGAAGAACGATGGGTGTGGGGCGTCGGCCTCGCCACAACCGCCGAAGACGGAACCGTGCTCGACACGTGGTTCCCCTCCCCCGCTGCCGGGCGGATTCCGCTCGGGTTCGATCCGCAGCTGGCGCCGGACACGCTCGACCATCTCGCGGTGGCCGACCCTCGTCGGGCCGTCACCGTGGACGTGGTGGCGATCGAGGTCCACCTCGACAGCGCGCCGGCGTCGACGCCCGACGCGTACCTCCGCCTGCACGCGCTCTCGCATCTGCTCGTGCGTCCGAACGAGGTCAACGTGGATGGCATCTTCGCCCATCTGCCGAACGTCGCCTGGACGACCGCCGGCCCGATGCACCCCGACGCGCTGACCCGACTGCGTCCCTTCCTCGCCCGCGACGGCATCCAGGTGCAGGGACTCGACAAGTTCCCGCGCCTCCTGGACTACGTCACTCCCGTGGGCGTCCGCATCGCCGACGCCTCGCGCGTGCGCCTGGGCGCCTACCTCTCTCCGGGCACGACCGTCATGCATGAGGGCTTCGTCAACTTCAACGCCGGCACGCTGGGCCAGAGCATGGTCGAAGGTCGCATCTCGCAGGGCGTCGTCGTCGGCGACGGCAGCGACATCGGCGGCGGCGCCTCGATCATGGGCACGCTGTCCGGCGGCGGGACGCACAAGGTGTCGGTCGGCGCGCGCACGCTGCTCGGCGCCAACGCCGGCATCGGCATCTCGCTGGGCGACGACTGCGTGGTCGAGGCGGGACTCTACGTGACTGCCGGCACGAAGGTCGTGCTGCCCGATGAGCCTCCGCGCGCGGACGGCTCGCCCACGACCGCCAAGGGCGCCGACCTCTCGGGGCGCGCAGGGCTGCTGTTCCGGCGCAACTCGCTGACGGGCGCGGTCGAGGCGGTCCGCCGGGCGGGTATCGGCGTCACGCTCAACGAAGCGCTGCACGCCTGACGCCGTTGCGGGGATGAGAAGCGCCCGGTGTCAGCGATGGAACACGCTGATGCCGGGCGCTTCTCGCCGATGAGCCGCGGGCAAGGACGCACGGTCATCGGCTGGGATCACGAGAGACCGGGGTAGCTGCGCTCCTCGGCGCCGACGTACAGCTGCTGCGGGCGGCCGATCTTGGTCTGCGGGTCGCCTGCGGCCTCGCGCCACTGCGCCAGCCAGCCGGGCAGGCGACCGATCGCGAAGAGCACGGTGAACATGCGCGTCGGGAAGCCCATCGCCTTGTAGATCACGCCGGTGTAGAAGTCGACGTTCGGGTACAGGCGCCGATCCTGGAAGTACGCGTCGTTGAGCGCGATCTCTTCGAGCTCCTTGGCGAGATCGAGCAGCGGGTCGCTGACGCCGAGCGCGGTCAGCACCTCGTCGGCGGATTCCTTCACGAGCTTGGCGCGCGGGTCGTAGTTCTTGTAGACCCGATGCCCGAAGCCCATGAGCTTCACGCCGTCTTCCTTGTTCTTCACGCGCTCGACGAAGCGCTGCACGCTCTCGCCGGAGTCGCGGATGCGCGCCAGCATGTCGAGCACGGCCTCGTTCGCGCCGCCGTGGAGCGGTCCGTAGAGCGCGTTGATGCCGGCCGAGATCGACGAGAACTGGTTCGCGCCCGGTCGAGCCCACCAGGCGCACCGTCGAGGTCGAGGCGTTCTGCTCGTGATCCTCGTGCAGGATCAGCAGGCGCTCCAGCGCGCGCGACATCACCGGGTCGACCTGGTACACCTCGGACAGCACGCCGAAGTTCAGCTTCAGGAAGTTGTCCACGAAGCCGAGCGAGTTGTCGGGGTACAGGAACGCCTGCCCGATGCTCTTCTTGTGCGCGTACGCCGCGATGACCGGAAGCTTCGCCAGCATGCGGATCGTGTTGAGCTCGACGTGCTCGGGATTGTTGGGGTCGGACTGGTGCTCGTAGTACGTCGACAGCGCAGAGACGGCCGACGAGAGCACCGACATCGGGTGCGCGGTATGCGGCAGCGCCGAGAAGAACCGCTTGAGGTCCTCGTGCAGAAGGGTGTGCCGACGGATCTTCTCGTCGAACTCCCCCAGCTGGTCGGCCGTGGGCAGCTCGCCGTAGATGAGCAGCCACGCGACCTCGAGATATGTGCTGTTCTTCGCCAGCTGCTCGATCGGATAGCCGCGGTAACGCAGCACGCCCTGGTCACCGTCGATGTAGGTGATCGCCGACTTGGTCGCCGCGGTGTTCACGAAGCCGTAGTCGAGAGCCGTGTAGCCGGTCTGGCGGGTGAGGGTGGAGAGGTCCACGCTCGGCGAGCCGTCGGTGCCCCGCAGCAGCGGGAACTCGGCGGACGTATCACCGATCGTGAGGGTGGCCTTCTCCTGCTGGGTGCCCGCGTCGCTCACGGCGCCTCCTCGCGATTTCTGGTCGTACCGGGGGTGTCGTCCGGTCCTGAGCGACACCGTGGGGCGGTCTGCGTCAGAACGGAGGGGCGGGACGGGGGATGCCGCGTCGCCGCGTTCCTACAGCCTAGTGCGCCGCTGCGCCTACTGTTGACACGGCCAAAGGGACGCGGCATCCGATGGAGGAATCCTCACCGGGAGAGAGCGGATGCCGCCTGCAGTCGTTCTGCGGCCGCCGCGATGCGGTCGTCGGTCGCGGTGAGCGACAGCCGGATGTGCTGCGGGAAGTGCACGCCGTAGAAGTGGCCGGGGCCGGCGAGGATGCCGAGGTCGGCCAGCCGGCCGAGGCTGTCCCACGCGTCGCGGCCCTCCGTCGCCCACAGGTAGAGCCCCGCCTCGCTGGCGTCGATGCGGAAGCCCGCTGCTTCGACCGCGGGCCGCAGCACCTCGCGTCGGCGACGGTACAGCTCCTTCTGCGCGGCGACGTGCGCGTCGTCCTCGAGGGCTGCCACCATCGCCGCCTGCACCGGCAGCGGCAGCATCAGGCCCAGATGCTTGCGTGCCGTGAGCAGGCGCGCCACCACCGTCCGATCGCCGGCGAGGAACGCGGCGCGGTAGCCGGCGAGATTCGACTGCTTGCTCAGCGAGTACACCGACAGGATGCCGCGCAGGTCGCCGTCCGCGACCCGGGGATCGAGCACCGAGGGCACCCGCTCGCGGTCCCAAGGCGCATCCCACCCGAGTTCGGCGTAGCACTCGTCGGACGCGAGCACCGCGCCGAGCTCCCTGGCCCGGTCGACCGCGGCACGCAGCGCGCTCACGTCGAGCACGCGTCCGTCGGGGTTGCCGGGCGAGTTCACCCACACCAGTCGCGTGCCCTCGGGCCACTCCGCCGGGTCGTCGGACGCGACCGGCGTCGCGCCGACGAGCCGCGCACCGACCTCGTAGGTCGGGTAGGCCGCGCGGGGATGGACGACGATGTCGCCCGGTCCGAGGCCCAGCAGCAGCGGGAGCAGGGCGACGAGCTCCTTCGAGCCGACGGTGGGAAGCACGTCGTCGGGCGTCAGGCCCGGCACGCCGCGGCGTCGGTCGTACCACTCGGCGATCGCGCTGCGCAGCGACGGCGTGCCGACGGTCTGCGGATAGGCGTGGGCATCGGTCGCGGCCCGCAGCGCGTCGGCGACGACGTCAGGGGTCGGGTCGACCGGTGAGCCGATGGACAGGTCGACGATGCCGTCGGGGTGCGCGCGGGCGCGCGCCGCGTAGGGTGCGACGGCGTCCCAGGGGTAGTCGGCGAGGTCGGCGACCCCCACGTCAGTGTTCCTGGGGCGGGAGCGCCTCGATGATCGGGTGGTCCTTGTGGATGACACCGACCTTGGCAGCGCCGCCCGGGGAGCCGATGTCGTCGAAGAACTCGACGTTGGCCTTGTAGTAGTCCTGCCATTCGTCGGGCAGGTCGTCTTCGTAGTAGATCGCCTCGACGGGGCAGACCGGCTCGCAGGCGCCGCAGTCGACGCATTCGTCGGGGTGGATGTACAGCGATCGGTCGCCCTCGTAGATGCAGTCCACGGGACACTCGTCGATGCAGGCGCGGTCCTTGACGTCCACACAGGGAAGGGCGATCACGTACGTCACGCGATCAGTCTACCGGCGCCCCGTCGATCGATCGTCGTCGCTCGTCGCTCACTCAGCGAGGGCGCGGGTCCGATCCGGCCAGGCGACGGCGAGTGCCACGAGAATCGGCACGGCGAAGGTCCAGAACACGGCCAGACCGGTCTGCGGCACCACCACCGAGCCGCCGGGGCCGCTCCCCGAGAACACCAGCGTCGAGATCATCATGCCGCCGCCGGTCGCGAGGGTCGCCCACCGGTCCGAGGTGAGGAGCCGCACCGCGAGGAGCAGCGCTCCGGATCCGATCACCGCCAGGACGAGGCCGAGCGGGAACCAGCCGAGCTCGTACGCGTGCGCGACGGTGCCGGCGACGCCGTACACCAGCCCGACGAGCAGCGCCACGATCCAGCTGCCGATGCGGGCGGGGACGGAGGAACGCATGACTCGATGGTACCGACCGCACCTCTGCGACCGGACGACATGCCCGGCACCGCGGGCGGTGGGACTACGCGGCCCAGCCCCAGAGCCGCAGCAGCGCCGCCACGAGCGCGGCGGCGATCACCACGACGAGGAACGGCGCGCGCAGGAGCAGCAGGCCGGCCGCGACGAGGACCGCGGGGACGCGGGCGTCGACCACCACCGCCTGACCGGCGCCGAGGGTCTGCACCGCGACGAGGGCGGCGAGCAGGGCCACCGTCAGCAGATCGGCGATCCGCAGCGGCGTCGGCGCCTCGACCCAGCGGGCGGGGATGAGGTAGCCGACGGTCTTGAGCGCCACGCACACGATCGAGGCCACCAGCACAGCGGTCCACATGGTCACGGCAGACCCTCCCGCTCCGCTACGTCGTCGGGCTCGGCATCCACCGTGTCGTCCCTGCCGAGCCAGTTCGTCCAGCCGACGAGGATCGCGACGGCCGCCGCCACGATCACGGGGATCCCGGGCATCAGCACCGGCGTCAGCACCGTCGCCACCACGGCCGCCGCGACGCCCACCACGATGGGCTGGCGTGCCCGCAGCCGCGGCCACAGCAGGGCGAGGAACGCGGCCGCCGCGGCGGCGTCCAGCCCGTACGCCCGCGGGTCGCCCAGCACGTCGCCGAGCAGCGCGCCGGCCAGGGTCGACAGGTTCCAGCCGATGTAGATGCCGATGCCCGTGACCCAGAATCCGAGCGTCCGCGCGCGCGACGTGCGCTGTGCGAGCGAGACGGCCGTGGACTCGTCGATGGTGAAATGGGCGGCAGCCGTGCGGCGCCAGAACCCCGCGCCGATCACGGGCGACATGCGGATGCCGTAGGCGACGTTGCGGACGCCGAGGAGCGCCGCCGACGCGATCGCCGCCGGCGCGGCGGCCAGTCCCCCGGCGCCCACGATCCCGACGAACGCGAACTGCGAGCCGCCCGGTGAACATCACGAGGCTCAGCACGCAGGTCTGCCAGACGTCGAGGCCCGACGCGACGGCGAGCGCCCCGAACGAGATGCCGTAGGCGCTCGTCGCGATGGCGACGCCGACGCCCTCGCGCACCGCCCGCCGGGCCTCGCCGACGCCGTGCGCGTCGTCGAAATGCGGGTCGAGGGTCACCTCGCCATGCTAACGACGGGTCCGGACAGCGATGCCGGTCCGCCTTCCGGCGAGCGGCCTGCGCCCGCGCCGCGCGCGGACGCGCCGCGATGTGGGCAGCTCGAGGATTGCGCTTTCCGGGATTCGCGAGCATGCTGGAGGCACACGCAGAAAACGCTTCCTCGCTTGTGGGTGCCACCACCCGTTCTCATCACGGATTCTGCTCCGGACGAAGGAGTCCCATGAGAACGACGCTGCCCACGCCCACCGCCACGCCCGCGCCGCGCACCCGAACACCGCGGCGATCGCTGGCCGCCGGCATCGGCGTGGCGACCGCCCTGGCCCTGGCCGCAGCGCCCGTCATGGCGATGCCCGCAGCCGCCGCACCGGCCGCCGACCCGCACCCTCGCCCGCCGTGGATCTCGGCCACGAGGTGATCGCGCCCGGCGACGGGTGGGCTTCATGGTCGGGCCCGACGTACCCGGAGCGCGTCCAGCGGCTGGCCGAGCCCGTCACCGGCGGCAGCGCCGCCGACCCGGCGCAGGTGTACGTCGTCGACGACTGGCAGGAGCTGCGCGATGCGCTCGCCGGGGTGCCCGGCGGCTCGCAGAACGACGCGCGCTACAACCAGGTGCCGAGGATCGTCTACGTGACGGGCACGCTCGACCCCTGGCTGCGCCCTGACGGCACGCGGCTGACCTGCGACGACATCGCCTCCCAGGTGACGGTCGCCGGCTCCGGCGCGCCGTTCGACATGGACGACTACATCGCGGCATTCGGCCCGGGCGTCGACCCGTCCGGTCCGCTCGAGCAGGCCCGTGTCGAGGCGGCCGCGCTGCAGGCGAAGCTCACGCTGCAGCACATCGGCTCGAACGTGACCCTCGTCGGCGTCGGCGACGACGCGCGCGTGGTCGGGGCATCCCTGCGCATCCGCGATGCCCACAACGTGATCGTCCGCAACCTGACGCTGTCGGACGCCTACGACTGCTTCCCGCAATGGGATGCCGGCGACTCCGGCGGCAACTGGAACTCGGCGTACGACAACCTCTCGGTGTGGACGTCCACGAGCGTCTGGGTCGATCACAACACGTTCGACGACGGCGACCACCCCGCGACGAGCCTCGACACGGTCTACGGCCGGCCGTTCGAGGTGCACGACGGGCTGCTCGACGTGACGCACGGGTCGGACCTCGTCACCATGTCGTGGAACTGGTTCCAGCATCACGACAAGACCGACATCATCGGCTCCTCCGACTCGCGCACGCAGGACCGCGGCCAGCACCGCGTCACCCAGCACCACAACCGCTGGACCGACATCGGCCAGCGCGCTCCGCGCGTGCGCTTCGGCGATGTGCACGTCTACAACAACCTCTACGAGCAGACGGATGCCACCACCGCCGCCTCGTCGCCGGGCAGCCCGTTCTTCCAGTACTTCTGGGGCGCGGGCAGGGAGAGCAGCATCGTCGCCGAGTCCAACGCGGTCGAGCTCGCTCGATCCGTCGAGCGTCTCGCGCATCATCGCCGGATGGGGCGGAACGGAGCTCCGCGCGAGCGACACGCTCGTGAACGGCGAGCCGACCGACGTGCTGGCGGCCTACAACGCGACGGCCGCGACCCCGCTCTCCCCCGACGTCCGGTGGAACCCCGCCGACGCCTACCCCTACGCGCTCGACGCCGTCGCCGACGTGGCGGCGATCGTCCGCGCGGGCGCGGGTGCCGGCATCCTGTCGTCCGGATCGCCCGCGGCGACCGCCGCACCCGCAGCCTTCGCCGTCTCGGACGACAACGGCCGCGACACCGGGCTGCGCGACGGGGACTACCGCATCACTCGCCGACCTCTGGTGGGGGCAGAACGCGACCGTCGTGAAGCTGTACGAGAACGGCGCGCTGGTCGACGCGCAGTGGATCGACGGTGCCTCACCCGCCGCGCAGCACGCCGCGTTCGACATCACGGGGCGCGTCGACGGCACCTACGAGTACACGGTCGTCGCACTCAATCCCGCACGGCGAGACCGCGTCACGGACGCACACCGTGACGGTGACGGATGCCGCACCCGGCCGAGCCGTGCTCACCGCCTCGGGCGCGCGCACCGGGGTCGTGTCGATCGCGGCCGATCTGTGGTGGGGCACCAACGCGACCGAGTACGTGCTGTTCCAGGACGGCGTGGAGATCGACCGGCAGCCGCTCGTCGCGGCGACCCCCGGCGCCCAGCACGCGGTCACCACGGTCGGCGAGCTGCCCCCGGGCACCTACGAGTTCACCGCGGTGCTGTCCAACGCCGCCGGAACCACCGCCGCGAAGCCGGTCACGGTGACGGTCCGCGCGCGCTGAGAATCGCGAAAGGGTACATCTCCGCCACGCAGCGTGCGGAGATGTACCCTTTCGGCGTTCCTGGCGGCAGCGGGAGCGAGCGTCAGACGCTGGCGTCCTGGCGCTTCAGGCGCGCCGTCGCGCGGGCGCGCTCGGTCGCGTCGAGGTTCACCTTGCGGATGCGGACGATCTCGGGCGTCACCTCGACGCATTCGTCGTCGCGGGCGAACTCGAGGCTCTCTTCGAGCGACAGCTGGCGCGGCGGGGTCATCGACTCGAAGGAGTCCGAGGTCGACGAACGCATGTTCGTCAGCTTCTTCTCCTTGGTGATGTTGACGTCCATGTCGTCGGCGCGCGAGTTCTCGCCGATGACCATGCCCTCGTAGACCTCCTGCGTGGGCTGGACGAAGAACGACATGCGCTCCTGGAGCGCGATGATCGCGAACGGGGTGACGACACCCGAACGGTCGGCGACGATCGAGCCGTTCTGGCGCGTGACGATGTGGCCCGCCCACGGCTCGTAGCCGTGCGAGATCGCGTTGGCGATGCCCGTGCCGCGCGTCGTGGTGAGGAACTCGGTGCGGAAGCCGATGAGACCGCGCGACGGCACGATGAACTCCATGCGCACCCAGCCGGTGCCGTGGTTCGTCATGTTGTCCATGCGGCCCTTGCGCGCGGCGAGCAGCTGCGTGATCGCGCCGAGGTACTCCTCGGGAGCGTCGATCGTCAGGTGCTCGAACGGCTCGTACGTCTTGCCGTCGACCTTCTTCGTGACCACCTGCGGCTTGCCGACGGTCAGCTCGAAGCCCTCGCGGCGCATGTTCTCGACGAGGATCGCCAGCGCCAGCTCACCGCGGCCCTGCACCTCCCACGCGTCGGGGCGGCCGATGTCGACGACCTTCAGCGACACGTTGCCGATGAGCTCGCGGTCGAGGCGGTCCTTGACCATGCGGGCCGTCAGCTTGTGGCCCTTGACCTTGCCGACGAGCGGCGAGGTGTTGGTGCCGATCGTCATCGAGATGGCGGGGTCGTCGACCGTGATGGCCGGCAGCGGACGCACGTCGTCGGGGTCGGCGATCGTCTCGCCGATCGTGATGTCCTCGAATCCGGCGATGGCGACGATGTCACCGGGGCCGGCGCTCTCCGCCGGGTAGCGGTCGAGTGCGCGCGTCTTGAGCAGCTCGGTGATGCGGGCGTTGCTGGTGCTGCCGTCCGAGCGCACCCAGGCGACGGTCTGGCCCTTCTTGAGCGTGCCGTTGAAGACGCGCAGGAGCGCGAGGCGGCCGAGGAACGGGCTCGAGTCGAGGTTCGTCACCCACGCCTGCAGCGGGCGCGTCGTCGTCGTAGGACGGGGCCGGGACGTGCTCGAGGATCGCCTCGAACAGCGGCTCGAGGTCGTCGTTGTCGGGCAGGGTGCCGTTGTCGGGGCGGTTGCGCGAGGCGGCGCCGGCACGGCCCGAGGCGTAGACGACGGGAACATCCAGAAGCGCGTCGACGTCGAGGTCGGGCACGTCGTCGACGAGGTCCGACGCCAGGCCGAGCAGCAGGTCGTGCGCTTCTTCCTCGACCTCGGGGATGCGCGCGTCGGGGCGGTCGGTCTTGTTGACCAGCAGGATGACGGGCAGCTTCGCCTCGAGCGCCTTGCGCAGCACGAAGCGCGTCTGCGGCAGCGGGCCCTCGCTCGCGTCGACCAGCAGCACGACGCCGTCGACCATCGACAGGCCGCGCTCGACCTCGCCGCCGAAGTCCGCGTGGCCCGGGGTGTCGATCACGTTGATCGTCACGGGCACGTCGGTGTGGATGCCCTTGTAGGTGATCGCGGTGTTCTTCGCGAGGATCGTGATGCCCTTTTCGCGCTCGAGGTCGTTCGAGTCCATCGCGCGCTCTTCCATGTGCTCGTGAGAGCCGAAGGAGCCGGTCTGGCGCAGCATCGCGTCGACGAGGGTGGTCTTGCCGTGGTCGACGTGAGCGACGATAGCCACGTTGCGGAGGTCCGGACGGAGGGCGCGCGCCATGAGGGAATCCTTGAAAGAGAATGGGGATGCCGGAGTGCCGGCATCCCCATTCTATTAGGCGGCTCCTGTGTGTCGCCTTTCGGCGCTCGCGTCAGCCCTCCAGGCCCGCGGCGAGGAGCGCCGCACGCGCCTCGCGGCGCACACGCTGCTCTTCGGGATCCGGCACCGGAACCGCGGCGATGAGGCGCTGCGTGTAGGGGTCCTTCGCGCCACGCAGGATCTCGTCCCGTCGTGCCGGCCTCCACCAGCTTCCCGTGGTGCATCACCGCGATGCGATGGGCCAGGATGTCGACGACGGCGAGGTCGTGGCTGATGAAGAGGCAGGCGAACTGCAGCTCGTGCTGCAGCTCCTGCAGCAGGTCGAGGAATCGCGCCTGGACCGACACGTCGAGCGCCGAGGTCGGCTCGTCGGCGACCAGCAGCTCGGGAGCGAGTGCCAGGGCGCGGGCGATGCCGACGCGCTGCCGCTGACCGCCGGACAGCTCGTGCGGGAAGCGGTTGCGGTACGACCGCGGCAGCTCGACCTGGGCCAGCAGCTCCTCGACGCGCTTGTCGAGGCTCTTGCCCCTTGGCGACGCCCGCCAGCAGCATCGGCTCGCCGATCGACTGGCCGATGGGCATGCGCGGGTTGAGCGACGACGCCGGGTCCTGGAAGACGATGCCGGTGCTGGCGGCGGATCGCGAAGCAGGTCCTTCTGCGGACGCATCGGAGATGTCTGAGCCGACCGTGGTCGAGCTTGCCCTCCGCGATCGGCAGCAGGCCGATCGCCGCGCGCCCGAGCGTCGTCTTGCCCGAGCCCGACTCCCCGACGAGCCCGACGATCTCGCCCGGGTAGATCGCGAGGTCGATGTGCTCGGCGGCGCGGAACGCCGGGATGCGGCCGCGCTTGGGGTAGTCGATCGCGACGTCCTCGAACGCGAGCACCGGCGTGCGCGTCTCGACGATCTCGTCCGCTGCCTCGCTGGCCCGCTCACGGATCGACGAGACCGACGTGATGCGCCTCCGCGCGCGACCACGACGTCGGGGATCGCCGGCGACGTCTCGAGCACGCCGAGACCGAGGTGCGGCACCGCTGCCAGCAGCTGCTGGGTGTACGGGTGCTTCGGCGCGTGGAAGATCTCGTCCACCGTGCCGGACTCGACGACGACGCCCTCCTTCATCACCATGATGCGGTCGGCGAGGTCGGCCACCACGCCCATGTCGTGCGTGATGAGGATGATCGCCGAGTCCAGTCGCTTGTGGAGGTTGCGCAGCAGATCCAGCACCTCCGCCTGCACCGTCACGTCGAGCGCGGTCGTCGGCTCGTCGGCGATGAGCAGCAGCGGGTCGCACGAGATCGACTGCGCGATCATGGCGCGCTGGCGCTGACCGCCCGACAGCTGGTGCGGGTACTTGTTGAACGACTGCGCCGGGTTCGGCATCTCGACCATGGTCAGCAGCTCGATCGCCTGCGCCTTGGCCTGCGGAGGGCGTCATCGAGCGATCGTGGGAGCGGAGCGCCTCCATGATCTGGAAGCCGATCGTGTAGACCGGGTTCAGCGCCGTCATCGGCTCCTGGAAGATGACCGCGATCTCGTTTCCGCGCAGCGAGCGCAGCGTCGCGTCGTCCACCCCGCGCAGCTCGCGGCCGAGCAGCTTGATCGATCCGGTGACGCGCGAGTTCTCGGGAAGGAGACCGAGCAGCGCCATCGAGCTCGTGCTCTTGCCGGAGCCCGACTCGCCGACGATGGCGAGGACCTCGCCGCGGCGCACCTCGTAGTTCATGTCGATCGCGGCCGGGTAGAACTGGCCCTCGACCCAGAACTCGACGCCGAGGTTCTTGACCTCGAGGATCGTCTCGGGAACGGCGTCCCGCGACGCCGCGATACTCGGCGTCCGTGCCCGTCGTGTCAGTCATTCGTGATGTCCCATCTGCGAAGCTTGAGGTCATGTCGTTCCAGGAGGTCGTCTACCGGCCCGTCTTCAGCCGTGTCCTCGCTGTCGTGACCATCGTCATGTGCGGCCTCGGAATCGCCGCGCTGTTCTGGTCGGATCCCGCCTCGGCGGTGCGGTACATGCTGGCCGCTCCTGCTCGTGGCCGTCCTCGCGTGGGCGCTGTTCTGGCGCCCGGGTCTCCGGGTCGAGGAGCACGGCGATCACGGTCGAGAACGTGCTGCGCACGCACTTCGTTCCGTGGCCGTCGATCGAGTCGATCGACACGCGCTTCTCGCTGACCCTGCACACCGCCGCGCGGGCGGATCGCGGTGTGGGCGGCGCCGGCGCCGGGCCGGCACCGCACGCTGGGCCTCGCGCCCGGCGATTTCGAAGGAATCGGCGAGACCGCGCGCGGCGACGCCGGCGAGCTGCGGCCCGCCGACGCCGTCACGACGATGAGCGGCAACCTCGCCCAGCTCATCCGGGGTCGCTGGGAGCAGCTGCGCGGCGCAGGAGCCTTTGCCAGCGGCGTCGACCCCGAGGCGTCGACCACGACGTGGCACTGGGCGACGATCGCGGCTATCGCGGCGCTGGGCGTAGCGGCCGTGATCGGTCTGCTGGTCTGAGCAGCAGCACCGTCACCGCTCCGGGTCGAGCGGCTTGTGCTGCACGTCGCCCGGCTCTTCGGGGCGGGGGTCGTGATAGTTCACGATGTCGCCCGTGTACACCGCTTCGCCGGCCACCGTCACCGACGGCGCGTCGGTGGAGGCGGTGGTGTCGACGAGGACCGGCGCCGGGCCCTTGGCGCGAGCGGCACGGGCCATCGCACGCTCGCTCGGCTTCTTCTTCTGGCGCGGGTCGAACGCGTCGCGCAGACCGTCGCCGATGAAGTTGACGCACAGCGCGATCACGATGATGAAGACGCCGGGCCACCAGAACAGCCACGGGCGGGTCGAGAACGCCGCCTGGTTGTCCGAGCACGATCTTGCCGAGCGACGTGTCGGGCGACTGCACGCCGAAGCCGAGGTAGCTCAGCGCCGACTCGAGCAGGATCGCGCGCCGCCATCAGCAGCGTCGCGTTCACGACGATGACGCCGACGGCGTTCGGGAGGATGTGCCGGAAGATGATGCGGCGGTCGCGGGCGCCCGACACGCGCGCGGCGTCGACGAACTCCCGCTCGCGCAGCGTCAGGAACTCGCCGCGCACGAGGCGGGCCATCGTCGTCCAGGCGAACATGCCGATCACCACGCCGAGCACCGCGGCACCCAGGCTTCCGAACGCATTGCCGAGCACCGAGCCGATGACGATGAGCGGGATCGTGATGATGACATCGGTGAAGCGCATCAGCACGTTGTCGACGCCACTTGCCGAAGTAGCCGGCGAGTCGCGCCGATCACGACGCCGATGGTCGTCGCGACCACGCCCGCGATCACCATCACCATGATCGACTGCTGCGCGCCGCGCATGACGACCGCGAAGATGTCGCGGCCGACCTCGTCCTGACCGAACGGGTGCTCGCCGATCTGGAACGGCCACAGGGTCAGCGTCGGGACGCCGTTGTTGATCTTGGGCGCGATCTCGTCCCATGAGTACGGCCACCAGCCCGGGGATCCGCAGACCCCACAGGTTGACGCCCACCGACGTGAAGGCGAGCAGGATGATGAGGACCAGCACGGTCACCGAGATCATCGCGCCGCGGTGCCGGAAGAACCGGCGGCGGACGATCTGACCCTGGCTGAGGCCCTCGGTCTCCTTCTGTTCGATGGAGATCTCGGCGACAGCCTGGGTTTCGGTCGCCGGGCTGCTCGGTGATGGTGGTGTTCATGTCAGCCCACCTTGATTCTGGGGTCGAGCGCCGCGTAGACGAGGTCCGCGATGAGGTTGAAGAGGACGGCGATCGTGCCGGTCACGACGAAGAACGCCATGACGGGGTTCGGGTCGGCGCGCCGAGTCCGGCGACGAACAGGCGGCCCATGCCGGTCCAGCCGAAGACCGTCTCGGTGACGACCGCCCCGCCGATGATCGCGCCGACGTCGAAGGCGATGATCGTCGTGATCGGGATCAGTGCGTTGCGGAACGCGTGGCGCACGACGACCGTGCGCTGGGTGAGGCCCTTCGCGCGCGCCGTGCGGATGTAGTCCTGGTTCATGACCTCGAGCAGGCTCGCCCGCGAGTAGCGGGTGTAGCTCGCGAACGAGATGAGGATGATCGCGATGGTCGGCAGCAGCAGGTGGGTGAACAGGTCGATTCCCTGCACCCAGAAGTTTCCGCCGAGTCCCGGGGTCGACGCCCCGACGGTGGCGATCGGCCGCCCGCGGATCTTGCTGGAGTTCGAGTAGGCCTCCCAGTACGACATGTACTTGTCGAGGGCGATCAGCGCCGCGACGAGCAGGCCGACGATGGCCGTCGTGCGGACGACGGGTGCGCGATCGGGCGCACCCATGAACCAGCCGACCGCACCGCTGACGACGACCGCCAGCACGGCCAGCCCGAGGAAGACGGGGAGCGTCATGCCGTTGAGGATGTAGTTCTGCATCGGCATGTACAGCGCGATGCCGATGACGGCGACGATCAGCGACGCGTACAGGGCATTGCGGTTGCGCAGGCCCGTGGAGATGGCGGTGACGCCCAGCGCGATGCCGACCGCGAGGAACCCGAAGACGAAGATGCCGATGTTCGGGTCGGCGAACCACTGCGTCGCGGACAGCACCGCGAGCACCGCGCCGGTCGCGACGGCCGAGACGCCGAAGACGATGAGCCGGCGTGACCACTGTGCCGCCGATGAGCGACATCCAGATCAGACCGGCGCCGAGGGATATGCCGATGATCACGGGTACGGAGATCGTCGGCTCGCCGAGCCAGTCGTTGAGCCGGATCGCGCCGTACTGCTTCAGCAGCACCGCGACCCAGAACACGGGCAGCGAGAAGAACAGGAACGCGATGAGCGTCACGCCGTAGTCGAAGCCGGTGTACTGGCGCAGCGCCGAGAGGATGCCGACCGAGAGACCGAGGATGATGGCGACGACCGTGGCGGTGGTGACCAGCGTCAGCGTCGACGTGATCGCATTGCCCAGGAGCGCGTTGACCTGCTGGTTCTGGATGCTGACCCCGAAGTCGCCGCGGAAGAGGGCGCCGAGCCACAGGAAGTAGCGCAGCGGCGGCGGGACGTCGAGGTTGAGGAGCTTGGTGCGAGCTTCGATGAGCTCGGCCTTGTTGGGAGCACTGCTCTCCTTGATGTCCTGCAGCGGATCGCCCGAGAGCGCCGTCAGGATGTACATCAGGAAAGTGGCGGCGAAGAGCACCAGCACGGATGCGATCAATCGCCGGAAGATGAATGAAGCCATGGAGTGGCCGCCTACCTATCGATGAATCAGCGCCGGACGCGCGAGCCGGATTTTGTCCGTCACCACGCACCCGCGCTGGGAGGAGTTTACGCGGGTGAGGTGCAGGTCTCCTGAGGAGACCTGCACCCCACCTGAGGATTCAGCCGGATCGTGACCCGGAGGAACCTCTACGTCGGATTACTCCTCCGAACCGGCGTCCGTCACTGCCCAGTCCCACGTGTTCCAGAAGATCGTGGGAGCGAGGATCGACGCGTCGATGCCCTCCACACGGTCGCTGATGCCCGTGACAGCCGGGAACTGGAAGATCGTGACCCCGTAGAAGTCGCTCCACAGGATCTGGTCGGCCTCCTGCTTGATCTCGATCTGGCGCTCCGCGTCGAACTCCGACGAGATCTCAGCCGACAGCGCGTCGATCTCAGGGTTCGAGTAGAAGTTCATGTTGTTGATGCCGCCGGTCTTGAACGTCGCCGACCAGTCGGTCACGGCGAGGCTCGTCGACTGCCACCCGAAGAACACGGCGTCGTACGCGCCGGGCGTGCCGAGGAGGCCGCCCCACTTGTCCGAGCCGCAGTCCGTGACGTTGAAGCCGGCCTGGTTGGCCGAAGCCTGGATCAGGGCGAACTCGTTGACACGACGCGGGTTGTTCGACGCGTACAGGATGCAGACCTCGGGGTTGGTGATCCCCGACTCGGCGAGGAGAGCCTTGGCACCCTCGATGTCGACCTCGGCGAACGCGTCGGAGCCGTTGTTCGCGACCGAGTCGTCGTAGCCCTCGGAGCCCGGCACGAAGTTCTGCGAGCTGCGCAGGAGCGCGTCCTCGCCGACGATCGGCTTGATGAGCTTGTCGACGATCTCCTGGCGGGGAACCGTCTTGAGGAACGCCTCGCGGACCTTCGGGTCCTTGAAGATGTTCTCCGGGTTCTTGCCGTTGTCGAACTGCAGGTCGAGGTGCTCGTACGTGCCCTCGACGCCGGTCTGCACCGTGATGCCGTCGATCGCGTCGAGCGCGGTCTTCAGGTCAGCGGTCGCCTGGGGCGAGATGACGTCGACCTCACCGTTCTCGAGCGCCTGGGCGGCCGCGAGCGGGTCGGGGATGAAGCGGACGGTGATGTCCTCGATGTTCGGGGTGTTCTCACCCTTGTACTCGGGGTTCGCCGTCAGAGTGATGTACTGGTCGGCGACGAAGTCCTTGATCATGTAAGGACCGCTCGCGAGGTACAGCTCCGGGTCGTCCGGCAGCTCGGTGAAGTTGAAGCCCGAGTTCCAGAAGGCCGAGATCGGCGCGAGCGCCGCGGCGTCCTCGCTCTCGATGGCGTCGAGGACGGCCTGCTTGGCCTCTTCGTTGTCATCGATGCCGAGGGCGTTCTTGGCCACCACGTGCGCAGGCAGGATGGTGCCGAGGGTTCCGAACGCGACCTCCCAGTCGACGTAAGGCGACGAGTAGACCATCGTGATCGACTTGCCGTCTTCGCTGACCTCGGGGGTGTCGTGCACGAGACCGAACTGCGCGTCCGGGCTGGCGCCGCTGTCGAAGTAGATGACGTCGGTCGGGAAGGCGTCGGTGAACTCGCCGGTCTCGGCGTCGGTGAAGTCCGACGGGTCGAAGTCGGGCGTGTCGAGCGAACGCGACAGGGCGGCCCAGTTGAGCATCAGGTCGGCGGCGTCGATCGGCGTGCCGTCGGACCAGGTGACGTCGTCGGCAAGCGTGTACTTGACCGTCAGCGGGTCTTCCTCGACGAGCTCGTACGTGCCGAACGAGGTGTTCTGCACCAGCTCGGGCGTGTTGTTGTAGTACGAGAACCCGTCGTAGGTCAGGTAGTTGATGTTGTTGTTCGCCGTGGCGTTGCCGAACGAGGTGTTGCCGTTGGCCGAGTAGAACGCCTGGTTCCACGCCGCGGTGATCGACGAGCCTTCGACGAGACCGGAGTCGTCGCCTGTCTCTTCGCCGCCACCGGCGGCGCAGCCCGAGATCGCCAGTGCGCCGGCTGCGGTGAGCGCCACCGCGGCCGAGATGCGCTTAATTCTCACTGTTCCTCCTGTGCAGGGTAGGTGCGCACACGTGTGGCGGGGGCCATACGGGGGCGCGGATGGGAAAACCTTATGCACGGGTGATGAGATGGTCAAAACGATGGACGAAAACGTTACAGAGCCTTAACTCAACTGAAGCCGAGTGTGACAATCTGACAAGATGACCCCACCGAACCCCGCCTCGGATGTGAGAGACCCGACCATGCCGGACCGCGTGTCCGGCTTCGAGCGCCGGCGCCTCACGTGGGAGATCTGGATCGTCCTCGCCGTGACGGTCGGCCAATCGGCGCTCTATTCGGTTCTCGTCCCTGACCCGGGCCCTCCTGCGACCCACGCCGATCGGGGACCAGCAGACCCAGCTCAACCCCTCGCGGGACGCCGCGGCCTTCTGGGACGTGCTGTACCAGCTGCTGTCCGTCTTCTTCGCGCTCGCGCTGGTGGCGCTCGTCGTGTACCTGCTCTGGGAACCGGGAGGCAACGCCCTGCGGCGCATCGGCCTGGACTTCACCCGGTTCGGCGGCGACCTCGGCCGCGGCATCCTGCTCACCGCCGCCATCGGCCTGCCGGGACTCGCGCTCTACGCGGCGGGCCGGGCGCTGGGCATCACGGTCGCCGTCGTCGCGTCACCCCTGGACGCCGCCTGGTGGACGGTGCCGCTCCTGCTGCTGTCGGCGCTGCGGGCCGGGCTCACCGAAGAGGTCATCTTCATCGGCTACCTGTTCGACAGGCTCCGCCGGCTGGGCTGGAACGACTGGTCGATCATCCTGACGACGGCCGCTCTGCGCGGCGCGTATCACGCCTATCAGGGCTTCGGTGCGATCGTCGGCAACTTCGCGATGGGCGTGGTCTTCGGCTGGTGCTACCGCCGATGGGGGCGCATCATGCCCCTCGTCATCGCGCACACCATCCTCGACATCGTGGCGTTCGTCGGCTACCCCCTCGCGGCCGCACTGTGGCCCGGACTCTTCGCGCCGATTCCGACGCCGACCCCGACGCCCGCACCGACGCCGACTCCCACGGCATGAGAGCGATGGGATGCCGGGGGCACCGGCATCCCATCGCTCACGGACCGCTCGCAGGACCTGCTCGTCAGGCGAAGGCCTCGATGGGCGGGCAGGCGCAGACGAGGTTGCGGTCGCCGTAGGCCTGGTCGATCCGGCGCACCGGCGGCCAGTACTTGGTGCGGATCTGCGTGTGGACGGGGTAGACCGCGGTCTCGCGCGAGTACGGATGCGCCCACTCGCCCACCACGACGGCCTCGGCGGTGTGCGGCGCGTTCGCGAGCGGGTTGTCGCCGGCCGGCCACTCCCCCGCCGCGACGGCGTCGGCCTCGGCCTTGATCGCGATCATCGCCTCGATGAAGCGCTCGATCTCGGCGAGGTCCTCGGACTCGGTCGGCTCGACCATGAGCGTGCCCGCGACCGGGAACGACATCGTCGGGGCGTGGAAGCCGTAGTCGATCAGCCGCTTGGCGACGTCGTCGACCGTGACCCCGGTGGCCTCGCGCAGCGGCCGCAGGTCGAGGATGCACTCGTGCGCGACGAGGCCGTCCTCGCCGGTGTAGAGCACCGGGTAGTGCTCGCGCAGGCGCACGGCGATGTAGTTGGCCGCGAGCACCGCGGCAGCGGTCGCGTCGCGCAGGCCCTCGGCGCCCATCATGCGCACATACGCCCACGAGATCGGCAGGATGCCGGCCGACCCGTGCGGTGCGGCCGAGATCGGTCCGCCGTCGAAGACGCCGCCGGCGTGGTCCCTGCGCTGCGAGAACGGGTGGCTCGGCAGGTAGGGCGCGAGGTGCGCCTTCGCCGCGACCGGGCCGACGCCCGGGCCGCCGCCGCCGTGCGGGATCGCGAACGTCTTGTGCAGGTTGAGGTGCGAGACGTCGCCGCCGAGATCGCCGAAGCGGGCGTAGCCGAGGAGCGCGTTGAGGTTCGCCCCGTCGATGTACACCTGTCCGCCCGCGTCGTGCACGGCCTGGGTGATCTCGAGCACGTCGTGCTCGTACACGCCGTGCGTGGACGGGTACGTGATCATGAGCGCCGCGAGCTCGTCGGCGTGCGCCGCGATCTTCGCGCGCAGGTCGTCGAGGTCGACGTTGCCGGCGTCGTCGCAGGCGACCACGACGACGCGCATGCCGGCGAGCACCGCGGAGGCGGCGTTGGTGCCGTGCGCGGACGACGGGATGAGGCACACCGTGCGGGCCGCGGTCGCCGTTGGCGCGGTGGTAGCCCCGGATCGCCATGAGCCCGGCGAGCTCGCCCTGCGAGCCGGCGTTGGGCTGCAGCGACACCGCGTCGTACCCGGTGACCTCGGCGAGCCACACCTCGAGCTGCTCGATGAGCGCGAGATAGCCGTGGACGTCGGCCTCCGGCGCGAACGGATGCACGCGCGAGAACTCCGGCCACGACACGGCCGCCATCTCGGTCGCCGCATTGAGCTTCATGGTGCACGAACCCAGCGGGATCATGCCGCGATCGAGTGCGTAGTCCCGGTCGGAGAGCTGCTTGAGGTAGCGCATCATCGCCGTCTCGGACCGGTGCGTGTTGAACACCGGGTGCGTGAGGAACTCCTCGACGCGGCGCAGCCCGGAAGGCACGCCGGCGAGGGGCTCGGCATCCGTGAACGGCAGCGTGCGCTCGCCCTGCGCGCCCGACCCGAGGAACTCGTCCTCGGGAAGCCCGAACGCCCAGGCGACGGCCGCGAGGTCGTCGGCGGTCGTCGTCTCGTCGACCGAGATGCCCACCGTCGCGTCGTCGGCCCAGAACAGCTGGTAGCCGCGCTCGCGGGCGCGCTCGATCACCCGGCGCGAAGGGCCCGGCGTCGCGACGCGGATGGTGTCGAAGAACGCGTCCGAGCGCAGCGACAGACCGTACGACCGCAGCCGGGCGGCGAGCGCCTCGGCCTTCTTCGCGACATCCGTGGCGATCGCGCGGAGTCCCTCGGGCCCGTGGTACACCGCGTACATCGAGGCCATCACGGCCAGCAGCACCTGCGACGTGCAGATGTTCGACGTGGCCTTCTCGCGGCGGATGTGCTGCTCGCGCGTCTGCAGCGCCAGGCGGTACGCGGGGTGGCCCGCGGCATCCTGCGAGACGCCCACGAGGCGTCCCGGCAGCTGCCGCTCGAGCCCCTGGCGCACCGCCATGTAGCCCGCGTGGGGGCCGCCGAAGCCGAGCGGCACGCCGAAGCGCTGCGTCGTCCCCACCGCCACGTCGGCGCCGAACGATCCCGGCGAGCGCAGCAGGGTCAGGGCGAGGAGATCGGCGGCCGCGACCACGAGCGCGCCCGCGACATGCGCCGCGTCGACGACGCCGGACGGGTCCCACACGTGCCCCGAGGCGCCCGGATACTGCACCAGCACGCCGAAGTGCGTCGTCGGGGAGCATCGCACCGCGGGCGAGGTCGAGCTCGACGAGCTCGATGCCCACTGCGGCCGCCCGATGGGCCAGCAGCGCCTTCGTCTGCGGCAGCGCATCGGCGTCGACCACGAACACGTTCGGACGCCGACTTCGAGGCGCGCCGCGCCACGAGCATGCCCTCGACCACGGCGGTCGACTCGTCCAGCATCGAGGCGTTCGCCGTCGCGAGCCCGGTGAGGTCGGTCACCATGGTCTGGAAGTTGATGAGGGCCTCGAGGCGGCCCTGCGAGATCTCGGGCTGGTACGGCGTGTAGGCGGTGTACCAGGACGGGTTCTCGAGCACGTTGCGCGCGATCACGGACGGCGTGAGCGTGTCGTAGTAGCCGAGGCCGATCATCGGGCGGGCGGTGCGATTCTGCGAGGCCAGCTCCCGCAGCTCGGCGAGCGCCTCGGCCTCGGTCGCCGCGGGCGGGATGTCGCTGGTAGGGCGCGGCTTCGCATGGATGGATGCCGGCACCGCCGCCTGCACGAGGGCGTCGACGCTGTCGTAGCCCAGGGCGTCGAGCATCGTGCGCTGGGCTGCGGCATCCGTTCCGATGTGACGATCGGCGAACAGGCCCGTCATTCGGCGCCGCCCGTGAGCGAGATGTAGGCGTCGCGGTCGAGCAGCTCGGCCACGGCGGCGGGGTCGACCGTGAGCTTGACGAGCCAGCCGGCGCCGAACGGGTCGGCGTTGACGAGCGACGGGTCGTCGACCACGGCGTCGTTGACCTCGACGACCTCGCCCGTGAGCGGCGCGTAGAGCTCGCCGACCGACTTGGTGGACTCGATCTCGCCCACGACTGTCGCGGCCGTGACCGTGCTGCCCACCGCGGGAAGCTCGACGAACACGACGTCGCCGAGCTTGTCGGCGGCGTACGAGGTGATGCCGACCGTCGCGGTGTCGCCGTCCAGGGCGACCCACTCGTGCTCGGCGGTGTACTTGAGTGCGGTGAGGTCGGTCATGAGTTCCTCCGGTAGAAGGGCAGGGCGGTCACGGTCGCGGGGATGCGGGTCCCCCGCACGTCGATGAAGAGCTGAGTGCCGGGCGCGCTCGCCGCCGGCGAGACGAACGCCATGGCGATGGGGTGCCCCAGCGTCGGACTGAGCGCGCCGCTCGTGATCTCGCCGACCGGCGTCTCCGCGTCGGTCGCGTCGAACACGGCGTAGCCGGCGCGACCCGCGCGCCGGCCCTCCGAGACGAGGCCGACGAGCACCGGAGCATCGGGCGTCACGACCGCCGCGAGGCCGGACTTGCCGACGAAGTCGTCCTTGTCGACCGCGACGACGCGGCCGAGGCCGGCCTGGGCGGGCACGATGTCGCGCGAGAGCTCGTGGCCGTAGAGCGGCATCCCGGCCTCCAGGCGCAGCGTGTCGCGCGCGGCGAGGCCGGCCGGAACCAGTCCGAGCGGTTCGCCGGCGGCGAGCAGCGCGTCCCAGAGGGCCGGCGCGGCCGCGTTCGGGATCAGCAGCTCGAAGCCGTCCTCGCCGGTGTACCCGGTGCGGGCCGACGAACAGTGGGCGCGTCGCTCGAACGATCCGGACGACCACGCGTAGTAGCCGAGGTCGGCGAAGGACGGCGTGACGTCGACGATGCCGGCGGTCGGCCTCCACCACGGCACGGGCGACCGGGCCCTGCACGGCGATCAGCGACATGTCGTCGGTGTGGTCGTCGAGCTCGGCGTCGAACCCCTCGACGCGCGCGGCGAACGCGCGGCCGACGGCATCGCGGTTGCCCGCGTTCGCGATCACGAGGAAGCGACCTCGGCGATGCGGTACACGATGACGTCGTCGACGATGCCGCCCGAGTCGTCGAGCACCAGCGAGTACTTCGCCTTGCCCACGCGCATCGAGCGAGATCGCGCCGGCGAGCGCGTAGTCGAGGAACGCCCCTGCGCCCGGCCCATCGACGCCGAACTCGGCCATGTGCGAGATGTCGAAGAGTCCGGCGGCCGTGCGCACCGCGTGGTGCTCGGCGAGGTCGGACGTGTAGCGCACGGGCATGAGCCAGCCGCCGAAATCGGTGAACGAGGCGCCGAGCGCCTCGTGGCGGTCATGGAGCGCGGTCGTCCGCGACTCCGAAGGGCGGTGGTCTGTCATGAGTTCTCCCGGTCGCTGACGGGCAGACGCCGATCGACGCCTGTGAACTCCCCCTCTGTCATGGGCCTGAGAGTTTCGCCGGATGCGGGGCATCCGGCTTTCATCCTTCGGCGGATTTCGAGCTTCGGCTCGAAATCACTTTCCAGAGTCGGCCTGCCCGAACGGTACGCGGTACCTGAGAGATTGGCGGGGAGGCTTGCTCCTTCGGTGCTCGACGATCGCGCTGCCGAGGCTCTCCCGCCCGGGTGATGGGCCGTATTGACTTGCGCGAGCAAGCATAGCGGTCGTGGTGGGCTCAGCCGACGCAGGATCCCGTCGACACGGTGTTCGACAGCGACGGCGCGCGCTCCGCGACCGGGGTGAGCTCGGCCATCGTCATCGCGTAGCCCAGGTTCTCGTCGTTCTCGGCACGGGCGAAGACGACGCCCGCGACGGCTCCGTCGTCGGTGAGCAGCGGGCCGCCCGAGTTGCCGGGCCGCACCACGGCGTCCAGCGCGTAGATCTCCCGCGGGTTCCACGACTCGTCGTACACGTCGGGCACGCTGGCCGTTCCGACGGACTGCACGCCGGCCGCCACCATGGTGAACGGCCCGCCGTAGGGGTACCCCTGCACGGCGGCCGCCTCGCCGGCGGCCAGCGTCGCCGAGAACGGCAGGACGTCGGCGCCCAGGTCGTCGACGGCGATCACGGCGAGGTCGTCGATCGGGTCGAAGTACACGATGCGGCCCTCGCGCGCCGCCACGCCCGGCAGTTCGACGATGGGCGTGTCGACGCCGGCGACGACATGGGCGTTCGTGACGACGCGGTCCTCCGCGATGACGAACCCGCTCCCCGCCGATCCGCGCCCGCACGCGTACGCGGTGCCCGAGATCCGGGCGACGGATGCCGCGGCCCGCTGCAGCTCGGGATCGTCCAGGGCGACCGGGGGCGCCGGGTCGACGGTCCCGGGTCCGAGCAGCTGACCGAGGCCCGGGAGGCTGTCTTCGAGCACCGCGCCGCGCAGCTGCGCCAGCGCCGCGGCGACCGGGTCGGGGGTGGCCGCCTCGATGCCGCGCAGGATGCTCGACGAGGCGACGGCGGACGAGACGACCGGGATGCCGGCGACGGCGATCGCCGGAGCCACGAAGGCGAGCGCCAGGATGGCGGCGAGCACCGACGCGATCCCGCCGAGGAACCGCTCGACGCCGCGGAGCTTGAGCCGGTCGGCGCCGGAGCGCAGCGCCGCGCCGATCGCTGCGCCGATGGCGGCGCCGGCGAAGACGAGGCCGATCGCGGCGACGATGACGGCGGGCCCTCGCCAGAGGGGCGACGGCACCCAGGCGCTCACCAGCGGCGTGAGCCAGTACGCCGCGAAGGCCGCCGGCGGCGATGCCCGCGAACGTGCCGATGCTGGCGAAGAAGCCGCGCTGCACCCCGGCGATGCAGGCCGCGATGAGGAGGAGGACGATCACCACGTCGACGACGACCATCCCACCCCTTCCGCCCGTCAGGATCCGTCTCGACAGGCTACGCATCGAGCCTGGGAGACGACCCCGACGGGCACTCCGGGCGTGTCGCGCGGTGATCGCCCGGTGACGGCGCGGTGGCGGCTCAGTGCTGCGGCGCGGCCAGCTCCCTGCGCACCTCGTCGCGCAGCCTGCCCTGATTCTCGGGATCGGGCGCGGCTCCGAGCAGCGTGCGGGTGTAGTCGTGCTGCGGGTCGAGGATGACCGTCGTCGGCCGGGCCGCGCTCGACGATGTCGCCGCGGTACATCACCAGGATCTCGTCGGAGAAGTGCCGGGCGGTCGCGAGGTCGTGGGTGATGTAGAGGACGCCCGAGGTTCTCCTCGCGCTGCAGCGTGCGCGAGCAGGTTGAGCACGCCCGAGGCGGATCGACACGTCGAGCATCGAGACCGGCTCGTCGGCGATGAGGAACCTGCGCCCCGGGCGCGAGCGCCCGGGCGATCGCGACGCGCTGGCGCTGGCCGCCCGACAGCTCGTGCGGGCGGCGCTCGGCCACGTTGCTCGGTCGGGCGTGAGCCGCACGCGCTCGAGCAGCTCGAGCACGCGCCGGCGGACCTCGCGCGCTCGCGCCATGCCCGGGTTGTGGATGCGCAGCGGGCGCTCCAGGTGGTGCTCGATCGATGTGGAACGGGTTCAGCGACGCGAACGGGTCCTGGAACACCATCTGCACGTCGCCGCGGTACGCCGCGACCTGCGCGGCTGCGGTTGCCGGCCGGCTTGCCGTCGAGCAGGATCTGCCCCGCGGTCGGGGTCTCGAGCCGCGCGCAGCATCTTCGCGATGGTCGACTTGCCCGAGCCGGACTCGCCCGACCAGCGCGACGTGCGGCCCGCGCTCGAGCGTGAAGCGACACGTCGTCGACGGCGCGCAGGCGTGGAGACGCTGCAGCCCGCTGCGGAGCCGGAAGTCCTTGACCAGGTTGCGCGCCTCGAGCGTGCGCGGTCCGTCGGCGGTGGGCTGCTGGGCGCTCATGCGGCTCCTCCTTCGAGCGGACGTTCGCGGCCGAGGCCGGCGTCGCCGAGACCGGCTGCGTGCCGGTGCGCACGAACTCGCCGCGCTCGCCGCGTCAGGCTCGGGAACGACCCGACAGCAGCTGCCTGGTGTACTCGTGCTGCGGATCGCGGTAGATCGTCCGTCGGCGGTGCCGAGCTCGACGATCTCGCCCTGCAGCATGACGGCGATCCGGTCGCTGATCTCCAGCAGCAGCGGCAGGTCGTGGGTGATGAAGATCGACCGCGAAGCCCAGCTCGCTCGCGCAGCCGCATGATCTCGCGCAGGATCCCGCGCTGCACCACGACGTCGAGCGCGGTCGTCGGCTCGTCCATGATCATGACCTGCGGGTCGAGCGCGAGCGCCATCGCGATCATGACGCGCTGGCGCATGCCGCCGGACAGCTCGTGCGGGTAGCGTCGACAGCCGCTCCGGGTCGACGCCCGACGAGCTCGAGCAGCTCGCCGCTGCGCCGCTGCGCGCTCGCGCTTGGACATCTCGGGGCGGTGGGTGGTGAAGACGTCGTCAGCTGGGCGCGGACGGTGATCACCGGGTTGAGCGAGTTCATCGCGCCCTGGAACACCATCGACACCTTGTCCCAGCGGAACGGCCCGCAGCTCCTCGCCGTCGAGCGCCGACGACGTCGATGTCGCTCGCCGGACGCGGTCGTGGAACACGATCTCGCCCGACGTCATCACGCGCCGGCGGCTTCAGCAGCCGGTTGACCCCGTACGCGAGGGTGGTCTTGCCGCAGCCGGACTCGCCGGCGAGGCCGAGGATCTCGCCGCGGTGCAGCGTGAGCGACACGTCGCGCACCGCGTGACCGGGCGGATCGACCTGGTACTCGATCGATGACGTTGCGCGCCGTGAGCACCGGCATCCCGGTTCATGCGGCGGCTCCGTTCGTGGCTCGCGGACCGACTCGACACCGCGGCCCGCGCGCTTCGCCTTGCCGCACGCGGCGCGCGTTCTCGGGCGGCGAGGCGCAGCTTCGGGTTGATGATCTCGTCGATCGAGAAGTTGATCAGCGACAGGCCGGCGCCGAACAGCGCGATCATGCAGGCCCGGCGGCACGAACCACCACCAGGCGCCCGTGCCGAGCGCCTGGCCGGTCTGCGCGTCGTAGAGCATCGTGCCCCAGGTGATCGATCCGGTCGGCCCGAGCCCGAGGTAGGACAGGCCCGCCTCGCCGAGGATCGCGAAGATGACCGCGAAGAGGAACTGCGAGGCGAGCAGCGGGAGCAGGTTCGGCAGGATCTCGACGAGGATGATCCGCGTCGTCTTCTCGCCGGCGACGCGGCTGGCGGCCACATAGTCGCGGATGCGCAGCGAGCGCGCCTGCGCCCGCAGCACGACCGCGGACCCCGCCCAGCCGGTGATGCCGAGCACCACGGCCACCAGCATGCAGGCTTCGTCCGGGGATGTAGGTGGCGATCACCATGACCAGCGGCAGCCCGGGGATGACGAGCATGATGTTGGTGAACAGCGAGAGGACCTCGTCCAGCCAGCCGCCCGCGTAGCCCGCGACGATGCCGAACACGACGACAGGACCAGCGCGATGCAGACCGGCGGTGATGCCGACCATGAGCGAGCCGCGGGTGCCGTCGGCGAGCTGGGCGAGCACGTCCTAGCCCAGCTTGGTGGTGCCGAGCAGGTGCTCGGCGCTCGGCGGCGACAGGCGCGGTGTTGTCGGAGTCGCGTCGGGTCCTGGGTGAACAGCGGCCCGAGGATGCCGAACAGCACGATCGCCGACGACGATGATCAGGCCGAGCGCCAGCTTGAGCGACATGCGCGGCAGCAGCTGCCGGATGCCGCGGCGGGCGGCGGATGCCTCGTCCCGTGCCGCGACGACCTCGGCGTCGACGGGCGGCGTCATGAGCGCGCCGGGCGCGACGATGACGGAGTCGATGGTGCGGTCGGAGAGCGTCTCGGGGGCGCTCTCGAGACGGCCGGTCGACGTTCGGTCACTTCGACCCTCTCAGACATTGTGACGCGCTCTCGGGTCGATGAAGCCGTAGACGATGTCCATGATGAAGTTCGCCGCGAGCACGGCGACGGTGATCACGAGGAACACGCCCTGCATGAGCGCGTAGTCGTTGTTCTGCACGGACTGGATCATGAGCTTGCCGATGCCGGGGTACGTGAACACCTGCTCCATGACGATCGAGCCGGCCACGACGAAGCCGAGCGAGATGCTGAAGCCGGCGATCGACGGCAGCGCGGCGTTGCGCGCCGCGTAGGTGCGCAGGATCCGCGCATCGGCTGCAGCCCCTTGGCCTCGGCCGTGACGATGTAGTCCTCCGACAGCGGTCGAGACCATCATGTTGCGCATGCCGAGCAGCCAGCCGCCGACCGAGCTCAGCACGATCGTCAGCGCCGGCAGGAAGCCGTGGTAGATCGCGCAGCCGATGAAGTCCCAGCTCCACTCCGGCCCGTTGGGGAACTCCCAGACGTCGTAGCCGCCGAAGATCGGGAAGATCCCGAGTGCGACGGAGAAGATCGCCACCAGCACCAGCGCCAGCCAGAAGTACGGGATCGACTGCAGCACCGTCGTGAACGGCACCAGGTGATCGACCCAGGTGCCCCGCCGCCACCCCACCCAGGCGCCGATGCCGACGCCGAGCACGAACGAGATGACGGTGGCGATGCCCGACCAGGATGACCGTCCACGGCAGCGCCGCGGCGATCAGCTCGGTGACCGGCGTCGGGTACTTCGTGACCGAGACGCCCAGGTCGCCCTGGAGCATCCGGCCCCCAGTACGCGACGTACTGCTCCCACATCGACGACGTGTCGCCGCCGAGGAGGGCCTTGATGTTGCGGACGGTCGTCTCGTTGAGCTCGCCGCCCGCCCGCTGCATCTTCGCGAGGAGGATGTCGGCGGGGTCACCGGGCAGAAGCCTCGGCAGGAGGAAGTTGAGGGAGATCGTCGCCCACAGTGTCACCACGTAGAACGCGATCCGCCGCGCATAGAACTTCATTGCGGCCTGCTCCTCCGTGCCGCGGCCTCTGCCCGGTGCTGCATCACTCCACCGGCTCCAGGTGCTGGAGGACGTAGCCGGACGCGACCGAGCCCCAGGCGGGCGGGAAGGCGTACAGGTCGTCCTCGGTCGGCCAGCCCGTGAAGTCCTTCGTGTTGAAGAACGTCTGGGTGGCGTTGATGACCAGCGGGATGTAGGGCAGGTCGCGCACGATCTCGGCCTGGAGGGCGGCGTACGCCTCCTGCTTCACGGCCTCGTCGTCGGTGGCGGCCGCCGCGGCGACGGCCTCGTTGACGACGGGGTTGTCGTAGCGGCTGAAGTTCCAGCGACCCGACGGGACCTCCTCGCCGACCTGCGACGTCGACTCGCCGGCGAACCAGTCCTTGTAGATCTGGAACGGGTCGGCGACCGAGGTGCCGATGACGCCGCCCATGATCAGCTGGTACTGACCGGTCTGGCGGGCGTCCGAGAACTCCTGCCACTGCACCGTCGAGGCGTTGACCTTGATGCCGGCCTCGGCGGCCTGCTCGCTGATGAGCTTCGCGGCGTCGTTGTAGTCGGTCCAGCCGTCGACCGAGATGAGGCTCAGCTCGAGCGGCGCGCCGTCCTTCGCGTAGAAGCCGTCGCCGCCCTTCGCGTAGCCGGCGGCCTCGAGGATCTCGCCGGCGGCCGCGGCGTCGGGCGACTGCGGGCTGATCTCGTTGGCCGGGTCGGCGACCCACTTCTGGTCGCGCGGCAGCAGCGCGAAGGTCGGCGAGATGTCGCCGGTCAGGCCGACGAAGGCCTTCTCCTTGATGGTGCCGCGGTCGATCGCGACGTTGAGCGCCTGACGCACGGCGACGTCGGTCTGCGGGCCGGTGCAGCCGAGGTCGGCGTTCGCGCAGGTGTAGAGGACCGTCGGGTCCTGCGGCGTGTTGAGCATGCTGATCACGCCCGTTGGACGTGACGCGAGTCCGGGTTGGGCACGAACATGCCCGTCCAGTCCAGCTCGCCCGCGGTCAGCAGGTCCTGGGCCGACTGGTTGGCGTCGATGCCGATGTACTGCAGCTTCTTGATCGCGGGCACGCCCTCGTCGCGGAACTCGTCGTTGGCGACCACGGTGTAGGAGGCATCCGTCACGCGTGTCGACGACGTACGGGCCGGTGCCGACCGGCTCCTCGTCGGTGAACGTGGTGTAGTCGTCGACCTCCGACCAGATGTGCTCGGGCAGCATCCAGGTCGTGCCGAGGATCTGGAACTCGTTGGTGAACTGCGGCGTCTCGTACGTGAGGACGACGGTGCTCTCGTCCGTGGCCTCGGCCGAGATGAGGCCGTCGCGGTGGTTCGGCTCGTAGTTGAAGGTGAACGCCGCGTCGTCGGCGGTGAAGTCCTCACCGTCGTTCCACTTCACGCCCTCCTTGAGCTTCACCGTGATGACGGTGCCGTCCTCGTTGTACTCGAAGCTCTCGCCCAGCATCGGCGCGGGAGCGTCGTCGGCCGTCTTGTTGTAGAAGAACAGCGGCTCGTAGATCGGGCCGAGTGCGGCGTGCAGCACGCTCGGCGAGAAGGGGTTGAAGTTGGCCTCGATGGGCGTCTGGCTGCCGGCCCAGACCCGGAGGGTGCGTCCTTCGGAATCACCGCTGTCGTCGCCGCCACCACCGGCGCAGCCCGACAGGCCGATGCCCAGGATCGCTGTCCCGGCTACGGCGATGAGCGCCGCTCGGCGCTTCGCGTTTCGAATCATCGTTGGGTTCTTTCTCTCGTGCGGCATTGCAGGAAGGGAAGGTGCGCGGGCACCGGCATTCATTAAGTACTGAGCCCTAACAAATGTTTGGACGTAAACCTAACAAACATCCCCTCCCCTTCGCACCCCTCAGCAGCCGCGGTACGTCACGTCTTGGCAACGGTTCTCTCGAGCGCGCCGCAGAACCGGGTGCAGTTACGGCCGCAGTTTGGCTTCTGGTCGTGGTGACACTATGATCGATTCCGACAGTTAGAGTCATCATGACCAGAACAGCTTCCGAAGTCCCCACCCCCGGCTCACCGACCGGCTGCCGATCCGACGCGCGTGGCGGTGTCGACCGTGATCTTCACGCTCCGACGCCTGCCCGGCAGCGACGGCGTCCGGGTGGTGCTCCCGCTCGTGCGGCGCACCCGGGATCCGCACGAGGGCCAGTGGGCGCTCCCCGGCGGCTGGCTCGATGCGGCCGAAGGCCTCGCCGCCGCGGCATCCCGCACCCTCGCCGAGACGACCGGCCTCGCGCCCAGCTATCTCGAGCAGCTGTACGCCTTCGGCGCCGTCGACCGCTCCCCCACGCGCGTCGTCTCGATCGTGTACTGGGCGCTCCTGCGTGCCGACGAGATCACCGACGCCTCGGTCGAGAATGTCGCCTGGTTCGATGCGGCGACGCTCCCCCGCCTCGCCTTCGACCACAACGAGATCGTCGAGTACGCACTGTGGCGCCTGCGGAACAAGGTCGGCTACAGCCGCATCGCCCACGGCCTCCTCGCCGACGAGTTCACCCTCGCCGAGCTGCGCGAGGTGTACGAGGCGATCCTCGACAGACGCCTCGACCCGGCGAACTTCCGCCGCCAGGTCGAGAACTCCGGCACCCTCATCCCCACCGAGGGATTCCGCACCGGCAGCCACCGCCCGGCGCGCCTGTACCGCTACAACAAGGACGTCGAGCTCGCCGACCGCGGCCCGCTCGACACCCGCGACTGACCCATCCGAACGGAGCGCCCGACATGCCTGCCGTCAACATCACCCTCCAGCCGCCGCCCGCCGCCGCGGAGCGGACACCGACCGACGCGTCGGTGGATCACGCGATCCAGGCGATCATCGCGGGCGCGTCGACCGACGAGACCTGCAACACCGACCTGGCCGCCGGCCCGTGGGACTTCGACACGCGCCCCGGCTACGGGCCCGGCTCGTCGATGGGCGACGTCATCCCCACCGGCTCCCCCCGCCAGGGAGAGCTGCCCCGCGAGTACCGCGAGGCGTCCGAGGCCGAGCTCGCCGACCGCGTCCGCGCCGCCAAGGCGACGCTCGGCGACCGGGTCGTCGTGCTCGGCCACTTCTACCAGCGGGAAGAGGTCGTCGTCCACGCCGACTACGTGGGCGACTCGTTCCAGCTCGCGAACGCGGCCCTCGAGCACCCGGATGCCGAGGCCATCGTGTTCTGCGGCGTGCACTTCATGGCCGAGACCGCCGATCTGCTGTCGCGCCCCGAGCAGGCCGTGATCCTGCCCAACCTCGCCGCCGGCTGCTCGATGGCCGACATGGCCGACATCGACCAGGTCGAGGACTGCTGGGAGCAGCTCGCCGAGGTCTACGGCGACATGGATGCCACGGATGCCGACGGCCTGGTGCCCGTCATCCCCGTCACGTACATGAACTCCTCGGCCGCGATCAAGGGCTTCGTCGGTCGCCACGGCGGCATCGTCTGCACGTCGTCGAACGCGCGCACCGTGCTCGAGTGGGCCTTCCAGCGCGGACGCCGGGTGCTGTTCTTCCCCGACCAGCACCTCGGCCGCAACACGGCGAAGGCGATGGGCGTCCCGCTCGAGCAGATGCCGATGTGGAATCCGCGCAAGCACCTGGGCGGGGCATCCGTCGACGCGATCGAGAGCGCCCGCGTCATCCTCTGGCACGGCTTCTGCTCGGTGCACCGGCGCTTCTCGGTCGACCAGATCGAGAAGGCGCGCGCCGAGCACCCCGGTGTGCGGGTCATCGTGCACCCCGAGTGCCCGATGGAGGTCGTGGACGCCGCCGACGAGGCCGGCTCGACCGACTACATCCGCAAGGCCATCGCGGGCGCGACCGAGCCCACGACGTTCGCGATCGGCACCGAGGTCAACCTCGTGCAGCGCCTCGCCGCCCAGTACCCGCAGCACGAGATCTTCTGCCTCGACCCGGTCGTGTGCCCCTGCTCGACGATGTACCGCATCCACCCGGGCTACCTCGCCTGGGTGCTCGAGGGGCTCGTGGAGGGCGAGGTGCGCAACCGCATCGAGGTGCCGCAGGACGTCGCCGATCCCGCCCGCCTGGCACTGGAGCGGATGCTGGCGGCCAAGCCCCCGGCCGCACCCGCGGCCGCCTGGGAGAACGCGTCATGACCGTGCCTGCGGCACGGCCGCGCGCGATCGTCGTCGGGTCGGGGATCGCCGGACTGCTGACCGCGCTGCACGCCGTCGAGCACGGCTGCCGCGTGACGCTCGTCACCAAGGACGTGCTCGAGCACGCCAACACCCGCTACGCGCAGGGCGGGATCGCCGGCGTCATGTTCGACGACGACCGCGTCGAGGACCACGTGCGCGACACCCTCGTCGCCGGCGCCGGGCTCAGCGATCCCGACGCCGTGCGGGTGCTCGTCGACGAGGGCCCCGCCCGCATCCGCGAGCTCATCGCCCTCGGCGTCGCCTTCGACCGCGACGCCGCCGGCGGGTTCGTGAAGGGTCTCGAGGCCGCGCACTCGTATCCGCGGATCCTGCACGCGGGCGGCGACGCCACCGGCACGGCGATCGAGAAGGCGCTGGTCGCCGGGCTGCGCGCGAGCGACGTCACGCGTGATCGAGCACGCCTTCCTGGTCGGCCTGCGTGCTCGACGAGGTCGCGGCGCCTGCGGCGGGCGGACGACGGGTCACCGGGGTGGAGCTGCTCATCGGCGAGACGGATGCCGGCCCCGGCCGCCGCGAGACGCTCGAGGCCGACGCGGTCGTGCTGGCCACGGGCGGCGCCGGCGAGCTGTACGCGCACTCGACCAACCCCGAGGTGGCGACGGGCGACGGCATCGCGGCGGCGATCCGCGCCGGAGCCGACGTCGCCGACCTCGAGTTCTTCCAGTTCCACCCGACGGTATGCTGGCCGTCGGGCGACGTCGTTCCTGGTGTCGGAGGCCGTGCGCGGCGAGGGCGCGACGCTGATCGACGAGCACGGGCGCCGCTTCGTCTTCGACGCCCACCCCGACGGCGAGCTCGCGCCCCGCGACGTCGTCGCCCGGGCGATCGCGCGAGCAGATGGAGGCTCAGGGCGGGCGCCCGGTGCTCCTCGACGCGACGCACATCCACTCCTCGGACGCCGACGAGCGCGCCGCGTTCCTCGCGCGGCGCTTCCCGACGATCGACCGCGCCGTGCGCGAGCGCGGTCTCGACTGGGCGCGCGAGCCGATCCCGGTGACGCCGGCCGCCCACTACCTGATGGGCGGCGTCGCCACCGACCTGTTCGGCCGCACGTCGCTGCCGGGCCTCTACGCCGTGGGCGAGGTCGCCCGCACCGGCGTGCACGGAGCGAACCGTCTCGCGTCGAACTCGCTGCTCGAGGGCGCCGTGTTCGGCGCGCGGGCCGGCGATGCGATCGCCGCGGATGCGGCATCCGGTTCCTGGCCCGCATCCGCGGTCCAGGCACGCGTCCGTCGCCGCGGCGACGCCACTCCGCCGGCGTCCGCGCGTCAGCGACGCGCGCGACGCGCTCGCGTCGACCGCGCCGGCGTTCTCGCGGCGAGCGCTGCAGGAGCTCATGTGGGAGCACGCGGGACTCGTCCGCGACGAGGAGGGACTCGGGCACGCGGCATCCGTCATCGCCCGTGGCGCGCAGAGCCGCGGACGCCGGTCACCGAGGCACGAGTTCGAGGACGAGAACCTCCTGCTCGTCGCGGCGCAGGCTCGTCGCCGCGGCCCGCGCCCGCCGAGAGTCGGTCGGCGCGCACTTCCGGCCGACGACCCTGCGGCACGAACTCCTCGGGATCTCCACGCGACGCGCCCCGCTCACGTTCTTCGAGCGGCATCGGCCGCGGCGTTGCGGAGTTCGGGCCGCGCAGCGAAGGAGGCGGTCGCATGCTGACCCGTGCCATGATCGACCGGGCGTCGCCGCCGCCCTCGAAGAGGACGCGCCCTGGGGCGACCTCACGAGCGAGACGCTCATCGCCGAGAACGCGCGTCGCGCGCGCCGACCTCGTCGGCGCGGGAGCGCGGCGTCTTCTCGCGGCGGCGAGGTGTTCGCGGCCGCGTTCCGGCTGACCGATCCGGCGCATCGACGTCGAGCTCGTCGTCGAGGACGGCGAATGGTTCGAGCCCGGCGCGGTGCTCGCCGTCGTCACCGGACCCGCGCGCGGGGTGCTCGACGGCCGAGCGCATCGGACTGAACTTCGTGCAGCGGATGTCGGGCATCGCGACGCTCACCGGCGCGCTACGTCGCCGAGGTCGCGCACACCGGCGCCCGCATCGCCGACACCCGCAAGACGACGCCGGGGCTGCGCGCCTTCGAGCGCCAGGCCGTGCGTGAACGGCGGCGGCCACAACCACCGCCACTCGCTGTCGGACGCCGTCATGGCGAAGGACAACCACCTCGCCGTGCTCGCGCAGAAGGGCGTCTCGCTCACCGCGGCGCTGCTCGCCGCGAAGGACCGGCTCCCCCACACCACGCACATCGAGGTCGAGGTCGACCGGCTCGAGCAGATCGAGCCCGTGCTCGCCGCCGGCATCGGCACGATCATGCTCGACAACTTCTCGCTCGACGAGCTGCGCGCGGGTGTCGCCCAGGTCGCCGGCCGGGCGACGGTCGAGGCATCCGGCGGCGTGTCCCTCGAGACGGTGCGCGCGATCGCCGAGACCGGCGTCGACGTCATCTCGGTCGGCGCCCTCACCCACTCCGCCCGCGCGCTCGACCTCGGGCTCGACGTGCGGATCGACGCCCGCTGAGCCACGGAGCCGCAGCCGATGAGCATGCTCTACCTCGACAACGCCGCGACCACGCCGGTGCGCCCCGAGGTGCTCGAGGCGATGATGCCGTACCTCACCCGCTGGTTCGGCAACCCGTCGAGCCACCACACCGTCGGCGAGGCGGCGGCCGATGCGCTGGCCGATGCCCGCGCGCGCGTCGCCCGCGTGCTCGGCGCTGCGCGCGGGCGACGTCGTCTTCACCTCCGGCGGCACCGAGGCCAACAACCTCGCGATCAAGGGCATCGCGATCGCCGCGCAGCTCGCGCCGCGACTGCGGGCAGCTTCGTCACGACGCCGATCGAGCACGAGTCGATCCTCGAGTCGGTCGACTATCTCGCAGCGGGTGCACGGCTTCGCAGGTGACGCAGGTGCCGGTCGACGCGCACGGGCGCGTGTCGACCGGATGCCGTCGCCCGCAGCCTCCGCGACGACACCGCGCTGGTCGAGCATCGGCTACGCCAACAACGAGGTGGGCACGGTCCAGGATGTCGCCGCGATCGCCGCCGCCGCGCACGTGAGCGCGGCATCCCGCTGCACCTCGACGCGGTGCAGGCCGCCGGCTGGCTGCCGCTGTCGGCGGCCGAGCTCGGCGTCGACGCGATCTCGATCGCGGGGCACAAGCTCGGCGCGCCCAAGGGCACCGGCGCGCTCGGCGTCCGCGGCCGGATCCCGCTCGAGCCGCTGCTGCACGGCGGCGGGCAGGAGCGCGGCCGCCGCAGCGGCACCGAGGACGTCGCCGGCGCCGTCGGCCTCGCCACCGCCCTGGACCTCGCCGAGGCGGAGCGGGTCGAGGCATCCGCTCGCGTCGCGGCGCTCCGCGACGGCTTCATCGCCCGCGTGCTCGAGCGCGTGCCGTCGCGCACGGCTCACGGGCGACCCCGTGCACCGGCTCCCCGGCACCGCGAGCTTCACCTTCGCCGGCACGAGCGGCGAGGCGGTCCTGCTCGAGCTCGAGCGCCGCGGCGTCGTCTCGTCGAGCGGCTCGGCGTGCGCGGCCGGCAGCGACGAGCCCTCGCACGTGCTCGTCGCGATGGGCATCGCGCCCGAGGTCGCGCAGACCGCCGTGCGGTTCACCTTCCCGCACGGCGAACGCGAGCCGCTGGATGCCGTCGCCGACGCGGTCGCGGCATCCGTCGCCGCCGTACGATCGGGCGGGTGAGCCTCTGCCCGCGCCCGCCCGCCGTGACCGTCATCGTGCCCGGGCTTCGACGTCGCCGCCGTATGCGGCGGAGGCGCTCGACTCGCTCGCGGGCGCAGACCGCGCGAGGACTGGGCCGCGATCCTCGTCGACGACGCGTCGACGGATGAGACCGGCGCGATCTTCGACGCCGCGCCGCCGACGCGCCGCTTCCGGGTCGTGCACCACGCGGCCCAGCGCGGGCCTCGGCGCCGCGCGCAACACCGGGCTCGACCTCGTCGACACGCCGTTCGTCGGCTTCCTCGACGCCGACGACGCCTACGCCGCCGCGCTCGAGCGGCTCGTCGGCATGCTCGCGGCCAGCGGCAGCGACTTCGCGCTCGGCGCCTACGTGCGGCTGCGCCCCGACGCCGCCGGCGGCTACGCCGCCGGCATCGTGCAGCCGTGGGTCGCCGCCGCCACCGACCCGAGCGGCTCGGCACGACGATCGACCAGCACCCCGAGGCCTCGGGGAACATCGTCGCGTGGTCGAAGGTGAGCCGCACCGACTTCTGGCAGCGCGCCGGCCTGCGGTTCCCCGTCGGCCGGCGTACGAGGACCAGATGTCGCGCAGCGCATGTACACGCGTGCGCGGGCCTTCGACGTCATCCCCGACGTCGTCGTCGAGTGGCGCGAGCGCGCCGACGGCTCATCGATCACGCAGCACAAGGCCGGCTGCCGGTGCTGCGCGACTACCTCGACGCGCTGCGGGCGGCATCGCGGTGCTCGATGCCGCGGCCACCGCGCTGCCGCGGCGGCCCGGGTGCGGCTCATCCTCGGGATGGACCTGCCGCCGCTCGTCGGCTCGCGCGCGACCATCCCGACGACGCCTACCGCCGCGCGCTCGGCGAGTTCACGCGCGAGCTCTGGGATCGCGCCCGACGGCGCCGGAGCTCGCCGACGAGCCCGCCGCGACCGCCGTCGCCGCCGCCCGCCTCTGGTGAGCACCGGGTCTGACGACCGCCTCAGTCCTCGCGCCAGTCCGCCTCGACGGCGCCCCGGCCCGGACGCCAGCACGCTCGTCCACGGGCGATCACCGGCGACGTCGGGAGCGATGTCCGCGCGACGGTCGGGGTGGTCGGCCGGCGGCTCGGCATCCTCGGCCTCGAGGATCCGCGACGCCGCGAGCTGCTCCGCGGCGAGCTCGGCGTAGAGGCCGCCCGCCGCGAGCAGCGACGCGTGGGTGCCCGACTCGACGATGCGGCCGGCCTCGACGACGTGGATCACGTCGGCGCCGATCACCGTCGACAGCCGGTGCGCGATCGAGAGGGTCGTGCGGCCGCGGGCCGCGGCATCCAGCGCCTCCTGCACCACGCGCTCCGACACGGTGTCGAGCGCCGACGTGGCCTCGTCGAGCAGCAGCACCGGCGGGTCCTTCAGCAGCACGCGCGCGATCGCGATGCGCTGCTTCTCGCCGCCCGAGAGCCGGTAGCCGCGCTCGCCGACGACGGTGTCGTAGCCGTGCTCGAAGCCCTCGATGATGTGGTGGATGTTCGCCGCCCGGCACGCGGCCTCGAGCTCGGCATCGCGTCGCGTCGGGCTTCGCGTAGCGCAGGTTCTCGCGGATCGTGGCGTGGAAGAGGTAGGTCTCCTGCGACACGATCCCGACGTGGTCGATGATCGACTCCTGCGTCAGGCGGCGCACGTCCTCGCCGGCGAACAGCACCGCGCCGCCGGATGCCTCGTACATGCCGCGGCGTCAGGTACAGCACCGTCGTCTTGCCCGCGCCCGAGGGCCCGACGAACGCGACGTGCTGACCCGGCTCGGCCGTGAACGAGACGCCGCGCAGCGTCGGCGCGGCTGTCGGCGGCGGCATCCGGATAGCGGAACACGACGTCGCGGAACTCGATGCGCCCGACCGGACCGGGCGCGTCGCTCGACGTCGATCGCGTCGGGAGCGTCGCGGATGGCGGGCACCAGGTCGAGGTACTCGAAGATGCGCGCGAACAGCGCCGACGAGGTCTGCAGGTCGAGCGCGACGCGCATGAGGCCCATGAGCGGCATGAGCAGCCGCGCCTGCACGGTCGTGAACGCGACGATGGTGCCCGCGGTGATGGCGTCGGTGCCGCCGGCGATGAGGTAGCCCGAGACCAGGTAGATGACCGCGGGCACGCTCGCCATGAGCACCTGCACGACGGCGAAGAAGCCCTGGCCGCTCATCGCCCGGCGCACCTGCAGCCGCACCTGGTTGAGGTTCTCGTCGGATAGCGGCTCGACTCGGTGCGCTGCCGGTTGAAGGACTTCGAGAGCAGGATGCCCGAGACGCTCAGCGTCTCCTGCGTGATCGCCGTGAGCTCCGAGAGCGACTCCTGCGTCTCGCCGGCGATGCGCGCCCGCACCTGCCCCACGCGGCGCTGCACGATCACCAGGAACGGGCATCATCACGACGGCGATGATCGTGAGGCGCCAGTCGATGAGGATCATCGCGACGAGCGAGGCGATGACCGTGACGGTGTTGCCGAGGATGCTGGTGACCGTGTTGGTGAGCACCCCCGAGACGCCGCCCACGTCGTTCTGCAGGCGGGACTGGATGACGCCGGTCTTGGTGCGGGTGAAGAAGCCGAGCTCCATCGCCTGCAGGTGCTCGAACAGCTGCACCCGCAGATCGCCCGTGACCCGGTTGCCGACGGTGGAGGTGAGCCAGGTCTGCACCACGCCGAGCGCCGCCGACAGCAGGAACAGCGCGATCATGGCGACCACGAGCCGCCAGAGCAGCGCGAGGTCGGGCGGCGATCCGTCGAGCGGGAACAGCGCGTCGTCGAAGACCCGCTGCACGAGCAGCGGCGGGATGACGGCGATGCCCGCTCCGACGACGACGAGCAGGCCCGTGATGAGGATGCGACCACTTGTACGGACGGAAGAGTCCGACGACCCGCTTGCCCAGGCCCGGGATCTCGGGCGCCTCCGCGTTGGCGCGGCGCTGCGCCTCGGTGTCGACGGGCCGGAAGCCGGGGTGTCCGCCGCCTCCGCCGCCCCCACCGCCGCGCATGCTCACACGGCCAGCCTAATGAGCCCTGCCGACCCGGGCTCCGACGCTAGGCTCGAGCCATGACCTCGACTCCCGACGCCCCCGAACACGACGGCAGCGACCTCGCCGAGCTGCGCGAGGAGATCGACGCCCTCAAGGCGATCCCGCACGAGGAGATCGTCAACCCGCCTCCCGAAGAACCTCGAGGACCGCGAGCCCGACGCCGAGCCGACCGACGCGATCGGCATCGGAGAGGTGGGACGACACCGAGCCCCGGCGCTCCGGCAGCTGATCCGAGCGGGTCGTCCGCCCGCCGGCTGACCTTCCCGAATCGGGAATGGGATGTCGGAACCTGTGGTTATGGTGAGAGCTTGCCATCCTCGGGTGGCGCTTCGCTGTCCATCCGAGCCTCGAGGAGACGACCTATGGCCGCCATCGATACGACCCCCGGAACCGGCAGCATCGCCGTCCCCCGCACCACCGCCACCGCCGGCGTCGCCAAGCTCGGCCCGCGCGAGAGCCGTGTCATCTGGCTGCTTCTGGCCGCCGCGTTCGTCGCGATCCTCAACGAGACCACGATGGGCGTCGCGATCCCGCACCTCATCACCGACCTCGGCATCACCGCCCTGGCCGCACAGTGGCTGACGACCGCGTTCATGCTGACGATGGCCGTGGTCATCCCGATCACGGGCTTCCTGCTGCGCCGCTTCACCACGCGCACGATGTTCGTCGCCGCGATGTCGCTGTTCTCGGCGGGCACGCTCGTCGCGTTCCTCGCGCCCGGCTTCCCGATGCTGCTCGTCGCGCGCGTGGTGCAGGCCTCGGGCACCGCCATCATGATGCCGCTGCTCATGACGACGCTGATGACCGTCGTGCCGGCGGCCATCCGCGGCCGCATGATGGGCCGCGTCAGCATCGTGATCTCGCTCGCCCCCGCGATCGGCCCGACGCTCGCCGGCGCCATCCTCGAACAACTTCGAGTGGCGCTGGATCTTCGGCATGGTGCTGCCGATCGCCATCGTGGCGCTCGTCGTCGGCGCCCGCTGGATCCACAACCTCGGCGAGACCACGCACGCCCCGATCGACGTGCTGTCGGTGATCCTGTCGGCCCTCGGCTTCGGCGGACTGGTCTTCGGGCTCAGCCAGCTGGGCGCCGGCGGCCATGGCGGTGGAGCGGATGCCGCGGCCGCGAGCGCCGCCTCGACCACCACGCTCGTCGTGTCGCTGACCGTGGGCGTCGTCGCACTCGGCCTGTTCGGCTGGCGCCAGGTGCTGCTGCAGCGCAAGGATGACGCGCTGCTCGACCTCCGCGTGTTCCGCAGCGCGAACTTCTCGCTCTCGATCGGGCAGATGGCCATCATGTCGATGGCGTTCTTCGGTGCCATCACCGTGGTGCCGCTGTACCTGCAGGACGTGATCGGCGTCGACGCGCTCACCGCGGGTCTCGTGGTGCTGCCCGGCGCGCTCGCGATGGGACTCGCCGGTCCCTTCATCGGTCGCATCTACGACCGCTGGGGCACGAGGGTGCTGCTCGTGCCCGGTGCCGTGATCACCAGCGCGATGCTGTGGTTCTACACGACCTTCGGCACCGATACCCCGGTGTGGCTCGTCGCGGTGGCGCAGACCGTGCTGTCGATCGGCCTCGCGCTGTCGTTCACCCCGCTGTTCACGGCGTCGCTCGCGTCGCTGCAGCCGAAGTTCTACTCGTACGGCTCGGCGGTCGTCGGCACCGTGCAGCAGGTCGCGGGCGCCGCCGGCATCGCGGTGATGTTCGGGGTCATGGCCGCAGCCTCCGCCGCGGCCACGTCGTCCGGGCGCGGAGGAGGCCGCCGCGGGTGCCGCCGGCACGCATGCGGCGTTCCTGACGGCTGCGGTCCTGTCGCTGCCGATGCTCGTCGGCGCCTTCCTCATCCGCAAGCCCGCCGACCAGCCGATGGGCATGCCCGCGGCCCACTGATCGCTCCGACGCGCCGACCCCCGGCATCAGGCGGATGCCCCACCCCTCGACAAGGGGTGGGGCATCCGCCATTCTGGTTGCGCCCGAACCCGACGGGAAGGCACGACAATGATCGTCAGCACTCCGGATCTCGACGGCGCCACCGGGCACGTCGCCGACATGTACGACAGCGACCGGAAGGGCGACGGCTTCGTCTTCGCGTACACCCGGGCGATGGCGGTGAATCCCGAGGCGCACCAGGCCTTCGAGACGCTGGTGCGTGCGATCGTGCCGTCCATCGGCCTGCGCACCTACGAACTCGCCACGCTCGGTGCCGCGCGCGCGATGGGCTCGGAGCACTGTCTCCTCGCGCACGGCCGCCGGAGTCTGCGCGCAGGTCTCTTCGACGAAGACCAGCTGGCGAGCCTCGCGCGCGACGGTGTCCAGGCCGACCTCGACGAGCGCGACTGTGCCGTGGTCGCCTTCGCCGAGAAGCTCTCGACGGATGCCGCGGCCATGACGGACGCCGACGCGGGCCGTCTGCGCGAGGTCGGGTTCACCGACCGCGAGATCGTCGACATCACTCTGGCCGCCGCCGCACGCAACTTCTTCAGCCGCGCACTGCTTGCTCTCGCCGTTCCGGTCGACGACGTCCCGGGGCTGACGCCCGCGCTCGTCGCGGCGCTGCGCGCACCGGGCGACGCCGCGCGCGTCAGTGCTGGTTGATCGTCAGTGCTGGTTGATCGTCAGTGCCGATTGATCGTCAGTGCCGGTTGATCGTCAGTGGTGGATGATCGCCTTCAACAGGATGAGCACCCCGCCGAAGGCGGCCGTGATCACGGCGCTGAGGATGCGGGGAATCCAGTGGGTGCTCCAGCGCGCCACGGCGATCCAGCCCAGCGCACCGAGCAGCACGGTGTTGACGATGAGTGCCACCCAGAGGGCGAAGCTGTCATCGATCACCCGCGTCGCGCCGAGGAGCAGGATGAGCAGCGGCGGCACCGCGGCGAGGAGCATGCCGCCCGACAGATGGGCGGAGGCGCGAAGGCTTGCCCGCAACCCTGCCTTCCCGTCCGTGGCGGCCAGGCGACCGAGCGTGCCGGCGAAGACATGCGCGGCGAAGAACACGATGACCGTCACGCCGACGGTGATGAAGGCGTCGACCGCCGTACCCGTCGAGGAACCGCTGACGACGATCATGCCCGAGACGAGGATGAGTCCGTAGATCGCCTCCTCCGACATGAGGATGCGACCCACGCGCGGGGTGATGTGGAGCTGGTCGTCGGTCATCGACGGCGCGTGGCGAGGTCGGAGAGGGTCAGGTCAGTCGATGCTGCAGCTGCCGCCGCCGCAGCACGAGCCCGCGGAGTCGACGACCGTGAGAAGGTTCTTGTCGTCCGGAACCGGCGCGAGCGTGAGCGGGGCCGGCTGCTGCGAAGTCGTCATGGCGTCCATGCTACCTACGTCGGGCGCCTACCGGGGCCCACGCGACCCGGCTCACAGCGGCACTCCCCCGTTCTGACATGTGGGGCAGTACTGCGCGGAGTGCCGGAGAACGTGAGATCGAGGATCGTGTCGCCGCAGACCGGGCACGCTTCGCCGCCGCGCCCGTGCACGCGCATCGCGGCGACCTTCTGCGCCTTCAACTGATCGATCGGGCACGCCGCTCCGAGCCGCGATGGCCTCTCTGACCGTCGTGACCGTCGCCTCGAACAGCCGGTCGGTCGCCTCCGCATCGAGCGCCGCAGCGTGAGTCACAGGCGACTGGCGGGCGAGGTGGAGGATCTCGTCGGAGTACGCGTTCCCGATGCCCGCCAGCGTCTCCTGCTCCTGGAGGATCGCCTTGATCTGCTTCCGGCGCCCGCCGAGCGCGGCATCGAACTGGGCGCGTGTGAAGTCGGGAT
Source organism: uncultured Actinomycetota bacterium (assembly GCA_963829895.1). Taxonomy (GTDB): domain Bacteria; phylum Actinomycetota; class Actinomycetes; order Actinomycetales; family Microbacteriaceae; genus Microbacterium. Next base: position 217,511 of record CAWHKF010000010.1, on the reverse strand, counting down.
CCGCCGGATCGGGGCCGAGCTTCGCGATGGCGGGGACCTCATCGGCGCGATCGACCACGAACAGACCGAGCGACACCCAGGATCCGGCATCCGTCACCTCAAGAGCGATGTCGCCCGACAGGTCGAGGGTGGCGAGGGCCGGCGGCGCCTCGGCGGGCACCACCGACTCGGCGCCCGCTGAATCGGCGCCGATCCAGCGCATCCACCCGTGCCGGCCGAGCGACACCACGAGGCTCTTCTCGTCGAGGAGGAGCTCGACATGCTTGCCGTGACGCGCCGCACCGGTGATCGTGCGTCCGGCGATGCCGGCCGGCGGCGCATTGCGGGTCTTGACCGTACGGAACTCCAGCACGTCGACGGCGCGGATCTCACGACCGGATGCCTCGTCAGCGAGGAACCGCGCGAGAGCCTCGACCTCTGGCGACTCAGGCATGGCCCCATCCTGCCACCGCCCGCCGACACGGGCGATGAGGTCACGCGTGCGTGGGCGGGCGATGCGGGATCGGGTCGGGCTTGAGGGCGCCGAGGCTGCGGCACTGCTCCAGCATCTGCACGGCCGCGAGGAAGAGCATCTCCAGCGACGCGAACCGCGCCGTGCCGCAGCCGACCGAGACCCAGACGGCCTCGTACATGCCGTCGTCATGCAGCTCGACATAGGCGACGAGGCTGGAGGGATCGCCCCGGTCGATCGCGTGATCGCGCAGGCGCCACGCGCGATCGGCCAGCGGGGTCAGCACCAGTTGATGTATGTCGTCGCGCATGTTCGACCTCGCGCCCTCACTCATGCCGGTCGGCCGGCATGGGGCCCCACCACGGATGCTCGTCGGAGGGGCGGCGACGGCGGCGCTCTGCGGCGTCGCTGCGTGGCCGATCGCTCCGCCGGCCTCGCTCCGCGTCGGCGATTCGGGCGCCGATGTGCCCTGCGCCGGCGTGCGCGCGACGTCCTCGTCGGCGATGGATTCGGTCATCGTCAACCTCCTGATCCGAGGATGCGGCCTCGCCGCCGCGAGGACAAAGGGGTTGACAGCGGCCGTCGTCGACCGTGCGCGAGCCCGAGCCGCTGGCGCCGTGCCGTCGAGATCGCGATCAGGCCGCCGGCTGCGCCACCTCGGCTTGTGCCTGCTCCGACGCGCGGCGGCCCGTCGCCCGACGCCGCGAGCAGATGCACGTCTGCGAGATCGAGGACGAGTCCGCCGTTGGAACTGGCCGCCGCCGCCAGGCTCGCGAGCAGACGCGTGATCGATCGCCGGTTCTTCGATGTTCTCGAACACGAACCGCAGCGGGATGGACGGCTCCAGCCACACCGAGGAACGGCCGCTGCCGTCGGGATGACGCCAGGTCAGCATGAAGCTCTCGTTGCGGCGCAGCTTCGTCGCGACGACGAGTTTGATGTGTGCGAGGAGATGTTCCGGCATGTGCACCGGATCGCCCTCGGCACCGTAGATCAGTTCAGCCATGGGTGCTGTTCCTTCCGAAGGCCAGGGCTCCATGATACTTCGTCATCGAACTATTCATTGATGAGAGTTTTACCGTCGAGTGTTTCATTCACCTGAATTTCATGGTCCAATAGGACCTCGGTGCTCCGCACCGCGGCGCCGCGGCAGAGAAGGGCGGACTCGTGATGGTCCAGACCGGGGCTTCCGAACCAGCGGAGAGCAGACGACCTGATGTCGCCGGCATCCTCGAGCATCTTCGTCTCGCCGAGGCGAAACTCGACCCGCCAGCGCGAACAGCAGAGCGGGATGACCGAGACCGACCGCGCCGCGATGCGGTACCTGCTCGAGCGCGACGACTCCGAGGAGGTCACGCCCGGGAGGATCGCGCGCGCGCTGCACCTCTCCCCCGCCTCGGGCACGGCGCTCATCGATCGTCTGGTGGCACGCGGACTCGTGGTCGTGCACGGCCACCCTCATGACCGCCGCAAGAAGCTCGTGCGGCCGCTCGACGGCGACATCGACCTCGACCACCTCGACCCGCTCACGATGCGGCTGCGCTCCATCGCCGCGAAGCTCACCTCCGGCGACGCGCGCATCGTGGCGACGTTCCTCGAGGACGTGCTCGCGACGCGTCACGCACGCGACCGCACCGTCGCACTGATCGCCGGGCCGTCGATGGCTGTCGACCACGCGCGCCGCACGGGGGCATCGAGAGCTGCGTCGCCGCACCGGCCGAGCCGTGCGATCGTAGGCTGAGAGCGATGCGCGAGTTCGTCAGAGGAGTGGCCCTCCTGGGCCGCGGCTTCGCCACCTGGCGGCGCCGCCCCGGCCTCATGATGCTGGGGCTGCTGCCCGCGGCGATCGTCGGCGCCCTGTTCCTGGCGGGGCTGATCGCCCTGAGCGCCTCGCTGCCCGGACTCACGGACGCCATGACGCCGTTCGCCGACGGCTGGCCGAGCCTCTGGGCGACGGTCTTCCGCATCGCCGTCGGCACGGCCCTGCTCGGGGCGGCACTCGTGCTGGTGGTCGTCACCTTCACCGCCGTGACGCTGCTCGTCGGCGACCCCTTCTACGAGCGCATCTGGAGAGCCGTGGAGACGGATGCCGGAGCCGCCCCTCCCGATGCCCGCTACGGCTTCTGGCGCTCGGTCGCCGACGGCCTCTCCCTCATCGGCCGCGGGCTGGGGGTCGCACTGCTCGCCGCGCTCATCGGGCTCGTGCCGGTCGTCGGCGGCGCGCTGAGCGCCGTGTTCGGCGTGACCCTCACCGGCTGGCTGGTGGCGGACGAGCTGACGTCGCGGGCGTTCACGGCGCGGGGCATGGCCCGGCCTGCGCGTCGGCAGCTGATGCGCCGCCACCGCGCTCGCGTGCTGGGCTTCGGCGTCGCCACGCAGCTCACTTTCCTGGTGCCGCTCGGCGCCGTTGCCACGATGCCGGCCGCCGTCGCGGGTGCGGCGCTGCTGGCGCGATCGATGCTCGACGCGACCCCGTCGCAGGCGGAGCCACGCGGCTCGGCCGACGACCTCGGCATCCGTTCCGCCTGATCGCGGATCGAGGGGCGCCGCCGGATCGCGCGCATCCACAGTCGGCACCCATCTGCGCGGTGCTAGCTTGGCTGCGCACGACGAGCGGAGGACCACGTGGGCGACGACCCTGATCTCGGGCTCGTTCTCGGCGGCGGCGGCGCTTTCGGCGCCGCGCACGTGGGTGTCCTGCAGGTCCTGGCGGAGCGCGGCATCCGACCGGGCATCGTCACGGGAACCAGCTCGGGCGCCCTCGTCGGGCGCCGCCTACGCCGCAGGCGTCGAGCTGGAGGCTCTCGACCGGGCTGCCCGCGGCTTCCGCTGGGGCGCGATCGCCCGCTGGTCGCTGGCTCCGCGATGGGGCCTGCTCGATACGACCGCCATCGTCGACGCCGTCTCGCGCACTCTCGGCGAGGATCCCGCTCATCGAGGAGCTGCCGCGACGATTCGCGGCCTTCGCCACCGATCTGCGCACGCGACGAGGCGTGATCATCGACACCGGTCCGCTCAGCTTCGCGCTGCGGGCGACGGTCGCCGTTCCCGGCCTGCTTCCGCCCGTGAGGCGGGGGCGCGAGCTGCTCGCCGACGGCGGGATGATCGACAACGTGCCGGTCGCGGCCGCCCGCGCGCTCGGCGCGTCCCGCGTCATCGTGGTGCGACTGCACGCGAAGTGGGAGAACGTGCGCATGATGCGCACCGTCACCCGCACGGCGGAACTCGTCGAGCGACCCGTCGGTCGTGCTCGTGCAGCCGGAGATGGAGGGGATGGCGCAGTGGACGATGTCCGACGTGCCGCGCCTCATCGCCGAGGGCCGCCGCGCCGCGATCTCGGCACTGGACGTCGCGGACCGGGGCCGGCGGACGCGTCGCGGCGTCAGACGACGCGCGACCGGAGGCGGAGGCCGGCTGAGCGCGGGCCCGATCGGCGTCGCGAGCCGCTCACATCCGCGCGTAGCGGGCGCGCGCGAAGCAGAACAGGCCGTAGATGATGAGCCCTGCCGCGACCACCCAGAGGATCACCGGCCCGAACGGCAGCTCGGCGAGCGTGTGGAGCGCGCCATCCAGCCCTCCGGCCTTCTCGGGGTCGTGGGTGAACGCCGCCACGACGAAGAGCACGCCGGTGACGGCGACCGCGACGCCCTTCGCGACGTAGCCGACCATCCCGAACGTCACGATGCCCTTGCGGACGGTGCCGGCCGGCAGATCCAGGTGCTTCTCGAACGCCCGGGTGAATCCGCGGACGACGAACGCGATCCCGATGGCGAGCACGACGAGCCCGATCAGCACCAGCAGGATCAGGCCGCCGGTCGTGGCCATCAGCTGCGCGCTGAGGCCCTGCGACGACTGGGAGGAGTCGGACTGGCCCCCCAGCGCGTACACGAGCGCGGTGAAGGCGATCGCGAGGTAGACCACCGCGGTGCCGGCGAACTTCACCCGATGACCCCACTTCTTCTTGGCGTCGGCGTCCCGAGCGAGGAACGCCTCCGCGATCTGCCACGCGGCGAGCGCCACGAGTCCGATCACGATCGCCCAGAGCAGCACCACGCCGGCGGGAGAATCCCGGATCATCTCCATCGCGCCGCCCTGGTCCGCCTCGCCGCCGCCGCCCATCGCGACCGAGATCGCGATGACGCCGATCACGATGTGCAGCACGCCCAGCACGACGTAGCCGATGCGGGCCATCGTGCGGAAGGCGGGCGATTCCGTCGCGGTGCGCGCCGCGTTCTTGGCAGTGGTCATGGCCGAAGCGTATCGAGGTGCAGGCACCCGGCGGAGGGGGTTGCAATCGGGCGGGATCCAGGCATCAGACGTCCGCCCGCGGCGACGACATCGCCCGCCGGATCCGGTAGGCCTGGACGGCACTCCACACCAATGTGGCCACCGCCACGCCCTCCAGCATCCCGGCGACGACGTCGCTCAGCCAGTGGGCTTGCAGATAAGTCCGGCTCCACATCATGTACAGCACCCAGACCGCGCCGAGGAGCCAGACGTACCAGCGCCGCAGCAGCAGCCCGAGCGTGACCGCCATCGTCGTCGCGACCGCGGTATGCCCGGATGGGAACGACGTGGCGACGCGCTCGGCGAGCGAGTCCGCGGGCCGCACGCGCGCGATGATGGCGGCCATGGGCGCGCCGATCGCGACGACCACGATGATGGCGCCGGCGAGGGTCACGGCATCCCATCTCCTTCTCTGCCAGACGAAGACCGCGACGAGGAGGATGCCGACCACGATCATGCCGATCATGCCGCCGACGATGGCGGGCACCCACGCCGCGATGATGCCGACCTCGCTGACGGTCGCCACCATGAGGTCGTGCCACCACAGGTCGATCGGAAGCGGCTCGTGCCCGCCGAGTGCCACGACGAAGCGCAGCACGACGAAGGCGACCGTCGCGACCACCCCCACGACGAGGACGACGGCCCGGTGGGGTTCGGGGTGCGGGAGCTGCTCGAGGGAAGGGGCCGCGTACGGCGCTGTCCCCTGACGTTCGTCGTCGATCACCAGCCCATTGTGGGTGCGCGTGGCCGCTTCGCCGTCGCTCTTGCCCCCGCTCGCGCATCGGTGTAGCGCGTGGCGGCCCATTGACGCCGATCATCGCCACTGCTCTGATGAGCGCATGGAGGCGATCGTCGACGTCGACTACCTGGTGGTCGGCGCGGGAGCGATGGGGATGGCGTTCGTCGACGCCCTCACGGCCCACGCCGACGTCTCGGTCGCGATCGTCGACCGTCGTCACGGCGCCGGCGGCCACTGGCTCGACGCCTACGGGTTCGTGCGGCTGCACCAGGCCTCGGCCTTCTACGGCGTCGCCTCGACGCTGCTGGGCGGCGGGCGAGTGCAGTCCGACGGGCCCGAGAGCGGGCTGCACGAACGCGCGCGTGCCGCCGAGGTCACCGACTACTACGCGCGGGTGCTGACCCGCCTCACGGCGAACGGGCAGGTCGTGTTCCACGGGCGCTCCGAGTACCTGGGCGACCGCCGGTTCGCGTCGCTCCTGAGCGGGCGGCGGTTCCGCGCACCCCGTGCGCGCGTGGTGGATGCCGCGTACCTGTCACCCGACATCCCGTCCCTCACTCCCCCACCGTTCGCCGTCGACGGACGGCGCACGGGTCATCGCCGTGAACGACCTGGTCCGCATCTCGCATGCTCCCGACCACTACGCCATCGTGGGGGCGGGCAAGACCGCGACCGACACGTGCGTGTGGCTGCTGCAGAACGGCGTCTCGCCGAGCGCCATCTCCTGGGTGCGTCCGCGCGACCCCTGGCTGCTCAACCGCGCAGTGGTGCAGCCGGATCCCGCGGTCTTCCTCGGCATGGCAGCGGACACGATGGCCGCCGCGGCGGAGGCGGCCACTCCCGACGACGTCTTCCTGCGGATGGAGGATGCCGGCATCATGCTCCGCATCGACCCGACGGTGACGCCGACCATGGCCAAGACGCCCACGCTTGCGACGTGGGAGCTCGACCTCGTCCGGACGATCGACGACGTCATCCGCCGCGGCCACCTGCGCGCCGTCGCGCCGGGACGCCTGGTCTTCGCCGACGGCGACGTGCGGGTCCCCGCCGACACGCTCGTCGTGCACTGTGCGGCCGAGGGCCTCAAATACCCGGGGCTCCGGCCGATCTGGACCCCGGCCGCGATCACCCCGCAGCCCGTCCGGGTGGGGTTCCCGTGCTTCGGGGCCGCGCTCGCGGGCTATGTGGAGGCCACGCGCGACGACGACGCCGACAAGAACCGCGTCTGCAAGCCGTCGCCGTATGCGAACACGCCGTCCGACTGGACCACCATGCAGGTGATCGGCGGGGACGCGTCGCTCGCGATGACGAGGGAGACCGACCTGCGGGAGTGGTCGAACACCACCACGCTCAACCCGGCCCGCATCCCCGCCGAGCTCGCCGACGATCCGTCAGTGCTCGCGGCCCGCGATCGGCTGAAGCAGAGCATCGCCGCCGGGCGCGCGCGTCTCGCGGCGCTCGCCGGCCTCGGGTGACGCCGGCTCGGCGCGGTCAGTCGAAGACCGGGGTCTGGAAGCGTCGCTCGTAGCGGCGGATGCACTGCGTGTCGCGCGCGAACTGGAAGGCCGCCACGCATTCCGGATCGGTGCGGGAGGCGATGCGGTAGGCCTCGTAGTCGGCCATCGACGGGAAGGTGAACAGCGCGAACGCCTCGTCGCTGTCTCCCTCGCTCGGCATGAAGTACCCGTGGTGGGTGCCGCCCAGCCTGTTCACCAGCCGGATCCACTCCCGGCCGTACTGGGTGAACTCCTCGAGCTTGTCGGGATCGATCTCGTAGCGCAGGTGAATGGTGATCATGTGTGTCCGTTCGTCGGTCGGGCCGGCAGTCGCGCCGGTGGGCCGTCTTCGATTGTCGCCGACCGTCGGCTGCCCGACCGATGCCGGGGCGGCACATGCGCCGCGGCTGGCGGAATCGCGTGCACCTTTGGCAGGATGCCGCCCGGGTCTCTGCAGGGGCGCAGACGGTGAACCGCACGCGGAGGATCCTCACACCGCCCCGTATCCTGAAGACGCCGGCGACGGAAGGCCCTCTGTGAACATCACTCTGCTGCAACGGTTCGTCACCGTCGTCGCCGAAGACCTGCACTTCCCTCGCGCCGCCCAAGCGCTCGGCATCCCGCTCGCCGCGCTGTACTCGTCGATCGACAAGCTGGAGGCCGAGGTCGGACACCCGCTGATCGTTCGCGGCAAGCCCAGCTGGTCGTTGACACCGGCCGGCGTCCTGCTCCTCGAAGAGGCGAAGCGACGGATCGCGGAGGCCCCCGTCGCCGCACCGAAGCCTGCCGTGCCCGCCGGCGGCAAGGCCAAGGCCTCGAAGGGCAAGGGCCGGGCCCCCGCGGTGAAGGGCCAGCCGAAGCCGTTCAAGAAGCGCCAGGGCCGCTAGGCCGGTCGCCATCGGGCCGGCACATCGGCCCGATGGGCCACGCGTCAGCGCTGGTGCTGCGGGGTCCTGATCAGTCCCAGTCGAGGTAGTCCTCGATCGGCCACGCGGTCGCCCCGACGTGGGTCACGGGGAACAGGTGCCCGGCGCCCTCGACCCGCGCGACGCTCACGCGGTCGGGCGCGGATGCCTGGAGCTCCTCGCCGTTCGACGGCGGCGTCATCCGGTCCTCGGTGCCCTGCACGACCAGCACCGGCACGGCCGGCGCGAGAGAGGACCACTCGAGCTCGGGCGTCGGCCTCGAGCGCCGCCCGCTGCATCGACTCGACCTCGGCGTCGCGCGCCTGCGCCGGGATCTCCGACACATCGGACTCCAGTTCGTCCGTCGATACGGCGCCCTCGACTCCGAGCAGCAGCACGCCGTTGATGCGCCCCGGGTGGTCGAGCGACACCACCCGCGCGACCGAGCCGCCGAACGCGTGACCGCCGACCCAGGCGCTCGCGAGTCCGAGGTGCTCCATCACGTCGACGACGTCCTGGGCCAGGTCGTGCATCGACACCACCCGGTCGGCGGCGGCACGCGGATGACGCGGGCCGATGCGGACGACGTGGAAGTCCTCCTCGGCCAGCGCGTGCGTGAGGGGACCCAGGTAGCTGATGTTCAGGCCGCGCCCGGGAAGCAGCACGAGGGCGGGGCCGTCGGCCCGCTCATCGACGTAGGGGATCGCGCGGCCGTCGGGCTCGAAGATCTGGGTTTCAGCCAAGGTTCTGGGGTCCTCTCGCGTGCACGTTCGTGGGAGTGCCGCGCCCGGCCGGAGCGCGGTGAGGCTTCAGACGTTGAAGCGGAATTCGACGACGTCGCCGTCCTGCATGACGTAGTCCTTGCCCTCGAGCCGCGCCTTGCCCTTCGAGCGCGCCTCGACGACCGAGCCGGTCGCCACGAGATCGTCGAACGAGATGACTTCTGCCTTGATGAAGCCCTTCTCGAAGTCGGTGTGGATCACGCCGGCGGCCTGCGGGGCCTTCCAGCCCTTCCCGATCGTCCAGGCGCGGGCCTCCTTCGGCCCGGCGGTCAGGTACGTCTGCAGGCCGAGCGTGTCGAAGCCGATGCGCGCGAGCTGGTCGAGGCCGGACTCGTCCTGTCCGGTCGATGCCAGCAGCTCGGCGGCATCCTCCGGGTCGAGGTCGATGAGCTCGGATTCGATCTTCGCGTCGAGGAACACCGCATGAGCGGGGGCGACCAGCGCCTCGAGCTCCGCCTTGCGGGCGGCATCCGTCAGCACCGCCTCGTCGACGTTGAAGACGAAGATGAACGGCTTCGCGGTCAGGAGGCCCAGCTCCTTGATCGGCGCGAGGTCGATGCCCGACGCCGACAGCAGCACGCCGCGCTCGAGGGCGTCCTTCGCCTCGACGGCCGTGGCGAGCACCGAGGGGTCGAGCTTGCGGCCCTTGACCTCCTTCTCGTACCGGGTGATCGCCTTCTCGAGCGTCTCGAGGTCGGCGAGCTGCAGCTCGGCGTTGATGGTCTCCATGTCGCTCTTCGGGTTCACCGCGCCCTCGACGTGCACGACGTCGTCGTCGGCGAAGCCGCGCACGACCTGGGCGATCGCGTCGGCCTCCCGGATGTTCGCGAGGAACTTGTTGCCGAGCCCCTCGCCCTCCGAGGCGCCGCGCACGATGCCGGCGATGTCGACGAACGACACCGCGGCGGGCAGGATGCGCTCGGAGTGGAAGATCTCCGCCAGCTTGTCGAGCCGCGGGTCGGGCAGGTTGACCACGCCGATGTTGGGCTCGATCGTGGCGAACGGGTAGTTCGCCGCGAGCACCTGGTTCTTGGTCAGCGCGTTGAAGAGGGTCGACTTGCCGACGTTCGGGAGTCCGACGATTCCGATGGTGAGAGCCACGGGCATCGAGTCTACGTGGGGAGGGATGCCGCACCCCGCGCCCACCCGCTTCGGAAGGGTCAGCCGGGGTCGACGCGCCAGCGCATGAGCACGTTGCCGCTCTCGTCCCACACCCGCGTCTCGAGGAGCTTGAGCGCGACCGGCGGTCGATCGTCGAACAGCGGGACGCCCGAGCCGGCGATCAGCGGGAACGTCACGAGGTGCAGCTCGTCCACGAGTCCCCCACGCATGAGGTCGTTCCACAGCACGCGCCCGAGGAGGATCAGGATGCCGCGGCCGTCGCCCGTCTTCATCGCGGCGACCTCGGCACGCGCGTCGGCGATGCGCACGATGCGGATGTTCTCGTACGGCGCGATGTCGGCCTCGGTGATGCTGTCGGACACCACGATCTTCTCGATCCCGAGGATCAGCTCGGCGAAGTCCCGCCGGATCTCGGTGGCGTCCGGATCGCCGCGCACGCCTGTCCAGTACTCGAGGTTGCCGAGGGCCGAGCGCCGGCCCGACAGGATCATGGTGTCGGATGCGCGGGCCAGTTCGGCGGTGTAATGGTCGAACGAGTCCGCGCCGTGGTAATCGGGGTGCCAGTGCTCGAAGAACGAGACGATGTCGTGGTCGTCATCCTCGTAACGGCCGTCGACGGTGACGAAGTTGCAGACGGTCAGTGTGCGCATCCGCGACACGGTACTCCGCCCCGCGGACACCCGACGACGCACCCGTTGCCCGGCCGGTGCCGCGCGGCGATACTGACGCCATGGACGACTGCTGCGCACCGCAGACGCCTGACGGATACGAACGCGAGTTCGACGCGCGGTTCGCCCGCGGGCTCGCGCGTCGCTACCGCCGCGAAGGGCTGACGCCGAGCGCGCAGCTGATCCTCTCGTTCGCGGCATCCCTCGGCCTCGACGGCGCCTCCGTGCTCGAGATCGGCGGCGGCATCGGCGACATCCAGCTCGAGGCTCTCAAGCGCGGCGCCGCCCACACCACGAACGTGGAGCTGTCGTCGGCGTACGAACCGGAGGCCGGCCGGCTGCTCGATGAGGCGGGGCTCCGCGACCGCGTGACGCGGGTGCTGGGCGTCGACCTCGCGGGCACGCCTGAGGCCGTCGATCGCGCAGACATCGTCGTCCTGCATCGGGTGGTCTGCTGCTACCCCGACTACCGCCGGCTTCTCGGCGCCGCGGCCGGGCGCGGGAACCGCGCCGTGGTCTTCAGCCATCCGACGCACAGCCTCGGCATGCGCTTCGCCGCACGCACGATGAACGCGTGGTACGCCCTGACCGGCAATCCGTACCGCGCGTTCGCGCACGCGCCCGACGCGATGATCGACGTGCTGCGCGAGCGCGGGTTCGAGGCGCGCTTCCGCGAGCGCAGAGGACCGTGGCACGTCGTGGGGGCCGTGCGCACCTGACGACGCAGCCGGAGCCGCCCGCCGGCCGTCAGGGACGGATGCCGCGGTGCGCGCGCGTGACATACGGCAGCGTGACCGTCTCGACGCCGTCACCCGTTCCGGCCGGCTCGGTACGTCGTCGCTCATCGAACAGCCGGCCGACGGCCGCGAGGATGGCGCTGCGATCGGCGTCGGACGCGGTGATCACGTAGCTTCGCGACGCGACCATGTCGAGCAGCGCCGCACGTGAGAGCGAGCGGGTCCAGTTCCACGACTTCACCTCGAGGCCGTCGAACGGCTCCGCGACCTGCGGCCCGTCACCCGCGAGCATCTCTTCGGCGTGGCTGCCGTGCATGGCGGCGGTGAGCCGGGCGACCCACGGGTCGGACTCGTCGCGGATGTTCCAGACGAGGCCCAGCACGCCGCCGGAGCGGAGCACGCGCCCGGCCTCCGCAGACGCCGCAGCGGGGTCGACCCAGTGCCACGCCTGCCCGAGCAGCACCGCATCGACGGAGGCATCGGGCAGCGGCATCCGCTCTCCCGTGCCCACGAAGGTGGGGACGCCGTGGACGTTGCCGCGCAGCGCGGCGAGCATGTCGGGGTCGGGATCTATCGCGACGACCTCGGCGCCCGCCTCGACGATCGTGCGGGTGAGCTTTCCGGTGCCGGCGCCCACGTCGGCGACGCGCAGCGCGCGGCCCTCGTCGCGCACGGGGGCGAGCATCCAGTCCACGGCTTCGCGGGGGTAATCGGGCCGTCCCGACTCGTAGGCTCCGGCGGCGGACCCGAACGACAGCGACATCTCCTCGCGGCTGGCCATGCTCCGACCCTATGCCGACACCCTCGTGCGGCGCGCCTTCCGTCGGTGCGGCCGATGCCGGGTGAGTCTGGGGAGGTGCCACTGGACTTCACCGCGATCGACTTCGAGACGGCGAACTCCAGCAACGCCTCCGCCTGCGCAGTCGGGCTCGTCCGCGTACGGGACGGCCGGATCGTCGAGAAGACCGGATGGCTCATCCGCCCGCCGGCCGGTCACGACGTGTTCTTCGAGCTGAATGTGCGGATCCACGGCATCCAGCCCGAAGACGTCGTCGACGCCGCCCCCTGGAGCCGGCAGCTCGCCGACATCGTCGCGTTCGCCGGTGACGACATCCTGGTGGCGCACAACGCGGGCTTCGACATGGCCGTGCTGAAGCGCGCGTGCGACGCGACGGGCGACGACTGCCCTGCCTATCGGTACGCGTGCAGCCTGCAGGTGGCGCGCAAGGTCTACCGGCTCGAGTCGTACCGACTGCCGTTCGTCGCGGCCGAGGCGGGTTTCGCGGACTTCCCCCACCACAATGCGACAGCCGATGCGCTCGCCTGCGCGCACGTCATGATCGACGCCGCACGCCGCGTGGGCGCGACCGACATCGAGGCGCTCACCCAGGCGGTCGGCGTGCGCGTGTCGCAGATCGCGATCACCCAGGCTCCCGCCGTCTCGTTCGCCGTCGCCTGAAGCCCCGCGCGGCGCGACCGTCATGTCGGAGGGCTCCGTCATCCTGAAGGCATGGACGCAGCAGTGATCGGAGTCGTGGTGATCGCCTGCATCGTCGTGGGTGCCGTGGCGGGATGGGCAGCGGGGTCGGCGCGCGGTGCCGCGCGGGCCGTGCGCGAGCAGGCCGCTCTCACGGCGCAGCTGGCGGGGTCCGAGGCGGCGCGCCAGGGAGTGCAGGCCCAGCTCGAGCACCAGCAGCTGCTGTACCGCGAGCTCGCGGGCCAGGCGCGCCACGACCAGGCGGCGCGCGAGGAGCGCGAGCGGCGCGAGCAGTCCGTGCTGCGCGCCCTCGCCCCCGTGCAAGAGACGCTCGCCGCGATGCACACCAAGGTCGACGATCTCGAACGCGATCGGCACCTCCAGTTCGGCACGCTCGCCGAACAGCTGCGCCGCGCGCACGAGTCCGATGAGGCGCTGCGTGCGACGACCGAGTCGCTGGCGAGCGCCCTGCGGTCGGGCAGCACGCGCGGGGTGTGGGGCGAGACCCAGCTGCGCCGCGTCGTCGAGGCGGCCGGCCTCACCCGACACGTCGACTTCGATCTGCAGACGTCGATCACGACGGATGCCGGAGCCGGCCGCCCCGACATGGTCATCCGCCTGCCCGGCGACAAGGCCATCGCCGTCGACGCCAAGGTGCCGCTCGACGCGTTCCTCGAGGCCAGCGCGATCCCGCTGACCGCACAGGGCGCCGAGGCGGCCCGCCGTCGCTCGCTGCTCGACAAGCACGTCAAGGCGGTGCGCGCGCACGTCGACGCCCTCGCGCGCAAGACGTATTGGGCAGGCCTGTCGTCGAGCCCTGAGTTCGTGGTGTGCTTCCTCCCGAGCGAGTCGCTGCTCGCCGCCGCGCTGGAAGAGGATGCCTCGCTGCTCGACTACGCGTTCGGCAAGCGGGTCGCGCTGGCGTCGCCCGTGAACCTCTGGGCCGTGCTCAAGACCGTCGCCTACACGTGGACCCAGCAGGACGTGTCGCAAGAGGCCCGGGCCCTCTTCGACCTCGGCAACCAGCTGTACGAGCGGCTCGGGTCGCTCGCCACGCACGCCGACGACCTGCGGCGTGCGATCGAGCGGACCGTGGACAGCTACAACCGCTTCGCGGGGTCGCTCGAGACCCGCGTGCTGGTGAGTGCACGCAAATTCCCCGGCATCGATGCGACGAAGCTCGATGCGGTGAACGAACCCGCCACGATCGACAAGAGCCCGCGCCGGCTCACCGCGCCCGAGCTGCTCGACGAGACCCTCGCCGGCATCGACGAGAGGCCGACGGCGACCGCGGAACTCGGCGACGTGCGCGTGCGCATCGCCACGCCGGACGAGTAGCGCCGGACGCCCGGCGCGAAGCTCAGGCGCCGCCCGGCACGAAGCTCAAGAGGACGATGACTGCCGCGGATACGCCCACGAAGGCGCCGACCATCCACCAGGCGCTGATCTCGTGGCCTTCGTCACGCCGCACGCGCAGCAGCACGTCGGGGCGTCGGGCGGGATCGATCGCGTTGGCGACCACCGCATGTGCGCCCGTCTGGGGCGACGACGGTTCGGCGGACTGCGCAGACATCGTCAACTCCTCGCGTAGGAAACACCATCATGTCTCCATCGACACCACGATCGATTCTGCCAGAGTCACCCTCGAATGGCGGTCACGAATCAGTCACGACAGCACCACTGGTCCCATCGATCACACTGACCACGCCAGCCCCGTCATCCGCGGTCACAGCCACTTCGATACGAGGTGCTCCGACGAGATGCGCCGCAGCGTTCCCGACGCTCCGCGCAGCACGACGCTCTCGGTGTACACGTAGCCACCCTCGCGACGAACGCCCGCGACGAGTGCGCCATCGGTCACACCGGTCGCCACGAAGATGGTGTTGCTGCCCTTGACGAGTTCATCGGCCTCGTACACGTATCCGTCGAGCCGCAGGCCGGCGTCGACGCCCCGCTGCTTCTCGTCGTCGTCGCGCGGCCAGAGCCTGCCCTGGATATGACCGCCGAGAGCCTTGATCGCGCATGCGGTCACGATGCCCTCCGGGCTGCCCCCGACGCCGACGCACATGTCGGTGCGGGCGTTGTGACGGGCGGCGTTGATCCCGCCGGCCACATCGCCGTCGCTCATCAGGCGCGTGCCCGCCCCCGCCTCGCGGATCTCCTCGATCAGGCGCTCGTGCCGCGGGCGGTGCAGCACCGAGACGACCAGCTCGTCGACGGGCTTACCCAGCGCCTTGGCGAGCAGACGGATGTTCTCGCCGATCGGCAGGCGGATGTCGACGACGCCCACCCCGGCGGGGCCGGTGACGAGCTTGTCCATATAGAAGACGCTGGATGCGTCGAGCATCGTGCCGTGGTCCGAGACGGCGATCACGGACAGCGCGTTGTTGCGCCCGGCGGCCGTCAGCGAGGTGCCGTCGATCGGGTCGACCGCCACGTCCGCCTGAGGCCCGCGGCCGTTCCCGACCCGCTCGCCGTTGTACAGCATCGGGGCTTCGTCCTTCTCGCCCTCGCCGATGACGATGGTGCCGTCGAAGTTCACGGTGGTGAAGAACGCGCGCATCGCATCGACGGCGGCTCCGTCCGCCGCCTCCTTGGCGCCGCGGCCGATGAACGGCACGGCGCGGATCGCGGCGGCCTCCGTGGCCCTCACCAGCTCCAGTGCGAGGTTGCGGTCGGGATGGAGGGGACTCATGTCCGCGGTCAGGCTCACCATGCTGGTCAGCCTAGCCAGCATGCCGCCCGATTCCCCGGAATTTCACGCTTTCAGAAGTGAAGGAAATGCGTTTCTTTCCGATACTGCAGGGACGTGGGTTTCCCGCGGCCGCCCAGCGCACCGGCATCCGTGCGCCATTCCGGCGCTTCGGTAGAGTTTGCAGTACGCCGCAAGGATCGACAGCCTGGGGCCGACGCCCTATCGCCGACGCCCTTCCGCCCGACACCCTTCGGCCGTCACCTTCAGCCGAAACCCTTCAGCCGACCCCGTTCAGCACAGTGAAGATCTAGGAGCACCCATGCCCGTCGCCACCCCGGAACAGTACGCCGACATGCTGGACCGCGCGAAGGCCGGTGGCTTCGCGTATCCCGCCATCAACGCCGCCAGCTCGCAGTCGGTCAACGCCGTCCTGCAGGGCCTCACCGAGGCGGGATCCGACGGCATCATCCAGGTCACCACCGGCGGCGCCGATTACTTCGCCGGCCACACCGTCAAGGCCCGCGCGACCGGCGCCCTCGCCTTCGCCGCCTTCGTCCACGAGGTCGCCAAGAGCTACCCGATCACGGTCGCCCTCCACACCGACCACTGCCCCAAGCCGGCGCTCGAGGACTTCGTGCTGCCGCTCATCAAGGCCTCGGAGCAGGTCGTCGCCGACGGCGGCAACCCCATCTTCCAGTCGCACATGTGGGATGGCTCGGCCGTGCCGCTCGCCGAGAACATCGAGATCGCGAAGGAGCTGCTCCCCCGCATCAAGGCGATCAACGCCATCCTCGAGGTCGAGATCGGCGTCGTCGGGCGGCGAAGAGGACGGCGTCCAGCACGAGGGCTCGAACGAGGCGCTCTACACGACGACCGCCGATGTCTCGCAGGTGGTCGAAGCACTCGGCCTCGGCGACCAGGGCCGCTGGATCGCGGCCCTCACCTTCGGCAACGTGCACGGCGTCTACAAGCCCGGCAACGTGAAGCTGCGCCCCGAGCTGCTCGGCGAGATCCAGGAGGGCATCGCCGCGCAGTTCGGCACCGGCCCGAAGCCCCTCGACCTCGTCTTCCACGGCGGCAGCGGCTCGACCGACGAGGAGATCGCGCTCGCCGTGGCCAACGGCGTCGTGAAGATGAACATCGACACCGACACCCAGTACGCCTTCACGCGCTCGGTCGCCGGCTTCATGTTCAAGAACTACGACGGCGTGCTCAAGGTCGACGGCGAGGTGGGCAACAAGAAGGCCTACGACCCGCGCGCGTGGGGCAAGATCGCCGAGTCGGCGATGGCGGCCCGCGTCGTCGAGGCGACGCAGCAGCTCGGCTCGGCGGGCAAGAGCCTCGCCGCGTAACACCGCCCGCGCGGGCAGCGATGCCCGTGAACATCGGATGCCCCGGCAACCGCCCCCTGAGGGGCTGGGCGCCGGGGCATCCGCGTCTCTGGGAGGCAGCGTCTATTCGGGGTCGCGGTAGATGTCGAGGAGCCCGGGAGCGCCTTCCGGGCGATGGAGCACCACGATCTCGTCCCCGGCCTGCACGCGCCCGCCCTGGACCACGCGCAGGTAGGGTCCGAGGCGGCGTTCGCTCGAGAAGCGCTTCACCCAGCCGCGCGCCGCATCGCCGCCGACCCACCGCGCGAACGTCTGACACGGCGTACGCGGCATGGTCACCTCGACCTCCACGCGGTCGCCGATCCGCCACCGCTCGCCGATGAGCGCCGCATTGACATCGAGTCCTGCGACGCGGAGGTTCTCACCGAACCAGCCTGGCGGGAGTTCGCGCCCCAGCTCGGACTCCCAGAACGCCGCATCCTCCGCGGCGTACGCGTACAGCGCCTTGTCCAAGCCGCCGTGGTGCTTGCGGTCGGCCTGCACGTCGGCGTACACACCGTACGGCCCCACGCGCACCGGCCCGTCTACGGGCGCCTTGTCGATGGCGGTCACGCCGACCGGGCCGGCGTCGGGGTGCAGGCGCCGGACGGCGCAGACGGCGACGAGGCGAGGCATCCGCTCATCCTAGCCATCGCGCCCGCCGCCTGACGCGAGCTCGGCACCGCCTCATTCCCCGGGCTCGCCGCGCAGCAGGACCCGGCCGTCCGAGACCGCGCGCACCTCGATCGAGGCGATGTCGGCGCGGTCCAGGGCGGTGCCGGCATCCAGATGCGCGGTCGATCCCGGCCCGGCGCGCCAGCTCGACAGTTCGCTGGTAGCCCCGTCCGCCGAGGTGACGACGAGCACGTACGGCCATTCCCGATCGGCGGCAGCGGGATCGTCGCTCGGCGCATAATCGCAGACCATCGCGATCCGCGTGCCCCACGCGACGTCCGTCAGCTCCACCGTCGCGCTCAGCGGGACGTCGGTGACGGGCTGGAGCGCGACGACCTCTTCCGGCACCGCCGCCGGGACGACCGAGGTCGTGACCGCGAAGGCGACCGTCACCGCGAGCACCGCCGCCGCGGCGATGCCACCGCTCCAGGCGAGCACGCGCCGACGACGCGCGTCGCGCCTGCCCCGTGCCACGAGCCGCGCCCGCGTCGCGGGATCGAGGCCGCCGCCCTCACCTGGCGCATCGAGCAGCGACTCCGCGCGGTCGACCCCCACGCGCGCCAGCAGGCCGATCGCCGGCGCGAGGTCGGCGATCGCGTCACGGCAGAGGTGGCAGTCGTCGAGGTGCGCCTCGTACAGCCTGCGATCGTCGGAGCCGAGCGCGCGTACGACGTACGCGGCGTCCCAGTCCGCGAAGCGGACGTGGTCGGTGGTCATCGCGTCAGCCCCTTCTCCTGCAGGGTCAGCCGGAGGGCGCGCAATCCGTAGTGCAGGCGGGACTTGACCGTGCCCGCGGGGATGTCGAGCTCGTCAGCCATCTCGGCGACGGACTGCCCGCGGTAGTAGGCGCGCACGACGACGGCGCGGTGCTCCGTCGTCAATGCGGCCAGCGCCTCCTCGACGATGATCGCCTCGAACAGCGCGTCGGTACCGTCAGGCGCGATGCGCTCGGGCACCTCGGCCACGCCGATCTCACGGCGGCGGCGCGCACTGCGCGCCTCGTCGATGACGAGGTGGCGGGCCACCGTGAACATCCACGAGCGCGTCGTCGAGGGGTCCTGCTCGAGGATCCTGGGCGTTCGCCACGCCCGCAGCAGCGTCTCCTGCACGATGTCGTCGGCACCGGAACGATCGCCGGTGAGATGCACGACGTAGCGCCACACCGGGGCGGCGTGGGCATCGTAGAGAGCGGCCAGCCGTCCGGCGTCACGATCGGCGGCGCTGTCACGACTCTCCACGCTGTCGTGCGGCATCCATCACCTCCCGCAGGAGACACGAGACGTGGCATCCGCAGGTTCAGGTGAGCCGCAACGCCCGTGCCGTCACCCCGAGTATGGACCTCGGGCACCCGATCACGGCACCCCTGCCGCCGCGTGCCGCCCGACCTGCGCGATTGCGCCCTCAGCCGCGCGCCTCGGGCTCCGACCGGCGCGCCGCCTCTCCTGCCGGCGCGCCGCGGGGGCTCAGCCGCCGGCGCTGTCGATGAGCGCCTGCCACACCGCCGGATCGCTGAGGAGCGGCACGGCCATCAGCACGCCGGCCGCGAACGTGAACAGGATGCCGGCCACCAGTGGGATCCACCAGGTCAGCCGCCCCCGGCGCACGCTCCAGAACGAGACGGCGGCCGTCGCGCACCAGCCGATCGTCAGCACGAGGACGGCCGCGATCCCCCACGCCCGTCCGTCGGCGGGATCGCTGACCTGCACGTCGACGCCCAGCATCGTGAGCATCGTCTCGGCGTACGCGCCGTAGTCCAGGAACGCGGGCACCGCCGACACGACGTTCACCAGGCCGTACGCGAGCAGCGCGAACGTCACGATCCGGTCCACGGGGCGCGGACGCCTCTCGGCGGGACCAGCAGGCTCAGCAGGCCGAGACGGCGAGGGGATGCCGGGGGCCGGGGCCTCCGTCATGGTCGGAGTCGCCGGCTCCAGCTGCCACGGCGCGGGCGCCTGGATGCGGGCGCGCTGCTCTTCGGGCGTGGCGTACTCGCCGAACTGAGGGCGCGGTCGCGACGGCTCCGCGGGCGCCGCCGCGCCTGACGGCGGCGCCGGCGGCGCCGTCGGCCCGGAAGGCGGATCGGGCTGAGCGCTCGCCGATGCGTCGCTCATCCGCGGCTCCGGCCACCGAGGGCACGGTCGTCGCGCCGGCCCGCGGCATCCGTCCGAAGCTCCTTGGGCAGGGAGAACTGCAGGTCCTCCTCCGCGGTGCGCACTTCTTCGACGTCGCGGTATCCGGCGGAGGCGAGGTCGTCGAGCACCTGCTGCACGAGCACCTCGGGCACCGACGCGCCGCTGGTGACCCCGACCGTCTCGACCCCCTCGAGCCAGGCCTGCTCCACCTCGTCGGCGTAGTCCACCCGGTAGGCGGCCTTGGCGCCGTACTC
The DNA here is from genome assembly GCA_963829895.1 of uncultured Actinomycetota bacterium. GTDB lineage: Bacteria > Actinomycetota > Actinomycetes > Actinomycetales > Microbacteriaceae > Microbacterium. Next base: position 197,721 of record CAWHKF010000010.1, on the reverse strand, counting down.
GAGTGCGACCTCGACGAGCCGCACGCTGTTCGACGAGTTCGCCGAGCCCACGACGATCACGAGATCGGCATCCTTCGCGACCTTCTTGATCGCGACCTGGCGGTTCTGCGTGGCGTAGCAGATGTCGTCCGACGGCGGGTCCTGCAGCTCGGGGAACCGCGCCCGCAGTCGCCGCACGGTCTCCATGGTCTCGTCGACCGAGAGCGTCGTCTGCGACAGCCACACGACCTTGGACGGGTCGCGCACCTCGATGGTGTCCGCCTCGTCGGGAGAGTTCACGATGGTGACGTGGTCGGGCGCCTCGCCGGCCGTTCCCTCGACCTCTTCGTGACCGACGTGGCCGATGAGGAGGATCTCGAAGTCATCGCGGGCGAAGCGCACGGCTTCACGGTGCACCTTCGTGACAAGAGGGCACGTCGCGTCGATGGCGCGGAGGCCCCGATCGGATGCCGCATTCACGACGGCCGGCGACACCCCGTGCGCGCTGAAGACGACGTGGGCGCCCTCGGGGACCTCGTCGACCTCCTCGACGAAGATCGCGCCGGCGGCCTCGAGCTCGGTGACGACGTGGATGTTGTGCACGATCTGCTTGCGCACGTACACCGGGGCGCCGAAGCGCTCGAGCGCCTTCTCGACGGCGATCACGGCACGGTCCACGCCCGCGCAATAGCCGCGCGGGGATGCCAGGAGCACCCGCTTCTGTCCGGACCCGGCGATATCCTGGAGCGGTTCACGCCGCCGCGGGATGCGCGGGATGGGCATGCTCACAGGGGCCTGACTCGCTCGGGTCTGCCCCGCGGTGCTGATGCTCACCCCACGATTCTACGGGCGGCCTCCTGAGCGGGGCCTCCGCGAGACCACCCGCGGCGCCGAGCGGTGCCCCGGGCGAGAGCCGCCCGCGATCCGGGCACGAAAGGACCGCATGACGACCTTCCAGCCCGTCGCCGTCCCCGGCGAGCCCCCGCCCGCCGATTCGGTGCGACCGCGGGACTCCACCGCGCAGGCGCCGACCTCGGTCGCCCGTCTCAACGACACGATCCGCGGCTTCGTGCAGACGTGGGGGTCGGTGTGGGTCGAGGGCGAGATCACGGCGTTCAACCTGCGCGGCGGCAACGTGTTCGGGCGGCTCAAGGACCTCGCCGGCGACGCCACGATCTCGTTCCGCATCTGGTCGTCCACGCGCGACCGGCTGCCCGGCGACCTCAAGGTCGGCGACCACGTGATCGCCTGCGTGAAGGCGGACTACTTCGTCAAGAACGGCGACTTCGGCTTCGGCGTCTCCGCGATGCGCCACGTCGGGCTCGGCGACCAGCTCGAGCGTCTCGAGCGGCTGCGGGTGCAGCTGCGATCCGAGGGACTGTTCGACCCGTCGCGCAAGAGCGCCCTGCCGTTCCTTCCGCGCCTGATCGGCCTCATCACCGGCGAGAACTCGGATGCCGAGAAGGACGTGCATCGCAACGCCGAGCTGCGCTGGCCCCAGGTGCGGTTCCAGACCAAGTACGCCGCCGTCCAGGGCGACCGCTGCGTGCCCGAGACGATCGCGGCGCTGAAGGCGCTGGATGCCGCGCCCGACGTCGACGTCATCATCATCGCCCGCGGCGGCGGCGACCCGCAGACCCTGCTCGGCTTCAGCGACGAGCGCCTGCTGCGCGCGGTGGCCGCGGCATCCACCCCCGTCGTCAGCGCCATCGGCCACGAGAACGACCACCCGCTGCTCGACGACGTCGCCGACCTCCGCGCCTCCACGCCGACGGATGCCGCCAAACGCGTCGTGCCGGATGTCGCAGAGCAGCGCGCGATCGTCGGCCAGCTTCGTGCCCGCATGAACATGCGCCTGACCCAGCGGATCTCGCACGACATCGCACAGCTCGAGCAGCTCAGGTCGCGACCGGTGCTGCGCGCGCCCGAGACGCTCCTCACCACTCGAGCGCACGAGGTGGAGCTGCTCGCCGCGCGCGGGCGGGATCGCGTCGACCGATCGCTCCAGGTGCACGAGCGGCGCACCGCCGAGCTCCGCGCGACGCTGCGCGCACTCTCACCGGCGTCGACGCTCGCGCGGGGCTACGCCATCGCACACCTCGCCGACGGCGTCATCGTGCGCGACGCGGCGCAGGCTCCGGCATCCACTCCCGTCGTCGTCACCGTGGGCCGCGGATCGTTCGCCGCGCACTCCGACGGCGAGATCGCCGAACAGCCGTCCGCCGCCGCCCAGCCTGCGGTCGATGACGCCGCGCAGGCCGACCCGGCAGGGCGCGGGGCCCCCTCGGCCGCGAACTAAGATGGAGGCCATGACTGAGACGAGCGGCGCCCTCGAGGACGTCGCGACCCTCTCGTTCGAGCAGGCGCGTGATGAGCTCGTGCGGGTCGTCGCCGAGCTCGAGCAGGGCGCGCCGACCCTCGAGCACTCCCTGGCCCTGTGGGAGCGCGGAGAAGCCCTCGCCGCGCGCTGCGAGGAGTGGCTGCTGGGCGCGAAGCGCCGGCTCGAGGCCGCGCGGGCGACGGTCGAACGTGCCGACGGCGAGGCGTGCCCGATGACACGCGGGCCCCGCATCGTCGCCGAGCTCGGCCGGCCCGAGACACCCGAAGAGACCGCCGACCGCAAGGCGGAGTCGTCGCGGGTCTACCGCTCGAGCCAGAATGTGCGCAACCTCGTCGCGGCGCTGCTCGCGACCCTCGCGGTCGTGGTGGTCGTCATCTTCGCCGTCCCGCGCGGCACCCCTCCCGCACGCGAGCCGATCGATGTCGTCGCCGTCGCCGAGAGCATCGCGGCCTCCGAGGAGCGCACGGTCATCACGCCCGAGATGTCGGACGGGTGGGTGGTGAACAACGCCGGCATCGAAGGCAACGGCCCGGTGCGCGCCTTCACCGTCGTCTACGCCCCGGCCGGGGAAGACGAGCGGGGCTTCCTGCGCGTGGCGCAGGGCTTCGACGCCGACGAGGCGTGGGCGGCACGCGTGCTCTCGGGCTCCGCACCCCAGGACACCGTGACGATCGACGGCATCGCCTGGGAGCGCTACGAGCTCGACCCCGACCGCACCGGCAACATCTCGGTGGCGCTCGCCACCGACGCCGGCACCGACACCGTGCTCATCTACGGCGCCGCCGGCGAGAAGGCGCTGGAAGAGACGGCACGCTCCGTCACCGATCAGATCATCGCGCTGCGCGAGGAGGCCGAGTGACCGACCAGTCCGCACCTGCCAAGGCCTGGCAGGAGATGCAGCGCGGGAACGCCCGCTTCGTCGCCGGCAACCCGCGGCATCCCCGCCAGGACGTCGACACCCGTCATGAGCTGGCCGAGGGGCAGCGCCCCCGTGCGGCGCTGTTCGGCTGCTCCGACTCGCGGCTGGCGGCCGAGATCATCTTCGACAAGGGCCTCGGCGACCTGTTCGTCGTGCGCAACGCCGGTCAGGTCATCTCGGACTCGGTCGTCGGCAGCCTCGAGTATGCGGTCGCGGTGCTGGAGGTGCCGCTCATCGTGGTGCTCGGCCACGATGCGTGCGGTGCCGTGCGCGCGGCGATCGACATCACCGCCCCGGAGGCCGACCCGCTGCCACCGCACATCTGGCGTCTGATCTCCCCCATCGTGCCCGCGGTGCGCCGCGTCCAGCGCGGGTCCGCCGTGGACGGCGTCTACCCCGCCGCGATCGACGCCGACGAAGTCGGCCGCGAGCACCTGCGCGACACCGTGGGCGAGCTGCTGAACGCGTCCGAGCTCATCAGCACCGCCGTCGCCGAGGGCCGCCTCGCGATCGTCGGCGCCAACTACCGCCTCGCCGAGGGCACCGCGGTCCCCGACGTGATGGTCGGCATCCCCGACGTGATGGTCGGCATCCCCGACCCGGCCTGATCCCGACTTCCCCTCCCTCTCCCCAACCCGTACCGACACGTGAGGAACAACGACGTGACCGACATCGAGTACCGCATCGAGCACGACACCATGGGCGAGGTGCGTGTGCCCAAGGACGCGCTCTACGCCGCCCAGACGCAGCGCGCCGTCGAGAACTTCCCCATCTCGGGCGATCGGCTCGAGCCCGCCCAGATCGTGGCGCTCGCGCGCATCAAGAAGGCCGCGGCGCTCGCGAACAAGGAGCTCGGCACCCTCGACGGTGCGATCGCCGACGCGATCGCCGGCGCCGCCGACCGCATCATCGCGGGCGAGTTCGCCGACCAGTTCCCCATCGACGTCTACCAGACCGGCAGCGGCACGTCGTCGAACATGAACATGAACGAGGTGCTCGCGACTCTCGCGACGCAGGCGCTCGGCGCCACCGTGCACCCGAACGACCACGTCAACGCGTCGCAGTCGTCCAACGACGTCTTCCCCACGTCGGTGCACATCGCGGTGACCCAGGAGATCATCGACGACCTGATCCCCGCACTCGACCACCTCGCGGTCGCCCTCGAGGCCAAGGCCGACCTGTGGAAGACCGTCGTCAAGTCGGGCCGCACCCACCTCATGGACGCGACGCCGGTCACCCTCGGCCAGGAGTTCGGCGGCTACGCCCGTCAGATCCGCCTCGGCATCGAGCGCGTGCAGTCCGTCCTCCCCCGCGTCGCGGAGGTGCCGCTCGGCGGCACGGCGGTGGGAACCGGCATCAACACGCCGCTCGGCTTCCCGCAGCGCGTGATCGAGCTGATCGTGACCGACACCGAGCTGCCGATCACCGAGGCCAAGGACCACTTCGAGGCCCAGGCCAACCGCGACGCCCTGGTCGAGGCATCCGGCGCCCTGCGCACCGTGGCCGTCTCGCTCACGAAGATCAACAACGACCTCCGCTGGATGGGCTCGGGCCCGAACACCGGCCTCGGCGAGCTGCACATCCCCGACCTGCAGCCGGGTTCGTCGATCATGCCCGGCAAGGTCAACCCGGTGATCCCCGAAGCCACGCTCATGGTGTGCGCCCGGGTCATCGGCAACGACGCGACCGTCGCGTGGGCCGGAGCATCCGGTTCCTTCGAGCTCAACGTCGCGATCCCCATCATGGGCAGCGCGGTGCTCGAGTCCATCGAGCTGCTCGCCAACACCTCGCGCGTGCTCGCCGACAAGACCATCGACGGTCTCGAGGCCAACGTCGAACGCGCGGCGGCCTACGCCGGGATGTCGCCGTCGATCGTCACGCCCCTCAACAAGCTCATCGGCTACGAGGCGGCGGCCAAGATCGCGAAGCACTCCGTGGCGAAGGGCATCACCGTCCGCGAAGCCGTGATCGACCTCGGCTACGTGGAGCGCGGCGAGCTCACCCTCGAGCAGCTCGACGAGAAACTCGACCTGCTCTCGATGACGCACGCGGGCTGATTCGCCCGCCCCATGCCGCTGCCCCTGCGTCGGCGGGATAATCGGGACATGGCCCGAACGCCCCGCCCGGTTCCCGCGCGCGTCAGGATCCTTGCCGCGATCCTCGCCGTCGCGTGCGTCGGCCTGGCGATCGTGGGCAGTGTGACGTTCCTGGTGCAGCGCGAGCAGGCCCTGGCGGGCGTCAACGAGCGGCTGAAGGCACAGGTCGCGTCTCTCGAGGCGGTGTCCGACGACGCCGCGGCGGGCGCGACCGACGGCGCCCCCGCCGCGACCGAGGACCTCGACAAGGACGAGTTCGAGTCCATCGACGACTACCTCAACGCGGTCGTCGCGCGGCTGGTTCCCGCACGCAACGAGGCGTCGCTGGCGCTGATCGACGGCGCACCGCGCTGGGTGCCCGCGACGCTGTCGGGCTTCGACATCTCGAAGAACCAGCAGCTCATCGAGCGCGTCCTCGAAGAGACCGCGGACGGCAGCACGCAGATGGGTACGGCGGTGACCGACCAGGGATCGCTCCGCTACATCGCGATCCCGGTGCGCATGGAGGGCGACCCGGGGCAGGGACTCTACGTGCGCGCCGTCGACCTCGGCGAGGAACTGCAGCCGGTGACGTTCGCGATGACGACGTACGTGATCGCCGCGGTCGCGGTGCTGTTCGCGATCGGCATCGTCGGCTGGTTCGTGACGGGGCGGCTGCTGTCCCCGATCCGCCACCTCCGTGAGACGGCCGACGCGATCTCCATCAGCGACCTCTCGCGGCGACTGGAGCCGCACGGCAACGACGACATCTCAGACCTGTCGCGCACCGTGAACTCGATGCTCGACCGCCTGGAGGACTCGGTCGACGGTCAGCGACAGCTGCTCGACGACGTGCGCCACGAGCTGAAGACCCCCATCACCATCGTGCGTGGCCACCTCGAACTGATGAACCCGCAGGATGCCGCGGATGTGGCCGCCGCGCGCGACATCGGCATCGCCGAGCTCGACCGGCTGACCCGGCTCGTCGAGGACATCGATCTGCTCGCGACCGCCGAAGCGGACTCCAACGCCGTCGCGCCCGTCGACCTCGCGTCTCTGACGGCGCGTGTCGGCGAGCTCGTCGCCGTGATCCCGGGCCACACCTGGACCATCGAGGCGATGGCCGACGGCGACACGAGCGGTGACCAGGACCGCCTGCTGCAGGCCTGGCTCCAGCTCGCCGACAACGCCGCCAAGTACACGCCCGCCGGCAGTCCGATCGAGATCGGCAGCGCGCACGATCTCGAGGGCGCCCGCCTGTGGGTGCGCGATCATGGGCCGGGCATCCCGCCGGGCGAGCGCACCCGGATCTTCCGCCGCTTCGACCGGGCACACGTCAAGCGCTCCGTGGGAGGATCGGGACTGGGCCTCGCCATCGTCGACGCGATCGCCAAGGGCCACGGCGGTCATTGCACGGTCACCGACACACCCGGCGGCGGGGCCACTTTCACCATCCATCTGCCTCCGACGGAGGCCGAGCTGCCGGTGCCGGTGCGCGCCGGAGACGTCGTACTGCAACGGGAGGCCGCCGGATGACCAGGATCCTGATCGTCGAGGACGAGCCGCGGATCGCCGCCTTCGTCAGCCGCGGGCTGGAAGCAGCGGGCTACGAGACCCTCGTGGTCGAGGACGGCCCGGAAGGACTCGAGGCGGCGCTGCGCGGCGACGCCGACCTGGTGCTGCTGGATGTGGGCCTGCCGACGATGGACGGGTTCGAGCTGCTGCGCGAGCTGCGCGCCCGCGGTTCGGCGATCCCGGTCATCATGCTCACGGCACGTTCCAGCACCCGCGACACGGTCACCGGATTGGATGCCGGAGCCAACGACTACGTGCCCAAGCCCTTCACCTTCGAAGAGCTTCTGGCACGTGTCCGCTCCCGGCTGCGTGAGAGCGTTCCCCAGCCCGGAGTGTCCATCTCGCACGGCGACGTCGTGCTCGACATCCTGGCGCGACGGGCCACCGTCAACGGGCGGGAGATCGACCTGTCGGCGCGCGAGTTCTCGCTGGCCGAGCAGTTCCTGCGCAACCCCGGGCGGGTCCTCAGCCGTGAACAGCTGCTGAGCCGCGTGTGGGGGCTGGACTTCGATCCGGGGTCCAACGTGGTCGACGTGTATGTGCGCTATCTGCGCGGCAAGCTGGGCCCGGACCACATCGTCACGGTCCGCGGCGCCGGCTACCGCTGGGAGTGAGGACGACGCACGGCGCGACGGCTCGCCCCGGCGACCGGCACGAAGAAGCCCCCGGTGCTGGGGGACACCGGGGGCTGTGAAAGGCCGGACTGGGGAATCCGACCGTTGTCAGTCGCGCTTGTCTGGGGAATTGCGCGACTGGTCTTTCTTCGCGTCGTGATCGGCGCCGTTGCCGTTCCCGACGTTCGAGCCCGCATGCGCGGGACGTTCTTTGCCGACCGATACCGGGTCGGGAGCGGTCTGGCGGTCGTACTCCGCTTCGGCCTGGACCTGACGCCGCTGAGTGTCGGGCTGGCTGGGCACGGGAGCCTCGGCGAGTTCGACGTTGCTCGACGGCTCGGGTGACTTCTCGGCCAGTTCGCGCTCGAGTCGCGACACGAGGGCATCGGTCCGCGCGGCGGTCCAGCCATGTGCCTGCGTCCAGGCGCGCAGCTCGTCCCACGAGCCCGAGGCCTTCGCCGCCGCGATCACAGGTTCGATGTCGGCGGCCGTGGCGGGCCCCGACGCGTCCGGCGCGGTCGCGGGGGCGGGCGGGGTCGCCGGCGCCGCCGGGATCCTCGGCGCGTCAGCCGCGAACGGCGGATCCACGACGAGCGGAGCGGGTGCTTCGACGACTTCGGCGTCGGCCGGAGGGACCACCTCGAGCGTGGCGGTCGGCGTCGCTCGAGGAGACGCGGACGGCGATGTGGTGGAGGGCACGACCACGCTCTCGGACGCGAGGCTCGTGCCGGGCGAGTCCTTCAGGGCCATGGTGTTCGCGAGGGCGACCGCGGTCACGACGGCGATGCTCGCTGCGACGGCGGTCACGCCGCCGATCACGAGCCCCGTGCGTGCTTCCACGTCTCGCCTGCCTCCCCTGTGCGCGGACCGATTCCCCTCCATCCATGGTGACAGACCGATCACGTCACAGGAGCCACGGGCGATGAGACTCTTCTCATGCTGATCCGGCGCGGCGGGCAGGGATGCGGCATCCCCACCCGCCGCGCCGTCAGCGCATCCGCCGGTGTCTCAGGCGAGTTCGCCGGCCTCCAGCAGGTCGGTGACCAGTGCGGCGATCGCGGAGCGCTCCGAGCGCACGAGCGTGACGTGCCCGAACAGCGAGTGCCCCTTCAACGTCTCGATGACCGACGCGACACCGTCGTGACGACCGACGCGCAGGTTGTCGCGCTGGCCGACATCGTGGGTGAGCACGACCCGCGAGCCCTGGCCGATCCGGCTCAGCACCGTCAGCAGCACGTTGCGTTCGAGCGACTGCGCCTCGTCCACGATCACGAACGCATCGTGCAGCGAACGGCCGCGGATGTGGGTCAGCGGCAGCACCTCCAGAAGGCCCCGCTCGATCACCTCGTCGAGCACGTTGCTCGACACGACCGAGCCGAGCGTGTCGAACACCGCCTGACCCCAGGGGTTCATCTTCTCCTGCTGGTCCCCCGGCAGGTATCCGAGCTCTTGCCCGCCCACCGCGAACAGCGGCCGGAACACGATGATCTTCCGCTGCTGCTGCCGTTCCAGCACCGCCTCCAGCGCCGCGCACAGCGCCAGCGCGGACTTGCCGGTGCCGGCGCGGCCGCCGAGCGAGATGATGCCCACCTCCGGGTCGAGGAGCAGGTCGATGGCGATGCGCTGCTCGGCGGAGCGCCCGTGCAGCCCGAACACGTCGCGGTCGCCGCGGACGAGACGGAACTCGCCGTCGCCGATGACGCGCCCGAGCGCCGATCCCCGCTCGGAGTGGACGATCAGCCCCGTGTTCACCGGGCAGCCCCCGGACGTCCTCGCTGACGGCGACTTCGCTCTCGTAGAGATCGCTGATGTCGTCACCCGACACGTCGATCTCGGAGATGCCGGTCCAGCCCGAGTCGACGGCCTGCTCCGCGAGATACTCCTCCGCGGTGATGCCGAGCGACGCGGCCTTGACGCGCATGGGCAGGTCCTTCGAGACGACGGTGACCTCCTGCCCGTCCTTCGCGATGTTCATGGCGATGGCCAGGATGCGGCTGTCGTTGTCGCCGAGTCGCATGCCCGACGGCAGCACCGTGGGGTCGGTGTTGTTGAGCTCGACGCGCAGCGTCCCGCCCTCGCCGACCGGAACCGGGAAGTCGAGCCGGCCGTGCTCGACGCGAAGCTCGTCGAGGTGGCGCAGCGCCTGCCGGGCGAAGTAGCCGATCTCGGGATCGTGCCGCTTGCCTTCGAGCTCCGTGATCACCACGACGGGGATCACGACGCTGTGCTCGGCGAAACGGAAGAACGCCCGTGGATCGCTGAGCAGCACCGATGTGTCGAGGACATAGGTGCGCAGGTCCTGGTCGGGAAGTTCCCGATCGGACTGGGCGACGTCCTCGAGATGCCGACTGCGCTGCTCGTGTGGTGCTCGTGTGGTCACAACCCACTCCCGCCCCGGGTGTTTCACCCGGCAGTCACGAGTCGACCAGGGTAGCGAGTCGAAGATCGTGAAGTCGCGATCCGTGAGGCCGACTCGACCGGGCTCTTTGCCCGATGCGCTCACGCTACGTCCGCGCGCCGACATTGTGCGCGCCCGACACGCAGGAAACATGTGTCGATTCGATGAACGGATGCTGTGACTCATCGCCTCGCCGACGGCCCTCGCCCGGCGAGGCGACGTCACGCGGCGAGAGTCACCAGACCCGTGCGGAGGAGAACGCGGCGAGCGCGTCGCCGAACAGCCGTAGCGTGTCGGCGCCCGTGCCGACATGCGGTGCGACGCGGATGCGCCCCGCCCGTGTGGTCACGGTGAGGCCGTGGTTGGCGAGCGACGCGGCAAGGGGCGCGGCGTCCTGCGGGGCGGGCTCGAGGGTGACGATCCCCGCGCGGCGCTCCGGCTCCCGCGGCGTCACCACCGGGACCTCGTAGCGGTCGGCGAAGAACATGACGTCGGCCGCGCGTGCCGACAGCACCGACTCGATCTGCGCCACGCCGACGTCGGCGACCTCGCGCAGCGCCGCCGCCAGGCGCGCGGCCGCGAGCGTGTCGGGGCCGGAGACCGAGAACGCCTGGGCCGACGCGGACGGCGCCGGCACGGCGTCGACGGGCAGGTCGCCGTCGACACCGCGGAATCCCGAGAGCACGGGCGCGATGCGCTCGAGCGCGCGCTCGCCGAACCAGGAGAATCCGGTCCCGCGTCCGGCGCGCAGCCACTTGTACCCGTGGCCGCAGACGACGTCGGCCGCCAGGTAGTCCGCCTCGACCATGCCGAAGCCCTGGATCGCGTCGACGATGAGGAGGCGATCGCCGATGACCTCGCGCAGTGCCGACAGATCGGCGCGGTAGCCCGTGCGGAAGTCGACGAGGCTGACCGCCACGGCGCGGGTGTCGTCCGAGAGAGCCGAGCGCACCACGTCCGGTGTCATGAACCCGTCCGCCGGCTCCACCCACTGCAGCTGGAGCGATCCGAAGGCCTCCGAGGCGCGGGTCGCGGCCACGGTGAGGCTGGGGAACTCGCCACGGCTCAGCATGAGCCCGCCCGCGATCCCGTAGACGGCGTGCATCAGCCCGTACGTGGTGGACGGCTGCAGCACCACGTGCTCGGCATCCGTGCCGATCAGCTCGGCGACCAGCTCGCGGGCCTCGCGCACGTGGTCGGCCACCAGCTCGATGCTCGTGCGGCGCCCCGAGCCGAGCAGCTCGGTGTCTCCCTGCGCCTCGCTGCGGACCGCAGGCGAGAGCGGGCCGAACGCCGCCCAGTCCAGATACCCCGGTTCCCCATCGAACGACGCCAGATACGAATCCAGATCGGTCACGCGCATCAGTCTGTCAGAGCGGCGAGCGCCGGTGGGGCAGCGGTCTCAGCTGCCGAAGCGGCGCTCTCGCGAGGTGAAGTCGCGGATGGCGCGCAGGAAATCCACCTCGCGGAGATCGGGGCCCAGCGCCTCGACGAAATAGAACTCGGAGTGCGCCGACTGCCACAGCAGGAAGTCGCTCAGGCGCTGTTCGCCCGAGGTGCGGATCACGAGGTCGGGGTCGGGCTGTCCGCCGGTGTAGAGGTGCTCGCCGATCTGTTCGGGGGTGAGGCTCGCGGCGAGCTCCTCGAGGGAGCCGCCCTGCTCGTCGTGCTGCGCGATGATGCTGCGCACGGCGTCGACGATCTCGCCGCGTCCGCCGTAGCCGACCGCGAGGTTGACGTGCATCCCGGCGTTGCCCTTGGTGCGGGCCTCGACCTCGGCGAGCACGCGCGAGAGGTCGCCGGGGAGCGCATCGGCGCGGCCCACGTGCTTCACGCGCCAGTCCCGCTCGTGCGACAGCTCGTCGGCGAGCTCGGCGATGATCTCGATCAGATCCGACAGCTCACGGGAGTCGCGCTTGCGGAGGTTGTCGTTCGAGAGGAGGTAGAGCGACACGACGCGGATGCCGACGTCGTCGCACCAGCGCAGGAACTCCTTCATCTTGGCGGCCCCGGCACGGTGGCCGTGGGCGGCCGAGTCGTACCCGAGCTGCTTGGCCCAGCGGCGATTGCCGTCGATCATCATCGCCAGGTGCCGCGGCACCGACGCGGGATCCAGCCGCCGGCGCAGGCGGTTGATGTAGAGGCGGTAGAGGGGTCCCCTGCCCTCGTTCGTCTCGCCGCGCGCCACACGCCTACGCTACCCCGCGTGCGCCGGTGACCCTAGCGCGAGCGCGGGCCTCGGCATCCGTCCGACAGGGCATGTTCCCCGGCGGGCATGCGCCGCCGTCTACGCTGAGACGATGAGCCGCCGTCGCAGTATCTCCCGGGCCCCCGAGGTCCCCGTGCTGCCGCTGATGGATGCCGCGGCCGTCGATGCCGCGACGCCCGAGATCAAGCCCTCGTGGCGCGGGTGGATCCATGCGGCCACGTTCCCGGTCGCGATCGCCGCCGGGATCGTGCTGATCGTGGTCGCGGAGGGCGCACCGGCGAAGTGGGCGTGCGCCGTGTTCATGGCGACGTCGCTGCTGCTGTTCGGCAACTCCGCGCTCTACCACCGGTTCGACTGGAACCCGCGGACCAAGACGATCCTCAAGCGCATCGACCACGCGAACATCCTGCTGCTGATCGCCGGCACGTACACCCCGATCGCGACGCTCGCGCTCCCGCCGCAGCAGGGCGCGCTCCTGCTGGTGCTGGTGTGGAGCGGCGCGCTGCTCGGCATCCTGTTCCGCGTCTTCTGGATCCACGCGCCGCGCTGGCTGTACGTCGCCCTCTATCTCGCGCTGGGCTGGGCGGCGGTCATGTACCTCGTCGACCTCTTCGAGGCCAATGCCGCGATGATGATCCTCGTCGCCGTCGGCGGCCTGCTCTACACCGGCGGAGCCGTCGTCTACGCGCTCAAGCGGCCCAACCCGTGGCCCGGCCACTTCGGCTTCCACGAGATCTTCCACGTCTGCACGGTGCTGGCGTTCCTGTGCCACTGGACGGCGTGCCTGCTGATCGCGCTCAACCCGCTGTCACCGTCGCTGGGACTGCCCGGCTGACGACGGACACGGATGCCGCGGCCCGCGGCATCCCTGCCCTCGCGTATCGGGGGTCAGGCTCGGGGTGCCCCGCCGCGGCGCGGGTCGTCATCGTCGCTCCGGTCGTCGGCGGCGTCGGCATCGATGCTCTGGTCGTCGGCCTCGGTCGCCTCGGTGGCCCGTGCCGCCTGCTCCTCGGCATCCAGCTCCTCCTGGATGTCCGCCCGCACGCGACCGCGGCGGATGCGCCGCATCATGTCCCACACCAGCAGGATCACGGCGATCGCGACGAACGCGGTGACGAGGAAGCCCACCACGCCGGGGGTCACGATGTCGGGGTCGACCTCGGACGGCGTCGGCGTCGGGTCGGAGTCGTCGCGGCGCTGAGGATCACGGCGATCGCGTGCTGCATGGGGTCCTCGCTCTGCCCGGGGAGGGCGGTGTCGTCGGGGGTGCGCGCGAGCGCATAGCCTGGAGTTCCAGCCTAATCTTCCGATCCGACCTCATCCTCCGGTCGGGGTCCCCGACACGTCAGGGAGCGGCGTGACCACGCAGGACATGCTCGACGAGCGCTACGGCCGTCGTCGTTCGCCTGCCCGCCGCTGGGCGATCGGCGGCGGCATCCTCGTCGCGGTGGGCCTCGTCGGCGCTGTTCGGCTGGTTCACCGTGCAGAACGCGCTGGACTCCGTCGACGCCGACACCACCTCGTTCGAGGTGGCCGACGAGCACTCCGTCTCGCTCGGATTCCAGATCACCTCTCCCCCGGGCTCGGCCGTCGCCTGCGCGATCGAGGCGCAGGACGAGGAGCACGGCGTGGTCGGCTGGCGGGTGGTCGAGCTCCCGGCATCCGATCTGCACGCCCGGGCGTTCCGCGAGGTGATCCCCACGACCGCACTCGCGACGACGGGATTCGTCAACTCGTGCTGGGTTTTGTCTCCGTCCGCGCAGTGACGTAGTCTGTCGGGACATCAGTCGAATCGCGCCCTGGCCGTGAGCCGGGGCGTTCGGTTTATGCCCGGGCCGCACGTATGCCGGGCCCAACGAAGGAGTCAGCCGTGTCCACCGACGCCCCCGTGACCTTCCTCACCCAGGACGCGTACGACCGCCTGGCCGCCGAGCTCGAGCACCTGTCGACGACCGGCCGCGAGGAGATCGCCAAGCGCATCGAGGCCGCGCGCGAAGAAGGCGACCTCAAGGAGAACGGCGGCTACCACGCCGCCAAGGACGAGCAGGGCAAGCAGGAGGCCCGCATCCGCACGCTCCAGCATCTGCTGAAGACGGCCACGGTGAGCGAGGCTCCGCAGAGCACCGGCGTGGTCGAGCCCGGCACCGTCATCACGGCGATCATCGCCGGCGGCGAAGAGGTCTTCCTTCTCGGCAACCGCGAGATCGCCGTCGGCTCCGAGCTCGACGTCTACAGCGAGGCCTCGCCGCTGGGCACCGCGATCCTCGGCCGCAAGGAGGGCGAGAAGACCTCGTACACCGCCCCGAACGGGCGCGAGATCTCCGTCGAGATCGTCAAGGTCGAGACCTACAACGGCCAGTGACCACCCCGGTTCCCGGCGGGCGCGCCCTGCGCGTCAGTCGGGAACGACGGTCGGCGCGTAGCCCGCGCCTTCGAGCACCGAGATGACGTGTGCGCGGTGCTCCTCGCCGCGCGTCTCGACGCTCAGCTGCAGGATCACCTCGCTGATCTGCAGCCCCTGGCCGTGGCGGGTGTGCAGCACCTCGATGACGTTCGCCCCGGCGATGGCCAGCAGCTCCGACACCTGCGCGAGCTGACCGGGTCGATCCGGCAGCGGGATGCGCAGGGTCATGTACCGACCGGATGCCGACAGCCCGTGCGCGACGACGCGCTGCAGCAGCAGCGGGTCGATGTTGCCGCCCGACAGCACCGTCACGGTAGGACCCGTCCGCGACGACCTTGCCCGCGAGGATCGCGGCCACCCCGACGGCGCCCGCCGGCTCGACGACCTGCTTGGCGCGCTCGAGCAGCACGAGGAGGGCGCGGGCGATGTCGTCCTCGGTGACGGTGACCACCTCGTCCACCAGATCCCGGATGATCTCGAACGGCAGGTCCCCCGGCCGGGCCACGGCGATGCCGTCGGCGATCGTCGGGAGGGTGGGCACCTCGAGCGGATGCCCCGCCTCGAGCGACGGCGGATACGCGGCCGAGTTCGCCGCCTGCACGCCGATCACCCGCACGGTGCGGCCCTCGGCGGCGGCGCGGGCCTTCACGGCCGCCGCCACACCGGCGATGAGCCCTCCCCCGCCGATGCCCAGCACGATCGTGTCGAGATCGGGCAGCTCGTCCATGAGCTCCAGGCCCAGCGTGCCCTGGCCGGCGATGACGTCGTGGTGGTCGAACGGGTGGATGAAGACGGCACCGGTGCGCTCGGCGAACTCGGCCGCCATCCGCAGCGGCGTCTCGACGGTCGCCCCCTCGAGCACGACATCGGCGCCGTACCCGCGCGTGGCGAGCAGTTTCGGCACCGGCACGCCGAGCGGCATGAAGATCGTGGCACGGATGCCGAGGGCCTTGGCCGCGAGCGCCACACCCTGCGCGTGGTTGCCGGCAGAGGCGGCGACGACGCCGCGCGCGCGCTCCTCGGCCGTCAGTCGGGAGAGGCGGTACGTCGCGCCGCGGATCTTGAACGACCCGGTGCGCTGCAGGTTCTCGAGCTTGAGATGCACCGGCACGCCGAGGACGTCGGACAGGTGCTGCGATTCGTCGAGGGGCGTGTGGGCGATCACGCCCTCGAGCGTGGCCCTGGCGTCCTCGAAATCGGCGAGGGTGGGCACCGAGGACGCGGACGAGACCGCGTCGTCGGCGGCCGCAGCGGGGCCGGCGGGTCCTGCGGAAGACATGGCAGTGGTCACGGGCGGATTCTCCTCTGCCGCGGAACGGTGCTCCAGATGAGGTCGCCGGAGGGTTTCACTCCGGTCTCCCACGCACGTTCTGCGAGATAGACGGCGACGACGTTGACGAACGCCGCGAGCGGGACGGCGAACAGCGCGCCGGGGATGCCGGCGATCATCGCGCCGCCTGCCACGACGAGCACGACCGCGAGCGGGTGCACCTTGACGGCCGAGCCCATGAGCAGCGGCTGGAGGACGTGCCCCTCGAGCTGCTGCACGCCCAGCACGACGACGAGCATCCACAGGGCGATCCAGGGGCCGTTGTACACGAGCGCGAGGAACACGGCCACGGTGCCGGTCACCACGGCGCCGACGATCGGCACGAACGCGCCGAGGAAGACCAGGACCGCGACGGGGATGGCCAGCGGGACGCCGAGGAGAGCCGCACCCAGGCCGATGCCGATGGCGTCGATCGTCGCGACGAGCAGCTGCGTCCGCGCGTAGTTGACGACGGTCACCCAGCCGGCGCGTCCCGAGCCGTCCGCGGCGGGCCGGGCCTTCTTGGGGAACAGCCGCAGCGTCCACCGCCAGATGCCGGCGCCGTCGGCGAGCAGGCACAGCAGGATGAAGAACGCCAGCACGGCGCCGGTGACGACGTGACCGATGGTGGAGCCGATCGCCAGCGCACCCGACCACAGGAGCTCGGCCTGCTCCTGGACGAAGGCCCAGCCCTGGTCGAGGAGGTCGTCGATCTGCTCCGGGCTCAGATGCAGCGGCCCGTCGATGAGGTACTGCCGGAACTGGTCGATGGCGGCGACGGTGCTGGCCCGCACGGAGTCCCACTGCTCCATGATCTGCCAGACCACGAGCCAGAGCAGCCCCGTCACGATCGCGAGGGTGCCGACGACCGAGATGACGATGGCGAGCCAGCGGGGAACGCGCCGGCGCAGCATCCACGCGAAGGCGGGCCACAGGAGCGCGGTGATGAGGATCGCGATGAGCAGCGGGATCACGAGCAGCTTCAGCTGGATCACGAGCCAGACGACGATGCCGATCGCCGCGGCGACGACGATCACCCGCCAGGAGTACGCGGTGGCGATGCGCAGGCCACGCGGCACGGCGGCGGAGGTCTCGGTCGAGACCACCCGGCTGCGGTCGCGTACCGCATCGAACAGCGAGCTGCGGGGCTTGTCGTCGGAGCCGCTCCTACGCCCAGTGCTCATTCGCCCAGTCTAGGCGCGTCGCATTCCGCGCCGGTCATGAAGGCGCCGGTCGGATGTCGGAGCCGCTGGCTAGGCTGACGCGCGTGAAGTCCTCGCTCAGCGCCGCGGAAGCGCGCCGCGTCGCGCTCGCCGCACAGGGGTTCGCGCGCCCACGGCCGGCGACCGCGGGGACGCGGCAGCTGAACGGCGCGCTCGCGCGCATGGCGACGCTCCAGATCGACTCCGTGAACGTCTTCGCCCGCTCGCACTACATGCCGCTGTTCTCGCGGGTCGGCGCCTACGACACCGCCGCGCTCGACCGTCTGCTGTTCGCGCGGCGATCGCCGTACGTCGAGTACTGGGCGCACGTCGCCGCGTTCATCCCGGCGGATGACTGGGGACTCTTCGACTTCCGCATGCAGGCGATGCGCGCGAAGTACGGCTCGAAGCCCGGCGGCTGGTTCGACACCCATCGCGAGATCGTCGACTGGGTGCGCGCCGAGCTCGCCGACCGGGGCCCGCTGCGCCCGGCTCAGATCGAGCACGACGCCAAGAAGGGCGCCCGCGGGCCCTGGTGGGACTGGGATGTCGTGAAGCACGCGCTCGAGTACATGTGGCTGTTCGGCGAGGTGGCGATCGCCGGCCGTCGCGGATTCGAGCGACGCTATGCCCTCGCCGAGCAGGTGATCCCCCGCGAGGTGCTCGACGCCCCGGTGCCCCGCGACGACGCGGTGCGCGAACTGGTGCGGCGCGCCGCCCGCGCATACGGGGTCGCGACGGCGGCCGACATCGCGGACTACTGGCGCATCGCCGACCGCAAGGCGGTGACAGCGGCCCTCGACGACCTCACGGATGCCGGCGAGCTGCACCCGGTGGCGGTGGAGGGATGGACCAGCGCGGGCCGCCCCGCCAAGGCCTGGCTGCACGCCGACGCCGTCGTTCCGCGTCGCATCCGCGCCGCCGCGATCCTGACGCCGTTCGACCCGGTGGTGTGGTTCCGCGATCGTGCCGAACGCCTCTTCGACTTCGAGTACCGCATCGAGATCTACACGCCGGCGCCGCAGCGCCGGTTCGGCTATTACTCGCTGCCCGTCCTCATCGACGACGACATCGTCGGCCGCGTCGACCTCAAGGCCGACCGCGCGGCGTCGACGCTCCGGGTCCAGTCGGCCTGGTGGGAGCACGGGCGACCCGCGGATGCCGCGCCCCGCCTCGCCGAGGAACTGCGACTTGCGGCGAGCTGGCAGCGGCTGGAGTCGATCTCGATCTCACGGTGGGGCGATGCGGTCGAGGACCTCGCCCGCGTGATGCCGGAGGCCGCGCGCCATGATGCCGGGCCCGCCGAGCCCGTGGCCCTCGCGCACCGATGAACCCGGCGCCGACGGGCCCGATGCAGCGCCGACGACCCGGCGCCGACGACCCGGCCCGAGGAGCTCGCGAGCGCGGTACGCAGCGGCGCCGTGGCGCGTCGAGGAAGCTGGCGAGCTGACGGCGCCCGCGTCTGCGGGCGCCGACGTGTGCGGCGGCGCGCTCGTCAGGCCGCCGGCGCCCCGACGACGTCGAGCCCGAGCCATCGGGCGAGATCCTGGATCTCGGCATCCACGGCCCGGCGGATCTCATCGGTGAACGGCTCGTCCTCGTGGACCGCGTGCACCCGGAGCACGCCGGCCTTGCGGTCGCTCTTGGCGTCGAGCTTTCCGACGAAGCGATCGCCGTGCAGGATGGGCAGCGCGAAATAGCCCCACCGGCGTTTCGCAGCGGGCTTGTACATCTCGAGCAGGTACTCGTACCCGAAGATGTCCTCCAACCGGCGACGGTCGAACACGAGCCGGTCGAAGGGCGACAGCAGCGCGGTGCGCGGCGTGAAATCGTCGAGCGCGCCGAGTGCGTCGGCATCCACCCGCCAGCTGCCCTCCGTCCCGTCGACGACGGCCTCGTCGCCGATGTCGCCCACGTCGATGGGCTCCAGAGGCTGGGCGATGCCCTTCGCCCGGGCGATGCCGAGCGAGGCGAGCCGACGCTCCGCGCGCTCGCGGGCCGCCTCCACGTCGCCGAGGATCGGCACGTCGGCGGGATACACACGATCGGCGACGTCGAACAGGCGACCCGAAGAGTCCCTGGACGAGATGGCCACGTCTCCGCACAGCACGAGCATCTCGAGCAGCTGCAGCGAGTTGCGGTTGTTCGTCCACCCCGACGAACGCCACGACACCTGAGCGGCGTCGGGGATGTCACCGGCGCGAAGGGGCCCCTCCGCACGCAGTCGCGCCATCACCTCACGCCGGAACACGTCGTTGGCCGCGAGCCATTCCCGCGCCTGCGCCGACTCGGGCCGGTGCCGCATCTCGGGCAGGAGGAGCGGGAGGTCGGTCATGGCGCGATAGAAGCCGCCCCACTCGAACACGGCGCGGTCCTCTTCCACCAGCCGCACGAGGTCCGCAGGCTGGTAGGGCCAGCCGAGCCGGCTCCAGAGGATCAGATCGGCGCTGGGCGCCACCGCCGCGGTCGGCTCGATGTTCACGATCGTGAGGGCGTCGATGGTCTCGACGATGCCCGCCGGGCGCTCGGCCGTCAGGAGCTGGCCGCGCAACGCGATGCGGCGCGCCTCGTCACGCGTCAGCCGGACTGTCACACCTCGACGCTATCGGCGGGATCCGACATCCGTCGATTCGACGGTGAGGTTTCGACTCGCTTCGCTCGCTCAACCTTGACCCGACTCGCATCAACGCTCGCTGGCGCTCGCATTGATCCGCGTCGCGTCAAAACTGCACGCGCGGCGGCTCCGAGATCGCGGCGCCGTCGATCACCTCGAAGAACTCGCGCTCGTAGAAGCCGAGGTTTCGCGCGAACAGGTTGTTCGGGAAGACCTTGATCTTGGTGTTCAGCTCGCGCACCCCGCCGTTGTAGAAGCGGCGCGACGCCTGGATCTTGTCTTCGGTGTCGACGATCGACTGCTGCAGCTGGAGGAAGTTCTGGCTCGCCTGCAGCTGCGGGTACGCCTCGGCGACGGCGAAGAGGGACTTCAGCGCCTGCTGCATGCGCCCCTCGGCGGCCCCCGCCTCGGCCGGGCCGGTGGCCGACAGCGTGTCGGCGCGCGCCTGCGTCACGCGTTCGAAGACCGCCTTCTCGTGGGTGGCATAGCCCTTGACCGCCTCGATGAGATTCGGCAACAGGTCCGCTCGACGCTTGAGCTGGACGGTGATGTCGCTCCACGCCTCATCGACGCGCACGTTCAGCTGGACGAGCGAGTTGTACGTCGCCCAGAGATAGATGCCGACGATGACGGCGAGCGCCACCACGATAAGGACTGGGATCAGCCATTCCATGTGCCGAGGCTCCGTTCCGTAGACACCTCATCCTACCGACGCACCCCCGCCGCGCATGATGGCGATCCCGGGACTCTCAGCCGTTACCCACCGAGGACGCGATCGAGATACGGGTTGCGGAACAGCCGCTCCGGGTCGAGGCGATCGCGCAGCGCGACGAAGTCGTCGAAGCGCGGATGCCGCTCGCGGAGGGCCGCCGCATCGAGGGTGTGCATCTTGCCCCAGTGCGGACGCCCCTCGAATGCGAGCATGATCTGCTCGACCTCCTCGAAGTACTCCGTCGGATCCTCGCGCCAGTAGCGGTGAACCGCGATGTAGCCCGACGCACGCCCGTGGGCGGTCGACAGCCAGCGGTCGTCGGCCGCGGCGAAACGCACCTCCACCGGGAACCCGATGCGCCATCCGCGATCGTCGATCAGAGCGCGGAGCGCCTCGAAGGCCGGGCGGATGTTCGCCGCCGGCAGGGCGTACTCCATCTCGCGGAACCGCACGGACCGGCTCGTCGCGAACACGCGGGCGGAGGCATCCGTGAACTCCCGGTCGCCCCAGATCCGCGCCGACACGCGGTTGATGGTGGGCACGAGCGCCGGGATCCCACGGCCGGTCGAGCACGCGATCTGGTGCAGGCCGCTGCCGACGAGGGTGTCGTCGATCCACTTGCCGACCGGGGAGAGCGGATGCCGAGGGGCGCTCTCGGGCAGCCGCATGTTGGTCTTCGTCATCGCGCGGTCGGTGTGCGGGAACCAGTAGAACTCGAAGTGGTCCGCGGCCGCGACACGATCGTCGAGAGCCGTCAGCACGTCGTCGAGAGGCTCCGGCTGCTCCATCGCGTGCAGGACGTACGCCGGCACGCACTGCAGCGTGACGTCCACCAGGATTCCGAGCGCGCCGAGCCCGAGCGCCACGGCGGGCACCAGCTCGGGATTCTCGTCCTCGCTCACGGTGAGGAGATCGCCGGATGCCGTCACCAGCGTCGCACCCACCACCTGGGCCGCGAGGCCGCCGAAGCGCGCGCCGGTGCCGTGGGTGCCGGTCGAGATCGCCCCCGCGATCGACTGGCGGTCGATGTCGCCCAGGTTCTCCATCGCGAGACCGAACGGCGCCAGGAGCGCAGGCACGCGGTGCAGACGGGTACCGGCGAGGAGCGTCACGCGGCCGCGGTCGACGTCGACCGAGACGAGGCCGCTGAGGTCTCGCAGCTCGAGCAGCGCGCCGGGCGCGACGGCGATCCCGGTGAAGCTGTGACCGGCGCCCACCGCCTTGACGGGGATGCGCTGCGCCGCGGCGGCGACCACGGCCCGCTGCACCGCCGCCACCGTCGGCGGGAACTCCACGCGCTGGGGCCGTACCGACTCCGTCCTCGCCCAGTTGCGCCATATGCCACCGGGGCGGGTCACAGGAACGCCTTCCCCTCGCCGCGATACGTCGGCAGCTCCCCCACACGGACGTCGCCGTCGACCAGGTGGTAGCTGAGGACGCGCTCGGCGAGCTCGCCGCTCTTCGCGTGGCGGAACCACACGCGGTCGCCCACGCGGAGGTCCCGCGCCGCGTCGCCGCGCAGCGGCGTCTGCACTTCGCCGGCACCTTCGCGCGGCGCCATGCGCAGCCCCGCGGGCGACACGGCACGCGGCTGACGCGACTCGAGCGCGGGACCGGACGCGATCCACCCGCCGCCCAGCACGGTGGCCACGTCGGGTGCGGGCTTGCGCACGACCTCGAGGGCGAACGCGGCGGCGGGCGCCGGATCGAACGCGCGGTAGCCGTCGAACAGGTGGCCGGCGAGCAGACCGCTGCCGGCGGTCACCTCGGTGACGGACTGATCGGATGCCGTCAGCTCGAGCGATCCGGTTCCGCCCCCGTTGACGAACTCGAGCGGCGCGATGTCGTGCAGCGCGGCGACGATCGCGGCGCGGCGTTCGAGGAGCTCGGACGCCGAGCGACGCTGCATCCAGCGGATGACGGCATCCCCCGATCCCGTCGCGTCACCCTGGCCGGCGATCTGGGCCTCGTACATCATCAGGCCGACCAGCCGGAACCCGGGTCGCGCGGAGATGGAACGCGCCAGCGCCGCGACCTCTCCCGCCTCGTGGACGGGCGAGCGCAGCACACCGATGTGGCCCAGGCCAGGGGCTCGCCATGAGGCGTCGGCGTCGATCGCGACGCGGATCTCGGACCGTGTGCCGGGGGCCGCGACGGCGTCGACGAGGTCGAGCTGTGCGAGGTCGTCGACCATCAGGGTGATCCGCGATGCGGCGGTCTCGTCGGCCGCGAGGGCCGCGATCGCCGCGCGATCGGTCGTCGGGTAGCCCAGCACGATGTCGTCCGTGGTCTCGGCGAGCCAGAGCGCCTCGGGAAGGGTGAAGGCGAGGATGCCCCGGTAGCCCGGCAGCGCGAGAACGGCGTCGAGCACTTCGCGCACGCGCACGGACTTGCTCGCGACGCGGATCGGGACGCCGCCGGCGCGCACGACCAGGTCGAGGGCGTTGTAGCGGAGTGCCCCGGCGTGGATGGCGGCGACGGGGCCGCTGACCTCGGCGAGGGCAGCGGTCATCGCGCCCCAATAGGAGGCGGGGTGGGCCCAGGGCTTCGTCGTCCTGGGTGTGGACAGCAGATCGAGACTCATACGGCTCGCTTCGGGTGCGTGCGCATCGCACCAGCCTAGGGTGCGGCGGACGCCTGCGATGACCGTCTCCCATGCCGCATCTCGGCGCGCGGCAGGCGAGGGGCGTGGGTCAGTCCTTCACCTTCGAGGCGCGCTCCTGCTCGACCTCTTCTTCGGCGCCCCAGACGGCGATCGGCGGCGCGCCCATGAACAGCGCGGTGAGCTTCCACCACCACCCGCTCCTCGGGGCTGCGCGCCCGTTCGCGCCTCGGTCCTCGGTGCTCTTCCTGCCCATGTCGGGGCCCCTTCGCCGCTTTTGCCCAGGTTAGCGGGTCTTCTCGACGATCGCGAGGGGTCAGCGTGTGCCCCCGCTGGGACTCGAACCCAGACTGAAGCGATTTTAAGTCGCCTGCCTCTGCCATTGGGCTACGGGGGCCGATCGTCGTCCACCGGAAACACGAACGCCGCAGGCTCATCTTCTCAGATGAGCCTGCGGCGGGCCGGCGCGCTCCCGAAGGGCGCGTGACCGTGCGACGTCAGTTGGCGGCGACCTTTCCGGCGTCGGCCGCAGGGGCCTTCGCCGGGGTCTTGCGTGCGGGAGCCTTCTTGGCCGGGGCGGCCGGGGCCGCCTGCTCCGCCGGAGCCTCGACGGGCTGCGGCGGACGCGGACGCGCCGCGAACTCTTCGAAGACGTAACGCGGGCTCTGCACCGTCGACAGGTTCACCATGTCGCGGCCGAGCCAGAAGTTGTTCCACCAGCCCCACAGCACGCGCCACTTGCGCTCCCACGACGGCATCGCCAGGCCGTGGTAGCCACGGTGGGCGAGCCAAGCGATGGGCCCCTTGAGCGCGAGCTTGCCGGACTGGAACACGCCGACCCAGAGGCCGAGGCCCGCGACGGCGCCGAGGTTCTTGTGGTAGTACTCGCGCGGCAGCTCGCCGCGCAGCACGCCCACGAGGTTCTTCGCGAGGAGCTTGGCCTGGCGCACCGCGTGCTGGGCGTTGGGGACGCAGTAGCCGCCCACCCCGCCGCCGGTGAGGTCGGGGACGGCGGACACGTCGCCGGCCGCCCAGGCGCCCTCGACGATCTCGTCCTCGCTGCCCACGCGCAGGTCGGCGCGCGTGCGGATGCGACCGCGCTCCTCGACGGGCAGGTCGCCGCCGCGCACCACCGTGGGGTTCGCCATGACGCCGGCCGTCCAGATGATGAGGTCGCTCGGGATCGTCTCGCCCGTGGAGAGCTCGATGTTGCCGCCCACGGCACCGGTCACCTGCGTGTCGAGATGCACCGAGGCGCCGCGCTGGGCGAGGTTCTTGAGCACCCACTCGCTCGTCTTCAGCGACACCTCGGGCATGATGCGGCTCATGGCCTCGATGAGGTGGAAGTGCGTGTCGTCGAACGTGATCTGCGGATAGCTCTTGACCAGCGACGAGGCGAGCGAGCGCAGCTCGGCGAACACCTCGATGCCGGCGAAGCCGCCGCCGACCACCACGACGGTCAGCAGCCGGTCGCGGTCGGGGCCGGGGGGAAGCGTCGACGCCTTGTCGAAGTTCGACATCAGCTTGTCGCGGATGGCGACGGCCTCTTCGATCGTCTTCAGGCCGATCGCGTTGTCGGCGATCCCCGGGATCGGGAACGTGCGCGACACGGCGCCCGCGGTGACGACGATCTGGTCGTACTCGAACTCGTACGGCTCCCCCGCGATCGGGGTGATCGTGGCGACCTTGCCGGCGTGGTTGATGCCGGTCACCTTGGCGGCGACGACGTTGGTGCGCTTGAGGTGGCGGCGCAGGGCCACGACGGAGTGGCGCGCCTCGATCGAGCCGGCCGCGACCTCGGGGAGGAACGGCTGGTAGGTCATGTAGGGAAGCGGATCGACGATCGTCACGTCCGCCTCGCCCCTGCGCAGATGCTTCTCGAGCTTCCAGGCCGTGTAGAAGCCTGCGTATCCGCCACCGACGATGAGGATCTTGGGCACGGTGTTGGTCACGGTTTGGAGTACTCCTCCTGTGTCAGCGGCTCGGCGCGCGGGACGCCAATCGGATGCGTCGGACAGCAGCGGTGACGCCGAGCGCCACCAGTATAGCCGTCGCTGTGGCCAACAGGAGCGGGAGGGTGCCGTAGAGCACGGTGTCCCGATCGGGCAGCAGCGGCGAGGTGACGCGCGTGGGCGCATCCGCTTCGGGCAGCGCGGGCACCTCCACGGCGGGCGCCGGCGCCTCGGGCGTCGGCGCGACGGGGGCCCGGCGATAAAGCCGCACCCAGTCCTCGAGGCTTCCCATCGGGTTGGCGGTCACGCTGGGCACGCTCGCCGAGACGGCGGCTGCGGCATCCACCAGACCGAAGCCGTACAGCAGCCGAGTCTGGGGGTCCTCGCCGACGGGCCGAGCGGTCTTGACGATCCGGTTGATGACGTTCGCGGCGTCGAGTTCGGGATGCGCCGCCCGCACGAGCGCGGCGATGCCCGCGACGATCGGCGCGGCGCCGCTCGTGCCGTCCCACGAGACGAGTGTGGAGTCGGCCGAGACGCCGACGAGCTCCTCGCTGGGCGCCGACACGCCGATCGTGATGCCCTGCGTGGACGCGTCGACGCTCGCCTTTCCGGAGCGGTCGACACCGCCCACCGTCAGCACGCCGGGGATGGTCGCGGGGGCGCCGACGCGGGTGGTGCCGCTTCCCCGGTTGCCGGCGGCGACCACGATGACGACGTCGTGTTCGAACGCGTAGAGGAACGCATCGTCCCAGCTCTCGGGCCAGTCCGGCACGTTCGTGGTGAGCGACATGTTGATGACGTCGGCGCCGTTGTCGACCGACCAGCGGATCGCGTCCGCGATCTGGTCGGAGAACGGCCGCTTCGCCGACGATCCGAAGGCGACCGACACCGACAGCAGCTGCGCCTCGGGTGCGACGCCGATCATCCCGGTGTCCGGCCCCGTGCCCCGCCCCGCTGCGAGGGAGGCGACCCAGCTGCCGTGATCGCTGTCGACCGCGCCGAGGGGCGTTCGTCCGTCGGACGAGCCGGCGCCCGAGACATCCGTGCCGCCGGCGACAGCCCCGTCCAGCTCGACGGGCCCACGGCCGATGCCGGTGTCGATGACGGCGATCTTGACGCCGGCGCCGCGCGTGGTGGCCCACGCCTTCTCGATGCCGTAGTCGGCGAGCCAGTATTCGGCGGCGCGCACCGGGTCTTCTCCGGTGGGCGCCGGTGCCGCCTGGGCCGCTGCCGGGGCGGCGACGACGAGAGCCGCGGCGACGGCCGCCGAGGCGACGACGGCGAGCAGCCGCCGGATCATCCGCCCGATCCCGGCTCGGCGCAGACGCAGCGCTCGGGCGACCATGACGACAGCGCGAGCGCGCGGTCGCCGATCGGATTGACGCCGGGGCCCGCGGCGAGCGCGTGCCCGGCGAGGGCGTGCAGGCACTTGACGCGGGTCGGCATGCCGCCCGCCGAGATGCCGGCGATCTCGTCCACCTCGCCGAAGAGCGAGCGGTCGCCGAGATACGCCTCGTGGGCCAGCCGGTAGGCGGCGGCGACCTCTTCGTCGTCGGCCAGCACCTCGGAGAGCTCGCGCATCACGTGGTCGGCCTCGAGGACGGACATCGCGGCGGTCGCCGCGGGGTGGGTCAGGTAGTAGAACGTGGGGAACGGCGTGCCGTCGGGGAGCCGGGGAGAGGTGGCCACCACGGTGGGATTGCCGCACACGCAGCGCGCGGCGATTCCGACGACTCCGCGCGCCGGGCGACCGAGCTGTTCGCGAAGCACGGCGAGGTCGGCATCGCTGACAGGGGGGTACGGCGGGGTCGTCACAGAGCAGCTCCTTGGTCGGGCCCAGGGTACCGGCGGCACCTGGGACGGTGCTGGACCGGGTGGCGGCCGAGCGGGCCGCACCGGTCGCTCGTCGCTCACGGCGTCGGCGTGGGCGCGGGGTCGGGATCGGGCACGCCGACCGTCACCGGCGCCACCGTCTGCGCGAGCCCGGCCTCGGTCACCGAGCGCATCAGCTTCGCCATCCAGTCCGCGTCAGCCGCCTCGAGCTCGTCGCTCACCGGCTCCTGCTCCTGAGGCTCGAGTTCGGGCGGCAGGTCGTCGTCGACGAGGTAGACGACCTCGCCGGGCTGGACGTAGTACAGCCGCTCGCGCGCCTGCGTCGTGATGTAGGCGGGGTCCTGCCAGCGCTCGCGCTGCGACTCGAGGTCGGCGACCTCGTCGCGGCTGAGCTGCACCGCCGCCTCGAGGGCGGCCACCTGCTGACGCTGGTCGACGTAGGTGCCGATCGTCGGCACGAGCACGAAGGCGGCGAGCACGACCAGGCCCATCATGATCACCATGAAGCCCGAGAGACGGATGCCACCGAGCCACCCCCGGACGTCGACGGGGCGCCGTCCGCTCACGGGCCGTCGGCGCGCCGAAGCGGCCGGCGAAGGCGCCCTCGGAGTACGAGAAGGGGGAGCCGTCGTCTTGGCCACGGCTCCCCCTTCCCTGCGCGCTGAATCTGCGGCGCGACTTCTCACGCTGTCAGCGCATCAGCCCTTGAACCGGGGGAAGGCTCCACGGCCCGCGAACACCGCGGCCTCGCCGAGCTCCTCTTCGATGCGCAGAAGCTGATTGTATTTCGCGACGCGCTCGCTGCGGGCGGGCGCGCCGGTCTTGATCTGACCCGCGTTGACGGCGACCGCGAGGTCGGCGATCGTGGTGTCCTCGGTCTCGCCCGAGCGGTGCGACAGCATCGAGCGGTAGCCGTTCTGGGTGGCCAGGGCGATGGCGTCGAGCGTCTCGGACAGCGTGCCGATCTGGTTGACCTTCACCAGCAGCGCGTTGCCGACCCCGAGGTCGATGCCCTTCTGCAGGCGGGTGGGGTTGGTGACGAAGAGGTCGTCGCCGACCAGCTGCACCTGCGAGCCGATCTTGTCGGTGAGGACCTTCCACGCGTCCCAGTCGTCCTCGTCGAGGGCGTCCTCGATCGTGACGACGGGGTAGTTCGCGACGAGGTCGGCGAAGTAATCGGTCAGCTTCTCGGCCGACCACGGGTTGCCCTCGACGGTGTAGACGCCGTCCTCGAAGAACTCGCTCGCGGCGACGTCGAGTCCGACGCCGATGTCCGTGCCCGGGGTGAAGCCGGCCTTCTCGATCGCCTGGATCAGGAAGTCGAGGCCCTCGCGGTTGTTCGGGAGGTCGGGCGCGAAGCCGCCCTCGTCGCCGAGCCCGGTGGCGAAGCCGGCTGCCTTCAGCTCGCCCTTGAGGACGTGGTAGACCTCGGTGCCCCAGCGGAGCGCCTCGGTGTACGTCTCGGCGCCGATGGGGGCGAGGAAGAACTCCTGGAAGTCGATCCCGTTGTCGGCGTGCTGGCCACCGTTGATCACGTTGAAGAGCGGCACGGGCAGGACGTGCGCGTTCGGGCCGCCCAGGTAGCGGAAGAGGGGCAGGTCGGCCGAGTCCGCGGCCGCCTTCGCCACCGCGAGCGAGACGCCGAGGATGGCGTTCGCGCCGCAGCGCGACTTGTTCTCGGTGCCGTCGGTGGCGATCAGGATCTCGTCGATGACGCGCTGCTCGCTCGCCTCGACGCCCTCGATCGCGGGGCCGAGCTCGTCGATGACGGCGGCGACCGCCTTCAGAACGCCCTTGCCGCTGTAACGGCTCTTGTCGCCGTCGCGCAGCTCGTACGCCTCGAAGGCGCCGGTCGACGCGCCGGACGGCACGGCCGCACGCTGGACGACGCCGTCGTCCAGCAGCACCTCCACCTCGACGGTCGGGTTGCCACGCGAGTCGAGGATCTCGCGGGCGCCTACAGCCTCGATCTGTGCCACAGGGGTTCTCCTTGCTTAGGGTGATTCGCTGGAGCGTCGTCGGTCCGCCCCTCAGCCTAGTGACCCGCCGCCGCGTTGTGACGACGACCTCGCGCCTCAGACGACCAGCGCGATGGCGATGCCGTCGTAGCCCTTGGCGTCGAGCGTCTGGATGGCCGTCGCGTCGAAGCGCGGGTCGCGGCCCAGCATCTCGAGGCCGCGCTGCACGCCGATGATCTGCGGATTCTCGGTGGCGGGGTTCGCGACCTCGCCGCCGCGGACGGTGTTGTCGACCATGACGACCGTGCCTGGCCGGCCCAGCCGCGCCGCCCAGTCCAGGTAGATCGTGTTGGACTCCTTGTCGGCGTCGATGAAGACCAGGTCGAACGGCTCGTCGCCGGCGAGGGTGGGCAGCACGTCGGCGCCGCGGCCGAGCCGGATCTCGACCTTGTCGCCCACGCCCGCACGCTCGAGGTTGGCACGGGCGAGCTCGGCGTTGCGCGGCTCCGCCTCGATCGTCACGACACGGCCGTCGCCCGGGATGCCGCGCGCCAGCCAGATCGTCGAGTAGGCGGCCAGCGTGCCCACCTCGAGCACCCGGCGGGCGCCCGAGATGCGCGCCATGAGGTGCAGCAGCTTGCCGTTGACGGGCGCGACCTCGATGGCCGGCAGCCCGGCGTCGCTGCTGATCGGCGACCGCCCGCTCGAGGTCGGGGTCGTGGCCGATGAGCAGCTCGGTCAGGTACGCGTCCACACGCGACCACTTCTCGGGAGTCGGCCAGGTGTCGGGTGCGGGTTCAGCCATGTCCTCAGCCAATCCGCCCGCCGACCGGGCGTCAAGGCCTCGAGGCCGCCCGGCTCACCAGGGCCTCGAGAAGTGCGGCGCCCGTCGCCGCGTCGTCCACGGTCACGACGAACCGCTTGCCGCTGCGGCGGAGCACCTCGATCGCCTCTCCGGCGCGCAGCACGACGCCGAAGCGGCTCCCGGTCGACAGGCGCAGCCCCCAGCCGCCGAACTCCCCCATCGGGTCCACCTCGACGCGCGCGGCGGACTCGATGTCGGCGAGCGGCACGTGGAATCGCGGGATGCCGAGCACCGAGTCGACGTGCAGCCCGCTGTCGTCGACGCGGACGTGGAACGCGAGAGTGGTGGCCGCGAGCACCAGGAGCAGCACCGCGAGTCCCACCAGCAGCCACACCACCAGCGGATCCGCGCCGGTCACGCCCGCCACCGCGGCCGCCACGGCGATGACGAGCACCCCTGCGAAGATCACGATCGCGGCGCCCTGGGCGATGCCGATCGTTCGCATCCAGAGCACGCGCTCGTTCGCGGACAGCGCGAGCGGGGTCGCCGGCTGGGTTGCGGCATCCGTCGACTCCTCGCGCGGCTGGAGGAACCACGCCGCCGCACCGGCGACCGCAGCCGCGACGAACGCCGCGACGAGGGCGGGCCACACCGTGGGCGCATCGGTCGCGCTGTCGAGCCCACGCTGCATGACGAAGGTCCAGGTCAGCGCCACGGTCACGAGCGCCGACAGTGCGGCGGCCGTGGCTCCCATCAGTCGGTAGGTCGGGCCCCGCTCGCCCCGACGAAGTCCCGGAAGGGAGGTGAGCGCGATGAGCAGCGGCAGTCCGAGGCCGAACGCGATGGTCGCGAGCGGCTGGGTCCAGGCCGGTGCGAAGCCGTCGGCCTCGCCCGCGGCGTTCCAGTGCACGGCGATCGTCGCCGGCATCTGGGGCAGCAGCACCAGCTGCACGGCGACGCCCAGCGCCGTGAGCACGACGGGAAGCCACACCGCCACGAGCACGAAGCGGCGCACGGCGAGGCGGGACGGGGTGTGGTCAGCGTTCACGGGCGATCTCCTTGACGAGGGCGGCGAGGGCGTCGGGCGGCAGCCCCGCCGCGCGCGCCCGCGCGACGAGATCCTGGATGTCGTGGTGAAGCGTCTCGAGGGTCGCGGCCTGCGCGGTGACGACCGCGCCGCGGCCGCGCCGCAGTTCGACGAGGCCTTCATCGCGCAGGTCCTGGTAGGCGTGCAGCACGGTGTGCACGTTCACCCCCAGGGCGGCGGCGATGTCACGGGCGGCGGGCAGCCGGTCTCCCGGGCGCACGCGGCCGGCCGCGGCATCCGCTCGGACGGATGCGGCGATCTGCGCGAACAACGGCGCCTCGCTCTCGGGATCGATGCGAACCAGCATGCCGATAACTCTACTAGCACTAGAACAAGTACCGGAATCATTTGTGGAGATCCGACCAATCGACTTCTCTGCGCTCGCGCCGCCCTCGGCCATGCTGAAAACCATGCGCGTGACTCCCCGACGCCTCGCTCTCGGCATGAGCCTGTGGATCCCCAACCTGTGCAGCGGCATCCGCGTGAAGAGGTTCGCCGACGACTGGACGAGCGCCACCGTCGAGCTGCATGTCAACGTCTTCACCCGCAACTACGTCAAGACGGCGTTCGGCGGATCGATGTCGGCGATGACCGACCCGTACTTCTTCATGCTCGTCATGCACCAGCTCGGGCGCGACTACGTCGTCTGGGACACGCGCGGCGAGATCGAGTTCCTGAAGCCCGGACGCGGGGTGCTCACCGCGCGCTTCGAGGTGCCGCGCGAGAAGGCCGAGGAGCTGCGCGAGCGCGCGCGAGGCGGCGCGAAGGTGCTCGAATGGTTCGAGACCGACATCACGGATGCCGCGGGCGACGTCGTCGCGAGGGTTCGGCGCGAGGTGTACGTGCGCGAGAAGAAGCGCGTCACCGCGGCCTCGACGAACGGCTCGTCTCCGGCCTCCGCGCCGTCGTCCGAGTCGGGCGCGGACTCGGGCGGCCGTCAGGCCACGCGGTAGTCGCAGGTCACTCCGCCCGTGCGGGAGCCGCGGCCAGCTCCTTCAGGATCGCAGGGAGCAGCGCCTCGGCGGTGCGACGGTATCCCAGCGCGCTGGGATGGAACCGGTCCAGGCTGAACATCTCGTCCGGCTGGGTGACGAAGAACGGCCCCACCGCTCGACGCAGCGACACCGGGCGCGCTCCGCACCGCGATGCCGCCTCGGCCTGGGCTTCGGCGAGCTGGCGCGACAGCCGCGAGCCGAGCGCCCGCAGGGGCTGCGGCACCGGTCGCAGCGCGCCCAGATCGGGGCACGTTCCGACCACCACGACAGCGCCGCGCGCGCGCAGCCGCAGGATCGCCTTCTCGAGGTGGGCGACCGAGGTCGGCACGGGCACGCGGTGGGTGATGTCGTTGCCGCCCACGACGATGACCGCCGCGTCCGGCGCGTAGTCGGCGGGCAGCGCGTCGACCTGCTCGTCGAGCACCGACGACTCCGCGCCGACGATCGCCGCCGTCCGCAGCCGCACCGGCCGCTGGGTCCTGCGCGCGAGTCCCTTCGCGAGCCGGGCGCCCAGGGTGTCCTTGCGGCGCTCCGCACCCAGCCCTGCGGCGATCGAGTCTCCGAGCACGACGAGCTCGACCGGCTCGCCGTCCGAACCGCCGGCCCCAGACGCGGTCGGCGTCGAGCGCCTCCTCCCCCAGCGGCTTGCCGATCCGGCGACGCGCCAGCGCCGCCTGCCGCGCCAGCATCGGCGCGGCCGCCGAACACCACGAGCCCGGCGCCGAGCACGGCGCCGGCCGACGGCCGCGGCGACGGCACCGGGCGCGACGTCACGCGCGCGGGACATGCCGACATGCCACAACACGCGGATGAACGGATGCCGTCACCCCGGTGACGCGCCGGGTTCGAGCGCGTTCAGGCCCCCGCGAGCCGCGTCGCAGCACCGCGGCGATCCGGCGCTCGCGGGTCTCGGGACGCTTGGCCTCCGACACGCAGCGCGCGAGCTCCTTGCGCCGGCTGAACGACAGCGCGTCGAACGCGGCGCGCACGCCGCCGGCGTCCAGGCGCCTGCGCGAGGTCCGCCGGAACCTCGACTCGCGCTCCGGCGGTGTCCAGGTCGACGGTCGCGTCCACCTCGTCGCCGATCTCGACGCCGAGCTCGGCGCGCACCGCCTTCGAGAGCCCGATGACGTTCCGGCCGTCCATCACGGCGAGGCGCACCCGTGCAGGCGCCCGCCGATGCCGACCACGACCGCGGCCCGCTTGCCGCCGCCGAGCTCGGCGACCTGCGCGTCGGTCAGCTCGATCGCGGTCGCCGGCCCGAACGGCGCCAGCACGGTGTGGATCTGCAGCGTCATGGCACCATCCTGGCGGTCGGCGGGCGACTCGTGAACCCCGAATCCGCCGTTCGATCCGCGCGCGCTAAAGTTCGCCCGTGACTTCCCCCTCCCTGCAGCGTCGGCTCGGGCTCGGCGACGCCGTGTTCATCGGCCTCGGCTCGATGATCGGCGCCGGCGTGTTCGCCGTCTGGGCGCCGGCGGCGGATGCCGCGGGCACCGGTCTGCTGATCGGCCTGGCGATCGCGGCGGTCGTGGCCTTCGGCAACGCGACCTCGTCCGCGCAGCTCGCCGCCGCGCACCCGACGTCCGGCGGCACCTATGCCTACGGTCGGGCGGAGCTCGGTCCCTGGTGGGGGTTCATCGCGGGCTGGGGCTTCGTGGTCGGCAAGATCGCCAGCTGCGCCGCCATGGCGCTGACCTTCGCCGCCTACGCGGCTCCGAGCGGCTGGGAGCGACCGGTCGCGGTCGCGGCGGTGGTCGTGCTCACGGCCGTGAACGGATTCGGCGTGACGCGCACGGCGGGCGCCGCCCGGGTGATCGTCGTCGTCTCGCTCGGCGCGCTCGCCGCCGCGATCACGGCGGCGTTCTCGGCGAGCGCGACGCCGGAGTGGCTGACAGCCGAGACGGTGTGGGCGGGCGGCGGCTACGGCATCCTGCAGTCCGCCGGTCTGCTGTTCTTCGCGTTCGCCGGCTACGCCCGCATCGCGACGATGGGCGAGGAGGTACGCGATCCCCGCCGGGTGATCCCGCGGGCCATCGTGATCGCGTTCCTCATCGCGCTCGCGGTGTACGCCGTGGTCGCGGTCGCGGTGCTGAGCGCGCTGGGCCCGGCCGGCGTCGCCGCATCGACCGAGCCGGTGGCCGAGGCGGCGGCGCGATCGGGATGGGCGTGGATCGGCGTCGGTCGTGCGCGTGGGCGCCGCGGCCGCCTCGCTCGGGGCCCTGCTCGCGCTCATCGCGGGCGTGAGCCGCACCACGTTCGCCATGTCGCGCGAAGGCGATCTGCCCCGCTTCCTCGATCGGTGCACCCTCGCACGCACGTTCCGCTGCGCGCCGAGATCGCCGTGGGCGCGGTCGTGGTGGTGCTCGTCGCGCTGATCGACCTGCGCGGGGCGATCGGGTTCTCGTCGTTCGGCGTGCTCCTGTACTACTTCGTCGCGAACGTCGCCGCCTTCCGTCAGCGGGACGACGCGCGGCGCTACCCGGTGGCGCTGCAGATCGTCGGCGCGATCGGATGCCTCGTCCTCGCTGTCGACGCTGCCCTGGCAGTCCGTCGTGGGCGGCGTGGTCGTCGTCGCCGCCGGCATCGCCTACCGCGCGGTCAGGCTCCGGCGGCGCAGCCTGACGCCCGTGCCTCTACGCCGGATCGGCGGTTCGGGCGGCGTGCCGAGGTCGCGGATCAGATAGATCCAGGGGAAGGCGCGGCACCCGACCTGCCACCCGTCCGCCGCTTCCGCGCGCGAGCGATCCACGCCACAGGATCCGGCGGTGCTCCCACTGGGTATCGGTGCGCACCATGCGGTGCGACAGCATTCCGGCCTCCACCGTGTGCCAGCCCTGGCGTCCCGCGATCTCGAGCTCGGCGAGCTCGTCGAAGGCGGTGACCGGGCCGAGCCACCGTTCGGACTCGCCGGCGATGCCGCTCGCGGCGCCGAACCGCTGCTGCGCGGCCTGCCGCGACATGCCCAGCTCCGCGCCGATGAGCGCCCAGCTCGCGCCGCCCGCGCGCGCCGCCACGACCGACCGCTGCAAGAGCCCGCGCGCCTCTTCCTCGGCGCGCGCACTGGCGGCGACCAGCGCGAGGTGGTCGTCGACGGTCAGTGGACCCGTGGCCTCGACATGCGCGGCGGCGAGGACCGCCCGCCCCACCGCGTCCGCGAGCGCGGTCACTCCCGCCCATCGCGGCTCGGGAGCCACCCGGCCCGGGTCGCGGGGCGGCGCATCCCGTTCGCGTAGCCCCAGAGGTACGCGCCGACACCGGCGATGCCGATCCCTGCACCGAGCGCGAAACCTCCCCCGACGCCGGACCACCCGATTCCGACAGCCAGCACCACGATGACGATGCCCGCCAGGATCGCGACGATGGCTGCGCCGGTGAGGCGGCGGTGCAGAGGTGACACAGGCTCGTTCGAGCGCTCATAGCTGTCAACTTACGCTTGACATCGTTCGGACGTCAACTCGTTCTTGACATCCGAATCATCGAGCCCCGGCGTGTGGCTGCGCGAGAGCCTGTTGGGGTGACGGCGACACCCCATCGACGGATCAGGCGAGCGGCTTCACCTCGAGCGCGGCGGCGGTCGTGCCCGCCGCGACCGTCGCGAAGGCGGTGTAGCCGTCGGATGCCGCGCGCTCCAGCAGCGCCTTGAGGTTCTTCGTCCGGTGCTCCAGGCGCACCCGCGAACCCTGTCGCACCAGCGCGGCCTTGAGCGCGAGGAGCTCCGCCTCGGGCACGTCGCGGTCGTGGACCAGCACGACGGCCGGGGCTGCGGCATCCGTCTGCTCCGCCACGAGGTCGACGATGCGCTCGAAGCCGATCGAGAAGCCGACCGCGGGCACATCCTGCCCGAGGAAGCGGCCGATCATGCCGTCGTAGCGACCGCCGCCGCCGAGCGAGTAGTCGACGGAGGGGTGGGCGAGTTCCAGGATCGTGCCGGTGTAATAGCCCATGCCCCGCACCAGGAACGGGTCGAACACCAGCGGGATGTCGCCCGCGATCCCGTCGGCGGGCCGCTCTCGGTGCCGACAGCCGCCCGCGCCGCAGCCACCGCCTCGCCGATGCCGACGAGGTGCGCGACGATGTCGTCGGGCGCGTCCGCCGGCAGCGCCTTGCGGATCTGGCGCTCACCGTACGGGTGGTACTCGAGCGTCACCGGGCGGCGCAGGAACGCCTCGAACGCGTCGATCGCCGTCGAGGTGGCGCCGCGCTCGCGCAGCTCGGCGACGATGCCCTCCGGCCCGATCTTGTCGAGCTTGTCGATCGTGATGAGCACGCCGGGGCGCTCTTCCACACCGAAGCCGAAGCTGTCGAGCATCCAGTCGAGCACGCGCCGGTCGTTGATGCGGATGCTGCCGCCTTCGAGCCCCAGCGCATCCAGGGTGTCGAGCGTCGCGACGGCGAGCTCGGCCTCGGCGCGGGCCGAGGCATCCCCGATGATGTCGATGTCGCACTGCACGAACTGGCGGTAGCGGCCCTTCTGCGGACGCTCGGCGCGCCACACCGGCGCGATCTGGATCGAGCGGAACACCGACGGCAGCTGCCCGCGGTTCGTCGCGTAGAAGCGCGCGAGCGGCACGGTCAGGTCGTAGCGCAGCCCGAGGTCGGTGAGGCTCGCGGGATCATCGGCCGCCCCGCGGATGGCGTCGGCGTCGAGGCCGCGCTTGAGCACGTTGTAGGCGAGCTTCTCGTTGTCGCCGCCGATGCCCGCGTGCAGCCGCGAGTACTCCTCCATGACGGGCGTCTCGATCTCGTCGAACCCGTGCGCGCGGTAGCGCTCGCGGATGACGGCGAGCACGCGCTCGCGACGGGACTTTTCAGCGGGGAGGAAGTCGCGCATGCCGCGCGGCGGATTGACGGATGCCACGGAGCCATCTTTCCAGATGGGCTACGAGCCCGATTCCGGCGTCGTTGAGCGAGCGAAGCGAGACGAAACGCCTCCCACCCACGACGAACGCCACCTCAGCGCGTTTCGTCTCGCTCGTTCCGTCGCTCGCTCAACGACCGATCGACTCGGCGGCGCGGATGTCGCGCTCGAGCCGCCGCAGCCGCTCGCGCAGCGCCCGCTCGGCGTCCCAGCCGTTCGCGCGGGCCGTTGCGACGAGCGCCAGCAGCGCGTCGCCGAGCTCGGCCTCGCTCCGTCAGCCTCGTCGCGCCTCGACGACCGATCGCAGACGATCCGCCGAAACCGGTGGCTTCGCCCTCGGTGTCGGCGGAGATCCCCTGGTTCGACGTCGCAGGCGCGGGGACGCCGGCCTGGGCCGCCTTCGACAGGAGCTTCTGCGCGAGCGCGAGGCTCGGCATCCGCTCGCTCACGCCGTCCAGCACGCTCGTGCGCGCGCTCTTCTCCGCGGCCTTCGCGGCGTTCCAGTGCACCAGCACCTCTTCGGGCGTCGTCGCGACCGCATCGCCGAAGACATGCGGATGCCGCCGCACCATCTTCTCGGTCAGCCCGCGCGCGACGTCGTCGATGTCGAACGGCGCGTCCTCGTCGCGCGAGGCGATCTCGGCGTGGAACAGCACCTGCCAGAGCAGATCGCCGAGCTCTTCGCGCAGCTCGTCGCGAGAGCCGTCCTCGACGGCGTCGATGAGCTCCGCGCTCTCCTCCACGAGGTAGGGCACCAGCGCGCGATGGTCGATCTGCTGCGTCCAGACGCAGCGATCGCGGACGGCGCGCATGACCTCCGCCGCCTCGCGGAGCGGGTCGGCCGCATCGTGCGGGCGGGCGGCGCGTCACGTCGTCGCGGATGCGGTCGTCTCCCGCTGCCGGTAATGCCATGCCCGCCAGGATACGAGGCCTGCGGCCAGCAGGAGCGAGATGACCGAACCGGCCAGCACGCCGAGCGTCGCCTGATCGCGGAGGTCGGCCGCATTCGTGAAGGCGAGCTCCGACAGCAGGAGCGACACCGTGAACCCGATGCCGCCCAGCGCTCCGGCGGCGACGAGGTCGGCGAACGCCAGCGGCGGCGCACTCCCCCGGTGCGCGAGGCGCAGCGACAGCCAGCCGAACGCCGCGATGCCGACGATCTTGCCGACCGGCAGCGCCACCAGCACGCCCCAGAACGCCGGGGAGAGCTGCGAGAGCGGCACCGCGGGGATGACGACGAGCGCCGCCGAGAACGCGAACAGCGGGAGCACGATCACGTTCACCCACGGCTCGAGCGCGTGCCGCACCCGCAGCGCCGGCTGCTGCGCCATCGCGAGGCCGAGGACGACGCCCGCGATCGTCGCGTGCACGCCCGACAGGTACACCAGCACCCACGTCGTGATCGCGAGCAGCACCAGCAGCGACGGCGATCGGCATGCGGCCGCGCGTGTCGAGCTGCCTGCTCAGGATGCCGAACGCGACGACCGCGACCGCCGCTCCGGCGAGCGCCGCGATGTTCACGCCGTCGGTGAAGAGCACCGCGATGAAGATGATGCCGACGATGTCGTCGAGGATCGCGAGGGCCAGGAGGAACACCCGCAGCGCCGCCGGCAGCCCCTTGCCGAAGACCGCCAGCACGCCGAGGGCGAAGGCGATGTCGGTCGCCGTCGGGATCGGCCACCCCGCCGTCGCATCCGATCCCCACGCGAACGCCGCGTAGATCGCGATCGGCACGAGCACGCCGCCGGCCGCGGCGATCGCGGGCTGCAGCGCCTTGCGAGCGGAGTTGAGCTGCCCGCTGGTGAGCTCGTACTGCAGCTCGACGGCGACGACGAAGAAGAAGATCGCCAGCAGGCCGTCTTTGATCCAGTGCGACAGGCTCAGTTCGAAGACGCCCGGGATGCCGAGCTCGGCGTGCATCGCCGCGTCGACGGCGGGCGCCGAGGGCGGAGTTGGCGACGAAGAGCCCGAGGCCTGCCGCGACGAGCAGGATGATGGCGGGAAAGCGGGCGGAGCGCAGAAGCGACATCGGGCCTCCGTGGGGGGATCGCGGGTCGACAAGGGTGCGCCGACCAGACTTCCCGGCTCTCCACGGGCCAGTGTAGCGAGGCGCGCCGTCGTTCCCGAGGGACGCCCTGCAGCGCCGTCGTCACACAGTGTCGGCCGTGACGGCCGGGCGACAGCGCGCCGTTAGCCTGGAGAGATGCGCGAACTCACCCAGACCGAAGCGATCGACCTCGTGGGCCGATACGAGGCGGAGCAGGCGATCCCCGAGCAGATGCGCAGCGACGTGCGCATGCTGGGCACCCTCCTCGGGCAGGTGCTGCGCGAGAGCGGATCGCCCGGGCTGTACGAGGATGTCGAGCGCCTGCGCACGGCGACCATCCAGGCCTACACCGACGAGACGCCGGAGGCGTTCGCCCGTGCCGCCGCGATCGCCGACTCCTTCACGGTCGCGCGCGCCGACGAGGTCGCGCGGGCGTTCACCGCTTACTTCCACCTCGTGAACCTCGCCGAGGAGCACCAGCGGGTGCGCATCCTGCGCGAGCGCGACGGGCGGCCCGACCGCGAGCAGGCGACCGACTCGGTCGCGGCGGCGTTCGTGCGGCTCGCCGCCGAGGTCGGGGACGACACCGCGCTGCGCCGGCTGCAGAGCATGCGGTTCCACCCCGTCTTCACCGCGCACCCGACCGAGGCGCGCCGCCGCGCCGTCTCGACCAGCATCCGCCGCCTCGCGACGCTCCTCGAAGAGCACGACGCGTCGCTGCGCGGCGGCGTGAACCAGCAGCGTGCCGATCAGCGCCGCGCCGAGCGGCGCATGCTCGAAGAGATCGACACGCTGTGGCGCACGGCGCCGCTGCGGTCCGAGAAGCCCGCCCCGACCGACGAGGTCCGCGCGGTGATGGCCGTCTTCGACGACACGCTCTACACCGCGGTTCCGCACGTCTACCGCCGCGTCGACGACGCGCTGCAGGGGCCGGCGGCCGGCGGCCGCGCGCCCGTCGTGCGTCCCTTCGTGCGGGTCGGCTCGTGGGTCGGCGGCGATCGTGACGGCAACCCGTTCGTCACGGCATCCGTCACCCGCAAGGCGTCCGCCATCGCGAGCGAGCACGTGCTGCTGGGCCTCGCCCGCACCGCGAGCCGCATCGGCCGCACGCTGACGCTCGACGCGACGACCACGCCGCCGAGCGACGCGCTGCTCGCGCTCTGGCGGCGCCTGAAGGCCGCCGACGAGGATGCCGCGAAGGACATCGCCAAGCGGTCGCCCGACGAGCCGCATCGCCGCATCGTGCTGCTGATCGCGCGGAAGATCGAGGCGACCCGCGCCCGCAACGCCGACCTCGCGTACGCCGACCCCGAGCACCTGCTGGCCGACCTCCGCGTCGTGCAGGACTCCCTCGTGCAGGCCGGCGCACCGCGCCAGGCGTACGGCCATCTGCAGCAGCTGCTGTGGCAGGTCGAGACGTACGGGTTCCACCTCACCGAGCTCGAGGTGCGTCAGCACTCGGCGGTGCACGCCAAGGTGCTCGCCGAGCTCGAGTCGGGCGCCCCGCGCAGCGAGCTCGCCGAGGAGGTGCTCGACGTCATCCGCACCGTCGGGTTCCTGCAGGAGCGCTACGGCCCGCGTGCGGCCGGCCGCTACATCGTGTCGTTCACGCAGTCCGCCGAGGACCTCGCCGCCGTCCACAAGCTCGCGGCGTACGCGGTCGGTCCCGACGGCCGGGCCCCCGTGCTCGACGTCATCCCGCTGTTCGAGACCTTCGCCGACCTGCAGGCCGCGCCCCGCATCCTCGCCGAGATCGTCGAGCACCCGGAGTTCGCTGCCCGCCTGGAGGCCACCGGGCGGCGCCTCGAGGTCATGCTCGGCTACTCCGACTCGTCGAAGGACGTCGGACCGGTCGCCGCGAACCTCGCACTGTACGAGGCGCAGGCGAAGATCGCGGCCTGGGCCGACGAGAACCGGATCGAGCTGACGCTGTTCCACGGCCGCGGCGGCGCGCTCGGCCGCGGCGGCGGCCCCGCCAACTCCGCGATCATGGCCCAGCCGCCGCACTCGGTCGACGGCCGGTTCAAGCTCACCGAGCAGGGCGAGGTGATCTTCGCGCGCTACGGCGACCCGGCCATCGCCATGCGGCACATCGACCAGGTCGCCGCGGCGATCCTGCTCGCCTCGTCGCCCTCGAACGAGGAGCGCAACCGCGCGGCGGCCGAGAGGTACGCGAGTGTCGCGGCGACGCTGGACGCGGCATCCCGCGAGCGCTTCTTCTCGCTGGTGAAGGCACCCGGCTTCGCCCCGTGGTTCGCCCGCGTGACCCCGATGGAGGAGATCGGCCTGCTGGCGCTGGGTTCGCGCCCGGCCCGCCGCGGGCTGTCGGTCGAGTCCCTCGAGGACCTGCGCGCCATCCCCTGGGTGTTCGCGTGGACCCAGGCCCGCATCAACCTCGCCGGATGGTTCGGACTCGGCACCGCTCTCGACGCGGTCGCCGACGAGCCCCTGCTGCGGCAGGCGTACCAGGATTGGCCGCTGTTCCGCACCCTCATCGACAACGTCGCGATGAGCCTCGCGAAGACCGACGACCGCATCGCGCAGCACTACCTCGAACTCGGCGACCGCGACGATCTCGCCGCGCTCGTGCGCGACGAGATGCGGCTGACGCGCGACTGGGTGATCCGCATCACGGACGGCACCGAGCTGCTCGGCAACAAGCCGGTGCTGCAGCGGGCCGTCAAGATGCGCAGCCCCTACGTCGACGCCCTCTCGCTGCTGCAGCTGCGGGCCCTGCGCGCGCTCCGCGAGGCACCGGAGGGCGCGCCGGTCGATCCCGAGCTGCAGCGGCTGCTGCTGCTGTCGGTCTCGGGAGTGGCCGCCGGCCTGCAGAACACGGGCTGATCGGCGCGCGCGGCGGATCGGCGCGTCGCACCCGAGGTCGCGCACGGCCCGGCGTACCGTGGCCCCCATGGCACGGATCGTCGCCGCCGAAGTCTGCCCCCAATGCGGGTCGCTCGATG
Source organism: uncultured Actinomycetota bacterium (assembly GCA_963829895.1). Classification (GTDB taxonomy): domain Bacteria; phylum Actinomycetota; class Actinomycetes; order Actinomycetales; family Microbacteriaceae; genus Microbacterium. The sequence continues at coordinate 156,264 of CAWHKF010000010.1, read as the reverse complement.
TACGGGCGACCGAGCCGAGGTGGTTCCGGATCGAGTGGGATCGTCGAGACGCCGTCGACGACGGCAGGGTCGACCGCCTCGAGTTCGGCTGCCGCGACTGCGGCCTGCTCTGGGAGTGACGAAGGCGGGTCACGCCTGCCGCGGCCCGCGGGCCCACGCGGCCGGGTCCGCTGATGCCTGGCGAGCATGCATCGGGGTGCTTCCGCTATCGCGCGCGACGAAGCTTCCTCGTGCCCAGCATGTAGGGCAGTCCACGGCCCACGGCCGAGAAGGTGCTGCCGAGGCGTGAGCGCAGTGTCGGAGCTGGTGGCACCGGGTGGAGGCCGTCCAGATCGGCGACGTCGACGAAGTAGGCGCGGATGGTGCCGATGCCCTCGAGATCCGGCGCAAGCTCGCCTGCGGACTCGGGAAGCGATGACATGTCGGTGCGGCACAGGTCCTCGGTCAGCAGGACATACTCGGGGATGCCGACGGAGTTCTTCAGTAGCCGGTGAACCAGGATCACGTCGATGCCGACCAGTTTGGCGCGGCCGCCGACCCGCTGGGTCGCGACATCACCGACATGCGCCACGAACTTCAGAGTGAGATTGCGCGCTTGGCGGCATCCCCCGCACGGGCAGAGGTTCTGCACCACGTACTCGCGCTCGAGATGGAAGGCGCGGTGCATCACGACAGCCAGGCGGAGGATGTCGGTGAGGGTCGTGTCGGGATCCCGCGCAGCGGCGCGCCGAGAGAGGAAGGCGGCATCGCCCTCGATCTCGACGAGCTCGAATCCGCTGGCGACGCGGACGATGCTCTCCAGCATCCGCGCCGTGTTCACCTCGGCGTGCGCGAGTGTCATGCGGTGTGAGCCCATGTACTCGGTGTATCCGCCGATGTCGGCGATCAGCAGGGACGTTCGCTCTGTTCCCATGTGCCCGGTTCCCTTCGTCGGTCGTTCATCACAGCCGCTCTCACGATGTCTGCGGCCCGTCGGGCAGGTCGTCGGGCGCGTACCGCTCCAGCTGGTCCTCCACCGTCGTGGCGGCCGCCTGTGCGCTGGGCGCGTAGCCGAGGACGACGGCGGTGAACCGGTCGGCGGCGAGCGCCTTCAGTTCGAGCCGCGTGCGCGCGACCACCGTCGCCGTTCGCGGCGTGCGACGGAGCAGCGCGATCTCGCCGAATCCCTCCCCCTCGCCGAGCGTCGCGATCACGCGACCGTCGCCCCGGACGTCGGCTCGGCCGCTCTCGATCACGTAGTAGTGATCGCCGAGGTCCCCCTGAGTGAAGACCGCGCTGCCCGGTGCCACCTCGACCGGTTCCAGCCCGCGAGCGAGCTGCTCGATCGCGGGCAGCGGGAGCGGCCGGAACATGGGCACGCGCTGGAGGAGGCCGACTTCGGCGTCCAACGCACCGACGGATCGATCAAGGCCGCGCAGCCGCCACCACGATGCGAGTGCGAGCACGGGACACAGCATGCCGATCGCGATGAGGGCACCCTCGACGCCGAGCCACGCGATCATCACCGACGCGATGATCGCCCCGACGCCGATGGAGACGGCGACCAGGCTCTCGAGCACGCCGAAGACACGCGCCATCAGGGCGTCCGGGGTCAGCCTGCCGATCAGCGTGAACCCGGCGAGGTCGACCAGCGCGTTACCGACCCCGACGAATGCGAGCAGGACGAGCGCCGCCGCCTGTGCCGGGAAGACGCCGACGAGGGCGATGGGCAGTCCCCACAACGCCACACCGAGGGCGAACCACCCGCCCAGCCGCCGGGTTCCGACGAGCAGCGAGGCCGCGAGCGAGCCGAGCACCGCTCCCACGCCGACGGAGGCCATCAGCGATCCCGCACCGGACTCCCCCATCCCGAGCAGCTCGATGGCGACCACGACGGAGAACACGGTGAGCGCGCCCCGGGTGAGCGCTTGGGCGGCGGCCAGGCCGAGGATCAGCTGCAGATCGCGGCTTCGCCAGACGGCGGCGAGTCCTTCCGCCGCCTCCCTCAGCAGGTCGCGTCGGGGCGCCGCCGGCCTCGGCGGCGCGTCGTATCGCACGCGGAAGAGCAGCAGCGCGGCCCAGAACGACGCGAGCGCCGCGACGGCGAATACGGCGGACACGTCGGTGAAGGCCAGCAGGATCGCGGCGACGAGCGGCCCGACGAGCGTCGCGACGGAGTCCAAGCAGCCCCCGCACGACGTTGGCGCTGGCCAGTTCGTGCCCGGTGCGGCACAGCGTGGGCAGGAAGGCGGAGTGCGCCGGCCGGAACATGGTCGCCGCGATCGTCGAGACGACGGCGAGCGCGTAGACGACGGCGATCGGGCCCGACACTGCCACGACGACCGCCGCGACCGCGGTGGCAGCGCCCCGCAAGACCGACACCACGACGAGCACGCGCTCACGCCGCCCGCGGTCGGCGAACGGCGACAGGATGGGCGCCAGCAGCGCGGAAGGCAGCATGCGCAGCAGTCCCACCGCGCCGAGGGCGAGCGCGCCGCCGGCGTTGTACGCGACGATGCCGAGCGCCACGGTGAATGCCCACTCCGCGGTCCAGGCCCCGAGGAAGCTCAGCTGCGCGCGCCGCAGATTGGGGTTGCGCCAGTTGCTCGAGAAGGCCCCCACGGCCTGATCGAGCCTCGAACGGGTCCCCAGACGGCCCATGTCGCGACCTTACGGCCTCGGCCTGGGGAAGGCCAGCGCCCCGTCGATCTCGTGACCGCCGGCGTGTGCGGCCGATACGCGAGGATGTCAGTCGATGCGGCGGTCGTCGGCGTGACGGGCGAGGCTGCGGCCGTAGCGCTCGGTGAGCTGCACCATGAGGTCGGGGGTCTCACGGTCGAGCCCGAACACGTAGCCGGGGAAGTCGAGTTCTCTTTGCGCCGCCCAGATCTCCTCGTGGCGATCGGGCGGAAGGATCTGGACCGGATCCCCGACGGCGACCCAGCCGATCGGGACGGTCGAGTCCGCCGGGAGCGTGGTGCGCAGATGCACGACGGCGTTGATGCGCACCTCGCTGCGCGCGCCGATTCGAGCACCGTTGAAGACGCGCGTGCCGGTCGCGAGGAACACCTCCTCCTCGACGACGGCGCCCGAGACGCTCGCCATCGGGCCGACCAGCACGTGGTCGGCGATGTGGACCGGATTCGTCGCCGTCGCGCGGATCAGCGCGTTCTCCATGACGATCACGTTCGCGCCGAGGGTGACCGCGCCGCCCTCGGCGGTGATGACCGCGCCGTGGAGGATCTGGCAGTCGGCGCCGATCTCGACGTCACCGCTGATCACGGCCGTCGCGGCGACGACAGCGTCGGGGTGGATGCGGGGCTGGGCCCCGAGGTGCTCGAAACGCATCATGCCTCCTCGATCCCGTGCCGGCCCGCCCGTCCTGGGGCCGTCGCGGTCGGTTCACAGCGTAGTGCGGAGCATCTCCGCTGCACCCGGTGGCCGGCGCGCGCGTCACTTCGGATGCTCGGTCAGGCGCCAGTAGTAGCCGCTCGGATCGAGCACCCGGAAGTCGCGCAGGCCCCACGGCTGCGCCTGCACGTCGTCGTCGACGGGCCAGCCCTCGTCGGCGACCCGCCGGCGGGCGGCATCCAGATCGTCCGTCTCGAGCACGAGCTCCACCCCGACCGGTGGGCGACGCGGCGCGGTATCGACGGACGCGCGCCGGGCCGCCCCGACGCGCACGCGGCCGAGCTCGAGCGCGACATAGGCCCACTCGACATGCCGCTCATCGCGCACGAGCGCGAACCCGAGTACGCGGACGTAGAAGTCGACGGTCTGGTCGAGGTCGTCGGGAAAGATTTCGATGCGAAGGTCGGCCACCATTCCTCCACTCTCTCGCACGCGGATACGTCGCGTCGTGCTCCGGAGGCGCGCGTCGCGCTGTGCGCGTCGCGCTGTGCTCAGGACAGCGGCCGCTCCCGACCGCCCGAGTCCGCCGGCTGACGCCGACTGGTTCTCGCCCGACGATCAGGCGTTGACGGCCGCCTCGGCTGCGGCATCCGCGTCCGTCTTCTTGGGCGGCCACAGCTGCTCGATCAGCTGCGCGACCCAGGCGATGAGCTCGTCATCGCCGAGCGGCTCGCCGCCGGCCGACGGGAGCGGCACGACCATGGCCTCGCCTCCGGCGACGAGCTTGGCCTTGGGGTGCAGCCGCTGCAGGCGCACGCGCATCGAATCGGGCAGGTTCGCGGGCGCGATCCGCAGGTTCGGGCCCATCGCGACGACGTCGGCGAGCCCCGCCTGCCCCGCGCGGCGTCGCAGCCGCGCGACCGCGAGCAGCCCCTCGACCTCGGCGGGCGGCTCGCCGTAGCGGTCGGTCAGTTCCTCGACGACGAGGTCGATCGCGTCGGGCTGCGCGGTGACGGATGCCGCCGCCGAGAGCTTCTGATACGCCTCGAGGCGCAGGCGCTCGCTGTCGATGTACGACTCGGGGATGCGCGCCTGCACCGGCAGCTCGAGGCGCAGCTCGGCCGGTCCCTCGGTCTCTTCGCCGCGGAACGTGGCGACGGCCTCGCCGATCATGCGCAGGTACAGGTCGAAGCCCACGCCGGCGATGTGGCCGGCCTGCTCGGCACCCAGGAGATTGCCGGCGCCGCGGAGCTCGAGATCCTTCAGCGCGACCTGCATGCCCGAGCCGAGGTCGTTGTTGACCGCGATCGTCTCCAGGCGGTCGGCGGCGGTCTCGCTGAGCGGCTTCATGTCGTCGTAGAGGAAGTACGCGTAGGCGCGCTCCCGCGCGCGACCGACCCGGCCGCGCAGCTGGTGCAGCTGGCTGAGACCGTACTTGTCGGCGCGGTCGATGATGATCGTGTTGGCGTTGGAGATGTCGAGACCGGTCTCGACGATCGTCGTGCAGACCAGGACGTCCGAGCGCCGCTCCCAGAACGCGTCGACGACCTCCTCGAGCGCGTGCTCGCCCATCTGGCCGTGTGCGACCGCGATGCGCGCCTCGGGCACCAGCTCGGCGAGCTCGGCCGCCACGCGCTGGATCGACTGCACCCGGTTGTGCACGTAGAACACCTGGCCCTCGCGCAGCAGCTCGCGGCGGATCGCCGCGGTGATCTGCTTGTCGTTGCGGGGCCCGACGTACGACAGGATCGGATGCCGGTCCTCGGGCGGCGTCTGCAGCGTCGACATCTCGCGGATGCCGGTGACCGCCATCTCGAGCGTGCGCGGGATCGGCGTCGCGCTCATCGCGAGGATGTCGACGTTGGTCTTCAGCTTCTTGAGCTGGTCCTTGTGCTCGACGCCGAAGCGCTGCTCCTCGTCGATGATCATGAGGCCGAGATCCTTGAAGATCACCTTCTCGGTGAGGATCCGGTGCGTGCCGATGACCATGTCGACCGTGCCGTCGGTGAGGCCGGCGAGCACCTCGCGCGCCTGCTTGTCGGTCTGGAACCGCGAGAGCGCCTTGACCTTCACCGGGAAGCCGGCGAAGCGCTCGGTGAACGTCTCGAGGTGCTGCTTGACGAGCAGCGTCGTCGGCACGAGCATCGCGACCTGCTTGCCGTCCTGGATGGCCTTGAACGCGGCGCGCACGGCGACCTCGGTCTTGCCGAAGCCGACGTCGCCCGACAGCAGCCGGTCCATCGGGATCGGCTTCTCCATGTCGGCCTTGATCTCATCGATCGTCTGCAGCTGGTCGGGGGTCTCGGCGAACGGGAACGCCTCTTCGAGCTCGCGCTGCCAGGGCGTGTCCGGCCCGAAGGCGTGTCCCTTCGACGCCATGCGCGCCGAGTACAGCTTGACGAGCTCGACGGCGATGTCGCGCACGGCGCGGCGGGCCTTGCTCTTGGCCTGCGCCCAGTCGCTGCCGCCCATCTTCGACAGCGCGGGTGCCTCGCCGCCGACGTAGCGCGAGAGCAGGTCGAGCTGGTCGGTCGGCACGAACAGCTTGTCGCCCGGGTAGCCGCGCTTGGACGGCGCGTACTCCAGCACGAGGTACTCGCGCACGCTCTTCACCGCGTTGCGTCCGCCGCTCGAGACCTCGCGCTGCGTGAGCTCGACGAACTTGCCGATGCCGTGCGTCGCGTGCACGACGTAGTCGCCGGCCTTGAGCTGCAGCGGGTCGACGACGGCCTTGCGCCGCGATGCGAGCTTCTTGACGACGCGGTTGTCGCCGCCGATCGTGCGGCCGTAGAACTCCGACTCGGTCAGCACCGCGAGCTTCGCGTCCGCCGCCTCGAACCCGCGCTCGAGCACGCTCAGCACCACATGGGCGACGCCGGGCTCGGGCGCCTGCAGCACCTCGTCGACCTTGCGTGCCGCGATGCCGCGCTCGGCGAGCACATCGCGGGCGCGTTCGACGAGGCCGGCTCCGGATGCCGCGACGACGACGCGCCACCCATCCGCCAGGAGTGCTCCGACGTGCGCTGTGGCGCCTTCCACGTTGCCCTGGAACGACGGGACCGCCGACCCCGGCACGCGGATCGCGGCGGCGGCCTCGAGCGCGACGTCGATGTCGTCGTCGATCAGACCTTCGGCGGCGGCATCCGCCTGTCCGGAATCGAAGGCGCTGAGACTCCACCAGACACCGCCGCGGGCGCGGGCAGCCGCCCGCACGGCGGGCAGCGTCAGGAAGTCGCCGGCGCCCAGGTCGATCGGGGTGCTGGCTCCTGCCGTCGCGGCGCTCCACGCCGCCTCGAGGAACTCGCGGTTCGTGTCGCCGAGGGTGATCGCGCGCGCCACGGCGCGCTCCGGATCGACGAGAGCGACGGCCGAGCCCTCGGGCAGATAGTCGACGACGGCCACGAGCCGATCCACGACGGCCGGGAGCAGGGACTCCATGCCCTCGACCGGGATGCCCTCGGCCATCTTCTCGAGCATGCCGGCGAGGCCCGGCAGCTCGTCCTTGAGCTCTCGGGCACGGCCGCGCACGGCGTCCGTGAGCAGCAGCTCTCGGCTGGGCAGCAGGGTGACCTCGCGCACCTCGCCGGGCAGCGACCGCTGATCGGCGACCGAGAAGGCGCGCATCTCGTCCACCTCGTCGCCGAAGAACTCGACGCGGTACGGGTGCGGTGCGGTCGGGGGAAGACATCGAGGATGCCGCCGCGCACCGCGAACTCGCCGCGCCGCGACACCATGTCGACGCGGTGATATGCGAGTTCGACGAGGCGGGCCGAGACGTCGCCGAGGTCGTGCCCGCGGGCGCCGACGACGAGTTCGATCGGCGCGACATCGGTGAGTCCGGCCGCCAGCGGCTGGATGGCGCCGCGCACCGAGGCGGTGATGACGAGCGGCGTCGCGGCATCCCAGCGGGCGATGCGCGTGAGGATCTCGAGCCGGGTGCCGACGGTCTCGGCGCTCGGGCTCAGCCGCTCGTGCGGCAGCGTCTCCCACGCCGGGAAGTGGAGCACCTCGGCACCGGGCAGCAGCGCCCCCAGCGCGGGACCGAGCGACTCCGCACGGCGCCCCGTGGGGGCGATCAGCAGCACCACCGGCGGCTTGCCCGCGGCGCGGCGGCGCTCGATCAGGGCGGCGAGGAGCGGAGCGTCGAGTCCTTCGACGAGCGAGAAGTCGGCATCGACGGATGCCGCGGCCACCGCGTCCCGAAACGGCTCAGCCTGCTCGAGGGCGCGAACGATCCCGGGAACTGTCACCGCACGAGTCTACGGCGCACGACCGACACCGGGCTCCGCGGACCGACACCGGGCTCCGCGGACCGACACCGGGCGCCGCGGGGGCGGACACCTCACTGCGTGCACAGAATCGGAGCATGTGCGGGACGCGCCGGGCCGCGGCATCCGTTCTCCGGCGTGTCGCCGACGGAATCCGATCCTGTGCACGCGGATCGCACGTGACCGTGCTCCTAGGATCAATCGCGTGAGCACCCCTGACGCGCCTCAGAACCCGCCCGTCCCGCCCGCGGCGTGGGCGCCGCCCGCTGCACCGCCGTTCGGGCCGCCCGCGGGCACGACCGGAGGCACCGCGCGGGGCGCCGATGGACACCAGGGTGTTCCGCCCGGCTGGTCCGCTCCTCCCGCCGGGGCGTACGCCCCGCCGGCCGGATACGCCCCGCCTGCGGGCTATGCGGTCGCGCCCGACTGCGGCAGCTCCCGCGTACGGCGCCCCGCCGGCGCGTCGCAGCAGCGTGCTCGGCGTCGTCGCCCTGGCCCTCGCCCTCGTCGCGACGGTCGGGGCAGGCATCATGGGGGCGATCGCGAGCTACCAGATCGGGCTCGGCGCCGGCCGCGAGATCACCGCACGGGCGTTCGACGCAGACTTCGACTGGTCGATCCTGACGCCGGTACGGGACTGGGTGCTGCTGGGCGAGGTCTCGTTCTGGGTGGGCACCGCGCTCGGCGTGTGGGCTCTGGTGCAGGGCATCGTCGCGATCGTGACGGCGCGCGGACGCGGCGCCGGCATCGCCGCGGTGATCGTCGCCGCCCTCGGCCCGATCGTCTTCGGCGGCGTGGTGCAGGGCTTCCTGACCGCTGGACTCGCCGCCGGCACCGGCATGGGCAGCTGAGGGGTCGCGCGAACCCTCGACCCGCGGCATCCGTCTGCTCTGCCGTTACACCTTCCTCAATTGAGGAACCGAGCCGAAACGAGGGCAGACCTCGACCCGCGGCTCCGCATCTCGGCACCATTCCTCAACTGAGGAACGCGGATGCCGCAGCCGGCTCGGCGCGGACCAGGGTTCAGACGCGGGGAGCGTGGTGCTTCTGCTGCGCGGCGAGGATGCCCTCGGCGACGAGCTGCTCGACCGCGTCGGCGGCGTCGCCGACGAGGATCGGCAGGTTCTTGCGCTCGGTGGGGCCGAACGGGTCGAGCACCCAGTCGGCCGGGTCCTGGCGTCCGAGCGGGCGGCCGATGCCGACGCGCACACGCGGGAACTCCGCCGTGTCGAGCGCTTTCGCGACGTCGCGCACGCCGTTGTGGCCGCCGTGGCCGCCGCCGACCTTGAGCTTGATCGTGTCGAACGGGATGTCGAGCTCGTCGTGCACGACCACCACGTGGTCGGGCGCGATGCCGTAGAACTTGGCGAGCCCGGCGACGGGACCGCCCGACACGTTCATGAACGTGTTCGGCTTGGCCAGGATGAGCTTCGCCGCACCGGGGCGCAGCCAGGTCTCGACGACGCGTGCGTTCGTCTTGTGCGCCTTGAAGGACTCGCCACGCCGCCCGGCGAGCTCGTCGACGACGAGCTGTCCGACGTTGTGGCGCGTGAGCTCATAGCGTGGGCCGGGGTTCCCCAGCCCGACGATCAGCCACGTCTCTGCCATGTCATCCATCCTGCCGGGTGAAACGACGGCGAGGGGGCGCGGCATCCGCACCCCCTCGCCTTCGTGAAAGGGATTACTCGGAGGCGGACTCTTCCGACGCCTCGGCCTGCTCGGCGGCGACCTCGGCATCGGCCTCGGCGATCTCGTCCTCGGCGGCGAGCGTCGCTGCCGGGACCGAGATGGCGACGATGAGCAGCTCGGCGTCGGCGATGAGGACCGAGCCCTTCGGCAGCTTCAGGTCGGCGGCGGTGATGTGCGTGCCGTCCTCGAGGCCCTCGACGTCGACCTCGATGTGCTCGGGGATGTGCGTGGCCTCGGCCTGGAGGGTGACCGTCGTGTTGTCGAGGTTCGCGATGGTGCCGGGGGCGGACTCGCCCACGACGACGATCGGCACCTCGATCTCGACCTTCTCGCCCTTCTTCACGACGAGCAGGTCGATGTGCTCGATGACCTGGTGCACCGGGTCCTTCTGCACGTCCTTGACCAGCGTGAGCTGCGACTTGCCGTCGAGGTCGAGCTCGAGCACCGCGTTCGCGCGGCGGATGAGCAGCGAGACCTGGTGGCCCGGCAGGGCGACGTGCACGGGGTCGGTGCCGTGACCGTAGATGACGGCGGGGATCTTGCCGGCGGCGCGGAGGCGGCGGGCGAAGCCCTTGCCGAAGCTCTCGCGGAACTCGGCCTGGACCTTGGTATCGGGCTCGGACGACATGGGGTTCTCCTTGTGGGCGCACTGGCCCGGTAAGCTGCGGCGCGTGGGCCGTTCTGACTCGGCCTGCGCGGTGGCGGGCCCGGGGTATTCGGGATGTCTTCGACTCGAACGCACGCGCGTGAGGAAAGCCCGTTGGGCCGGCATCACTGCGTCGATCACGGATGCCGCAGCCCACCGGGATCGACGGGCGCGAGGCATCCCTCGCCGAAGTTCGACACGAGTCTACCAGCGCCCCCGCTACGATGAGGAACGCACCTGCTTCCCGCTCCCACGGAGGACCCCATGGACTACGGCTTCTGGAGCCACGCTCTTCTCTGGCTCATCGGCGCCATGGCCGCGGTCGGCGCCCTCGGGACCGCGCTGGCGTTCTGGAGCCTCGGCCGCCAGGGCTACCGCAAGGACTGATACCGCTCGAGCGCCGCCACGGCGGCGTCGACGACGTCGGCCAGCGGCGGCTCCCCTGCCACGACGACGCCCGCCTCATCCGGTTCGAGATGCTCGAGCGTCTGCAGTTGCGAGATCAGGAGCGACGAGGGCATGAAGTGCTCGCGCGAGCCCATCCGACGCGCCAGCTCGTCCCGCGGCACGCGCAGTTCGACGAAGACGACGCCGGCCCCCGCTCGCTCCCCGCGGATGCGGTCGCGGTAGCGGCGGGCGAGCGCCGAGCAGGCCATCACCACTCCCCCCGGCGCGTCGCGCAGCGTCGCCGCCACGACGTCGAGCCACGGCATGCGATCGCCGTCGTCGAGCGGGATCCCCGCCGCCATCTTGGCGACGTTCGCCGTGGGATGGAGGTCGTCCGCATCGACGAACGGCAGTCCGAGACGCTGCGCCACCGCCACGCCGACGACGGACTTGCCCGAACCGCTCGGGCCCATGACCACGATCCGCGTCGCCGCTGCGGCGGGAGTGTCCGCGGCTCCCGGCGCAGCGCGCTCCGGGAGAGTGGGTTCCGGGAGGGGGGACCCCGGGAGAGAGGGCTCGGTCACGACGGCCACGGTAGCCGAACGCCGGACGACGCGTCACACCCGGCTCCGTTGCGGGTGTGAGCATCCCGCCCCTGCGGCGTAACACGGACCCGTCAGACTCTAGGCTGAAAGAGACGATCTAACCCCAGGAGCGCGTGTGTCTTCGAACGACCCTTCAGCGACCGGCAATCAGGCCGAGACGAACATCTCGACGGATCAGGACCAGGCTCCTGACGAGGCGACGACCGCACACGAGGCGGCACCGGCACCCGAGGATGTCGCCCGGCCGACGCCGGAGCCGCAGGGTCCCGAGGCCGATCGTGTTGCCACGGCGAACATCGGCGTCGTGGGTCTCGCGGTGATGGGGTCGAACCTCGCGCGCAACCTCGCCAGCCGCGAGGGCAACACCGTCGCGGTGCACAACCGCAGCCGGTCCAAGACCGACGAGCTGCTCGCCGCCCACCCCGAGGCCGGCTTCGTGCCCGCGTTCTCGTACGAGGAGTTCGCCGCGTCGCTGCAGAAGCCCCGCGCCGCGATCATCATGGTGAAGGCCGGCCGCCCCACCGACGCCGTCATCGACGCGCTGGTGGAGGTGTTCGAGCCGGGCGACATCATCGTCGACGGCGGCAACGCGCTGTTCACCGACACGATCCGCCGCGAGAAGGCCGTGCGCGAGACGGGCATCAACTTCGTCGGCGCCGGCATCTCGGGCGGCGAGGAGGGTGCCCTGAACGGCCCGTCGATCATGCCCGGCGGCTCGGATGAGTCGTGGGTGACCCTCGGCCCGATCCTCAAGTCCATCGCGGCGGTCGCCGAGGGCGAGCCGTGCGTCACGCACATCGGCCACGACGGCGCCGGCCACTTCGTGAAGATGGTGCACAACGGCATCGAGTACGCCGACATGCAGCTCATCGCCGAGGCGTACGACCTCATCCGGCGCGGCACCGGCAAGACGCCGGCCGAGATCGCGGATGTGTTCGCCGAGTGGAACCGCGGCGAGCTGGAGTCGTACCTCATCGAGATCACCGCCGAGGTGCTCCGTCAGGTGGATGCCGAGACCGGCGGTCCGCTGGTCGACGTCATCCTGGATCAGGCCGGCGCCAAGGGCACCGGCGCGTGGACCGTGCAGACCGCGCTGTCGCTCGGCGTGCCGGTCTCGGGCATCGCCGAGGCGACGTTCGCCCGATCGCTGTCGTCGCACCCCGAGCAGCGCGAGATCTCGCGCGACCTGCCCGGCCCGGCTGAAGGCCTCACGGTCGAAGACGCCGACGCGTTCATCGAGGACGTGCGGCTCGCGCTGTACGCATCGAAGATCGTCGCGTACTCGCAGGGCTTCGACGAGATCCGCGCCGGCGCCGCCGAGTACGACTGGCAGATCGACCTCGGTGCGGTGTCGAAGATCTGGCGCGCCGGCTGCATCATCCGCGCCCAGTTCCTCAACCGCATCGCCGACGCCTACGACGAGACGCCCGACCTGGCGGTGCTGCTGACCGCACCGTACTTCGTCGAGGCGCTCGGTCGCGCTCAGGGCGCGTGGCGCCGCATCGTGTCGACGGCAGCGGGCGCCGGCATCCCCGCCCCCGCGTTCTCGTCGTCGCTGTCGTACTACGACGGCCTGCGCGCCGAGCGACTGCCGGCCGCGCTCATCCAGGGTCAGCGCGACTTCTTCGGCGCCCACACCTACAAGCGCATCGACAAGGACGGCACCTTCCACACGCTGTGGTCGGGCGACCGCACCGAGATCGAGGCTGAAGACACCCACTGACGCGAGTCCGGCACGCCGGACAGACACGTCAGGTCGACCGAGGGCGGATCTCCATCGCGGGGATCCGCCCTCGGCGGCGTCTGCGCCGCCGCGTCTAACCGCGCGTGGCCGTTCGGCACGGGCTTCACGTTGTGGTTGCGGCAGAACATGTTGCCCGGGTCCCAGGTGTGCTTGATGGCGGCCAGGCGCGCCATCGTCGCCGGCGGGTACATGCGCTGGGCGATCGCCTCGTCGGTCGAGACGGTGAAGTTGCCGTAGACCCCCGAGCCCTTGGCCTCGATGGCGTCCCATTCCGCGTGCGACAGCTGCACGCGCCCGCGTCGTCGAGCATGCCCGGGATGTCGAACGCGCCGGCCATCGCGAACCACGTCGCGTCGCGCGCGGGGAACGCCGTGTCGTCCTGCGCGACGTCGCCGAACGCGCCGCCGAGCGAGCGCAGCAGCACCACGGAGGCGGGATGCTGCTCGCGGAACGTGACGAGGCGGTCGATGGCGTCGTCGTCGAGCGCCCCGAGCAGCGTGTTCCCCCCGACGAAGCCGGGCATCGGCTGTTCGGGATCGAACTCGGGGGCCTCCAGCAGCACATCGGGGTAGTCCTGCACGCCGAACTCCCTCTCGGTGACGCCGGGCGCACCCGCCGAGCGGCGCGAGCGCACGACGGGCGGCGTCCTCATCGGTGCCGGCCCACACCGCCGTGATCGAGGCGCCCGCCGGCGCACTCGGGTCCATCGCGGGGACGTCCATGTAGGTGACGGTGAGCTCTCGCGGCGCATCGGCCAGGACATCGGCCAGCACGCGCAGGACCGGGCGCGCGTCTCCCTCGAGCCCGTAGACGGCATGCACGACGCCGTCGAGCGGATGCGCCTCGAAGTCGAACCGCGTCACGACGCCGAAGTTGCCGCCGCCGCCGCGCAGCGCCCACAGCAGCTCGGGGTGCGAGGTCTCGGTCACCTCGACCACGTCGCCGCGTGCCGTGACGAGCTGCGCGCCCACCAGCTGGTCGGCGGCGAGCCCCCAGGCCCGCACCATCCAGCCGATGCCGCCGCCGAGGGTCAGACCGCCGACGCCCACCGAGGCCGTGTCGCCCGAGCTGAGCCCGAGCCCGCGCTCGGCGAGCGCATGGGCGACGCCGCCCCAGAGGGCGCCGCCGCCGATGCGCACACGGGTGCCGTCGACCTCGACCGCGTCGAGGGCCGAGATGTCGAGGGTGAGGCCGCCGGGCACCCCACCCCAGGCGCTGTGGCCACCGCCGCGGATCATGATGTCGAGCCGCTCGGCGGCGGCGTAGCGGACGGCGCCGCGCACGTCGTCGACGCTCGCGGCGCGGATCACGGCAGCGGGTTCGCCGATGCCGGAGTGGAAACGGCGGGCGGACTCCCATTCGGAGTCGCCCGGACGGATGACGGTGCCGACGGATCCGGCGCTGAGGTCGTCGTTGCTCATGACCGCAACGCTAGGGGGCGCCGCCGACATCGGGCTAGATGTTCGCCGTCAGCGAGAGAGCGCCTTCCGCCGCGGCGTGTCGGCGTCCGGGCGTAGGCTCGCACAGGTGACGAGCATCCTCTACATCGGCGGTACCGGAACGATCAGCGCGGCGTGCGTGCGCCGCTCGGTGGCCCTCGGGCACGAGGTCGCGGTGCTCAACCGCGGCACCGCGAGACGCCCGCTCCCGCCGCAGGTCGAGCTCATCGAGGCCGATATCCGGGACGCCGGCGCGGTGCGCGCCGCCCTCGGCGAGCGCCGGTTCGACGTCGTCGCCGAGTTCCTGGCCTTCACGCCCGAGCACATCGCCACCGACCTCGAGCTGTTCGAGGGACGCACCGGGCAGTACGTGTTCATCAGCTCGGCGTCCGCGTACGAGAAGCCTCCGCGGCGGGTGCCGGTGACCGAGTCGACGCCGCTGCGCAACCCGTTCTGGCAGTACTCGCGCGACAAGATCGCGTGCGAGGACGTGCTCGTCGCCGCACACCGCGAGCGCGGTCTGCCGGTGACCATCGTGCGGCCGTCGCACACCTACGACGAGCGGCTGCTGCCGACCCTCGGCGGCTGGACCGATATCGCGCGGATGCGCGCCGGGCGCCCCGTCATCGTCCACGGCGACGGAACGAGCCAGTGGACGATCACGCATTCCGACGACTTCGCGGTCGCGTTCACCGGGCTGCTCGGCAATCCGGCCGCCGATCGGCGACGCGTTCACCATCACCGGGACGCACGCACCCACCTGGAACCAGATCTACGGCTGGCTGGCCGACGCCGCGGGCGTGGACAGCCCCGACCTCGTGCATGTCGCGTCCGACACGATCGCGGCCTTCGCACCGGACCTCGGGCCCACCCTCATCGGCGACAAGGCCCACTCGATGGTGTTCGACTCGTCGAAGGTGACGCAGCTCGTGCCCGAGTTCCGCACGACGATCACGTTCGACGAGGGCGCCCGCCGCATCCTCGCCCATTACGACGCGCATCCGGACGAGCAGCGGATCGACGAGGGCCGCGACGCGGTGTTCGATCGCATCGCGGCCCATGCCCGCTCGGCGGGCTGATCGGCGCAGGCCGCCGATCAGCGCGTGATGTCGCGCACCGTGCCCTTGTCGAGCCGCAGCCGGCGCCGCGCGCGGCGTGCGACGGCCGAGTCGTGCGTGACGACGATGAGCGTGAGCCCCTCGTCGTTGAGCGCCTGAAGCACGGAGAGGATCTCGTCGCGCATGCTCTCGTCGAGGTTGCCGGTGGGCTCGTCGGCGAGGAGCACCCGGGGGCGCTTGACGATCGCCCGCGCGATCGCGACCCGCTGCTGCTGACCGCCCGACAGCTCGCCCGGCCGATGGTCTGCACGCTCGGCCAGGCCGACATGCGCGAGAGCCTCGCCGACGCGGGCGGAGCGCTCGTCCTTCGACAGCCCGAGCGGCTCCAGCGCCATGTCGACGTTCTCGTGCGCGGTGAGCGTCGGGATGAGGTTGAACCCCTGGAACACGAATCCGATCTCGTGCGCGCGGATGCGGCCGAGCTCGCGGTTGCTCGCGGTCGCGATGTCGATCTCGCCCAGATGCACGGCGCCGGTGCTGGGGCGGTCGAGCGCGCCCAGCAGCTGCAGCAGGGTGGACTTGCCGCCGCCGGTCGGTCCCTGGATCGTGACGAAGTCTCCCGCATCGATCGTCAGGTCGACGCCGGCGAGCGCCTTCACGATGCGGCCCTTCTGGGTGTAGGTGCGGGTGACGCCTTCGAGCCGGTATTGCGCCGGGGCTGCGGCATCCGGAGCCGGTGCGGCCTGGGTGTCGATCATGGTCATGACGTGCTCTCCCTTCCTGGAGACGGGTTCTGCGGAGGTGGGTTCGGGTGCGGTGGGGATGGTGTCGGACATCGGATGCCTCAGCCGACCGAGCGGAGTGCTTCGGCGGGACTCAGCCGTGCGGCCCGCCAGCCGCCGAACGCGCCGGCCACGAGGCCCCCGAGCACGGCGATGCCGACCGCCGCGACGACGACCCAGAGCGTCACCGGTGCCTGCAGCACGATGTCGGCGCCGGTCTGCTGCATGACGGCGTTGCCGAACGCGCCGGGTCCACCGCCCGGCATCTGAGCGCCGTCGCCGCCAGGCCCGAAGGTCTGGGTCGAGGGCGCCGTCGAGATGGTCGGGGCGATGACGTTGATGGCGAGGATGCCGGCGAAGCCGATCACGAGACCGACGACACCGCCGATGAGGCCCTGCACGACCGATTCGCCCGCCACCTGGCCGACGACGCGGCCGTTGGACCAGCCGATCGCCTTGAGCGTGCCGAACTCCCGGGTGCGGCGGGAGACCCCCGAGATCGTGAACAGCACCGCGAGCACGAGTGCCACGGCGAGCACGATGAGGGACAGCCAGGTGCCGAGGTTCGTGATGAGCGACGTCGCGCTCGAGAGCGACCCCGACACGGTGGAGGCGAGATCCGCCTGCGAGCTCACGGTCGCCTCGGGCAGCTCCTCCTGGAGCGCCGTCTGCACCGCCGAGATGTCGTCGGAGGTCTCGGCCTGCACGTAGACCGTCGAGATCACGTCACCGGCGCCCGACAGCTCCTGGGCGACGTCCAGCGGGATGTACGCGTTCGATGCGGTGTCGGCCTCGTCCGAGGTGGAGGCCACGATCCCGACGACCTCGAACTCCTGGCCGCCGACGTCGATGGTGTCGCCGACCGCGAGGTCGGCGGTCGCGGCGTAGGTCGCATCGAGCACCGCCACGTACGCGCCGGCGTCGGATGCCTGCGAGCCCCCGGCCGTCGCCGACCTCCACGGCGGACAGCGGTCCCACGGCTTCCGCCGACGGGTCGATGCCGAGCACCGTGAACGAGTCGACGCCGAACGAGCCGCCGCCGAATCCGCCGCCCCGGCACTCGCCCTCGGTCTGCTGCGGCGGCAGTACCTGTGTGGTGTCGCCCGCGTCATCGGGACGCTGCGGCAGCTCGCCGGAGAAGGTCATGTTGGTGAGGCTGAGCGCGCCGGATGCCGCGGCCACCCCGTCGACACCGGTCACGGTGTCGAGCGTCGAGGCGTCGAGGGTCGACCGCATGGGCTCGGTGACCAGGCGCGACTGACTGAGCTCGGTGGTGCCGTCGTCCGTCGTCTCGCCGCCGTCCTCGCCGAAGTCGAACCGCGCGCCGCCCTGCCCCGGCTCGGCCTGAGCTCCCGTGACGGTGAGGTCGGTGCCGACGCCGTACACCGACTCGAGCGCCTGGGCCTGCGCGGCGCTGACGCCGGCGGCGAGCGAGTTCACGATCATCACGAGCGCGATGGCGATCGCGAGCCCCGCGGCCACGATGATCGTCTGCTTCTTGCGGCCGGCCAGCTCCCGCCGCAGATAGGTCATGTACATGGGTCTCCTCTCGGCGGGCGGAATGCCGGCCGTCGAGGGGAAGCTACGGAGCCCGCTCATGTGCGTCGCCAGCGGGAGCTATGGAGATCGTATGAAGCCGGATGCCGGCGCGACGGCCGCGGAGTGCCGAGGTTCACAGCGGGCGCATAGCGCGCTCCATAGGAACCGCATAGGAAGACCTCCACAATGGACGCATGACCAACCCCGCGCCCACCCTGCTGCGTCCCGACGGCTCGAACCTCCGCGTGCTCGTGGTGGACGACGAGCAGATGCTCACCGACCTGCTGTCGATGGCGCTGCGCATGGAGGGGTGGGAGGTGCGGACGGCCGGCTCGGGGTTCGAGGCGCTGCAGGCCGCACGCGAGTTCGACCCCGACGCCATGGTGCTCGACATCATGATGCCCGACCTCGACGGCATGGCGGTGCTGCAGCGGCTGCGTCAGGCCGGCGACGACGTCCCGGTGCTGTTCCTGACCGCGAAGGATGCCGTGAGCGACCGTGTCGCCGGGCTCACCGCCGGCGGCGACGACTACGTCACCAAGCCCTTCAGCCTCGAGGAGGTCGTCGCACGCCTCCGAGGGCTGATGCGCCGCGCCGGGACCGCCCACGCGGCGGGCGCCGAGCCGATCCTCCGCGTCGGCGATCTCAGCCTCAACGAGGACAGCCACGAGGTCGAGCGCTCGGGTGAGGAGATCGAGCTCACCGCCACCGAGTTCGAACTGCTCCGCTACCTCATGCGCAACCAGCGCCGCGTGGTCTCGAAGGCGCAGATCCTCGACCGCGTGTGGAACTACGACTTCGGCGGCCGCTCCAGCGTCGTCGAGCTCTACATCTCCTACCTGCGCAAGAAGATCGACGCCGGTCGCGAGCCCCTCATCCACACCGTGCGCGGCGTCGGCTACATGATCAAGGCGCCACAGTGACCGACACGAACGGCGCGGGAGCCGTCAGGAAGAAGACGGGAACGGATGCCGCGCCCGGCGCCTCGGCGACCGCCGAAGCCCCCGCCGACGCGACCGACGCCGCAGGCCCGATGCCCGCCGAGACCGACTCCCCCGCCGATGAGCGACTCCCCCGCCGCGCGCCCTGGACACTGCAGCGCAAGCTCATCGTCACTGTGGTGGGCATCACGTCGTTCATCATGGTGCTCGTCGCCGTCGCGACCAGTGCGATCCTCGGCAGCGTGCTCGAGGACGGCCTGGCGAAGGACCTGGAGTCGCAGACCGCACGCACGGCGAACATGGTTCGCGGCCCCGTCGCTGCCGGCTTCACAGCGGAACAGATCCTCGCCGAGCAGCCGCATGCCGCCGGGGTCCCTGCTCGTCGTCGAGACGCCTCCGGCTGCACCCACCGCCGCCTACACCACGGAGGACGGCTCGGCCGAGGCCCTCACCGACGACCAGATCGCACAGCTCATCGAACGCATTCCCGACGAGGGCCCCTTCGTCGTGAAGATCGACGACGTGCGGGACGTTCCGCGTGCAGGGAGAGCCCGTCGGGCGATCCATCGTCGTCCTGGGGCTGTCCCGCGACGACGTCGCGGCGACGATCGGCCAGATGCTCACGACGATCGGCCTTCTCACGGCCGGCGGCCTCCTCATTCTCGCGGTCGCCACGGCCTGGACCATCCGCCGGGGCCTCGCGCCGCTGCGTGCCGTCGCCGACACCGCGGCCAGGGTCTCGATGCAGCGCCTCGACCAGGGCGAGGTCACCATCGCCGAGCGGGTGCCGGTACGTCGAGGCCGACCCCCGCACCGAGGTCGGCCGGGTCGGCGAGGCGCTGAACACGCTGCTGGACCACGTCGACGAGTCGCTCACGGCGCGCCAGCGCAACGAGGAGCGCATGCGCGCGTTCGTCGCCGACGCCAGCCATGAGCTGCGCACGCCGCTCTCGTCGATCCGCGGCTACTCCGAGCTCTCGCTGAAGGCGCTCAGCCGCGGTCAGGGCGCCGCCACCATCGAGACGACGGAGGCGTCGCTCGAGCGCATCCAGGCGCAGTCGCTGCGCATGACTTCGCTCGTGGAGGATCTGCTGCTGCTCGCGCGCCTCGACGAGGGCCAGGAGCTCGTCTACGGCACGGTCGACCTGACGCGGCTCGTGATCGACGCGGTCGGCGATGCGCGGCCCACCGGGCCCGACCACGAGTGGGTGCTCGAGGTGGGCGATGAGCCCGTGCTCGTCGCCGGCGACACGGGCCGGCTGCACCAGGTCGCCGCCAACCTGCTGGCCAACGCCCGCACGCACACGCCGGCCGGCACGACCGTGACGGTCAGCGTCACCCGCGACGACGACACCGCCGTGCTGCGGGTGCACGACGACGGTCCCGGCATCGATCCGTCGATCAAGGACGAGCTGTTCGAGCGGTTCTCGCGTGCCGACCGCTCGCGTGCGCGCCAGACGGGTGGCACCGGTCTCGGTCTCTCGATCGCCCGCGCCATCGTCGATGCCCACGGCGGCAGCATCCGTGTCGACAGCGTTCCGGGCGACACGACGTTCGAGGTGCGCCTGCCCGCTCGCCCGATCCGACCTGAACCCCGGCCCTCAGTAGCCGCTGAAGGCGTCCGTGGTGATCGAGCGGGCGCGCTCGAGCGCCGGTGCGAGATCGGCGATCAGGGCGGCCGGGCCCGAGATGTACGCGTGACGCGATGCGATGTCGGGCACCACGCGCAGCAGCCCGTCGGCGTCGAGGCGCACGCCCCGCGCCCAGACCCAGTGGTCGGGCAGGTCGGCCGGCCGGTCACGCGTGAACACGATGACGTGGGCTCCGGATGCCGCGATCTCGTCGCGGTAGGCGAGCTCCGAGGAGTCGGACGCGACGTAGACCAGCACGATGTCGCGGTCGAGGTCGGCGGCGTGGGCGTGCCGCAGCTGCGACACGAACGGCGTGACGCCGATGCCGGCGGCCACCATCAGGATCGGCGCGGCGTCGCGCTTCGGCAGCAGGAAGTCGCCCCAGACACCGGTGATCGCCAGCGCGTCGCCGGGCTGCACCTCGGCGAGCGCCTTCTTGTACGAGCTCAGCGGCTTGGTGGTCTTGCCGTCCTTGAAGGCGACCTTCAGCAGCGGCAGGTCTTCGGGGGCGGAGGCGATGCTGAACTCGCGGCGCGTGCCCCGGGCGTCGGCGTGGCGGTGCGGCACCTCGAGTTCCAGGTACTGGCCGGGCAGGAACGCCAGGCGGTCATGCACGCGGAACGTGAGCTCCTGCACGCTCGGCGTGGGCTCGGCACGCGACACGAGGGTGAGCCGCACGGCCGTGCGGACCGCGAACGCGAAGGCCACGAGGTTGCCGATGAGCAGCGCCCGCTCCTGGCCGAGGGTGATGTCGCCGATGGGGATGGGCCAGCCCGCCAGCACGCCGACGACCGTGGCCACCGTGAGCTGCTGCCAGCGCCGCGGCGGCAGCGTGAGCGGCTCGGACAGCATGAACGCGCCGAGGAAGAGGAACGGCGACGACCAGAGCACCGGCCACAGCACGTCGAGCACGTCGAGGTCGAGGCCGGCCGCCTGGTACTGCGCCGCCGTGCGGAAGACGGCCACGGCGACCGCGAACACGAGGAACACCGCAACGACCCGCAGCTTCTCGGTGCGCACCAGCACCGCGAGCCCGAGCAGGATCACGGGCGCCGCGAGCGCCGGGGTACCGACCCACCACGACGACGCGCCGAGGTCCGGCCACACCAGGCTCAGCAGGGTGAGCACCGTCGCGCCGACGGCCGCGGGGTTGAAGATGTGGCGTCCGCGCCACGCGAGCACGTACTTCGACAGCGACGCGACGGCGGCGGCGATCACGATCCCGAGAAGACCGGCGAGCTCGATCGTCGGACGCAGCACGAACAGCAGGATGTGCGCCGTGATCAGCGAGGACTCCAGGCGCCAGGGCAGGTTCAGCAGACGTTGGGCTGCGGCATCCACCCCCACGCACACGGCCGCCAGCACGGCGAGCGTCACGACGAGCTGCAGCGGACCGGGGCCGACGAGGCCGAAGAACGACAGCAGCAGCGCCACGACGGCCAGCGCGGCGAGCGCGAAGTAGACGAGGCGGTACATCGACATGCGGCCGAGCACCGCGAAGACGCGGTTCCAGACGGCGGTGAGGGTGCCCATCGCGGTCACACCGGCTGCAGGGGCTCGTGGGGACCCGCAGGCGGGATGACACGGATGCCGTCGCCCGGGCGCACGACGCCGCCCTCGAGCACGACCGACATGACGCCCGCCAGGCGCACGGTGGCGCCCGTGTCGTCGATGTGGACCAGTTCCTTCATCAGCCCCGGGGAGACGCCGTCGATCTGCACGCACGGATTGCGCAGGCCCGTGATCTCGACCACCGCGTCGTCGCCGAGCTCCAGGCGCGTGCCGCGCGACAGCCCGAGCAGGTCGATGCCGGCGGTGGTGACGTTCTCGCCCAGCGCGCCCGGGTGCACGTCATGGCCGCGCTCGGCCATGTCGTCGAACAGCTCGGCGTGGATCAGGTGCACCTGCCGCAGGTTGGGCGTCGTGGGGTCGCGCCGGACGCGGGACAGATGCTGCACGGTCGTGCCGGCGTGGGCGTCGCCCTCGACGCCGAGGCCCGCGATCAGGGCGATGCTCTCGCGCGTCGGCTTGCTGAAGCGATGCGCGTCGTCGCGTGCGACGGCGACGACATGCCCGACGAGGGGTTCGGGGCGGGATTCGGTCACTGCTCAAGGCTATTCGGTCGCGAAGCCGGCGCGGTCCGGGCCCCGCGGTCCGTTCGCACGAACAGGTCGGCGCGGCAGCCCGGAGACCACTCGACGCGGCCATCCGTCGTCATGCGCACCCAGTCGACGCCCCACTCGTGGGCGAGGCGCGGGCCGCCGTCGAAGAACAGGGCCGTCGCGACCGCATCCGCGGTCATCGCGTCCGGCGCCACCGCCCACGTCGCGGCGATCGTCCGCACCGGCTGCCCGCTGCGCGCGTCGAGCACGTGGTGCAGGGTCGTGCCCGCAGCCGAGGGCCACGCGCGCCGGTTGACGGCGGAGGCGCAGAGCGCGGCATCCGTCACCTCCCACACGCCGATGGCACGACGCGGATCGAACGGATGCTCCAGCCCGATGCGCTGCGGCCGCCCCCGCACCGCGAGGTCGCCGCCGGCGTCGACCGTGATGTCGCCGGTCTCGGTGCGGATCAGGATGCCGAGCACGAGGTCGACGAGGCGGCCCTTGCCCAGGGCGCCGACGTCGATGGTGGCGGGCTCGGTGAGCGCGAGGCGCCTCTCGTCCCAGTCGAGGAGCTCCCGCCAGCCGTCCGGTGCGGGCAGCGGCCCATGATCGTGGAGCGTGTACCCGGCGTCGTAGCCGAGGGCGTCGAGCGACGCCCCGATGAGCGGGTTGACGGCGCCCGCCGTCGCCTCCGAGAGCGCGGCGAGGGCGTCGAGCATCGGGACGGCGTCCGCCGGCGCGGGGATGGCGCCCGCCGGTGCGCCCCAGGGCGCTCACCGCCGAGTCCGCACGGAACCGCGACCACGTGCGGTCGAACTCGTCGATCGCGAGGACGACCTCGTCGCGCACCGCCGTGGGCAGCCGGCGCTCGGTGACGATCTCCCACGTCGTGCCGATGGCGTCGAAGCGCCACGACTCCGGCGCCGCTGTCACGGCCTAGCTCGCCGCCTCGGCCTTGATGGTCTCGATGGCCTCGTTGAACCCGTTGCTGGTGAGCGACGATCCCGCGACGCGGCTGACCTGGATGTCGTCGATGTCCTGCCCGACCACCACATCGGCGATGCCGCCGATGAACTCGCCCTGGTACTGCTCCGATTCGCGCTTCTGCGGGTCGCCCGTCACCTCGACGTCGGTGATCACGTCGCCCTCGAGGGTGACCGTGACCGAGATGGTCTCCACCGATTCAGGCGTGGCGTACGAGCCGTCGGCCGTGTAGGTGCCGTCGGCGTACGAGCCGGTGCCGGCGGAGCCTGCGTCGGTCGAGCCGGTGTCGGTGCTCTCCGCGGTGTCGGTCGTGGCCGGTTCTTCGGCCTCCGAGGCCGTCGGCGCGCAGCCGGCGAGCAGGGCGATCCCGGTGACGGCGGTCAGCGCGGCGCCGGCGCGGACGGGGCGGGAAGCGAGTGCGGTGCGGATCATGACGGTCCTCCTGGCTCGTGGTGCTCGGTCGGTGCTCGGTCGGTGCGAGCGGCTGACGCAGCAGCGTCGGGAAGATCCTGTCAACCCGTCCTATGAGCCGCCTCTGAGCGTGTCGGCAGACGACGACGTCGTGCCGCGCGCACGCAGCGCGGCCTTGAGCGCCTCGACGGCGAGGAAGATCCCGATCGACACGACGATGGGAAGGATCCAGGATGTCGCCGCCAGCGGCCGCGAGTCGAACAGCACGTTCATGAACGGCACGTACGTGTAGATCACCTGCAGCACGATGAGGGCGATGGCCGACCACCAGACCGCGCGGTTTCCGCGCAGCACGTCGAGCGTGAGGCTGGAGCGGCTGAGGAACCGGCAGTTGAACAGGTACGCGAGCTGGCCGAGCGCCAGCATGAGGACCGCTTCGGTGCGGGCCACCTCGATGTCCTCCCCCGCCGCGACGACGCCGTAGAACACGCCCATCGCGGCGCCGCCGATGACGAGCGACACGACGAGCACGAACCCGAGTTCGCGGCGATCGATGATCGGGCCGCCGGTGGCGCGCGGCGGGCGGCGCATGATGCCGCGCTCGGCGGGCTCGTACGCGAGCGCGAGCGACAGGGTCACCGCGGTCACCATGTTGACCCACAGCACCTGCACGCTCGTGATGGGAAGCGCCAGACCGAAGACGACGGCCACGAGGATCACGAGCGACTGCGCGCCGTTGGTGGGCAGCAGGAACACGATCGACTTGCGGAGGTTGTCGTAGATGCGCCGCCCCTCGGCGATCGCGCTGCGGATCGTCGCGAAGTTGTCGTCGGCCAGCACGAACTCGGCGGCCTCCTTCGTCGCCTCGGTGCCCTTGATGCCCATCGCGATCCCGACGTCGGCGCGCGTCAGGGCGGGCGCGTCGTTGACGCCGTCCCCGGTCATGGCGACGACCTCGCCGTGGGACTGCAGCGCCCGGACGATCCGGATCTTGTGCTCGGGGCTCGTGCGCGCGTACACGTCGACGTCGCGCACCACCTCGCGCAGCTGCTCCTGGCTGAGCGCCTCGAGCTCGGCGCCGGTGAGCACCTCGGCATCGGCGCCCGCCAGCCCCATCTCATGGGCGATGGCGAGGGCCGTGCCGGCGTGGTCGCCCGTGATCATCTTCACGCGGATGCCGGCGGTGTGGCAGTCCGCGATGGCCTCGACCGCTTCGGGCCGGGGCGGGTCGACGATCCCCCACAGCCCGATGAACTCGAGGTCGATGAGATCGTCGAGCTCGAACTCGTCGGTGGTCGGCCGCACCGGCTTGCGCGCCGCCGCGAGGACGCGGAGGCCCTGCGAGCTCAGGGCGGCGACCGCCGCGTCCCACCGTGCGAGGTCGAGCGGCTCCGACCCGTCGGCGCCGCGCTGCGTCAGCGACCGCTCGAGCAGCCGGTCGGGCGCGCCCTTCACGAGGATCGCGCGCGACACCTCACCGGCCGCACCACCCGAGCGGGCGCCCTCGTTGAGCGTCGCCATCATCTTGTGGGCCGAGTCGAACGGGATGACGGCGACCCGGCGCCCGCCGGCGCTCCCGACGCCGCCCTTCATCGCGACGACCTTGAGGGCGCCCTCGGTCGGCTCGCCCACGAGATTCCACGCGCCGTCGTCGCCGCGGACGATGTGCGCGTCGTTGCACAGCGTCGCGATCGCGAGGATCGCCGCCAGATCGCCGCGGTCGGCGGCCGCCCCGGACCCCGCTTCCGAGGCCGTGCCGGCCGGGACGATCTCGCCCTCGGGGACGTAGCCGAGCCCGGTCACGTCGTACTGGCCGAGCGGCGTGACGATGTGCCGCACCGTCATCTCGTTGCGGGTCAGCGTGCCCGTCTTGTCGGAGCAGACCGTCGTCACCGAGCCGAGCGCCTCGACCGCGGGGAGCTTGCGCGTGATGGCGTTGTGGCGGGCCATCTGCTGCACGCCGATGGCGAGGGTGATCGTCACGAGCGCCGGCAGGCCCTCGGGGATCGCCGCCACGGCGAAGCCGATCGCCGCCGAGATGAGCTCGGGGTACGGCATCCCGTGCAGGAAGCGCCCGATCATCATCATGACCGCCGCCATCGCGAGGATGACGACGGTGAGCACGCGCCCGAAGCCGTCGAGCTGACGCGTGAGCGGGGTCGCGAGCGACTCGGCCTCGTCGGCGAGGCTCTGGATGCGGCCGAGCTCGGTCGTGGGTCCCGTCGCCGTGACGACACCGCGGCCCTGACCGGCGCTCACGATGGTGCCCGAGAAGGCCATCGATCCGCGGTCTCCGACGCCCGCCTCGGGCGCCGACGGGTTCGGTGGTCTTCGACGACGGGACGGACTCGCCGGTGAGCGCGGCCTCGTCGATGCGCAGCTGGAACGCCTGCAGCAGCCGCAGATCGGCGGGCACCTTGTCGCCCGGCATCAGCCGCACGACATCGCCCGGCACCAGGTCGGCGGCCGGCACGGTCACCCAGCCGCCGTCGCGCCGGACGCTCGCGTCGGCCGACAGCATGCCGCGGATGCCGGCGAGAGCCTTCTCGGCTCGCCCCTCCTGGATGTACCCGATCACGGCGTTGATGATCGCGACGACCATGATCACCCAGAAGTCGAGCCAGTCGCCCATGAGCGCCTTGATGACGGCGGCGCCCAGCAGGATGTAGATCAGGGTGTCGTTGAAGTGCGCCAGGAAGCGCAGCACTGCCGGCTTGCGCACGGGCTCCGGCAGGCGGTTGGGACCGGCGATCTCGAGACGCGCCTGGGCGTCGGCGGTGCGCAGTCCCGCGGCGTCAGCCTCGAGATGCGCCAGCACCTGCTCGACAGGCAGACCCCAGGGACGGGCGACGGTGAGGTGGGCCTCCGTCAACTGTCCGGAGTCGAGCGGTGCGGAGTCCAGCGGCTGCGTCATGGATGCTTCGTCCTTCCGTCGCCGCTCCGGAGTCGGTGGTGAGACCCGGTGCCGGCGTCAGGCCGCCCCGTCGAACATGCTGGTGACGGAGCCGTCCTCGAACACTTCGTGGATCGCCCGTGCGAGCAGCGGTGCGATAGGCAGAATCGTAAGGCTCGGGAACCGCTTCTCGTCGGGGATCGGCACCGTGTCGGTCACGACCACCTCGTCGATCGCCGGGCTCTGCAGCCGCTCGGCCGCCGGATCGCTGAAGATCGCGTGCGTCGCGGCGACGATGACCTTGCGTCGCGCCGTTGGCCTTGAGCGCCTCGGCGGCCTTGACGATCGTGCCGCCGGTGTCGATCATGTCGTCGACGAGCAGGCAGACGCGGCCGTCGACCGCGCCGACGATCTCGTTGACGGTGACCTGGTTGGCGACGTTGGGATCGCGGCGCTTGTGGATGATCGCGAGCGGCGCGCCGAGGCTGTCGGACCACTGGTCGGCGACGCGCACCCGTCCGGTGTCGGGCGAGACGACGGTGAGGCGCTCGCGGTCGGCTTCGCTGAGCGTCTGCTCGAAGTACTCCAGCAGCACCGGCTTGGCGAACAGATGGTCGACCGGCCCGTCGAAGAAGCCCTGGATCTGCGCGGCGTGCAGATCGACGCTCATGATGCGGTCGGCCCCGGCGGTCTTGAAGAGGTCGGCGACCAGGCGCGCGCTGATCGGCTCGCGGCCGCGGCCCTTCTTGTCCTGACGGGAGTACGGGAAGTACGGCGCGACGACGGTGATGCGCTTGGCCGACGCGCGCTTGGCGGCGTCGAGCATGATGAGGGTCTCCATCATCCACTCGTTGACCGGCGGGCCGAAGCTCTGGATGAGGAAGAGGTCGCAGCCGCGGATCGAGACCTCGAACCGCGTCAGGATCTCGCCCGACGCGAAGGTGCGGTACTCGGTGGGCACGAGCTCCGTGCTCAGCTGCTCGGCGACCTGCGCCGCGAGCTCGGGGTGCGAGCTCCCGCGCGCGATGACGAGCCGCTTCTTCGTCTTTGCGACGAGGCCGGGGGCGATGTCATTCGCCCGGTCGAGTTCAACGGTCTTCTTCTTGCGCGCCATCGTCCGCCTTCTGTGCGCTGCGGGCCTTGGCGGCGACATCCGCCGCTCCGGTACCCGGTCTGTTCTGCTCGACCCACCCCTCGACGTTGCGCTGAGGGGCCACGCTGAGAGCGAGAGCACCGGCGGGCACATCCTTTCGGATGACCGCCCCCGCCCCCGTCTTCGCGCCGTCTCCGATCCTAACGGGCGCCACGAAGACGTTATGCGAGCCGGTGTGCACTTCGTCGCCGATCTCGGTGCGGTGCTTGGTCAGGTCGTCGTAGTTCGCGGTGATCGCGCCCGCGCCGAGGTTGACCCCGCGGCCGATCGTGGTGTCGCCGATGTACGACAGGTGCGGCACCTTGCTGCCCTCGCCGATCGTGGAGTTCTTCGTCTCGACGAAGGTGCCGATCTTGCCCTTCTCCCCGAGGTAGGTGCCCGGACGCAGGTACGCGAACGGGCCGACCGTCGCGCGGGCGCCGATGACGGCGAGCGTCGCGTCGGTGCGGGTCACGGTGGCGTCCTCACCCACCTCGCAGTCGACGAGGCTCGTGTCGGGCCCGACGACGGCACCGGTCGCGATCGTCGTCGCACGGAGGATGTGGGTGTTGGGGAGCACCGTGACGTCGGGGGCGAGCGTCGCGGTGACGTCGATCCAGGTCGTCGCCGGGTCCAGGATCGTCGCGCCCTCGAGCTGCCAGCGGCGCACCGTGCGGGCGTTGAGCAGCCGGGCGGCCTCGGCCAGCTGCACGCGGTCGTTGACGCCGAGGGCGGCGGCGGCATCCGGAGCGGTCTGCGCCGCCACGGCGAGGCCGTCGCCGCGCAGCAGCGCGACGACGTCCGTCAGGTACTTCTCGCCCTGCGCGTTGGCGGTTCCGACGAGCGCCAGCTCGGTGCGGAGAGCCTGCATCTGGAAGACGTACACGCCCGCATTGATCTCGGAGACGGATGCCTCATCCGCCGCCGCGTCCTTCTGCTCCACGATGCGGGACACGGCGCCGTCGGCGTCGCGGATGACGCGGCCGTAGCCGGTGGGGTCGTCGAGCGAGGCGCTGAGCACCGTCGCGGCGACGGCACCGTCACGGTGCCGTCGCACGAGGTCGGCGAGGGTGCCGGCCTCGAGGAGCGGCACATCGCCGCTCAGCACGAGGACGTCGCCCGCGAAGTCGTCGAGCGCGTCGAGGGCGACCTCGACCGCACGGCCGGTTCCCGGGATCTCGTCCTGGTCGACCACGATGACACCCGGCGCGGCCTCCACGACGGCACCCGCGACGAGGTCGCGCTCGTGCCGCACGACCACCACCACCCGCTCCGGCGCGAGGGCGAGGGCGGTGTCGAGCACGTGCCCGACGAGCGGGCGACCGCCGATGCGGTGCAGCACCTTCGGCAGCGAGGACTTCATGCGGGTGCCCTGGCCGGCGGCGAGGATGATGACGGCCAGAGCGCTGTCGCGGGGGGTGTCGGTCATGCTCCGCCGCCAGGACTCGAACCTGGGCCTCACAGCTCCAAAGGCTGTCGTGCTGCCATTACACCACGGCGGACCACGGCGCCCGGTGGTCCGGATGCCGCCCGACAAGTCTGCCAGACCGTGTCGCCGGGCTCGGCCGGGGATGGGAGTCGCGACACCGCGATAATGGGGGCATGACGGCGCAGAGCGACGAGGTGGATCGCATCGTCGAGGCGTGGACGACGCAGCGCCCCGACCTCGATTTCTCGCCGTTGGGCGTGCTCTCGCGCGTCGACCGGCTCTCGCGTCACCTCGACCGCGCGCGCCGGGACGCGTTCCGCCGCAGCGAGCTCGAGCCGTGGGAGTGGGACGTGCTGTCGGCCCTGCGTCGCGCCGGCGAGCCGTTCCAGCTGAGCCCGAAGCAGCTGCTGCAGCAGACCCTCGTGTCGAGCGGCACGATGACCAACCGCATCGATCGCCTGGTCGGCCGCCGGCTGGTGCGCCGCGAGTCAGACCCCGACGACGGTCGCAGTGTGCTGGTCACGCTCACCGATGAGGGGAAGATCCGGGTGGATGCCGCGATCACGCGTCTCGTCGACGCCGAGGCGCTCCTCCTCGACACGCTCTCGCGCGGCGACCGCGAACGACTCGCCGCCCTGCTGCGCAAGCTCAGCCTGGGCTTCGACGCTCCCGACTGACCCGCGGCGCTCAGCCGAGCTGCTCGGTGAGCTCGAACCAGCGCTCCTCGACGCCGTCGCGCTCCTTCTCGAGGTCGCCGATGCGGGACATCTCGGCGCCGAGACCGACGTAGTCCGCCTGGTCGTGGTCGGCGAGTGCGATGCGGGCGGCGGCGATCTGCTTCTCGAGCTTCTCGAGTCGCCGTTCGAGCGCCGACACCTCCTTCTGCGCGGCGCGGAGCTCGGCGCCCGACAGCTCGGGAGACGCCGATGCCGCGGCTGCGGCATCCGTTCCGCCGGCGCGTCTCGTGTCGTCACGCTCGCTCAGTGCCCGCGCGCGCAGGCGCAGGTACTCGTCGACGCCGCCCGGGAGGTGGCGCAGATGGCCGTCCAGGATCGCGTACTGCTGGTCGGTGACGCGCTCGATGAAGTACCGGTCGTGCGACACGACGAGGAGCGTGCCCGGCCAGGAGTCGAGCAGATCCTCGATGGCGGCCAGCATGTCGGTGTCGAGGTCGTTCGTGGGCTCGTCGAGGATGAGCACGTTCGGCTGCTCGAGCAGGATCAGCAGCAGCTGCAGCCGGCGCTTCTGACCGCCGGAGAGGTCCTTCACCGGCGTCGAGAGCTGCGCGCTCTGGAAGCCCATGCTCTCGAGCAGCTGGCCCGGAGTGAGCTCCTGCGCCTTGGAGCCGGCGCCGAACGTGTAGGTCGTGCGCAGGCGCGAGATGACGACGCGCACCGGATCGTTGAGATGCTCCTCGAGCTCGTCGAGGCGCTGGGTGAGCGTGGCGACCTTCACCGTCTTGCCGCGCTTGACCCGCCCCGCCGTGGGCTCGACATCGCCCGACACGAGCCCCAGGAGGGTCGACTTGCCGGCGCCGTTGACGCCGAGGATCCCGGTGCGCTCGCCGGGCGCGATCCGCCACTCGACCGGATGCAGCACCTCGCGGCCGTCGTAGGCGACGGCCGCGTCGAGGAGGTCGACCACGTCCTTGCCGAGGCGCGAGACGGCGAGCGAGCGCAGCTCGGTCGCGTCGCGGATCTCGGGCACGTCGGCGATGAGGACGTTGGCGGCGTCGATGCGGAACTTCGGCTTGGACGTGCGCGCCGGCGCGCCGCGGCGCAGCCACGCCAGCTCTTTGCGGGCCAGGTTCTGGCGCCGCTGCTCGATCACCGCGGACTGGCGGTCGCGCTCGACCCGCTGCAGGATGTACGCCGCATAGCCGCCCTCGAACGGTTCGACGATCCGGTCGTGCACCTCCCAGGTGGTGTTGCACACCTCGTCGAGGAACCAGCGATCGTGCGTCACGACCAGGAGGCCGCCCTGGTTGGCGGGCCACCGTCTCTTGATGTGCTCGGCCAGCCACGAGATGGCCTCGACGTCGAGGTGGTTGGTGGGCTCGTCGAGGAAGAGCACGTCATGGTCGCCCACCAGCAGCGTCGCGAGCGACACGCGCCGGCGCTGGCCGCCCGACAGGCCCGCCACGGGTCCGTCCCAGGGCAGGTCGCCCAGCAGCCCGGCGATGACATCGCGCGCCCGGGCGTCACCCGCCCACTCGTGGTCGGGGCGATCGCCGACGACGGCCTGGTGCACCGTGAGCGTGTCGTCGAGCGTGTCGGCCTGGTCGAGCACGCCGACACGGATGCCGCCGCGCACGGTCACGCGACCGCCGTCGGGTTCGAGCCGGCCGGCGAGCATCGCCAGCAGGCTCGACTTGCCGTCGCCGTTGCGGCCGACGACGCCGATGCGGTCGCCCTCGTCGATGCCGAGCGAGACCCGGTCGAAGACGACCTTCGTCGGGAACTCCAGATGCAGGGCCTCGGCCCCCAGAAGATGTGCCATGTCCCCTCCAGGCTAGGCGAGGTGCGGGGCCCGGCCGCGCGCGGGGCGCCGAGGAGACCTGGTCAGTCGGCGATCTGGACGGCGCGGTCGAACGCGACGTAGCCCGAGAAATCGGCTCCGACGCGCGCCACGGCGCTCGAGTGCGGGGTCGGGTACGACCACGCGCGGTCGGAGTGCTCGTCGTCGCCGGCACGGACGCTGAAGTACTGGGCCTCGCCCTTCCACGGGCAGGTGTACGGCGTCGTGCTCTCGACCAGGGCGCCCTTGGCGACCGCCACCGGCGGCCAGTACCAGTTGCCCTCGATGCGGACGAGGTCGTCCTTGTCGGCCTCGGCGATCACGACGCCGTTCAGCACAGCCTTCATCATTCCTCCAGGTGGGTTGGTCTGCCCCAGAGGGGCGAACCGGCCCGGCCCCGGATGTGTTCCCGCCGGAGGCGGGTGCGCGAAGAGCGCCTCGGAGTCAGTACCAGATGCTCAGCCGCGGCGCGGTGTGCCATCCCAGCACGCGCGCGGCGGCCGCCGCATCCGTGGTCGTGACGCGACCCGCCGCGGCGAGCGTCGCCGGCGACACCGCTCCGAGGTAGGTGGCCGACAGCTCGGTGATGCCGAGCGCGACCTCCACAGCCCCATCGGGCGACTCGCCGTCGGCGAGAGTCGTCACGCGTCCGACGCCGTCACCGTCGACCTCGAGCAGGTAGCGCCCGCTCGAGAGGCCGAGCGGGTCGGACACGTCGAGCACGAGCGTGCCCGCGGCGCCGTAGCGACGTGTCTCGAGGCATGCCACCACGTCGATGATCCGCACGTACTGGTGGTCGCGCACCGTCACCTTCGCCGCCCGCTGGTCGGCGATCATCCACAGCAGCGGCTCGTCGATCGAGAGCTCTCCCGCGTGCACCTCGGCGACCAGGTCCAACTCGAGGAGGAACCGCCAGAGCGCCGCGTACGCGTCATCGGTCTCGGCCAGGAGGTAGTGGACCGTGACCGTCGCCTTGGTGAAGTCGTCGTGGTTCTCGCGCACGGCGTACACCGCCGCGCCGCGCACCTCGCCCTCGGCGTCGGTGTACTGCACGGCGCGCTTCTCGGTGGCCTTCTCCGCGGCCGGGTTCGTGCCGGCGAACCCGTCCCAGTGGCTCCCGGGCACGTCGATCTCGCCCGGGAACCGGTGGCGCACCCGCTCGTGCAGCGCCGGCAGCAGTTCTCGCACGCGCTCGCGGGTCACGAAGTCGATGCGCCCGGCCGGCTGCGGGCCGATCCACGCGGCGCGCTTGGTCTCGATCTGCCACGACGCCCCGGCCGCGGCCGGCGCGAATCCGTAGCGGCCGTAGAGCGGCGACTCGCTGACGGTGAGCATCGCCATCGGGATGCCGGCGGCCTGAGTGGCGCGCAGCTCGCCCTCGAGCATCGCCCGGGCGACGCCGCGCCGGCGATGGGTCGGCGCCACGGTCACGGCCGAGATCGCGCACGACGCGATCGCCGCGCCGCCCGGCACGGTGAGCTCGCCGAGCCAGGACGCGATGGTCGCGACCGGTGCGTCGGCCATCGGGCCGGCGGGGTCGTACACCCCGGTGAGGCGACGGTAGCCGCTGCGGTCGCGCGACGCCGCGACCTGCTCGTCGGTGCGCTCGCCGTCCTGGAAGCCTCTCGCGACGGACTGCAGCCAGCCGACGAACCCGTCGCCCTCGACCTCGAGACGGCGGTAGTCCAGGCCGTTCGCGGCGAGCCTCGTGCGGGACTGCTCGTCCACGGATCCGCCGCGGAAGGCGGCGCGCTCGGACTCGCCGGCACCGCGCGGGGAATCGACGGTGTTCATGGGGATCTTCCTCTCCAGGGTCAGGACGCCGGTCTCACGGCACCACGCGTGCGCCGGCCACCGGCCCGTGCACGTGGAGCGCCTCGTACCCGGCGGCCGACAGCGTGATCTGCAGTTCGAGTGCCGACTCGGGATCGACCGCCAGGAAGGCCAGCGTAGGGCCGGACCCCGACACCAGCCCGGCCAGGGCTCCGGACTGCTCACCGAGCTCCAGCACCTCGCGCAGCTGCGGCCGCATCGACAGCGCGGCGACCTGCAGGTCGTTGCGGGTGTGCTCGGCGAGCGCGACCGGGTCACCCGCGCGCAGCGCCTGCAGCACCGTGGGATCGACGGCGGGCACGCGGGCGGCGGCGATGTCGGGGCGCGCACGCAGCTCATCCAGGTGCGCGTACACCTCGGGCGTCGAGAGTCCCGCCTTCGACGGCACCACGACCCAGTCGAACCGGCCCTTCGCGAGGGCGGGACTCAGCTGGTCGCCGCGCCCGGTCCCGATCGCCGTTCCCCCCATGAGCGCGAACGGCACGTCGGCGCCGAGCCGGGAGGCGAGCTTGTGCAGTTCGGCGGTGCCCAGCTCGGCACCCCACAGCGCGTCGCACGCGACGAGGGCGGCCGCGGCATCCGCCGATCCGCCTCCCATGCCGCCCGCGACGGGCACGTGCTTGACGATGTCGAGGTGCACGCCACCGTCGTACCCGATGCGCTGCGCCACGAGCCGCGCCGCGCGCACCGCGAGATTGCGGTCGTCGGCCGGCACTCCCGCCACGTCGACGGTGCCCGAGATCGCC
The DNA here is from genome assembly GCA_963829895.1 of uncultured Actinomycetota bacterium. Lineage (GTDB taxonomy): Bacteria > Actinomycetota > Actinomycetes > Actinomycetales > Microbacteriaceae > Microbacterium. Next base: position 122,155 of record CAWHKF010000010.1, on the reverse strand, counting down.
ACGGTGAACTCGTCGGAGGGCGAGGCCCACACGTCCTCGTACAGCGACACCGCCTGATACGCCGACGCGACGTCGTGGTAGCCGTCGTCGTGCACACCGCCGACCTCGAAGAAGAGGTTCAGCTTGCCGGGCGCCCGCACGCGGACGCCGTCGGCGGTGAGGGCCTGCGTCACCGGTTCGCCGATTCCGCCCAGAGATCCACATCGATGCCGTCCGACAGCGCGTCGATGCGCTCCAGCTCCTCGGTGTCGAACGCCGGGCCCTCGAGGGCCTTGAGGTTCTCATCGAGCTGCGCCGGACGCGACGCGCCGATCAGCGCAGAGGCGACCACCGGGTCGCGCAGCACCCACTGGATCGCCATCTGCGCGAGCGTCTGCCCGCGCTCCTTGGCGATGACGTCGAGTGAGCGGAGGGTCGAGAGGCCCTTCTCGCTGAGCGAGCCGCTGGGAAGCGACGCCCGCTGCTGGGCGCGCTCCGCCGAGCCGTCGCCGAGGTACTTGTCGGTGAGCAGACCCTGCGCCAGCGGCGTGAACGCGATCGCCCCCATGCCCTCCTGCCGGAGCACTCCGGTCAGGCCGTCTTCGACCCAGCGGTTGAGGATCGAGTACGACGGCTGGTGGATCACCAGCGGCGTGCCGAGCGAGCGGGCGACGGATGCCGCCGCCGCCGTGCGCTCCGCACTGTACGACGAGATGCCGACGTAGAGGGCCTTGCCCTGACGCACCAGGGTGTCGAGGGCGCCCACCGTCTCTTCGACCGGGACGTCGGGGTCGACGCGGTGCGAGTAGAAGATGTCGACGTAGTCGATGCTCATGCGCTGCAGGGACTGTTCGGCGCTGGCGAGCAGGTACTTGCGCGAGCCGCCGTTGCCGTACGGTCCGTGCCACATGTCGTAGCCGGCCTTCGACGAGATGATCAGCTCGTCGCGGTAGGGCGCGAAGTCCTCGCGCATCATGCGGCCGAAGTTGGTCTCGGCGCTGCCGTACGGCGGGCCGTAGTTGTTGGCGAGATCGAAGTGCGTGATGCCGCGGTCGAACGCGTGGCGCAGCAGGCGCCCGCTGGTTGTCGAAGGGGATGTTGTCGCCGAAGTTCCACCAGAGGCCCAGCGAGACGGGCGGAAGGGTGAGCGCCCGACGTGCCGACTCGGCGGTACTCCCCTCCTGCCGCCGAGCCCGTCGGGACGTAGCGGTCGGCGGCGGCGGCGTAGGGGCGGTGGAGGTCTCCTCCACGGGACTGGTAGCGCGCGTCTTCGGTCACCGGTCCAGGCTATCGGCGCGGCGTGCGGCGCGCAGGTGGCGCCCCCGGCGTGTGCTTCCGCGGCGCCTGTGGACACGGGGCACACCGGGTACCGACATGTCAAGGATGCGGCAGGAAACGTCTTCGTAACGGATGATGCCTAAGGTGACCACACCGGACGGCGACACCGCGTCGCCAGCGAAGGAGGAAATATGGCCGCACTCTCGGCTCTGCCGCAGCCCGCCCTCACGTGGACGGGACTGCTGGAGCGCGCGGACATCGCCGTCGACCGCGGCATCCTGCACGTCGTGCACGACGATGTCACGCCGGTCGAGGCCCGCACGACGGATCTCCTGCTCATCGCCGGCGCCCTGGAGGCAGCCGGCATCTCCGTGACCCTCATCCGCCACGATCGCGCGATCCCCGCGCTGGCCGTCGACCTCGCCGATCGCGAGAGCGCCCTGGCCGCGCTCGCCGGCCTCTGCGCGACGGAGCCCGTGTACATCAAGGCGAAGGGGCGTCCGCCCGTGCTCGCCTCCGACGCCTCGCCGTTCCCCGCGGCGCCGTCGGGCGTCCGCGTCTACCGGCCGCGGATCAGCCGCAACGGCACGCTCCGCTACACCGCCGCCCTCGGCGCCCACCTGGAGTTCTGGCGCTTCGCCGACGACCTCGTCGAAGCGCCGCACGACAACGCCCTCACGCGCAAGCTCACGCCCGCCGACGATGTCACCTACACGACCGTCGAGCGGTACGGGCGTGCGTGGCGGACGCTGGACGGCATGTTCGACCCGCAGCCGCACGAGTTCACCGAAGAGGTCGACCTCGTCTTCTCGTGGGTGGACGGCTCGTCGAGCGCCTTCCAGCGCATGCGCGCCGCACAGATGGCCGAGTACGTCGTCGGCGACGGCGACGACGGCCCCGCGCGCTACCGGCACGTGGACGAGCTGCGCTACGCGCTGCGGAGCGTCCACATGTACGCACCCTGGGTGCGGCGGATCTTCATCGCGACCGACTCGCCCGCGCCGTCGTGGCTGCTCGAGCACCCGAAGGTGACGATCGTCCGCAGCGAGGAGTTCTTCGCGGACCCCTCGGTGCTGCCGACCCACAACTCGCACGCCGTCGAGGCGCAGCTGCACCGCATCCCGGGCCTCGCCGAGCACTTCCTGTATTCCAACGACGACATGTTCTTCGGCCGCCTGGTCGAGCCCGAGCTGTTCTTCACCCCGGCCGGCGTGACGAAGTTCGTCGAGTGCGAGGTGCGGATCGGGGCCGGCGCCCCGGCGTCGCACCGCAGCGGCCATGACAACGGGCTCCGCGTCAACCGGGCCCTGCTGAGCGAGCGATTCGGCCGCACCATCGTCCGCGATCTCGACCACTGCGCGACGCCGCTGCGCAAGAGCGTCATGGCCGAGCTCGAGCAGGCCTTCCCCGACGACTTCGCGCGGACCGCGGCATCCCGCTTCCGCTCCGCCACCGACATCTCGGTCACGAACAGCCTCTACCACTACTACGCGCTCATGACCGGGCGGGCGGTCGCCACTCACGAGCCGCGCGTGCGCTACGCGCAGACCACGATGGCGTCGGGGCTCCGGCGCATGCAGCGTCTCGCCGAGCGCACGGACGTCGACATGTTCTGCCTCAACGACGGCGGCAACGCCGAGGTCCCCGAGGACGTCCGGGTGCGGAGCCTGCGGGACTCGCTGGAGCGCATGTTCCCGGTGCGGGCGCCGTGGGAGCGCGCCGAGCTCAGCGCAGCAGAGGAATCGGCTCGGTCGGCGCATCCCTCCGCACGACGCTGAGCGGCGCGACCTCGGCGGCGCGCAGCCGGCGCTGCGCCTCGTCGGCGTCGATGTGCTCCAGGGTCCGCGGCGCGTCGACCGGCACGACCGAGTGCACGACGGTGTCGTCGTAGACGTGCACGAGGTTGAAGGCCTGCGCGCCGTCCTGAGGGCGGGTGCCGCCGACGGGAACCGTGAGGTCCTGCGCGTAGCAGGTGGACGATGCGACCGACACCGGAATGCCGGCGAAGGTGGCGAAGGTCGAGTAGTGCAGGTGGCCGGCGATGATGGCCCGCACGTCGGTGCCGCGCAGCACCCTCGCCAGCCGTGACTGGTCGCGCAGCTCCACGCTCGCCGCGAGCGGGAGCACTGCGGGGACCGGCGGGTGGTGCATCGCGACGATGGTGCCGAGGGGTGCCGGGGTGGCGAGCACCCCGGCCAGCCAGGCCAGCTGCTCGTCGCGCAGCTCGCCGTAGTGGTGACCGGGCACGCTGGTGTCGAGGGTGACGACGCGGAGCCCGTCGAGCTCGTCGACGCGGTCGACGGGACGCAGATCGGATGCCTCGTCCAGCAGCTCGGCGCGGAACGCCGCGCGATCGTCGTGGTTGCCCATCACCCAGAGCACGCGCGCGCCGATGCGCTCGGCGAACGGGTCGACGAGGGCGCGCAGATCCGCATAGGCGCCGCGCTCGCCGAGGTCGACGAGGTCGCCCGTGAAGACGACCGCGTCGGGCCGCACGCCCGACGCCTCGATGACGTCCAGCGCGCGCGACAGCTGGGCCGCCCCGTCGAGGGCGCCGAACAGACGCGGCGTGGACGCCGCGCGCAGGTGGGTGTCGCTGATGTGCAGCAGGATGCGTTCAGGGGCCGGGTGCTCGGCGGGTCGCATGTCGGTTCACTCCGGTCCGCCGCGAGGCAAGCTGCCCGTGGAGCGGGACGGCGGACGGCAGAAATGTTACCGGCATGTTTCGGGCTATCCGGTCACCACACGGTGAACAATGACCAAACTCACACCGCGTCGGGCTCTCGCGGCCGCCTGCGCGATGCGGACGAAATCGTCGATCGAGAGGTCCTCGCCGCGCGCCGTCGGCGCCACGCCGGCGCGCTCCAGCACCGCGGACGCGGCGGCCGCGGATCCGCCGAGCACCGCTGAGGTCGCCTGCCGCAGCATCTTGCGCCGCTGCTGGAATGCCGCGTCGACGATGCCGAACGTCCTCCGCCGCAGGGCCTCGTCACCCCGCGGCTCGGGGTCGCGGCGGAATCCCACGAGCACGCTGTCGACGTTCGGGACGGGCCAGAAGACCTGTCGCGAGACCGTTCCCGCCAGTCGCCACGGGCCGTACCAGGCCGCCTTCACGCTGGGCGCGCCGTACACCTTCGACCCGGGCGGGGCGGCGAGCCGCTCCCCCACCTCCGCCTGCACCATCACGACGCCGCGTTCCAGCCCGGGAAAGTGCTCGAGGAAGTGCAGCAGCACCGGCACGCTCACGTTGTACGGCAGATTCGCCACGAGCACCGCGGGGTCCCCGGGCAGCTCGGTGACACGCAGCGCATCGGCGTCCACCACCGTGAGGGCCCCGTCCACGACGCCGTGCGCGGCTGCCGTCGCGGGCAGGCGCTCCGCGAGGCGGTGGTCGATCTCGACGGCGGTGACGGATGCCCCGGCCTCGAGGATCGCGAGGGTCAGCGATCCGAGACCCGGTCCCACCTCGACCACGCGGTCGCCCGGGACCACCTCGGCGACGTTCACGATCTTGCGGACCGTGTTGGCGTCGACGACGAAGTTCTGCCCGAGCTTCTTCGTCGGCGTCACGTCGAGGTCGGCGGCGAGGGCACGGATCTCGGCCGCGCCGAGGAGTGTCACGGGCATGCGTTCACTGTACGGCGTGCGGGTGCGCAAACCCGGATCGTCCGAGGCCAGCCGCCAGGGCGACGACTGCGTAGCACACTTCCAGAGGCGGCGAGTGATCTCGCTCCCCCGTCACCCGGCCGATAACCTGGCACGCATGAGCTCGACCGGATCGATCCCCGCAGACGCGTTCTCACTCCGCAGCCCCTACGGGCGCCGCGCGATCGGCCTCTCGGTCGCCGCCGCCGTCGGCGGATTCCTGTTCGGCTTCGACTCGTCGGTGATCAACGGCGCGGTCGACTCGATCTCGCAGGATTTCGCGCTGAACGACGTCATCACCGGCTTCGTCGTCGCGATCGCGCTGCTCGGCTGCGCCGTCGGCGCGATCATCGCCGGCAACCTGTCGGACCGCTGGGGGCGCCTGCGGGTCATGTTCCTCGGCGCCATCATGTTCTTCGTCAGCTCGATCGGCGCCGGCCTCGCCTTCTCCGCCTGGGACCTGGCGCTCTGGCGCGTGATCGGCGGTCTCGGCATCGGCATCGCGTCCGTCGTCGCCCCCGCCTACATCGCCGAGATCGCGCCGCGGCAGATCCGCGGCGGGCTCGCCTCGCTGCAGCAGCTCGCGATCACACTCGGCATCTTCGCCGCCCTGCTGTCGGACGCGCTCCTCGCGAACAGCGCCGGCGGCGCCGACGAGGTGCTGTGGTTCGGCCTCGAGGCGTGGCGCTGGATGTTCCTCGTCGGGGTGATCCCGTCGGCCGTGTACGGCATCCTGTCGTTCACCCTGCCGGAGTCGCCGCGCTATCTCGATCGCGAAGGGACGGTACGCCGAGGCGAAGGAGATCTTCTCGCGCCTCGTGCCGGCCGCCGACCTCGACCACACCATCCGCGATCTGCAGACCGCGATCGAGAGCGACCGCAAGAACGCCGGCGTCTCACTGCGGGGTCCCGTGCTGGGCCTGCAGCGGATCGTCTGGGTCGGCATCATCCTGTCGGTGTTCCAGCAGTTCGTCGGCATCAACGTGATCTTCTACTACTCCACCAGCCTCTGGCAGTCGGTCGGATTCGACGAGAGCGACTCGTTCACGATCAGCGTCGCGACCTCGATCACCAACGTGCTCGTGACGCTCATCGCGATCTTCCTGGTCGACCGAGTGGGCCGAAAGCCCATCCTGCTGACCGGCTCCGTCATGATGGCCGTGTCGCTCGGGCTCATGGCGATCTCGTTCGTGTTCTCCGAGACGGATGCCGAGGGTGCGGTGACGCTGCCCGCCCCGTGGGGGCCGATCGCGCTCGTCGCCGCGAACGTCTTCGTCGTCGGCTTCGGCGCGTCGTGGGGCCCTCTCGTGTGGGTGCTGCTGGGCGAGATCTTCCCCAGCCGCATCCGCGGCAAGGCGCTCGGCGTCGCCGCCGGAGCGCAGTGGATCGCGAACTTCCTCATCACGATCTCGTTCCCCGCGATGTCGTCGTGGTCGCTCCCGCTCACGTACGGCATGTACGCGGTGTTCGCCGCGCTGTCGTTCTTCTACGTCCTGTTCCGCATCCCCGAGACCAAGGGCATGGACATCGAGCAGACCGAGACGCTCTTCACGCACAAGGGCGCCGCGACACCGGCGAGCTGAGGCGCGGGCGGCTGCGGCATCCGTCTCGCCCTCTAGGATGAACGGATGCCCTCGCTCGGCGAACTGATCGCACCACGCCGCCTGGGCACCGATTTCCGGTGGCTTCTCGCGTCCTCCTGGACGAGCAACCTGGGCGACGGCATCGCCCTGGCCGCCGCGCCGCTGCTGATCGCGTCGCTCACCTCGTCGCCGGTCCTCGTGGCCGCCGGCGCCATGATGCAGTTCCTGCCGTGGCTGCTGTTCGGCCTCCTCGCCGGCGCCGTCGCCGACCACCACGACCGGCGGCGGCTGGTGATGCTCGCCAACGGAGTGCGGGCGCTGGTGGTGCTCGCGCTGGTGGTGTTCCTCCTCACCGGGAACGCGACCGTCTGGCTGGTGCTGGCGACCAGCTTCCTCTACGGCACCGCCGAGGTGTTCGCCGACTCGGCCGGGAGCACCCTGCTGCCGATGCTCGTCAAGCCCGCCGACCTCGGCATCGGCAACGCCCGCATGCAGGCGGGCTATCTCGTCGCGAACCAGCTCGCCGGACCACCGCTCGGCGCGTTCCTGTTCGCCCTCGGCTCGTTCTGGCCGTTCCTGCTGCAGGTGCTGTGCGTGTCGCTCGCGGTGCTGCTGATCTCCCGCATCGCGCGCACGCCCGTCCCCGAGCATCCGGAATCGTCCTCCGGAACCAAGGCGCACGCCATCCGCGAAGGCCTCAGCTGGCTGCGCCACAACGCGCCGGTGCGCACGCTCGTCATCATCATCCTGGTCTTCAACATCACCTGGGCGGCGCCCTGGGGCGTCCTCGTGCTGTACGCGACGGAGCACCTCGGCATGGGGCCGGTCGGCTACGGCGCCCTGACCACCGCCTCCGCGCTCGGCGGGATGATCGCGGTCTTCAGCTTCGGCTGGCTCGAGAAGCACGTGTCGTTCGCGACGCTGATGCGGGTCTGCCTGTCGCTCGAGGTGCTCATGCACCTGTCGTTCGCCGTGACCAGCTCACCCGCCGTGGCGTTCGTCATCATGTTCGGGTTCGGCCTGTACGCCTTCGTGTGGGGAACGATCTCGACGACCGTCCGCCAGCGGCTCGTGCCCATGGAGCTGCAGGGCCGGATCGCCTCGGTCAACATGGTCGGCGTCTTCGGCGGTCTCGTGATCGGGCAGTTCATCGGTGGCGTCCTCGCCCAGCTCTTCGGGCTGACCGCGCCGTGGTGGTTCGCCTTCGGGGGCTCGGCGATCACGCTGCTGCTGGTGTGGCGCCCGATCTCGCACATCGCCGCCGCCAAGCCCGTGCTGGACGAGAAGGACGCGAAGGACGTCGCCGCCGAGGAGGAGCCCGGCGCCGGCGGCCTCCCGTTGCCCGACTGACCGTCAGCGCGGCCCCGCCGATCCCCTGTCTCACCGAGCCAAGGGATTTCCGGCGAGACCCAGGACATCGCCCCCGGTTTCGCCGCGAATCCCCTGTCTCGCGGAGAGAATCATCTGACTGGGCGATGCACCCACCCGTGTCAGTCTTCGAACGAGCCGTAAGCCTCGAGCGTGTTGGCGGCGAGCTGGGCGCAGAACTCGTCGAGATCGACGCCGAGCTCGGCGGCCATGAAACGCACGGTCACCGGCACCAGGTACGGCGCGTTCGGACGCCCGCGGTGCGGGATGGGCGTCAGGAACGGGGCATCCGTCTCGACCAGGATCCGCTCGCGCGGCGTCACCGCGAGCGCGTCGCGCAGGTTCTGCGCGTTCTTGAACGTGACGTTGCCCGCGAACGACAGGTAGTAGCCGCGTTCCGCGGCGATCCGGGCCATGGCGTCGTCGCCCGAGAAGCAATGGAACACGGTGCGCTCCGGCGCGCCGACGCGCACCAGGGTCTCGAGCACGGCGTCGTGGGCGTCGCGGTCGTGGATCTGCATCGCGATCCCGTGCTTCTTCGCGAGCGCGATGTGCGCCTCGAAGCTCTCGAACTGGGCGGGCAGGCCGTCTTCGCCGGTGCGGAAGAAGTCCAGGCCCGTCTCGCCGATGGCCCGCACGCGTGGCTGCGCGGCCAGCTCGTCGATCACATCGATCGCCTCACCCAGCCGGCCCGCTGCCGCGTACGCAGGTGCCTCGTTCGGGTGGATCGCGACGGCCGCCAGCACGCGGGGATGGGATGCCGCGGCCCACGCCGACCACCGGCTCGACTCGATGTCGCCCCCGGCCTGCACGACGCCGACGACGCCGACCTCGCCGGCGCGTTCGAGCTGCTCGTCGAGCGACAGGCCGACCTCGCCGTCCTCGATCTCGAGGTGGGCGTGGTTGTCGTAGACCGGCACCGCGAGGGGCTCGGGCGCCGCGGGATACGTGACGTCGCGCGAGCCCTTCTCGCGGGTGCGGACGTACTGCGAGGGGTCGGAGCCTTCCGCGGGGTACGCGACGGGGGGCGTCGCCATCAGACCGACTGCTCGACGCGCGGGAACAGCGGCGCCAGGCCGTTGACCGACGTGCCGGGCTTGAGCACGCCCCACGCGCCGGCCTCGCGGATCCGCTGGTCCTGGAGGCGCCCGAGGGACTCGGCGGCGCCGAGCGCGACCCAGAGCTTCTCCGTCGATTCCGGCATCACCGGCGACAGCAGCACCGCGAGTGCGCGCAGGCCCTCGGCCGCCGTGTACAGCACGGTGCCGAGACGCTCACGCTGGGCCTCGTCCTTGGACAGCGCCCACGGCTCGTTCTCGGTGATGTACAGGTTCAGCGCGTCGACGATCGTCCACACCGAGCTGATCGCCTCGTCGATGCGGAAGCGCTCGATCGCGGCGTCGGCGTTGGCCGCGGCATCCGCCACCGTCTTCTGGATGTGCAGATCGGCAGCGGTGTATTCGGCCGCCGGCGGCACGACGCCCTCGAAGTAGCGCTCGACCATCGCGGTCGTGCGCGAGGCGAGGTTGCCGAAGCCGTTCGCGAGCTCGGCCTGGTAGCGGGCCGACAGGTCCTCCCACGAGAACGAGCCGTCCTGACCGAACGCGATCGCCGACAGGAAGTAGAACCGGTACGCGTCCGAGCCGAAGACGTCGGTGATCTCGGTGGGCGCGATGCCGGTCAGCTTCGACTTCGACATCTTCTCGCCGCCGACGAGCAGCCAGCCGTGCGCGAAGACGCCGCGGGGCACCTCGAGGCCGGCCGCCATGAGCATCGCGGGCCAGATGACGGCGTGGAAGCGCAGGATGTCCTTGCCGACGATGTGGTACGCCGGCCAGCGGCGGGCGAACTCCTCGGGGTCGGTGCCGTACCCGATCGCCGTGGCGTAGTTCAGCAGCGCGTCGACCCAGACGTAGATGACGTGCGACTCGTCCCACGGGAGCGGGATGCCCCAGTCGAACGCCGAGCGCGAGATCGAGAGGTCCTTCAGCCCGTTCTTGACGAACGAGACGACCTCGTTGCGCGCCGACTCGGGGCGCACGAAGTCGGGCACGCTCGAGTACAGCTCGAGGAGCTTGTCCTGGAACTCGCTGAGCTTGAAGAAGTAGTTCTTCTCCTGGAGCAGCTCCAGCGGCTTCGAGTGGATCGCGCAGACCTTGAGGCCCTCGAAGGCACCGGTGCCGTCGACGATCTCGGACTCGGGCTTGAACTCCTCGCAGCCCACGCAGTACAGCGCCTCGTACTCGCCGGCGTAGATGTAGCCGCGGTCGTAGATCGCCTGCACGAACTGCTGCACGCGCTCCTCGTGGCGCTGCTGCGTCGTGCGGATGAAGTCGTCGTTGGCGACATCCAGCGTCTGCAGCACCGGGAACCAGGCCTCGGTGACGAGCTTGTCGACCCATTCCTGCGGCGTCACGCCGTTCGCCGACGCGGCGCGCATCATCTTCTGACCGTGCTCGTCGGTGCCCGTCAGCATCCAGGTGTCGTCGCCCGCCTGGCGGTGCCAGCGCGCGAGGGTGTCGACCGCCACGGTGGTGTAGCCGTGGCCGATGTGGGGCACGTCGCTCGGATAGTAGATCGGCGTCGTGATGTAGAAGGACGAGGGGCCGGAAGTCACCCGACGAGTCTAGTTCGACGGGATGCCGCCGCCGCCGCTGTGACGGGAGACCCTCGCGGACGCCGCGGGAACGCCCGGAATGTCATACTCGCTCGCGCTTCGACGCGACGAGCGTCGCGGGGCAGCGTGATCGGCACGGCATTGCCAGGGGTCGCGCCGCCTGCGCCATCCGGTAGGTTCTGCCTCAAGTCGGTGGCCTGTGCATTCTCAGGCCATCCGGCGAGAGGCTGTGGGCGCCTCGGTCCGGCGTTGGCCTCCTCCTACGGAAGGTCAGCCATGCCGCGCACCCGATTCCTCGCCCTCGTCGCCATCGGCGCCCTCCTCGGCGCCGTCCTGGTGCCCATCGCCGGAGCCGGTGCGGCGAGCGCGGCGACACTCGAGCCCTCTGGCCTGCAGACGGGTTTCCAGCTCGACGGCGACAAGGCCGGCGGCACGCCTCCCGCCACCTTCGACTGGGACTCCTTCCTCACCCCTCCTGCACCGGACGGCAGCTACACCTTCACGCCGACCGGCCCCTATACGACCGCCGATGGGCTGCCGTCGACGGGCATCCTCGATGCCACCTTCGACGTGGGACAACGGCAGCCTCGCCGGCGCCTGCGGCGCTGACCGCCGACGACGCGACCGGCGCCCCCGGCACGCAGACCCCCGACTCGATCCCGTGGGCGCCCGGCCCGGCGAACGTCAACGACAAGGGCGACCTCTGCAGCACGGCCTCTGCCTACGAGGTCGTGACCGACGCCGCAGGGACGGCGCCATGCGATCCTCTACTCGTACTGGACGCGGCTGGTCGGCAACGGCAGCCTGAGCCTGCTGCAGAACCTGGAAGGACCGGCCGCCGGGCGCTGCGACGACGTGCTGGTCGTGTTCGACTACGAGTCGAACCTCGGCACGGTCACGGTGCACTTCCGCCGCTGGACCCCCACGGCGAACGACGCGTGCGCGAACCCGAACGGTGCCGGGTCAGTGGCTCGCCACCGGACAGCCGATCGACTTCGCCTGGGCGGTGGGCGTGCGGACCGAAGGCCCCCTGCCGGTCGGCAACCAGCCGCAGGCGACGTTCGGGGAATTCGCCGTCGATCTGACCACCGCCGGCCTGTTCGACCCCTCGAGCCTGCAGCTCGTTCACGGTCTCGACCGAGATCTCACGCACCGGGTCGGACTTCGGCGCGCAGACGCAGGACTACCTCGACGCCGATGACCCGCTCACCATCTCGAACTGCGGCAGCGCTCACGGTGACGAAGGACGTCGTCCCGGCGGACTTCGAATCCGACGAGCGCTTCGGCTACCGCGTCGATCGCGCGAGCGGTGGCATCGTCCTCCCCGGCACCGGGTGCGACGGCGATCGTCGACGATCTCGGCATCGACGAGACGGACACGTTCCAGAACGTGCTCGCGGCGACGGACTACCGCCTGACCGAGACGTGACCGGCGCCGTGGGTGCAGCAGTCGATCGTCTGCACGACGACGCGCACCGGGCACCGGCGAGCCGATCGAGTTCGTGCTGACCAGTCCCGACCGACCCGTTCACCGTCTATCCCGGACACGCAGACGGACTGCGTGATCACGAACGCCACCTCGACGGTCACCGTGACCAAGCAGACGCTCCCCGACGGATCGCCGCAGGAGTTCTCGTTCGATATCGGAGGCAACGCCGCGACGCTCACCGACGGGCAGAGCGCCACGTTCGCGTTCGCGCCCGGCTCGACGGTCGACATCAGCGAGGTCGTGCCCGAAGGCTGGCTCGCCGAGCCCGACATCACGTGCACCGACCCGAGCTCGGTGATCAACGAATCCGACGCCTCCGCGGAGGTGACGACGGTCGCCGGGCAGGACGTGTCGTGCACCTTCACGAACACGCAGCTGAGCACCATCGTCATCAGCAAGGAGGCGTTCGGGACACCCGAGAACTCCGAGTTCGACTTCACCGGCACGTGGACGTCCGGCTCGCCGGCGCTTCCCGCCGGAGGCGGCTTCTCGATCAACGCCGCGACCGGCGACGGCACGAACTACACCCAGACCTTCACCGGCGTGACCCCCGGCCAGTACTCGGTGACCGAGCCCGCCGGCCAGCACGGCACCCTGCTCGGATCGCTGATCTGCACGATCGGCGGCCAGGACGTGATCTTCGACACCGCGACCGCGGCCTTCGACCTCGCGCCGGGCGACACCGTCACCTGCTACTACGTCAACGCCAGCCCGGGACAGATCCTCGTCGTCAAGGAGTCCGACCCGTTCGAGTACGACGAGGACTTCGCGTTCCAGTTCGGCCCCTCGGGCGAGGACCCCACCGAGGAATTCACCCTGAATCCCCTGCCCGGTCAGGCGACGTGGGTCAGCCCGGCGCTCGCAGGCGGCCAGTACGACATCACCGAGGACCTGGGCGCTCTGCCCAACTGGACTCTGACGGACATCACCTGCGACGTCTCGGACGGCGGCAGCTCGACAGTCGACCTCCAGACGCTGACCGCGACGGTGGACCTGCCCGCCGGCGGGCATCGCCCAGTGCGTCTTCCTCAACACCGCAGATCCGGTGTCGCTCCAGTTGGAGAAGACGGCCACCGGCATCGCCGACGGCGTCCCGTGGTCGTTCGACTTCCTGCTCACCGACATCGCGACGGGCGACGTCCGCACCATCACGCTCACGTCCGAAGCCCCGTCGATCGAGGTCACCGACATCGCCCCGGGAACCGAGTACAGCCTGACCGAAGTCGCGCAACCCGGGTGGACCAGCGCGCTCGAGTGCGACGTGGTCGACACGAGGAGCCGGGGAGGACGGCTGGCAGTTCGCCCTGGAACCCGGCACCTCCTTCGTCTGCACCGCCGAGAACACGGCGGCTCCGGCATCCGTGTCGGTCACCAAGAGCGTCACCGGCGTGACGAGCGACTATGAATGGTCGTTCCCGTTCGCGCTGACGCCCTCCGAGGGCGTCACGCCCGCCGGCGGCGTTCAGGCCATCTCGGGGACCGGTCCAGGCTCCCAGGCGGCCACATGGACGGGCCTGCTCGCCGGCGAGACCTACACGCTGACCGAGCAGTCCGCGGCGGGCTGGGTGCAGGGCACGCTCACCTGCACCGGAGTCGACGACTCCAACGCCGACCCGGCTGCGGTGACCTTCGTCGCCCAGCCGGGCGTCGCGGTCACCTGCGCCATCGAGAACGTGCCCGAGCCCATCGACATCACGATCGCCAAGACGGCGCTCGGCGGCGATTCGACGTTCCAGTGGGTGCTGACGCCGATCGATCCCGCGGGCGAGGCGATCGTCGCGTCGGTCGCGACCGAGGGCGGCACGGGCACCGCGACGTTCACGGGTCTCACCCCCGGCGGCCTCTACTCCCTGTCGGAGCTCGATCTGCCCGGCTGGATCGAGGGCGACCTCGTCTGCACGGTCGCCCATGCCGGCGGCGAGCCCGCCGACCTGGACGTGACGGGCTTCCGTCGTCGAGCCCGGCGACCAGATCTCCTGCGACGTCGAGAACATCGCGGTCGGGCGCATCATCGTCGTCAAGAACGTCGAAGGCGACGACGCCGTGTTCGATTTCACCGGCTCGTGGCTCGACCCCGAGGACTTCTCGATCGAGACGTCCGAGGGCACCGGATCAGCCACCTTCCTGGACATCACCCCGGGAGAGTACGAGGTGACCGAGGTGTCGCCCGACGGCTACGACAACACGGAGCTCCTCTGCGCCGACAGCGACCCGCAGGGCGGCGCATCGACGGTGGAAGACCTCGTCGGCACGATCGTGCTCGACCCGGGCGAGATCGTCGTCTGCACCTTCACGAACACGCAGTGGGGCTCGATCGTCGTCGACAAGACGACCCTGCCCGCCGGCTCGCCGCAGGAGTTCGACTTCGAGTGGGGTCCCGATGGGGAGGAGTTCACCCTCACCGACGAGTCCGACCCCTACTCCACGGGTCTCGTCGCCCCCGGCGGGTACACCGTCACCGAGACGAGCGTGCTCGAGCGCTGGATGCTCGACGACATCCAGTGCGTCGGCTCGGAGAGCGACCCGGTCGTCGAGGGGTCGTCGGTGGCGGTCGTGGTGCCGCTTCAGGCCACGGTGTACTGCACGTTCGTGAACGCCTACCTCGCTCCGCTCGAGATCGAGAAGTCGGTCGCGTCCGGGCCCACTGCGCAGTCCGACGGCGCGTACGCCATCTCGTACTCGCTGACCGTGACGAACCCCGGCGCGCTCGCCGACACCTACGACCTCGACGATGAGCTGCGCTTCGGCGCCGGCATCTCCGTGCTCACGGCCACCGTGTCGTCGGTCGAAGGCCTGCCCGTCGAGGCGGACTGGGACGGCATCGAACACACGAGGGTCGCCACCGCCGTCACGATCGACGGCGGACTGACCCACACGTACGAGGTCAGCGTGACGGCCCGCGTCGCGGCGAACATCACCACCGATCAGGCGGACTGCACCACCGGGTCGGATGCCGAGGGCACCGGGCTGCTCAATGCCGCCACGATCGCGTTCACCGACGGGGATGCCACCGCCACGGCCTGTGCGCCGGTTCCGGCATCGCTCCCGCCGACGGGCGTCACCCTGGCCGCCCTGTGGGTCGGGCTCGCGATGCTCGCGGGCGGCGGGATCCTCTTCGCGATCCGCCGGCGCCGCTACCCGCGTGCGGAGAGCGCGGCCTGATACAGCTCGCGGCTGGAGTGTCCGGTCTCACCGGACACTTCGGCCGCGGCGGCCTTCAGCCGGGCGCCGTCGCGGACGAGCCCGAGCACCTGAGTGACGGCGTCGGCGAACGGCACCTCCCGCGCGGGCGCGCCTTCGACCACGATCACCAGCTCACCGCGGACGCCCGCCTCGGCCCACGCGGCGAGGTCGGCGAGGGGGCCGCGCGCCACCTCCTCGTGGAGCTTCGTCAGCTCGCGGCAGACGGCGGCGCGACGGTCGGCGCCGAAGGCGGTCGCCATGTCGGCCAGCGTCGCAGCCGCGCGCGAGGGCGCCTCGAAGAAGACCATCGTGCGGGGCTCGGCGGCGAGGCCGCGGAAGGCCGCCGCGCGCTCCCCCGGCTTGCGGGCCACGAACCCCTCGAACGTGAAGCGGTCGGTCGGCAGCCCCGATACGGCGAGCGCGGTCACGACGGCGCTCGGTCCGGGGATCGCCGTCACCTCGACGCCGGCGGCGGCCGCCGCGGCGACCAGCCCGTAGCCGGGGTCGCTGACCGTCGGCATGCCGGCGTCGCTGAGCACGAGCACGTCCTGGCCGCGGGCGAGCTCGACGAGCTCGGGCGCCCGCTCCTTCTCGTTGTGGTCGTGGAGCGCGATGAGCCGCGGGCGGTTCGCGATGCCGAGGGCGGCCAGCAGCCGCTGCGTCGTACGGGTGTCCTCGGCGGCGATGACGGTCGCCTCGGAGAGGGCCTCGACGAGGCGGCGGGACGCGTCCCCGAGGTTTCCGATCGGGGTCGCCGCGAGGATGATCACGCCCTCAGCCTAGACTTGGCCGGGTGACGGATGCCCGCGGCCCGCTGCCGGCCAGCCCGCTGCCGGCCCGCCGCGCCCCTCCTCCCCCCGGCACGACCGAGTCTCTACGACCGCTTCGCACGCCGCCTGAGCGAGGACGCGCGCGCCCGGCGGCTGTACGCCTGGCTGGGGCCGGCGATCGTCCTCGTGATCGCCGCCGTGCTGCGCCTCTGGAACCTCGCCGCCGCGCACGACCTGATGAACCAGTTCGACGAGACGTACTACGTCAAGGACGCCTGGACGCTGCTGAACCTCGGGTACGAGGCATCCTGGCCCGGCGACGGGAACGAGCGGTTCCTGTCGGGCGACCCCGACGTGTTCACCACGAACCCGGCGTTCGTGGTGCATCCGCCGCTCGGCAAGTGGATCATCGCACTGGGCATGATGGTGCTCGGCCCCGAGTCCGGGTGGGGCTGGCGCATCACGACCGCGCTCCTCGGCATCGCCTCGGTGCTGCTGCTGATGCTCATCGCGAAGCGCCTGACGAGGTCGACCACCTTCGCGGTCGTCGCGGGGCTCCTCATGGCGGTCGACGGCCTTGCGATCTCGATGAGCCGCGTCGCGCTGCTCGACACCTCGCTGACCTTCTTCGTGCTGCTCGCCTTCCTGTTCGTGCTGCGCGATCGCGAGCGCACGATGGCGCGCATCGCCGAGGCGGTCGCCGCGCGCCAGGACGGCGACGAGCCGTCGGCGTGCGCGACAGACGTCGTGGGGGCCGTTGCTGTGGAACCGGCCCTGGCTCATCGCGGCCGGTGCGGCGCTGGGCGCCGCGACCGCGGTCAAGTGGTCGGGCGCGTGGGTGCTGGCGGGTCTCGGCATCTACCTCGTCGTGACCGACGCGCTCGCCCGCCGGCGGGCGGGCGTGGCGTTCTGGCCGACGGATGCCGTGCGCCAGGGTCTCGTCACGTTCGTGCTGTTCGTCCCCGTCGCGGTGCTCGTGTACCTGGCGTCGTGGACCGGCTGGCTCGTCACCGACGGCGGGTACGACCGTCATGCCGGGAGCAACCCGCTCGAGAGCCTCTGGCTCTACCACGTGGCGATGTACACGTCGACGGCGGGGATCACCTCCGGCCACGCGTACGCGAGCCCGGCCTGGCAGTGGCCGCTCCTCATCCGGCCGACCGGCGTGTACTACCACCACGACGCGTTCGGCGTGAACGGGTGCACCGTCCCGAACGGGTGCAGCGAAGTCATCGCGACGATGCCGAACCCGCTCGTCTGGTACGCCGGGGTGGCCGCGGTCCTGTACCTGGCGTACCGTTTCGTGGTGTCCCGCGACTGGCGCTACGCCCTCGTGCTCACCGGCATCGCCGTCACGTACGTCCCCTGGCTGTTCCTGCCCGCGCGCACGGTGTTCCAGTTCTACACCGTGCTCATCCTGCCCTTCATGCTGCTGGCGCTGACGTTCGCGCTCAAGGACATCGCCGGGCCCCCGACGGCGGACACCTACCGCCGTCTGACGGGTCAGCGTCTGGTGCTGGTGTTCCTCGGGGTCGCGCTGGCGCTCTCGGTCTTCTGGTACCCGGTCATCTCGGCGGTGAACGTGCCGTACGACTTCTGGCACATGCACATGTGGCTCGACAGCTGGGTCTGAGGCGGTCTCGGCCTAGGCCTGCAGGTCGGCCGGGGTCGGTGACCGGCAGCCGGCACGCGAAATCGCGGCAGTCGTAGGCGGTCGCCCGCCCGTCGCGCAGCGCCTTGTCGGCGAACAGCCCGAATCCGGCGGCCTCCCAGGCGGTGACCTGCTCGGGCGACACGATGCTGACGACGTCGGCACGGATGCCGCGGGCCGTGGTCGCGATCGCGGCGGCGGCGTCCGTCGTGACGACCACGACCTGCCGCGGCGCGACGGCCAGGCTCGTGGCGACCCGCAGCAGCGCGCCGTACGCGAGCGGCTGCGCGAGGGCGGCGGATGCGTGCGTCGAGACGAGTCGCTCGGCGAGGGCGCGGTACTGCTCGCCGGCGCCGAGCATCCAGAGCGCCGCGGCTGCTTCGGCGAGCGCCGCAGGCCCCGAGGGCTCGTCGGCGTCGGAGGCGGCATCCGGCGCTCCGATCCCCTGTCGGGTCAGCACCGGGTCTCCTCCGCCGGGCACGGCCACGTGACCGTCGGGTGCCACGCACGAGTCGACGAGCTCCCGCGCCCGGACCGCGTAGGCGACCTCGCCGGTCGCCACCGCGAGAGCGAGGAGTCCGCCCGCGAGCTGGCCGTGGTCGGCGAGTGTCGCGTGCGCCCGTGACGGGATCTCGTCGAGCGAGGCGCGCAGCAGCCGGCCGTCGGCGGCGACGTTCGTCTCGAGGACGGCCTCGGCCGCCCAGCGCGCGGCCTCGATCCAGGATGCCTCGTCGAGGCGTGCGCCCGCGCGGGCGAGCGCGCCGATCGCGAGCCCGTTCCAGCCGCTCACAACCTTGCCGTCCACGGCCGGCGGCTCGAGCGGGGCGCGTCCGGCGGCGTCGCGGAAGTAGTAGCCGCCCTCGCTCCGGGCGCCGTCGATCCACGACTCCGAGTCCTGGGCGGCGCCGAAGCCGCCGCCCGGCTGCTGCAGGACGTCGATGAGGAACCCGGCGATGCCGCGCGCGACGTCGTGCTGAGCGGCCGCCCTGTCGTCGCCGCTGTGTACATTCCGCTGCGTCCATGGCGACGTCGAGCAGCTGGGCGTTGTCGGTGAGCATGCGCTCGTAGTGGGGCACGGTCCAGTCGGGGCGGGTCGCGTAGCGGAAGAAGCCGCCCTCGACGGCGTCGCGCAGCGGCGACGATGCCATGGCCGCGAGCGCACGGTCGGCGACGACGGATGCCTCCGCCGCCCGCTCCCGCACCACGCGGGTCTGCAGGAACCGCAGCGCCGTGGCCACCGGGAACTTGGGGGCGTTCGAGGCGGGGTCGCCGAATCCGCCGTGGCGCGGATCCTCGCGGGCGGCGAGAGCGTGCGCGGCCGCGACGAGGTCGTCGGCGGTGGGCACGGCGTCCGTGCCGGCGCGGGCGCCGCGTCGCGCACCTCGGCGAGGGCGCCGGCGACGGCGTCGGCGGTCTCGTCGATCTGGTCGCGCCGCTCGGTCCACGCCTCCTGCACCGCGGCCAGCACCTGCCGGAAGGCGGGCATGCCGGCGCGCGGCTGGGGCGGGAAGTAGGTGCCCGCGTAGAACGGCCGGCCCTCGGGTGTCGCGAACACCGTGAGCGGCCAGCCGAGGCTCGGGGTGAACGCGGCGGCCGCCGCCATGTACGCCGCATCGACCTCCGGGTGCTCCTCGCGGTCGACCTTGATCGACACGAAGCCGGCGTCGAGCTCCGCGGCGGTCGCGGCGTCCTCGAACGACTCGCGCGCCATCACGTGGCACCAGTGGCAGGTCGAGTAGCCGATCGACACCATCACGGGCACGTCGCGGCGCCGCGCCTCGGCGAACGCCTCCTCGCCCCACGGGAACCACGCGACCGGATTGCCCGCGTGGGCTCTCAGGTACGGGCTCGTCGCTTCCGCGAGGCGTGGGTTCACGGCATCCGCTCCTCCCGCTCTCGAGCGGTCAGTTCACCTCGTCGGGGTGCGCGCTGACGCGACCGCTGCCGTCGCCCGCGTCCATCGCGTCGATGGCCGCCATCTCGTCGTCGGTGAGCTCGAAGCCGAAGACGTCGAGGTTCTCCTCGAGGCGCTCGCGCCGCACCGACTTCGGGAAGACGATGAAGCCCTTCTGCAGGTGCCAGCGCAGCACAGCCTGTGCGGGCGTCCTGTCGTGCGCCGCGGCGGCGGTCGGCGACCGGGCGCTGCGTCGAAGAGGTCGTACTTGCCCTGTCCGAGCGGCCCCCACGACTCGATCCTCACGTCGTGGGCCGCTGCCCAGTCGGTGATCTCGCGCTGCTGGTGGGCGGGGTGCAGCTCGATCTGGTTCACGGCGGGCGCGACGCCGGTCGCCGAGACGATCTTCTCGAGGTGGGGCACCAGGTGGTTCGAGACGCCGATGCTGCGGGTGAGGCCGGCGTCCCGCAGCTCGATGAGCTTCTCCCACGCGTGCAGGTAGTTGTCGTGCGCGGGCGTCGGCCAGTGCACGAGGTAGAGATCGACGCGCTCGAGCCCGAGCCTGTCGAGGCTCTCGGCGATGGCGGCGTTCGGCTCGTCGCCGTCGTGACGGTCGTTCCAGAGCTTCGTCGTGATGAACAGCTCGTCGCGCGGGATGCCGCTCGCGGCGATCGCCGCGCCCACGCCCTCCTCGTTGCCGTAGATCGCCGCGGTGTCGATGTGACGGTAGCCGACCTCGAGCGCCTCGGCGACGGCCCGCTCGCGTGTCGGCCGGCGGCACCTTGAAGACGCCGTAGCCGAGCTGCGGGATGGTGTTGCCGTCGTTCAAGGTCACGCTGGGGACTGTCATGCTTCCAGCCTAGGCGCGTCGCGGCGCGGGCCGGTCAGCGGTAGCGCTTGCCCTCGTCGCGCTGGTAGAGCACCAGCGAGATGACGAGCATCGCGACCGTCCACACCACGATCCCGACCCACACCCACCACTCGAGCGGCCCGCCGGAGACGGCCCAGATCACGAACTCGCGTGCCTGCCGCGACGGCGTGAACTTCGAGATCGCGTTGAGCCAGTCGGCGAAGAGGATCGGCGGCAGGAACAGCCCGCCGATGAACGCCAGCGCGAACATCACGATCTGGACGACGGCGATCGCCGCCTTGAAGGGGAAGGCGTAGCCGACCGCCGTGCCGATCAGCATGAACGGCACGGCCGAGACGGCGAGCGCCGCGAGTCCCGGCGACGATCCGCAGCGGCGGGGCTTCGGCCGCGGTGAAGAGTCCGCCGACGACCACGACGGGCACGATGGCCACGATCCCGAGTGCGCCGGTCGAGAGGATCTGCGCCAGCACACGGGCGATCCCGGGCGCCGGCAGCGTCCGCAGGTACGGATCCCATGGCTTCTCGCGGTTCTCCGAGATCGTGAGCCCGAACGAGAACAGCGCGTTCGCCATGACCGCGAACACGCACACCGAGATGACGGCCTGCGTCGCATACAGCGGGTGGTCGGCGACCGCGCGCTGGGGCACGACGAAGAACAGCAGCGAGACGGCCGGGAAGACGATGGTCCCGATCACGGCGATCGGCACGCGGAACGTCTCGATGAGGACGTACTTCGCGTGCAGCGTCGTGAGGCGCAGCGTCGACGGCGGGCTTCGCCGCGTCCGGTCGACGGATCGCCGGCGCGGCGGTGGGCATGCTGGTCATGCGACGTCCTTCCGGAGGGAGGCCGTCGCCGGGACGATGCGCGGTCGCGGATGCCTCGGTGAGCGCGAGGAAGGCTTCCTCGAGCGTTGCGCCCCGCACGGCGAGGGCGCGGAAGTCGGCACCCGACCCCACGAGCTCCCGCACGAACGCATCGGCGTCGGTCACGGTGTACATCTCGCGCCCGTCCGCGCTCTCGTGCTGCACGACGCTCGGAAGCGCGGCGATCGCGCCGCTGTTGGACGACGACAGTTCGACGCGGCTGACGCCCACGCGCGAGGTCACGCGCGCGACGGTGTCGTCGGCGAGCACGCGCCCGTCTCCGAGCACCACGACGCGCTGAGCGAGCGCCTCGATCTCTTCCAAGTAGTGGCTCGTGACGACGACCGTCGCACCCGCCTCGTGCTGGCGACGGATGGCCGCCCACAGGGTGCGGCGGGCATCCACGTCGAGGCCCGTCGTCGGCTCGTCGAGGAGGACCAGCCGCGGGCGGCCGACGAAGGCGAGCGCGACGGCGACACGTCTCTTCTGACCGCCCGAGAGCGATCCGCACTGCCGTCGCAGCACCTCGTCGAGTCCGAACTCCGCGGCCAGCTCGCCCGTCGGCGCCCGATCGGCGTAGTGGCCACCGACGTAGTCGATCACCTCGCCGACACGCAGTGTGTCGGGCAGCGCCGTCTCCTGCGGTGTCGATCCGAGCAGCCGGCGCGCCTGCGCGTCGGCCGGGTCTGCCGCCGAAGAGCGTCACCCGCCCGGAGGTCGGGCGGCGGAGCCCCTGCAGCAGCGACATGAGGGTGGTCTTGCCCGCCCCGTTGGGCCCGAGGAGCCCGACGATGACGCCGGGATCGATCCCGAGACTGACGTCGTCGACGGCGACGAGGTCGCCGTAGCGACGTGTGACGTGCGCGAACTCGGCGATGGTCATGCGGATTCTCCCAGCACGGATCGGAGGGTCTCGACGTAGTCCTCGAAGGCGCGTCGCCCCTGTTTGGTGAGAGCCAGATACGTCACCGGCGTGCGCCCGCGGTGGGTCTTGTCGACCGCGACGTACCCCGCGTCCTCGAGCTTGCGCAGGTGCGTGGACAGATTGCCGGCGGTCATGTCGAGCAGCTCCTGCAGGCGCGGGAAGGTGATGCTCTCGCCCGCGTCGAGCGTCGCCAGCGCCGCGGTGATGCGCAGCCGCGCGGCGGCGTGGATGACCGGATCGAGCTCACTCATCGACGTCCTCGGCGGGCTCGGGACGGCGACGGCTCTCACGCAGCCACAGCCAGGCGACCAGGGCACCCGCAGGAAGACGCCGCCGCCGGCGAGCGCGAACACCAGGTAGTGGGTGGGATAGCCGAAGAAGGGGGCCACGGCGGCGACCACGAGGATCCAGGCCCCCATGGCGATCGACTGCCAGTTGCGCCAGATCCCACCGGCCAGCACGTACATGATGCCGACGAAGATCGTCGCCGACGTCGGGTAGTAGATGCTGCCCAGCTCCGGCGGCATCCCGTTCACCACCAGTGCACGACCGAGCGCAACGATCGCGAGGAATCCGACCGGCCAGGTGAGCCCGAACACGATGCCCGTCCATGCGGCGCCGGGAGCCTGACGGATGCCGCGGCCCATGCGGGCGCCGACGACAGCACTGACGACCAGGGCGCCTGCCATGAGCACGGCGAAGGCCACGGCGGCCACCGCGACGGGGATCGCGAAGGCGGGCCGCGCCCCGTCGATCATCCACAGCAGCAGGAACCCGACGAACCACGCCAGCCCCCAGGCGAGCAGGATGACCGGGACGCCGGCGGCGAGGCGCCGGCTCATCCGATCCTGCTCGGAGCGGACGAGCTCCAGCATCGCGGCGACCTCGCGGGGATCGTCGCGCATGTCGTCGCCCGTACCGGCGGGCGGGTCGGGAAGGGTCATGATGCTCCGTTCGCGAGGAGGAAGGGCACGGCGAGGGCGGGGAGCGAGGTGAGCAGGTCGACGAGGAAGTGGGCGACGATGATGGGCAGCAGCCGTCGCTGTCGCCACGCGATGAGACCGGAGCCGACTCCCCACACGAAGAAGGCGCAGGCGTAGACCAGCACCGCGTCGGGCGTCGGCGCGTACCAGACGTGCTGCAGTCCGTAGAACGCCGATGCCACGAGGATCGCGGCGACCACCGGCATCCGTCTCGTCAGATCCTGCTGCGCCGTGCCGCGGTACAGCAGCTCTTCCGCGGGCGCGTTCAGCGGCGCGAAGGTCACGACGGCGACGACGGCCAGCACCGCGGCGACCGCCGGAGAGAGGGGGAAGCTCGCCTCGGGATCGAAGAACACGGTCTCGAAGGCGACGTACATGGCGTCGCCGTGCAGCAGCGCCATCACCAGCATGACGGTCAGCGTGAACGGCACGTAGAGCACCACCAGCCACAGCAGCCCCCACAGGATGTCGCGGCCCAGGCGGCCGCGGCGGTAACCGACGAGATCGCCCACGCGGCGCCCCTGCGACCGCAGCCGCCGCACGACCAGCGCAAGGCACACGAGGTTGACCGGCAGCATCGCGATCGCGGCGAACATCGGTGGCAGGGGGTACGGCATCCACTCCGCGCTCACACCGACCACGAGCCAGGCCAGGGTGCACGCCACCGCGACGAGTCGCCACGCGCAGGGCCGGCAGCCCGATGCCCCAGGCGAGTGCACCGTCGCCTTCCCGCTTCCGCGGGTGCGGCGGCGCCGATCCGCGGTTCGTGTCGGTGACCATACCTACTTTGTAATGCAAAGTGCTCTGCTGCACAACCCCCTTTGCGTAGCCGACGCCCGCGAGCGTGGCGTGACCGGCAGGGGCTGACCGGCCCGCCGGACGGGATACGATCGAAGGCTATGTCTGCGCCCGCACCCGTCATCTCGTTCCCGCCGGAGCTCCCCGTCAGCGCCGCGCGGGACGAGATCGCGCGCGCGATCCGCGACAACCAGGTCGTCATCGTGGCCGGCGCCACCGGGTCGGGCAAGACGACCCAGCTCCCGAAGATCGCGCTGGAACTCGGCCGCACGCGCATCGCCCACACGCAGCCCCGCCGCATCGCAGCGCGGACCATCGCCGAGCGCATCGCCGAGGAGATGCAGGTGCCGCTCGGCTCGACCGTCGGGTACAAGGTGCGCTTCACCGACAAGGTGTCGGAGGAGACGCGCATCGCGCTCGTGACCGACGGGATCCTGCTCAACGAGATCCATCGCGATCGACTGCTGCGCCGCTACGACATGGTCATCGTCGACGAGGCCCACGAGCGGTCGCTCAACGTCGACTTCCTGCTCGGGTACCTGCGGCGGATCCTCCCCAAGCGCCCCGATCTCAAGGTCGTCATCACCAGCGCGACGATCGACCCGCAGAGCTTCGCCGAGCACTTCGCGAAGCCCGACGGCACCCCGGCGCCCATCATCGAGGTGTCGGGACGCACCTACCCCGTGGAGATCCGCTACCGCCCGCCGGCACGGGCCACTCGAGAAGCGGACGAGTCCGACGACGTCGACGGCATCACGTCCGGCCCTCCGCGAACTCGACCGCGAGCCCGCGGGCGACGTCCTGGTGTTCCTTCCCGGCGAGGCCGAGATCCGCGACGCCGCGGATGCGGTGCGGGGCATGTACGCGAAGGATGCCGCACCCACCGAAGTGCTGCCGCTGTACGGACGGCTGTCCGCGGCCGAGCAGCACCGCGTGTTCGAGCGGTCGCAGGTCGCCGGCATCCGTCGCCGCGTGATCCTCGCGACGAACGTGGCCGAGACGAGCCTCACGGTGCCGGGCATCCGCTACGTCGTCGATACCGGCACGGCCCGCATCTCGCGGTACAGCAATCGCAGCAAGGTGCAGCGACTGCCGATCGAAGCCGTGTCGCAGGCGTCCGCGCAGCAGCGCTCCGGCCGTGCCGGGCGCACCAGCGACGGCATCGCGATCCGGCTCTACTCCGAGGAGGACTTCGACAGCCGGCCCGAGTTCACCGAGCCCGAGATCCTGCGGACGAGCCTGGCCTCGGTCATCCTGCAGATGCTGTCGCTCGGGTTCGGCGACATCTCGTCGTTCCCGTTCCTCACCCCGCCGGACTCCCGCGGTGTGAAGGCGGCGTTCGACCTGCTGGTCGAGCTCGGCGCCGTGCGCCTCCCGGCGCGTGCGGGATCCCCGAGCGGCGACGACCGCGCCCACCCGACGCTCACCGACCTCGGCCGCGAGATCGCGCGCCTGCCGATCGACCCGCGCTTCGCGCGGATGCTCGTCGAGGCCCGCCGCACCGGGGTCCTCCGCGACGTGCTGGCGATCGTCGCAGGACTGTCGATCCAAGATGTACGCGAGCGCCCCGAGGACCGGCGCGAGGAGGCCGACCGCCTCCACGCCCGGTTCACCGACCCGACGAGCGACTTCGTGAGCCTGCTGAACCTCTGGAACCACCTGCAGGAGAAGCAGGCCGAGCTCGGCTCGAGCGCGTTCCGGCGGCTGTGCCGCGCGGAGCACCTCAACTATGTGCGCGTCCGCGAATGGGCCGACGTGCACCGGCAGCTGAGCACTCTGGTGAACGCGCCTCGCTCCTCGGTCGGTGAGAGAGCGAAGCGGGACGGAACGGGTGCCGCCGACGCCGACGAGATCCACAAGGCGATCCTCTCGGGCCTGCTGTCGCAGCTCGGGATCCTCGACGAGCGCACGACCGGCAGCGCCGCACGCGGCCGACCCTCCGATCGGTCCGACCGTGCCGACCAGCGCCGCAGCGCCGAGTACCTCGGCTCGCGCGGCACGCGCTTCGCGATCTTCCCCGGCTCGGGACTCAAGAAGAAGCGCCCGAGCGCCGTGATGGCGGCCGAGGTCGTCGAGACCAGCCGGCTCTTCGCCCGCACGGTCGCCGCGATCGACCCGGAGTGGGCCGAGCCGCTGGCGGGCGATCTCGCCAAACGGTCGCTGAGCGAGCCGCACTGGTCGAAGGCGTCGGGTGCGGCATCCGCCTACGAGAAGGTCACGCTGTTCGGGCTCGAGATCGTGCCGAAGCGCCGGGTGCAGCTCGCACGATTCGACCGTCCGTTCGCGCGCGAGCTGTTCCTGCGCCATGCGCTGGTCGAGGGCGACTGGGACTCCGACGCACCTCGACAAGCGCCTCACCGCCTTCGAGCGGCGCAACCTGGAGCTGCGCCGGCGCCTCGAGAAGGTCGAAGAGCGCGAGCGGCGCCGCGACATCCTCGTGGGCGACGAGGCCGTGTACCGCTTCTACGACGCGCGGATCCCCCGCGACGTGTTCGACGCGCGGTCGTTCGAGGCGTGGTGGCGGGAGGCCTCCGTCCGGACGCCGCGCCTCTTGGACATGACCGAGGCCGACCTCGTCGACGAGGCCTCGCGCGGCGACGAGCGCGACTTCCCGGCGCGGTGGACGCAGGGCGACCAGGTGCTCTCGCTCGCGTATCGCTTCGAACCCGGTGCCGCCGACGACGGCGTCACCGCGGTCGTGCCGCTCGCGCTCCTCGCCCAGCTGCGCCCGGACGGGTTCGACTGGCAGGTGCCGGGCATGCGCGACGAGCTCATCACGGCCCTGCTGCGGTCGCTTCCCAAGTCCATCCGCCGCCACGTCGTGCCCGCCGCCGACTGGGCTGCCACGTTCTCGGCCGACCTCGCCGGGCAGGGTCCCGAGGCCCACGACGGGCTGCCGCCGACGGGGCTGCGGGAGGCGCTCGCCGCGCGCATCCAGCGCGTCGCGAGTCAGCCGGTGAGCGCCGCGGACTTCGAGATGGAGCGCGTGCCCGGCCACCTGCAGGTCTCGTTCCGTGCGGTCGACGAGCGTGGCCGCGCCGTCGGCTCGGACCGTGACCTCACGGCCCTTCAGGCGCGGCTCGCCGACCGGGCACGCGCATCCGTCTCCCGCTCGCTCAGCGCCGCGAGCGCCGGCGTCCGGGCCGGCGGCAGGCATGCCGGCACCGCGATCGGCGAGCACGCCCGGTGCGGCGGCGCGGCCCGAGTCGACGTTCGCCGAGCGCACCGGCCTGACCGACTGGACGTTCGGCGACCTCCCCGAGGTCGTCGACACGAAGGTCGCCGGCGGCGTCGTGCGCGGCTACCCCGCCCTCGTGGACGAGAAAGTCTCGGTGGCCGTCCGCATCGAGACCACCCCCGAGGCGGCGGCCCGCGCCACGCGGGCGGGCGTGCGCCGGCTCGTGCTGCTGTCGGTCGCCTCCCCCACGGCGTACGTGCTCGAGCACCTGACGTCCGCCGAGAAGCTCGCGCTCGCGGCATCCCCGTATCCGTCGGCGAAGGCGCTGATCGAGGACTGCCGTGTGGCGGTGGCGGATGCCGTCATCACGCGCACCGCGACGGACGGGGCTGTGCGCACCCGGGCCGGCTTCGAGGCGGTGCGGGACGCGTTCTCGGGCGCCGTCGTCGACGAGCTCTTCCAGACCGTGTCGCTCGCCGCGCGGATCCTCACGGCGTCGCGGGAGGTCGAGAAGGCGATGCGCGACGGCAATTCGCTGACGCTGCTCGGCGCCCTCAACGACGTCAAGGGCCAGCTCGCGGGTCTGGTGTTCCCGGGCTTCGTGTCGCACACCGGCACCGCGCGCCTCGCGCACCTTCCGCGATACCTGCGTGGCGCGCTCGACCGCGTGCGCACGCTCGCCGACAATCCGGGCCGCGACCGGCAGCGGATGACGGAGTTCGAGCGCGCCGCCACCGTCTTCGCCGAGGCCGGCGGCACCATCCCGCCGCTCGATGACGCTCCGGCGCCGCTGGTGCACGCACGGTGGCTCCTCGAGGAGTACCGTGTGAGCCTGTTCGCGCAGTCGCTCGGCACGGCGGAGCCCGTGTCGCTGCAGCGGATCCAGCAAGCCCTGCGCGGCTAGGTGCTCGGTGGGTGCAGCCCTGCGGGAACAGCCGTCCCGACGACAGGAGTTGCCCCCGCCATGACCACCGCGATCGTGTACACCGAGTTCGGCGGCCCCGAGGTGCTGCACGAGATCTCCGTCCCCGAGCCGGTGCCGGCCCCCGACGAGGTCGCGATCCGCGTCACCGCGGCAGGCGTCAACCCGATCGATGCGAAGCTGCGTTCCGGCGCGCGCCCGTCGGGTGAGATCACCGAGCCGCGGCGCGTGGGCGGCGACGGCGCGGGCGTCGTGATCGCCGTCGGCGACGAGGTCGACGGGTTCCGGGCCGGCGACCCGGTGGTGTTCGCGGGCGCGTCCGGCGCGTATGCGACCGAGCTGGCCGTCCCCGCCGCGCGGGTCTTCGCCCGGCCGCCGCAGGTGAGCGCCGCCGAAGGCGCCGCGCTCGGCATCCCGGTCGGCACCGCCTACCAGGCGCTGCGCTCGCTCGCCGTCGGCAGCGGCGACACCCTCCTCGTGCACGGCGGATCGGGGGCCGTCGGGCAGGCGCTCATCCAGCTCGCGGTGCTGTGGGGCGCGAGCGTCGTCGCGACATCCTCCGAGCGCCGGTTCGAACGCGTGAGCGCGCTCGGCGCCACCCCCGTCGCGTACGGCGAAGGGCTCGCCGAGCGCGTGCGCGACGTCTCCCCGCACGGCGTGACGGTCGCGATCGACGCGGCCGGCACCGACGAGGCGCTGGAGACGTCGATCGAGCTGGTGCCCGACCGGCAGCGGATCGTGACACTGGTGCGGGGACGGGATGCCGCGGGCCTCGGCATCCGT
This sequence comes from uncultured Actinomycetota bacterium, assembly GCA_963829895.1. Taxonomy (GTDB): domain Bacteria; phylum Actinomycetota; class Actinomycetes; order Actinomycetales; family Microbacteriaceae; genus Microbacterium. The sequence continues at coordinate 93,374 of CAWHKF010000010.1, read as the reverse complement.
GCCTTCTCGGGCGGGTCTCCCCAGCCGCTCACCGCTCAGCAGCAGGTGTGGCGCACCGAGGCCGTGCCGGTGGCGGTCGCACTGATGGCGGCGGGGCGCTTCTCGGTGGAGCTCGGCCCCTCGTTCGCGCTCGCCGACGCGGCGGACGCGCACCGCGCGATCGAGGCGGGCGTCGACGGCAAGATCACCCTGGTCCCCTGACCGCCGCCCTCACGCCGGCGGGGGCGCACCGCACCCCGCACCCTGTGCCGTCACACCGTGGCGGTGACCTCGGCGGGCGCCGGTCCCGTTGCGACGGGGCGGCCGGGCGTATGGGTCCACTGGCTCCATGAGCCCGGGTAGATGCCGAGCCGCAGTCCCGCCCGCTCGGCGGCGAACACCGCCTGCGCGGCGGTGACGCCCGACCCGCAGTAGGCGGCCGCCTTCACGCCGTCGGTGACGCCGACGCCGGCGAACAGCGCACGCAGGCTCTCGGCATCCCGGAACCGCTCGCCGTCCATGTACGCGCCGGTCGGAAGGTTCACGGCGCCGGGGATGTGCCCGGCGATGGGATCGATCGGCTCGACCTCGCCGCGGTAGCGTTCGGCGGCGCGCACGTCGATGAGGACGCCGGAAGCGGCGAGCGCCGCGGCCTCGTCGATCGAGAGCACCGGCTCTGCCAACGGGGTGAGCGACGACGTCGCCGGGCTCGGGCACCACGGGTCCGGTCTCGAGCGGCAGGCCGGCGGCCCGCCACGCGCCGAGGCCTCCGTCGAGGATGCGCACGTCGCCGACGCCCGAGCGCGTGAGCAGCCACCACGCGCGCGAGGCGCCGAGGGAGCGGTCGTCGTCGTAGATCACGACGGTGTCGCCGTCGCGGAGGCCCCAGCGGCGGGCGGCGGCCTGCAGATTCCCGGTGGACGGGAGCGGATGCCGCCCGTCCTCGGGCCGGCCGTGCTGCGACAGTTCGGTCTCCATGTCGACGTACACGGCGCCGGGCACGTGGCCCTGGAGGTGCTCGGCGCTGCCGTCCGGGCGGTCGAGGCGGTAGCGGACGTCGAGCACGCGGACGGCGCCGGAGCGGAGGAGGTCATGGAGTTCTGCGGGGGTGATCAGCTGCGCCACTGGTCCATTCTCGCTTCCCTCCGCGCTCGCGCGCGCCCTACCGCCGGGCGGGGGCGCCGGAGCCGGCGCCGCAACAGTTCGACACACGACGTACCGGCACGGCCCACGCGGCTCGACAATGGTCAGCATGCCTCGTGCCACCGACAACGACCTGCCGCCTCGTCCGGCCGCCCCTCGCTCGTTCGCGACGGCGCAGGTGCAGGCCGGGTTCGACTCCGGCGTCGCGGAGAACACCGCTGTTCCCGCCATCCACCAGTCCAACGGCTTCGAGTTCCGCTCGCTGTCCGAGGCGCGCGACCTCTTCGCTCTCCGCAAGGACGGCAACATCTACAGCCGGGCCGCGAACCCGACCGTGCTCGTGTTCGAGCGCCGGGTCGCCGAGCTCGAGGGCGGCATCGGCGCCGCGGGCGTGGCGTCGGGCCAGGCGGCCGTCGCGGTGGCACTGCTCGCGCTCGCCAAGCAGGGTGAGCACATCGTCGCCGCACGCCAGCTCTACGGCGGCACCGTCGACCTGCTGCAGGACACGTTCGCCGACTGGGGCATCGAGGTCACGTTCGTCGACCAGGACGACATCGACGCGTGGCGCGCCGCCGTGCGTCCCACGACCCGCGCACTCTTCGCCGAGTCGATCTCGAACCCCATCGCGCAGGTGCTCGACCTGGGCGCGGTCGCGGCCGTCGCCCGTGCGGCGAAAGTGCCCCTCGTGATCGACAACACCGTCGCGACGCCGTACCTGCAGCGGGCCAAGGACTTCGGGGCCGACATCGTGGTGCATTCCGCGACGAAGTTCCTGGGCGGCCACGGCACCTCGCTCGGCGGCGTCGTCGTCGACCTGGGCACGTTCGACTTCACTGCCCAGCCCGAGCGCTGGCCCCAGCTGACGCAGACCTACCCGCGCGTCCCCGACGGCAGCCTCGTCGAGCGCTTCGGTCAGACGGGGTCGCCGTACATCGCGCTCGTCAAGACGAAGTACGTCCACGACCTGGGCCCGTCGCTGTCGGCGTTCAACGCCTTCCAGCTGCTGCAGGGTCTTGAGACGCTCGACCTCCGCATGCAGCGTCACACCGAGAGCGCGCTGGCCGTCGCGCGGTTCCTCGAGAAGCACCCCGCGGTCGCGCGGGTGCACCACCCCGGGCTCGACTCCAGCCCGTGGCGGGCCCAGGCGCAGACCTACCTCCCGCACGGGGTGAGTTCGGTGTTCGCGTTCGACCTGCCCGTCACCGGCGACGACGAGGCGGACTTCCGCCTCGTCGAGGAGTTCATCTCGCGCCTGCAGGTGGTCAGGCTCGTCGCCAACATCGGCGACGCCCGCAGCCTGGTCGCCCACCCCGCCTCGATGACGCACAGCCACATGTCGCCGACGCAGCTCGCCGAGGCCCACATCGGCCCGACGACGGTGCGTCTGTCGATCGGTCTGGAGGACGCGCGCGACATCGTCGACGACCTGGCTCGCGCGCTCGACCGGATCACCGAGCGAGCCGAGGGCGCCGCCGCGGCGCGGCGGCCGGAGGCCGTCGCACACTAGCGGGTCGGGCGCGGGCGCGCTCCCGCCGCTAGCCTCGTGTCATGACCTCAGAGTCCTCACCACCGAGCCGGCAGACGCCCGGCTCGTCCTCCCTTCGCTGGGGCATCCTCGGTCCCGGGGGCATCGCACGGGCGTTCACCGCCGACCTCCGCACCGCGGGGCTCGACGTCGCCGCGGTGGGATCGCGTCGGCGCGAGACCGCCGAGGCGTTCGCCGCCGACTTCGACATCCCCCGCGCCCACGGCTCGTACGAGGACCTGGTCGCGGACCCCGACGTCGACATCGTGTACATCGCCACGCCCCACCCGATGCACGCCGCCAACGCGCTGCTGGCGCTCGAGGCCGGAAAGCACGTGCTCGTGGAGAAACCCTTCACGCTGAACGCGACGGAGGCCGCGGCGGTCCGCGACGCGGCGGCCGAGCGGGGACTGCTCGCGATGGAGGCCATGTGGACGCGATACCTGCCCCATATGGTGCGCATCCGCGAGATCATCGCCTCGGGGATGCTCGGCGAGATCCGTGCGCTCACCGCCGACCACACCCAGCGGATCACGAGCGATCCCTCCCACAGGCTCAACGACCTCGCGCTCGGCGGCGGCGCCCTGCTCGACCTCGGGATCTACCCGGTGTCGTTCGCGTGGGACATCCTCGGCGAGCCGCTGTCGATCGGGGCGTCCGCCCGCCTCGGCGACACCGGGGCAGACACCGAGATCGCCACGATCATGGCGCACGAGTCCGGTGCGCTCTCCACGACGCTCTCCGCCTCCCGCGCCGCCGGCCCCAACACGGCCGCGATCATCGGAACCGATGCCCGCCTCGAGATCGCCCGGGTCTGGTACACCCCGACGTCGTTCCGCGTCGTCTCGCATGACGGCACGGTGCTCGAGGACTTCGTCTCCGACGTCGCCGGCCGCGGGATGCAGTACCAGGCGCTCGCGGCGGCCCGCTACCTCGCCGAGGGTCGCACCGATTCCGACATCCTGCCGATCGACGAGACCGTCGCGATCATGGCCACGCTCGATGAGATCCGCGCGCTCGTGGGCGTGCGCTACCCCGGTGAGGACTGACATGCCCGATCTGCAGAATCCCCGCGTCGCGGTGTATCTCGACTTCGACAACATCGTGATGTCCTGGTACGACCGCGTCCACGGCCGCAACTCGTATTCGCGCGACCGGCAGCGCATCGCCGAGAACCCGGCTGATCCCGAGATCGCCGAGCGGCTCGCGGCGGCGACGATCGACGTCGGCGCGATCATCGACTTCGCGGCATCCTTCGGCACGCTCGTCCTCACCCGCGCGTACGCCGACTGGTCGGCTCCCGTCAATGCGATCTATCGCTCACAGCTCGTCGCGCGCGCCGTGGATCTGGTGCAGCTCTTCCCCGCCGCGGCCTACGCCAAGAACGGGGCGGATATCCGCCTCGCCGTGGATGCCGTCGAAGACATGTTCCGCCTGCCCGACCTCACGCACGTCGTCATCGTCGCCGGTGACTCGGACTACGTCCCGCTCGCCCAGCGATGCAAGCGCCTCGGCCGCTACGTGGTCGGTGTCGGTGTGGCGGGGTCGACGGCGAAGTCGCTGGCCGCCGCCTGCGACGAGTTCGAGGCGTACGACTCGCTGCCCGGAGTCCCGCGCTTCTCGCGCGAGCCCGCGAAGGTGGCGAAGGCCCCCGGACAAGGCTCCGGAGAAGGCCCCGGCGAAGGCGAAGGCCGCGTCTTCGAGCCGTGCCACGAAGGCGAAGGAGACGGGCACGGCTGCCGCCGCCTCCGCGCCGCGCTCGGGGAGCCGCCGTGGAGCCGCGAAAGCGGCGGTGACGGATGCCGCAGCTCAGGAGGCCGTCGGCTCCGAGGCCGTCGCGCCCGAGGCCGTCGGGCCCGAGGCCGTCGCGCCCGACGCCGTCGAGACGGCCCCGCCCCGGTCGGCGCCCGAGATCGAGGCCGCGCTCAACGAGGCACTCGAGACGGCGGCGCCGCCCAAGCGCACGAATCGTCGCGCCTCGTCGAAGACCGTCGCCGCGAGCGCCGAGATCGCAGCGCCCGAGCCGCCGCAGCCCGTGGAGGAGCCGGCCGAGGATCCGCAGGAGACGGCGACCCGCCTGCTGGAGCGGGCGCTTCGGCTCGGCCACGACAAGAACGACGACTCCGAGTGGCTGCACAGCTCGGCGGTCAAGACGCACATGCGGCGCATGGACCCGTCGTTCAGCGAGAAGGCGCTGGGCTATCGCTCGTTCAACGACTTCGTGAAGGCGCGCGAGTCGATCGCCGAGCTCGAAGAGACGGGGCACGAGCGCCTGGTGCGGCTCCGCGAGTAGCGAGGGCAGCGGCGTCGCCGGGATCGGGCTCTGCACCGGAACCCGCGGCCGATCTGGGAATCGCCACGCCCGATCCGCAGGAGAGGGGGTGGACTACAGTGTGACCTGTGGCACGCCGTAATGCCCCGCCGGGCTCGCAGACCTCGCTGCGCGAGGCCAATCGCGCGCGCGTCGTCGAGTCGCTCAAGCGCCACGGCCGCCTCACCCAGATCGAGCTCGCCGGCAGCACCGGCCTCTCCCCCGCGACGGTGTCGAACATCGTCAAAGAGCTGACGGCCTCGGGCCTGCTCCACACGTCCTTCACGACGAGCAGCGGTCGCCGCGCGACGCTCGTGTCGCTCGCCCGCCGGCTGGGTCTCGTCGCGGGCGTCCACTACAGCTCGCGGCAGCTGCACATCGCGATCGCCGACACCGCGCGCACCATCGTGACGCAGTCCTCGCTCCCGCTCCCCCTGGATCACCGCCACGACTCCGAGCTCGACCGTCTCGCGCTGCTGCTCGGCGACATGATGGAGTCGCTCGGCGGGTCGCTGGCCGACCTCCTCGCCGTCGGGCTGGCGCTGCCCGCCCCGATCGATCCACGCACGGGCATGGTGTCGACCCCTGGCCTGCTGCGCGGCTGGGAGGGGGTCGACGTCGCCGAGAGCCTCTCCGTGCGCATCGGCCGCCCGGTCTACGTCGACAGCGAGGCGAACCTCGGCGGTCTCGCCGAGGCCCGCGAAGGCAACGGCCGCGCCGCCGCATCGTCGGTCTTCATCCGCGTCGGCCACACCATCAGCGCCGGACTCGTGGTCGGCGGCGACCTGTTCCGCGGCGTCAACGGCAAGGCGGGCCAGATCGGCCACGTCACGCTCGACGAGAACGGCCCCATCTGCCGCTGCAGCAACCGGGGCTGCCTCGAGACGTACGCGGGCGGGCCGGCGCTGCTGTCGCTGTTCCCGCCGAGCGAGGGCATGCACCGCCTCGGCGACCTGCTCCACGCCGCGGAGGCCGGGGACGGCGCCGCGCGCCGCGTCATCGCCGATGCGGGACGCCACATCGGCATCGCCGCGGCGAGCCTCTGCAATCTCTTCGACCCCGAGGTCATCGTCGTCGGCGGCGAGCTGGGGCTGGCGGGCGAGATCCTGATGGCGCCGATGCGGCACTCGCTCGAGCGCACCGCGCTGCCGTCGGCGGGCGGTCTGCCCGAGATCGTCGGCGCCTCCTTCGGCGAATGGGCCGAGACGCGCGGGGCGATCGCGATCGCGCTCGACCATGTGACGGTCAGCGCACAGCTCCCGGCGGCATCCTCGCTTCCCATCACCGCGTAGGCTCGCCCGATGTCCCGCATCCGACACGATCGGCCGTGGCGGCGCCCGGGCGGGCGTCGCACGGCGGTGGCGGCGGCCGCTCTGCTCGTCGCCGCGTGCGTTGCTCCCCGCCTGCACCGGGACGCCCGCCGAGAACGGCCCGCCCAGCGATGACACCATCGCGCTCCTCCTGCCCGATGCGAAGACGGCGCGCTACGAGACGTTCGACCGGCCGCTGTTCGAAGCCCGCGTGGCCGAGCTCGGGGACTACGACGTGCTGTACGCCAACGCCGATCAGGACGCCGCGAAGCAGCAGCAGCAGGCGGAGTCCGCGCTGACCTCCGGCGCGGGCGTGCTCGTGCTCGACCCGGTCGATGCCAACGCCGCCGTGAGCATCGTGACCACCGCCAACGCCAAGGGCGTGCCCGTCATCTCGTACGACCGCCTGGTCGCCGGGGGCGACCTGGCGTACTACATCTCGTTCGACAACGAGAAGGTCGGCGTGCTGCAGGCGCAGGCGTTCGTCGAGGCGATGCCGTCGACCGACGACGGCAGCGGCATCCTCATGGTGAACGGCTCGCCGACCGACAGCAACGCGGCGCTGTTCAAGCGGGGCGCCCACAGCATCATCGACGACAGCGGCCTGCGCGTGCTCGCCGAATACGACACCCCCGGGTGGAGTCCCGAGAAGGCGCAGGAATGGGTGTCGGGCCAGATCGCACAGCACGGCGATGCGATCGCCGGGGTCTACGCCGCCAACGACGCCACCGCCGGCGGCGCGGTCGCGGCCCTGCGGGTCGCGAACGTGGATCCGCTGCCGATCGTGACCGGTCAGGATGCCGAGCTCTCGGCGATCCAGCGGATCCTGACGGGCGACCAGCACATGACGGTGTACAAGGCGATCAAGCCGCAGGCCGAGCTCGCCGCCGAGGTCGCCGTCAAGCTGCTGCACGGCGAAGAGGTCACCGCACCGCTGGAGATCGAGGGAACGCCTGCCACGCTGCTCGACCCCGTGGCGGTGACGATCGACGACATCATGGACACCGTGGTCGCCGACGGGTTCTGGAGCGTCGACGACATCTGCACGCCGGCCTACGCCGATGCGTGCCAAGCTGCGGGCATCGGGTAGGGTCCTGACTCTGACAGGGGTCGGCTGGGGCCGGAACGACGACGAGGACGGGGCAGGATGTCGATGACGCACCCGCGGACGGGGCGGACGCGTGAACGCGTGCTGACGATGCGCGGCATCGGCAAGCGGTTCGGCGCGGTCAAAGCGCTCACCGACGTGGACTTCTCGGTCAACGAGGGCGAGGTCGTCGCCCTCGTCGGCGACAACGGCGCCGGCAAATCGACGCTCGTCAAGGTGCTGTCCGGCGTCCACCCACCCGACAGCGGATCGATCGAGTTCGACGGCGAAGAGGTGGCCATCGGCTCCCCCGCGGACGCCCAGCAGCTCGGGATCGAGACGATCTTCCAGGACCTCGCGCTGTGCGACAACCTCGATGTCGTCGCGAACCTGTGGCTCGGGCGGGAGCTCCGCGACGGCGCCACCCTCGACGAGGTCGACATGGAGCAGCGCACCTGGACGCTGCTGCGCGAGCTGTCGGCCAAGATCCCCTCGGTGCGCGTCCCCGTCGCCTCGCTGTCGGGCGGGCAGCGGCAGACCGTCGCGATCGCCCGTTCGCTGATCGGCGAGCCGCGCGTGGTGATCCTCGACGAGCCGACGGCGGCGCTGGGCGTCGCGCAGACCGCCGAGGTGCTGAACCTCATCGAGCGCCTGCGCGAGCGTGGACACGGCGTGATCCTCATCAGCCACAACATGGCCGACGTCATGGCCGTCGCCGACCGCGTGGTGGTGCTGCGCCTCGGCCGCAACAACGGCGTGTACAACGTCGCCGACGTGACGAGCGAGACCCTCATCGCGGCCATCACCGGCGCCGTCGACCACTCTGCGGCACCGCGGCGCGTGCCGGAGCGGACGGATGCCGCGTCCGCCGCTCCGCGCGATGAGGAATCGCCCGCCGAGGAGACCGCCGGCGGCACCGTGATCCGCATGCCGCGCGGAGGCTCCCGCCGCACTCCCCGACCTCGCGGGGACGGGAGCCGATGAGCACCCGCGGCGACGAGCGCCTGGCCGAGCCCACCGGCGACGAACGGCTCCTGAGCGGCAGCGGCATCCGCCTCGCCCTGGAGGGCTTCGTGACGCGCATCCGGGGCGGAGACCTCGGTGCCCTTCCCGTCGTGCTCGGTATCGCGGTGATCTGGACGGTGTTCCAGCTGCTGAACCCCGTCTTCCTCTCGAGCGAGAATCTCGTCAACCTCACCATGCAGTGCGCCGCCATCGGCACGATCGCACTGGGCGTCGTGCTGGTGCTGCTCGTCGGCGAGATCGACCTCTCAGTGGGCTCGGTCTCAGGGCTCGCCGCCGCGGTGCTCGCCGTGAGCTTCGTGCAGCTGCAGTGGAACCTCTTCCTGGCGCTCGCCGCCGCGATCGTCGTCGGCTGCCTCGTCGGGCTGCTCTACGGCTATCTCTTCACACGTTTCGGGCTGCCGAGCTTCGTCATCACGCTGGCCGGTCTTCTCGGATTCCTCGGACTGCAGCTGTGGGTGCTCGGCGAGACGGGATCGATCGCCATCCCGTTCGACTCCTGGCTGGTGCAGTTCGCGCAGCAGATGTTCCTGCCCGCGTGGGCCTCCTACGTCGTGGCCGTGCTGGCGGCGGCCGCGTTCGCCTGGTCGCTCCTGCGCCGGGCTCGACGGCGCGCGGCGGCGAACCTGGTCAGTCAGAGCTACACCGAGATCGGGGTGCGCAGCGGCGTCCTGCTCGCCTTCCTCCTCGTGGCGACGTGGTACCTGAACATCTACCGCGGCGTCGGCGTCATGTTCCTGTTCTTCCTCGGCCTCATCGTCGCCATGAACTTCGTGCTGACCCGCACCCGCTGGGGCCGGGCCGTCTACGCCGTCGGCGGGTCCGTCGAGGCCGCACGGCGTGCCGGAATCCGGGTGGACCGCATCTACCTCTCGGTGTTCGCGATGTGCTCCACGCTCGCCGCGGTGGGAGGCATCCTGGCGGCCGCCCGGCTGGCGTCGGCGAACCAGAGCTCGGGCACGGGCGACGTGAACCTCAACGCCATCGCTGCGGCGGTCATCGGCGGGACGAGCCTGTTCGGCGGGCGCGGATCGGCGTATTCGGCGCTCGTCGGCATCGTGGTGATCCAGTCCATCTCGTCGGGCTTGACCCTCATGAACCTGGACTCGTCGGTGCAGTTCATGGTCACCGGCGTTGTGCTCGTGCTCGCGGTGATCGTCGACTCGCTCTCACGCCGCACACGCGCCGCCACCGGTCGCGCCTGAGCGCCGTTCGGCGGCGCGCTGGCTTCACTTGGCGAACACTCGGCCGGGCCCACTCAGTCACCCCCTCATCGACGCCGCGCATTATGCACTTGCGCAGTACCGGATGTGAGCATTCTGCACGGTAAGCGCTCTCTGACGTGCTCGCCGCCCGACGCGACGACCCCCGGACCGCCGGCGTTGCCAAAGCGTTACGTTCAAGACTTGACGACAAGAACGCCCGTCATCGATGATCGCATCAGCGCGAAGAAACCAGGGACGATCCTGGGGCTCGCTCGCTTCAATGACGAAAGGCGAATGATGAAGAAGTCTTCACTCCTCGCCGTGGCCGCCCTCACGGGCGCGGCTGCGGTGATGCTGGCCGGCTGTGCCGGCGGCAACGGCGACAGCGGGGACGGCGGGGATGGCGGCGACGGCGAAGCCGCGGACCGCGCCTGTGTGATCCTGCCCGATGCGGCGTCCTCGCCGCGCTGGGAGAACTTCGACCGCAAGTACCTCCAGGAGGGCCTGGAGGAGGCCGGCTTCGACGTCGACATCCAGAACGCGCAGGGCGACGTCAACAAGTACTCGACGATCGCCGACCAGCAGCTGACCCAGGGCTGCGGCGTCATGCTGCTCGTCGACTACCAGGGCGCTGCCGAGGCAGTCGCGACCAAGGCGAAGGCCGAAGGCATTCCTGTGATCGCGTACGACCGCCCGTTCACCGGTGCGGACTACTACGTGTCGTTCGACAACACCGAGGTCGGTCGCCTGGAGGGTCAGACCGTGCTCGACGGTCTCGAGACCGCCGGCAAGGACCCGGCGACCGCCGTCGTCGTCTACATGGGCGGCGACCCGACCGACGGCAATGCGGCGATGTTCCACGACGGCGCCGTCGAGGTGATGGAAGCCGCGGGCATCACGCCGGCAGCCGAACCGCCCGGGATCTGGGACCAGGCCAAGTCGCAGACCAACTTCGAGCAGGCGCTCACCTCGCTCGGCGGCAAGGTCGACGGTGTGTGGGTCGCGAACGACACCAACGCCGCGGGCGTCATCAAGGTCCTGCAGGACAACAACCTGACGGGCGTGGCGGTGTCGGGTCAGGACGCGAACGTCGCGGGCCTGCAGAACATCCTGCTCGGCTGGCAGACCGCCACGGTCTACAAGCCGGTCAAGGAGGAGGCCACGGCTGCCGTCGACACGGCCGTCGCGCTTCTGAAGGGCGACGATGTCACCGCGGACGCCGAACTCGAGGACGGCACGCCCTACATCCAGGTGACGCCGATCCTGGTCGGTCCCGACCAGGTCAAGGACGTCATCGCCGCCGGCGACGCCGAGTACGACGATGTCTGCACGGCTGACGTGATGGCCGCGTGCGAGCAGTATGGGGTCACCGCCGAGTAGCAGTGGATCGGCTTACGGGCTGAATCCGCGAGGGGCGTCGCGCCGATCGGCGTGACGCCCCTTCGCGCCGGACCACGTGCACCTTTAAGGAAGCGAGCATGTCAGATACATTCACCACCACTCCCGCCCCGCTCGGCGCAGAGCCGATCATCCAGCTGGTCGGGGTCAAGAAATCCTTCGGTCCGGTCAGCGTCCTGAAGGGCGTGGACCTCAAAGTCCACCCCGGCAAGGTCACCGCCCTCGTGGGCGACAACGGCGCCGGCAAGTCCACACTCATCAAGGGACTGGCCGGCGTGCAGCCGTACGACGAGGGCGAAGTCCTCATCGACGGCGTGCACCGCGACCTGCACGCGCCCCGCGACGCAGGGCAGTTGGGCATCGAGGTCGTCTACCAGGACCTCGCCCTGTGCGACAACCTCGACATCGTCCAGAACATGTTCCTCGGCCGTGAGGAGCTGACCTTCGGCACGTTCGACGAGGGGCGCATGGAGAAGGAGGCATCCGACACGCTGCGCTCCCTCTCGGTGCGCACCGTGAAATCGGTCCGCCAGAAGGTGTCGAGCCTGTCCGGTGGCCAGCGGCAGACCGTGGCGATCGCTCGCGCCGTGCTGAAGAAGGCGCGCGTGGTCATCCTCGACGAGCCCACGGCCGCCCTCGGCGTCGCCCAGACCGAGCAGGTGCTGAACCTGGTGAAACGCCTGTCGGAGCAGGGTGTCGCGGTGATCCTCATCAGCCACAACCTGGTGGACGTCTTCGAGGTCGCCGACGACATCGCCGTCCTGTACCTCGGTCAGATGGTGGCCCAGATCCCGGCTTCCTCGACGACCCGCGACGACGTCGTGGGCTACATCACCGGAACCAAGGCACCCGCGGGTGTCACGATCCTCGATACCTCGACCGTTCGCACCGAAGGAGGCGCGGAATGAGCAGCAATGCCACCCGGACCGAGGCCGCACCCGATCCCATCGCGAGCGACCTGATCGGCAGCGGCGTGGAGGGCGGCGTCGGCGACCAGCTCCAGGCGTGGTGGCAGCGCGTCCGCGGCGGCGACATGGGCGCCCTGCCTGCGATCGGCGGCCTCATCGTGCTCGGCGCACTGTTCTCGATCATGAGCCCGTTCTTCCTCACCGAGCGCAACTTCGCCAACCTGCTGAACCAGGCGGCGACGCTCGTCGTGCTCGGCATGGCGCTCGTGTTCGTGCTGCTCCTCGGCGAGATCGACCTGTCCGCCGGTGTGACCGGCGGTGTCGGCATGGCGCTGTTCGTCGTGCTGAACGCCCAGTTCGGCATCCCCTGGCCGCTCGCACTCCTGATCGGCTTCGGATTCGGATTCCTCACAGGGGCCTTCATCGGCTTCTTCGTGGCAAGGGTGGGCATCCCGTCGTTCGTCGTCACGTTGGGCTTGTTCCTCGGGTTCCAGGGCCTCGCGCTCGTCATCATCGGCCCCGGTGGCCTGTTCCGCCTGGAGGTGCCCGAGCTCATCGCCCTCCAGAACGGAAATCTGCCCGTGTGGGGCGGATGGGCGATGCTCGTGATCATGCTCGCGATCTCGGGGGGAACGTCCTTCTGGGACCGCGCGCGCCGCACACGTGCCGGCGTTCCCAATCGTGCCCTGTCGATGGTGTGGATCAAGCTCGCGGCGATCGCGGTGATCGGCGGTGCGGTGGTCTTCGTCCTCAACCAGAACCGCGGCCAGTCCGTGGTCGAGGTGGCCGGGGTTCCCATCGTCGTGCCGGTCGTGCTGACGATCCTGTGGCTCGGCACGTTCCTGCTCGACCGCACCAAGTTCGGCCGCTACATCTACGCCATCGGCGGCAACGCCGAGGCTGCACGCCGTTCCGGCGTCAAGGTGCGGTGGATCAAGTGGTGGGCGTTCGTGATCTGCTCGAGTCTCGCGGTGTTCTCCGCGCTGCTGAGCGTCGCGCGCGTCGGCTCCGTGGACGCCACCGTCGGCCGCGACATCGTGCTGTCGGGCGTCGCGGCGGCGGTCGTCGGCGGTGTCAGCCTGTTCGGCGGCAAGGGACGCCTGATGCACGCGGCGATCGGTGCGCTCGTGATCGCGACGATCACGAATGGTCTGGGCCTGCTCAACCTGCCCGCGGGCATCAACCTGCTGGTGACCGGCGGCGTGCTGATCCTCGCGGCGACCGTGGACGCCCTGTCGCGCGTCGGTCGGGCGGCGGCAGGATCTAGCCGGGTCGCTGATCGACACGAAGACGCCGGACGGATGCCTCCGCCCGGCGTCTTCGTCGTTCACGTGCGGGTCGAGAGCCCCGCGATCACCTCGTCGACCCATGCCGGCACGAGCTCGGTCGCGCGCCCGGCGCGCGACTCGTCGAAGGGCACCGCGTCCTCGAAGAGCAGCAGGGTGTCGCGCGGCTCGAGGTTGAGCTCGATCGTCCGCGCGCCGAACGCCGCCGCGAGCGCCACATACCCCGCTGCGGGATAGACCGCGCCCGACGTGCCGATGGAGACGAACGCGTCGCACGCCACGACCGCGTTCTCGATGCGCTCGAGCTCGTACGGCATCTCGCCGAACCAGACCACGTCGGGGCGCAGCATCCGCTCTCCGCACTCGGGGCATGGCGGTCGATCGATGAGGTCGCCGTCCCACTCCGGCTGGGCGCCGCATGCGCCGCAGAGCGCACGGCGCAGCTCGCCGTGCATGTGCACGAGTCGGCGGCTGCCGGCGCGCTCGTGCAGATCGTCGACGTTCTGCGTGACCACGAGCAGGTCGTCCCCGATCGCGCCCTCGAGCCGGGCGAGGGCGCGATGGGCGGCGTTGGGCGCGACGGCTCCGAGAGCCCGGCGCCGGGCGTCGTAGAAGGCGAGCACGGTGTCGGGGTCGCGCTCGTAGGCCTCCGGCGTCGCGACGTCTTCCACGCGGTGCCCCTCCCACAGGCCGTCGGCACCGCGGAAAGTGGGCACGCCGCTCTCGGCGGAGATTCCGGCCCCGGTGAGGACGACGATCCGCGTCATCGGATCGTGCCCGGCGCGACGTGCGACAGCACGCGCTCCCACACGTCGGCGAGGATCAGGCGAGAGGTGGGATCGGTGGTCTTCGGGACCATCTCGATGCGCGCTGACGGGAGCCGCTCGGCGAACCAGCGCGCCGCGCCGGCGGCGGCATCCGGGTCGTCCCGCCCGTTCATCAGCAGCGTCTTCGCGTCGATGCGGTGCAGGAGCTCCGCGAGCTCGTGACCGCCGAGCTCGGACTCGGGAGGAGGCACGGCCACGAGGGCGAGCCGGTCGACGCCGGCGCCGACGAGGGCGGCGACCCTGATGGCCAGTTCCCCGGCCGTCGCCACGCCGACGATGCCGGCGGGGCGATCCTCGCGCTCCTCGGTGACGAACTGCGCGATCCGCCGGGCGGTGGCCTCCGCGGGCGTCGTTCCGCGGTAGGCCACCGGATCGTCGACGTCATCGACGGTCAGCCCGATCGCCACGATGCGCGCATCGCGGCGCATCGTGGCGTCGGGCAGCGGATCCGACAGCGCCGAGGCGCCCCCGCGGAGAAGGAAGACGGTGCGCTGCGCCCCGGGTGCCCCGAAGCTGCGGTGCTCGTAGGCGGCGTCGGGTGCGGCTGCTCGGGTCATGGCGAAAGCCTACGAGTCATCGCGGCGACCAGGGGCGCCCGGCGCGCGCGAGGGAAGCAGGCGCGCCGGGAGGCAGGCATCGCGCCGCTCAGGCCATCAGCGGGATCGCACCCACCAGCACGCCGACGGCGAGCATCGCGAGCGACACGACGCAGGCCCGCCACAGCACCTTCTTGTGGTGGTCGCCGAGGTTGACGCTCGCGAGTGAGACGAGCAGCAGGATCGCGGGCACAAGCGGGCTCTGCAGGTGCACCGGCTGGCCCGTGATCGAGGCGCGGGCCATCTCGACCGGCGCGATCCCGAAGTGCTCGGCGCTCTGCGCCAGCACGGGCAGGATGCCGTAGTAGAACGCGTCGTTCGACATGAAGAACGTGAACGGGATCGACAGGATGCCGGTGATCACGGCCAGGAAGGGGCCGAGCGAGGCGGGGATCACGGTCGTGATCCAGGTCGCCATCGCATCGACCATGCCGGTGCCGTTCAGCACGCCGACCAGCACCCCGGCCGCGAGGACCATCGACACGACCCCGACGATGCTCGGCGCATGGGCGACGATCTCGTCGGCCTGGCTCTTCAGCTTCGGGAAGTTCACGAACAGGGCGATCGCGGCGCCCACCATGAACACGTAGGCGAGCGGGAAGATGTCGAGCACCAGCAGCACCATCACCGCGAGTGTCAGCGCCAGGTTGAACCAGATGAGCTTCGGGCGCAGCGTCGCACGGTTCGGGTCGAGCATCGTGTCGGCCATGGCGGTGTCTTCGCGATCGACGACGGCCGTGGCGACGGGCAGGCTGCCCCGACCGCCGGCGAGCGTCACGATGTTGCCGGTGCGCAGCGTCGCCCGAGCGCCAGGCTTCGTGTCGGCGCCGCGGAAGATGCGGGGTCCGGCCAGCGCTCCCCCGCCGTCGAGGCGGGACTCGTCGATGCTGCCGATGCGCTTGCGCTCGGAGAGCCCGAGGAACCAGGCGAACGCCAGCGAGATGACGATGCCGGCGGCGAGCGAGGGCAGCATCGGCACGAAGATGTCCGTGGGCTGCAGGCCGAGCGCCGTCGCCGCCCGCACGGTGGGCCCGCCCCACGGGACGATGTTCAGCGTGCCGTTCATGAGGCCGGCGACGCAGGTCAGCACGACGGGGCTCATGCCCAGGCGCAGGTAGATCGGCAGCATCGCGGAGGTCGTGATGATGAAGGTCGTCGACCCGTCGCCGTCGAGCGAGACCGCGCCGGCCAGCACGGCCGTGCCCAGGACGACCTTGGCGGGGTCGTCGCCGAGCAGGCGCGTGATCGCCCGGATGAGCGGATCGAACAGGCCGACGTCGATCATGATGCCGAAGTACATGATGGCGAACATCAGCAGCGCGGCCGTCGGCGCCATGCTGCCGATGGCGTCGAGGATCATGTCGCCGAGTCCGAGCCCGGCGCCGGCGAACAGCCCGAACACGGTCGGCACGAGGATGAGCGCGACCATCGGCGTCAGCCGGCGCGTCATGATGAGCGCCATGAACGCCAGGACCATCGTGAAGCCCAGGGCGACGAGTACGCCGTCGGACGGCACGAAGGCGGTCGCGTAGCCCTCGTCGGCCTCGGCGGCGTGGAACAGGAACGGAACTGCCGCGTTCATCTCGACTCCTTCGTCGTGTCGTGCGGGTGGTGTCGTCGCACCGGGAGCGGTGCGTTCCCGCGAGGCTAGGCGCGGTGCAGGGGGCGTCGCGCGTTAAGTCGCATTCCCGCAGGTTGTGCGCGTAGCGTGTGTTCTGCGCATTGTGCTCACGTGCGCGGGGACGCCGGTGCCCCTCAATCGGCTCCGGCCCCTCGTCAGCTCAGGAGGTGGGATGCGCTTCGCGACACGGCTGTTGCTGATGCAGCTGGCGACGGTGACCGCCGTCGTCGCCGTGTGCGCGCTCGTCTTCGGGTGGCTGGGCGTTCGCCAGCTCCGCGCGGAGTCCGAGGCCGCCGCCCTCAACATCGCCCGCACGGTCGCGGAGGACCCCGACGTGAAGTCGCTGGTCGCCGAGTTCTCCGCCGATCCGGGGACGCCGGATGCCGCGCAGCTGCGCACCGGCGCGCTCCAGCAGATCGCCGCCGACGTCGCGGATCGCACGGACGCGCTGTTCGTCGTCATCACCGACGATCACGGCATTCGTCTGGCCCACCCCACGGAGGAGCTTCTGGGCCAGGTCGTCTCGACGCCCTTCGCAGAGGTGCTCGAGGGCAACGAGGTCGTCGACTGGGAGGTGGGCACGCTCGGCGAGTCCGCTCGCGCCAAGGTGCCGGTCTACCCGGAGGAGGGCGGCGTGCCCGTGGGCGAAGTGAGTGTCGGCTTCGAGCGCGCGAGCGTGTTCGACGACCTTCCCGCACTCGTCGCGACGATCGCGATCGCGGCGATCGGCGGGCTGGCGCTCGCCGCCGCGGCCACGCTGATGCTTCGACGACGGTTCGAACGTCTCACCCTCGGGCTCCAGCCGGAGGAGCTCGTGACCCTCGTGCAGAACCAGGCGGCGGTGCTGGAGGGTGTCGGCGACGGCGTCGTGGCGCTCGATCCCGACGGCGTCGTGCGAGTGTGCAATGAATCCGCGGAGCGGATGCTGGGCATCGACCCACCCGTCGGACGCCGGTTCGACGAGCTGGCCCTGCCCGACACGGTGCGTCGCGCCGTGCGGGACGGGGCGTCGGGCGTCGAGGCCGTCGTCGGCGACCGGGTGCTGTACCTCGACACGCGGCCGGTGCAGCGGGACGCACGGGCGCTGGGTCAGGTCGTGGTCGTGCGGGACCGTACCGACGTCGAGGCGCTCGCCGGCAGGCTCGAGACCGTGCGCGCCATGACCGAGGCGCTGCGCGTGCAGCGGCATGAGTTCGCCAATCGCCTGCACGTCGCGTCCGGCTTGATCGACGCGGACCGTGTCGACGAGGCTCGGGCGTTCCTCGGCGACCTGACGGAGCGCGGTGCCGTGGACTTCGGTGTCGCGGGGCTCGAGCGCGTGCCCGACGCGTTCCTCACGTCGCTGCTCGGCGCGACCGCCGCGACGGCGCGGGAGCGCGGCGTCACGGTCCGCATCTCGGAGGACACGCTGCTGCTGAGCGAGGTGGCCGAGGCGGAGGACGTCGCGGCGGTGCTCGGCAATCTCGTCGGGAATGCGGTCACCGCGGCAGTCGGCGGCGCGGGGCCCGGCTGGGTCGAGATCGCGTTGCTGGGCGACGACGACGAACTCGTGATCACGGTGGCCGACTCAGGCGGCGGCATCCGTCCACCGGGCGCCGACCCCTTCGCGCGCGTCACCTCCCGCGATGCGGAGGTGACCGGGAGCGACACCGTGCATGGGCACGGCTTCGGGCTTCCGCTCTCGCGCGACCTCGCACGCCGCCGCGGCGGTGACGTCTGGCTGATCGACCCCGGCGGCCGGGGCTCCGGCGCCGTATTCGGCGCGCGGCTGCCCGGCGCACTGCGCCCCGCCGGCGGGAACCCGGAGGAGGAGAGCGCATGAATCGTCCCATCCGCGTGCTGGTCGTCGACGACGACTTCCGCGTCGCCGGCCTGCACCGCGACATCGTGGCGTCGCGCGCCGGGTTCACCGCACTCGAGGCCGTGCAATCGCTCGGGGCGGCACGGCAGGCGGTGCGAACGGACACCCCGGATCTGCTGCTCGTCGACGCGTTCCTTCCCGACGGCGACGGCGTCGAGTTCGTCGCCGCCGCCGGCATCGACGCCTTCGTCCTGTCGGCTGCGACCGATGCCCACACCGTACGCCGCGCCTTGCAGGCGGGCGCGCTCGCCTATCTCGCGAAGCCCTTCGACGCCCGGTTGCTCGCCGACCGGCTCGATCGCTACGCGCGGATGCGCAACCTGCTCCTCACCGACCGCCCGCTGGAGCAGGAGCAGATCGACCGCGCCCTCGCGATCATGCACGGCGGCGCGGAGCGCGCGACCGTCACGCGCTCGGCGACCGAGCAGCTGATCCTCGAGGGGCTCGGCGATGACGAGGCGTCCGCCGCGGAGATCGCCGACCGCGTCGGCATCTCGCGAGCGACCGCGCAGCGGCATCTCGCGGGCCTCGCCAGCCGCGGCCTGGTCGAGGTGCGCCTGCGCTACGGGACGACGGGCAGGCCCGAGCACCGGTACGTCGCCGTCCGCCGCTGACGCACAGCGCCACTTCTCACCCCCGCAGCAGGCCCCGCAGCGCGTCGATCGTGTCGGCGTCGCCGGGGCCCTTGTCGGGGCGATAGCCCTTCACCCGCGCGAAGCGCAGAGCGACCCCGCCCGGGTAGCGCGTCGAGCGCTGCACGCCGTCGATGGCGACCTCGACGACGGTCTCGGGCCGCACGTGCACCGCATACGACGAGCGGTGGGTCTCGATCGTCGGGAAGAACTCGGTCTGCCAGCGCAGCGTCGCATCGGTGAGGCCCTTGAAGGTCTTTCCCACCATCACGAAGCCACCCGGATCGCCGAACGCGCCCTCGGGGTCGCGCGCACCCAGATGCAGGTTCGAGAGCTGCCCGGTGCGCCGGCCCGATCCCCACTCGACGGCGAGCACGACGAGGTCGTAGGTGAGCACGGGCTTGACCTTGAGCCAGCTCTTGCCGCGGCGCCCGGCCGCGTACGGAGCATCCAGCGCCTTCACCATCACGCCCTCGTGCCCGGCGGCGAGGGCTTCGCGTGAGAACTCCTCGGCGCGCGCCGCGTCGTCGGTGACGATGCCGGGCATGCGGGCATCGCCGACGGCACGGTCGAGCAGCTCGAGGCGCGTCGCGAGCGGCTCGTCGATGAGGTCGCGGCCGTCCAGGTGCAGGATGTCGAAGAACCACGGCCGCAGCACGACGGCGGCCGCGTCGTCCGCCCCGAGCGAGCCGAAGCGGGCCATCGTGTCCTGGAAGGGACGCGGGCCGCCGTCCTCATCGAGCGACAGGGTCTCGCCGTCGAGGATCACCCGGTCGGCCGGCAGCGCCCGCACGGCGGACACGATCTCGGGCACGCGGTGGGTGATGTCGGCGAGGCTGCGGGTGAACACGCGCACGTCGTCGCCGTCGCGGTGCACCTGGATGCGTGCGCCATCGAGCTTGTATTCGACGGATGCCGCGCCCCCGAGTGTCTCGAGCGCCTCGGCCGTCGATCCCGCCGTCGCGGCGAGCATCGGCAGCACGCCGCGTCCCACCTCGAGGCCGACGGCAGCCGAGGTCTTCGGGGGTGCCGGTGAGGGCGATGCGCGCCGTGGCGCCGAGATCGCCCGACAGCATGGCGGCCCGTCGGACGGTCGGCGCATCGCGGTCGGAGGCCTTCGCGACGGCGTCGAGCAGCACGCCCTCGAGCGCCCCGGTGCGCAGTTCGCCGAGCATGACGCGGGCGAGGAAGTCCCACTCCCCCGCCGTCGCCGCACGTGCCAGATGGTCGAGCGCGGCGGCGCGGGTGGCGACGGACCCCGGGCCGTCAGCCCCCGCGAGTCGGTCGAGCGCCGCATCGACGTCAACCACGGTCAGCGTCGGCTCGTCGGCGTGCGTCACCGCAAGATTCGACAGGCTCCGCCACCCGACGCCGAGGCGGCCCTGCCGTGGACTCGCGGTCAGGAACCCGATCGCCGGCGCGATCTCGTCGGCGTCGAGCCGGCGGAGCACGTCCGCGAGCGCGGCGACCTTGGCCAGTCGCGACGACGTCGAAGCCACGGCATCCGTCGCCGTCACGAGCTCGTGGAGCAGCATGCCCGCATTCTCGCATCCGGCCCCGACATGCACGCACCCCGCAGGTGCGTCGGCCGCTGCAACAGGGTCAGCGACGTCGCGACCCGAGCGATGCGACGACGTCGCGCAGCGCCGGTTCCAGCTCGGGATGCCTGAACTCGTACCCGGCGGCGATGAGCGCCTCGGGAACGACCCACCTGCTCTTGAGCACGAGCTCCGGCTCGGTGCGCAGCACCCACATCGCCGGCTCGAGCATGAACCGCCAGGCGGGCAGTCCGATCGGCGCGCCGACGATGCGGCGCAGCGTCGCCATGAGTCCGCGGTTGTCGGAGGCCTCCGGGGCCGCGAGGTTGACCGGTCCCGACGATCCGCGGGTCGTCGCGCACGAAGCGCACCGCGCCCACCACGTCGTCGAGGTGGATCCAGCTGAACCGCTGCCGGCCGCGGGAACGGTGGCGCGGCGCGCGACCGTCACCGCTCGGGTGCGGGCCGATGCCGCGATAGCGCGGGTGCGGGAACCACCAGCCGTCGTACTGCGGACCGCCGAGTCCGACACGGGCCAGCCGCACGAGGCTCCGCGTCGCGGGACCGTCGCCGAGCACGATCGCCATGCGCAGCGCCACGCGCCGCGTGGACGGAAGACTCCCCGCGAAGAACTCGTCTTCCCACGCGCGGGCGACGTCGACAGAGAAACCGGTGCCGAGCTCGCCGTGCTGCTCCGTCTGCGGCCGGTCGAGCGCGTAGCGGTAGATGGTCGCCGTGCTCGCATTCAGCCACAGCGGCGGCGGGGCGCCCGCGCCGGTGATCGCAAGACGCAGCGCCCGGGTGGTCTCGACGCGGGAGCGCAGGATCTCGTCGCGGTTCTCGTCGGTGTAGCGGCAGTCGACCGACTTGCCCGCGAGGTTCACGACGATCGCCGCGCCGTCGACGAGGGCACGGATGCCGTCGGCATCGGTCCACGACGCGTCGGCGCCCGCCCGGCCGATGGTGCGCACGTCGTAGCCGTCCGCGGTGAAAGCCCGCACGAGCGCGCGGCCCACGAAGCCCGAGGCGCCCGCGACGACGGCGACCGGCCGGCTCATCGACCCTGCCTCATCGGCGCGACCTCTTCCGCGCCGGGCGAGCGCGTCGCCGGACGGGCAGACCATCGGCGCTCCACAGCGCCCAGGCCACGAGCAGCGGCTGCAGCAGCAGCCTCACGAACCGTGCCCGGTCGGTGCGCAGCATCGGTGCCGACCTCCCGGTGCGCCACTGATGGATGTTGCCGGGAAAGACCGCGACGAAGAACGCCGCGACCACCCAGCCGACACGGCGGCGCTCCGACGGAAGCGCCACGAGCGCGCCGCCGAGCATCAGCTCGACCACCCCCGAGGCGACGACGATCGTGTCCTTGTCGGTGCGGAGCAGGCGCGTCGCCCAGTCCGGCACGACGATCCGGTAGCCGCGGCGGCCCCAGGTCAGGTGCGAGGCGCCCGCGACCACGAGGAGCGCCGCGAGCGCCCACCGGGCGACGACGCGCATCACGCGACGGCCTCGGCGATCGCATCGATGAACCGCAGGTGGTCCTCGGCGCTTCCCGTCGGCGTGATCGCCCGCAGCACGACCTCGTCCACGCCGGCGCGGTAGGCCGCGATCCGGTCGCGCAGTTCTGCCGGACGGATCACGGTGTCGGCGGCGTCCACGCCCAGCCGGGCGAAGTTGGCGGCGTACGCGGGGTAGCCGGCGTAACGGGCAGTCTCCTCGTCGAGCGCGGCGACGGCCGCGTCATCGACGGCCGTGCGCACGTACAGCGCGACGTGGGTCGCCGGCGCGATCTCGTGCGCTTGCGCGGCCTGCGCGGCGGCGGCCCGCGGGGTGAGCCAGCTCAGCAGGACCCCATCGGATGCCGCGGCCGCCGCCCGTCGCATCCTCGGGCCCAGCGCGCCCGCCACGACGCGCGCGTCGGTGCGGCGGCGCAGCTCGGCAGCGGCATCCGTCACGAGCTCCACCGCGCCGCTGCGCGCCTGTCCCGAGCCGATGCCGAGCACCAGGCGGCCGGCCGGGAGGCCCGACGCCGCGACGGCGATGTCGTCGGGCGTGCGGCGGTCCACCGGCAGGACGCCCGTGGCGAGCACCAGGCGCTCGGTCGCGGCGGCAGCCGCGGCGAGCACGGCGAGCGCGTCGTGGCCCGGTGTGTCGTTCACCCAGAGGGCGTGGAATCCGGCCGCCTCGGCGGCGGGCGCCACCCGCTCCGCGAGGTCCGGGCCTGCGGCGGCCGCGATCCCGAGGGAGAGCACCGCCGTCACGAGGCGTCCGCCGCGACCAGGCGCGCCACGTCGGCGGCCCCGCGATAGAACTCGGCGATGTCGCCGCGGGAGGACGGAAGGAGGACCACGTCGTCGACGCCCGCGTCGAAGAACCGCTGCGCGCCGGCGGCGACCTGCGCCGGATCGCCCCACAGCGCGCGCTCGGCCGGGTCGGGCTTGTCGCCGACGTCCGCGATCGCACGCGCCTCGGCATCCGCGCCGAACGCCGTGACGACGTAGGCGACCACGTCGTGGCCGCCGCCGCGCCCGGCGAGTTCGCGCGCCTCACGGATCGCGGCGGTCGCGGTCGCGTACTCCTCGGCGGTGTGGCCGCTGTCGAGCACCGTGCCGTCGGCGACCTCGCCGCTCAGCCGGAGGGTCTTGGGGCCTTCGGCCGCCGCGTAGACGCAGCGGCGGGCTCGTCGGCGGGTAGTCGAGCCGCACGCCGTCGAGCGACACATAGCGACCGGACGTGGTGACCTCGTCGCCGGCGAGCAGGCTCCGCAGCGCCGGGACGTACTCGCTCATCAGCGTCAGCGGCGACGCGACCCGCGCACCCGCCTGCCCCATCCAGTCGAGCACGCCGTGACCGACGCCGGGCAGCAATCGGCCGGGGAAGACCCGCTCGATGGTCGCCAGCTCCATGGCGGTCGCGGCGACATTGCGCAGCGGCATGGGTGCGATGCCGATCCCGATGCGCAGCGCGTCGGTCCACGCGAGCGCCGCGCCGACCGTGGCGAACGCGGACTGCCGGAAGCAGTCCTCCCAGATCCACAGTTCGGGCAGGCCGGCGGACTCGGCGGCGAGCACCGCGTCGCGGAACTCGTCGGGAGAGTGCGTGTAGGGGTTGAAGATCGCGCCGAT
Organism: uncultured Actinomycetota bacterium; assembly: GCA_963829895.1. GTDB lineage: Bacteria > Actinomycetota > Actinomycetes > Actinomycetales > Microbacteriaceae > Microbacterium. The sequence goes on along the minus strand of CAWHKF010000010.1, from coordinate 69,999 downwards.
GCGGGTCATCCCCCCACTCTGTCAGCGGTCGCCGACAGGCGCATCCTGAGGCGGAGCGCCCAGACCGCCCCGCACGGGGTTATCGCGGCCGGCGCGCCGATGCAACCCCGTCCCACGTGCCGCGCGCCACCGCGCACGCTGGAGGCATGGCGCGCATCGGGACATCCGGCTGGGTCTATCCCCACTGGCGCGGCGTGCTCTACGAGGGTCCCCAGAGCCACTGGCTCTCCCAGTACATCGCGGCGTTCGACGCCGTCGAGCTGAACGGCAGCTTCTACCGCTGGCCGGCCGACGCGAGGTTCTCGGCATGGCGCGAACGGCTGCCGGACGGCTTCCAGATGGCCGTCAAGGCGCCCCGCGGCCTCACGCACGCGCGGCGGCTCCGCGATCCCGAGGTCTGGATCTCGCGGGTCACGCGCGGACTCCATGAGCTCGACGGCCGCCGCGGGCCGCTGATCGTCCAGCTGCACCCGGCGATGGAGCGCGACGACGCGCGGCTGGAGCACTTCCTGGCGACGCTGCCGGAGTGGACCCGCCCGGCGATCGAGTTCCGGCATCCGTCCTGGGTGGATGACACCGTCTTCGCGATCCTCGAGCGCCACGGCGCGGCCTACTGCGTGATGAGCGGCGCGCGGCTGCCGTGCGTCCTGCGCGCCACCGCGCACCTCGTCTACGTACGCCTGCACGGCCCCGACCCCGAGCACCTGTACGGGGGCTCGTACTCCGATGACGACCTCGCCTGGTGGGCGGATCGCATCCGCGAATGGGAGGGCGGCGGCCACGAGGTGCAGGCGTACTTCAACAACGACGGCGAGGGCAACGCCGTCCGCAACGCGATCACGCTGAAACGGATGCTGGAGGCCTGACGCCGCGCGGGTGCCGGGTCGCGGCCGCCCGCGACACGGCGAGAGGCGCCGGCCCGAAGGCACGGCGCCTCTCGCAGAGGAGGTGCTCAGCTCACGCGGCGAGAGGGAACGACGCCCCCGCGACCACCGACAGCTCGTCGCCCACGGCATCCACCGTCACGGCGCCGCCGTCGACGAGCGCACCGGTCACGAACAGGTCGGCGATGCGGTCGTCGACCTCGCGCTGGATCAGGCGGCGCAGCGGCCGGGCGCCGTACTCGGGCTCGTACCCGTGCTCGGCGAGCCAGGCGACGGCGCCGTCGGTGACGACGAGGTCGACCTCGCGCTTGGCGAGCCGCGCCTCGGACGCGCCCAGCAGCAGCCGCACGATGCGCTGCAGCTGCGGCTTGTCGAGCTTGCGGAACAGCACGATCTCGTCGATGCGGTTGAGGAACTCGGGCCGCATCGCCTCGCGGAGCTTGGCGAACACGCGGTCGCGCAGGTCCTTCTCCGAGCCGAAGCCGGTCGAGCCGCCGCCGTCGGCGAGGAAGCCGATGGCACCGCCGCGCGAGGCGAGGAACTCCGAGCCGAGGTTCGACGTCATCACGATCACGGTGTTGCGGAAGTCGACCGTGCGTCCCTGACCGTCGGTGAGGCGGCCGTCGTCGAGCACCTGCAGCAGCAGGTTGAACACGTCGGGGTGCGCCTTCTCGATCTCGTCGAACAGCACGATCGAGTACGGGTTGCGCCGCACGCGCTCGGTGAGCTGCCCGGCCTCGTCGTAGCCGACGTAGCCCGGAGGGGCGCCGACCAGACGCGACACCGTGTGCCGCTCGCCGAACTCGCTCATGTCGAAGCGGATGACGGCGGTCTCGTCATCGAAGAGGCTCGCGGCGAGCGCCTTGGCGAGCTCCGTCTTGCCGACGCCGGTCGGCCCGAGGAACAGGAACGATCCCACGGGGCGGTGCGCGTCGCCCATGCCGGTGCGGTTGCGGCGCACGGCCTTCGCGACCGCGACGACGGCGTCGTCCTGGCCGATCACGCGGTGGTGCAGCTCGTCCTCGAGCGACGCCAGCCGCTCGCGCTCGGTCTCGGTGAGACGGTTGACCGGGATGCCGGTGGCCCGGCTGATGACGGCCGCGATCTCGGGCTCGCCGACGATCGCGTCGACACGCGCGGCGGCGGCGCCGGACGCCGTGGCCTCGTCGAGCTTGGCCTGCACCGCGGCGATCTGGTCGCGGATGCGCGAGGCCTCCTCGTAGTGCTCGGCGGACACGGCGGCGTTCTTGTCGGCCTCGAGCGTCGCCAGACGCTCGATCAGGCCGCTCACGTCGACCTTCGAGCCCAGGCGCAGTCGCAGCCGCGCACCCGCCTGGTCGATGAGGTCGATCGCCTTGTCGGGCAGCACCCGCTCGGTGAGGTAGCGGTCGCTGAGCTCGACGGCGGCACGGAGGGCCTCGTCGGTGTAGGCGATGCCGTGGTGCTCCTCGTAGGCGGGCTTCAGGCCGTGCAGGATGAGCACGGCGTCCTCGACGGACGGCTCCCCCACCCGCACCGGCTGGAACCGGCGCTCGAGCGCGGGATCCTTCTCGATGACGCGGTACTCCTTGAGCGTCGTCGCACCCACCAGGTGCAGCTCGCCGCGCGCGAGGCGGGGCTTGAGGATGTTGCCGGCATCCATGCCGCCGTCGCCGGCGCCGCCGGCGCCGACCACGGTGTGCACCTCGTCGATGAAGACGATCAGCTCGCCCTTGTGCTGGGCGATCTCGTCCATCGTCTTGGTGAGGCGCTCCTCGAAGTCGCCGCGGTAGCGGGTGCCGGCGAGCATCGCGGGAAGGTCGAGGGCGACGACGCGCTTGCCGAGCAGCTGCTCGGGCACGCCGCCGTCGACGATCGCCTGCGCGAGTCCCTCGACGATCGCGGTCTTGCCGACGCCGGCCTCGCCGACCAGCACCGGGTTGTTCTTGGTGCGGCGGCTGAGGATCTCGATCGTCTGCTCGATCTCGTCGGCGCGTCCGATCACCGGGTCGAGTTCGCCCGCCACGGCGCGTGCGGTGAGGTCGGTGCCGTAGGTGTCGAGCATGGGGGTGACGGATGCCGCGGCATCCGTCCCTGCCTCCGCCGAGGTGGCGTCGCCCGGCGTCACCGTCTCGCGCGCGCCCTGCATGAGCGCCTCGGCGGTCACGCCGGCGTGCGCCAGCACCTGACCGGCGGGCGTGTCCTGCGCGAGGACCAGGGCGAAGAACAGGTGCTCCGGGTCGACGTACGTCGAGCCCGGACGAGCGCGCGACCTGGAAGGCGTGGAACAGCGCGCGCTGCACCGACGCGGTGACCACGGCGCCGTCGACGTCCGCGGCGGCGGAGGCTGCGGGCAGCCGCTCCTCGGTCGCGCGCGAGATCTCGTCGGGGTCTGCGCCGATGCGCTGGACGGCGTCGCGGGCGGGAGCCTCGGTGACGAGGATCCGCAGGACGTGCAGGGCGTCGAGCTCGCGCTGACCGCGGTCGAGGGCGTACTTGCCGGCACGCTGCAGCATCTCCTGGGTGCGGGCGCCGAGATAGCGGCTGAGGTCGATCGACCGCTCGGCACGCGCACGCTCCCCCGCGAGGTAGCGAGCCAGGAACTCGTCGAACGAGCTCCCGTCGTCGCCGGCCTGGGGAGTGAAGTCTTCGGGCATTCCGTCTCTCCTGAAACTTGAGTGATCGAGCATCAAGTTTTGAACTTGATACAGGCAATGTCAAGTTCAACGGCACCCGCTCCGCAGGTATTCCCTGCCCTTTCCGGATTCTCCTGAGATCCCTCCGTGGTCGCGTCGGTGGTGCGGCGTAGCCTCGTCACTCGGGGGAACCGCGTCTCAGAGGAGAGAACCATGGACTGGAAGATCGAGCTCATCTTCGTGCCCGTCACCGACGTCGACCGGGCGAAGGAGTTCTACGAGCGGATCGGATTCCACGCCGACCACGACCAGATCCCCTTCGAAGGACTGCGGTTCGTGCAGATGACACCGCCGGGGTCGGCCTGCTCGATCGCGTTCGGCACCGGCCTCGGCAACGATCTCGAGCCGGGGCGCCAGAACACGATCCAGGTCGTCGTCCCCGACGCCGACGAGGCGCTTGGCCCACCTCCGGGACCTCGGCGTCGAAGCGCAGGGCGTCGACGAGCAGGGCTGGGGCCGGTTCGTGCAGTTCGACGACCCCGACGGCAACACCTGGACGCTGCAGCAGCTGCCGCCGCGCGACTGAGCCATCGGGGCGCGAGCGACGGGGCTATCGGGGCGCGAGCGACGGGGCCATCGGGCGCGAGCGACTGGCCGAGCCGCGCGGGGCGACCGTCAGTCGCGGCCGCCCGGCGGCCCAGGATCAGCAGCACGACGAACAGCGCGACCACGGCGAGGGCGATGAGCGCGCCGAGCACCCACGGGCGCCGCAGGAACCACCGCATGAGCCGGTCGTACCAGGCGCCGTCGCGCGGGTCGTCGGTCGGCTCGAGTCGCCAGGCGCCGGCCAGTCGCCCGCTGCGCTGCAGCCACAGCTCGGCCGGGATGGTCGCGTACGGGATGACGGCGCTGACGAGCGCGACCACGGTCGGCCACACGCGCCAGCGGTTGTTCAGTGCGACGAGGATCGCGGTGGCGCCGTACGACAGGAAGACGAAGCCGTGGATGCCGCCGCCGATCGTGACGCCGAGCGCCCAGCCGGTGGTGGCGCGGAGGACGAGGCCCCCGATGAGAAGCGTCCACGAGATCGCCTCGGCGATCGCGAGCGCACGGAAGAGGGTGTGGGGGTTGCGGAACACACCTTCAGCCTAACTGAAAGACTTCAGTCAACCTGAAGGTCAGCGGGTGGTCGGTGCGCCGGTCGCTCCGTACGGCTGCTCGTGCAGACCCTCCAGGGCGGTCGCGAGGGTGGGGGCGTCGCGGGTGAGGGCGGCGTCGAGCGCGGCGAGGCGCTGCTGCGCCGCCTCCAGCACGTCACTCCCCCGCGCGGTGACCCGCAGATCCGACGCCGAGCCGGCGTGCTTCGTGGCGTCTTCGACGAGCCCGTCGGCGACGAGGGTCTGCACGGCGGTGTGCGCCGACTGCACGGTGATCTGCGAGCGCCGCGAGAGCTCGCTGAACGAGATGCCCGGCGTCGCCTCGATGTGGGCGAGGAGCGCGTACTTGCGGGTGGTGAGCCCGAGGTCGCGCAGCTGCGCACCGAGGTGGCCGTCCCAGACGCTCGCGACCGTCAGCAGAGAGATGACGGGACTGAACGCGCGCTCGGACATGTGCTGAATGCTAGCCCGGCTGCCGCGCGACGCGGCGCATTCGCCGGTCTCCGGTGCGACGACCCGCCCGCTACCGTGGGACCGTGACGTTCTCACTCGACGGACTGCGCCGCTGGCCCGACGTCGAGGGTCCGGGCCTCGTGGCGACGGATGCCGCGGATCGGCTGCTCCTCGACGAATCCGCCGCTGCGCGTGCCGGCGTCGAGGACGGCGGGCTGACGGTGATCGGCGACGGCTACGGCGCGTTGACCCTGGGCGCGGCGGCGGACGGCGGCCGCGGCATCCGTGTCCATCAGGACCCGCTCACCGGCGAACGAGCGCTGGCCGCCAACGCCGAGCGGTTCGGACTCGCCGACGCGTTCGCGTCGCTCCCTCTCGGGGCCGACCTCGTGCGTGGCGCACGAGTGGTGCTGGTTCGCCTGCCCCGGTCGCTCGAGGCGCTGCGCGACATCGCCGGACTCATCGCCGCGCATGCGGCGCCCGAGGTCGTCGTCTTCGCCGGCGGGCGCATCAAGCACATGACGCTCGGCATGAACGACGTCCTGCGCGAGAACTTCGGCCGGCTCGACGTCAGCCACGCGCGGCAGAAGTCCCGCGTCCTCGTGGCGCGCGAACCCCACGACGGCCGTGATCCCGCGCCTCGCCAGGCGTCCCACGACGGCATCGTGGTGTGCGCCTTCGGCGGAGCGTTCGCGGGCGCGTCGATCGACATCGGCACGAGGCTCCTCCTCGACCATCTGCCGGCGCCGACCGGCCGGCTGCCCGGACCCGCGAGCCGAGCCCGGAGCGGTGATCGACTTCGCGTGCGGCACGGGGGTGATCGCCGCGGCGCTGGCGCTGCGGCACCCCGATCTCCGCGTCCTGGCGACGGATCAGTCGGCCGCGGCCGTCGCCTCGGCGATGGCGACGGCGCGGGCGAACGGGGTGGAGGGGCGCGTGGAGGTGGTGCGCGACGACATGCTCGGCGGGCAGGCCGACGGCGGCGCGTCGTTCATCGCACTCAATCCGCCGTTCCATTCCGGCTCGGCCGTGCACGAGGGCATCGCACCGCGGATGTTCGCCGAGGCGGCGCGCGTGCTGCGGCCCGGCGGCGAGCTGTGGACGGTGTGGAACTCGGGCCTGCGCTACCGGCAGGCGCTCGAGAACGCGGTGGGGCCGACCCGGCAGATCGCGCGCAACGCGAAGTTCACCGTGACCGCCTCGACCCGGCGCTGACGGTTACTCGGTCGCCTCGGGCGACGGCTCCGGCGTCGGGCCGAACAGCACCCACGCGCCGTCGGCGCACTCGTAGAACTGCACCGTTGCGGTGTCGATGAACACGTCGCCGTCCGCGGTGCAGTCGGCGTCGTCGGGGGCCTGCCGTGCCGAGCGTGACCTGGGTGCCCGGTGCGCCGGTCGGCCCCGGCTCGGCCCCTGTTCCCCCTGCTCGCCCTGTTCGCCCTGCGGCCCCTGCGCACCCGGCGCGCCCTCCGGCCCCTGCTCGCCGGTGAGGTTCTCGGCGGCGGACTGACGGATGTTGCCGACGAAGGTCCAGTCGTCCTGGAAGAGATACACATCGGCGGTGAGGACGTCGATGTAGACGTCGCCCTCATACCCCTTGCCCGCTTCCGGCGCTCCGGAGCCCGCCCGCACGGCCGAACCGGCCGGGAGGATCTCGGCGAGCGCGTCCTCGTACTCCGGACGCCGGCGTTGCCGACGCCGACGGCGTCGGCGCCGGCTCGGCCGTGTCGACGGATCGCGCGAGCCACGAGCCGAGGAACGCCGCGAAGAACGAGAGCAGCACGATCCCCACTCCGAACCACACCAGCGTGCCGCGCGTCACCGCCGCAGACGCCGGTGCTGCCGCCGGCTCCGCCGGGCGCGCGGGTGTGGAACCCTCTGTCGGATGCGCTCCATCATCCACGGAAAGCTCCCCTTCCACCGCGTGCACCGCCGGCGCCGGTTCCCACATCCGGACGCCGCTGTCACAACTGTAGGAACGCCGGGGCTCCGTGTCACCTGTTCCGGCGGAATTCGCTTTCACGGCGTGGCGAGCCTGGGACCAGTAGGTCCATCGGGAGCGTCGGTGATCGCGGTATGAAAGGTTGACCGGGGGGCCGACGCGAGAATGCCGGCACCCCCGGTAGCCGCAGGCTCGGGACCCACGGCCGGGGTGCCGGACCGGGGCTCCGGCGCATCCCCCACTCAAGAGACAGCATCGACGGCCGTCTATTACGCGACTTCGCGCGCTTTCTGCCCGGGCCGCGGCCACGAAGAGAGGACGGATGCCGCGGCGTCGCGGCATCCGTCCAATTCCTAGGTTCGCGGCGGGGTTTCGATACGCTCGTTCCTCGCTACTCAACCTTGACCCGACGCGCATCAACGCTCGCTGGCGCTCGCATTGATCCGCATCGCGTCAGAAGTCCCAGTCCTCATCCTCGGTGGCCTCGGCCTTGCCGATGACGTACGACGAGCCCGACCCCGAGAAGAAGTCGTGGTTCTCGTCGGCGTTCGGCGACAGGGCCGACAGGATCGCCGGGTTCACGTCGGTGACGGACGAGGGGAACATCGCCTCGTAGCCCAGGTTCATCAGGGCCTTGTTGGCGTTGTAGTGCAGGAACTTCTTGACGTCCTCGGCCAGGCCGACGCCGTCGTAGAGGTCCTGCGTGTACTGGACCTCGTTGTCGTACAGCTCGAAGAGCAGCTAGAACGTGTAGTCCTTGATCTCGTTGCGCGTGGCCTCGGCGACCTTCTCGAGTCCCTTCTGGAACTTGTAGCCGATGTAGTAGCCGTGCACGGCCTCGTCGCGGATGATGAGGCGGATCAGGTCGGCCGTGTTCGTCAGCTTGGCCCGGGTGGACCAGTACATCGGCAGGTAGAAGCCCGAGTAGAACAGGAAGCTCTCCAGCAGCGTCGAGGCGACCTTGCGCTTCAGGGGCTCGTCGCCCTGGTAGTAGTCCATGACGATCTGGGCCTTCTTCTGAAGGTTCGCGTTCTCGGTCGACCAGCGGAACGCCTCGTCGATCTCCTTCGTGGAGGCCAGCGTGGAGAAGATCGACGAGTAGCTCTTGGCGTGCACCGACTCCATGAACGCGATGTTCGTGTAGACGGCCTCCTCGTGCGGGGTGAGCGCGTCCGGGATCAGCGAGACGGCGCCCACCGTGCCCTGGATGGTGTCCAGCAGGGTCAGGCCCGTGAACACGCGCATGGTGAGCTGTCTGCTCGTCGGGCGTCAGCGTGTTCCACGACTGGACGTCGTTGGACAGCGGCACCTTCTCGGGCAGCCAGAAGTTGTTGACGAGGCGGTTCCAGACCTCGACGTCCTTGTCGTCCTGGATGCGGTTCCAGTTGATGGCCTCGACGTGGCCCAGCAGCTTGACCTTCTCGGTCATGTCATCCCCTAAGTTGGGTTGTTCTCGTAAGCGTACGACGGCGGGCGGCACCCGCCGTCGTACTCAGATTTAGTTGAAGATCAAAGCATGCAGCTGACGCACCCGCTCACCTCCGTCCCCTCCAGCGCGAGCTGGCGGAGACGGATGTAGTAGATGGTCTTGATGCCCTTCTTCCAGGCGTAGATCTGGGCCTTGTTGATGTCGCGCGTGGTGGCGGTGTCCTTGAAGAACAGCGTCAGGGACAGGCCCTGGTCCACGTGCTGGGTGGCCGCGGCGTAGGTGTCGATGACCTTCTCGTAGCCGATCTCGTACGCGTCCTGGTAGTACTCCAGGTTGTCGTTCGTCAGGTACGGCGCCGGGTAGTAGACGCGGCCGAGCTTGCCTTCCTTGCGGATCTCGATCTTCGACGCCACCGGGTGGATCGAGGAGGTGGAGTTGTTGATGTAGGAGATCGAGCCGGTCGGCGGCACCGCCTGCAGGTTCTGGTTGTAGATGCCGTGCTCCTGATCGAAGCCTTCAGCTCGCGCCAGTCATCCTGCGTGGGGATGTGGATGTTCTTGAACAGCTCCGCGACCTTCTCGGTCTGCGGGCACCCACTCCTGCTCGATGTACTTGTCGAAGAACTCGCCCGAGGCGTACTTGGACTTCTCGAAGCCGCCGAACGTCTGGCCGGTCTCGATGGCCAGCGGTTGGAGGCGCGGAGCGCGTGGAACACCACCGAGTAGAAGTAGATGTTGGTGAAGTCCAGGCCCTCTTCGGAACCGTAGTAGACCCGCTCGCGGGCGAGGTAGCCGTGCAGGTTCATCTGGCCGAGGCCGATGGCGTGGCTCTGGTCGTTGCCGTCCTGCGATCGACGGCACCGAGGTGATGTTGGACATGTTCGCTCACCGCCGAGAGGGCACGGATGGCCGTCTCGATGGTCAGGCCGAAGTCCCGGCCGTCCATCGCCTTGCGCGATGTTCAGCGAGCCCAGGTTGCAGGAGATGTCCTTGCCGGTCTGGGCGTAGGACAGGTCATCGTTGTACGTGGTGGGCTGGGATACCTGGAGGATCTCGGAGCACAGGTTGGACATGATGATCTTGCCGTCGATCGGGTTGGCCCGGTTCACCGTGTCCTCGAACATGATGTACGGGTAGCCGGACTCGAACTGGATCTCGGCGAGGGTCTGGAAGAACTCGCGCGCCTTGATCTTGGTCTTCTTGATCCGCGGATCGTCCACCATCTCGTAGTACTTCTCGGTGACCGAGACGTCGGAGAACGGCATGCCGTAGACGCGCTCGACGTCGTACGGGGAGAACAGGTACATGTCCTCGTCCGTTCTTGGCCAGCTCGAACGTGATGTCCGGGATGACGACGCCGAGCGAGAGGGTCTTGATGCGGATCTTCTCGTCCGCGTTCTCGCGCTTGGTGTCCAGGAAGCGGTAGGATGTCCGGGTGGTGCGCGTTGCAGGTACACGGCGCCGGCACCCTGACGCGCACCCAGCTGGTTGGCGTAGGAGAAGCTGTCTTCGAGGAGCTTCATCACGGGGATGACGCCGGAGGACTGGTTCTCGATCTGCTTGATCGGCGCACCCGACTCGCGGATGTTCGTCAGCGCGAACGCCACGCCGCCGCCGCGCTTGGACAGCTGCAGCGCGGAGTTGATGGAGCGGCCGATCGACTCCATGTTGTCTTCGATGCGCAGCAGGAAGCAGGAGACCAGCTCTCCGCGCTGCTCCTTGCCGGCGTTCAGGAAGGTGGGCGTCGCCGGCTGGAAGCGGCCCTCGATGATCTCGTCCACCATCTGCGGGGCGAGCTTCTCGTCGCCGCGGGCCAGGTGCAGGGCGACCATCACGACGCGGTCCTCGTAGCGCTCCAGGAACCGCTTGCCGTCGAACGTCTTCAGCGTGTAGGTCGTGTAGAACTTGAACGCGCCCGAGGAACGTCTCGAAGCGGAACTTCTTCGTGTAGGCCAGGTTGTTGAGCTTCCGGATGAACTCGAACGTGTACTTGTCGAGCACGGCGCCCTCGTAGTACTCCTTCTTCGACCAGGTAGTCCAGGCGCTCCTTGAGGGAGTGGAAGAACACCGTGTTCTGGTTCACGTGCTGCAGGAAGTACTCCCGCGCCGCGCGCTTGTCGGCCCCGAACTGGATCTTGCCGTCGGCGTCATAGAGGTTGAGCATCGCGTTGAGGTCGTGATAGTCCATGCCCTCGAAGCGTGCCTCCGTCTTGAAGTCGGTCTGCGTCAGAGTTCCCACCATCGTTCCAATCCCGCGTTCACGCGTTCCACATCTTCAGGCGTGCCGAATACTTCGAGCCGGTACAAGTGCGGCACGTTGCACTTGCGGCTGATGATGTCGCCGGCGAGACAGAAGTGCTCGCCGAAGTTGGTGTTCCCCGCGGAGATCACGCCGCGGATGAGGCGCCGGTTGCGCTCATCGTTGAGGAACCGGATCACCTGCTTGGGAACAGCGCCCTTCTCGACGCCGCGCCCCTGGCCTCCGCCATAGGTCGGTGTCACGAGGACGTACGGCTCGTCGACCACGAGCTCCGGATCCGTCGCATGCAGCGGGATCCGGAGCGCTCGGGCTCCGAGCTTCTCGATGAAGCGCGCGGTGTTGCCCGACACGCTCGAGAAGTAGACCAGCAGCGGTGTCTGCGTTGCTACGACACCCATGACGCCCCCCTGCTCGGGTGCACCCGTCGGGTCGTCGAGCTCCGTCGAGACGGACGGGCGCGCTGCGCCGAACTACGCGAGCCGCGCTGCGAGTTCGTCGATCTTGTCGGGACGAAAGCCCGACCAGTGGTCTTCATCGGTGATGACGACCGGCGCCTGGAGGTATCCCAGCGCCTTGACCTGCTCGAGGGCCGACGGGTCCTCCGAGAGGTCGTGGATTTCGTACTCGATCCCCTTGGAATCGAGTGCTCGATACGTCGCCGTGCACTGCACGCACGCGGGCTTCGTGTAAACCGTGATCGCCATGTCGATTCCGTCTCCTCAGTGCTTCCCCCGGTGGCATCCGGTGCTCTTCCCGGTAGTCCCCCCACCGGGAGTCCAATACTACATATGGGTACCGACATCCGATAGCACCACAAGGGCTAGTAGTTACATCGGTGTCATTTTCCACCGTTCTCCCCATGTACAACACAGGTTCTCCACGGATTCATCCACAGCCCGGAGGGTCTGGAAAAGTCCAGGATCACGGGGCTTTCGGACGCCACGGCCGCATCCCTCCACAGGCACGACGGTAGATCCGGGGTCCGACATCGGATCCGCCTGTGGAGAAGCCCTCCGGCGTGTCGTGGCGTGTCGCGGGCGTGTCGCGGGATGCCTGCCGCGCGTGACGGTGCGTCGGAGGCGGTGGCGTAACGTTGTCGGGTGGCCGGCTACCGGGATCTTCTGCGCACCCCCGGGGTCGCTCGTATCATCGCGGCACAGCTGACCGCGCGCTTCCCGAACGGGATGATCAGCCTCGTGATCCTCCTGCACATCGAGGGGATCACCGGCTCCTACGGGGCCGCGGGCATCGTGCTCGGCCGCCGTGTCGATCGGCCAGGCGCTCGCAGGCCCGGTCACGAGCCGGTGGATGGGCCGCTGGGGCATGCGTCGCGTGCTGACGCTCACGACGGCCGTGTCGGCAGCATCCCTGCTGGCGATCGCGTTCCTCGTCGTTCCCGTGCCGGTGTACATCGTGCTGGGCTTCATCGCCGGCGCCTCGACGCCGCCGATCGTCGCGGCGGTCCGCACGATCTACGCCAAGATGGTCAACTCGACGCAGCTCACGGCGCTGTACTCGCTCGACGCCTCCCTGCAGGAGGTCATCTGGATCCTCGCCCCGGTGCTCATCACCTTCGTCGCGACGCAGTCCGGCACCGTCGTCGGCCTCGTGCTGGTGGTGCTGTTCCTGGTCGGGGGCGGCGCGTGGTTCATCCTCTCGCCCGAGGTCGGCCGCGTACGCATCCCGCGCAGCAAGCGCTCCTTCGGCACGGTGCTCACCCGCCCGCCGATCCTGCTCGCGACCGTCATCGGCTTCCTCCTCATCGGCTCGTTCGCCGCGGTCGAAGCGAGCGTCGTGGCGACGTTCGACCACGGCGGCCTCGAGGCGGGGCTCGTGCTCGCCGTGTTCGCGATCGGCAGCCTCGCCGGCGGCCTCGCGTTCGGGCACCTGCCGATGGGCAGCTGGGCGCTGGCCCGACGGCTGACCGTGGTGGCGATCGGGCTGGCCCTGACCGGGCTGTGGATCAACGTGTGGTGGATCGGCGCCACGCTGTTCGTGGCCGGCATCGGCATCGCGCCCGCCCTCGCGGTGCTCTCGGCCGTGACGACGGCGAGCGTCAAGTTCAGCGACACCGCCGAGGCCTTCGGATGGGTGGGCACCGGGCAGCTCATCGGCGCCGCGGCCGGCTCGGCCGTGGCCGGGCCTGCTCATCGACGGCCCGGGCGGCGTGACCGCGGCCTACCTCGCCGCCGCGGCGTTCTGCGCGCTCGGGCTGCTCGTCGCGATCGTGTTCGCACGCGGTCTGCCCGATCTCCGGGTCCGCGGCGCGAGCCCGATCCCCGACACCGAGCCGGTGCCGACCATCCGCTGAGCCCTCCGGGCTCACGCCGACGTCACGCGCGGGGTCACTCCAGGCGCCGCAGCAGCTCCAGCAGCGCGAGGCCGTAGGCGTCGGCGGGTTCGGGGTGCTCGAACACCCGTCGCTCGCCGCCCACGACGATCTCCACCTCGTGCGTGTCGGGCAGGCGCCGGAGCCCGCGGAAGGCGCCGCGCAGCAGCTCGCGCAGCTGGTGCTCGTGCGGCAGCCACAGCGCGTCCTCCAGTGCGACCGAATCCAGCGCCCATTCGGTGGTGCCGTTGAAGGCGAGGATGCGCCCGGTCGGGTACTCGCGCGGCTCGATGGTCATCTCGCTGACCGTGAAGACGTCGGCCTCGAACTCGGGTTCGTCGAGCTGGAACCGGTCGCCGGAGTGCGGATGCCACACCAGGCCCGCGTCGCGCAGCGCCACCGCCAGTTCCGTCGAGATCATGCCAACCCCCGTTCCCATCCTGCCGTGCGCCGAGACGGCCGGGGCCGCGCTTCTAGGCTGACACTATGCCCAGTCCCGTCGCCCTCCCCCGTCTGTCGTGGGGCTCGCCCTCCGCCGAGCGCCGCGCACTGCTCATTCACGGCCTCGGCTCGAACGGCGCGCTGATGTGGCGCTACGGCGTCGCCCTCGCGGACGCCGGATGGCGAGCGGATGCCGTGGACCTCCGCGGACACGGCACCGCCCCGCGTGCGCTCGACTACACGCTGGCCGCCTACGGCGCCGACGTCGCGGCGGCCCGGGCCGGCGACGGCCGGTCGTGGGACCTGGTGATCGGGCATTCGCTCGGGGGTGCGGCATCCGTCCTCGCCGCCGCGGAGGATGCGTCGTGGACGCACCGGCTCGTCCTGATCGACCCGGCGATCTCGCTCACCGCCCGCGATCGCGACATCGTCCGCAACAGCCAGACCCGATCGTTCGACGATCCGACCGAAGAGGCGGTGCGTGCCGAGCACCCGCACTGGCACCCGCAGGACATCGAGCTGAAGGCGCTGTCGGCGCAGCAGGCGAGCCGGTGGGCCGTCGAGCAGACCAGCGCGCAGAACCCGCACTGGGATGTGACGGATGCCGCGCTCCGCGTGAGCGTGCCCACCCACGTCATCGCGTCCGACCCGCGCGTGTACTCGATCTTCCGCGGCAAGCCCGCCGAATCGGCCGTCGCCGCGAACCCGCTGTTCACCGTCTCGGTGGTGCCGGACGCGGGCCACTCGCCGCACCGCGACCGTCCCGAGGAGACGCTGGCGGCGCTGCGCGCCGCGCTGGCCTGAGCCGGGCCCGTCACACGACGCTTCGGCAGACCCACGCCCGGCCCGACCAGACGGACACAGCGGGCTACTGCACGGGGATCTCGACGCCCTGCCCCACATCGACGACCACGCCGACGAACGCGGGGACGATCTCCGCGATCGCCTTCTGCAGGTCGTCGACGGGCGGGGTCTCGCCGTCGCCGGTCGTGACCTCGATCGTCGCCGTCGCGCCCGACCAGTCGACGCTGTAGACGCGGGCGCCCTCCTCGTCGGCGAGCCACTGCGTGGCGGCGTCTTGGATGCCGACCGACCACCGCGCCAGCGCGACCGAGACGACCGAGTTGACGATGAGCGGGATCGTGATGACGACCGCCAGCACTGTGACGATGGTGTAGGCGCGGCGGCGATTGGCCACCGGCGATGACCCCGGATCGCGGGCGTACCCGGCGAGGGTGAAGACGATGCTCCCCGCGATGACGAGGGCGACCACGTTGGAGAGGAACAGCCACAGCGCGCCCAAGGCGTCCGTCCAGAGACCCTGTCCCGCGCATACGCCGACCACGCCGAGCGGCGGAACGAGCGAGATCGCGATCGCGACGCCGGGGAGGATGGCGCTCAGGTCCTTGCGGCACATGGCGAAGCCGCCCGCGAACCCGGTGGCGAGCGCCGCCACCAGGTCCATGAAGCTCGGCGAGGTGCGGCCCACCACCTGGGAGTTCGTCTCCAGGCTCTCGGGCGTCGCGACGAAACCCGAGAACGCGAGTCCCAGCACGATCACGATGGCGACCCCGAGGAGCACCCAGAGGATCGACCGCACCACGAGGCTGAGGTGGCCCCGCACGATGCCGAGGCCGATGCCGAGGATCGGGGTGCCGAGCGGCGCGATGATCATCGCGCCGATGACCGTCGCGGTCGAGTCGGTGAGCACGCCCGCGATCGCGATGATCCCGGCGAGCGTCAGCATGATGAGGAACCCGCTGCGCTTGCCGGCCCGGTCCCCTGACCCGAGGTCGAGCGCTTCGGTGACGTCCGCCGCCGTCTGCCGCTGCGTCACGGGGATGAGCGCCTGCATCATCTGGGAGAGCGTCGCCATGGGCACATCATGGCGCAAGAATGGCGGGGTGACCCCCAACGATGCCGCCGACCTCCTCCCGGACGAACTCCTCGAGCGCTTCCGCGCCCGGGCGGCCGTGCACGACCGCGAGAACACGTTCCCCGACGACGATCTGGCGGACCTGAAGGATGCCGGATACCTGGCGATCCTCGTGCCCCGCGAGCTCGGCGGTGCGGGGCTGGGCCTCGCCGAGGCATCCGTCCTCCAGCAGCGCCTGGCGGGTGCGGCGCCGGCGACGGCGCTCGCGATCAACATGCACCTGGTGTGGACCGGCGTCGCCAAGGTGCTGGCCGATCGCGGCATCGACGCGCTGCGGTTCGTGCAGGAGGGCGCGGCGGCCGGCGAGGTGTTCGCGTTCGGCATCAGCGAGGCCGGCAACGACCTCGTGCTGTTCGGCAGCGGAACGGATGCCGCGCCGCTGCCCGACGGCGGCTACTCCTTCACCGGGACCAAGATCTTCACGTCGCTCGCGCCGGTGTGGACGCAGCTGGGCCTGCACGGCCTCGACACGTCGTCCGAGGACGCGCCGCGGATGGTCTACGCGTTCGTGCCGCGGTCGGAGGTGCAGGTCGGCCGCGTGGTGGTGCGGGACGACTGGGACACCCTCGGCATGCGCGGCACGCAGTCCCGCACCACCGAGCTGCGCGATGCGGTGGCGCCGGCCGACCGGGTGGTGCGCCGGCTCGCGCCGGGTCCCAACCCGGATCCCGCTCGTGTTCGGCATCTTCAGCGTCTTCGAGCTGCTTCTGGCCTCGGTCTACACGGGCATCGCACGACGGGCGCTGGATCTCGCCGTGGCCGCGGCGGCGAAGCGCACCTCGAAGCGGACCGGCAAGGCGTACAGCCAGGACCCCGACATCCGCTGGCGCATCGCCGACATGGCGCTCGCGTACGACGCGCTGCCGCCGCAGATCGAGGCGCTCTCGCGCGACGTCGACGAGCTCGCCGACCACGGCGCCCAGTGGTTCTCGCTGCTCGCCGGCGTCAAGCACCGGGCGGTGACGGCGGCGAAGTCCATCGTCGACGACGCCGTGCTGGTCGCCGGAGGCTCCTCGTACTTCTCGGGCAACGAGCTGAGCCGGCTCTACCGCGACGTGCTCGCGGGGCTCTTCCACCCGTCCGACCCGGAATCGGCGCACTCCACCGTCGCGACGGCGTGGCTGGGCCCGCTCCAGGACTGAGCGATCCCCCTCAGCCGGGCAGCGCCCGCGTCAGCAGCTGCATGAGGCGGACGTGCACGCGGAAGCTTCGCAGCATCTCGCGGGTGGAGTGGAAGTTCAAGACGATGCGGATGCCGCGCTCGGGCACCGTGAAGGCGTGTGCGCCCGTCACACCCGAGGTGACCCACCGGCCGCGGCAGTCCGCGGAGGAACGGCGAGAATCCCTCGTAGTGCAGGCGCATGAGCCCTGCGCCGTAGCGGATGCCGGGACGGAAGCTGCTGCGGATGTCGGCCATCTGGCGGCGCGACCGCTCGCCCACGAGCGCGCCCTCGCCCCACGCCGCCCAGAACCGTGCGAGGTCGTCGAGCGTCGTGACGACCCCGCCGCCGCCCCAGTCGCAGCTGAGGCTGCGGGCTCGGCTGAACTCGTCGCGGCCGAGCCGGAGAGGAGCGATGTCGAGCTGCGCGGCCGGGTCCGCCGCTTCGGACGGTGCGCCGCCGGGCAGCGTGTGGAACAGCAGGCACGAGTGGGCCATCCCGGCCGGCGCGAAGATCCCCTCGTGCAGCTGCGCGCCGAGCGTCGCACCGCCGACGTGCTCGATCACACGACCGAGCAGCACGTAGCCGGTGTCCGAATACGAGAACCGGCGCCCCGGCTCGGCGACGGGTCGCTGGTGGTCGCGACTGAAGGCCAGCAGATCGGCGGGCGTCCACAGCCGGTCGGGCTCGCGCACGAGAAGCTGCCCGAAACGGAGGCCCCCGGTCACCCTCCCCTCGAAGTAGTCCGCCACGCCGCTCGTGTGGGTGAGCAGGTGCCGTGTGGTGACCGCGGCAGCGTGGTCGCGTCCGTCGCGCACGAAGAGGCCGCGCCAGTCGGCCTCGGGCAGCAGGTCGGTGATCGGCGCGTCGAGGTCGAGGGCACCCGCCTCGGCGAGCTGGAAAGCGCGCGTCGCCGTCATGGACTTGCCGACGCTCGCCGCATGGAAGCGCCGGGATCGATCACCCGAGGTGAACTCGAAGCCCCGCGCCTGCACCAGCACCTGCGCCGCCGGGAGGCCGCGCCGGGCACGCGCACGATCGGCCGCTGGCGACGACGCGCGCCATCGCGGCAGCGAGGCGGTCCGGCTCGGAGACGACGCGCGTGGCAGGATCGGTCTCGACATCACTCACAGATATACCCCCTAGATATATCTCCTAGATATACCGCAGGAAGGAGCGTGCGATGCAACAGGTCATCCTCGGACTGCTGATCCTCCACGGCCCGCTGTCGCTCTATGCGGTGCAGCGGCAGTTCCAGCAGGGCGTGTCGCTCTTCTACAGCGCGAGCTTCGGCAGCATCCAGCGCGCGCTGAAACAGCTCGCCGAGCAGGGACTCGCAACGGTCGCGGATGTCCGCCGCCGACGCCCGCGGCAGCAAGCCCTACACCGTGACGGATGCCGGACGCCGCGCCTGGCGGGAGTGGATGCTCTCGCCCGTCACCGGCGGTGACGTCGAGACCACCGCTCTGGCACGCACGTTCTTCGTGGGCCTCCTGGAGGAGCGGAGCGAACGACGGCAGGTCGTCGCCGCGATCCGCGCCCGCGTGGCGTCCGACCTCGCCGAGCTGCAGGCTGTCGCGCAAGGGGTCGACGCGGCAGAGATCCCGGCGGAGTTCGCCGACGTGTTCGCCTTCCAGCGCGCGACGCTGGATTACGGCATCCGCTCGAATCTCCTCGCCCTTACCTGGTGCGACGAGCTCGCCGCAAGCCTCGAGGCGTGAGGCCCCTGCCAGGCGAGCGCGTGCGAGGATGACCCCATGGCGCGGACCCCGACCCATCTGCTGAGCCCCGCCGACCAGGAGCGCCGACGGGGCCTGCGCACCATGAAGGGCGTCGCCCTCGGCGCGCTGGTGTTCATGGCGGTGCTGTTCGCGTTCTCGTTCGCGTTCCAGCAGGACGTCCCCGCCCTCGCCTACGTGCGCGCCGCGGCGGAAGGCGGCATGGTCGGCGCGCTCGCGGACTGGTTCGCGGTGACGGCGCTGTTCCGGCATCCGCTCGGCATCCCGATCCCGCACACGGCGATCATCCCGAGCCGCAAGGACGAGATCGGCCAGACGCTGGGCGAGTTCGTCGAGACCGAGTTCCTGCGCGGCGACGTGGTGCGCGCCAAACTCGAGCAGACCTCGATCGCCGCCCGGCTCGGCGAATGGCTGAGCCAGCCGGAGCATGCCGAGCGGGTCGCGGCCGAGGCATCCGTGATGGCGAGCAGCGTGCTGCAGGCTCTGAGCGACGACGACGTGCGCGACCTGATCGAGGAGCTCGCCCGCGAGCACCTCATCGAGCCGGAGTGGGGCCCGCCCCTCGGCGAGTGGCTCGGCCGCATCATCGACGACGGCGGGCACCACGGTGCGGTCGACCTCGCGGCCGACACCATCGCCGCGTGGCTGGAGGCCAACCAGGCCGCGTTCAGCGGCGCTCATCTCGCGTCGGCTGCCCGTCATGGGTGCCGTCGATCGCGCACCGGTTCGTCGACGACACCGTCTACAACGAGGCAGTCAAGTTCGTCGCGGCGGTGCGGCGGGATCCGCAGCATCCGGCTCGCATCGCGATCGACGGCTACCTGACGCGGCTCGCCGACAATCTGCAGCACGACCCCGCGACGATCGGGCGCTTCGAGGACGCCAAGCTCGCGGTCTTCGACAGTCCCGCGCGTCCGCGAGCTGGCCGGCGAGGTCTGGACCACCGCGAAGGCGGGCCTGCTGCGCTCCCTCGCCGACCCCGAGAGCGGACTGCGGCGGCGTGGTGTCGAGGCGCTCGCCGAGATCGGCGGACGACTGACCACGGATGCCGCCCTGCAGCGTCGCGTGGACACCTGGGTCACCGACGCCGCCGTGTTCCTCGTCGACCGGTACCGGCACGACATCGCGTCGATCATCACCGACACCGTGGAGCGGTGGGATCCCGCCGAGACGACCGAGAAGATCGAGCTCATGGTCGGCCGCGACCTGCAGTACATCCGGCTCAACGGCACGATCGTCGGGGCGCTCGCCGGCCTCGCGATCTTCTCGATCGCGCACGCGCTGCTCGGCTGACCTCGCGGGCGCGCACCGCGCGGGCGTGGAACGGGCGTTGAGCGGGCTGGAGCGCGCGTGTTAAGAGCTGCGTGAAGACCGGGGATCGGGCGCGATGCCGCGCGTTACCCTGATGCCGTGTCGGTGGACGAGCCCCTCCAGTACCTCTTCAGTTACGGGACCCTGCAGCACCCCGACGTGCAGCTCGACACGTTCGGGCGCCTCGTCGACAGCGACGATGACGCGCTGCCCGGCTACACCGTCGACTACGCCGAGATCGAGGACCCCCGCGTCGTCGACCTCTCGGGACTCTCGGTGCACCCGATCGTGCGGGCGACCGGCAACCCGCTCGACAAGGTCGTGGGCCGGGCGCTCGCCGTCACGGAGGACGAGCTCGACGCGTCCGACGAGTACGAGGTGGCGCTCTATCGCCGGGTCGCGGTCGTGCTGGCGAGCGGGCGCGCCGCATGGGTCTACGTCGGCGCGTGACGGGCCGGTAGCGTCGAGACGTGAGGGCACGTGCATCACGAAAGGCGGCGTCATGATCAGGCTCGCGCTGGTGCGGCATGCGAAGTCGGACTGGGGCGATCCGGCGCTCGACGACCATGACCGGCCGCTCAACGACCGCGGCATGCGCGACGCGCCGCGCATGGCGCGGCAGCTGGCCGAGTCGGGGTTCCGCGCCGACCTGATCCTCTCGAGCACGGCGCTGCGCGCCCGCACCACGGCCGAGGCGTTCGCGGCAGAGCTCGGCGTCGCGGTCTCGCTCGATCCGGAGTTGTACGGCGCGCCGGCGCGCACGCTGCTGGCCGCGGCCGTCGCCGACCCGCGCGCCGGCGGTCATGGTGGTCGCGCACGACCCGGGGATGAGCGTGCTCGCCGCGCATCTCTCCGACGACGCCATCGGCCACATGCCGACGTGCGCCGTCGCCACGTTCACGTGGGAGGTCGACGACTGGGACGTCGCTTCGGCGATCGATCCCGATGAGTGGACGTTCGACACGCCCCGGTGACCCGACCCGACGATCCGATGCACCCGATGACCCGATGACCGCCGCCGACGCACGCCCCGACGAACGCACCGACGCCGAACGCGGCCGCCTGCTGCGCACGGTCCTGCGCGAGAGCGCCGTGCCGTCGGCCGCGCTGCGCGCCGATGGGCTCATCGACAGAGATCCCCGAGCACGCGGCGCTCGCCGGCACGCCGCAGGATCCGGCGTGGCATCCCGAGGGCGATGTGCTCGTGCATTCGCTGTGGGCGGCCGACCTGGCGGCGCGGCATGCCGAGCGGGAGGGGCTCTCCCCCGACCTCCGCGAGCGCCTGGTGCTGGCCGCGCTGTGGCACGACATCGGCAAGCCCGACACCACGAGGCCGCGAAACGGCCGCATCACGTCGTACGGTCATGCCGAGCGCGGCGCCGAGATCGCGCTCGCGCTGGGTCGGCGCCTGCAGCTGCCGTCCCCGCTCGTGCGTGCGGTGGCCGAGATCATCGCGACGCATATGGTGCACGTCTCGGTGAGCGGTGAGCCGACCCCGAAGGCGGTGCGGCGGCTGGTGCGGCGCCTCGAGAGCGCGGGCACCTCGCTCGAGGAGTGGGCTGTCGTCGTGCGCTGCGACGGCGATGCGCGCGGCGCGGCGGCGCGGCCCCGACGCCTCGACTCCCCTGGCTGCGCGTCGCCGAACCGCCGGCTCGCCTGACGCCGGACCCACCTCGCGCCCCGACGCGCCGCTCCCCTGGCTGCGCGTCGCGAACCGCCGGCTCGCCTGACCCGGAACCCGCCCTCGGCCGGCGCCTGTCAGTTCCGGGTGTGCGCGAAGGCCGCGTCCACGACCGCGCCCGCGGCGACGAGCGCGGTCATCGCCTCGATCTCGGGCGACAGGAAGCGGTCGGGGCCGGGACCGGCGGCCACGGTGCGCACGAGGTCGCGCACGGCGCCGGTGGCGGCGCCGGGCTGCAGCGGCGCCCGCAGGTCGAGGGCGCGCGAGGCCGTCAGCACCTCGATGGCGATGACGCGCGAGAGCCCGTCGATCGCGCGGCGCAGCTTGCGCGCGGCGGCCCACCCCATCGACACGTGGTCCTCCTGCATCGCCGAGGACGGGATGGAGTCGACGGATGCCGGAACAGCGAGTCGCTTCAGCTCCGAGACGATCCCCGCCGCGGCGTACTGGGCGATCATGAAGCCCGAGTCGACCCCCACCTCGTGTGCGAGGAAGGGCGGCAGCCCGTTGCTGCGAGCCGGGTCGAGGGCGCGGTCGGTGCGCCGCTCCGAGATCGAGGCGACGTCGGCCACGGCGATCGCGAGGAAGTCGAGCACGTACGCGACGGGCGCGCCGTGGAAGTTGCCGTTGGACTCGACGCGCCCGTCGTCGGTGATGACCGGGTTGTCGACCGCGGCGGCGAGCTCGCGCGACGCGATCAGCAGCGCGTGGTCGGCGGTGTCGCGCGCGGCACCGTGCACCTGCGGCGAGCAGCGCAGCGAGTACGCGTCCTGCACCCGCGTGCAGACGGCCGGGTCGCGGTGCGACGCGACGATCGGCGATCCGGCCAGCACGGCGCGCAGGTTCGCGGCCGACACCGCCTGGCCCGACCTGCGGGCGCAGTGCCTGCAGGTCGGCGGCGAAGACCGCGTCGGTGCCGAGCTGCGACTCGACCGACATGGCCGCGGCGACGTCCGCCGTGTCGAGCAGCAGCGAGATGTCGTGAAGGGCGAGGAGCAGCATCCCGAGCATGCCGTCGGTGCCGTTGATGAGCGCGAGCCCCTCCTTCTCGCGCAGGACGAGCGGGGCCAAGGATGCCGCGGCCAGCGCGTCGGCGGCGTCGACCTCTTCGCCGTCGGCGTTGCGGACCCGCCCCTCCCCCATTGCGGCGAGCGCGACGTGCGACAGCGGGGCGAGGTCGCCCGAGCAGCCGAGCGAGCCGTATTCGCGCACGATCGGGGTGATGCCGGCGTTGAGCATGGCCGCGTACGTCTCGACGACGAGCGGACGCACCCCGGTGTGGCCGGTGGCGAGGGTCTGCAGCCGCAGCAGCATGAGGGCGCGCACGACCTCCCGCTCGACCTCGGGGCCGGTGCCGGCGGCGTGCGAGCGGATGAGGCTCGCCTGCAGCTGCATCCGTCGCTCGGGTGCGATGAAGGTCGTGGCGAGGGCGCCGAAGCCTGTCGAGATGCCGTAGTGCGGCTCGGGGTCGTCGGCGAGTCCCTCGACGAGCGCGCTCGCGGCGGCGACGCGGGCGAGGGCTTCGCGGGCGACGACGACGTGGGCGCCGAGACGTGCGACGGCGACGAGGTCGGCGGGGCTCAGCGGCGCCGCACCGACGGTGACGGCGCGCGCTGTCCGCGGGGGTGTCGCTCGCGGGAGGGGGCGCGCCAGGGCCTTCGAGACTCATGGTCATGCTCCGATTCCACACCGCGGCACTGTCGCGCGACAGCGGCGTCGTGGCATCCTGTGTCTGTCATGCCAGACACCGCAGCGCCTCTCCCCGATCGCGGCTCCGACGCGCGCCCGCAGGTGCCCGCCGCCGACCAGACGCTGCGGATCCTGTCGTTCCTGGCACGTCAGCGCGGTCCAGTCCCCGGCGCGCTCGATCGCAACGGCGCTCGACATCCCCCGCTCCACGCGTCTACCACCTGCTCGCGACCCTGCAGGAGCATCAGTTCGTCGTGCACCTGCCCGAGGAGCGGCGATGGGGCCTCGGCATCGGCGCGTTCGAGCTGGCCGGCGGGTACTCGCGCCAGGAGCCGCTGGCGCGTCTCGGGCGTCCCGTGCTCGCCGACCTCGTCGATCGGGCAGGCGAGAGCGCGCACCTCGCCGTGATGCACGGCCGCGACGTGCTGTACATCGTCGAGGAGCGGGCGCCGCGCCGCCCCGCGCTCGTGACGGACGTCGGGGTGCGCCTGCCCGCGCACCTCACCGCGACCGGTCGGGCGATGCTCGCGGCGCTGCCGCGCGAGCAGGTGCGGGCGCTGTTCCCGGATGCCGCGGCCTTCGCCGACCGCACCGGCCGAGGTCCCCGCCGGCCCGGCGAGCTGCGCGACGTGCTGCGGGAGGTGCGCGAGCGCGGCTATGCGGTCGAGGACGGCGAGGTCACGCTCGGCACGCGCTCGATCGGCGTCGTGGTGCGCGACCACGTGGGCTGGCCATCGCGGCGATCGCGCTCACCTATCCCGCCGAGGGCGAGCGACGACCCGGCGGCATTCGCCGCGCTCGTCGCACCCCGGGCGACGGAGCTCGGCCGGAGGATCCGCGGCGCCCGTCCGGCCGAACTGAAACTCTGAAAGGCTCTTGCAGATCTCGCCAACCCGGCGCATAATCTGAAACGACCTTTCAGATTGGACGATCATGGCCGAACCCGAGCTCAGACGCACGATCACCGACCCGGCGGCGCTCGACGCCCTCGCCCACCCGGTGCGGCTCGACCTGCTGAGCTTCCTGATGTCGCATGGTGCGGCGACCGCCTCGGAGTGCGCGCGAGCCGTCGACGACAACCCGTCGAACTGCAGCTATCACCTCCGGGTGCTCGCCAAGCACGGCCTCGTCGAGTCGGTCGAGTCCGATGACGGCCGCGAGCGCCCTTGGCGCGCGACGATCACCGGCCTGAGCCTGAACCTCGACTCCGACGACCCGTCGGTCGTCGCCAGCGCGAGCGCCATGCTCGAGGCATCCATCCAGCTCGACTATCAGCTGGCGCGCGAGCACGTGCGGCGCCGCGACCGCATCGAGGGCGCGTGGCGTGATGTCGACGCCCATGCCCAGTACGGGCTGCAGGTCAGCCCGGACGAGCTGCGTTCTCCCGTCGAGCGCATCGACGCCATCGTCCGTCCCTACATCGCCGCGACCCGCGCGGACGCTCCCGACGACGCCGCGATCGCCAACCTGTCGCTGCTGGCGTTCCCGCGCCCGACGTTCGGCGAGGCGGCGAAATGACCTCGCGTACTGCCTTCGCGATTCCCGCGTTCCGCCGGCTTTGGACGGCCGGGCTCATCTCCGACACGGGCGACTGGCTGCTGTTCATCGCACTTCCGCTCGTCGTGTTCCAGCTCACCGGTTCGGCGCTCGGCACATCCATCGCGTTCCTGTTGGAGCTCGTGCCCGCGGTGGTGCTCGCGCCGCTCGCCGCTCGGCTCATCGGTCGGTTCGACCGCCGCTGGATCATGGTCGCGGTGAACATCGGCCAGGCCCTCGCCCTCCTCCCCCTCCTCTGGGTGAACGACGTCTCCGACCTTCCGCTGGCGTACGCCGTCATCTTCGTGCACGCCTCGCTCAGCACGCTCTTCGAGCCGGCGAAGAACACGCTGCTGCCCGACCTGGTCGACACCGAGCGCCTGGTCTCTGCCAATGCACTGATCGGCCTGAATCAGAACCTCGGCCGGCTCATCGGCGGTCCGCTCGGCGGCATCCTGCTCGCGGTGGGCGATCTCGGCCTCATCGTTGCGGCCGATGCCATCACGTACGTCATCTCGGCCGTGCTCATCGCCACGCTCCCCGCAGTCAACACGACGGCGCAGGACACCGGCGGTTCGGCCGCCTACGCCGACCGCGCCGCAACCCCGGCCGAGCGCCCGGTCGGTCTGCTCGAGGCGCTGCGCATCCCGCGACTGCGCGGCGCGTTCGCGGTCATCCTCGTCTCGAGCGTCGCCCAGGGCATGTTCCTCGTGCTCTTCGTGCTGTTCGCGCTCGGCCCGCTGCGAGGGTCGGATGCCGATGTCGGCCTGCTGCGCGGCATCCAGGCCGTGGGCGCTGTCGGCGCCGGGGTCGTCCTCGGGTTCGTCGCACGGGGATCGTCGCCGCGGGCGCTCACCGCAATGAGCCTGTTCGCGTTCGGTGCTCTCTCGCTGGCCACCTGGAACCTTCCGGCGGTCACCACGGACGTCTGGCCGTACGTCCTGCTGTTCGCGGCTGTCGGCGCGCCGGGCGTGATCATGATCGCGGGCCTGATGAGCGTGCTGCAGGAGCAGTCGGAGCCGCGGCAGCGCGGCGCCGTGTTCGCCGCGGTCGGGCTGGTCAGCGCCGTCGGGCAGGCGCTCGGCATCCTCCTGGGCGCTCTCTCCGACGGCGCGATCGGACTGCTCCCGCTGCTCGAGGTGCAGGGATGCCTGTACCTGCTGGGCGGCGTGATCGCGCTGCTGTGGCTGCCTCGCGCGGTGGATCGCCCGACGTCGAGGGCGGAAAGCGCCACGGACGCGGTGAGCTCGCACCCCGTGATCGCGCGCGGCCGACGCACCTGCGGGCTCAGTCGACCTTCGCGACGGTTCCCTGCGTGAGCCGCACGAGTTCGTCGTAGGTCATCGGGAAGACGGTGTGCGGCGTGCCGCCGGCCGCCCAGATCTCGGGATAGCCGGCGAGGTCCTCGTCGACGATGGTGCGCAGCGGCGACGGATGCCCCGTGGGGGCGACGCCGCCGATCGCCTGGCCGGTGGCCTCGCGCACCTGCTCCGGCGTCGCACGCTGGATCTTGCCGAGGCCGAGACGCGCGGCGAGCGCTGCGGTGTCGACGCGGTGGGCGCCGCTCGTCATGACGAGGAGCGGCTCGCCGTCGCAGAAGAAGACCAGGCTGTTGGCGATCGCGCCGACCTCCACCCCGAGGGCCGCAGCCGCGAGCGGTGCGGTGGACGCGGCATCCGGGAGCACGACGATGTCGCCGGTGATGCCGACGGCACGGATGGCGTCGTGGACGAGACGGCTGCGGGCGGGAAGCGAGGCGGGCGTCGTCATCGGATCAGCCTCACGACGCGGCCCGTGGGCCAGGATCTCGCCGTGCGGCATGAGCAGCCAGCCGTCTTCGGCCGCGGCCCACTCCCGCCAGCCGTCCGAGATGCGCTGCAGCTGCGCGTCGTCGGCGCCCGTCGCGCGCGCCGAATCGGCGAACGCCGACTGCAGCACGCGGTCGGCCCACATCCCGCCCCACCAGGCGCGGTCGGACTCGTCCTCGAACAGCCACAGCGACGCGGTGGCACGGATGCCGGTGAGCCCGGCCTCGTGCGCCCACGCCTTCAAGCGCCGCCCGGCGGCGGGCTCGCCGGCCACGCTCCGGTGGGTCGTGAGGTACAGGGCGAGCCACTCGTCGAGCGCCGGGATGAGCGGGTACCAGATCACGCCCTCGTAGTCGACGTCGCGTGCGGCGACGAGGCCGTCGGCGCCCGCCACGCGACCGAGCTCGCGCAGCATGTCGACGGGCCGGTCCACGTGCTGCAGCACCTGGTGCGCGTGCACGACGTCGAACTCTCCGTCGGCGTACGGCAGGGCGTAGGCGTCGCCCACCTCGAACGACAGGCCCGGCGCGATGTGATCGGCGGCGGCCTGCGCGACGACGTCGGCGGAGGCATCCGTCCCCACCACACGACCGGGCGCGACGCGCGTGCGCGAGATCCGCGGTGATCGTGCCCGGCCCGCTTCCCACGTCGAGCACCGAGACGCCGGGTCGCAGGTGCGGCAGCAGGTAGGCGGCGGAGTTCTCGGCCGTGCGCCAGCGGTGCGACCGCAGGACGCTCTCGTGATGACCGTGGGTGTAGGCGTCGGGCATTCGTCGATGCTATCGAGGGCGCGCACTCTGATGACGCATGCGCAAGCCGCTGGCTCGCATAGGACGCAATCTGCGCACTCGCCGACGGCAGGCTTGAACAATCCGGCGATCCGGTGTGCAATGGGGAGTGGATGCCGCAACGCCGCGTCGTCCGCCGCGCAACGCCCACGAGGCCCGCCGAAGAAAGTACCGCGATGATGCACACTGTGCCTTCCCTGCCCCTGCCCGATTTCGCACACGAGCGGGTCGAGGTGATCACCGGACGG
This sequence comes from uncultured Actinomycetota bacterium, assembly GCA_963829895.1. Classification (GTDB taxonomy): domain Bacteria; phylum Actinomycetota; class Actinomycetes; order Actinomycetales; family Microbacteriaceae; genus Microbacterium. The sequence continues at coordinate 42,594 of CAWHKF010000010.1, read as the reverse complement.
CGCAGCGGCCTCTTCATCGCCGTCGCCCTCCATTCGTCCGTTCTGGGCTCGGCTCTCGGCGGCGCCCGCCTGTGGACGTATCCGCACTGGAGCGACGCGCTCGGCGACGCCCTGCGGCTGTCGGCCGCGATGACGCTCAAGAACGCCGCCGCGGGCCTCGATGCCGGCGGTGGCAAGTCCGTGATCGCCCTGCCGCCCGGCACCACCCTCGACGCCGACCGGCGCCGCGCCGCGTTCCTCGACCTGGGCGACGCGGTCGAGTCGCTGCACGGCCTCTACCGCACCGCCGAGGACGTCGGCTCGACGACCGACGACATGCTCGTCGTCAGCGAGCGCACGGAGCACGTGGTCGGGCTGCCCGACACCGTCGGCGGTTCGGGCGAGCCCGCCGGCCCCACGAGCCTCGGCGTGTACGAGTCCCTGCGTGCGACGCTCGAGCGCGTCGCCGGCACCGCCGATGTCGCGGGCCGCCGCGTCACGATCTCGGGTCTCGGGCAGGTGGGCAGCCGCCTGGCCGTCCGCCTGTCGGCCGAGGGCGCGCGTCTCACCGTGACCGATGTGAACCCGGCCAAGCGCGATCTGGCGGCAGAGCTCGGCGCCGACTGGGTGAGCCCGGGCGAGGAGCACCTCGTTCCCGCGGATGTGTTCGTGCCGGCCGGCATCGGCGGGCTCCTCACCGACGAGGTGATCGACGCGCTCGACGCGAAGGCCGTGTGCGGGCCCGCCAACAACCCGCTCGCCGACCACAGCGGCGCCGACGCGACTCGCCGGTCGCGGCATCCTGTACGCCCCCGACTTCGTGGTGAACGCCGGTGGCGTGATCTACCTCGACCTCGAGGCGAAGCAGCTCGGCACCCGTGCCGAGATCATGGAGCGGGTCGGGCAGATCGGCGACACCGTGCGCCGGATCTTCGACGAGGCCGAGTCGCGGGGTACGACCCCGCTCGAAGCGGCGGAGGGTCTCGCGGCCGAGCGGCTGGCCGCCGGCGGACGCCAGCACGCGCTCGCCGGCTGAGAGCAGCCGCCGACGCCCGGCCGCCGTGTGCGGCGGCCGGGGTCGCGTACCGCGCGCCTCCGCCGACGCCGCCACCGCGCACCGCTGACACCGGTGACACTGCGTTCCACGGTTCGCGGAATCGCGTGCCAGAATCCGCGGTCGGAGTGGCATGATGGTCGCACGGCGGGCCCAGGGCGCGCCGGACGGCGATTCCCGCAGCCCCGATCGAAGGAGATCCGGTGTTCACCAGCCCCCGCCCCGATGTCGAGATCCCCGAGCTCAGCATCTACGACTACCTCTTCGCGAGCCTGACGGACGAGGATCTGGCACGCGTCGCGCTCATCGATCCGGCCACCGGCGCCGAGACCACGTACGGCGCGCTGCGCGCGCAGGTCGACCTGTTCGCGGGTGCGCTGGCCGCGCGCGGCGTGGGCGTCGGCACCGTGCTGGGGATGCTCTGCCCGAACGTCCCGGCGTTCGCGACGGTCTTCCACGGCATCCTCCGTGCCGGTGCGACCGTCACGACCGTGAACTCGCTGTACACCGCGGGCGAGATCGAGAAGCAGCTGCGGGATGCCGGGGCCACCTGGCTCATCACGGTCAGCCCGCTGCTCCCCCAGGCCGCGACCGCCGCCGAGGCCGTCGGCATCCCTCACGACCGCGTCATCGTGCTCGACGGTGCGGCCGGGCACCCGAACCTCCGGGGGCTCCTGACCGAGGGAGCGGCCGCGCCGGAGGTGTCGTTCGATCCCGCGACGCACGTCGCGGTGCTGCCCTACTCGTCCGGCACCACCGGCGTGCCGAAGGGCGTGATGCTCTCGCACCGCAACCTCGTCGCGAACGTCGCGCAGTGCCGTGTGGCGCTCGATCTGAGCGCGAGCGACCGCGTGCTGGCGGTGCTGCCGTTCTTCCACATCTACGGCATGACGGTGCTGCTCAACCTGGCGCTGCGGCAGCGGGCGAGTCTCGTGACGATGCCGAAGTTCGACCTCGTCGAGTTCCTCACCAACATCCAGAAGTTCCAGTGCACCTACCTCTACATCGCCCCGCCGATCGCGGTGGCGCTGGCCAAGCACCCGGTCGTCGACCAGTTCGACATCTCGAGCGTGCACACGGTCTTCTCGGGCGCTGCTCCGCTCGACGGCGAGACCGCCGAGACCGCCGGGCGGCGCATCAACGCCCGCATGATGCAGGGGTACGGCATGAGCGAGCTGAGCCCCGTCTCGCACGCGATGCCCAACGATCGCCACGACATCCCGGTGAGCTCGGTCGGCATCATGCTGCCCAACACCCTCAACAAGCTGATCGACACCGCGACCGGTGAGGAGATCACCGAGGTCGGCGCCGACGGCGTGACGAAGCCGGGCGAGCTGTGGGTGAAGGGGCCGAACGTCATGCTCGGCTACCTGAACCAGCCCGAGGCGACGGCCGAGACGCTGGACGCCGACGGCTTCCTCCACACCGGCGACATCGCCGTGTACCACGAGGGCGGCTACTTCTCGATCGTCGACCGCGTGAAGGAGCTGATCAAGTACAAGGGCTACCAGATCGCTCCCGCCGAGCTCGAGGCGCTGCTCCTGGGTCACCCGAAGGTGATGGATGCCGCGGTCATCGGCGTGCTCGACGACGACAGGCAGGAGATCCCCAAGGCCTTCATCGTGCCCGCACCCGACTCGGGGCTCACCGAGGACGAGGTGATGGCGTTCGTCGCGGAGCACGTGGCGCCGCACAAGAAGGTGCGTCGCGTCGAGTTCATCGAGGCGATCCCCAAGTCGACCGCGGGCAAGATCCTCCGCAAGGACCTGCGTGCCCGGGAGGCCGCCACCGTCTGAGCGCACACCCGTCGCGGGGCCGCGCGCGTCTCGTCGCGCCTCCCGCGCTCGAGGACGGCGACCACTAGGTTTGCGCCATGGATGGCGTCTGGCTCGCCGCGCTGAGCGGGCTCATCGGCGGCGGAACGCTGCTCGTGGGCGCAGGGGTGGCGTGGTTCGTCGACATCCCGCAGCGGGTCGTCGCGGGCATCATGGCGCTCGGCGCGGGTGTGCTCATCTCGACGCTCGCATTCGAACTCGTCGAGGAGGCCGCCGACGTGGGAGGTCTCGTTCCGACGACGGCGGGGTTCCTGGGCGGCGCGGTCCTGTACATCGTCGCCGACCAGCTGATCTCCCGGCCGCGCAAGCCCAAGCCGACGCCGACGTCGACGGCGACGAGGCAGACGGATCACACGGAGCCAGACGGAGCAGGATGCCGGTTCCGCCGACCCGCCCGCGAACATCGCCGCCCGTCGCGCCGTCGCGGGGGCCGCGAGCAGTGCGGGCGTCGTGATCGCGGTCGGTGCGCTGATCGACGGCATCCCGGAATCCATCGTGATGGGCCTGTCGGTGCTGCAGGGCGCGATCAGCATCCCGATCGTCGCGGCGATCGCGATCAGCAACATCCCGGAGGGGCTCGGTTCGACGGCGGCGCTCAAGCGCGGCGGATCCACCGGGCGCTTCGTCGCACTGCTGTGGAGCGGCATCGCCCTGGTGACGGTGATCGCGGCGGTGCTCGGCTTCGTGGCGTTCCAGGCGGCGTCGCCGAACCTCATCGCGCTCATCACGACCATCGCGGCCGGGGGCCTGCTCGCGATGGTGTGCAACACGATGATCCCCGAGGCGTTCGACGAGCAGCACGCGCTCACGGGGCTGTGGGCGACGATCGGCTTCCTCGGCGCATTCCTGCTCCACGAACTCGCCGGCTGACGCGTTCGACGCGACGCGAGACTGGCTTCCTCGGCGCTCCTCCTCACGAACTCGCCGGCTGACGCGTTCGACGCGACCGTCGGCGAACCAGGCTTCCTCGGCGCATTCCTCCTCCACCACCTCGCCGGCCGACGCGTTCGATGCGACAGTGAGAGCCATGAGGTTCCTCCGCTGGCTCCTGCGCTACCCCGTGGTGTGGCTCACGGTGATCGTGCTGGTCGCGGTGCTGATCCTGGAGGGTGCGGGCGCCACGTCCACGGCGGCCTGGGTCGCCGTCGTCTACGTCGGCGGGGTCATCGCCTGGACGCTCGTGGGCATGATCCGGGATGTGCTGCGCGGGCACATCGGCCTCGACATCCTCGCGGTCGTCGCGATGGTGGCGACGCTCGCCGTCGGCGAGTATGTCGCGTCGCTCGTGATCGTGCTGATGCTGTCGGGCGGCGAGGCGCTCGAGGACTACGCGAGTCGCCGCGCGAAGCGGGAGCTCACCGCGCTGCTGGACCGGTCGCCGCGGATCGCGCACGTGCTCGTGCATCCCCGGTCGGACAGCGACGAGGTGCAGGACACGGATGCCGACGACGTCCGTGTCGGCGATGTGCTGCTGGTGCGACCCGCCGAGATCGTGCCGGTGGACGCCGAGCTGCTGAGCGCGGCTGCGTCCTTCGACGAGTCGTCGCTCACCGGCGAGAGCCTGCCGGTGGACCGTCGGGCGGGTGACGAGGTGCTCTCGGGATCGGTCAACGGATCCCGCGCGGTGCGTATCCGTGCGGTGCGGCGCAGCGCCGACAGCCAGTATCAGCAGATCGTCGAACTCGTGAAGCAGGCGCAGGAGGAGCGCGCGCCGACGGTGCGCCTGGCGGATCGGTTCGCGATCCCGTTCACCGCGGTCTCGCTCGTGATCGCCGGTGCCGCATGGGGCATCTCGGGCGATCCCACCCGCTTCGCGGAGGTGCTCGTGCTTGCGACGCCGTGTCCGCTGCTGATCGCCGCGCCGGTGGCGTTCCTCGGGGGTCTGTCGCGTGCGGCGAAGGCGGGCGTCATCGTCAAGGGCGGTGCGGTGATCGAGCAGCTGGCGCGCATCCGTTCGGCGACGTTCGACAAGACCGGCACGCTCACCGAAGGGCGTCCCAACCTCGTGGCGATCGAGCCGGCCGAGGGCATCGATCCCGATGAGCTCCTCGCGCTCGCCGCGTCGGCGGAGCAGTACTCCAGCCATGTGCTCGCCGACGGCATCCGTCGTGCGGCGTCGGGGCGCGGCATCCCGTTGCGCACCGCCTCACAGGCGCAGGAAGTCGCGACCAACGGCGTGACGGCCGTGATCGACGGACGCACCGTGGTCGTCGGCAAGCCCGCGTACGTCGCGTCGCTGGCGCCCGACACCGTGCGGCGGAGCATCGAGTCCGGCGAGGCGGCGGCCTACGTCGCGATCGATGGACGGTTCGCGGGCGTGCTGGTGCTGGCCGACGATCCGCGGCCAGAGTCTCGCGCGGTCGTCGCATGGCTGCGCGAGCGCGGCGTCGAGCGCATCGCGATGCTCACCGGAGATACGCGAGGGACCGCGGATGCCGTCGCCCGCGCGGTCGGGATCACCGATGTGTACGCCGAGCTGCTGCCGCCCGAGAAGGTGCATCTCGCGGGGCAGATCCGTCCGCGACCGGTGCTGATGGTCGGCGACGGCGTCAACGATGCGCCGGTGCTCGCGGCCGCGGACGTCGGTGTCGCCATGGGCGCCAAGGGCTCCACCGCGGCCGGCGAGGCAGCCGATGCCGTGGTGCTGAAGGACTCGCTGCTCGGTGTCGCCGATGCGGTGTCGATCGGGCGTCACACGCTGCGCGTCGCCTACACGGCCATCTGGATCGGCATCGCGCTGAGCATCGGGCTGATGCTCATCGCGACGACCGGGGTCATCCCGGCCGTCGCGGGCGCGTTGATCCAGGAGGCCGTGGATCTCGCCACGATCCTCTACGCGTTGCGCGCACTCACCGGTCCGGCGACCGGTCTGCCTCGCCCGGCGGAGCCTCAGGCCTTCTCGACGGGAACGATGAGCTCGGTGACCCACTCCGACTGAGGAAGCTCGGGGCCTGCCTCCACGTAGACCTCGCGGGTGGGGCCGACGATGCGGTAGCCGTCGTCGACGACCTGGTTCATCAGCGTCATCCACGACCTGCCGATGCTCGGCATGTCTCCGCGGTGCACGAGGACGCCGGCCGTCGGGATGCGAGGCAATTCGACCACGTCGTACCCGTCGCCCTGGACGGGCTCGGGGTCGGCCGTGTAGCTCACGTGCACCGCGAGCTCCTCGGAGTCGGGCACGGTCTCGTACCAGAACACGCCGGGCTCATGCAGTGTGCGGCCTGCGGCGCCGAGTGCACCATCGAGGCGTTCCAGCAGGGGATCGATCACGGGTGAGACGTTCTCGGGCCCCATCCCGGGTGCGCGCCCTTCGACGGCATAGACGGTGACGGGGTCGATCGGACGGTATTCGACAGCGGACATGGCGTTTCCTTCCAAGGCGCGGAGACGTTCGGCGATGTGTCCGAGCCGATCCTGATCGGCGGCGATCGAGGCCTCGAGCTGCGCGCGGCGCTGCAACAGCGCCTCGCGCATCGCCGCGGACCGATCGCGTGCAGACAGGACACTGCCGATCACATCGAGACCGCAGCCGAGCTCGCGCAGTTCGACGAGTCGCAGCAGGTCGGCCAGCTGCGCGTCGGCGTAGTGGCGGTAGCCGGTGCGATCGTCGACGTGCGCCGGCGGCAGGATGCCGATCGCGTCGTAGTGACGCAGCATCCGCACGCTCACCCGCCCGATCGCGGCGAAGTCTCCGATGGTGTACATGGTGGAGTCCACGTTCGACCCTGACACAGTGTGAGAGTCAACCAGAAGACCGAGACGCGCGACAGGTCGCCCGATGTGGCGTCGCGAGACCCCGTGCGCCGGAGCGTGCGTACGGAGCGAGCGCCGCCGCATGCCGAAGCAGCTGTGCCTGGCGTCGAAGCCGGCGCCGCCCGGATGCGACCGTGCCGAGCGGGCGTGGCCCGTGCGCGCGGCGAGGCAGGCGCACGCCTGCGAGCCCGCCAGCCCGCGCAGCCCGCCAGCCCGCCAGCCCGCCAGCCCGCCAGCCCGCCAGCCCGCCAGCCCGCCAGCCCGCGAGCCTGCGAGCACCCGCGAGCCTGCGAGCCTGCGAGGCGACGGTGTCCCATCGACCGTGGCGCCGCGGCGTCCCGTCCCGGTCAGAACGGTGCGCTGCTCATCTCGTCGCTGCGGGCGCTATGGAAGACCGGGACCTTGCGTTCGGGCTGCACCACGTACCGCCGGCCGGTGGGCGAGATCCACTCGAGAGCACCACCCGATCCCGGAAATCTGCGTGACGACCCAGTCGGTGTTGTCCTTCACGAGGTGGTGACCTTTGCACAACGGCGCGTTGTTCTCGAGCGCGGTCTCGCCCTGGTCGGCCCATCTGATCTGATGATCGACCTCGCATCGGGAGGCCGGCACCCCGCAACCCGGACCCATGCACCGATCCGCTCGCCATTTCACCAGCTTCTGCAACGCGGCCGGAGGCGAGTAGCGATCGCGACCGACGGACAGCACCATGGCCGTCTCGGGATGGGTGAGCACCCGCATCCACTTCGCGTCGCCGCCGCAGAGTTCCCTCGCGCGCGACAGCGGGATCGGCCCGATCCCTTCGACCACCGGCGGGTCACCGGCCACGGCAGCCTCGTCGTCGAGCAGCGACAGCACCGGCACGGTCACGACGACCGAGGCCCGGATGCCCGACGCTGCGGCCGGAAGGTGCTCCGTCGTGCCGTCGATGAGGAGGTCGGCGACGACGTCGGCGCGGATCTGATCCAGCGTCCGCGTCTCGCCGGGCGATGCCTTGATCGCCTTGGCCATCGCCGTCACCCGACCGTAGATGGCGTGCAGCTCGACCTGAGGACCGTGCAGCAGCAGGATGCCCATGCCGTCTGCACCGGACTCGACCACCGACGCGCCGACCCTCGACCGCCGCTGCGTGACGCTCCTCGAGCGTCTCTGCTCTCGACCCGCGCGATGAGGTCGCGAAGGCCCCGCCGGAATGTTCCGACCGGCTCCGCCTCGGCGAGCGCAACGGCCCGGTCGACGATGTCGGCCCGCAGCTCGGGCATGACCTGATCCACGAGGTCGACGAAGATCTCGGCGTGCTTCTCGGTGATGCGCGCCCCCGACAGCGCATCCAGGGCGTTCGGATAGCGGTTGACCAGAGCGTCGGCCTGCAGAAGCAGCCGCCCGGCCGCGTACTCGGTGATGCGCATCCCGGCGGAGAGTTCCAGCCGGATCGACCGCTCTGCCATCTCTACCGCGCCCGACCCTCTGCCGACGATCGCCGCGAGCTCCTCACGCCGCATCGCCTCGATTCTGCGCAGTCGCTCAGCAGCGAACACCGCGAGCATCGTGGCGGTCTCGAGCACCAAGTCGACGGCGTCCGGCACGGGCGGGACGAACTCGTCACCACCGCCGTCAGCGCACCCGAACCCCTCGGGATCGGGGAGGCAGAGCGGGGTGACTCATGATCTCGAGTTTAGAACATATCTTCGACTGTGAATGCTCTTCTGCGAATCGCGCCTGCCGCCGGCTCCGCTCGCATCGAGCACTACGCGCCCGCCGCACCACCCCGGGTCTGCGACAGTGCCCACCGCCGTCGACGGACCCGGTTGCGGTGATCGCGAGCAGGCGGCCGTCATCCCGATCAGCACTCCGACGGTCGACAATGGCGCAGGCGCTGCCACCCGTCACACCGGCCGAGCGACCGCAGCGGGCAGCACGGTCACGCCCTCGACACGGGCGTCAGCAACCTTCGCCCGAACGCGCCCATTCAGGGGCCGAGGCAGGATGCCGCGCTACAGCCGCCGCGGCATCCGTCTCGTTCACCCGCAGGTAACTACGGCCGCACCCACACGGATACAGCAGACCCCACTCGCAGTCCCCGACCGAGCGAGCAACGAGCGAGACGCAACGCCCCGAGCGCACCGACGAGCCGCGCAGGCATCCGCATCCCTTCGCCCCGCGCGCCAACCGAGCGAGGAACGAGCGAGACGAAACGCCCCGGACCGCAGCGACCTACGCGGTCTCCCAGAGGTCGTCGTCGGCGTCGACCACGCCGGGCGCGTCGACCGACAGACCGTGCAGCAGCTCCAGTGCCGCGCGGGCCTCGTCGATCCGGCCCTCGACGGCGAGCTCGCGGATCCGCACCGACGGCTGGTGCAGCAGCACCCCGGCGAGGTGACGCAGCGCGGCCTCGACCTCGTCGCCGGCGCCGCGCGACCGGGCGCGGGCGATCTCGTCGTCGAGCGTCTTCAGCACGTCGGTGCGCAGCGCCGTGATCGCCGGACCGGCGAGGCGGTCGGCGTGGAACTCGGTCGCCGCGTCCCCCACGATGGCGCGTGCGTCGGCGTGCGCGTTGAACTCCTGGAGCGGAGCGTGCAGCCGGATCGTCTCGAGGTCGAGCAGCTCGACACCGGCCACCGCGCCGACGGCCGGATCGACGTTGCGGGGCAGTCCGAGGTCGATCACGAGCACGCGGCGCCCCGGAACGAAGGCATCGGCGTGCACGACCGCGTCGGCGGTGCAGGTGATGACGACATCCGCCTCGGCCGCTGCGGCAGCGAAGTCCGACACCGGGATGAGTCCGTGCTGAGCGGCGAACCCTTCGGCCCGACCCGACGGAGAGAACACGTGCACGTCGCCGGCGCCGCGCGCGCGCAGGGCGTCGACGGTGCGGGCGGCGTAGCGTCCGGTGCCCACGAGCACGACGCGGGCGGCCGCCCAGTCGGCGACGCGGCTGGAGGCGAGTTCGAGAGCGAGGCGCACGAGCGAACGATGCGCGCCGCGCAGCTGGGTGCGGTTGCGCACGCCACGACTGGTGTGCGTCGCCTTCTGGAACAGCCGCTCCAGCTCGCTGCTGGTCATGCCGTCGGCACGGGCCGCGTCGAGGGCGCGACGCACCTGGCCGGAGATCTCGTCTTCGCCGACGACCATCGACTCGAGCCCGCTGGTGACGGCGAACAGGTGGGCTGCGGCATCCGCCCCCTGATGCACCGCGACGGACGCACGCAGCAGGTCGACGGGAACATCGGATGCCGCGGCCATCGCCTCGACGACCGACTCGACCGCGACCGCCTCGCCGCCGGTGAGCGGCTCGTCGATGTCGAGATATGCCTCGAACCGATTGCACGTCGCGAGCACGACGGCGCCGGACACGAAGAGCTCGTCATCCACGAGGGCGCGCGTCGCCGTGGGGGCTCCCACAGAGAGACGCTCCAGGATGTCGAGGCTCGCGTTCCGGTGGTTCGCGGTCAGACAGAGGAGCACGACTCTAATCTTAACGTGTGTCTTTGCATGACTCTCACCCTTCCGTTCTTCAGAGAAACGATCCGCCCGCGCTGATACGCGCGTACCGCGGCGATCGGCCGACCCGCACCCCGGTGTGGTTCATGCGCCAGGCGGGACGATCTCTGCCCGAGTACCGCGAGCTGCGCGTGGGCACCGACATGCTCGACGCCTGCCTGAATCCCGAGCTCGCCAGCGAGATCACGCTGCAACCCGTGCGCCGTCACGGCGTCGACGCGGGCATCTTCTTCAGCGACATCGTGATCCCGGTGCGCCTGTCGGGCGTCGACGTGCGCATCGTCGCGGGCCGCGGGCCGGTGCTCGAGAACCCGGTGAGGACGGCGGCGGATGTCGCGGCCCTGCCGCCGCTCGACCCCGAAGCGCTCGCGCCCATCCGCGAAGCGGTCGCGCTCACGGTCGCCGAACTCGGCACCACGCCGCTCATCGGCTTCGCCGGCGCGCCGTACACCCTCGCGTCGTACCTGGTGGAGGGCGGCCCGTCGAAGGAGCAGCTGCGCACTCGCGCCCTCATGCACTCCGACCCCGAGACGTGGTCGGCGCTGCTGACGTGGTGCGCCGAGATCACCGGCGCGTTCCTCGCCGCCCAGATCGAGGCCGGAGCGTCCGCCGGGCAGCTCTTCGACTCGTGGGCGGGTTCGCTGAGCCTCGCCGACTACACCCGGCACGTCGCGCCGTTCTCGGCGCGGGCACTCGAGCCGGTGCGTGAGCTCGGCGTGCCGCTCGTGCACTTCGGCGTCGGCACGGGCGAGCTGCTCGCCGCGATGCGCGACGTCGGCGTCGACACGGTCGGCGTCGACTGGCGCCTCCCCCTCGACGAGGCCGTGCGTCGCCTCGGCCCGGACGTCTCGGTGCAGGGCAACATCGACCCCGCGCTGCTCCGCGCCCCGTGGCCGGTCCTCGAAGCCCACATCGTCGACGTGCTCGAACGCGGCCGCGCCGCACGCGCGCACGTGCTGAACCTCGGCCACGGCGTTCCGCCCGACACCGACCCGACCGTGCTCACGCGCATCGTGGAGTTCGTCCACGCGCATGGCTGAGTCCGACGCGAGCGGTCGCTTCGCCGTCGTCGGGGGCGGCGTCGCAGGGCTCGTGGTCGCGCGCCGGCTCGCGGCGTCGGGCGCGGCGGTGACGCTGTTCGAGGCATCCGATCGCCTCGGCGGAACCGTCGCGCGGCACGAGGTGGGCGGGCTCGCCCTGGATGCCGGCGCCGAGAGCTTCGCCGTCCGCGGCGGGGTCGTCGCAGCCCTGCTCGCCGAGCTCGGGCTCGCCGACGACATCGTCGCTCCCGCGCCCGGACCGGCGTGGCTGCAGCCCGTGACCGGCGAGGCGGTGCCGCTGCCCGCGACGGCGCTCCTCGGCATCCCGGCCGATCCGCTGGCTCCGGATGTCGTGCGGGTCGTCGGCCGTGCCGCCGCCCGAGCGTGCGGTCGAACTCGACGCCCGTCCCGGTGGCACGCAGTGCCGCCGACGCTCGGCGCCCTCGTCCGCGAGCGCTTCGGCGACGACATGCTCGACCGCCTGGTCGCACCGGTGGTGCACGGCGTGCACTCGCAGCATCCCGACGACCTCCCGGTCGCCCGCGCGCATCCCGGGCTCGCCGCCGCGGTCGTCGAGCGCCGGTTCGCTCGGGGCAGCCGTCGCGCAGCTGCGCGCCGCCGCTCCCCCGGGATCGGCCGTCGCCGGCCTTCGCGGCGGCATCAACCGCATCGTGCCCGCACTCGCGGAGGATCTCGCGCGCCGCGGCGGCGACATCCGTCTCAGCACACCCGTCGCCGACATCGCGACCCTCGACGGCACCGTCGTCGTGGCCGCGCCGAGCCTCGCGGCGCCTGGCGCACCGGGCCGTCGCATCGACCTCGTCACGCTCGTGGTGGAGCAGGACGAATTGGATGCCGCACCCCGCGGCACCGGACTGCTCGTCGCCGCCGGGGCACCGGTCGGCGCCCGCGCGCTCACCCACGCGACCGCGAAGTGGGCGTGGCTGCGCGACGCCGCCGCCGGGCGTCACGTGCTGCGCCTGTCGTACGACGCGACCCCCGCAGATCCCGTCGCCGCGGCGCGCGCCGACGCCGAGACGCTCCTCGGCGTGCCGCTGCCGTCGGTGGTCGACGCCGCGCACGTCTCATGGATGCGGCCCGCCGCCGCCCTGCCGCCGGCCGGGGTCACGGTCGTCGGCGAGACGGTCGCCGGTTCGGGCCTCGCCGGCCTGATCGCCCACGCCGAGCGCACGGCATCCGAGCTCCTCGCCCGCTGAGCGCCCGCAGACGAGAGCACTCCACGTCCGCGACGACGCCCCGGGCGTTTCGTCTCGCTCGTTCCTCGCTCGCTCAACGACCGATGGCCGGCCGGGAACGCGACCGTCAAGGGATGAAATGATGGAGCCATGACCGATGTCGCGGCGAACTCCCCTGAAACCCTCGGCTACACCCTGTGGGCGGTCTTCCGGCGCAACGCCACGGCCGGCCCCTCGCCCGTCACCGACCTGGCGGCGGCGGTCGCCGAGGTCGAGGCATCCGGAGTCACCGTCCGCGGGTTCTACGACGTGTCGGGCCTGCGCGCCGACGCCGATCTCATGATCTGGCTCACCGGCACCGGCGTCGCCCCCGAGGTGCTGCAGTCCGCCCTGCGGACGCTGCGCCGCGCCGAGCCGCTCACGTCGCTCGTTCCGGTGTGGAACGCGATGGGCGTGCACCGCGACGCCGAGTTCACCGCCAGCCACCTGCCCGCGTTCATGCGCGACAAGGACCCCGAGGCCTGGCTCACCGTCTACCCGTTCGTGCGGTCGTACGACTGGTACATCCTCCCCGACGAGGAGCGGCGCCAGATGCTCGCCGACCACGGCCGCAAGGGCGCGGCGCACCGCAGCGTCCTGAGCAACACCGTGGCGTCGTTCGCCCTCGGCGACTACGAGTGGATCCTCGCGCTCGAGGCACCCGAGCTCGTCGAGCTGGTCGACCTCATGCGCGACCTCCGACAGACCGAGGCCCGCCGCCACGTGCGCGAAGAGGTGCCGTTCTACACCGGCCGCCGCATCGGGCTCGACGAGATCGCCGAGGTGCTCTCGTGAGCGCATCGTCCAGAGGCGTGCTGCGCATCGGCACGCGCGGCAGCACCCTCGCCCTCGCCCAGACCGGCATGGTGGCCGACGACCTCGCCGATGCGACCGGCGTGACGACCGAGCTCGTCACCATCACCACCGAAGGCGACCGCTCGAAGGAGCCGCTGTCCCGCGCCGGCGGCACGGGCCTCTTCACGGGTGCGCTGCGCGACGCGCTGCTCGCGGGCGAGTGCGACGTCATCGTCCACTCGCTCAAGGACCTCCCGACCGCACCGCACGACCAGCTCGTCGTCGCCGCGATCCCGGCACGAGAAGACCCCCGCGACGCCCTGTGCGCGCGCGACGGACTCACCCTCGCCACCCTCCCCGCCGGCGCGCGCGTGGGCACCGGCTCACCCCGGCGCATGGCGCAGCTGCGCGCCCGGCGACCCGACCTCGAGGTCGTCGACATCCGCGGCAACGTCGACACGCGTCTCGGCAAGGTCGCGAGCGGGGAGTTGGATGCCGTCATCCTCGCCGCCGCCGGACTCCGCCGCATCGGCCGCACCGAGGTCGTCACCGACTACCTCGACGCCGACTCCTGGCCGACCGCCCCGGGCCAGGGAGCGCTCGCGATCGAGGTGCGTCGCGGCGAGGAGGACCTCGTCCGCGCCCTCGATCACGCCGAGACCCGCGCCGCCGTCGAGGCCGAGCGCGAGGTGCTCGCCCTCCTCGAGGCCGGCTGCTCGGCTCCCGTCGGCGCTCGCGCCGTCGTGGACGCCGGACTCCTCCTGCTGTCGGCGCGCGTCTACAGCCTGGACGGCGCGACGGCTCTCACCTCCTCCCACGCCACCACCTGGCCCGAGGACGAGGGCGACCCGCCGCGCGAGGTCGCGGCATCCGTCGCCCGTGAACTGCTCGACGCCGGCGCCGCCGGCCTGACGGGAGAACGCCCGTGACCCGGAACATCCTCGGTCCCACCGCCCGCCCCCGCCGCCTGCGCGCGACGCCCGCGATGCGCCGCCTCGTCGCCGAGACGCGCCTGCACCCCGCCGAGCTGATCCTCCCGATGTTCGTGCGCGAGGGCGCCACCGAGCCGGTGCCGATCTCGTCCATGCCGGGTGTCGTGCAGCACACGACCGAGAGCCTGAAGAAGGCGGTGACGGATGCCGCGGCCGCCGGCATCGGCGGCATCATGCTGTTCGGCGTGCCCGAGCAGCAAGGACGCCATCGGACTCCGGCGCGACCGATCCCGACGGCATCCTGAACGTCGCGACCCGCATCGCGGCCGCCGAGGCCGGCGACGCGCTCGTCGTGCAGACCGACCTCTGCCTCGACGAGTTCACCGACCACGGTCACTGCGGCGTGCTCGATGCGGACGGCTACGTCGACAACGACGCCACGCTCGAGCGCTACCGCGACATGGGCATCGCCCAGGCCGAGGCGGGCTCGCAGCTGCTGGGCCTGTCGGGCATGATGGACGGCCAGGTCGCCGCCGTGCGCGACGCCCTGGACGGCGCCGGCTTCGCGAACACCCCGATCCTCGGCTACGCCGCCAAGTACGCGTCGGCGTTCTACGGCCCGTTCCGCGAGGCCGTGCAGTCCTCGCTCGAGGGCGACCGCCGCACCTACCAGCAAGACCCGGCGAACCGCCGCGAGGGCGCGCTCGAGGTCGACCTCGACATCGCCGAGGGCGCCGACATCGTCATGGTGAAGCCCGCGATGAGCTACCTCGACGTGCTCGCCGACACCGCGGCCGCGAGCCCCGTGCCGGTGTGGGCCTACCAGGTGTCGGGCGAGTACGCGATGATCGAGGCGCGCCGCCGCGAACGGCTGGATCGACCGGCGCCGTGCGATCGAGGAGTCGGTGATCGGCATCCGTCGCGCCGGCGCCGATGCCGTGCTGACCTACTGGGCACTGGAGCTTGCGGAGTGGATCCGATGACGACCAACGAGCAGGAGTTCGCCCGCGCCCGCGGCGCGATGCCGGGCGGCGTGAACTCACCGGTGCGCGCGTTCGGCTCGGTGCACGAGACGCCCCGCTTCTTCGTGGCGGCCTCGGGACCGTACGTCACCGACGTCGAGGGGCGCGAGTACGTCGACCTCGTCGGCTCGTGGGGTCCCGCGATCCTCGGGCACGCCCATCCCGCCGTCGTGAAGGCGGTTCAGGATGCCGCGGCCCACGGTCTCGGCTTCGGTGCCAGCACGCCCGGCGAGACCGGAGCTGGCCGAGCTGATCGCTGCGCGCGGCGTGACGCGCGCACGACGGCGTCAGTTCGGCGCCGATCGAGCGCGCTGCGCCTCGTCGTCGACCGGCACCGAGGCGACGATGACGGCGATCCGCCTCGCGCGCGGCGCGACCGGGCGAGACCTCGTCGTGAAGTTCGCCGGCCACTACCACGGGCACTCCGACGGCCTCCTGGCCGAGGCAGGCTCGGGCGTCGCGACCCTCGCGATGCCCGGCTCGGCCGGCGTTCCCGCGCCGATCGCCGCGCAGACCCTGGTGATCCCCTACAACGACCTCGAGGCGGTGCGCGAGGTGTTCGCGGCACGCGGCGACGACATCGCGGCGATCATCGTCGAGGCCGCCCCCGCGAACATGGGCATCGTGCCGCCCGCGCACGGCTTCAACGCCGCGATCGCCGACATCGCCCACGCGCACGGCGCACTCCTCATCCTCGACGAAGTGCTGACGGGGTTCCGCGTCGGCCCCGCCGGCTGGTACGGCATCGACCCGGTGCCGTTCGCCCCCGACCTCATCACGTTCGGCAAGGTCGTCGGCGGCGGGCTGCCGCTCGCCGCCCTCGGCGGCTCGGCGGCGCTCATGGAACTGCTCGCCCCGCTCGGGCCGGTGTACCAGGCCGGCACGCTGAGCGGCAACCCGCTCGCCGTCGCGGCCGGGCGCACGACGCTCGACCACCTCGACGCCGACGCGTATGCCCGCATCGACGCCGCAGCGACGACGATCGCGGATGCCGCGGCATCCGCTCTCACCGAAGCCGGCGTGACGCACGTCGTGCAGCGCTCGGGCAACCTGTTCTCGATCCAGTTCGCCGCCGAGCCGCCCGTCGACTACGACACGGTCAAGGCGCAGGAGGCGTACCGCTACCCGCCGTTCTTCCGCGCCATGCTCGCGCAGGGCGTCTCGCTGCCGCCGTCGGTGTTCGAGGCGTGGTTCGTCTCGGCCGCGCACGACGACGCGGCCGTGTCGCGCATCGTCGACGCGCTGCCCGCCGCCGCACGAGCCGCTGCCGAGGCGCGACCCGGCTGACCCACCGACAAGGACGATGATGTCCCGACGCACCTTCGCCGCGGCCGGCCTCCTCATGACCGGTCTCGCGCTCGTGGCGTGCGCTCCTTCCGCGGTGCCGCCGGGTGCGACGACGTCCGCACCCGCGACTCCGACGGCGACGGATGCCGCGGCCCCCGCGCCGAGCCCGACATGGACCCCGTCCGAACTCGACGCCGCACTGGCGGCCGAGCTCATCGAGATGCTCGCGCAGGATCAGGCCGATCGCCTCGCCGGCGACGGCGACGGCACCGACGAGGAGCGCACGGAGCGCCTGCGCGAGATCATCGTCGCGCACGGCTGGCCGACGTTCTCGCTGGTCGGCGAGGAGGCGGAAGACGCGGCGTGGGCGATCGCCCAGCACTCGGACCATGACCCCGACTTCCAGCGCGAGGCCCGGGAATGGCTGCAGATCGCCGTGGCGAACGGTGACGCCTCACCCGGCAACCTCGCCTACCTGACCGACCGCATCGCCGTGGGAGCAGGCGAGCCGCAGACGTACGGCACGCAGATCGGCTGCGGCGAAGACGGCCCCGCTCCCGTCGACGCCCATCGCCGACGAGGCGGCCGTCGACGAGCGACGCGCCGAGGTCGGTCTGCCGCCCCTCGCCGACTACTACGCAGAGCTCGAAGCCGTCTGCGCCGCCGAATGACGCCGGCGGCCGCAACACGAGAGGAATCGATGGCCCGCCTCTTCGCCGTCCATGGCGACATCACCGCTCAGACCGCCGGACGCGATCGTCAACGCCGCCAACAACGCCATGCGCGGCGGTGGCGGCGTCGACGGTGCGATCCACCGCGCCGGCGGCCCCGACATCCTGCGGGACTGCATCGCGCGCTTCCCGCACGGGCTGGCCACCGGCGATGCCGGCTCGACGACGGGCGGCCGCCTCGCCGCTCGGTGGGTCGTGCACACGGTGGGGCCGGACTTCGGCGCCGGCCAGCGTGATCGTGGGCTGCTCGAGTCCTGCTACCGGCGCTCGCTCGAGGTGGCCGGCGAGCTGGGCGCCCGCAGTATCGCCTTCCCGCTGATCAGCGCCGGGGTGTACGCGTGGCCGCGGCGCGAGGCCATCACCGCCGCGATCGACACGATCGCGACCAGCGGGACCACGCTCGACAGCGTGGCGCTCGTCGCCCACGACAAGCGCGCGCACGACGAGATCGCGTCGGCGCTCGTGATGACGACATCCGTCCGCATCCTGCAGGGCGTGCGCGAGCTGCACCGGCGGGGGTTCCACGGCCTGCGGGTGCAGCCCGGGATGGCACCCTCCGGCATGTACTGGAGGATCGTGTTGACGGATGCCGGCGACACGGATGCCGCGGTCCACTACACGTCGGGCGCCGAGACGGAATTCGCGGGCGGCACTCGTCGACGCGATGACGACGCCGACGGCTGTCGCCGAGCTGATCCTGCGTGCTCTCCCCCGCCTCGCCGCCACCCGCGACGCTCCGGAGTACGCGGCGTGGTTCGCGCGGCGTTCTCGCGGCGGTCGAACCGCAGCACGCGCTGCCCGTCTCGTTCGCCGACTACTTCGACGACAGCGCCGGCTGGGAGATCGGCTGGGGCAGCGGGTTCCGCTATCCGCCGCCGCCGGCATGATCGGGTGCGCCCGCTTCCGGCCGCCTGAAAGCGCGTCGGACCAGGCAAAACGCAGAAGGCCCCCGCGCTGCGGGAGCCTTCTTGTGGTGGACCTGAGGGGAATCGAACCCCTGACCTCCTCGATGCGAACGAGGCGCGCTACCAACTGCGCTACAGGCCCGTGAACCTCAGAAACACTATCACGGTTCGAGGTCCGCCCCGAATCGACGGGACCCCGCGGAGGCCCCTATTCGCCCGCGGCGCGACGGGTCAGCAGCTGGCGGACATGGGCCTCGATCTCGGCGTCGTCGACGTACCCCATGCGGGCATAGTCCGAGTCCGCGGACGGCTTCGCGGACGGTCCGCGCGGTCTCGATCGACGGCGGCTGCTGAGCCTCGGCGCGGGCCAGCATGGCCTGCTCGAGGGCGGCCTGCCGCAGCGCCGCACGCGCGGCCTCGGCATCCAGCACGGCGGCGGCGCGTGACCCGGCCGATGCGGTGAGCGGCCGCGGCAGGTCGCGCGGAGCCCATTCCCGCTGCTCCCGCTCGAGAGCGACGTCCTGCAGCTCGGCGGCGCGCAGTTCGGCGGCCCGCAGCTCGGAGGCACGGCGGGGCGCGGCATCCGTCTGTCGCACGACCGCACGCGCCGCCACACGGGACAGGCGATGAAGTGTGACGCCCGACACCATCACGAGACCGACGCCCAGCCACAGCAGCGTCTGCACACCTGCGGTGAGGGTATCGAACACTCCCCAGGCGGCGAGCCCGAGACCGCCGAGGCCCACGAGGGTCGCGACGAGGCGGAAGATGCGGCGCACGCGCGCGCGGCGCGCGGCAGGGATCGCCCGCGCGGCGGCGAGCTCGGCACGCGCAGCCTCTTCGGCCGATGCGCGTGCGGCGCGGGCGCGCTCGAGGTCTACGCGGGCGGCCGCCTCGGCGGCGACGCGCTCGGTGCGGGCTCGCTCGCGCTCGAGCCGCGCGGTGGCTTCGGCCACCTCACGCTCGGTCCGGGCGCGCTCGAGGTCGACGCGCGCTTCTTCGAGTGCGGCATGCTCACGCTCGGCGAGTGCGCGCTTGGCGAGCCTCTGCTGCGCGGCAGCGGTGCGGGCGTTGAGCTCGAGCCGCACTTCTTCCGGCGTCTCGCTCGTCTCGGCGAGCACGCGCAGCGCCTGGTTCAGGCGGACGGCGTTGCGCTCGGCGGCGTCGAACTGGCGACGACTGTGCCACGACGGCAGCAGGTAGACGAGCCACAACGCCACGGCGACGAGAACGATCACTCCCCCGCCCCACACCTGCCCGCCCATGCAGACCACGGTATGCGACGGATCCCGGACCCACCGGCACGCGTGGGCGTGTCCCTCAACCCCGCCGGGTGTCCGGAATCGACCGGCCGGCGCGAGAAAGCGCGTCGCGAGGCCTGTCTCGCTACGCGTGCAGGCGGTCGCTGGGCGGCACGGTGGCCGCATCCTGCGGAGCACGACCCGAGACCCAGCGCTGCAGCACCCCCTCGGGCACATCCTCGCGCACCAGGGCGAATGCGTAGTGGTCGCGCCAGTCACCGTCGATGTGGATGAACCGCCGCCGCAGCCCCTCGTAGCGGAAGCCGAGCTTCTCGACCACGCGCAGGCTGGCGCGGTTCTCGGGGCGGATGCAGATCTCCATGCGGTGCAGCCGCAGCTCCGAGAAGCACACGTCGGTGGCGAGCGCCACGGCGGTCGGCGTGATGCCCCGGCCCGCGAACCGCTCGCTCACCCAGTACCCGATCGTGGCGGAGGCCAGCGAGCCGCGCGCGATCCCCCACACGTTCAGCTGGCCCGCGATCTCACCGTCGGACTCCATGACGAACGGCACGCCGGCCCCGTCGCGATACTGCTGCAGCAGCCGGCGCACGCCCATCCGCATGTCGAACGACACCGGCCCGTCGGGGCTGGTCGCCTCCCACGGACGCAGCCAGCTGCGATTGGACAGCAGCTCGTTCTGCAGCACGCGCGCGTCGCGCTGGCGCACGAGGCGGATCGCCACCGAGCCATGCCTGCGGGGAGCCGACAGATCCACGAGACTCCCTCGAACGGGCGGCGCCGGATCCGAAGATCAGAGGTTCGCCGCGAACTCCTTGAACCAGGGACGCAGTGCGGGGCCGAGATCGTCGCGATCCGCCGCGAGCTGCACGATGGCCTTGATGTAGTCCACCCTATCGCCGGTGTCGTAGCGACGGCCACGGAAAACCACGCCGTACACACCCGGACCGTCGGGGTCGGCCGCGAGCTCCTGCAGCGCGTCGGTGAGCTGGATCTCGCCGCCCTTGCCGGGCTGGGTGCGCTCCAGGATCTCGAACACGCTGGGCGACAGCACGTAGCGGCCGATCACGGCGAGGTTCGACGGTGCGTCCTCGGGGCTGGGCTTCTCGACGAGCCCGTTGACCTTGACGACGCCGTTGCCGTCGGTCGACTCGACCGAGGCCACGCCGTACAGGTTGATGTGCTCGGGATCGACCTCCATGAGCGCGACGATCGCCGCGCCGGTGCGCTCGTGCTCCGCGATCATCGTGGTGAGCAGCTCGTCGCGCTCGTCGATCAGGTCGTCGCCCAGCAGGACCGCGAAAGACGAGTCGCCGACGTGCGCCTTGGCGCGCAGCACGGCGTGGCCGAGGCCCTTCGGCTCACCCTGACGCACGAAGTGGATGTCGGCGAGATCGCTCGACTCCAGCACGCGGCGCAGGCGATCGGTGTCGCCCTTGTCCTTCAGCTTCTCTTCGAGCTCGGGAACCGAGTCGAAGTGGTTCGAGATCGCGTTCTTGTTGCGACCGATGATCACCAGGATGTCGTCGATGCCGGCCTTCGCCGCCTCTTCGACGACGTACTGGATCGCCGGCTTGTCGACGACGGGGAGCATCTCCTTGGGCATCGCCTTCGTTGCCGGGAGGAAGCGGGTGCCGAGGCCGGCGGCCGGAATGACGGCCTTGATCGGAGAATGAGGCATTCCCCGAGTCTAGAGGTGACGCCGCCGATGTCCGATTTCGCGCGCGACCGGGAGCGGAGCCGCGCGCCGTAGAATCGACACCATGTCCGACGCCATCGCCGATGCGAAGCGCGCCCTGCGCGCAGAGCTTCGCGAGCGCCGCCAGCTGATCACCCCGCAGGCCCGCGAACTCGCCGAGGCCGGCATCCACGCTCAGCTGGACGCCCTCGTCGCCGAGCACGGTGCCGAGGCGATCTCCTGCTTCCTGTCCACCACCACCGAGCCCGGCACACGTTCCTTCGTGACGGATGCCGTGGCCCGCGGCATCCGTGTGCTCCTTCCGGTGACGCGCACCGACGGCCTGCTCGACTGGGCGGTCGCCACCCCCGAGGGCGACATCGCCGAGGGGATGTTCGGACTCCCCGAGCCCGTCGGCGAGCTGCTCGGACCGATCGCCGTCAACGACGTCGACCTGCTGATCATCCCCGCCGCCGCGGTCGACCGCACCGGGATGCGGCTCGGCTGGGGCCGCGGCTTCTACGACAAGACCATCGGGTCGATGGAGCGCTGCCCTCCCGTGTACGCGGTCGTCTTCGACTCCGAGTTCGTCGACGAGGTTCCGAGCGACGAACTCGATCAGCGCGTCACCGGCGTCGTCACGCCCACGCGCACCATCACCCTCGCGCCCACCCGGCGCTGATACCCACCGAGAGAGCCATGCCCACCTACGCCTACGCCTGCAAGCAGTGCGGTCACCGCTTCGACGCGGTGCAGTCCTTCGCCGACCCCACCCTCACCGAATGCCCCGAGTGCGGCGGCGTGCTGCGCAAGGAGTACGGATCGATCGGCGTGACCTTCAACGGCTCCGGCTTCTACCGCACCGACTCGCGCGCGGGCGCCAAGAGCGGCGGCGCCGCTTCGAGCGGGGGGACGGATGCCTCGAGTGGCGCCTCCTCGTCGACTTCGACATCATCGAAGTCCGAGGCGAAGGCCTCACCCGCGTCGTCCGGATCCTGACCGTCCGGAGCCCCCGACGCGGGTCGACACCCAGGGGGGTATCCGTGATCAAGGGCTTCAAAGAGTTCATCCTGCGCGGCAACGTCATCGACCTCGCGGTCGCCGTCGTCATCGGCGCCGCGTTCACCGCGGTGGTGAATGCGATCGTCTCGAGCATCATCAATCCGCTCATCGCGCTCGTCTGGAAGCCGGACGAGAACGGCACCATCGGCATCCCCGTGAACGGCCTGTGGGGCGAGGTCATCTTCCCCATCGGCGACCTGATCAACGCGATCATCGCCTTCCTCGCGGTCGCGATCGTCGTCTACTTCGTGTTCGTGCACCCGATGAACGTCCTCAAGGAGCGCGCAGCCGCCAAGGCCGGGATCACCGCCCGCCGACGAGGAGCCGAAGCTTCCCACCGAGCAGGAGATCCTCGTGCAGATCCGCGACCTCCTGGAGAAGCAGGGAGCCTCGAGGCCCTAGTAGTGCGGGGGGACGTCGCGCCGCAGGCGCTCGTCGTTCGGCCCGGAGGACCCGGAGCCGCGTCGGGCGCCGCGGCCGCGGCATCCGTCGTCTCGTCCCCTGGTACGGGCTCGGCGCTCGTGCCGGGCGCGGGCGTCAGCTTCGCGCGGCGTGAGCCCTTGACCCGCTCGATGCGCTGACGGTCACTCGACGACATCGATGGGCTGGGTCTCGTTGTCGACCCGGGGCGCGTCGGGCGGCACGCCCAGCATCGCCGCGATGCGCTGGGCGACGTCGGCGGGGTCGCGGTACAGGTCGAACGAGTGCACGCGCACGTAGTGCCAGCCCAGGCGTCGCAGGATCTGGGGGCGCAGGCGCAGCGACTCGCGCAGCGACTCGCCGATCGTCTCGGGATCGCTCTCGACCACGACGGCCTTGCCGTCGTACTGCGCGACGAGCGGCAGCAGTCCGCGGTAGTGCACGTCGACCGAGAGTCCCGCACGGCGGAGCTCGCGGGCGAGCGCCCTCGTCAGCGGATCCGCGAGATCTTCGAGCCGCGCCTCGCGCGAGCGCGCGGCGATGCCGCCGAGGATCGCCATGAGCGTCGCGGCGCCGTACTCGAGGCGCCCCTCGTCGAAGGCGGACGGACGGATCGACGACACGATCACCATCGACCGGCGAGCGCGCGTCATGCCCACCGTGAGCAGCCGCTCGCCGTCCGGTGACGACAGGTCGCCGAAGTCGCTCAGCACGCGGCCGTGCTTGGTGAGGCCGAAGCCGAGCGAGAAGACCACGCGGTCGCGGCTCTCGGCGACCGACTCCTCGAGGGTCAGCACGGCGAAGGGCTCGGCGGTGTCGCGCGAGACGAAGTCGGCGACGTCGGAGCGTCCGGCGAAGGCCTTCTCGACGGCGGCGCGGATGCGCTCGGCGTGCCGCGCGCTCGCGGTGACGACCATGAGCGACTCGCTCCCCCGGTTGACCGCGTGCTCCACCACGAGCGTGACGACGCGCGCCACCTCGGAGTCAGGGCTCTCGACGGCGCCGGTGATGGGATCGGGTGCCCCGTGGCCGCCTTCGACGTAGTCGACGGCCAGGCTGCCGCGGCCGAGGTACGAGCCGGCCCACGGCAGCGAGACGAGCTCGCCGCCGTAGAACGCGTCGTTGACGAGCGCGGCCAGGTCCTCACCGCCCGCACGGTAGCTGCGGGTGAGCGTCTCGACCGGCAGCAGCTCGGCGAGGCGCTCGAACACGCTCGTCCCATCGAACGGCAGCTCTTCATCCGCGCCATCCGCGGGAGCGCCATTCCCGTTGCTCGACCCGTTGCTCGTCCCGTTGCTCGCCCCGTTGTTCTGCGGCGGCGCACCGGCGTCCGACGCCGGCGAGCCGGCTGCGACCTGGAACGGTGTCGGCTTCTGCGTGACCGGGTCGCCGAACGCCACGACCTGGCTGCCTCGGCGGAGCGCGGGTGCGGCCTCGGCGAGGCAGAGGGCTCCGGCATCCGCGAGAATCACGACGTCGAACGCGACGGCGTCGGGAATGCGCGGCACCTCGTACGGCGACGCCAGCCACACCGGCGCCAGCGTGCGCGAGAGCGTCGGCGCGACGCTCGCGAGCTCGGCGGCGGTGATCGCCCCGCGCTTCAGCGCCTGCTTCAGCCCGGCGGCCTCGTCCGCGTGGTCGACGATCCCGATGCGCCACTGGGTGGCGAGATGGGCGGCGAGAAGGGGACCGGATGCCGCGGCATGGGCTTCGTCGACGAGCCGGAAGTCCCGCTCCAGCCGGTCGACGACGGCGGTGTTGGCGCCCAGCACCGCGCGGTCGGTGCGCAGCAGCAGCTCGAGCGCGGACTGCCACCACGCGTACTCGAGCTCGGCCGCCACCCGCGTCCTCGGGCACGTGGCGCACCGACAGCTCGAGCAGGAGGGGCTCGAGGCCCATCGCGGCGAGCTCGCTGCGCAGCGTCGCGCGCTCCTTGAGGTTGTCGAACACGTCGGAGTCGGCGGCGAGGCCGGCGAGCGTGCGCACCAGGTGCTTCACGGGCAGCGTCGCGAGCCGGTCGGGGTCGGTGCGGCCGAGGGCCGCGTCGAGCTCGCCGAGCTCGGCATCCACCCGCTGCCACGCGACCTGCACGTCCGCCAGGCCCAGCGGCACCTCGGGGGTGACGCCGGTCTCGACGTACCGCTGCCACTCGGTGCGCTGCTGCTGGATGCGCACGAGCGCCTCGTACATGTCGGGCACGTGCACGCCGGGGCGCAGGTATTCGCGCGACAGCCGCCGCAGGCGACGGCGGTTGGCGCCGGTCATGTCCGGGCGCCTCGCGCCGCGGCGCGTGCGCCTGGATCAGCTCGCCGAGCGGACGCTCGAAGACGGTGAGGCTGAACCGGTCGAGCGAGTCGCGGATGCCGCGCAGCAGGCGCAGGTACACCCCGAGTTCCGCGATGGTCTGGAAGGGGCGCATGCGCGTCTGCGCGATCAGCTCGTAGCCGCGCTCCAGCAGCGTGGGCACGTCGCTGCGGTGCAGCTTGCCGGCGAGGGCGTGGGCGCCGCGCGCCTCCTCCACGGTCGTGAACGTGACGCCGTACCAGGGCGAGTCGTCGGGGCCGAACCGGAACTCGCCCAGCCGGGCCGCCGCGGCGAGCTTGGCTGCGGCATCCTGTCGCGTCGTCGCCAGACGCTCGAGCGCCTCCGCGTCGAAGCGGGCCTCGGTCACCGGCGTGCCGCCCTGCTCGGCGAGCCGCGAGAGCTCGCGCAGGATGTCGAGGACCGACACCCCGAATGACGGATGCCGCGCCGTCACGGCGGCGCGGTAGTCACGGAGCACGCCCCGCAGGCGCACCAGCGCGTCGTCGATGTCGGAGACCTTGGGCGCCTGGGCCTTCTCGTTGCGGCCGATCGCACGGATGAGGTCGCGCTGCAGGCGGTCTGGCGAGACCGCGAGGCCCGGAAGCCCGATGCCGGCGAGGCGGTGCCGCACGCCGTCGAGGGTCGAGCGCCGTGCGCTGACCACGAGCACCCGCTTGCCGTCGCGCACCAGCGCGCCGACGGCGTTGATCACGGTCTGCGTGCCGCCGGTGCCGGGCAGCGTGTGGACGACGAGCGACTGGCCGTCGGTCACGCGCGCAAGCACGCGCTCCTGTTCGGAGTCGGCGTCCAGCAGCAGCATGTCGGCCGCGGGCGGGCGCTCGTCGGGGCTGGTGGGCACAGGCCCACGGCGGTGGAGCGTGAGCGACTCGCGGTCGGCGACGTGACCCGCCAGGGCGTTCAGCACGCGGTGGTCGAGGTCTGACCGCGTCGAGCGCCATGTCGCCGCCGACGTCGGCGAAGCTCGACACCAGCAGGCGGGGCTTCACGACGAAGCTCTCGCTCGATGCCGTCAGCGCACGGATGTGGTCGATCACCGGCTGCGGCTTGAAGACGCCGTTGTCGTAGGCGAGGGCGGCGAGACCGCCGGCGTCGATCATGATCCCGAAGTGGGTGCGCATCGCGCGGATGAGCTCGGGGTTGACCGAGAACGTCCCGTGCAGCTTGAGCTCGAAGTCGCCGTGGTGGCGCCGGATCGCGAGCGGGCGCAGCAGCACCGGCGCGCTCCAGCCGATCCCGCCCACACGCCAGTTGGCGAGGCCGACGGCGAGACGAACGGCGTCGAGGCCGCGCGTGGTGCGCAGCTCCTGATCCTTCGCCGTGATGCGCTCGGCGGCCAGCCGCGCGTTGCGCAGCGCCACCTCGTCGCGGAAGAGGTTGGAGAGCAGCGTCGAGCGGCCGGTGATGAACTGCGGGAGGCTCCCGGGATGCGCCTTGGTGATCTCGATCGAGGCGTCCTGGCCGTCCGAGAAGTGCAGCAGCGTCGAGCGGCCGCCCAGGGCTGCCGACTGCTGGCGGAGCCGGTCGCGCTCGGACTCGGCGACGTGCACCACGGTGACGTCGGGATCGGCGAGACCCAGATCACCCGGGGTCACGTCGTACCCGCGCTCGGCGTCTTCTGAGCCCAGCACGGCGCTCCGTTCTGCTCGCCACACACGTGCCACCCTAAAGGCGGGGACTGCCGGGTACTTGCAATGGACCTGAGTTTCGCGGTATTGGACGCGGGGTGGATCGGCCTCCGCATCGGCGGTTCCTCCCCAGCACGTGACCGTCCCGCGAGGGTTCCCACAGATCGTCACGTGCACCCGCCGCTGCGTCGGCACTGCGGGCCAGGATGGTCGCATGACACCCGAGGACTCCCCCCGTTATCGCGTCCACCCGTCGCCGATCGGCGACATCCTCATCGTCACGACCGCCGACGGCATCGTGACCCTCCATCCCTTCGACGGCCCCCTCCACGCCGAGATCGAACGGGTCGCGCTGCGGCTGCGCGCGCTGCCGGTTCCGGACGAGGGTGCGGATGCCGCGGCTGCGGGCTCTGCGGTCGATGCACGCGTCGACGCCGCCGGCCTGTTCGACGTCGCAGCCGCCCAGCTCGACGAATACTTCGACGGCGATCGCCACGAGTTCGATCTGCCGCTGGACTGGCGGCTGGTGCGCGGCTTCACGCGGGCGGCGCTCGAGGCCGTGTGCGACATCCCCTACGGCGAGACCGCGAGCTACGGCGAGGTGGCGATCTCGGCCGGCATTCCGCGCGCCGCCCGCGCGGTGGGCACCGCATGCGCGACCACACCTTTCTCGGTGGTGGTCCCGGTGCACCGCGTCGTGCGCGCGGACGGCTCGCTCGGCGAGTACGGGGGGCGCCCCGAGATGAAGCGGTTCCTCATCGACCTGGAGCAGGGGCCGAGCGTTCCGCCGGCACCGAGCTCTGTCGACGCGGCGGAGGCGGATGCGGTCGGCCCCGGGCGGCGGGTCGGCGCCGAGCTGGCGGCGGGCGTGTAGGCCGCCCGCACGCCGCGAGGCCCGGCGAACGCACACCGGGCCTCGCACTCCCCAGTGGTAAAGTCGGGGGCCTACGAATGGCGGCGAGGACGCCGTCACCCCGGAAGCAGGTGCTCGTGGGCGCGACACTCCCACATCGCTCGCCGAACCCCGATCGCCTTCGCGCGGGCGCCGGCCCGGCCGTCGACGCCTTCGGCAGCGACGCGGGCGATATCCGGGCCCTCGACCACGCGGTCGCCGAGCTCGTGCGCCGTACGCGATTCCCGGTCGGGTTCGGCGGACTCGCGCAGGGCGACGCCATCCATGTCACCTCGATCCACGGCGCCCACACGCGCGCACTGGAAGGTCTCGTGGTCGAGGCCTCGCGCGGACTCGGCGGGCGCGCGTTCGTCGAGAAGCGCCCGCGCCTCGCCGTCGACTACGGCTCGTCGCGCAGCATCACGCACGACTACGACCGCGCCGTGCTCGGCGAGGGCATCTCCACCCTGTTCGCCGTTCCCGTCATGGTGGGCAGTCGCGCTCGGGGCATCATCTACTGCGGGTCGTGGGCCGAGTCGCCGGTCGGCGACGTCGTCGCACGGCCGGCGTTCGCCGTCGCCGAAGAGCTCTCGAGCGAGCTGCGCATCCGTGAAGAGGTGCAGCGCCGGCTCACCCTCTCCCCCGCGCCTGCGGGGCCTGCCGCGATGCCCGCCACCACCCGCGAAGAGCTGCGCGAGACGTACGCCGAGCTGCGCAGCATCGCCGCCGTCGTCGACGACCCGGCGCTGCGCGCACGACTCGCTCGCCTCGAGCAGCGCCTGGCCGCGCTCTCGCACGACACGTCGGAGCCGTCCCTCGAACTCGACGTGCGCCTGTCGCCGCGCGAGGTCGACGTGCTCGCGTGCGCGGCGCTCGGCGCCACCAACGCCGAGATCGCGACGACCCTCGACCTGAAAGAGGGCACCGTCAAGTCGTACCTGCAGTCGGCGATGGCGAAACTGGATGCCTCGACCCGCCACGCCGCGGTCGTCACCGCCCGTCGCGCCGGCCTCCTCCCCTGACCCACGTCGCCCTTCCGGTCGTTGAGCACCCCGAGTGTCCGGGAAGGTTCGGCGCGTTTCGTCTCGCTCGTTCCTCGCTCGCTCAACGACCGGAACCTCGCCTGCTCCCTGGTCGTTGAACGCCCCGAGTATCCCGAAAGGCTCAGCGCGTTTCGTCTCGCTCGTTCCTCGCTCGCTCAACGACCGCAACGTCAACTCCCGGTCGTTGAGCGAAGGGCGCTCTGGCGCCCGAAGACGAAACGCCCGGACCGTCGCGAATCGTCGGAATTCGGCATCCCATTCGAATTGCTCGAGCGACCAATTCTCCACATCGCAGAATTTCAATGGTCGACGGCGACAATTCGGGCTATTGTTCCAGCATGGCCCGAAGAATCGTTCACCAGCTCGTCGACGACATCGACGGCACCCTTTTGGAAGTCGGCGAAGGCGAGACCGTGCTGTTCTCCCTCGACGGCGTCGCATATGAGATCGACCTCACCGACGAGAACGCCGCGGCACTGCGCACGAGCCTCGAGCGGTACACCAAGGCGGCGCGCACCGTGTCGTCCGCCCGCGCGACGTCGAGCGCCGCCGCGGCGGGCCGCAAGCGCCGCCGCAGCGGGCAGCAGGATTTCAGCGCCGTCCGGGAATGGGCCAAGCAGAACGGCTATCAGGTTTCCGAGCGGGGCCGGGTTCCGGCATCCGTTCTCGAAGCCTACGAGGCGGCGCACTGACGCACGCCGCCTCGCGGCTTTCACGACGATTCAGCGCAGTTCCGAGTGCGCGAGAGTTGGAAGAGAATCTCCTCGACTTTCTCCTTCGCGTCTCCGAAGAGCATCTGCGTGTTCTCGCGATAGAAGAGCGGATTCTGCACGCCCGCATATCCGGATGCCATCGACCTCTTGAAGACGATGACATTCTGGGCCTCCCAGACCCGCAGCACCGGCATCCCGGCGATCGGGCTGCCCGGATCCTCCGCCGCGGCCGGATTGACGGTGTCGTTCGCGCCGATGACGAGCACGACGTCGGCGGCTGACGAGGTCGTCGTTGATCTCGTCCATCTCGAGGACGATGTCGTACGGCACCTTGGCCTCCGCGAGGAGCACGTTCATGTGCCCGGGCAGGCGACCGGCGACGGGATGGATGCCGAACCGCACGTCGACGCCGCGCTCGCGCAGCTTCTGCACGAGGTCGGCGACGCCGTGCTGCGCCTGGGCGACGGCCATGCCGTAGCCCGGCGTGATCACGACGGTCGAGGCGCCGGCGAGCATGTCGGCCGCGCTCTCGGCGTCGATCTCGCGGTGCTCGCCGTACTCCTGGTCGCCGCTCGTCGGCGCCTCGATGCCGAAGCCGCCGGCGATCACCGAGAGGAACGAGCGGTTCATCGCCTTGCACATGATGTAGCTCAGGTACGCACCCGACGATCCGACCAGCGCGCCCGTGACGATCAGCAGGTCGTTGTTCAGCAGGAAGCCCGGCGGCCGCGGCCGCCCAGCCGGAGTAGCTGTTGAGCATCGAGACGACGACGGGCATGTCGCCGCCGCCGATCGAGGCGACGAGGTGCCAGCCGAGCGCCAGCGCCAGCAGCGTCACCGCGATGAGGAGCCACAGCTCGGGCGTGATGACGTACCAGACCGTCAGGACGAGGAACGCGACGAGCGCGCCGATGTTGAGCGCGTTCTTGCCGGGCAGCATGAGCGGCTTCGACGAGATGCGCGCCGACAGCTTCAGGAACGCGACGATCGATCCCGTGAAGGTCACGCCGCCGATGAACACGCCGATGAACACCTCGGCGTGGTGGATGTCGGCGAGCGCGCCCTCCAGGCCCGTGTCGTACAGCGCGCCGTTCCAGCCGACGAGCACGGCGGCGAGACCCACGAAGGAGTGCAGCAGGGCGATGAGCTCCGGCATCCCGGTCATCTCCACCACCCGCGCCCGCCAGAGGCCGATCGCGCCGCCGACGACCACGGCGACGACGAGCAGCACGAGCCCGGTGTCGCCGCCTGCGCGGTCTCCGGTCGCCGAGCTGTCGACGCGCGCCAGGCCGTGACCCACACGGTGGCGACCAGCGCGATGGCCATGCCGAGGATGCCGAACGTGACGCCGCGGCGGCTGGTCTCGTGCTTGCTGAGTCCCGCGAGGCTGAGGATGAACAGCAGCGCGGCGACGATGTAGGCGGCGCCCGCCACCTGGCCGGCGACGGCGGTCATCGGGTCTCCCCCTTCTGGAACATCGCGAGCATGCGCCGTGTGACGGCGAACCCGCCGAAGATGTTGATGCTCGCCAGCAGCACCGCGATGGCGGCGAGGATCTGCACGGTGAGATCGGGCAGCGTGATCTGCACCATCGCGCCGACGACGATGATGCCCGAGATCGCGTTCGTGACGCTCATCAGCGGCGTGTGCAGCGCGTGGGCGACGTGGCCGATGACGTAGAAGCCGACCACGATCGCGAGCGTCAGCACGAGGAAGTGCTGCGGCAGCGGCGGCGGCGCGAACGCGCAGATCGCGAACAGCGCCGCGATGCCGGCGACGATGAGTCCGGTCGCGGGCGCCTGCCGACATCGGCTTCTTCGCCGCGACCACCCCGGTCGCCGTGAGCCTGCCCGACGGCGGCCTGCCGCGGCCGGAGCGCGCCGACACCTGCACCGGAGGCGGCGGCCACGTCACCTCACCGTCCTGCACGACGGTGACCGTGCGCTGCACGACGTCGTCGAAGTCCAGCGCGAGCTCGCCGTCCTTGCCCGGGGTGAGCAGCTTCAGCAGGTTGACGAGGTTCGTCGCGAAGAGCTGCGACGCCTGCTGCGGCAGGCGACCGGGCAGATCCGTGTAGCCGAGGATCACGACGCCGTTCTCGGTCACGACCCTCTCCCCCGCGACCGATCCCTCGACGTTGCCGCCCTGCCCCGCCGCCATGTCGACGATCACGCTGCCCGGCCGCATCGAGGCGACGTCCGCGGCGGTGATGAGGCGCGGCGCCGGCGCGGCCCGGGAATCAGCGCCGTCGTGATGATGATGTCGACGTCGGCGGCCTGCTCCGAGTAGATCTCGGCCGCCCGACGGTCGTACGCCTCGCTCGTCGCCTTGGCGTAGCCGTCGGCCGAGACCTGCTTCGCCTCGTCGGGCACGACGACCTCGAGGAACTGGCCGCCGATCGAGGCGACCTGGTCGGCGACCTCCGGCCGCGGGTCGGTCGCACGCACGATCGCACCGAGGCTCGACGCCGCGCCGATCGCGGCGAGTCCCGCCACACCGGCACCGGCGACGAGCACCTTCGCCGGGGGCACCTTGCCCGCCGCGGTCACCTGCCCGGTGAAGAAGCGGCCGAACTCGTGCGCGGCCTCGACGACGGCGCGATAGCCGGCGATGTTGGCCATCGAGCTCAGCACGTCCATCGACTGCGCGCGCGAGATGCGCGGCACCGCGTCGAGCGCGATGGCCGTGATCCCGCGCGTGGCGAGCGCCTCGACGAGGTCGGGCCGCAGCGCCGGGCTCAGCGTCGCGATGATCGTCGCGCCGTCGGCGAGCCGGTCGATCTCGGCCGGCGTCGGCGCGACGACCTTGAGCACGATCGGCGACGCCCAGGCGGTCGCGCCGTCGACGACGGTCGCTCCGGCCTGCGCGAACGCGGTGTCGGGGAACGACGAGCGCGGCTCCCGCGCCGGCTTCGACGACGACGTCGTAGCCGAGGGCGATGAGTTTGGGGACGGTGTTCGGGGTCGCCGACACCCGGTTCTCTCCGGGCGCTTCGGCGACGATGCCAATGCGGGTCATGCGTTCCTCTGGGTCGTGTGGCAGCGCGCTGCTGCCGAGACAAGGGGCTCGCGAGCACCACCCTCGGCGCTCGCGACGACGCCTCCACCATGTCAGACCGTCGCGCGGTTCGGCCTCACGTTGCGCCCGACACGATGACAAGAATCACAGATCTTGCTCGCGGCGCACCACATCCCGGCTTCTTCGAACGCTGCAGCGGCCAGGTCCTGCGGCATCCTCACCGAGGAATTCCATAGCTCGCGGCGAAGGTCGTCGTAAGTCGGCCGCCTATCCATGAAGGCATGGACAAGAAGAGCAGCCGCACGACGAAGCCCGGAAGGCGCCGGGCCCGCAACACCGTCATCGCCTCCGGGCTGGTCGTCGCCCTCTCCGGTGGCGCGGGCGCCGTGTGGGCCGCCGACCGCTTCCTCGTCGAGCACGTCGAGATCGCCGACGTGTCGGAGTACGAGGCGCAGAATTCGTCGACGGACGCGACAACCGACGCGACGGAGACGACGGATGCCGCGGCCGCCGCCGACGCGGTCGTCACGGCGACCTCGTACACCGACGCCGGCACGGCCGTCTCCGATCTCGACGGTCACCGAGGGCTCCGGCTCCGACACCGTCACGTACTACGTCGCCGATGTGACGCTGCTCGGACGCCACGACGCTGCAGAGCGCCTTCGCGAAGGACCAGTTCGGCGAGAACATCACCGAGCTCACGAGCGAGATCGCGGCCGACAACAACGCGATCTTCGCCGTCAACGGCGACTACTACGGGTTCCGCGACACGGGCATCGTGATCCGCAACGGCGTCGTCTTCCGCGACGAGCCGGCCCGCGAGGGGCTCGTGTTCTACACCGACGGCACGGTCGAGATCTACGACGAGACCACCACGAGTGCCGAAGAGCTGCTCGCCGACGGCGCGTGGAACACGCTGAGCTTCGGCCCCGCGATCGTCGCGGACGGCGCCGTCGTCGACGGCATCGAGTCGTCGAGATCGACACGAACTTCGGCAATCACTCGATCCAGGGCGACCAGCCCCGCACCGCGGTCGGCGTCATCGACGAGAACCACCTGGTGTTCGTCGTGGTCGACGGTCGTCAGTCGGGGTACAGCGAGGGCGTCACCCTCACCGAGCTCGCCGACATCATGGTCGACCTCGGCGCCACCACCGCGTACAACCTCGACGGCGGCGGCTCGTCGACGATGTACTTCGACGGCGAGGTCATCAATTCGCCCTCCAACGGCGGCGAGCGCGCCACGAGCGACATCCTGTACATCGCCGACGCGTCCGCTGCCGGCGACGACGCGGAGTGACGCCGTGATCGTCCTCATCCCCGCGTACGAGCCGGGCCACCGCCTCGAGCCCGTCGTCGCGGGCCTCTTCGCCGCCGACCCCGACTCGAGGTGGTGGTGGTCGACGACGGCAGCGGGCCGGCGTTCGCGCCGACGTTCGCACGCGTCGCGGCGTCGGGCGCGACGGTGCTGCAGCACGAGGCGAACCGCGGCAAGGCGGCGCGCACTGCGCACCGGCTCGACCACGCGCTCGCCGACGCACCCGGGCGACGACGTCGTGACCGCCGACGCCGACGGACAGCACACCGTCGCCGACATCCTCCGCGTCGCCGACGCTCTCCGCGAGGATGCGGCCGCGGCACTCCGACGCTGATCCTCGGCTGCCGCTCGTTCTCGGGCCGCGTGCCGCTGCGTTCGCGTGCCGGCAACGCCGTGGCGCGCGGGGTGTTCCGGCTCGCGGCCGGCTGGCCGCTGAGCGACACGCAGACCGGGCTGCGCGGCATCCCATCCGGTCTCATCGCCGTGGGTGCGCGACCAGCCCGGCGAGCGCTTCGCCTTCGAGCAGAACGTGCTGCTGCGCTGCCGGCGCGACGGGCGTCGACGACCCGCGAGGTGCCGATCGAGACGGTGTACCTCGACGGCAATGCGTCGAGCCACTTCCGCCCGGTCGTCGACTCGCTGCGCATCATGCTGCCGCTGCTGCTGTTCGCGGGCTCGTCGCTGCTCGCGTTCGGCCTCGACACGATTCTGCTGCTCGCGCTGAATGCGCTCACGGGCATGCTCGTGCCGTCGATCATCGCGGCCCGCGTGGTCAGCGCCTCGGTGAACTTCGCCGTCAACCGCCGCGTCGTCTTCCGGGCCGGTTCGACAGGCTCACCAGACGCGGACGGGCGCGTACGGAATGCCGCGCCAGGCGCTCCGCTACGCGGTGCTGGCGCTCGCGCTGCTGGCCTCGAACGTCGTGTGGCTCGACGCGCTCACGAGGTACGGGTTGCCGCTCGTCGTGGCCAAGATCGCGACCGAGGCCGTGCTGTTCGTGACGAGCTATGGCGTGCAGCGGAGCTTCGTGTTCTGCGTCACAGCCGGCTCGTTGCGGAACTCAGGAAGCCGGGGCTGACGCCCGTCATAGCAACCGCATAGCGGCGACGACTCGACTGGATATCGAACGAACACCCCATCCGGGAGGAACCCATGACCACCAGTGCGCTGATCCTCATCGGCATCGATCTGGCGGCCGCGCTCGTGCTGAGCCTCGGCCTGTACTACCGCCGGCACCACCGCCGCGACCTCGTCGTCGCGTTCCTGGGGGTGAACGTCGGGGTGATGGCCGTCGCCGCCGTGCTCGGCACCGCCGAAGTCGCGATGGGGCTGGGCCTGGGCCTGTTCGGCGTGCTGTCGATCATCCGGCTGCGCTCGTCCGAGATCACCCAGCGCGAGGTCGCGTACTACTTCGCGGCGCTCGCGATCGGGCTCCTCACCGGGTTGCCGCAGACCGATCCCTGGCCGGTGGCCGCGCTGGTCGCACTCATCCTCGTGGTGCTCTGGGCCGCCGACCACCCGCGCCTTCCTCGCCCGCTCACCGCCACCAGGTCGTGCGGCTCGACCGCGCCGTCGCCGACGAGGCCGAGCTGCGGACCGAGCTCGAGACGCCGCCTCGGCGGCACGGTCACCTCCACCACCGTGCAGGAGCTCGACCTCGTCAACGACACGACCCTCGTCGACGTCCGCTACCGCGTCCCGCGCGGCGGCACGCGACCGGCGCGCGGCGGCGGCCTCACCCTCGGCCGCGGCGCGAGCGCAGCCACGACGCCCGCCGCTGGAAGGAGCCCGGCGATGACGATGCCTCGACCGCTTCGACGCCGTGGCCCTCGACGCGCTCGTGGCCGAGGCATCCCTCCTCACCCGCGTCGACCGCAAGTACGTCGTGCCGCGTGGCCGACCTCGACGCGCGTGATCGACGGCGCTCGACGCCCGCACCCGCGTGCTCGAGATCGACGGCGCCCGCGACTTCGCGTACGAGTCGGTGTACTTCGACACCCCTGACCTGCTGAGCTTCCGCATGGCCGCGCAGCCGCGGCGGCGCCGGTTCAAGCTGCGCACGCGCAGCTACCTCGACACCGGCACGTCGTACCTCGAGATCAAGACGCGCGGCGCCCGCGGCACCACGGTGAAGGATCGCGACGAGTACGACCTGCGCGACCGCGACCGGCTCACCGATGACGCCCGCGACGACGTCGCCGACGCCTTCGCGACGATCGGGGTCGCCGCAGAGCGCGCCGACGAGCTCGGCGCGACGCTGCTGACGCGCTACCGCCGCGCCACCCTGCTCGCTCCGGACGGCTGCGGCCGCGCCACCGTCGACACCGCGCTCGAATGGATCGAGCCCGACGGGCACGGCTTCGCGCTCCCCGGCACCGCGATCGTCGAGACGAAGTCGGGCTGCGCAGCCGTCGGGGGTCGACCGCGCGCTGTGGCGTGCCGGACACCGGCCGGCGACCGTCAGCAAGTACGCCACCGGACTCGCCGCCCTGCACCCCGCCTCCCCCGCAATCGCTGGGCGCGGCTGCTGCGCGGCCCGTTCGACGCCAGCCACCGCGCGTTGCCTTCCCGCAGCCAGCCCTCGACCCGGACCTCCGCCACCTCGACTCACCCGACCCCCGCCCAGAAGCCCACCAGCGCCACCCCGAAGGAGGACGCCACATGTCCCGTCACCTCTCGCTCCGCCGCCGCCTGATCCTGGCCGCCGCGCCGCTCACCCTCACCGGCCTCGTGCTCGCCGGCTGCGCCGTGCAGAGCTCAGCCGCGTCGACGACCTCGACCACGCCGACCGACGACACCACCACCACCGAGACGGCGACCGTCGTCGACTCCGACCTCAGCGCGGCGGCGGTGCTCGCGGCCGAACGCCGACGTCACGGTCGTCGAAGACGACGAGTGGAGTGAAGCGGATGCCGCCGACATCGCTCTCGACGGCGCCTCCGCGTCCAGCGACTCCGACGCCGTGACCGTCGACGGGTCCACCGTGACCATCACCGCCGCGGGGGTGTTCCGGCTCTCCGGCTCGCTCGACGGCCAGGTCGTGGTCGCGGCGCCCGAGGACGCGCAGGTCGTGCTGATCCTCGACGACGCCGAGATCTCGGCATCCGATTCGTCCGCCATCACCGTCACCAGCGCCGACGATGTCGCGATCCTCCTCGCCGACGGCAGCGACAACAGCGTCTCGGATGCCTCGTCGTACGCCGACGACGCCGAGGCGAACGCCGCGATCTACGCCGACGCCGACCTCACGATCTCGGGCACCGGAACGCTCGAGGTGTCGGGCAACGGCAACGACGGCATCGCGAGCACCGACGATCTCGTCGTCCTGTCGGGCACGATCACGGTCGACGCCGTCGACGACGGCCTGCGCGGCAAGGACTCGCTCACCGTCGCCGGCGGCACGCTCGACGTCACCGCCGGCGGCGATGCGCTCAAGAGCGACCAGACCGACGACGCCACGCAGGGCTTCGTCGCGATCACCGGCGGCGTCGGTCGACGCGACCAGCGGCGACGACGGCATCGCGGCGGCGACGGATGCCGTCGTCACCGGCGGCACCGTCGACCCTCACTGCGGGATCGGATGCCTCGACCGCCGACGACTCACCCAAGGGCATTTCGGCCGGCGTCGTCGTCGCGCTCGACGGCGGCGAGGTCACCGTCGACGCGGTCGACGACGCCGTGCACTCCGACGGCTCGATCGGCATCGGCGGCGGCACCGTCACCGTCTCTTCGGGCGACGACGGCATCCACGCCGAGCAGCGCCTCGAGATCCGCGACGGCGACGTCACCGTCGCCGAGTCGGTCGAGGGCCTCGAGGCGACCGACGTCGCGATCTCGGGCGGCACGGTCGACGTGACCTCGAGCGACGACGGCATCAACGCCGCGAGCGGCACGGCGTCCGACACGCAGGGCGGCGGCATGGGCGGCGGTGGCGAGCAGGACACCGGCGAGACCCTCACGATCTCGGGCGGCAGGTGCGCATCGCCGCGGTCGGCGACGGCCTCGACTCCAACGGCTCGATCTCGATCACCGGCGGCACGACCGTCGTGAGCGGCCCGAGCTCGGCCGGGGGTCAGGGCGCCGTCGACTCCAACGGCGCCATCGCGATCGACGGCGGCGAGATCTTCGTCGCCGGCTCGATGCTGGTGACGCCGACGGGTGCGCAGCAGTGGGTGGCCGCGACGGCCAGCGGCTCGGCGGGCGACACCGTGGAGGTGACGGATGCCGCCGGCACCGTGATCGCCACGTTCGAGGCCGACCAGAGCTTCGGCGCCGTGTTCTACAGCGGCCCCGCCGTGACGGACGGCGCCTCGTACGCGATCGCGGTCAACGGCGTCTCGGCCGCCACCGTGACCGAGGGCGTCAACGTGGCGGGCGGCATGGGCGGAGCGCGGCGGCGGGGGCGGACGCCGGCCGTGATCCCGCGTTCTGGGTCGCCGCTGGGTGTCGTCACCCGGCGGCGACCGAACGTGGGAACTCCCTCCGAATGCGGCGCTCTCGGCGCGTAGGGGTTGCATCCGCGGCGGGATCTCGGAATCGTGGCCGACTCGGAACCGCACGAGGAAAGGAAAAGCATGCTTACGCTGACCCAGACCGCCGCTGAGGCCGTCGAAGAACTCATCGCCCGCGTCCCGCTCGCCGAAGACGGAGGTGTGCGTATCCGCGACACGGGAAGCTCCGAAGGATTCGAACTGAGTGTCGTACCGGCTCCCGAGGCGACCGACACCGTCGTGCGAGAGGGCGGCGCCCGCGTCTTCCTCGACGAGACGGCGGCCTGCGGTTCTCGAGAACCGCGTTCTCGACGCGGAGCTGTCGAACGACGGCGCCGTGCGCTTCGCCCTCGGCGACAAGGGCTGACGATCTCACGCAGGGCCCCGGCATCCGTTCATGGATGCCGGGGCCCTTCGCCTGCCGCCCTGGGGAAGGCACTCTGCCGCGGCGCGTGGGGACACGGCGCACCCGGCGGGCTGGGTAGACTCGAGGGGCCAGCCTCTGTAGCTCAATGGAAGAGCAGTTCCGTCCTAAGGAAACGGTTGGGGGTTCGAGTCCCTCCAGGGGCACAGTCTCTTTTTTGCCTCTGACCAGGTTTTTCTTCTGTGGTCAGACCACTCAGAATGCGTTTTTGGCCGCTTTTTGGCCGCATTTGAGAATGCTATGAGCCGAAACCGACGCAGATTCGACGCCCTTCACGGAGCGTCGTTCGACGCCTCAGAACGACGAAATCGAGCATTTCTGGCGTCCTGAGCCTCGTCGAAAAGTTGAGCAGTCTGCTCTCCGGCGTTACGTCGGTCGGGCGTAGCGGGTCTGCGGACCCGCCGGCAGCGCCACGAGCGGCATGGCGTCGTTGAGGCGCGATGCGACGGCATCCAGATCGTCGTCGAAGAGGTCGGCGTAGGTGTCGAGCGTCATGGCCGCCGACGCGTGCCCCAGCATCCGCTGCACGGCCTTCACGTTCGCGCCGGAGCTGATCGCGAGCGACGCGGCGGTGTGGCGGAGGTCGTGAGGCGTCAGCCGCGGGATCGACGGGTCCACAGCCTGC
Organism: uncultured Actinomycetota bacterium; assembly: GCA_963829895.1. Classification (GTDB taxonomy): domain Bacteria; phylum Actinomycetota; class Actinomycetes; order Actinomycetales; family Microbacteriaceae; genus Microbacterium. The sequence goes on along the minus strand of CAWHKF010000010.1, from coordinate 3,631 downwards.
GCGCGGCGGACCGCGTTCGCGAACCATCCCTGTGCGCCTGAGTTGCGCATGTGGTTGACGCCGTCGCCGAAGAGCAGCCCTTCCGGACCCTTGCCGGCGCACGCCTGCTCGATCATCGGAGCGAGCCGCTCGGGGTAGGGCACCGAGCGCTTCTCGTGCGTCTTGGGCGTGCCGACGTGGATCTCGTAGGCGATCATCACCGCGTTCTCCTCGATGACGAAGCGCCGACGCAGCCGGTTCACGCTGCGCACGCGCAGCCCGGTCGCCTCGCCCCAGCGCAGGCCGGTGTAGGCCAAGGTCAGGACCATTGTCGGATGCGCCGAGCATGCCGCCAACGTCGCCACCTGGTCGTGCGAGAGGTAGACGCGGCGCTTGCCTGGTCCGCTCCGAGGGAGATTGCGGATGTGTCGCGCCGGATTGTTCGCAAGGCGACGATCATCGATGGCGACATCGAGGATGCCTGCGAGGACTCCCAGCGCGCGAAGAACGACCGTGCGCGACTTCTCGCGTCGCGAGCTCTGACACCCAGTCCTGAACTTCAGACCGCCGGATCGACCAGATCTCCCTGTCTGCCCAGACTGGAGCGACGTGGTTCTTCCACGCCCGCTCGAGCGTCATGTAGTACGAAGGCTTCGACATCGGCGGCTGCTTCGACCGCAGCCAGCTGTCGGCGAACATCCGGACCGGCACCCGCGACGGCCACGGGATCGATGTACTCGCCCTTCGACTTGGACACGGTGACCATGGACAGGTAGAGCTTCGCCTCGCGCATCGTCGTGAAGCCGCGCTTCTGCGTTTCGGTGCGATCAGGCTTGCGGTAGCGCACGCGGTAGCGGCGGCCCTTCGCCGTTTCGTACGGGGTGATGGTGCCCATCTCGACCTCCGCTCATGCCGGCTCGACGGTCAGTATCGGGCCAGTGTCGGACACTGATCGGATGCCGTCAACGCGGCCGATGACAGATGTGGACAGATGGCGGAAGACGTCGTCAACTGGCGTTGGGGTAGAGGGGCGCCTCCCTCCGACGCCGAGAGTGTAGCGATCGGTCGCGCCTCCGTTCTCGCCGCTCACTCCTTGCAGACTCCGCGCTGGCGCGCTTCGCTTAGCAGCCGTTCGACGACGAGCACTGCGCCGCGCCCGATCGCTGGAGTCGGCTGATTGTCGGAGCGAACGCGAAAAGCGGTCGACAATGGCACCGAACAGCGCCGAACGACGTTGCGAGATCTCAGGCGCGGCCGATCTCGAATCCGAGAGCCTTCCAGTCGGCGACGTGCGTCCCACGACTGGAATTGCTTCGTATCGATACCGAGCGCGATCGACAGCGCTTGCTTCACGGGCCAGTGCACGCCCTCGACGTCCACCCAATATGTGAGCACGTTGCCCGGAGCCCTGGAGGCTCTCGATCACCGTCTCGCGAGAGAGCTCGCGACGCTCCCCGTCGAGGGTGAAGGTGATCGTCCCATGCGCGCCGGAAGAGTCCGAGTGCACGAGGCGATCATGTTCGCCCATGACCTCCATGAACCATTCGAGGGCGTCGACGACACTTTGCCGATCGCTGACATCGGCGAGGACGTCCACTGAGAAGGTGGGCCGCACTTTCAACTTCGAGTCCTCGATCGCGACTCCCCGCGCGCGGTTCAGACGATTCCGGAGCTCGTCGCGCATGCGCACATCGTCGAAGGGTGGGCGACTCGCAAGCCATTGGAAGACCACCTCGATGCTGCCGTAGCTGTAGATGACCAGCGGCCAGACATGAGTTGCGGATCCGGGCTCCCTCACGTGGAGGAATGCGCCGATGTCGTTGGAAGTGCCTAACGTGACGTAACCGCCGAGGGCGCGCCAGGAGCGCAGCACCTCGATCACACCATGGATGGTCGCGGGTGTGAACCTCGTGGCAAGTTGGGCGAGATAGGCGCTTTCGCGCTCATCGGAATCATCGAGTTCGTCGTCGGAGGTTGACGAGTCGATCTGGATTCCAAGGAGCCCGGCGAGGTCGGCGACCTCGAGTTTGCTCTCGGCGTCCGCCCGCCCGTGCGCGTCGAACTCCACTCCCTCCTCGACCAGGACGTCGTCGCGGGATCGCGTCCGTCGGTTGGGGCTCTCCGAGGGCCAGCGGAAGCCCGGCGAGCCGTTCCCGCCGCTTGCAGGACGCGCCGATGCGTTCGCGACGAAGTTCTTTCCGAGGAACACTCCGAGGGGGACCGGATGTGTGCCGGCAATCGTCGCGACATTTCCGTATGTTGTCCATCGTCCTTCGGGGATGGAACTCGATCGACTCTCGGCGGCGAGCTTCCACGCGACACCGGACTCGACAACATCCGTTTCTCGGCCAGCGGCGCGATCCATTGGAGCAGATTCTTTGCGCCAGCGATGCTCCGCGACCGAGGATCTGTCGCCGCCCCCATGATTCCTCTGCACTGATCGGCTTGTTGAGGGCGATGTTGCTCTCCGCGAGGAGGGCACGCTTGGAAGTGAACGGCGCGTTGCTCAACTCGGAGTTGTATCCGGTCAGTGTCAAATTCGCGAGTGTGTGGAGGTAGGCCTCATGAAGATCATCAACCGTTGCAAACTCACCGAGGTCTAGCGAGAGATCGTCGCGCCATGCATCGGTCAGAGTCTGAGGCATCACGTGCTCGATCGTCGCGGAGGTCAGTGACGCCGCCTCCTTGCCTGCATCAAGTTTCTCCAGCCACGTGAGAAGAGTCTTCCGTTGCATCGGTCGTCCCGAATAGTAGAACGGCTTTGTTACTACCGCTTCCGCAATCTGGCGATCGGTTGCGTAGAACTTTCGCCCAGTCGAGAAGTACTTTCGCAGTGATCCAGCGAGGTCGGCGGGGTCAGGTCGCTGGCTGCGCGAAGGAGGATCCGCGACAAGGCGTTCGGCGGTGCGTTCACCACCAAACGACGCACGAAGTACGACTCGAGCACACCTAGTGCGCTTGCCGCGTCGCCCTCCGTGGCGTCCCCCGAATCCTGGGCGCTCAGGATCCGCAGGACAAGGGGATCTGCAGCGCTCGAACCCCAGGCATCCAGGCGCGCAAGCCGGTCGCGCACGTCGCGATCGGGACAGCGATGGATCCCGTATCTGCGCCACGAGCTCCGCGAGCCGCGCGTAGCGGCGCACCTCGGCTTCGACTTCATCATCGGTCAAGCGGGAGAGTCGTGCCTCCTGCAACGCATAAATGTCACCCTGCTTGGCATCCGGAGTCGTCCAGGTGATGTCCATCCAGAAAAGTGCTTCGAGGTCAGCGGAGGTGAGCAGCGTCTGCATCGGAAGCCACACAGAGGTGTACACATCTTCACCCCGCGAGCCGAGTCTCATAAAGATGTAGTTCCGCAGAAGGTCACCCTGGGTGAGCTTCATCCCGGTGTTGTTGAGCGACTCGAAGATCCGATAGACGTTGTCGTCGTGTCCGGCGGTGATGGCCACGAAGACGGAGCTTGTCGAGCACAGCGGAAGCGATGCGGTCGATGTCGTGCGGGTCGTCGGGGTCATCCGCCTCCACGAGGCGCGTCCGGAAAACCGGTACGCGTCGATCACGCCGGAGTGCATGCCGTCTAGGACCGCGTTGTCGACGATCGCGCGGAAGGCCGTTCGGTCAGCCTGGGTCGGAAGCAGCTTCAGGCGGGCCA
>CAWHKF010000009.1:0-706826 GCA_963829895.1 uncultured Actinomycetota bacterium | reverse complement strand
GTATGGGGTGGTGTGGCGTGTGCGCAGCGCGGCCCTTGCGCGCCCTCGATGGGGTGCGAGCGTCCGCGGATCGAGAGAGGAGCCGGACCGAGGTGGCAAGGACGGCGGCAGAGGCGCTCGACGGTCACCGGCGTGTCGTGACGCGGCCGGGGCGCGTCAGCGAGGCGGCACTCGTCCGCGCGGCGCAGCGCGGCTCCGAAGAGGCCGTCGCCGAGCTCTTCGACCGCCACTGGGGCGCGGCGTACCGGGCGGCGCTGCTCGTGACCGGCGACCGCGCGGCCGCCGAGGACATCGCGCAGGAGGCGTTCCTCGCCGCCCTGCGCGCGCTGCCGGCCTTCGACCTGCGTCGGCCGCTGCGTCCGTGGCTGCACCGGATCGTCGTCAACCGCGCGATCGACTGGTCGCGCGCGCGGGCGCTGCGCCACGAGGTCGGCGCCGAGGCGGCGGCCGACGCCGCCGCCGAGCCGGACCGCGCGACCGCGGCCGCTCGGCGACGACCTCGCGGCCGCGCTCGCGACGCTCGGCCCCGAGCAGCGCGCGGTGATCGTCCTGCGCTACGTCCTGGACTTCACGCCGGGTGAGATCGCGCGGCTGCTCGACCTGCCGCGCGGGACCGTCAACTCGCGGCTGCGGCGCGGCCTCGACGCACTCGGCGACGCGCTGGGATCCGCCATGAAGGACCGCGAGCTCCGTTCCGCGCTGCGCCGCGCGGCCCCGGAGGACCCCGCGGCGCGCGAACGTTCGTGGCGCGTCGTCCAGGCGGCCTACGCAGAGCATGCGCCGCGCCCGCGCCGCCGGCGCTGGGTGCTGCCGGCGCTCGTGGCGGCGCTGCTGCTGCCCGCAGCGGCCGGCGGCGCGGCTGCCGCGAGCGCGCCGCGACAGCGGCGTCGGGCGCTGGGTGCGCGGCGTGCTGGGCGTCGGCGAGCGCGACGCGCGGCCGGTGCTCGGACGGCTGCCGGGCGGCGGGCGGCTGCTCGTGCAGGCCGGCGGCAGCGCATGGGTCGTCGCGAGCGACGGCGCGAAGCGGCGCCTCGGCGCCTACGACGGGACATCGTGGTCGCCGAACGGCTTGTTCGTCGTCGGGTGGAGCGGGCTCGAGCTCGACGGCGCTCGCACCGAACGGCCGCGTGCGGTGGTCGCTCGCGCCGCGCGAGTCCGTGCCTTCCGCCCGCTGGGGTCCGATCGACGGCTTTCGCATCGCGTACATCGCCGGCGACACGCTGCGAATCGTCAACGGCGACGGCTCCGGCGATCGGGCCTTCGGCGCGGCGTCGCGGGCGTCGCGCCGGCGTGGCGTCCCGACGATCGCCACGTCCTCGCGTACGTCATCGCCCGGGCGCGTGAGCGTTGTCGCCGTCGACTCCGGCCGCGGCTGTGGCGCAGCGGTCCGCTGCCCGACGTGCGCGCACTGGCGTGGTCGCCGAGCGGGCACAGGCTGCTCGTCGTGACGCGGCGCCGGCTCGTCCTCCTCGATCGTCGCGGCCGGCGGCTGGCGTCGCGCGCCATCGCGGCGGGCGCGTCCGTGACCGGCAGCGAGTGGTCGCCGCGCGGCCGGGAGATCGCCGTGGTGCGCCACCGCGCCGGCGTCGGGCGCGGGCGAGCTCGTCGCTCGTCGACGCAGCGCGCGGGCTGAGCGAGCGGATGCTGTTCACCGGTCCGGGGCGCTTCGGAGCGCCGGCGTGGTCGCCCGATGCGCCGCCGGCTGCTGCTCGCCTGGCCGGACGCCGACCAGTGGCTGTTCCTGCGCCCGCACGGCCGCGAGCGGCTCATGGCGGTGGCGAACGTCGCGCAGCAGTTCGCGCCCGGCGGCGCGCGCCGCGCGTTCCCGCACTCGGTCCAATGGTGCTGCGCCCCGTAGCTCGGCGCGCAGGGTCCGGTGCACCCGGGTGTGGGGGGAGCGCGCCACCGCATAGGCTTGCGTCGTGCCCGGCCCGCTGCTCGCCGTCGACGCCCCCTCGCTGCTGTACCGCGCGTTCTTCGCGCTGCCGAAGAGCATCACCGACGGCGACGGCCATCCCGTCAACGCGCTGCTCGGCGTCGCGAACCTCATCCTCTTCGCCGTCGAGCGCCACGCGCCGCGCGCCGTCGTGCTGTGCTTCGGCGCCGAGAAGGCGGCCTACCGCGCGGAGCTCTACGAGCCCTACCATGCCGACCGGCCGCCGATGCCAGCCGAGCTCGAGCGCCAGTGGGCGGATGCGCCGCGGTTCTTCGGCGCGTTCGGCTGGACGCAGCCAGTCCGACCCCGAACTCGAGGCCGACGACCTGCTCGGCTCGCTGGCGAAGATCGAGCAGTCGCCGCGGGCGGCGAGGCGCTGCTCTTCACCGGCGACCGCGACATGTTCCAGTGCGTCTCGGACCGCGTGACGGTGCTGTTTCCGCGCGGCGGCAAGGACGGGCCGGAGATCATCGGCCCGGCCGAGGTACGCGAGCGCTACGGGATCGAGCCCGCGCAGGTCCCCGACTTCATCGCGCTGCGCGGCGATCCGTCCGACGGGCTGCCGGGCGCCAAGGGCATCGGCGCGAAGGGCGCGCGCGACCTGCTGCGCGAGCACGGCACGCTCGAAGAGGTCATCGCAGCGGCGCGCCGGCCGGGCACGATGACGCCGCGGATGGCGGGCGCGCTGACGAGCGATCCCGACGCTGCTGCGCGCGTTCAAGGACATCGCCACCCTGCGCGACGTCGAGCTCGCCGCGGCCCCCCGACGCACCGACTGACGGGCCGCCGCGGCCGAGGCCGCGCGCGAGCGCGGCATGAACCGGCTCGCCGAGCGGCTGGAGAAGCTGGCGCAGACCGTCGCCGCGCCCAACCGGCAGCCTCGTCGGCCGTTGTCTGCGCCATCATGCGCGCCCAGGTGCCCCGCGTCCTGCTCTCTCGTGCTCGCGGCCGTCGTCGTGCGCTCACGGTCCCAGCAGGCGCGCTTGCGGCCGATCCCCCCGCCCCGTGCAGCTCGCCCAGGGCTGGCAGTTCGCGCCCGATCCGCGCGGACAACGGGCTGTCCGCGAACTGGCAGAGCGGCCGCGTCGGCACGGCCTGGCAGCCGGCGACGGTCCCGCACGTCTTCGACCCGCGCCCGCTGGAGTCAGCTCTTCAAGGGCACCGTCGGCTGGTATCGCGTCGGCTTCACCGGTCCGCCGACCGCCGACGGGCTGCAACTGGTGGCTGCGCTTCGAGCAGGTGCGCCGCACCGCGCGCGTGTGGCTCAACGGCCGCGAGATCGGCGCGCACCGCGACCCGTACACGCCGTTCGAGCTGCCCGCCGCGGGCCTGCTCGAGGGCCAGCCGAACCTGCTCGTCGTGCGCGCCGACAACCGCCGCCCGCCGGGCACGCGCGAGGGCTGGTGGAACTGGGGCGGCATCACGCGCGCGGTCTCGCTCGTCCGCGCGCGGCCCGTCGTGCTGCGCGACGTCGGCGTGCTGCCGCGCCGCCGCTGCGAGGCGCGAGAAGTGCCGCTGGGAGACGATCGTCGACGGCTGGCTCGAGAACCGCAGCGCCGCGCTCGCAGACGCCCGCCGTCCGGCTGACGCTGCGCTCGCCCGACGGCACGCCGCTCGGCCGGCGGCGCGCAGCCCGCGGACGCTGCGGCCCGGCGAGCGCGTGCGCGTGCGCTACACGGTGCCCGTGCGCGGCAAGCCGCAGCCTGTGGGAGCCCGAGCAGCCCGCGGCTCTACGGCGCGACCGTCCGCTCGACTGCTCGGCGGGCGCGACCGATCCAGACCGACCGGCGGCGCATCGGGCTGCGCACGCGTCAAGGTCGTCGACGGCGCGCTGCGCCTCAACGACCGCGTGCTCGACCTGCGCGGCGCGTCGATCCAGGAGGACATCCCCGGCCGCGGCCCCGCGCTGACCGACGCCGACATCGAGACGACGGTCGAGGAGCTGAAGGCCCTCGGCGCGAACGTCACGCGCGCGCACTACCTGCTCGACGAGCGGCTGCTGCGCCGCTTCGACGAGGAGGGCATCCTCGTCTGGAGCCAGGCGCCGGTCTACCACCGCGACAGGATGCTGCGCACGCCCGGCCAGCGCTCGTTCGAGCTCGACTCGCTGCGCAACACGATCCTCGCCGCGCGCAACCACCCGTCGGTCATCACGCACTCGGTCGCCAACGAGCTCACGCCGCAGCCCGACGAGGTCAAGACGACGCGCCTGTGGATGCTCAACGCCGCCGAGCTCGCGCGCGACCTCGACCCGACGCTGCCCGTGTCGGTCGACGTGCTCTCCTATCCGAGCGTCCCGCGCCAGCGCACCTACGACGCCTTCGACATGCTCGGCATCAACTCGTACTACGGCTGGTACGAGGGCAAGCCCGAGCGCTCGACGGCGAACCTCGCCGACCTCGAGCCGTACCTGCGCGCGATGCACGCGAAGTACCCGCGCCATGGCGCTCGTGATGACGGAGTTCGGCGCCGAGGCGACCGAGCCCGGGCCCGCCGACGTCAAGCAGACCTACGCCTTCCAGACGCGCTACCTCGAGCGCAACCTCGACATCATCGACCGGCTCGGCTTCATGGGCGGCGCGATCTACTGGACGTCGCGCGAGTTCGCCGTCAAGCCGCGCTGGGACGGCGGCGCGCAGCCGCTCGTGCGCGACTCGATCCACAACAAGGCGCTGATCGCCTACGACGGCACGCCGAAGCCCGCCTTCGAGGTCGCCCGCGCCGCGTTCCGCGCGACGCCGCTGTACCGCGACGACCCGGCCGCGGTCGCGCGCGCCGAGCTGGCGGAGTGCACGCCGCTCGCCCTGCGCACGCTGCTCGTGCTCGGCGTGCTCGGCTTCGTCGCCGCGCTGCTGGTGCTCGACGCGGCTCTGCCTGCGCGACATCTGGCGCTACCGCCCGCGCGACGCCGCAGGTCGTCGAGCTGCGCGCCGCCGCAGCGCCGCCTGAGCGAGCCTCGCGAGCACCCCGACCGAAATATTTTGCGCTAGACCACATCAAGCTGGCTATGGTGTGCGGACCCCGCAGGCAGAGTTCCTCCGGGTTCTCGGGTGATCGGTCCGCACGGTTGCGGTCAATCCGGACCCGCCGGGAAGTGACGAAGACAACCAGGGATCGAGTTGCACGACCTTCTCATCGTCGTCGCCGCCCGGATCAGCCTGCCTCGGCAGTGCCGCTGTGCAGCTGCGCCGTCGCCAGGCGAGCGGTATTGCCGCACGTTGCCTCGCGATCGCGTGCGCGGTCATGCCCGCGCCCGCCGCCGCGGCTGCCGGCGCCCACGCGCTGGCGCGACCGTCCACGTCAGCTTCGATCCCGACGCCTTCGTGCGGTTGCGCGGCGGGCGCCTCGTCGCGCTGAGCGGCGCCGACATCGCAGCGCTCCACGACGTCCTCGCGCGGCGCGTCCGTCGGCCGGGTCGAGCGCGTCGTCGCGCGCTCGGAGGGCGAGATCGACGCGACACGCAGGCGTCTGCTGAACGCCGGCAACCGCGGCGTGCCCGACCTCAACCGCCACTACCGCATCGTCGCCCGCGACGGCGCCGACCGCGACGCCCTGCTCGCGGACCTGCGCCGCCTCGCGATCGTCGACGATGCATCGCCGAGCCGCAGCCGGCCCCGCCGCCCGCCGACGCCGGACTTCTCGCCCAGCAGCGCTACAGCCGGCACGGGGCCGCGGCATCGACGCCGCGGCGGTCGCCGGGCGCAATGGCGGAAGCGGCGAGGCCACGAAGATCATCGACATCGAGTACTCGTGGAACGAGGCGCACGAGGACCTCGAGAACGCGGCGGCGGCGTCCTGATCGCCAACGGCACGCCGGCCGATCCTTTCCCGTCGGACCAGAAGAATCACGGGACGGCCGTCCTCGGCCAGCTCGTCGGGACCGACAACGGGTTCGGCGTCACGGGGCTCGCGCCCGAGAGCGCCATCGCGATGGTCAACGCGGCGCAGCAGACGGCCTTCGGGATCAGCTTGGCGATCGCCGACGCGATGTCCGTCGCGCAGCAGAACCTCGATCCGGGCGACGTGATCCTGCTCGAGCAGCAGACCGTCGGGAGAAGCGGCACCGGGACCGAGGCGAACCCGTACGTGCCGATCGAGTACCTGCCGGAGGCGTACGACGCCATCCGGCTCGCGACGCTGGACGGCATCATCGTCGTCGAGGCTGCGGGCAACGGTGGCGTGAACCTCGACCACTCGCAGTACGGCACGCGGTTCCCGGACGCAAAGCCCGACTCCGGCGCGATCATCGTCGGCGCCGGTAGCGGCGATGCGACCTGCTCGGCGACGCCGAACGCGCGGCTGGCCTTCTCGACCTACGGCACGCGCGTGAACCTCCAGGGGTGGGGCCGGTGCGTCGCCACGACGGGCTACGGCTCGCTCTTCGACGGCGGCGTGAACGCGCGCTACACCCAGTCGTTCAGCGGGACGTCGAGCGCGTCGCCGATCGTCGCCGCGGCGGCCGCGCTGTACTCGAGCGTGTTCCAGTCCGAGACGGGCCGCGCGCCGACCCCGCAGCACGTGCGCAGCCGCCTCATGGCGACGGGCGCGCCCCAGGCGGGCACGGGCGGCAACATCGGCCCGCTGCCCAACGTCCTGACCGCGCTCACCGGCTACGACGCGACCCCGCCGACGGTCTCCTTGGCGGGCCCGTCGGGCCCGACCAACGACGCCACGCCGACGTTCACGTTCACCGCCAGCGAGCCGGGCTCGACGTTCGAATGCCGCACGCCCCGGCGAGGCGTCCTTCTCGCCGTGCAGCTCGCCGCGGACGTTCGCGCCGCTCGGCGACGGGCCGAGCGCCCTCGAGGTCCGCGCGACCGACGCCGCCTTCAACACCGGTCCCGTCGCGACGCGCGCGTTCACCGTCGACACCGCGGCCCCGACGGTGTCGATCCTCGCCGGGCCGGCCGACCCGACCGACACGACGCCCTCGTTCACCTTCTCCGCGAGCGAGCCGGGCGTCTCGTTCGCCTGCCGCGTGGGCGCCGCGGAGTTCGCGCCGTGCGCGTCGCCGTACACGGCGGCGGCGCTCGCGGCTGGGCGCGCACGTCTTCGAGGTCCGCGCCACGGATGCCGCTGCGAACGCGGGGCCTGCGGCGTCGCGGGCGTTCACGATCGAGTCGCCGGCCACGATCGAGCCACCGCCGGCGCCGCCTCCGCCTCCGCCTCCGCCACCACCGCCCTCCGCCGGCGCCGGCGCCGGCAATCGTCGGATCGGCGACGCCCACCGACCTCGCGCCGCAGCTCAGCGCGGGCATGCGCGTGACCGTGCGGGTGCCGGGCGACGGCTGGGTGCGGCTGCCTCGCCCGCGGATCACGTGCCCGAGCCTCCCGCCGGCATGCACGGTGACGGTGACGGCCCGCCGCCGGCTCAGCGGCAAGCCGCAGGTCGCCTCGGCGAAGCTCACGATCGCGGCCGGCGCGTCGTCCACCGTGCGCTTCCGCCTCTACAAGTCGGCGCGCACGCGCGCTCAAGCGCCGCGGCCGCTTCGTCACAGACGTCAAGATCGTGGCGCAGCACGGCGGCGCGTCGACGACCCGGACGCTGCGGGTCACGTTCAGCCGCTGAACGCACGCGGCGGCGAGGAGAGATCGGGCCCAGAGGGGCCGCCGGTCTAGCGCTTCGGCTTGACCGGCGGGTGCGCCGTGACGGGGCTGATCTGTTTGACCTTGGGAGTTAGCATCTTCGCGATCACGCTTAGTGTGCCCTCGATACAACGGATCGTGAACCCCACCTCATGCGGTTCTCATCCAAATCCTGGTCAACCGGCCAGGAAAACCTCCAGCGCGTCCCCTGAGCGCCCCGCGAGCACCGCGCGACCGGCGCGGACGCCGCCTTCCCTACGGCGTGAACTTCACCGTGATGACGTCGCCGTCGCGCATCGCGTAGTCGCGACCCTCGAGGCGCAGCGTCCCGCGCTCGCGCGCGCCGGCGTAGCCGCCCGCGTCGAGCAGGGCGTCCCAGCCGACGACCTCGGCGCGGACGAAGCCCCTCTGGATGTCGGAGTGGATCTCGCCCGCGGCGTGCCATGCGGTCTGCCCGCGCCGCAGGTGCCAGGACTGCGCGGGCTTGTCCTCGCCCGCGGTGAAGAACGCGATGAGGTCGAGCAGCGCGAACGCGCCGCCGACGACGCGCTGCAGGCTGGACTCCGAGACGCCGAGATCCTCGCGCATCGCCGCCGCGTCCTCGGGCTCGAGCTCGGCGAGCTCGGCTTCGATGCGGCTCGAGATCGCGACGGCCACGGCGCCCTGCGCCGCGGCGTGCTCGGCGACCGCGGGCGGCACGTCCTCGTCGCCCTCGTCGACGTTGGCGACGAACAGGACGGGCTTCGCGGTCAGCGGGCCGAGGTCGCGCAGCGCGTGCGGCGCGTCGGCGGGCGGCGGCACGGTCCGCGCCGGCCTGCCCTCGTGCAGCGCGCCGATGAGCTCGCGCAGCCAGGCCTCCTCGGCGACGGCGGCGCGCTCGCCGCCGCGGGCGTCGCGGATCACGCGAGCATGGCGGCGCTCGGCCTGCTCGAGGTCGGCGAAGATGAGCTCGGTCTCGATCGTCTCGATGTCGGCGAGCGGGTCGACGCGGCCGTCGGGGTGGATGACGTTCGGGTCGTGGTGCGCGCGCACGACGTGCACGAGGGCGTCCGTCTCGCGGATGTTCGCGAGGAAGCGGTTGCCGAGCCCCTCGCCGGTGTGCGCGCCCGCGACGAGCCCGGCGATGTCGTGGAAGTAGATCGTGTCGTGCACGATGTTCGACGCGCGGATCAGCGCGGCCACCTTGTCGAGACGCTCGTCCTGGACGGCGACGACCGCGACGTTCGGCTCGATCGTCGTGAACGGGTAGTTCGCGGCCTCGATGCCGGCGTTCGTCAGGGCGTTGAAGAGCGACGACTTGCCCGCGTTGGGCATCCCGACGATGCCGACCTTCATCGCGTCGTCATCGAAGGTGGGCGGCCCGCCGCGCCGACGGCCGTCCCGAGCAGCGCGCCGGCGGCGATGTCCGACGGGTAGTGCACGCCGAGGTAGACGCGCGACAGCGCCATCGCGGTCGCGGTCACGTACAGCGGCCCGGCGGGCATGAGCGCCGAGTAGGCGCGCGGCGGCGGCGAACGACGACGACGCGTGCGCGGACGGGAAGCTCAGCGACGTCGGCGTCGCGATGAGCGCCGGCAGCTGCTCGAGGTGCGGGCGCTTGCGGCGCACGACGATCTTCAGCGCCGTGTTGAGCAGGTAGGCGGTCAGCACCGAGCCGGCGGCGCGCAGCCAGCGCTCGCGGCGGCCCGCATCGACGGCCGCGCCCGCGGCGCCGATGGCGAGCCAGAGCGCCGGCGTGCTCGCCGAGGCTCGAGAACCGGCGGATCGGCAGCTCGAGTCGCGCGCTCTGCGCGTCCTCGCGCAGGAGGCGGTAGAGGCGCACGTCGACGCGCGCGATCGCGCGCGCGACCGGCCCGCCGCGCAGGCGGGCGCGCAGGGAGCGCCTGGCGCCGGGATCGGCGGCGAACGGCGGGGCGGGGGCGGCGGTCACGGCCGAGCACGATAGAGCGCGCGCACCGGCGGGCGCCCGTGGCATACGCTGGGCCGATGAACCCAACACGCACGGGCGAGCTCGTGAAGGTCGACGCGGGCGGCCCGAAGCTCGACGGGATCGTCTTCGACACGCCGAGCAGATCGAAGGTCGTCGTCGCCGTCGTCGACGCGGGCCGCGGCCCGGTCATGCGCACCGTTCACCCCGACACGCTGACCGAGCGCACCGCCGAGGGCCCGAGCGACCCGGCGCTGCGCCTGCTCATGCGCCGCACCCCGCCGCCGGTCCACGGCGCAGCCCGCGGTGGCGCGGGCTCCGGCCGCGGCCGCACCGCCCACACGCGCGGCCCGGCGCACCGCACCACCGGCAGGTAGCGCCGCGACGCGAGCGCTCGTCCACGACCTGAGGCGACGCGTCCCCGTGTCACGCCATCCCGATGACGGTTCCGCGCGAGCGCGTGCAGGACGCCGTCGAACCTGCTCGCCGCTGCGGAGGCCTTCGCGGAGGCGGGAAGGCCGCAGGACGAGCTTGGCGCGTACGCCGACGTCGTCGCGCGCTACGGCGACGATCGCGGACCCGGGCGTGCGCGAGCAGGTGGGGACGGCGCTGTGGAATCGCGCGATCACGTTGCGCGCAGCTCGACCGGCTGGACGACGAGCTCGCGACGTACGACGAGCTCGTCCAGCGCTACGGCGATGCGCCCGAGCCGGAGCTGCGCGAGGACGTCGCCGGCGCGCTGTTCAACAAGGGCGTCAGGCTCGGCGATCGCGACCCGGAGGGGCAGCTCGCGGCGTACGGCGAGCTCGTCGCGCGCTTCGGCTCGGCCTCGGAGCCCGCGCTCGCCACGGTCGCCGCCGAGGCGGCGAACGGTCTCGGCATGGGGACTGCACGAGCTGGGACGCAGCGACGAGGCGATCGCGGCGTACGACGACCTCGTCGCTCGGCATGGCGACGCGCAGGAGCCGGCGATGCGCGGCGAGGTGGCCGAGGCGATGGTCGACAGGGGCATCGTCCTCGGCGCGCTGGGGCGCGCGGACGAGGAGCTGGCCGCGTACGCCGACGTCGTCGCGCGCTACGGGGAGGACCCCGAGCCGGCGGTGCGCGAGCAGGTCGCGACGGCACTGTGGAGCACGGCGGACGCGCACTGGCAGCGCGATCGACTCGAGGAGGCGCTCGCTGCGTACGACGCCGTCGTCGCGCTGTACGACGACACGGCGGAGCGCGCGGTGCGCGACCGGGCGGCCCGGGCGCTGTACGACAAGGGCCAGGTGCTCGCGGAGCTCGGCCGCTCGGATGAGGCGATCGCCGTCTTCGACGACGTCGTGGCGCGGCATGGATCGGAGGCCGAGCTGCGCGAGACGGTCTGCCACGCGTTGGCGGACAAGGCCGTACAGCTCGGCAGCATCGATGAGGAGCTTGCCGTCTACGACGAGATCGCAGCGCGCTTCGCCGACGCGCCGGACCTCGGCGGGGACGTCGTCCATGCGCTCGTGGACAAGGGCGAGGTGCTCGACGAACTGGAGCGCATCGAGGAGGCCATCGCGGTCTTCGACGCTGTCGTGGCGCGGTTCGGCGACGATCCCGAGCCCGCGGTGCGCGCACAGATCGCCCGCGCACTGATCAAGAAGGGCGCCGCGCTGGGCAACAACGAGCGCCCGGCGGAGTCGATCCCCGTGTACGACGAGCTGGCCGCACGCTTTGCCGACGATCCGCAGTTGCGGGAGCAGGTCGCACAGGGCCTCGTCAACAAGACGCTGGCGCTCGCCGACCTGCAGCGCTTCGAGGAGGTGCTCGGAATCTGCGACGAGGTTGTCGCGAGCTACGGCGAGGACGGCGCGCCGGCGATCGACGCGCAGGTGGCGAGGGCGATGTGCGCGCCGGATCGCGGTGTTCGACGAGCTCGATCGCGACGCAGAGGAGCTCTCCGCATGCGACGAGCTCGATCGCACGCTACGGCGAGATCCGCCGAACCGGCCGTGTGCCACCGCGTTGCCTGGGCGCTCGTCCACAAGGGCGCCGCCGCCGGCAACGCGGGCGCGCCCGGGATGCCATCGCCATCTACGACGAGCTCGTCGACCGCTACGCAGACGTGCCGGACGCGCGCGAGGCGGTCGTCACCGCGCTCGTGAACAAGGGTGTCGCGCTCGGCGACCTCGGGCGGACGGACGAGTCGCTGGCGCTGTACGACGCGGTCATCGCGAGCTACGGCGACGCGAGCGATCCCGAGGTCCGCGAGGCGGCGGCCGTGGCCCTCGTCAACAAGGCCGAGGCGCTGGAGGAAGTCGGGCGCTCGGCCTGACCCACCCGCCTCGAACGATCGTCCAGCAGGGTTTCCCGCGACCCGCGATCAGGCAGGATCACCCGGGTGCGCATCGCCCTCGTCGCCAACCCGAAGTCCGGAACCGCCCCCGAGCCGGAGCGCCTGAGCGCGCTGCTCGGCGCCGACGGCGCCCAGGTGAGCGTCACCGCGATCCAGGATCTCGCCGACGAGCAGGACGGTCTCGACGAGGAGGGCCTCGAAGCCGCCACGGCGGGCGCTGAGCGCGTCCGGCCCGCCGGACCGCATCGTCGTCGCGGGCGGTGACGGGTCGATCGGGCTCACGGCGCTGCTCGCCGCCGAGCTCGGCGTGCCGCTCGCGGTCGTGCCGGTCGGCACGGCGAACGACTTCGCCCGTGCGCTCGGGCTCCCGCTCGACCTCGAGGAGGCGTGCGCGCTCGCCCGCGACCCGGACGCACCGACCCGCCATGCCGAGCTCGCGCTCGCCGACCGCCGGCCGTTCGTCAACGCCGCGTCGACCGGCCTCTCGGTCGTCGCCGCGCGCGAGGCGCGGCCGCACAAGTCGCGCCTCGGCCCGCTCGCCTACGCCGTCGGCGCGGTGAAGGCGGCGGCCACGGCGCAAGCCGCTGCGCTGCAGCGTGCGCTGCGACGGCCGCGCGTGCCACGAGGGCAAGGCGTGGCAGGTCGTCGTCGGCGCGACCGGCGCGTTCGGCGGCGGCAGCGAGATGGGCGGCACGTCGCCCGACGACGGGCGGCTCGACGTCGCGATCGTCCCCGCGGGCTCGCGCGCCGGCCTCGCGCGGCGCGCATGGGGCATGAAGAGCGGCCGCCTGACGAAGCAGTCCGACGTCGAGCACCACCGCGCCGCGACGATCGAGGTCGACGTCGACGGGCCGCCGCGCGACGTTCAACGTCGACGGCGAGGTCTGCCATTGCGACCCCGCGCACTTCAGCCTGCAGGCCCGGCGGCTTCGAGGTCGTCGCGGCATGAACAAGCGCTGGCCGGCCGGCATCGCGGCGTTCGGCCTCGCCTGGTACGCGAGCGAGTCGCTGCGCCACCGCCGCGAGCAGGGCAACGGCTACGACCTGCGCGGCGGCGCGCTCGAGGTCGGCTCCGACGAGTTCCTGCGCGCGACCGAGGCGATCACGAGCACGCCGATCTCGCCGGGCAACCGCGCGCAGATCCTCATCAACGGCGACGAGATCTTCCCGGCCTTCATCGAGACGATCGCCTCGGCGCAGCAGTCCGTGAACCTCCTGACGTACGTCTACTGGCACGGCGAGATCGCGCGCGAGATCGCCGACGCGATCTGCGAGCGCGCGGAGCAGGGCGTCGAGGTCAACGTCCTCTTCGACGCCGTCGGCAGCGCGAAGATGGGCCGCGAGCTGACGGCGCAGATCCGCGACGCGGGCGCGAACCTCGCGATCTTCCGGCCGCCCAAGCCGTACGCGATCCGCCGGCTGAACAACCGCACCCACCGCAAGCTCTGCATCGTCGACGGGAAGATCGGCCTCATCGGCGGCGTCGGCATCGCCGACGAGTGGACCGGCAACGCGGAGGACCCCGACCACTGGCGCGACACGCACGTGCGCGTCCGCGGCCCGGTCGTGCGCGGCCTGCAGGGCGCGTTCGCCGAGAACTGGCTCGAGGCGACCGGCGACGTGCTCGTCGGCCCGAAGTACCTGCCCGACCTCGAGCCGATCGAGGGCGGTTGCAAGATGCAGCTCGTGCGCTCGTCGGCGGGCGTGGGCGACACGAACATCGAGGCGCTGTACTTCCTCGCGATCGCCTGCGCGCGCCGCAACATCAACCTCACGGCCGCCTACTTCGCCCCGCGCCCGGCGTTCATCGAGGCGCTCTGCGACGCGGCGAAGCGCGGCGTCGACGTCCGGCTGCTCGTGCCCGGCACGCACATCGACAAGGCCTTCGTGCGCAAGGCGGGCCGCGGCTCCTACGAGGAGCTGCTCGAATGCGGCGTGCAGATCTGGGAGTACTGCCCGACGATGCTGCACGCGAAGACGCTGACGATCGACGGCCAGCTGGGCGTCGGTCGGCTCGGTGAACTTCGACAACCGCTCCTTCCAGCTGCAGGACGAGGCGACGCTGTGCGTCTCGTCGGAGTCCTTCACCGAGACGCTCGACGACCAGTTCCTGCGCGACCTCGCGCGCGTCGGAGCCGATCGAGCTCGAGCGCTGGCGCGAGCGCTCGCTGCGCGCGAAGTTCAACGAGCGCGCGCTGACGCTGGCGCGCCGCGAGCTCTGAGGCCGGGACTGACCGCCGGTTCGAGCTTGCGTCCGTCCGCCGCGAGCCCCTATCAATGGGCCGCGATGCGGTCCGTCGATCCTCCGTCGGCGCTCCCTCCGATGGGCGGTCGCCATCGCCGCGTCGTGCCGGCGTGCGCGGGCGCGCTGGCGCTCGCCAGCGCGCCACGCGCATCGCCGGTCGTGCCGCGGCCGAGACGCAGCGCGACGCGCGCGACGCGCAGGGCCCGCTCGACCTGCGCGAGGCGGTCCTCGTGCAGCGCGACGTCCGCATGTCGCTGCGCATCGCGACGACCGGGACGTGGAAGGCGTCGGACCTCGACGCCGCGGCGCACCGCTCGCTCTGCGTCGTCCTCGCCCACGGCGAGCCGGCGATCGCCCGCGGGCGCGTCTGCGTGACCGTGCGCGAGCGCCACCCGACGCTGAGCTACACGCCGCTGCGGGCCGACGGCACGGCAGGGACGACGCGGCCGCTGGCCTCCGTGCTCTCGCGGCCGAGCTCCCGGGTCATGCAGGCGTCGTTCCTGCCGGTCGCCGCGGGCCTCGAGGTCGGCGGCGTACTCGTGGTGGGCGCACAGCTCCTGGAGCGATCCCGCGCTCGTGCGCCGCTCCGGCTGCAGCGACCGCATCCCGGATGCGGGCGAGGTCGCAGGCGCGCGTGGGCCTCGTCGGCTTCGTGCGGTGCTTCGGCGCGGCCGCGCGCGATCCGCAGCGGCGCTGCGAGAACCCCGTCGCTGCGCCGTGCCGTCGAGCCGCCGCCGGACAGCGCGCAGGTGACGCTCGACCCCTACTGCGACAACCGCCGCAACCCGGGCACGCTCGCGGTGTGCGCGTTCGGCGCGGTGCCCGGCGGACGCCGCCGCGACGTTCGCGGTCGTCGGCGACAGCCACGCGTCGAGCCTCAAGACCGCGCTGCACGTCGTCGCGCTGGCCAGGCGCTGGCGCGGCGTGTCGATGGTGCGCGCGGCGTGCCCGGCGACGCAGGCGCGCAAGCCGATCCTGCCGACCCGCGATCGCTCGCGTCCAGTGCGTGCGCTGGAACCGGCAGGTGCTCGACTGGCTCAAGACCATCGCGAGGTGGACACCGTGTTCCTCTCGACGAGCGCGAGCGCGGAGGTCGCGCCGGCGTCGACGGCAGAGCCGCAGTCCGAGGTGCTCCGCGCCGGCTATCGCGACGAGATCGGCGTGCTGCTGCGCCGCGTGAAGCGCGTCGTCGTCATCCGCGACATGCCGCTGTCGGCGCCGGGCCACCTGCGCTGCGTGTCGCGCGCGCTGAGCGCGGGCCGCGCGCCCGGGCGCGGCGTGCGCCCGCTCGCGCGCGCCAGGCGGTCGCTGCCCGATCCGCTGGCCGAGGTCGCGCGCGCTGTGGACTCGCCGCGCGTCGTGTCGTCGACCTCACCGACCATGTGTGCGACGCGACGGCGCTGCTTCCCGGTCGTCGGCGGCGCGCTCGTGCATCGCGACGAGAGCCACCTCACGCCGGCCTTCTCCGCGACGCTCGGGCCGTTCGTCCTGCAGGCGCTCGCCGGCTGAGCCGGCCGTCAGCTCACGCGCAGGTCGTGATCGTGCCGCTCGGGCGCAGGCAGCTGTCGCTGCGGGCTGGGCGGTTTGGTCCGGCGGATCGTGAAGCGCGTGAACTTGCCGATCTGCTCGGGGTGTGCGACGTACACCTGGATGCGCACGCCAGGACTCAGCAGGCGCCCGCGGAAGGACCGATCGAGAGCAAGCCGCGCCGAGCCGCCGGCGCGCGGCGCGCTGGAGAGCAGCGGGACGGGCCGCGCTGGCGGAACGGGCAGCCGCGACCGCTGCAGCGGATCGTGATCCGGACGCCCACCGGCGCGGTCACCTGGAAGAGCCGCAGGCGGACCCCGGCGCGCGTGTAGCTGCCCGAGATCCGCACGACCGGGAACGGGTTGAGGATCGTCATCGCCGGCTCGGCACGACGGTCTGCGACCGATCACCGGGGCGATCACGGTCGCCGGTGGCGGCAGGCGACCACCGCAGGCGGCGGCAGACGCAGGCGGCGGTGGCGGTAGGTGGCGGCGGTGGTGGTGGTGGTGGTGGCGGTGGTGGCGGCGGCGGTGGTGGTGGTGGCGGTGGTGGTGGTGGCGGCGGCGGCGGTGGTGGTGGTGGCGGCGGCGGCGGTGGTGGCGGTGGTGGTGGTGGCGGCGGCGGCGGCGGTGGCGGCGGCGGTGGCGGTGGCGGCGGCGGCGGCGGCGGCGGCGGAGGCGGTGGTGGTGGCGGCGGCGGAGGCGGCGGCGGCGGAGGCGGCGGAGGAGGCGGCGGCGGCGGCGGAGGCGGAGGCGGCGGAGGCGGCGGAGGCGGAGGAGGCGGCGGCGGCGGCGGACGGGGCCGGTCACGGTCACCGTCTGCGTCGACGAGGCGGTCCGGCCCTTGCTGTCGACGACCGTCAGCACGACGAGGTACTGCCCCCCGTACGGAGAACGACCCAGGAGACGGTCCTCCCGGTGACGTCGGTCACGCCGTCGCCGGTGAAGTCCCAGCTCTCGCTCACGATCGTCGCGTTCTGGTTGGCAGACGACGTCGAGACGAACGTCACGGTCTCGCCGGCCACGGGCTCGATCGGGCTGTAGCCGAAGGCGGCGACGACGTTCGGCCCGGTCGGCGGCTCGGCCGATGCCAGCGACGAGATCGTCGCGGTGAGCACGCCCAGCACGAGGCAGGCCGTCAGCGTTGCCGACAGCCTCGCCCTACATCCCCTGACAGCCTTCGACACCGTGTCCCTCCCTGGAAGCTCGTGCGGCCGGTGCTCTCGCGTGCTCAGGATAGCTCGCGCGCGCCGTACGCGGTCAGCTTCACACCTTTTTCGTTCATCGGCGCCGTACCCGTTTGGTGACGGCCGCGCGCGCGGATGTCGCTCAGGCGCTCGCGCCGAAGCCGACGCGGTGCTCGTCGAGGTTCGTGCGCACGTACACGACCTGCGAGAGGTTCAGGCGGATCGTCCCGTCATCGACGGTCAGGTCGTGCCAGTCGCCCGAGGCGAGCGCCTCGAGCAGCGCGTTCAGGTCGGCCTCCTCGAGGCGGACGCCGAGGACCTGGGTGCCGGTGAAGCCGATCGTGACGCGCTGGAGAGCCATGGTGGGTGTCAGTGTCCCTTCGCAGGTTGGACGATCTCGGTGAGTACCCCGCCCGAGGACTTCGGGTGCAGGAAGGCGACGAGCGAGCCGCGGATGCCCGTGCGAGGCGTCTCGTCGATGAGCCGCAGCCCGGATTCGCGCAGCGCCGCGAGCGTTGCCTCGATGTCGGTCACCTGGTAGGCGACGTGGTGCATCCCCGGGCCGCGCTTGGCAAGGAACTTCCCGACGGGCGTGTCGGGTCCGAGCGGCGCGAGCAGCTCCACGTGGTTCTCGCCGACGTCGAGCAGGACCGCCTCGACACCCTGTTGCGACACGACCTCGCGGTGCACGAGGGTCATCGCGTAGTCGCGCTCGTAGAGCGCGAGCGCCGCGTCGAGGTCCTCGACGGCGACGCCGATGTGGTCGACCCGGGTGAACACGCGGCCCATCGTAGTGGCCCGGCAAGGTCCGCCGCGCGCCATCTGGCCATCTAGGATCGTGCGATGGCGTCCGAGCCGGAGCACGGCGGCCGTGACCTCGATCTCCCGGCGTGGAGCCTCGATCGCGAGTCTGCCCTCGCAGCGACGCTGCACCGCTCGCCGTTCGGACTGGCCGACGCGCGCGAGTGGGCCTGGGGCGGCGCGACGGGTGCGGGCGTCCGCGTATGCATCATCGACAGCGGGATCGACGGCACGCACCCGCTCGTCGGCGGCGTGCAGCGGGCGGTCTTCGTCGAGCAGGACGCCGACGGCGAGCCGCAGATCGCCGACGACACGGACGGCGACCTCTTCGGGCACGGCACGGCCTGCGCGGGGATCATCCGCTCGCTCGCGCCCGCGTGCGAGATCCACAGCGTCCGCACGCTCGGGCGCAGGCTCACGGGCCGCGGCGTCGTCCTGCTGGCCGGCCTGAGATGGGCGATCGCCGAGGGCTACGACATCATCAACCTCAGCCTGTCGATGTCGAAGGCGAGCTTCGTCGAGCAGCTGCGCGAGCTCGCCGACGACGCGTACTTCCGCAGCACGCTCATCGTCGCGGCGGCGCACAACATGCCCGTCGTGAGCTACCCGTGGCGCTTCCCGGCCGTGGTGTCCGTCGGCAGCCACTCCGGCACCGATCCGCTGGAGTTCTACGCGAATCCCACGCCGCCCGTGGAGTTCCTCGCCTGCGGCGTCGAGGTGGAGGTCGGCGTGGCTCGAGCACGCGACGATCCGCACCACGGGCAACAGCTTCGCCACGCCGCACATCGCGGGCATCGCCGCCCGCATTCTGTCCAAGCACCCCGGCCTGACGCCGTTCGAGGTCAAGAGCCTCCTGCGCGCGACGGCCGGCAACGTCAGGAGTGAGCCATGAGCGCTACCGGAGGGTTCGGACCGACCGTGGCGGCCGGGATCATCGGATCCGACGCCGCGTACCGCGCACTGCTGCAGTCCATCGTCGAGGTGGCCCTGCGGATCTTCTCCGCGGGCGCCGCGTCGATCCTCATCTACGACGTCGACGAGCACGAGCTCGTCTTCGAGGCGGCCGCCGGGCACGGGCAGGAGTCGCTCGTCGGGACGCGCCTCGCCGCCGGCAGCGGGATCATGGGCTGGGTCGTCTCGTCGCAGGAGCCGATGGTCATCGACGACGTCACGCGCGACCCGCGCTTCGACCGCGCGGGCGCGGAGCGCCTCGGCTACGTGCCCAAGCACATGATGTCCGCACCCCTGCTGCACGACGAGGAGGCGCTCGGCGTGCTCAACGTGCTCGACCGCCGCGAGCGCTCGTTGTCGGGCGTCGAGGAGCTCGACCTGCTCGGCAGCTTCGCCAACCAGGCGGCGATCGCGCTCTCCGTCGTGCGGGCCGGCCGGCGCGCGAAGCGCATGCTCGAGCAGGGCGAGGGCGACGGCGCCGTGGTCGCCCGCCTGGCGGCCACGATCGACGCGCTGGAGGGTCCGCGGCGGGCGGCGGCGATGGCGCTGCTGGAGGCGCTGGATCACCTGATTTCGGAGTGATGAACGCCGGCGTTCGTGTGACGCACGTCACATTTGACACGACCGGGAATCCTGTGGCAGGCTCTTGCATCGGAGCGCAGCCACTTCCCACCTGACCGCTCCGAAGACCGACACCGGCCCGTCCCACCCACTCGGAGGAGGCCCCTCCTGCATCTCGTCGACTACCTCGCGCTGCGAGCGATTCCGGCTGCCGGAATCTCCTTGGCGCTCACCCGCCGCTGCCCGCTGAGCTGCGCGCACTGCGCGACCAACTCGACGTTCACGAGCGAGGAGGCGCCAGCGCGAGATGTTCCTGAGCTTCGTCGACAGCTTCACGGTCGACGATCACCCGCAGGTGCTCGCGATCTCCGGCGGCGAGGCGTTCCTGCGCCCCGCCCTGCTGCGCGACCTCGCCGAGCGTGCGGCCCTCGTCGGCTGCAGGACGGCGGCC
Organism: uncultured Actinomycetota bacterium; assembly: GCA_963829895.1. Classification (GTDB taxonomy): domain Bacteria; phylum Actinomycetota; class Actinomycetes; order Actinomycetales; family Microbacteriaceae; genus Microbacterium. The sequence continues at coordinate 687,332 of CAWHKF010000009.1, read as the reverse complement.
CTGTCGGGCATGTTCTGGGCAGGCGCGAGCGCCGGATCCCGCCGCCGATCAAGCGCGCGATCGACGCGCTGGACCACTTCTCCTGCAGTCTCGACGTCTTCCACGAGCGCGAGGTCGCCGCGCGCCGACGTCTACCGCGTGCTCGACACGCTGCTCGCCGAGGGCAAGGACGTCAGCATGCATCTCGTCGGCCTGGACGCCGACGACCCGTACCTCGTCGAGCGCACCGCGGAGATCCGCGAGCGTCTTCGACGGACCGCGTGCCGATGCTCGTCAACGCCGTCAACGCCTACGGCCGCGCCGCCGAGTGGCTCGACGACGAGGACGCGTTCGCGTCGCCGACCGACGAGCCGAACCCCTGCTCGCTTGCCGCTTGGCCGCTCGTCGCCTTCGACGGCACGGTCGTCGCGTGCGGCAACGACGACGTCGTCGACGGTCCGGCGCCGCCGCACCTGCGCCTCGGCCACGCCGACGTCGACGGCTGGCCGGCGATCCGCGCGCGCACGCTGACCTCGAGCATGCTGCGCGCGATCCGCACGTTCGGCCCCGAGTACCTCGCCGAGCGCGCCACGGCAGCGGCGCGATCAGCTGCGACGGCTACTGCCAGACCTGCCGGCAGTTCTCCGACGACCCGGGGCTCGACGCGCGCGTCGACGCCTACATGCACGGCCCGTCGGCGCGCTCATGGAGGAGCAGGTCTTCGCGCTGCAGCGCCACGCCGGCGCCGACGGCTTCATCCGCCGCTTCGGCATGCGCGGTACGCCGACCTCGTCACGCTCGGCGCGCCGGCTCGGCTGGGTGGCCGTCGTGACGCTGCGCGCCGACGAGCACTCTCGGCTGGCGCGAGATCGAGGACATCCGCCACGAGCGCGGCCGCTCGACGCTGCTGTTCATCACCGATCGCTGCCCCGTCGGCTGCGCGCACTGCTCGGTCGACTCCCGCCGCGACAGCCCGACGATCACCGACTTCGCGCTGTTCGGCGAGATCGTCGAGTGGCTCGTCGCGCAGCACCACGACGTCATCGGCATCTCCGGCGGCGAGCCGTTCGTCGAGCGCCGCGGCCTGTCGCTCGCCGCGCGCCGGATCACCGAGGAGGGCAAGCGGCTCGTCGTCTACACGAGCGGCGTCTGGGCCAAGCGGCCCGATCCGCCGGCCTGGATCGCCGACGTGCTCGACCGCTGCACGACGGTCTTCCTCAGCACCGACGCCTTCCACCGGCGGGCGTCGGCGACGGGCACTACGTCAACGCCGCGCGCGCGATCCAGCGCGCCGGCGCGTGGATCGTCGTGCAGGTGCTCGACGTCGGCGACATGGTCCAGCGCGCGCCGCGACCTGCTGCGCGACGCGTTCGGCCCCGGCTACGAGGACTACGCCGAGCTGCGGCCGCTGACGCCGCTGACGGCGGGGCGCGGCGCCGACGTCTTCATGCGCACGAAGCACCAGCCGGGCAGCACGTTCGCGCCCTGCACGATGGTCGCGTCGCCGATGATCCGCTACGACGGCGTCGTCACGGCGTGCTGCAACGAGAGCGTGATCATGGGCTGGGGCCCGCCCGCGCTGCGCCGCCGCGCGTCGGATCGCGCGAGGCTGGCGGCCGCGATGGACGGCTTCCACAGCCGACCCGCTGCTGCGCGCGATCGGCGGCGTCGGGCCGGGCGCGCTGACGGCGCACCCGCGCTTCGCCGACCTCGCCGACGCAGGAGTTCACGAGCATCTGCGACCTGTGCTGGAAGCTGTTCGACCGCACGGCGGACGACGCCGCGCCCGACCCGCTGATCGAGGCGATCTCGACGGTGCTCGTCGACGTCCGGCGGCCCAGTCATGAGCGCGTCGCAGCGGCTGCGCGCCAAGCTCGAGCTGGCCTACCCGGCCGCTCGGCGAGCCACGGCGCGGATCTGGGGCGACGAGCGCGTACGCGAGCTGTATCCGGCGTACCTCGACGATCTGGCACGGCGTCGTGCGCTCGGCGGTGCCGCTGATCGAGGCGGCGCGCGACCGCGCCCGCGCGCTCGCGCCCGGACGACGAGGTCGCCGCGCAGCTCGTGCCGTACCTCGAGCACCACGGGCCCGAGGAGGCCGGCCACGACGTCTGGCTGCTCGAGGACCTCGAGGCGCTCGGCGGCGACCGCGAGGCCGCGCTGCGGCGCATCCCGTCGCCGCGCGTCGCGACGCTCGTCGGCGCGCAGTACTACTGGCTGCGCCACGCCCACCCCGTCTCGCTGCTCGGCCACATGGCCGTCGTCGAGGGCTACTCGCCGCCGGTCGGCTTCGCCGACCGCCTGCAGGCGCTCACGGGCCACCCGCGCGACGCGTTCCGCGCGATCCGCCGCCACGAGCGCCTGGACATCAAGCACAAGCGCGAGCTGTACGAGCTCATCGACCGGCTGCCGCTGAGCCCGAGCACGAGGCGCTGATGGGCATGGCCGGGCTGCACACGATGCAGGCCGCGGTCGACGTCTTCGCGGAGATCCACGCCGTCCTGCGCCGTCCGCGCGCGAGGCCGTGAGTGCGCCGTGAAGCGGGAGGGCATGTCGGCGCCGCTGCGCGAGCGGGAGTTCCGGCTGCTGTTCTCGGGCCAGTGCGTCTCGAACCTCGGCGACTGGCTGGACTTCATCGCGCTCGCGGTCCTGATCGCCTACGTCTGGGAGATGGGCCCGGCGTCGCTCGCGGCGCTGTCGATCGCGATCGCGATCCCGTGGATCTTCGTCGCGCCGTTCGCCGGCGTGCTCGTCGACCGCTGGCCGAAGAAGCAGGTGCTGATCGGCTCGGACCTCGCTGCGGGCGGTCGTCGTCGCGGGGCTGATCTTCGCGCCGAGCCTGCCGGTCCTGCTCGTGCTCGTCTTCTGCAAGACGACCGTCGCGACGTTCTTCCAGCCCGCCGAGCAGGCGACGATCCGGATGATCGTCCCGGAGGCGCAGCTGCACCAGGCGAACGCCCTGTCGCAGCTCGTGCAGCAGTCGACGAAGGTCATCGGGCCGGCGCTCGGCGGCCTCATCGTGGCCGTGGCGAGCCCGCGCGTCGCGTTCGGCGTCGACGCCGCGACGTTCCTCGTCTCGGCGGCGATCCTCGCGCGGATGCGGCCGATCGACGACCCGCTGCGCGCGCGGCGAGGGACGAGGAGGACGAGGAGGAGGGCGGCTACTGGGCGGAGCTGCGCGAGGGCCTGCAGTACATCGTCAGCCGGCGCGCGCTCGTGATCTGCATCGTGAGCTTCGCCGCGACGATCTTCCTGCTCTTCAGCTTCGACACGCTGGCGCCGCTGGCCTTCCAGGAGCTCGGCGTGAGCAAGGCGCTGTTCGGCCTCGCCGTCGCCGCGATCGGGCTCGGCGGCGTGCGTCGGGACGATCCTCGTCGGCCGCTACGGCGGCGACGTCAACCCGTTCGCGCTCATGGGCGCGCGGCGCTGCGATCGTCGGCTGCATGGTCGCGCTCATCGGCGCGGGCTGCTCACGACGCTCGACGCGCCGCCGTGGATCTGGACGCCGGTGCTCTTCGTCGTCGGCATCGCCTCCGCCGGGATCCTCGTCGCCGCGCCGACGATCATCCAGCGCGAGACGCCGCCCGAGCTCATGGGCCGGGTCAGCACGTCGGCGAACTCGATCCCGACCGGGTTGCAGATGTTCGCGCCGATCGCGGGCGCGGCGCTCGCGGAGTGGCAGAGCGTCGGCTTCGTCTTCGCGCTCGCCGGCTGCGGCGCTGGCGGCGCTCGGGCTCGTCGTGCTCGCGGTGCGCCCGCCGGTGGGCATCGGCGTCGAGCTCGCGGCGGTCGCCGAGGTGGCGACGCGCCGCGCACGCACCGCAGCTTCGTCCGGCAGCGCAGGCGCTGCCGGCGCCGGCCGACCTGGCCGGCTCATCGAAGGGCAATGGCCGGGCGACCGACGTCCGGCCGGATGCAATCAACAAGGAGGCACAGCATGTCCGACGTGGACATGCTGCGGGACGCAGGTCATCGCGGTCACCGACGAGCAGATCGACGCCGTCGGCATCCTCAGCGACGACGAGGTCGACACGCTGGTCGCGATCAGGGGCAAGCTCAACGGCGACGACGAGGTCGCCGGGCCACGCGCGCGCGGCCGCGGGCGACGGCAACTTCGTCTGGTAGGCAGCGACTGAGGCGAGGCGTCGCGGCCGAGGGCCGCGGCGCCGCCTCACGTCACACGCCGGGACGTCGGCGGCGGCTTGGACTTGCGCCGCCCGTTACCGGCAGGCCGTTGGCGCTCGCCGTCGGGATCCTCCTCCTCGTGCGCGCTGGAGGCGACGAGCTGCAGCCCCGCGACGCCCGCCCGCCGCTCCATGCGCGGCACGCCGGCCATGATCTTGTCGATGTCCGCGCGCTCGAGCACCTCGCGCTCGAGCAGCGCGAGCGCCAGCTCCTCGAGCTTGTCGCGCTGACCGGAGATGAGCTCCTGCGCGGCGCGCTGCGCCTCGTAGGCGAGGTGCTGCTGCTCCTCGTCGCGCACGCGGCGAAACTGCTCGGAGTCCTGCGCGCCGTCGGGCACCGCGCGCTGCGCCGCCGTCGGCGTGCCCATCGCGTAGTCGTAGACCATCGCGCGCGCGACCTGCGCGACGCGCTTGAGGTCGTCCGAGGCGCCGGTCGTGACCTCGCCGAAGACGAGCTGCTCGGCGATGCGGCCGCCGAGCAGGACGGTCATGTGGTCCAGCAGCTCCTCGCGGGTCTTGAGGTAGCGGTCCTCGTCGGGGAGGTTCAGCGTGTAGCCGAGGGCCTGGCCGCGCGGCACGATCGAGATCTTGTGCACGCGGTCGACGCCGGGCAGCAGCTCGGCGCACAGCGCGTGGCCGGCCTCGTGGTAGGCGACGACCTCCTTCTCGTGCGCGTTGAGCACGCGCCGCGACTGCACGCCGGCGATGACGCGGTCGAGCGCCTGGTCGAAGTCCTCGTTCGTCAGCGCGATGTCGCCGCGGCGCGCGCAGCGGATCGCCGCCTCGTTGGCGAGGTTCGCGAGGTCGGCGCCGGTGAGCCCGCTCGTCTGCGCGGCGATCTTCGCCGAGGTCGACGTCCGCGACGGGCTTGTCGCGCGTGTGCACCTCGAGGATCCGCTCGCGGCCCTCGACGTCCGGCGGCGAGACGAAGACCTGGCGGTCGAAGCGGCCCGGGCCGCAGCAGCGCCGGGTCGAGCTTCTCGAGCAGGTTCGAGGCGGCCATGACGACGAGGTCGCCGCTCGTGTTGAAGCCGTCCATCTCGACGAGCAGCTGGTTGAGCGTCTGCTCGCGCTCGCCGGAGAAGTCCGAGCCGCGCCGGCCGCCGACCGCGTCGAGCTCGTCGATGAAGATGATCGCCGGCGCGTGCTTGCGCGCCTCGCGAAACAGGCGCCGGATGCGCGCCGCGCCGAGGCCCGCGAACATCTCGACGAACGAGGCGGCGGACTGCGAGAAGAACTGGGCGCCGGACTCGTGCGCGACGGCCTTGGCCAGCAGCGTCTTGCCGGTGCCGGGCGGGCCGTGCAGCAGCACGCCCTTGGGCACGCGCGCGCCGAGCTTCGCGAAGTGCTTGGGATCGCGCAGGAAGTCGACGACCTCCTTCAGCTCGTCCTTGGCGTCGTCGACGCCGGCGATGTCGTCCCAGCCGATCGACGACTTCGTCTCGGGCTTGATCTGCACCGGCTTCGTCTTGGGCATGAGCTTCAGCGTCCGCCACAAGAAGAAGCAGATGAGGAACATGAAGACGATCGTGAAGACGCCCGACCATTCGAGCGCGAAGTTCTTGACGGAGTCGACGAAGCTCAGGCTGAACACGTCCCGCGTCATCGGCATGGCATCGGCCCAACTCTGGAGGCGAGTGGACGGCTAGGCGCTGCTCAGGCGGCGGCGGTGGCGCCTCGACGCGCAGGATCTCGGCGAGCGCGGCGCGCCCGACCTCGAGCTGCGCCTCCGACGGCTCGCGCGTCCCGAGCAGCCGCTGCAGCTCGTGCCCCGGCCGGCGCAGCAGGCGCGCGGCGGCCGTCGTCGAGGCATGGCGCTCGGTCCAGACGAAGACCTCGACGGCGATGCCCGAGCGAGGCCAGGCCGACCGCCATCTGGGCGACCGGTCCCGGGCCGGTCGAGCGTGTGGCGCAGCAGCGCCGCACCCGCGAGGTTCGATGCGAGCAGCGGCGCCATGAGGTGCGAGCCGCAGCGGTCGTGCTCCTTCGCGGCGTCCGCGGCGTCGCCGGCGTCGGTCTCGTAGGCGGCGATCGCCTTGTGCTCGACGCCGTGGTACTCGGCGAGCTCGCCGCCGCGCAGCGCGACGAAGCTCGGCAGCAGCGACACCGCGGCGAGCAGGGTCTCCGTGCCGGCGCCGCCCTTCATCTGCCCGCGCAGGATCCGGCCGCCGGCGGCGGCGGCGGCCATCGTGCCGAGCACCCGGGCGTCCTGGAAGGGCAGCTTCGCCTCGGGCAGCGCGCGCTTGACGAGCGGGATGACGACCATCGCCTCGCCGAGGCGGATGACGCCGCGCACGCCGGCGACCTTGTCGAAGCCCTTCAGGCGCGGCTTGCGCCCCGACGTCGCGGCGATCGTGCCGTCGCTGCGGCGCACCGCCGCGGCCCAGTGCGTCGGGCCGTGGACGAGCAGGCCGTTGCGCAGCGCCATGCCGCCCAGCCGCAGCTTCTCAGCCATCGAGCATCTCCTTGGTCACGTCGTAGTAGAACCGCGCCGCAAAGCCGAGGTCGCGCACGTCGATGCGCTCGTCGGCCGCGTGGATCAGCGGCATCGTCTCGTACAGCGTCATGTGGCGCTGCGGGAAGAAGCCGTACGCGACGCATTCCGGGAAGGCGTCGCGGAACGTGCGCGAGTCCGTGAAGCCGGGCAGCGCCGTCGGCACGACCTGCGCGCTCGGGGTCGTGCTCGCCGATCCACGCGACGATCGCGTCCATGAGCGGCGACTGCACGGGCGACTGGTTGCCGATGACCTGCTCGGTGAAGTCCAGGCGGTAGCCGTCCTCGCCGAGCACCTCGCGGATGCGCGCGAGCGCGCGCTCCTCGCCGAGACCCGGCGGGATCCGGCAGTCGACGCTCAGCACGGCGCTCGAGGGGATGACGTTGATCTTCGTCGAGGCGCTGATCTTCGTCGGCGCGAGCGTGACGCCGAGCAGCGGCTCGACGAGCATCGCCAGGCCGGGGTCGCGGGCGCGCAGGCGCTCGAGCGCCGCCGCCGGATCGCCGTCGGGCTCGAGGCCGAGGCCGTCGAGCAGGGCGCGCGCGCCGTCGGTGAGGTCGAAGCCCGGCTGCTGGGCCTGCATCGCCGCGAGCAGCGGCGCCATCTTCAGCAGCGCGTTGTCGCCGATCTTCGGGATCGACGCGTGGCCGGCCACGCCGTCGGTCGTCAGGCGGAAGCGAAAGACGCCCTTCTCGGCGACGCAGACGCCGTAGTAGCGCCCGCCGTCGTACGGGATGACGGCGCCGCCGCCCTCGTTGAGCAGGTAGTCGCAGCGCACCTTGTCGGGGTGCTCCGCGCAGATCCACATCGCGCCGAGCGTGCCGCCGACCTCCTCGTCGACGACCACGACGACGAGCAGGTCGCCGCTCGCGGGCCGCCAGCCCGAGCGTGCGAGCGACGAGCGCCGCGGTGACCTCGGCCGCCGTCTGCGACTTCATGTCCAGCGCGCCGCGGCCCCACACGAAGCCGTCGGCGAGATCGCCCGACCACGGGTCGTGCGTCCACTCCGTCGGGCTTGGCGAGCACGGTGTCGACGTGCGACAGCAGGCACAGCGTCGGCCCGTCGGAGGCACCGCGCAGGCGCGCGACGAGGTTCGGGCGCTCGGGCTCGGCGCCGAGCAGCTCGACCTCGAAGCCGGCCTCGCGCAGGTCGGCGGCGAGCACCTCCTGCAGGTCGCGCTCGGCGCCCGGCGGGTTGACGGTGTTCAGGCGGATCAGGCGCTGCAGGAGCGCCGTCGTCTCCTGCTGCAAGCTCGTCCATCCCCATGATGCTAGCGCCACGACGGAGGCTCGAGCCCCGCGCCCTCGAGGCACGGCCTCGCGAAGCGGCCGCTGAGCCGGCGGCACGCGGCGCGCAGCTTGTCGGGCTGCGTCTCGATCGAGGACATCACCGAGCCGACGCCCCGAGAAGCAGCGGCGTGCGGTGACGCGCGGGCGCCTTGTCGCAGAACGCGCGCGCCACGCTCGCCGGCGGCGTCGGAGTTCACGATCTCGCGCGCGACGCCGTAGATGCAGTCGTCCTCGTTCTCGCGTGGCGAGGCGGCAGCTCGCCATCGCCTTGGACGCGCTCTTGCCGGCGATGCCCGACACGTCGCGACCGAAGGACTCGAAGCAGATGCCGACCCAGTCGGGCTCGCTGCGCCGGCAGCCGTCGGCGGTCTTCTTCTGGTCGTAGCCCGTGGTGCGCAGGAGGTTCGCCGTGACGAGCCCGTAGCACTGACCCTTGTGGCGCTCGGCGGCCTCGTCGCAGGGGTAGATCGGGTCGTTCTTGCGCAGGTACTTCGACGTCACGCCGTAGGACGAGTTGAAGTTCTCCATGAAGACGCCGCCGCTGCACGACACCTGCTCGAACTCGACCTTCAGGCCGTCGCAGGTCTTCAGCGACCCCGGCAGGTCGTAGCCCGTGTAGATCATGAGCCCGTGGCCGAGGCCGTGGATGCACTGGTAGAAGAGGAAGCGCTGCTCGGTGATCTCCTTCTCGTCGCACAGCTGGCGCGCGACGACGCCGAGCTTGTCCGTCGGCTGGCCGAGGAAGGCGCGCTCGATGATGCCGTGGTAGTAGCCCGACGCGCAGATCGGCGTGCCGGCGATGAACGCCGGCGCGACCTTGTCCTTGAAGCGCGAGAGCGCGGCCGAGCCCATGCGGTGCGCGATGCGGTGGCAGTTGCCCGCGACGGCGGCGTTCGCGGCGGAGTCCTTCTCGCAGGCGCGCGAGCGCGACCTCGGGACCCTCGTTGTAGGTCAGGTTGCCGAACGCCTGCTCGAGGCAGTCGAAGTTGCCGTCGCGGCAGTCCGACGAGGCGCTTGGAGTCCGGCCGAAACGGCGCCGCCACGGCCTTGCCGGAGCTGTTGCCCGCGCCGACGAAGGCCGCGAGGTCGCGCTTCTCGGACTCCGACAGCTTGTCGGCGAAGCTCGGCATGAGGCCGCCGGGGTGCTCGAGCTGGCGCACGACCTTCGCCGGGCTCGGCTGGGCTTCGTCGAGGTCGGGCCCCTGCGTGCCGGTCGAACCGGCGGCCTTGAACGTGTGACAGCCGTTGCAGCCGGACTCGGCGAACAGGCGCTTGCCGGCGACCGGATCGCCCGCGGTCTTCGCCGCGTCACCGGAGCACGAGATCAGCAGCACGGCGGCGAGCAGGATCGCTGCGGCGGCGAGGGGCATGCTGCGGCGCTTCATGACAGCGAAGATAGCGTCGCCCCGAGCGCTAGGCGACGGTCCCTCACAGCGCGGCCTGCGCGACCATCGCCGTGGCCGCGACGAGCAGGATCACTCCGATGGCGCGTACGAGCTGGGTGTCCGAGAGGCGGCCGGTGAGGCGCGATCCGAACAGCGCGCCCGGGATCGACGCGGCCGCGCCGATCGCCGCCACGCGCCAGTCGGGTCCCCCCGACGGCAGGTGCCCGATCGCCCCGGCGATGCCGACGCACACCCCGACGCAGACGTTCGTCCCCACCGCGCGCTGCGGCGTCTCGCCCACCCAGCGGATGAGCGCGGGCACGCGCAGGGTGCCGAGGATCAGGCCGACGAGGCCGCCGAGCAGGCCGATGACCGCGCCGCTGACGACGGCCGCGCGGCGGTCCCACGCCGGCGGCGAAGCCGGCGCCTCGCCGCTCGCCGGCGCGGGCGCGCGGCTGCCAGCGCAGGAGGTCGATGCCGCTGTAGAGCAGCACCGCCGCGATGCACAGCAGCAGGACGTCCTCGTCGATGACGCCCGCGACGTAGCCGCCGGCGAGCGCGCCGCGCGACCGACGGCGGCGCCATCCATGCGAACAGCGGCCAGTTCACCCGCCCGGCGCGGATGTGCGCGATCGACGCCGTGCCCGCCGCGGTCGCCGAGATCAGGAGGTTGGCGCCGCCGCCCGCGGCCGCGCTCTGGGCGACGAGCAGCGTCGCCGGAAGGCGGATGTTCCCGAGCACGAGCCCGACGAGTCCGCCGGCGAGCGCCACGAGGAAGCACCAGACGGCGAACGCGAGGAGCTCCACGGCCTCAGACGATAGGCGCGGCGAGTCGCCGCCGGGGTGGCGATACTGGTCGCGTGGAAGGCCAGCTGTTCGCCCCGGAGGACGAGGGCCCGCGCCGCACCCGCACCGGCGTCCCTGCGCGCGAGGCGCCGCTCGCGGTGCGCCTGCGCCCGCGGACGTTCGAGGAGGTCGTCGGCCAGCAGCACCTGCTCGGCGAGGGCACGGCGCTGCGGCGCGCGCTCGCCGGCGGGCGCCCGCACTCGATGATCCTCTACGGCCCGCCGGGCACCGGCAAGACGACGCTCGCCCGCCTCGTCGCGGTCACGGCGAACGCCGCCTTCGAGGAGCTGTCGGCGGTCGAGGCCGGACGCGCCGAGGTGCGCGCGGTGCTCGAGCGCGCGTCGCATCGCCGCAAGTCCTCCGGCGAGCCGACGATCTTCTTCCTCGACGAGATCCACCGCTTCAACAAGGCGCAGCAGGACACGCTGCTGCCGGCGGTCGAGGAGGGGCTCGTGACGCTCATCGGGGCGACGACCGAGAACCCGTACTTCGAGGTCAACGGCGCGCTGCTGTCGCGCAGCCAGGTCTACGAGCTCAAGAGCCTGAGCGCCGCCGACGTCGAGGTGCTGCTGCGGCGCGCGCTCGAGCGCGACGAGCTGGGCGGTGCGACGGCCGACGACGACGCGCTCGCCTTCCTCGCCGACCGCGCCGGCGGCGACGCCCGCACGGCGCTCGCCGCGCTCGAGCTCGCGGCCGCGACCGTCGCAGGACGGGCGCGTGACGCTCGCCGCGGCCGAGGACGCGCTGCAGCGCCATGCCGTGCGCTACGACAAGGGCGGCGACCAGCACTACGACCTCATCTCGGCGTGGATCAAGGCCTGCCGCGCCTCGGACCCCGACGCCGGCCTGTACTACCTCGCGGTCATGCTCGAGGGCGGCGAGGACCCGCGCTACATCGTCCGGCGGATGATCATCCTCGCCTCCGAGGACATCGGCAACGCCGACCCGCAGGCGCTCGTCGTCGCGACGGCCGCGGCGGCGGCGGTCGAGCACGTCGGCCTGCCGGAGTGCGAGTACGCGCTTGCGCAGGCGACGATCTACCTCGCGCTGGCGCCGAAGTCCAAGGCGAGCGCGAAGGCGATCTGGGCGGCGCGCGCGCATGTCCGCCAGCACGGCGCCGCGGGCCCGCCGCCGTACCTGCAGTCCTCCGGCTACCCGGGCGCGGCGAAGCTCGGCCGCGGCCGCGGCTACGACGACCCGCACGGCCACCCGGGCCATCTGTCCGAGCAGGACGTCATGCCGGCCGAGGTGTCGGGCACGCGCTTCTGGCTGCCCGACGAGCAGGAGGCGGCGCTGCGCGAGCGCCACGAGGAGATCCGGCGCAAGCGCGGGCTGGATGGCGGCTGACGCCTACGACGCGCGCGGCCGAGCGCTGCCCGGCGGCCCCGAGTGCTACCTCGGCGGCTGGTACAGGAACGCGACGACCTGCCGGCGCCCGCTCCGCGTGCGCGGCATGACGACCCGCGTCGTCCCGCCGAAGCCCTTCGTCTGCACGGCGAAGCGGCTGATCGCGCGCGGCCGGCCGGCGCGCGCCCAGCGCAGCGCGAGCGCGCGGGCGCTCGCGCACCGCACGCCGCCGGCGGTGCGCACGTCGCGCGGGCCGGGGCCCGCTGTCGCGGGATCGCCGCAGCGCCGCGAGGTCCTCGGCGCGGGGATCGCCTGCCAGTCCGGCGACTCGTCGCGGCCCTCGAACGACGTCAGCGTGCGCAGGTGCCGGCCGCTCGCGGTCATGACGTTGATGTCGCCGTGCAGGTCGTCCGGGCCGCTCGTGTAGGCGAGCATCCTGCCGCCGTCCGGCGACCACGCGGGGCCCTCGTCGTGCAGCGCGTTGCGGGTGAGCTGGCGCCGTCCGATGCCGTCGGCGGCCATCGTCCAGATCTCCAGGTCGCCCTCGGGGTTGGCGCCGCCGACGTCGGCGGTGCTCTCGAACGCGATCCGCCGGCCGTCCGGCGACCACGCGGGCGCCGGAGTCGTACGCGCCCGCGACGTCGAAGAGCGTCGTCAGGCCGCTGCCGTCGGCGTTCGACGACGAAGATCGCGCGATCGCTTCGCCCGCGCCCGGCAGGATCGCGTGAACGAGATCCTCGACGACGTCCGGCGAGAAGCTCGGGTACAGCGGCGGGTGCGGCGGACCCGAGGCGCAGCAGCGGGTTCTCGCCGAGCACGCCCATCTGCCAGATGCTCGACGCCGGGCCCGGCCCGCTGCGGCGAAACAGCATCCCGCGCCCGCTCGGAAACCACGACGGCTGGCTCGAGGCCTGCCCGGCCTCCGTCGTCGTGAGCCGGCGGTGGCCGCGCGCCCGCCGCGGTCATGCGCGCGACCTCGAAGTTCGCCTGCTCGCCGGGCTTGCGGATCGAGTAGGCGATCGTCGAGCCCGGTCGGCGACCAGTCCGGCTGGCGGTCGAGCTCGGGGCTCGGCGTCAGCCGCCGCACGTCCGAGCCGTCGGCGTTCATGCTGAAGATGTCGCCGCCCTCCGTGCCCAGGCTCGGGTCGGCGCGGAAGCTCGAGAAGCGCGATCCTGCCGTCGAAGACGTCCGCGCGCGGCGGGCGCGGCGGGTGTCGCGGCGGCGGCACCGCAGCGGCGACCAGCGCAGCATGCGCGAGCGGCTCATGGGTGCAGCATGACGCACCTCGCGCCATAAGCTCACCGCGATGGCGCGCCCAGCAGCCACCGCCGCGCAGATCGCAGTGCGTCAGCCCGATCGACGGCGCGCACCTCGGCACGGTCGCCGCGACCGACGCCGCACGACGTCCCCGCCGCCGTCGCGGAGGCCGCCGAGGTCCAGCGGCTGTGGGCGCAGCTGCGGCTCAGCGACCGCGCGCGCTACCTCACGCGCGCGGCGCAGGCGGTCATCGACGAGTGGGACGATCTCGCCGGCCTGATCGTCGCCGAGCAGGGCCGCCCGCTCGCCGAGGCGCAGACGATGGAGCTGCTGCCGGCGGTCGAGACGCTGCAGTGGCTCGCCGAGGCGGCGCCGCGCGTGCTCGCGCCCGAGCGCATCGGCCTGGCGCGCGCGCTGCAGCCCGTCAAGCGCGCGCGCCTGACGTTCGAGCCGCTCGGGCGTCGTCGCCGTCCTGACGCCGGGCGCCGAGCCGTTCGCGACGCCGCTCGGCGACGTCGCGGTCGCGCTCATGGGCGGCAACGGCGTCGTGCTGCACCCGTCGCCGCTCGCCGCGCTGGCGGCGGAGCGCATCGGCCGCGTGTTCGCGCGCGCCGGGCCTGCCCGAGGGCCTGCTGCAGATCGTCCACGGCGAGGCGGAGGCGGCGCGCGCGCTCGTGTCGGCGCCGCAGATCGCGCACGTGCGCTTCACCGGCTCCTCGCAGGCCGGCCGCGACGTCGGCGAGGCGTGCGCGCGCGAGCTCAAGCGCGCGACGATCGAGGTCGGCGGCAAGGACCCGATGCTCGTGCTCGCCGACGCGAACCTGCCGCGCGCGATCGCCGGCGCGCTGTGGGGCGCGTTCGCGAACGCCGGGCAGTCGGGCGGCAGCCTCGCCCGCGCCTACGTCCTGCGCGAGCGCGCCGAGCGCTTCACCGCCGGCGTCGTCGCCGGCGCGCGCGGGCTGACGGTCGGCCACCCGCGCGACCCGCACACGGAGATCGGCCCGCTGCTCGCCGCCGACCGCGTCGAGCGGCTCGTCGCGCTCATCGACGAGGCGGTCGCGGCGGGCGCGACGCTGCACTGCGGCGGCCCGGTCGACGTCGGATGCTCGAGCGGCGCGTTCTTCGCGCCCGCCGTGCTGACCGGCGTGCCGCGCGACGCGCGGCTGCTGCGCGAGGACGCGCCCGGCCCGTGGATCGCGATCGACGAGGTCGGCTCGGAGGAGGAGGGGATCGCGCGCTGCAACGAGGGCGGCGCGGGCCTCGGCGCCTCGGTCTGGACGGCCGACCCGCACAAGGGCGCGCGCATCGCGCAGGAGATCCGCGCCGGGCATGGTGTGGATGAACGACCACGTCGTCTCGCGCGCCGAGCCGCAGCTGCCGTGGGGCGCGGTCCACGGCTCGGGCATCGGCCGCGCGCGCGGCGCCGTCGCGCTGCGCGCGTCCGTCGAGCCGAAGCTCGTCACGTGGGACCCGCCCGCCGGCCGCATGCCGTGGTGGCAGCCCTACGACCCGTCGCTCGTCGCGGCCTGGCGGGCGCTCGCGCGCCTGCGCTCGGTCCGCGACTCCGACCGCGAGAAGGGCTGGCGCGTCGGCGCCGCGCCGCTCGCGCGGGTGGCGCTGCGCTCGGTGAAGGCCGTGCGCCGGCGCTGAGGCGCAGTCGGCGCGCGTCGCTTCAGGCACCCGACCAGAACCGCCGCCCTCTCACTCGCCGTCGAACCGCATCGCGCGCACCTCGGCGGCGCGCCGCTCGTTGTGCTCGCGGCCGTGGCGGTGGAAGCGCAGCAGCAGCTCGAGCTGATCGACCGTGAAGCCCGCCAGCGCCGTATGGAGCTGGTCGAACGGGCCCCAGATCGCCTCGGCGCGCTCGCGCGCGAAGCGGCGTGATCTCGACGAGCACGCGCCGGCGGTCGCTGGGATCGTCGCGCCGGCGCGCGTAGCCGGCCTTCGCGAGGCGGTCGATGACGGCGGTGACGGCGGCGGTCGTCAGCCCGCTCGCCTCGGCGAGCCGCCCCGCGGTGACCGGACCCTCGCGGTCGATGATGTCCAGGCAGCGCCCGTCCGTGCGGTTGATGCCCAGCGCGCGGCACGCCGCGTCGTCGAGCTGGTCGACGGCGGCCTGCATCGCCCGGATCTCGAGACCCAGGGCGTCGATGAGCTCGTGCTTCGTTTGTCTTGACACGTGAATATCTAGATAGCTAAGATATCGGCAGTTCTAGACATTCTACTCGGAGGAGGACACGATGATCGAGGCGCATGGCCTCACGAAGCGCTACGGCGAGGTCCAGGCCCTCGATGGGCTGAGCTTCGACGTGGCGCCGCGGCACGATCTTCGGCCTGCTCGGCCCGAACGGCGCCGGCAAGTCGACGGCCGTCAAGGTCCTGACGACGCTCGCCCGCGCCGACGGCGGCGAGGCCCGCGTCGCGGGCTTCGACGTGGCGCGCGAGGCAGCGCGCGTGCGCCGCTCGCATCGGCGTCGTCGCCCAGCGCTCCGGGGTCGACCTCGACCTGACGGGGCGCGAGAACCTCGTGCTGCAGGGCCGCCTGCAGGGCCTGCTGGGGCCGCGCGGTCACGCGCCGCGCCGACGCGCTGCTCGCGGAGTTCGGGCTCGCGGACGCGGCCCGCCGCGTGGCGCGTAGAGTGGTCGGGCGGCATGCAGCGGCGCCTGGACATCGCGATGGGCCTCGTCCACCGCCCCGAGGTGCTCTTCCTCGACGAGCCGACCACGGGCCTCGATCCCGAGGTCCGCGCCGCGATGTGGACCGAGATCGCGCGCCTGAACGACGCAGGACGGGCTGACGATCCTGCTCACGACGCACTACCTCGAGGAGGCCGACCGGCTGGCGTCGGCGGTGGCGATCGTCGACCGCGGCCGAGTCGTCGCGCGCGGCGCGCCGGCCGAGCTCAAGGCGAGCCTCGACGGCGACGCGCGTGCACGTCGAGCTCGGCGACGCGGCGGTCAACGGGAACGTCGCGTCGGCGCTGCGCCCGCTCGCGGCCTGCGCGAGGTGCACGTCGACGGGCGCAGCCTGCGCGCACGCGCCGACGACGGCGCCCGCGCGGTGCCGGCGGTGCTGGCGGCGCTCGAGTCGCACGCGATCGCCGTCGCGTCCGTCACGGTCGCGCGCCCCTCGCTCGACGACGTCTACCTGCGCTTCGCCGGCCGCTCGTTCGCCGCCGCCGAGGCCGGCCAGAAGGAGGCCTCCCGATGACCGCCGTCTGCAGCACACCTACGCCCTCACCGTCCGCGACCTGCTGCGCGCTCGTGCGCCAGCCGTGGTTCATCGCCGTGACGCTCGTGCAGCCGGTGATCTGGCTGCTGCTGTACGGCGCGCTGTTCGAGCGCATGATCGAGATCCCGGGCTTCGTCGGCGGCGACTACCAGCAGTACCTCGCGCCGGGCGTGCTCGTGATGACCGCGTTCTTCTCCAGCGGCTGGAGCGGGATGTCGATGATCGAGGACCTCGACCGCGGCGTCACCGACCGCCTGCTCGTGACCCCCGTCCGGCGCATGCCGCTGATCGCCGGGCGCGTGCTGCAGAACCTCGCCGGGCTCACGATCCAGTCGCTGCTGATCGTCGCCCTGGCGGCTGGCGACCGGCGTCTCGTTCGACGGCGGCGTCGCCGGCGTGGCGGTGCTCGTGCTCGCGGCGGGCCTGCTCGGCACCGGCTTCAGCGCGCTCTCCAACGCGCTCGCGCTCGTGACGCGCAAGGAGCGAGAGCGTGATCGGCGCGGTGACGTTCCTGCAGCTGCCGCTGACGTTCCTCTCGACGGCGTTCATGCAGCCGGCGCTCATGCCCGACTGGATCGCGACGGTCGCGACGTACAACCCCGTCGACTGGGCGATCCGCGCGGGCCGCGAGGCGGTCGCCGCGCAGACCGACTGGGCCGCGGTGGCGGGCTACTGCGGCCTGCTGGCGGGCTTCGCGCTCGCCTGCCTGCTGCTGGCGACGCGCGCGTTCCGCGCGTACCAGGCGCAGGTGTAGCGGCGGCGGCGGCGAACGTGCGCAGCAGATCGCGATGGGCGAAGGGACCCGACGAACGCTTCGCAGCGCCTGCGCGCCGCCGCGAGCGCCGCCGCGTCGCTGACGCGGCGGCTGTAGCGCAGTCGGCTTCCTGCTCTTCGGCATCGGCGTGCTCGACGCGGTCGTGCTCGCGTTCAAGGTCCTCATCCTGCTGCCGCTCGTGCCGGTCTTCCTCGCGGCTGGCGTCGCCGCAGGCGCCGACGCGGCCGCGGAGATGATGCGCGGCAGTGCTGACCGCCGCCGCCCTCTCCGCCGCCCTCGCGGCGCACGCGCCCGTCGTCGTCGAGGACTCGCGCGAGTCGTTCCCGCTCGCATCCGTCGCGGCGGCGCCCGCGCGCGTGCCCGGGCGTCGGGCAGCGATCGCCGGCCGGCGGTCTACGGGCGCGATCGCGCGCACCGGGGCGGCGGCGCCTGGCTGCAGTACTGGCTCTTCTTCGCCGGCCAGGACCAGGACCGCGGCATCGTGCGCACGGGCCGCCACGCCGGCGACTGGGAGATGGTCCAGATCCGCGTCGACGCCCGCGGGCGACCCGACGCCAGGCCGTCTACGCGCAGCACTCGGGCGCCGAGCGCTGCGGCTGGCCGGTCGTCGAGCAGCGCGGCGGGCGCCCGGTCGTCTACGCCGCGCACGGCTCGCACGCCTCCTACCTGCGCCCCGGCGTGCGCGACCGCACGTGGCCGGACCCCAACGACGAGGCCGACGGCCGCGGCGCGGTCGTGCGCCCGCGGCTCGTGCGCATCGACGAGCGCACGCCGCGCTGGATGCGCTGGCCCGGGCGCTGGGGCGGCGCGCGCGCGGCCTGGTGGAACCCCGCCGAGCAGGACTCGCCGTCCGGGCCGGCGTTCCAGGGCCAGGGCCGCTGGAGCGACCCCGACGGCTGGGCGCGCGCGGCGCGCAGCTGCCGCGCCGACTGCGACGAGCTCGGCGAGTGCGACTGGCGCGAGAACGCCATCGCGGGCGGCGGCGGCCTGCTCGCCGTGGCCGGCCTGCTCGGCCTCGGCCTCAGGCGCCGCCGCCGCTCGTGACCGGCGCCAGGGGCGAGCGCGCCGGCTCGAAACGACGAAGTTGTGCGAATAGCGCACAATTTCTTCGTCTCGACGCGCCCGCGGTCGCCGACGACCGCTACGCCGTGCGCGCGCTCGACACGAAGCGCAGCCGCTGCGGCGCGAGCGGGACGAGCACGCGCTTGGCGTACTCGGCGCCGCCGCGCAGGGCGAGCGAGCGCAGCGGGTCCCACGTCAGGCCGTACTGGCGGCGCAGCTTGGCCGGCAGCAGCCCGACGGTGATGAAGTTCACGAGCTCGAGCACCGGGCGGCGCGACAGCGGCACCGGCGGGCGCATGACGATGTCGATCGCGAGCTCGCGCGCGGCCGAGGTCACGAACAGGTCATCGCCGTCGAGCATCCGCCGCATGTAGGCGTCGAAGGCGTCGATGTCCTGCGGGCATCTCGTCGTCGCGCAGGCCGAACAGGCCGCCCGACGACGCGGTAGTCCTGCCAGTAGCCGTCGCGCTCGTCGTGCGACAGCGACGCGACGTAGCGCTCGTAGACGACGAGCGCCGAGTCGACGAGCGACGCCAGCACCCACAGCAGCAGCTCCGGATCGTCGGCGGCGAACGGCGTGCCGGCCGGAAAGCGCCCGGCCGGCTTGGCGAGCTCGCCGCGCACGCGCTTGTGCATGGCGCGCACCCGGCGCGTCGCGCGGTCGGCGTCGGCGCGCGAGCCGAACGCGATCGTGTCCATGACCTGCGCCGGTGCGCCGCAGCCGGTCGTAGGGCGCCTCGAACGCGCCGGTGTGGGCGAAGAACCCCTCGAACGCGACCGGATGCGTCGCCTGCATGAGCAGCGCGCGCGGGCCCGAGAACGCGACCGCGGTCTCGCGGTGCACGCGGCGCAGCATCGAGGAGTCGGTGAAGTAGGAGTCCATGGGTCAGCAGGGGATTACGGGGCGACTAGCCTTTCGGTTCATGCCAGCTCAGGCCTACGCCGGCAAGGACTGCGTCTGCCAGCTCCGCAAGGGGATCTGCGACCAGTCCTGCGTGCAGGGGATGCTCGACACCCCGTTCTACATCGCCTGCCTGAAGCTCATCGGGCCGGCGCTGCCTCGTCGTCGGCGGCGGCGCGATCGGCCTCGAGAAGGTCGAGGGCCTGCTCGCGTGCGACGCGACGTGCAGCTCGTCGCGCCCGACGGCGAACGACGAGCTGCGCGCGCTCGCCGCCGAGGGCTCGATCACCTGGGAGCAGCGCGAGTACGCCGGCCCGCCCGACCTCGAGGGCACGTTCATGGCGATCGCCTGCACCGACGACACGGAGATCAACATCCGCGTCTACGAGGACGCCGAGCGGCGCGCGATGCTCGTGAACATCGTCGACGTGCCGCCGCTGTGCAACTTCATCCTGCCGGCGATCGTGCGCACCGGCCCGCTGGCGATCGCGATCTCGACGGCCGGCGCGTCGCCGGCGCTCGCCAAGCGCATGAAGCGCGAGATCTCCGAGCTGTTCGGCGGCGAGTACGCGCGCCTGGCGATCATGCTCAACGACGCGCGCGGGTGGGCGAAGGGCACGCTGCCGACCTACCAGGACCGCAAGGCCTTCTTCGAGTCGATCGTCAACGGCGAGCCCGACCCGATCGAGCTGCTGCGCGCCGGCGACGAGCAGGCCGTGCTCGACCTCATCGCCGCCGCGCAGCGCACCCACGCGCCCGCTTGACGCGCGCCGCGAGGGTCGCCGATACATTGCCCGGCGTGCTCGGGTGCAGAGACCCCGTTCCGTGCGCGGGCGATGCGGCTCGCGCTGCACGCCGGGTCGCAGGAGCTCGGCGCGACGCTCTACGAGATCGATCCGGGCGGGACGAACGCGCCGTACCACGTGCACCATGGCAACGAGGAGCTGCTCATCGTGCTGACGGGAACGCTCGAGCTGCGCACGCCCGGCGGCACGCGCGACCTCGCCGCCGGCGCGACCGTCGCGTTCCCGCGCGGGCCGCAGGGCGCGCACGGCGTCACGAACCGCTCGGCCGAGCCCGCGCGCGTGCTCATCGTCTCGACGATGCACCATCCCGACGTCGCCGAGCACCCCGACAGCGGCACGGTGCTCGCGGTGTCGGGCCCGCGCGAGGGGAAGATGTTCCCGGCGGGCACCGACATCCCGTTCATGGAGGCCGCCGCGCGCGCGATCGCGGCGGCGCCCGGCGCGGGGGAGGCCGGCTGATGCGCGCACCCGTGCTCGGCCTGCTGCTGGCGCTCGCCGTCGCCGGCTGCGGCGGCGGCGACGACGAGGAGCGCGCCTGCGGCGACGACGACCACCAAGACGACGACGACCGCCAAGCCGCCGAAGGCCGAGACGACGACCCGCGCCCCGGAGCGCCCGCCGCCGCTGCCGGCCGGCGCGTCGGCACGGGCCGTCGAGGGGCGCAAGCTCGTCATCGCCACCGGGTGCCTGGCCTGCCACCAGATCGGCGGCAAGGGCGCGAGCAAGCCCGGCTCAAACCTCGACGGCGTCGGCGCGCGCCGCTCGGCCGACGAGCTGCGCCAGGCGCTCGTCACGCCGCCGGCGCAGATGCCGTCCTACGACGTGCTGTCCGACGGCAAGCTCGACAGATCGTCGCGTACCTCTCGTCGCTCGGCGGCGGCGAGGACTGCGGCGAGAGCGACTGCGGCTGAGCGCGCCGCCTCGCCCGCCGCAGCGCGCCCCGAGCGCGCGGGCCGGCCCGCGAAAGCGCGTAGCGTTGCCGCGATGCCCGACGCACAGCCAGCCGTCAGCCTGCGCGGCGCCGGCCGCCGCTACGGCGAGCGCGCCGCGCTGCGCGACGTCTCGCTCGACCTGCCCGCCGGCCAGACGCTCGTCGTGTTCGGGCCCAACGGCGCCGGCAAGACGACGCTGCTGCGGATGCTCGCGACGCTGCTGCGCCCGCACGCCGGCGAGGTGCGCGTGCTCGGCCACGAGCTGCCCGACGGACGGCTACGCCGTGCGCGGGCGCATCGGCTTCCTCGGCCACGACCCGCTGCTGTACCGCGAGCTGAGCGGGCGCGAGAACCTGCGCTTCCACGCGCGCCTGCACGGCGTCGCGGCCTCCGCGAGCGCGTCGAGACCGTGCTCGACGCCGTCGGCATGCAGGGCCGCGCGGACGACCCCGTCGCCGAGCTGTCGCGCGGCATGGTCCAGCGCCTCGCCGTCGCGCGCGCCGTCCTGCACGAGCCCGAGCTGCTGCTGCTCGACGAGCCGCTCGCCAACCTCGATCCCGCCGCCGTCGCTCAGGTGCAGCCGCTCATCGGCGCCGCCAGCGGGCGCACGCGCGTGCTCACGAGCCACGACCCCGTCGGCGGCCTCGTCGGCGCGGACCTCGCGCTCGGCCTCAAGGGCGGCCGGGCGCAGCTGCTCGCGCCCGCCGCCGACGTCACGCCGGCGCAGATCGCGGCGCTGTACGCATGAGGCGCACGGTCGCCGCCGTGCTGGCGAAGGAGCTCGCGCTCGAGCTGCGCACGCGCGAGGCCGTGCCCGCGATGGTCCTCTTCACCGTCACGACGTACGTCATCTTCCACTTCGGCCTGGATCGCAACGCGATCGACGGCGACCTCGCCTCCGGCGTGCTGTGGGTGACGCTGCTGTTCGCCGCGATCCTCGGCATCAACCGGCGTGTTCGTCACCGACCACGAGCAGGGCGGATTCGACGGCTTCCTGCTCGCGCCGGTCGACCGCACCGCGCTGTTCGTCGCGAAGGCGATCGCGCTGTTCTCGTTTCTCTGCGTCGTCGAGCTCGTCGCGGTGCCGGCGTTCGCGCTGCTGCTGCTCGGGCCGTCGCTCGGGCAGGCGCTGCCGGGGCTCCTCGTCGTGCTGCTGCGCGGCGAACGCCGGCATCGCGGTCGTCGGCACGCTCGTCGCCGCGCTCGCGATCCAGACCCGCGCGCGCGACCTCATGGTGCCGCTGCTCGCGCTGCCGCTGCTCGTGCCGGTCGTGCTCGGCGCCTCGCGCGCGACCGCGCCACTGTGGCGCAAGGCGGCGCGGGGGCGCTGCCGGGCGACTGGCTGGGGCTCCTGGCTCTCTATGATCTGCTGTTCGCGCTGATCGCCTATGCGGTCTTCGACTTCCTGCTGGAGGACTGACCCATCGTCTACGGCAAGGGCCTGAAGGGCCTGTCCATCGCCACCGTCGCCGTGCTCACGACCGCGTTCGCGCTCGTGTTCTTCTACGCGCCGACCGACGCCGACCAGGGCATCATCCAGAAGATCTTCTACGTCCACGTGCCGATGGCGATCGTCGCGCTGTGCGGCTTCGTCGCGGGCGCGGTCTTCGCCGTCATGCACCTGCGCACGGGCGAGCGCCGCTGGGACATGCGCTCGTACGTGACGATCCACCTGTCGATCGTGCTCGCCGTCGGCGTGCTGATCACGGGCTCGATCTGGGCGCGCGCGTCGTGGGGGCACTGGTGGGTGTGGGACGAGCCGATGCTCGTCGTCTTCCTCATCGTCTTCCTGCTGTACGCGACCTACCAGCCGCTGCGCTTCTCGATCGAGGACCCCGAGAAGCAGTCGCGCTACGCCTCGGTCTTCGCGATCACGGCGGGCGCGTTCGTGCCGCTGTGCTTCGGCGCCGTGCGGATGGCCGAGGGCCTGACCCATCCGCAGGCCGGCACGATGACGACGAGCGGGCCGGGCAGCCTGACGCTCACGTTCCTCGTCTCGCTGACCGGCATGGCGCTGCTGTTCGTGACGCTCTGCAAGTACGAGATGGCGTCGAAGAACGCGACGGCGAAGCTGCGCTCGCTGCGCCGGCGCCTCGCCGGCGACGACGACTTCGCGCCGCTCGGCGGCCGCAGCGCCGCGCCGCAGCTGTGATGGATCTCACGCTCGCCGCCTCGGGCAACGGCTACGTTGCGGCTGCGTACCTCGTCTTCCTCGCGCTCGTGCTCTCCTATCTCGCCATCATGGCCGTGAAGCTCGGCCGCATCGAGCGCGAGGTCGTCGAGATCGCACGAGGCGGTCGAGGATCGCGACCGCGCCGCGGCCGGGCCCGCGGCCGCCCGCCCGAAGGAGCCGGTGGCATGACCGAGCTCATCACGCTGGGCATCTCGCACAAGACCGCGCCGGTGCAGCTCCGCGAGCGCCTCGCGCTGACGCAGAGCGCGGTGCGCGGCTTCCTCGACGAGGTCGTCGCCGATCCCGAGGTCCACGAGGCCGTCGTCATCTCGACCTGCAACCGCACGGAGCTCACGCTCGTCGTCGGCGACCCGGTGCTCGCCGAGAGCGCCGTCCTGGCGGTCCTCGCCAAGCGCGCGCACGTGCGCCCGACCGAGCTCGCCGAGCGGATCTACTCGCCGCGCAACTGCGACGCGGCGCGCCAGCTGTTTCGCGTCTGCTCGGGCCTCGAGTCGATGATCGTCGGCGAGGCCGAGATCCAGGGCCAGGTCAAGCGCGCCTACGAGGAGGCGCTCGCCGCCGGCACGACCGGGCCGCTGACCAACCGCCTCTTCACCGCCGCGCTGCAGGCCGGCAAGCGCGTGCGCTCGGAGACGTCGATCGGCCTCGGCCAGTCGTCGATCTCGTCGGTCGCGGTCGAGCTCGCGATGGACCGGCTCGGCAACAAGGAGGACCCGCACGTCGTGATCATCGGCGCGGGCGAGACGAGCGAGCTCACGGCGCGCGCGCTCGCCGGCCGCGGGGTGCGCACGATCTTCGTCGCCAACCGCCACGCCGACCGCGCCCGGGCGCTGGCCGAGCGCTTCAACGGCGGCGTCGTCGCGCTCGACGAGCTGCCCGGCCAGCTCGAGCGCGCGGACGTCGTCGTCGCGTCGACCGCGTCGCCGCACCCGATCCTCGGCGAGGAGGAGCTCGAGCTCGTCATGCGCAACCGCGGCGGCCGCCCGCTGCTGCTCGTCGACATCGCGGTGCCGCGCGACATCGACGCGGCCTGCGGCGACCTCGACGGCGTGACGCTCTACGACATGGACGACCTCCAGGCCCGCGTCGCGCACACGATCTCGATCCGCGAGGCCGAGGCGCTGCGCGCCGAGGCGATCGTCGAGGAGGAGATCGCGCGCTTCGCCGAGTGGCTCGGGTCGCTCGCCGTGCAGCCGACGATCCGCGCGCTGCGCGACTACGGCGACGCGATCGTCGAGCAGGTGCTCGGCCGAGAACGCGGGCCGCTGGGAGCAGGTCTCCGAGCGCGACCTCGCGCGCGTCGAGGCCGTCGCGCGCTCGGTCATGAACCGCCTGCTGCACGAGCCGACGCTGCACCTGCGCACGCTCGGCGAGAGCCGCAGCCACGGCCGCCTGCAGATCATGCGCGAGCTGTTCGGGCTCGAGGGCGCGCCGGACGCCGAGGTTCCCGTCGAGGAGCCGGCCGCCGACCGCGGCAACGTGCGCAAGCTGCCGCGCCGCGCGTCCGGTTCGTGAGCAGCGTGCTCGTCGGCACGCGCGGGAGCGCGCTCGCGCTGGCGCAGGCTCAGACCGTCGCCGCGCTGCTCGGCCCCGATGCGCGGCTCGTCACGATCACGACGAGCGGCGACCGGGGCGCGCGGGCCCGCGCGACAAGGAGCGCTGGGTCAAGGAGCTCGAGCTCGCGCTGCTGGACGGCGACGTCGACCTCGCGATCCACAGCGCGAAGGACGTGCCGAGCGTCCTGCCCGACGGCCTCGAGCTCGTCGGCGCGCCGCTGCGCGCCGACCCGTTCGACGCGCTCGTCGGCGCCGCGTCGCTCGCCGCGCTGCCCGCAGGGCGCGCGCGTCGGGACCGCGAGCCCGCGCCGCGCCGCGCAGCTGCGCGCGCTGCGCGAGGACCTGCGCGTGGAGGTCGTCCACGGCAACGTCGACACGCGCCTGCGCCGCCTCGCCGAGGGCGAGCTCGACGCGCTCGTGCTCGCCGCCGCCGGGCTCATCCGGCTCGGCCGCGCGGCGGAGATCGGCTGCGTGCTGTCCGAGCTCGTGCCCGCGGCCGGGCCAGGGCACGCTCGTGCTCGAGGCGCGCAGCGGCGACGAGCGGGCGCTCGCCGCCGCCCGCGCGATCACCGACGCCGCGAGCTGGGACGCGCTGTGCGCCGAGCGCACGCTCGTGCTCGGGCTCGACGCGAGCTGCAACACGCCGCTCGGCGCGCACGCGACGATCGGCGGCGACGGCATCGTCGTGCGGACGTTCGTCGGGCTGCCCGACGGGTCGGACTGGCTGCGCGACGAGTCGCCGCCCGATGGCGACGCCGCGCGACGCGGGCGAGCTGGCGGCGCGGCGCGTGCTCGCCGCCGGCGGCGCCGACCTGCTGCGCCGCGCCGAGGAGCTGGCCACCGTCGCTGAGGACCCGGCCCGATGACCGCGTACCTCGTCGGCGCCGGGCCGGGCGACGCGGGCCTCATGACCGCGCGCGCGCTCGAGCTCATCGCGCGCGCCGACGTCGATCCTCTACGACCGCCTGATCCCCGACGGCGCGCTGCGACGGCGCGCGGCCGGACGCCGAGCTCGTCGACGTCGGCAAGGTCGGCGGGGGGCCGCAGGTCCCGCAGGAGACGACGGACGAGCTGCTGCTGCGCCACGCGCAGGCGGGGCGCGAGGTCGTGCGGCTGAAGGGCGGCGACCCGTTCGTCTTCGGCCGCGGCGGCGAGGAGGCCCAGCTGCTGCGCGCCCACGGCTGCGACTTCGAGGTCGTGCCGGGCGTCACCGCGGGCGTCGCGGCGCCCGCGTACGCGGGGATCCCCGTCACCCAGCGCGGCGTGTCGGCGGCCGTCGCGTTCGTCACCGGCCACGAGGATCCGGCCAAGCCCGACACGCTCATCGACTGGCCCGCGCTCGCGGCGTTTCCCGGGCACGCTCGTCTTCTACATGGGCGTGCGCAGCCTCGATCGCATCGCGACGCAGCTCGTCGCGGGCGGTCGTGCCGCGTCCGAGCCGGTGGCGATCGTCCAGCGCGGGACGTTCCCCGACCAGCGCACGGTCACCGGCACGCTCGCCGACATCGCCGCGCGCGCCGCCGAGGCCGGCGTGCGCGCGCCGGCGATCACGGTCGTCGGGCCGGTCGCCGCGCTGCACGACGAGATCGCATGGTTCGGGGCCGGACCACTTGCCGGGCGCACGATCGCGGTCACGCGCGCGCGGGCGCAGGCGAGCGCGCTCGCGGGGCGCCTGCGCGCGCTCGGCGCGCGCGTCGTCGAGGCGCCGGCGATCCGCATCGAGCCGCTCGACGCGACGCTGCCCGACCTCATCGGCGTCGACCTGCTGTGCGTCACGAGCCCCAACGGCGCGCGCCGGCTGCTCGAGCTCTGCCGCGACGCGCGCGACCTGCGCGGGCCGGCGATCGCCGCGATCGGCCCCGGCACCGCCGACGCGCTGCGCGCGGGCGGCATCGCCGCGGACATCGTGCCGCCGCGCGCGGTCGCCGAGTCGCTCGTCGAGGCGCTCGTCGGACCGGCCGGTGCGCCGCGCGGTCATCGCCCGCGCCGAGCAGGCACGCGACGTCCTGCCCGACGCGCTGCGCGCGCGCGGCGCGGAGGTCGAGATCCTCGCGCTGTACCGCACCGTGCCCGAGCCGCTCTCCGACGCGGCCCGCGCCGCCGCGCTCGGCGCCGACTACGTGACGTTCACGTCGGCGTCGGCGGTGCGCTTCTTCGTCGAGGCGGCGGGCGTTCCGCTCGACGGGCCGCAGCTCGTCTCGATCGGCCCGATCACGAGCGCGGCGCTGCGCGAGCACGGCCTCGAGCCCGACATCGAGGCCGCCGAGCACACGCCCGACGGGCTCGTCGCGGCGCTGCTGGCGGCCGCGGCGCGCGACTGCACGCTACGCTCGACGCGTGGCGCGCGCGATCGGCATCAACCACGTCGCGCTCGAGGTCGGCGACGTCGGCGAGGCGCTCGACTGGTACGGGCGTTTCTTTCACTTCGAGCTGCGCGGCCGGCACCCGAACATGGCGTGGATCGACCTCGGCGACCAGTTCCTCGCGCTGAGCTCCGGCCGCCGGCAGGGCCCGACGACGGCCGCCACTTCGGCCTCGTGGTCGACGACAAGGAGGCGGTGCGCGCGGCGCTCGCCGGCGCGGGCGTGGAGGTCCCGGCGAGCGGCGGGCTGCGCTTCCGCGATCCCGTGGGGCAATGCCGTCGAGATCGTCGACTACCGCGACGTGCAGTTCACGAAGGCGCCGGCGATCCTCGCCGCGCTCGCGCCCGAGGGCCTCGAGAAGTCCGAGGCCGCGCGCGAGGAGCTCGCGCGCAAGGGCCTCGGCGGCTGACCTCGCCTCAACCGGGCTGGTGGCGCGGCCGGGCAGGCGCTCGCGCGCCGCCGCGACGAACCCGCGCGGATCGTCCGCGTACAGGCGCACGCGCGCCGACCTCCGCCGGGCCGTCCGGCAGGAGCGAGCGTCGTCGGCTCGCGCAGGACGACGTCGATGCGCGTCTGGCGCAGCACGGCGACCGAGACGGCGGTGCCGTCCTCGTCGGTCTGGACCTCGACGGTGCCGCGCGACGGCACGCTACGCCGGTGGGCGCCGACGCTCGCGACCGCCTCCCACGGGACGTGGATGTCGACGCCCGTGCCGTGGCGCACGCGCAGCCCTTCGTCGTCGAGCAGGTGTGGGAAGACCTTGATGCTCGCGAGGTAGCCGACCATCCACAGCAGGCCCCAGACGCTGACTGACGAGCAGGACGAGCCGCACCGTCTCCCACGGCAGCAGCAGGTGGACGGCGACGAGCTCGATCGCCGACACGAAGATGATGACCAGGATGAACGGCATGACCTCCTTGCCGTAGGAGAAGGGCCGCACCCCCGGCCCGGTGCCCGGCACACGGCGCGTCACGAGCCAGACAGCAGGCTGCGCCAGATGCCGATCTCGAGCCTCACGAGCCACCGGGCGAGCGCGTAGCCGCGCCTCGGGAGCGGCGCGCATCGGCTACGCCGGGCCTGGGCGAACGTCGAGCGTCTGGTGCATCGTCACCGGGTGCAGGTAGCAGAAGAGGTTGTAGCGGCCGGGCACGTCGAAGCGCTGGACGAAGATCCCGCCCTGGCCCATGAGCGGCGAGTTCACCGAGCGCGGGCCGTTGGCGAGCAGCACCGAGTGGCGGACCTCGTCCAGCGAGCGCCACGTGACCGTGCCGCCGCGCGCGATCGAGAGGTTCGGCAGGCTGAACAGCGAGCGCGCGAGGTCGACGGTCGCCGCGTCCGCCGCCACGGTGCTCGGCCCGGCCGCCTGCGCGATCGGGCGCAGGCGGCCGCGCTCGTCGACGCCGGTGAGCGGGAACTGCGACGGCGCGACCCAGTCGCGCCCGCGCCGGCGCGTCCAGTGGATCCGGCGGTCGGCGGGCAGGGCGTCGCACGTCTTCGACGCGCCGTCGTCGCGCGCGACGTAGACGTGCGTGATCGCCATCACCGCGGGGTGCGGGCAGCTGCGCGTCGTAGCGGCCGGTGACCCGCAGCACCTCGCCGCGGCGGATCGGCAGGCCGCGCTTGCGACATCCAGTAGCCCGTGGCGATCGGCCCGGGCTCGTGCAGCACCGGGCGCAGCCGGTAGACGGCGTCGTCGGGCATGCCGTAGCGCGGCTGGTGGTCGATGAGCGTGCGATCGCCGCAGCGCGGCTGGCTGATGCGCATGCCCTTCGTGCTGCCGTGCAGGTGCGCGCCCGCCGCGACGATGCGCCCGCTGATCGGCATCGTCCAGTCGCTCGAGCGGCGGTCCGTCGAGCCCGGCGCGCCGCCGCCCGGCACGTCGTAGCTCGACAGCGGATTGCAGCCGCTGGCGCGCAGCCACAGCGGCCGGACCGGCGCCAGCCGCTTCGAGGTCTCGATCGTCACGCGGTACTCGAGCCACACGCGGATGTGGCGGAAGCGGTGGCTCATGAGCATCGCGATCATCCGCCAGCGGTCGCGCGCGTCGACGCGATAGCCGTAGCCCGCGCGGCAGCAGCAGCTGCTGGTTCTCCTCGCCCGTGCCGAAGAACGGCTCGCCCGGGCGGCCCGGGCACGAGCTCGTCTTCGGCGGTCCGCCCGGATGGCCGCGGTTGACGAAGACGACGTGGTGCAGCATGACGTGGCGCAGCGGGACGCGGCGGCCCTTCGCATCGACGACGCGGGCGCTCATGCGCACGACGTATCCCGAGCGCTTCGGCGTGCGGTACCTGCGGCTGCGGAAAGCGCGTCTCGAAGCCCGACAGCGAGACCGGGCCGTAGCGCAGGACGTACGTCGCTCGGCCGCGGACGCCGCGGCGGGCCACAGCAGGGCGGCCAGCAGCGCCGCGACGAACCACGGCGATCAGGACGCGGCGGTGGGCCCGGCCACCGTCGATGAGGACCCCGCGAGATGATGCGCGAGGGTACTCCAGGTCGTCCTCGCGGCAGCCCCGTAGACTCGCCGCCCGATGGCCGTCGTGACGTTCCTCAGCGACTACGGGCTCGCGGACGACTTCGTGGGCGTCTGCCACGGCGTCATCGCGCGCATCGCGCCGGACGTGCGCGTCATCGACATCACGCACGGCATCGCGCGCCACGAGGTCCGCTCGGGCGCGCTCGTGCTGCGCCGCTCGCTCGCCTACATGCCCGCCGGCGTGCACCTCGCCGTCGTCGATCCGGGCGTCGGCTCCGAGCGCCGCGCGGTCGCGCTGCGCTGCGGCGGCGACGAGCGGGCGGGTGCTCGTCGGCCCCGACAACGGGCTGCTCACGCTCGCCGCCGAGCGCTTCGGCGGCGTCGCCGAGGCGCTCGACATCTCGCGCTCGCCGCTCGCGCTCGAGCGGGTGTCGGCGAGCTTCCACGGCCGCGACCTGTTCGCCCCGGTCGCCGCGCAGCTCGCCGCCGGCGTCGCCGTTCGCGCGACGCGGGCGAGCCGCTGGACCCCGGCGGAGCTCGTCGCGCTCGCCAGCCCGCATACGCGAGGTCGCGGACGGCGTCGCTCGTCGCGCACGTGCTGCACGCCGACCACTTCGGCAACGTCATGCTCGACGCCGAGCGCGCGGACATCGACGCGAGCGGCCTGCGCGCCGGGGAGCCGGTGCTCGTCAACGGCGTCCGCGCGCTGTACGGCGACGACGTTCGCCGACGTCGCCCCCGGCGCCCTGCTGCTCTACGAGGACAGCTACGGCGCGCTCGCCCTGGCCGTCAACCGCGGCTCGGCGCTCGACGCGCTCGGCCTGGAGATCTACGGCCGGGTGCAGATCGCGCGCGACGCGTGAGCGCCTCGCGGCTCGGCCTGCCGCGGCTGCACCTGCGCGAGACGGACTCCACGAGCGATCGCGCGCGGGCGCTCGCGCTGGCGGGCGCGCCGCACGGCACGCTCGTCACGGCGGGCGCGCAGAGCGCGGGGCGCGGGCGCCAGGGACGCACGTGGAGCGCGCCGCCGGGGCGCGCGCTGCTCGCGTCGCTCGTGCTGCGCGACGTGCCGCCGCTGCTGGCGCTCGCGAGCGCCGTCGCGGTCGCGGACGTCGTCGGCGCGGCGGCCGCGATCAAGTGGCCCAACGACGTCCTGATCGACGGGCGCAAGGTCGCCGGGATCCTCGCCGAGGGGCGCCCGCAGGAGGGCTGGGCCGTGCTCGGCATCGGGATCAACGTCGCGGTGCGCGCCGAGGACCTCCCGCCGGAGGTCGCGCCGCGCGCCGCGGGGCTCGGGCTCGCGCCGTCCGACGTCGAGCCGGTGCTCGCGGCGCTGCTGGCCGCGCTCGAGCGGCGGCTGGCCGGCGACCCGGGCGCGATCCTCGCCGCCTACCGCGCGCGCGACGCGCTGCTCGGTCGCGCGGTGCGCTGGCAGCGACGGCCGCGGCGTCGCCGCCGGGCGTCGACGACGACGGGCGCCTGCTCGTCGATCTCGCCGGCGGCGGCGGTCGCGCGGCGCTCGACGCGGGCGAGGTGCACCTCGCCGCGCCGGGGGGTGTGTAGATCCATGTCGCTCTGGCGCCACTGGATCTACACACCCCCTCCACATCCGGCCGCCGTTAGCCTCGGCTGCGGCATGTCGCGCCGCCCGCTCGTCCTGCTCGGCCTCGCCGCCGCGAGCGCCGCCGGCGCGCTCGCCGTCTGGCTCGCGGCGTTCGCCGTCCCGGGCGGCCGCGCGCTCGACGGCCGCGCGCTCGAGACGTTCACCGGCGCCGCCGGCCCGCCGCCGCGCCGTCGGTCCACGGCATCGCCGAGCTCGCCGATCCGTGGCCGTTCGCGATCGCGGGCGCGGCGCTGATCGCGATCGCGCTGGCTGCGCCGGCGCCCGCTCATGGCCGCCGTCGTGCCCGCCATCCTGCTGCTCGCGAACCTCACGACGCAGCTGCTCAAGCCGGCGCTCGCCGACGAGCGGGTCGTCGACCTGCCGGGCGTGGCCGCGGTCTACCCGGGCTCGTGGCCGAGCGGCCACGCGACCGCGTCGATGTCGCTCGCGCTGTGCCTCGTGCTCGTCGCCGGCCCGCGCCTGCGCCCGCTCGCCGCGCTGCTCGGCGCGGGCTACGCGATCGCCGTCGGCTACGCGCTCGTCGCGCTCGGCTTCCACCTGCCGAGCGACGTGCTCGGCGGCTACCTCGTCGCCGCGACCTTCACGCTGCTCGGCGCGGCCGCCCTCGCCGGGCTCGAGTCGCGGCGGCCCGCGGCCGTCGCGCGCGAGCGCGGCCGCCCGCGGCCGCTGTCGGCGCCGGTCCTCGCCGGCGTCGGCGGCGGCGGTCGTCGCCCTGGCGCCGTCGCCGCGCTCGTCGCGCGCGAGCCGGCGTGCCGCTCGAGCGTGCTCGCAGCACCCCGCGGCCGTGCTGGCCGGCACTGCGGCATCGCGGCGCTGGGCCTCGCGCTCACGACGGGACTGGCGCGCGCGCTGCGCGTCTGACGCGCGGCGATCGCGTCAGGCGGCCGACTCGACGTCGCGCCGCCAGGCGCCGGCGGCGACTGCGGGCGCGTCGCCGTCGTCGGCGGCGCTTGGCGGCGCGCTCGCCGTCGCGGGCGCGCGGCGCTTCGGGCTTCGCGGCGGCGGCCGCGGCGCGGACGCGGCCTCGCGCGTCGCGCGGCGTCCGCTCGCGGCCGCGCGGCTCGGCCGGCTTGGCACGTCGCTCGCGCTCGGCCGGCGCGGTCGCGGCCTTTGCGCCGGCTGCGCGCCGGCGCGGCCGGGGCTGGCGTGCGTCGCGCCGGCGCGGCGCGGCCTTCGCGCGGCTGCGCGTCGGCTTGGCGGGGGCGGCGGGCTCCGTCGGCGGCGCCCGGCCTTCGCGCGGCTGCGTGTGGGCTTGGCGGGGGTGGCGGTGTCGTCGGCGGCGTCGGTCGGCCTTGGCGCGGCTGCGTGTGGGCTTGGGGGTGTGGCGGGTCGTCGTCGGCTGCGGCCGTGGCCTTCGCGCGGCTGCGTGTGGGCTTGGCCGGTGCGGCGGTGTCGTCGGCTGCGGCGCGGCCTTGGCGCGGGCTGCGTGTCGGGCTTGGCGGGGGCGGCGGGCGTCGTCGGCGGTCGGCGGCCTTGGCGCGGCTGCGGCGGGCTTGGCGGGTGCGGCGGTGTCGTCGGCCGGCTGCGCGGCCTTGGCGCGGCTGCGTGCGCGGCTTGGCGGCGTGGCGCGGCGTCGCGCGGCTTGCCGGCCGCGGCGCTCGGCGCGGCTGCGTGCGCGCGCGGCTGGCTGCGGCGTGCGTCGCCGGCCGCGGCCTTGGCGCGGCTCGGCGGGCTTGGCGGCGGCGGCTCGGCGCCGTCGGGCTGCGGCTCGCGCCTGCGCGCGGCTGCGCCGGCGGCTCGCGCGGCTCGGCAGCGGCGCTCGCGCGGCCGTCGCGCGGCCGGCGCGCGCTCGGCTTGCCTCCGCGCGGCCGCCCGCGGCTCCGCGCGCGGCGGCCGCTCGGCGGCCTCGGCGGCCGCGGCGTCGCGGCGATCGTCCGGCGCGGGCGCCGCGCGGCGCTCGCGCGAGCGCGAGCCGGCTTGCCGCGCGTCGCTCTTCGGGCCCCGCGCGGCGGCCAGCGCGGCGGCCGCGCCGGCGATCGCCTCGAGCGCGCGCGCCTCGTCGTCGCCGAGGTCTCGCCGGCGCCGGCCGCCGTCCGCGCCGTCGCCCGGCGGCACGCGTCTCCGGCGCCCGGCCGTTGCGTGACCGCGAGCGCCGCGACCGCGACCGCGCGACTGCGACTGCGACGGCGACGGCGCCTGCGCATCCGCCGTCTCCTGCTCGGGCGCGGCGCCGCTCGCCCGCGGCCGGCCGCCGCGGCCTGCCGCGCGGCACGCCCGTTGCGCGACCGCGAGCGGCGCGAGCCCGACCGCGACGGCGGCGTGTTGTCCGCCTCGCCGATGGTTCCTTCGAAGGTCGATGCCTCGCCCGACACCTGCGCCACGAGCGGCGTGCCCTCGCCGAGCTCGCCGGCGCCCTTCTTGCGCCGCCGCCGCGAGCCGCGCCGGCCGCGCGACTTCGGGAAGTTGCGCAGCAGCTCGCGCGACAGCGCGCTCGGCTTGCGGGCCAGCCGCGTCCGCGCGCCGCGCAGGATCTCCTCGCCCTCGGGCGTATGCGCGATCGCCGCCGCCAGCAGCGCCGCCGACAGCCGGCGGTCCTGCTTGCGCGCGGCATGCACGAGCCGCCGGGCGTTGCGCGCGTGCGCGGCGCCCGAGGAGTTCACGAGCAGGCCGAGCAGCCGCTTGGTCTCCGGCCAGCGCTGCACGGCGTACTCCTCGTGCACGTCGCGCGTGTACGACGCGAGCCGCCAGATCCACGCGTTCGCCTGGTCGCGCCGGCCGATGCGCTTCTCGGCGAGCGCCAGCAGCATGACCTTCGTGCCCTCGCGGCGCTCCTCGCGCGTCCACGTCCCGATGACGTCGATCGCGGTGTCGAACGCCTCGCCGTCGCGCGACGCGGCGATCTCCTGCAGCGCGCGCACGCGCAGCTGCGGGTTCTTGTTGCGCTGGACGGCCTGCTCGAGGAACGCGCGCTTGATCGCGCCCTCGCGATCGAAGTGCAGCATCGCCCGCGCCCGCCGCCAGCCCGACGGCGCGACGCGCGCGCCGGCCAGCGCCGCCCACTGGATCTGCTCGCCGTAGATCAGGTGCTCGACGGCGATCCGCCACAGCTCGCGCTCGAAGACCTCGATCCGCCGGTCCTCGTCGCTCGTCACCGGCAGCACGCGGCGCTCGACGCGCAGCCGGCGCCCGCGCCCGCGGCGCACCGGCCCGACGACGATCGCGCCGCCGCGGTAGACGTC
Organism: uncultured Actinomycetota bacterium; assembly: GCA_963829895.1. Classification (GTDB taxonomy): domain Bacteria; phylum Actinomycetota; class Actinomycetes; order Actinomycetales; family Microbacteriaceae; genus Microbacterium. The sequence goes on along the minus strand of CAWHKF010000009.1, from coordinate 653,451 downwards.
GCGATCCAGCAGCGAGTGCAGCGTCACGACGGGGTCGTCGTTCTTCGTCCCGGGCGCGACGAAGTCGACGACGATGCCCGACTCCTTGCCGGGGTTGCGGCGCGTCACGCGGCCGACGCGCTGCTGGTAGATGCGCTTGGAGGCCGTCGGCGCGAGGTGCATGCAGACCGTCGCGCGCGGCGAGTTCCAGCCCTCCGCGAGCAGCTGCGCGTTGACGAGCACGTCGATGTCGCCGCGCTCGTAGCGCGCGAGGATCTCCGCGAGCTCGCGCTTGCGGGTCTCGCCCGAGACCGCCATCGCCTTCACGCCCTGCGCGCGGAACGCCTCGGCGAGGTTGTACGCGTGCTTGACGCCCGCCGCGTACACGACCCCGGGCACGCCGTTGAAGCGCGTCTTGTAGAGGTCGGCGGCGGCGAAGTTGAACGGCCCCTGGTCGAGCAGCTCGGCCAGCATCTCCTGGTCGAACTCGGTGTCGACCTCGCCGCGGCGCAGCGGCACCTTGGCGATCGTGTTCACGCCCTGGCCCGGCGGGATGCGCACGCAGCGCAGCGGCGAGATGACGCCGCGGCGCGCGGCCTGCGCGAGGTCGAAGCGCGACGTCTGCGTCGGGAAGAGGTCGGTGACGTGCCGCGCGATCAACGCGCCGGTCGCCGTCATGCCGATGAAGATCGGGCCGGTCCACCTGCGGATCGCGGCGCTCGTCTTCTCGCCGAGCGCGGTGTGCGCCTCGTCGCAGATGACGATCGAGTAGGCCTCGGAGATCTTGCCCGCGTTGCGGACGAACCACTGGTACGTCTCGACGGTGACCGGACCGTTGGCGTTGTCCTTGCCCTGCAGCAGCGCCGGCGTGATGCGCTTGGCGTAGCCGCGCTGCTTGAGCTCGCCGTGGAACTGGTCGACGAGGTTGCGGCGGTGGGTGAGGATGAGGATGCCGCCGGTGCGCGACGCGTCGACGAAGCCCATCGCGGCGACCGTCTTGCCGGCGCCCGTCGCGTGCTCGAACCAGAAGCGCTTGTGCGCGTTGGGATCGTCGGGGGCCTCGTCGAGCTGGTCCTCGTCGAGCGGGAATTCGGTCCCGCCCTCCCCGTCCTCGTCGGGCTCGTCCTCCGGCTCCTCGTCGTCCTCGTCGTCGCCGATGTCGATCTCGATGTCGAGCGGCTCGCCGTCGTCCTCGGCTCGTCGTCCTCGTCGTCGTCGCCGTTGGGCTCCTCGTCCTCGACCGCGACGGCGACGGCGAACGGCTCGTCGTCGTCCTCCTCGGGCTCGTCGTCGACGGCGAGCACCGGCGCGGCGGAGGGCACGAGCTCGGAGCCGCCGTTGCGCTGCGCCTCGGCGAGCAGCGCCGTCAGCGTGCCCGACAGGGCGTCGACCTGATGCGGGTTCAGCGACGTGCCGTCGGCGAGCTTGGGCTCGTCGTCGGACAGCACGCGCTCCAGGCCGAGCATGAGCGAGTAGCGCCGGCGCCACTCGGGCGAGGGCACCTTCGCGCCCGCGTCGATCTCCAGCAGCGCGGCCTCGAGCGCGCGGCGCCGCGCGGTGCCGCGGCCGAGCGCGTCCTCGGTCGTCTCCCCCGCGTGCACGAATGCTTCGCGGGTGAACGATTCGGCCCGCGTGATGTCGCTGGGTGTGGGAACGGACGTGGCCACTGAGGCCACTGGCGTGGGATCAGCCAAGGTCGGCTTCCTGCTCGAACGTGATGCGGACCGCGCGCAACAACCGTCGCGATCCGGGACGCCGGGACGAGCCCGGTCGATGCGGTGAGGCGTCTCAGCAGAGACGGGTCCTTAGCCGCGTAGCGCGGAGCATAGCGAACGAGACGGCCGAAGCACGCGCGGTGGCGGGCGTCTGCCACGCTTGTCGCGATGCGCACGGCCGCGATCGCGCTCGGCACCCTCGCCCTCGTCGTCGCCCTCGTGCTCGGCGTGCGCCAGGCGCGCGACCGCACGGCGGACGGCGCGGCGCGGCCGCTGACGCGCGCCGAGGTCTCCAAGCCGATCCCGGGCGCGCCGCCCGCAGCTCGCCGCGCTGCGCCGCCGCGTCAGCGTCCTGCAGGGTGGCGGGCGCCGCGCGTTCGACGCCCAGCTGCGCGCGCTGCGCGGGTACCCCGTCGTCGTCAACGCCTGGGCGTCGTGGTGCGGGCCGTGCCGCATCGAGCTGCCGCACTTCCAGCGCGAGGCGGTCAAGCGCGGCGCGACCGTCGCCTTCCTCGGCGTCAACCCCGGCGACGACCCCGACGCTGCGCGCGAGCTCGCGGCGGCCTACCCGATGCCCTATCCCTCGTTCACCGACCCCCGCTTCAACATCGTCGCCGGGCGCTTCGGCTCGCGCGTGCTGCCCCTGACCGTGTTCTTCGACGCGCGCGGCAGGCGCGACGATCCGCCAGGGCCAGTTCGCCACCCAGGCCGACCTCGCGCGCGCGATCGAGCGCTACGCGCTGTGACGCCCGAGATCCGCATCGACCCGCTGTCGGGCCTGCGCGCGATCGTCGCCGACGACGGCTGGACGCCCGCCGTCCCGCCCGCTCCGCCGCCGCAGCCGCCGCCCGGCGACCCGCTGCTGCGCCCCGACGCCCCCGACCCGCCGCCGCAGGACGACCCGCACCTCTTCCGCGCGCTCGCCGCGCGCGGCGCGCACGAGCTCATCGACCACGGCGCGCCGCTCGCCGAGCTCGGCGCCGAGCAGCTGCAGGCGGCGGCCGAGACCTGGCGCGAGCGGATGCGCGCGCACGCCGGCGCCGCGTACGTGCACCTGTCGGCGAGCGGGCACGGCGCCACGCCGAGCTGCACGCGCTGGACTTCGTGCCCGCCGACGTCGCCCGCGAGCGCGAGCGCTTCGCCGCCCACGCCGTGCGCACGATGGGATCCAACCTGCTCGAGGACCTCGTCGGAGCCGAGGTGCGCCGCCGCGAGCGGATCGTCGCGATCGACGACGAGGCGGTGCTGCTGTGCCCGTACGCCTCGCGCCACCCGTTCGAGCTCATGCTCGCCCCGCGCCGCCGGCGCGAGCGCTTCGAGGACGACGGGCCGACCGGCGCCGCGCTGCTGCACCGCGCGCTGTCGCTGCTGCGCGCGCGCTTCGAGGAAGACCCGCCGCTGACCCTCTGGGTGCGCACCGCCCCGCGCGGCGCCGACCGCTTCTGCTGGCGCATCGACGTCGTGCCGCGGCTCACGCAGCCCGGCGGCCTGGAGCTCGGCACCGGGCTCGCGCGCAACCCCGTCGCGCCCGAGCGCGCCGCCGCGGAGCTGCGCGACCTCGCATAGAGGCGCAAGCCGGTCCGCGCCCCAAGTACATACGATCGCGCCCATGGCACGAATCGGACTTCTCACGGGCGGCGGAGACTGCCCCGGACTCAACCCCGTCATCCGCGGAATCGTCCGCAAGGGGATCGACACCTACGGCCACGAGCTGTACGGCTTCAGGCGCGGCTGGAAGGGCGTGCTCGAGAACGACGCGATCGCGCTCACGCGCGAGAACACGAGCGGCATCCTGCATCGCGGCGGGACGATCCTCGGCACTTCGCGCACGAACGTCTACAAGACCGAGAACGGCGAGGAGCGCGTCCTGGCGACGCTGCGCGAGCGCGAGATCGACGTCCTGATCCCGATCGGCGGCGACGACACGCTCGGCGTCGCGCGCAAGCTCTTCGAGGCCGGCTTCCCGACGGTCGGCGTGCCGAAGACGATCGACAACGACCTCAACGCGACGGACTTCACGTTCGGCTTTCAGACCGCGGTGCAGATCGCGACGGAGGCGATCGACCGCCTGCACTCGACGGCGGAGTCGCACGACCGCGTCATCGTCTGCGAGGTCATGGGCCGCGACGCGGGCTGGATCGCGTGCTACGCCGGCCTCGCCGGCGGCGCCGACGTCATCCTCGTGCCCGAGCGCCCGTTCGACGTCGACGACGTCTGCAAGCACATCACCGACCGCCACGCGAAGACCGGCCGCAACTTCTCGATCGTCGTCGTCGCCGAGGGAGCGACGCGCGCCGACGGCGGCGGGGCGGCCACCGCGGCCGACACCGTCGACTCGTTCGGCCACGCCCGCCTCGGCGGGATCGCGTTCGAGCTCGAGAAGGAGATCGAGGAGCGCACGGGCTGCGAGAGCCGCGCGACGGTCCTCGGCCACATCCAGCGCGGCGGCGCGCCGGTCGCCTTCGACCGCGTGCTCGGCAGCCGCTTCGGCGTCGCCGCGATCGACGCCGCGTCCAGCGGTCAGTTCGGCATGATGACCGCGCTCAAGGGGACGTCGATCGAGATGGTGCCGCTGGAGGACGCGCTCAAGGAGCCGAAGCTGCTCGATCCCGATCTCTTCGCGACCGCCGAGGTCTTCTTCGGCTGACGATTGACCGTGCGCGCTCTCGTCCAGCGCGTGACGAGCGCCGCGGTGCGCGTCGACGGCGAGGTCGTCGCGCAGATCGGGCCCGGGCTGCTCGTCCTGCTCGGGGTGACGCACGACGACGGCGAGGCGCAGGCCGACCGCCTCGCCGACAAGGTGCGCGCGCTGCGCGTCTTCCCCGACGAGGAAGGGCGCATGAACGAGCCGCTCGGCGAGCGCGAGGTGATCGTCGTCAGCCAGTTCACGCTGTACGGCGACACGCGCAAGGGCAACCGGCCGTCCTACGTCGCCGCCGCGCCGGGCGAGCTCGCCGAGCCGCTGTACGAGCGCTTCCGCGCGCGGCTGCACGCGCAGGGCGGCGTCTTCGGCGCGCACATGGAGGTCGAGCTCGTCAACGACGGCCCGGTCACGCTCATGCTGGAGGCGTAATCTCACGCGATGCCCGTCGATCCCGTTCCCGTCTGCCGCTTCGTCGCCGAGCCGCCGCAGGACCCGCTGCCCGACGGCCGCTGGGCCACCACCCTCGAGCGCCACTTCCTCGGCGCCTGCGACCCGCTCGACGAGGAGGAGGAGGGCCTCGGCGACCCCGGCGAGGTCGTCGTTCTACCCCGACCGCACGTGGCACGGGCGCACGTACGTGCCCGGCGACGACGCTGACCTCCACCGGCTACGAGCTCTTCGGCTACGTCTCGTTCCGGCCGGGCGGCACCGATCGCGAGCCGAGCGAGTTCTCCGCGGTCGCGGACTTCACGTCGGAGACCGCGGCCGAGAACCCCGACTGGGAGCTCGACCTCTGCGAGGAGGTCGTCGGCGTGTGGCGCGGCGAGCAGGGCGAGAGCGCGGAGATGACGCTCGTCTGGGGCCGGCCGCTCGTCGAGGGCGGCGACGTCGTGACCGCCGAGCTCGGCGACCTCACCGTCGACCAGTGCGCGCTCGTCGAGGAGCGCTTCACGCTGCTCGCGCCCGACGGCTACCGCGGCGCGACGCTGGCCTGCCGGCTGTTCGACGCCGGCGGCGACGAGATCGCCAGCGAGTCGCTGTACGAGGACGACGAGTAACGCGCGCCAGTCCGATGGAGCTCGAGGAAGCGATCACGGACGCGCCGCACGCACAAGGCCTACGCACCGGAGCCGGTCGATCGCGAGACGCTCGACGAGCTGTTCGAGCTCGCGCGCTGGGCGCCGAACCACAAGCTCACGAACCCGTGGCGCTTTCGCGTCGTCGGGCCCGGCGCGCTCGAGCGGCTCAAGGCCGCCTCCGACGACCCGATCGCGGCGGCGAAGCTCGCGCGCGCGCCGACGCTCGTCGTCGTCTCGGCGACCCAGACCGGCGACGCGGTGCAGGACGAGGAGGACGTCTGCGCGACGGCGGTCGCGGCCTACGCGGTGCTGCTCGGAGCGCACGCGCGCGGGCTGGCGGGCTACTGGCGGACGCCCGGCCTGCTGCGCACGCCGGCGGGCCGCGCGGCCGTGTCGGTCCCCGACGGCGAGCGCATCCTGGGCCTGCTGCACCTCGGCCACCCGCGCCAGGAGCCGCGCCCGCCCGAGCGGGCACCCGTGCAGGACGTCGTGGCGTACCTCGACTGATGGCCCCCGGCGGTCGTTCGCGCCCGCGTGTCGCGCTGACGCTCGGACGGGCGTAAGGTCCACGCGATGAGCACGTCGGCCTCCGAGCTGGTCAGCGGGCCCAGCGGTCCGCTCGAGGTCGCAGTGCCGAGCGGAGGTGGCGACATCGCCGCCCGCTCGCCGCTGCAGCTCTTCTGGGCGCGCTTTCGCCGCGATCGCGTCGCGCTCGGCGCGCTCGGCTTCATCGCGCTGCTCGCGGTCGCGGCGATCGCGGCGCCGCTCATCACGTCGCTCGTCGGCGCCCCCGGGCCCAACGTCCAGGACACGACGTCGCTCGATCAGGTCTTCGGCGCCGCGACCGGCCCGTCCACCGACCACCTGCTCGGCGTCGACGGCAGCGGCCGCGACGTCTTCTCCCGCGTCCTGCACGGCGCGCGCGTGTCGCTGACGGTCGCGATCGTCGCGACGCTGCTGTCGATGATCATCGGCGTCACCGTGGGCATGATCGCCGGCTACTACCGCGGCTGGGTCGACCGCGCGCTGTCGCGCATCATCGACGTCGTGCTCGCGTTCCCGGTCCTGCTGCTGGCCGTCGGCATCGCGTCGGCGTGCTCGCTGGGCAACGGCTGCGTCGGCGGGACGATCAAGCCCGGGCTCTCGGTGGTGATCGTCGTCATCGTCGCGGTCAACTGGACGCGCATCGCGCGCATCGTGCGCGGCCAGGTGCTGTCGCTGCGCGAGGCCGAGTTCGTCGAGGCGGAGCGCTCGCTGGGAGCATCGGACCGGCGGATCCTCGTGCGCGAGATCCTGCCCAACCTCATCGCGCCGATCATCGTCTACAGCTCGCTGCTGATCCCCGAGAACATCCTCCTGGAGGCCGCGCTGTCGTTCCTCGGCGTCGGCGTCCAGCATCCCGACCGCCTCGTGGGGCGCGATGATCTCCGACGCGATCGCCACCTTCGACTCGGCGTGGTGGTACATGACCTTCCCCGGGCTTGCGCTGTTGCTCACGGTGCTGGCCTTCAACCTGCTCGGCGACGGCTTGCAGGACGCCCTCGATCCGAGGCGAAGCAGATGACACGCGCGACCAATGACGGAAAGGATCGGCATGTACAGGCTCAGCAGCGTCGTGGCGCTCATCGCGTCCCTGGCGCTTGTCGCATCGGGATGCGGCGGCGACGACGACGAACCCACGCCTTCGGGCAGCAACTCCGCCGGCGGGGCGAATCCCACCAACGACACGAGCGGCAAGCGCGGCGGCGAGCTCACCGTCCTGTCGATCGACGACGTCACCGGCCTCGACCCGGGCTACTGGTACTACCAGTACGACTACATGGCGATCGGCCATCCGACACAGCGCCAGCTGTACGGCTGGCGCCCGAACGACGCCCAGCCGACGCCGGACCTCGCGGCGAGCATGCCGACGACGTCCGCCGACGGCAAGACCGTGACGATCAAGATCAAGCCGAACATCAAGTACAGCGCGCCGCTCGACGACCGCGTGGTGACGAGCGCCGACGTCAAGTACGCGCTCGAGCGCTCGTTCCTGCCGCAGGTCGGCAACGGCTACTCGGCCGTCTACTACCCCGACATCAGCGGCGTGAAGGCCTTCACGGACAAGAAGGCGAAGGAGATCTCGGGCATCACGGCGCCCGACGACACGACGCTCGTGATCAAGCTCGACAAGCCGGTCGGCGTCATCTCCAACGGCCAGTCGCTGGCGCTGCCGGCCACGGTCCCCGTGCCGAAGGACTACGCGGCGAAGTACGACGAGGAGAACCCGTCGACGTACGGCGCGCATCAGGTCTTCACCGGCCCGTACATGATCGAGAACGACGGCAAGGGCAAGCTCACGGGCTACAAGTCCGGGCGCAGCATCAAGCTCGTCCGCAACCCGAGCTGGGATCCGAAGACCGACTACCGGCCCGCGTACCTCGACACGATCACGTTCTCCGGAGGCAACGACATCGACGTCGCCAGCCGCCGGATCCTCAGCGGCAAGGGCATGGCCAGCGGCGACTTCGCCGCGCCCCCGGTCAACATCCTGCGCTCGGCGCTGTCGACGCGCAAGGACCAGCTCTCGATCCAGCCGAGCCAGGGCATCCGCTTCATCGCCCTGAACACGGAGGTCAAGCCGTTCGACAACGTCGAGGTGCGCCGCGCGGTGGCGGCCGTGATCGACAAGAACGCGCTGCGGCTGACTCGCGGCGGGCCGACGCTGGGCCCGATCGCGACGCACTTCCTGCCGCCGGACCTCCCCGGCTACGAGGAGGCGGGCGGCGCCGAGGGCAAGCCCGACTTCACGAAGAACCCGTCGGGCGACCTCGAGCTCGCGAAGGAGTACATGAAGAAGGGCGGCTTCCCGACCGGCATGTACACGGGCCCGGAGCTGCTGATGGTCGGCGACAACCAGCCGCCGGCATCCAAGACGGGCGAGGCGGTCGAGAACCAGCTCGCGAAGCTCGGCTTCAAGCTCAACTACCGCCAGGTCCAGCGGCCGACGATGTTCGCGAAGTTCTGCGGCGCGCCGAAGGCCAAGGTCGCCGTGTGCCCGAACGGCGGGTGGGGGAAGGACTTCTTCGACCCGCAGTCGATGCTCGACCCGGTCTTCAACGGCAAGAACATCATCGAGGCCAACGGCGTCAACTGGTCCAACGTCGAACGACCCGGAGCTCAACGCGAAGCTCGACCAGGCGGTCTCGGAGACCGACCCCGAGACGCGGGCGAAGGCGTACGCCGAGATCGACGACATCGTCACCGGCGACGTCTACACGATCCCGTGGCTGTGGGACAACCAGGTGAACTTCGTGTCCGACGACGTCAAGGGCGTCAGGAACAAGTTCAACTCCTCGTGGGACATGGCGTTCATGTCCCTCAAGTAGGCGACCACGACGACGACTGACATCGCGCATGCGGGGGTGCTCCGGCGACGCGCCGGGGCACCCCGGCTGCCGGGGTACCCATGACCCGCTACATCCTCGGACGGCTGCTGTGGATGTGCGTGCTGTTGTTCGTCGTCAGCCTGCTGACGTTCGTCGTCTTCTACCTGCTGCCGTCGGCCGACCCGGCGGTGCTGCGGGCCGGGCGCTTCCCGACCGAGGAGGTCGTCGCGGGCATCCGCGAGTCGCTCGGGCTCGACCGGCCGTGGTACGTCCAGTACGGCGAGTTCCTCAAGGGCCTCGCCCTGCACTTCGACCTCGGCTTCAGCTACCAGACCAACGAGAGCGTCCGCGACGACGATCCTCGAGCGCCTGCCGGCGACGATCTCGCTGGCGCTCGGCGGGCTCGTGGTCTGGCTGACCGTCGGCATCGGCGTCGGCGTGATCTCCTCGACGCGGCCGGGCACGCTGATCGACCGGATCGCGATGGGCGGCGCGCTCGTCGCGATCTCGGCGCCCGTGTACTGGCTCGGGCTCGTGTCGCTGTACCTCTTCGCCAACGACATCGGCCTGATCCCGATCTTCCCCGGGCAGAACAGCTACGTCCCGCTGACCGACGATCCGTGGGGCTGGTTCACCTCGCTGCTGCTGCCGTGGGTCGTGCTCGCGTCGACGTTCGCGGCGGTCTACGCCCGGCTGCTGCGCTCGACGATGCTCGAGACGCTGTCGCAGGACTACATCCGCACGGCGCGCGCGAAGGGGCTCGGCCCGCGCCGCGTCGTGCTGCGCCACGGGCTGCGCAGCGCGATCACGCCGATCGTGACGCTCGCGGGCCTCGACCTCGGCGTCATCCTCGGCGGCGCGATCCTCACCGAGAGCGTCTTCAACATCCCCGGCATCGGCCGCCTGGCGTTCGAGTCGATCCTCGACGCCGACCTGCCGATGATCCAGGGCACGGTCCTGTTCGGCGCGTTCTTCATCGTCGTCGCGAACCTCGTCGTCGACATCCTGTACGCCTTCCTCGACCCGCGCGTGCGCTACTGAGGTGAGCCGCCGCTGCTCTACGTCCGCGACCTGCGCGTCTCCTTCGCGACCGACGACGGCATCGTGCGCGCCGTCGACGGCGTGAGCTACGACGTGCAGCCCGGCCGCACGCTCGGCATCGTCGGCGAGTCGGGCTCGGGCAAGACCGTCTCCAGCCTGTCGGTCATGGGGCTCACGCGCGCGCCGAACGCGACGATCTCCGGCTCGATCGAGTTCGGCGGACGCGATCTCGCGACGGTCTCCGACGAGGAGCTGCAGCGCGTGCGCGGCGACGACATCGCGATGATCTTCCAGGACCCGCTGTCCTCGCTGCACCCGTACTTCCGGATCGGCGACCAGCTCACCGAGGCGGTCCGCGCGCACCGCGACGTCAGCGACAGCCAGGCGCTCGACCGCGCGCGTGGAGATGCTCGAGCTCGTCGGCATCCCCGACGCGCGGCGGCGCGCGCGCGGCTACCCGCACGAGTTCTCCGGCGGCATGCGCCAGCGCGTCGATGATCGCGATGGCGCTCGTCAACGACCCGCAGCTGCTGATCGCCGACGAGCCGACGACCGCGCTCGACGTCACGGTGCAGGCGCAGATCCTCGAGCTCCTCGCGCGCCTGCAGGCCGAGCGCGGGATGGCGATCGTGATCATCACGCACGACCTCGGGATCGTCGCCGAGCTCGCCGACGAGGTCGCCGTGATGTACGCGGGGCGGATCGTCGAGCAGGCGCCGACGCGCGACGCTGTTCGCGGCGCCCGAGCACCCGTACACGTGGGGCCTGCTGGGGTCGATCCCGCGCCTGGACCGCCCGCGCGGGGAGGAGCTCGTCGCGATCGCCGGCCGCCCGCCGAGCCTCATCAACCTGCCGACCGGCTGCCGCTTCCACCCGCGCTGTCCGCACGTGCGCGACGCGCACCGCACGCGTCGAGCCCGAGCTCGCCGCCGTCGAAGGCGATCCGCGGCACCTCGCCGCCTGCCTGCTCGACAGCCGCACGCGGCGCGCGCTGTGGCGCGCGCGCGCCGTGCGGGCGCGGCGCCCGACGAGGCCCAGCGGGCGGTGGGCCTGAAGCCGGACGAGGCCGGCGGCGCAGGAGCCGGCGGGATGAGCCGCGCGCTGATCGAGGTGCGCGACCTCGTCAAGCACTTCGCGCTCACGCAGGGCATCGGGCGGCGCAGCTCCGGCGCGGTGCACGCGGTCGACGGGGTGTCGTTCGACGTGCTCGAGGGCGAGACGCTCGGCATCGTCGGCGAGAGCGGCTGCGGCAAGTCGACCACCGCGCGCCTGCTGCTGCGGCTGCTCGACCCGACGTCGGGCACGATCGCGCTCGACGGCCGCGACATCACGACGCTCTCGCGCAAGGAGCTGCAGCCGCTGCGCCGCGAGATGCAGATGATCTTCCAGGACCCGTACTCGTCGCTGAACCCGCGCCGCACGGTCGGCTCGATCATCTCCGAGCCGTTCGCGATCCACGACATCGCGCACGGCGCGCGGCGAGCGCAAGCGCCGCGTGCAGGAGCTCATGGAGAGCGTCGGGCTGAACCCCGAGCACTACAACCGCTACCCGCACGAGTTCTCCGGCGGCCAGCGCCAGCGCATCGGCGTCGCGCGCGCGGTCGCGCTCGGCCCGCGGATCGTCGTGGCCGACGAGCCGGTGTCGGCGCTCGACGTCTCGATCCAGGCGCAGATCCTCAACCTCCTGCGCAGCCTGCAGCGCGACCTCGGCCTGACGATGGTCTTCATCGCCCACGACCTCTCCGTCGTGCGCTACATGTGCGACCGCGTCGCGGTGATGTACCTCGGCAAGATCGTCGAGCTCGCGACGGCGGAGGAGCTCTATGCCCATCCGCGCCACCCGTACACCGCGGCGCTCCTGTCGGCGGTGCCGGTCGCCGATCCGCAGGTCGCGCGCGGGCGCAAGCGCCAGATCCTCACCGGCGACCTGCCGTCGCCGACCGACCCGCCGCCGGCGTGCCGCTTCCACACGCGCTGCCCGCGCGCCGTGCCCGGCCACTGCGACGTCGAGGAGCCGGTGCTCGAGGCCAAGCAGGGCGGCAACCACGCGGCCTGCCACTACCCGCTCGCCGATGCGGACGCCGAGCGGTCGCCGTATCCTCCCCTGCGCCGCACGCGCCCCGATAGCTCAGCTGGACAGAGCGTCCCCCTCCTAAGGGGAAGGCCGCTGGTTCGAATCCAGCTCGGGGCACTGGATACGCACGGCGCGAAAGCCGTGCGAGGCGGCCCGCCTCCTCAGTGCAGCGTCGACGACGGCGACCGCGCCGCCGTCAGCTCGAACAGCCAGTAGTCCTGGCCCATGACGGGGATCGAGACGTTGTAGACCGGCACGCCCTGGAGCGAGCCCTGCAGGCGCCCGGCGTGGGCGTGGCCGTGGAGCACGAGGCTCGGGGCGGTGCTCGAGGATCGGCGCCGCGAGCCGCTCGCTGCCGAGAAACGCCCAGATCTCCGTCGGCTCGCCGGCGAGCGTCTCGCTCGTCGGCGCGTAGTGCAGGAGCGCGATCCGCAGCGGGCACGCGGCGATCTCGCGCAGGCCCGCGGCGAGCGCGTCGACCTCGGCGCCGGTCTCCGCGTACAGCCCGCGCAGCGACGCCTCGCCGAAGTCCGGGATCGTGTGGTCGCGAAAGCCGCCGACGAAGCCCTTGACCCCGACGACGCCGACGCGGCAGCGCTCGCCGAGCACGGCCGTCGGCTCGTCGCGGTCGAGCACGACGATCCCGGCGCCGCGCAGGATCTCGGTCAGCTCGCGCCCGTGCCGCAGTGCAGGTCGTGGTTGCCGAGCACGGCGACGATCGGCGTCGCGATGTCGCGGCAGGCGTCGGCGAGCACCGCCGCCTGCTCGGGCCGGCCGTGGGTCGTGAGGTCGCCGGCGAGCAGGATGAGGTCGGCGTCGCGCGCCATCGCGGCGATCGCGGTCGCGACGTTCTCGCGTCCGGCCTCGTCGACGTGCAGGTCGCCGGCGGCGGCGACGCGGACGGTCTGCTCGCCGTTCATGCTCGCGGCGAGCACGCTCGTCGGTCCTTGCATGCGCATGCCTGCTGCATTACCCCGCCGCCGCGGGTATGAGTGCAACGTGACCGACGACGGCCAGCCCTTCGAGCGCATCGAGGCAGACGCTGAAGCGCGCGATCGGCGCGCTGCGCGACGCGGGCGTGCCGTTCGTCCTCGCCGGCAGCCTCGCGAGCTGGGCGCGCGGCGGACCGCCGACGCGCCACGACCTCGACCTCATCGTCAAGCCCGAGGATGCCGAGCGCGGGCGCTCGAGCAGCGCTGAGCCCTCCGTGCCACCGGAGCCCCCGCGACCGATGACGCGGCCGAGCGCCAGCCGCCGTCGAGGAATGGCTGCTGAAGGCCTGGGACGGCGACGTGCTCGTCGACCTCATCTTCGATCCGCGCGGCCTCGTCGTCGCCGACGAGCTCATCGAGCGCAGCGAGGAGCTGCACGTCCTGAGCACGTCGATCCCCGTGCTCGCGCTCGAGGACCTGCTGGCGAGCAAGCTCCACGCGCTCGACGAGCACCGCCTCGACTTCACGCCGCTGCTCCAGATCGCGCGCGCGCTGCGCGAGCAGATCGACTGGGCCGGCCTGCGCGACCGCACCCGCGGCCTGGCCTACGCCGACGCGTTCTTCGCGCTCGTCGAGGGCCTGGGCATCGCCGAGCCCGGAGCCGGCCGGGGCGCGGAGGTGCGGCTGCTCACGCCGACCTCCGAGGACGCTCAGCGGTCGGGCCGCTCCGGGTAGACGTCGTCGATCGTCGTGAGCGCGACGTACGGCGCGCCCGCCGCCGCCTCGATGCGCTCGCCGCCGCCCATGAGCCGGTCGAGCACGCTCACGACGCCGCAGATCTCGTGCCCGTCCTCCTGCAGCGCCTCGATCGCCCTGATCGTCGAGCCGCCCGTGCTGACGACGTCCTCGACGAGCAGGCAGCGGTCGTCGGCGGTCAGCAGCGGGCCCTCGATGCGGCGCGCGAGGCCGTGCGCCTTGACCTCCTTGCGCACGAAGAACGCCTTGCACGTCGGCGCCGCCGGCGAGCGCCGCGCAGGCGACCGGGTCCGCGCCCATCGTCATCCCGCCGACCGCCGTCGCCGCCCATTCGTGGGCGCGCGTCGGCGACGAGCTCGCCGAGCGCGCGGAACCCCGCGGGCAGCAGGATCGCGCGCTTGGCGTCGACGTAGTACTGCGCGGTCGCGCCGCTCGTCAGCGTCACCTCGCCGACGATCAGCGCGTGCGCGCGGAGCTCCTCGATCAAACGTCCATGCGCGTTCAAGGTCCCCTACCTTAGAGCCGTGATCGAACGTGTCCTCCGGACGATCGCCATCGCCCTCAGCCTCATCGTCGCCGCCGGCTTCTGCCTGTTCGCCTTCGACGAGTTCGACCGCGCCTCCAGCGCGCAGCGCGATCGTCTGCAGGGCTACGAGCAGTCGCCGCCGACCGCGGTCGGGGAGCGCCAGCGCGAGAAGCGCAACACCAGCGCGCGCGAGTACATCGACGACGCCAACGACCTGCTGCTCAAGCCGTTCGCCGGCGTCGCGGACTCGCGGCAGCCGCTGGGCGCAGCGCGGCGTGCCGACGGTGCTCGGGCTGCTGACCTACGGCTTCCTGCTCGGGTACCTCGCGCGCTTCGCACGCGGCCGCGGCTCGCGCGTCGTGCCCCGGCCCGGTTCGCGTGTAGCCCACGGGCCCGGCTGACGCCGGTCGCGCTACCGGCGGCCGGCGGTCACCTCGGCCGCGGGCCGTAGTACACGTCGACCGGCGTGCCGATGCGGATCCAGCTGAAAGAGGCTCAGCGCGTCGGGGATCGGCACGCGCAGGCAGCCGTGGCTCGCGGGAAAGATCGGCACGGACGCGTAGCCGTGGGTCGCGTAGCCGCGGATGAAGTACGCCGAGTGGACCATGCCCTTGGCGTTCGTCCCGGACGTCTTGAGGTAGACGCGGAAGCTGCCGAGCACGGTCGGGGTGCCCGGCGCGCCGGATGAGATCGGGTAGATGCGCCGGACCTTGCCGCCCTCGATCGAGCGCGATGACCTGGCGCGTGAGGTCGGCCTCGATGTGCCGGCCGTGCTCGGGGCGGCGGATCCGAAGCCGGCCCGCGCCGCGCGCGATCCGGCGCATGACGGCCTCGAGCGCCTCGTCGTGCGCGCCATCCCCGTCACCTTGCGAAACGCGAGCACCGCGCGCGCGGTCCGCGCGTCGTAGCGCCCGCGCTCGCCGACGACGTAGCCGAGCCGCGCCAGCCGGCGCTGCAGCGCGCGGCACCGCCCGCTGCCGGCTGTCCGGGCCGACCTTGCGCGGGAGGACGTCGACGGCGCGGCCGGTCGCCTTGCAGCACGCCGAGCGCCGGCGTCGGGTCGTGCGACGCGCGCACGACGAGCCGGCCCGAGCGCTCGGGGCGGTAGGAGAGCTCGAACGTGCCGGTCCCGTTCGGGCCGGCCACGAGCGCCTTGCGCTTGACGCGCACCTTCCTGTCGCTCGAGTAGAAGCGCACCGTCACGAGCTCGCCGGCGACGAACGCGCCGGTCGTGCCGCGGACGCGGATCCGGTCGCCGACGAGGACCGTCGCGAGGCTGCCCGCCGACGCGCTCGACGCTGAGCTTGAGCGTTCGTCTGGACGGCCGCGGGCGGCGCGGCGGGCGCCGGCACCTGGGCCGTCGCCGCGGCCGGAAGCGCGAGGAGGAGGACGCGCGGCGAGGAGCAGGGGCGGCTGGCGCATCGGCGGCACTATGCCAGGTCAGCGCGCGGGCGCGGGTACGCCGCATCGGGCGCGGCGGCGCTCAGCGCGGCCGGCTGCGGCGAGCGGCCCGCGGCCGCGCAGGCGCGCGGCCGTCGAGCGCGCGCCGCAGCAGCCAGGCGCAGCGCCAGCGACGCGGCGAGCGCGCCGATCATGAGCAGCGCGATCTCGCCCGCGCCCCACTCCTGCAGGACGCCGAGCGCGACCGAGTTGTTGCACGCGTGCAGCCCGATGCACGGATACAGCGAGCCCGTGCGCTGGTAGAGCACGCACAGGCCGAAGCCGAAGAACGCGAGCGGGACGGTGAAGGCGACCGGCGCCGAGCCGATGTGGATCGCGCCGAAGACGATGCCCGGTCGCGATCGCGGCGGGCAGGCAGCCCTTCCAGTTGCGCAGCGCGCCGAAGAAGTAGCCGCGGAACAGGATCTCCTCGCCGAGCGGCGCCATGATCGTGATGAGGACGATCACGAGCGCGAGGTTGAGGTCCGAGCCGTCGATGCCGAGGTCGTCGGGCAGCGTCTGCTCCTCGTCGAGGCCGAGCGCGACCGACCACACCCAGCTGAACGCGAAGAAGCGCGAACCAGACGCCGATCGCGAGCCGGACCGCGTCGCCCGATCCGCGGGCGCGACAGCCCGAAGTCGCGCCGCCGCCGGTCGCCCGGCCGATGTGCGCGAACAGCAGCGCCGCGGCGATCATCGCGAAGTCCTGCAGGAACGTGCCGCCGAGCGTCACGCCCGGCGGCGGCTCCTCGAGCGACGCGCCCGCCGGACGCGGCGATGATCGCGATCGACGGCTGCCGCCGAAGATCGCGAACGCCCAGCGCGGTCAGCGAGCGCGACCCACGCGGTCCATGGCGGCCAGCCGGCGCGGCCCGCGGGCCGGGCGCGGGCGCGGGCGGCGGGCCACGGCGGCTCGGCCTGCGGCTCGTCGTGCGTCAGGCCGTAGCCGGGGGGCGGGATGCTCGTCACGGTCGGCCAGAGAGGTTACGGCGGCCAGGCTCCGCGAGCTCCGCCAGCGAGCCGATCACGGCGACCCCGTCCGGCACGCGCGCCGGGACCGGGCCGGCCGCGCGCGCACGAGCACCGGCGCGCAGCCCGGCGGCGCGCGCGCCGGCGACGTCGTGCTCGAGCGAGTCGCCGGCGTGCAGCGCGCCGTCGCGCGCCGCCGCCCGGCGAGCGCCAGCGCGCGCGCGAAGATGCGCGGGTCGGGCTTCGCGGCGCCCGCCTCGGCCGAGCTGATCGCGCCGTCGACGCAGCGGCGCGAGCCCGGTCGCGCGCAGCGCGTCGTGCAGCGAGACGTCCCAGTTGGAGACGACGACGAGGCGGTGCCCGGCGCGTGCGCAGCGCGCGCAGCGCGTCCGGCACCTCGGGGTAGGCGCGGAAGCGCAGCGCCGCGAGCAGCGCGTCGCGCAGCTCGTCCGCGGCGGGCAGCTCGACCCGCGCGCCGGCGCGCACGCAGCGCGTCGCGCGAGCACCGCGCCGCAGCGCGCGCGCAGCAGCGCGAGCGACGCGCGGTCCGAGGCCGCTGTCGTGGTGCGCGCGGTAGAACGCGATCTCCTCCGCGAGCGCCGCCGCGGCCTGGCGCTCGGACACCTCGACGCCGCGCGCGCGCAGCTCGGCGACGAGCAGCGGCGCCGGCGGCTCGCAGCTCGACGAGCGTGCCCAGCGCGTCGAGCGAGACGATCAGCGCTCACGCGACCCAGTGCCATGTCGCGAAGATCGCGGTGTAGACCGCGAGCGCGGCGGCGAACGCGCCGAGCACGGCCCGCTCGCGCCACGCGCGCCCGGTCATCCACAGCGCGAGCCAGATCGCCAGCGGAAACAGCACGGCGACGAAGCGCGGCAGCGACATCAGCGGCTGCGGCCCGACCGGATAGGACAGCGGCAGCGCGAGCGCGGCGACGACGTACGCGCCGTAGGCCGCGGGCAGCCGCCGCAGCGACGCCGATCGTCGCCGACGAGCGACGAGCACGAGCCACGCCGAGCAGCTCGATGTTGTGGCGCGCGACGACGAACGGGTCGCCGCCCGCGGCCGCGAAGAACACCGGCTCGCGCGCGCCCGACCAGCAGCTGGCGCGCGCCCTGCACGCCGGCGACGACGCCGTCCCACGCGCCGAGCGAACGGGCCGGCGAAGGAGCGAAACCAGACCTCCTGGGCGTGAAACGGCGCGAGCGCGTCGTAGCCCTCGAGCCGAGGAAGCGCGCAGTACGCGGCGAGCCCGAGCGGCACGAGCGCGAGCCACAGCACGTCGGCGCGCGGCGCCGCGCGGTCGGCGGCGCAGCGTGCCCGTGTCCCAGAGGTAGAGGATCGAGCAGCGGGACGAGCAGCAGCACGCCGGCGCTGCGCGTCGCCGCGGCGAGCGCGCCGAGCGCGCCCGCCCACGCCCAGCGGTCGCGCCGCGCGGCGTAGATCGCCCCCACCGACAGCGCGAGGAACAGCGACTCGCTGTAGACCGCCGAGAAGAAGAACGACATCGGAAACAGCGCGGTCACGAGCACGGCGTTGCGCGCGACCGCGCGCCCGTGGTCGAGCGCGACGAGCCGGTGCAGCAGCACGAGCGCGACGCCCGAGCAGCAGCGTCGAGACGAGCACGCCGCCGAGCAGGTGCGAGCCCGAGCGGCGCGCCGGCGATCCGCACGAGCAGCGGATACAGCGGGAAGAACGCCTCGCGCGCGCCGTCGCCGTAGCCGTCGGCGGCGATCGCCAGGAACCAGACGGAGTCCCAGCGGGCGAACGGCGCGACGAGCACGTCGCCGGTCGCGCCGAACGGCGACGTCAGGCCGGCCGGGTCGAAGTCGCCCTCGCGCCCGGACAGGCCGAAGACGAGCACGCCGCCGACGCCCGCGGCCAGCACGAGCAGGCGCGAGACCCACAGCGCGCGCCAGGCGTCGGCGAGCGCCGCGTCGCGCGGGCGCCGCGGGCGAGGGCGCCGGCAACGGTAGCGCGCGGCTGCATCCTCGGATCTTGGCAACCGCGCGCGCGGCGCATCCGGCAGGACCGCGGGTGTGCGCTGGCGAAGACCGCTCTGTCCTAGACTTCCACGACGGCGCGGCGGGGTCGCGCGCGCCGTATCCCACACGATGTCCGCTCGCCTCGAACGCCAGCGTCGACGTCGCCGCAGAGGCGGCGCCGCCCGCGTCATCATCCTGACCCTCGCGGTGATCACCGCGGGCTGCGTCATCGCTGGGCTGAGCGCCGTCGGCTACGTCGTCGGCATCGCGAACTCCGCGCCCGCGCTCGGCACGCTCAAGCCCCAGGACCCGGGGCGCATCTCGACGGTGCTCGCCTCCGACGGCTCGCGCCTGGGCTTCATCCAGAACGACGTGCTGCGCTTCACCGTCCCCTCGTCGCGGATCCCGCAGACGATGAAGAACGCGACCGTCGCGATCGAGGACGAGCGCTTCTACCAGCACAAGGGCGTCGACTTCGAGGGCGTCGTCCGCGCCGCGCTGAAGAACGCGAGCTCCGGCAAGACGCTGCAGGGCGGCTCGACGCTGACGATGCAGCTGATCCGCACGCTGTATCCCGGCCTGCAGCGAGAAGACCTTCCAGCGCAAGATCCACGAGGCGAAGCTCGCCGAGGAGCTCGAGAACGTCCACCGCGGCCGCCGCGGCAAGGCGTGGATCCTCACGAAGTACCTCAACTCGGTCCCCTACGGAACCAACGGCGGCCAGACCGCGGTCGGCGTCCAGGCGGCCGCGCGCGCGTACTTCAACAAGCCGGCGTCCGAGCTGACGCTCGCCGAGTCCGCGCTGCTCGCGGGCCTGCCGCAGGCGCCCAGCCAGTACAACCCGTTCTCGCAACCCGGGCCCGGCGACCGCGCGGCGCAACGCCGTCCTGCGCAAGATGGCCGACGTCGGCTTCATCACGCCGCAACGAGGCGCAGACCGCGATCGCGTCGCCGCTCGAGCTGCAGCCCAACAAGTACTTCCGCCAGAAGCGCGAGAGCTACTTCTTCGACTACGTCACCGACGAGCTCGTCAAGCGCTACGGCGTCAAGACCGTGCGCGGCGGCGGGCTGACGATCAAGACGACGATCGACCTCGACCTGCAGCGCAAGGCGCGCGCGGCGATCGCGAAGGACCTGAGCTTCCCGGGCGCGCCGTCGTCGGCGATCGTGACGATCGACCCGTCCAACGGCTACATCCGCACGATGGCCTCGTCGGCGAAGTACCAGGACTCGAAGTTCAACATCGCCGCCGACGCCAAGCGCCAGCCCGGGCTCGACGTTCAAGATCATGGCGCTCGTCGCGGCCGTGCGCGAGGGCGTCGACCCCGCGCGTCGACGAGCTTCGCCTCGGGCCCGATCACGCTCGGCCCCGCAGTACGGCAGCGTGACGATCAACTGCTACGGCGGCAAGTGCTCGGGCGGCTCGAAGAACCTCGTCGCCGGCACGCTGGCGTCCGACAACACGGTCTACATCCGGCTCGCGCTCGACATCGGCCCGAAGAAGGTCGTCAAGGCGGCGCGCGACCTCGGGATCACGTCGCAGCTGCAGGGCTACCCGTCCGAGACGCTCGGCGGCCTGCGCGCGCTGCTGCTCGCCGCTGGAGATGGCCAACGCGTACGCGACGATCGCCTCCGGCGGCTGGCGCAACAAGCCCAAGGCGATCACCGAGGTCCGCCATCCCGACGGCAAGGTCGACGACCTCTCCAAGCCGCAGCGCCACAAGGCGTTCGACTCCGCCGCGATGTACGAGGTCACGAAGATCCTCGAGCAGAACATCTACGGCCGCGGCACCGGCGCGCGCGCCCGCACCGGCTGCCCCGCCGGCCGGCAAGACCGGCACGACCGAGGACAACAAGAACGCCTGGTTCGTCGGCTACACCCCGCGCCTGGCGACGGCCGTCTGGGTCGGCTTCCCGAAGGCGAACATCCCGATGCCGAACCTCTTCAACGGCGGCCCGGTCGACGGCGGCACGTTCCCGGCGCAGATCTGGGGCCGCTACATGAAGGCGGCCAAGCGCAGCTTCTGCGGCAAGTTCGCCAAGCCCGACCAGCCGTTCAAGTCCAAGCCGTTCCAGGGCCAGCGAGTCCAGCCGCGCGCGCCGCGACGCGTTCCCGGTCGACCCGAACATCGACCCGGCGACCGGGCGGCCGCGCTCCGAGAACCCGCGCCCCCGCCGCGCCGGGCACCGGCGGCGCCGCGCCCGGCACGCCGCCGCCGCCACGCCGCCGCCGCCTCCGCCGGTGACCGAGGGCCTGGATCCCGATCTCTACGACCCGGGCGCCGAGCCGCCCGCAGCAGCGAGCCTCCGACCCGCGCGCGATCCGGGCAACGAGGCGCCGGGCAACACGGAACGGAAGCCTTAGCGTCCGGAGCCGCTGGTTCCTCGCGCGCCACGCTGCTACCGTGGGGCGCAATGGCCAAAGAAGAGAAGGTCGAATTCGAGGGCGAAGTCATCGAGGCCCTGCCGAACGCGATGTTTCGCGTGAAGCTCGACAACGAGCACGTCGTGCTCGGTCACGTCGCGGGCAAGATGCGCCGCTTCCGCATCCGCATCCTGCCGGGTGACCGGGTGCGCTGCGAGCTGTCGCCCTACGACCTCGACCGGGCGCGCATCGTCTACCGCCACCGGTAGCGCGGGCGCCGATCACCGCCAGCGGCGTCCTCGACGCTGAAGGCGACGCCTCCGCGGTCCGCGTCCTTGCCTGGCGGCGCCGCATCCCGCGCTAGCGTCCGCTCGTGGACGAGTTCGAGCTCATCGACGCCATGCGGGCGCGCTTCGGCGCGCCGCCCGAGCGCGTGCTCGTCGGCAGCGGCGACGACGCCGCCGTCGTGCGCGCGCGCGCCGCTGGCGGTCACGTCGACCGACGCGATGATCGACGGCGTCCACTTCCGCCTCGGCGTCACGGCGACCGCCGCCGACGCGGGGCATCGCGCGCTCGCCGGCGCGCTGTCGGACCTCGCGCGCGATGGGCGCCGATCCGGGCGAGGCGTACGTCGTGCTCGGCCTGCCCGCCGGCTTCGCCGAGGACGACGCGCTCGCGCTCGCCGACGCGATGGCCGCGCCTCGCGCGGCGCCACGGCGTCGCGCTCGTCGGCGGCGACGTCACGTCCGCGCCGGTGCTGACGCTCGCCGTCACCGTCGTCGGCTGGGCCGACGACGAGGCCGCGCTCGTGCGCCGCGGCGGCGCGCGGCCCGGCGACCTCGTCGGCGTCACGGGCACGCTCGGCGCGTCCGGCGCCGGCCTTGCGATCCTCGACGGCCGGGCGCAGCGGGCCGCCGGAGCTCACGCGCCGCCACCTGCGGCCCGAGCCGCGCCTGTGCGAGGGCCGTGCGCTCGCGCGCGCGGGCGTGCACGCGATGATCGACCTCTCCGACGGCCTGGCCTCCGACGCCGCGCCACCTCGCGCGCGCCGGCGGCGTCGCGCTGCGAGATCGACCTCGAGGCGCTGCCCGCTGGCCGACGGGCGTCGCGGACGTCGCGCGGCAGCTGGGCGTCGCGGCGTGGGAGCTCGCGGCGTGCGCCGGCGAGGACTACGAGCTCTGCGTCTGCGTCGGGCCCGGCGAGCGCTCGGCGGCCGAGGCCGCGGCGCCGCTGACGTGGGTCGGCTCGGTGGTCGCGGGACCGCCGGACGTCGTGCTCTCGGCTCGCCGGCGTCGCGCAGCCGGCGACCGGGTTCCACCACCGCCTCTGACTGAGGGCGTGGCGGAGCATCGCCTCGGCGACCGCGGCCGGGTCGACGACGTAGTCTGCGCGCTCGAATGCGCAGCTTGAGTTCTTGGGTTCGCATCGCACGACCGCTATCGAGCGCGGCCCCCTCGCGCTTGAGCGCCATGCCCGCGCCGTCCGCAGGTATCCATTCGCCGCGGCGTCACGTGCCGAGCGCCGGGCCGCGCGGCTCGGACGACACGAGGCGGGCGAAGACGACGATCCGCTTGCGCCGCGCTGTAGAGCGGATGGCAGGCCGTCAGCACGAGCCGATCGTAGGCGACCCGCCGCACGACCGAGACCTCCGTGGGGGCGACGATCCGCGTCTGCTGCGACGCGGTAGACGAACGTGCCGTACGGCATCTCGACGGTGATCTCGTCGCCGGGGCGCAGCTTGTCGACCCTGCGAAACGGCGCGCGGTAGGTCGTGCGGTGGCCGGCGATCGCGACCGTGCCGGGCGCGCCCGGGAACGGGCGCGTCGTCGTAGATCCCCGGCCCCTTGCGCAGCGAGCCGGCGTCGGTGCCGTCGACGATGACCGAGCTCGCCGCCGCCGCGCGGCAGGCGGATGCGCCCGACGGCCGTCGCCGCGCGCCGCGCGGTGCGGCGCAGCGTGCGCGCGAGGAACGCCATCCGCTGGCGCTCGTCCTCCAGCGACCGCAGCGCGGCGAGGTCGATCGCGCTCGGCTGCGCGAGCTCGAGCCGGCGCAGGTCGTCGCCGAGGCGGCCCTGCACGATCTCCGCGTAGAGCGCCGACACGGGCTCCTGCCAGACGACCGTCAGCCCCGCGTCGACGAGCATCAGCAGGCCGGACACGATCAGCACCGTCGACAGCGCTCGCAGCGGTGCCGCGCACGCCCACTAGCGCCGCAGCGCCGATTCGGTGCCGCCGAGCGAGCCGGGGCCGGCGTAGGAGCGCGGCCCGCGCACGGTGATCGGCAGGTCGGGGCCCGGGTCGTGCACGGCGCTGCGCGGCGGCGATCGCGAGCGCCGTGGCCGCGCAGCCGGCGAGCAGGCTCCACAGCAGCGAGGCTCAGCAGCGAGACGTGGCCGCCGGCGACGAGCAGCAGCAGCGTCCACGGGCGCCTCGAGCCCGCCGAGCCCGAGCGCGCGCGCCGCCGCGGCGTCGAGGAGCGCGACCGGTACGATCGCGAGCGCGACGAGCCCGACGCGCAGCACGCCGGCTCATGCGCCAGTCCGGGGCCAGCGCGAAGAGCCACAGGTGCAGCCCGGGCAGCAGCGCCACGGACGGCGTACGGGTTGCGCAGCCCAGACGACCGTCGTCGCCGCGAGCGCGAGCAGCAGCACGACGACGCCGGCGCCGGCGGGTCGCGGCACGGTCGCCGTCGGTGCGCGGTCAGCGCGCAGCACGAACGGCCGCAGCCAGACCCACGCGAGCACGAGCACGAGCACGACCGCGAGCAGCGCCGGCGCCTGGACGCCGCAGCGCCTCGCGGCGCGACCGGCGTCGCGGGCGTCGCGGCCAGCAGGCCGGTCGCGCCGAGCGCGAGCGCGAACAGCGCCGCGACGGCGAACGGCAGCGCCGCGGCGAGCGTCCAGCGCAGCGACGCGAGCAGCGGGTCGCGCGCGCGCAGCACCGCCGCGAGCGCGTCGATCGCGACGACGAACGGCGCGAGCAGCAGCGCGCCGGTGAACAGCCGCACCGCCCAGCCGGGCAGGACCTTGCGGCTCGTCACGAGGTCGCGCGTGGACGCCTGCGGGCTGACGGGCCGGCCGCGCGGCGCGGCGTCGAGCGCGGTCACCGTGCGCAGCGCGGCGCGGCCGAGCTGCGTGCATGCGCGCGCGGGAGATCGGCGCGCCCGCCGCGGGCGGGCGGTCGCCGCCGACCGACGAGCATGACCGCGGGCAGGCCGCGCGCGAGCAGCACGCCCTGCTCGCCGTAGGTCCCCGGCATCGCGAAGCCGCACGAACTGGCTCAGCGCGCGGGGCTGGCGGGCGCCCGCGCCGGTGTCGGCGCGCAGCGACTCCTGCAGCGTCGCGCGCAGGCGCGCGGGCGTCGCGCCGAGCGCGTCCGACCACGGCGCGATGCAGCGGCAGGCGGAAGTTGCGCGACGCGAGGTCGCCGAGCACGAGCACGCCCGCGTACGGTCCGCGCAGCGCGTCGGCGAGCGCCGCGCGCGCCCGCGCCGCCGCCGCTGCCGCCGCTCGTCGAGACGAGCGTCAGCGTGCGCTGGGTCTGGCGCGGCGCGCCGAACACGCGCGCGAGCTCGAGCAGCACGGCGGTCGCCGACAGCTCGGCCTCCGCCCGCCTGCCGGCGGCGTCGCGATGGGCGACGACGACGATGCGCTCGTCGATCGTGCCCGGCGCGCTCGGCGATGACCGTGCGCAGCGTCTGGCGGCCGTCGATCGTCTCGCCCTCGCGCGTCGATCGTGCGCACCTCGAAAGCCGCTGCGCGGCCTCGAGCTCGCGGGCGACGACGTCGGCGAGCCGCTCGTCGCCGGCCGAGCCGGGGCGGCGCTCGGGGAAGCGGTCGGCGAGGCCGCCCGGCCCGTATGCGCGGTCGAACGCCCGGTCGCCGGTGAACGCGTCGGGCGCCGACGCGTCGTCGTCAGCGCGCCGCGGGCGGTTCTCGAGCGAGAACGCGAGCAGCACGAGCGCGAGCAGGACGGGCACGAGCGCCGTGCGGTACAGGCGCGGGTCGGACATCAGCGATGCCTTCTGGCTGGGCGGCCCGTCATCGTTGTCACACTATTGGTGATGGTGGATCGCGCCCCCCGCATCCTCCTCGTCGACGACGAGCACGCGATTCAGACGCTGCTCTCCTATCCGCTGCGCAAGGACGGCTACGAGGTCGTCCAGGCGACGGACGGCAGCGCCGCGCTCGCGCGCTTCGCCGAGGGCAGCTACGACCTCGTCGTGCTCGACCTCATGCTGCCCAAGCTCGACGGCCTCGAGGTCTGCCGCCGCATCCGCGCCCGCAGCACCGTGCCGATCATCATGCTCACGGCGCGCGCCGAGGAGATCGACAAGGTCGTCGGCCTCGAGATCGGCGCCGACGACTACATCACCAAGCCGTTCTCGATGCGCGAGTTCCGCAGCCGGGTGAAGGCCGTCCTGCGCCGCGCCGAGATGCGGCCCGACAACGGCGAGCTCGCGCTCGACGGCCCGCTCGAGATCGCCGGGCTCGAGATCGACTTCGCCAAGCGCGCGGTGCGCGTGCGCGGCGCGGCGGTGCAGACGACGTACGTCGAGTTCGAGATCCTCGCCGCGCTCGCGACGCATCCCGGGCGCGTCTTCACGCGCGAGAGCCTGCTGACGCGCATCTGGGGCGACGCCGCGTACCGCGACCCGCGCACGATCGACGTCCACATCCGCCACCTGCGCGAGAAGCTCGAGCTCGACGCCAAGCAGCCCGAGTACCTCTTCACGGTGCGCGGCGTCGGCTACCGCTTCCGCGACACCGACGAGTAGGCGGCCGATGATGCGCCTTCGCTCGCTGCGCACGCGCCTGACGGTCCTGTTCTTCGCCGTCACGCTCGTCGCGGTCGGCGCGGTCTTCTTCTACGTCGACGCCGCAGCTCGAGTCCTCGCTGACCGAGCAGAAGCTGCGCTCGCTCGCGGCGCACCGCGCGCCAGCAGACGCCGCAGCATCGAGAGCATCGTGCTGCGCGACGGCACCGACCGCCAGATCAACCAGCGCGTCGCGGAGATCGGCGACAGGACGAGCACGCGCGTGACGCTGCTGAGCATCGGCGGCGGGACGCTCGGCCTGCAGCTCGCGATCGCCGCCGACTCGACGACCGAGGTGCAGATCGACGGCCTGCGCTTCGACATCGCCGAGGTCGCGGCGCGCACGCGGCGCGAGGCGCGCGGATCGGAGTACCGCGGCGACGTCCTGCTCGGCCAGGTCGCGGTGCCGATCCGCGAGCGCGACGGCGCCGTCGAGCCACGTCGCCGTGTTCTCCTCGCCGCTGTCGGACGTGCAGGGCAACGTCGCGCTGATCCGCAGGCAGATCCTCATCGCGGGCGCGCTCGGGATGGTGCTCGCGCTCGCCGGCGGGTTCTTCGTCTCGCGCGGGATCGCCCGCCGCGTGAAGGTCCTCGAGCAGGGCGCCGAGCGCGTCGCGGGCGGCGACTTCACCGCGGTCTTCCCGGCCGACCGCGACGACGAGCTCGGCCAGCTCTCGCGCGCGCTGGACGACATGCAGCGCCAGCTCGCGCAGGTCGAGCAGCGCGCGCGCGGCGCTTCATCGCGACCGCGTCGCACGAGCTGCGCACGCCGATCTTCTCGCTCGGCGGCTTCCTCGAGCTGATCGAGGACGAGGACCTCGACGACGCGACGCGACGCGAGTTCGTCGGCGTCGTGCGCGAGCAGGTCGCGCGCCTGGGCAAGCTCGCGACCGACCTGCTCGACCTCTCCAAGCTCGAGGCCGGCTCGCTCGAGCTGCGCCCGGAGCAGACCGATCTCGGCCGGCTCGCGCGCCGCGTGACGTCGGAGTTCGCGTCCCGCGCTCGACAAGCACGGCTCGGCGCTCGAGCTGCGCCTCGACGGCCAGCCGATCGAGGCCGTCTGCGATCCTGAGCGCGTGGCGCAGATCCTGCGGATCCTGATCGACAACGCGGTCCTGCACACGCCTCCCGGCACCGGCGTCGTCGTCACGGCGACGCGCGACAACGGGTCCGTGCGCCTCGGCGTCTGCGACGACGGGCCGGGCATCGGCGAGGCCACCGCCGAGCGCGTGTTCGAGCCGTTCTTCACCTCCGACGACGCGCAGGGATCGGGGCTCGGCCTGACGATCGCGCGTGAGCTCGCCGAGCGGATGGAGGGCTCGCTGGACGTCGACACCGCGCCGGGTCGCGACGACGTTCTCGCTGGAGCTGCCGGCGTGAGAGCGGCGGCCTGCGTGGCGGCGCTGGCGCGCGCTGGCGCCGGCGCTGGCGCTGGCGGGCTGCGGCGGCAAGGACGGGCGCGACCGCGCGACCGGGTCGACCGAGCCGCGCGCGGACGGTCGAGCGGGTCACGACCGTCGAGGTCGTCCGGCCCTCGCGCGCCGAGCCGCGCGTTCGACCCGGCGGCGATCTACGAGCGCACGTCGCCGGGCGTGGTCACGGTCTTCAGCGTCCTCGGCAGCTCCGACGTCGACGCTCGGCGGCGAGGGCGGCCAGGGCCTGGGCTCGGGCTTCGTGCTCGGCGCCACGGGCGAGATCGCGACGAACGCCCACGTCGTCACCGAGGGCACGGGCAGCTCGATCCGCGAGGCGAAGGAGGTCTACGTCGCGTTCGCCGACGGCAACGAGGTGTCGGCGTGGATCGTCGGCTTCGACCCGAACGCCGACGTCGCGCTGCTGCGCATCGACCCGCGCGGCCTGACGCTGCGACCGCTGAGGCTCGGCACCGCGCGCGACGTGCGCGTGGGAGCGCCCGTGGCCGCGATCGGCTCGCCGTTCGGCGAGCCGCAGTCGCTGTCGGTCGGCGTCGTGTCGGCGAAGGACCGCTCGATCAAGTCGCTCACGGGCTTCGAGATCGCGGGCGCGATCCAGACCGACGCGGCGATCAACACGCGGCAACTCCGGCGGGCCGCTCGTCGACGCGCGCGGCGAGGTGGTCGGCATCAACTCGCAGATCCAGACGACGACCGGCGGCGGCGAGGGCGTCGGCTACGCGATCCCGGCCGACACCGTGCGCCGCACGCTCGCCGGGCCTGCGCCGCGACGGGACCGTCGACTACGCGTACCTCGGCGTCGCGACGGTGCAGATCTACCCGCAGCTCGCGCGCCGCTTCGATCTGCCGGTGTCCAAGGGCGCGTGGGTGCAGGAGGTCGTGCCCGGCGGCCCGGCCGACGAGGCGGGCCTGCGCGCGGGCACGGACTCCGAGCGCTTCCAGGCGCGGACGGTCAACGACGGCGGCGACATCATCACCGCGGTCGACGGCCGGGCGCTGGCCGACGAAGCGCGCTCGGGGTCGCGCTGCTGCGCCTGCGCCCCGGCGCAGGAGGTCGTGCTGCGCGTCTACCGCGACGGCCGCCCGCGCAACGTGCGCGTGACGCTCGGCACGCGCCCGCAGCAGACCGGCAACGCGGTGCTGCCGTAGGGCCGGCAGCTCGGCGGGGTAGTCCTAGCGCCGTGTCCGACACCGCCCCCCTCGTCCTCGTCTCCAACCGCGGGCCCGTCACGTTCGACGACGACGGCTCGTTCACGCGCGGCGGCGGCGGGCTCGTCACCGCGCTGACCGGCCTCGCCTCGCATCGCGACGCCGTCTGGATCGCGTCGGCGATGACCGACGGCGACGTCGGCGAAGTCCGAGGAGAGCGAGGGCGCGCCCGTTCGAGGTCGAGGCCGACCGGCGGCACGTACCTCGTGCGCCTCGTGCGCGTCCGAGCCCGAGGCCTACGACCGCTTCTACAACGTCGTCGCGAACCCGATGCTGTGGTTCATCCAGCACTACCTGTGGGACCTCTCCAACGCGCCGGACATCCGCCAGCACGAGATCGACGCGTTCGAGCGCGGCTACAAGGTCGTCAACGAGGACCTCGCGGCGGCGGTCGTCGAGCAGATCGCCGACGAGGACGAGCCGGTCGTGATGGTCCACGACTACCACCTCTACACGCTGCCGGCGGTCGTGCGGGCCGAGCGCCCCGACGTCTTCCTGCACCACTTCATCCACATCCCGTGGACGCAGCCCGACGCCTGGCGCGTGCTGCCGCAAGCGCGATCCGCGACGAGATCTACCGCGGCGTGCTGGCCAACGACATCGTCGGCTTCCACACGCGCTCGTACCGCTGGAACTTCCTGCAGTGCTGCCGCGACCTCATGGGCCTCGAGGTCGACTTCGAGCGCGGGGTCGTCTGCTACGACGGATCGCGAGATCTGGGTGCGCTCGTACCCGCTGCCGATCGACTACGAGGCCACGCGGCGCGTCGCCGCGAGCGAGCGCACGCGCGAGTTCGAGGAGGAGCTCGAGCGCCGCCGCCGCGACCACATCATCCTGCGCGTCGACCGCTCGGACCTGTCGAAGAACGTCCTGCGCGGCTTCACGGCGTTCGACCAGTTCCTCGACGAGCATCCCGAGTTCCTCGAGCGCGTGACGTTCATCGCGCAGCTCATGCCGTCGCGGATGGACGTGCCGCAGTACGCAGGAGTACCTCGAGCGGATCGAGGCGCTCGTCGCCGTCATCAACCAGCGCCACGGCACGCCGGACTGGATGCCGATCCAGCTCAAGCTCCGCGACGACCTCGAGGAGGCGGTCGCGGCGTACAAGCACTACGACGTGATGATCGTCAACGCGATGTTCGACGGCATGAACCTCGTCGCGAAGGAGGGGCCGCTCGTCAACGAGCGCGACGGCGTCTCGATCCTGTCGGAGAACACCGGCGCGCACGAGGAGCTCGGCGAGTTTGCGCTGAGCGTCAACCCGTTCGACATCAAGGAGACGGCCGACGCGATCCACGAGGCGCTGACGATGAGCGCCGAGGAGCGCGCGCGGCGTGCGCGCGGCCTGAAGGAGGCGGTGACGGCGCGCGACCCGGGCCACTGGATCGACGAGCAGCTCGAGGACATCCGCGCCAAGCGGGCGGAGGCCGAGGCGCTGCGGTAGCTGCGCGGCGGCGCCTCCGCGCGGCGAGATCCTTCGCCGCGGGCTGTCGCGATCCTCGGCCGCGGCGCTGTGGGGCGAGAAACGTGCCCTCTGGGCATGCATGAGTCGCCCCGCTTGGCTCAGTGGGCCCAGAACGCGGACGCCGGGTAGCCGGGATCGCTGGGCCGTCCCGGAGCGAAGTCGGGTGCCGCTGCGCGCGGCGCGGGCGCGGCGCGGCTCGCGGCAGTGCGCGCGCGACGGGCTGCCGGGCGCGCCTCGGCGCCCGCCGGCGCGGCTCCGCCCCGCGCGGCGCACGGACCCACGCCGCTCGGCGCGTCGCGGCGCCCGCCGTCGCCCCGCTTGTGGCGGCAGCCGCGCGGCTCGCCTCTGCGACGTCGGGCGATGCCGGCCGCGACCGGCATCGCCGACGCGGCGGGCTTGCTGGGCTTGGCGGGTGCGACAGGCGGCGCGGCAGGCGCCACGGGCACCGGCTCGCGCGGGCGGCAGCGCCGGCTCGCGCGGGGCCAGCCGCGGCCAGGCGACGATCGTCGCGGCGAGCGCGACGAGCGCCGCCGCGCGGGCGACGTTGCCCCAGCGGATGCGGGCGCGCAGCGGGGTCTGGCGGTCGGGCTCCACACCTGCGATAGGGCTGCGCGGGGTCGGGATTCGCCCCCCGGTCGCTATCATGCGCCGCCGCATGCCTGCCGCCGACCCCCTCTACGACCTCGTGCTCATGCTCGACAGCGCCGCTCCGGACGAGCAGCGCGCGAAGGTGCTCACGAGCGTCGAGCAGATCATCGGTCCCGTCGGGATCGTCAACACCCAGGACTGGGGCGTCCGTCAGACGGCCTACGAGATCGGGCACAAGACCGACGCGGAGTACCACCTGCTCCAGTTCCACGGCGTCCGCGAGGTCCTCGAGTCGCTGCAGCGGGTGCTGCGCATCACCGACGGCGTCATCCGCTTCGCATCATCAAGCTCAAGCCCGGCACGCCGGCGCCGCCGTCGACGCGGCCCGAGCCGCGTCCGACCGGCATCGGCGAGCCCGTCGCCCGCCGAGCCCGTGGCCGTCGCCGCCGCGCCCCGCGGCTGTCGCGCTCGCCGAGCCCGTAGTCCCGCAGAGCCGCGGGCGAGTAGCGCACCCGCGCGCTTCGCGACGACTCTGCGCAAAGAGCGCGGAGAAAGCGGCGTGACCGTATCGTGCCGCCGATCGCCGGCTCTAGACTCGATTCATCGAGCGCATCGCCGGTCCGGCGGCGCTCACGAGATCAACGGAGCCCCACGAGCTCCACGACAGCGTGCCCGCTGTGGCCGTGCGCGCGCATGAGGTACTTCACATGAGCGGATTCGACATCAACACGGTGACCGTCTCGGGCAACCTGACCCGCGAGCCGGAGGTGCGCAACATCCCGGGCAGCGGCCAGGCCGTCTGCTCGCTGCGCATCGCGCACAACGAGCGCTACAAGGACGCGTCCGGCGAGTGGGCCGACCGTGCCGCCTACTTCGACGTCACGGTCTGGAGCGGCCTCGGCGAGTGGATGGGGCGCAACCTCCACAAGGGCCAGAAGGTCGTCGTCTCCGGGCGCCTGAAGTGGCGCGAGTGGGAGCAGGACGGCAACAAGCGCCAGGCGGTCGACATCGTGGCCGACAGCGTCGTCCCCGTCGTGCGCGACGGCGACGCTCGCGGCGGTGGCTCCAACGGCTACGCGGCGCGCTCCGACGTGCCGGCCGACACGAGCGACTTCCAGCAGCGCCAGCAGCCGGCGCGACCGTCGGCGGCGGCGGCTCGCCGCCCGGCGGACGACGACATCCCGTTCTAAGCCTGAGCGCAGGCTCGGGCACAGCCGGCTGAACCTGAACCCGCCGATCCTCGGTGAGTTCAGGCTGAGTGCCGCGGCGTCGGCCGCGGCATCCGGACCCACGGCGCGGCGGCGGACCAGCCCACACGGCGAAAGCCGCCGCCATCGATCAAGATGGCTGTGATGACGGACGCCTTTCCGTATCCGGCGCATCCGCGCACGCCGTACGCGCCGCTCATCGTCAACGCGGCCCTGACGGGCATGGTGGCGCAGCGCGACCGCGTGCCCAACGTGCCCCTGACGGCGGCCGAGATCTGCGCCGATGCGCAGCGCTGCTTCGACGCCGGCGCGACGATCGTGCACCTGCACGCGCGCGACGACGACGCGCGCCCGGAGTGGCGCCGCGAGGCGTACGCCGAGCTCGTCCCCGAGATCCGCCGCCGCTGCCCGGGGATCGTCGTGTGCGTGACGACGAGCGGTCGCGCCGTCCCGGAGATCGACCGGCGCGCCGACGTCCTGGCGCTCGAGGGCGACGCGCGCCCGGACATGGCGAGCCTGACGCTCGGGTCGCTGAACTTCCGCTCCGGCCCCAGCGTCAACGCGATGCGCACGGTCGAGACGCTCGCCGTGGGGATGCTGGAGCGCGAGATCGCCCCAGAGCTCGAGGTCTTCGACCTCGGGATGGCGCATTCGCCCGCCGCCTGCTCGCTCACGGACTCGTGCGCGCGCCGCTGTACGCGAACCTCATGCTCGGCTTCCCGAACTCGGCGCCCGCCGACGCCCGCTCGCTCGTCGCGCTTATCGACGCGCTGCCCGCGGGCACCACGTGGGCCGCCGCGGGGCTCGGCGCGTTCCAGGCGCCGGTCAACGCCCTGGCGATCGCGATGGGCGGCCACGTCCGCACCGGCCTGGAGGACAACCCCTGGCTCGATGCCGCCGGCGGGCGGCCGGCGACCAACGCCGGCCTTGTCGAGCGCGCCGTGGCATGGCGGCCACGCGGTCGGCCGCTCGATCGCCACGCCGGACGAGACCCGATCGATGCTCGGCCTGCGGTCGCCCGCGCTCGCGACGAGCCCGGGAGTGGCCGGCCCCCGCGCCTGATGCAGATCGTCGCGGCCGCCTACTCGCTGGCCGGCGCCGGGGGCAGCGAGACCTACGCCGTCACCGTCGCCGATCATCTGCAGCGCCTCGGCCACGACGTCTGGCTGCACACACTCGAGCCGGGGCGCTCGACGGACGCGGCGCGCGCGCTCGGCCTGCGCGTCGCGACTGCCGAGCACGAGCTGCCGGCACAGCCCGACGTGCTGCTCGTCCAGGACGGCCCGGTCGCCTACGAACTCGCGGCGCGCCACCCCGCCACGCCGCAGGCGTTCGTCGCGCACAGCGACATCTTCGACCTCCAGCTGCCGCCCCAGCTGCCGGACCTCGTCGCCGCGGCGATCGTGCTGTACGACCGCGTCGAGCAGCGCGTCCGCGCGCTCGCGCGCCCGCCCGCGAGATCGTCCGCCTCGCGCAGCCCGTCGACGTCGAGCGCTTCAAGCCGGCCCAGCCGCTGCGCGCGCCGCCACGCGTCGCGATGACGATGGGCAACTACGTGCACGGCGAGCGCTTCGCGCTGCTGCGCCGGGCGTGCGACCGCGCCGGGATCGAGCTGCGGCACGTCGGCGTCCACGGTGAGGGCGAGCGGCCCGCCGACCTGGTCCTCAACGAGGTCGACATCGTCTTCGGCAAGGCGCGCGTGATCGTCGAGGCGATGGCAACAGGCCGCGCGGCATACGTCTTCGACCACAACGGCGGCGACGGCTGGGTCACCGCCGCGTCCTATCCGCGGCTCGCGGCGGACAACTTCGGCGGACAGAGCCTCCCGGCGTGATCGACGAGGCGCGGCTCGTGTCCGATCTCGCGGGCTACGAGCCCGGCATGGGTCTCGTCAATCGCGATCTCGCCGTCGCCCATCACGCCGCCGGGCGCCACGCCGCAGCGCTCGCCGTGGTGCTCGAGCGGATCGCCGCCGCGCCCCGCGGGCGCCGCCCGACGCGCCGCTGCGCGAGATGGCTCGCCTCCTGCGGCTCTATCACCGCGCCGACGCCCAGGCGTTCGGCATGCGCTCGGCGCTCGAGGCGCTCGCTGCGCGTGCGCAGCACGCCGAGGGGCTCGAGGCGGAGCTGCGCGCGCGCATCGAGGTGCTGGAGCGCCGCGTGCAGGAGGCCGACGCGCTGGCGGCCGCGCGCGGGCAGGAGCTCGAGGAGCAGGCGCAGCGCGCCGACCGTCTCGGGCGCCTGTTGGGCGATGTGACCTCCTCGCGCCGCTGGCGGGCCGTGCAGGCCGCACTCGCGCCGGCCGACCGCATCCGCCGGGCGAGGTCGCGACAGCCGCAGGCCGCTCCGGCGCAGGCGCCCGCGCCGGCCGCCGAGGTTCCGCCGTCACACGCGCGCCCGCGACCCGCGCCCGCTGCCGAGGTCCCGCCGCATCACGCGCGCCCGCGACCCGCGCCCGCTGCCGAGGTCCCGCCGCATCACGCGCGCCCGCGACCCGCGCCCGCGGCCGAGCCTCCGGCGCCCTTCGTCGTCGGCGTGCCGCGCTCGGGCACGACGCTGCTGCGGCTGCAGCTCGACGCGCACCCCGACCTGGCGATCGGGCCCGAGACCGGATTCGGCCTCGTCGCGGCATCGGCGGCGCGGACGGCGTCGCGCCGGACGCCCTGCTCGACGCGTTGACCGGGCTCGACACCTGGCCCGACCTCGGGCTCGACCGCGACGCCGCCCGCCTCGCGCTCGCGCGGGCGCGGCCGTGGTCGGCCGGCGCGGGGTTGCGCGAGCTCTATCGCGCGCTCGCCGCTCGCGACGGCAAGTCGCGCTGGGGCGACAAGACGCCGGCGCACCTCGCGCTGCATGCCCGCGCTCGCCGGCCGCGCTGCCCGAGGCGCGCTTCATCCACCTCATCCGCGACGGGCGCGATGTCGCCGCGTCGGTCCGTGGGCTGCCGTTCGCGCCGGGCGACGGCTCGATCGAGGCGATCGCGGCCGACTGGCGCGACCGCATCGCCGCCGGCCGCCGCGACAGCGCCGGGCTCGCCCACCTTCGCGAGGTGCGCTTCGAGCGCCTCGTACACGAGCCCGAGCTCGTCCTGCGTGAGCTCTGCGAGTTCCTCGAGCTGCCGTTCGACGCGGCGATGCTGCGCGCGCACGAACGCGCCGCCGGGGTGCTCGGTCGCCTGCCCGCGACCCGCCGCGTCGCGGGCACGACGGCGACCCGTGCGGAGCGCATGGCGCGCGCATGACCACCTGCGCGAGCCGCCCGATCCCACGCGCGCCGGCCGCTGGCGCGAGACGCTGAGCGCCGCCGAGGTCGCGCGCTTCGAGGCCGTCGCGGGCGGGCTGCTCGGCGAGCTGGGCTACGAGACGGTCACACCCGCTCCGGCGCGCATCCCGTGACGCTCTCGGCTTCGGATCTCGCGCCCAACCTCTGGCTCGGCGACGGCGTGAGATCGCCGGCGACGTGAGCCTTGGCGTCAACGTCGTCATCTACGGCCGGACCGTGCTCGAGGCCGGCGTCCGGGTGCAGGACGGCGTCGTGCTCGGCAAGCGCGCCGTGCTGGCAGCGCACTCCGCCGCCCCGCTCGACGACGGCGCACCGCTCGTCGTGGGAGCGCGCGCGACGATCTGCACGGGCGCGGTGGTCTTCGCGGGAGCCGCGATCGCGGCGGACACGATCGTCGGCGACCAGGCCCACGTGCGCGAGGGCGCGCGGATCGGCGCCGGCACGGTCATGGGACGGGGCAGCGCGATCGGGCGCGACACCATCATCGGCGCGCGCGTGCGGATCCAGACGAACGTGTGGCTGACGAGCTGGACGACGGTCGAGGACGACGTCTTCGTCGGGCCGGGCGTCGTGTCGATGAACGACCGCACGATGGCGCGGCTGGCGCCGGGCGAGCCGCTGCGCGGCCCGGTCCTGCGGCGCGCCTGTCGCATCGGCGGCGGCGTCCTGCTGGCGCCGGGCGTCGAGGTCGGCGAGGAGGCATTCGTCGGCGCGGGCGCCGTCGTCACCCGCGACGTGCCGGCCCGCGCGATCGTGCGCGGCGTGCCGGCGCGCGTGGCGGGCGCCGTCGCCGACGACGACCTGCTCGAGCGCTGGCGCTGACCGTGGCGCCCGGGATCACCGTGTGGATCACCGGGCTGCCGGCCGCCGGCAAGACGACGCTCGCGCTCGCAGTCCAGGCGCGGCTCGCCGAGAGCGCGCGCCCCGCGATCGTGCTCGACGGCGATGACCTGCGCGGTGGCCTGTCGCCGATCTGGACCACTCGCGCGCCGGCCGGCGCGAGAACGTCCGCCGGGTCGGCCGAGGTGGCGGCCCTGATCGCCGGGCAGAGTGCGATCGTCCTCGTGAGCCTCGTCGCCCCCTATCGCGCCGACCGCGACGCTGCCCGGCGCCTGCACGAGCGGGCGCAGATCGCCTTCGCCGAGGTCTGGGTCGCGACGCCCGTCGCCGAGTGTGCGCGGCGTGACCCGAAGGGGCTCTACCGGCGTGCAGCCGCGGGCGAGCTCACCGGTCTGACCGGCTGGGACGACCCGTACGAGGAGCCGCGCGCCGCCGAGGCCGTGGTGCTCCCGATGGCGCCAGGCGATGGCATCGCGGTCGTCGAGCGACTGGTGCGCAACCGCCTCGGCTAGGCTTGGAACAGCCCCTCCGGCCGGTCGCTCCGCGCGGTTGCAGCGTGACCGTGCCACAATGACGGGCCGCGCGCGCCCTGCGCGCGCCTTTGGCAACGACACGAAGGACTCTCAGTCAGTGGCTAAGCAGCGCAACCGTGGCAAGCCCACGCGCCGACGTGACAAGAAGGGCGGACCCGGCAGCGGCCGGCGCAAGCCGTGCCCGTACTGCAAGGAGAAGATCGAGCAGGCCGACTACAAGGACACGGCCACGCTGCGCAAGTTCATCTCCGAGAAGGGCAAGATCCGCTCGCGGCGCATCACCGGCGCATGCCGGCGCCACCAGAGCCAGATCGCCCGTGCGGTCAAGCGCGCCCGTGAGCTGGCGCTGCTGCCGTACGTCAACGAGGGCGGGCGCGACGACGCCGAGCGCGAAGGCGGACGCGGCCGCCGCGGCCGCGACGATCGCTAGCCCATGCCGTCCGCCATCCTCCTGCAGGACGTCGAGCACCTCGGCGATCGCGGAGCCGTCGTCGACGTCTCCAAGGGCTACCTGCGCAACTACCTCA
Organism: uncultured Actinomycetota bacterium; assembly: GCA_963829895.1. Classification (GTDB taxonomy): domain Bacteria; phylum Actinomycetota; class Actinomycetes; order Actinomycetales; family Microbacteriaceae; genus Microbacterium. Next base: position 616,680 of record CAWHKF010000009.1, on the reverse strand, counting down.
TCCCGCGCAAGCTCGCGCAGCCCGCGACGAAGGGCGCGCATGGCCGAGGCTCGCCGCCGCGGCGAGGCCGCCGATCGCGCGGCGCAGGTCGTCATCGCGAAGGCCACCGAGGACGCCGACGTGCTCAACCGCACGGTGCTGACGATCAGCCAGCAGGCCGGCGACGACGGCCGCCTGTTCGGCTCGGTCACCAACCAGGACATCGCCGACGCGATCGAAGAGGCCCGCGGCGTCAAGGTCGACAAGCGCAAGGTCCACCTCGAGGAGCCGATCAAGAACGTCGGCACGTACGTCGTCGTCGTCGAGATCGCCGAGGGCGTCACGGCCTCGGTCAAGACGATGGTCGTCGAGCGCAAGTAGCACGCCGGTCATCTTCGAACTGCCGCTCGCCGCTCTCGCCGACACGATCTGGGGAACCGTCGGCGTGGTCGGCGGCTTCGCCTCGATCGCGTTCCTCGCCTGGTTCGCCGGCCGCGGCCATGGCGACCGCGACGAGGAGGACGCCGCGCGCGACTTCTACGACGCGCATGGCCACTGGCCCGACGAGTCTCCCTGAGCGCATGCCGCTGCGGGCCAGCGGCTGCCGCCGGCCGGCGGTGACAGAAACTCACTCCTTCGCCCGGCGTTGCGCTAGGCTCGCGCCGGTAGGCAGCGGTGCCCGCTTTTTCGCGCCGTTTGCGGGGGATGTGAGAGAAGGCGGTCTCTCTCTCACCCCGAGAACGGTGCGATTCGGTGCGCGTCAAACGCAGAAGGAGATCGGTACCAAGGCTCAAAGAAAGCTGTGGGCAGCGCGCGGGATCGCGCCGCGAGCGCCGGCCGCGGCAGTTGAGCAAGCCAAGCTTCCCCCCAAGGGTCGGAGGGAGTGTGTCCGACGACGAAACCGAGAGCGTCGTCGGCACACCCTTCGCTTCCTGAGCACTCCGCATCGGCCGGCTTGCGCGCCGTCCGCGCCCGTGTGCGAACATATGTTCGTGTCTCGTCCGGCGACAAACTTCCCGCAGGCTGCGGCAACGAGCGCCGCCGGCGGGGCCGCGCGCGCCCCCGCGTCCGCCTAGTCTCCTGACGCGGTGAGCACGTACCCCGAATCCCCGCCGCGTCCGCCGGCGCAGATCTCCACCGGCGTCGCGCCGCCGCACTCGATCGAGGCCGAGCAGTCCGTGCTCGGCGGCATCCTGCTGTCGGACAAGGCGATGTACGGCCTCGTCATCGAGGAGGGCCTGAAGCCCGAGGACTTCTACCGCGATCGCCACCGCACGATCTACGAGGCGATGCTCACGCTGTACCGCGACAGCGAGCCGATCGACGTGCTCACGGTCTCCGAGCACCTGCGCGCGACGGGCAAGATCGAGGAGGCCGGCGGCAAGGCCGCGATCGACGAGCTGACCGGCGGCGTGCCGGGCCTCGGCGGCATCCGGCGCTACGCGCAGATCGTGCGCGAGCACGCGCTCATGCGCCGCCTGCTCAGCACGACCTACGAGATCCAGGCGTCGGTCCTCAACCACGCGGCCGCCCCGCGCGACCTCGTCGAGCAGGCGGAGCGCGCGATGCTCGAGGTCGCCCACGACGACCGCCAGAAGGACTTCCGCACGATCGACGAGATCCTCGACGACGAGCTCAAGAAGATGGAGAAGCTCTCGCGCGAGGGCACCTCCCTGACCGGCACCCCCTCGGGCTTTCGCGACCTCGACGAGATCACGGGCGGCTTTCAGCCGGGTAACTTGATTGTTATTGCTGCACGCCCATCGATGGGAAAATGTCTTAATGCATCGACGCTTGTCTATGAAGCTCGCACGGGCGCGAGAATCCGCATCGATGAACTCGTCCGGCTGCACGAGTCCGGCGAAGAGGTGTTCGTGGCGGCGGTGGGCGGTGACCTGCGTCTTCGCGCAGCGAGGGTGTCGGCGACGCTCCGCACCGGGCTGCGCCCCGTCTTTCGCCTGACGACACGGCTGGGTCGGCGGATTCACCTGACGGCCAACCATCCGCTGCTGACGCTGAGCGGCTGGAAGCGCGTCGACCAGCTCGACTCCGGCTCGCGGATCGCGGTCCCCCGCTGCCTACCGCCTCGCGACTCGGTCCAGACGATGCCCGACCACGAGATCGTGCTCCTCGCTGGTTGATCGCCGATGGTGGCCTCACTCAGAGGACGCCGCGGTTCACGTTCGCCGAGGGATCCATCGTCGGCCACGAGATGGAGCTCGCAGCGGTCGAGATCGGCGCGCGCTGGAATGCCCGACGGAGGTCGCCCACCAATCCAAACTTCGAGGTGCTGATCAGCGGCGATCGCGCGAGTGGCAATCCCGTCACGGAACTCTGCAGGCGCCACGGCATCTGGGGCAAGCGCTCGGACGACAAGTTCGTTCCCGACGCGATCTTCCGCCTCGGCGAGCGCGACATCGCCCGCTTCCTCGGGATCCTCTACGCCTGCGACGGTCACGTCTACGCGACGGACCGCCTGCGCCAGGTCGGCTACTCGACGATCAGCGAGCGGCTCGCGCGCGACGTCCAGCACCTGCTGCTGCGGCTGGGCATCGTCTCGTGCATCCGCACGCTGAAGCGGCCGGTCTACGAGGGCACCGGCAAGGTCGCGCGCGAGGTGCGCATCACCGGGCAGGACGGCATCCGCCGCTTCTGCGCGCTCGTCGACATCCCCGGTAAGGCGCCCCAGGCCGCTCGCGCAATCGCAGGCCTCAAGGCCAGCGGCCATGGCACGAATGTCGACACGCTGCCGGTCGCGATCTGGGATCGCGTGCTCGCGGTGAAGGGCGACCGGCCGTGGAGCGAAGTCAGCCGGGCCGCCGGCCACCCGCCGAACCACAACTGGCATGCCCGCACGCGCGGCCTCTCGCGACCCCAGCTGCAGAAGATCGCGGACTGGAGCGGCGACGAGGAGCTCGAGCAGTACGCCACGTCGGACGTGTGGTGGGACGAGATCGTGTCGATCGAGCCGGCAGGCGAGGAGGAGACGTTCGACCTCACCGTTCCCTTGCACCACAACTTCGTCGCCGACGACCTCATCGTCCACAACAGCGCGCTGGTCACGAACATCGCCGAGAACGCCGCGATCGACCACGGCATGCCGGTCGCGCTGTTCAGCCTCGAGATGTCCGAGACGGAGCTCGCGCAGCGCTTCGTGGCGTCGCAGGGGCGCATCAAGGGCGACGAGCTGCGCAAGGGACGCGTGCCCGACGGCAAGTGGCCGAAGATCCTCCAGGCCTCGGCGAAGCTCGCAGCCGCGCCGCTGTACGTCGACGACTCGTCGGACGTCGGGATCATCGAGATCCGCGCGAAGGCCCGCCGGCTGCACCAGCAGCAGCCGCTCGGCCTGATCATCATCGACTACCTGCAGCTCATGCGCCCGGACGGCCGCGTCGAGTCGCGCGTCCAGCAGGTCGGCGAGATGAGCCGCGGCCTGAAGATCCTCGCGCGCGAGCTCAACGTCCCGGTCATCGCGCTGTCGCAGCTCTCGCGCGCCGTCGAGACGCGCGGGCAGTCGATCGACTCCAAGCGCCCGCTGCTCTCCGATCTACGTGAATCGGGATCTATCGAGCAGGATGCAGACCTCGTCGCGTTCATCTTCCGCGAGGAGTACTACGACAAGGACACCGAGCGGGCCGGGATCGCGGACATCATCATCGCCAAGCACCGCAACGGCGCGATCGGCGACGTCGAGCTGACGTTCGCCAAGGAGTATCCGAAGTTCCTGAACTACACCTCGCCGGATCGCTACGGCTGATCGCGGTCGAGCGCGCGGAGCACGAACGGGCCGAGCGAGGTCGAGTAGGCGGAGTTCATGTGGTTGTCGTCCTTGTAGACGTACGCGCCGCCGATGACCGGCGGGCAGCGGCGCGGGCCGCAGAAGAAGCGCGTGAGGTCGATGACCCGCGCGCGGCGGCGCCGGGTGCGTGCGGCCGCGGCCAGCGGGTCGGGCACGAGGACGGCCGCGCGCGCGGGTGCGCACACGCCGGCGAGCGGGCGGCGGCGGGCCCGCGCGGCCTCGACGCAGGACGGCGCGCCCGGGCTCGTGCCGGGGTTGTCGCGCAGGACGTAGATGCGGCGGACGCTGCGCGGGATCGCGTCGAGCAGTGCGCCGAACGCGGGCGCGCCGCCGCCGTAGGCGGCCGTGCCGCCCATCGGACCCGAGGCGGGCTGGGCCCACGTCGACAGGAAGACCGTGTCGACGTAGCGATTCGCGCGCAGCCACGCGAGCGTCTCGGCGTGCAGCCGGACGCAGCCGGCCGGTCCGAGATCCGGGCTCGCCGGCACGTGCGTGCTGAACGGGCAGCCGGGCCGGGTGATCGATACGCCGCGCAGGCGCCTGGCCTGGGCCACGACCTCGAGCGCGCCGCGCCACGTGGCGGCATGGCTGTCGCCGATGAGCGCGAACGTCCCTCTGCGCCGCGCAGTCGTGACGCCGAACTCACAGCGGCGCAGGACCCCGCGCCGCCGGCCGCCGCGAGCGATCCGGCACGGCGTGTTCGGCATGAGCACGGCATCGGCCGGGCGCGGCAGCACGGCACGGCGCAGGAGCGGGTTGCTGCACGCGCGCAGCGGGTCGCGCGCGGCCGCGGCGAAGCACGGCGGGTGGGCGAGCGCGCCGACGGCGGTGCTGAAGGCGCCGCTGTCCGGGACGCGGTCCTCGCAGGCGGCGGCGCACGCCGCGCCGCCCCGCCAGCGCGCCTCGACCCACCAACCGACCGCGCCGAGCGTCAGGCCGATCGCGCTCGGGGCGAAGCGCGCCTCGACCGACCGCGGGCCGGGCCGCGCGACCGCGGCCTCGACGCGCCGCCATGCGCCGGGACGGCCGGCGGCGTCGACGCGCTGGTGCAGCAGGACGGTCGCCCGCGGCGCGAGCCGACGCAGAGCCGGCCGGCGACGCGCGCCGGCTGCGAGCGCGACAGCACGACGCACAGCGAGCGGCCCGGCGCGGCAAGCTCGCGCGCGTCCCAGCGTCCCTCCGTGCGGATCCGCAGCGTCAGCAGCAGGCCGGCCTGGCCGAACGCGACGCTGCGAACGTCGAGCGGCCCGGCGGCCGCGTCGCGCGGATCGGCGTGCTGCGGCGGGGCGAACTGGGCGGCCAGGCTGGGCTCGGCAGCTGCCGCCGGACTCCCGCCGAGCGGGCCGCGCGACGCGAGCGCGGCGAGCGCGGCGGCGAGCGCGTGGCGGAGCTTCGGCCGGCTCACGGGCGCAGCCTACGTGTGGTGCGCACGCGACCCGCGGTGGCCGGCGGCCGTGCGGCGCCAAGCGCCGCACGCGTTCTGCACGCAGATTGCGAACACGAGCGCCGCGCCGCGCCCGTGCCGGCCGTCGCGTGTCCTAGGCTCGTCGCATGATGCCCGCCGACGACCGCTGCCCCTTCGACCTCTGCGACGGCAGCGGCTTCGTCGTCGACGACGAGACGAACACGGCCAGCGACTGCCGCTGCCGCGCGCAGCGCGTCAGCACCGCGCGCGCCCGCTCGCTGAGCGGCGTCATCCCGCGCAAGTACCGCGGCGTCTCGTTCGACCGCCCGCCGGTGACCGACATCGCCGGGCCGGTGACCGCGGCCGTCCGGCGCTTCACGCGGCGCATCGACGAGCAGCTCGACGCGGGCCGCGGGCTGTGGTTCTTCGGCTCGGTCGGCACGGGCAAGACGACGCTCGCGATGCTCGTCTCGCGCCACGCGCTCGAGGCGGGGCGCAGCGTCGCGATCTACTCGCTGCCGCGCCTGCTGGCCGAGATCCGCACGACGTTCGACGACGATCGCAGCCGCTCGTACGTCGACCTCATCGACCGCCTCACCGCCGTCGACCTCCTGCACATCGACGACGTCGGCGCGGAGAAGACGAGCCCGTGGGTGCTCGAGCAGCTCTACGCGATCGTCAACGCGCGCTACGAGGACGAGCGCTCGATCGTCATCACGACGAACCTCGATCGCGAGCGCTGGCCGAGCAGATCGGCGAGCGGACGGTCTCGCGCCTGGAGGAGATGTGCGAGGTTCTCCCGCTCTGGGGCGCCGACGCGCGCCAGCAGCGCCCCGAGGCCGGCACGGGCTGAAAACGGCCAGCCGCGCGCGCCGCCTACACTCTCATCCGTTATGCCTGGAATCTGCATCGTCGGCGCCCAGTGGGGCGACGAAGGCAAGGGGAAGGTCGTGGACCTGCTCGCCGAGCGCGCTGACGCGATCGTGCGCTTCCAGGGCGGCAACAACGCCGGCCACACGATCATCCGCGACGGCGAGGTCTTCAAGTTCCACCTGATCCCGTCGGGGATCCTGTATCCGGGCAAGCGCTGCATCATCGGCAACGGCGTCGTCGTCGACCCGCGCGTGCTGACCGACGAGCTCGACGCGCTCAAGGCGCGCAAGATCGACACCGGCGGCCTGCGCATCAGCGCCAACGCGCACGTGATCATGCCCTACCACCTGCTGCTCGACACGGCCGGCGAGACGAAGCTCGGCAAGCTGCAGATCGGCACGACGCGCCGCGGCATCGGCCCGTGCTACGCCGACAAGGCCGCGCGCCTGGGCATCCGCATGCAGGACCTCCTCGACGAGAAGATCCTCAAGAAGAAGATCACCGCGGCGCTCGATCCCAAGCGCCTGAGCCTGCGCCCCTACGTCAAGGACCCGTCGCTGGACCTGCAGTCGATGACCGAGGCCTACCTCACGTACGGCCACCGCCTCGAGCGCCACATCGCCGACACGGCGCGGATCGTGTGGGACGCGCTGGACGCCGACAAGCTCGTCCTCTACGAGGGCGCCCAGGGCGCGCTGCTGGACATCGACCACGGCACGTATCCGTTCGTCACCTCCTCGAACCCGATCGCGGGCGCGGCGTGCGTCGGCGCCGGCGTCGGGCCGAAGGACATCCACGAGGTGTGGGGCATCGCGAAGGCGTACGTCACGCGCGTCGGCTCGGGCCCGTTCCCGACCGAGCTCGACGACGAGGTCGGCGAGGAGATCCGCCGCCGCGGCGGCGAGTTCGGCACGACGACCGGCCGCGCGCGCCGGACGGGCTGGCTCGACATCCCCGCGCTGCGCTACGCGTCGCGCATCAACGGCCTCACGTCGCTGGCGATCACGAAGCTCGACGTGCTGTCGGGCTTCGAGAAGATCAAGGTCTGCATGACCTACAGCGGCCCCGACGGCGCCGAGTTCTCGGACTTCCCGTACCACCAGTCGGTCCTGCACCACGCCCGCGGCGAGTACATCGAGCTCGACGGCTGGACCGAGGACATCACGGAGTGCCGCACGCCGAGCGACCTGCCGCAGGCGGCGCGCGAGTACCTGGCTTCATCGCCGAGCACGTGAAGGTGCCCGTCGTGCTCGTCGGCGTCGGCCCGGGCCGCGAGCAGATCGTCTGGATGCAGGACGTACCGCTCGCCGCCGCGGCCTGAGCGGGGTCCGCGTCGAAGGTGGCCGCCGCGGCCGCCTCAGGTCCAGTGCTCGAGCAGGTCCTCGTCGGGGACGTCCTTGACGACGCGCGCGGGCACGCCCATGACGACCTTGCGCGTCGGCACGTCGCTCGTCACGACCGCGCCGGCGGCCACGAACGCCTCCTCGCCGACCTCCACGCCCGGCAGCAGCACCGCGCCGCCGCCGATCCGGCAGGCGCGCCGCAGCGTCGCGCCGCGCATCGGCGTGCCGGGCGCGAGCCGCGCCATCGTGTCGTCGTTCGTCGTCATCGCGCACGGCCCGACGAAGACGTCGTCCTCGACGACGCTGTAGGCCGTGACGTACACCTGCGACTGGATGCGCACGCGCGCGCCGATGCTGACGTCGTTGTCGACGCCGCTGGCACGCCCGAGGACGGAGTCCGGGCCGATCGTCGTGCGCTCGCGGACGTAGGCCTGGTCGCCGACGATCGTGCGCGCGCCGATCCGCGTGCCGGCGAAGACGACGGCATGCGAGCAGATCGTGACGCCCTCCTCGAGCACGAGCGCGCTCGAGGTCGCCGCCACCCTCCACGAGGGCCCGCGCGGCCGTCGAGCGCCGCGCGAGGCTCGGCCCCTTCCCGAGCACCGCGCCGTCTCCGATCGTGCAGCCGTCGCCGATCGCGACGCCGTCGTGGATGACGACGTGCGCGCCGAAGACGACGTCGCGCCCGACGGACGCGGTCGGGCTCAGGACGAGCCCGGGGCGATCGTGGGGCTGAGGACGACCCCGGGGGTCCGCGGGTGGCTCATCGTGCTGCGAGCCTAGTCATCGCGCCGACGACCCGCTCCGCGGCGCGGCCGTCGCCGTAGAGCTCGGGCCGCTGCGCGGGCAGCGGATAGCCGAGCGCCGCGCGGGCCGCGCCGGCGTCGAGGTCGACGAGCGTGTTCCAGCCGGCCTGGACCGTCTCGACCCACTCGGTCGTGTCGCGCAGCGTCACGCAGCGCACGCCCGCGAGGTAGGCCTCCTTCTGCACGCCGCCGGAGTCCGTCAGGACAGCCCGCGCGCGCGTCAGCAGCGACGTGAAGGCGAGGTAGCCCAGCGGCGGCAGCAGGATCGCGCCGGCGGCGAGGCGGTCGAGCAGGCCGGTCGCCTCGAGCCGCGCGCGCGTGCGCGGGTGCAGCGGCAGGACGACCGGCGACGCCGAGCGACAGCAGCAGCTCGACGAGCAGCTCGAGGCGCTGCCGGGTCGTCGACGTTGCCGGCCCGGTGCGCGGTCGCGAGCACGTACTCCCCGGCGCTGCACCCCGGCCGCCTCCAGCGGCCCGCCGTCGGCGCGGGCCCGCGGCGCGAGCAGCGCGGCGACGTCGACCATGACGTCCCCGACGAGCTCGACCTCGCCGGCGACGCCCTCGCGCGCGAGGTTCTCGGCGGCGGTCTGCGAGGGGACGAGCAGCAGCTCGGACAGGTGGTCGGTGAGGACGCGGTTGAGCTCCTCGGGCATCGCGCGATCGAACGAGCGCATCCCCGCCTCGACGTGCGCGACCGGGATGCGCAGCTGCGCCGCCGCGAGGGCGCCCGCGAGCGTCGAGTTCGTGTCGCCGTAGACGAGCACGGCGTCGGGCCGCTCGTCGCGCAAGCAGGTCGCCGAGCGCCGCGAGCATGCGCGCCGTCTGCTCGGTGTTCGACCCGCCGCCGAGCCCGAGCTGGACCTCCGGCCGCGGCACGCCGAGCTCGGTGACGAAGATCGTCGACAGCTCGTCGTCGTAGTGCTGGCCGGTGTGGACGAGCACCTCGTCGTGCTCGCGGCGCAGCGGCCCCGACACGGCCGCGGCCTTGACGAACTGCGGCCGGTTGCCGATGACCGTGACGATCTTCACGCGGATGCCCCCGCCAGGAATCGAACCTGGAACCTTCGGATTAAGAGTCCGCTGCTCTGCCAGTTGAGCTACAGGGGCGTGCTTTGCGACCGGCGGGAGATCCTACCCACTGGCTGGTCGATCCCACGACCATCTCGCCGCTACTGGCTCGGCGTCGTGGTGGCCTGGGTCGCCGCCTGCGCTGCCGACTGCGTCTTGAGCTGCTTGAGCGTCGCGCGCAGGAGCTTGCGATCGTCCTCCGGCGCGAGGTCGACGGCGCGATCGGCCGCGAGGTCGCCGGTCCGGGTCTCGCCGGCCGTGTAGGCCAGGCGCGCGAGCTGCGCGTAGAGGTTCGAGCTCGGCGGATCCTCGGCGGCCGTCACGACCTGCATGGCGCGCATCGCCTTGACGGGCTCCGCGAGGCCGCCCGTGTCGTACGCCTGCACCATGAGCCGCGCGACGCGGGCGTCGGGCTCCTTGGGATCGAGCTCGAGGTGGCGCTCCCAGGCGTCCGCGGCGAGCTGCAGCTTCGCCTTGCCCTTCGCGGTGTACGTGAGCTCGTCGGCCGCGAGGCCGTCGAGGCCCGCGCGCTGGTAGCGCAGCCTCGCGAGCTCGGCCCACACCTGCCGGCTCGCGCGGCGTCGCCTGCGTCTTGGCGTAGCGCCGCCTTGATGCGCTTGTCGAGCGTCTCGATCGTCGTCTCGCCGCTGCCGCCCTCGCCGACGACGGCGTCGACGATGCCGCCCTGCTGGTCGGATCCGATGCCGAACAGCACGAGGCCGCCGCCCATGAGGATGGCGAGCGAGAGGTAGATGGCTTGCACAGTGCGACGACGGCCGCGCCCGCGCAGGTCGAACAACATCGGCGATCAGTCCTTGGAGTCGGGGTGGTTCGGGTCTTGCCTGCTCCTCCAGCTTAGGGCTATCGGCGTCGTCGTCGCCCACGACCGCCTGGCGCACGGTCTCGGCGGCGGCGCTCGATGCCCTCGCGGGTCGTCGTCCTCGTCGTCGAAGTCGTCGTCGTCGTCGTCGTAGTCGGCGAGCGGATCGTCGTCGTCGCCGTCGTCTCCGTCGTCGTCGTCCTCGTCGTCCTCGTCGTCCTCGTCGTCCTCGTCCTCCTCGTCCTCGTCCTCGTCCGTGGGAGGCGGCTTGATCCGGTCGATCCAGCGCGCGAGCAGGATGCTGAGCTCGAAGAGCACGATGAGCGGCGCCATCGCGAGCGTCATCGTCACGGGATCGGGCGTCGGGGTCGCGACGGCGGCCAGGATCGCGATGCCGAGGATCACGTAGCCGCGGTTCTTGGCGAGCTGCTTCGGCGTGAAGATGCCCAGGCGCGTGACGGCGAGCACGCCGACCGGGATCTGGAAGAGCAGCCCGATGCCGCCGAGGAAGAAGACCGCGAACTTGAAGTAGTCCTTGGCCTGCAGCAGGATGTCGAACGAGTCGTCGTTGAAGTTCTGCAGGAACTCGACGGCGCGTTCGAGGACGACGAAGTAGCCGAACAGCACGCCGGCGATGAACAGCACCGGCACCATGAGCATGAGCGGCAGCGCGACCTTGCGCTCCTTCGGGCTGAACGCCGGCAGGATGAACGCGTACGACTGGTAGAGCAGGAACGGCATCGCGAGCAGCAGCGCCGCGTAGAACGCGATCGTGATCGTCGCGGTGAACGGCTCCGCCACGCCGAGCGTCACGAGCTTGCGCGAGTTGTCGGCGGGCAGCGCCTCGGCGGCCTCGGCCACCTCGCGCGAGGCCGTCGCGAGCGCGGCGGTCGCCTTGGCGAGCTGCGCCTGCTGCGCGCTCGTGACGTTGTCCGCGCCGCTGAGCGCGCCGAGCGTCTGGCCCGTGAGCGACAGCGCCGGGACGATCGCCTGCAGCGCCTGGCGCTGCTGGACCTGCGAGCGCGCCGCCTGCTCGAGCGGGTCCTTGCTGTCCTTGCTCGGGTTCTCGAGGTTCTGCGTCTTCTCGACGGGGTCCGTGATGATCTTCAGCACCGCGTCGCTCTGCGAGAAGCAGACGGAGAACGCGACGAGCAGCGCGATGATCGAGATGACGAGCCGCTTGCGCAGCTCGTCGAGGTGATCCACGAGCGTCAGGCGATCCTCGTGACCGATCGGCCGCAGCGCGCGTGCCATGTCAGGCGGGTGCTCGGAGCTCGCGGATCAGCCGCGCGGGCGGCTGATGGCGTCGTCGTGCTGCTCTGCCGTCGCGGGCTGGCGTCGTCGTCGTCGGCCTCGGGCAGCGACTTGTCGTCGTCCTTGCCGGTGATCGAGTCCTTGAACTCGCGCATGCTCGTGCCGAGCGAGCGGCCGAGGCCGGGCAGCTTCTTCGGCCCGAAGATGACGAGCACGATGACGAGCACGATGATGAGTTCTGTGGGGCCGATGTTCGGCATGGGTGCTCCTGAGAGGCGGGACTGCGAAGGGTAGCGCCATGCCGGGGTGCAGACGTGGCGTCCACATCCGCGGCGAGGTGTCAAGTTCCTCGCTGACCTGCCGATTAGTGGGTCATGCAGGAGTTCGAAAACAGCCCGCCACCGGATCACAAGCAGTACGTCCGCAAGGTGACGCTGCCGTCCGGCAAGACGATCGAGGTCATCTCGTTCGACGACCTGGCGCCGGCGACCGAGCCCGGACTGCACATCTGCCCCGATTGCGCGAGCTGACCTCGTCTACCCCGTGGCATGGGAGGAGGCCGACGAGTCACGCTGGGAGGTCAGCCTGCGCTGCCCGAACTGCGAGTGGACGATCACCGGCGTCTTCGGCGAGGACGCGATCCAGCGCTTCGACGACACGCTCGACCGCGGCACGGAGGCGCTCGTCGCCGATCTGCGTCAGCTCACGCGGGCGAACATGGAAGAGGACGTCGAGCGCTTCATCGCGGCCATCAGCGCCGGGCACGTCCTCCCCGAGGACTTCTAGGCCTGAAGCCTCCCGCCGCGCGTCCTACGCGTGGCGATCGACGACCGAGTCGGCGACGAGGTCCAGCGCGCGGCGCTGGCCAGCCCCGAGCGCCAGCGCCGCCAGGCCCTCCTTCGCCTCGGCGACGATCGCGAGCGCCTGCGCCTTCGCGTCGGCGAGCGCCCCCGTGGCCTCGATCCGCTCGCACAGCTCGGCCGCCTGCTCGCGGGCTGCGGATCTCGCGCAGGTCCGTCGCCGCGAGCTCCGCGTCGCGCTTGCGCGCGAGGATCAGCGGCAGCGTCACCGTCCCGTCGAGCAGGTCGGTGCCGCGGTGCTTGCCGGTGCTCGACGCCGCGCCCGACACGTCGAGCATGTCGTCGAGCAGCTGGAAGGCCAGCCCGATGCGCAGCCCGAAGGCGCCGAGCGCCGGCCACCTGCGTCGTCGTCGCGGCCGGCCGGCAAGCGCGCCGAGCTCGCACGACGCCTCGAACAGGCGCGCGGTCTTCAGCTCGCAGCGGTAGAGGTAGCGCTCGACGGCGACCGTCGCGTCCCAGGCGTCCTGACGCTGCAGCAGCTCGCCCTCGGCGAGCGCGGACGTCGCACGCGACAGCGCGCGCACGGACGCGAGCGTGCCGGCGGCCGCGAGCTCGGCGAACGCGCGCGAGAAGAGCAGGTCGCCGGTCGCGACGGCGAGCGCCCGGCCGCCCTGCGCCCACACGGTCGGCACGCCGCGCCGCAGCGCCGCCGCGTCGAGGACGTCGTCGTGGACGAGCGTCGCGGAGTGCACGAGCTCGACGGCGGCCGCGCACGCGACGAGCTCGCGCGTCGTCGCGCGGGCGCGCCGCCGGCGGCCAGCAGCACGAGCAGCGGGCGCAGTCGCTTGCCGCCGGCGGCGATCGTCGAGCCGGCGTGCTCGGCGAGGATCGGGCCGTGCCCGCGCGCGAGCTCCGCGAGGCGCTCCTCGACCTCGCGCGAGCAGCACGCGGGACGTGCTCGCCGGCGATGCCGACGATCGCCTCGACGCTCTCGGCGGGGCTCGTCATGCGCGCTTGCGTGCCGACGTGCAGCGCGATGATGCCCCCCGCCGTCAGCACGTAGCGCACGTCCATGCCGCAGCGGTCCATGCGCGCGGCGAGGTCGCGCGGCCCGGGAAAGCGCTTGACCGAGTTGGGCAGGTAGTTGTAGGCCTCGGGATCGCCGGCGAGCCTGCCGATCACGGGCACGACCCGGTCGAACCACACGCGGTAGAACGTCGACAGCGGCGGGCGCGTCGGCGTCGTGATCTCGAGCACGACGACGCTGGCCGCCGGGGCGCACGACGCGCGCCATCTCGCGCAGGCCCGAGGTCGAGGTCGCCGAAGTTGCGCGCGCCGAAGCCGACGGTCGCCGCGGCGAACTCGCCGTCGGCGTAGGGCAGCGCCATCGCGTTGGCCCATTCGAAGACGATCGGCGCCGCCGCGGCGGGCGCCTTCGTCCGCGCCCGCGCGAGCATCTCCTCCGAGAAGTCCGAGCCGATGACCTCGCCCTCGGGGCCCACCCGGCCGGCGAGCTCGAGCGCGAGGTCGCCGGTGCCGGTCGCCACGTCGAGCACGCGGTCGCCGGGCCCGACGCACGCGAGGTCGGCGGCGCGCCGGCGCCAGCCGTGGTGCAGCCCGGCCGTCATGACCGAGTTCATGACGTCGTAGAAGCCGGCGATGCGGTCGAACATCGCCCGCACCTGGGGCTCCTGCAGGGTGCCCGTGTCGGTCGGCGGCGGCAGGCGGCTAATGGGCGGGGACTTCAGCTGGGCGAGGAACTCGACGAGGTTGTCGCGCTGCTCGTCGCCGAGATCGGGGTAGGCCGGCATCGGCGCCGTCGGGTTGACGAGCGTGCGCGCGATCGCCTGGCGCGGCAGCCGCGCGCCGATCTCCGTCAGGTCCGGACCCGGCCCCGTGTTGCCGTTGTGATCGATCTTGTGGCAGGCGAGGCAGCCCGACTGCGCGACGACCTGCTTGCCCGCCTCGAACGCCCGCTGCGCCTCGGGGCCGCCGGCCATGACGCTCGCGCGGCGTCTCGATGTCGATCTGGTTCGGCGAGCCGGCGACCGCGCCCTCGTAGGTGAGGAAGGCCATCGCGGCGATCGTGAAGAGCGCGGCGGCCATCGCGATCGGCCGGCGCTCGGGCCGGCGCTCGGGGCTGCGGTCGTAGAACGGCAGCAGGAACAGCAGGATCATGCACAGCGTGGGGACGCCGATCGCGGCCAGCGGCGTGAGCGACGACGGCTTGATGATCCGCAGGACCTCGAAGAGGAAGTAGAAGTACCACTCCGGCCGCGGCACGTACGTCGTCGTCGTCGGGTCGACCTTCGGCCCGAGCTCGGCGCCGAAGATGATCGCCATCGCGATGATCGACGCCATCACGACGCAGGCCATCAGGCCGTCCTTCGCCACCGCGTACGGGAAGAACGGCTTGCCCTGCGACTTCAGGATCGAGTACTCGCGGAGGTAGGCCTCCTTCTCGACTTGGTTCACGCCGATTCCTTGCGCAGCTCGGGGCTCGTGTCGGCGCGGATCCACGGCGGCGCGGTCGTCCCGTGGCGCGCGACGAGGTACAGGTGCGCGCCGATCAGGCCCGGCGACCATCGCCGGGCAGCAGCGAGCATGTGGATCGCGTAGAAGCGCGCCAGCGTCGTCGCGCCGAACTCCGGGCCCGGCGCGCAGGAAGTCCGACAGGTACGGGCCGACGAGCGGGCCGGTGCCGTTGATCGCCACGCCGACCGTCGTCGCCCAGTAGGAGCGCTGGTCGAACGGCAGCAGGTAGCCGGTGAAGGACATCATGAGCGTCAGGATCAGCAGCACGACGCCGACGACCCAGTTGAGCTCGCGCGGGTACTTGTAGGCGCCGAAGAAGAACGTCCGCGCCATGTGCAGGAAGATGAGGATGACCATGACGGTCGAGCCCCACTTGTGCATGCCGCGCACGAACTCGCCGAGGAAGACCTCGTTCGTGAGGTAGCGGATCGACTCGTAGGCGCGCGTCGCCGACGGGTCGTAGTACATCGCCAGGAAGACGCCGGTCACGGCCTGGGAGAGGAACGCGAACATCGTCGCGGAGCCCAGCGTGTAGAACCAGTTCGTCCCCTTCGGGATCTTGCGGAACAGCATCCAGCGGCCGCCTGCCGAGAGCGACGTGCGCTCGTCGAGCCAGTCGATCGTCGAGACGCCGGCCTCCTGGAGCTTGCCGCGCTCGGCGGGGGCCTTCGTGTCCGTGTCGTCGGCGGGCTTCGCCTTGACGCGCCCGCTGGGGCCGGAGGTGGTCGGGAGCTTGGCCATCTAGGTGTTCGGGAGCTTGCGGACGGTGGGACGCGCGGGGTACATGTACTGGCCGACGCCGTCGAGCGGCATCCCCGGGTCGCGCGGCGAGAAGCGCTTGCAGCTCGGAGTTCAGGCTGTAGCGCGGGCCGATCTCGACGTCGCCGTTGCGCACGCGGGTGTAGAAGCGGTCCAGCGGGCGGACGGGCGGTCCGTCGGAGACCTTGCCCTCGAAGTCGTAGACCCCGCCGTGGCAGGGGCAGATGAAGCGCGAGGACGCCTCGACGTAGCGCACCGGGCAGCCGAGGTGCATGCAGCGCGTCGAGATCGCGACGTAGTCGTTGTACTCGTCCTTGACCTCGGTGTCGGTCTGCGGGTCGTACTTGCGCACGTAGACCGTCGTCTTGCCGACCTCGCCGATGCTGCGCGAGATCGTCAGCGTCCGCGGGATGTAGACGTCGTCGGGGAAGTCCGCCGTCGGGCCGACGCTCTCCCAGCGCTCGTCGACCTTCTCGAAGACCGGTCCGAACGCCATGCCGAGCGCGGGCAGCGTGAACGCGGCCGCGGCGACGCCGCCTGCGGCGTGGGCGGTGCCGGTCATGAAGCGGCGACGGGTGACGGTCTCGCCCTCGAACGAGCCGGGGATCTTCGCCTCGGCGGTCGTCTTGGGCTTCTTCTTGCGGTCGTCTGGCACGGGCACGGGAATCTACCGTCCGGGCGGCCTTGACGGCCCCGTGCCGTGAGCGGCCCGGCGCCGGACTGCGTCGCGCTCAGCGACGCGGCGCGTCGGAGGGCGCTCGCGCGGCCTCGCGCAGGGCGTCGGCGGCGCCGCGGTCGCCCCGCGCGCGCAGCGCGCCTTGGCGGCGGCTGCCTGCGGGCTCGGGCCCCACGCGATCGCGGCGACGCCGGCCTGCCAGGCCGCGTCCGCGAGCTCGCCGTCGCCCGCCGCGTGCGCCTGCGCGCCGAGCGCGATGACGTCCGCGAGCTCGGCGATCGCGGTCAGGTCGCCGATCGCCGCCAGCCGCGCCAGCCCGAGCGCGTAGAGCCGGTCGCCGGCGAGCAGGGCGAGGTCCGGGTCGTCGATGTCGAGCGCCCGCGCGCTCGCCGTAGTGCAGGCGGTAGCCCTCCTCGACGGCTGCGACGGCCACCTCGACGTCCTCGCGGTGCGCGGCGGCGCGCGGGTCCCGCGGCCGCGAGCTCCGCGAGCTCGCCGCGGGCGCGGCGCGGCGATCTCGCGCTCCTCGCCGAGCGACGACTGCGAGCGGCGTGCCGGACTGCGCGCACCGCGGCGCGCAGGCGAGAGATCGGCCCACCCACCCCGCTCACCCGAGGACCTCCGCGAACGCGGCGGTCGCCGCGGCGACGGTCCGCGCGACGTGCTCGGGCGTGTGGGCGAGCGACGGGAACCAGGCCTCGAACTGCGATGCGGGCGCGTACACGCCGCGCGCGAGCAGGCCGCGGCACCAGGCCGCGTATGCCTGCGAGGTCGCAGGCCTGGGCGCCGGCGTAGTCCGTCACCGGCTCCGCGCTGAAGAAGACCGTCAGCAGGCCGGGCGCGGTCGCGATCTGGATGTCTCTCGTAGCCCGCCGCGGCAGCCGCGCCGGCGAGCCCGTCGGCGAGCGCGTTGGTCGTCGCCGCGAGCTTGACGTACGGCCCCTCGCCGTCGAGCATCGCCAGCGAGGCGAGGCCCGCCGCGACGGCGAGCGGATTGCCCGACAGCGTCCCGGCCTGGTAGACGTCGCCCTCGGGGGCGATGCGCCGCATGAGCTCGCGCGGGCCGCCGTAGGCGGCTGCGGGCAGGCCGCCGCCGATGACCTTGCCCATGACCGTGAGGTCGGGGATGACGTCGCACAGGCCCTGCACCCCGCCGCGCGAGACGCGAAAGCCGGAGATGACCTCGTCGAAGATCAGCAGCGCGCCGCCCGAGTCAGCGCGCTCGCGCAGCAGGTCGAGGAAGCCGTCGGCGGGCAGCACGAGGCCCATGTTCGCCGGGTACGGCTCGGCGAGGATCGCGGCGAACTCGTGGCGCGCCAGGGCCTCGTCGAGCGCGGCCGGGTCGTTCCACGGCACGACGATCGTGCTCGCCGCGACCTCGGCCGGCACGCCGGGCGACGCGGGGATGCCCTGCGTCGCGAGGCCGCTGCCCGCGTCGGCGAGCAGGCCGTCGACGTGGCCGTGATAGGCGCCGGCGAACTTCAGGAGCTTCGTGCGCCCGGTCGCGGCGCGGGCGAGGCGGATCGCGCTCATCGACGCCTCGGTGCCCGACGAGGTCATGCGCAGCATCTGCACGCCCGGCATGCGCCGGCTGACCTCCTCGGCGAGGTCGACCTCGCCGGCGGTCGGGCGCGCCGAACGTCGTGCCGCGCTGGGCGGCGTCGCAGACCGCCGCGACGATCCGCGGGTGGGCGTGGCCGTGGATCAGCGGGCCCCACGAGCAGACCCAGTCGACGTAGCGGTTGTGGTCGACGTCGACGAGCTCGGCGCCCTCGGCGCGGTCGACGAAGATCGGGTCGCGGCCGATCGAGCGCATCGCGCGCACCGGCGAGTTGACGCCGCCGGGCAGGTAGGCGACGCGCCCGCGCGTAGAGCTCGGCGGACCGCGTGTCGGTGAGGGAGGCGGTCATCGGGGAGCGTCGGCGCTACGCCCCGTGCTCCCGTTCCCAGTTCTTGAAGTCGTCCGTGAAGTACAAGAGCCGGATCTTCTTGAACTCCGTCGACGAGTAGAGCGTCGCGCGCTCGGCGATCTCGAACTCGTGCGCGATCGCGTCGAGGATCGCGTCGCACTCCTCCTTCGAGCGGCCGTGGGCCATCGTGAAGACGGAGTACGGCCAGTCCTCGTAGGTCGGGCGCTGGTAGCAGTGCGAGATGCCGCGGAAGGACGCCATGCGCGGCCCGAACTCCGCGATCTTCTCCTCGGGCACCTTCCAGACGCCCATGCCGTTGGCGGAGAAGCCCGCGCGGCGGTGGTAGAGGATCGCGGCGACGCGGCGCAGGATCCCGCGCTCCTTCATGCCGGCGAGGTGCTCGAGCAGCGCGTCGACGGTCATGCCGAGCTGCGCGGCGGCGTCCACGTACGGCTCCGGCACGACCGGCAGGTCGCCCTGGGTCGCGCGGATGACGTCCTTGTCGAGCTCGTCGTACGGCACGCCCTCGAGGTCGACCGGCGTCTGCGCGACGCCCTCGGTCGACAGCGACTTCGTGTCGCCGTCCATCTCGAGCTCCATGCGGATCTTGAAGAGCTTGAGCGTCGGGAGCTGGCGGATCGAGGTCGCGCCCGTGAGCTCCTGCATGAGATCGAGCGTGCCCTGCAGGCCGAGCTTCGAGTCGCCCTCGACGGCGAGCGTGAACCACATGTTGAACTCGTGGTTGCGCAGGTAGTTGTGGCTCACGCCGGGGTGCGAGTTGATGATCTTCGCGGCGCGCCACGGGTGCTCGGGATCGACCTTCGCGGCGACGAGCATCGAGCCGTAGCCGAGCGCGCGGGTGTCGAAGATCGGCGTGACCTGGCGGATGATGCGGTCGTCGAGCAGGCGCTGGACGCGGCGCAGCACCTCGTCCTCGGTGATCTCGGCGAGCGCCGCGACGGCGGCGTACGGCCGCGGGTGCAGCGGGAAGCTGCCCTGCATGAGGTTCAGCAGCCTGCGGTCGAGGTCGTCGAGCGCGACGGCGGCGCCGCCGGTGCGGGAGCGGATCTTGGGGGTGGCCACCTTCGCGGTGGACCCGGTCACGTCTGTAGCCACAGGGCGGCGTCCTTCGCGTGGTAGCTGATGATGATGTCGGCGCCGGCGCGGCGGATGGAGGTCAGCGTCTCCAGCACCACGCTGCGCTCGTCGAGCGCGCCGGCGGCCGCGCCGGCCTTCACCATCGCATACTCGCCGCTGACGTTGTACGCGGCGACGGGCATGCGCGTGGCGTCCTTCACGCGCCGGATGACGTCGAGGTAGGCGAGCGCGGGCTTGACCATGACGACGTCCGCGCCCTCGCCGGCGTCGAGCAGCGCCTCGCGCACGGCCTCGTCGCCGTTGGCGGGATCCATCTGGTAGGCGCGGCGGTCGCCGAACGCGGGCGCCGAGCCGGCGGCCTCGCGGAACGGGCCGTAGAAGGCCGAGGCGAACTTCGCGCTGTAGGCGACGATCGGCACGTCGCGCGAAGCCCTCGTCGTCGAGCGCGCGCGCGCACCGCGCCGATGCGCCCGTCCATCATGTCGCTCGGCGCGACGACGTCGGCGCCGGCGCGCGCGTGCGAGACCGCCGTGCGCGCGATGAGCTCGACGCTCGAGTCGTTGTCGACCGAGCCGTCCGCGACCGAGCAGGCCGCAGTGGCCGTGGTCGGTGTACTCGCAGAGGCAGACGTCGGTCATGACGAGCAGCTCGGGGTGCGCGTCCTTGATCGCGCGCGTCGCGAGCTGGACGATGCCCTCGTCGTCGTAGGCGCCGGTGCCGGCGGCGTCCTTGGCGTCGGGGATCCCGAACAGCAGCACGGCGGGCAGGCCGAGCGCCTGCGCGGCGCCCGCCTCCTCGACGGCGGCCGAGATGCTCAGGCGCTCGACGCCCGGCAGCGCGGCGATCGGCTCGCGGCCGGCGCGCTCGACTGCACGAACAGCGGCAGGACGAGGTCGGACGCATGCAGCCGCGTCTCGCGCACGAGGTCGCGCAGGACCGGCGTGGAGCGCAGGCGGCGCAGGCGGGTCGCGGGGAAGGGCATGCCTGCGACAAGGGTACCTCCGCCGCGCGGGCCGCTGTGTGAGATCCGACGGCCGCTACTCGGGCTTGATCGCGGGCTTCGTCCTCGGCGAGGCGCCGCTTCTGGGACTCGATGTAGGACTCCGAGCGGAAGTGCAGCACCGGGTCGTCGGAGAGCTCGATGCCGGCGGGCACCTTCGTCGGGTCGAACATCGAGCGATCGACGAGATCCTGGTCCTCGTGGACGCGGTCGATCGACGAGCCGGCCGGCCGTGATCGTCGGGCGGCTGTCGGGCCAGTGCTTCGTCATGTCGTCGGTGGGGTCGCCGGGCTCGGCCATCTGGAACACGAGGTCCCACGCCGCCGGCTCGCGCGCGATGCGCTGCTTCATCTCGCTGACGAGGTACTGCGGCGGCAGGAAGCGGCTCTCGTCGGGCGTCAGCCCGGCGGGCTCGGCGAGCGCGACCCAGCGGTAGCGAAACGCGCGCCGCGTGCCGTCGGCGTCGACGAGGAAGTACGCGTGCATCCCGTTGAAGCTCGCGCGGGCGAAGCTCTGCGACGTCGGCGCCTTGAGGATCGCCAGCAGCCCCTTGAGGCACCACGGGTGGCGTCGCGATGAAGACGAGCAGCCGCAGCGGGTTGGGCTTGCCCTTCTTGTTCTTCTTCTGCGCGCCCGCGAGGCCGGCGAAGTCGTCCGGCTTGCGCGCCGGGAAGTCCTTGATGTGCAGCGCGGCCCACTCGGAGGTGTCGCCGGACGGCAGCGCGAAGCGCACGGCCATGCCGAGGACGGCGTTGCGATCCTTCGCGTACGGGTTGCCGTCGCCGTTGGACAGGCGCACGGTGACGGCGATCGCGTCGCCCTGCATGTGCTCGGCGGTCGTCAGCGCGGCGGCCTCGGGGGTGGCGGTGAACGTCCCGCGGAAGGCGACGCCGCGCCCGTGCGCGCGGCGAAAGCCCGGCACGTAGCCGATGTTCGCCTCCATGTTGCCGAGCGTGCGGTTGACGCGCTCGGGGCCGCCGAGCGTCTTCGGGATCCTGGCTCACGGCGCCGATCCTAGACTGTCGGCGGCCTAACCTGGCCGATGAGCGAGCCTCGCGCGACTGGCGCCTGGACGGCGTGCGCGTCGTGCGCGCCGGCGAGCTGGATCCGAACACGCCGCAGACGCCCGGGATGAGCCGCGCCGCGGCGATCACGACGGCGCGCGCCGGCGCCGAGAAGCTGTGGGCGGGCACGGTCGTCATCGAGCCCGACGCGCGGACCGGCGCGCACCACCACGGCGAGCTCGAGAGCGTCATCTACGTCGTCGCGGGCCGCGCGCGGATGCGCTGGGGCGAGCGGCTGGAGTACGTCGCCGACGCCGGCCCCGGCGACTTCATCTTCGTGCCGCCCTACGTGCCCCACCAGGAGATCAACGCGCGGGCCGGCGAGCCGCTGTCGTGCGTCGTCGTGCGCTCGGGCCAGGAGCCGGTCGTCGTGAACCTCGACCTGCCCGACGTCGAGCCCGACCCGCAGCCGGTCCGCTGGGTCGACGACCTGCACGGCTGAGCCTGGGTCAGCGGCGGCGCGCTCGGGCTCCGGCTCGGGTTCCGGCGTCGGCTCGGGCTTCGGTTTCGGGCTCGGCTCGACCTCGAGCGCGGTCGGGCTCCGGGTGCGCAGGCGCCGGGACGATGAGCGCCGACGGGCTGCCGATGAGCAGCGGCTGGCCCGTACCCCACGGCTCGAAGACGAGGTGGCTCCTTGAGGTAGACGACGGTTTCGCGCAGGACGGCCGCGATCGGCAGCGCGACGAGCGCGCCGACGAGTCCGTACATCTCGCCGCCGAGCAGCAGCGCGAAGATCACGAGCAGCGGGTTCAGCCGCAGCGAGCGGCCGAAGACGTTCGGCGCGACGACGTGGCCCTCGAGTTGCTGCAGCGCGAGGAACAGCAGCGCGACCCAGACGGCGGTCAGCGGGTCCTGCACGAGCGCGACGATGATCGGCGGCAGCGCGCCGAGCACCGGCCCGACGTAGGGGACGAGCTCCATGACGCCGAAGAACAGCCCGAACGCGAACGCGTACGTGCGCCCGTCGGGGAAGATCCCGAGCACGCCGAAGATCCACAGCGCGGCCCCCGCGCTCGTACCCATGATCGAGCTGAACAACAGCTGCCCGCGGACGTAGCCGAACACGGCGCGCTGCACGCGCGTCGGGAAGTCGTCCTCCGGCGTGCCGTCGCCGGGCGGCATGACCGCGCGCACGAGCGCGCCGATCCGCGGCGCGTAGATGAGCATGTAGATCGACAGGACGATCACGAGGATCACGTAGAACGACAGCTCGATGAGCTTGCGCAGCAGCTCGCCGGTGACGGCGACGATCTCGCCCGAGCCCTCGACGACGCGTGTCCTGCAGCGACGCCAGCGCGCTCTCGCTCTGGCCCTTGATCTGCAGGTCGACGCCCTTGTCGTCGAAGAACTCCTGGAGGTCGTCGAGCGCTGCGCTCGCATCGTCGACGAGCGCCGGGACGTCGTCTGGCGAACGACTGTCGCCTGGTCGGAGACCGGCCCCGAGAGCAGGAAGCCGGCGACCGGCAGCGCGGTGAAGAAGACCGCGTAGACGGCGATCACCGCGAGCGTGCGCGGCAGCCGCGCGCGCTGCGACGAGGCTCACGAGCGGGTTGAGGATCAGCGCGACGACGGCCGCGACGATGAACAGCAGCAGGACGACGCCGGCGGCGTTCGCGAGCCCGTACAGCGCGAGCACGCGCGAGCGGCAGCATGACGAGCTGGACCCAGCGCGCGACGACCACCGGCGCGGCCCGCGGCGGCGCCGTCGTGCGCGGGCTGTCGGCCTCGTCAGCCATCCCCCGTCAGAGTATGCGCCGTGCCCGACGCTCCCGCGACCATCCTGTTCGTCGGCGACGTCGTCGGATCGCTCGGCAAGCACACGCTGCTGGGCCTGCTTCCCGCGCTGCGCGAGCGCCACGCGCCGACGTTCGTCGTCGTCAACGGCGAGAACGCCGCGGGCGGCCTCGGGATCACGCCGAAGATCGCCGACGAGCTGTTCGCGGCGGGCGTCGACGTCATCACGCTCGGCAACCACGCCTACCACCGGCGCGAGATCTACCCGTACCTCGACAGCCGCGACGGCGATCCTGCGGCCCGTACAACTACCTGCGCAACCAGCCGGGCCACGGCCTCTGCGTCGTCGAGCGCGACGGCGTGCGGCTCGGCGTCGTGAACCTCAGCGGCAACCTCTTCATCCGCGCCGGGCATCCCGCGTTCACGTCGATCGACGCGGCGCTCGGCGAGCTGCGCGGCCGCGTCGACCACGTGCTCGTCGACTTCCACGCCGAGGCGACGAGCGAGAAGGTCGCGCTCGGCTGGCACCTCGACGGCCGCGTCACGGCCGTCGTCGGCACCCACACGCACGTCCCGACCGCCGACGCCCGCGTGCTGCCGGGCGGCACCGCCTACATCACCGACGTCGGCATGACCGGCCCGCGCGGCGGCGTCATCGGCGTCGTCAAGGAGCAGTCGATCCGCGGCTTCGTGACGCACATGAGCGAGCGCTACGAGACCGCCGACGAGGACCCGTGGCTCATGGGCGTCGTCATCCGCTGCTCGCAGCCGATGCGCGCGGACGCGATCGAGCAAGTCCTGCTGCCAGCAGCGTGAGCGCCGCGAGCAGCAGGACGTTGCGCGCGGCGACGATCCAGATGACGTCGTGCTGCTGCGTTGATGAGGTCGAAGTAGCGGCTCGGGAACTCGACGTGCGTCAGCACGATCGCCGCGAGCGACGAGCAGCGCGACGGCGCGCCGGCCCCAGACCCACGCGAGCGCGGCGAACGGGGCGAGCCAGATGACGTACTGCGGCGAGAAGACCTTGCCGAGCGTCACGAACGCCAGCAGCGCCGCGAAGCCGGCCAGCACGAGGTGGCGCGCGTCGCGCGCCGCGCGCCGCGAGGATGACGATCCACGTGAGCGCCATCACGAGCGCGACGAAGAACAGCCGCTCGACGGTCTCGGCGTGGCCGCCGTCGAGGCCGTTGGACTTGAAGCGGTCCGGGCGCAGGTTCGTGCCCGTGACGTCCGAGCCGCCGAGCGCGAACAGGACCGTCGCCGGCGTCGACTCGATCTGCACCGGGCGCTCCATGTGGAAGCGAAACGAGTCGACGTAGCCGCTGCCGGCGAACGGCAGCGAGATCGCGAGCACGACCGCGACGAAGATCGCGCCGCCGCGCAGCGCGGCGCGGCGCTCGCCGCGGCCCGCATACAGCCAGGCGAACGCGACGATCGCGAGCAGGCCGGGGAAGAGCTTCGTCATCGTGCCGACGCCGAGCAGCGCGAAGCCGAGCTCGGGGCGCTCGCGCGCGAAGGCGAGCAGCGCGCCGGTCGCGATCGCGATCGGCAGCGCGTCGAAGTGCGTGCGCAGCGACGCGCCGATGACGATCGGCGTGAGCGCGAGCAGCCATGCGACGACGATCGCCTCGCGCCCGCCGCCGGCCAGCCGCGCGGCGAGCTGCTGGCCGGCGAGCGCGCAGCCCGCCATGAGCACGCCGAAGCTCACCTCGTACGCCGGCTCGCCGGTCCCCGGCGAGCCCGGCCAGCCACAGCGGCAGCGCCGCCAGCGGCGGGTACTCGAAGCCGAAGTCGAGGTACGGCAGCTGCCCGGCGACGAGCAGGTCGGCGTAGGAGCGGTAGACGAAGAGGTCGTTGACGGTCGTGTCGGAGAACGGGCCGACCGTCGTCGCGACCGCCCACAGGACGGCGAGGACGGCGCGCGGCCGCGTGCGAGCGCGTGCGCTCGAAGGCTCGCTCATCCGCGCAGCGGGACGCGGCACGGGCGGGCCGAAGCGGCCGAGCAGCGCGATCATCACGAGCGGGAAGAACCACGGGATGTAGAGATAGAACCAGTGCGTCACGCCGAGCTGCAGCGCGATGAGGATCGCGGCGCTCAGCGCGGCGAGCCCGACGAGGTCGCGCCGCCGCGGCACGACCGCGAGCGTCACGGCGCCGGCGACGGCCAGCACCTGCACGAAGCGCTGGACCACGGTCGATCCACTCGCCCTCGTAGAGCCCCCAGACCGAGAACGGCGAGCCGCGCTGCGCCTGGAAGGCGATCGACGCGTCCCAGAAGCTCCGCAGGCTGTTGTTCGCGAGGACCGGCACGAACGCGAGCGCGACGGCGACGCCGAAGCCGACCGCGAACAGCGCGAGCGAGCGCGGGCGCGCCGCCGGGAACGTCGCGAACACCGGCGCGAGCACGAGCGGCGCGAACTTCGTCAGCCCCGCCAGCGCGAGCAGCGCGCCGCGCCGCGACCGGCCGACGCCGCCGCCCACAGCGCCGCGAGCACGAGCGCCGCGACGAGCGCGTCGTTGGAGTTCGTCATCGACGCGTAGAGCGTGAACGGGAACGTCACCCAGCAGTACGCGAGCACGACGCCGAGGTCCGGCCCGCGCACGCGCCGCCCGACGAGGAAGCACAGCAGGCAGGCGAGCAGGTCGAAGCCGATCGCCGCGGCGTGCGCGGCGGGCAGGTCGTCCCAGCGCCCGCTCCACGGCAGCGCCTGCTCGAACGGCACGTACGCCGCGTAGACGGCCGGCCCGTACGTGTCGCCGTTCTGGTTGTCGCTGCGGGAACGCGCCGTACAGCGCGCGCCCGTCGACGAAGCGGTCGGCGCCGATGACGCCCGCGTAGCCGACGTCGATGACGTTCGAGCGCGTGACGTTCAGCGCGACGCGGAAGCCGAGCAGGAAGACGACCGCGATCGCCAGCCAGCTCACGGGCACGAGCAGCTCGAGCGGCCGGCGCTCGAGCTCGCGCACGTCGCGATGGCGCAGCCCGACCCACAGCATCCGGCCCAGGAGGTAGAGCAGCAGCGGGTAGACGAGCGGCACCGACCAGGAGATCGCGGCCGCGTTGAAGCACGCGAGCGAGACCGAGAACGCGCTCAGCACGAGCAGGTCGAGGTGCAGCATGCCGCCGCGGGCGGCGCGGGCTCAGGAACGGCGACGACGAACAGCACCGCGAGCGGGATCCAGACGATCGGCGAGTTCACGACGCGCCCGAACGCGCCCGTCGTAGCCGCGCGCCATCGTCCACGCGACCTTGTAGTCCTTGTAGGCCTCGAGCACCCCGCCGCCGCGGTCGTCGATCAGGATCTGCGCGATCTCCTTGCGCGGCTCGCCGACCGGGACCTTCGCGAAGTACGACACCTGCCAGCGGCTCGGCCCCTTCTGGTAGACCTCGCGCGTCGCGCCGGGGTAGCGCCGGCGCTCGCCGCGCACGAGCGTCGAGGCGGTCGGCGATCCTGCCGACCTGCGCGCGCCGAGAGGTTGCGTCCCGGCGGCGCGACGTCCTCGCGCGGCGGGCGCACGAGGTCGTCCGAGCGCACCGGGCTGCCGGGCAGCGCGGACAGCGCGCCGCCGCCGCGTGGCGCGCTCCTGCGCCAGGGCCGGCGTGGTGGCCAGCAGGACCGTCGCGAACGCGGCGCAGCACGCCGCGCGCGTCACGTCTTGAAGCTCCAGAGCTTGTTGCCGAGGAAGTTCATCGGCGTCGCCGCGGCGATCGCGATCGCCTGCGCCGGCACCTTCGCCATGCCCGCGAACTCGACGAGCACGAACAGCACGAGGAGGTTGAAGGCGAACGCCACGAGCGACACGACGACGAAGCGCGCCGCCTGGAAGCCCGCGTGCCCGTCGTGGGCGCGGAACGTCCACACGCGGTTCCAGAAGAAGTTGTTCGTGAGCGCGACGATGAAGGCGAGCGTCGCGGCGACGTAGTACGCGAAGCCCGCGCCGTGCACGGCGACGGTGAAGACCGCGAGGTTGACGACGTAGCCGCTCGCGCCGACGGTCCCGAAGCGGACGAGCTGCAGCCAGTTCGCGGGCTTGCGCAGCGCGGCTCGCACGCGCGTGCGCTTGCGCCGAGCGGCGGCGCGCTCAGCGACAGGCACCGCGAACGCCTCGTCGGTCATGGCCGAACAGGCTACCCACCGGCGGCGCCGAAGTGGCCGAGCACCAGCGGCGCGATGTCGCCCAGCGACCACGGCCCCGCCGCGCGCTCGGGCGGGCAGTCGACGCCGCAGAACAGCAGCGCGCCGAGCGAGTCGACGCGGTGCAGCGAGCCGTGGCTGCCGCCGCGGACGTGCGCGCGGTTGCCCCAGTCGGGGAACTCGTAGGCGGGCTCGGCCGACAGCAGCACGTCGCCCGAGGTCGCGCAGGTCAGCGCCGCCCACACGCGCCGCAGCGCGTCGGGGTAGTGCTCGCAGAGCGAGCACGCCGTCCTCGACGCTCGCCAGCAGCGTGTCGAGCTCGCCGTCGACGTCCCAGCGCCGGCCGCGCTCGTCGGCGACGTCCGTCGCCCGGCGCGAACGACAGCTCGCCGCGCTCGCCGGCGATCCGCGCCCGCGCCGTCCTCGCCGCGCCACATGACGAGGTCGACGCCCTCGATCGCCTGCGCCGTCGCGATGATCCGCGGCAGCGCGCCCGCACGCGAGTCGAGCAGCAGGTAGACCATCGCCGAGCGCTGCGCGGGGCACAGCGCGAGCTCCGCCGAGCGCGCGTTCGCGCCGGACGGCTGCAGCACCTTCCAGTCCGAGAACGGGCCCGTGAAGTCGATGACGCGCTCGATGTGCGAGTGCGAGTGGTCGGCCATGACGATCATCGCGTGCTCGTCGAGGAACGCCTCCGCGCCGCCGCCGGCCTCCATGAGCCGCCACAGCTCGGCGTCGGCGCGCGCGATCGAGGCGATCTGCGCGTGCGGCCCGTGCTTGTGCGAGTGCGCGTCGTTGTCGGGCAGCGACAGCAGCAGGAAGTCGAAGAGGTCGTTCTCGACGAGGTAGCTGCCGACGCAGCCGGCGTGCTGGTCGCGCATGCCCGGGATCCCCATCCGCGACCAGCAGCCCGTCTTGCGGCTGGCGAAGATGTCGGCGTAGAAGAGCTCCTCGGGCCCCATCACGGTGCGCTTCTGAAAGAGCTGCGACGCGACCCGCGTCAGCGCGAAGTCGCGCGACACCTCGTGCTCGTGGCGCCCGCGGAAGATGAGGTACGACGTGCAGGCGGTGCGCACGCCGGCGTCGTCGAGCGTCTCGAAGATCGTCGGCGTCGGCGGACGACAGGTGGTGCTCGTTCATGTTGAAGATCGTGTCGACGAGCTGGGCGGTGAGGCCGAACTTGCGCGACGCCTGAAACGAGGAGCCGTACTCGACGTAGCGCTCCTCCTCCCGCGAGTACCAGTTCATCGACGGGATCCGGTGCTCGTCCTGCAGGCGGCCGGTCGCGATCGTGCCGGCGCACACGGGCGTGACGGACGGAAACGCGGCGACGCAGTCGGGCACGTACGTGCCGCGGTCGCGGATCGCCTTCAGCGCCGGCGCGCTGCCCGACTTGATCGCGCGCTCGAGCATCGTCGGCTTCATCCCGTCGATGACCGTCAGGACGAGCTTCGGCGGATAGGCTCACTACCGCAGGATGCGCAGGCCCGCGTACTTCTCGCCCTCGCGGCGGCGACCGCCGCGCAGCAGGAAGGCGAAGAAGCCGAGCGCGACGGCGGAGATCGGGGCGACGAGCACGGCGAGCGTGGCCAGCAGGACCGCCGTGCCCTCGAGGTAGACCGGCAGCGCGGCGCGCGCCTCGGCGTCCAGGCGGGCGCGGGTGCGGGTGACGAGCGACATGCGTGGCCGCGCCGGCGAGCGCGGCGCACAGCGCGCCGCCGATGATGCCGGGCCACCAGACGAAGTCGTGGTCGGCGAGCGTGCCGGCGCACAGCAGCGCGCCGAGCCCGATCCCGATGCCCGACAGCGACGAGTCGAGCACCTTCTCCGGCACGCCGCGCCGCTGCGCGAGCACGGCGGCGATCAGCGCGATCACGACCGCCAGCAGCCAGCCGGGCTGCTCGAGGAACGCAAACGGCGTGCCCTCGTAGTCGATGCCGACGTCGGCCGTCGCCAGCGCGCCCGCCACGAGCGCGGGCAGAAACGGGCGGATGCCCGCGGCGCCGGCCAGACCGGCGCCCTGGAGAATGTCGATCAGCAGTCGCAAGCAGTCCGGTAGCGTGGGGCGGCATGACGATAGACGACAGGGACGCGCAAGCCCCTGGCGAACACCGTCTCGGTGACACCGCGCGCGCCGCCCTCCGCGTGACCTCGAGCGCTACGCCGGGCTGTTCGCCGAGCGCACGAAGGTCATGCGCTCGTCGGCCATGCGCGACCTCATGGCGCTGACCGAGCGCAAGGACATCATCTCGCTCGCCGGCGGCCTGCCGGACACCGCGTCGTTTCCCGCCGAGTCCTTCGCCGCGATCATGAGCCGCGTCGCCGTCGACTCGTGCGCGCGCTCGCTGCAGTACGGCCCGACCGAGGGCCTCGCCGTGCTCAAGCGCTGCATCGCCGAGGTCATGGCCGAGGAGGGCACGCACATCGACCCCGACGAGGTGCTCGTCACGACCGGCGGCCAGCAGGTCATCGACCTCGTCTGCAAGACGCTCATCGACCCCGGCGACGTCATCATCGCCGAGGCGCCGACGTACCCCGGCGCCGTGCCGACGTTCTCCTCCTACCAGGCCGACGTCATCCAGATCGCGGGCGACGACGACGGCATGGACATCGACCTGCTCGAGGAGACGCTCGACGCGCCTCGACGCCGACGGCCGGCGGCCGAAGTTCATCTACGTCGTGCCGACGTTCCAGAACCCGTCGGGGACGACGATGTCGCTGCGAGCGCCGCAGGCGCCTCGTCGAGATCATCCACCGGCGCGAGCTGCTCGTGCTCGAGGACAACCCCTACGGCCTGCTGCGCTACGAGGGCGACCCGCTGCCGACGCTCTACTCGCTGGACGGCGGCGAACTTCGTCATCTACCTCGGGCATGTTCTCGAAGATCCTGTCGCCGGGCGTGCGGCTGGGCTGGAGCGTCGGCCCGCGGCCGGTGCTCGAGAAGATGAACGTCGGCAAGCAGGCGGCCGACCTGTGCTCGTCGTCGCTGACGCAGTTCTTCGTCGCCGCGTACTTCGCGAGCGGCCGCTGGCAGGACTACGTGCACTCGCTGAAGGAGATCTACCGCCGCCGGCGCGACGTCATGCTCGACTCGCTCGCCGAGTGCTTCGGTCCGCGAGTGCCGCTGGACGCATCCGCAGGGCGGCCTGTTCATCTGGGCGACGCTGCCCGACTACATCGACACGACGGACCTCCTCGCGCGCGCGCTCGACCAGCACGTCGCGTTCGTGCCGGGCCGCGCGGCGTTCATGGACGGCCGCGGCGGCAGCTGCATGCGGCTGAACTTCTCGGGCGTCGGCGAGGCCGACATCCGCGAGGGCGTGCGCCGCATCGGCGAGGTCGTGCGCGAGCAGATCGAGCTCTACGGCACGCTGACCGGCAGCCACGAGATCGTGCAGCTGCCCGACCCGTGCCCGCCGCGCTCGACGAGGAGCTCGCGAACGTCCTGCACCTGCCGGCGCCCGAGCGCCGCCGGCGCGACGACGCGCAGGAGCGCCGGCGCCCCGGGCGCCAGGACCGCGAGTAGCCGGCCGCGGCCTCTCAGTCGACGATCTTCCAGAACGAGTCCTTGCGGCTGATCTTGGCGCCGGTGAACTCGAACAGGTCGCAGCCGCGCACCTCGATCCGATCGCCGGTCGCCGTGGTTCCGCGGATCGTCCACTCGGACACGCCGCGATCGCCGCACGTCCAGTGGCGGTCGTCGCCGTACACGATGTCCGGGATCCCGTCGAAGCGCGCTTGAACTCCCTTGCCGGACCTGCTGCTTGCCGACCAGTCGGCGGCCGCCCGGCGCGGGCCCGCGCGGCGTGTCGAAGACGCAGTCATCGGTGAAGAACGACATGATCGCGTCGACGTCGTGGGCATTGAACGCGTCGAGCAGCGCCTGCAGCGACGGCGTCCCGGCCTCTGCGCTGGACATGATCTGGCCTCCTGGTCGGGACCGTGAGCGTCGCGCACCGGGCGGCGTCCGCAAGCCGATCGCCACGCTGCGGGTGACGGCCCGGTGTCGCGCACACTTCCACTTGGGATGGAGAACGAGCTGATCGCCGAACGCCTTGCCGCTTTCGCCGCGCTGCTCGAGCTCGGCGACGCCAATCCCTACACGGCGCGGGCGTACAGCCGCGCGGCGGAGACGATTCGCGGCGCGCCGGTCGCGGTCGCCGAGCTCGTGCGGGCGGGGCGCGTGCGCGAGCTGCGCGGCATCGGCGCGGGGATCGAGGCCCGGCTGCGCGAGCTCGTCGAGACCGGCGCGATCGCGGAGCTGGCGGAGCTCGAGCGTGAGCTCGCCCCCGACCTGATCGGGCTCGGGCGCTATCTCGGCCTGAGCGCGCGGCGCTCGCTGGAGCTCGCGCGGTCGCTCGATGTCCACACCGCCGCGCAGCTGCGCGAGGCGGCACGCGCGGGCAGGCTGCGAAGCGCGTCGGGGGTCGGGCCGAAGACCGAGGCGCGGCTGCTGGAGGCGCTCGAGCGCGAGCACGAGCCGCGCGGCCGCCAGGGCCTGCTGCTCAACCGCGCCCGCGAGCTGCTCGGCGGCATCGCGGCGGTGCTCGGCGGCGAGGTCGCGGGCGATGTGCGGCGCTGGCGCGACTCCTGCGAGCAGCTCGCGGTGGTCTGCGCCGCCGCGCGACCCCGGCCCGCTCGCTCGCGCGCTTCGCCGCGCTGCCGCACATCGTCGCGCTCGTGTCGCAGCACGAGCGCTCCGCGGTCGGCGTCACGGTCGAGGGCGTTCCCGTCGAGCTCGTCGTCGCCGAGCCGCGGCGTTTCGGAACCGCGCTCGCACGGGCGACGGGCTCGGCGGCCTACCTCGCGCCGCTCGAGCCGCTGCCGGACGCGCCGGACGAGCACGCGCTCTACGCGCAGCTCGGGCTCGCGTGGTGTCCGCCCGAGCTGCGCGAAGCCGTCGGTGCGCGGGCGAGCCGCCGGCGCTCGTCGAGCTCGACGACATCCGCGGCGACCTGCACATGCCACACCTCCTGGTCCGACGGCCGCGCGAGCGTCGAGGAGATGGGCCGCGCCGCGCTGGAGCGCGGCTACGCGTACCTGGCGATCTGCGACCACACCCCCGCCGTGGGCGCGGTCCGCGGCCTGACGGCCGACGACGTCCGCCGCCAGTCCGAGGAGGTCGCGGCCGCGAACGAGGTCCTCGCGCCGTTTCGGGTGTTGCGCGGAATCGAGTGCGACATCCTCCCCGACGGCCGCCTGGACCTGCCCGACGACGTCCTCGCCGAGCTCGACTGGGTCCAGGCGAGCGTCCACGGCGGCCAGCGCATGCCCAAGGCCGAGATGACCCGGCGCGTCCTCGAAGCGCTGCGAAACCCGCACGTGCGCTGCCTCAGCCATCCCACCGGCCGCTACATCAACCGCCGCCCGGAGAACGCGCTGGACCTCGAGCGCGTCTATGCGTTCGCGCGCGAGCACGACATCGCGCTCGAGGTCAACGGCCTCCCGCTGCGGCTCGACCTCAGCGGCGAGCACGTGCGCGAGGCGTTGCGCGCAGGCGTGAAGATCGTCTGCTCGACCGATGCACACTCCACGCGCGGGCTCGACAACATGCAGTACGCCGTGGCGACCGCGCGGCGCGGCGGCGCGACGAAGAGCGACGTTCTCAACACCCGACCCCTCGACGAGCTGACGCCACCCGCGCGATAGGCGAGCCCGTCGGATCGCGACCTCTGTCGAGTAGAGCGCGATATCCGCCTGCTACGCGACACGATGCGCAGGCAACGGCTCGCTATCGCCTCAAGGCGACGCCGACGTCGCGTCACCCGCTGATCGCGGCGCGGGCTGATGGCGCGACGTGCGCCGTCAGCCGTCGTCGCCGGCGAAGTCCTCCGGCGAGACCTGGTCGAGGAAGTCCTTGAACTTCTCGACGACCTCCTCGGTGTCCTCGACCTCGTGCTCGAACTCGATCGCCGACTCGGCGATGACCTCCTCGGCGGCGAAGATCGGCGCGCCGGAGCGCACCGCGAGGGCGAGCGCGTCGGACGGGCGCGAGTCGATCTCCATCTCCTTGCCGTCGACGGCGAGCGTGATCGAGGCGAAGAACGTGTTGTCGCGCAGCTCCGTCACCGCGACCTGCGTGCACTTGACGTCGAGCTCGCCGAGCATGTCCACGAGCAGGTCGTGCGTCATCGGCCGCGGCGTCGTCGCGCCCTGGAGCTTCATGAGGATCGCGGCAGCCTCGGGATGCCCGATCCAGATCGGGAGGAACTTGTTGCTGTCGACGGTCTTCAACAGCACGATCGGCTGCTTGCCGACCATGTCGAAGCTGACGCCGTAGATGACCATCTCCTGCATCCCGTGGAGCATAGCTGCGGGCCTGTGCGGCGGGCCGAGCGCGACGGCGAGATCGCGCGCGCTCGACCGCACGATGCGGACAGATCCTTGTTGCTCTCGCACATACGCTCCGGCCGCCCTATAGTCGGCGCATGGCAGCACCTGGCACGCAGGCGCTCGACCGTCCGCGCAGCGGCCGCGAGCGCATCCTCGACGCCGCATACGAGCTCTTCAGTCGCGCCGGCGTAAGCGCGATCGGCGTCGACACGATCACCGCCGAGGCCGACGTTGCGAAGATGACGCTCTATCGCAACTTCGCCTCGAAGAACGAGCTCGCGCTCGCGTTCCTGGCCCTGCGGGAGGAGCGCTGGACGGTCGGCTGGGTGCAGGCCGAGGTCATGCGCCGCGCCGTCGACGCCCGCCGGCCGGCTGCTGGCGATCTTCGAGATCTTCTCGGAGTGGTTCGCGCGCGACGACTTCGAGGGCTGCGCGTTCGTCACGTCGCTGCTCGAGTTCGAGGATCGCGCCGACCCCGTCCGCCAGGCCTGCGTCGACGCACCTCGCGACGATCCGCGCCTTCGTCCGCGAGCTCGCGACCGAGGCCGGCATCGAGGATCCCGAGCGCTTCGCGGGCAGTGGCACATCCTCATGAAGGGCTCGATCGTCGCCGCCCACGAGGGCGACCGCGACGCGGCGCTCAAGGCGCGCGAGCTCGGCGTGCTGCTGCTCGAGCACCACGGCGTGGCGCTCCCCGCCTGACGCGCGTCGGGCTCACCGCGTCAGCACGAGCGGCGCGCCGTCGCTGCACGCCCCCGATCCGTGGCCCATGAGCCGTCGCAGACCGCGAAGACGGACATGGCCGAGGTCCCCGCCGGGCTCGCGGTGGAAGCTGTCGCGGGATGTTCGACCCCGTGCAGCAGGCCTATCTGCTCGAGGCGCGCCAGATGCAGGCGCTGTCGTTCGCCGTCCACATCCCGCTCGTGTGCTTCGGGATCGCGTTTCCGGCGATGGTGCTGCGCGCCGAGTGGCTCTGGCTGCGCACCGGCGACGAGGTCTACCGCGTGCTGGCGATGCGCTGGACGAAGGTCATGGTCGCGCTGTTCGCCTGCGGCGTCGTGACCGGCACGATCCTGAGCTTCGAGATGGGCCTGCTGTGGCCCGGCTTCATGGGCACGTTCGGCGCGGTCTTCGGGCTGGGCTTCGCGCTCGAGGGGTTCTCGTTCTTCGTCGAGGCGATCTTCATCGGGATCTACGTCTACGGCTGGAACCGCATGTCGCCGCGCGCGCACTTCCTCTGCGGGTTTCCGATCGTGCTCGCGGGGATGACCGGCTCGCTGTTCGTGCTGGCGGTCAACGCGTGGATGAACGACCCCGGCGGCTTCACCCTCGTCGACGGCAAGGTCACCGACATCGATCCCGTCGAGGCGCTGTTCGGCAACTCGCACGTCGCCTACGAGCTCGTGCACATGTACCTCGCGGGGTTCATCGTCACGGGCTTCCTCGTGGCGGGCGCGTACGCGGTCGGGCGGCTGCGCGGGCGCTGGGGCCGCTACGAGCGGATCGCGCTGACGATCCCGCTGACGGTCGCGGCGCTCGCCGCGCCGGTGCAGCTCGTCGTCGGCGACTGGGCGGCGCGCGAGGTCGCGAAGTCCCAGCCGACGAAGCTCGCCGCGCTCGAGGGCGTCGGCCACACCGAGCGCGGCGCGCCGCTGACGCTCGGCGGCTGGTACGACGACGGCGAGGTGAAGTACGGGATCCCGATCCCGAAGGGCCTGTCGCTGCTGGCGTTCCACGACCCGAACGCCGAGGTGCAGGGCCTCGACGCCGTGCCCGAGGCCGACCAGCCGCCGGTCAACGTCGTGCGGGTCGCGTTTCAGACGATGGTCGGGATCGGGACGTTCCTCGCGGCGCTGAGCGCGTGGTACCTCTTCAGCCGCGTGCGGCGCAAGCAGGTGCCGTCGGGCGCGTGGTTCCATCGCCTGCTCGTGCTCGCCGGGCCCGGCGTCGGTCGTCGCGCTGATCGCCGGCTGGGTCACGACGGAGGTCGGGCGCCAGCCGTGGGTCGTCTACGAGGTCATGCGCACGGAGGAGGCGATCACCGCGGCCGAGGGGATCCCCGTCGGCTACGCGACGCTCGCGCTGTTCTACGCCTGCCTCGTGTCGGCGGTCTTCTGGATCCTGCGGCGCCTCGCGCGGGCGCCGATGAAGACCGCCGCCGAGCCCGAGACAGCGCTGCGGGTGGGCTGACACGGTGCTCGGACTCGACCTCGCACGAGCTGCCGCTGTTCTTCGCGCTGCAGGGCGTCGCGCTGTACGCGATCCTCGCCGGGGCGGACTTCGGCGCGGGCATCTGGGCGCTCATGGCCGGCCGCGGCGAGCGGGCCGCGCGCATCCGCGACCACGCGCACCACGCGATGGCGCCCGGTCTGGGAGGCCAACCACGTCTGGCTCATCTTCGTGCTCGTCGTCGTGTGGACCGGCTATCCGGAGGCGTTCGCGTCGATGGCGTCGACGCTCGCGGTCGCGCTGACGGCGGCCGGCCTGGGCATCGTGCTGCGCGGCGTCGCCTACGCGCTGCGCTCGGCGAGCGCGGGCGACGCGGAGGTGCGCGCCGTCGACACGCTGACCGCGGTCGGGTCGGTGCTCGCGCCGTTCGCGCTCGCCGCCGCCGCCGGCGGGATCGCATCCCAGCGCGTGCCGCTCGGCAACGCGGCGGGCGACCTGTGGTCGAGCTGGCTGAACCCGACGTCGATCATGGCCGGCCTGCTCGCGCTGGCCTCGAGCGCGTACCTCGCCGCCGTCTACCTCGCCGCCGACGCGCGCCGCGAGGGCGACGAGGAGATGGTCGAGGCGTTCCGCGTGCGCGCGCTGGCCGCCGGCGCCGTCGCGGGCGCCGGGGCGGTCGCGGGCGCGTTCGTCGTGCGCGCCGACGCGCGCTGGATCTTCGACCGCCTCGTCGACACGCCGGCGGTCCTGAGCGTCGGCGTGTCGCTGCTGGCGGGCGTCGCGACGCTCGCGCTCGTCTACCGGCGCAGCCTCGGCGCGGCACGCATCAGCGCGGCGGTCGCCGTCGCGGCGGTCGTCGGCGGCTGGGCGCTCGCGCAGAACCCGCTCCTGCTGCCGGGACTCACGGTGCAGGAGGCGGCGGCGCCCGACAACGTCATGGCGCTGCTCGTGATCTCGATCCTCGTCGGCGGCCTGATCCTCTTCCCGTCGCTCGCCCTGCTGTTCCGGCTCGTGCTGCGCGGGAGCTTCAGCGCCGAGCCGGTGATCCTGCGCGGCGCCCCGGCGCCCGGCCCGACGAGCGGGTTCACGGCGCAGATCACGGCGACGCGCCTCGCGGGCGGGTGCTTCGTCCTCGGCTCGGCGTTCCTCGTGCTCGGCGACAGCGCCTGGCCGCACGCGATCGGCGTCGTGGCGCTCGGCGCCTTCATCGTGCTCGGCCTGTCGGCGCTGGCGGGCGAGGACTCGCGCGAGTGACGGGGGTGGTTCGTCCTGGTCGGCCCTGGACCGACTGAGACGAACCACCCCTCCGAACGGGAGCTCCTCAGCGAGCCAGCGGCCGCCGGTGGAACCTGGGCGGCCGCTCGCCGCGCGGTTGCGCGCCCGTCGGCCACCACGCCGGCGCGCGCATGATCTCGATCGCCGCCGGGAGCTGCAGCGCGCGCATGAGCACGACGTCGACGATCGCCATGACCCCGAGCCCGACGGCGAACTGGCGCAGGTTCAGCAGGTCGGCGAGCGCGAACGGCAGCGCGACGATCGCGATCACGAGCCCGGCCACCGCGCCCGCGCGGGCGCTGCGCCGCAGCGCGACCTCGACGGCGGCGGGCAGTCGCCCGACGCGACGAACTCCTGTCGCACCTCGTCGAGCAGGATCCCGGCGAACACCGCCGACAGCCCGAAGCCGCCGTGAACACGGCGATGATCGACATCGGATCGATGTAGCCGGGGCCGCCGAGCAGCGGGTCGTCGCCGGCGAACAGCAGGCTCAGCATGCCGAACGTCGCGGCCGTCGCGAGCAGCGCCGATCCGCTCGCCACGAGCGGGATGAGGATGCTGCGCAGCATGAGCATGAGCAGCAGCGCCACCGCGATCGCGACGCCCGCGATCGCCGGCGCGATCCGCGAGGCCGTCTCGGCGCGGTAGTCGCTGATGTCGGCGCCGGGGCCGCCGACGGCCGCCGTCAGCTGCGCCTCGCGCGCGAACTCGCTCGTCATCGCCTGCAGGTCGCGCGAGAGCTCGTGCGTCGCCGTCGGTGTTCGTCGCCGTCTTCGACACGACGACGATCTGGCCCGCCGTGCCGCCGCGGTCGACGTTCACCGCGAAGCTCGCCACGTTGCGCGCGGCCGGCGGCGAGCCCGCGATCGCCGCGAGCACGAAGTAGCCCGAGTCGAACAGGCCCGGCGACGAGCGCTGCAGCTCCTCGAGGTCCTTCGGCGACGGCAGGCTGCCGCTGAACTTCGAGACGCCGGCGTGCATCGTGTCCAATCCGCCGGCGAGCTCGCCGGTCGGCCCGACCGCTCCCTACAGCCCCACGGCGAGCGCGGCCGACCCCGCGGCGAGCTGCCCCAGCCCGCTCTCGAGCGTGCCAGCGCCGGTCGTCAGCTGGCCGAGGCCGGGGTGAGGTCCCCGCTTCCCCTGTTGAGCTGCCCGATGCCGTCGGCGAGGTCGGCGTTGCCGGCGCTGAGCTTCGCGATCCCTGTCTGCAGCTGCGCGGCGCCGCCGTGCAGGCGTTGAGCGCCGTCGACAGCGTGGCCATCTGCTCGGCCATCGCGGTCGCTCCGGCCCCGCGGCCGCGAGGATGGCGGTGGCCGCCGTCAGCGCCTCGGTCGTGCCACCCACCGCCGAGCGCGCGCCCTTCGTCGCAGCGAGCGCAGACGCGATACGCCGGGTCGGTCTTGCCCGCCTCCATCGCGCTCAGCGCCGCGAGCGCCTGATCCAGCGCCGCGGTCGCCGCGGTCGTCGCTTTCGACGCGCTGCCGACCGCCGTGCCTGCCCCGTGACGCCCTTCGCCAGGTCGCGCCTGGGCACCGACTACGTCACCGGATCGGCGACCGCGCCGAGGTTCGTGCTCACAGCGTCGCTCCCGCGAGCGCCTGCTCGGCGCCGGTCTTCAGCGACTCGGCGCCGGTCGAGCGCCGTGCTCAGGCCGGAGGAGATCTTCTTCGAGCCGGCGCGCGCGTTCGCGAGCCCCGACTCGAGCTTCGCTGCGCCGGCCTGCGCGTTCGCGTCGCCGCTGGAGAGCTGCTGCGCGCCGTTGGAGGCGTCGATCAGCCCGGTCTGGAGTTGCAGCGCGCCGTCGCCCGCCTCGCCGAGCCCCGCTTCGAGGTCGGCGAGGTCCTTCTTGCCGCCCGTCAGCAGGTCCTTGGAGTCCTCGAGCGCCTTCGGGAGCTTCTTGAGGTCGGCGGTCTGCGCGACGAACGCGCCGGGCCCGGCGACCGATGCCACACGCGGATCGTCGCCGATGCGCTGCTGGAAGCGCGCGAGTCGCGAGAGCGTGCGGCTCGTCGTGATCGGGCCGTTGGCGTCGGCCACGACGATCGCGAACGGCGTCGCCCAGCCCGGCCCCATCACGGCGCCGACGGTCTCGAAGCTCTTGCGCGCGTCGGAGTCCGCGGGCAGTCTGCGCGATGTCGGGCGGGCCGGTCTCGAGCGCGAGCACCGGGATCGCGAGCGCGCCGAGCGCGAGCGTCGCGACGAAGCCCGCGACGACGGCGTGCCGCGTCACGAGGCGCTGGTCGGGGCTCGCGTGCGCCTCGCGCGGGGGCGAGAACGACGAGTGCGTCGAGGCGGCTGCCGAGCAGGACGAGTGCGGCGGGCATCGCCATGATCGCGACGCCAGGCTCACGAGCCCGCACACGAGGCGCCGATGCCGACCGAGGTCAGCGCCTCGGACGGCGCGATGCGCGACGCGACGAGCAGGGCGACGACGAACGCCGAGCCGCCGACGAGGACGCCGCGGCCGCTGAGGCGCACGATCGCCGACGCCAGCGCCGTGCTGCCGGCGCGCGCGTGCGGCGGGCCGCCGGCGTCGTGGGCGACGAAGCGCTGGTCATCGTCATCCCGTAGACGGCCGCAAGCCCGAGCCCGGTCAGGCGCCCGCCGAGACGGCGATCGGGTCGGTGTCGATGAGTCGCGCGAGCAGGGCGACGACGCCGATCCCGGCGAGCGCCGCGAGCGCGGCGAACGCGGTCACGGCGAGCGCGGCGACCGGCCGGCGCAGCACGACGAGCAGCAGCAGGAGCAGCATGCGGCAGCGCGAGCAGCGAGCCGCGCACGGCGGCGTCGAGCGATGCGTCGCGCAGCGCGAGGTCGATCGACGGCTGGCCCGTGACCGCGGCGCTGACCGGGCCGCTGATCGTCTCGTCCACCGTGCGCTCGATCTGCGCCTGGACGGTGGCGACCATCTCCTCCTCGCTGCGCGCGACGGATGCGACGATCATCGCCGCACCGGGCTCGGGACGCAGGCTCTCCGCCTGCTGCGGATCCCATGCCGACAGGACTCGCGTGTCGCCGCGATCGCGCAGCGCCACGACCAGCCGCGCCCCTGCCGGTCGACCTGCGCAGCCGGTCCCTGCAGCAGGATCGGGACGAGCACGCTCGGCCCGAACTCCTCCTCGGCGAGGTCGTGCGCGCGGGCGGACTCCGTGCCCGCGATGACCGTCTTGGATGGCGATAGCTGATCGGCGACACCGAACGCGAAGAACGCCATCGCGGCGGCGAAGGCGAGCCACAGCGCGAGCACGCGCCTGGGGTGGCGGATCGACAGCTCAGCCAGGCGGTTCATGCGACGGACTCCTCCGTGAGCGGCGCGGGATTGCGCGAGCGGCGCTCCGACGCTACGCCCGGTCGCCGCGGCGCACATCTGTAGATCGCACCCGCGTTTGCGGTCTTCTGCGGAGGCGCGCCGGTAGTCGCCACGGATGCCCGTGGGCGTCGGCGAGCGTGGGTCAGGACGCCAGCGAGGAGCGCCGGCGCCGGGGGCGCTCGCCGTGTCGCTGCGCGCGGCGCGGTGGCACGAGCACCGGGCACTGCGCATCGCGGATGACGCGTTCGGCGGTGGCGCCGAGCGCGATCCGACGGATCCCCAGCCGCAACCCGAGCACGAGCAGGTCGCATGCGGCGCTGAGCGCGCTGAGCTCGGCGGCGGGCTCGCCGACGCGCACGTCGTCGAGCGCGCGCACGCCCTCGGCGCGGCAGCGCCGCAACGCGGCGTCGTTCGCGTCGCGCGCCACCTCCAGGCGTCCGTCGACGACCTGGCGGTAGATCTCGCCCTGGCCCGGGCCGGCGGCGAGATCCGCCGGCGCCGGTAGAGCTCCGCGGCGACGGCGAGCAGGTGCAGCCCCGCGCCGCTGCGCCGGGCGAGCTCGAGCGCCAGCCCGAGCGCGGCCTCGGACTCGGGCGTGCCGTCGATGCCGACGCCGATCTGGCGCAGCTCGCGGTGGTAGGCGAGGTGGTCGGGTGCGACGGCGACCGCGCACGGGGCGCGTGCAGCACCTGCATCGCGCGGTCGGCGGATGTCAGGCGCTGCAGCCGGCTGCGATGCATCGTCCCGACGACGAGCAGGTCGGCGTGCTCGGCGTCGGCGACGCGCCGCAGCGCATGCGCGGCCGAGACGTCCATCTCGACCAGCGTCTCGGCGGCCGGTGCAAGCTCGTCACGGATGCGCAGCAGCTCGCGCTCGAGCGCCGCGTGCGCCTGGCGTGCGCCGCGGCGAGCGGGAGCGATGGCTCCGACGCGACGCCGACGAGCACGAGCCGCGCGCCGGTCGCGCTCGCGATCGCCTGCGCGAGCACCGCGGCAGCGCGCCCGCGCTGCCCGTCGGACCCGACGACGATGGTCTGAAAGGGTGCGTTCATGGTGCTCGCAAGCTGAGCATCTGCGCATCCGCGCGCCATCCGTAGCCGGCACGGTCGGACCCGCGGCGAACTACCGGTGCGCGCCCGGCCGGTCGTCGTGGCTACGCGACGAGGACCGGCGTGCCGACGTCGACGCGCTTGAAGAGGTCGATGACGTCGGACGGGGCCATCCGCACGCAGCCATGCGACGCGGCGCTGCCGAGCGACCCGGAGCTCGCGGTGCCGTGGAAGCCGACCGAGCCGTTGAAGCCGATCCAGCGCGCGACGAGCGGGTTGCGGGGATCGCCGCCGGGGATCACCTGGCCGGCGAGCGAGCCCGCCCACGAGGACTTCGGCACGCTCCAGGCGGGGTTGACCTGCTTGGTCTGCACGACGTACTCGCCGGTCGGGGTCGGGTACTCCGCGGTGCCGACCGCGACCGTGTAGGTCTTCGCGAGCGCGCCGCGGCGAAAGAAGCGCGCGCGGCGCTCGGAGCGCGAGACGGTCACGGCCACCGGCTGCGCGTCGAAGATCTTGTCCTCGGTGATCTTCGCCGCGACCTCGATCGTCCGCGCGCGGATCGTGCGGTCGTCGGTGCGGCTCGTCAGCCGCCGCGTCAAGCGCGCGACGAGCGCGTCGCGCGCGGCCAGGCGGCGCCCGGGCTCGGCCGCCTTCACGCCGACGTTCGTGAGCTTGAGGTCCAGCGCCGCGTTCTTCGGCTCGCGCGCGTTGCGGCGCGCGATGCGATCGACGAACGCGCGCGACCGCGGCGTTGTCGACCGCGACGGGGACCTGCAGGTCCGACGCCACCTTCTCGCCGGTCAGCTTGCGCCAGCCGCGCTCCAGGAACGAGCCCTGCTGGCCCGGCGGCATGCGCGCGGTCGATCGCCTCCTCGAGGTCGAAGCCGACGCTCGCCTGCTCGGGGGTCATCGTGTAGCGGACGGCGCCGAGCTGCACGTGGACCGGCCGCGTGATCAGCGCGCCGACCCGGCGGCTCGTGCGCTCGAGCGCCTGCTCGCGCGTGAGGCCCTCGACCGAGACGCCCGCGACGCTGGCGCCGGCGGGGAGCTTGTCGGCGGCGCTGCTGCCCGCCCACGCGAGCGCGCCGACGCTCGCAGCGGCGAGCGTGGCCAGGACGACGGCGGCGATGAGGGCGAGGCGGGTCACGAAGGAGAGGCTCGGGCGGGCGGCGGGGCGTCGAGCTGCCCTGCCCGTGACGGACAGCCTAGACGCAGCGCGAAGGTGACATCGCCGATTGCGCAGCGAGCTTGCAGGAATCGGGCGCGTCGCCGCGACGGCTCAGCTCGCCGAGCATCGCGCCGTACGGCCCGCGACCGCACAGCACGGCGGCGCCGCAGCGCGCGCCGAGCGCGATCGCGTCGTCGAGCGCCATGCCCGCGCCGAGCCCGTAGGCGAGCGCGGCGGCG
The DNA here is from genome assembly GCA_963829895.1 of uncultured Actinomycetota bacterium. Classification (GTDB taxonomy): domain Bacteria; phylum Actinomycetota; class Actinomycetes; order Actinomycetales; family Microbacteriaceae; genus Microbacterium. The sequence goes on along the minus strand of CAWHKF010000009.1, from coordinate 574,077 downwards.
AACGAGTCGCCGCAGCCGTAGGCGTCCGCCTTCGGGCCGGGCAGGGGCGTGGCCTGCCAGCTTCCGCTCCGCCGGCCGGCCGTCGAGCCACGGCGGCTCGCCGGCGTCCGCCGGCCGCCTCCCACCGGCCGCCCTCGGCGCCGCGCGTGCGCACGACGACGCGCGGCTCGGGGTCGAGCGTCCCCGCGACGTAGCCTCGCCGGGATCGCTGTCGCTGCCGACGAGCACGTCCAGGCGCACGCCCGCCTCGATCAGCGCGCCCATCGCGCGCGGCGTGGCGACGAGCACGCGCGCGGCCCGCGCCGCGCGCACGGCGCCCGCGTCGCCGCCCGTGAGGTAGATCGCGTCGAGCTCCGCGAGCGACTCCCACGGCAGCGGATCGGCGCGCCGCGGCACGATCCGCTCGCCGAGCACGGTGATCGTGCGCTCGTGGGCGTCGTCGAGGAACGTGAACGTCCGCCGCTGCGGGCCGGGCCGCGACGCCCGCGTGGACCGTCACGCCGTGGCGCTCGCGCAGGTCGCAGGCGGCGCGCTCGGCGTCGGGGCCCGTGCCCAGCGCGGTCAGGAAGACCGCCTCGCCGGCGAGCCGCCGCAGCTGCACGACGGCGACCGCGCCGCCGCCGCCGGCCTCCGAGAAGACGTCGGATGCGTGGACGATCTCGCCCGCGAGCGGGACGCGCGGCACGCGCGCGAACTCGACCCACTCGACGTGGCCGACGACCCCGACGCGCGCCTTCATCGACGGCGGCGGGTCACGGCAGGGTGCCGCCCGGCCCGCCCTCGCGCACCTGCGGGTACTGCCCGCCGAGCCCGCCGAACGGCAGCGGCGCCTCGACCTTGCAGCCCGGCGTGCTCGTCGGCGGCTTCTCGCCGCCCGCGTTGCGGCAGTCGAAGCTCGGCAGGATCTGCACGTTCGGGTCCGGCTTGGCGTTCGGCGGGTGGTAGGCGTTGCCGCGGTTGTCCGGCGTGCGCGTGAGCGCCGGGATCGACTGCTCGCCGAGCGTGATGATCTGCGGCAGGACGTGGCCGTTGCTCTTGCTGCCCGGCACCGTCGCGCGCACGCCGCCCGTCGCGGCGCCCGGCACGACGAGGAAGTCCGACAGCTTCGCCTGGTTGAGCTCGAGGAACTGCAGGAACGGGTTGACCTGGCGCAGGAACGGCCCGGCCGCGGCGAGCGTCGGGTCCAGGCCGCGCAGCGTGCGCGACAGCGCCGGCAGGCCCTCGTCGCCGGCGTCGATCAGCGGGTCGATGTTGTCGAAGAGGTTCTCGAGGTCCGGCGACAGGCGGCGCAGCGAGACGAGCGTCGGCTGGAGGTCGTCGAGCACGGGATCGAGGTCGCGGATGAGCGGCTCGGTGTTCTGCGAGAACGTCCGCAGCCGCGCGAGCGTGAGCTTCGTCTCGTCGAGGAACGTCGGCAGGATGCGGATCGAGTCCGCGAGCGCGTCGCGGCGCTCGCCGAGCTCGCCGAACAGCTCGGCGTTGCGCTCGACGAGCGTCGCCAGCGCGGCCTCGTCCTCGCGAGATCTCCTCGAACGTCCGGCCGGCGTGGTCGACGAGGTCGCGCAGCGCGGCGCGCCGCGAGTTCAGGACGTCGACGACGCTCTGCGCGTTCTCCGTGAACACCGGCAGGCTGCCGAGCGCGTCGTTGAGGTCCTCGCCGCGGCCCGCGCCCGCCTGCGCGAGGCTCGCCTGCCACTCGCGAAACGCCGTGCGCGTCGGCTTGTCGAAGATCCGCAGCAGCTCGTCGAACTCGACGGCCGCGGCGACCTGCCCGTCGTCCAGGCGCGCGCCCTCCTCGAGCGCCGGCGCGTCGCGGCTGCCGGTCGTCAGCTCGACGTACGTCTCGCCGAGCAGCGTCTTCTGGCGCAGGATCGCGCGCGCATCGGAGCGCAGCGGCGCGTAGCGGCTCTCGAGCTCGATCGTCGTGAGCGTCCTGTTGCCGGCGCCGTCGAGCTCCTTGCGGACGACGCGGCCGATCGTCACGCCCGCGACGCGCACGTCGGCCTGGTCGGCGAGCGTCGCCGCATCGGTGAAGGCGACCTGCACGCGGTAGCCCTGCGGCTTGAGCGGGATCGGGCCGCCGAACGCCAGCCAGAAGAACAGCAGCAGGCCGAAGCACGACAGCGAGAACGCGGCGATGACGAGGATGCGGCCGGGCGTCGGCGCGGAGGTGTTCATCGCTTCACCCCGAGCCGCGCGAGCGACTTCGTCACGCTGAGCGAGGTCGTCGTCGGGTTGTTGCAGACGGTCGCCAGCAGCGGCGAGAGCCCGAGCGCGAACTCGAGCTGCGGCTGGTCGTTGACGAGGCTCGTGAACGTCTTGCAGGTCGCCGTCAAGAAGAACGGGCGCATCGGGCCGTTGGCGTCGTCGATGCTCTGGAGGTTGGCGCCCTGGTGCGAGGACCAGGCGAGCCAGAAGAGGTAGCCCTCCTCGCGGCCGGCCTTGCCGGGATCCTCGCGGCCGCCCGGGTTGTGGCCGAGCATGTTGCCGAGGTCGTTGAGGACCTTCAGGTCGCGGTCGAGCTCGGGGAACGTGCGCGCGAGGCCGCGCGCCGCCGGGCGCGAGGTCGCGCGCGAGCGGCTGCGCGCGGCGGGTGAACGGCCGGATCTTGTCGCGCACGATCGGCGTCGCCTCGCGGGCGAACGGGCTGACCGCGGCGTTGACGTTCTCGAGCTCCCGCACGGCCGGCAGCAGCGCGCGCGTCGTCGGCCCGAGCTGCTCGGCGAACGGCTGCACGGCGCGCAGCGTCGTCGTCGCCTGCTGGAGCGTCGGGGCGAGCTCGCCGGTCGCGTCGCGCAGCGCGTCGTCCTCGGAGGCGATCGCGCCGAGCGTCGACTGGGCGGTGCGCACGAGGCGCGTGAGGTCCTCGGGCTTGCGCGCGAGCGTGCGGTTGATCTGCGCGAGCGAGGTGACGAGCCGGCGCAGCGCGACGCGCTCCTCGCGCGACCGCGTGGTTGACGCGCGACAGGTCGCGGATCGTCGGCTCGAAGCGCTCGAGCACGCGCGCGAGGTCGTCGCCGCGGCTCGCGCAGCCCCTCGCCGGCGCCGTTGGCCAGCAGCGTGACGTAGTCGCGCGTGCGCGCGTCGAGCTCGGACAGGATCTCGTCGAGGTCGACGTCGGTCAGCGAGCGCGACTGCGCGATCGTGAAGCCCTCCTTGACCGGCGGCCCCTCCCGGCCGGGGAAGATCTGCACGTACATGTCCTTCAGGCCGGTGCGCGGGCGCAGCTGCGCGCGGGCGTCGCGGCGGATGAGGTCGGCGTAGCGCGGCTCGATGTCCAGGCCGACGATCGCGCGGCCGTTGCGCAGCCTCACCTCGGCGATGTCGCCGATCCGCACGCCGGCGACCTGCGCCGTCTGGCCCTGGCCGGGCGTCACGGCCTGGGCGTTGTCGAACTCGACGTTCACGCGAAACGGCTTGGACTCGGCGAGCGGGAAGCGGAAGCGCTCCTGGTCGAGGATGTAGGCGCCGATCACGGCCGCGAGCGCGATCAGCAGCAGGATCGCGGCGAACGGGCCGAGGTTCTTGCGGATCGTGCGGGTCATCCGCCGCTCCGCTGCCAGCACGCGCTCGAGCTGCTTGGACGAGGCCGTTGCGCTTCGCGAGGCCGCGGATGTCCGCGAGCGTCGCCGTGCGCGACGAGACCTTCGTGTCCGACCGCTGGCGCGTGACCTGGCGGCGCAGGAGCGCGACGGCCGTGGCCTGCGCCTTGTCCTCGCGCGCCGCCGCGCCGCTCGCCGCGCCGATCGTCGCGGGCGGGCCGCGCGGGATGGACCGCAGGTCGGGCTGCTGCTGGGTCTCGCACGGCACGTCGGGCCGCAGCGGCGGGCGCGTGCGGACGGGCGGCGGGTTGATGCCGACGATCGGCTCGACGGCCGAGCCGAAGACCCCGTTGCCGAGGTTCAGCGTCTCCGCGCCGCCGCTGCCGAGGACCTTGAACCACGGCCCGTTGGCGTCGAACGAGCGGCTCTCGCCGGCGAGGCCCGGCAGGAACTTCGCGAGATCCTGGTAGACCGGTCCGGTGGCGGGGAACGCCTTGTCCTCGATCGTGTCGTTGCCGAACGGCACGAGCACCTCGTTCGCGCAGCTCGACAGCAGGCGCAGCTGCGACAGCACCGACGGGCGCCGTCTTCGCCACGCGCGCCAGCGGCGGCGTCGCGCTGCGCAGCTTGCGCGCGAGCCCGCGCAGCTCCGGCTCGGAGACGAGGCCGCGCAGCTGCTTGACGAGCGGCAGCGTGGCGTCGACCGTCGGGCCGAGCGAGCGGATGCCCGGCCGCGCGCCCTGCGCGAAGCGGCGGATGTCCGGGAACGCGTCGTTCAGCGCGTCGAGCGTCGGCGGGGCGGCGCGCAGCGTGCGCGGCAGCTCGCCGACGGCCGTCGTGAGCGCGGCCTCGCGGTCGGCGAGCGCTCCCGCCGTCGCGTTGAAGTCCGAGACGAGCGCGCGCAGGCGCGCGGGATCGGCGTCGATCGCGGCGGACACGACGCCCTGGTCGCGGACCCAGTCGCCGAGGTCGCCGGGCTGCTAGGCCGAGCAGCGCCTTCGAGACGACCGCCGTGAACTTGTAGGCGGCCGGCTGGTAGCGCAGGGAGTCGTTGAACGCCTGCGCGCCGCCCGCGTCCTGCGCGGTGCCGACCTCGGTGAAGACCTGGCGCAGGTCGTTGCGGGTGTCGGACTTCAGCGCGCTGAGCACCTGGTCGAACTGCACCGGCGTCGTCGTGCGCGAGGCGGGGATCGTCGCGCCCTCGTCGAGCTCCTGCGCGCCCGCCGAGCCCGGCGCGAGGTCGACGAAGAAGTTGCCCTCCAGGAAGATCCGCGGCCGGATCTTCGCGCTGGCGTCCGCGCGCACCGGCCGGCCCTTGTCGCGTGATCGCGAGCGTGAGCGTCGCCGACTGCGCGCCCGGGCGCGTGTGCTCGACCTTGCGCACCTCGCCGACCTCGACGCCCGCGATCCGCACCGGCGAGCTCGGCTTGATGCCGGCCGAGTCGCGGAACGCGGCCTTGATCTCGTACGGCTCGTTGATCGAGCGGGACGTCCTTGGCGAACGACGAGGTACGTCACGAGCAGCGGCGAGCGCGAGCAGGACGGCGCCGACGGCGAACGGGGTGGGTCCGCGGCCGCGGTTCATGGCAGCACCGAGGGCGCGAGGCCGGTCGGCTCGGCGGAGAAGGACTGGCCCGCGGGGACGCGGGCGCGCCCGCTGTACGTCGTGCCCTGGTTGCCGGGCGTGCGGTGGTTCTGGACGACCTGGTCCTCGTTCAGGTAGCCGCGCTGGCCGCCCTCGCAGTCGGCGTCGCCGTTCTCGTCGACCGCCCGCGGGTAGTCGGACTGGTGCAGGTTCACGACGTCGCCGAAGACGGCGTGCGAGACCGGGTCCGTCGGCGGGCCGGTGGCGTGGCGCACCGCCCCGAAGGATGCGAGCGAGTTCTGCTGCGCCAGCGGCACCTGCTTGACCTGGATGCGCTGCGCCGTGCCCGTCGTGTCCTCCTCGCTGAGGTGGTCGGACAGGTTCGTCCACATGTACGTGAAGTAGTTGCAGACGGTGACGTGCGGGCCGTAGTAGCGCAGCGTCGGGTTGAGCGTGTTCATCGTCGACGTCAGCCCGGCCAGGGTCTGGTCGGTCGTCGGCGAGCGGGCGAGGTCGCGCACGGCGCGCAGCGTCCCCTCGAGCTTCTCGGTGAACTCCGGCGTGCGGCGCAGGACGGGCGTGCCCGCGGCGAGCGCGCGGTTGAACGCCGGCAGGCTGCGGCGCAGCTCCAGCGCCGTCCCCTGCACCTCGTCGGAGATCCCGGCCAGGCGGCTGAGGAACGGGCGCGTGGCGGGCAGCGAGCGGATGCCCTCGTCGAGCGTCCCCGGCGTGCGCGCGATCGTGTCCTTCAGCGCCTGCGGGTCGCGCGACGCGCCCTCGAACGTGTCCGCCGGCGATACGGCGCCCTGTTGCTGCCGGCGCCTTCGTTCGTCGTCTTGCGAAAGGTCGTCGTCGTGCACACCTCAGATCCTGCCGCCGCGAAGGCCCTCCCCGCCGCCGATCCGTCCCGTTGGCGCATCCTCGCCCTGCTGGGCGTGGCGCAGCTGATGCTGATCGTCGACGTCACGGTCGTCGCTGTCGCGCTGCCCGATATGCAGGCAGATCTCGGGCTGGACCGGACGACCGTCGCGTGGGTCGCGAGCATCTACGCCCTGGTCTTCGGCGGCTTGATGCTGCTCGGCGGCAAGGCTGCCGACATCCTGGGCCCGCGGCGCGTGGTGCTGGCGGGCCTGACGGTGTTCGTCGCCGCCTCGCTGCTCGCCGGACTGGCGGGCAGCGGCGAGATGCTGCTGCTCGCCCGCGCGGTCCAGGGCGTGGGTGCGGCTGCCATGTCGCCCGCAGCGCTGTCGGTGATCGCGCGCACGTTCACGGGTGCGGAGCTGACCCGAGCCCTCGGCGTGTGGTCGGCGCTCGGCGGCGCGGGCGCCGCGATCGGCGTGCTGCTCGGTGGCCTGCTGACCGCCGGGCCGGGCTGGCCGTGGGTGTTCTTCGTCAACGTGCCCGTCGGCATCCTGCTGCTGATCGGTCTGATGAGATCGGTCCGATGCGCTCCCGGGATCGGGCGGGCGCCTCGACGTGGTCGGCGCGGCGCTGGTGACGGCGGCGACGGGCGCCGCGGTGTACGGACTCGCCGTCGCCGGCGACGACGGCTGGCTGAGTGCGTCCACGCTGATCGCGATCTGCGCCGCGCTCGTCGGGTACGGGCTCTTCGCGTGGCGCATCCGCACCGCCGCGGCCCCGCTCATCGAACCGGCGATGCTCCGGCGAGGGCCGGTGCTGCGGGGGCTGGGGCTGATCTTCGTCGCGGCCGCGCTGATGATCTCGGTCTTCTTCCTCGGCTCGTTCTCGCTCCAGCATCTCCACGGGTTCACCGCGCTGGAGACCGGGCTGTCGTTCCTGCCTGTCGCCGCCGGCACCATCCTCGGAGCCACGCTCGGAGGCCGCATCATCCCGCGGTGGGGAGTGCGAGCCGTCTCGGTGACGGGCCTTCTCATCACCGCCGCGGGACTCGCGGCCGCGGCGGGGATCTTCTCCATGACCGTGCTGATCGTCGGCACGAGCGTGGCGGGGCTCGGCGTGGGAGCGGTGTTCGTCGCGGCCTCGGCCGGCATGTTCTCCGCGGTGGAACCGGCCGAAGCCGGTGTCGCCTCCGGCGCGCTGAGCACCTTCCACGAGTTCGGCGCCGCCGCGGGGGTGTCCGCCGTGTCGAGCGTGGCGGCAGCGGCCCTCGTGGCTCCCGGCTTCGCCGCCTTCGCGTCGGGCTACTGGTTCGCCGCGGCTGTGGCGCTCGTGGCCGGCGTGGCGTCGCTGCTGTGGCCACGGCGGGCAGGGTGACGGATGCCGCGGGCCCGTGTGGACGGGATCAGGATGCCTCGACCACCGGCCGGGGGAGGAGAGCGCGGACGACCTCCGCGGCCGCGTCCGGAGCCGCCGCCGCCGGGCTGAGGATCCGCACGATGAGCGTGCCGATCAGCGCCGAGACCAGTGGCTCGATGGGCTGATCCGCGGGCAGCTGTCCGGCATCCCGGCCGACGGTGAGGCGGTGGGCGAGAGCGGATGCCGAGCCCACCCGTTCGGTGAGTGCCCGGGCGACGTCGGGGTTGTCGCAGGAAGCGCCGACCAGCCCGGTGAACATCGCGCGGTTCTCCGGGGCGTCGATGATGGCCATCGCCTCGGCCAGCCACTGGGACACGTCGGCGCGCACATCGCCGGAATCCGCGGGCGGGTACGCGGGTGACGGGATGAGCCCCTCGAGCAGGCACTCGGCGAGGATCGCGCCCTTGGATGGCCACCAGCGGTAGATGGTGCGCTTGCCGACCCCGGCCACCGCGGCGATGCCCTCGATCGAGAGCGACTCGTACCCCTTCGCCGACAATTCGTCGACGGCGGCGCGGAGGATCGCCGCGCGCGCCGTCTCGCTGCGCTTGGGCCCGCGCTTCTCCGCCATGGTTCGACCCTATCCGGGGAGGTGGGCGATGCGGGCGAAATGCGATACGGTGCGTATCCTATTTCTCTACCCGTACCGAAGGAGACCGTGTGGACATCTTGATCGTCGACCCAGAGCTGCGCGCCGCCACCCTCAAGGCGCCGAAGCTCAACCTCGAGAACCCCGTCATGCTCACGCTCGTGGGTCTCGGGTCGGCGATCATGCCCGGCAAGCGCGTCGACGGGGTGGAGCGACGCATCGTGCGCGAGCGCGGGCTGAAGCTCCGTGTCTACGTCCCCGACATCCTTCGGGCGCCGGCCTGCTGTGGATCCACGGCGGCGGTCTCGTCCTGGGCGCTGCGGCCATGGACGACGTGCTCTGCGGGGAGACCGCGCGGCAGACCGGGGTGACGATCGTCTCGGTCGACTACCGCCTGGCCCCCCGGCATCCGTTTCCCGCCGCGATCGACGACGCCCACGCGGCATGGCTCTGGATGCAGCGCCATCTGGACGAGCTGGGACTGGATGCCGGCCGGATCGCGATCGGCGGGCAGAGCGCGGGCGGCGGACTGGCGGCGAGCCTCGTGCAGCGCGTGCACGACGAGGGCGGCACCATCGCCGCACAGTGGCTGTTCTGCCCCATGCTCGACGACCGCACCGCTGTCGACCGTGCACTGGATGGTGTCGATCACTTCGTGTGGAGCAACCGCTCGAACCTGGTCGGGTGGTCGTCGTACCTGGGCAGCGCCATCGGGAGTGCCACGCTCCCGCCGTACGCGGCCGCTGCGCGGCGAGACGACCTGAGCGGTCTTCCGCCCACCTGGATGTACACCTCGGACATCGAGCTGTTCCACGACGAAGACCTCGCCTATGCCCAGCGGCTCGAATCGGCGGGGGTGGACACCACCCTCGAGGTCGTCTCGGGCGCGCCCCATGGCTTCGAGGCGTGGGCGGCCGACAGCGTCCTCGCCCGCGACATCGTGTCGCGGGCGCGAACCTGGCTCGGGGAGCAGCTCGCCGGCTGACCGATCCGGCGGCTACGGCATCCGCACGACCGTCTTCCCACGTGAGCCGCCGGCGGCGACGAGACGCAGCGCCTCGGCGGTCTGATCGAAGGGAAGCACGCGGCCCACCACGGGCCGCAGCACGCCGTCGTCGACCAGTCGGGCGATGTCGCGCAGCTGCTCACCGGAGGCCCGCATGAACAGGAACTCGTAGCTGACGCCGAGCTTTCGCGCCTGCCTTCTCACCTTGCGGCTGAGGCCGCGGATCGCGAGCCGCACGAGCGGGTTGAGGCCGGCCTCCCGGGCGAACTTCGGGTCGGGCGGGCCCGCGATGCCGATGGCTCGGCCGCCGGGCTTCAAGGATGCGCAGCGACCTCTCCAGGTTCTCACCGCCGACACCGTCCAGCACGAGGTCGAAGCCGCTGAGCTGCTGCGCGAAGTCCTCGGAGCGGTAGTCGATGACGATGTCCGCGCCCAGATCGCGCACGAACGGTGTGTTCGCCTTGCCGGCGGTGGTGGCGACCGTCGCGCCCAGGTGCTTGGCGAGCTGGATCGCGATGGACCCGACCCCGCCGGCGCCGCCGTGGATCAGCACCTTCTGGCCGGGTTGCAGTCGGCCGCGCTCCACCAGCGCCTGCCATGCCGTCAGCGCGACCAGCGGCAGCGACGCCGCCGCCTCGATGTCGACCGAGGCCGGGGCGATCGCGAGGTCGGCTTCGTTCACCGCGATGCGCTCGGCGAACGTGCCGATCCGATCGTCGTCCGGGCGCCCGTAGACCGTGTCGCCGGGCTTGAGTGCCCCGCACGTCTGCGCCGACCCGGACCACCGTTCCCGCGACATCGTGGCCGAGGATGAGCGGGAACGCGTGCGGCAGGATCTGCCGGAACTCGCCGAGCCGGATCTTCTCATCGAGGACGTTGACCCCGGCGGCGCGCACGCGCACGAGCACGTCGGAGCGCCCGACGCGCGGCTCGGGCACCTCGATCTGCTCGAGCGGACCCTTGTATGCAGAAACGGCGAACGCCTTCATATCTCTGTCGTGCTCCTCTTCGTCAGCGGGGCGACGCGGTCCGCCCCGAAGTAACAGAGTGTACTCAATAATGAGAGATACTCGGTAATTCTGATCGGAGAAAGGAAACGGGGCGGAGGGGTCGTGGCCCTAGTGTCATCACCATGGGCGCAACGGCGACGGCCTACCTCACCGGCTTCGGCAGCTATCTGCCAGGTCCGCCCGTCGACAACGACGGCATCGTGGCCCGGCTCGGTGGCGACGACCCCGTCACGGCGCGCATCCGCCGCCGCATCCTGGAGGCCAACGGCATCCGTCAGCGGCACTATGCGCTCGATGAGCACGGTGAGCCGACCGAGCTGAATGAGGAGCTCGCCGTCAAGGCCCTCCGTGCCGCGCTCGACGATCGCGGGATCGACGCGACCGACCTCCGCATGCTGGCGTGCGCGACGACGATGGGCGACGTCCTCGTGCCCGGATTCGCCTCGATGGTGCACGGACGCCTCGGCGGCGGACCGATGCAGCTGCTGTCGGCGTCGGGCGTGTGCGCGTCGAGCCTGGCGGCGCTCGATGCCGCCGTCAGCAAGATCCGCCTCGGTGACCATCCGCGCGCCGCCGTCGTCGGCTCGGAGCTGCCGAGCCGGAGCCTCCGGCAGCGGCGCTACGACGGCATCCGCGCCGGCATGGACTCCCACTTCCTGCGATGGATGCTGTCGGACGGCGCCGGCGCCGTCATCGTGGAGTTCCAGCCGCACCCCGACAAGCCCTCGCTGCGGGTCGACTGGGTGCGGCACGTCTCCCTGGCCCACGAGTACGACGTGTGCATGCGCGCCGGGATGGTCGGCCCCGAGCCAGTCGTGGGCGGCACCTGGCAGGACGTCGGCATCGCCGACGCCGAGGCGGCCGGGATGTTCCTGCTGCGTCAGGACGTGGGGATGCTCGATGACCTGGCGGATGCCGGCATCCGGCAGTTCGAGGAGCTCGTCGACATCGGGCTCGTCGACGTGCGGCACCTCGACCACGTCATCTGCCACTACAGCACCAACATGTTCCGCGACGTCGCGTTCGAGGCGCTGCGCCGCCGCATCCCCACGCTCGACACCGACCGCTGGTTCTCGAATCTGGAGACCCGCGGCAACACCGGATCCGCGAGCATCTTCATCGCCCTCGAAGAGGCGTGGCGCACCGGTCGATTCGCACCCGGCGAGACGGTGCTGCTCGCGGTGCCCGAGTCGGGACGATTCTCGTTCGCCTTCGCCCACCTCACCGTGGTCGCCCCACCGGATCAGCAAGGAGCATCGACATGAGCACCACCACGACCGCGGCCACCCCGGCGACGCCTGCGGGCGCCGAGACGCTGTTCGAACGGCTCGCCGACGTCTGGGTCGAGCTCGAGGAGCGCCTCGACCGCGTCCCGCTCCTCGCGCGGCTCGCCGAAGGGACGGTGACCCTCGACGACTACCGGCGGCTGCTCTTCAATCTGCGACAGCAGGTGGTCGACGGATCGCCGTGGATCTCTCGCGCGGCCGCCAGCTTCGACATCGACCACTTCGAGCTGCGCTCCGCCGCGATCCGCCATGCCGAGGAGGAGCACCGCGACTACCTCATGATCGAGCGCGACTACGTCGCCATCGGCGGCTCTCTCGACGAGCTGCGCGCCGGACGCAAGAACGTCGGCTCGGAGGCGCTCTCGGGGTACATGTTCCACTACGCCGCCCGGCCGAATCCCGTCGGGCTGCTGGGGGCGATGTTCATCATCGAAGGGCTCGGCGCGAAGCGCGCGGCCGGGTGGGCGGCCCGCTTCCAGGAGGTGCTGGGGCTCGCCGACAACCAGGTGCACTTCATGCGCTATCACCAGGATGCCGACGCCGAGCACACCGGAAATCTCGAGGCCATCCTGACCTCGGGTGCGATCGACGACCGTGCGGCCGACGAGATCGTCCGCTGCGCGCAGGTCGTCGCCCGGCTCTACGCGCTGCAGCTCGAGGAACTGGATCGCTGACGTGCCGGAGTTCGTGCGATCCGACCCCAGCATGTGGGAGGCGATCTACGCCGATCCGTCCGTGCCGCTCGACCGCGCGCTGGTGCGGCAGATCATCGACGACCAGCGGCGCCTGTCACGCCGCTGGCTCTATCCCGTCGCGCGCGTGCTCTCCCGCGTCCTCGTCGCGCTCGTCTCGATCGTCAAGCGCGTGCTGCCCTTCCGCTGGATGCCGCTGCGAACCATGGACACGCTCTGCGTCTGGTTCCTCCGCAGGTTCGTGTCGCCGGATGCCGTGGAGCTCCTCATCCGGCATTTCGTCATCGAGACGAATCTCGTCAACTTCATCATCCGGAACACCTCGGCCGACATCGAGCCGGTGACGCTGCGGCCCGAGACGCTGGCGGGACTGGGGGACTCGGCGGTGGTGGAGCACGACGTCAACGTCTACGACGTGCTCATCGCGCTGGACGGCATCCCGCTGACCCCGCCGGAGCACCTTGACTTCGCGCAGCTCGACGTTCCGCCGCTCGGACGCGGAACGGCGGCGCCGCCGCCTGCTCAATCTCGACATCCAGACCGCACTGTGCTTCATGAACATCCCGTTCTCGATGGCGCTGACCGTCGAGGAGTACCGCCGCGCGGTGCACTCCATCCGGTTCGACGACTCGTTCCTCGAGATCCTCGCGCTGGTGTGCGACGACGAGACGTTCCGGCACTGGAAGCTCGCCGGCATGAGCCTCTGGATGGATTCGAACGTCGACGTGCCGCGGATGGTCTACCGCCACGCGCTGGTCTGCGAGTACGCCCACGCGCGGCTCGTGAAGCTCGCCGGCGGCGCCTACCCGCGCGATACGGCGGCCGCGTTCGACTGAACCCGGCGTTCCCCGGCGCGCGCGGAATCGCGGATCTCGGCCGCGCGCCCCGCGGGCGCGTTAGCATCGCACCGTTGGAACGCGCCGGACGAGAGGCAGGCGGATGAGCCTGGATGAGATCGACCCCACCGTGCCGCCCTCGGGCGAGGGCTGCGGCGACTGCGACGCCGTCGGGGGCTGGTGGGTGCACCTGCGGCGGTGTGCCGTGTGCGGACACGTGGGATGCTGCGACACCTCGCCGGCGCAGCACGCGACGGCGCACTTCCACGCCGAGCGGCCACCGCTACGTTCGCAGCTTCGAGCCGGGCGAGAGCTGGTTCTGGGATTACGTCGCCGGGGACTACGTGGACGGGCCCGACCTCGCGCCGCCGGTCTCGCGACCGGCCACGCAGCCGTCGCCCGGTCCGGCGCGCAGGCTGCCTGCCGACTGGCGGGAGCTGATCCACCGATGAGCGCGCACGAGATCTCACCCGCCAAGCAGCGTGAGATCGAACGCATGATGAAGCCGGCGCTGTCGGACGCGCAGTGGCAGCGGCTGATCGCGTTCGGCGAGCCGCAGGACGTCGCGGAGGGCGAGTACCTCTTCCGCGCCGGCGATCTCGACTACGACCTGATCCTGGTCGACACCGGAGAGGTCGAGATCGTCCGTGTCGCGTTCGGCTGGGTCGACGAGACGGTGGTCGGCACGATGGGTCCGCGCAGCTTCGTCGGCGAGCTGGGGCTGCTCAACGGGCAGGGGGCGTTCCTGTCGGCTCGCGCGTCGCGCGCCGGCCGGATGCTGCGCGTCAGCCGGGCGCGCCTGCGGCTGCTGATGGCCGAGGACGATGAGCTCTGCGACATCGTCCTGCATGCGCTGTGGGCCCGCCGCGAGATGCTCCGTCGCGGACCGGCCGCGCTCACCCTCAAGCTCGTCGGGTCCCCGCGTCGTCACGCGACTTCCTCACCCTTCGGCGATTCGCGGAGCGGCTCGACCTCGTCCACACGGCGGTCGAGCTCGCCCCGGGCGACCTCGGCGTGCTCGGCGAGCACGGGATCACCCTCGACGACCTCCCCGTCGCGTTCATCCAGGGCGAGCCGATGGCGCGTGCGACGCCCGGCAGGGTCGCCGAGCGCCTGGGGCTGAGCTATCAGGCGCGCGCCGACGAGGTCGTGGACCTCGTCGTCGTAGGCGGCGGGCCGGCCGGGCTGGCCGCGGCGATCTACGGCGCGTCCGAAGGTCTCGACACGGTGCTGCTGGATGCCGTGGCCCCCGGCGGGCAGGCGGCGGCGACGTCGAGGATCGAGAACTTCCTGGGATTCCCGTTCGGCGTCAGCGGCGGCGATCTGATCGGCCAGGCCTCGCTTCAGGCGCTGAAGTTCGGCGTCCGCGTCTATGCGCCCTGCGAGGCCGTCGACCTGCGCCCGGTCGGCGACGACATCGACATCGCCCTCACCGATGGGCGCCTCATCCGCACGCGCACCGTGATCGTCACCTCCGGCGCCGCGTACCGCACCCTCGATCTGGAGCGGTGGAACGAGTTCGAGGGCGCCGGCATCTTCTACGCCGCGACGCCGCTCGAGCTCCGCCAGGTGCTGGAGTCGCCGGTCGTGGTCGTCGGCGGCGCCAACTCGGCCGGCCAGGCGTCGCTGTATCTGGCGGCGAACGGATGCCCCGTGCACCTGGTGGTGCGCGGCTCCGACCTCGGCAGCCGGATGTCGTCGTACCTCGTGGACCGCCTGCTCGAAGACCCGCGCATCGACGTCCACACCGGCTCGCGCGTCGTGGGTCTCGGCGGCGGATCCGCGCTCGAGCGCGTGAGCATCGATCCCGTCGGGGATGTCGCGGCGCGCGGGCTCTTCTGCTTCATCGGCGCCGAGCCCGCCACGTCCTGGCTCGCCGATCTCGACCGCGACGCCGACGGGTTCCTGCGCACCGGCACGGATGTGTCGGTCCAGTCGCTCCAGCGCTGGCAGGGACTCGGCAGGGAGCCGCTGCCGTTCGAGACGTCCGTGCCGCGGATCTTCGCGGCCGGTGACGTGCGCCGCGGCTCGATGAAGCGCGTCGCCGCGGCGGTCGGCGAGGGCTCCAGCGCCGTCGCGTCGGTGCATCGCGCGCTCGCCGACTTCCGCTGAACCGACCCCGGCGCCGGTCGCGCCGTATCGCCGGCGAGTACCGCCCGCCGACTTCCCCGGGTATCACCCGGATCGCCATGCCCTCCTTGGCGGTGGTGGAGGTACCACCGGGCGTGCGCCCGGAACGGCGTGCGCCGACTGATGGGGGGAACCATCATGAGGTCCAGGATCGTCTCGATACTCGCTGCGTGTGCGGTGACGCTCGGTGTGCTGGCGCTCGCGCCACCTGCGAACGCCGCCCCGCCGGACCGGGTGCGTGTGATCGTCCAGCTCGACCACAAGGCGTCGGCGGATCAGGTCGTGCGAGGAGTCGCCGGGGGAGCGACCGATGTGAAGAAGACGGCGACGATGCCGTACGTGATCATGGAGGTGCCGGAGCCGGCACTGAAGGGACTGCGCCATAATCCGCACGTCGTCGGCGTGGTGGAGGATTTCGCCGATCCGCCCGCGCTCGCCAACACGCTGGCGGTCGTGAACGGCGACGACGTCCAGGCGCTCGGCTTCACCGGCGCCGGTGCCACCGTCGCGATCCTCGACTCCGGAATCGACGCCGACCACCCGTTCTTCGGGTCGCGCATCGTCGCCCAGCACTGCTTCTCGGACCCCGACGATGATGACGGCGACGCCGACGAGGCGAGCCTCTGCCCCGACGGCACCACCGAGGACACCTCCGCCGACATCGACAGCGACAACAACGCGACCTGTGTGAACGGCGGCGGCAACATCTGCGACCACGGCACGCACGTCGCGGGCATCGCGGCCGGCAGCTCGGCCGACGACGCCGGGGGTTCGCCTCCGGGCAACGGTGTCGCACCCGACGCGCAGATCATCGCGGTGCAGGTGTTCACGCGGGTCAACGTCGCGAGCGACTGCGCACCCAACCCGGCACCCTGCGTGCTGTCGTACGTCTCGGACCAGATCCAGGGACTCGACTGGGTGCGAGGCCAGGCGGCAGCGAACCCGGCATGGAACGTCGTGGCGAGCAACATGAGCCTCGGGGGCGGCAACAACTCGTCCGCCTGCGACGGCGACAGCCGCAAGGCCGCGATCGACAGCAACCTCGCTGCCGGCATCGCGACGGTCATCGCCTCGGGGAACAACTCGTTCCTCAACGCGGTGGGCGCGCCCGGCTGCATCTCGACGGCGTTCACCGTCGGCCGCACGAACGACGACGACACGACGACGAACTCGGGCAACCGCGGTCCGCTCCTCGATGTCATGGCCCCGGGCTCGTCGATCGACTCCTCGATCGACGACGACGTGTACGGCAGCAAGAGCGGCACGTCCATGTCGACGCCGTTCGTCGCCGGCGCGCTGGCCGTGCTGCGGTCGGCCTACCCGTCGCGACCGATCGCGAACCTGCTGGCCGACATCACGTCGACCGGCGTGCCGATCACGTACACGACGAACGCGGCCGGCACGACGACGAACACGACGCCGCGCCTGGATCTGCTCGGCGCGCTGCAGTCGGCGAACGCGGCACCCGTGGTCACCGCGGACGCGGCGGCGGTCATGGTCGACGAGGGATCGCAGGCGACGAACACCGGAACGGCGACGGATGCCGACGGCACCATCACCGCGCTCACTGCGAGCATCGGCACGGTGACGCCCTCGGGTTCGACGTGGTCGTGGTCGTACACGCCCCCGGACGGCCCCGCCGACCTGACGGTGACCATCACCGCGACGGACGACAGGGGTGAGACGGGAGAGACCTCGTTCTCGCTGCACGTCGACAACGTCGCTCCGGCGGTCGTGGTCGACACGGTCACCGCAGCGGACGAGAACGACGTCGTGACGCTCGCCGCGCACTTCGCCGACCCGGGTGTGAACGACACGCACACGGCCAGCGTCGATTGGGGCGACGGCACCGTCACGGCCGCCACCGTGACCGGCACGTCGGTCGAGGCGACGCACGTCTACGGCGACGACGGCTCGTTCCCGGTCACGCTCACCGTCACCGACAACGACGGCGGCGCGGGGTCCGACACGGGCACCGCGACGGTGGCCAACGTCGCCCCGACGGCCGAGATCACCGGACCGCCGACGACGTCGTGGAACGGGCAGGACATCGTGTTCGGCACCGCCGGCGACCCGGTGGCGTTCGAGGCGCGGGGCACCGACCCGGGCAGCGACGACCTCGTGTTCGCCTGGGACTACGGTGACGGCGCGACCGCCAGTCACACGAGCCTGGTGAACCCGCCGGCAGTCGACGGCGACCCGAGTCCGAGCATCCAGCCTCGGGACGTGACGGATGCCGCGCCGCACACGTACGCGATCGCGTGCGCTGCGACGACCGGCGTCGAGGTGTCGGACGACGACGGGGGCTCGGCATCCGACGATGTCCAGGTCGTGATCCTCGGCACCAGCACCGATGCCGGAACGCTGGGCGTGTGGCAGACCGACTACCGCGACAAGCGCAGCGCGCTGCACACGGTCGACGAGAAGCTGTGCCTGCTCTCGGTCGTGCGGGTGCTGAGCGCCGTGTTCGACGAGAAGGTGCCGCTGACGACCATCCCGCAGGCGGTGTCGGCGCTGTGGCCGAAGCAGACGAAGAACGCGGAGAACCAGTTCGACGCGCATCTGCTGTCGCTGTGGCTCAACGTCGCCGACGGGTCCATCGCGCTGAGCGATCCGGTCGACACCGACGGGGACGGCACGGCCGACTCCACGGTGGGCGCCGTGATCCAGGCCGGTGAGGCCGAGCGCACGGCGGCGAACCCGTCGCAGAGCGCGCTCACCTCGTTCAAGAACCTGTTCGAGGCGATCAACGCGGCTGCCTGAGCCGCGACGTGGGGGCCCGGCCGGACGGCCGGGCCCCCACGTGCGTCGAGGTCCCCAGGAAGCTCGGCCAGGGTCTCGAGGTCTCGGCGATCGGCATCGGCGCGATGGGGATGTCGATGAGCTACGGCCCCAACCCCGGCGACCGCGACGACATGATCGCCGTGCTCCGCTACGCGGTCGAGCACGGCGTCACGTTCATCGACACCGCCGAGGTGTACGGGCCGTACGACAACGAGGTGCTCGTGGGCGAGGCGATCGCCCCGATCCGCGAACAGGTCGTCGTCGCCACCAAGTTCGCGTGGAACATCGTCGACGGCAGCATGCAGCGCACCGACTCGCGACCCGTAGCAGATCCGCCGCGTGGCCGACGCGTCGCTGCAGCGGCTTCGGCGTCGAAGCCATCGACCTCTTCTACCAGCACCGCGTCGACCCCGACGTGCCGATCGAGGACGTCGCTGCGCACCGTCGAGAACTCGTCGCTTCCGGGTAAGGTGAAGCACTTCTCGCTCTCCGAAGCGGGGGCCTCGAACGATCCGGCGCGCCCATGCGGTGTTCCCGGTGACGGCTGTGCAGAGCGAGTACTCGCTGTGGACCCGCGATCCCGAGCCCGAGGTGCTGCCCACGTGCGTCGAGCTCGGCATCGCGTTCGTGCCGTTCAGCCCGCTGCGCAAGGGCTTCCTGACCCGCACCGTCTCGGCCGAGTCGACATTCGGCCCCGACGAGATCCTCTTCCTCGTGCCCCTCTTCCAGGCCGAGAACCTGCGCGCCAACCAGGCGATCGTCGACGTCGTTCGCGACGTCGCTGCCGTACGCTGAGCGACCCCCGGCCAGGTGGCCCTCGCGTGGCTGCTGTCGCGGCATCCGTTCGTCGTCCCGATCCCAGGTACCCGCCAGCGCGAGCTCGTCGACGAGAACGCCGCGGCGGCCGCCGTGCCGCTGTCGGCGGACGACGTCGCCTCGCTGGACGCGCTCGCCGCGGTCGTGGCCGGCAACCGCTACGACGACGGCGGCATGGCGATGGTGTGTCTCTGAAGACCGCGTGTCTGAAGAGCGCGTGAACGGATGCCGGAGGTCAGCGCGCCGTCGCGGCTGCGGCATCCGTCCCCGCTGCTGTCGCGTCGCGGGCGGCGAACTCGGCGGCTTGCGTGGCCGCCCACTACGCCAGCAGCTTGAGGGCGTCCGCCGATGACGAGTTCATCGGCGCGGTGTAGACGTTCAGCACGAGCCCCGGTTCGCTGGCAGGTCCATGGACTCGTAGTTCAGGTCGAGGTCGCCGACGACCGGATGGTGCAGGCGCTTCAGGCCGCTGCGATGGAACTTCACGTCGCGCGACGCCCACCGCTCGCGGAACAGCTCGCTCTGCGTCGACAGCTCTCCGACCAACTGGATGAGGTCGCGGTCATGCGCGTTGCGGCCGGCCTCCATCCGCAGCATCGCGGCGGAGTCATGGGTGATCTGGTCGTAGTCGCGCCAGAACTCGCGGGCCGCCGCGTTCAGGTAGGCGAAGCGCGTGGTGTTGACCGGCCGTCGGGGATCGTCGAACACGGGGGAGTACAGCGCGCGAGGCGTCGACGTGCCTCGCACCTCCCCGCCGCCGCGGTGGATACCTGCCGGTGGCCTGCTACGGTGATCGTGATAGCGCCTAGGGTTCCGGAGTCTCGGCTCGCCTGGTCCGAGCGGCGCCACGATCTGCCGCCCGCGCGGCAGGTCGTCATCTGACAGGACAAAAGCCCGGAGGACCCGGTTCGTCGCGCCCGCGGCGAGCGGAAGGGTCCCGCGTGTCCACTCTCGCCATCCTGCTCGTCCTCGCCGCCGCGGTCGCTCACGCGTCGTGGAACGTGATCGCGCACGGAGCCAGCCGCTCCGGACTGCCGTTCCTGTGGGCCGGATCGGTCGCGAGCACGCGTGCTCTGGCTGCCGGTGGTGCCGCTGACCGGAGGGATCGGCGCCGGCGAACTGCAGGGGTTCGCGATCGGCGTGGCCGTGTCGGCCGCGCTGCACGTGGCGTACATGCTCGTGCTGCAGCGGGGCTACGCCGTCGGCAACCTCTCCACCGTCTACGCGACGGCGCGGGGGAGCGGTCCGCTGATCACCGTGGTGATCGCGGTCGCGGTGCTCGGCGAACGTCCCTCGCCGATCGCGCTCGTCGGCGTCGCCGCGATCATCGTGGGCGTGATCGGCATCGGCTTCATCGATCGCGGCAGCTCGACGCACGCCGGACGGTTCGATCCCGCCATCGTGTTCGGGCTCCTCACCGGTGCGGCGATCGCCGCCTACACGCTGTGGGACGCCCAGGCGCTGCGCACGTGGAGCATCTCGCCGGTCGCGTTCATGGTCGGCTGCACCGCCCTCGAGGTCCCCGTCTTCACCGCGCTGCTCGGCCGACGTCTTCCCGAGGGCCTGCGGACGCTGCGACGAGACTGGCGGCGACTGCTGGTGTTCGGCATCCTGTCTCCGCTGTCGTACATCCTGGTGCTCGCGGCCGTCACGATCGCGCCGGTGTCCATCGTCGCCCCGATGCGAGAGGTGAGCGTGGTGCTGGTCAGCCTGTTCGGCGCGTTCGTGCTGCGCGAGGCGCGCCCGGGTGCGCGCCTGGTCGCGTCGGCGGTGGTGGTCGCCGGGATCGCGCTGCTCGCGGTGTGAGGCGGGTCAGGCGCTGCCGAGCGGGCGCACGTACGCGTCGCCCTGGCGCGAGCGACCGGAGGCCGACACCGTGAACCGCACCACGTCGCTCAGGTAGCGGTCGTCGGATGCCTCGAACGTGCGTCCGGCGGCATCCCGCGTGACGCGGCGCAGGCGCAGGACGGGCGATCCGAGCGGCACCTCGAGCAGGCGGCTGTCGGTCTCGTCCGCCGCGATCGCATCGATCTCGTGGTCCACATCGGCCGAGCCCGTGCCGTGCTCCTCGAGGTACTCGGTGATCGACACGGTGTCGAGGTCGACGCCGAACAGCACCCGCCCGACGGGCTCGATGTAGGTGAGGCGCTCGAGCATGGTCAGGCGGCCGTCGAGCAGTCGCAGGCGCAGCACGTCGACGACGAGGTCGCCCTCGGCGATGCCGAGGAGCGCCGCCTTCTCGGCATCCGCTCGCCGAAGGCTCACCTCCTGCGTGCGCGCACCGGGAACCGCGCCGATGTCGCGCGCCCACCGTGTGAAGGGGATCGAGACGTCGACGGCCTGGTGCGCCTTGCGTGCGGTGACGCGAGCCGGTCGCCCGCGGGTGGTCTCGATGAGCCCCTCGTGGCGCAGTGTGGCGAGAGCGTTGCGGATCGGGCCGCGCGAGGTGTTCCAGCGCTGTGCCAGCTCGGCCTCGGTCGGCACATCGTCGCCGGGCGCGAGCCGCCCGCTGACGATGAGTCCGCGCAGGTCGTCCGCGATCAGCTTGTATACCGTGTCTGCCACATGGGAATACTACTCAGGGTCGCTGGTTCCGAGGCGGGCGCGGCACCGAGTGTTCTTCTGGCGTCGAGTTAGGTGAACAACCTTTGAACAATGACTACGTAGGTACATTTCTTGATTGCCGGGGTGCGAGAGTTCTGGAGGTTCTTCATCCCTCCCCTCACCCGAAAGGCTGTCATGAACCTCCGTGCAAAGAACGCGTCGATCGCACTCGCCGGCGCCGCACTCCTCGCTCTCGGTCTGTCCGCGTGCTCCGGCACCGCCGGTGCCACCACTGAAGAAGACACCGCCACGACCGCCGGCTACGCGGTCGACGCCGAGACCCTCGTCTTCGGGGTCGTGCCCGACTCGGCCGACACCGAGACCAACTACCAGCCGCTCATGGACTACATCGCGCAGGAGACCGGCAAGACCGTGGAGTACCACGAGTCCACCGACTACGCCGCGCTCATCGAAGCGGCCATCGCCGGCAAGATCGACGTCGCCTCGTTCTCGGGCTTCACCTACGTGACGGCCACCAACAACGGCGCCGAGCTCACCCCGATCTCGTCCATCGTCACCGAAGAGGGCCAGGAGCCCGGGTACTTCTCGCAGGCGATCGTGCCGACGGCCAGCGACATCGAGTCCCTCGCCGACTTCGCCGGCAAGAAGGTCTGCTTCGTCGACCCGTCGTCGACGTCGGGCTACCTGTTCCCGTCGTACAACCTCCTCGAGGAGGGCATCGATCCCGAGACCGACGTCACGCCGGTGTTCGCGGGCAAGCACGACGTGAGCGTGCAGAAGACCGGTGAGGGCGTCGAGTGCGAGGCGGGCTTCGCGGAGGACAGCGAGGTCGAGAAGTCCGACAAGGTGCGCGTCATCGAGGAGACCATGGTGCCCGGTGCGCCGCTGGTGTACTCCAACACGCTGCCGGACGACGTGAAGGACCAGCTGGTCGACATCCTCGCCGAGGTCACGATCGACGACATCATCGCCAGCGGCGTCGACAGCGCCGACTCGGACGGGTTCCGGAGCGTCTTCTTCGAGACCAAGCCGGTCGACGACGCGTACTACGACCTGATCCGCGACATCTGCGAGAAGACCGACGCCACCCAGTGCCAGGGCTGACCTTCACCCGCTGATCAGAACCGCACGGACGAGGACCGAGCAGACATGAACACCACCGCATCCGAGACGGTCGTCCGACTGGACGGCGTCGTCAAGCGCTTCGGCGCCACCACCGCCCTCGACGGCGTCTCGCTCACCGTGGACCGCGGCGAGATCGTCGTGCTGCTCGGTCTCTCGGGCTCCGGCAAGTCCACCCTGCTGCGGCACCTCGACGGGCTGGAGGTTCCGACCTCCGGTTCCGTCGAGGTGCTCGGCGAGGACGTGCCGCGCCTCTCCGGCCGGCGCCTGCGCACCCTGCGCTCGAGCGTCGGCTTCATCTTCCAGCAGTTCGAGCTCGTGCCGTCGCTGACGGTGCTCGAGAACGTGCTCACCGGGTCGCTGGCCGGCGTGCGCGGCCCGCGGCTCGGGCTGTGGTCGTACTCGAAGGCGCGCCGGCTCGCCGCCCTCGGACACCTCGACCGCGTCGGGCTGCTCGATCGCGCCTACCAGCGCGCCGACACCCTGTCGGGCGGCCAGCAGCAGCGCGTGGCGATCGCCCGCGCCCTCATGCAGAATCCGAGCGTCCTCCTCGCCGACGAGCCCGTCGCCTCGCTCGACCCCGAGTCGAGCGACCAGGTGATGGCGCTGATCCGCGAGATCGCCGCCGACGAGGGGCTCACCGTGGTGTGCAGCCTGCACCAGGTCGACCTCGCGATCTCGTGGGCCGACCGGATCGTCGGCCTCCGCCACGGCCAGGTCGTCCTCGACCTGCCGACCCGCGACCTGTCCAAGACGCAGGTCATGGAGATCTACGGGCGGGTCGCGACCAGCACGGCCGAACTGCGCGCCGTGCAGGACGAGCTGCTCCTCGAGGCCGCCGCGGAGCCGGCGCGATGACCACCACCGTCGACCGGCCGCGCCTCGTGCAGCCCTCGCCCTCCCTCGCTCGAGCGGGCGCCGAAGCGACGCGTCTCGCCCGAGCGCATCGCCGCCGGGCTGACGCTGCTCGCCCTCCTCGCACTCTCCGTCGCGGCCCTGGGCGAGGTGCAGATCTCGATCCCCGACATGATCGCCAGCTGGGGCAACGCGGAGCGCTTCTTCGCCCGCGTCGGCGCGCTGTCGTTCCCCGAGCCCGCCGAGCTCGCCTGGCTCATCGCCCTGACGCTGGGACTCGTGCTCACCGGCACCCTGCTGGCCGCGGCGCTGTCGGTGCCGATCGCCTACCTCGCCGCATCCAACACCACGCCCGGCAACGGCTGGCGCGCCGCAGCCCGCTTCGCCGGCGTGCTCGCGCGGGCGGTCCCCGACGTCGTGCTCGCCATGGTGTTCGTGCTGATGTTCTCGCTCGGCGCGCTTCCCGGCATCCTCGCGATCGGCATCCACTCGATCGGCATGATCTCCAAGATGTTCGCCGACGCGATCGAGCAGATCGACGAGGGACCGCGCCTCGCCATCCGCGCCGCGGGCGGCACCCGCATGCAGGAGTTCTTCGGCGGCATCCTGCCGCAGGTGCTCCCGTCGTGGGTCGCCACGGTGCTGCACCGCAACGACATCAACCTGCGCGGGTCGGTGGTGCTCGGCTACGTGGGCGTGGCGGGCCTCGGCCTCGAGATGTCGTACGCGTTCAAGTCGCTGAACTACGGCCTCGGTCTCGGCATCGCGCTCGTCATCTTCGTGCTGTGCGTCGTGATGGAGATCGTCTCGAGCGCCGTGCGCGCGGCGATGCTCGGGCGGGTCGGCGACCGCGGCTCGTGGGCGGATCGGCTCGTCGGCCGGCGGCTCGTGCGCGAGCAGGATGCCGCGGCCCGGCGTCCCGCCCCGCGCCCGGCCGCCGGGTGGGCGCGGTCGCCGCAGACGGCGCTGCGCCGGCCGTGGACGTCGGAGCGCGTGCGCAACGTCGCCGCCGGCTGGCTCGCGGCGGCCATCGTGATCGCAGGCGTCTGGGTGTGCCAGATCAACTGGGGCGACTTCCTGACCTTCTGGGCGAAGATCCCCGCCGTGGCCGTGCAGTTCTGGCCGCCGACCTTCGGCGTCTACGGCGCCGAGGTGATGTTCGAGGCCCTGCGCGAGACGATCGCCATCGCGCTCGCCGCCACCCTGCTCGCCCTCGGCGCCTCGCTCCTGCTCGGCTCGTTCGCCGCACGCAACGTCGCCCCCAACGGCGGCATCCGCGGCGCCGCGCGCTTCGCCCTCGTCGGCATCCGCGGCATCCCCGAGATCATCCTCGCGATCGTGCTCATCGTGATCACCGGGCCTCGGCATGCAGGCCGGCACGATCGCGCTCGCGGTCGGCGGCGTGGGCCTGCTCGGCAAGCTCATCGCCGACTCGTTCGAGGAAGTCGACCGCGGGCCCGAGCGCGCCCTCTTCGCCACCGGCGCGACGCGGCTCCAGGTGTACGGCGGCGCCACCGTGCCGCAGGGCGCCCAGGCGCTCGTCGGCCACACCTTCTACCTGCTCGACACGAACATCCGCGCGGCGACGATCCTCGGCATCGTCGGCGGCGGGGGGTGGGCTACTACCTGCTCAACGCGAGCCAGGGCGCGAACTACGGCATGGTCACCGCGATCGTGCTGATGATCCTCGTGACGGTGCTCGTGATCGAGGGGATCGCGATGTGGATGAGGAAGGTCTTCCGATGAATCGTGGATTCGACGTCGCCGTCGTCGGCGCGGGAATCGTCGGGCTCGGCGCCGCCTACGCCGCGGTGCGCCGCGGGCAGAGCGTTGTCGTCATCGAGCGCGCGCCCGAGGCCCTCGGCGCCACCGTTCGCAACTTCGGGCACCTCTGCATCGGCGCGCAGACCGGCCTCGCCCGCGAGTACGCCGACGCGTCGCGCGCCGCTGTGGCTGCGCCTCGCCCGCGACGCGGGATTCTGGCTGCGCGAGTCGGGCACCCTCGTCGTCGCCCGCCACGCGGACGAGCTCGCCCTGCTCGAAGCGGCCGCCGGCGCCGGCGGAATCGAGCTCCTCGACGCCGCGCGAGCTCGAGACGCGGGCGTCGGTGCGCCCGGGCGTCGCGGTGGCGGGTGCGTGGGTCCGGCCCGACCTGCAGACCCACCCGCGCACGGCGGCGGCCGCCATCCGCGCGCACCTCGAGACGCTCGGCGTCGAGTTCCGCACGCGCACCTCGGTCGGCGCCGTCGAGACGGGCCGCGTCCACACGACCCGCGGTCCCATCGACGCCGGACTCGTCGTCGTCGCCGTGAACCACGACATCGACCAGCTCCTGCCCGACCTCGCCGAAGCCGTCGGCGTCGTGCGCTGCGGCCTCGACATGCTGCGCGTGCGCGGGGGAGCGGCATCCGTCTCGGCTCCGCTGCTGACCGGCTGGTCGCTGGTGCGGTACGGCGGATTCGCGGCGCTGCCCGAGGCGACCGCCGTGCGGGAGCGCCTGCACGCGGAGCGTCCCGACCTCGCGGCGCTCGACCTCAACCAGATGTACACGCAGCTTCCCGACGGGTCCATGATCGTCGGCGACACGCACTACAAGGGCGTGGGCATCGCCCCGTTCCAGCCCGAGGCCGCCGCCGACCTGCTGCTCGAGGAGTTCGAGGCGCCTGTTCGGGGCGCGGCCGTCGGTGCTCGAGCGGTGGCAGGGCGTGTACGCCAGCGGCCCCGACGACTTCCTCGTCGCCGAACCGGAGCCCGGCGTGCTCGCGCTCGCCGCGACCACCGGCATCGGCATGACCACCGGACTCGGCCTCGCCGAGACCGCCCTCGCCCCCCGCCTCGGCGTCGACGCCGGCACCCTCACTCACGGAAGGAATCCGCCCATGACCACCCCCGCCACCCGAGACCCCCACGCTCTCCCGGCCCACCGTTCCCGTCGAGCTCGTCGTGCTCGACATGGCCGGCACGACGGTGCGCGACGACGGCGTCGTCGAGCGCGCGTTCGAGCGCGCCGCGAACGAGACGGGCGTCGCCGAGCGGATGCCGTGGGCCGAGGCCCTCGACTACGTGCGACGCACGATGGGCCAGTCCAAGATCGACGTCTTCACGCACCTCGCCGGCGGCGACACGGCGCGCGCCGTCGACGCGACGGCGGCCTTCGAGCGCGCCTATGCCGACCTCATCGCCGAAGAGGGCGTCGAGCCGATCGCCGGAGCGCGGCAGACGCTCGAGCAGCTGCGGGCGGCGGGACTCTCGGTGGTGCTCACCACCGGCTTCGCCCCGACCACCCGTGACGCGATCCTCGACGGCCTGGGCTGGCGGGCGCTGGTGGACGCGGCCCTCTCGCCGGTCGACGTCGGCCGTGGCCGCCCCGCGCCCGACCTCGTGCTGACGGCGGTGATCCGGTCGCAGGCGTCGTCGGTGGCATCCGTCGTCGTCGTCGGCGACACGACCAGCGACGTCGCCTCGGGCCGTGCGGCCGGCGCGGGCCTCGTCGTCGGCGTGCTCACCGGCGCGCACGACCGGGCCGCGCTCACCGCCGCGGGCGCGGATGCCGTGATCGACGACGTGTCGGCGCTGCCGGCCCTGCTCGGAATCGACGCCTGACGTGGCGTCGGCGGCCGTGGCGCCGGTGGTCGCCTCGCGCGACGTGCGCCTCACGCCGCCCGCCACCGCCATGGTGTGGCTCGGGCCCGGTCGCCCGCACGAGGCGATCGCGGTCCCCGGTGTGCGGCTGGCAGACGGCGACGTGCTCGTCGAGCTCGAACTGGCGACCGTCTGCGGCTCGGACGTGCACACCGTGTCGGGGCACCGCAAGGCGCCGACGCCCTTGGTGCTCGGTCACGAGTACGTCGGCCGCGTGGCCGCGGTGCTCGACGAGGTGCGGGGCGCCGACGGCGTGGCGATCGGCGTCGGCGACCGGGTGGTGTGGTCGATCATGGCGTCGTGCGATCGCTGTGACCGCTGCCGACGGGGCCTGCCGCAGAAGTGCCGCGAGCTGCGCAAGTACGGTCACGAGCGGCTGGTCGCGCGCTGGGAGCTCTCGGGCGGCTTCGCCACGCACGTGCACCTGCGCGCCGGCACGACGATCGTGCGCGTCGGCGAGTCGATCCCCGCGGCCGTGCTGGCGCCCGCGGCATGCGCGACCGCGACCGCATGGGCCGCGGTCGACCGCGCCGGCGACATCGTCGACGTGGACGGCGCGACCATGCTGGTGACCGGCGCGGGACTCATCGGGCTCACCGCGACGGCGATCGCGACGCGCGCCGGCGCCCGCGTGATCGTCGCCGATCCCGACCCGGCGCGGCGCACGCTCGCGCGGTCGTTCGGCGCCGCGGCGATGATCGACCCCGCGGAGCCGGGAGCCCTGGGCCGGGCGCTGCGGCGCCTGCGTGCGCGCGAGCTCGACATCGCGATCGAGGCGTCGGGAGCGGCCGCGGCGGTCTCGTCGGCGCTCGACGAGATCGGCGTCGGCGGCGTCGTCGTGCTCGTCGGCAGCGTCTCGCCCGGCCCCGCGTACGCGCTGGACCCGGAGCGCACGGTGCGGAACCTGACCACCGTCCGCGGAGTCCACAACTACGATCCGGCGGATCTGGCGGGCGCCGTGGCGTTCCTCGAGGAGCACGCGCACCGCTACCCGTTCGCGCAGCTCGTCGGCCGGCCGCACCCGCTGTCGGACCTCGACGACGCTCTCGAGCGCGCGGCCGCAGGCGCGGACGTGCGGGTCGCGATCGACCCCCGTCTCTGAGGCCCGCTCCGGCGCCTAGCCGCCCGGCGCGCGATAGTCACCACCCGCCGCGGGTCGGCGTGTGGCCCTCGCGGGCGTCGTCGGGCATCGCCATCTCGGCGCGCACGCCCAGCAGGCGGATCGGGCGGCCGGGCTCGATCTTGGCGACGAGCTCCATCGTCCGCGCGCGCACGACGGCGCGGTCGGTGGTCGAGGGGATCTTCTTGGTGAAGGTCTTGGTGAGGAACGGCGCGTAGCGCACCTTGAGCCCGAGGCCGACGACGGGCCGGTCGTCGGCGGCCACCTCGTCCAGCACCTGGTCGAGCAGGCTCCCGGCGGCCGCCTCGATCTCGGCGGGATCGACGATGTCGGTCTGGAACGTCGTCTCCTTGCTGTGCCCGCGGGCGACCCACGGGGTGTCGTCGACGACCGCCGAGCCGTCGCCGCGCCCGAGCTGCCGGTACCAGAGACCCATCCGCGGCCCGAACTCGCCGGTCAGCGCCGTCTCGTCGGCGACGGCGAGCTCGGCGACCGTCCGGATGCCGAGGAGCGCGAGCCGCTTCGACACCTTCGACCCGACGCCCCACAGTTCGATCGTCGGACGCTCGCCCATCACCTCGAGCCAGTTGTCGGCGGTCAGCCGGAAGGTGCCCCGCGGTTTGCCGAATCCCGTCGCGACCTTGGCCCGCACGAGCGTGTCGCCGATGCCGACGGAGCAGTGCAGGCGCGTGCGGTCGAGCACGTCCTGCTGCAGCCGCCGGGCGTAGGCCTCGGGGTCGTCGGTCTCGACCCCCACGAACGCCTCGTCCCACCCGAGCACCTGCACGATCGCGCCGGGCTGGTCGCGCAGGGTCGCCATGACCTGCTCGGATGCCGCCAGGTAGAGCGGTGCGTCGACCGGCAGGATGACGGCATCCGGGACCTTCCTCGCCGCGATCCGCAGCGGCATGCCCGAGCCCACACCGAACTCGCGCGCCTCGTACGACGCGGTCGAGACGACGGCGCGCTCCGTGGGGTCGCCGCGGCCGCCGACGATGACCGGCTTGCCGGCGAGCTCGGGCCGCCGCAGCACCTCGACCGCCGCGATGAACTGGTCGAGGTCCACGTGCAGCACCCAGGGCCTGACCGCAGGAGTCTGCACCGCGGCATCCGCATTCATGACTCCGCCTCCCGCGACCGGCGCATGAGACGAGACTATGCCGCACCGCCGACACGCCGCACAGGCGGGCGCGGGATCCGGAGGGTCCACAGCCCCGTGGCCGCGCCGGCTCCGACCCTGGGCTGCCCTGCTGCCTGTCGCCCGCCGAACCGGTCGCTCAACAGGTCAACCGCGGCTTCCACAGGAGGTTGAGTCGTTCCAACCTCCTGTGGAAGCCCGGTTGACCTGTTGGCGGAGGGGCGGTGGGCCAGGAACGGCGCGAGGACTCTTGCCCGGCGGATCAGCCGAGCGTCGCGATGAGCCGCTCGGCCGCGGCGCGGGCGGTCGCGGTGCCGGTCGCCGCCGACGCGATGTCGCTCAGGAAGACGTTGTGCAGCGCGATGCCGACGACGCCGTAGGCGACGGACGCGCAAGCGGCGGCATCGGCGGCGGGATGCTCCGCGGCCAGCAGTTCGGCCAGCGCGTGGTGCGTGCCCTGATAGGCCGACACGAGCAGACCGGCGAGCACGGGATCGGTGCGGGCGGCCTCGACGAACCCGAGCACGACGGCGTTCTCGTTGCCGGGCGCGCGAACTCGTCGCCGAAGAGGAAGTCCAGGGCGCTGGTGACATCGCTCGGTGCCGCGGGGAGCATCGAGTCGCCCTCGGCGTCTTCGTAGTAGAACCGGCGCGCGCTCTCGCGCAGCAGCTCCTCGCGATTGCCGACGAAGTGCCGCACGTGCCCGCGCGACATGCCGGCCTCTTCGGCGATGCGCTCGAGGCTGGCTCCGGTGATGCCGTGCGCGGCGATCGTGCGGATCGTCGCGTCGACGATCTGCTGCCTGCGCTCCTCGGCGACGGATGGTCGAGCCATCGATACCTCCCTCTCGCACCTAGTTCGTTCTGTCTACAGTTTATTGTCTAGTCAGACTTGACTAACAACAAGGAAGTCCCTACCGTTGCTCTCACCCGCTCGAAGAGGAGTCATCCGTGCCGCAGATCGTTCACGTCGGACCCGCGCCCGTCAGCCCCGCCGCCCGCGAAGAGCGCGTGCGCCTGCGCGACGGCGTGCGCCTCGCGACGGACGTGTACCTCCCGGGCGCGCCGGCCGATCCCGACGCGACGCCCGGCGACACGATCCTCATCCGGCTGCCGTACGACAAGAGCGGGGAGTACACGTTCATCCCGCTGATCGCGGAGTACTTCACCGACCGCGGCTACCGCGTCGTCGCGCAGGACGTCCGCGGCAAGTTCCGCTCCGAGGGCGACGCGCTGCTGTTCGTCAACGAGGTCGACGACGGCTACGACACGATCGAATGGATCGTGTCGCAGAGCTGGTCCAATGGCCGCGTCGCGATGTGGGGCGACAGCTACTACGGCTACACGCAGTGGGCGGCGGTGGCATCGCAGCACCCGGCGCTGAAGGCGATCGCGCCGCGGGTGACGGGCACGATGCTCGGTGAACCGGTGCGCGCGGTGGCGGGGGAGCGCACGCGGCCGGTCGAGTGGGCGATCACCTACCTCTACCCGCTGACCTACTTCCACTCGCAGGACGCCTACTTCTGGGAGCTCGACCCGCACGGCGCCCCTTCAGCGCCCAGGCCGAGGAGGTCGTCGCCGAGCTCGGCTCGCGCTCGCTCTCGTACGACCAGTGGTACCCGCGCGCCGTGCACCTGCCCCGGTTCCCGTTCGCGAGTCCGTTCGAGGCGCGTCCGGTTCCGACCCTCCACACGATCGGCTGGTGGGACAACTGCGCGCCGCTGTCGTGGGCCGACGTCGCCGAGATCGAGAAGCGGCCCGCCTGGGCGCTGAACCACTTCCTCCGCATCGAGTCCATGGACCACGAGTCGTACTACCTCGACGACCCGCAGACGGCGCGCGTCGAGGAGCGCAGCGAGGAGCAGATCCGTGCGGAGCTGCCACGGATGCTGCAGCCCGCCGTCGACTTCTTCGAGGTGTTCGTCCGGGGCCGGGGCCGGGCCGCCGACATCCCGCGCGTGAGCTGGAACCTGGCGGGCACCGCCGGCATGCGCGCGGCGGACACGTGGCCCCCGCAGGAGGCCGCCGCCCGCACCCTGTACGCCCACGCGGGCGGCGGGCTGTCACCCGATGCCCCGATGCCGCGACCGAGCTCGAGTGGCTGCACGACCCCGACGACCTCGTGCCCTCCAGCGTGCCGAACGCGTTCGCCTTCCTGCTCTTCCAGCCCGACGAGGCCGCGCTGGGCGCGCGAGCCGACGTGCTGTCGTTCACCACCGACGCTGTTCGCGCGCGACGTCGACCTGGCGGGGCCGGTGCGGGTGGCGGCATCCGTCTCGTCCGACGGTCCCGCGATGGACGTCTTCGCGCGCCTGCTCGACCTGGCGCCCGACGGCACGGCGCTGCGGATCGCGCGCGGCCAGGTGCACGTGACGCGACGCCGGCGACCCCGCGACCGTCGACATCGACCTCGGACAGCTGGGCTACCGCGTGCGTGCCGGCCATCGCCTGCGCCTGCACGTGCACTCGAGCGACTTCCCGGAGTTCCTGCCGCAGCCGGGCACCGGCGAAGAGCCGTGGGGCGCCGTGGCGACCGAGTCAACCGGCAGCGCGTCGTGCTCGGCGGCGACGAGCCGCTTCGTCTCACCCTGACCGTTCTGCCCGACACCCGAGCCGAGGAGGCCCGTCCATGAACGAACCCGTGCTGGAATTCGCATTCGAGATCCGCGTCGACATCGACCCGTACCTGCGCATCGGGCGCAGCGCCGACGAGGAGCTGAGCTTCACGCCGATCGCCGGCGGGACCGTCGCCGGCCCGCTGCTCAACGGCGAGGTGCTGCCGGGTGGCGGCGACTGGGCGGTCGAGCGGTCGGGCACCGCCCAGCTCGAGGCGCGGTATCTGCTCCGCGCCGACGACGGCGCGGTCATCGACATCCTGAACCGCGGCTACTACCGCGCGTCGGCGGAGGTGATGGCGCGCGTCGAGGCGGGGGAGAACGTGCCCGAGACGGAGTACTACTTCCGCACCGCGCCGGTGTTCCAGACGGATGCCGCGCCCCACCGCTGGCTCGCCGAGCACCAGTTCATCGGACTCGCGCGCGACGAGGACGGCCAGGTGTGCGTCCGGGTCTACGTGGTGCGCTGATGCGCCGCGGGTTCGGGCGCGGTCGTGCGGGGCTGCGCCGCAGCGCTGTCGGCCGTCCGCGGCTGGGCCGCGAGGGTCGCGTGGATGACCTGGCGCAGCTGCGGCTCGTCCCACCGCGCCGGGTCTTCCGAGCTCGCGACGTACGACCCGCGCACCAGGAGGTACGCGAGCCCGGCCACGTGCTCGGGGTCGGCGAATCCGGCCGTGCGCGCCTCTTCGAGCAGCAGCCGCTGGAATTCGCCGGTCTCACGGTGAAGCGCCGTGCGGAGATCGGGTTCGCGGTCGGCGTTGGCGACGATCTCGAGGATCAGCGCGCGCAGCACCGGCTCGTCGGGGCCGGTCGTCAGCGACCACTCGATGACGGCCGCGAATCGATCCTCCGGCGCCGACGGCGGCCAGCGTCTCGTCGAGCGCCGCCTGCCAGCGGTCCCGCCCGTGATCGAGCGCGTTGAGGATGAGGCCGGCGCGCGAGGGCAGGTAGTTCGTGACCAGCGTCGTCGAGCCGCCGAGCTCCCTGGCGACCGACCGGATCGTGACGGCGTGCGAGCCGGCGGATCGCGCGACGCGGATCGTCGCGGCGGCGATGTCTGCGAGCCGCTGATCGGCGTCTACCTCCCGGGGCATGACACCCACCCTATTCACGCCCGTAACACAAATGCAACATTGATGTACAACAGTGTTGTACTACCCTGAGGGCTATCGCGGCGACGGTGCCGCGATCTGTGATCTCCCTCGACCGACCCGAAAGGAAACGAGATGAGAATCCGAGGCAAGGCCGCCACGGTCGTCGCAGCCGCTGCAGCCCTGGTGCTGCTCGCAGGGTGCACGCCCCGCGACGTCGAGACGTCGCCGACCGGCGACGAGACGTCCGCCCCCGCAGAGCTCGTCGACGCACTGCCCGCGGGCGAGACCGAGGTCGACGAGGTCACCTGGGCGCTCGTCGAAGGCGAACCCCGCTCGTTGGTACCGGGCGCCGACTACAACTTCGTCCAGCCCAACCTGTGCGACAGCCTGCTGCGCGTGCAGCCCGACTTCACCGTCGAGGCGGGCATCGCCGAGTCGGCGGACTGGGTCGATCCGGTGACGTTCGTCATCGACATCCGCCCGGACGTGACGTTCTGGGACGGCACCCCCGTCACCCCCGAAGACGTCGTCTACAGCCTCGAACGCCACCGCTCCGACGTCACGTCGGCGTTCTACGGCGCCTTCGTGCTGGTCGCGCCCGAGGGCGGCATCGAGATCACCGGCGAGAACCAGGTGACGGTGCGCTTCGTCGCTCCGGACTCCACCTTCCGCGACGCCCTCTCGGGCGGCTCGGGCGCCGTGCTGAGCAAAGCCGTGAGCGAGGCCCAGGGGTCGGCGCTCGGAACCTCGGGCGGCGAGCTGATGTGCGCCGGTCCGTTCGAGCTCGAGAGCTGGACCCCGGGGCGCGAGATCGTGCTCGCCGCCAACGAGGACTACTGGGACGGCGCGCCGCTGGTGAAGCAGTTGACCTTCCGATTCATCCCCGACGGCACGACGCTCACCAACGCGCTCCTCGAAGGCGAGGTCGACGGCGCGTTCAACGTTGCTCCGGGCAGCCGCGAGCGCGTTCGAGTCGTCCGACACCGGGCGCCTCGTCTTCGGACCGTCCACCGCGTCGTTCTCCTTCGGCCCGACCCGCGACACAGGTGCCGGAGCGAACCCGATGATCCGCCAGGCGCTGAGCCTCGCCATCGACCGAGACCAGTACATCGCCACGGTGCTGCACGGTCTCGGCCAGCCGCAGAGCACATTCGTCGCCCCGTTCTCGTGGTCGGGGTCGCCCGCGGCCGCGGTCTACCAGGACGGCTACGACGCCCTGGAGGCACCGCGGGTCGACCTGGAGGCGGCCAAGAAGCTCGTCGAGGAATCCGGCGAAGACACCTCGGTGCCGCTGCGGATCGCGATCCCCGCCGGGAACAAGGAGCTGTCGCAGACGGCGGCGATCATCCAGAGCGCCGCCGAGCAGATCGGCCTGATCGTCGAGATCGACGAGCGGCAGGCGGCCGACTTCGGCGCCATCTTCCTTCCCGATCCGGGGCCGCGGGAGAACATCGACTTCGTGGCGACGTCGGGCTACACCGAGACGCCGGGCGTGCTCACCTACCCGCAGCTGTTCGTGCTGCCGCCCGAGCATGGGAGGCATCTTCAACTGGAGCGGCTACGCGGTACCCGAGGTGGTCGCAGGCGTCCAGGCGGCCCGCACCACGCCCGACCCGGTCGCGGCCGCAGAGGCGTATGTCGCGGCGCAGCAGGTGTTCGCTCCCGATCAGCTGCAGGTCACCCTCGCCGGCTCGTATCACACGGCGTTCCTGAGCGACGAGCTCACCGGGATCGTGACGTCCGTGGCCGCGTACGCGAGCCCCTGGGCGCTGCACCTCGGCGGCGAGTGACCGCCGCGACCGACGACGAGAAGGGACGACGATGAACGCCAGCACGATCCGGCAGCTCGCGGGCAGGCTCGGCGGGCTCCTGCTGACGCTGTTCCTGTCGAGCGTCGTCATCTTCTCGGCGGTGCTGCTCACCCCCGGCGACCCGGTCGTCGCCCTCGCCGGGGGTCTGCGGCCGACGCCCGAGATGATCGCCGCCATCAAGGCGGAGCACCACCTCGATCAGCCGGTGTGGATCCAGTACCTGTACTGGATCAGCGCGGTGCTGACCGGAGACTTCGGCACGTCCTTCGTGTACAAGACGCCGGTGGTCGAACTGATCGCTCCCCGCTTCGGCATCACGCTGCTGCTCGTGCTGTACACGCTCGTGCTCATCGTCGTGTTCGGCGTCGGCTCCGGCATCCTGGCGGCCACACGGGGCGGCGAACCGATCGGGCCGTGCTCGTCGCCACCTCGTTCGGCGTGGCGCTGCCCACCTTCGTCGTCGCGATCCTCCTGATCTGGGTGTTCGGCCGCGTGCTCGGATGGTTCCCGGTCTACGGTGCCGGCGACGGCGGCTTCATCGACACGCTGCATCACCTCACGCTGCCGGCGATCTCGCTCGCCGTGCTCTACATCGCCTACCTCAGCCGCATCACCCGAGGGGCCGTCGTGGGACAGCTGCACTCCGAGCACGTCGACACCGCCCGGGTGCGCGGCATCCCTCGTGGCCGGATCTTCCGCCATCACGTGTTCCTCAACGCCTCGCCGCAGATCCTCGCGATCTCCGGCGCGACGGTCGCCGGGCTGTTCGCCGCCTCGGCCATCGCCGAGCAGGCGTTCGGACTCGGCGGGCTGGGGTCGCTGTTCACCGAGGCCGCCGCCCGCAAGGACCTGCCGGTCGTGCAGGTGATCTCGCTGCTGCTCGTGATCCTGTTCGTCGTCTTCAATGCGGCGGCCGACATCGCGATCGCCGTGATCGACCCCGATTCCGTCAAGCCGAGGAGGAACGCATGAGCGTCGCCCAGCTCGCCGGCGGCCGCGTCCCGACCTTCGCCCGTCGCCTGGCCGTGCGCGATCCGCTGCTGATCGCGGCCGGCGTCGTGATGATCGGCATCCTCGTCATGGCGCTGTTCGGTCCGCTGCTCGCCCCGTACGACCCGAACCAGCTCTACGCCGGGCCGGTATCGGGCCCGCCGTCGCCCGCACACTGGATGGGCACCGACGACCTCGGCCGCGACATCCTGTCGCGCGTGCTCGTCGGCGCACGCCCGAGCGTGGTCGGACCGATCCTCGTCGTCCTGGCCTCCTCGCTTCTGGGCACGCTGCTCGCCATCGTGTCGGCGTGGTTCGGCGGATGGGTGGACGGCGTGAGCTCGCGGCTCATCGAGGTCATCTTCGCCATCCCGGGCCTCGTGCTGGCCGTGCTCGCGGTGTCGATGTTCGGGAAGGGGCTCATCGCACCCGTGGTCGCGCTGTCGATCGCGTACATCCCGATCGTGGCCCGGCTCGTCCGCGCCTCGGCCAGGAGCGAGCTCGCCAAGCCCTACATGGCGGCGCTGCGCATCCAGGGCGTCGGATCGTTCGCGATCTGCTTCCGTCACCTGGTCCCCGCGCTCCTGCCGGCCGTGCTCGCGCAGTCGACGGTCGGCTTCGGCTACGCCATGCTCGACCTCGCCGCGATCTCGTTCCTCGGGCTCGGCGCCCAGCCGCCCTCGTCGGACTGGGGAGTCATGATCGCCGGCGGGCAGCCGTCGCTGCTGGTCGGCGCGCCCGAGCAGTCGATGTTCCCCGCCGCGCTCGTGGTCGTCACGGTGCTCGCCGTCAACATCCTGGGCGCACGCGTGACCACGTGGGCGGAAGGAGCCGACCGATGACCGCTCTCGTCCTCGAACTCGATCAGGTGTCGATCGCCGCGCCAGGCCCGACTGCTCGACAGGCCAGCAACCGCGCATGCTCGTGCAGGACTGCACGCTGCAGGTGCGCGCCGGCGAGGCGCTGGGCCTCGTCGGCGAGTCCGGGTCGGGCAAGACGCTGTCGGTGCGCGCCGTCGCCGGGACTCCTTCCCGAGGGCTTCACCGTGGGCGGCACGATCCGCATCGACGGCGAGGACATCTCGACGCTCCCGCCCCGGCGCCTCCGCGACATCCGTGCGCGGCGCCTGGGCATGGTGTTCCAGACCCCGCGGGCGCACCTCAACCCGCTGCGCACGATCGGCGACTTCATGACGGAGGCGCTCGTCTCCGTCGCGGGGGAGAAGCCGGATGCCGCCGACCGGCGCGCGCAGGACCTGCTCGCCGAGGTCGGCATCCCGGATCCCGCCGCGCCGCATGCGGCAGCGGCCCGGCGACCTGTCGGGCGGCCTGCTGCAGCGCGTGATGATCGCGGCGACGCTGGCGATGGACCCGCCGCTTCCTGCTCGCCGACGAGATCACGACGGCACTCGACGTCACCACGCAGGAGGAGGTGATGGCGGTGATCGCCGACCTCCGCCGCCACCGCGACCTCGCGCTGCTGTTCATCACGCACGACCTGGCGCTGGCCGGTGCCGTCTGCGACCGCGTCGCCGTGATGCAGCACGGGCGCACGGTCGAGACGCTGCGTGCGGCGACGATGCGGAAGGATGCCTCGGATCCGTACACGCAGCGCCTGCTGTCGGCCACCCTGCCCGGCGACATGATCGCTGACCGCGGCGAGGCCGACGAGCCGGTGCTCTCCGTCGACGGGCTGCGCAAGACCTTCCCGGTGCGCTCGCCGCGCGGCGGCCGCGAGGAGTTCGTCGCCGTCGACGACATCGGCTTCACGCTCGCGCGCGGCGGCTCGCTCGGCATCGTCGGCGAGTCGGGGTCGGGCAAGTCGACGACCGCTCGGATCATCTGCGGCCTCGAGACGGCGGATGCCGGGTCGGTCACCGTCAAGGGCGCCGACTGGACCCGGCCGGCCCGGCATGCGGCCGATCGGCGGGCCCGCGCGCGGATCGCGCAGATGGTGTTCCAGGACCCCTACCAATCCCTCGACCCGCGTCAGACCGTGCGGCAGTGCCTGTCCGAGGCGGTCGCGGTGCATCGCCGCGGCATCGGCCGCGCCGAGCTCGACGCCCGCGTCGACGAGCTGATGGCCGCCGTGATGCTCGCGCCCGCGCTCGCGGCGCAGCGACCGCGTTCGCTGTCCGGCGGGCAGCGGCAGCGCGTCGCGATCGCGCGGGCGCTCGCGGCCGAGCCGGAGATCCTGGTGCTCGACGAGGCGGTCTCGGCGCTGGACGTCACGACCCAGGTCGAGATCCTGACGCTGCTCGACGGCATCCGTCGCACCACCGGTGTCGCGCTGCTGATGATCTCGCACGATCTGACGACCGTCCGCCGCCTCTGCGACCACGTCGTCGTCATGAAGTCCGGCGCGGTCGTCGAGCAGGGGCCGATCGCCGACGTCCTCGACCGCCCGCGCGCCGAGTACACGCGGACGCTGCTCGACTCGATCCCGCGGGCCGGATGGGTGCCTCGGCGCCGGCTTCCGGCACGCACGTCCGCCCTGCCGACCGTCGCGACCGCGACCACCAAGATCCCTACGTCCCGAGGAGAGAGATGACCGACCGAGACCTGTGGCAGCTCAGCATGCGCGAGATCGCGGATGCCGTGCGCTCGCGTTCGACGACGGCGCGCGAGTGATCGACGCCCACCTGGACCGCATCGACGCGATGAATCCCGGTCGTGAACGCGCTCACCGTCGTGTTCCACGAGCGGGCGCGCGCCCTCGCCGACGTGATCGACACGGCGCTCGACGCCGGCGAGACCGTCGGACCGCTCGCCGGCGTGCCGTTCACCGTCAAGGAGAACATCGACCTGACGTGGTCGGCGAGCACCAGCGGCTGGCCGTTCATGGCAGAGGCGGTCCCCGCCAAGGACGCCACGATGGTCCGCCGCCTGCTCGAGGCGGGCGCGATCCCCATCGGCCGCGGCAACATGCCCGACTGGGGCCTGCGCTGGGACACCGACAACGACCTGTTCGGCCGCACCCTCAACCCCTGGGACCCGTTCCGCGTGCCCGGCGGGTCGAGCGGCGGCGACGCGGTCGCCGTGGCGACCGGCATGACGCCGCTCGGCCTCGGCAACGACTACGGCGGGTCGCTGCGGCTGCCCGCGTACGCCGCCGGCGTCTGCGCGCTGCGCCCGTCGGCCGGCCGCATCCCCGCGCCGATGGCCGAGATCACCGAGCCGGTGTCGCTGTCGCTGCAGCTCTTCGCCGTGAACGGGCCGATCGCCCGGCGCGTCGACGACCTCGACGCCGCGTTCACGGTCATGCACGGTGCCGACGGCAGCGACCCGGCCGCCCTCACCCTGCCGCATCCCGCTTCGTACGACGGCCCCCGGCGGGTCGCCGTCGTGCGCGACCCGCTCGGCTGGGGCGTGGATCCGCAGGTCGCCGCCGCCGTCGACCGCGCCGCCGCGGCACTCGCCGCCGCTGGATGGACCCTCGACGACGTCGAGCCGCCTCTGATCGAGGAGGCGGCGACGCTGTGGCGCCGGATCTCGACCACCGAGATGGTCGGCGCCTTCCTCCCCGGCGTGCTTCCCGTGCCGCTCTCGCACGGCTCCACGCGGTACTTCCTCGACAACGCCGAGGAGACGGAGGTGCTCGCGTCGGGCGAGGCCTACGGCGGCGCCTGGGCGCAGCGCGCCGTCATCGCGGCCGCCTGGGAGAGGTTCCAGTCCGAATACCCGATCGTGCTCGGCCCGGTCTCGGCGCGGCGCATGCCCGAGATCGGCTACGACCTGTCGGGCCCGGCGGCGACCACCGAGCTCTGGCGCGACCACCGGCTGCTCGTCACGGTCAACTTCCTCGGGCTGCCCTCGGTGGCCGTCCCGACCGGGCTGGACGAGGACGGTCTGCCGACCGGGGTGCAGCTCATCGGGCCGCGCAACGCCGACCACGTCTCCCTCGCGGCGGCACGGGATGTCGAGGCGGCGCTCGGTGGCCTGACCCCCGTGGAGGCACGCGTCGCGGGAGCCGTCGCATGAGCGCCCTCGAGCCCGGGCTCGAGTTCGTGTTCGAGTTGAAGGTCGCGGTGGCCGAGCCGATCCGCGTCGGGCGCACGGCATCCGAGGATCTCAACGTGACGCCCATCGTCGGCGGCACCGTCGTGGGGCCTCGGCTGAACGGCCGCGTGCTGGGGGTCGGCGCCGACTGGTGGGTGACGCGGGGCGCGACCACGCAGCTCGACGCGCGGTACCTGATCGAGGCGGACGACGGCGCGGTCGTCGATGTGGTCAATCGCGGCTACTGGCACGCCGGCGAAGACGTCGAGCGGCGCCTGTACGCCGGCGAGGACGTCGGTGAGGACGAGCTGTACTACCGCACCGCCTTCGTGTTCCAGACCGGCGCCGAAGCGCACCGCTGGCTCACCGAGGCGCAGTTCGT
This sequence comes from uncultured Actinomycetota bacterium, assembly GCA_963829895.1. Classification (GTDB taxonomy): domain Bacteria; phylum Actinomycetota; class Actinomycetes; order Actinomycetales; family Microbacteriaceae; genus Microbacterium. The sequence continues at coordinate 534,193 of CAWHKF010000009.1, read as the reverse complement.
CGGCTACGCGCGGCCCGAGCCGGGGCACGTCTGCATCCGGGTGTTCCGCGTGCGCTGACGCTCACCGGTGCTCCGGGCGGGCCTTACCTGCGGCCCTCCGCGGAGTCAACCCCGTGTCTCCGTGCGCGCCGGGTTCGTACGGTGGCTGTTCCAGTGAAAGGAGCCGTCATGGCAACCAGCATTGTGACAGCAGAGATCGACGTGGATGCCCCGATCCGGGCCGTCTACGACCAGTGGACCCAGTTCGAGGAGTTCCCGCGCTTCATGTCCGCGGTGGAGCGCATCGACCAGCTCGACGACCAGCGCACCCACTGGATCGTGAACATCGGCGGAGTGGAGCGCGAGTTCGACGCCACCATCACCGATCAGGTGCCCGACGACCACATCTCGTGGGCGAGCCACGGTGAGAAGCTCCACACCGGTCGTGTCAGCTTCGTGCCGGCGGGCGACGGCACGCGGGTCTCCCTCGAGATGACGTGGGTGCCCGAGTCCTTCACCGAGAAGGCCGGCGCCGCGCTCGGCATCGACGAGCGCGCCGCGAAGAAGGACCTCGAGCGCTTCAAGGAGTTCATCGAGGAGCGCGGCCGCGAGACGGGCGGCTGGCGCGGCGAGATCCACGGTGCGTCCACGCGCGACGTCTGATCCGCCGCGCGTCTGATTCCCGCTCGAGGAGAGGAGAACCCCATGTCCGACAGTCTTCCCGCCGACATTCCGCGGGCGCCCGACGGCCAGGTCGGTGGAGCAGGTCGGCGTGCAGCCGCTCCGCGACCGCGACACGTCGATCGAACCCGACCCCACCCGCGACCCCGCGCAGGCCGAGTGGGATCGCACGACCGCGCTCGACGCCGGCGAGGACCCGGACGTCGAGACGGCGACCGGCGACGACCCGGCGCATCTGCCCTCCGACGGCGATGACGTGCCGCGCGAGGATCTGCCGTCGGCGGCGCTGCAGCCCGACACCCAGGGCTTCAGCCCGGAGCTCGCGGAGCTCGGCGACGCGGGGCAGGGCGACCTCGCGCCCGAGGACTACTAGGCGCCGACGTGCGCATCCTCCTGTGGCCGATCCACGGCGGCTACACCGACGCCTTCGTCCGCGGTGACCACGAGTACCTGCTCCCGGTGCGCGACGTCCGTCCCGGTGAGGACGACGGCGTCAGCGGCTGGGGGTGGCAACGAGCCCGTGCCGTCGCCTTCGACGCCCTGCCGCGCCGAAGCCATCGACGCCGTGGTCCTGCAGCGCCCGGAAGAGATCGCGCTGGTCGAGACACTGACGGGCCGGGTGCCCGGCCGCGATCTTCCCGCGGTCTATCTCGAGCACAACACACCCGGCCCGGCGGCGTTCGCCTCGCGGCATCCGCTCGCCGATCAGGCCGACATCCCGATCGTGCATGTCACGCACTTCAACCAGCTGTTCTGGGACAACGGCGTGGCGCCCACCACGGTCGTCGAGCACGGTGTGCCCGATCCGGGTCCGCTCTACTCCGGTGAGCTGGCCCGGATCGGCGTCGTCGTGAACGAGCCGGTGCGGCGGTGGCGTGCGACCGGCACCGATCTGCTGCCCGCGTTCACCCGGGAGGCGCCGCTGGACGTGTTCGGCATCGACGCCGGCCGACTCGCGGAGGCGTTCGACGACGATCCTGCGATCGTCGGGGTGGAGAGCCTGGCGCCGCGGCGCCTGCACGCCGAGCTCGCCCGGCGACGCGTGTATCTGCATCCGTTCCGGTGGACCTCGCTCGGGTTGTCGCTGATCGAGGCGATGCATCTCGGGATGCCGGTGGTCGCGCTCGCGACGACCGAGGCGGTGCGTGCCGTGGCAGCGGGCACGGGGGTCGTCTCGACGGACGTCGATGACCTGCGCAGGGCCGCGCGCGCCTTCCTCGAGGAACCGGACTGGGCCGCAGGAGGTGGGCGCCCGGGCGCGCGAGCACGCCCTGAGCGCACTACGGCCTGCCCGCGTTCCTCGCCCGCTGGGACGAGGTGCTGCTCGAGGCGATCGCGGCCCGGCCGGGCCCCGGCGTGGTCTACGCGAACGCGAACATCGGCGGGAACGCCACCACCACGATCGCCGCCCACGCCAGGTAGACCGGGAGGAATCCCGTCTGCCACCGTTCCAACCGCTCGAACGGGGCGCGGCGCATCGTGAAGCGCAGCTGCAGCCAGGCCGCGCCGACGAGGTTCGCGAACAGGATCACGTTGAGTCCGAGCGAGGCGAGCTTGTTGGGACTGGCGCCCCATTCCGCGATGCGGCCGATCATCGCGACGAGCACCATGATGTCGACGACGAGCGCCGCCACGACCATCAGCAGCTGCAGCCGGTCGAACCACGACGGCGGGGCGAGCGGCTCGCGGGCCGACAGCGCGTACAGCAGCAGTCCCACGACGACCACGAGCACGATGTCGAAGAGGATCAGCAGGTCGCGCTGACCGAACGCCTCGGCGTCGCCGCCGTCGACGAGGCTTCCCTGCAGGAACCCGGCGACGATGAAGGCGAGCAGCAGCAGGGTGAACAGCGGTGTGAACAGCTTCGTCAGCACCGGCGCGATGTTCTCGATCACGCTCTGCTTCGCCTCGACCAGCCACGCGGCGATCACGACCGCGCCGGCGACGCCGCAGGGCACCATGAACTCCTCGACGAACCACTCCGCGTCGAGGCCGATCGCCGAGAACACGCCCATCGTGAGGGCGACGAGCACGCCGCCGCCGAGGGCGATGAGGGCGAGGTACACCAGCCATTCGCCCGTGAAGCGGATGAAGTCCATGCGGGAACGGCTCGATCGCACCCGCCCGTCGACGTAGGCGATGCCGGTCACGATCCAGAGCGCGACGGCGACGTGGGTGGCGGCCAGCACGAGCGTCGCGCCGTCCGGCGCGAACGGATAGACCGCCATCACGATGGCCGCGATCGCGAACGGCACGCCGACCATCGCGATCGTGGGCGCCGACGCCTTTCGACGCACCAGGAAGTACGTCGGCGAGGAACGGCAGCACGAGCAGCGCGGCGAAGCGGGCGTAGAAGTCGCCGTCTTCACCGAAACGGATGCCGAACAAGGCCGGGATCTTGATCGCCAGGGCCGCGCCGACCGCGAGCCCGACGGCGAGCACGAGCCCGCCGTTGCGCGGCGCGCGGGACTCGCCCGGGATCATGAGCTGCTTCCACAGCCGGTCGGAGTGCTCGCGGGCGAACTCGCGCGACAGGTCGTCGAGGCCGCCGAGCCGCTTCACGGCGACGAGGAAGGCCTCATCGTCGTCGAGACCGGATGCCGCGAGCCGGTCGATCTGGCCGCGCAGATGGTCTTCGAGCTCGTCGACGTCGCGCCCGTCGATCGCCTCGGGGCGCGAGACGTATGCCCGCCACGCCGAGATCTGGTCTTCGATGCGGGGTTCGAGGTGATCCGCCATCTCACGCACCTCCGAACGCCGGCGTGCCGGCGAAGTCGGTGCCGCCATCGCGGTCGGACCACACGCGCTGCAGCGCGCGGCTGACCACGGCCCACTGCTGCCGCTGCTCGGCGAACGCCGCGCGACCGCTGCTGCTGAGGCGGTAGTGCTTGCGCGGGCGACCGCTGGGGGAGGCGCCCCACGAGGACTCCACGTGCCCGAGGCGCTCGAGCCGGTGCAGCAGCGGGTAGAGCATGCCGTCGCTCCACTCCAGTTCGCCTCCCGACAGCTCGCCCACGCGCTGCAGGATCGCGTAGCCGTACGACTCGCCGTCGGCCAGGATGCCGAGCACCATCGGCGTCGCCGCGGCGGCGACGAGGTCTTTGCCGATCTTCATACCGTCCTCCATGCGTAGAAGTCCTATGTACATAGAAGTACAAGTTACCTAGAACTGCAAGGTACGCATCATGACGGCGGATGACGCGCCGGCGACCGCCGCGGGGAATGCGTCTGCCCGCGGCGTGTTGGGATGGAGGGCGACCCCACCGCCTCCCCGGACGAAGGACCTGCATGACCCTCCCCACGAGCACCCCCGAGACCGTCACCGACGCGCGCTGGCGCGCCGTCTCGTCCGACCACGGCGTCGCCGCGCTCCGGCACACGCACTGGCTCGACGGCGAGGCCCGCGCATACGACGACGCCCCGGGCCTCTGGCGCGCGGTGGACGGGCGGGTGGCCGGCAGCGGGCTGCGCGCGGACGCACCGGATGCCGCAGCCGACGAGATCGTGCTCGCGCCGGGGGAGCACCTCGACGTCGGACGCCTGCGTCTGAAGGCCATCAGCCGCGAGGGCGCGCCGGCGCTGCGCGTGTTCGACCCGGAGACTCCCGGGCGCACGCGGCTGCGCGGCATCCTGTCATTCCCTCACGACGATGCGTGGGCGGTGACCGGTGTGTTCCGCCCGGCGGCCGAGGGCCAGATCAACGTCATCCGGAGTGTCGACGGGTACGAGCGGGAAGAGCCCGCGGTCGGCACGATCGCGCTCGAGGTGGACGGTGCGGCGGTCGAGCTCACGGTCACCGGCGATCCGGCCGAGGGCCTGAGCGCCGTCATCGCGGACGCCACGAGCAACGTCGACGCGTACCGCTTCCGCTTCCTCGAGATCGACCCGCCGGCGGCCGACGGGTCGGTCACCGTCGACTTCAACAACGCCTACCTGCCGCCGTGCGCCTTCAGCGACCACTACGTGTGCCCGCTGCCGCCGGCGAACAACCGCCTCCCCGTGCGCGTCGAGGCGGGGGAGCGCACGACCGTCGTCGGCTGAGCCGCGCCGGCGTTCGGTCACGCGGCATCGGGCGCGGGAGCCAGCGCTGGTCGCGCCGCCGGGATCGGTGCGAGGACAATGGGGCCTCAGCCGGAGCGTGTCCGGCATGGCCCGATCCGAGGAGCCGACATGGCCCGTTCCCTCTCCGAGATCCGCAAGCGATCCCGCCAGCGCGCGCAGGCGCGCGCTGCGGCGCGCTCCGAGCTGAAGAACACCGCGTACGAGATCTTCATCGGCGCGCTGTCGATCCTGTCGATCGTGAACCTGGTGTTCGTCTACGTCATCGCGGGCGATTCGGCGCTCGAGCTCGTGCTGTCGGTCATGAATGCGCTGTTCAGCGCCATCTTCCTCGGCGACTTCATCTATCGGATCTCGACCGCGCCGTCGGCAGGGCGCTACTTCTTCCGCGGGTTCGGCTGGGCCGACCTCCTCGCCAGCCTGCCGTTCCCGCAGTTCAAGATCCTCCGCCTCTTCCGGCTGCTGCGGGTGTTCCGGCTGCTGCGCGAGCTCGGCCCGCGGACGGTGTGGGCGACGCTCGATCCACGACCGCGCCAACAGCGCGCTGATGACCCTGCTGCTGATGGGCGTGCTCGTGCTGCAGTTCGGCAGCATCTCGATCCTCGCGGTCGAAGAGCACGCCGACGGAGCGAACATCACCTCCGCCTCCGACGCGCTCTGGTACACCCTCGTCACGATCTCGACGGTCGGCTACGGCGACCGGTTCCCGGTGACGAATGCCGGCCGGCTCATCGGCACCCTCATCATCGTCGTCGGCGTCGGCATCTTCGGAACGTTCACCGGCTACCTCGCGAACCTGTTCCTCGGGCCCGGCAGGGGCGGAGCGGAGGCGGCGGAGACGGATGCCGATGCCGCCGCGGCCGCGGCCGACGAAACGGCCGCCGCGACCGATGACCGACGCCGACCAGCCCTCGCTCGCGCGGCATGCGGCGCACGGCGTCGCCGCGGGAGCCGCGGCGGGTGCCGTCAGCGCCGGCGTGGCGGCCGGGTCGGGGCGCGCAGACGACGGCGACGCGGGCGGGCCGACGCCGGCCGGCTCTGAGACGGCGGCCGGCTCCCGAGACGGCGGCGACTGCGCCCGAGCCCGCGGCGATTCCCGAGCCCGCGGTGCCTGGGGCCATCGACGGGGAGGCGACGGCCGAGCGGCTGCGGGCGCTGCTGGCGCAGTCCGAGCAGGCGATGGCCGAGATCAGGCGACTCCTCGCCGACGCGACGCCCTAGGGTGCTGCCGCGGTTCCCGCCGAGGGCGGGACGCCGTCAGCCGCGGGCGCTGCTGCCGGCGCTGCCGCCGCCTGCGCGCGGGTCGAGCTGCGCACGATCAGGTGCGTGGGCAGGGGCGTGTCCTCGGTCACGCTGTCGGGCTCCTCGACGGCGATGAGCACCTTCTGCATCATGAGCTCGCCGAGGCTCGCGAAGTCCTGGCGCACGGTGGTGAGTGCGGGGTAGAGGTAGCCGGCCTCGGGCACATCGTCGAAGCCGACCACGCTGATGTCCTCCGGCACCCGCAGCCCGCGCTCGCGCAGCGCCGACAGCAGGCCGATCGACATGTGGTCGTTCGAGGCGAACACCGCGGTGCCGGGAGCGATGTCGAGGTCGGCGCCGAGCCGGTAGCCGCTCGCGGCCGACCAGTCGCCGTGTCGCGGTTCGACGACTTCGAGACGGTGGGAGGCCAGTTCGTCGCGCCATCCGCGGATGCGTTCGAGGGCGTCGGGCGCGCGCTGCGGCCCGGCCAGGTGGAGGATCCGCGTGTGGCCGAGCTCGGCCAGGTGCCGCACCGCCGAGCGCGCACCGCGGTACTGGTCGATCGAGACGATCAGCGGACTGCGTCGGGCGGTCGCGGCGGCGGCGACGACCGGGATGCTGAGATCCAGGCCCCGCACGACCTCGAGCACACCGACATCCACCACGATCAGCACGATCGCGTCGACCCGCTGCCGGAGCAGCGACTCGATCACCGATCGCACGGCGGCGGGGTCGGGGTCGAGGGCGCTCACCGTCTCGACGCTGTAGCGCTCGGCGCGGGCGGCGAAGTTGAAGGCGGTCGCGACCGAGGTCGGCCCGTAGTCCGACACGCCCGGTGCGACGAGCCCGATGGTGCGGGTGCGGCGCGTGACGAGAGCCCGTGCGGCGGGGGAGGGGCTGTATCGCAGCTGCGCGATCGCCTGCTCCACGCGTGCGCGCGTGGCGGGGCGGACGTTGGGCAGGTCGTTGAGCACCCGCGAGACCGTCTGGTGCGAGACGCCCGCGAGCCGGGCGACGTCGAAGATGTTCGCGGACCGCGCCGGCTTGTCGTCGGTCATCGCGCCACCTCGTCGTCGGCGTCGTCGGCCTGTGCGACGAGCGCCATGAGCGACTCGACGGTGAGCGTCTCGGAGGGGAGCGTGTCGACGACGCGGCCGCCGCGGAGGATCGCGACGCGGCTCGCGACGCGGAGCACCTCCTCGAGCTCGGCCGAGATGAACACCACCGACAGCCCGTTGTCGGCGAGCTCGCCCACGAGGTTCTGGATCTCGACCTTGGCGCCGACGTCGATGCCGCGCGTCGGCTCGTCGAGGACGAGCACGCGCGGAGACAGTGCGAGCAGGCGTGCCAGCAGCACCTTCTGCTGGTTGCCGCCCGACAGTGTGCCCGCGGGGCGGTCCGGATCGGGCGGCCGGATGTCGAGCGCCTCGATCCAGCTCATCGCCAGCTCCCGGCGCCGCTGATCCCGCATCCGCCGGAACACGCCCCGCTCCGCCTGCAGCGCGAGGGTGATGTTGTCCTGCACGCTCAGCTCGCTGATGATGCCCTCGGTGCGCCGGTTCTCCGAGGAGTAGACCACGCCGAACGCGATGGCCTCACGGGGACTGTGCGGATCCACGCGTCGGCCGCTGATCGTGATGATCCCGGCGTCCAGCCGCTCCGCGCCGGTGAGGGCGCGCGCCAGTTCCGTCCGTCCCGAGCCGAGGAGCCCCGCGAAACCGAGCACCTCACCCTCGTGCAGGTCGATGTCCGCGTCCGCGATGCCGGGAGCGACCGTCACGCCTTCGGCGGTGAGGAGAGCGGATGCCGCCTCCGGCGCCACGTCGACGCGATCGCGTGTGCCGAGATCCGAGAGGCTGCGGCCCAGCATCTTCTCGACGAGATCGATCCGCAGCAGCTCCGTCGGCAGGTATTCGCCGACGAGCCGGCCGCCGCGGAGGACGGTGATGCGGTCGGCGATCTCGTAGACCTGGTCGAGGAAGTGCGAGATGAAGATGATGGCGACGCCGCGGTCCTTGAGGTCGCGGATGACGCGGAAGAGCTCGGCCACCTCGTCGATGTCGAGGCTCGACGTGGGCTCGTCGAGCACGAGCACCCGCACATCGATCGAGATCGCCCGGGCGATGGCGACGAGCTGCTGGACGGCGAGCGAGTGGCTGCCCAGCATCGACGCCGGATCGATCGTCAGCCCGAGCCCCGACAGCACCTCCGCGGCGCGCTCGCGCATCGCCGCCCAGTGGATGGTGCCGAAGCGGCGCGGTTCGCGACCGAGGCAGATGTTCTCGGCCACCGTGAGATTCGGCAGCAGGTCGATCTCCTGGTACACCGTGCTGATCCCCGCCCGCAGCGCATCGGCCGGCGTGCCGAAGCGGACGGCATCCCCATCCAGTTCGATGCGCCCGGCATCCAGGTGCAGCGCCCCGGTGAGGGCTTTGATGAGCGTCGACTTGCCCGCGCCGTTCTCTCCCATGAGCGAGTGCACCTCGCCCGGGAACACACGGAAGCGCACGTCGTCGAGCGCGGTCTCCGCGCCGAACCTTACCGTCGCCCCGGTGAGTTCCATGAGCGGACGCCGCTCGTCCATCCCGCCATTATGTCGCGAGACGCGAACGGGTCCGCTCATGGCACTCGGGTCATCGGCGACGGTCCGACCGGGTGACGATGAAGCGCTGGACGACGATGAAGACCAGCAGCAGCCCGCCGATGATGATGCGGGTCCACGACTGCTCCGCGCCCATGAACGCGATGATCGTCTTGATCACGCCGTACACGAGCACGCCGATCATCGAGCCGATCACGTAGCCGGAGCCGCCCGTGAGGAGCGTGCCGCCGATGACGACCGCGGCGATCGCGTCCAGCTCGGTGCCGACGCCGTTGAGCGGGTAGCCGGCGCCGGAATAGGCCGTGAGCACGAGGCCGGCGAGACCGCCGCAGACGCCGCTGATGACGTACACGAGGATCTTCGTCCGAGCGACCGGCAGGCCCATCAGCCGCGCCGACTGCTCGTTGCCGCCGATGGCGTAGATCGTGCGGCCGAAGCGCGTCCACTGCGTCACGAAGACGCCGATCGCCACGATGAGGAGGGCCAGGATGCCGGTGGGCGTGAGGTACCAGTCGCCCACCGTCAGTCGCGTGCGCTGCAGCCAGAGCACCGCGGGGTCTTCGACGCGGATGGACGAGAGGCTGACCACGAAGGCGAGGCCCCGGGCGAGGAACAGGCCCGCGAGCGATGCGATGAACGGCTGCACATCGAAGTAGTGAACGAGCACGCCGATCAGCAGGCCGATGGCCGCGCCCCCGAGCAGCATGAGCGGGATGGCCACGATCGCAGGCAGCCCGTCTGCCAGCAGCTTCGCGCACAGGATCCCCGTGAACGCCATCACCGACCCGACCGACAGGTCGATGCCGCCGGTCAGGATCACGAACGTCAGGCCGACGGCGAGGATCAGCAGGTAGGCGTTGTTCAGCAGCAGCGCCGACAGATTGCGAGGCGTGATGAAGTTGCCGAAGGCGAGCTGCGCGCCCACGAGGAGCACGATCAGGATCACGATGGCCGCGAACGTCGGCATGAGCGACGAATGGCGGCTCATGAAGGTCGCGTAGCGGGCGCCGAGAGTCGGGCGCCCGGTCTCGGTCTGAGTCGTCGTGGTCATCGGACCGCCTCCGCCTTCGTCGGCTCCGTCGTTGTCGGGGGTGTGGGTGCGGGCGTGCTCGGACCGCCGCCGCCGCCGTCCGGGCGGCGTGAGGCGAACAGCCCTCGGGCGAACCGGTGCAGCCGCGGCGACTGGACGAGGACGACCACGATCACCACCGCCGCGAAGAACACGGGTGCCTGCGCGGAGGGCACGCCGAGGAACAGGATGGTGGATTCGAGCGTCTGGATGGTGAGGACGCCGACGACCGTTCCGGCGATCGTGAACTTGCCGCCCATCAGCGACGTGCCGCCGAGCACGACCGCGAGGATCGCGTAGAGCTCGATGTACAGCCCCGCGGCGTTGGCGTCGGCCGCCATGATGTTCGAGCTGTAGAGGACGCCCGCCATGCCGGCCAGCACGCCGCTCGCAGCGTAGGCGCCGAAGACGATCCCGCGAGCGCGGACGCCCGCCAGGCGGCTCGCCTCGGGGTTGATGCCCACGGACTCGGTGAGCACGCCGAGCGCGGTGCGCCGCTCGAGCAGTGCGATCACGACGATCGCCGCGACCGAGATGAACAGGGCGAACGGGAGTCCGATGACGTACCCGGTCGCGATGAACTTGTACGGCGCGCTGGTGACGGTCGTGATGAAGCCGTCGGTGATGAGCAGGGCCACGCCGCGGCCGGCGAGCATGAGCACGAGGGTCGCGATGATCGGCTGGATGCCCAGCACGGCGATGAGGAAGCCGTTCCAGACGCCGAGGACGAGGGCCACGAGGATGCCGACCAGGAGCGCGACGGCGACGGTGGCGCCGCTGCCGGGATCGCCGGAGGTGTCGATGATCGTCAGCGCCACGGCCCCCGAGACGGCCATGATGGCCCCGACCGAGAGATCGATGCCCCGGGTGGCGATGACGATCGTCATGCCGAGGGCGACCAGCATGAGCGGGGCGCTGTTGCGGAGGATGTCGATCAGCGCGCCGTACAGCTCGCCGTCGCGCAGGGTGACGCTGATGAACTGCGGCCGCGCGATCGTGTTGACCACGATCAGTGCGAGCAGGGCCATGACCGGCCAGAACAGCCGGTGTGTGACGAGCTTCTTCACGCTGCGCTCCCCTCGCCCTCATTGGCGATGTAATCGATGAGCAGATCGAGGTCGACGGTGCTGGAGTCCAGCTCGCCGATGCGGCGTCGATCGCGCATGACGACGACTCGCTGTGCCAATCGAAGCACTTCTTCGAGCTCCGATGAGATGAACACGACAGACAGGCCCTGCGCCGAGAGTTCGGCGACCTTGCGCTGGATGTCGGCCTTCGCCCCGACGTCGATGCCGCGGGTGGGCTCGTCGAGGATGATCAGCTGCGGCGCGGTCGCCAGCCAGCGGGCGAGGAGCACCTTCTGCTGGTTGCCGCCCGACAGGTTGCGCACCAGCATGTCCGGGTCGGCCGGTCGCACCCCGAGCGCCGAGATGTACTCGGAGACCACCTGGTCGCGCTCGACACGGCGGACGGGCCGCATCCATCCCCGTTTCGCCTGGATGCCGAGCACGATGTTCTCGGCGACCGTCAGGTCGGCGATGATCCCCTCGGCGCGGCGGTCTTCCGACGAGAACGCGATGCGGTGGTCGATCGCGTGTCGTGGCGAGGTGACCCGTGCCGGCCGACCGGCGATCTCGACCGTTCCCGAGTCGGCCTTGTCGGCGCCGTACAGCAGTCGCACGAGTTCGGTGCGGCCCGAGCCGAGGAGCCCGGCGAGACCGACGACCTCGCCCTCGAAGATGTCGAGGTCGGCGGGCTCCAGCATCCCTCGGCGTCCGACTCCGGTGGCGCGCAGCACGGGCGCCGCAGTCCGGTCGATGACGCGATCGGCCGTCCGGGAGATCGCGTCGAGCTCGTCGAGCTCCCGTCCGATCATCTGGCTCACAAGGCTGTCGCGGGGCAGATCCGCGGCGAGGTGCTCGCCGACGAGCCGGCCGTTGCGCAGCACGGTGATGCGGTCGGAGATCTCGTAGACCTGCTCGAGGAAGTGGCTGACGAACAGGATCGCGACACCCTGGTCGCGAAGCTCGCGGATCACCGCGAACAGGCGCTCGACCTCGCCGCGGTCGAGGCTGGAGGTCGGCTCGTCGAGGATGAGCACCTTGGCGTCGAGCACCATGGCGCGGCTGATCGCGACGAGCTGCTGGATCGCGATGGAGTGGCTGGAGAGGATCGAGCGCGTGTCGACGGCGAGGCCGAGCCCCGCGAGGTGCTCGGCGGCGAGCCGGTGGACCGCCTTCCAGTCGATGCCGGCCCGGCCGCGCGGCTCGTGCCCGAGCATCACGTTCTCGCCGACCGAGAGGTTGGCGCAGAGGTTGACCTCCTGGTAGACGGTGGAGATCCCTGCCGTCTGGGCGTCCGCGGTCGCCGAGAACACGCGCTCCTCGCCGTCGACCGCGATCGTGCCGCTGTCGATCGGGTAGACCCCGGTCAGGGCTTTGATGAGGGTGGATTTGCCGGCGCCGTTCTCGCCCATGAGCGAGTGGACCTCGCCGCGGCGCAGCGTGAAGTCGACGTGATCGAGGGCGAGGACGCCGGGGAAGCTGATGGTGATGCCGCGCATCGCGACGGCGGGGGTGTCTTCGTTGACGGTCATGCGCGTCCGTGTCTTCTGTCTAGTCCGGGCTTCGTGTCGAGTCCGACGTCCGTCGGGGATCGGCCTCAGCCGATCCCCGACGGACGCGGGGGACGGGGATCAGTACGCGCGGGAGTCGATGACCTCGGCGGCCTGCTCCTGCGTGAAGGACTGGTCCTCGAGGTAGTTCTCCTTCTCGACGTCGTTGCCGTCGAGCACGTCGGTCACGAGGCCGGCTGCGAGCTCGCCGAGCAGCGGGTTGCACTCCACGATGAAGTTGATCTTGCCGTCGACGAGGGCCTGCATGCCGTCATGCACCGCGTCGATCGAGACGATCTTGATGTCCTCTCCGGGAATGCCGCCGGCTGCCTCGATCGCCTCGATCGCGCCGAGCGCCATGTCGTCGTTGTGCGCATAGAGCAGGTCGATGCCATCCACGCCGTACTTCTGGAGGAAGCCCTCCATGACCGTCTTGCCGCCGTCGCGTGTGAAGTCGCCGGTCTGCGAGTCGATGGTCTCGATCGCCGTGCCCTCGATCGCCTCGTTGAAGCCCTCCGCACGGTCGTTCGCCGGCGCGGAGCCGGTGGTGCCCTCGAGCACGACCATCTTCGTCGGGGTGTCGCCGAAGTTCTCGGCCGCCCACTCGCCGGCGGTCACGCCCTCCTTCTTGAAGTCGAGGCCGACCCAGCTGGCGTAGAGATCGTCGGATGAGGTGACCGTGCGGTCTTCCAGCACGACCGGGATGCCGGCATCCGACGCCTCCTGCAGCACGTCGTCCCACCCGTCCTCCACGATCGGGGCGATGACGATCGCGTCGACGCCCCGGCTGATGAAGTCGCGGACCGCCGCGATCTGCGCCGCCGGGTCGTTGTCGGCCGCGTTGAAGATGAGCTCGAAGCCGTTGTCCTCGGAGAACGCCTCCTTCATCGACTCGGTGTTCGCACTGCGCCAGCCCGACTCGGAGCCGGTCTGCGCGAAGCCGACCGTCACGAGCCCGTCGCCACCGTCGCCCCCTGCGTCGTTGCCCGAGCTCGCGCAGCCTGTGGCCACCAGTGCCAACGCTCCCAGAAGCGCTGCACCGGCGAGAATCCTGTTCTTCATTCCCAAAACCTCCTCGTTCGGGTCCGGCGTCGACGCCGGTATCACTGTGCACCGGGCCGCACTCGTGCCGCCCGTACGCCTGAATGTTAGCCTTCACATTCCAGGGTCGCGCAAGATGTGAGCGGTAACATTTGCGTAACGCGGGCAAGCGTCAGGGTTGCTGAGCCACACGGAATCACGACGAACCGTCGAAAGTGAGGGATCACATCACAGCGGGCCATGTGTCATGGAAGCCGTGATGACCACCCGAACGGATGAGCGCGTTCACAACGCGCCGGAGGGCGGACACTGCTGTCCGCCGGCATGCATCGCGCTCAGTGGCGGGAGGCGACCGCGTTCCAGACGCCCGCACCCAGGACGACGGTGGCGGCGAGCAGCGGCGCGACGAGGGCGCTCCCGGCCCCCGCGGCGTCGGCGACGAGGCCGGTGACGGCGGATGCTGCGGACTGGCCGACGACGACGGCCGAGCCGAGCATCGTCATGACGGTCGCCGAGCGACCGCGGGGGCTGAAGGCGGCCGCCAGGCTGTACTGGGTCACGAGCGTCGGGCCGATGCCCACGCCGATCACGAGCAGGCAGATCGCCATCGCGCCGACCGTGGTGACGAACGGCAGCGAGACCGCGCCCGCGACGAGGATGCCCGCGAACGTCAGCCATCGAGCCCGCAGCGTGAAGCCGGCCGGGAACAGGGCGACGCCGAGGGCGAGCGCGGCGGATCCGATGCCCATCGCGCCGTAGACGAGTCCTGCCTGCTCCGGCACGCCGCGCTCGGCCATGAACGCGGTGAGCGAGGTCAGCATCGCGCCGAAGAAGAGACCCATGCCCAGCGCGCCGACGACGGGCGCGAGCACACGAGCGCGGAAGAGCTCCCGCAGCGGCGCCTGCTCCGGGCGGACGCCGTCGACGGATGCCGCGGCCTTCGCGGCGGTCGGGTGCAGGGCGAACGCGGTGACGAAGACCAGGCCCAGCACGGCGGCGCCGATCACGGGTGCCGCCGGGTTGAGCGTGGTGGCCAGCAGGCCGACGATGACCGGGCCGAAGACGAAGACGATCTCGTCCGCTGCGGACTCGTATGCCATCGCGCCGTTCACCGTCGACGTGCGGCGCTCCGCCGGGTACGCCCGCGCGATGAGGCCGACCAGGCGGCTCCGCGAGAGCGGCGCGACCTGGGGCATCGAGGCGCCGATGAAGAAGGCGACCGCGAGGAGAGCGACATCCCCGACCGGCGCGAAGGCGAGCCACGCGAACGCGCCCAGCAGCACGCTGTTGACCACGCCGGCGATCAGCAGCACCCGGCGCTGGCCGAAGCGGTCGGCCGCGGCACCCAGAAGCGGGCCGACGAGAGCCGTGCCGAGGCCGGTCATCGCGCTGGTCACGCCGCCCAGAGCGAGCGATCCGCGCGCCGACACGACGAGCGTGAGGATGCCGACCACCATCATCGCGAACGGCAGGCGTGCGATCAGTGCGACAGGGAAGTACGCGTAGCCGGCCTCGCGGATGAGGCTCGGGCGTCGGGCGGTGTGCGCAGGGCGCTGTCGCGCGTCGGTGAGGGTCGTGTGCATCGTGGTTCGGGGCTTTCCGGCCGCAACGGCGGCATTGCGTGCCGCCTTGTCCGCAGCGGGAGAAGGCCGCAGACAGGTAGATGCACATCGAGGATGGCCCGGCCAGTCTACCGGGGGCCACCTGAACGGGACCTGGCTGCGGGTCGGGCTCGGCCGGGATCCTGGTCCCTGAGGCTCAGAGCACCGCGCCGACCATCGCCTCGCCGAGCGGCGTGCGGCGGTGCAGCACGCGGGCGCCGTCCCGCGTGCTCGCGAGCAGGCCCGCATCGCGCAGCACGGTGAGGTGGTGCGACGCGGTCGAGATCGCGAGCGCGGTGTCCCGCGCCACCTGGGAGGTGGTCCGCGGCTCGTGGGCGTCGAGAAGGATGCGGGCGCGCGCGGGTCCCAGCAGCGCGCCGAGCGCTGAGGTCACGTCTGCCGGGTCGCGCGCCCAGCTCGCGGTGACCCCCTGCGCCGGGTAGAACAGCGTCGGCTGCGCCGGCGGCTCGGTGAGCACGAAGCATCCGGTCGCCCCCATGACCGACGGCACGAGCACCAGCCCGCTGCCCCGGCAGTCGACGACCTCGCTCCAGATCCGCATCGCGACGCGCACCGCGCCGTCATGCCATTCGACGCGGTCGTGCAGCGTCTGGATCATGGCGCCGATGCCGCTCTCGGCGATGCGGCGGGAGCGCACGGCGATGTCGGCCCGCAGCAGCCGCTCGAGCTGGGTCCATACCGGGGCGATGCCCGCGTTCCAGACCGACAGCCACGCCTCGGCGATCATCGCGCGGGCGCGGTCGGGGTGATCGAGCATCCGCTGCACGGCGGCTTGGCGGGCACCCTCGGTGCGTACCAGCACCTTGGTCATGTCGACACGGAAGCGCTCGTCGTCGATGTCGCGCAGCCTCTCGGCCTCGGCCTCGGGGGTGAGCTCCCACGTCGGCGTGGTCGTGAGGAAGTCGGGGAAGTAGCCCTCGTCGCGGATCAGCAGCGCGAGCACCTCGAAGTCGTCGCGCGGGATCGCGCTGCGGGCCGCCCGCATCCATCCCCACTGCAGCGGGTACTCGTCGGGCCGGAGCAGGGCGCGCACGGCGTGGCACAGCTCGTGGCCGGGCGAGACGCCGAACCGGATCGCGGTGAGGTCGTCCGGCGCGAGCTGGAAGTCGACGAACTTTCGATCCACATCGAAACTATAGGGCGCTCGCACGTCGGCGAGAAAGCTGGTGCCACATCCCGCAGAAAGGACAGAGCACCTCATGAACACCACCATCCCGGCGATCGTCTCCGCCGCCGACCTGGTCGTCGGCACGGGTCGCCTCCGCCGATTCATCGGCGCCGAGCACGGCGCCGCCGTGTCGTACTTCTTCGTCGACACCGAGCCCGGGCAGGGTCCCGACATCCATCGCCACCCCTACGCCGAGACCTGGGTGCTGCTGGAGGGCGAGGCCCGCATCACGATCGACGGCGAGACATTGGATGCCGTCGCCGGCGACACCGCCACGGCCCCTGCCGGCGCCTGGCACCAATTCAAGAACTCGGGCAGCGGCCGCCTGCGCATGCTGTGCATCCACGCGTCGGACCGCATCATCCAGGAGTGGCAGGACGAACCCGGCGTGCTCGACATTCCCACCAGCGACTGATTGGATCCGGTTCATGACATTTCAGGCATACCTCGACAACATCGAGGCGAAGACCGGCCTCACGCCGCGCCAGTTCGTCGACCTCGCGCACGAGAAGGGCTTCGGCGAGAGCACCAAGGCCACGCCGATCGTCGAGTGGCTCGCCGCCGACTACGGCCTCGGCCGCGGGCACGCGATGGCGCTCGTCCACGTCATCACCAAGGGCCCGCAGATCAGCGACAAGCACGTCGGCACCGGCACCGCCCACTCCGACCCGTCGAACACCCTCTGGCTCGACGGCAAGGCGACGAACCCGAACCCCTAGCTGCCTCCGCGCCCGCGCCGCCGCCACCACGGGCGGCGGCGGGCTGCGGCATCCGTCTCCGCCTTCGCCTGCGTCGCGATGCGCGCCGCGCGACGTTCGCGCCATGCCGCCAGCTCGGCGTCGACGTCGCGGGTCGGGGTCACGACGGGCGGGCCGCCGAGCAGCTGCCGGCGCGCCTCGATGACGCGGAGGTTGAAGTCCTCGAGCGCGTCTCGCACATCGGCCTCGCCGGCGAGCGCGTCGAGGTGTGCGTCGAGCTCGGCATTCTCGACGCGGAGCCGCAGCGCCGGCGGACCCAGGCCGGTGAGCTGCTCGCTCTCGATCTTGCGGCGGATCCACCAGTCCGGGTCGTGGCTCTCGCCGAGGCCGGGGATGGGCTTGCCCGCGCCGGGCAGATCATCGAACTCGCCCCGCCGGATCGCCTGCTGGATCGCGTTCTCGACGACCGCCGCCCGCTCCGCCGCCGAGAAGCCTCGTGCCGGCGGCGCAGCGGCGTCTGCGGCATCCTCTTCGTCCGATGACAAGCCCTGCTCACGCTGCCACTTCTCGAAGCGGTAGCGTTCGGCGGCTTCGCGCGGACCCTCGGTCATGACCCCGTGACGTGATCCCGCCACGAATGCTGCGGGGCGTACCCGAGCACGCGCCGGGCCTTGTCGATGGAGAGCAGGGTGTCGTGCTCGCCGAACTCGCGGGTCTCGACGCCGGGGAAGACCTCGGCGACGAGCTCGGCGTTGGGGCGGGACATCACGGTGTCGGCCGCGGCGATGATGTAGGTCTCGAACCCGGGCGGTGCGACCTCGAGCGCGCGCTGCACGGCCTGCGCGCCGTCGCGGGCGTCGATGTAGCCCCACAGATTCCACTTGCGCGTCATCGCGTCGGCGTCGTACGACGGGAACGCGGCGTAGTCCTCGGGAACCATCACGTTCGAGAACCGCAGGCCCGTGATCGACAGCTCGGGGTGCCACCGCACCAGCTCGACCGCCATCCGCTCCTCGAGCGTCTTCACGAGCGAGTACACCGACTCGGGGCGCGGCGGGTACTCCTCGTCGACCGGGATGTACGGCGGCGGCACGTCGAACGGCAGACCCAGCACGGTCTCGCTCGAGGCGTATACGAGGCGATGGATGCCGAGCCTGACGGCCGCCCAGAACACATTGAACGTCGCGGTCATGTTGTTGTGGAAGGTCGCGACATCGGAGCGGATGCCGGGGGCGGGGATGGCCCCGAGGTGCACCACCCCGTCGAACCCGTCATGGCGATCGTTCACCGCGGTGAGGGCGTCGATCACCTGGCCGTAGTCGGTGAGGTCGACCTGGACGAAGTCGGGGCCGCGGGTTCCCACCACGTCGAGGCCGATGACGTCGTGGCCGGCCGCACGCAGTTCGCGGGCGACGACGGTGCCGAGCTTTCCGGACGAGCCGGTGAGGGCGATGCGCATGATTCCAGCCTGCCACTGCGCCGGGGGTAGGGGCGTGTTCCCCTGCGAAAAGTCGGGTCGGTGACCACGACGCGCGGTGATGGATGCCGCGGCACAGCGTGTCGCGTGACGGGCCCGACTTTTCGCAAGGCGGCGCCGGGTCTCGGGGCGATCAGCGCGCGGTGGCGGCATCCGGGGCCGCAGGCCTCGCGCCGCTGAGTCGCCGGAGCCGCTGCCGGGCGAAATCCTGCGCGCGCGGGCCTGCTTCGAGCGCCTTCGCCGACACCGCCAGCACGATGCGGGTGAGCGTCACGACCGGCAGCGGAGACCGGCGCAGGCCGAGCAGCTGCCGATACCGGCGCGGCAGACTCGCGACGGCCGCGGCGAAGAGCACACGGTAGGCGATGCGCATGACGCCGGCGAACGGCGCCGCGCGGAGGAACCGCACCACGTCGTCCACGCGCGCGTCGCGGCGGAGCTCGCCGCGTGCGAGGAACCCGTCCATCCGGGCGTGCAGTTCGCTCTCGGTGAGCGGCGGGTCGGCCAGGCGCATGAGGCGGCCGGCCTGCGCCCACTCGCGGACGTACGCGTCGCTGCCACCGGGAATCGGTCCGCCCCACCGCTGGTGCGCCCCGAGGAACGCCTCGGTGAAGGCGAGGTGCACCCACTCGACGAGGTCGGCGTCGCCCGCCGAGTAGTCGCGCGGGCCCGCGACGGACTCGTACGAGCCCTCGACCCGCTCGTGCAGCCGCGCGACGCGCTGCGTCTCTTGCGCCGCCTGCGCGGTCGATCCGTAGGTGACGCAGATGATCCAGCGCACCGTGCCGGTGAGGCGCCCGATCGGGTCGTCGCGGTAGCGCGAGAAATCGTGCACGCCCGCCATCGCGCCCGGATGCAGGGCCTGGATGAGCAGGGCACGGATGCCGGCGACGAAGGATCCCGTGCCCGCGTGCACCGTCCACACGGCGCCGCCGTCGGCGAAGTACCCGGCATCGTCACCGTCGGCGAGGGCCCTGACCCACGGCGGCGTGCCGTCGGGATCGCCGGAGAGGGCGGTCAGCAGCCGGGCGCGCAGCGTCGGCCGTCGCGTCTTCGGAGCGTCTGCACCCATGCCTCCAGCGTGCCACCTCCGGCGATGCCGGGCGCGGAGTGACGGATAGGGTGTGCGCCATGGACGACACGCGGCAGCTTCCCGCCGACCCGGTGCGCGTGGGCGTGCGGGAGGTGGCGCGCGCCGCAGGAGTGTCGACGCAGACGGTGTCGCGCGTGCTCAACGAGCACCCGAACATCCGGCCCGAGACCCGCGACCGGGTGCTGCAGGCGATCGCCGATCTCGGCTACCGCGTGAACAACGCCGCCCGCACGCTCGGCACCCGCACCACGCGCACGCTCGGGGTCATCGCCTCCGACGCGACGCTGTACGGGCCCGCCGTCGGGATCGCCGCGCTCGAGGCGGCGGCGCGCGACGCCGGCCGGTGGATCGCGACGGCCTACGCGGACGCCTCGGACGAGGCATCCGTCCGCGACGCGGGGGACCGGCTCCTCGGACAGGGCGTCGACGGGCTCATCGTGCTCGCACCGCATGCGGCCACGCTGACGGCGCTGACGGGCGCGCACCCGGGGGTCGCGATCGCGGCGCTGCACACCGGACCCGGCGCGGAGCAGCAGGAGGAGGGCGCCGCCCTCGCCGTCGCGCACCTGGTCGACCTCGGCCATCGCCGCATCGGCCGGGTCGCCGGACCGGACGAGTGGCTCGAGGCGCGCTCGCGCGAAGCGGGCATGCGGCGGGCGCTCGAGGGCGCGGGGCTGGGGATCGAGCCGCGCTGGAGCGGCGACTGGACCGCTGCGGCCGGCGCCGCGCTCGCCGGGCGGATCGCCGCGGCCGTGCGCGCAGGAGGGCCGACGGCGGTGGCGGTGGCCAACGACCAGATGGCGCTGGGCCTCATCGCGGGACTCCGCGAGGCGGGCGTCGACGTGCCGGGCGACGTGAGCATCGTGGGCTTCGACGACAACCCGGATGCCGCGTACTACCGTCCGGCGCTCACCACGGTGGGGCTCGACCTGGCGGGCGAGGCGCGCCGGGCCGTCGCGGCCGTGCTCGGCGCTCCCGCACCCGCCGTCGCCGCGCCGCGGCTGGTCGTCCGCGCGTCAGCGGCGGCGCCTCCCGCATCGGGCTGAGAACGGCGGTGCGGATCGCCATTGTTACCGGTAACATGGCCGCGATGGCCCGGTAGGGCCTGACTGTTTCGCACGAGACCCGATGGAGGACCCCGTGACCAGCCCCGATCCGGCGACGCCGGCACCCGCGTTCACACCCGAGGTCGAAGCATCCATCGCCGCCGTCCGAGCCGATGTCGCGAAGCTCCACGGCGAGCTCGTGCGCTACGGCCTCGTGGTCTGGACGGGCGGCAACGTCTCGGGGCGCGTCCCCGGCGCCGACCTCTTCGTCATCAAGCCGTCCGGGGTCTCGTACGACGACCTCGCCCCCGACAACATGATCCTCTGCGACCTCGACGGCAACGTCGTGCCCGGCACTCCCGGCAGCGACCGGAGCCCGTCGAGCGACACCGCGGCGCACGCCTACGTGTACCGGAACATGCCCGAGGTCGGCGGCGTCGTGCACACGCACTCGACGTTCGCCGTGGCCTGGGCGGCGCGCGGCGAGGAGATCCCGTGCGTCATCACGGCCATGGCCGACGAGTTCGGCGGACCGATCCCCATCGGCCCGTTCGCCATCATCGGCGACGACTCGATCGGCCGCGGCATCGTCGAGACCCTCACCGGGCACCGCAGCCGCGCGGTGCTGATGCAGAACCACGGCCCGTTCACGATCGGCACGTCGGCGAAGGATGCGGTGAAGGCGGCGGTGATGGTCGAGGACGTCGCCCGCACCGTGCACTACGCGCGGGAGGCCGGCCCGCTGATCCCGATCCCGCAGGAGGCGATCGACCGCCTGTTCGACCGTTACCAGAACGTCTACGGCCAGTCGTCCGACGAGCGCCGTGACGGTACCGACGAGAGTCGTGACGGGTCCGACGAGCGTGCGGAAGAGGGCGGCCGATGAGCGCCGAGGCGATCCGGGCCGGGCGTACGGCGCTCGGCATCGAGCTGGGCTCCACCCGCATCAAGGCGTGCCTCGTGGACGCCGATGACCCGGCCAACGTGCTCGCCGTGGGCTCGCACGCCTGGGAGAACCGGTACGAGTCGGGCCTGTGGACCTATTCGCTCGACGAGGTGTGGTCGGGGCTCCAGGCCGCGTACGCCGATCTCGTCTCCGACGCGCAGCAGCGTCACGGCGCCGCGCCCGAGACGTTCGGGGCGATCGGCGTCTCCGCGATGATGCACGGCTACCTCGCCTTCGACGAGGCGGGCACGCTGCTCGTGCCGTTCCGCACCTGGCGCAACACGAACACCGGCCCCGCGGCGGCGGAGCTCACCGACGCGTTCGGCGTGAACATCCCGCTGCGCTGGTCGATCGCGCACCTGCATCAGGCGGTGGTGGATGCCGAGCCGCACGTTCCCGACATCCGCTTCGTCACGACCCTCGCCGGCTACGTCCACCAGCGCCTGACGGGGGAGAGGGTGCTCGGCGTCGGCGATGCGTCGGGCATGTTCCCGATCGACTCCGCGACGGCCGACTACGACGCCGCGATGCTCGCGCGCTACGACGAGCTCGGCCGCCGGGCGTCTCCCCGTCGCCCACGTCGCCGAGCTGCTGCCCCGCGTGCTCGTCGCCGGTGCTCCCGCCGGCGCGCTGACGGCCGAGGGCGCCGCACTGCTCGACCCGTCGGGAACGCTGCGCCCCGGCATCCCGTTCTGCGCTCCCGAAGGCGACGCCGGCACCGGCATGGTCGCGACCAACGCCGTCGCGCCGCGCACCGGCAACGTCAGTGCGGGCACCAGCATCTTCGCGATGGTCGTGCTCGAGCGGCCGCTCGAACGCGTCCACCACGAGCTCGACCTCGTCACGACCCCGTCCGGCGACGCGGTGGCCATGGTCCACTGCAACAACGGCGCCAGCGAGCTCGCGGCCTGGGCCGGCATGTTCGCGCGTTTCGCCGCGGCATCCGGTGCGCCGCTCGCCGACGACGCCGTCTACGAGATCCTGTTCCGCGAGGCGCTCGAGGGCGAGGCGGATGCCGGCGGGCTGCTCGCCTACAACCACCTCGCCGGCGAGCCGATCGCCGGACTCACCGAGGGCCGCCCGCTGTTCGTGCGCACGCCCGACAGCCGTTTCACGCTCGCCAACGCGATGCGCGCCCAGCTCTACGGCGTCTTCGGCACGCTCGCCCTCGGCATGCGCGTGCTCGAGGACGAAGGGGTCGGCCTCGACCGCATGTTCGCCCATGGCGGCATGTTCCGCACCGCCGGTGTCGCGCAGCGCTTCCTCGCCGGTGCGCTCGGCGCCCCCGTGTCGGTCGGCGACACCGCGTCGGAGGGCGGGGCGTGGGGCATCGCCGTGCTCGCCGCCTACCTCCCGCACGCCGACGATCTGAGCCTCGCCGCCTACCTCGATGACCGGGTGTTCGCCGACGCCGCGATCGCGACCGCCGACCCCGACCCCGCCGATGTCGCCGGCTTCGCCGCCTATCTCGACCGCTACCGCGCGGGCCTCGCCGTCGAGGCCGCCGCCGTCCAACACCTCACCCACGGTCGTTGAGCGAGCGAAGCGAGACGAAACGCTCGAGCATCCGCATCCGCGTTTCGTCTCGTCGCTTCGCTCCTCAATCAACGACCGGAATCAGACCGAAGGAACCACGATGACCCGCACACCGCTCTCCACCTCGCTCGACGGCTACGAGATCTGGTTCGTCACCGGCAGCCAGAACCTCTACGGCGAAGAGACCCTGCGCCAGGTCGCCGAGCAGTCGCAGGCCGTCGCCGAGGGCCTCGCCGGCCTCCCGGTCAAGGTCGTGTGGAAGCCCGTCCTCAAGGACTCGGACTCGATCCGCCGCCTCGCCCTCGACGTCAACGCGCGCGACGACGTCATCGGCGTCATGGCGTGGATGCACACGTTCAGCCCCGCGAAGATGTGGATCGCCGGACTCGACGCGCTGCAGAAGCCGCTCCTGCACCTGCACACGCAGGCCAACGTCGAGCTGCCGTGGGCCGACATCGACTTCGACTTCATGAACCTCAACCAGGCCGCGCACGGCGACCGCGAGTTCGGGTACATCCAGACGCGCCTCGGCGTCGCCCGCAAGACGGTCGTCGGGCACGTGTCGAACCCCGCGGTGCGGCAGCAGGTCGAGGACTGGCAGCGCGCGGCCGCCGGCTGGGCGGCATCCCGCTCGCTCAAGCTCGCCCGCTTCGGCGACAACATGCGCTACGTCGCGGTCACCGAGGGCGACAAGACCGAGGCCGAGCTGCGGTTCGGCGTGCAGGTGAACACGTGGGGCGTGAACGAGCTGGTGGAGAGGGTGGATGCCGCCACCGACGCCGAGGTCGACGCCCTGGTCGCCGAGTACCTCGAGTCCTACGACGTCGCGCCCGAGCTGCGACCGGACGGCGACCGCCACCAGTCGCTGCGCGACGGCGCCGCGATCGAGGTCGGGCTCCGCTCGTTCCTCGAGGAGGGCGGCTTCGGCGCCTTCACCACCTCGTTCGAGGACCTCGGCGCGCTGAAGCAGCTGCCCGGCCTCGCCGTGCAGCGCCTCATGGCCGAGGGCTACGGCTTCGGCGCCGAGGGCGACTGGAAGACCGCCATCCTGGTGCGCGTCGCGAACGTGATGGGCGCGGGCCTCCCCGGCGGCGCGAGCCTCATGGAGGACTACACCTACGACCTCGTCGCCGGCGACGAGAAGATCCTCGGCGCGCACATGCTCGAGGTCTCGCCGTCGCTGACCACGGCGAAGCCGCGCCTGGAGGTGCACCCGCTCGGCATCGGCGGCAAGGACGACCCGGTGCGCCTCGTCTTCACCGCCGACCCCGGCCCCGCGCTGGTCGTGGCGATGAGCGACATGCGCGACCGGTTCCGCCTGGTCGCGAACGTCGTCGAGAACGTCGACGCCCCCGACCTGCCGAAGCTCCCGGTCGGCCGCGCCGTCTGGAAGCCCGCGCCCGACTTCGCGACCAGCGCGGGCTGCTGGCTCGCGGCGGGTGCCGCGCATCACACCGTCATGACCACCGCCGTGGGCATCGAGGTGTTCCGCGACTTCGCCGACATCGCCGGCACCGAGCTGGTCGTCATCGACGAGGACACCACCGTGCGCGGCTTCCAGCGGGAGCTCCGCTGGAACCAGGCGTACTACCGCCTCGCGCAGGGGCTGTGACCCCTCGTACCCAGCCGTCCGGGTTTGGGGCGCATGGCGTCCGTTCGGGGCGCCGCGCCCGAACGACCGGGGCGCGCGCCAAACCGCGCGGCGCCCCGTTCCAGACCCCCGAACGACCGGGGGCGCACCAAGCCGGCGGGGATCAGGGCTGGGAGCGTTCCCGGTACTGTGATCTGCGGCGAACTTCCCTGCACCTGAAGAGGATCCGAACCATGGCACGTCCCCCCGCATCCGGAACCCAGCACGCGCTCCGCGCCGGCGACTACGAAGCCGTCGTCGCCAGCGTCGGCGCGACGCTCCGCTCGCTCACGTATCGCGGCCGCGACCTCGTCGTGCCGTTCGAGGCCGATCAGGTGCGCCCCGCGCACCGCGGGGCGACCCTCGCCCCGTGGCCGAACCGCGTGGTCGACGGCAAGTACTCGTTCGGCGGCCGCGACTTCCAGCTGCCCCTCACCGAGCCGGCGCGCTCGCACGCGCTGCACGGCCTGGCGACGTGGCTCGACTTCGAGGCGGTCGACAAGGGACCCGACCACGTGACCCTGGCCGCCGTCATCCAGCCGCAGACGTTCTATCCGTGGCGCCTCGTCGTCACGACGACCTTCTCGCTGGGCCCCGGCAGGGCTCACGCAGTCCGTCACGGCGCACAACGAGAGCGACGAGCCGGCGCCGTGGGGCACCGGACCGCACCCGTACCTCGTCGCCGGCGACGGCCGCGTCGACGGCTGGACGCTCGAGCTCCCCGCCACGCAGGTGCTCGCGGTCACGCCCGACCGCCTCATTCCGACCGATCTCGTCGCGGTCGACGCCGATGATCCGGAGCGCTTCGACTTCCGTTCGTCGCGTCAGATCGGCGCCGTCGAGATCGACCACGCCTACTCGGGCCTGGTGCGCGATGCGGACGGGAACGCCACGGTGCGCGTGACCGCCCCGTCGGGCTCCGGTGTCGAGATGTCGTGGGATGCCGCCTGCCCGTGGGTGCAGGTCCACACCGCCGACAAGCCCGACGCCGCGCAGAGCCGGCTGGGCCTCGCCGTCGAGCCGATGACCTGCGCGCCCGACGCTTTCAACGCCGGGTCGTACGACTATGACGCGGGGCTCATCGTGATCGAGCCCGCGGCATCCGTCACCGCCGCCTGGCGGATCGGCGCGATCGGCTGATCCGACGCGATCGGCCGGGCAGCCTCGTCGCTGTGCCCGGCCGTCGCGCATCTGGGGTGATTCCCCAGCACTCACGACAAAGGCGGAGCCGGCCCCCCGGTCGGCTCCGCCTTCATCGTGAGCGGGTCAGGTGCTGTCCCGCAGGTCTTCCTTGATGTCGTTGCGCGTCTTCACCGAGTCGCGCTCCGCTTCGGCCTTCTTGACGTCGGCGTCAGCCTTCATCTCGTCGACCTTGTCGCCGACTCGATCGGTGGTGTCTTCCCACGCGTCCTTGATCTTCTCGCCGACGGCCTCGGCCGTCTCCTTCGCGTCGTCCATGAATCCCATCGATCGCTCCTCTCATGAGCGGATGACATCGACGCTACGCCGGGGCATCCGCCCGGTGTTGGGGGTTGCATAACGGCGAACCGCTTGCTACGCGGAGTGGTGGATGCCGACCCTGACGGTGCCATGCGAAGGCGGCCGGCCGACGCTGCGGTCGCGACCTTCGACGGCGCCGGTCCGACGGCGCCGGTCTGCGGCCGCTGGCTGCGGCGCGGCGCCACTCCGCTGCGCCGTGGCGTCGTCAGCGGACCGGCGTCGTGGTGTCGATGGCGTCGCGCAGGGGGCGACGCATCGGCGCCCAGTAGTGGGTGGGCGTCACGCGCGTGAGCACGTCGACCAGCCGTGCCTCGCGGCCGACCATCGTGCGCGGACGACGGCTGATGGTCGCCTCGACGATGCGCGCCGCGGCGTCCGCGGGCTCGGTGTGGTACATCGCGGCCTGCGCCGCGGCGGCGCGATCGGCGACCGCGGGATCGATCGCGGCCGCGTACCGGCCGCGCAGGATGATGCCGGTCTTCACCCCGGCCGGATAGACCGCCCCGACGGTGACGGTCGAGCGCTCCAGCTCGTGCCGCAGCGCCTCGGTGAACCCGCGCACCGCGAACTTGCTCATCGCGTACGGGATGCGCCCCGCCGGTGCGGCGAGACCGTAGATCGAGACGAGGTGCGTGATGTGGGCGGCGGGCTCGCGACGCAGCGCCGGCAGCAGCGCCTGCGTGACGTTGACCGTGCCCCAGAGGTTGACGTCCATGAGCCAGCGCATCTCGGCCATCGTCAGCTGGTCGACGGCGCCCAGCATCGACGATCCGGCGCACGTCACCAGGGACTGCACGTGGGGATGGGATGCCTCCACCTCGGCGACGGCGGCCGCCACCGCCTCGTCGTCGGTGAGATCGACGACATGCGAGGTGTGCCCGGTGCCGTCGAGGCTCGCGGCGACCGCGGCGAGCCCATCGGGGTCGCGGTCGAGCAGCGCGACGTGCGCCCCGCGCGCGGCGAGCTGACGGGCGACCTCCGCTCCCATGCCGGCGGCGGCGCCGGTGATGACGGTGGTGCGTCCCCGCACGTCCAGTCGTCGCGTCGGCGCTCGGTGAGTTGTTCGGGCCACGGCCTGCCTCTCGCTTCCGGCCGTCGCCGTCGACGGGCCGTGTCTACGATTCTCGCTGACTCAGGACCCCGCTTCGGACGCTAGCCTTTCCAGGGGAGGTGCGATGGGCAAGACCGCAGAGGCGATCGCCGAAGGGGTGTCCATCGCGTCCGCCGCAGCGCGCCTGGCGATACGCAACCGCATCCTCGTCGAGACGATCGCGCACGACGAGCAGTTCGACGTCGTCGCCTTCACGCCGTTCGCCCGTGAGACGCTCATCGCCCTCGCCGACGAGCAGGACGAGGCCGCCGCGCTGGTCAAGCGCCAGCGCAAGAAGGCGTGGGGCAAGTTCACCGACTCCGACGGCACGCACGACTATCGCGATCGCGACACGCGCAACCTCCGCAGGCGCGGCCGGCAGTACTCCGGCGTCGCGCAGGCGCTCCGGCGGATGGCCGACGATCCGCACGTCGTGCGCTCCCTCATCGAGCAGTCGCGCGATGCCGCGTGGGGCGACGTCGAGGCCAACCTGCAGCGCCGCCTGCGCGTCGAGGGCATGCGTCCCGACCTCGACCCCGATTACGAGCGGATGCGCGCGGCCCGCATGCAGTCGATCCGTCTCGTCGACATCCCGCGCCTGGCTGCGCACAAGCGTCACCGTGAGGATGCGGAGACGGATGCCGAGCCCGCCGCCGAACCGGCCGCGGCGTCTCCGCGCATCTCTGGCATCGACGTCACCGAGCTCGACTCCTGACACCGGATCGCCCCGACGCTACGCTCGGCCTGTGAACGGCGACGCGGCTCCGACCCACCCGATGTGGTTCCCGCCCGATCACCCGCTCGTGGTGCGCGTGCGTGGGCTGTGCATGCCCTACCCCGAAGCGGTGGAGGCCATCTCGCACGGACGCTGCACGTTTCGCGCCGGCAAGCGCCAGTTCGCGATCGTCGGTGTCGCCGCTGAACCGGCGGTGCTGTTCGTGCCCGACGACCTCGAGCGGCCTGTGCTCCTCGAACGCGACGACGTCTTCGTGCCGCCGTACGAGGGCGCGTACGGCTGGCTCGCCCTCCGCATCGAGCCGGATGCCGGCGACTGGGAGCTCCTCGCCGAACTCCTCGACACGTCGTACCGGCTCGTCGCCCTGCAGCGTCAACTGCGCGCGCTCGATGCGCGCGACGCCTGAGCGATCCGGCTCGCACCCGGCGAACACGCCCGGGAACCCGGCATCCTGCCGCCGATTCGCGCCGCGGGGGAGCGTGGGGTATTCTTGACGACGTTGTGCGCTGCTGCGAACAACATGCGCCCGTAGCTCAATGGATAGAGCATCTGACTACGGATCAGAAGGTTGGGAGTTCGAGTCTCTTCGGGCGCACACTGTGTTGAGACAGTAAGCATTGAGAACCCGCGGATTTCCGCGGGTTTTCGTGTTTCTGGCGAGGCGAGATCCCCGTTGATTACGCGGGGGAACCGTCTGACTGCGAATCAGCGGGTTTGTCCGTGGAGCCCCGGAATCTCGGGTGGTTCGGCCGAAACCCCGGCGCCAAATCAAATCGGACCGCCCTCGCATGTGTGCACCTATGTATGCACCTGGTTTGACCTCGATGCGTAGCTTCTGGGTCGGGACTCTCGCAGCCATAAACCGACCCCGCCGACGCCGCCATGTCCGCGCCCGTACGCCGGGTCGCCTACGGGCATTCCATCGCGCCGGGTACTCGGGCGTGAGTCGATCCAATGTCCGCCGGGGACGCTGGTCGGGTCGGCGCGCAAGCGCACCGCGCATCGTGCACATTCGATCAACTCGAACAGTCCGTCGACTATCGGTTCACCGACGTCCTGATGCAGGTATACAACCCGAGGTAGAAGAACCCTCATGCACCCTGCTCAGGCGTCCGCCCGTAACTCGCGCCAGCGCCGCATCATATGCGTGTACCACGCAATCGCTAGGAGTCCCGCCGGCATGAATACCCATGATCCGAGCGGCGGGAACAGGACTGACAGCACCGTGGCCGCGGCGATTAGCACCGCTACCAGGACGGTGTATGTGAGTTCCCGACCCGCGTGCGTAATGACTCCGAACCAGGTTGTTGGTGTCCCGCGGCTGACTGTCATGGACTGATTCTGCCTTTCAGAAGCCCAACCGGGCGATCTTGGCGGGCCCACGTGCGTTGGTGGACCGTGAATCGCAGATCGACCTCCTGAGCTGGCGCGCTGGCCGCTGCTTCCGGGGCGACTCGTTAGGACCTCGTTACCAAGTGCTCTGCCAGGAACGTTGCGGCTTTCAGAGTCAGCCGCGGTTCAGCTTGTCGGCGCTCGCGGACGACAAGCACGACATCCCGATCGGCCGTCTCGTGAGTCGGGACGAGGACATCCCTCGCCCACGTGAGCGCCGCCGCCGGCGGTTGGGCACTCGTGGGGATCTCGCCACCGAATATCGCCTGCAGCCGCCTGCGCGGATCCTCTCGGTCACCGAACACCTTCGCTGCCCACTCGCTTCGCATCATTGCGCCTCCATCTCGAGGCTAGCTAGCGCGCCGCACCCAGCACCTCCCCCGACGGGGGAATTCGCGCGCGAAGACGGGACCGGACTAAGTGCGCTTCGCACACCAGGAGACTTCCGATTGGCCACCGGCGCGATCAGGATCCAATCGAGCGCTCGCCCGAATGGGATCCATTGCGTGCACGCTGGGCTGGACACCATTTTCGTATTACGATGACGGGCATGAGCGATCGCGAGACGATCAACGGCGTGCCGGTCGCCGAGGAGCAGATCGCGGCGTGGGCGGCTGAGGCTGAATTGGGCTACGACGTGGCTGCGCTCAAGAAGCGCGGCCGGGGCCGGCCGGGCCGTGGGGCGGAACCGTCGCAGGTCGTCGCTCTGCGGCTGACTAGCGAGGAACTCGCCGAGCTGGACGCACTGGCGGCGAGCACGCACAAGACGCGGTCCGAGTTGATCCGCGAGGCGCTCGCCGCGTACGCCGCGTGAACATCCACGACTCAGCGCGCAAGCACGGAATCTCGGCCGAGGATGCCGCCCAGGCCGCATCGTGGCCGCTATGGTCGAGCACCTCGACGACGATTCGCCCGCCCGTCAACTGCGGCTCGGCTTTGACACCCAGGGGAGGCTGCTCGAGACAGTCGTGCTCGTCTTCGACAGCGGCAATGAGCTCATCATCCACGCCATGAAAGCACGACCGCCGATGCTCGACTTGCTGCCGTAGAGGCGAAATCGGCATGTGTGCACGCATGTGTGACCTCGGCCTAGCTGGCCGCGGAATCACGCGGCAGAACCGCTCGGTCCACTCCGCGGAGATCCGCGGGTTCTCAATGCCGGGGAGCCCCGCACTTCTGGGGGTGTCGGGCCTGACATCGCGGCGCCAGATCTGAACGGATCGCCGTTGGATGTGCGCGCCAATGTGTGCACCCGGTATGACCTCGATGCGTAGGTTCGGGTGGGACGCTTGCGGCCATCAGCCCTGCCGTGGGCACAGCTATTATCGCGTGCGCGCGCTGATCAGACTCGCCTTGCGGCCGATACATTGGGGCGGTGGTTCGCAGTGTCTATGAGCAAGGGATGACGGCCGGTCCCGCGGCCGTCGGCGAGTTTGTCGACTGCTTCATCAGCCAGAGGGTGGGGCTGATCGCGTGCTGATCAGCCCTGGCGATGTCACTGTTCCAGTCACCGTGCAGACCAGGTCCCCGCTTACGCCGGGCGAGCTGTTCGCATTCGTCGTACCCGTCGATCTGACCTTGGTGTTTCGGGGGTGGGGGCCGTTCCCGGGGGTGCGGGGAACAGAGAACCAGACCGGCGCGTGGGACGGCGTCGGGCAGAGCCGGAACCCGCAACTCTCCGACGGATCGACGGCGTTCGAGCAGCTCACCGAGTACACCGACGGTTGCTCATTCGCTTATGAGCTGTCTGCCTTCACCGGGCGTATGCGACACCTTGTACGCGGCGTCCGTGGTGAGTGGACGTTCACCCCAGACGGCACGGGGGCAGTCATCAGGTGGACGTACGAGTTCAGCCCGCTGGCTGGGCGGCGGCTCGTCATCCAATGGCTCGTTGCCCCGCTGTGGCGCAGGTATATGGCCGCCAGCCTCCGCGCGACCGTGCGAGAGTCGAACGACAAGGCGAAGTAGCTGGGCGTAAACAGTCATTGCCGCCGCCCGGCTCTGCCGCCCTCAAGCACGGGATCTCGGCCGGGGATGTGAAGCACGCCGCGTCGTGGCCGCTGTGGATTGAGATCGTGTGTGGGGCGTGTCGTGTGGGGACTGAAGAGTTGCGGAGCGCTGGGTCTCTCTGGTGGGCGCGCCGGGGTTGTGCCAGTTTGTCTGATTGACTCTGCTGTCCCCGAGGAGGCTCGCATGTCCGCTTATCCACGGCACATCACCGAACGGTCCATCGGGAACGCGGACCAGCAGAACGCTCGCTGGGTGGCGGGCCACGCGCCGCTGTTCGACCCCATCCAGGTGGTCGAGCCCGATCCGGCGTGGCCGGATATCTACCACCGAGAAGCGGATCGCATCGTGGCTGTGCTCGGCGACGAGGTCATCCGGATAGAACACGTCGGGTCCACGTCGGTGCCCGGTCTCCCTGCCAAGCCGATCATCGACATCGACCTGCAGGTCCGCGACTCAGAAGCGGAGCAGGCGTACGTCCCCGCACTCGAACAAGCGGGGTATACCCACGTGTTCGCGAGCCGTGGTGGAACGGCCACCGGATGCTCGTCAGAGAAGACGGGAAGATCAACCTGCACGTCTTTCCTGTCGGGGCACCGGAACCGCTGCGCCACCTTCTGTTCCGGGACTGGTTGCGAACCCATCCCGACGACCGGGAACTGTATGGGGCCGCGAAGAAGGGCCTCTCCGCCTCTACTGTCGATGACCCCGATTCCGTACAACCTGGCCAAGAACGACGTCATCGACGAGATCTACTCCCGAATCTTCAGCGTGCCTCCCGACGCTCATCCGGCGTGGCCGGAGAGGCCGGAGCCGAGATGACTCGCCCACGGCCGTGGCGCGCCCGGCTGAGGATGCGTGTGCGGGTGTCCGCTCATCGACCGGTCCACGGCGCAACTTCTTTGCTGGGCGACGCGCTTGCTGACCGAGCCGTAGGAGATAGTCCATTCCGTCGTCGGATCGTCGGGTCTATGGTCGGTCCTGGCGGTGACCGTGCGCACCGCCTTTCGGCTTGATCTGCCATGGGGTGGTGGGGTGTGTTCAGAGTCTTCGACAGTCGTTACACGTTCCGGGAGCAGTTGCGCCCAGTTGTGGTCGTCGAACGGGGTTCAGCGCTCGGTGGAAAGATAGAGGTCGACGCGTTCAGCGCGACATCGGGATGACGACGCAGAGATCGTCGACAGGGAGGCGATCGCGTCAGATCGGTCAAACCTGGCTTACCTGAACTCGCCCTTGTGGGCGCATCTCGTGCACGACGCCGAGACATCCGATCTATTCCTTGGCGAGACTCCAGAGACCTGGAGCCTGCTCGGCTCGACTGATCTCGCCTCCGCAGGCGGCCTCGTCGCCAACCTGGAAGCAATGCAGCGGCTTCTGCGGGAGAGGACCTCCGATGCCCTCTTCCCCGAGGAGCCCGTTGACACCGAGGTCGAGTTCACGGTTGATGCTGGCGTCGCTGTCTTGAGCGTGCGGGAGTCCGGACGTGTTCACGCCGCAGCCACGTTCACCGCGTTCTCACTGATCGTCCCGATTCCGCCTGGTTCGTCGGGACTCGACCTGGACGAATACCCCGTCGGGATCGTTGAAGACGACATTGCTCTGCGCGCATCTCAGCTCGAGGCGCGAACGGGTGCTCTTCGGATTCGACGACTCCTGGTGTGGCGACTGTACCGAGGCGTCGGCTCCAGCGTGGTCGACGGTGTGACCGAGCTTCGCGATGGTGGGATGCGAGTGCAGCTTCCGACCGTCGAGCGTGGGGCGTATATGGTCGGCAGGCTCGCTTTGTCAGCCGGAAAGATCCGCACTGGAACGACCCTTTCCGGCGGCTGAGGATGGCGAAGGCTGAGGCCGAGGATGGGTTCAGGGTGGTCAGCGAGATCCCTCGGATCGAGCATGCGTGGCCGAAACACGTGCCGACTGTTATCGCCGTCCACGGCACAATGAGCACGGCCATCCCGATGGCAAGAGAGCTCGCTAGCCTCGTTCCTCAGCACCACATCGTCCGGTTTGAACACGACACCTGGCACAGCATCGTTCAGAACTCCGACCTCCTGGCCTACCAGATCAGTCGACTCGGCGCGGAGCGGGTCTTGCTGGTGGCGCATTCCCGCGGCGGACTGGTCGCGAGGCGAGCCGCGGAGATCCTCAGCAACCACCACGCCGGGGACGATCTCCGGGTCATCGCACTCGGGACGCCGTTCGGCGGCACCGAGCTCGTCGATCAGGCCCGCGGTGGCCTACTCGGTGCGCGAGTAGCCCTGGGGGCCCTTCGCGTCCTCACCGGTAACATGGTCGATCCGATCAGCCGCATCGCATCCCTCCTGTTCCGAAAGCTACCTCCCGGTCTTGAGGAGATGAGCCCGACATCGCTCTTCCAAACCGCGTACGCAGGACGAACGGCGACCGCCAATCTCTGGGCTGCGGCAGGTGATGTCGATGCAGAAGGAGCCCCCGAAGTTGCCGGCATCGCCCTCAGCGCGTTGCACGGACTCGCGCGGGCCGGATACGGCCACCGCGGTGTGCGAGGCGACCTGGTCGTCTCAGTTGACTCCGCGACCACCGACGTCCCGTCTCAGAACACTCGCCTCGTCGCATCTGACCACTTCTCCTACCTCCTGCACGACGACGTCAAGCAGCTCATCAGCGACATCGCCTGATTGCGCCCCGCGACCGGCCGAAGCGAAGCCCAGGTCGTGGTCCCCGCCGACCGAACGTGCGGACGACCAAATCCATCGCGGCCCGCGACCCGGCCCGGCGCTACCAGCAAGGGACCGGCGCTTGGATACACCACCCGGAGCGGGACCCTCGATCGACCGTGCATCGCGGCAGAACGTGCTCGTGAACAGTCACCAGGAGCCGTACCTCGATGTGCGCGCGGATGGCTACGGGGTCGCCGTGGGGTTCGTGCTGCGAAGCAAGCACTTCCGAGTACCGGTCAAGGGGCTCCGTGGACGCCTCTTAGGTGACCGGCCGCAGGTTCAGGACAAACCCGATCGGTGAGGGACCCGTCTGGCACGTGGCCCCCTCAGCGAGTTCGGGTTCAGTTCGCCCCAGGATTCGTCCACCACAGATCAACGGCCGGGCGATGTGGGCCTGCGACACCTCGCTGAGGGTCACGCCCCTCAATGGGAGGCGCTGACCGGCCCCTTGCGCTTCACGACTCTCATCACTGCGAACACGATCCCTGCGATGATCAGCCCGAGCACGAGGCCGAACAAGCCCGACAGCGCTGTGTCGACGATCCACTCGACAACCGGCCCGAGCGACTCGACCGCGTGCGTCGCGGCGTGCAGTGTGTTGTACGGGCCCTCCCAGAAGGTCTCCGCCAGATTTGCGATCACCAGATGGCCACCGACCCAGAGCATCGCCACTGTGCCGATGATGCTGATGATGCGGAACACCGTAGGCATCGATCGCACGATCAACTCCCCGGTGCTGCGCACCCGGCGCACCGAGCTCTTCGCCATCCCCAGCCCGATGTCGTCGATCTTGACCAGTAGCGCGACGGCACCGTAGACGAGCAGCGTCATCCCGAAAGCGATCACGGCCAGAGCGCCGGCGGTCATCCAAATCCCGAAGTCCGCGTCGAGACTGGCTAAGGAGATCAGCATGATCTCCGTGCTCAGGATGAGGTCTGTGCGAATCGCACCGAATACGAGCTTGCGCTCGTCCCGCGGTTCATCCTGACCAGGGCCATGGTGAGCGCCGAACCACTCCATGACCTTCTCAGCGCCTTCGAAGCAGAGGTATGAGCCGCCCAGGATCAGCAGCCACGGCAGCACCCACGGCGCGAAAGCGGTGAGCAGCAAAGCGATGGGGATGATGATGACGAACTTGTTGACGAGGCTGCCGATCGCGATCTTCCCGACCATCGGCAACTCGCGCGCGGGAATGATTCCCTGCACGTACTGGGGGGTGACTGCCGCGTCATCGATCACCACGCCGGCGGTCTTCGCGCTCGCTTTGACAGCGGCGGTGAGGATGTCGTCCACGACTGCGAGCAAACCGACCGACAATGCGCAACCTCCGTTTTGAACCTCCGACGCGCAGGCGCGTGCCGATCGACCTCATGCACGCTAGTGCAGCATCGCCTCGTCGACAATCGGGTTGAGTTCAGGGCTCCGGTGATGAAGTCCTGCGTGGCGGCTTCCCCAGGCAGCGCACTCGACGTGCGGCGGCCCTCGCTACGGTCAATGCATGGCCCATACGACAGGCGGATTGGAGCAGTCGGGATGGCACGCTCCCGCTCGTGACTTCGTCCCAGCGTCGCACCGGGATCTGCCGATGCTCCGCGTGTATCTTCCGTTCATCGACCGCGACGGGAACTCTGTGCGTTGGTCGCGGTACATCGACGTCGAGGAACACTCAGCATCGGTGAACTGGTTCGAAGCGACACAGCACCGTGCCGCGACCGAACCGGAGGTCCGGGACCTGGTCTCGTGCATGGGTGAGCTCGACAGCCCTACCGCTGAGGCACTGCGCGACGCCATCGGCGCCTTGGCGCTTCGATGCCTCCGCTGGGTGAGGTACGGCGAGGTACCCACCGACTCGCCCGTCCGTGTGCAGGGTGAGGAGTATTTCGCAGCCGATCTCGTTCCAGCTGACGTGGAAGCGGGGCGTCGGGTGCCCGAGTTCGCCTGGGACATGGAGAACCGGTTGGCATGGGGTGGCCGGCTCTACCCGGATTCGCTGATCGTGGCCGCGGAGCTACCGATCTTCCGTCAGCTGCGCAACGATCCGCGGCTGGATTCAGCGTCGGTGCGGGCGGATGACGTCCTACCGGGGAGCGTCGGAGACTGAGCGCGCAACACGAGGCTCGTCCACCCCTCCGGCGCCCGGCGTTGGACCCGCTTGCGTACGCCCGTTGGCGAGACATGCCGCGCCGATTGGGCCGGCGAGTGCAGCCCGCCGGCCCTTTCGCGGAGTCAGGACATGCCGTGGAAGAAGCCTGCGGATGTCGTCCGCGAGCAACTGCGGCTCCTCCATCGCGGGGAAGTGGCCGCCCTCGACGTGGTCGGTCCAGCGGTCGACGCCGTTCCAGGGGTCCATCGTGCGGCGGATGAGGGGGTGGGTGTCGAACGCCACCCACGCTGACGGCACCCCGGGGCCAAGGTGAACGCCAGCCCGGAATGTTCGGACTCGTAGTAGAACTGGGCGCTCGAGGCGCCGCTTCGCGTGAACCAGTAGAGGCTGATGGTGGTGAGCAGCTGGTCGCGGTCGACGACCGTCCGGCTTCGGTAGCCGTCGCTGGTCCTGGTCTTGAACTTCTCGCCGATCCACGCGAGCAGGCCGGCCGGTGAATCGGTGAGCGCCGGGCCGATCGTGTCGGGTCGGTGGTTGTGCATCTCGAGATAGCCGCGTTCGGCCGCGCTGACAGCCTGCAGCGTCGCGAGCTGGTCGGCCTCGTCGTCGGTCAGGCCTTCGGGCGCGGGGAAGATGACACCGACCAAACCGAGCACGGCGCGGTCGAAGCCGAGGTGCGTGCCGATCACTCGCTCAGGGTAGAGCGCGGCGAGGCGGCCCGCGATGCCGGAACCGATGTCGGTGCCATGCACCGCGTATCGCTCGTACCCGAGCCGTGTCATGACCTCGGCGTAGGCATCCGTCGTCCTTGCCAGTTCCCAGCCGCCCGACAGCGGCGTGGAGAAGCCGAACCCGGGCGGCGAGGGGATGACCACATGGAACTCGTCGGTCAGCAGCGGGATCAGCCGCTGGTACTCGACGAACGAGCCCGGCCAGCCGTGGTTCAGCAGCAGCGGAGTGGCGGCCGGGTTCGCTGATCGCACGTGCACGACATGGATGTCTGGCCGTCGACGACGGTTGTGAACTGCTCGTACTGGTTGAGCTTCGTCTCCTGCGCACGCCAGTCGAATCCATCACGCCAGTAGCCGGCGAGCTCCTGAAGATACGGCAGCGGGATGCCGCGGCTGAAGTCCCTGGGGTCATTTCGGTCTGGCATGGGGATCGGCCAGCGCGTGCGGGCAAGTCGGTCGTGCAGGTCGTCGAGGTCGGCCTGCGAGATGTCGATGCGGAATGGCGTGAGTTCGGTGGATGTGACCATGCCATCGACGTTCCCAGGCGATGCGGCAGGATAGCTTCCGCAATCTCCGGAATGATCGAGGACATGCTGGAGACGTCGGCCCGCCTGCTCGAATTGCTGTCGCTGCTACAGCTCAAACGCGACTGGACGAGTTCGGAACTCGCCGCCCGGCTCGAGGTGAGCACGCGAACAGTGCGTTCCGACATCGGAAAGCTGCGCTCGCTCGGTTACCCCGTGGATGCTCGTCCCGGCGTCGCCGGCGGCTATCGGCTGGCCGCCGGCACAGCCATGCCGCCGCTGTTGCTCGACGATGATGAGGCCGTCGCCGTCGCGGTCGGACTGGGTGCGGTCGCGACCTGGAGGCTCGGCGTCGAAGAGACTTCGCTCACCGCGCTCGCGAAACTCGAGCAGGTGATGCCTGCACGCCTGCGACGGCGCGTCGATGCGATACGGGAGTCGACCAGCGTCGTTCCGGGGACGGAACCGCGACCCGATCTCTCGGTGCTGAACGCGGTGGCCCCCGCCATCCGCGGCCATGAACGGCTCCGGTTCGGCTACACCACGCACGACGGCCGCGAAGGGCGCGCCACACCGAGCCGCAACGGCTCGTGAGCTGGGGACCCGTCTGGTATCTGTTCGCATGGGACCTCGACCGTGAGGACTGGCGAGTCTTCCGCGTCGATCGCATCGTTCCGCACCGCCGACGGGGGCGCGGTTCCGTCCCCGCGTGATCGCGGAGGACGACCTTGTCCAACACGTCGTCAGACGCATCGTCCAGGCGAGCTGGAAGTACCGCGCACGGGTCGTCGTCCACGCCCCCGCCGCCAAAGTCGCCGCTGCGCTCGGCATCCCGGTCGACGTCGAGCCGGTCGATGACTCCACATCTCGAGTCGAGCTCGGCTCGGATGACCCCGACGCCCTCGCATTGCGGATGGCGCAGCTCGGCGCGGACATCGAGGTCATCGAGGGCGACGAGCTGAAGGTGGCCTTCGAGCGCCTGGCAACGAGGTTCAGCCGCGCAGCCGGCAATGACGGTCATTCGGCCAGGTGACCGGTACGCGGATCGCTCCGAAGGACCCGCATCCGCTCGGGCACGGCCACCGCGAGCGCGCGGCGGCAAGATGGGAGAGTGCCCTCGACCTTCACGCTCGTAACCGAGGCTTCCATCTCGGCTCAGGCACTCTTCGACCTGTCGCTCGATATCGATGCGCACGTCTCGTCGATGTCGCAATCTGCCGAGCGCGCAGTGGCGGGCGTGATGACGGGACGGATCGGGCTCGGGGAGACGGTCACCTGGCGAGCCCGGCATTTCGGTGTCTGGTGGACCATGACCTCCCAGGTCACCGCGCTTGAGCGACCCACTCGGTTCATCGACCAGCAGGTGCGGGGGCCGTTCAAGACATTCATCCACGAGCACCGGTTCGAGCAGCGCGCTGTGGGCTCTCGCATGATTGACACCATCACGGTCGCCTCACCGGTCTTCGGATCGCTCGCCGAGCGACTGGTCCTCATTCCGTACCTTCGCCGCCTCATCGCGAAGCGCAACGCCCACTTGCTTGCCGTGCTGCGCTGAGCCCGGCAGAATGCGCGCGCTGGCCGACCGGAATCGCTCAGGGCCCGGAGAACCGGTTCCGTCCTAAGGAAACGCTCGATCATCGACCGCGAATCGAACGCAGCTATGTCATGAGGATGTCTACCTTTTGCCGGAGTGCGTCTGTCTCCGGGCCGGGCGGAAAGACTGGGATGGACAGGAAGTCCTGAAGGTCGGCGCGGGAGAAGTCGCGTAGGCGGTCTGCACGGCCGTCGCGTATGGCTTCGAAGATGTCGAGCCCCCGGATGAAGACGGGATCGGTGATGCGGAGTTGGCCGTCGGCAGTCTGCAGGATGTTCTCCGGCCTGACATCCGCGCCACCCCAGAGGTCGAATAGACGTTCGCCTGCGGCGACGAGCTCGCCGATGCGTCGCCGCAGATCGACGACATCCGGGTCAGCGGCAAGGTCGGGGGCGGCGCTCGCCGACGGTGCCGCGGCGACCTCCGGGTCGATGGTGAGAGCGGCGGCGAGGCGACGCGCCCGGTACTCGTCGGTCGTGTGGAGCCGCTCCATGACCACGACATATCCCTGGTGGCGAAGTGGATGCAGCTCGTCGATGCGCACAAGATACGGGTTCGATGGCCCTTTCAGGCTCGCGTCGGCGAAGAGGCGGAAGGCAGGATCGAACGGCGTGACGCGTGCGACGAGGTTGTCATCGGGCGAGGCGAGCACCCATGCCCAGTCGCCGGACCCAACCGTGCGCCACCCAGCGCCGGTGAAGATGGCTCGCGCCTGGTCCGCAGTGGAGCCGTGAGGCAGGCTGGGAAGCATCGGCCCAGTATTCTCCCCCGCCCAGCCGGCTCACAAGTGAATCGGCCACGTGCGTGCCGACCGAGCGTTCGATCGATGCCATCGCTCCGCCATGTTCAGGGACGCCTCGGACAGCTTCAGCATCGCCACGGTTGTGCGCTCCCGATGGCCAACTACCAAGCACCTGCTCATCCTTCCGGCTCTGCAAGCTGAGGCACGCTGAAGGACCGGCTTGAGGGCATTGCTTCTGGGCGGGGAGATGTGGTCGTCTTGACTGATGCCGCGTGACGCGATTGCCCCCGACACATCGGACGGCAGTCCGGCGTGGTGGGATCCACCGAGGGATGACGTGCCGGCTGTGTTGCCGATCTCGGAGGTCTTCGCCTCGACCGCGAACGTGCCGTCGCACTCGTGGGGGCCCGCGTCTTACACCACGGGTGTGGAATTGCAGCTCCACCTGCGTGCGCGATGGCTTGGTGAGGATGACACCGGGTGGGAGAGGAATGCGGGAGATCCTTCTTCGGGCGGCTGGGCACGCCTAGCGGTCCTGGCGGTGAGCGGGCACTGACCTACGGAATCGTGCTGGATGGTGGCCAGGAGGTCGAGGCTAACTCGCGCTTTCGTCCGCCACTCTGCTCGGGGAGAGACTCCCGATGGGCTCTCAGTGATGCCGAGCGTCGCGGCGGTGGCGGTGAGACCCATCTTCGATGGCATCGAGTCCGGTCTCTGGCTGTGGGGCATACCCCCGGCGAGCGCTCGAGCTGATCGCCGATGGCCGGCGGCAGGGATCTGTGAAGCAGAGCGCAGATCGACGTGAGCGAGGTAGCGGCGCTTTCGCGGTCGCGCCCGCTGTGGCCAGAGCCGGACCGGCAGATCTGGGCGTGTGAACGGTAGACCAGCGGGGCGTTACCGCGACTCGAACTACGTCGCCTATGTCTTAGCGCCGCAGCCCGCCACTCCACCGGCGACGCGACGTCGCAGGACTGCGAGCTGCTCACCCGCGGTAGCCGGCCGCGGATCGAGCCGCGCTCGTCCGGAGGAGGTCTAGCCGTAGTCGCGCACTCCTGTCAGCCCGCCGCTGGGTTCCCGACCGTACCGGCGACGGTGACTCGCAGGTCGCGTCCCACGCGAGCCATGACGGGTCGGGCTCAGTCGGCTGGTGGAGGGTGGATGAAAATGTCCACGGTGCCCCTTCGGAGGTGAAGGCTGATGACGCTGCCGTCTGCGAGCCACTCACCGAAGCCGTCATCCGCGTCCGCCACTACCGGCATATGGAGGGCGAGCTCGACTGCGGGGAGCAGACACTGGAATTCGAATTGGCCGCTGCCGCCTCCGCCGTCCCAAGCGAGGAGGCAGGTGTCGCCAGAACCGTTATCGACGGACCAGACGGCTATTTCGCGGTACCGCTGGAAGTGGCGCAACGTGGAGATGTCCGGGTCGCCTACATTGGCGGTCAGCTCTTGGATGGCGCTCTTGTCCGGTCCGGCCGCGGTCGGCTGCAGCGTCGCATCAGGGTGCGGTGTGAGGAGCCAGATCGCGGCGTAGATGAGGGTCGCGACGAGCACGATCAACCCGACGACGAACCATACGCGGCTTCGTATCCGCGTCGTGCGGTGCCACACCGGGCGCCTGGAGCCCTCGCCCGAGGCCGTCG
The DNA here is from genome assembly GCA_963829895.1 of uncultured Actinomycetota bacterium. Classification (GTDB taxonomy): domain Bacteria; phylum Actinomycetota; class Actinomycetes; order Actinomycetales; family Microbacteriaceae; genus Microbacterium. The sequence goes on along the minus strand of CAWHKF010000009.1, from coordinate 492,929 downwards.
GGATCGGCGCCGCCTTCTGTGCCGGTGAGCTCTCCGCGGCGTTACCGGGGGCGGGGAGCGGATATCTGTGCGTCACCAGCCGTGCGGTGGTCGGCAGACGCGGTGGCGCTGACGGGGGTGACAGCGGCGATATTGGCCGCTTCGAGTTCGATGAACCGCGACATCGCCGCTGGGTCGGCCTCGATGTCGGGGTCTGGGCCATACGCCCGTGCACGCAGGTCATTCAGCTCACGCGCGACGTTGTCGACTGCGATGTTAAGTCGCTCGTTGCCGTCTGCGCTGAAGCTCGTCGGCCTCGCGCCCGGCCGACCCCCGAGGGGCGTCCATGCCCTCATTATCCGCGCGGGTGCAACACGGCGATAGGGAGGGCTTCAGCAGCGCACGACACCAGTACTGGATGATCCGTCTGGGCGTCGCGCATGGCATGCGATCGCACCGTCGATGGGAGCGTTCGGGCGAGGGGTGAACGTGGTGGCGACGCGAGATGAGCTCGTCGCTACCCCCGTGTGACAAGGGCGGCGATGGCGAATGCGGCGAGGCGGCGGAGCTGCATGGATCGGATCCTTTGGGGCGCGTGTGACACGCGGCGGGACGGGCACGCTCGCCGCGACCGAAGCTGAGACGTATTTGACGGTGTCCGACACGGAAGGTGCCACGCACATGCGGTTCCATCACGACCGATAGGCTCGCGTCACTTCTGTGATCTGGTCTGTGACCGGTGTGTTCGCGCGCGAGATGGGTGGGTTTGATGTCGAAGTATTGGCTGGGCGATGACGCGGGTATCCGGTTCACCCCCTCGGGGGAGAACACCGCATACACGGAGTTCGCGGATACCGTGCCGGCGGAGATGACCGAGCATTCGCGGACGATGGATGCCGGTGTGTTCGAGATCATCGGCAAGGGCGTCTACCAGATCTTCGGCTACGCGCTCTCGGCGATGACCGTGGTCGTGGGCGATGACGGCCTTATCCTGATCGACCCGCCAGAGGATGTGGAGAAGGGCCGTCGCCAGCACGAGGTGCTGCGCACGATCTCCGACCTCCCGATCAAGGCGATCATCTATTCGCACTGGCACACCGATCACAACGCCGGAGTCAAGGCGTTCATCACCCAGGAGCAGGCCGACAGCGGTGAGGTCAAGGTCATCGCGCATCGGGACTTCATGGCGAACATCATCGCCAACTCGATCTCGGTGACGGCCCCATCATCGCGGTGCGGGCGGACTACTCCCTGGGAAGCCTCCTCGAGGTCGGTGCGAGGGCGAGTGAACGGTGGACTCGGGCCCGACTTCGTCATGGAGACGATGTCTCTGGTCACCCCCGACACGCTCGTCGACGACAAGCTCGAGATCACCGTCGCCGGTGTTCGGATGGAGATCTTCTGGGCGCCGTCGGAGGCGATCGACGAGATCGTGACGTGGTTCCCCGACCTGGGCGTGCTGCAGTCCGCCGAGGTCATCCAGGGCGAGTCGTTCCCCAACCTGCACTCCATTCGCGGCAGCCGCTACCGTGACCCGCAGGCGTGGTTCAAGTCCATCGACCACAACCTGCGCCCTCTTCCGGCGGACTTCATGATCCCCTCGCACGGACGCCCCGTCTCCGGGCGCGCCGAAGTCGCGAAGGTCCTGACCGACTACCGCGACGCCATCTCATACGTCTACGACCAGACATTGCGGTGGATCAACCTCGGCCTGCTGCCCGACGACCTGGTCGAGAAGGTGCAGCTGCCCGAGCACCTGTCCGACAGCGAGTGGCTCGGCAACTTCTACGGAGGCGTCCCGCACTCGGTCCGTCAGATCTATGTCGGCGAACTCGGCTGGTTCAACGCCGACCCGACGACGCTCGCTCCGCTGAACATCCGCGAGTCCTCCGCCCGCTACGTCGCCCTGATCGGCGGACGGGACGCCGTCTTGGCAGAAGCGAAGAAGGCTGCCGACCAGGACGATCACCAGTGGGCTGCTGAACTCGTCAGCCACCTCGTCCGTATCGACCAAGCGGACACGGAGGCGCGCAAGGTGAAGGCCGATGCCCTCCGTACGCTCGGCTACGGCACGCCGAACTCGAACTGGCGCAACTTCTATCTCACGGCTGCACGTGAGCTCGACGGCACCATCGACTACTCCCTCGCGATCCAGATCAACGCCCCCGACCAGATCGCCGCGATGCCTGGTTCAGCACTGCTCGAAAGTCTGCGATTCCGGATCGACCCGGAAAAGACGACGGATCTCGTTACGGCGATCGGCGTTGAGGTGAGCGACACCGGAGAGACGGTGGGGCTGATCATCCGACGTGGCGTCCTCGAAGTCACCGACACGCTTCCCCCAGATGCGACCGTTGTCATATCCGCACCGAAGCAGCTGATCGCGGGACTCGTCCTCGTTGATGCTCGCCGGGTGCTGGCGACCGGACTCGAGTCCGGTGCAGTCACGCTGCGAGACGGCACCGTCGACGACGCGCACGCATTCTTCGACGCCTTCGACCCCCGCAACGAAGAGCGTCTTCACCTCGCCGACCGGTAAAGGCCGGGCAGGCAGAGCCGGTTCGCCCGCAACGCGACCGACCGTCGTGCGGGCGAGGAGCGCCCGCCGCTCGGACGGGGAGTGCCATGGTCGTTCGAAAGGGGGAATACAGCAGACTCGAAGAGGGGGGTCCAAGTAGAGCGCAACTTCGAGAGAAAAGAACAAACAGCAAACCGAAGAGGGCCCCGCCACGTCTCCGCAACCCGTCAGTCGCGGTCAGCGGTGCGAACGCCGGAGGAGAATGGCGGCCGGCATCTGCTTCACGATGGGGCGGAACAATCGCTGGGCCAGGGCTTCGGCCTCGGCGGGTTCGATGATGCGGGGCGAAGTCGTCGAGCGCAGGGCCCCCTTCCAGGTGAGGTCCGCGCCGCCCGCGGCGACGACGTTGGCTGCCCAGTTCGTCCTCGGTCCCCACGGCAGACCGATCAAGACGAGGTTCGGATCCGACGTCGGCACCACTGCGACCGGAGTCGCATAGTCTGTCCCGCTCTTGCGCCCACGGTGGTGGATGACCGCGAACAGCGGGAACGCGCGTCGCCCAGCCAAGGCTTTCGCGATCGGTTCGGTCGCCTTCACGAGACTCCGCGGCGGGCCAGAACCGCCCTTCGCCGGACCGCAGACCCCGGAGACCTCTTCCTCCGGCCAGCACATCGCCGAAGTGATATGAGACCACGATCGCCATTGCGACGGCACCGACAGCCGCTCCGACGGCTTCGGCCGGTGAGCGAACACCGCGACGCAGGAGCAGCGCGCCTGCGATCGCGTTCGCCGCGCTCCAGCCGACATTGACCGGTGGAGATGACATCCCCACGCCCGGAGGATCGCCGAACGGGCTGGGGAACGGCCGGCCCTGGACACCGCTCACGCCGTGCGGAACGGCGTTGACGAGCAACGCGGCACCCACTCCACTCCGAACGACCGTCCAGATCGACACGCGCCCACACTACGACGAATCCGCCGCCGGATCATCGGCTCGCCGAGGGACGCCCCCGTTGGACTCCTACCGACGGCCTCTGCCGGGCGTTCGCGCCGCAGCTCCATGGAGTTGGACAACCGACTCGTCCTTCGGTGGTCCGGCGCGCGAGTCACCAGGCGAGGTACGGGTCGACGAGCAGCGGACCGCGGATCTCCCGCAGCGTGTCGACGAGGCGGTCGAGCCCCTTCCTGTTCCAGGTCGCCAAGCTGCAGGTCGTGGGGGCCGAGTGGTTCGAGCTTGCCGGTGCGGATCCGGACGACCTCCCACTTCGCCGCGCGCAGCGCGCGGTCTTTGCGACGGTCGGCGTCCTCGCGCTTGCCGACGTGCTCGAGGCCATGCCGGCCGGTGCTGTCGTACTCGATGGCGACGCGCAGTTCGGGAAGCAGGATGTCGGGCCACACCTCCACGTGATCGAAGAACGGCCGCGCGACCCGTACCGCGTTGAGCCCCGGCGTCACCGACAGGCGGGCGAACAGGTCGGCGCGCAGCTGGGCTTCGATCGCAGACGCGGGCTTGGGCGCACACTCCGAGTGGAACGGCTCGCCGACGGGCAGGTCGGGCGTCTTCGCGCACACGCGCTGCTTTCGCTTCGGCATCCGCTGCCGGAGAACGGCCCGGTCGACCGGGTTCGCGATCGCGGCCGGCACGGGGGAGCCGGGTGCCGTGACCACCTCCCGCATCGGGAGAGCCCGGGCGGGCCGGGCGAGGTCTGCGCAGTCCGGGCACCAGGCGGAGCGACGGCGCTCGCGGCCGGGGCGGTTGCGCTGCTCGTCAGGGGTGGCCGCGAACTTGTGGCCCGCTTCGCATTGCCACAGCAGCAGCACGTCGGCGGCCGGGGGCACCTGGCTCAGGACGATGCCGGCGTTGAGCTCGGGGTGGTACTGCCGGATGAGCGCGGGGAACGGCGCCCACGCCTCCCGGTAGCTCCCGACCGGGTACGGCACCTCCGCGCCCTTGGAGAACTGGCGGCGGGCCCACCACAGTTCGACACGCTCCGCCATGCCAGCAGGGTATTCGCGGCCGGCGACATCACTCGTGCTCCGGCAGCAGCGGCGTCGACCAGCCCGGGTCGCGACCGAGCTGCGCGGCCCGCGAGACCGACGTCGCACCGAAGCGATCGCGTACCGCGTCGAGCACCGTGTCGAGGCGCTCGCCGTCATCCCAGTCGATCGGCAGCTCGGGCTGGATGCTGTCGGCGCGCCCCAGCTGCGACAGGGAGATGCCGATCAGGGTGATGCCGCGTTCCGCGATCTCCGGCTGCGCCGCCGCGAGCAGTCCGCGTGCGACGCCGAGCAGCACCGAGGTGCGATCGGTCGGGAAGCGCACGGTGCGCGAGCGGGTGGCCTTCGCGTAGTCGCCGTAGCGAAGGCGCAGCACGACCGTGCGGCACACCCGGTCGCGCTCGCGCAGCCGGCGCGCGAGACGGTCGACGATCTGCGTGAGGAAGAGGTCGAGCTCCTCGGCCGAGCGAGGCCGGCTGCCGAGGGCGCGTTGAGAGCCGATGGAGCCGCGGCGGCGCGTCGTGTCGACCGGGCGCGGGTCGCGCAGCCGGGCCAGCGCGTGCAGGTGCGCGCCGGCCGCCCTGCCCAGCAGCCTCTCGGCGGTCGCCGCTTCGAGCTCGGCCAGCTCTCCGACGGTGTGGATGCCGAGCCGGTGCAGCTTCTCGGCGGTCACGGCGCCGACTCCCCACAGTCGTTCCACGGGCAGCGGGAGCAGGAACGCCTGCTCCCGCTCCGGTTCGACCACGAGCAGTCCGTCGGGCTTGCTCACCGCGCTGGCGACCTTCGCGAGGAACTTCGTGCGGGCCACCCCGACCGAGATCGCGAGTCCGACCTCGGCGCGCACCCGCGCACGCAGCGCCACCGCGATCTGCTCGGGCGAGCCCGCGATGCGCCGAAGGCCGCCGACCTCGAGGAACGCCTCGTCGATGGAGAGGCCTTCGACGAGCGGTGTCGTATCCCGGAAGATCGCGAACACGTCGCGACTGGCCGCGGAGTAGGCATCCATCCGCGGCGGAACGATCACGGCGTCCGGGCAGAGCTCGCGTGCCTGCCGGCCGCCCATGGCGGTGCGCACCCCGCGAGCCTTCGCCTCGTAGCTCGCCGCCAGCACCACGCCGCCGCCGACGATGACCGGCCGGCCGCGCAGCGCGGGCGCGTCGCGTTGCTCGACCGAGGCGTAGAAGGCGTCCAGATCGGCGTGCAGCACGGTCGCCTCGCCCCGCATCCCGCCCTCCCGCCGATCGTCCTTCGTGCGGATCATCGCACCTACCGGCGACACCACAACTCGGGCAGCAGGTCAAGCCCCATGACGGGGGCGGGCTCAGCGGTTATCCCTGTTTCACAGACACACCGCACACTGCTTGAAGGTGAGCAGCCATGATCACGTTCGAATCCGCTCTTCGCTCCGTGGGAGACGCCCTGAGGAAGCTCTTCGGCCGCGAGCGCCCCCGGCGAAGCACGTGGAAGGCGACGCTGGACGACGTCCGTCGTGCCGAAGAGCATCATTTCCCGATGACCTGAAGCTCCCGCGGGGCGTTGCCCGAGCGCCCCGCGGGGGGCCTCACCCGTCGGCCGGGTCGGTGATCACCCCGGTCGGCTCCGCATCCTCCACGACGTGACGCCAGCCCAGTTCGTCGGCGGTCGTGCGCCCCGCATCGATCGCCTCATCGCGGCTCGAGAAGCTCTGCGAGAGGTCGGGCCGCTCGGAGACGGACACCTCCCATTGCCCACGGTTCGAACGGGTGACGACGGTGTGCTCGATCTCGGCCATGATTCCTCCTGTCAGGCTCCCGGCCATCCTCGGCGGCCTGGGGCGATGCGTCGAGAGGGTTGACCGCGGGGCAGGATGCCTCGCGCCGACCTCAGTGGACCGGGCAGCGTGACGGCGTTCCGCTCGCCCGCACCCGTGCGCCGGACTTCGGCATCGTCGGAAGCCGGCGGCGGTTCACGGTGAGGCCGGCGTCCAGGACGGTCAGCCCGGGATCGCTCAGCGCGGCGATCGCCGTCGCGAGGCCGGAGATCGCGATCTTCTCACCCGGGCAACGGTGGCCGGTGGCCACATCGGCGCCACCGTGCGGGATGAAGGCCGTCAGCGCCTCGTAGTCCTCGACGCCCCGGAAGCGCTCGGGATCGAACACCGTCGGGTTCTCCCACGAACGGGCGTCCGTGTCGGTGCCGAGGATGTCGAGCACCACGCGCCCGCCGGCGGAGAGGTGCTGCCCGTCGAGGTCCACATCCTGGGTCGCCCACCCGGGCAGCATCGGCACGAACGGTGCCGTGCGCCGGATCTCCTGGGCGAACATGATCGCGAGGGGACCCCCCACCAGCGTCTGCCGCTCCGCCGTCTCGGACGAGATGCGAGCCCGCCACTCGGGCCGGTCGTGCAGCTCCTTGGCAGCGAAGGCGACGAACCGCGCGACGGCGATCGTCGGGCGGATCGTGTTCTGAAGCTCCACTCCCGCGACCTTCGCAGGCAGCAGTTCGCCGGCGCGATCGCGGTGCCAGGCCCAGGAATGAAGCGCCGTCCCCTCTCGTGCGGCGAGGTCGCCCGAGCGCACCGCCTGGATGAGGCGCCGCGCATGCCGGTCCGACCAGAGTCGGTTGCCGACCGCCGCGAGGTAGGCGGGGGAATAGGGGGCGCCGAAGCCGTCGACGATCTGCGCCAGGCGGGCCGCCCAGCGGGTCTTCGCCGCAGGCGTGCCCGGCAGCCCGGCCCACGCCATGATCGCCCGCCCCAGCGCGCCGACGGCCGCGTCGTAGGCCGTGCGGTCTCCGCCGTCCAGCCAGGCGTCGAGCTCGTGACGCCACTCCCGCTCGAGCAGGGGCTGCAGGCGTTCGACCTCGGCATCCTCGTAGGCGACGTCCACGAACGTCGCCTTCCGGTGGCGGTGCTCGTCGCCGTCGAGGCTGTGCACGGATCCGTGTCCGAACAGGGTCTCCTGCACGATCGCGGGCATCGCACCGTGGCGGGCGATTCGCGTCTCGTCGTAGAACAGCGACACCGCCTCCGCGCCTCGCACGAGGAGCGCGTCCCGGCCGAGCAATCGCAGGGGAGCGGATCTCGCACCGTCGCGGACGCGCCGCCAGATCCGATCGCCGAAGTCATAGCCGTGCATGAGGACGGCGAGCGAGTCGTCGGCCAGCGGACGCCTCATCGCAGCGACCGCATCAGCGGCGCTCGGGCTTCACCGGCGGACGATGGGGGATCGGTATGGGCCGGGTGGTCCCGGAGCTGCGGCGACCGTAGCGGATCAGGTCACGCAGCACCGCGTCGGCGGTGCCGTAGTGGGTGGGCAGACCGACGGGGTGCAGCCAGAGCACGTCGACGCCCTCCAGCGGGGACTCGCTGACGCAGGCGACGACGCTTCTCGCATCGGTCGTGGGGACGCGCGCGTCGCGGATGATCCACGTCGACTGATCCACGCGCTGCAGGTCGTACTGCCGTCCTGTCGGACGAAGCTGGGGTTCGAGCATCACCATCGTTCGCTCACCTCTCCTGTCCGGTGCCGGACCACGGCGATGCGGATGTCGCTGTTCTCATTTCGGTGCCTCCACGCTGATGCAGCGAGTCGATTGTCACCGACGACGAGCCAGCCGTGACCGGGGTTGACAAACGACGCTCGGGTCGACAGCGCACCAGGCAGGCGTCTCTCCGGCGGACGACGATCGCCCGCTTCGAGCGCTGCGGCGGACTACTCGCGCGGGCCGCTGTCGATCCGCTGCGCCGCGATGGGAAGGGCTACCGCCAGCGAGATGCACAGCACTCCGGCGACGAACACCAGGGCCGGCAGGAACGGAGCCGCGAAGGCCGAGCCGACCAGGTACATGCCGCCCAGGAGCAGGATGAGGTAAAGAACGAAGAGCATCGCGCACCCTCTCTCGTGCCGCCTCCGTCGCGTCCGCGCGGGGCTGTTAACTGCCTATCGCACCACCGCCGGATGCGCCAGAGGCAGTAAGCTGAGCCGCCTGCGTGGGGTGCGCGTCACATTGCACCGCGGAGTCGCGGCGGCCGAGGCATCCTGCCGCTCACGACTCGGTAACGGCATGCAGATCGCACCGGCGGCGCGGGTTAGCCTGGTGGCGATGAACGCCTACGTCTCGGCGTTCGAGCTGTTCTCCATCGGCGTAGGACCCTCGAGCTCCCACACGGTCGGACCCATGCGGGCCGCCCACGACTTCGTCGTCCGCCTGCGCGAGACCGGCGTGCTGCCCCAGGTGGGCCGCGTGACCTGCACCCTGTTCGGCTCGCTCGGAGCCACGGGCATCGGCCATGGCACGCCCGACGCGGTGGTCGCAGGGCTGCAGGGCCTCGAACCAGAGACAGTGGATCCGGATGCCGTGCGCTCGGCGTGGAGCGCCCGGCCAGAAGGGGAGCCGCTCGATCTCGCCGGCGTGCACGCCGTGCCGTTCGCGCGAGGCGACATCGTGTTCGCGCCGCGCACGCGCCTGCCGGGGCACCCGAACGCCATGACGCTCGAAGCCTGGGTGTCGCCCGACGACGGCCCGGCCCGCCCCGCGGCGGTGGCAGGAGTGCGCGACACCGGAGCTTCGTCGGTCGCCCCGCTCACGATGGGGGCGGATGCCGGACTCCTCGTCCGTGAGACCTACTACTCCGTCGGCGGCGGGTTCATCCGCCGCGAAGGCGACGAGCCCTCGCCGGCCGCGACAGCGGGTGCGTACCCCCTCGACTTCTCGAGTGCCGAGGAGCTCCTGGCGCTCTGCGACGAGCGCCGCATCACGATCGCGGAGGCCGCCCGCATCAACGAGGAGTCGCGGCGCCCCGACGAGGAGATCGCTGCGGGGCTCGATGCCATCTGGGACGCGATGGCCGCGTGCGTCGAGGCCGGCCTCGACGCCGGCGGCGTGCTGCCCGGGATGCTGGGCGTCAAGCGCCGTGCGGCCTCGATCCGCGCGCAGCTCGAGGCCGCCGAGGCCGACGGCCGTCGCGAGCTGCCGGGGGAGTGGCTCGGCGCCTTCGCGCTGGCCGTCAACGAGGAGAACGCCGCGGGCGGCCGGGTGGTGACGGCCCCGACGAACGGTGCGGCCGGCATCCTTCCCGCCGTGGCGATGTACTGGTGGCGCTTCCTCGCCGACTCCGGCCTGGGCGCGGGCAACGCGGTCACCCCGTACGGCGAGCTCGTCGGCAGCGCCCTGCTCGGCTACCACGGTGAGCACGCGCTCGCCGAGCCGGGGGCCGCATGGGACGAGGAGCAGGTGGCCGAGGCGAACCGTCGCCGAGGCATCCGTCGTTTCCTCCTCACCGCCACCGCCCTGGGCTCGCTGTTCAAGGCCAACGCCTCGATCTCGGGCGCCGAGGGCGGCTGTCAGGCCGAGGTCGGCTCCGCCTGCGCGATGGCGGCCGGGGGACTGACGGCGGTCATGGGCGGCACGAACCGGCAGATCGAGAACGCGGCCGAGATCGCGATGGAGCACCACCTCGGGCTGACGTGCGACCCGGTCGGCGGACTCGTGCAGATCCCGTGCATCGAGCGCAACGCGATCGCCGCGTCGACAGCGGTGACCGCCGCCCGGCTCGCCCTGCGCGGCGACGGGTCGCACTACGTCTCGCTGGACGCCGTCGTGGAGACCATGCGGCAGACCGGCATCGACATGTCGCACAAGTACAAGGAGACGAGCGAAGGCGGTCTCGCGGTGAACGTCATCGAGTGCTGAGAGGTTCGCGTTTCGTCTCGCTGCGCTCGCTCAACGACCGGTCGTTGAGCGAGCGAGGACGAGTGCGGAAACGCGGCCGTGTTCGTTCTGAGCGAACGCTTCGACCCTTAGCACTCTCCCATGCCGAGTGCTAATCTGTACGTAGTTGAGCCGACTGGGCTCAACTCCAGGACAGAGAGGAGATCTCCATGGCCACCTACGACCCGTTCCGTGACCTCGACCGCCTCGCGTCGAGTCTCTTCGAGCAGCGGCGCGGCCCCCGGCGCATGCCGATGGACCTGTACCGCGACGGCGACCACTACGTGCTGACCGCCGACCTGCCCGGCATCGACCCGGGCTCGGTCGACATCGACGTCGACGGCCAGCTGCTGACGATCCGCGCCGAGCGCACGCTGCACAGCGGTGACGACGTCAAGTGGATCACCCGCGAGCGCGAGGCCGCGAGCTTCCTGCGCCAGCTCAACCTCGGCCAGGGCATCGACACCGAGCGCATCTCGGCCAACTACAACAACGGCGTGCTCAGTGTGACGATCCCGGTGAGCGAGAAGGCCAAGCCTCGCAAGATCGAGGTGATGTCCGAGGGCGGTTCGCCGACGATCAAGGCGCACGAGTCCAACGACGCTCCACAGCCGATCGAGCAGTAGTCGAGCACGGCTCTGCAGAGCACAGTTCCAGAGAAGAACGGATGCCTCGTCCCGGCCGGGACGAGGCATCCGTCGTTCTGCGAGGTCAGGCCGGCGCGGCGCCCGTGAAGTGGCGGCGGCAGCGCGCCTGATACGACTCGATGCCACCGACCTGCTCGGTGGTCGGCGTGAGCGGATCGCCGGCAGCGCTGGACGAGAGCCGCTGGTGGAACGCGGCATCCTCTCCGCACACCGCGCACACGGCCGTGAGCTTGAGCACGTCCTCGGCGATCGCCATGAGCGCCGGCAGCGGCTCGAAGGGCCGGCCGTCGAAGGTGACGCAGAGGCCCGAGACCACGACGTCCACCCCGCCCGCGACCAGCGCGTCCACGGCGGCGACGAGGCCCGGGCCGAAGAACTGCGCCTCGTCGATGGCGACGAGATCGAGGTCGCGGCCCTGCACCGAGGCGACCAGCGCCTCGACGTCGGGCACCGACCGCGACGGCACGCTGAGTCCGGAGTGCGAGCTCACCTGTCCCTCGCCGCGGCGATCGTCCAGCGCGTGACTGACGACGTCGACCGACAGTCCGGCGATGCGCGCGCGCCGGACGCGACGCAGCAGCTCCTCGGACTTGCCCGCGAACATGGGGCCGGCGACGACCTGCAGCCTCGCCTGGGTGCGCGTGTGCATGGCGCCCAGACTACGTCCGCCTAGGATCGAACCACCCCGCCCGGACACTCAGCAAGGACGCCGATGCCCGCAGAACCTCCGTTGCTCGTGCTCGTGCTCGTGCCCGTGGCGCTGCTGCGTAGGTGGGATCGGCGGATGCCGGGCCTCACCCCCACGACGGAGGCCGCGGCATGACCCTGCTCACACCCTGGGCCGAGGACCTCGACGCCGGCGCGCCACTGCCGGAGTACCCGCGGCCGCAGCTCGTGCGCGGCGACTGGACCAATCTCAACGGGCGCTGGGACTACGCGATCACCGCGCTGCGACAGGACCTGCGGACGGAGACGGACCCGCTCGCGGTCGCCGATCCGGCGGCGCCGCCCGTCGACTGGGACGGGCGCATCGTCGTGCCCTTCTCGCCAGAGACCGCGCTGTCGGGCGTCGGCCGCACGCTGCGCGCCGACCAGACGCTCTGGTATCGGCGCTCGTTCGGTCTGCCCCGGCCGCTGCGCGACGGCGAGCGCGCGATCCTGCACTTCGGCGCCGTCGACCAGTCGTGTCGCGTGGCCGTCGACGGAATGGAGGTCGGCGGGCACACCGGCGGCTACCTGCCGTTCTCGCTCGACGTCACGTCCGCGCTCGCCGGATCCGCGGAGCACGAGCTCGTCGTCGCCGTGCGGGACGTCACGGATGCCTCGTGGCTGGCGCGCGGCAAGCAGTCCGGCCGCCCCGGCGGTATCTGGTACACGCCGCAGTCCGGCATCTGGCAGACGGTGTGGCTCGAGATCGTGCCCCGGGTCGCCGTGGACCGCCTCGTTCTCACGCCCGACCTCGACGCGGGAACCGTCGTCGTGACGGTGCACAGCGACCACGCCGCCGACATCGGCCGCGCACAGGTCCACGTGCTCGACGGCACGCGGGTCGCGGCATCCGTTGAGATCCCGGTCGGTGTGCCGACGGCGATCGCGCTCGACGGACCACTGAAGACGTGGACGCCCGAGGACCCGTTCCTCTACGACGTGCGGGTGACGCTGGGCGACGACCGGGTCGGGTCGTACGTGGGGATGCGGTCGTTCGGCGTCGGCGTCGACGAGCGGGGGTTCCCGTGCCTGCTGCTCAACGGCGAGCCGCACCTGCCCGTCGGACTGCTCGACCAGGGGTATTGGCCCGACGGCGGCTACACCGCGGCGTCGGATGCGGCACTGGAGTACGACATCCGTCTCGCGAAGCGGATGGGCTTCACGATGCTGCGCAAGCACATCAAGGTCGAGCCGCTGCGCTGGTACCACCACTGCGACCGCCTCGGCATGCTCGTCTGGCAGGACGCCGTCAGCGGCGGCACGACCTACAACCCGCTCGTCGTCTCGGCGCCGGCAATCGCCTCGCCGACGCTCGACGACCGCAAGCATGCCCGGTTCGGGCGGGCGGATGCCGCGGGGCGGAACCAGTTCGAGGCCGAGTTGCGCGAGATGATCGAGCACCTGCGCAGCGTGACCTCGATCTCGCTGTGGGTGCCCTTCAACGAGGGCTGGGGCCAGTTCGACGCGGCCCGCATCGCGGGTGCGGTGCGCGAGCTGGATCCGACCCGGCCCGTCGACCATGCGAGCGGCTGGCACGACCAGGGCGCCGGTGACCTGCGGAGCCTGCACATCTACTTCCGTCCGGTGAAACCGCCGCGCCGCGCCGATGCCCGTGTGCTGGCCCTCACCGAGTACGGCGGATACAGCCTCGCGGTGCCCTCCCACACGTGGAGCAGCACGTCGTTCGGCTACAAGAAGTTCCGCTCCCGCGACCAGCTCGTCGCGGCGCTCGAACGCCTGCACGCCGGCGAGATCGCCCCCGCGATCGAGCGCGGGCTCGCCGCAACCGTCTACACCCAGCTCGCCGACGTGGAGGAGGAGGTCAACGGGCTCGTGACGTACGACCGGCGCTTCGTGAAGGTGCCGGAGGATGTGATGCGGGCGATCAACGACCGGCTGCGGGATGCCGCGTCGCGCCGTCCCGACCGCGCGGAATCGTCCGTCACTCCCACCCGGAAGGATCCGGCATGACCGAGCGCGAGCTCACCGCGCCCGTGGCGCTGACCCTGCCGAACGGCCGATTGAACCCGGACGCGATCGGCTGGGCGCGCCGACCCGTCGTCGACACGTCGGGCATCGGCAGAGGCCGCGGGCGCAACAAGCGCTGGGAGTACTGGAACGTCACGACGCCGACGCACATCCTCGCGCTCACGGTGTCGTCCATCGACTATGCCGCCGTGCACGAGGTGTGGGTGTTCGACCGGGCGACCGAGCGCACGTGGGGCAAGGCGGCGACGGTCATCCCGGCGCGGGACGTCGAGCTGCCGGCCGGCGTCGAGAGCGGCCCCGCCCGCGCTCGCGCGAAGGACCTCGAGATCGAGATCCTCCCCGATGCGGGCGGCACCCGGCTGCGCGCCCGGATTCCGGATGCCTCGTTCGACGTGTTCGCCGCGCTGCCGGCCGGCCACGAGCGCCTGGCCGTCGTGGTGCCGTGGAGCGCGACGCGCTTCCAGTACACCGTCAAGGACGTCGCCCGTCCCGCCTCCGGATCGGTCACCGTGGACGGCGTCACGCACGACGTGCCGGCGGGAGAGTCGTGGGCCGTGCTCGACCACGGCCGGGGTCGCTGGCCCTACGACATCCGCTGGAACTGGGGCGCGGGCTCCGGGACCTCGGGCGGACGCACCATCGGGATCCAGGTGGGCGGCCGCTGGACTGCGGGCACGGGCTCCACCGAGAACGCCGTTCTCGTCGACGGGCGGCTGCACAAGATCCACGACGAGCTGGAGTGGGACTACGACATCGCCGAGTGGCGCAGGCCGTGGCACCTCACCGGCGGCGGGCTCGCGGCATCCTTCACGCCCTTCTACGACAAGGTGACCCGCACGAATCTCGGCGTGGTCGCCTCTCGCACCGACCAGTGCTTCGGTCATTGGGAGGGTACGTTCGCGGTGCCCGGCGGCGACGTCGTGAGGTTCGACGGCATCCTGGGCTGGGCGGAGGAGGTCCACAACCGCTGGTGATGCGGGTCTACTCTGAGCGCATGGATGCCGTCAGCGTGCGTGATCTGCATGTGCGACGCGGGAAGACCGAGGTCTTCACAGCGCTCGACCTCGACATCCCGCGCGGGCAGATCACGGGCCTGATGGGGCCGTCCGGGTGCGGCAAGACGACGCTGATGCGCTCGATCGTGGGCGTGCAGAAGATCGCGGCCGGCACCGTGACCGTGCTCGGGGAGCCGGGCGGATCGACCGCGCTGCGGCGGCGGGTGTCGTACGACACGCAGGCGGCGTCGGTCTACGGCGACCTCACCATCGAGCAGAACCTGCGGTACTTCGCGCGCCTGGTCGGCGCGCCGCGCAGCGACGTCGACCGCGTCATCGAGCAGGTCGGGCTCGCCGAGCAGCGCGATCAGACCATCGACTCGCTCAGCGGCGGACAGGAGAGCCGCGTCTCGCTCGCGGTCGCGATGCTCGGCGCCCCCGAGCTGCTCGTGCTCGACGAGCCGACGGTGGGCCTCGACCCGCTGCTGCGCGCCGAGCTGTGGGGGGTGTTCCGCGCTCTCGCGGACGCGGGCGCGACGCTCGTCGTCTCGAGCCACGTCATGGACGAGGCGCTGCGCTGCGACCGCCTCGTGCTCATGCGGGCGGGTCGCATCATCGCCGACACGACGCCGGACGGCCTGCTCGCAGACACAGGGATGACGGATCCGGATGCCGCGTTCCTCGCGCTCATCGAACGCGACGCGCTTCGACGAGCTCAGGGACCGGGCGCGGCGGCCGATGACGCCGCCGAACCGCACCCGCTCACGCGCCGCGAGGCGCGCGAGCAGGCGCAGCATCCCCACGCGCCCGCGCAGGAGCCCCCGCCGGGGCATCCCACCGAGGAGCGGAGCGGCCCGTGAACGGCACCCTCACCTTCGCGACCGCCGGCCGGGTGCTCCGCCAGCTCAGCCATGATCCGCGCTCGATCGCCCTGATGCTCGTCGCACCGAGCATCCTCGTCGGGCTGTTCGCATGGCTGTTCAGCGAACAGGAGGGCGTGTTCGACCAGTTCGGCGGTCCGATCCTGGCGCTCTTCCCCTTCATCGTGATGTTCCTCATCACCTCCATCACGACGCTGCGCGAGCGCCGGTCGGGCACCCTCGAGCGGCTCATGACGACGCCGATCGCCAAGGCCGACTTCATCCTCGGCTACGGTCTCGCGTTCGCCCTGATGGCGACGCTGCAGGCCGTCATCACCGTCACCTTCGCGGTGTGGGTGTGCGGGCTCGATGTCGACGGACCGCTGTG
Source organism: uncultured Actinomycetota bacterium (assembly GCA_963829895.1). Taxonomy (GTDB): domain Bacteria; phylum Actinomycetota; class Actinomycetes; order Actinomycetales; family Microbacteriaceae; genus Microbacterium. The sequence goes on along the minus strand of CAWHKF010000009.1, from coordinate 477,156 downwards.
GCAGCTGGGACTGGTGGCCGTGGTCGACGCGATCCTCGGCAGCGCGCTGGGACTCCTCGCCAGCGCCTTCGCGCGCACCGAGTTCCAGGCCGTGCAGTTCATGCCCCTCATCGTGTTCCCGCAGATCATCCTCGGCGGCCTCTTCATGCCGCGCGAAGACATGCCCGAGGTGCTGTACCAGATCTCGAAGGTGCTGCCCCTGAGCTACGCCATCGACACGATCAACGCGGTGACCGCGGGCGACGAGGGGTGGGATGTGTTCGGACCGCTCCTCGTGGTGGTCGCGTTCGCCGCGGGAGCGCTGATCCTCGCGTCGCTCACCCTCCGGCGACGCACCCCGTGAGGGCGGCCGGGAGCCACCGGTCGTTGAGCGAGCGAGGAACGAGCGAGACGACCGAGACGACGCCCCGGCGCTCAGCAGTCGGGCTGCGGCTTGCGGAGCTTGGCCGTGAGTTCGCGCAGCTGGGTCAGCTCCTCGTCCGACAGCAGCGACATCCGTTCGGCGATGGCCCGCCCGTGCGCACTGGCGATGCGGCGGAACAGCGACGCCCCGGCATCCGTCGCGTGCACGAGCGCCCCGCGCCCGTCGTCGGGGTCCGCGCATTTGGTGAGCAGCCCACGCGCCACCATGCGGTCGACGAGCCGCGACACACTGGGCTGGCTGATGAGCATGTTGGCGGTCACGTCGCGCAGCCGCGCGGTGAGGTCGTCGGAGCGCGTGACGGTGAGGAGCACGTCGTACTCGGCCTGGCTCAGCATCTCGTCGTCGAAGTCGCCGTTGATGTCGCCGAACACCTCGTGCTGGGCCCGGAAGAGGCTCTCCCAGGCGTCGATGGCGAGACGGCGGTCGGTCATACCGTCAAGAGTAGGGCAGGCTGCGGACCCTAGGCTGGCGGCATGTCGTCTTCCGCCGTCGCGTCGTGGCGCGCGCGTCGTCTCGGCGTCGTGGGGCTGCTGCTCGCTCTCGTCGCGGGCCTGCTGCTCGCAGCCCTCGTCGCCCCTCCGGCCCGTGCGGACGTCGAGGACTTCTCGTTCGAGAGCCTGGATGTCGAGTACCAGCTCGGCCGCGCGGACGACGGCACGAGCACGCTCACCGTCGTGGAGACGTTCGTCGCGATCTTCCCCGAGATCGACCAGAACCGCGGCATGCGTCGCGCCATCCCCGACAGCTATCAGGGTGCGCCGCTCGACCCCCAGCTGGTGTCGATCACCGACGAGAACGGCGCGCCGCGCGAGGCCGAGACCGAGACCGAGGACGGCCTCTTCCTGATGACCTCGCGCGCCGACGACTTCGTCCACGGCCGCCAGACCTACGTGTTCACCTACACGCTCGAGAACGTCACGCGGTACTTCGCCGACACCGGGGCCGACGAGTTCTACTGGGATGTGAACGGCACGGCGCTGGCCGCAGCCGTTCGGGCGCGTCACCGCCCGCGTGACGATGTCGGACGAGCTGGATGCCGCGCGCACCGGCGGGCTGGCCTGCTACGTCGGCTACCAGGACGACACCCGCAGGTGCGACGTCTCGGAGGTCGACGGTGCGATCACGGCATCCGTCTCGGACGTGCAGCCGTACCAGACGATGACGATCGCGATCGGGTTCGAGCCCGAGACCTTCACCGAGTTCGACACGTCGTACCTCGCCTCGCCGTGGGGCTGGCTGCAGGGTCTCGTGGCGCTGCTGGGCCTCGGCACCGCCGTGCTCCTCGCGGCCCGCACCCGCGCGCGGCACCTCCGGGACGAACCCGGCCGGCCCGTGATCATCGCCGAGTACACCCCACCGCGCGGCATCGACGCCCTCGAGAGCGCGGTGCTTCTCGGTCACACGACGAAGGCGATCCCCGCCGAGGTGCTCGAGCAGGCGGTGGTGGGCAGCATCCGTATCGAAGAGGGCCCGGCGAAGCTGTTCGGCGGCACCCGGCTGAAGGCCGTGCTCGTCGACCCGTCGCTCGCAGACGGAGACGGACGGATGCTGCTTCCCGGCCTCTTCCCGAACGGAGTGGTGGGTGAGGAGTTCGAGTTCGGCCGCACCGACACGAGGTTCTCGTCGACCGCGCAGAAGGTGCTGAAGGCCGCGACGTCGGAGCTCTCCACGCGCGGACTCCGCCGCGCGGTGCCCGCGAGTGCGAGAGCCTGGCCGGTGGCGATCGCGATCGTCTCGGCGGTGCTGGTGCTGCTGTTCGGCATCGCGGCGATGCTGGCCTGGGTGACGCCGCTCGTGCCGATCCTGCTGATCGTCGGCGCCGTCATCGTGGTCCTCGTCGTGGCCGGCATGGTGTCGCGCAAGCCGCTCACCGCCGCGGGCGCCGAGGTGCGCGACCATCTGCACGGGCTGAAGCAGTTCATCGAATGGGCGGAGGCGGACCGCATCCGCATGCTGCAGTCGCCGCAGGGCGCCGAACGGGTGCCGGTCGACATCTCCGACCCGCGGGTGAAGCTGAAGCTGTACGAGAAGCTCCTCCCGTACGCGGTCGTGTTCGGCCAGGAGAAGAAGTGGGCCGATGAGATCGCCGTGCTCTACGGCGAAGGCAACTCGCCCGGCTGGTACGCGGGCTCGACGGGGTTCAACGCCGCGGCGTTCTCGGCCGGCATCTCGACGCTGTCGTCGTCGGCCTCGGCATCCTCGTCGTCGGGCGGTTCGTCGGGCGGCGGCTCCGCCGGCGGCGGGGGCGGCGGAGGAGGCGGCGGAGGGGTGTGACGCTGCGACGGCGTTGTGACGTCCCGGTCCCTGAGCTCGTCGAAGGGCGCGGTCAGCCGTCGAGGCCGAGGCGCCGTGACTCCTCCGGCGCGTGAAGCCGGGCGAGGAACAGGTCGGTGCCGCGAGGGATCCCGCGGCGGTCGCCGTATGAGACCAGCACGATCACGATCACGGCGATCGGCACGGTCCAGGCCGCCGGCTGCTCGAGGAACGGGCGCAGCGCGGGCAGCCACGCCGCGATGATCCCGCCCCCGAGGATCGCGACGCCCGACAGCACCGCGCCGGTGAGCATGCCGGCGATCGCGCCTCGCGCTGTGAGGCCCCGCCACCAGATGCCGAGCAGCAGCACGGGACACAGCGTCGACGCGGTGAACGCGAAGACCAGCCCCACGCTGCCGGCCAGTCCCGCCGACTCTGTGGCCAGGGCCACGACGAGCGGCACGAACGACGAGAGCACGGCCGCGATGCGAAAGCCCCGGACGCTGCCGCCGAGAAGGTCCTGACTGATCACGCCGGCGAGCGAGACGACGAGACCCGACGACGTGGAGAGGAACGCCGCGAACGCGCCGGCGATGACGAGGGCGGTGAGCAGGTCGCCCAGCGGCCCGGCGACGAGCCGGCCGGGCAGCAGCAGGACGAGCGCGTCGGCGTCGCCCGAGGCGGCGAGGTCGGGGGCGAACGCCCGCCCCAGCAGCCCGAACGCCGTGGGGAACAGGTAGAAGACCGAGAGCATCACGAGCACGATGACGGTGGTGCGTCGCGCTGCCACCCCGTCGGGGTTGGTGTAGAAGCGCACCAGCACGTGGGGGAGCCCCAACGTGCCGAGCAGCAGCGCGACCATGAGCGAGATGGTCCGGTACACCTCGAGGTCGCCCGGACCGGCGCTCGCCGGGAACGCCTCGACGGGCGGCAGGGCGGGCGGAACGTCGCCGACGAGGAGCAGGATCGCGATCACCGGGATCGCGAGCGCGGTCAGCTTCAGCCAGAACTGGAACGCCTGCACGAACGTGATCGACCGCATGCCGCCCGCCGCGACGACGACGGCGACGATCACCGCGACGGCGAGCGAGCCGACCCAGGCCGGGAGGCCGGTGGTGATCCGCACCGTCAGCGCCGCGCCCTGCAGCTGCGGCACGATGTAGAACCAGCCGATCACGATGACGAGCGTGCTCGTCACTCGGCGCGCCCAGACCGAGTCGAGCCGCGCCTCGGTGAAATCGGGGATCGTGTAGGCGCCCGAGCGGCGCAGCGGCGCGGCGACGAACAGCAGCAGCATGAGGTACCCGGCCGTGTAGCCGATCGGGAACCAGAGCGCCGCCGATCCCGTGAGCAGGATGAGGCCCGCGATGCCGAGGAACGACGCCGCCGACAGATACTCCCCGCCGATGGCCGACGCGTTCCACCACGGCCGCACCGTCCGGCTCGCCACGTAGAAGTCACTCGTCGTGCGGGAGACACGCAGGCCGTAGAACCCGATGAGCGCCGACACGATCGCGACGGCCGCGATCGCGGTGTAGCCGATGGCGGCGTTCACTCGTCCTCCGTCAGCGACCGGTAGCGTGCCTCGTTGCGCGAAGCCGCACGCAGATAGAGTGCGGCGACGGTGATGGCCAGCGGGTAGACGCCCGCGCCGAGCAGCAGCCACGACACCGGCACGCCGACCACGAACGTGGTGTCGAGCTCGGGCACGAACGCGATCGCGAGCACGAACAGTGCCGTCGCCGCCGCGAATCCGACCGCGAACACGACCCCGAGTCGCAGCTGCGAGCGGATCAGCGAACGCACGTACACGCCCGCGATGTCGCTCGTCGGTGCATCGGCGGCGTTGCGCGACACCGGCCGGGCAGAGGCGGCGGGCGAGCCGGCGCGCGGCGCGGTCACGCGCACGCGCTCCGGTGGTGCGGCCGGAGCGGATGGCGCTGCGCGGTCGGTGAGGACGTCGTCCGCGGCGGGGCGAGAGCCCGCTGCGTCTGGAGGCACGGAGCCGTCGGCGTCGGCGTCGGCGTGGGTTCGGGTGTCGGGGTCTTCGCCGGCGCCGCCGTGCGAGGCGCGGGAGGTCATGTCCGCGGCCGGATCGTCGTCGACTCGAGCCGATCACGCAGGGCCGGCAGGAGGCGCCGGCTCACCGGCAGTTCGGCACCGCCGACGACGACGCTCGGGTGGTCGCCGCCGAGCCGCAGCCGCGCGAGGTGCGGGATCGCGACGAGGTACGAGCGGTGGATGCGCACGAACGTGTCGGCCCACTGCCGTTCGAGGTCTGACATCGGCACGCGCACGAGGTAGCTCGCCTCCTCGGTGTGCAGCCGGGCGTAGTCGCCCTGCGCCTGCACGTACCGCACCTCGTCGCGTCGGATCATGCGCGTCGTGCCGCCGAGCGAGACGGCGATCATCTCGGGCTGAGCGGATGCCGCGGCATCCGTCGACGGCGCAGCCTGAGCCTTCATCGCCTCGACGATGCGGGTGATCGAGCGGTGCAGCCGCTCGGTGCGCACCGGCTTCAGCAGATAGTCGACCGCGGCGAGGTCGAATGCCTCGAGGGCGCTCTCTTCGTCGGCGGTCACGAAGACCAGCGCCGGCCGGCGTTCGAAGCGCTGCAGCGCGCGGGCGAGGTCGAAGCCGTTGAGGCCGGGCATGTGGATGTCGAGGAACGCGGCGTCGACGGGCTCGCGCGTGAGCAGCCGGATCGCTTCGGCGCCCGACGCCGCCTGGTGGATGACGCCGATGCGCGCGTCCTGCCCGAGCAGGAACGCGAGCTCGTCGATCGCAGGCTGCTCGTCGTCGGCGATGAGCACGGAGATCACCGTTCGCGCCTCCCCTCGGTGGCGGTGGCCGGAGCGGGCGAGGGCGCTGTCCTGCCCGCGACGGAGGAGGATGCCGCGACGCGGCCGGGCTGCGACTTCGGCACCCGCATCCGCACCAGGGTGCCGGCCCCCACGTTCGTCTCGACGACCAGCCCGTGCTCGTTGCCGTACACCTGTCGCAGGCGCGCGTCCACGTTGCGCAGTCCCACGTGCTGTCCGGTCGCGGCGCCGGCGAGCGCGCGTTCGAGTGCGTCGGGATCGATGCCGACGCCGTCGTCCTCGACGCTGATCTCGGCGAACGCGCCCTGATCGGATGCCTCGATCGTGATGCGCCCGCCGCCCTCCTTGCCCTCGAGCCCGTGCCGCACCGCGTTCTCGACGAGGGGCTGGATCGACAGGAACGGCACGACCGTCGACAGGACCTCCGGGGCGATCTGCAGCGTCACCTTCAGCCGGTCGCCGAAGCGTGCGCGCTCGAGCTTCAGATAGCTGTCGATCGAGCGGAGCTCCTCGGCGACCGTGGTGAAGTCGCCGTGCCGGCGGAACGAGTAGCGGGTGAAGTCGGCGAACTCGAGCACCAGCTCCCGCGCTTTGGCCGGGTCGGTGTTGATGAACGAGGCGATCGCATTCAGCGAGTTGTAGATGAAGTGCGGGCTGATCTGCGCGCGCAGCGCGCGCACCTCGGCCTCGGCGAGCGCGGCTCTCGAGGCGTCGAGCTCGCCGAGCTCCACCTGCGCCGCCACCCAGTCCGCCACCTCGCCGGTCGCGCGCACGAGACCGGCCCGCACGCGCGGGGCGAAGGCGACGATGGCCCCGGCGGGCACGCCGCCCGCGAGGATCGGCGCGGCGACGACATCCGTCTCCCGGTCGCCGATCCGGATGCGACGCTGCAGCTGCGGCCGGTTCGAGGCGCGCACCTCGGCCGCGAGGCGTCCCGCGACCTCACGGACGGCGTCGTCGCCCTCGACCGTGACATGGCCCGCCGCGTCGACGAGAGCGAGGGTCTCGCACCCCAGGAGCGCTCGCAGGTGCCGCCCGGCGCGCGTCGCGTCGCCCTCGGCGATGCCGCCCCGGAGGTGCTTGGCCGCGCGGCTCGCGAGGTGAAGAGTCTGGTAGGTCGCCTGCTCGACGTCGGTGCCGAGATCCTTCGAGGTGACCACGATCCGCCGGAGCAGGATGACCACGCCGACCGCGAGCGCCCCGGCGAGGGCGCCGGCGACAGCGGCGAGCAGCATCGACTCGGGCATGCACGCCAGCGTAGCCGCCGTCGTTCGTCGTTCGTCGATCCGCCGTTCGTCGCACGGTGGCCCCCGTTCACCGACGACGAGCGGCGGCCACCCCCGGCACCCCCTGCCGCGCGCGACCATGGTCGCACTGTCAACGCAGCGGCGCGGCCGACGGCCCGCCGAACCCCCCCTCGAAGGAGAGACGCCATGGGCAACGAAGCCCCACGCGCCGCCATAGACCTCGCAGAGGTCGACTACGGCGCGGTCCAATCATCATCCGAGTTCCAACGGCTTCGGCGCACCCACCGGAGCTTCGTCTTCCCCGTTCTGGGCGCTTGTCTCGCCTGGTACTTCGCCTACGTGCTGCTCGCCACCTATGCGCACGACTTCATGTCCACCCGAGTGTTCGGCAGCGTCAACATCGCGATGGTGCTGGGCATGGCCCAGGTGGTCACCACCTTCGCCGTGACGACCTGGTACGTGCACTACGCCAACCGCAACCTCGACCCGCTCGCGGAGGAGATCCGCGACGAGATCGAGACCGGCACCTTCGAGTCCGACGCTCTCAAGAACGAGGAGGCCCGCTGATGCTGCGCTTCGAAGCGGCGAGCACCTCGCCCGGTGAGCCCTGGCTCAACATCGCCATCTTCGGCGCGTTCGTCGCCGTGACGATGGTCATCGTGTTCCGCGCCAGCCGGAACAACAAGACGGCCGCCGACTACTACGCCGCAGGGCGGTCGTTCACCGGCGGCCAGAACGGCGCGGCCATCGCCGGCGACTACCTGTCTGCGGCGTCGTTCCTGGGCATCGTCGGCGCGATCGCCATGACGGGGTACGACGGCTTCCTCTACTCGATCGGGTTCCTGGTCGCCTGGCTGGTGGCGCTCCTCCTCGTCGCGGAGCTCCTGCGCAACACGGGCAAGTTCACGATGGCCGATGTGCTGTCGTTCCGCCTCAAGCAGCGTCCGGTGCGCATCGCCGCGGCGACCACGACGCTCGTCGTCTGCTTCTTCTACCTGCTCGCGCAGATGGCGGGTGCCGGTGGTCTGGTCTCGCTGCTGCTCGGCATCGGCGACCAGCTCGGTCAGGCTCTCGTCATCACGGTGGTGGGCGCACTCATGATCCTCTACGTGCTCATCGGCGGCATGAAGGGCACCACGTGGGTGCAGATCATCAAGGCGGTGCTGCTCATCGCGGGCGCCGGTGTGATGACCGTGTGGGTGCTGGCGCTCAACGGGTTCGACTTCTCCGCGCTTCTCGACAAGGCCGTCGCGGTCGCCGAGAACCCCGCGATCCTCGACCCGGGCCTGAAGTACGGCGTATCGGAGGTCGCGAAGATCGACTTCCTCTCGCTGGGCCTCGCCCTCGTGCTGGGCACGGCCGCCCTGCCCCACGTGCTCATGCGGTTCTACACCGTGCCCACGGCCAAGGAGGCGCGCAAGTCGGTGGTCTGGGCCATCTGGCTGATCGGCATCTTCTACGTGTTCACGCTGGTGCTCGGCTATGGCGCGGCCGCCCTCGTCGGCCCGGCGGTCATCGCCGCAGCCCCCGGCGGCCCGAACTCGGCGGCACCGCTGCTCGCGTTCTCGCTCGGCGGACCGCTGCTGCTCGGCCTCATCTCGGCGATCGCGTTCGCGACGATCCTCGCGGTGGTCGCCGGTCTCACCATCACGGCAGCGGCTTCGTTCGCGCACGACATCTACGCGTCGGTCGTGAAGAAGGGCAAGCCGGAGCCGGGTGCCGAGGTCAAGGTCGCGCGCCGCACGGTGGTCATCATCGGCATCGTGGCGATCGTCGGCGGCATCGGCGCGAACGGCCAGAACGTCGCGTTCCTGGTCGCGCTCGCCTTCGCCGTCGCGGCGTCGGCCAACCTGCCCACCATCGTGTACTCGCTCTTCTGGAAGCGCTTCACGACGAAGGGCGCCCTGTGGAGCATGTACGGCGGTCTCGCCTCGGCGATCCTGCTCATCGTGTTCTCGCCGGTGGTGTCGGGCTCTGAGACGTCGATGCTCAAGACCGAGGCGATCAACTTCGCCTGGTTCCCGCTGTCGAACCCCGGCATCATCTCGATCCCGCTCGCGTTCCTGCTGGGCTGGATCGTGAGCGTGCTCGACAAGACCCCCGAGGACGCGGCGAAGCAGTCCGAGATGGAGGTGCGCTCGCTCACCGGCATCGGTGCCGAGAAGGCGGTCAACCACTAGAAGTCCCCGCGGATGCGAGGGCCGGTCGGGGATGTTTCCCGACCGGCCCTTGTCCGTGCGCTGCGAGGGCAAGAGTAAGGGCCGGTCGGAGAGGCTACCGACCGGCCCTTGTCCCTTGCACCAAGAGTGTCCTGCAATCACATGCCGGTAGCTGCCACAGCAAAACAACTACCGTGCATGCACTCTATAACGGCGAGATAACGAAGGGAAGTGTCTGTCGTTATCTTTTTGTGATTCATTTCCTGTGAGTCTCGCCGCCCCCGTCGATCCCGGTGCGGCGGCGGGGCTGAGACCCCGACGATCGCGTCAGTGGATCGACTCGCCGCGCTTGAGCATCTCGGCGTATTCGGCGGCGCGGGCAGCGCGCGACTCGGGTCGCTTGAGATTACCGATGCGGAAGCTCATCGCGAACCGGTTCTGCGCCGACTGTGCGGCGAAGCGGCAGCGAGCTGTGGTCGGCATCGAGGAGCGTCTTGAGCTCCGCCGGGATCTCCCCGTCGCTCTGGCGGTAGGCGGCATCCCAGCGTCCGTCCGCTTTCGCGCGATCGATCTCGCGCTGGCCCGCGGGCCGCATCCGGCCTTCCTCGATCAGTCGCGCCACTGCCCGATGTTGACCTTCGACCAGATGCTCCGGCTGCGCCGGGGCGTGAACGCCTGCAGGAAGTAGTCGGCGTCGAGCGACTGCTTCTGCCCGTCGATCCACCCGAAGCACAGTGCGACGTCGAGCGCCTCGGCGTACGTGATCCCCGGCTTTTTCGTCGCCGTCTTGCGCAGCCGCAGCCGAACGCCGGCGGGGTCGGGGGCGGACTCGAGCCAGCGCTCCCACTCCTCCACGGTGTCGACGTGCAGCTCCGGCTTGTCGGCATGAGAGGCCATGGCGGAATGCTAGTCCGCGCTCGGCGGGGAGAGGATGCCGGCGGCCACTGCGGCTGCCGGCATCCACCCGCCGCATCGAAACCCGCTCAGTCGATGCGCTCCCACGGACCGTGGTTCGAGGCGCCCGGTTGCTCGCCGCGCGTCCACCACTTCGCACGCCAGATGCCGTCATCCGTCCAGACGACGTCTCCGCTGTCGAAGATGCGCGACGCCGTCCAGATCGGCGACGCCGGTCGGAGCAGCGGCGATCTCCTGCCATGCCCCGTTCTTCTTCGACCCCGGCTGCCTCGCCCTTCGTCCACCAGGTCGCCGCCCACACGGCGCCGCTCGAAGTCACGACGTCGCCCTCGTCGTACACCGTGGCTCGACGACCACGCCTCCGGGGTCGCGTCGCAGCGGTGTCGTCGCCGACCACGATGCCGCGGCCGTTGGTCGCGATGTAAACACGCCCGAAGACATCGGGGTCACCCTCGATGTCGGCTCCGATCCAGCCCCATTCGTGGCTCGTCGTCGTTGATGCGTGTCCACGTCCCGCCGTCCGTCGGTCGACCGGTAAACGCCGCGCACTCCGTCGCGAGAGGCGGCAGAGTAGATGGCGGGGCTCGTCGCACCGGGTGCCGCCTTGCCGAAGCCGACGGTGTCAGCCTCGTCGAATCCGGCGACCGCGGCCCAGGTCGACCCGCCGTCCGTCGAGTGCCAGAGTCCGTAGGCGCCGCCCTCGTCGGACCCGCCGGCGAGCCACACGTCGCCGATGGCACCCGGCGTCGCACCGAAGCGCACCGGACCCTCGGTCGGCAGCGCACCGCTGCTCACGGCGGCGAAGCTCGCTCCGCCGTCGCCCGACCGGTAGAAGACGCCGCCCGCGAAGGCGTACACCCGCGACGCGTCGACGCGGTCGCTCTCGACGCGTGCGCCCACGGGCAGCCCCGCGACCTCTGCGAAGGTCACGCCGCCATCGGCCGAGTGCCGTACGGCCGCGCCATCGGGCGCCCAGACGATGCCCGATCCGTCAGCGGTCACGGTGACGGTGCCCGATCCGGTCGCTCCCTCCGCCGCGGGCGACGTGACCCACGAGACGCCGGAGTCGACGGATGCCGCGACAACGCGCGCGCCGCCGCCGTCGGTGCCGGCGCGCACGATGACGTTCGGCGCGAGACCCGCGGCATCCACGCTCGTCCCTCCGCCGAAGTACGGCGCACGGAAGCTCTGCGGAACGGTGCCGAGGTCGTCGTGGACGAAGCCGCCGAGATCGAGCATCGCCGAGACGAGATCGACGTCGCCGGCGGGAGCGACGAGGTCCTGGATCGCCGTCTCTTCGATGCCGAATGCCTCCGGGGCGAGGTGAATGACGCCGCCCGGCTGATCCCACGCGGTGAGGTCGTCGCTGCGGTAGATCGTGGCGCCGGTGCCGTACATCAGCTCGTCGGAGTCGAAGGGGTCGATCTCGAGGGCCGACACCATCCAGCCGAGCTTCGGTGCGGGCTCGGACCACGGCACCGGGCCGCCGGGCTCCTTGCCGAACGTCAGCCAGGGCACCTCGTCGACGGCCTGCGAGTAGCGCGCGTTCAGGGTGGTGCTGCCGTCCGCGCCGTAGGCGTACTCCCAGATCGGGGTCCAGGTCTGGCCGCGGTCGGTCGAACGGAAGATCAGGATGTCGGGCCACCACTGGATCTGCGACGCGACCATGATCGTGTCGGGGTCCCTCTTGTCGACCGTGAGTCCGCCGAACCCGAAGTCGCCGCCCACCGGCCGGTAGGTCGGTGTGATGTTCGTCCACGAGCCGTCGTCGAGGCCGTAGCGCCACACCTCGCCGTCGGACCCGTCGTAGGGTCCCGACGTGTTGCTCGTCGTGAGGTAGAGGAAGCGGCCGGCCTCATCGATCACGCCGTGATGCGGCAGGAACCCCTTCGGCGCACCCGCCACAGGAGCCCACGTGGCGCCCGCGTCGTCGGAGCGGTAGAGGATGTCGTCGGTGTCGGCGACCGCCGTGAAGATCGTCTGCGTCGGGGCGCCGGCCCGGTCGATCGACGTGTCGAACGCCGTCCACAGCACGCCGAGGTTCTGCATCAGGTACGAGTTGCCCGAGCCGGCGTCGGGCACGAAGTCGCCCGCGTTGGGGAACGATCGACGCGGGAGAACGTCGCGCCCGCATCCGTCGATCGCCAGAGACCCTGGCCCTGTTCGGCGCCGTAGTAGAGCACATCGTTGTCGCTGGGGTCGACCTGCGAGCCGCTCGCCGATGCCGCGTCCGGGCATGTTGCCGCCCACCTTGAAGGGAAGGGGCGTGGCGTCCCAGGTGGCGCCGTAGTCGTCCGAGCGGAGGATGGCGCCGTTGCCCGGGTCCCACTCGTTCGTGTACATGCCGGTCGCGACGTAGACGCGGCTGGTGTCGACCGGGTCGGTGGCGAGGCTGAGCACGCCCAGCCGGTTCCAGTCGTCCCACCCGACATGGTCGAGCAGGGGCACCCACTCGTCGGTGTCGCGGTCGAGGCGGTAAGCGCCGCCGATGTCGGTGCGCGCGTAGACCAGGCCCGGCTCCGTCTGGTTGTAGACGATGCCCGGCACGTACCCGCCGCCCGAGATGGCCGCGTTCGACCACTCGTAATCGGTCGCGGCCGCGCTCGCAGGTGGGGCCGGCTTCTGCGTCGCGCCCGCCGGGGCGGCGATCGCCAGCGGGACGACGACGCCGGTCGCGACGACGAGTCCGACGGCTGAACGTCTGAATCTCACGATGAAACACTCCTGTCGTGTTCGGTGATGGTCTTCTTCGACCGTTCGCGACGATATCGAAGCGCTTCGAACATGTCGAGGTTCCCGAGCAACTTCTTCGATTCCAGCTCCTGCGGCGCGACGGCCACCGCCTGCCGACGCGTTACCTCTTGACGCCGGCATCCAGATGTGTACAGTGTGAACATACGCACTCGCACACTCGGAGGTTCCGATGCAGAGCACGACCAGTCCGCCCTTCCGCCCGTCGTCGACGCCGAGACGTGGCGCCGCGAGCTCGCCGAACTGCGCGTCCGCGAGAAGGCCGCCACGCGCGAGCTCGACGCGATCGCCGCGCAACGGCGGCGGCTGCCGATGGTCGAGCTGCCGGAGTACACGCTCGTGGGCAGGGATGGGCCGGTGCGCCTCGCCGACGTCTTCGAGGGCAAGTCGCAGCTCATCGTCTACAACCACATGTGGTTCGAGGGCAAGGAATGGCACTGCCCCGGCTGCACCGGGTTCACGTCGCAGTTCACGCGGCTGGAGTTCCTCGAGCCGTACGACGCCCGCTTCGTGATCGTGACGCAGGGGCCGATCGACGAGGCGCTGGCGTACAAGGAGAAGACCGGCAACCGCATGGAGTGGTACTCGACGGCCGACAGCCCGTTCGGCGCCGACATGGACGCTCCCGCCGGCGGGGGCTTCGCCGTCAACGTGTTCCTCCGCGACGGCGACACCGTGTACCGCACGTGGCACACGAGCGGTCGCGGGACGGAGCAGCTGACTCACACGTTCCCCCTCATCGACCTGCTGCCCTACGGTCGGCAGGAGGACTGGCAGGACTCGCCGGAGGGATGGCCGAAGTCCGCCGCCTACGACGGCTGGTTCACCTCGCAGAAGGTCGCCGAACTGTACGGGCCGGGTCCCGCTCAGGACTGAGAGCGACGGATGCCGCGCCCGGCGAGCGCGGCCGGGTGACGGCTCGCACGCGCCGGGACGTCCGCGCAACGCGCCGGCGTTTCGCGGATGGGGGTGGGGCTCGCCAGTATGAGAGGCGATGCGCACTCTCACCACTCGCCGCCTGCTCGCATCGAGCGCGCTCGCCGCGGCCCTCTGGATCCTGGTCGTCGGCACCCGATGGGCGCTCTCGCAGCTCCCCGGCGGGGCCGCCCAGCTCGGCAACCTCGTGCCCGACCTCGTCTCGCCATCGCTGCTGTGGGGCGCCGGTCGGCGGATGGCTGATCGTGATCGTGCTGGGCGGTGCGCTCGCCGTCGCGCTCTGCCATGCGCTGTTCACCGCGCTCGCCGCGCGTCACGGCGCGTCCCTCGTCGGCGCGTGGTTCGCCGCCGTCGCCGCGGGCGCGCTCGTCGGACTCGCCTTCGACGTCGCCTCCGCGTGGAGCTCCGTCGCGATGTCCGGACCCCGCGGAATCCTGGTGGGCGAGTTCGGCGCCTTGGCGGCGGCGGGCGCTCTCTGGGGTCTGGTCGTGGGATGGATGCCGGGCCTCGTCGCCCGCGCCCCCGCGCGCGTTTCCACCCCCGCACCCGCAGACGCAGACTGCAGCCGCGCGCAGACGCCGGTGCCGCCGCCGCAAGACCCGGCGCCCGGTCTGGCTGCTGCCGGCCGCGGCGGTCGCGGTCGTGGCCGTGGTCGCGGGCGGGGTCCTGGCCGACCAGGCGCGCACCGCCGCGATCCAGGCGGAGGTCGACGCCCAACGCGAGATCGAAGCGCAGAACACCTTCGGCGCGCTGCCCGACCCGAACGCGCCGGGGGAGCCGGTGCCCACGGCGGCTCCGGCATCCGGCGATCTCGACCCGCAGTGGTGCACGCCCGACAAGGCGACGCCGTTGCTCGGCGAACCGGATGCGGCGACCGGACATCGCGGCCTGCCGATCCGGCTGATGAACTTCTCGGATGAGCCGTGCGTCATCGAGGGCTACCCCGACGTGGCATTCGGCGACCAGAACCAGCACCTGCTCGCGGTCACGATCGAGCGGGGCGGCTCGTTCATGACGCAGGACCCCGGTCCGCAGCGCATCGAGGTGCCCGCAGGCGGGTACGCCGTGACCTACCTCGGGTGGGACGCGGCTTCGCCGCACGGCGCGCTCGTCACGAAGACGATCTACGCCGCGCCCACCGCCGGCATGGAGCGCGGCTCGTGGGGGCTGGACTTCGACCTCGACATCGTGGAGGGATCGACCGTCGCGGTCACCGCGTGGGCGATCGACCCGAACCCGTTCCCCTCGGAATGACGGAACGCGGATGCCGCACCCGGCCGGGTGCGGCATCCGCGTCTCGTTTCAGACGCTCGCTCGGTGACCGAGCGGCGCGGATCAGTACCAGTCGGTGGCCTGCGAGTGGCCCCATGCCGCGCACGGGGAGCCGTAGGCGCGCTGGATGTAGTCCAGGCCCCACGCGATCTGCGTGGTCGCGTTGCTCTGCCAGTCGGCACCGGCGCTGGCCATCTTGTTGCCGGGCAGCGACTGCGGGATGCCGGTCGCGCCGCTGCCGGAGTTGTAGGCCTGGTAGTTCCAGCCCGACTCCTTGGTCCAGAGCGACTCGAGGCACGAGAACTGGCCGTCGCCCCAGCCGTACTGCGACGCGGCGATCTGGCGGGCGGTCGCCTTGGCGCCGTCGACGGTGTTCGCGGCAGCCAGCGCGGCGGCGGCCGCAGCGGCGGCCTCGGCCTGGCGCTGCGCCTCGGCTGCGGCGGCCGCAGCGGCGGCGGCGGCGGCTTCTTCGGCGGCCTTCTGCGCCTTGGCGGCGTCGAGGTGCTCGCGCAGTTCGGCGACGCGCTCCGAGATCCTGTCGGTCACGCCGGCCGCGTCGGCGGCGAGGCCGGGCACCAGGAGCATGGGCACGACATCGAGCTTCGACAGTCGCTCGGTCGCCTCCTCGAGCGGGGCGGTGTCGACCGACGTGTCGGCGATGCCGAGGTCGAGACCCGACGCGGTGATGTCGGAGCTCAGCGCGGCGGCCTCGGTCAGGGTGACGCGGGCGGTGAGCAGCGTGCCCTGCGCGTCGACACGGATGTCGCGGAGGGTCTCGGCGGTGGCCTCGGGCGCGGCGGCCGAGGCGATGGCCGACGCGGCCAGCGGTGCGGCGGCCGCCAGAGTCGGGGAGGCCAGGGTGAGGCCGGCGGTGACCACGACGCCGAGGGCGGCGCCGGCGGCGACCGTCGGAATGAGGAAGCGGCGGCGGCGGGCAGTCGTGTGTGACGTATCTGAATGCATGACGAACGTACGATCCTTCGGGTTGCGCGCCGCGGGATTCGGCGCCGTGCGCCGTCGGGGTCGGACGCACAAGCCCACGAGTCTGCCTCATGCCGTCTGAGCGACTCCCGGTGTTTTCCTGGACGAATCGTGGGAGCGGTTTTCCGCGAAAGGCCTGATCCGAGGATGAGAAATCTCTCACGAACACCGCGTGCACGAACTCCACCCGCCTCGCCGGGCGTCAGCGCGCGTAGCGCTCGACACGACGGATGCCGCCGTCACGACGAAGGGGGAGGATGCCGGAAATCCGGCATCCTCCCCCTTCCAGGTCGAGGCGCTACACCGTGCGGTGCGCGGCGTAATAGGCCAGCAGCGCGCGGGTCGAGGCATCCTGTGCGGCGATCGCCGACTGCGTCGCCCTCGATGGCCGGAGCGATCTGCAGGGCGAGCTGCTTGCCGAGCTCGACACCCCACTGATCGAACGAGTTCACGCCCCAGATCACGCCCTGCGTGAAGGTGATGTGCTCGTAGAGAGCCACCAGCTGGCCGAGCACCGACGGGGTCAGCGCGGGCGCGAAGATCGACGTCGTCGGCTTGTTGCCGGCGAAGGTGCGGGCGGCGACGAGCGCGCCCGTCGTGCCCTCGGCCTCGACCTCTTCGGCGGTCTTGCCGAACGCCAGGGCCTTCGTCTGAGCGAGGAAGTTCGACAGGAACAGCCCGTGCACGTCGCGGCCGTCGTCGGCCAGCGGATAGGCCGGGTTCGCGAACGCGATGAAGTCGGCGGGGATGAGGCGCGTGCCCTGGTGGATCAGCTGGTAGAACGCGTGCTGGCCGTTGGTGCCCGGCTCGCCCCAGAACACCTCGCCGGTGTCGGTGGTGACCGGGGAGCCGTCCCAGCGCACCGACTTGCCGTTGGACTCCATGGTGAGCTGCTGCAGGTACGCGGCGAAGCGGCTCAGCTGCTGCGCGTACGGCAGCACGGCGTGCGACTGCGCGCCGAGGAAGTTCGAGTACCAGACGTTCAGCAGGCCCATCAGCACCGGCACGTTCGCGCTCGAGCGGGGTCGTGCGCATGTGCTCGTCGACCGCGTGGAAGCCGGCGAGCAGCTCGCGGAACACGTCGGGGCCGAGCTCGATCATGAGCGACAGGCCGATGGCCGAGTCGACGGAGTAGCGCCCGCCGACCCAGTCCCAGAACCCGAAGGCGTTCACGGGGTCGATGCCGAAGGCGGCGACCTTGTCGAGCGCCGTCGAGACGGCGACGAAGTGGTGGGCGACGGCATCCGTCTTCGCTCGTCGCTGAGTCGTCGAAGCGCCGTCGATCGCACCCGACGCCTCGAGACCGGCCCAGAGCCAGTCGCGGGCGAGGCGCGCGTTGGTGAGGGTCTCGAGGGTCGTGAACGTCTTGGACGCGACGATGAACAGCGTCGTCTCGGGGTCGAGGCCCTTCGTCTTCTGCGCGAGGTCGGTCGGGTCGATGTTCGAGACGAAGCGCGCCTCGATGCCGGCGGTCGCGTAGGGCTCGAGCGCCGCCGAGATCATGACGGGACCGAGGTCGGAGCCGCCGATGCCGATGTTGACGATGTGCGTGACCTTCTTGCCGGTCACGCCCGTCCACTCGCCGGACGCGCACGCGGGTCGAGAACTCCGTCATCGCGGTGAGCACCGACTGCACGTCGGCGTCGATGTCCTGCCCGTCGACGACCAGTGCGGGCTGGGCGCCGGCCGGGCGGCGGAGTGCCGTGTGCAGCACGGCGCGGTCCTCGGTGGTGTTGATGTGCTCGCCCGCGATCATCGCGGCGTAGCGTTCGGCGACACCGGTCTCTTCGGCGAGACGCACGAGGGCGGCGAGGATCGCGTCGGTCACGAGGTTCTTCGACAGGTCGACGTGCAGGTCGGCGAGCTCGAAGCTCAGCCGCTCGGCACGGCGCGGGTCGATCGCGAACCAATCGCGCAGATCGGGGGTGAACGAGTCGCGGATCGAGCTGAGCTCGGCCCACGCGGACGTGGTGGTGGCATCGACGGGAGCGGTCACGCCCCTAACGTACCCGCGCGGATGGATGCCTGGGTTTCGTGTTGCTCACCGGCGGTCGGTGTTCGTTGTGAGCGCGCCTACCCTTGAGAAGGAGGTGCCATGCCCTATCCCTCGCCCGACCTGCGCCTGATCGCCGTCGACATGGACGGCACGCTGCTCGACGGCGACGGCCGCATCCCCGACGCCCTGTGGCCGCTGCTCGACCGCCTGCACGCCCGCGGCATCCGCTTCGCTCCGGCGAGCGGGCGCCAGCTCGCGACGCTCCAGCGCGCCTTCGCCGAGCACCTCGACCACATGGTGTTCATCGCCGAGAACGGCGCGTACGTCGTCGAAGGCGATGCCGAGATCAGCTCGGACGCGATGGATGCCGCATTCACGGCATCCCTCGTCGCCCGCGCTGCGCGCGCTCGCCGAGGCGGGCGGCGACCTCGGCGTCGTCGTGTGCGGCAAGCGGTCCGCCTACATCGAGCGCGCGGATGCGCCGTTCCTCGCGGAGGCGCAGAAGTACTACGCGCGCCTGCAGGTCGTCGACGACCTGCTCGAGGTCGACGACCAGATCCTCAAGGTGGCGATCTTCGATTTCGTGGAGGCGGCGACCACGGCCCCCGCGCTCGACGACCTGCGCGCGACGCACCAGGTGGTCGTCTCGGGACACCACTGGATCGACGTGATGAACCTCGGCGTCAACAAGGGCGTGGCCTTGCGCCGGCTGCAGGCGGCGACCGGGATCACGCACGAGCAGACCGCCGTGTTCGGCGACTACCTCAACGACCTCGAGATGATGGATGCCGCGGCGCTGTCGTTCGCGATGGCCAACGCGCACCCGGATATCGCGGCCCGGGCGCGGTTCCGCGCTCCCTCGAACCTCGACCACGGCGTCATCACCACGATCGAGAAGCTCCTCGACGGCGTGCCGGACGCCGTCGCCTGAGTCGGCGCGTCCTCCGGGGCGACTCGTCCGTCCCGACACGTCCGGTTCGTGCGCTCTCGCCGAGACCACACGACACATGCGTCTATAACGTGTGGTCTCGGCGAGAGCGCATGATGCCCGCGCGGGCGCGCGATTCACCGGCCGCGTCGGCCCTGCGTCGACCGCGGCGCTCGGTAGCGTGACCTGCATGGCGGTGAGTCAGACCAGGCGGGCGCGCGCGGCGCGGCGCCGGGCGCGGCGCGTGGCCGCCGCCGACAACGACCTCACCCTCGACGAGTGGGAGGCGCTGCTCGAGGCGTGGGCCTCGTGCGCGTACTGCGGCACCGCGGTGGGCCCGTTCCAGAAGGACTGCGTGCTGCCCATCTCGCGCGGCGGCAGGTACACGTTCGAGAACGTCGTCCCCGCGTGCCGTTCGTGCAACGCGAGCAAGAGCAACGACGAGGTCACCGGGTGGCTGCGCCGCAAGCGTCTCGACGAGCGCGCCTTCCTGCTGCGGCACGTCGAGGTGCTCCGCGCCTGGCGCGGAGCGGCGGAGGCGGTCGTCGAGGAGGCAGCGGTCGTCGAGGAGACGCAGCCCTAGCCGTCGGCACGAACGAGAAGCGGCCCGCGCGATTCGGGTTCGCGCGGGCCGCTGGTTCGGGAGACGGATGCTACTGGGCCGCGTAGCCGCCGTCGACGAGGTGGTAGCTGCCGCTGACGAAGGTCGCGGCATCCGATGCGAGGAAGGCGACGAGGTTCGCGACCTCCTGCGAGTCGCCCAGGCGACCGAGGGCGTGCTTGGCGGCCAGCGCCGCCTGCGCGTCGGCGTCGAGGTTGGCGTCGACCAGCGGCGTGCGGATGAAGCCGGGGCCGACCGCGTTGACGCGGACGCCCTGCGCGCCGTACTCGAGCGCCGCGTTCTTGGTGAGGCCGACGACGCCGTGCTTCGCCGCGACGTACGCCGACGACATCGGGATGCCGACCGAGCCGAGCACCGACGAGATGTTGACGATCGAGCCGCCGCCGTTCCGGGCGATCGCGGGCGCCTGCGCGCGCGTGCCGTAGAACACCGCGTTCAGATTGATCTCGATGACCTTCTGCCACGAGTCGATCGGGTACTCGCCGACCGGCGCGGCCGCTCCGCCGATGCCGGCGTTGTTGACCGCGATGCGCAGCGGTGCGAGCGCCTCGGCTGCGTCGACCGCGGCCTGCCCGACCGCGGGGTCGGAGACGTCGCCGACGAACGCGACCGCGGTGCCGCCGGCCGCCGTGATCTCGGCGACGACCGCATCCGCGGGATCCTGCCGCACGTCCGCGACGACCACCGCCGCACCGTTCGCGGCGAGAGTGAGGGCGACCGCCCGGCCGATGCCGGATCCGGCGCCCGTGACGATGGCGGAACGCTCCGCGACATCGTACGTAGCCATGATGTACCTCCGTTGGCGGCGTCAGCGCGTGGCGCCGGATTGTTTCTCCGACAGGTGTCGGTTACCAATGAGTTAACCTACACCTGTCGAAAAGATTCCCGGAGGTGGAATGGATCCCCGCAAGCAGCGCAGCCGTGACCGCCTGTACTCCGCCGCGCTCGCGCTCGCCGCCGAGCGACCGATCTCGAGCCTCACCGTGACGCAGCTCGCCGACGCGGCGGGCGTACACCGCTCGACGTTCTACGAGCACGCCGATTCGCCGTCCGGTCTCGTCGAGGCCGCGCTGACCGCCGAGCTTGACGTCCTCCGGGACGAGCTGATGAAGGACCGATCGGATGCCGCCACCGCCGTCGCCACGGTGACCGAGGGCGTGCTCCGCCACATCCTGCGCCACGTCGACATCTACCGCCGCGAGCTGGCCGACGGGGGAGGAGGGCTGCACGCGATGCTGAGCCGGCACTTCCGCGGCACCACCGAGATCCTGCTGGAACGCGGTCGCATACGGCTGCCGCTGACCGCCGACGGCGTCTCGGACACGGTCGTCGCCGACGCGGCCGCCCGCTTCCTCGCCGACGGCACGGTGGGGGTCATCGACGGGTGGCTGCGGCATCCGCGTCCCCGCGTCGAGGACTTCCTGCGCGTCTATCTGGCGCTGCTGCCGGAATGGTGGCCGCACCGCCCGGTGGGCTGACGTCGGAGGCGGGCCTCAGGCACCGTCGCTGCTCAGGCCCTGCCGCTGCTCAGGCCCTTTCGCTGCTCAGGCCCCGTCGCGCTGCCCGAGCAGCGCGATGCCGTCGAGCACCGCACGGTGGGTCGACGGCGCGGCCAGCACCCGGAAGTGCCCGGCGGCGGGCACCGCGATGTTCGTCGCGCCGTCCAGGGCGCTGCCCTCGGGGATGTGCGGATCGAACGGACCGTAGATCGACACGATGCGCCCGTTGATCGAGGTCTCGCGGCCGAGCATGACGATCGTCTCGTCGTCGGGGAGGAACGCACGGATGCTCGGATCGACGAAGATCCGCGCCCGCCGTGCGCCGGCGAAGGGTGTGGCCACCGCGACCATTCCCAGCAGCCCCAGCGGGCGGGTGCCGGTGCGCGGCGTCGCGGCGGCTGCGGCATCCGTCGGGTCCTCTCCCGCGTCCGCGGCCTTCGCCGCCTCGATCGCCGCGCCGGAGGTGACCAGCACGTGCTTGCCGATGAGTCCGCCCTTGCTGTGCGCCACGAGCACGATCCCGGCGCTCGGCGCCGGCGTGTCGGCGAGAATCCGCTCGAGGCGGTCGGCGGTGTCGGGAATGCTGCGGCGGTTCACCCCGAGCCCGTGCACCACCCGCACCCGGTGACCGGCCGCCGCCAGCGCGTCGCCGAGGGGGCGCAGGAACGTCCAGTGCTCGTAGACCCCGGGAACGAGGTACACCTCGGGAAGTTCCGGGTCGCCCTGCCGCCAGGACGCGGGGGTCGGGCGGGGCCGGCCGATCGACCACGGCAGCGAGAGGACGGCGAGCTGCCGCCGTCCCGCGTAGAGGTAGTCGGCCGCCCACCAGAGCGCGTGCTGCACCAGCGAGGAGCGCGGGGCTGCGCCGGGCGCCGCAGGGTCGGCCATGGGGGCAGTCTACGAGGGCGCGTCGGGCGTACCGCGAACGCCGGTGATCGCGGCTTCCACGACGGCGGCCGCGAGGGCGTCGACGACGGATGCCGGCTGCCACCGCAGCGGGCCGTGCGCGGCGATGTCGGCGAAGCCGTGGACCGCCGACCAGCAGGCCCACTCGGCGTAGGGCCGGCGCTCGGGGGCGAGGGCGCCGGCGTCCACCATCGCGTCGAGCGTGTCCATGAGGAGGCGGAAGGGGGCGACGATCTGGTCGTCGAGCGTCACGATGGCGTCGTTGGCGTGCGTGTCCTGCGTGAAGAAGGCCGTCTCGAACAAGCCCCGCTCCGCACGCGCGAAGTCGATGTACGCGGTGCCGACGCGGCGGAGGCGCTCGATGGCGGCAGCCGCCGGCGCGAGGTCGGCCGGGGTCGCCTCGACGCGCGAGGAGATCGCGCCGGCCAGGGCGAGCTGCGCCTCGCGGGCGACCGCCCGCACCAGCGCGTCGCGGTCGGTGAAGTGCCGGTACGCGGCGTTGGGCGAGACGCCGACGGCGCGGGTGACTTCACGCAGCGTGACGGCGGACGGGCCCGCCGGTGCGGGCGAGCTGCAGCCCTTCGGCGATCAGCGCATGTCGGAGGTCGCCGTGATGATACGTGCGCAGGGGTGAAGTCATTGCGCCCTCCTGCTTCGGGTGTGTACCGTGTGAACATCCAATGTGAACGGTGTCCACATTGAGCTTAGCCGCTCGCTCCGCCCTCCCCGACCGAGAACACGCCGAAGGAAGCACCATGAGTCAGCCGAGCCCCGCCGGGCCCGTCGGATCCGCAGAGCCGCTCCAGCCGCAGCCTGACACGCGGACGCTGCGCGCGTTCTACCAGGTGCTCGTCAACACGGCGCTCGCGAATGTGACCAGCAGTTTCCTGTGGTTCGCCCTGACGTTCTGGGTGTACCTCGAGACGCAGTCGGTGCTCGCCACGGCCATCATCGGCGGCTCGTACATGCTGCTCGTCGCGGTGTTCGGCGTGGTGTTCGGCGTGATCGTCGACCGCATGAAGAAGAAGGCCGTCATGCTGCTGTCGAGCATCGTGACCACGGTCGCCTATCTGCTCGCGGGCGCGATCTTCCTGACCATCCCCGAGAGCGCGCTGCTCGACTGGACCGGACCCTGGTTCTGGGCGTTCGCCGGCGTCATCCTCGTGGGCGGGGTCGTCGAGAACCTCCGCAACATCGCGCTGTCGACGACGGTCACCCTGCTCGTTCCGGCGGAGCGCCGCGATCGCGCGAATGGCCTGGTGGGCGCGGTGCAGGGCATCGCGTTCATGGTGACGAGCGTCTTCTCCGGGCTGTCGATCGGTCTCCTCGGTATGGGCTGGACGGTCGCCATCGCCATCGCCGCCACCGGCGTCGCGCTGGTGCACCTGCTCTTCGTGCCCATCCCCGAGCGGGGTGTCGTCCATGTGGAGGGCGTGGCGCCTCCGGGATTCAGCTTCCGCGGCGTGATCCCCGCGGTGATGGCGGTGCCGGGGCTGCTCGCGCTCATCCTGTTCGCGACGTTCAACAACCTCGTCGGCGGCGTCTTCATGGCCCTCATGGACCCGTACGGGCTGACGCTGTTCTCGGTCGAGGCGTGGGGCATCGTCCTCGGTGTGACGAGCTTCGGCTTCATCATCGGCGGCGCGCTCGTGGCCAAGTTCGGACTCGGCAAGAACCCGGTGCGCACCTTGCTGCTGGTCAACATCGGCATCGCGCTGCTCGGCATGACCTTCGCCATCCGGGAGTGGTGGTGGCTGTACGCCCTCGGCATCCTGATCTTCATGGCGCTCATGCCGATCGCCGAGGCCTCCGAGCAGACGATCGTGCAGCGCGTCGTGCCGTATGAGAAGCAGGGACGCGTCTTCGGCTTCGCCGCGAGCGTGGAATCCGCCGCCGCGCCTGTCTCGGCGTTCCTCATCGGGCCGATCGCCCAGTTCTGGCTCATCCCGTACATGGAGTCGCCAGAGGGTCAGGACACCTTCGGCTGGCTGCTCGGCGACGGCGAGGCTCGCGGCATGGCGCTGGCCTTCGTCGGCGCGAGCCTGGTGCTGCTGCTCGTGGTGCTGCTCGCCTTCTTCTCGAAGCCCTACCGCGAGCTGTCCGACGCGTACGCCGCGGCGCCGCCGTCCCTGCACACGGATGATGACGAGGGCACGGATGCCGCAGCCGCCGGCCCAGACACAGGCGCCGGGATCAGCCCCGCCCGGGACGACCTGCGCTCCGGCCTGCGCTGACGCCCAGCCAGGTCGGGCGCGGCCGCCGCGATCGGCCAGGCCGGGGGCGACCTGCGCTCCGGCCTGCGCTGACCCCCGCCCGCCTGGCGCGGTGTCCCTGCGGCCAGCGGCCTACGGCGTTCGGCGTTGGGGTGGCACGAGTTGTGGCTACGTGCGGGGTGAAGCGACATTTCGTGACCCCGGAACTGCGGCGTTCGGCGTTGGGGTGGCACGAGTTGTGGCTTCGTGCGGGGTGAAGCGACACTTCGTGACCCCTGGACTCGAGGTCAGAACCGCGTGAATCCTGCGGCCGCGGCCTCGTCGGGGCGGCCCGGATACACGTCGAGCGCGAAGCCGGCGGTGTCGACGGCGATCGTGAGCAGGGTCGCCCACTGGTCGATGCGCGGCAAGGCAGGGTCGGGCGTCATGCAGATGTCCGCATCGGCCCCCTGCCCGCCGCAGGCGGCGAGGGCGCGCGCGGTGGGGCTCAGCCCGGCGAGCGCACTGCGCACCGCGTCCAGGTGCGCGAAGCGCTCCCTCGTCGTGGAGTCGGCAGGCATGGTGTCGCCGCGGAACAGCTCCGCGTCGAGGAAGTGGTTCGTGTGCAGCAGCCACCCGTCCGCGGCGGGATCGACGACGCCGATGCCGGCGGGGGAGAGCTCGAGCGAGGCGGCCCGAGAACCGGCGGGATCGGTCTCGAAGACGGTCAGCACCGTCGATGCGCTCACCGTCGCGCTCGCCGCGATGCGACGCGCGTCGGCGATCGATTCGCGCTTCTTCAAGGACGCGTCGCGCGATCGCATGCACCGGCACGCCGCCCGCGTCCGAGTCCGACACGTGGGACAGGATGTTGAAGTGCAGGCCCAGCCCGGCGCTGTTGACGCCGATCTTCGCGGCCGTGCCGAACTCGGTGAACAGCTTCACGTCGAGGCCCGCCTCTGACGGGAACGCCCGCAGCAGACCCTCCGGGACGAGGAAGTCGTGCCAGTCCCAGGTCTGGATGGACTCGGCCGCCTCGCCGGGACCGACATGGACGGCCGTCGAGCACTCGCTGACGGCTCGGGGTGGCGCCGCGGCGAGGATCTCGGTGCGAGCTCCCACGGCCGCCACGCGCCACCGCTCGATCTGCGCGGCGTCGGCGATCGCGTCGGCCTCGGCCGCGAGGCCCGGCGCCCAGGCGGCGAGGGCGGTGCGGCTGCGCTCGGCGATGGCACGCGCCTGGTCGGCCGGGATGCCGAGCTCGTCGAAGTGCGCGAGGTACAGCGCCGCCGTCCGCTCGAACTGCGGCGCGAACGCCGTGCCCAGCTCGCGGCCGCGCGCGGCCGGGTCGGCAGTCGTGGAGGTGAAGGTGCGGAGTTCCATGGTTCCTGGTGAGTCTTCCGGTCGTCGAGCGGACGAGGAACGAGCGAGATGCAACGTCGTGCGGGTGCTCCAGAGCGTTTCGGCGCGCTTCGTCCGCTCAGCGCACGAAGCGCGACAGCGTGCTCACAGCTCGGGCGTGCGCGGGGGAGCGGTCCGCCGCGGCGCGGAGCGCCTCGAAGGCGGCGGCCCAGGCGAGCAGGTCGGGATCGCTGTACGCGCGCCCGGCGATCGTCAGGCCCACCGGCATCCCGATGTCGGCCATCGTGCCCATCGGCACCGTGACCGTGGGCACGCCGAGGTGGCGGATCGCGAGGTTGCCGTTGGCGACCCACACGCCGTTGCGCCAGCCGAGATCGGCCGAGACCGGGTTCACGTCCATGTCGGCGGGGCCGACGTCGGCGACCGCGGGAAAGAGCACGGCGTCCAGGCCGAGGTCCGACATCCACTCGTCGAGATCCCGGCGACGGGTCTCTTCGAGGCCGCGCACCCCGCCTTCGATCTCCGGGATGTCGGTGAACGACGCGTACGGATGCTCCCGCACCTGCGCCGGGTAGGTCGCGATGTCGTCGTCGAACCCGGTGTAGCGGTCGGGAAGGGCGCCGGGCGGATGGGGGAAGATCGCGGCGGGATCGACGTCGTCGAGCCGATCGAGCGCCGGGTCGCCGTTCGCCCGCAGGAAGTCGTCCCACGCCCACGCCGACAGGTCGACGATCTCGCGGTGCAGGAACTCGGGGGTGACGAGCCCGCGCGTCAGGATGGTGGGCGCGCCGGGTCGGTCGCCCTCGTAGTTCGTGACCAGGGGGAAGTCGACCTCCACGACCTCCGCCCCCGCGGCCTCGAGGTCGCGACGCGCCGTCTCCCAGAGGGCGACGACCGAGGCGCGGGTCTCGACACGGGTGCCCGTGGGCCCGCCGATGCCGCCGTCGGGGTCGGTGCCGGCATCCGGGTCGGCGTTGATGTACATCCGCGGCACGCCGAAGCGCCGACCGGCGAGCGTCGCGCGGGCGCCGGCGGCGTCGGCCGAGCCGAGCGCCGGGTATGACCCGGGACGCGTGGCCGCGGCATCCGGGATCCGGATCCACGGCTGCGCTCGCCAGAAGTCGCCGCGCGTCTCGGGGTCGTGGGCGACGAGCACGTCGAGGATCTCGAGCATGTCGGCCATCGTGCGGGTGTGCGGCACGACGACGTCCATCGTGGGCACGAGCGGCCAGTTGCCGCGCACCGAGATCACGCCGCGCGAGGGCGTGTACGCGCACAGCGCGTTGTTCGAGGCCGGCGCGCGGCCGCTCGACCACGTCTCTTCGCCGAGCCCGAAGGCGGCGAACGAGGCTGCGGTCGCGGTGCCCGAGCCGTTGGACGAGCCCGACCCGAACGCCGAGGTCAGGTAGCCGGCGTTGTAGGGGCTCTCGGCGCGGCCGTACACGCCGCGCTGCATGCCGCCGTTGGCCATCGGCGGCATGTTGGTCAGCCCGATCAGCACGCACCCCGCCTGGCGCAGCCGCTCGATCGAGAACGCGTCGCGCCGGGCGACGAGGTCGGCGAACGCGGGCGAACCCGCCGCGACCGTGAGGCCCTTCGCCAGGAACGAGTCCTTCGCCGTGTACGGGATGCCGTCCAGCGGCCCGAGCGGGCGGCCTTCGGCGCGACGGAGATCGGATGCCGCAGCCTCGGCCCGCGCGTCGGGGTTGCGCACGACCACCGCGTTGAGGGCGGTGTCCGTGCCGGGCGCGTCGTACGCGTCGATGCGTGCGAGGTAGGCGTCGAGCAGCTCGACGGCGGTGACCGCGCCGGTCTCGAGTGCGGAGCGGAGCTCGGCGATCGTCGCCTCGACGACGGGGAACATCAGGCCTCCTCACGTCGAGCACGGAGTCGGAGACTCTTCTCGACACGCCGGGTCGCGGCATCCATCTCTCGGCGTGTCGTCGAGAACCTCCGACGGTGTGCGCGCGGCGCGCTCATCGGGCGACCGCCGGCTGCTGCTGGGTGATGCAGTGGATGCCGCCGCCGCCCGCGAAGATCGGGCGGGCGTCGATCGTCACCGCCCGGCGGCCGGGGTAGGCGGCCTCGAGGATCTCGCGTGCTCGCGCATCCGCGTCGCTCTTCGCCGAAGCCGCACGCGATGACGCCGCCGTTCACCACGAGGTGGTTGACGTAGCTGTAGTCGACGAAGCCCTCGTGGTCGCGGAGCGTCTCGGGGGCGGGCAGGTCGATGATCTCGAACGCGCGGCCGGCGGCATCCGTCTGCTCCGAGAGGAACGCGCGCAGCGTGCGCGACACCTCGAAGTCGGGGTGCTCGGGGTTCTGCTGGGCATGCAGCAGGAGCCGGCCCGGCGTCGGGATGGTGGCGACGATGTCGACGTGGCCGTTGGTGCCGAGCTCGTCGTAGTCGCGGGTGAGGCCCCGCGGCAGCCAGATGACCTTCGTGGCGCCGATCGTGCGGTGAAGCTCCGCCTCGACGCGGGCCCTGTCGGCGTAGCGGTTGCGGCGCGGGTCGAGCTGCACGGTCTCGGTGACGAGCACGGTGCCCTCGCCGTCGACGTGGATGCCGCCGCCCTCGTTGACGAGCAGCGAGCTCACGAGCTCCGCGCCGACGAGTCCGGCGGTGAAGCGCGCGTGCTCGGCGGCCTCGGTCCACGACGCCCACTCCGGGGCGCCCCAGCCGTTGAAGACCCAGTCGACGGCGCCGAGCATGCCGGGACGTTCGTCGTCGACGACGAATGTGGGGCCGTGGTCGCGGAACCAGAACTCGTCGACGGGCGTCTCGACGATCTCGATGCCCTCGGCGAGCATGCGCCGCGCGCGATCGGTCTTCGACGGGTCGACGAGCATCGTGACCGGCTCGAAGTCCGCGACGGCGTTCGCGACGGCGCTCCACGCGGCGTAGAAGCGCTCCTGCTCGGCCGGGTCGTCGCCGAGCGTCGTCCCGTCGTTCGGGAACGCCATCCACGTGCGCTCGTGCGGATCGCCCTCGTGCGGCATCCTCCAGGCCATCGTCGCCCTCATCTCTGCTCGGCTCACGCGGAGTCCGGCGTCGCGATGTCAGTAATTGATCTACCGATCAATAGAGAAGATATCTATGCTGGCGAGACCATGTCAAGCACATCGTCCCGGCCGCGCACCCGCAAGGACCCCGCCGAGCGCGCCGCCGAGATCGTCGCCGCCGCGACCGCGATCGCGCGCGAGCACGGACCTCAGCGCGCTCACCCTCCGCGCCGTCGCGGAGCGGGCGGGGGTCGCCTCGGGCCTGGTCGCGCACTACCAGCCGTCCATGGACGACCTCATCGCCCGCGTGTACGCCGACCTCGTCGAGGAGGAGGTGCGCGACGTCGAGCAGGTCGTCGACGCGATCGCCGACCCGGCCGGGCGACTCGGCGCGCTCATCGACACCCTGATGGACGGCGCGCGCGACGAGCTCACCGTCGTCTGGGTCGAGGGCTGGGCCATGGCTCGGCGCAACGAGCCCCTGGCGCTCGCCGTGCGCGCGCAGATGCAGCGCTGGCAGTCGCTTGTCGAGGGGATCGTGACGGATGGATGCCGCACCGGCGCCTTCTCGACGACCGAGCCCGGCGAGGTGGCGTGGGAGCTCATCGGCATGATCGACGGGCTCAACGCCCAGTCGCTGGCGCGCGGCGCCGACACGACGCGCTTCGCGCTGCGCACCGCCCGCGCCGCCGAGGCGCTCGTGGGGGCGCGGCCCGGATCGGTCCGGGTCGGCGCGTGAGCCGCGTGCAGTGGCACGAGATCCCGCCCCCGCTCCGGGCGGCGATCGAAGCCGTGCTGGGAGAGCCGGTCCTGGCGGCGCACTCGCAGTCCGGCGGATACTCGCCGGGGTCGGCCGACCGCGTCGTCACGGCATCGGGCCGTCGCGCCTTCGTCAAGAGCGCCGGACTCTCGGTCAACCCCGATACGCCCGGCATCCACCGCGCCGAGGCCGCCGTCACCGCGTCGCTGCCGGCCGCGATCCCCGCCCCCGCGCTCCTCGGCTTCGTCGAGCACGAGGACTGGGTCGCGCTGGTGCTCGAAGACGTCGAGGCGCGGCATCCGTCCACCCCCTGGCAGCCCCGGGAGCTGGAGGCCGTCTTGGACGCCCTGCACGTGATGGGATCGATCCCGCTGCCGCCCGACGCCGCCGTGACCGACCTGCCCGAGGCCATCGCGGGCGATGCCGAGCTGTGGCGGACCATCGACGCCCCGACGCTTCCGCCGCTGCCGCGCGGCCTCGACGACTTCGTCCGCGATCACCATGAAGAGCTGACGGATGCCGCGGCCCGCGCCGTCGCGGACGTCCGGGGCGACCGGCTCGTGCACTTCGACACCCGTGCCGACAACATCCTGCTGCGCGAGGATGACTCGGTCGTGTTCGTGGACTGGCCGTGGGGTGCGCGGGGCGTGCCGTGGTTCGACGCGCTGTCGCTGCTGATCAACGTCCGGTACTACGACCCGGATGCCGACATCGAGGGCCTCATATCGCGGCATCCGGTCTTCCACGGCATGGCCCCTGATGCCGCCACCCGGGTGCTCGCGGCGTTCGCCGGGCTGTTCCTCGGCTCGTCGCTGCGGCCCGACCCGCCGAGCATGCCGACGCTGCGGAGGTTCCAGCGCGATCAGGCCGTCGTGACGCTGGACTGGGTGCGCGAACGCTGGGAGGGTTGAGAGCCGTGGGCGAGCTCGATGACCCGGTGGTGGTGGAGTTCCCGCTGCGTGGGGAAGGGTGGATGGCCGTCACGACGCCGGCCGCCCGCATCCCCAGCCACGGGGTCGACATCCTCGGGCAGCGCTACGCGTTCGACTTCGTCAAGGTCGACGACCGCCCGGGCGTGCACGTGCATCCCGCGTCGACCTTCACCGCCTCCACGGTGGGAGGGCGCACCGACGAGTGCTACGCGTGGAACGCGCAGATCCACGCGCCGTTCGACGCCGAGGTGGTCGCGGCCACCGACGGCGTCCGCGAGCGGCGATGGATCAACCCGTTCCGCGAGGTCACGCGCATGGTGTGGAACGGCATCACCTTCCGTCCCGACAGGATCCCGGCGATCCTGGGCAACCATGTGATCCTGCGCGCCGGCGACGTGTACGCGGGCTTCGCGCATCTCAGGCCGGGCAGCGTTCGTGTGCGCGTCGGCGACCGGGTCGCGGTGGGCGACGTGCTCGGCAACGTCGGCCACACCGGCAACTCGACCTCGCCGCATCTGCACTTCCAGCTCATGGACTCCGCCGACCTCATGACGGCGAAGGGCGTCGCGTGCGCGTTCGCCGCCTACGACGTGCGAGCCGACGACGGCTCGTGGACGCGCATGGCGAGCGGCATCCCGGGCTCACGCGAGCGGATCCGATCGGTGGATGCCGGCGGGGGCGGCGGCTCGGCCGCGTAGCGTTACCGCCTCCCGCTTCACGCCGCAAGCCCCCTCCGCCCGACGTCGAACCGCCGTACTTTCGGGGCAGCGAAGGGAGTAGACCATGAGCAACCCGACCCCGTACCTGGGCCCGATCGGCGACGACGACGATCCGGTGCTCGATGACGACACCGCGCGCGACGACGGCGCCCGCGACGACGGCGACGGCATCCTCGACCCGATCCTCGACGATGACGACGATCGACCGCTCGATCCCGACCTCGACGACGACCAGCTGGACAGCGCCGCTGCCGATGAGCGGGCGGCGACCGAGGGCACCCTCGACGTCGACGATCGCCCGTGACGCCGCGCGCCGGTCACGTGCCGGCACGCCGCGATAGCCCGACGGTGGAACACAGGGCCAGGATGGAGTCATGAACGCGATCCCGACCGTGATCCTCAACGACGGCGCCTGGTTTCCGGAACTCGGCCTCGGCACCTACAACCTGCGCGGCGAGGAGGGGATCGAGGCCATCGTCGCCGCGATCGAGGACGGCTATCGCCTGATCGACACCGCCGTCAACTACGAGAACGAGCGCGAGGTGGGCGAGGCCGTCCGCCGCAGCGGGGTCGACCGCGACAAGCTCCTCGTCACCTCCAAGATCCCGGGGCGGCACCACGGCCGTCAGCAGGCCATCGACAGCATCAAGGGATCGCTCGACGTGATGGGCCTGGACCGCATCGATCTCCAGCTGATCCACTGGCCCAACCCCAGCGTCGGCCGGTACGTCGACACCTGGCGCGGCATGATCGAGGCGCGCGACCAGGGCCTCGTCCGGTCGATCGGCGTCTCGAACTTCACCGAGGACCACCTCACCGAGCTCATCGAAGAGACCGGCGTCGTCCCCGCCGTGAACCAGGTGGAGATGCACCCGTACTTCCCGCAGGAGGCGCTGCGCGCCTTCCACAAGACGCACGGCATCCGCACCGAGAGCTGGAGCCCGCTGGCCCGCCGCAGCGAGCTGCTGACCGAGCAGATCATCCACGAGCTCGCCACGATCCACGACGTCACGCCGACGCAGGTGGTGCTGCGCTGGCACACCCAGCTCGGCAGCACCCCGATCCCGAAGTCCGCCGACCCCGACCGTCAGCGCGAGAATGCCGATGTGTTCGGCTTCACGCTCACCGACGACGAGGTGGCCGCGGTGTCCGCGCTCGAGCGCGGCCGGCTGTGGGACGGAGATCCCCTCACCCACGAAGAGATGTGACGCCGGCACTTCCACGTACGGGGTGCGCGGGGATCAGGCGTCGGGAGGGCGTCGAGCCACTCGGTGAAGGTCTGCGTGCCGCGCAGCGCGCCGGCGCCGGGCAGCAGGGCGCCGGAGCGGAACGCCCGGCCGAGGGCGCCCGGCGTGTTCACGACCGGCAGCGGCGCGCGATAGCCGATCGCATGCGCGTACCGGCGGACCATGTCGGCGAGGCTCTCCTCCCGAGGGCCGCCGAGGTCGGTGGCACGGCCGGCCGGGCCACGCTCGGCGAGGTCGACGAGGTGCGCGGCCACCTCGCGCACCGCCACCGGCTGCTACGCGTCCTGACGGTGCGACGTGCGCGCCCGCGTGGGCGCGGTGGAACACCATCGCCGCGTACTCGTGGAACTGGGTCGTCCGCAGGATCGTCCACGGGATGCCGCCGCCGGCCACCAGCCGCTCCTGCACGAGCTTGCCGGCGTAGTAGCCGTCGGGGGCGGTCTCGGCACCGACGATCGTCAGCACGAGATGGTGCGGCACGCCCGCGGCGCGTTCTGCCGCGAGGAGGTTCTTCGTCGCGCCGGCGAAGAACATCACCGAGACGTCGGGCTTCGCCGTGACGACATTCGTGACGTCGATCACCGCGTCGACCCCATCGAGGGCGCCCGCCAGGCCCGCCCCGCTCAGCAGCTCCACGCCGGTCCGCCGCGACAGCGCCGTGACCTCGTGGCCCCGCTCGCGCCCCACGGCGGCGACCTGCGCGCCCGTCATCCCTGTGCCGCCGGCGATGGCGAGTCTCACGGGATCCTCCTGCGGGTATCGACGGGATCCGGGTCTCGGCCCTGGCTCCGGGGGTCGAGGTGTGGCCCCGGGGTCGAGGTGTGGCCCCGGGGGTCGAGGCGTGGCCCCGGGGTCGAGCCACGCCCAGCGTATCCGCACCGGAGGAGGCGAATCAGGGTCGTGGGGTACGAGCGGCTCATGCCCGCTCGGGGGAGAGTACGAGCACGAGCCGCTCACGGGGGCGGTACGACGAGTGCACCGTCCTCGAAAGGGCAGAGGACGCCGCCCCGCACCCAGATACGCGCGCGTCAGCCGAGCTCGCGCAGCCAATCGGCGAACGTCTGCGTCGCGAGCACCGCGTCGCTGCCCGGCAGGGCCAGGCCCGCGCGCATCGCCTTCATCTGCGCACCCGGCAGGCTCACCGAGGGGATCCACCCGCCGCGGCCGGTGCGGCGCGCGTACGCCTTCACCATCTCGTCCAGCGCCTCCTCCCGCGGCCCGGCGAGATCCGCCGCCCGACCCTGCGGCGCCCCGGCAGCGAGCGCCCGCGAGGTGCGCGCCGACATCGCGCGCGGCGATCGGCTGCACGCGAGCCCGCGGCGCGACGTGCAGGGGGCCCAGTTTCGCGCGGTCGAACAGCTGCCCGGCGAACTCATGGAACTGCGTCGCCCGCAGGATCGTCCACGGAACGTCCCCGGCCTCGACCACGCGCTCCTGCGCGAGCTTGCCGGCGTAGTAGTCGTGCGGCATCCGGTCGATCCCGACGATCGACAGCAGCACCAGGTGCGACACGCCTGCACGCGCGGCCGCCGCCACGAGGTTGCCCGTCGCCGTCTCGAAGAAGCGGATCGCCGCTTCCGCCGACAGCGTCGAGACGTTCGCGGCGTCCACCACCGCGTCGGCCCCGCCGAGCGCGGCGTCGAGTCCCTCCCCGGTGGTGAGGTCGACCCCCGTACGGCGGCTCAGCGGGACCGCGTCATGCCCGTCTGCACGCAGCGCCTCCACGACCCGGCTCCCGACGACACCCGTGCCTCCCGCGACGACGACCCTCATGACCTCACTCCTCTCGCCCCGCGACGTGCGGAGGCTCCCGACATTCCGACGACGCGACGCGCCAGAATGTGAGCACGCCGGCTCGCCGGCTGCGCGCAGCTGTCCCCGACACCCGAAAGCGAGCGGATGCCCCTCACCGACGAGATCGAGAGCGAGCGGCGGTCGCTGCTCGGCCTCTGCTACCGCCTGCTCGGCACGGTCGCCGACGCCGAGGACGCCGTGCAGGAGACCTACGTGCGCTGGCTGCGCCTGTCCGACGAGGAGCGGGCCGCGATCCGCGCTCCCGGGGCCTGGCTCACGCGGGTCGCCGGGCGCGTGTGCCTCGACATGCTGGGCTCGGCGCGCGCCCGCCGCGAACGGTACGTGGGCGAGTGGCTGCCCGAGCCGGTGCCCGGCGGCTCGCCGCTCGCGGCATCCGTGTCCGTCGATCCGATCGAGCACGTCACGCGCGACGAGTCCGTGTCGATGGCGCTGCTGGTGCTGCTCGAGTCGCTCAGCCCCGCGCAGCGCGTCGCGTTCGTGATGCACGACGTCTTCGGCGTGCCGTTCGGCGAGATCGCCGACGCGGTGGGGCGCAGCCCCGCCGCGGTGCGGCAGCTGGCATCGCAGGCCCGGCGCCAGGTGCGGGAGCAGCGCGCGGGCACGGCCTCGCGGGAGCAGCACGACGCCGTCGCGCGCGCCTTCGCCGCCGCGACGATGACGGGCGACCTGGAGGCGCTCGTGTCGGTGCTCGATCCCGACGTGGTGCTGCGCTCCGACGGCGGCGGGCGGGCGTCGGCGGCGCTGCGTCCGGTGCGCGGCGCCGACCGCGTGTCGCGATTCCTCCTCGGGCTGCCGCGCCTGGAGCCCGACGCGGTGATGGACGGCGTCGAGACGCCCGACGGTCTCGGCTTCCTCGCGACGCTGCACGACCTGCCCAGCGCGGTGTTCTCGCTCGACGTGCGCGCCGGCCGCATCACCGCCGTCTACATCATGCGCAACCCCGACAAGCTCACCCAGTGGGCGTGAGGCTCCGCGAGGACTGCGGCCCCGGATGGGTCGGTTAGCGTGGATCCATGGCGACCCCCACCGACTCCACTCCGTTCGATTCGCTGGCCGACTACATCGCGCTTCCCCGTGTGGAGGCCCTCGCCCTCTCGCCCGACGGGCGCACCGCCGTGCTCACCGTCGCGGCGCTCAAGAAGGACGGCACCGGCTACGAGCGGGCGCTGTGGGCGGTGCCCGCGCACGGCGGGGGCACGCCGCGCCGGCTGACGAGGTCGGCCAAGGGCGAGGCGGGTGCCGCGTTCACCGCGAGCGGCGACATCCTGTTCGTGTCGGCCCGGCCCGACTCCGAGGGTGAGGCGGACGACGAGTCCGGCCAGCTCTGGCTGCTTCCGGCCGCCGGCGGCGAAGCGCGTCCGGTGACGCGGCTGGCGGGCGGTGTCGACGCCATCGCGGCGACCGCCGAGGCCTCGGACCGCGTCGTGATCTCGGCATCCCTCCTTCCCGGCGGCGACACGCTCGAGAGCGAGGCGGCGCTGCGCGCGAAGCGCAAGGAGAAGAAGGTGTCGGCCATCCTGCACGACACCTACCCGGTGCGCTTCTGGGATCACGACCTCGGACCGGCCGAGCCGCACCTGCTGTCGATCGACGTCGACGCGCTCGAGGACACCATCGCCGCACTGGTCGATGAAGCGGCCGCGGGGGAGGCGGAGTCGCCGAAGCCGCCGCGGCGACGAAGCGCTCGCCGAGGGGCAGGATGCCGCACCCGGCGCGGACGCCGACGCTCCGGCATCCGCCACCGAAGACAAGCCGTACCCGGCCACGCTGCCGCGTCCGCGCGACCTCACGCCGAAGCCGGGCCGCTCGGCCGACCACGCCGAGGCGGCGCTCACCCCGGACGGCGCGACCCTGATCGCGTCCGATCGAGCAGCGCGAGCAGCGCGCGGGCCGCCGCGTCATCGTGGCGATCGACACCGCCACCGGCGAGCGCACGACCCTGTTCGACGAGGTCGACGTCGACTACGAGATGCCCGCTGTCAGCCACGACGGCACGCGCCTCGCGTACCTGCGCACGGTCAAGAGCACCCCCGCCGCGCCCACCGACTACGAGGTGTGGGTGGCCGACCTCGACGGCGGCGGCGCCCGCCGCATCGTCGCCGACTGGGACCGCTGGGCATCGTCGCTGGCGTTCGCCGCCGACGACACCGCTCTCATCGCCACCGCCGACGACAACGGTCGCGGGCCGGTGTTCCGCCTCCCGCTGGACGGCGGCGCAGCCGAGCGGCTCACCGACGACGATTTCGCGTACTCCGGCGTCGCGGTCGACCGCACCACGGGCGACCTCGTCGCACTGCGCTCGTCGTGGGTCGTGCCGCCGCATCCCGTCCGCATCTCGATGGACGGCACCGCCACCCCGCTCGCGACGCCCGCGGCGAGCCCCGCCGCACCCGGCTCGATCACCGAGGTCGAGACGACCGCCGAGGACGGCGCCCGCGTGCGCGGCTGGCTGCTGCTGCCCGACGGCGCGTCGGCCGACGCGCCGGCGCCGCTGCTGCTGTGGATCCACGGCGGTCCGCTCAACAGCTGGAACGCCTGGAGCTGGCGCTGGGCGCCGCTGCTCGCCGTCGCCCGCGGTTACGCCGTCCTGCTGCCGGATCCGGGGCTCTCCACCGGCTACGGCCTGGACTTCATCGCGCGCGGCTGGAACAGCTGGGGCGACAAGCCCTACACGGACCTGCTCGCGATCACCGACGCCGTCGAGGCTCGCGACGACATCGACGAGACCCGCACGGCGGCGATGGGCGGCTCGTTCGGCGGCTACATGGCCAACTGGGTCGCGGGGCACACCGACCGCTTCCGCGCGATCGTGACGCACGCGAGCCTGTGGGCGCTCGACCAGTTCGCCGGCACCACCGACAGCTCCGAGTACTGGCAGCGGATCTTCACGCCCGAGGCGATGATCGAGCACTCGCCGCACCGGTTCGTGCGCGACATCCGCACCCCGCTCCTCGTCGTGCACGGCGACAAGGACTACCGCGTGCCGATCGGCGAGGGGCTGCGGCTGTGGTCGGAGCTCGCCGAGCACCACGCCGACGAAGAGGGGCGCATGCCGCACCGCTTCCTGTACTTCCCCGACGAGAACCACTGGGTGCTCAAGCCTCAGCACGCCGTCGTCTGGTACGAGACGGTGTTCGCGTTCCTCGCCGAGCACGTGCGACGGCGAGGAGTTCGCGCGGCCCGAGCTCCTCGGGGCTGACGCGTCCCGGGTCAGTGCGGGGCGTGGTACTCGGTCTCGCCGCGCTTCCAGTAGCCCTTGACGATCACGTGCTCGGCGCTGAGGCCCCACCGGTCCAGCAGCAGCGCACGACCGGGCTTCACGATCGACTGCTCGGCCGCGACGAACCCGAACACCGAGCCGGCCGGGCGGTCGTCGGGGCCGAGGGCATCCAGCCGTGCCGCGAGCGCCGAACCGGCCGGAGCATCGTCGCGGTGCACCTGCTCGACCACGACGCCCGCCGGAGCGTCGATCGGCGAGCTCGTGCGCGGCATCCGTCACCTCCACCAGGATGCGCCCGACGGCGTCGGCATCCATCGCGCCGGCGAAGCGGCGCATCGCCGGCACGGCCGTCTCGTCGCCGGCGAGGAACCACGCGTCGGGGCGGCCCGTGAGCACCTTCGACCCCCGCGGCCCGCCCACTCCCGCGAGCGCGCCGAGCGGCGCGGTCGCCGCCCACGCCGCCGCGACGCCCGCCGTGCCCGCCGCAGGATCGCCGTGGATCGCGAACTCGAGTTCGAGCCAGCCCTCGCCCCATGCCAGCGGCGTGTACTCGCGGCTCGGAGCCGCGCGCAGCTCTTCGACCGACTGCGGGTCGCCGTCGGGGAAGAAGATCCGGAGGTGGTCGTCGGCGCCGAGCGAGGCGAATCCGGCGAGCTCATCGCCCTGCAGGCGCACGCGCACGTACGAGGGGGTGAGCCACTCCCGCGCGGCGAGGGTCACGCGGCGGAAGCGCAGTTCGAGGCCGGTGGGCTCGAGTGAGAAGGCGGAGGTCATGGGTCTCTCTTTCGGTGGCAGTGGGTAGGGGCGCTCGGGTCATTCCCAGAGCACGATGGGGCGGCAGGCGATCTCGACCACGCGTGCCGGGGTGTCGTACAGCGCGGCGAGGCGCTCCTCGGTGACGACCTCGGCCACGGTTCCGTGGTGCACGACGCGGCCGGCCCGCATCGCGACGATGTCGTCGGAGTACTGCGCGGCGACGTTGATATCGTGCAGCACGACGACCACCGTCATCCCGCGCTCATCGGCGAGGCGGCGCACGAGCTTCATGAGCGCCGACGCCATGGCGCGGGTCGAGGTTGTTGAGGGGCTCGTCGAGGAGCAGGTGGTCGGTGTCCTGCGCGAGCGCCATGGCGACGAACGCGCGCTGGCGCTGACCGCCCGACAGCTCGTCGAGGAAGCGCCCCCGCACCTCGTCGAGGTCGAGCAGCTCGATCGCGTCGTCGACGTGGGCGCGGTCGTCGGGGGTGCGTCCCGAGCCGCCGTGCGGAAAGCGTCCGTAGGCGACGAGGTCCTCGACGCTGAGCCGGATCGCGAGGTGGTTGTCCTGCCGCAGGATCGCCAGGCGCCGCGCGAGCTCGCGCGACCTGGTGGCGGTGACGTCCAGGCCGTCCACGGTGATGACGCCGCCGTCGGTGCCGACGAGCCGCCCGATGGCCGCGAGCAGCGTCGACTTGCCGGCGCCGTTCGGGCCGATGATGGCGGTGACGCCGGGTCGGATGTCGATCGACACGTCGTCGACGGCGACCAATGAGCCGTGGCGTTTGACCACCGAGTCGGTGCGGATCATCAGCGGGCCCTTCCGGTGAGAACGAGGACGATGAAGAACAGCCCGCCGACGAACTCGATCACGACCGGGCAGCTCGGTGCCGAAGCCGAGCAGGCGCGAGAGGATCAGCTGGCCGCCGACCAGCGCGATCACGCCGATGGCGATGGCCGCGGGGACGCTGCGAAGGTGACGGTGGCCGACCGCGCCGTACGCGAGGTTCGCGACGATCAGACCGAAGAAGGTCACCGGGCCGACCAGTGCGGTGGATGCCGCCACCATCGCCGCGATCGCGACGATCACGTGCATCACCACGCGCCGGTGTGCGACGCCGAGCGAGATCGCGGTGCTCTCGCCCAGTGACAGCACGTCGAGCTCGCGGCGGATCGGCCAGAGCGAGCCGAGCGCGACGGCCACCAGGATGCCGGTGGGCAGCAGCAGCTCGCGATCCACCGACGTGAAGCTCGCGAACGTCAGATCCTGCAGGATCGCGAACGTGTCGGGGTCGAGCAGGCGCTGCAGGAACCCGGTGACCGAGCGGAACAGCACGCCCAGCACGAGCCCGGCGAGCACGATCACGTGCAGGTCGAGGCGACGTCGCAGGAACAGCCACCAGTACAGCAGCACGATCGAGCCCGCCATCAGCACGAGCTCGACCAGCCACGACGCGAGCGGCGGCGCCGACACGAGCAGCGCCGGCCCGATCGCAAACGCGACGAGCGTCTGGATCGCGAGGAACACGGCGTCGAAGCCCATGATCCCGGGCGTCAGGATGCGGTTGGCCGTGATCGTCTGGAAGAGGACGGTGGATGCCCCCACCGCCGCCGCGGCGATCACCATGCCGGCGATGGTGCGGGTGCGCAGGCCCAGCGCGTACTCCCACTTGCCCGGCAGATCGGTGAAGAGGAACACGAGGACCATCGCGACCGCGAGAGCCGTGAGCGCCCAGAGGGCGCCGGTCGGATGCCGCAGGCTCCGGGTCGCGCGGCGGGCGCCGTCGAGGAAGGTCGCGGTCATCGCGTCGCCTCCTGCCGCATCGGGGCGCGCGGACGGGGCCGAGCCGCGGCATCCACCGGTTTCGCCGTCCCCAGCAGCAGCCAGAGGAAGACGACGCCGCCCAGCACCCCCATCACGAGCGAGATCGGGATCTCGAACGGAAAGCGCACGACGCGCCCGATGATGTCGCAGAGCAGCACGATCGCCGCGCCCAGCAGGGCGACCAGCGGCACCGCGCGGCGCATGTTGTCGCCGATCAGGCGGCTGACGATGTTCGGCGCGATCAGCCCGAGGAACGGCAGGGCGCCGGTGACGACCATCAGGATGCCGGTGACCACCGCGATGATCGTGACCCCGATGCCCATCACGGCACGGGTGTCGAGGCCGAGGCCGCGCGCGGCGTCGTCGCCGAGACCCGCCACCGTGAAGCGGTCGGCGGCGATCCAGGCCACGAGCGCCGCCGCCGCCGCGAGGTACAGGATCTCGTAGCGGCCTCGCAGGATGCTCGAGAAGTCGCCGACACCCCAGCTGAGCAGCTCCTGCAGCATGTTCGTGCGATAGGCGACGAATGTGGTGACGGCTCCGATCACGCCGCCGTAGAGGATGCCCACGATCGGGACGAGCACGCTCGAGCGCGACGGGATGCGGCGGGCCAGAGCCAGGAAGCCGAACACGCCGACCAGCGCACCGACAGTCGCGAAGATCGCCTTGCCCCAGATCGGGAGCCCGGGGACCGACATCAGCACGGCCAGCAGCGCCAGGCTCGCGGCATCCGTCGCCCCCGTCGTACCGGGCTCGACGAACCGGTTGCGCACCAGCAGCTGCATGATGAGGCCGGTGATGGCGAACGCGGCGCCGGCGAGCACGAGAGCGACGGTGCGCGGGATGCGGCTGGCGAAGAGGATGAACCCGTCGAGTTCGGCGACGCCGATGAACAGCGAGATCGTCGCGAGGGCGGCCACCGTGGCCACCCCCGCGACGATCCAGAGCGTGGGAGAGATGCGGGTCAGGACTCCGCGCTCCCCACTCGGACTTCGTGCGGCATGACGGCTCAGCCGGCGATGGCCTCGTGCACCGAGGTGAGCACGTTCTCGATGGCAGTCAGGCCGTTGATCACGATGTAGAGCTCGCTCGCGGGCAGGTACACGATGTGATCGTCCTGCGCGGCGGTGGTCTGGGCCACGAGCTCGTTGTCGAGCGTCTCTTCGGCGCTCGAGCCCTCGCCGGTGGCGGCGCCGCGGTCGAACGCGAAGATCCAGTCGGGGTTCGCGGTGAGGATGAACTCGTTCGTCACGGTGTCGCCGTGGGGCGAGCCCTCGGCGCCGGGAAGCTCCGCGGCGACGACCGCCGGGGTCCAGCCGAGCTCGTCGAAGAAGTAGCCGAAGCGCGAGCCCTCGCCGAACGCGCCGACCTCGCCGCCCGAGACGGACAGGACGAGGGCGGTGCCCTCGGCGTCGGACTCGATGGTGGATACGAGTTCCTCGATGCCGGCGGTGAGCTCGGCGACCTCGTCCTCCTTGCCGAAGATCTCGCCCAGCTGCGCGGCCCGCTCGAGGCCGGCGCTCGGGTCGAAGGTGCCGGCATAGGCGCCCGTGAGGTCGATCGTCGTGGCGATCTCGGACAGCTCGTCGTACTGGCCGGTGCTGCGTGCGGCGGTCACGATGAGGTCGGGCTCGAGCTCGGCGACGGCCTCGAAGTCGGGCTCGAAGAGCGTGCCGACCTTCGGCAGGTCGGCGTACTCCGAGAGGTAGTCGGGCAGCACGGCGTCGGGGATGCCGACCACCGCCTCACCGGCGCCGATCGCGTCGAGCGTGTCGAGCGTGGCGATGTCGAAGGTGACGACCGAGGCGGGGTTCGCCTCGCACCTCGACGGCCTCGCGGTCGACCTCGGTGTCCTCCTGGTACGAGGACTCGCCCTCCCGCTCGACCAGCACCAGGGTGGGCTTGGCGTTCTCGACGACGACGGTCGCCGACTCGGCAGCCGCGGCGGGTTCTTCGGTCGCGGACGGCGACGCGCAGGCCGTGAGGGCGAGAGCGGTGACGCTCAGAGCAGCGGCGGGCAGAAGCAGGCGCGTTCTCTTGTGCATGTAGGTAAGGCTATCCTAAGCACGCGATCGCCTGATTTTGATAGGGTCCGCACCCGCGACGCCGGCGCAGCGGAAACTCGGGTCACGCCGTCCCGGCCGCCGGTCAGGACGCGTGCCGGACTTCGCAGTCGCTTCCGGGCGACAGGATCGCCTCGTGCCCGTCGTCGTAGCGCACGACGAGCAGCGGATTCTCCCCGCTGCCGCGGACCTCGATCACCTCGCCCGAGCGCTCTGCCGCTCCTACGATGCGGCCGTGGATGACCACGCGGTCGCCGACACTCGCCTGCATGCGGACCACCTCCTGGCGCACACGATACGACGCTCCGGCCGCGATGGGTAGGGCGTCAGTGGAGAGGATCGGACCGGGTTGCGGAGGCGCGGCGAAACGTGGCTCCGGCGCGAGCGGCGCGCCTGTCGGTGGCTGAGAGCTGGCAGCGCAGCTCGGTGCGGCTAGAGCTGCGCGCCGTCGTCGTCGCGGTTCTCCAGGCCGACGCTGCGCCCGCGCCACGACTCGTACGCCATGAGCCAGCCGATCGACACCGCGGCGGCGAGCACGACGCCCAGCAGCACGCTGCCCCAGATCAGCCCGAACACGATCCCCAGGGTGAACATGAGGGCCGTTCCGAGCGCCCAGCCCGAGTGGCCGCGGGTCCAGCCCTTCCGCGTGGTGGTCATGCCGAAAGCCTAGGGGTGCGATCGAGTGCCGGGGGCGCATCTGCGCTCCCGGCTCTGATAGGTTGGAGGTCGACGATCTCGCACACGGAACGGAAGCCATGACCCTGAACGTCAGCCCGATCACCCTCGGCACCTCCGGCCTCGGACGCAACACGGTCCCGGGCTCGCCCGAAGAGGACGCCGCCGTCGCCTTCGCGGAGCAGCTCTTCGCGTCGACGCACGCCTTCCTCGACACCTCGAACAACTATGCGGGCGGTCGTTCGGAGGCGGTGCTCGGCCTCGCGATCGCACGCATCGGGACGGATGCCGCCACCCGCGTCATCTCGAAGGTCGACGCCGATCCCGAGACGGGCGCGTTCGACCGCGACCGCGTGCTGCGCTCGTTCGACGAGACCGTGACGCGCCTCGGCGTCGACCGCCTGCCGCTGCTGCACCTCCACGATCCCTACACGGTGACCTTCGACGAGGCGATCGGCCGCGGCGGCGCCGTCGAGGGACTCATCGAGCTGCGCGAGTCGGGGCAGGGTGGATGCCATCGGCGTCGCCGCGGGACCGGTCGGACTCATGGCCCGCTACGTCGGCACCGGCGTGTTCGACGCCGTGCTGGTGCACAACCGCTTCACGGTCGTCGACAGCTCCGCCGCGCCGGTGTTCGCCGACGCCCGTGAGCGCGGGATGACGGTGTTCAACGCGGCACCGTTCGGCGCCGGCATCCTCGCCACCGGCCCGCGGGAGGGCGCGATGTACGGCTATCGCCCCGCGACGCCCGAGCTGCAGGAGTGGGTCTCGCGGCTGGAACGCGTCTGCGCGTCGTTCGGCGTGACGCTGCCGGCCGTCGCACTGCAGTTCTCGCTGCGATCGCCGCTCGTCGACTCGACGGTGGTCGGCCTGTCGTCGGCCCCGCGCCTCGCGCAGCTCGAACAGCTCGCCGCGACGCCGATCGCCGACGACCTCTGGACGGAGCTCGAGGCGCTCGGCCCCGCGCCGTCGACGATCGACGACAGCGAATACGCCTGACCGCCGGGACGTCTGAGCGCCGGTACGCCTGACCGTCAGGGCGACCGGACGTCAGGACGTCAGGTCTGCGTCGCGTTCACCGCGACCATCCAGTCGATGCCGTAACGGTCGGTGAGCATGCCGAACCGGCCGCCCCACGGGGGAGTGTCGAACGGCATCGTGACGGTGCCGCCGTCGGCGAGCTTGTCCCAGAACCCCTGCAGCGCCGCCTCGTCGTCACCGCTCACCGACACCGAGATGCCCGCGGGCTTCTCGTACGGCATGCCCGTCGGCGTGTCGGCCCCCATGAGCGTGAACCCGTCCGGGGTCTCCAGCTGGGCGTGCATCACGAGGTCGTTCTCGGCGGGATCCTGCACCATGCCCTCGTACTGGCCGAAGGTGTCGATCGTGAGATCGCCGCCGAACACGGACTGGTAGAACGTCATCGCCTCGCGGGCTTCGTTCTTGAACGACAGGTACGGGTTGAGGCTGGGCATGTCGAACTCCTGGATCTGGTCGATGGATGCCGCGCCCGGCCGCGTGGCGGGTCCCAGTGTCGTCCGGGCCTCCGACATCCGCAAGGGACGCCGGGTGACGCGGCGTCGAACGTCCGGAGGCGCCCCGCGGCATCCGGATCCACGCATGCGACTCAGCGGTCGCGGTGATCCTCGGGGTGCAGGCGCGGTCCGCGGCGGGGCTCGCGCACGCCGCTCGCTCCGATCAGCCTGATCACCCGCTGCCGCTGGCCCGGCCAATCGGCCAGGAGCCGCAGCATCCCATCGTCGTCGACGCGGTGGCCGGTCAGCGCGTACCCGACCTCGTGGGCGACGTGATAGTCGCCGACGCTCACGGCGTCGGGGTCGCCCAGCGCCCGGATGCGGGTCTCGGCAGAGGTCCACGGTCCGATGCCGTGCTGGCTCACGAGCACGCGGTCGACGGCCTCGCCGTCTTCGGCGGCGAGGACGGCGCGCACGATCGCGTCGCCGCGGCGCGCCGCGCGCACGATCGTCTTCGACTGCGGCGGCTCCAGCCCGGCGCGATGCCAGACCCACGACGGCACGTGCTGCCAACCGTCGACGGTCGGCGGCGCGAACATGGGCGCCGGCGTCGGCCCGGGAGCCCGCTCGCCGCACCACGTGACCACGCGCCGCCACGCGGCGAACGCCTGCATGCCGGTGACCTTCTGCTCGAAGATCGCGCTCACCAGCGCGTCGAACACGAGGCCGGTGCGCGACAGACGCAGCCCGGGATTGCGGTGGTGGGCGTCCGCGATGAGCGGGATGCCGCGTCGCATCGAAGTCTGCGGGGTCGTCCTCCGCGCCGCACAGGGCGGGCAGCTGCGCGAGGGCCCATTCGCGGCCTGGTCCCCAGGCTGCGCCGCGGATGACGCCCGGGTGCGTCTCGCGGATCGCCAGGGTGGCGACGCCCGCGGGCGTGCGGCTCACCCGCCAGATGACGGCGCCCGAGACCGCCATGGTCGGGTCGCCGGCCCCGCGGCGCTGGTACAGCACGGTGCGGCGCAGATCGAGCGGATGCCGCGGCCGGTACTCCGTCTCGAGCGGCCGGCCCGGATCGGGGCGGGGGTCGCGGGGGCGGTGCTGTCGGTGCGACCGTAGCGCCTCGGCATCCCCCGTCCGAGGAATGCGCGAGAGCGACGTGGTCATGCG
The DNA here is from genome assembly GCA_963829895.1 of uncultured Actinomycetota bacterium. Classification (GTDB taxonomy): domain Bacteria; phylum Actinomycetota; class Actinomycetes; order Actinomycetales; family Microbacteriaceae; genus Microbacterium. The sequence continues at coordinate 432,231 of CAWHKF010000009.1, read as the reverse complement.
GCCCACCCTACGCCCCGGCCTCCGACATCCCTGCCGGGCCCCGTTCGGGTGTCACGGTGTGTGGGATCGGGCCAGGCGTTGCCGCGTGTCGCGCCACTCGAACGTGCATGCCCAGGCACTCTGGGCGTTCGGGTGTCACGTTGCGTGGGATCGGGCGCGGCGTTGCCGCGTGTCGTGCCACTCGAACGTGCGGGCGCGGGGGCGTGAGGTCAGAAGCGGTCGGGCGACGGGGTGCCGTGGCCGTAGCGGATGACGACGTCGGCGTGGCGGTCGAAGCGGTAGCCGACCCCGCGCACGGTGCGCACGATGTCTTCGTACCGGCCCAGCTTGGCGCGCAGGCGCCGCACGTGCACGTCGATGGTGCGCTCGCCGGGAGCATCGTCGTCGGTGGTCCCCTGCCAGAGCGAGGTGACGAGCTCGGTGCGCTCGATCGTGCGGCCCTCGCGGAGCACGAGGTACTGCAGCAGCTCGAACTCCTTGAAGGTGAACGCGGCCGACTCGCCGTCGATGAGCACGCGCTTGCGCGAGATGTCGACGACCACACCGCCGGCCGCAGGGTCCTCGTCCTCGGGCTCCTCCTGCTTCGTGCGGGCGACCGCAGACGGCTCGTGGAGGGCGAGGCGAACGACGTCGACGTCGCGACCGCCGGCGCCGACGGGCGCGAGCGCGACGGTGGCGTAGGTCTCGGCCGAGGGCGCGAGCTCGGCGATCGTGCGGCGCAGGGCGTCGACGAGGACGCCGAGGTTCACACCGGAGGCAGCGGCCTTGGCCTCGTCGAGGCCGACATAGAGGGCGAAGCCGCGCGGGGCGGTGCCGGCGGGGAGAGCGCGAGACGCGGCCGCCGGGGCCTCGGCGGCCGGCGCGGCGGCTGTCTCGGCGACGGCCGGGTGGTTCACGGCGCGGAGGTGGCGGACGGGAGTGGTGGGACGGTCGAGGAGAGCGGTGGTCGACATGATGATGGTCCTTGCGGGAGGAACCCGGAGAGCGGAACCGGGTTGGATGTGCTGCGGCCCGGATCGTCGGAGGCGATGAGGCCGTCGGCCGATGAAGGCCTGTGCCCGACGGTGGGCGATGTGCGAAGCGGATCCGGGTGCGCGTGATCGACGCACGAAACCGGTGCTTCGGGGGACTCCGTGCGATCCGTTTTCAGAAGCGGAGGAGGAGTCCGACGGGGGTCACCGTGCTAGTGGCACATTCGACAACACATGGCAACGCGACCGGCCATCATCATGCCGGCAGTCCTGTTCGCCTCCCGGGCGGACAGATACAGCGCGTTGTCAGTCATGTGGCCGATTATGACGGACTTTGTCGGAAAACGTCAAATCGCACGGATGCCGGGCCCCGATCGTTTCGGAATGTGACAGATTGCTCAGTCCGTGGCGCGAAGGTCTCGGCGCGGGCCGATTGCGCCGCCGCCTGAGCGCCGCCGACGCGCCGCCTGGGGGCCAGCAGTGCGGCTGCTGAAGGTTTTCCGCGACATGGGGAGCGGTGGATCCCGATGGGGGAGGCCGGGCGTAGCCTGTGCGGGTGACCGAGCTGCGCTTCACCAAAGAGACGGACGCGTCGCGCTACACGCTGCACCGGGGCGATGACCTCGTGAGCGTGCTCGACTACCGCGACGACGGACGCACTGTGGCCATGACCCGCGCCTACACCGTGCCCACTTTCCGCGGGCACGGCTACGCAGGCGAGCTCGTCGGCCGTGCCGTCCGAGAGATCGAGCAGACCGGCGATCGCGAGGTCGTGCCGGTGTGCTGGTACGTCGCGGACTGGTTCGAGGAGAACCCCCGCCATCGCGGCATCCTGCACGCCCGCTCCTGACGCGGTCGGCCGCTCCACGGCCGACCGCTCTTCGTGCATCGTCGCATCCCTTGTCAAGCCCATGCCGCCGGGCACCGCGCCCGGGGAAGCTGGGGGAAGACGAGAGGAGTCTGCGATGGATCGCGACCGGTCGAATGACCAGGAGCTTCCCGAAGGCGTCATCAATGCCGCTCCAGCCGGTGGCTGGGAGGGTGTCGACGATCAGGAGTCCCGCGAGCGCAGCGCCGCGATGACGGATTCCGAGTTGCTGACGGATGCCGCGCTGCAGCCGGACGACCCGGTGGAGGGAGAGGCCGCCCGGCAGGGCGCCGACCCCGACCTGGCGACCGACGGCGGACGAGGAGAGGAGCCCTGAGATGAGCACGACAGGCAACGAGTACGAGCAGCCGGGCGTGAACTACCCGGATCGCGGAGACGCCGGCGGGGCGACGAAGACGCCGGGAAGCGACGACGCCGTTCGCGACGAGCAGGCCGACACCGCCCCGGCGATGGGCGAGCCGGGGCCCGACGCACAGCCGTCACAGGCGTGGACCGAGTCGTCCGGGCAGGAGACGTCCGCCGCGCAGTCGCCGACCGCAGCGGGCACGGGGTCCGCTGCGGACGCGGCGGGTCAGGACCAGCAGGCGGACGGGCAGGCTCGAGGAGCAGCGGCCACTGGACCGTCGGAGGGAGCGCACAGCGGCGAGCCCAGCCACGAGGCCGTCGGGATCGGCGTCGTCGATGCCGCGGATCATCACGGCCATGACGCCGGCCGCGACACCCTCACCGTGAGCGAGGCTCAGCGCACTCCCGGAGCGCTCGGAACCGAGCAGGAGCAGCGGCTGCCGGCGATGGCGCAGAACAATGCGTCGGACGTCGACAAGGTCGCGGGCATCGTCGTTCAGACGCGCTCCGACGTCGGCGGCGAGCCGCTGGAACGCATCGCCGAGGTGCTGCGCCAGCGTCTCACCCAGGCGGGCATCGAGCTTCCCGAGCACGACATCGAAGAGCTGGCGCGCCAGGTCTCGACCGGGGACGCGGACGGACCCGCCGACCCGGGACGCGACGCGTCGGCCTGACACCGCGATTCCCGCTCCGTCGCGCACGCGCCCGGCCCTAGGCTGGGCGCGTGCAGATGGAGGAGCTGTTCACCGCCGTCGCCGTCGGATTCGAGGCGGTCGGCGCTGCGGCGATGATCGTGGGATTCGTGATCGCGCTCGTTCTCGGTGCTCGCTCGCTCGCACGTCACGAGGGCGGGACGGCGGCGTTCACCGTGCTGCGCACGACGCTCGGCGCGGCGATCCTGCTCGGGCTCGAGGTGCTGGTCGCCGCCGACCTCATCCGCACGATCACCTCCAAGCCCTCGCTCGAAGACGCAGCGATCCTGGGATTGATCGTCCTGATCCGCACCGTCCTGTCGATCTCGATCCAGATCGAGATCGAGGGCACGCTTCCGTGGCGTCGTGCGCTGCTGCGCAGCGGCGGTCAGATGATCGGCGACGCCGTCGCACGTGACCGCGCCGCGCAGCAGACGCCCGCCGCGCGCGGATCCGCTGGGTCGGACCCGCGCGCCGGCTGACGCCCGCCTACGCGACCGCGCACGCGCCGGCGCGCTCCTCGGCCGTGTGCAGGCCGATCGGCCGCGGCCAGGCGACCTGTGCCGGGCGCGCGGCAGGGACTGTCGGCATCCGCTCGACGGCGGCGATCTTCCGCTCCCGAATGGCCGCGAGGAGTGCGTGCTCGCGCTCCCGCGTCCAGGTGTCGTGGCGGTACTGCTGTTCGGCGGCGTATACAGCGAACATGGTTTCCTCCGTTGGTTCCGACAGAGTGAACCTACGCGGGGGTCCCGACATTGCCGGGTCGCGTCCGGATGGCAGGAATCCGTCGCACAGCGGCGGTCTCGAGCCGGTTGTCAGGCTGCTCCGGCGAACGTGCGGATGAGGCGGGCGGCGGGCGCGGCATCCCGGATCATCGTCTCGTGACCGTGCCCCGGCACCTCCGCCAGCCGTCCCTCCGGCAGGGTCTCGGCGACGCGGATGCACCATTCCCGCGGAGCCACCAGGTCGTCCTCGCCGCGCAGCACCAGCGCCGGCACGTGGGCGCGTGCGAGGACGTCCTCGGGGCGGTGCGCGAGCATGGCGCGGAACTTCGCGCGGATCCGCGGGCCCGCGTGGACGTACTCCCGCGCACCGGCGGCGATCACTCGGGGACTCTCGACGGCGATGTCCCGCAGCAGCCGCCACAGCTGCCGCGGGGCGGTGCGGGCGGTGGGATCCACCGTCGGCCCGACGAGGACGATGCGGTCGACGACGGACGGATGCCGCACCCCGACCTCGAGCGCGATCTGGGCGCCCATCGAATGCCCGACCACGACGGCGGGCACGCCGACGCGCTCACGCAGATACGCGGCCACGAGATCGGCCATGCGCTCGATCGTGAGCACCCGGGCGGGCTCCGGCGCCTCGCCGTAGCCGGGAAGGTCGAGGGCGATCACCTCGCCGTCGCCCAGGTGACGGGCGAGATCGGCGAAGACGGTGCGGCCCATTCCGATGCCGTGCACGAGCACGTACACGCAGCGGCCGCCGCCTCGGCGCTCGGCGATGATCGTCGCGCCGGCATGCGCGAACTCCTCCACCTCCGGCATCGGTCAGGCGGCGCCCGGCTGGTCGCGCAGACCCACCCGATCGGGGATGTCGAAGTGCACGCGCGGCAGCCACGTCGACGGCTCCGGCCATGGCCGCGACGAGGGAAGGGCGCGCAGGCGCGCCCGCAGCGCCGAGCCGGACGCCTCGACCGGCAGCACGCGGGACGGGGCGTGGTGCGCCAGGGCGCCCAGCCACCAGTGCCGCCAGGTGCCCTCGATCGCCTCGGGTCCCGCCACGACGTAGTAGTCCGGCATGACCGCCTCGCCCGTCTCGAACAGCGACAGCAGCGCGTCGACCTCGGTCTCGAGAGAGCCGAGCGTGCAGCGCTCCTCGTACAGCTCCACCCAGGCGGCGGCGACGTGCTCGAGCGGATCGGCATCGTGCACCACGTACGGCGTCGACACGGAGGCCACCAGGTGCGCCGCGACGGCCGGCTGGGCCTCGCGCAACGACAGCGCGACGAGTGCCGGAACATCGGCGAGGCCGGTCAGCAGTTCTTCGCTGTCCGCTCCCACGAGGGCCACCACGGTCGATCGGGGAGCGGTGTCTGCGTTGTGCGCCATGTTCCACGATACGTCCGGAGTCGCCGCCACGGGTCGGCGCCTCGCCGGGGCTTGTCCGGGGTGGACCGTCCGCGGCCTGCCTCGGCGGAGATGTCCGGGGCGGAACGTACCGTGTGAGCATGCGGATCCTGCACACCTCGGACTGGCACATCGGGCGGTCGTTCCACGGCCACGCCACGCTCGATGCGCTGCGCGGTGTGCTCGAAGCCCTGGTCGCGCAGGTGCGCGAGCATCGCGTCGACCTGGTGATCGTCGCGGGCGACGTGTTCGACTCGGCGACGCCGGCCGCCGGCGCCTACACGCTCCTCTCCGAGACGCTGCGCGGTCTCGCCGACGCCGGCGCGACGGTCGTCGTCACGAGCGGCAACCACGACTCGGCCGCACGACTCGGCTTCCAGTCGGCGCTCCTGCGCGACGGCGTGCACGTCGTCACCGATCCCGCGACCATCGGCACGCCGATCACGGTCCACGACGAGCACGGACCGGTCCACGTGTACGGCATCCCGTATCTCGAGCCGGTGCTGCTGCGCAGCGCCTGGCCCGGCGTGCGCACGCAGGCCGATGTGCTGGCCCGCGCGATGGAGCTGATCCGCACGGATGCCGCGGCCCGCGGCGGCCGATCCATCGCGGTCGCGCACTGCTTCGCGGCGGGGGTCGAGCCGACGCCCCACCTCGAGCGCGACATCCAGCAGGGCGGGCTCGACGTCGTGCCGCTGTCGACCTTCGACGGCGTCGACTACGTGGCGCTCGGTCACATCCACGGGCGCCAGCGGCTCTCGCCCCGCGTGCGGTACGCCGGAGCGCCCCTGCACTACAGCTTCGACGAGGGGCACAAGCCGCGCGGGTCGTGGCTCGTCGAACTCGGCGCAGACGGGCTCGTGCCGGAGGTTCCGGGTCGCGAGGGTGTCCGTCGGGGGCACGTCGGAAGGCGCTGCGGAAAGCACCGGGGAATGGCTGCCGTTGCCGGTGCCCCGGAGGCTCGTGACGCTCACGGCGACGCTCGACGAGCTGCTCGCCGACGAGCGCTTCGCCGGCCACACCGGCGACTGGGTGCGCGCCGAGTACACCGACGCGCTGCCGCAGCGGGATCCGATGCGCCGACTGCTCGCGCGGTTCCCCCACTGCGCCGAAGTCCGTCACGCACCGGCGGCACCGCGCGCCGATGACGCGCGCACCTACTCGCAGCGCGTGCGCACCGCTCGCAACGAGGCCGAGCTCGTCGACGCGTTCCTGACTCACGTCCGCGAGGGCGAGGGGGCATCGGCGCGTGAGGCCGAGATCGTCGGCGAGCTGCTGGACGAGCGCACCCGGGTGGAGGCGAAGGCGTGAGGCTGCACCGCCTGGAGCTCACCGGGTTCGGGCCCTTCCGCGAGCGCCAGAGCGTCGACTTCGAGGCCTTCGAGGGCGACGGCATCTTCCTCATCTCAGGACGTACCGGCGCCGGCAAGTCGAGCATCCTCGACGGCGTCTGCTTCGCGCTGTACGGCAGCGTGCCCCGCTACGAGTCGGGCGACAAGAGGCTGCGCAGCGACCACTGCGAGCCCGGAGACCCGACCGAGGTGCGCCTGGAGTTCACGGTCGGCGATCGCCGCTGGCGCGTCACCCGCGCACCGGAGTACCTCCGGCCCTCCCTCCGTGGCGGGGGACTCACCACCGAGCCCACGCGGGCCGAGCTCGAGGAGCTCGTCGACGGCGCCTGGGTCGGACGGGCGGGCAAGCCGCGCGACGTCGGTCTGCTGCTGGACGACGTGCTCGGTCTCAACGCCCAGCAGTTCCAGCAGGTCATCCTGCTCGCCCAGAACCGGTTCTCGCGCTTCCTGCTCGCCTCGGGCACCGAACGCCAGTCGCTGCTGCGGGCGCTCTTCGGAACGCGGCGCTACGAGGAGTACGCGCGGGAGCTGGGCGAGCGCAGCAAGGCCGCGCAGCACGAGCTCGACGCGCTGGGCGAGCGGGCGCGCACGCTGCTCGACCAGGCGGAGCGCCTCATCGCGGCCCATGAGCCGGAGGTCGATGACGCGGGTGGCGAGGCGGCGGTGACACTCGACCTGCCGGCACGCCGTGCCGCGGTCGACCTCGGCGCGCAGCGCGCCGCGTACCGCCTCGATACGCTCGCGCGCGAGCGGGCAGCCGCAGACGACGCGCGGGCGGCGGCCGAAGCCGCACACGCCGAGCGGGTCGCCCTGGCGAAGGCGCAGGCCGAGCTCGGCCGCGCACGCGAGCGCCTCACGACGCTCGAGGCGGCCACCGCCGAGATCGCGGACGATCGGCGGCGACTGCAGCATGCACGGTCGGCCGAGGTGCTGCGGGCTCCTCTGGAGGCGGCGCTGAGCGCGGACCAGGCGGCGGCGTCCAGCGCCGCTGCGGCCGCTGCTGCGGATGCCGCGTGGGAGCGCCTGGCGGCCGGCACCGACGACGAGCTCGCCGCCGACCTGTCAGAGGTGGTCGAGCGCCTCACCGGGGAGCTCGCCGTGTGGACCGCGGCGCTCGCGCACGAGACGGCGCTCGTGGAAGGCGAGGAGCGGGTCAGGGATGCCTCCGCCGAGGCCGCACGGCTCGAGACCGACATCGTCGCGCTCGATGCGCAGCGTGCCGCGGTGCCCGCAGAGCTCGCGCGCCTCGACGCGGAGCTCGAGGCGGAGCGCGAAGCCGCCGCCCGCCGTGACCCGGCGCGCGTGCGGCACGAAGAGACGTCGAACCGGCTGGCTGCCGCCGTCGAGGCGGAGCAGCTGACCGCCGCGCAGCGCGAAGCCGAGATCGCCCATCGCGATGCCTCGGCGGCAGCCGCTGCGGCGGCGGCGGCCGTCGCCCGGCTGCTGCAACGCCGTCTGGACGGATATGCGGGCGAGCTTGCGACGACGCTCGTCGGCGGCGAGCCCTGCGCCGTCTGCGGCGCGACCGAACACCCCTCGCCTGCGGAGCCCGGCCGACGACCCGGTGACCGACGACATGCTCGCCGCCGCCGAGGTGGAGCGCGACACGGCGGCGGCGCGCGAGCGCACCGCCGCCGACGTGGCGATGGCGGCGCGGGAGCGGCATGCCGAGGCGGCGGCTCGCGCCGGCGGCCAGCCGGCCGAGGCGCTGCGCGCGCAGCTGGCCACCGCGGCCGACGAGCTCGCCGCAGCCGAGCGCGCGGTGGGGCACCGCGACGCGCTCGCCGCCCGTCGCGCCGAGCTGGCGGCGCTCGACGCCGAGGCAGAGGCGTCACGTGCGGACCTCGTGGGCCTTCTCGCCGCGGCGCGCACGCGGATCGCCGCGCTGACCGCGAGCGTGGACGCCGCACGTCAGGCCGTGGACGCTGCTCGCGGCGACCACGCGAGCGTGGCCGAGCGGGTGGCGCAGGCGACGGCCGTTCGCGACGCCGCCCGAGCCGCCGCCGACGCGCGCGCCGACGCCGAGCGGGCTGCCACGCGGGCCGCACAGGCGCGGGCCGACGCGGACGAGCGGATCGCGGCATCCGTCTTCGATGACGCCGCGGAGGCGATGGCGGCCCTCGTGGGACCCGCCGAGACCGAGGCGCTGGCGGAGAAGATCTCGGCGCACGACACCCGGCTCGCGGCGACACGGGCACGGGTGCTCGAGCTCGAACTCGAACTGGCGGGTGCGCCGGACGAACCGGTCGACACCGTCGCATCGCGGGGTGCGCTCGACGCCGCCGACGCCGCGCGCACGGCGGCGCTCCGCGCCGAACGCGACGCGCACACCGTCGTCGAGCGCCTGCGCGACCTGGGCCTGCAGATCGACGAGGCCTACGCAGGCGTGGCGGCGCGGGCCGCCGACGCCGCGGCGATCGCCCGGCTCGCAGACACGGTCGCAGGGCGAGCGCCCAACACGATGAAGATGGACCTCGAGACGTTCGTGCTCGCCGCCGAGCTCGAAGAGATCGTCGCCGCGGCCAACCTCCGCCTCGGCGACATGTCGTCGGGGCGATACCGGCTGCAGCACACCGATGCGCGCGCCGCGCGCGGGGCGGCCTCGGGACTCGGCCTCGAGATCATGGACGCCTTCACCGGCCAGGCACGTCCCGCCCAGTCGCTGTCGGGCGGCGAGACCTTCCTGGCCTCGCTCGCACTGGCGCTCGGACTCGCCGAGGTGGTCACGGCACGGGCGGGCGGCATCCGTCTCGACACGCTGTTCGTCGACGAAGGATTCGGCTCGCTCGACGAGGAGACCCTCGACCTGGCCATGCGCACGCTCGACGAGCTCCGCCAGGGCGGACGCATGGTCGGCGTCATCAGCCATGTCGCCGCGATGAAGGAGCAGCTGCCCGCCCAGCTCGCCGTCGAAGCCACGCCCCAGGGCCCGAGCGTCATCACCCAGGACGACGTCGCCCGCGTCTGACCGCGCGCCGTCTCCGACGCCCCGGGCCGATCCCAGCGGGTAGCGGTGCGCCGGCGCATCAGACGCCGTAGTCCGCGCGGATGCGGTCGCGCAGCTGGTGGCTGCACGCCGTCACTGCGGCATGCCAGTCGGTGATCGCGCCGTCCTGCGCGCGATCCGATACCGCCTTCAGCACGCGGATCGGCACCCCGAACCGCTGGGCGACCCAGATGTAGGCGTACGTCTCCATGTCGACCAGGCCCGCGCCGAGGGGCCGGATCACCTCGACGGCCTCGGCATCGTCGACGAAATGATCGCCGGTCGCGATCGTGACGCCCTCCGCGCCGAGCTCGACGAGGGGCGGCAGCGACACATGCTGGCCGACGATGCCGTCGATGTCGGTGACGTCGTGCTGCAGCGCTGCAGCGATCTCGTACACGTCGGCGTCGAGCCGCGCGTCGATCGCGCCGGCCGTGCCGACCACCACGATCTCGTCGTACGCGGTGGCATCGAGCGCCCGCGTCAGCGCGTAGGTGGCCTGCAGCTTGCCGGGGCCGGTGACGAGCCGGTCGAAGCCGGGCAGGTCATCGGGAAAGGCGACGAGTTCGGAGGCGAGGGCGGCGACGAGGAGTCTCACCGTCCCATCATGTCCCGCTTTCTTGGGAGCACGTCCCAGAAAGGAGTGCTGAGGGCGCCGCCGGCGAGCGAAATCGGGACACGGATGCCGCGCCCGCCCCGCGCCGCGTGATCAGGGCTAGCCTGAACGAGATGCCTGAGTCGCCGATCACCGAAGACCACGAGCACGGCGCGCGCCGTGCCGGCCACCACCGCCGTCATCCCGATCTCGCCGGCTGCGCGCTGGCGGGCGTTCTGGGTCTGCGTCTCGGTGGCGGCGATCACGATCCTCGACATGACGAAGGTGAACGTGGCCCTGCCGTCGATCGGCGAGGTGCTCGGAGCGAGCTCGACGCAGCTCCAGCTGATCGTGTCGGGGTTCGTGCTCACCTTCGGACTCGTGCTCGTGCCCATGGGACGCCTCGGCGACCAGCGCTCGCGCCGCACCCTGTTCATCGTCGGGCTGTCGCTCTACACGATCACCAGCGTGATCTGCGCCCTCGCGCCCACCGCGACCGTGCTGCTCGTCGGCAGGCTGCTGCAGGGCGTGGCCGCCGGCATCCAGATGCCGCAGGTGCTCGGCATGGCCCAGGAGCTGTTCCAGGGCAAGGAGCGCGCCCGAGCCTTCGGCCTGTTCGGGGCGACGATCGGCGTCGCGACCGCCTTCGGCCCGACGCTCGGCGGCCTCCTCATCGCCCTCGGCGGCCCGACCGACGGCTGGCGGCTCATCTTCTGGATGAACGTGCCGCTCTGTCTCGCCGCCATCGGCCTCGCCCTGTGGCTGCTGCCCGACACCCGCACGCAGGTCGCAGCGCCGCGTGCAGCTCGACCCCGTCGGGGTGCTGCTCTTCGGTGCGACCGTCGTCTCGCTGATGTGGCCGTTCCTCTTCACGACCGGAGCGCCGACCGACAACCCCGCACGGTGGTGGCTGCTCGTCGCGTTCGCCCTGTTCGTCTCCGCGTTCGTCGCCTGGGAGCGTCACTATGCGGGACGAGGCCGCAGTCCGCTCATCCCGCTCAAGCTGTTCCGCATCGCGTCGTATCGCAACGGCACGCTCCTTCAGACGGCGTACTTCACCGCGGCGCCGGCGATGTTCCTCGTGACGACCCTGTTCCTTCAGATCGGACTGGGCCTCGAGCCCGTGTACGCGGGAATGGTCTCCATCGGCTTCGCCCTCGCGAGCGCGGTGACATCGTGGGTCGGCGGCAACCTCGTGAGCAGTCACGGCCGTGTCGTGGTGGTGTGGGGGCTGGTCGGCATGCTCGCCTGCGTCGGCGGCCTCATGCTCGCGGCACTGTACGCCCCGCCCGCGTGGACCCCCTACCTCATGGCCGCGATCATGACCGTCGGCGGCGCCGGCGGCGGCCTCGTGATCGCCCCGAACCAGACGCTCACGCTCGCCGAGATCCCGGTCAAGCGCGGCGGCGTCGCAGGCTCCGTCGGCCAGCTCGGCCAGCGCATCGGCGCGGCCGTGGGCACGGCGGTCGCACTGTCGCTGTTCTACTCGGCCATCTATCGCGAGTCCGGCACGCACGATGAGCTGGTCGTGTACCACGACGCGTACGCGTTCGGGATGCTGTCGGTCGCGCTCTTCCTCGCCCTGGCGTTCGTCGTGTCGATCGTCGACCTGACGGCTCGCCGCAAGGTCGGCTCGCGATCGTCGGCCACCGACTCCCCGGTGCCCTGAACCGAGCGCCAGCGCGGGACCGTCGTCTCGCTTCAGGTGTCACGACGCGCGGTGACGCGACGCGCGATGCCGCGTGTCGTGACCCCCGAGCGCGAACGCGCCGAGCTCGGGCGCTGGGGCGACCGCGTGCCGTGAGCCGTGCAGCGGTTTGCTGCGTATGTCACTTCTCGGCGCCGGCGACCATACCCTTGATGAAGTAGCGCTGGAGCATCAGATACACGGCGAGGACCGGGACCACCGAGATGAGGGCAGCGGCCGCCGCAGCTCCGAGATCGCTGCCCGAGCTCGCGAAGAAGGTGCCGATCGCGGGGGCGATGGTGCGCATCTCAGGCGCCCGCATGAGGTAGACGCTGAGCGCGTACTCGTTCCATACCGCCACCCCGGTGAGGATCGCCACCGTCGCCGTGACGGGCTTCAGCATCGGCACGACGACCTGGAACAGGATGCGCACCGGCCCGGCTCCGTCCACCGAGGCCGCTTCCTCGATGGAGACCGGGAGCCCGCGCATGAATGCCGTGTAGAGGAACACGCTCAGCGGAAGCTGCATCGCGACCATGACCAGGATCGTTCCCCAGTAGGTGTTGACCGCCTGCAGGCCGTTGAGCATCGTGTACAGCGGTACCAGGATGCTCAACGGCGGCACCATGATCAGGCCGATCATGACGAGCATCACGGTGCGGTTCGCGATCGTGGTGCGGCGCGCCAGCGGATAGGCGGCCAGTGCGCCCAGCACGCACACGAGCACCGTGCTGACGCCCGTGACGATCGCGCTGTTCCCGATCGCGCCCAGGACGTTGCCGCGCGCGATGGCGTTGACGAAGTTCTCCCAGTAGATCTCGGTCGGGGGGAGCCACTGCGACGACAGGTCGGTGCGGGGTTTGAGAGCGGTGGTGACCGCGATGTAGAACGGCAGAAGCTGGACGATGGATGCCGCGACCAGTCCGATGCCGATCGCGATGCGCGCGGCCGGGGCCCCACGGCGGGGTCGTCTGTCGTCGTGGCGGCCGACGACGATCGTGCGGGTCGACATCGTCTCGGTCCCGGACGGGCGGGGGATGGTCGAGGTCATGCGTCGAGCCTCTTCGCGTTGAGGAAGGTGTTGAGGACGAGGGTGAACGCCGCGATGAGCACGAACAGCGCCACGCCGATCGCCGAGGCGTAGCCGGCGTTCTGGTTGTCGAAGTACACGCTGCTGATGAGCGTCGAGACGGAGTGGGTGGAGTAACCCGGCCCACCGCCCGTGAGCACCTGGATGATGTCGAACAGCTTGAGTCCGCCGATCAGGTTCAGCACGATGCTCGTGGCGAAGGCGGGTTGCAGCAGCGGGACCATCACATGGCGGAACTGCTGCCACGCGGTCGCCCCGTCCAGTCGCGCGGCCTCGAGGTACATCACGGGGATCGACTGGAGTCCCGCGAGGTAGATCACCATCGAGATGCCGACGAACTGCAGCGAGTTGACGATGACGATGACCGCGATCGCGGTGGTGGAGTCGGCCAGCCACGCGACGCGCTCGCCACCCAGAGCGACCACGATGTCGTTGAGCCCGCCCGTGTTGTAGGCGAAGAACAGGTAGTACATCGTGCCCATGACGATGGGTGAGACGAGCACCGGAAGGTAGATGACCGCGCGGGCCACGCCGCGGCCGCGAATCGCGCGGTCCAGAGCCAGGGCGAGCGCAAGTCCGAGGATCTGCTGCACGAGCGTGCTGCCGACCCCGTAGATGATCGTGTTGATCAGCGCCGTGTGGAAGTTCGGGTCGGCGAACAGGCGGGAGTAGTTGTCTGCCCCCACGAACTGGCGAGCCGCACTGTAGCCGTTCCAGTTCGTGAACGAGATCGCGATGCCGTTGATGAGCGGGATGATCGTGAAGACCCCGACGAGGACCAACGCCGGGAGGTAGAACAGGTTGATCCCGGCGCGCGCGAATCTCGGGCCCGGTGCCGGGCGAGCACGCCCGGCCACCGTTCTGAGCCGGGGAGACGTCAGTGTCACGAGAGGGCCTTTCGGAAGGAGGGGGCGGCGCGTGGCACGGCCGCCCCCGGGCGGGTCACTGGTCGCGAAGGTCGGCGAAGTCGGCGGCCATCTGTTCGACGGCGGAGTCGACGGAGCCCTGACCGGTGATCACACTGTCGGTCGTGGAGACCATCGTGTCCCACATGCCGTTGGGGAGATACACGCGGTCGAAGTACGGCATCAGGGGGTAGTCGCCGCTCGCGACGAATTCGTCGTAGCTGTCCTGCAGGACACCGAGCTCGCTCGTCGCGTTGGTCAGACCGGGGATTCCGCCGATCGCGCTCGCGAGCTGCGAGAGGTTCTCCGGCTCGGCCAGGAAGGCGATGTACTCCAGCGCCGCGTCCTTGTGCTCGGAGTCCTTCGCGACGCCGAACGCGCGCCCCTCGCCGCCGACGAGGAAAGGGGAGCCCGAGTCGCTGGGAATCGGCATGTAGCCGAGCGCCGCGTCGGGGTTGAAGCCCAGAGCCGTTCCGACGAGGTAGTTCTGCACCATGACGAAAGCCGTCGTGCCTTCGGCGAGGGAGCGGCCGAGGTCGTCCATCGTCGCCGAGGAGTAGTCGGGGTTGAAGTAGCCGGCCGCCTGCCACTGCGCGACGTGCTCGAGCAGTTCGGCATACGCCTCGTTCTGGAACTCTCCGTCCAGGAAGCCGTCGAGCTGCTGCTCGGTGAATCCGCCCGAGGCCATGAAGTCGGCGATGTTGCCGGCGAACCAGTCGTCCTTGCCGCTGGAGGAGATCGGGATGACGCCCGCGGCGTCGAGTGCGGCGAGGGCATCGGTGAAGGCCGCCCAGTCGGTGAGCGACGCGGGGTCGATGCCCGCCGACTCGAGCACGCTCGCGTTGTAGACGATGCCGGCGACGTCGGTGTCGGCAGGGAGGGCGAAGAACTCGCCCGCCTCGTTCTGCATCGCGGCGGCCAGTGCGGGATTGAAATCCTCCGCCCACGGCTGGGTGTTCAGTGGCTCCAGGAACTCCGAGTAGCGCAGCAGCGACCAGCCGTGCGTCGCCCAGATGTCGGGCACGTCGCCCGAAGCGAGTCGGACCTTGATGTCGGCCTCGTACGTGTCGGTCGACGGGACGAGGTCGATGTCGACCCCGGTGTTCTCGGCTTCGTACTGGTCGGTGATCTCGGTGAGCACCTCGAGGATCGGATCCGTGGCGCCGAGGTTCGTCTGGAACTCGATCTTCTCCTCCGTCTCGGCGTCGGAGCCGGAGGTGCCGGCGCAGCCGGTCACGGCCAATACCACGGCGGCGATGCCGACGATCGGGGCCAACGGTGACTTCATCGTCTTGTCCTAACACTCGGGTGCGTTTGTGAGCGGCGGCGGTGTGTATCCGGCCGACGTCGGGCCAGGTTACCCGCGTAGATATTCGATGCAAGCGTGTCGTGAATCCGTGATAAATCAGTGATCTACGCGGGTAGATTGAGTGTTGACGCGCAGAGCCGGTCCGTGTCAGACTCCCAGGGTCGGCAAGCCGCCGACTCCACACGCAAGAGGATTCGCCATGGCCTTCTCCCTGGGCATCGTCGGCGCCGGTCAGTTCGCCGGTCAGTTCGCCACCCTGTTCCACCACCACCCCGGCGTCTCGGCGGTGTACGTCACCGACGTGCTCGCCGACCGAGCCGACGCGCTCGTCGCGCAGGCAGGTATCGCCGCGAGCTTCGACAGCTTCGACGCGATGCTCGCATCCGACGCCGTCGACGCCGTGGCCATCTTCACGCAGCGCTGGACGCACGGACCGCTCGTGGTGAAGGCGCTGCGAGCCGGCAAGCACGTGTACTCGGCCGTGCCGATGGCGATCAGCGTCGACGAGATCGCGGCGATCATCGACGCCGTGCGCGAGACCGGACTCACCTACATGATGGGCGAGACGAGCTACTACAACCCCGCGACCGTGTTCGCGCGGGCCAAGCGGGAACGCGGCGAGTTCGGCCGGCTGTTCTACGCCGAAGGCGACTACGTCCACGACATGGACCTGGGCTTCTACGACGCCTACAAGTACTCGGGCGGCGAGAACTGGAAGGCCACGGCGAGCTACCCGCCGCTGTGGTACCCGACGCACTCGATCGGAGGCGTCCTCGGCGCGCTGGCCGACCCACGCGGTCGCGGTCTCGGCGGTGGGCGTCGTCGATGATCGGGGAGACGGGGTGTTCGACCGCGGCGTCAGCCAGTTCGACAACGACTTCTCCAATGCCACCGCGCTGTTCGAGCTCGCCGCGGGGGGCTCCATGCGCATCAACGAGTTCCGACGCGTCGGATTCCCGTCGCACCGCCGCGAGTCGCGTTTCCGCTGGTTCGGCACGGACGGCACCTTCGAGCAGGTCACCACCGCCTCCTTCTGGCAGACGCGGGAGAGTGTCGACGACGTGTCCGAGCTCATCGACACGCGCGCCTCTCTCGCGCACGACGACCCGTCCCTGGCGCACGTCTCGCCCGCGCTGCGCGACGCGTTCGTCTCCGGCTACGCCGCGATCCACGACATCGAGCGCATTCCGGCGCAGCTGCGCGGCCTGCACAACGGTCACGAGGGGAGCCACCACTTCCTCGTCGACGACTTCGTCCGCGCCGTCGAGACACAGCTGCTCCCGCCCGTCAACGCATGGACCGCCGCGCGCTTCACCCTTCCCGGCGTGATCGCGCACGAATCGGCGCGTCGCGGCGGAGAGCGTCTGATCGTGCCCGACTTCGGCGATGCTGTCGGCAGCGTCGCACCGCTCGAGGCCGCGACGGCGTGAACCCGACCGCCCCTGGGCGATCGGCGAGAGGAACCGAATGGACGAGTACCTGAAACACCGCAAGGTCACGCGTGCCGACGTCGCGCGGCTCAGCGGGGTCAGCACGGCGGTCGTGAGCTACGTGCTCAACGATGGCCCGAAGCCGGTCGCCACACTGACGCGCGAGCGCGTGCTGGAAGCCGTGCGGGTGCTCGGATACCGCCCCAACGCGGCGGCGCGAGCTCTGTCGCGCGGCACGGCCGACACGATCGGCATGATCGTGGTCGACAGCCGCAACCCGTTCTTCGCGCAGCTGCTGCACGCACTCGATCGTGCGAGCGTCCGCAACGGCCGGTCACTGCTCATCGTGAACAGCGACCGGGAGCGCCAGTCCGCCGTCGATCAGGTGCAGGACCTGCTGGCTCGCCAGATCGGCGGGCTCATCATGGCCGACGTGCTGACCGACACCGAGCAGGAGATCGTTGCGTCGCTGGGTGTCCCGGCGCTGCTGATCAACCAGTACACCGGATCGAGAGACCTGCTCCCGGCGATGGGAGTGGACTACCGGGCCGGCGCCAAGCAGGCGGTCGACCACCTGGTCGGCCACGGATATCGCGACATCGCCTTCGTGGGCGGCGCGCTCGCGATCGATCAGCGCGAGCGCGGGTGGACGGACGCACTCCGTGCCGCAGGGCTTCCGCTCGGGCAGAGCCTCCACGCGCCGTTCTCGTACGAAGGCGGACTCTCCGCCGGAAGGGCCATCGCGGCCGACCCCGGCCGGCCGCGGGCGGTGTTCGCGGCATCCGATCAGATCGCCGTGGGACTGCTCGCGGCCTTCTCCGATGCGGGACTCCGGGTTCCGGAAGACATTGCGGTGGTGTCGTTCGACGGCATCGCGGAGGCCGCCTACACCCGTCCCGCCCTCACCACGGTCGCGCAGCCGATCGCTGAGATGGCGGATGCCGCGATCCGCCGCCTGGTCGACGGTGATGCCGATCCCGGCTTCACGACATTCCCGACCGAGCTCGTCGTGCGCCGTTCGTGCGGCTGCGAACTCGCCGTCGACTCGAGGGCCGTGGACTGACAGTCCGCGCGTCCGCCCGCCAGAACCCATACCGACCCACCCCACAGCGGTGCCGCGCGCCCGAAAGGCGCTGGTTCCGCGCGTTCTCGAGGAGGAGAGCAATGCGAGAAGCAACACCCCCGCGGGCCATGCGCCCGCCGTCACGGCGCGCAGCGACGATCGTCGCCGCTGTCACCGCTTCCGTCCTGACGCTCGGAGGCGCGGTGCCCGCCACCGCGGCGGCGACCGCAGCGACGGGCGCCGAGTACGTCGCGTTCGCGGCAGACGCGCCGACGCTGGTCGGGTTCACGGCGACCCGCCAGCAAGGTCCGAGCGTCATCGATCACGGGGCGCGCACGATTGCGCTCCAGGTGTCCCACGACACCGACCTCACCTCGCTCACCGCCGAAGCCGACCTTCCCGAAGGCTCGACGATCACCCCGGACCCCGCCGCGCCGGGCGACTACACCGAGCCTCGATCGTTCACGGTCACCGGTGCGTACGGCGACACCGCCTCCTGGACCGTGACGGTGTCCGTGGAGGCCGAGACGGTGACGATCGACAGCTCGTCGCAGGAGCTCGTCGACGCGTTCGACTGGGCCAAGTGGCGAGCGCTCCGGCATGTGCAGACGGGCAAGACCGGACCGGTGAACGGCAACGGGAGCAACCCGGGCACCGGGGTGGCCGCCTACATCCCCTCGTACTGGGCGGGGTACGCGCACCGCACAGCGTTCTACTCGCGCGACTTCGTGCACCAGGCCTCCGGTGGCCACCTGCTCGGGCTCGAGGAGGAGAACAAGTCGATGCTCCGCGCGTTCGCGGCATCCGCCAATGAAACGCGCAAGTGGTACCCGCTCTGGGCGCTCAACTTCGACGGCAGCCCCTACAACGTGGACTACAAGAGCGACACCAACTTCGTGCGAGAGGTGCCTGCGGTGTTCGAGCTCGTGCAGGAGGCCGAGGAGCAGTACCGCTGGACCGGCGACACGGACTACCTCGATGATCCGGTGCTCTGGCAGTACTACACGAAGGCGGTCACCGACTTCATCGCACTGCACGACACTCAGCTGCCCAACGGCATCGCCGAGGGCACCGGCCGAGGCATCTTCCAGGGCGCGGCGAGCTACAACGAGCGCGCCGACCACGCCGTGATCGAGGCAGGCGACGGTGTCGCTTCCCAGTATCGTGCGCTCCTCGCCTACGCCTATCTGTCGGGCGAGAAGGGGGAGGCGGCGACGTCTGCCGACTTCGCGCAGCGCGCGGCGGACCTCCAGGAGTACTTCCAGAGCGACTGGGGCGTGATCCGCGACGCATGGGAGTACGTGCGCGGTCGCGGGCCCGATGGCGAGGCCTACGCGGGCTTCGGTCGCGAGAACTCGGTCTTCTACGCGGTCAAGGAGTTCCTCGATGCCGACGACAAGCGGACGTGGGACTTCATCGACTACCTCGACCGGATGTACAAGGAGGACCGGCCTCCCAACATCGAGGCGACGACCTACGTTCCCGACGGACTCTTCGCGTACGGCGAGGACGACAGCGCGTGGGAGTGGATGAAGGACATCATCTCGAAGCTGCACCTGCCCCACGAGGTGCGCACGCAGGGCTCGAACGGCGACTATCCCGAGACGAGCTACACGCTCGTGTCGCAGACCGTCGAGGGTCTGGCGGGTGTGCGCCCGAACGCTCCGGAGAACGCCGTGTCGGTGCGATCCCACCTGCCGTCCGACGTCGCCTGGCTGGCGCTCGACCACATCCAGGTCGGTGACCATGACATCGCCGTGCGCCACGACGGCCGTCACGCGACGACCGTGCGCCACAACGAGGGGTCGGAGCCGCTGGCGGTGACGGTGCAGTTCGCGGGCGGCTGGCCCCAGATCAAGGTCGACGGCACGCCGATGAAGCCGGAATACCTGCACGTCAACGGCCGGGCCGTGTCGCAGCTGACCGTGGACGTGCCGGTGGGCAAGACCGTGTCGTTCGCCACGATCGGCGACGACAATCCGCAGCGCAACGGCGACCTGATCCTCACGCATCCGCAGGACTTCGCCCTGCTGGCGCCCGCCGACGCCGCGACGCGCGTCGACTCCGCGCGCGTCGACTTCACGTGGGAGCCGTCGATCAACGCCACGCGGTACCGGGTACAGGTCGCCCGCGATGCCGGCATGACCGACGTCGTCGCCGACCAGACGGTGGGCGACATCACCGCAGCCGTCACCGGCCTCGAACCCGGCCGCACCTACTACTGGGAGGTCACGGCGATCAACCCGAAGACCGGCCAGCGGCTGGTCGTCCCGGGCGGGGAGCGATGGTTCCGCACGATGCCCGTGGCACCGCCCGCCGCACCGACCGGCGTCGGCGCGTACCGCTCGGGCGACAAGGTCGGCATCACGTGGACGCTTCCCGACGGGGCTCTGGCCGCGACGGTCGAGCGGGCTCCGGCAGGCAGTGACGAGTTCGCCGTCATCGCCGACGGCGTCTCGGGCACGTCGTACCTCGACCGGAATGCCGTGACCGGGCCGTTCCGCTACCGGGTCTCGGCGTCCAACGAGGTCGGCACCGGGGCAGCGGTCGTCGTCGACGAGCAGGCCGCACCGGCAGACGGGCCGCAGGTGTACCTCAGCGACCGCGACTGGGTGTCGGCGACGTCGGGCTGGCGGACGGTGCTGAAAGACAAGGCCGTGTCGGGGAACCCCATTCGGGTCGGCGGTGTGCAGTACGCCAAGGGCATCGGCACCCACGCGAACTCGGAGATCGTCTACGACCTGGATCCGGCCGATGTGAGGTTCTCGGCAGTCATCGGCATCGATGACGTCCAGAAGAACTCGGTGAACGCGTCGGTCGTGTTCCAGGTGCTGGCCGACGGGGTGGTGGTCTACGACTCCGGGCTCATCCGCGCACAGCCGGTCACAGCTCCCCGGTCGATCGATCTGGATGTGCTCGGCGTCGAACGGCTCGTGCTGCGCGTGACCGACGGTGGGAACACCAACAACAGCGATCACGCCGACTGGGCCGACGCGAAGGTGACGCGCCTCCCGGGCAGCTGATCGGAACAGCCATGCGGGGCGCGTGGGCGGATCCTCCGCCTGCGCGCCCCGTGTGCTCTCAGCGGCGCAGCGACACCGGTCCCATGACGGGCCGCCGGCGGTCCCGCACCCATCGGGCGCGCGTCCGGCGGAACTGCTCGCGCGTCGTGAACTCATAGCGATACGACACCGCCCGCACCCACCGCGGGCGGCTGCCCGTCGAACGGATCGTGGGCGAGCAGGCGCAGGGTCGGGGCATCCGCTTCCAGCAGTCGCACCAGGAACGCCGTGAACCAGTCGTCGAGCGAGCGGCCGAGCGGCAGGAACCACATCAGCCAGTCGAGCCGCAGGTGGTACGGCGCGTACTGCCGGGGGATCCGGTGCAGATCGCCCGGCTTTCCTTTGAACCCGTACTCGTGCCAGGTCGCCCCCGTCGGATCCTCGTCCATCGTGCCCTCGACGACGATCTCGATGCGCTCCTTCGTCACCGTGCCGAACGCGCCGTACGCGTTGGCGAGCTGCCACCGGTTGAACGAGGCGTTCATGAGCTGGCGGCGGGCGAAGAGGTTGTGCAGCGGCTGCCAGCTCAGCACCAGGTAGAGCACGCCGACGGCGCCGGTCACGACGACCCAGTAGAGCGGCATCCCGTCGATGATCCATGGGGGATCGGATGCCGGAGGCCCGGGCGCTGCGCCGATCCCGGGCACGCCGATCGCCGAGAACGCCAGCACGACCGTGATCCAGTTGAGCCAGGCGAAGTTGCCGGTGACGATGAGCCACAGCTGCGTCGCGATCACGATCGCCGCCGCGACCGCACCGACGATCGCGGGCACCGGACCGGGCACCCACAGGCCGAGCAGCGGCGCGAACAGGAACCACGGCACGACGAGCTGTGCGAAGTGGTTGCCCACGACCTCGCCGCGGTGGAACCAGGCCGGGAGCAGGTGGGCCTGGCGGCTGAGCGGGCCGGGCATCGGCTGCGTCTCGTGGTGGTACATGAGGGCCGTGAGGTCGCGCCACTCGCGGCCGCCGCGGATCTTGATCATGCCCGCGCCGAACTCCAGACGGAACACGAGCCACCAGAAGAGCACGATCACGACGGTGGGCGGCGGCTGCGAGTCCGAGCCGAGGAACGCCGCGAGGAAGCCCGCTTCGAGCAGCAGCATCTCCCAGCCGAACCCGTAGAAGGTCTGGCCGATGCTCGTGATCGACATGTAGCCGAGCCACAGCGCGAGGAAGCACAGCATCGGCACCCACGGCGGACCGAGTTGCGGGATGCCGATCACCAGCGCCGTCGCCACCACGATGCCGGCCGCGCACAGCGCGACGAGCCGCCGGTCGGTGTACCGCACGTGGCGGAACAGGGTCGGATGCAGCAGCCGCCGCCCGCGCTTCGAGGAGCGCGCCCAGGCGAGCAGGTCGGTCGCGGGAAGCAGCCCGTGCTCGCCGAGAAGGGGCCGGAACTGGTTCAGCGTCGACACGAACGCGACCACGAACAGGGCCGCGATGCCCCGCTGGAGCACCTGGCGCGCGAACTCGAAGTCGACGGCGGCGAAACCGTTCACGGTCCCTGCCTCACGTGTCCCGTGACCCCACCGCCGGAGCCCGGCAGCCTGCTCGTCGTGCGCGGAGTGCGCGGCAGGGCGAAGCGACTGTCGGGACCGATGCCCGCCACGACCGCTCGTCTGGCCATGGCCTCATCCTTTCCACCCGGCATCCGGACCGACAGGGGCTTGACGGTGATCTCGGCCGCCGCCGCCCGTCGGCGATCTGACGCACGCGGGGCGTGGGACGGGTCGCGAGACGTCGGGTCGGAGACGTGACACGCCGGGGTGTGGGGCGGGCCTGCGAGAAGTCGGGCCGGAGACGTGACACGCCGGGTCGCGGCATCCGTTTCCGGCGTGTCGCGGTGACCGAGCATGCTTTTGGCGCGGGAGCGACGAGGTGCGCGCGTGGCGATCTTCCTGCCCGCCCGGCTGCGGGACAGGATGGAGGTGCGGACGGGCCGCGGAGAATGAGGTGGGTCATGCAATCGGTGCTTCTCGAGACTCCGGCCGGCATCACGGCGCGGTTGGGCTGGGATCCGAAGCTCCCGGACCACGACCGCAAGCGCCTGCTCGCGAAGGAGATCGTCTCCGCGAAGCTGGGCGTCGAGCCGAAGGCCGTCCGCGTCGAGCGCGAGGCGCCCCGGACGTTCGGCTTCCACACCCAGCTCATCGCCGAGGTGGGCGGCGCCGAGCTGCCGCTGAAGATCCGCAACGTCAACTTCCGCGCCGCCACCGTCGTCGCCGTCAGCGATCCCGAGGTGGCGCTCGGGCTCGACCTGCGCGACGCGCACCCCGACGACGCCGAACTGCACCTGATGAAGCGCCACTCGCACCTGCTCGACGAGAGCGACCTCGGCAAGCTCATCGCGCACTGGACACGGGTGCAGGCGGTGCGCGACGCCGACGGCCGGGGAGCGCGTGTCGCCGCCGACCACGTGCGCCTCGACACCCCGCTCACCAAGGGGTGGATCCCCGACCGGAAGGTGTTCTACCAGCTGGCCGACCTCTCGCGCGACAGCTGGGTCATCACGCTCGCCTACACCCCGCCGGCCGGCTGACCCGGTGGCCCTGCCGCCGTTACGAGATCAGGTGATCTCACCGGGGCAGGACGATCGGCCCAAAACGTCCGGCCTTCGTGACATCACCTGATCTGGCGACAGGCCGTCCAGGCGGTGGCGGATGCCTCGGGCCGAGGCATCCCCGACTCAGCCCCCGACGAGCTCGGGAAGCGCGGCTTCGAGTTCGGCGAGCCACACGCGGGCGTTGCCGTCGGACGGCGCACGCCAGTCGCCCCGCGGCGACAGCGAGCCCGCCGGCGACACCTTCGGGCCGTTCGGGATCGCCGAGCGCTTGAACTGCGCGAACGCGAAGTAGCGCTGGAGGAACACCCGCAGCCACTTCGCGACCGTGGGCAGGTCGTAGGCGTAGCGGTCCTCGTCGGGGAACCCGGGGGGCCACGCGCCGACCTCGGGATCGCCCCATGCGTGCGCGGCGAGGTACGCGATCTTCGATGGGCGGAAGCCGAACCGGAGCACGTGGTAGAGCGTGAAGTCGTGCAGGGCGTACGGCCCGATGCGGTCCTCGGTCGACTGGATCTTGCCGTCCTGGCCGGCGGGAACCAGCTCGGGCGAGATCTCGGTGTCGAGCACCGACTGCAGCACTTCGCGGGCGCGGTCGCTGAGCTCGGTGGAGCCGCCCTCGTCCCCGCGATGCGAGATCACCCAGCGGATGACGTGCTGGATGAGCGTCTTCGGCACGCCGGTGTTGACCGCGTAGTGGCTCATGTGATCGCCGACGCCGTATGTGGCCCAGCCGAGCGCCAGCTCCGAGAGATCCGACGTGCCGATCACCATGCCGCCGTGGTGGTTGGCCAGGCGGAAGAGGTAGTCGGTGCGAAGGCCCGCCTGCACGTTCTCGAACGTGATGTCGTGCACCGGCTCGCCGTCGGCGAACGGGTGGTCCAGGCGCTCGAGCATCTCGATGGCCAGCGGGCGGATGTCGATCGTCTCGATCGACGCACCGACCGCCTCGGCGAGGGCGATCGCATTCGACTTGGTGTGCTCGCTCGTCGCGAACCCGGGCATCGTGTAGGCGAGGATGTCGCTGCGCGGGCGACCCATGAGGTCCATGGCGCGTGCCACCACCAGCAGCGCGTGGGTCGAGTCGAGCCCGCCGCTCACGCCGATCACCGGCTTCGGCCCGCCGATGGCGCGCATGCGCTGCACGAGACCCGACACCTGGATGTTGAAGGCCTCGTAGCAGTCCAGCGCCAGGCGCTCCGGGTCGTCGGGCACGAACGGGAAGCGGTCGAGGGTGCGGCGCAGGCCCACGTCGGTCGCCGGCGGGTCGAGGCGGAAGTGCACGGTGCGGAAGGCGGCATCCGCGTGCGTCGTGCGTCGGTTGTCGTCGAACGTGCCCTGGCGCAGGCGGTCCTGGCGCAGGCGGTCGAGGTCGACGTCGGCGACCGAGCGGCGCGGCCCGTCGGGGAAGCGCTCGGTCTCGACGAGCAGGTTGCCGCCCTCGTAGATCATGGTCTGGCCGTCCCACGAGACGTCGTTCGTGGACTCGCCGCTGCCGGCCGCGGCGTAGGCGTAGGCGGCGAGGCACCGCAGCGACTGCGACTTGCACAGGTCCTTCCGGTCTTCGGCTCGGGCGATCGTGATCGGGCTGCCGCTGAGGTTGAGCAGCACGGTCGCACCCGCCAGCGCGGCGCGCGACGACGGCGGGATGGGCACCCAGACGTCTTCGCACACCTCGGCGTGCACGACGAGGCCGGGGATGTCGAGCGCCTCGAACAGCAGGTCGGGCCCGAAGGGCGCCTCGAGCGCGCCCACCCGGATGTCCTGGTCGCCCTGGTCGTCGCCCGCCGCGTACCAGCGCCGCTCATAGAACTCGCGGTACGTGGGCAGGTACGACTTCGGCGCGACGCCCAGCAGCTCGCCGCGGTGGATCACGAGCGCGCAGTTGTAGAGGCGGTTGCGGTGGCGCAGCGGCGCGCCGACGACGAGCACCGGCAGAAGATCCGCGGATGCCTCGACCAGCCGCTCGACCGCCGCGACCACCGCGTCGAGCACCGGGTCCTGCATCACGAGGTCGTCGATGGCGTAGCCGGTGAGGCACAGCTCGGGGAAGACCGCGACGGCCACGGCATCCGCATCGCACTCCCGCGCGGCGGCGAGGACGGCCTCGGCGTTGGCGGCGGGGTCGGCGATCGAGACCGGGATCGTGCACGCCGCGACCCGGGCGAACCCGTGCCGATACGCGCTCTCGAAGGGCAGGCTCATGCGCTCCAGTCTGGCAGGTGCCTCCGGCATTCCCGCGGGATTGCGCACCACGCCGGGCTTCGTCTCCGGGGGACCCGGAGACGGCGCAGAGCGCGGAGACGTGTCGGATGCCGCGGCTAGGGTCTTCAAGGAAGGGGAGTGCATGCGATACATCGAGGACGAGGGCCGGATCGTCTGGAGCGCGAGCGATCTCAAGGCGGCCGCCGAATGCGAATTCGCCTGGCTGCGTGCGATCGACGCGCGGCTCGGGCGTGTCGTGGCGGTCGAAGAGCCCGAAGACCTCACCCTGGAGCGCGCGGGGCGCCTCGGCACCGTGCATGAGCGCAATGTGCTCGCCGACTACGTCGCGCGGTACGGCGACCGGGTGGCACAGATCCCTGAGGTGAGATCGTCGGATGCCGCCGCCCTCGCCGATGCGGTCGCTCGGACGAACGCGGCACTCGCCTCCGACGCAGAGGTCGTCTACCAGGCGGCGTTCGCGACCGACTCGTTCGTGGGGTTCGCCGACTTCCTCGTGCGCGACTTAGACTCGCGCCGGCGGGTCCGCGGGAGCGGACCGGCCGTGGATCGTGCAGGACACGAAGCTCGCACGCCACGCCCGCGTCACCGCCCTCATGCAGCTCGCTGCCTACGTCGACCAGCTCGACCGGCTGGGTGTGCCCCGCTCGCACCGCGTGCAGCTGCTCCTCGGCGACGGCAGCGTCAGCGAGCACGAGGTCGACGATCTCCTTCCGGTCTTCCGGCTGCGGCGCGAGCGGCTGGCCGCGCTGATCGCCGACCGGCGCCTCGAGTCGGGCGCCTCGGGCGCGCCGATCGCGTGGGGCGACCCGCGCGGCGAGCTCGGCGTCGTCGCCTGCGGGCGCTGTGCGACGTGCGATGCGGAGGTCGTGGCATCCCGTGACCTGCTCCTCGTGGCCGGCATGCGACCGGTGCAGCGCGAGCGGCTGCGGGCCGCCGGCATCGACACGATCGAGCAGCTCGCACAGGCGCCTGCGGGGCCGGCGGGGATGAACCCCGATGTCTTCGCCTCGCTGCGCACACAGGCCCGCCTGCAGCTCGAGAGCCCGGCGGGCACACCGCCGCTCGTGGCTCCGAAGCCGGCCGCCGTCCGGCACGCGGTGACCGTCGACGCGGCGATCGCGCCCGACGGCACGGCGCGGGTCGAGGGCGCCGGTGCGCACACCGCCGTCGCAGACGGCAGGCTCGCGGTGCTCCTCGCCGAGGCGTCACCGCCGATCGAGGCGCCGCCGATCCCGGTGTTCGAGGTGGTGGCGCCGCAGGCGCTGGGTGCGCTGCCCCGGCCCGATCACGGCGATCTGTTCTTCGACTTCGAGGGCGACCCGCTGCACACCGAGCCGCCCGTGCCGGGCGAGCCGACGCAGTGGGGCATCGACTACCTCTTCGGCTGGGTCGACACGCGCGAGCAGTACACCGCGCTGTGGGCGCACTCCTTCGCCGACGAGAAGCGCGCGCTCGAGACGTTCCTCGACATCGTGAACCTGCGACGGCAGCAGTTCCCCGGCATGCACATCTACCACTACGCGCCGTACGAGCCGACGCATCTGCTCGCGATGGCGGCACGGCACGGGGTGCGCGAGGCCGACGTCGACCGGCTGCTGCGCGACGGCGTGTTCGTCGACCTGTACCCGATCGTGCGACGCGCGCTGCGCGTCGGATCGCGCTCGTACTCGATCAAGAAGCTCGAGCCGCTCTACATGGGCGACGAGGTGCGCACGAGCGACGTGCAGAAGGGCGACGACTCGATCGTCCGCTACGTCGAGGCCCGCGCCCTCGAGGCCGACGGTGCCGTGGCTGAGGCGGCACTCGTGCTCGACGACCTCGCCGACTACAACCGCTACGACTGCGTGTCGACGCGGCGCCTCCGCGACTGGCTCGTCGACCGTGCCCGCGAAGCCGCCCTCGTGCCCTCGCCGAACCCCGAGCCCGATGAGCGGGCCTACGAGCCGTCGGCCCGTGCGACCGTCCTCGATGGGCTGGCGCTGCAGCACCCCGAAGACTCGGTGCCCGGTCGGACACTGCGCCTCGGCGCGGCCGCGATCGACTACTACCCGCGAGAGGCGAAGTCTTTCTGGGCGACCCATTTCCTGCGGCTGCGCGAGCCGGTCTCGCTCTGGGACGAGACACGCGACGTGGTCGCGATCGATGCGGCGCGCAGCCGTGTCCGCGAGGACTGGCACTTCCCCGAGAGCGGCAGAGGCGGTGAGCGTCGTGTCGTCGAGCTGCGCGGCGACGTCGCGCCCGGAACCCGCCTCAGCGAGGGGACGAACCCGTTCGCGCTGTACGAGCTGCCGGCCCCGTACGAATTCGATGCGTCGCCCCGATGGATTCACTCCTACCGTTCGGTCACCGTGCTCGAGGTGCTCGACGACGGCGCCGTGATCGAAGAGACAGCGGTCAACGGTGAAACCTGGGACCGGCTGCCTCTGGCGCTCACGCCCCAGGCGCCGCCCGCGGCGGGCAACCAGCAGGCGGCCATCGACGCGTGGGCGGATGCCGTCATCGACGCCGCGCCGGAGCTTCCGGCCGACCCCGCCACCGACATCCTGTGCCGCCGCCCGCCCCGCATGCTGCATCCGGTGCTCGATGCCGTCGCGGCACCGCGGCCGGAGGGGAGCACGCTGCCCGTCGCCGGGGACGACGCCGTCGACGCCATCGCCCGCGCGGTGCGCGCGCTCGACCGCAGCTACCTCGCCGTGCAGGGCCCTCCGGGCACCGGCAAGACCTACGTCGGCTCTCACGTGATCGCACGGCTCGTGCGGGATCACGGCTACAAGGTCGGCGTCGTCGCGCAGGGACACGCGACGATCGAGCACCTCCTCGAGCGCGTGATCGACGCGGGGGTCCCCGCGTCGCAGGTGGGCAAGGCCCCGAAGGACCCGTCGGCCGCCCATGCGTTCACCGTGCTGCCGAAGAACGGCGTCGCCGCGTTCACGGCCGAGCACGAGGCATCCGGATTCGTCATCGGCGGCACCGCGTGGGACTTCAGCCACGAGGGCCGCGTCCCGCGCGGCAGCCTCGACCTGCTCGTCGTCGACGAGGCCGGGCAGTTCTCGCTCGCGTCGACCATCGCCGTGTCGCTCGCCGCACCGCGCCTGCTGCTGCTCGGCGACCCGCAGCAGCTGCCGCAGGTGAGCCAGGGGACGCACCCCGCACCCGTCGACACGTCGGCGCTCGGCTGGGTCATGGACGGCGCCGACGTCATCCCGCCCGAGTACGGCTACTTCCTCGCAGAGACCCGGCGGATGCGGCCCGAGGTGGCCGCGCCGGTGTCGACGCTCTCGTACCGCGGCGAGCTCGCGGCACACCCGTCGACGGCGCTGCGCCGGCTCGACGGCATCCGTCCCGGGCTCGTCCCGATCGCGCTGCGCCATCACGGCAACGCGACCCAGTCGCTCGAAGAGGCGGCCGAGGTCGCGCGGCTGGTGACGGATCTGATCGGCCGGGAATGGACGGATGCCGCAACCGACGACAGCGACGGCGCATCGGTCGCGTTGCCGCCGAGGCCGCTCGAGCAGTCCGACCTCATCGTCGTCACTCCGTACAACGCCCAGCAGGTGGCGGTCGAGGCGGCGCTCGCCGCCGCAGGGTTCCCCGACGTTCCCGTCGGCACCGTCGACAAGTTCCAGGGCAAGGAGGCGGCTGTCGCGATCGTGTCGCTCGCGGCATCGAGCGGACGCGACGCGCCACGTGGGCTCGAGTTCCTGCTCCTGCGCAACCGCCTGAACGTCGCGATCTCGCGCGCGATGCACACCGCGTTCCTGGTGTACTCGCCGGGGCTCCTCGACGACCTGCCGTACACGCCCGGAGGGGGTGGCGCGGCTCAGCGGGTTCGCGCGGCTCGTCGGTCGCGGCTGAGCGCCGCGTAGACTCGCGCACACGTCGCACACGACAGCCCGAGACTCTCACGCGGGCCACCGCGCGAGACGCCGCCCGAACAGGAGCCCGCATGGCCGACGATGCATCGCAGCAGTTCGAGATCGACCTCCCACCCGAGCTCATCGGCGGTGCCTATGCCGATTTCGCGAACGTCTGGCACACGCCGACGGTGTTCGTGATGGACTTCCTCACCCTCGCGCAGCCGCCGCGCGAGCAGGTCGACGCCGAGACCGGCCAGCGTCACACCGTGGTGCCGGCGCGGGTGGTGAGCCGCATCCGCATCCCGCCGGACCAGGTGTTCGAGCTGGCCAAGGCCCTCACCCAGCAGCTGGAGTTCTGGGAGCGCGAGACCGGACGCCGCAATCCGCAGGACCCGCCGCTGGGCGACTGACCACTCGATTCAGGGGTCGTCGGCGGTCTCGGGCGCGAGTAGTCCGCCGCGCGCAGCATGTCAACCCCTTTGGGGTCTGAATCCGACTCCACGTAGCCTTACCGAGCGCCAGAAGGCGTGCAGGCGCGACATCCGTTCGGCGAGGGGCGGGTGTCGCGCCGTCTCCATGTGCGGCGCTGTCGCGACCGTACCGTCCCGTATCATCGCCGACGCATCCTCCTCTGTCAGACGGAGGGGGACGCCATGACCACGATCGACGGGCCGGCCGCGACGGCAGCGATCGCACCCGCGCCCCACGCGACGGATCCGGCGGCACGCGTGGCCGCGCAGTCCCGCCGCGGGGTGCTGTTCTGGATCGCCCGCTACCTGCCGGCCGAGATCAGCGGCACCGTTGCGATGGTGGTTGCGGGTCTCCTCGCCACCCTGTGGACCGATGCGGCGCCGCTCATCGCTCTGGCGGCGCTTCTGGGCGAGATCGCCGGCTTCTATGCGGTGCTCGCGGTCACGATCTACCTCGAGATCGTGCCGGTCACCGCGACGCGACGCCGGGCCCTCGGGAAGACCGGCGTGCTCCTGGTCGCCGAATTCGGCGCGGCCGAGGTGCTCGACACCTTGCTCGTGCGACCAGCGGCGCTCCTGCTCGGCATCTGGCTCGTCCCGGATCCGGTCTGGGGGATGCTCCTCGGCAAGGTCGCCGCCGACATCGTCTTCTATGCCGTGGCCGCCGGGGCGTTCACGATCACCGCTCGCACCGGGTTGCGCGACGGACGTCGCACCCGCCGGGCGACGGGGGCGCTGACATGAACCTCTCCGCGCTGCGGCGCGAGCCACGCACGACGCCCGCCTTCGGCGATCGGCGGCGGGCCGAGGCATCCGCTCTCCTGTCGTCGGCGGCCGCGCGCGCCGCGGTCGCCCGGCACGGTACGCCTCTCCTGCTGCTCGAGCCGGAGCGGGTCCGCCGCCAGTATCGGCGGCTGCGCGAGGCCCTCCCGTTCGTGGGGTTCCACTACGCGGTCAAGGCGCTCGCGCACGACGCCGTGCTCGACGTTCTCGACGACGCCGGGTGCGGGTTCGACATCGCCACCGGCGAGGAGCTCGAGATGCTGACCCGCCGCGGCGTCGACACGTCGCGGATCATCCACACGCATCCGATCAAGAAGCCCGCCGAGATCGCCGAGGCGCTCGCCGCCGGGGTGCGCACGTTCGTGGTCGACAACGCCGTCGAGATCGACAAGTTCCGGGGTGCGCCGCTCGACACGCGGCTGCTGGTGCGGCTGGCGTACCGCAGCCCGCACGCCAAGAGCGACCTGTCCGCGAAGTTCGGCGTAGGACCGTTCGAGGCCGCGCGCCTTGTCGAGAGCGCGCTCGCCGCCGGCGTGACCGTGGCCGGGTTCAGCTATCACGTCGGCAGCCAGCTCGACGACCCGGGCCGGTTCGCATCCGCCGCCGCCGACACGCTCGAGCTCATGGGCATCCTGGAGCGGCGCTGCAACGTGCAGTTCGACACGCTCGACATCGGCGGAGGCTTTCCGGCCTCGTACGACGCGGAATCAGCCGCCATCGACGACATCGCCGCGGTGCTGCGGCCCGTGCTCGCCCCGCACGCGCGCCGGCTCGACATCATCGCCGAGCCCGGCCGGGTGATGGTGGCCGACGCGATGACACTCGTCACGAGTGTGGTCGGCATCGCCGAGCGTGGTGACGGACGGTGGTACTACCTGGACGACGGCCTCTACGGCTCGTACTCGAACGTGCTCACCGAAGACGTGCATCCGCTCGTGTTCGCGGCCCGTGATCTGACCAGCACGGATCCCTGGACGGGCCGGCTCTCCGCCGGCGCGCACGCCGGCGACCACCGCTGGGCGACGCTCGCCGGACCGACCTGCGACTCGTCGGACGTGATCGCACGCGAAGTCCTGCTGCCCGAGCTGCACGTCGGCGACCTGCTCGTCAGCCCCACGATGGGCGCCTACACCACGGTCACGGCGACACGGTTCAACGGACGCCCGTTCACTCCGATCGCCGTGGTGGGGCGGGGTGCGGCAGCCTCTCCGGTCGCCGAGGCCGTCGTCGGTTCGGACGTCCGCCGCGTGCCGATCGTCTGACTCGGTGGTCGAGGTCGTCGGGCGCTCCGCCGGGCTGCCGCAAGAGGTCGCTGTCGGCACGGGTCGCTGC
This sequence comes from uncultured Actinomycetota bacterium, assembly GCA_963829895.1. GTDB lineage: Bacteria > Actinomycetota > Actinomycetes > Actinomycetales > Microbacteriaceae > Microbacterium. Next base: position 400,492 of record CAWHKF010000009.1, on the reverse strand, counting down.
CGCCGCGGTCTCCGCCGGTGCGGGCATTGCCGGTCCGTTGACGCGTCGGGGGAAGGCTCCGGCCGTGTGGGCCGAGCCTCTGCTCAGACGGTGCCGTACAGCCGGTCGCCGGCGTCGCCGAGCCCGGGCACGATGTAGCCGTGCTCGTTGAGCCGCTCGTCCATCGCACCGAGCACGAGGGTCACATCGCGACCGTCGACCTGCTTCTCGATCGCGGCGACGCCCTCGGGGGCGCCGAGGATGCAGATCGCGGTGACGTCCTGTGCGCCGCGCTGGAACAGGAACTCGATGGCGGCGCCGAGCGAGCCGCCGGTCGCCAGCATGGGATCGAGCACGAAGCACTGGCGGTCGCTCAGGTCGTCGGGCAGGCGCTCGGCGTAGGTCGACGGCTCGAGCGTCTCGTGGTCGCGCACCATGCCGAGAAAGCCCACCTCGGCGGTCGGGATGAGCTTGACCATGCCTTCGAGCATGCCGAGGCCGGCGCGCAGGATGGGCACGACGAGCGGCCGCGGCTCGCTGATCTTCACGCCGGTCGTGGTGGTGACGGGCGTCTGGATCTCGATCGGCGCCACGCGGACGTTGCGTGTCGCCTCGTACGCGAGGAGCGTGACGAGCTCCTCGGTGAGCTGACGGAACACGGGCGATGAGGTGCGCTGGTCGCGCAGCACCGTGAGCTTGTGGGTGATGAGCGGGTGGTCGGCGACGTGCAGGCGCATAGTGACAGGTTAGTCCGTCACCGCCGCCGAACCCGGGGCGGGTTGCCCGAGCGAAAAGACTGGCGGGTCACGGCGACACCCGGGTGAGGGATGCCGGCAGCCCGGCGCGTCGCGTCACCGGCCCGTGTTTCCGCAGGCAGACCTGGGCGGGGATCGGTCGGGATAGCCTCATGCTGTGAACCTCGATCCCGCCGATCTCGCCGCGATGGACCGAGCGCTCGCGCTCGCCGCCGACGCGGGGCGGGCGGGCGACGTGCCGGTCGGTGCGGTGGTGACGGATGCCGCGGGCACGGTGATCGCCGAGGGGCGCAACCTCCGCGAGCTCGAGCACGACCCCACGGCGCACGCCGAAGTGGTGGCGCTGCGGGAGGCGGCCGCGGCGCGCGGCGCCTGGAACCTCGAGGGCTGCACGCTCGTGGTCACGCTGGAGCCGTGCGTCATGTGCGCCGGCGCCGTGCTGCAGTCGCGCGTCTCGCGGCTCGTCTTCGGCGCCTGGGACGAGAAGGCCGGCGCGGCGGGCTCGGTGTACGACGTGGTGCGCGACCGGCGCCTGCCCCATCGGGCCGAGGTCGTCGCGGGCGTGCGCGAGGCCGAGGCATCCGCTCTCCTGCGCGCCTTCTTCGACGCCCGCCGCTGACCCGCCCCTCAGGAACCGCGAAAGGGCATATCTCCGACGCGGCGCGTGTGGAGGTCCACCCCTTCGCGTATCCGAGAACCGGGGGTCAGCCGCCGCCGGATGCGGGGGGCCAGCACCCTGCTGCGGCCCGCCCGTGCGGGCCTAGCGTGACGCACGTGACCCGCCTCATCGAACCCGTCCGCACTGCACCGGCCGTCGCGCGGCCGGGCGGCATCCGCTCCCGCATCGGCTGGACGTTCGTCCTGCTGACGGCGATCGCGATCGTCGCGTATGCCGCCGTCCCGTACTTCACGGCCTCGCTCGAGACGCTCGCCGACAGCCCCGGGCTCGCCGCGGACTACGTCGGGAAGCCGCCGTTCATCCAGGCGGCGCTCTACCTGCACATCGCCGGCGGCGCGACGGCGCTCGCGCTCGGGGCGCTGCAGTTCTGGCGCGGCCTGCGCGCCCGTGCGCCACGCGTGCACCGGTGGATCGGGCGCGTGTACCTCGTCGGCGTCGCCGTCGGCAGCCTCGGCGGTCTCGTGATCGCGCCGACGAGCAGCGCCGGCTTCGTCGGGTTCTTCGGCTTCAGCACGCTCGCGGTGCTCTGGCTCGTGACGGGATGGCGTGCATACCGCGCGATCCGGCGCGGCGATGTGCCCACTCACCGGGCGTGGATGATCCGCAACTACGCCCTGACGTACTCTGCCGTGACGCTGCGGATCTGGCTGCCGCTGCTGGTGTTCGCCCCGCTCCTGTTCGGGCAGACGCCGGACTTCGAGAACGCCTACGCCGCGGTGCCGTTCGTCGCCTGGCTGCCGAACCTCGTGTTCGCGGAGTGGCTCATCCGCCGCCGCGGGCTGCCGTCGTACCGCCTGCCCGTCTGACGCCCTGGTTCGCCCGGTTCTCCCGGATGCGCGAAAGGGTATGTCTCCGCACGCGCGACGCTGCGGAACCATACCCTTTCGCGATTCCGAACCGGAGGACGGATCAGCGGGGGAGGTGCGGCAGCACCTCGGTGCCGAGGTACTCGACGTGCGCGACGTCCTGCAGGTCGAGGAGCTGGAAGTAGACCCGCTCGATGCCGAACGACCGGTAGAGCGCGATGCGCTCGCCGATCTCGGCGGCGTCGCCCACGATGTTCGTGCCGTCCCGCACGTCGGCGAGCGTCTTTCCGATCCGCCTGGCGCGCTCGGCGATCTCGGCGTCGTCGCGCCCCGCGAAGGTCGACATCGCGATCGACAGCCGCACCGTTGCCGGGTCTCGGCCGATGCGCTCGCACGCGGCGCGCAGGTTGTCGATGCGCTCCGGGATCTGGTGGTCTTCGGGGAAGCCGATGTTGTACTCGCGGGCGAAGCGCGCGACGAGGTCAGGGGTGCGCCGGGGGCCACCGCCGCCGATGATCACGGGCACGGGCTGCTGCACCGGCTTCGGCAGGGCCGGCGCCTCGGTCAAGCGGTAGTTCGCACCGCTGAAGCTGTACGCCTCGCCGACGGGCGTCGCCCAGAGACCGGTCACGATCTCGAGCTGCTCCTCGAGGAGATCGAACCGCTTGGCGGGGAACGGGATGCCGTAGGCCTGGTGCTCGCGCTCGAACCACCCGGCTCCCAGCCCGAGCTCGACACGTCCGCCCGACATCGCGTCGACCTGGGCGACCTGGATCGCGAGCGAACCGGGATGCCGGAAGGTGACGGGCGAGACGAGCGTGCCGATCCGGATGCGCGAGGTCTCGCGGGCGAGGCCCGCCAGCGTGGTCCAGGCGTCCGTCGGTCCGGGGAGACCGTCGCCCATCCCGCTCAGGTAGTGGTCCGAGCGGAAGTAGCCGGTGAAGCCGAGGCGCTCCGCCGTCTGGGCATAGGCCAGCTCGTCGGCGTAGGTGGACCCCAGCTGAGGCTCGGTGAAGATGCAGTACTCGATGATCGATCCCCGTGTCTGTCTCGCGGGCGGCGTGAAGGGCCGCGGTCGGGAGGTCCTTCACGATCCTCGCAGCGGCGGAACCCCTCGAGAGGGTGGAAGGTCAGTCGGTCGAACGGATGACGAACTGCGACGTCGGCGGCGCGGGGTCGGAGTCCGGCCGGTAGATGTCGGGCTCGAGGTAGATCACCCGGGCCGACGGCACCGCCTCCCGCACCCGCGCTTCGACCTTGTCGATGTCTGCGGCGATGCGCACGAGCGGGGCGTCCGCCGCGAAGCCGAGCTTCGCCGCGACGAGGAGCTCGTCCGGGCCCAGGTAGAGCGTCTTGATGTGGATGACGTTCTCGACCTCGGGCCCGCTGGTGATGGCGGCCACGATGCGCTGGTGATCGGCATCCGTCGCGCCCTCGCCGACGAGGAGGCTCTTCGTCTCGATGCCGAGGACGATGGCGATGAGGATCAGCAGCGTGCCGATCATCAGCGTGCCGAGCGCGTCGAAGAGCGGGTTGCCGGTGATCACGGTGAGGCCGACGCCGAAGAGCGCGAACACCAGGCCGATGAGTGCGCCGATGTCTTCGAGGAGGACGACGGGAAGCTCGGGCGCCTTCGCGTGGCGGACGAACGACACCCACGACTGGCCGCGGGCGCGCACGTGATTGCTCTCGCGCACGGCGGTGCGCAGCGAGAACGACTCGAGGCCGATGGCGACGACGAGCACGACGATCGGCAGCCACCACCACCTCTCATCCAGCTCGTGCGGGTGGGTGAGCTTCTCGACGCCCTCGTAGATGGCGAACAGGCCGCCGACCGAGAACAGGATGATCGAGACGACGAACGCGTAGACGTATCGCTCGCGGCCGTAGCCGAAGGGGTGCTCGCGGTCGGCCATCTTCTTGGCCTTGCGCCCGCCGAGCATCAGGAGCAGCTGGTTTCCCGAGTCGGCGACCGAGTGGATCGCCTCGGCGAGCATCGAAGCCGAGCCCGACAGGAACCAGGCGATGAACTTCGCCAGGGCGATGCCCATGTTGGCCAGAAACGCCGCAAGGATCGCCTTGCTGCCACCGGAAGCACTCATGCCGACGAGTCTACGGATGCCGCGGCACTGCTCGTGCGCCGCGTGCGTCGCGTCCGCCGCACGCGTGCAATGCGGCTGGCGGTGTCAGTCGGACGAGCGGAGGATGATCGCCTCGGTCGGGGGTGCGGGGTCGTGGCGGCGACCGACGTAGCCGATGACCTCGAGCAGCGCGTGGCGGAACTCGGCGGGCCGCTCGAGGTGCGGCGTGTGGCCGACGCCTTCGAGGCTGCTCTCGGTCACCTCGCCGCCGGCATCCGCGTAGCGTGCAAGGACGTCGCGCGTCTGCGACACCATCGGCTGCGGGGGAGCGACCTCGTCACCGGGCCAGTCCGGCACGATGCCGAGCTTGCCGAGGTTGTTGTAGTCGTAGAGCGACACGTCCGAGATGATCGGGTCGAGGGTGCCGTGGATCCAGAGGATGGGCGGCTTCGCCGGCAGGTCGACGATCGCCGACACATCGAAATGCCCCGGCGCCATCGTGTTCACCACGCCGATGCGGCCCGCGGCGAACCCGGGCCAGTTCTCGCTGGCCACCGCATCGCCCGGATAGTTGCCGGTGGCGGTCGACGTCGTCAGCATCGACTCGACCCACACGTCCTCGTGCTCGCTCTGGTATCCCTGAGCGACATACCCCGACCGGAAGACGCTCCGGGGCGACGTCGGCGCGTCGGCCGTCGTGTCGTGGTCGATCAGGCGCTGCACGAAGTCGGGGTTCACCGTCCCGCCGCCGCAGCCCGCATCGTCGTCGGTGAGGCGCGTCCCATCGCGACGGGTTCCGCCGAAGCCGTACGGCGAGACCGGGGATTCCAGGGTGAGGCTCAGCGCAGGGTGATCGAGCGCGTACTGCAGGACGACGCCGGCGCCCATCGACCAACCGACGAGATGCGCGGTCGGGATGTCGAGCGCCTGCAGCGTGGCGGCGACGTCGTCGCTGAAGTCGCGCACGCCGCGCGTGGCGTCGATGGGTGCGTGCTCGGTGCCGCCGTAGCCGCGCAGGTCGATCGCGATGACCCGCAGGTCGGTGGGCAGATCGAGCATCAGCTCCTGCCAGAACAGCGCCGACGAGACGTTGCCGTGGATCAGCACCACGGTTCGCTCCGGCGGGGTCGCGGGGTCGTCGCCCGCGCGCTCGAGCACATTGACGGCCAGTCCCGGCGTCTCCACGCTGCGCGCCTCGATGCCGTCGAAGAGGGTCATGTCGGAAGCCTCCCACGTCCTGCGGGAGCCCCTGCGTCCCCGCACTCCGAGGATAGACCGGTCGCCGTCGTGGTGAACGGGCCGATCGGTGACGGATGCCGCGGGCCGCGGCATCCGTCACCTCCCGAGCGTGCGGGGCGCTCGCCTCACTCCTCGGCCGTGGCGGGGGCCGGCTCTCCGGTGTAGAACGCGTAGGTGTTGTCGGCAGCGCGGGCGGCCGCCGCAGGGTCGGTGCCGTCGGCGGCGTGGGCGGTGCCCCAGGCATCGGCGGCGCCCCGGTAGAAGGACCTGCCCTCGTCGGTGAACGCCCACGCCTCGGCCTCTTGCGGCGACGGGCCGTCGCCGCCGGTGAGGTGGAGGCCGAGGCCGAGAAGGCCGCCGTCCCACCCGACGCCCGTGGCGCCGGGGCCGTACACGTCCCAGAACTCGGCGGGGACGTCGTCGGTGCGTGCGACGTGCTCGAGTTCGAACCGCGTGGCGTCCTCGCCCTCGGCCGTCAGTCGCACCGTGAGCCAGGTCACGCCGCCGCCGTACTCCCAGGTGGCCTTGAAGTGCGCCGAGCCGTTCGCCGGCGGCGCGCACTCCTGGATCTCGCCGCCTGCGTTGCCCTCGATCTGGTAGCGGCCGCCGACGATCAGATCGCCCGTGATCGGCTGGAACCAGCGTGCGATGCGCTCTGTGGTGGTGACGGCGTCCCAGACGTCGTCGATGGGGGACGGATACGTCTGCGCGAGCGTCTGCACACGCGCCGGGAAGCCGTCGATCTCTTCGCTCGCGATCTCGCGGGTCACCGCGTCGAGCTGGTGCTGTACGTCGACCATGTCATTCCTCCTGGGGGTCGGTCGTGTCGGATTCATCGGGCTCGGCATCCGTCTGCTGCTCCTCCTCGGCCGCGAGCCGCCGTTGGCGGCGCCCCCGTGCGAGCTCGGTGCCGAGTGCGTCGAGGTGGGGCTGCCAGAAGCGCCGGAACGGGTCGAACCACGCCGCCGCGTTCTCGAGAGGTTCGGGCGCGATCGTGTAGAGCCGGCGGACGCCTTCGGGGCGCACGGTCGCGAAGCCCGACTCCCGCAGCACGCGCAGGTGCTGTGAGACGGCGGGCTGGGAGATGCCGAACTCGCGCTGCACGTCGTCGCCGATCTCGCCGGCGCTGCGCTCGCCCTCCGCCAGGAGTTCGAGGATCCGCCGGCGAACCGGATCGCCGAGGATGTCGAGTGCGTGCATGGCATCCATAATTGCCCCTTGACTTATATAAGTCAAGAGCTATGGAGAATCAGTTCGAAGATCGGGTCACGGGGCCGTGCGGGGGAGGAGCTCGCCCAACCTGCCCGGGCGCGCACCGAGCCACGGCTTCGTCCCGTCCGGTGGCGCATAGGGCCCTGCCTTGCTGGTGCGCTTGCCGAGGGCGACGAGCGACTCGGCCAGGGCCACGCCGCTGGCCACCCCATCGATGACGGGGATCCCCAGCGCACTCTCGAGCTCGTCGTCGAGCCCGGCGAATCCCGCGCAGCCCAGCACCACCACGTCCGCGCCCCGTGCGACGACGGCACGCGCGGCCCGCAGCAGCTCGGACCTCGTGCTCTCGGGCTCGTCGGCGATGTGCGAGACCGCGACATCGCTGGCGACGATCCCGGCGCACCGGTCGTGCACGCCCGCACTCCGCAGACTGTCCTCGATGCCGGCGATGGCGCTCGACACCGTTGTGACGACCCCGAACCGACGTCCGACGAGGCACGCGACATACGCCGAGGCCTCGGTGATGTCCACGACGGGCTGTCGCACCGCCTGGCGCATGCCCTCCCGCCCGTGCTCCCCGTAGCCGGCCATCACCACCGCGTCGAACGGGTGCGCGTACGCCAGCACCGCGTCGATCGTGGCCACCGCCGTGGCGAAGCTCTCGAGGTATCCCTCGGCCGACCGCGGGCCCCAGGATGGCCCGATTCCGACGATGCGGGTGCCGTCGCGGGCCGCGTCGCGGGCGATCCCGGTGATCGCGGCGGTCATCGCCTCGTCGGTGTTGCAGTTCACCACGAGGATGGTGGCGCTCGTGGTCATCGCAGCTCGCCGTCGGCGGCCACCACGCGCCCGCGGTGGAGCACCGTGCGCTCCGCGAACCGGTCCATCACGGCAGCGGTCGGCGTCTCGCCGCGCAGCACGACCAGCTCGGCCGGGTCGCCGACGTCCACTCCGGGCCGGGCGTCCGCGCCGACTCGCCGCAGGGTGGGGTCGATCACGCCGGCGCCACCCCACGTGCCGACCGCGAGCGCTGATTCGATGAGGTCGTCGCGCGAGTACCCCTGCGTGTACGCCAGCATCCACGTGCGCTCGAGCATGTCGCCGTTGCCCCAGGGCGACCAGTAGTCCCGCTGCCCGTCCATCCCGAGGCCCACGCGCACGTCCGCCGAGATGAGCTGGTGAAGCGGCAGGTCGAGCGGCACGGCGAGTGAGCCCTTCGGTGCGATCGTGGTCAGCGCGATGTCGAGCTCGGCGAGGGCGTCGATCGCGGCGGAGACCGCGGGCGTGCCGGCGGCGAGAGAGAAGGCGTGCGACACCGTTACGCGCCCGCGCAGGTCGAGGGCGCGGGTGCGCTCCACGATGAGATCGAGCGAGAACAGGCCCATCGAGCCGCCCTCGTGGAGATGGATGTCAATGCCGACGCCGTGCCGCTCCGCGAGGTCGAAGACGGTGTCGAGATGACGGACGGGGTCGCGATCGATCTCGCACGGGTCGATGCCGCCGATGAGATCCGCGCCGTTGCGGAGCGCCTCGTCGAGGAGATCGGGCACGCCTTCTTCGAGATGGATGCCGACCTGTGGGAACGCCACGATCTCGACGTCTGCGCGGTCTCGGTGGGCCTCTCGCGCCGCCAGCACGCCCTCGAACTTCTCGAGGCCCGAGTCGGCGTCGACCTGCGCGTGGCTGCGGACGCGGGTGACGCCCTGCGCGATCATGCGCCCGAGGGTGTACGTGGCGCGCTCCGCGACCGGCAGCTCGGCGGCGCGCCAGTTCGCACGGTCGTTCATGATGTGGGACCAGCGCGTGTCGCCCGCGGTGTTCGCGCGGAAGGGCAGTCCCAGCCGGGTCGAGTCCAGGTGCACGTGCACGTCGCTGAAAGACGGGAGGAGGATGCCGCCGCGGCCGTCGACGACCTCGGCGGACTCCGGTGGGGTCTCGGCGGAGACCGGCGCGATGTCGATGATCCCGCTGTCGTCGAGGACGACGTCGGCGGCAGCGCCGCCCCAGGGTCGGACGTTGCGGAGGACGGTGGTCGGCATGGGAGCTCGCTCTCGGATCGGGGTCGGGGTGGTCGCGTGGCAGAGCCGGCCGGCCGGGGTGCGGCCGGCCGGCTCTGCGGGCGGGTCAGTCGGCGAAGGTCACGTCCGCCAGGGAGTACTCGCCGTCCACGCGCGGTGTCCAGTCGATGCCGGGGGCCACGGCGTAGTCGGCGACCGGTGTGAACAGCGGGATGAGATAGGCCGACGCGAAGTTGGCCTCGGCGAGGCGGTCGAACACGGCGATCCGATCCGCGCCGGCGACGGTGCGCTGCTCGGCCACCAGGGCTGCGGTCTCGGGGCTCTTGGCATAGTCGTTCTGCCCGCCCGCGAACATGTTGGTGATCGGCATGTCGCCGTCCATCGTCGAGGGCGCCCACGTGTTGAGGTAGAGCCCCGCCATGTCGACGGTGCCGTAGATGCGGTTGGACAGGCTCGCCTGGTCCATGCCGACGAGTTCCACGGTGATGCCGACCGCTTCGAGGTAACCGCCCACGGCCTGCGCGATCTCGGCGCTCATCGGAATGCGTCCGTCCGTCGCGTACTCCAGGGCGATCGGGGTGCCGTCGTATCCCGCCTCTGCGAGGAGGGACTGAGCGAGCTCCGGGTCGAATGCGGGGCCCTCGGCGTCTTCGACGTAGCCGGTGACGTTGGGAGCCACGATCTGGTCGTTCGCCACCGCGCGGTCGGCGAGCACGGCGCTGACGAGTTCCTCGCCGTCGATCGCGTGCCAGACGGCCTGTCGGATGCGGGCGTCGGCGAGCGGCCCCGTCGTCGAGTTGATGCCGAGGAACGTCGCGCCGTTGGAGGGGCGGGAGGCGACGTCGACGCCGCTGCCCTCGATCGCCGAGACCTGGTTGGGCGAGATGAGGGCGATGTCGAGGCTGCCCGAGATGACGCCGTTGAGGCGCGCTTCCTCGTCCGCGACCGTCTGGAAGGTGAGCGTGTCGACGTCGGGTGCGCCGCCCCAGTACTCCTCGTTGGCCGCGAGGACGTAGTCGACTCCGCGAGTCCAGCTGACGAACGAGAAGGGACCGCTTCCGACCGGCGCCTTGGCGAACCCCTCAGAGCCCAGCTCCGTGTAGATGTCCTGGGGCACGATCGACTGGGCCGTCGTGATGGACGGCCATGGCGAGAACGGCGAGTTGAGCGTGAACACGACGGTCGTGGCATCCGTCGCAGCGACGGACTCCAGCATCCCCATGTAGCCGAGGTTGTCGGAGTCGGGAGTGGCGAGCACCGTCTCGTAGGTGAAGACGACGTCCTCCGCGGTCAGCGGCGTGCCGTCGTGGAACTCGACGTCGTCGCGGATGGTGAACGTCCATTCTGTGAAGTCGACGTTCGACGACCACTCGGTGGCGAGCGACGGCTGGATGGCGCCGTCCTCGTCCAGTTTCGTCAGCTGGTCGAACAGGTTGTAGTAGATGTTGTAGCCCGCGAGCGAGCCGTCCACGATGGGGTCGGGCGAGTTCTCGGGCTCCGTCACGACGCCGATCGTGAGCTCGTTGCCGGGGGCGGTGCCGGTCGTCCCGGTGGCGGCGCAGCCCGCCAGGGCCAGGGAGCCGACCAGGATGATCGCGGCGCCTCGTGCTGCGCGGTGCAGCCGGGTCGTGGGTGTGCGTGACATGTGATCCTCTTTCAGCTGTTCTCGGCGATGCGGTGCGGTGCGGGTGGAGCGTCCGACCTGAGGTGCGGGTCGGGGATCGGGATGGCGGACAGCAGCGTCCGCGTGTACTCGTGCCGCGGCGTCTCGAAGACGCGGTCGGTCTCGCCCTGTTCGACGATCCGTCCCTCGCGCATCACGGCGACGCGGTCGGACAGATAGCGGACCACGGAGAGATCGTGTGCGATGAAGAGGTACGACAGGCCGTGCTTCTCCTGGAGATCGGTCAAGAGGTTGATCACCTGCGCCTGCACCGAGACGTCGAGCGCCGACACCGGCTCATCGAGCACGAGCACCTCCGGGCGCAGTGCGAGCGCGCGGGCGATCCCGATGCGCTGACGCTGCCCGCCCGAGAACTGGGCCGGCGTGCGCCGCAGCGTGTCGGCGCCGATTCCGACGTCGGCCAGCAGCTCGACGACGCGATCCTTGGAGTAGGCCCCGACGATCTGCAGCGGCTCGGCCACGATGTCGTGCACGCTCAGACGCGGATCGAGCGACGAGTAGGGGTCCTGGAAGACGAGCTGAACGCGGTTCTGCACGGCGCGACGCCGCGCCGGCGGCAGCTCGTCGAGCTTCTCGCCGAGCACCCGGATGGTCCCCGACACCGGGGTGTTCAAGCCGAAGACCGTCCGCACGAGGGTGGACTTGCCGCAGCCCGACTCGCCGACGAGCCCCAGCGTCTCGCCGCGGGCGAGGGTGAGCGAGACTCCGTCGACCGCCTTCACGACGTGCCGGCTCGACAGGCCCGTTCGGCGTGTGAAGTGCACGTGCAGGTCGTCGATCTCGAGGACCGGGGCGTCCACCGGACGCAGCGCGCTCACGAGGCGACCGCCCGCGCGAACTCGCCCACGCTGTCGACGTGGTGGCAGGCGGCGGCGTGCCCGTCGGCCAAGGAGACCAGACCAGGCTGCGTGCGGATGCACTCGTCGGACTTCGCCGCCAGTTCGCATCGCGGCGCGAACGCGCATCCCTGCGGGCGACCGGCGGGTGCCGGCGGCGAGCCGGGGATCGCATACGCCCGGCCCGATCGGCGATCCACCGCGAGGAGGCTCGCGAGCAGCCCTGCGGTGTACGGATGCCGCGGCCTGTCGAAGATGTCCCACACGGAGCCGCGTTCGACGATCCGGCCGGAGTACATGATGCAGATCTCGTCCGCGGTCTGCGCGACCAGGCCGAGGTCGTGCGTGATGAGCACCATCGCGGCGCCGCTGCGCCGACGCGCGTCAGCCAGGAGCTGCATGATCTGCGCCTGGATCGTGACGTCCAGTGCGGTCGTCGGCTCGTCGGCCACCAGCAGCCGCGGATCATGGGCGATGGCCATCGCGATGACCGCGCGCTGACGCATCCCGCCGGACCACTGATGAGGGTATGCCCGCGCCCGCTCGGCCGGATCGGAGACGCCCACCGAGCGCAGCAGCTCCTCGACGCGCTCGTCGACCTGGTCCGCCGACCGCCGCTCTCCGTGCAGCCGCACGGCGCGTGCGATCTGCGCGCCGACGCGCTTCACCGGGTTCAGCGCGGTCATCGGGTCTTGGAAGACCATCGCGAGCTCGTCGCCCCGCAGCGCGCGCAATTCGCGCTCGGACATTCCGAGCAGATCCCGGCCGCGGTACGAGACCGACCCGCCCAGCACCTCCACGCCGGCCGGCAGCAGCCCGAGCACGGCGGCCATGGTCAGGCTCTTGCCCGAGCCGGACTCTCCGACCAGACACAGCACCTCGCCCTCGCCGACGCTGAAGGAGACGCCGTCGACGATGCGGACTTCGCCGTCGCGGCCGCGGGTCCCGACGACGAGATCGTCGACGCGCAGCAGTTCTCGAGTGGTCATCGACCGGCCTTCCTCTTGCGGCGGCGGAGGGTGTGCAGTTCTCGTTCGGCCGTGAAGCGCTGGCTCACGAGGTTCGTCCCGATCACGACGAGGAAGATCGCGATGCCCGGGATGATCGCGAGGTAGGGCGCATCGCGGACGTACTTCTGGCCCTCGCTGATGAGCAGACCCCAGGAGGGGGTCGGCGGCTGGACGCCGAGGCCCAGATAGTCGAAGGAGGACGTCAGCAGCAGCACCCCGCCGATGTCGGCGGAGGCCAGGATCAGCATCTGCGACGCTGACGTGGGGTGCGATGTGGGTGGTGACGGTCCAGACGGGCGTCGCGCCCTGGATGCGGGGAGCCACGACGAAGTCCCGCTCCCGCAGCGACATCGCGGTGCTGCGGGCGACACGCGCGTACCCCACCCAGAACGTCGCGGCCAGCGTCACGACCATGAGCCACACGCTCGGACCGAGCGCCGCCGACATCGCGATGAGGACGAGGATGACGGGCATCGCGAGCTGCACATCGGCCCACGCCATGAGGGCGTTGTCCAGGCGGCCGCCCGCGTAGCCGGCGATCATGCCGGTCGCCATGCCGATCAGCGCGTTGAACACCACGACGACGATCACGATCCCGAGCGATACCTGCCCGCCGAGGGCGAGGCGGCTCGCGAGGTCTCGGCCGAGCATGTCGGTGCCGAGCACGTGCTGCGCGTCCGTGAACGGCGGCACGAGCGTCGCGCTGAGGTCCTGCGTGTACGGGTCGTAGCCGGGCAGCAGCGGGACGAGGAAGAGATAGGCGGCGACCAGCCCGAGCAGTCCGAACCCCAGACGCTCGAGCCCGGTGAACGTCGGGAAGCGGAAGCGTGCGGCGGTGTCGGGTGCCGGCATGGCGGCGATGCGATCGGACTCCGTGGTGCTCATGCGGCCCGCCTCACTCTCGGATCGAGCAATGCGCCGACCACGTCGACCAGCGCGTTGCAGAGGATGAACAGAAGGGCGACGACGATGAGCCCCGACTGCACGACGGGGAAGTCGCGCGAGTACACCGCGCTCAGCATGAGCTGGCCCATGCCCGGCCAGGCGAAGACGTTCTCGACGATCACGAGCCCGCCGAGGAAGGCGCCGAGGCTGATGCCGGCGATCGTGAGCACCGGCAGCGCCGCATTGGGGAGCAGCTCGGCCAGGACGACATGCGAGCGACGCTCGCCGCGGGCCAGCGCGGTCCGTGCGTAGTCGAGCTGGAACTGCTCGCCCAGGGAGTTGTCGAGCAGGCGCAGGTAGACGACGAACTGCGCGGTGGCGATCGTGACGGCCGGCATCACGATCGCCAGCGGGTCGCGGTTTCCCAGCGAGGGGAGCCAGCCGAGGGCGACCGAGAACACGAGCACGAGCAGCAGCCCGAAGAAGAAGTCGGGGATCGCCTGCCGAGCGGAGCCGAGTCCCAGCAGCGTGGTGCGCAGCGCCCGGCTCGCGGTGAGCTGGATCAACACCGCCGCGGACCCGGCGAGGAGCACCCCGAGCACGAGGCCCACGGCGCCGAGCTGGAGCGATGCGGGAAGACGTTCGAGCACCAGCTCCATCGACGACACGCCAGGCTGCCGGTAGGAGTCGCCGAAGTCGCCGGTCACGACCCCCGCGAGGTAGTCGACGTACTGCTGCCACAGCGGCAGATCGAATCCCAGCTGGCTGTCGAGCGCGTCGATCTGCTCCGTCGTCGCGGTGTCGCCCAGCAGCAGCGCCGCGGGGCTGCCGCTCAGGCGCCCCAGCAGGAACGCGATGGTCACGACGATGAAGATCGTGACCAGGGACTGCACCGCGCGACGCCCGAGCACCTTTCCCATTCCGCTGCCTTCCCTCAATTGGACGATTCGGTATACAGAATCGAGGATGGATGTTTCATCGGCGTGACGTGGAGTTACTGGCACGTGAAACTCCGCGAACCTGGAATCGAGCGTCTCGCTCCCAGAACACGTTGAAAAAACGCGGCTCTCGCTCGCATCAGCAGGGTGGGCGGGGCGCAGCCGCCTGCCTCGCGTCAGTGCACGTCTTGCCCTAGCCTGTTCGCACAGGCTCCGTTTGGGATACAGAAAGGAAATCGATGGGCACACGCACGCTGACGTCCACCGACGTCGAACGCCTCGTCGAGTGGGAGGGGCTGCTCGCCGCCCTCGAGCGTGTCCATCGAGAGCTCGCGACGGGTCGAGCCGTTCAGCCGGCCCCGGTGCCGCTGCGCGACCCGTCGGCGCAGGCCGCCGATTCGCCGGCCGTGGTCCCGATGCTGTCGTTCGCTCCCGACCTGGGGCTGTTCGCCGTGAAGGTGCTCGCCGACGCGCCACGCAATCGCGAACTCGGGCGGCCGGCGCAGCGTTCCACGGTCAGCCTGTACGCCGCCGACACCGGGGAATGCCTCGCCATGGTCGACGGCCGAGCACTCACGAGGATCCGCACCGCGGCGGCGACGACCATGGCCACGAGGGCGCTCGCCCGTCCGGATTCGCGGACGGTGGCGCTGCTCGGCTCGGGCGCCCTCGCGATGGAGCACGCCGCAGCGCTCGACCGGGCGTTCGAGCTCGACGAGATCCGGGTGTGGTCCCGATCGGCCGACCGGGCCCGACGCGCGACAGACGGATTGCGCGCCCTCGGACTCCCCGCCGTCGCCGCCGCGTCCGCAGCGGACGCCGTGCGGAAGGCCGACATCGTCTGCACGCTGACCCCTTCGCTCTCGCCGTTCCTCAGTGCGGGCATGCTCGCGCCGGGGGTGCATGTGAACGCCGTCGGCTCTCCGCCGCGACGTGCCTACAGCGAGCTCGAGCCGAGCGTCTTCGCGCGGGCGGCGGTCGTCGCCGTCGACAGCCGCCCGGTCGCCTGGGCGGATTCGGGGAACGTGCGCAACGCCGTGGCTTCGGGCGCCGTCGCCGAGGCGGACATCGTCGAGATCGGGGAGGTTCTGGAGGGTCTCGTGCCCGGACGCACCTCCCCGGAGCACACCACGATCTTCAACTCGGTGGGGATCGGGCTGCAGGACCTCGCGGCCGCCGATCACATCCTGCGGCGCGCCGCCGCCGCAGGTGCTGGCACGATGGTCACGATCCGCGAATGACCGAATCGAGGGCGCGATGACCGACACGCTCGTGGCGACCGATGAATCGCTGGCGGCGCAGGCGTACCAGACGCTGCGCCGCGGCATCATCGTGGGACGGTTCGAGGAGGGCTCGGCCCTCAAGGAGCACCGGCTCGCGGTCGAGCTCCAGGTCTCGCGCATCCCGATCCGCGCGGCGATCGCACGGCTCGACAACGACGGCTTCGTCCGCACGGCCCCGCGGCGCAGTGCGCGCGTGGAGGGCTGGACCGATCGCTCGATCAACGAGCTGTTCGACGTTCGCCTGAGCCTCGAGACGCTCGCCGCGCGCCGGGCGGCGCAGAACGTCCTGCGCGGGGCCGACTCGACGCGGCTCGACGCGTCACTCGATTTCGCCCACGGCGCCGTGGCCGACGGCGACAGGCTCGCGATCGCCGAGGCGCACGCGCGGTTCCACGACAGCATCGTCGACGTCGCCGACAGCAGCCTGCTGTCGGCGCTCATGCGCGCGGTCCTCGGGCGCATGACGTGGCTGTTCTACCTCACGGGCGCGGGGCGAGATCCGGCGGTGCAGTCCCACGAGCACGACGAGCTGCTCGCCGCGATCGCCGCCGGCAACGATCGGCTGGCCGAGAGCCTGGCGTTCTCCCACATCGAGAAGGGTCGGGAGCCGTCGTTGTCGATCATCCTGGACGACTCGGCGCGCAGCGCCCGACACGACGAAGGGCCTCCTAGGATGGCGGGATGACGGACACCCCCGCCCTCCCGCCCATCGCGATCCTCGGCGCCGGCTCGATGGGCGGGGCGATCGCTCGCGGGCTGTCGCGCTCCGGCCTCGCCGCCGGGGGAGTGACGACCACCAACCGCTCGCGCGCGAAGGCGGCCGAACTCGATGGTCTCGTGGGCGTGTCGAGCATCGCCCTCGAGGAGCACCCGACCGGCAACACGGATGCCGCGGCCGCCGCGGATGTCGTACTGGTGGGCGTCAAGCCGGCGATGGTCCCCGACCTCCTCAGGGAGATCGCCCCGGCCCTGCGCCCCGGCGCCATCGTCGTGAGCCTGGCCGCAGGCGTCACCATCGCGACGTTCGAGGAGATCCTCGGTGAAGGCGTCGCGGTGCTGCGCTCGATGCCCAACACGCCCGCGCTCGTCGGTCGCGCCGTCACCGGACTCGCGGCCGGATCGCTCGCCGACCAGGCGGCCGTCGCCACCGTCCGCCGTCTGTTCGAGACCGTGGGGACCGTCATCGAGGTGCCGGAGTCGCAGATCGACGCGCTCTCGACGATCTCGGGCTCGGGTCCGGCCTACTTCTTCCTCCTCGTGGAGGAGTTCACGAAGGCCGCGCTCGGCAAGGGGTTCTCGGAGGCGGAGTCGCGACTCATGGCCGAGCAGACCTTCATCGGCGCCGCAGCGCTGCTCGAGGCATCCGGTGAAGACCCTGCCGAGCTGCGTCGACGCGTGACGAGCCCGAAGGGCACCACCGAGCGGGCGATCGCCGTGTTCCAGGAGGCGCGTCTCGACGACGTCTTCGTGGCGGCGACCGACGCGGCGCTCGCACGCGCGAGGGAGCTCGCACAGGGCGGGTGACCCCTCGGCGGCGGATCAGTCGCGAGGCTGCTTCATGTACCACTCGGTGAACGAGCGAGCCCGTCCGTCCTCGTCGAGGTCGACCACCCACAGGTTGCGGTAGAGGCGCCCGTCCGGCAGCTCGTCGTTCGGGGCGTAGTCGGTTCGCGCATCCACGAACACGCGGTCGCCGTCGACGCCGGCGATCTCCCACTCGAACCCGTACGTGCCGGGCTCGTCGCGCGCCTCGAGCCAGCCGGCGACGATGGCGTCGGCCCCGGCCCATGGTTCACCCCATGGCTGGGTGAAGTACGCGGCATCGTCGGTGAAGAGGGCCCGGATGTCGTCGGGCTCGTTCGTCCTCCACGCGTTCTCGTACGCTTCGACCCATCGCCGGGCCGCGGCATCCGTCGTGTTGCGCTCTGTCATGCCGCGAGTATGCCGCGCGGCGGGGACATCCGACAGAGGGCCTCAGCGCTCGAGCGACGCGAACCGCTCGATGTCGGAGTTCGTGCCCGACACGATGATGAGGTCGTGGTTGGTCACCACGGTGTTCGCCTCGGCGTACCGGAAGGGCTTGCCCGGGCTCTTCACGCCGACGACCGTGACGTTGTACTTGGTGCGCACTCCGGACTCGTTGAGGCCGACGCCGCGGATGAACTTCGGCGGATACAGCTTCGCGAGGGCGAAGTCGTCGTCGAAGCGGATGAAATCGAGCATCCGCCCGCTGACCAGGTGGGCGACGCGCTCGCCTGCCTCGCGTTCGGGATAGATGACGTGGTTGGCGCCGACGCGGGCGAGGATCTTGCCGTGCGACTGCGACACCGCCTTCGCCCAGATCTGCGGCACCTTCAAGTCGACCAGGTTGGCCGTGATGAGCACCGACGCCTCGATCGACGAGCCGACCGCGACGACCGCGACCTGGAAGTCCGCCGCACCGATCTGCTTCAGCGCGTCGATGTTGCGGGCGTCGGCCTGCACCGTGTGGGTGACCCGCTCCGACCACTTCTGCACGAGATCGAGGCTGTCGTCGATCGCGAGCACCTCGCGATCGAGCCGATCCAGCTCACCCGCGCACGCGGCGCCGAAGCGCCCCAATCCGATCACGAGAACGGGCGCGTCGCCCCTCATCCGCTCAACCAACGATGGGCCTTTCCACGGGCAGCGAGTAGAGCTGCGAACGGGATGTCGCGGCCACGGCCGCGGCGAGAGTCACTGTACCAATGCGACCCATGAAGATCGTCACGGCCATCACGTAGACGGCGGGGTCCGAGAGCTCCGCCGTGAGCCCGGTCGACAGCCCCACCGTGCCGAACGCCGAGATGACGTCGAACAGGACGTCCGACACCTGCTCCTTCGAGATCTGCGCGATCACGATGGTCGAGAGGGCGACGATCGTCGCGCCCCAGGCCACGACCGAGAGCGCGACGCGCTGCACATCGCTGGGAATGCGCCGGCCGAACGCCTGCACGGACGGGCGGCCCTTGGCCTCGGAGAACACGGCCAGTGCGAGCACGGCGAGCGTCGTCACCTTGATGCCGCCGGCCGTCGAAGCCGAGCCGCCGCCCACGAACATGAGCATGCAGCCGACGATGAGCGACGAGCCGTGCAGTTCGCCGATGTCGACGACCGCGAAGCCGCCCGACCTGGTCATCGCCGACAGGAAGAACGCCTGGAAGGTGGTGTCCCAGGCATTCATCGACCCGAACGTCTTCGGGTTGTCGTATTCGAGTGCGAGGAAGGCCGCCGCGCCGGCGAAGAACAGCAGCACGGTGGTGATCATCGTGAGCTTGGTGTGCAGCGGCCAGCGGCGCACGTCCCACACGTGCTTCCACAGTGCGTAGATGACCGGGAAGCCGATGCTGCCGAGGAACACGCCGACCATCAGCACCGTGAGCAGGAAGTAGTCGTCGGCGAACGGCTCGAGCCCGCCCGGGTTGGGCGTGAACCCGGTGTTGGTGAACGACATCGCCGCGTAGAACGGGGCCTCCCACAGCGCCTCCAGCGGGCGGATGCCGGCGAGCAGGAGCGACGGATACAGGGCGATCGCGACGAGCGCCTCGATGAGGAGGGTCGACAGTGCGACGGTGCGCAGCAGCTGACCGACCTCGCCGAGGCGGACCGTCTGGCTCTCGTTGACGGGTCCGGCGTGGGCGCGCATCGGGTTGGTGTCGCTCGCGGCGATGAGCTTGGCCCGCAGCCCGAGGCGCTTCGAGATCACGAGGCCGAGGATCGAGGCCAGCGTGAGCACGCCCATCCCGCCGATGTTGACGCCGATGAAGATGATGGCCTTGCCCAGCGGCGAGAACGTGCTGGCGATGTCGACCGTGCTGAGCCCGGTGACGCAGATGGTCGACACGGCGGTGAAGACCGCGTCGGCGAGCGGCAGCCGGCGGCCGTCGGTGGAGGCGGCCGGCAGAGACAGCAGCGCCGTGAACAGCAGGATGAGCGATACGAAGACCAGCACCGCGAATCGCGCGGGCGAGGTCGTGGTCAGATTGCGCAGCTGATCCCACACCTGGCGGAGCGTCGACGGGATGCGTCGCACGAGCGACCCGGCCGGGTCCGTCGTCATGCGCCACCCCTTCTCCTGGAAACCCCAGTCATGGTACTCCGCGGGGCTCCCGACTAATCTGAGCACATGGCGGACATCTTCGACGTGATCGCAGACGGAACGCGTCGCGACATCCTGCGACTGCTACTCGATCGATCATCCGCCGGAGAGCGCGGCACCAGCGTTTCGCACATCGTCACGGAGCTCGGCGCCAGCCAGCCGACGGTGTCGAAGCACCTCAAGGTGCTGCGCGACGCGCACCTCGTCTCGGTGCGCGAGGAGGGGCAGCACCGCTACTACAGCCTCTCGGCCGAACCCCTGGACGAGGTCGACGACTGGCTCGTGCCGTTCCTCGACGGCGACGGCGGCGATGTCGGCGATGGAGCCGCTGCGGCGCTGCCCGACTCCGCCGCCCACGCGGCCGAGGTCGTCGGCCGGGCCGCGGCATCCGCCAAGCACGCCCTCGAGAACGCCTTCAAGCGCCTGCCCGGCCGGTAGAGCGCCGAGAGGGTGACGGATGCCTCGACTCGAGGCATCCGTCACCCATCTTTTCACTCCCAGAGCAAGTCGGCGCGACGCGCCGTTCAACGTAGCGGAGCGGGGTCATCCGGAGAGCGCGCGGGCTCGGGACTGGCGGGGCGCCGCCGACGAAGTCGACGCCGCCGGGTACGCGCGCCGGAGGATGACCCCGCGCAGCGGTACCGCCGCAGCGGCCCGCCTACCGGCGCCCGGCCTTGCGGCGGAAGAGCCAGGCGCCCCAGACGAACGAGACGGCGAGGATCCCGAGGCACCAGGCGATCGCCCAGCCGACGGTGTCGTCGACGGGCGTTCCCATCAGGAGGCCGCGGATCGTCTCGATGATCGGCGTGACCGGCTGGTACTGTGCGACGCCTTGGAGCCACTCGGGCATCGTCTCGACGGGCACGTACGCGCTCGACAGATACGGCAGGAACAGGATGATGAAGCCGTAGCCGTTGGCGCCCTCGGGGCTGCCGGAGGCGAGCCCGATCGCCGCGAACAGGTACGTGATCGCGAGGATCCAGAGCGCGATCACCCCGACGGCGCCGACCCAGCCCCAGAAGCCCGCCGTCGGGCGGAACCCCACGAGCAGTGCGACGCCGATCACGATCGCGGTCGCGAACAGGTTGCGCAGCAGGCTCGCGACGACGTGCCCGGTGAGCACGGCGCTCGCGCGCACGCGGCATCGTGCGGAACCGGTCGATGATGCCGGCCTTCATGTCGCCCGCGACGTAGACGGCGGTCGAGGCCGCGCCGAAGCCGGCGCACGTGAGGATCACGCCCGGCACGACGTAGTTCACGTAGTCGCCGGTGGGGTCGATCGCCCCGCCGAAGACCCACGTGAACATCAGCATGAGCATCACCGGCAGCAGGATCGCCATCAGCAGCGATTCGCCGTCGCGCAGCGAGTGCAGGAGGCTGCGCCCGACGAAGACGCCCTCGGCGGTGAGGCCGGCGACCCGCGGGCGCAGCGCGGGGACGGTCGGCGAGGCGGTCGACGGTGGTCATGCGATCTCCTTCAGGGTGTCGGCCCGGCGCACGTCGGCGCGCTCGCCGCGGCCGTCCGGGGTGGTGAGCGTGAGGAACACGTCGTCGAGGCTCGGCCGCCGCAGCGTCACGACGCCCTCGGCGCCCGACTCGTCGAGCACGTCGAGCGCTCGGCGGAGCCCCGTCACCGAGCCGTCGGTGGCCACCTCGCGCACGAGCTCGCCGTGCGCGTCGTGCAGCTCGACCGTGTCGCCGCCGATGCGGGACTTCAGCTCGGCGGCCGTTCCGGTGGCGACCACGCGCCCGCCGTCGAGCACGGCGATGCGGTCGGCGAGCTGGTCGGCCTCCTCGAGGTACTGCGTGGTGAGGAACACCGTGGTGCCCGCCTCGGCGAGCGAGCGGATGACGTCCCACAGCTCACGGCGGCTGCGGGTGTCGAGCCCCGTCGTCGGCTCGTCGAGGAACAGCACCTCGGGCGCGACGACGAAGCTGAGCGCCAGGTCGAGCCGGCGGCGCATGCCCCCCGAGTAGGTGCCGACGCGGCGGGATGCGGCATCCGTCAACCCGAACCGTTCGAGCAGTTCCGCGGCGCGTCTGCGGGCCGAGCGGCGGGAGAGCCCCGACAGGCGGCCCATCATCACGACGTTCTCGGTGCCGGTGAGGACGTCGTCCACGGCGGCGGCCTGGCCGGTCAGGCTGATGCGGCGCTTGACCTGCTCGGGATCCCGCGCGACGTCGATGCCCGCGACTGTGGCGGTGCCGGCGTCGGGGTGGACGAGCGTCGTGAGGATGTTGATCGTCGTGGTCTTGCCGGCGCCGTTCGGGCCCAGCAGGGCGAAGACCTCGCCACGGGCCACGTGGAGGTCGAGACCGTCGAGCACGCGTTGACGGCCGAACGTCTTTCGCAGGCCGTCGACGGCGATGACCGGCGGAGCGGTGCGGTCGGGCATGGGACTTCCTCTCATGGATCTGTGTATGAACGAAACTGTGTATGCCAGTAACTGTTTATGACGGTAA
Source organism: uncultured Actinomycetota bacterium (assembly GCA_963829895.1). Lineage (GTDB taxonomy): Bacteria > Actinomycetota > Actinomycetes > Actinomycetales > Microbacteriaceae > Microbacterium. The sequence goes on along the minus strand of CAWHKF010000009.1, from coordinate 378,507 downwards.
CACACTGTTTACGAGATAAACAGTCCTAGACTGACCAGATGACCGACGCCGTCGAGCCCGAGCTTCCGCGCGGCATCGCCCTCGCATGGGGCGTCGCCGCCAGTCCGCAGCGCGGTCCCAAGCGAGAGATGAGCGTCGAGCGCATCGTCGAGGCGGCGATGGAGATCGCGGATGCCGAAGGCCTGGGCGCCGTCTCGATGGCGGCGGTCGCGGCGAAACTCGGCTTCACGCCGATGTCGCTGTACCGGTACGTGACCGCGAAGGAAGACCTCGTGCTGCTCATGCAGGAGGAGGCCACCGGGTCGCCGTCCGAGGCGACGCGGGAGGCCGGCGGCTGGCGCGAGCGCCTCGAAGCGCTGTTCGGCGAGCAGCTGCAGCACTACCTGCGGCACCCCTGGGTGCTCGACATCCCGATCTCGGGCGTTCCGGCCACTCCCAACAGCGCCGCGTGGATGGATGCCGGGATCAGCGCCCTCGACGACACGCCGCTGACCTACGAGGAGCGTCTGGCCGTGATGCTGCTCGTCACGGGCACGGCGCACTGGGCGGGCACGGTGCTCGCCGGCTATGCGCGCGTCGAACGCGAGCAGGGCGTCGGCAGCGACACGATCGCCCGCAACGAGGATGCGATGTTCCGGGCGCTCATCACCGCCGAGGCGTATCCGTCACTGCGGGCCGCGATCGAGGCGGGGGCGTTCCTGGACGACTCCGACCCGTTCTCCTTCGCGCTGGAACGCGGCCTCGACGGCGTCGCCGCCTACATCGCCGCCGCAGCCGAGGGTCGGCGAGGCGAGCGCAAGCAGTGGGTCACGCTGGACGACGCCGACATCGCCGACGACAAGAAGTTCCGCGAGGCGCAGAAGGCGGTACGGCAGGCCGAGAAGGCGCTGCGCGACGCTCGCAAGCTCGAGCGCCTGGCCGCGCGCGAGGCGCACGACCGCAAGGCCCGCCAGCGCCCGGAGTCCTGACGCGGACCCCATCCGCACCAGCTGTCACACAGTTCACAGGGGCACCTTGTTTACACACGGGTCCCGCGCGTTCTAGAGTGTGTGCAGTACTTCTGGGGAAGGAATCGACATGGCCGAGCTGTCCGATGTGCGCTTCCTCACGGTCGCCGAGGTCGCGGAGCTCATGCGCGTGTCGAAGATGACGGTCTACCGCCTGGTCCACTCCGGAGAACTGCCCGCTGTCCGCTTCGGTCGCAGCTACCGGGTGCCCGAATCCGCCGTCACCGAAGCCCTGCAACGGCCGATCGCCGACGTCGGCTAGACTGATCCGAGGCATTTTTCGTATTTGCTCGTTCCCGGGCGCCGCACACGCCGCGCCCAGACCCCGACATAGTGAGGTTTTCCGTGGGTTCTGTCATCAAGAAGCGCCGCAAGCGCATGGCGAAGAAGAAGCACCGCAAGCTGCTTCGCAAGACTCGCCACCAGCGCCGCAACAAGAAGTAAGCGGCATCCGCACCAAGCGCCTGTCCTCGGACGGGCGCTTCGTGTATGCCCCTGCTCCGCCGGGCGGAGTCCGCGACCCGAGAGGCCGACATGAAGTCCATCACCGTTCAGCAGCTGCGTGAGCGCGCCGACACCCCGCTCATCGACGTGCGCGAGGTCGACGAGTTCGCCGCAGGACACGTGCCCGGGGCGGTCAACATCCCGATGTCCGCGATCGGGGGCCGGCTCGACGAACTGCCCGACGGCGCGTTCGACGTCATCTGCGCGATCGGAGGCCGTTCGGGCCGCGTGGTCGAGGCCCTCGAGGCGCGCGGCTACGACGCGACGAACGTCGACGGCGGCACGAACGAGTGGATCGCCGCCGGCTACCCGGTCGAGGCGTGACGGCGGTCGGCGTGACGGCGGTGCGCGTGACGCTCACCCTCATCGGCAAGCCGGACGCCACCTGTGCGACGTCGCCGCGAGGTCGTCGAGACGGTCGTGCCGAGCTCCCCGAGGAGCCGGACTGCCACCTGTGCGACGTCGCCCGCGAGGTCGTCGAGACGGTCGTCGGCCGAGCTGCCCCGAGGACGCCGTCGACATCGACGAGCTCTCGATCGCCGACGATCCCGCGCTCTACGCGCAGTGGTGGGAGAAGATCCCCGTCGTGCTCATCGACGGCGAGCTGCACGGCCACTGGCGGGTGTCGCCCGACCGTCTGCGCGCGGCGCTCACCGCCGCCCGCTGACGTCGCGGGTGAGGACGGCTCAGCCGGCGAGGCGGACGGCGCGGAGCGCGTCGAGCTCGGCGTCGGTGAGGCCGCCCGACTGCAGGTACGCCGCCGAGCCGCCGCGCTCGTCGAGCCACGTCAGCGCCTGCGCGATCGCCGCGGGAGGCGTGCCGGTGACCAGCTCGCGGATCTCGGGCGTCAGCGGCGCGCCCATCTGCTCGATGCCGGCGAGCATGCGGTCGGCCCACGGGCCGGCGAGGTTCCGCTCCGAGACGGCGTAGTCGGCGACGACCGCGTCCCGGTCGACGCCGACCGCGTCGAGGACGAGCGCCACGGCGACGCCGGTGCGATCCTTGCCGGCGGTGCAGTGGACGAGGACCGCAGACGCGTGGCCGTCGACGGTCCTGCCGCCTCTCGCGGAGCCTCGCTCGGGCCGGCTGCCGCCACGCGGCGGGACGCCTCGGCGAACGAGGTCGCGCCGTGCTCGAGCATCTGGACGTACAGCTCGCCGAGGCGGGGGAGCGTCGCGAGGATCTGCTTCGCCACGCCGGTGTCGATGGGGCCGTCGCCCGCGCCGCGGCGCCGGCGGCGCCGGTCAGCGCGCCCTCGAGGACGGACAGCTCGACGACCTCGAGGCCGCGGTCGGCGGGCAGACGGTCGGGCGCGGCGGCCTGCTCCATCGGCGTGCGGAAGTCCACGATGACGCCGATCGGGCTCGCGGAGAGGTCCGCGACGCCGGCGTCGGTCAGCGCCGATGAGCCCCTCGGAGCGGTAGAGCACGCCGGAGCGGACGCTGCCGCCGGTTGCGAGGGGGAGGCCGCCGAGGTCGCGGAAGTTCTGGAGTCCGTCGAGGGTGATCGTCACCTTCGAGGATTACCACACTCCCGTGTACGCGATGCGGTGGTCAGGTGCCGGGCGCGTCAGGCCGCGGACCCCGGGTCAGGGGGCCAGGCGCGTCGGGCCGCGGAAGAGGTAGGTGACCTCGCGGATCGACGACTCGCCGAGCAGCAGCATGAGCACGCGCGCGAGGCCCATGCCGAAGCCGCCGTGGGGCGGGGCGCCGTAGCGGAAGAAGTCGAAGTAGAAGTCGAGGTGCTCCGCGCCCAGACCCTTCTCCTTCGCCTGCTCGATGAGCACGTCGACGCGGTGCTCGCGCTGCGCGCCGGTCGTGATCTCGACGCCCTTGAAGAGCAGGTCGTACGACTTCGTCAGCCCGGTCTCCTCGTCGCGCATGTGGTAGAACGCGCGGATCTCGGGGTGGTAGTCGGTGATGAACACGAACTGGTGCCCGTACGTCTCCTCGACGTAGCGCCGAGATCTGACGCTCGCCCTCGGGGTCGAGGTCGCCGTCGGTGCGGGGGATCTCGTAGCCGCGGCTCTTCACGATCTCGCGCGCCTCGGCGAGCGGGATGCGCGGGAACGGGATGGCGGGCACCTGCACCTCGAGGCCGAACAGCTCCTCGATCTCGGCGCCGTGCTTGTCCTTCACCGCCTGGAACGCGGTCTGCAGCAGCTCCTCCTGCATCGCGGCGACGTCCTCGTGCGAGTCGATCCAGCTGATCTCGGCGTCGACGCTCGTGAACTCGGTCGCGTGACGCGAGGTGAACGACGGGTCGGCGCGGAAGGCCGGGGCGATCTCGAAGATCTTGCCGAAGCCGGCGACCTGCGCCATCTGCTTGAAGAACTGCGGCGACTGCGCGAGGTAGGCCGTCTGGTCGCCGAAGTACTCGAGCGAGAACAGCTCGGCGTTGGACTCGGATGCCGAGGCCATGAGCTTCGGCGAGTGCACCTCGATGTAGTCGCGCTCGATCCAGTACGAGCGGAAGGCGTGCTCGAGGGTCGTCTGCACGCGGAAGATGAGGTTGTTGCGGCGCTGGCGGAGGTCGAGGAAGCGCCAGTCCATGCGCTTGTCCATGCCGCTGTCGGCGGCGATGGGCGTCTCGGGGAGAGCGGCGGCCGCGATGTCGAGCGCGCCGATCTTGATCTCGACGCCGCCGAGCTTCACGCGCTCGTCGTGCTTCAGCTCACCCGTGACCGTCAGGAAGGTGCCCGTGGCGAGGTTCGAGATGAGGTCGGTGAGGGCCAGGGCCGCGGCATCCTGTTCGCGACCCGTCCTCGGCGCGGCCGCGTCGCCGGGTTGACCAGCTGCACCGCCCCGGTCTCGTCGCGAAGGATGACGAACTGCACCTTCTTCTGGTCGCGGACGGTCTCGACCCATCCGGAGACGGAGACGGGGCCGTCGGCGAGGCCCTTGAGCTGGTTGACGAGAACGCGTTCAGTCACGAGCGACAAGTCTACGTCGCGGCCTGGGCCCGCACGCCCGCAGCCCCGGGCGACCCCCTGTGGGATTCGGGGGCTGGCACCCAGGAACGATTCACCCGCCCCGCCTAGCGTGGAGGAGTCGTCGCCCTCTGGGCACGGCCGCCGCCATCCTCGAGCCCACCCACAGATCTGGAACCCGGAATGACGACCGTGAAGACGACAGATGGATCCTGGCTGAGCACCCTCGCCGACTGGGCGGTCTCGCTCATGGACGTGATCGGGCCCGCCGGTGCCGGCATCGCGATCGCGATGGAGAACCTGTTCCCGCCGCTGCCGAGCGAGGTGATCCTGCCGATGGCGGGGCTCGCCGCGAGCCGCGGCTCGTTCACCGTCGTCGAGGCCCTCGTGTGGACGACCGCCGGATCGATCATCGGGGCGCTGCTGCTGTACGGCCTCGGCGTCTGGCTCGGCGTCGCCCGGCTGCGTGCGATCGCGGCGAAGGTGCCGCTGTTGAAGCCTGAGGACATCGACCGGACGGTGGCGTGGTTCGAACGGCACGGCGGCAAGGCCGTGTTCTTCGGCCGCATGATCCCGATCTTCCGCAGCCTGATCTCGATCCCCGCCGGCATCACCCGCATGCCGGTGTGGCGATTCACCCTGCTGACGGCGGCGGGCAGCCTGCTCTGGAACTCGATCTTCGTGTTCTCCGGGTACTTCCTCGGCGAGTCCTGGCACATCGTCGAGCGCTACGCCGACATCCTCCAGTACGTCGTGATCGCCGTCGCGGCGACGGCCGTCGTGTGGTTCGTCTGGGCGCGCGTGCGCGAGGCCCTCGCCGACCGCGAGTCGCCGCGGCGAGCCCGAGCTCGACTGAGCAGTCGCCGCCCCCGCGCCAGGAACCGCGAAAGGGTATGTTTCCGCAGGCGGCGCGTGCGGAAACATACCCTTTCGCGCTTCCAGCGGGCGGGAACCTGGGAGCACGCTCAGCCGGCCCATAGACGAGGCCCACGTAGACTGGGGCGGTGCCCGCAGCTCGCCTTCATCTCGTGCGCCACGGGGAGGTTCACAACCCCGCCCGCGTGCTCTACGGGCGACTCCCGGGCTACGGCCTGAGCGCCGACGGCCGCCGCATGGCCGGGCAGGCAGCCGAGTACGTGAAGTCGCTCGACCGGCCCGTCTCGGCGCTGGTGTGCTCGCCGCTGCAGCGCGCCCAGGAATCCGCCGAGCCGTTCGCCGAGATGTTCGGCCTGGAGCCCGTCATCGACGAGCGCGTCATCGAGCCCACCAACGTCTTCGAGGGCAAGCGCATGGCGGTCGCCCTCGTCAACCCGTGGAACTGGCGTCACCTGCGCAAGCCGGCGCTGCCCAGCTGGGGTGAGCCGTACGCGGACGTCGTCGGGTCGCATGAACTCGGCCATGACGCATGCATGGGATGCCGCGGACTCGGGCGACGTCGTCATCGTGTCGCATCAGCTGCCGATCTGGATCACGCACCTCGCGGTCGCGGCGCTGCCGCTGCGGCACGACCCCCGCGAGCGCCGCTGCGCCCTGTCGAGCGTGACGAGCTTCGAGATGGTCGACGAGAAGTGGACCGAGATCGCCTACGCCGAGCCGGCGTCGACGGCCGGCGCCGTGGATGTGGGGGCGGTATGACCGGGCGGCGGTCGCTGAGCGGGCGAAGCGGGACGGGGCGCAGGGCGAAGGCGGCGGCATCCGCTCTCCTCGTCGTCGGACTGATCGCGGGTCTTGCCGCGTGCACGAGCGATCCCCTCGCCGAGCAGTACCGCTCCGGTGACAACAAGGGCTTCGTCGCGGCCGACGGCTTCGCGGTCGACGAGATCTCGGCGGACGAGCGCACCGAGCCGGTCGAGTTCGAGGCTGTCCTCGACACCGGCGGCACGGCCTCGAGCGCCGACTACGCGGGCGACGTGCTCGTCGTGAACTTCTGGTACGCCGGCTGCGCGCCGTGCCGGGTCGAGGCGCCCGAGCTCGCCGCCGCCGACGCGGCGTTCGAGGGGCAGGATGTCGCGTTCCTCGGCGTGAACCTCTACGACGGCGCCGAGGCGTCCCGCGCCTTCGCCGAGACGTACGGCGTCGCCTACCCGAGCGCCCTCGCGACCGAGGACGGGTCGATCAAGCTCGCGTTCGCGGGCGAGACGCCGCTGAACGCCGTCCCGGTGACGCTCGTGCTCGACAAGGACGGCCGGGTCGCCGCGCGCCTGGTGGGGCAGATCGAGGACGCGTCGATCCTCGAGACCATCGTGCGCGAGACGCTGGAGGAGTCGTGAACCTCGGCGCGCTGGTCGCCGACGGGTCGCTGCTCATCGCGATCCCGATCGCGATCCTCGCGGGCGCGATCTCGTTCCTCTCTCCCTGCGTGCTTCCGCTGGTTCCGGGCTACCTCGGCTTCATCGGCGGGGCGGTGAGCCCCCGCCCGGCGACGGTCGCGGTGGGCGCTTCGACAGGCTCAGCGACCGGGGACGGCTCAGCGCCCGCCGCGACCCCCGGTCGTTGAGCGAGCGAAGCGAGACGAAACGCGCCGAACCCGCGGACGTCATCGAACCCGGGCGCGGGCGGCTCGTGCTCGGCGTGCTGCTGTTCATCGCCGGGTTCACCGTGGTCTTCGTCAGCATGGCGATGCTCGGCGGCACGCTCGGCCGGTTCCTGTTCGAGTACGCCGACCTCATCACCCGGATCCTCGGTGTCGTCATCATCGCGATGGGCCTCGTGTTCATCGGCTGGTTCGGCATGGCGCAGCGCATCACGCGGCCGCAGGTGCGCGGCAACCTCGGGCTGATCGGCGCGCCGCTGCTGGGCATCGCGCTCGGCATCGGCTGGGCCCCCTGCATCGGACCGACCCTCGCCGTCATCCTCACGATGGCGTTCGACTCCGGGTCGGCGGCGCGCGCGGCGCTCCTCGGTGTCGCCTACTCGCTGGGGCTCGGCATCCCGTTCCTCCTGCTCACCCTCGGCTTCGGCTGGGCGACGCGCTCGGTCTCGTTCGTCCGCCGACACATCCGCGCCGTGAACATCATCGGCGGGGTGCTGCTGATCGTGCTGGGCCTCCTGATGGTGACCGGCGTGTGGACCGCCGTCATGGCCCAGCTCCAGGGGGTGTTCGCCAGTGTCCCGGCCCCGCTCTGACGCTTCGACAGGCTCAGCGACCGACGCGGCTCCGCCGACCGGGTCGGCGGCGGCCGACCCGCTGCGTCCGGCCGATCACGCGGACGCCGCCGAGCCGGCATCCGCCTCCGACGGCATCACCCAGCCGGCGCTCGGCGTCGTCGGGTGGCTGCGGTGGGGCTGGCGCCAGCTCACCTCCATGCGCACCGCGCTCGTGCTCCTGCTGCTGCTCGCGATCGCGGCGGTGCCCGGGTCGCTCGTGCCGCAGCGCAGCGCCGATCCCAACGGCGTGCGCCAGTACTTCGTCGACAACCCCGACCTCGCGCCGGTGCTCGACAACCTGAGCCTGTTCGACGTGTACACGTCGCCGTGGTTCTCGGCGATCTACATCCTGCTGTTCGTCTCGCTCGTCGGCTGCGTCATCCCGCGCACCAAGCACCACTACAAGGCGATGCGCGCGCAGCCGCCGCGCACGCCCGCGCGCCTGGCGCGGCTGGACGTGCACCGCTCCGAGATCCTCGAGTGCCAGGACGATCAGGATGCCGCAGCCGCCGCGGCGGCCGCGGTCGACGCCGCGCAGCAGCAGCTGCGCAAGGCCGGCTACCGCGTCGCGAGGTACGACGGCGGCAGGGCGTTCTCGGTCTCGGCCGAGCGCGGCTACCTCCGCGAGACCGGCAACCTCGTCTTCCATGCCTCGCTGGTGGGCGTGCTGCTGGCCGTCGGCATCGGCGGCGGCTTCACCTACACCGGGCAGACGGTGATCATCGAGGGCCGCACCTGGGTCAACACGATGCTCGACTACACGTCGTTCAACCCGGGCCGGTTCGTCGACGAGGACGCCCTCACGCCGTACGCGCTCACGCTCGACGACTTCTCGCTGTCGTACGTGGCACCCGGCCAGCAGGGCGCCGGACAGGCGGGCGACTTCGTCGCGCACCTGTCCACCCAGTTCCCGGACGCCGACGCCGGCACGGGCGAGGTGCGGGTGAATCACCCGCTGCAGATCGCGGGCGACAAGGTCTACCTCATGGGCAACGGCTACGCCCCGACCATCACGGTCCGCAACAGCGACGGCGACGTGGTCTTCTCCGAGCCGGTGCCCTTCCTGCCGCAGGACAACAACATGACCTCGCAGGGCGTCGTGAAGGTGCCCGACGGGCTGCGCGAGCAGGTCGGCATGGTCGGCTTCTTCTATCCGACGGCGCAGGAGCTCACCAACGGCGCCCTCACGTCGGTGTACGGCGACCTCGAGTATCCGATGCTCACGTTCTGGGTCTACGCCGGCGACCTCGGCATCGACGGCGGCGTGCCGAAGTCGGTGTACACGCTCGATCCCGCCGAGATGACGCAGCTCGCCGGCGGCGACTCGGGCGCCGAGTCGCTCGAGCTGAAGCCCGGCGAGACCGTCGACCTGCCCGACGGTCTCGGGACCGTCACCTTCGAGAACGAGGCGCCCGAGGGCGCGGCGGGGTTCCAGGACTCGGTCAAGCGCTACGTGTCGCTGTCGATCCACCGCGACGCGGCGGCCACGTGGGTGCTGGTGTTCGCGGTGCTCGCCACCGCCGGCCTGCTCGCCGCGCTGTTCGTCCCGCGCCGGCGCATGTGGGTGCGCGCGACGCCGCAGGGCCACACCGTCCAGCTCGAATACGCCGGCCTCGCCCGGGGTGAGGATCCCGCGCTCGACGGCGCCGTCGAGCAGTTCGCCCAGCGGCATCTCGCTTCGCTGGCAGACGATGCACCGGCCGGCGCCCGCCCCGCACGGCCCGAAACCGCCCCCGACGTAGACTGAGGACCATGCCCGACGCCGCCCCTCTCACCCTCGATTCCGTCTCGGTGCTGCTGGTCTGGACGGCCATCGCGATCTACGCCCTGGCGTTCATCGCGTACGCGGTCGACCTGGCGCGGCGGGGTGCCGTCGCTGTCGAGGCGAAGGATGCCGCAGCCCAGACGGCCCGCGACCGTGAGCTCGTCGCCGCCGGCGGCGGGTCGGCGCGCACCGGGATCATCGAGCAGATGCGTGCGCAGGAGGCGGCGTCGGAGGACGCGATGAACGCCCCCGTCGGCCGTCGCTCGCGCCTGGTCTGGGCCCGCATCGGCACGTCGCTGACGGTGCTCGGCTTCCTCTTCCACCTCGGCGGCGACGTGACCCGCGGCATCGCCGCCGGCCGCGTGCCGTGGTCGAACATGTACGAGTTCGCGCTCACCGGCACGCTGCTGATCGTGGCGGTGTACCTCGGGGTGCTCTTCCGCTACGACCTGCGGTTCCTCGGCACGTTCATCACCGGGCTCGTCGTCGTGCTGCTCGGCGGCACGGCCATCTGGTTCTACACCGACATCGTGCCGCTCATGGATCCGCTCAAGTCGGTGTGGCTCGTCATCCATGTCTTCGTCGCGTCGCTGGCGACCGCCCTGTTCGCCCTCGCGTTCGGACTGTCGGTGCTGCAGCTCATGCAGGCGCGGCGAGAGGCCAGGATCGCCGTGGCGGCACGCGCTCAGGACGCCGCCGACACGTCCGCCGGGTCCAGCGCGAAGACCGGACCCCGGTTCCTGCAGACGCTTCCGAGCGCCGAGGCGCTCGAGTCGCTGGCGTACCGGTTCGCGATCCTGGGCTTCATCTTCTGGACGTTCACGCTCATCGCCGGCTCCATCTGGGCCAACGACGCGTGGGGCCGCTACTGGGGCTTCGACACGAAGGAAGTCTGGACCTTCGTGATCTGGGTGCTCTACGCCGGGTACATCCACGCGCGCGCGACACGCGGGTGGCGCGGCTCGCGGTCGGCGTGGCTCTCGATCATCGGCTTCACCGCCGTGATCTTCAATTTCACCATCGTGAATATGTTCTTCAAGGGTCTCCACGCCTACTCCGGACTGAGCTGATCACCCGCGGCGCCTGAGCACCGAATAGCTGATCGGCGCCACATTCCGGAGTCGGCATAGACGCCGGCGGCGCGAATGTTGCGCAGGCTCTTGACGCCGTCGTCACGGCGGCGCTAGCTTTGCGGCTGTTCGGTTCACCGTCCTGCTTCGCCCTCGGGTGGGCGGCGGTGGTGGCCGGGCAGGGGTTCGATGCATGTGTCATCGCCGGGGTTCGGGGGAGCCGCGAAGCGGAACGAGTGCACCGGCGCGTTGTTGTCAGTTTCGTCAATCGAGCGACAGGCGCGTCATGAGTTGGGGACAGGGGACGAGGCGCTCTCGGAGCGCGGCGTTCGCCATGCTCGCGTACGCGACGGCGATCGCCGTCGCGGTGAGCATCGCGATCCCCTTCGGCGTGCCCGCCAACACGAACGCCACGACCGCGACGACCGCGCCGTTCGCCCGCGAGGCCGACACCGGCGCCCACCTCCGCGCCCGCAGCTGCGGCGCCTTCGGCGGGTGGCGCGTCCGCCGCGGCGGCGCCCGAGATGATCGGGCAGCCCGCGGCGCTGAACGTGCGGCCGTTCGACGCGACCGACGTCGTGCCGCCGACCGAGACGGCTCCGGCCGACACGGCTCCGGTCGAGGCGCCGGCACCCGTCGACCCCGCGCCTGCGCCGGAGCCGGAACCTGCGCCCGAGCCCGCGCCGGCACCGGAACCCGCGCCGTCCGACCCCGCGCCTCAGCCCGTGGTCGTGATCCGGCGCCCGCGACCGATCCCGCGCCCTCTGGTCCCGCGCCGGCCGAGCCGGCGCCCGCCGGCCCGACTCCCGCAGCGGCCGCACCCGCGCCGTGGGTGCTCACGATGTCGGGCACGTCGTCGTCGCTGGTCTTCCACGGCGACGGCACCGTCTCGTTCGAGGGGGTCACCCGCTCGCTCTCGGAGATCTCCGAGATCCGCGTGACCGGCACCTCCGGCGACGACACGTTCACGATCGACTTCGGCGGCGCGAACCCGGCGCTCACGATCGGCTTCGACGGCGCGGCGGGCTTCGACACGCTCGCCACCCGCGGCGGCGGCGGCTTCAGCTCGCAGCCCACGGACGGCTCGAGCGGCGTGATGCAGTTCGGTGCGACGCGCGTCGAGTACGCCGGCATCGAGCCGATCGTCGCCGACAACGACCCGGGCGCCGGCGTCGAGTTCGCCCTCGCCGACGACAAGGACGACGAGGCGATCCTCGAGGCGGGACCCGCCGCCGGCCAGCTGCAGCTGCGCAGCGCCAACGGCACCTTCGAGACGACGACGTTCGCGGCTCCGGTCGGCACGGGCACCGTGCTCAAGATCACCGGCGGCGGCGGGCGCGACTCGCTGACCATCGTCGACATCATCATCCTCGGGTTCGCGGCGTTCGTGGCCGAGTTCGAGGCGATCACGGTGACCGGCTCGCTGAGCGCGGGCGACATCACGTTGACCGCTTCCGAGAGCAACACCGACGGCATCCCGGTGAATGTGGCCGACTGCACGGACTTCGACGACTTCAGCATCACCGAATGCCTCGATCACGACGCTGACGCCTCGGTCATCATCGACGGTGGCCAGCTGCATGCGACGGGTGACGGCGGCGCCGCCACCGGTGGGATCACGCTGACGGCGACGGCCACCGTTGTGCCCGATGCCACCGCGGGCACCGCGTACCTCGTGCTCGCGAACGCCGACGCGATCGTCGCCGTGCGCGGGGCCGCGGCGATCACCGCCACCGGCGCCTTCACCGCGACGGCCTCGTCGGTCGTCGGACCCGTGACCCTGATCAAGGACTACGGCGACGCCGCCTTCGTCACGTCGAACGCCTCCGCCACGATCGACGGCGACGCGGTCGTCGACATCGACGGCGCCGCGACGATCTCGGCCACCTCGACGGTGGATGTCGGAGCGACACCGCAGACCGACCCGTCCAAGGACGAGGACCCGCTGAGCAGCAGCTTCGACGCCGCGGTCGCGATCCTGAGCGTGACGGCGAGCGCCATCGGCAAGGTGACCGGGAACGCCCGGATGATCGTCGGGGGAGCGCTCGGGATCGCGGCGGCGAACACCGCCACGCTGAACGCCGTCGGTGACGCGCACGAAGCGGGAAGCGGCGCCGGCGTCGCGATCGCGCGACTCGCTCAGACGACCGATGCCGCGATCGACTCGGCCAACGCGACCGGCACCTCCGCGGCATCCCTCGACATCCTCGCGTCGCAGACGGCCACCGTCACGGCGACCGCCAAGGCCAGCCCTGGAGGTGCCTCGCAGAACAACAAGGGCGCGAACGGCGCAGGGCGCGGAAACGGGCAGGCGAGCACGAGCGACGGCGCGCTGAGCGTCGCCGGCGCGTTCGGCATGGCGCTGACGAGCACGAACACGACCGGCCGCATCGTCGGCGCCAAGGTCACGACGACCGGCGCGCAGAAGGTGACGGCGCGCGGCAAGAACACGATCGCGGTCACGGGCGACGGCGGCACGACCACGGGCACCGGCGGGGCGAGCGGCAACGGCGTCGGCATCGGCATCGCGCTGCTCATCACGGATCTGGTGACGAGGGCCTTCGTGCAGGGCGGCGCGATCGATGCCGCCGGCGGCCTCACCATCGCCGCGGAGGGTCCCGACGCCGGGGACTCCTCGTTCACGGCGACGGCGGTCTCGGGCAAGAAGACGTCGGGCGGGTCGATCGCCGTGGCCGGGTCGTTCGCCCTGGCGAAGATCGACGCGCTCACCTCGGCGACGATCGACGGCGCCGGATCCTTCGCGAACCGCGCCGTCGCGGTCACCGCTCGCGGAAGCCACAAGAGCACCGCGAAGGCGACGGCCAAGCAGGAACTCGGCGGCGACAACGGCAGCGCGGTGGGCGCGGGCGCGTCGGTCGCGCTCAGCCTGATCCGCGACGACATCATCGCCGCGGTCGCGGCGGGGGCGACGCCCACCGGCATCGGCGCCCTCACGCTGACCGCGACGGGTGTCGACGACGCGACCACCGAGACCGTCGGCGGGTCGGACGGCGGGACGAGCGCGACGCTCACCGGCGTGGCGAGCATCGCCATCCACAACGTCCGCACCTTCGCCGGGGTCCTGACCGGAACGGTTCTCACGCTCGCCTCGCTCGCCGCGACCGCGTCGCAGACCGCGAAGGCGACGACGTCCGCGACCGGCGCGACGAAGGCCGGAACCGGCTCGTCGCTGGCGCTGACGATCTCGTTCGCGCTCGCCAGCGTCGACCACGAGGCCGAGGCATCCATCGCGCGTGACGTCACAGCCACAGGTCCGGTGTCGCTCACGGCGGCGGCCGTCTCGAAGACCACCACGACCGCCGAGGCGAGCGCCAAGGGTGCGCCGGGCGAGGGTTCGGGCGGCAACGCGACGAACGACAACGTGAAGACGAAGTCCGACTCCAAGCTCGGCGACGCCGGCAGCAAGACCAAGGGCGGCGCCGACGGCGGCACGGCGACACCCGAGCAGAAGAACGAGGACGGCACGTCGGTGTCGGTGGCGGCGGCGATCGCCATCAACCTGATCACGTCGGTGTCGCGCGCGATGCTCCTCGCCGGATCCTCGCTCATCACGAGCGGCGCGGTCACCTTCATCGCCTCCAACAACACGGATGCCGCGGCCACCGCCAAGGGCACCGCGACCGACTCGACCACGGTGGGCATCGGCGCCGCGGTCGCCGTGAACAAGGTGCGCCTGATCAACGAGGCGGGCCTCGGGATCGGCGCGTCGCTGCAGGCGCAGTCCCTCGCCGTGACGGCGGACGTCAAGGTCGATGGGCCCGACGACGCGCACGTGTTCGAGGCGACCGCCCTGGCCGGTGCGACCGGCGCGGGCGGCACGCTCGGCATCGCCGGGGCGTTCGCGATGAACATCGTCGACGAAGACACGCGGGCCGTGCTGGACGCGAGCAACGATCCGGCGCCGCAGCCGGTCGACCAGCCGCTGCAGGGCGTGATCCTCACCGGCGGCACCGCGAGCTTCACCGCCGGCTCGAAGAGCACCGACAAGGCGTCGGGCAAGGCCGACCAGTCCGGCGACGGCACGGTCGGAATCGGCGCCGCGCTCGGCCTCAACCTCGTGACCCATGAGGTCTACGCCGGCATCGCCCTCGTGGCCAACGGCACTCGCGGCCCCCCGCTCACGGGTGCAGGCGCACTCAGCATCACCGCCACGCACGCAGTGACGCTCACCACCGAGGCGGAAGCCGGTGGAGCAGGCGGCAGCGTCACCATCGTCCCCGCGGTCGCGATCGTCCTTGCGACCGTCCACACCACCGCCGCCATCGGCGCCGGCACCGCTCCGCTCACCGCGTCGAGCATCGCCGCCACCGCCACCCAGACCGTCACCGCCGCGACCACCGCGAAGGGGTCGACGGTCGCCGGAAGCTCCGCCGGCATCGGCGTGTCCCTCGCCCTCGCGATCCTCGACGACCTCGTGGCCTCCGCCGGCAGCGCACGCAGCCTCACGACGACCGGCGCCGCCTCGTTCACCGCGAACCAGCGCGTCGACGCCACGACCACCGCGAAGGCGGCGACGTCGGGCGCCTCGCCCTCGGAGGGCAAGGACCAGGGCGGCAAGGACGTCAACCAGAAGGCCGATGCCAACCTCGGCCAGGCGAAGAGCACGAAGCAGCAGAACGGGGCCGGGTCGACGTCGACCTCGTCGACGCCGAAGGCCGCCACCAACGACAACAACGGCAGCTCGCTCTCGATCGCCGGCGCGATCGCGATCAACGTCGTCTCGCCCACCGCACGCGCGTGGTTCGCCGACGGAATCACGGTCTCGGCGGGCGGGGTCGTCACCCTCCGCGCTCTCGCCGACATCGACGCGAAGGCCGACGCCCGCGGCGACAGCGCGGCGAAGGGCTCGGTGGGCATCGGCGCCGGCGTCGCCGTCCAGGCGGTCGAGATCACCGTGCGGGCCACGACCGGCGCGTCGACGATCACCGCGACCGGGTTGGTCGTCGAGGCGGGCATGCTCGGCGGCGACACCGACGACGTCGTCCGGCGCTGGGACGACGCGAAGAAGGCATGGGTCATCGTCGACGAGGGCGAGCAGCTGCCCGGCCCGTCGAAGAACGACACCGCCTACGTCAAGGAATCGGGCCAGGAGGGCATCTACACGTTCGACGGCTCGAACTGGTCGAACACGACGCCCGGTGCCATCACGGCCGGCGACGAGCTGCCGGGATCGCCGAACGCGAACGACCTCTTCCTGCTGACGGCGGAGAAGGACGGGCACCCGGCGAACGCGGTCTGGAAGTACAACGGCACCATCTGGGTGTTCCAGACGGCCGCCGTGTACGCCAAGAAGGACGACCTGCCGAAGGACGAGATCGAAGAGGGCGACTGGTTCTCGCTCACGAAGCAGGACGGCACGCACGCCCCCGGGTTCTACAAGCGCAACGGCAGCCACGAATGGGAGCTCCAGTCGGTCACCGTCGGGTCGGGTGACCGCCTGCCCGCCGCGCCGACCGACGACCAGCTGTTCCGGCTCTTCGAGCACGAGATCACCTCGATCGCGCGGGCGGGCGCCAGCAAGGCCGACAGCGTCGGCGTCGCCGGAGCCATCGCGATCAACATCCTCGGCAACCAGACCGAGGCCCTCGTGCCGGCCGGGGCATCGGTCACGCTCTCGTCGGCGGCATCCGCCATCACCGCCGAGAGCAACGAGAGGGATGCCGCGACCGCGACGTCGCAGGCGAGTGTCGGCAAGGCCACCGGCGTCGGGGCCGTCTTCGTGCTGCAGGTCATCGACGGCAGCGACGTGCGTGCCGAGGTCGAGAACGGCGCAGCGCTGAGCGGCGGCACCGGCCTGACGATCGACGCGTTCGGCTTCCGCGAGCTCATCACGAAGGCGGAGGGAGGCAGCGCCTCCACCGGCGCGTCGGCGATCGCGCCGGTCGTGGCTCTCATCATCAGCGTCGACGACGATGTCACCGCCCGGCTCGGATCCGGCGCCGCCACAGCGATCGCGGGCGCGCTCGGCGTGACGGCCACGCATCAGCTGCGGGTGCGCACCGACGGCAACGCCAAGGCCGCCGGCAAGAGCGCCGCCGTCGGCGCGATCATCGCCATCAACGCGATCGTCGGCTGGGACACCCTCGCCGAGCTCGCCCGCGACGTCTCGGCCGCATCGGTCGCCGTCGTGGCGGACTCGCTCGCCTTCACCGAGACCAAGGTCGAGGCCAGTGCCCAGGGCGCCGAGGCGAACGACTCCCAGACGGGCGACCAGAAGTCCACCGAGGCGGTCAACGGCGACAAGAACCCCAACACGGCCGGCACGCGCGACGACACCGCCGGCATGCCGTCATCCAACGGCGGCACGAACGGCCAGAACGGCGGGCAGGGCGCCAACACCCAGCAGGCGGGGCAATCGGGACAGTCCGCCAACGGCGGCGGGGGCAACGATACGACCGCGGTGGCCGCCGCGGTCGGCGTGAACTGGCTCGTGGCGACCTCGACCGCGCGGATCGCGGCGAACGTCGTCGTCACGGCATCCACCGGCGATGTCGTGGTGCGCTCGCTCCTCGCCCAGCGCGCCTACGTCTTCGCGATCGGCACCGCCATCGACATCACGAACGGCGGCACGCGCGTGGGCGCCACCATCGGCCTCAACGTGCAGGATGCCGCCAACCGCGCTGTCGTCGGCGGCGGCGCGCACGTCACCGGCCAGACCGGCGTGACGGTCGCCGCCGTCGCACCGGGCGGCACGCACAACGACTTCATCGTGTGGTCCTTCGCCGCCGCCGGCGGCAAGAGCACCTCGGTCGCCGGCAGCGCAGCCGTGCAGATCCTGCTGCTCACCACCGAAGCCTCCGTCGGCGTCGGCGCCGAGATCGACGCCCCTGCCGGGGGAGTGACCGTGACCGCGAGCCAGCCCCTGCGGCTGCAGAACCTCGCGATCTCGGGCGCCCTGAGCACCGGCTCCGACGCCGCCGTCGGCGGTGCCTTCCTCGTGAACTACCTCGAGGTCGGCACGCGCGCATGGATCGACTCGAGCGGGGGGACCAGACCGCCGTCGACGCCACCGGCGCGGTCGCGGTCACCGCGACCACGACCCTCGACCCGCTCGTGCCCGACGTGCCCGAGCCGGTCGGCAGCAAGATCGACTTCCCGGCCGTGACGAACATCGCCATCGCGGGCGGCGCGAGCTCCGGCGGCGTCGCCGTGGTCGGCGCGTTCATCGTCAACATCTTCACCCTGCAGACCCGTGCATGGCTGGGCGCCGGGGCCCAGGTGAACCAGGAGAACCCCGCGGGCGGCACCGGGCAGGACGTCACCGTCTCGGCGAGCGACGCGATCACCGTCGTCGACGTCGCGGGTGCGCTCGGCCTCAGCAAGGACTCGGCGAGCGTCGGCATCACCGTGGTCGTCGAGATCTCCAACTCCGACGTGCGGGCCTGGATCGCCGACGGCGCGGCCGTGCGTGCCGGGGGCAGCGTCACCATCGAGGCGATCTCGGCCGAGGACTGGTTCGTGCTCGCCATCGCCGGCGCCGTCAGCGGCGGCAATGCGGCCATCAGCGGCGCGGTGCTCGTGGTGGTCGCGAACCAGGGCGGCAGCGACCCGCAGACGCTCGCGAGCATCGGCAGCGCGCTGGTCGACGCCGTCGGCGATATCGACCGTCCACGCCCGTAAGAGCGTCGACGCCAAGCTCTCCAGCGGCAACCTCGCGGTCTCGACGAGCGGCGCCGGGATCGGGGCCGCGGTGACGGTCGTCGTGCGGGACAACGCCGTCGCCGCCACGATCGCCGGTGGCGCCGACATCCGCGCCCGTGGCGACCTCCACGTCCACGCCGAGCAGACCGGCGACTACCTGCTGCTCGCGCGTCGGGGGTGCCGGCGGCAACTCGGTCGGCGTCGGCGGGTCGGTCACCGTCAACGTCCTCACCGACACGACGAGCGCGAGCATCGGCTCGGGCGCGAAGGTCAACTGCGTCGGCGTCTCGTGCGCCAACGCGGCCGCGACCCTCACGCAGGACGTCGTCGTCGAGGCATCCGACGACACCACCGTGCTGGCCCTCGCCGGCGTGCTGGCCGTCGGCGGCACTGCGGGCGTCGGCGTCGGGGTCGACGTCGAGGTGCTGGACAAGACGACGCAGGCCTCGATCGGAAGCGGCGCGCTCGTGAACGCCAACGGGGATGTCGTGGTCAGCGCCGCCTCGTCGGAGCAGATCGACTCGATCTCGGCGGGCGGATCCGTGGGCGGCACCGCCGCGGTCACCGTGAACGCCGCGGTGCCGGTCGTCACCGTCACGACGAAGGCCTGGATCGGGGCATCCGCCGTCATCACCGCCGGCGGCAACGTCATCGTTGCGGCATCCGACGACTTCACGCTCTTCACGATCGCGGGCAACATCTCGGTCGCCGGCACCGCCGCCGTCGGGGCCGGCGTCGCGGTGCCGGTCGTGACCAAGACGACGCAGTCCTGGATCGGCGACGGCGCCCGGGTCACCGCCCGCGCGCTCGCCGGCCACATGACCCACACGACGGTCGCATCGGGCCCGTTCGACACGAACGGCACCGACACGCGCTTCGACCCGCGCGCCACCCTCGGCGGCTACCCGACGCCGTACCCGCAGAGCCCGATCAACGGCGGCGGGCTCCAGGCCGACGGTGCGACCATCAACCTCGGCTATCAGCACGGCTTCAAGTCCGGGCAGCAGGTCGTGTACGACGCCGGCGGCGGTGCGCCGATCACCGGGCTCACCGACGGCGGGACCTACTACGTGCTCCCCGTCTCGAGCACCGCGATCAAGCTGTGCCTCAAGCGCGGGCCTCCGCTCTCGCCCGGCTCCGACGAATTCTCGTGCGAGCCCGGGTTCCTCGTCACCGGACTCAGCCTCCCCGGCGGGGCGAAGATGGGCGAGAACCAGCGGTTCGTGCCCACCACCCAGCCCGGCCTCCCGTCCGACGTGTCACCGCGCTTCACCGCCCAGTACGCCGTCGGCACGAACTACCTCGTGCTCCCGTACGACCTGACGGTCGACATCGGAGACCCGGTCATCTACAGCGCCGGAGGCGGCACCCCGATCGGCGGCCTCGTGGACGGCGCGACGTACTACGTCGTGGACGACGACCCCGATCACTTCCAGCTCGCCCGCACCCAGTGCGAGGCCACCGGTCTCGCCGATGACTGCAACGGCGTCGCAGGGCCGATCGTGCCGATCGTGTTCAGCTCGACCGGCGCCGGCCGCTCCCACAGCATCGTCCCCTCCGGCTCGCTGCCGGCCGCGGACGCCTCGGCCCTCGGCCCCCAGGCGAACGTGACGCCGCAGCAGAGCGGATTCGCCGGCGTGGCCGTCACCGCCGCCGACAGCACGTACCTCGCCGGCATCGGCATCTCGGCGGGCGGGGCGGGCACCGCGGCCGTCACGCTCTCGGGCTCCGTCACCGTCGCGACGGTCGACGTGAACGCCTGGATCGGCGCATCCGCGCTCATCAACTGCGGCAACGTCGCGTGCAGCGTCAACGACCCCGCGTCGGCCGGAACGGGCCAGTCGGTGCTGGTGTCGGCATCCAGCTCGTTCCGCACCCTCGGTCTCGCCGCCGCCCTCGCGATCGGCGGCACGGCGGGAGTCGGAGCCTCGGCCGCGGTCCGCGTGATCGACCTCACCACGACCGCCGAGATCCGCGACAACGCCGTCGTCAACGCGCGCGACGACATCGTCGTGGTCGCGGACTCGTCGCTCACCATCGTCTCGGTCAACGCCGCCGCCGGCGGCGGCACCGTGGGCGTGGCCGGCACCGTCGGCGTCACCGTGGTCACGGCATCCACCATCGCCCGCACCGGACACCACGTCGTGCTCCGCGCCACGGGCGACATCGGTGTGTTCGCGCGGTCGGACGACCGGCTCATCCTCGTCACCGCCTCGGTCGCCGCAGGCTACGTCGGGGTGGGTGTCGGGGTGGGCGTCGCCGTGGTCGACAAGACCACCAAGGCCGTCATCGGCCAGTTCAACACCATCGTGGTGGGCGGCCACGGCGCCGCAGGCCTCGCGGGCGTGAGCAACGGGCTCATCGCGGCGGGCGACTTCGCCTCGTTCGGCGAGTTCCACGGCCTCGCCGTCCAGGCCGTCTCGCGCGAGAGCCTGTTCGGTCTGGTGGCGGGCGTCGGGGCGGGCTTCGTCGGCGTCACCGCGAACGTCGGGGTGAACATCTTCACCGTCGACACGCAGGCGTACATCGATCTCGCCACGACCGTCAACGCGGCAGGCACGGTCTCGGCGGCATCCGCTCAGCAGGGCGTCTCGGTCACGGCGGCCGACCGCTTCGACTCGGTCACCTTCGCCGGCGGTGCCGCCGGCGGGTTCGTCGGCGCGGCCGGCGGCGTCGACATCGGCGTCGCGAGCATCGGCGTGACCGCCTACCTCGCCGCCCAGACGGACGTGTGGGCGAAGGGCGACGTGGCCGTGAACGCGCTGGGCGTCAAGCACGTCCAGTCGTACGCGATGAGCGTCGGCGCCGGCTTCGTCGGGGCCGCCGGAGCCGTGTCGGTGTGGTCGATCGGGACGAAGCCCACCAGCTCGTACTCGAGCGACGGGAACGGACCCGACCGCGGCACCTGGAGCTCGTCGACCTCGTACAACACCGGCGACGTCGTCACCTTCGGCGGGCAGCGCTACACCGCCAAGCGGCCGAACAAGGGCGCGCAGCCCGACCTGTCGGCCGCGGACTGGTCGCTCATCCAGGACTCCGACCCGACGAACTACGGCGGCGGCAGCAGCTCGCAGGGCGACGCCGACACGGTGGTCGCCGGGGGTGGGACCGGCGGCTGGAAGTCGATCCTCGGCGACGCGCCGTCCGGCTCCGGCAGCACGCCGTACCAGAACCGGGTCTACGACACCATGGCCGGCACGAGCACGGCGGTCGGCGCTTCGTCCAGCCAGACGTCGCCGACCACGCAGCGCTTCACCCAGCCGGCACCGCCGTCGGGCACGTCGGCGGGCATCTACGGCAGCGTCCACTCGCAGTTCGCCGATGTCAGCGTGATCGCGACCGATGAGCTCGTGGTCTTCGCCCTCGCGGGCGCCGTCGCCGGCGGCGTGGGCGCCATCGGAGCCGGTGTGACCGTGCTCACCATCGGGCTGAACACCGACGCCGGCATCTACAGCGGGGCGCACATCGACGCCGCCGGACGCGTCGACGTGAAGGCGCTCGCGACCGAGCGCACCACGCAGATCGGCGTCGCGGGTGCCGGCGGGTTCATCGCCATCGCCGGGCAGGTCGCCGTGCTCACCGACCACGCCGTCCAGACCGCCCACGTCGACACCGGATCGTTCATCGACCGGGCGGACGGCGGGCTGTTCGTCAACGCACGGGCCGACCGCGAGGTGTCGGTCTACGCGATCGGCATCACCGTCGGCGCCGGTGCGGCGGGCGTGTCGGTCGCGGTCATCACGATCGACGGCGACGCGCGGGCCGAGGTCGGCGCCGTCGTCCTCGACCACATCGGCGGCCTCGAGGTGCGGGCATCCGACCGGTTCGTCCCGACCGTCCTCTCGATCGGCGTCGCGGGCGGCATCGCGGTCGGACTCAGCGGCGTGGTCGCCGTGATCACCTACTCCGGCGTGACCCGGGCCGAATCCTTCGCCACCGGCACGGTCGACGGCGACGTGGTCGTCTCGGCGTCCGCCGAGCGCTCCACCATCGCACCTCTCGCCGTCAACGTCTCGACCGGCGCACTCGCCGTCGGGGTCACCGTCCTCGTCGCCACGAGCGATCGCGACACCGAGGCCGAGCTCGGCGGAAGCCTGAGCCTCGCGGCGGTGCCGACCGCCGACGTCACCGTGAGCGCATCCGCCACGAACGCGGTCCGGGCGTACACGCCCGGCGTCTCGATCGGGGGCGCCGCCATCACGGCGATGGTCCCCATCGCGACCGTCTCGGGGCACACCACGGCACTGCTGAGCGGAAGCGTCTCGGCGAACGACGTCAGCGTGACGGTCATCGGCCGGCAGCAGGCGTCCGCGCAGGTCGACGTGATCGGCGTCGCCGGAGCCGCCTTCAACGCCTCCGTCGCCATCGCCGTGGTCACCGACGGCGCCGAGGTCGCCGCGCGGGTCGCGGGCCCCGCGTCCATCACCGCCACCGGCGCCGTCGTGGTCAGCGCCACGCAGCCCGGCCGCAACGAGGCGATCGCGCTCGTCAACAGCATCCAGGTGAGCATGGCGTTCTCGGGTGCCGTCGTGTTCGCCGACGCGCAGGCTCGGCGCCGCGCTCATCGCGGCCCTCGACGGCGACGTGGTCTCGTCGGCCTCGGTGCAGGTGACCGCGAACGGCCAGAACTTCGCCCAGGCGAAGGTGCTGCTCGTCGCCGGCTCGCTCGGCGTCGGCATCGGCGTGAACGTGCTCACCGCCGTCGTCACGTCGGCCGCCGTGGTCGCCGCCACCTCGTCCGACGCGAACAACGACCAGCTCATGTCGAGCTCCGGCGCCATCTCGTTCTCGGCGACGTCCGCCAACACCGCCGAAGTCCACACCGACCTCGCCGGCGGCGGGCTCCTCGGCGGCGCGGCCGTCTCGGTGCCGACCGCCACGGTCGCCGGTGCGACCACCGCCTCGGTCGAAGGCGACGCGACCGGCAACGCCGGCGTGAGCGTCCAGGCCACCAGCGCCAACCGTGCGACGAGCGCCGTGGTGCTGGTCGCCATCGGCGGCATCGCCGGCGTCGCGGTGAACGCCTCGACCGCGTAGATCACCGCCGCGGCGGTCACCCTCGCCGAGGTGAAGGCGGCCTCGGTCGTGAGCGCACCCGGTGACCCCGTCACCGTGCAGGCGACCTCGGCGAACCGTGCCACCTCGCAGACGCTCGCGATCGGCGCCGGCATCGGCGCGGCCGTGGCCGTCCAGGTCACGGCGGCAGAGGTGGCGGCGCCGACCCGGGCGCGGTTCGACGGCGACATCCTGTCGACGCCGACGAAGACCGCCAGCCTGTTCGTGCAGGCGCAGGCCGGCAACCAGGCCGTCGCCGAGACGAAGGTGCTGACGGTGCTCGGCCGGCCTCGAGCGGAACCGGCGTCAGCTCGACGGCCCTCGTCTCGGGTGAGACGCTCGCGGTCCTCGGATCGACGGCGTCGGTCGACGTCTCGGGCGCCGTCACCGTCAAGGCCCTGCTGTCGACCTTCGCGGGCGAGCAGAACCTCGCGCGGAGCACCCTGCAGGGCATCGCCGGCGGCGGCATCGCCGCGGGCATCGTCGTGATCGACGCGACCGTGTCGGGCTCGGTGCGGGCGCTCGTGAACGGCGCGATCACAGGGTCGGGGTCGGTCACGATCGACGCCGACGCGACGATGAAGGCCGTCGCCGACAGCCTCTTCATCGCGGCAGGGCTCGGGACGCTCACCGGCATCGCCACGACCGCGACCGTCTCGGCCGACACGGTCGCCGGGGGCGACGATGCGAGCAGCGTCGTGACCACGAGCGGCGTGTTCACCGTCACCGCGGACTCGACCTACACCGCGGAATCCACGTCGAACGCGCCCACCATCGGCGGCGATCGCGATCATCGTGCAGCTGCCGAAGGCCGCAGGTCGACGGGCGTACCGGGGCGGTCTATGCCGGGCAGGTCGCCGGCGGCACCTCGGCGTCGGCGGTCGCGAACTCGCACAACACCGCGATCGCCGACGCATCCAAGCTCATCGCGATCACCCTCATCGGCGTCGCCATCGCCTACGCGCTCGGCGAGGTGACGGCCACCACCGAGGCGGCGCTCGGCGGGGCGAATGTGAGCGGCGCGGTGACCGTCACGGCGACCTCGGACGACGACGCGCAGGCGTTCGTCGGCGGCGTCGCCGGCGGCGTACTGGCGGTGTCAGCTGCTGCAGCCGGAGGCGCGTTCCACCGGCATCACGCGGGCATATGTCGGCACCGGGCAAGACCGTGAGCGCGGGGTCCCTGACGATCAGTGCGATCGCGACGCCGGATGCCACGGCCGAGGCGAAGATGGTCGGCATCAGCCCGCTCGCCGACATCCTGATCACGAACCCGCTCGCGACCGTCGGCGGAACGACCGAGGCGTACGTGGGCTACGATGAGACCGTGACGCTCGGCTCGGGCGCGCTGACGCTCACCGCGACCCGCACCGCCGTAACGCACGGCGACCGCGCGCGCCTGCAGATCGCGCCGATCCAGCATCTCGTTCGTCACCTCGAGGCGACGACCGCGCGGCACCATCGCCGCGCACATCGACGACCGCGCCGACGTCACCGCCGGGTCGGTCTCGCTGACCGCCGGCGGATCCAGCACGCCCGTCGTCTCGAGCGCCACGGTCGGTGTCTCGCTCATCGGCGGAGCGCTCGTCTCGATGGCGACGACCGACAGCACGACGGTCGCGAGCTGGGTCGGACCGGCGGACGGCGTCGGCGGCCGCGGATGCCGCAGACCCGGCCGCCGTCACGACCTCCGGCGCCGGCGGCATCACCGTCGCGACCGCCTACACGTCGCACGTGTACGCCATGGCGGTCGCCGCCGGCTTCGGCGCTGATCGCCGCAGGCGCCTTCCTCAAGGGCACCGCCACGAACACCGCGACCGCCCTCGCGTACCTGGGCGACCGTGCGGAGCTGCGCGCGACGGGAGGCGGCGGCATCCTCATCGATGCCGCGGCAGTCGACCACCGCCATCGCCGACGCGGTCGGCTTCAGCGTCGGGGCTGGGCTTCGCCGGTCGGGCAGATCACGACGAAGGCCGACCTGCGACCGACGGTCAAGGCCTACACCGTCGGCGGCGGCGTGCTGAGCGGCGCGACGTCACGGTGCGGGCCCGCAGCAACACGCGATGCCGCGGGGGCGGCGATCGAGCCGACCTACACGTACAACACGTCCTCGGCGACAACTCAGCCGACCGTCGTCGCGCCGGCGTTCGCGCCGTGCCTCGCTCGGCGGGGCATCGCTGCCTCGGCTCGCGTGTCGGGCGCCGACGCGTTCGCGATCAACTCGCCGACCGTCCGGGCCGCGGTCGGATCGGGCACCGTCGTGTCGACGACCGGCGCACTGAACGTGATCGCCCGCTCGCTCGGCGATTCGCAGGTCGACGGATACTCGCTCGCCGCGTCGGTCGGCATCGGCATCGGCATGGTCAACGGCAGCGCCACCAGCGGCGGCAGCGTCACCGCCGAGTTCCACGGGGCGTCGGGGGTGCTGGCGTCGGCCAACATGCTCAGCGTCGTGTCGGCGGCCGACCCTCTCCGAAGGGCGAGCGGTCGGCGGGGACCTCCTCGCCGGTCACGGCGACGGCACGCCAGACGGCCGTGGTCGGCCCGACCGTCCGCACCCTTGTCGGCGGGTCGCTCCTGACCACAGGCGAGATCGTGGTCCGCAGCGACGTCCGCACCGCCGCGACGGGCGTCTACCGCGCGATCTCGCTGTCTCGGGTTCGTCGCCGCGAGCTTCGGCACGGTCGTCGCGACCGACCAGTCCGACGTCCGCACGCGCGATCATCGGCAGCGCATCGGTGCGCGAGCACTGCGCTGAACGTGACGATCGATGCCTGGCACAACTTCGACGGCACGTCCTTCCTCGACGGGAACAAGGCGGACGCCTCGGTGATCCAGGAGAGCTTCGCGCTCGGCCTGTCGATCGGCTCTTCGAGCCTCCACGCGACGGCGAAGGCCGTCGTCAAGGCCGAGGTCGAGGCCGGGGCCACCGTCGCCGCACCGAACGGCAACGTCACCCTGCGCGCGCTCTCGGGCAACTACGCGGACTCGTTCTACGGCGCACCGGCGGCGCGCTGGTCAGCGTGCAGCCGAACTCCAACCCGACCTCCACCGCATCGGGCACCACCGAGGCGAACCTCCTCGGCCACGTCCGGGTGTTCGACGGCGTGAACAGCACCAACGGCGCGAAGAGCGTCACGGTGCTCGCGCAGGGCAACGACCGGGCCGAGGCCGGCATCCGCAACATCGGCGGCGGCCTCATCCAGATCGGAAACTCGTCGTCCACGGCGGAGGGAACGCCGCACGTGACCGCGACACTCGGCGGCGCGGCATCCGTCATCCGGGTCGAGAAGGTCGATCACCGCGAAGTCCGTCAGCTCCTACGACGCCGACGCCAGCACCTACAGCGCCACCGGCGGTGCGCTGAACGTCAGCAGCTTCGACGCCCGCAGCTCGATGAACCCGACCTCGTCCGCCGTCATCACCGGCGGTGCATCGATCGTCGCGGGCGGCGACGTCGAGCTCTCGGCCGCCGCGAACCCGCCGCTCCCGCCGCCTCGGACGGCACCTTCGACGCCGTCGGCGGCGTCGACGGAACAGCGCACACCATCACGCTTCGGGTCGGCGCACAACGCCACGACCGGCGACACCGTCACCTACGACGCGCAGGGCCAGCCGACCCTCCGGGTCTCGTGCCCGGCCGCCAGTACTCGGTCATCGTGATCGACGCCGACACGGTGCAGCTCGGGATCGTCTACAGCAGCGACAACGTCAGCACGACGTACGACACCATCCGCTTCGGCACCCGCAAGCACGGCCTGAACACCGGCGACGTGCTGCTGTACCAGCTCGTGAACGGCAGCACGCCGATCGGCGGGCTCACCCAGGACAGCCTCTACGAGGTCTACAAGGTCGACGACTACACGATCAAGCTCCGCGCGGTGGGTGCGGCGACCGTCACCGACACCGTGAGCGCGGGGCGCCGTCGACGAGGGCACGCACACGATCGGCGGGTCCAGCGGCCTCCACAACGGCGACTACGTCACCTATCACGCGCCTGCCGCGACCGCGACGTTCACCGCCGGTCAGGTCGACGTGCAGTGGGACTCGGGCTCCGACGAGTGGGTCGCGACGGCAGGCGCGAACGCGAACAACATCTTCTTCGCCCGCGACACCAGCCCGCAGGACGACTCCTTCGACGACATCGGCTTCGCCAGCGGCCAGCTCGTCCGCTACTTCACCACCGGCACGCCGATCACAGGGCTCACCAACGGCGCGTACTACTGGGTCATCCGCAAGAGCGGGCAGAGCTACCAGCTCGCCACGACGAAGTGCCGCGCCACCGGGCTCGCCGCGGACTGCGGCGGCAGCGCCGGGCCCATCACCCCGATCTCCATCTCGTCCGGCGGCACGAGCATGTGTCGACATCCACTCTCTGACGGCGGCGAACAGCGCCCCCATCACCGGACTCACCGACGGACGCGGCTACTACGTCGTCGGATGCCCCGTCTCGGGCTGCGACGCCAACGGCTACCAGCTCTCGAACTCGCTGGGCGGCCCGGCCATCGCGATCACCCATTCGGGCACCTCCTTCGACGGTGTGGCTTTCTCGTTCAACGGCGGCGGACACGTGTTCCGCACCGAGGGCATCGACTTCACCGCCCAGGGCGCGACGGTGCAGAAGCTCATCTTCGCGATCGCGCCGGTGGCGGGCCCCGGGCCCAAGGACGAGAAGCTCGCCGGCATCGGCACGGCGATCCCGTTCAGTGCCATCGGCGGCGACCAGATCGTCTCGGCGTCGGCCACCGGAGGCGGCGGCGGCGTCATCAGCGTCAGCTCGGCGGACTCCTGGGCGGTCGCCGACGCGACGGTCTCGGCATCCGTCGGAGCGAACGCGAGCGTCACCGGCCGGACCATCCTGGTGAAGACCGACGGGCACGCCGACGCCAAGGCGGTGTCGGCCAACGACAGCGGCGGGCTCATCTCGGTCAACCCGGCGAAGGCCGAAGCCGATGTGCACCTGACCAGCACGGTGACCGTGGCTGCCGGCGCCGCACTGACCGCGGCTGCTCGGACTGACGGTCGCGGGCGACCGGTTCGCTGAAGCCCGATCGTCTTCGCCTCCTCCGACTCGGGCGGTCTGTTCGCCGGCGAGCTCGGGCGGCGAGACCGCGCGCATCGACTACACCGTGACGGCGGACGTCGCCGGCACGCTCTACGTCGCCCAACGGCACGGCGACCGTCGAGGCCCGCACCAGCGTGTTCGGCTACGCGCAGGGCACCGCCGACCTCGGCACGTTCGCCGGCGGCGCCGAGCCACCTACACCGACGTGCACGTCGGGCAGGGCGCCAGCAAGGAAGACTGGAACGGCGAGCGACTACAACCTGTGGAGCGGCCGCGGCGCTCACGCGGGCCACGATCTCGGGCACGCTCACCGGGCGCTCGGTGTTCGTCCACGCCATCGTCGACCCCGTCTCGATCGAGGCGCGCTCCGACACGAGCGTCTCGGCGCCTTCGGGGCCGACTCCGACGCCGAAGACGCTCGTCGTACGTGCGCGGCACGGCCGAGGTCGTCCTGACGGCCGGCGCGATCATCGAGGGGCAGATCGCCACCGAGCTCGAACGCCGAATACACCGGCTGGAACGTCATCTCCCACGCGTTCGCGAGCTGCACTGCTTCGGCGGCGACACTCGACCGCCGAGTCCACCATCGACGCGCAGACCCTGGCGAAGGTGACCGGGCGCACCGGGCTCGCTGATCCGCACCTCCGACCTGACCGTCGCCGTGAACCAGCGAGCGACCGGCGTCGAACTTCAACGCGCGACGCCGACCGCTCGACGGGCTTCCTCGACTTCGGCGGCGCCGAGCCCGCACGGGGCCACCTCGCTCACGCCGCCAGACCTTCTGGCAGGTGCGCGTCATCATGCTCGGCGAGCCGAACCCGACGCTGGTCGTCGACTCGGCCGGCAACATCATCGACATCGTCAACGTGCGGGTCTGCGACGACCAGGGCCACTGCTTCGAAGACAACCCGTTCACCAACACCCACACGACCGGGCCAGCTGACCGGCACGACCTTCACCGTCGACGACATCGTGTACGACCGGGGTGCTCAGGCGCGGTTCCTCGCCAACGACCTGTCGGCGTCTGGGCGGACCCGACGGCAGCACGGCGGCGGGCTCATCTGGGGTCGCGGCGGGTCGTTCGAGTTCCAGCAGACGTGGGACTTCGTCACGCTCCTGAACGCGTCGAGCCTCAACATGGTGACGAACATCATCGACGTCGTGAACTCCGCGAACGCGCCGCTGATCGACATCCGCGTGACACCGTCCCCGACGACGCGTCGAGCGCCAAGCCCGACCCTCCTCGAGGCGACCGGCGACGACCTTCGACTTCGACATCGAGTACCGCTTCCCGCCGACCGCTGGTGCAGCTCCAGAACTCGTGCGCGTTCATCGTGCCCGGTGCGCAACCCGTTCATCCGCCTCGACGACTACATCGAGAACCCGCTCGGCAAGACGCGGATCACCAACGCGTCGGGTGACATCCTCTCGGGCACCGGCCACGAGCTCATCCGCACGAACGTGCTCGATCTCGACGCGCCTCAGGGCAACATCGGCCACCAGAGCCCGACGCACGCCGAACCCCGACCCGGTGCGCAACCCGATCGAGGTGGAGCTCGTCGACGTACATCCACCCCGTCGCGGACTTCTGCGGCGGGTACGGTCCCGCCCCGTGCCTGAACGCCATCGTCGTGACGGTGGATGCCGGCAAGGACGCCGTGCTCGACCTCACGGCTACTTCCGCCGCACCGACCAGACGTCGCCTCGCCGACCCGATCACCGTTCCCATCGCCCGCATCCGCGCCGGCGACGACGTCGACGTGGTGCTCAACGACACGAAGGCCGGCGACGGGCACGGTCTCGCTGACGCTGGTCGAAGTCGACCTCTACCACCCGTCGGCACGCCGTACTACGACTACACTTACTTCGACCGTACAACCCGGCGCTCAACGACGGCGACGTACGCCGCGCGCCGTGCGCGGGCGCTATCCGGGCAACTGCGGTCAGCGGCTCGGGCATGTACGAGACGCACTTCCGGCCCGACGTGTCGGACGCGAACCTCGCCCACATCCTCCGCGCGCTCGGCACCGACGTCGACGGCGAGATCGAGTCGACGTACGACTTCGCCGACCTGCGCGCGGGCGACGACATCGACGTCTGCCACGTCACCACCGGCGGCGAGGAGCCCAAGACCTGCTTCACGACGCAGATCGACAGCGCGACGCACACGGTCACCGCCGACACGCCCGACACGACCGTCCACATCGTCGCGCAGGTCGACTCGGCCTGGACCGGCGGCGCCGGCCACGCCGGACCGGTCGACGACCCCGGGATGGCGGTCAACGTCTCGCAGATCTTCCTGCGCACCAACGGGAACATCACGGCGACCGAGATCGAGGGCGACATGCTCGTCGGCCACATCCACTCGACGAACGGCGACGTGATCCTGCACTCCCCGCGGCGGATCCTGGATGCCGACGGCCGGCCCACGATCGACGTCACGGGTGTCAACATCACCATGTACGCCGGCGAGGGCGGCGTGCTCGGCGGCATCGGCGTCCCGAGCAACTGGCTCGAGATCAACACCGCGGTCAACCAGCCGACGGGCATCGGCGGCGGCGTGCTCAAGGCCTACGACACCGCGGCGGCGATCGGCGGCGGCTCGACCGAGGGCATCTTCCTCGACGAGCTCACCGGCGACATGCCGATCTGGGAGATCTTCACCGGCGGCAGCTCGTCGCTCGCGACGGGCAATGTGGGCCTGCGCACCACGGGCGGCAGCATCCTGAACGCGAAGCTCGACCCCGACGAGGACAACGTCCGCGGCGACGCGGTCGACATCGACGCCAACGGCGGCTCGATCGGTCTGACCTCGAAGGACGTCATGGTCGACTCCGGTCGCGCGCCCCCGTTCGGCTGCACCTGGCTCAACTGCGGCGACGACCCGAACTCGCCCTGGAAGTCCGATCCCGCACTGGCGGCGGCCGGCGACGACGTCGGCCTCGAGGCCACCGCGGGCATCTACTACACCGAGACCGACGCGTACCTGCGCCTCGTGCTCGCCCACTCTCTCACCGGAGACATCCGGCTCACCGTCCGCGAGTCCGTGCAGCTCGACGAAGACCTGTACCTCGTGGCCTCCGGCACCGCCCGGTTCGCCGAATCGAACACGCGCGGTCCCCAGAACGACGGCGACGCCCCGCGCGGCATCCCGCACGGCACGATCTTCGCCGAGCAGGGCTCGGTCGAACTCCGCGTCGGCGATGACATCACGCTCCACCAGAACAGCCAGATCCTGGCCGATCTGTCCATCGACATCCGCGGCGACTTCGGCAACCTCGACACCGGCGGCGGCGCCGCCGAGTGGGGCACGTCGATGATCCTGCGCGGCCGCATCGTCGCCGACTGCGTCGTCTCCGACGCCGGCGCCGGCGACGACCCGCTCAGCACCTGCACCCCCTCGGGCGTCAACCCGGTGCCCGGCCGCCAGACGAACGTCTGGGGCGGCAGCGACGTCGACGTGATCGTGCTCGGCGACCGGTCGGGACTCGACCGCGCACAGACCTCCGATCCCGCGCTCAACAAAGAGCAGTGGGGCGACGACGGCTACATCTTCCTCGGCGCGAAGACGACGGTGCACGGCAACAGCTCGGGTGCCTCGAACACCGCCGACGGCGAAGACATCCTGACGGTCTACTACCTGCAGTCGATGAACGTCGTCACGAGCCCCGCGACCGGCGGCACCGGAGCCGGGCACGTGCTGACGCTCGACGGCCAGGGCGAGAGCGACCACTACGCCGTCCACACCAACGGCAGCCACGGCAACGTGCGCAACTACAACATCCAGGTGCTGGACTCCGGCCCCGCGAACCAGGGCGTCGACGAGCTCGCGGTGTACGGCTTCGACGACCTCGACCCGGCGCACAACACCGGGCTCCGCGCCGACGACATCTGGCTGCTGCGGGCGCTGACCTGCATCGACAACGAGTCGCCGTTCTCGGTGACGGCGGTCGGCGGCGCGGCCGTCTGCAGCGCCCCGAGCGACCCCGCCGACCACCCGGCGTACATCGCCCTGCTCGCCGGCAACGAGAGCACGGACGGCGGCATCGGCCTCTACCGCGATCGCACGCAGGGCAACGAGCCGAGCTCGAAGGTGCAGCGCATCACCTACGACCGGGCGCTCAACGGCCGCATCACGGTCTACGGCCTCGGCGGCAACGACGCGTTCTACGTCGACGACACGCAGGCGACGATGACCCTCGACGGCGGCGCCGGCAACGACGCGTTCCAGATCGGGCAGATCTTCGGCACCCAGCGCGACAGCGACCCGGCTCCGGACGGCGGCGCGCTGCTCCCCGCCGACACCTTCCCGTCGCTCGTGCCCACGACGCGCGGCTGGCTGAGCCCGGGTGCGCACGCCCCGCTGCTGGCCACCGGCGGCACCGGCAACGACCGGTTCGTCGTCTACTCGAACCAGGCCGAGATCCAGCTCAACGGCGACGACGACAACGACCTGTTCATCGTGCGGGCGTTCGCGATCGCCGCGGTGTGCGACACCGACGCCACCGGCGACGGCCTGCTGCACGCTCGCGGACGTCACGCTCACGGTGGTGCCCGGCACCGACCTCTTCCCGGTCGACTCCAACAACGACGGCGTCTGCAACGCCGCCGACGCCGACGCCTACACCGGGTTCCGCAAGGACAACAACGACGACGGCACCTGCAACAACGCCGACGCGCACACGACCTTCACGCCCACCCCGGGCAACCCGAGCATCGACCTCGACAACACGAAGTGGCTCGACGACGTCATCCCGCTCGACGCGAACGGCGTCGCCGTGCCGGTGATCGGCCTCGGGTTCTCGACCAGCCGGCCGCTCGACATCCGTGCCGGCGGCGGCGAGGACGAGGTGCAGTACAACGTCAACGCTCCGGTCAACGTCGACGGCGGCACCGGGTTCGACAAGCTCGTCATCCTCGGCACCGAGTTCGCCGACGACTTCGCGATCACCGACAAGGCGATCTACGGCGCCGGCCTCAACGTGAAGTACGCCACCATCGAGGTGCTCGAGATCGACGGCCTCGAGGGCGACGACCAGTTCTTCGTCCTCTCCACGGCCTTCGGCGTGGCCTACCGGGTCATCGGCGGGCTGGGCAGCGACCAGATCTCGGTCGCGGGCGACGTGACCGCCGACATCGTGACCCGCGAGCTCGAGGGCCTCTCCGGCGCCGTCGACCACATCGTGCGCTCCGACGACCCGCGCTACGACGGCATCGTCGTCGACGGCGTGCCGTACAACCTCGCGACGGGGAACACCGGCGTCGTGGTCATCAAGGAGCCCGGCACCTCGACCAGCGTGCGCGAGGGGACGACGTCCGGCCCGATCACGCAGACCGCGTACTACACGGTCGAACTCAGCCATGCCCCGCAGCACGAGGTCTACGTGACCGTCTCGGCCGCGGCATCCCCCGATGAGGAAGCGCGCGACACCTTCGACAACCCGGCCGGCTACGGGCTCACCGACGGCCCTGCCGACACGATCTGGCTGTGCGTCGACATCTTCCCGTACGGCGACCAGTGCACGAGCGCCGGCGACTTCCAGCGGCACTACATCCGCAACGGCGTGCTCGTCGACGAAGCCGGCCGCGCGGTGGTGCTGACCTTCGACGGCTCGAACTGGAGCATGCCGCAGCGCGTCTACGTGCGGGCCGTCGACGACGGACGCTCCGAGGGCGACCGCACGGTGGTGGTGCAGCACTCCGTGATCGCACAGAACCCCGGCGTGGACGTCGAGTTCCACGGCGCCGCGGTCCGCCAGGTCAACGTGCGGGTGTACGACAACGACACCCCCGGCGTCTACGTCACCCATGTCGAGCCGGGCACCACCGTCCTCGACGACCGCGGCGTCGTCATCGAAGGGGATGCCGCGACCCAGCGCCTCGACGACGTGCTGGTGCAGCTGGCCAAGGACCCGTGCCCCGCGGCCAACCCGGGCTGCGGCCTCGTGATCACGGTCAAGATCACGATGGATGCCGACAGCCAGCGGATCCTGCAGATCGACGACGCGGCGGCCGAACTCGCCCTGGGCGCTCGCTGGACGCTCGTCCACGAGGCAGACGGCGGCACCTCGTACCTGCTGACGTTCGACCACTTCAACTGGAACATCGCGGTGCGCCTCACGCTGCGGGCCCGCAACAACCCGGTCGCCGGCGACCCGACGACCGCCGTCATCACGTGGGGCCAGGCCGGCGCGACGGACGCCTACCGGTTCCCGAACCTGCGCAGCGGCATCCAGCGCACCGACGTCCTGGTCTACGACGACGAGTCGGCGCAGGTGGTCACGATCCCGACCGGCACCGACACGGTCATCGTGCAGGGCGGCGCGAACGACGAGTACATCATCCGTCTCACCACGAAGCCGACCGCCGACGTGAACGTCGCGATCACGCCCGACGGCCTCGTCGACGTGGTCAAGATCAACGGCGTCGCGGTCACCCCGCTCGACTACGTGGAGATCGGCGGCGACATCCCGTCCCGCCTCTTCCTGGGCAACCTGAGCTTCGCGGGCAGCACGGTCAGCCGCACCAACGGCAGCGACACCGGCAGCTTCATCGACGACGGCATCGCCACGGGGATGCGGCTCACCTTCGGCGCCTGCACCGGGATCTACACCGTCATCGGCGCCGTGTCGGCCGGCTCGTTCCAGGTGACCCCGGCGCTCAACTGCTCCGGCGCGACCGCCGAGGGCACGACGATCAACGCCCTCACCTTCCGCGGCAAGTGGAGCGGCGCCGTCAGCGGCATCGCGCTCACCCCGGGCGACGACCTCGTGAACCGCTGGCGCATCACGCGGAGCGCCGGCGGCTGGCTGGCCGACGGGTTCCTCGAGGGCCAGTGGGTCAAGGTGTGCGACGGCTTCGGGCGCTGCGCGATCGGCAAGATCCAGAACATCCGCGGCACCAACGCCGCGCACGACCAGCAGCTCGAGTTCGGCCTGTCGCTGTGGGGCGACTCGTTCGGCAGCCTCGTCGGCCCGCTCACCGTCACGCGCATCGCGGCCCAGGCCGTGTTCACGACGGCGAACTGGATGACCGACCAGCGCATCGAGCTGCAGGGCGACACCGGGTACTACCAGCCCCTCATCCGCCAGGGCGTGAAGAACTTCCCCGCGACGCAGCACCTGCTGACGCGCCTGCGCGGCCCGCTCGCGGTCGAGGGCGGCGTCACCGGCGCCGACCGGTCGCTCGAGCTCGGCCTGAAGCTGCCGGGCGAGCAGGATGGTCCGCTCTTCGCGATCGCCACCCAGGCGCCGGAGTCGAAGCAGATCGACGTGCTCAACATCTACGGCGATTCCAGCGTCGCGAACAACTGGGGCGCGATGACCTCCACCACGCTGCGCGGCCTCGGCATGGCGAAGGACCTGGACTTCGGCGCCTCGTACGGCGGCACGCAGAACGAGACGTTCGGAGAGCCGCAGATCTTCCCCGGCGGCATCAGCTTCGGCTCGGTGTCGTTCGACGGGACGGGCTACTCGACGGATGCCGGCAGGTCGACGATCGAGGTCATCAACCTGTTCCTCGGCTCGGGCAACGACCGCCTCGACGTGCAGGGCACCCTGCAGCCCGACGTGCCGGTGAAGGCGACGGGTGCCGTCACGCTGACAGCGCAAGGTGCAGGCACCGGCATCCCGGCCGGAACGACCCACCGGCTGACGCGTCCGACGCCGTTCGACTGGAAGGCGCAGGGCTTCCTCGTCGGTCAGACCGTGACGATCACCGAGGGCGGCCGTGTGTCGACCTTCCTCGTCACCGGGTTCGGCGACGACCACCCCGAAGACACGACCGACAACACCGTGATGTACCTGAAGTTCCTCACCGGAACGCTGCCGGCCGCGCCGACGGCGACCGTCACGGCGGCCGACGTGCCGGTGACGATCACGACGCCGGTGACGATCGCCGGGGGCGCCGCAGGCGGCAGCGTGACCCGCTCGAGCGGCAGCTTCCTCGTCGACGGCTTCGTGGTCGGCCAGCTCGTGCGGATCGCCGGCATCGATGGTCAGTGGCGCCTCATGGGGATCTCCGTCGATGGGCGGACGCTCACGCTCGACCGTGGCGATCTGCTGCCGAGCAAGACGCTGGGATCGCAGAACGTGTTCGTGCCCGGTCCGCACGGCGGCCTCACCACGATCCACGGCGGCGGCAACTCGCCGATGCAGACGGTCTTCGACATGATCCGCACCGCGCCGACGCCCGGGCAGCTCGCGCAGTACCCGGGAGCCGGCCTCGTGCTCACCCGCCAGGACGGCCTGAACTGGGCGTTCAACGGCCGGCTGCCGGGCAGCGGCTACTACGCCGGCGACCCGTACCTGCACGCGTTCCAGCACATCCAGCTCGCGGGCGAGACCTTCACGCGGATGATCCTCGGCTTCGCCGACGCGCCGTGCCCCTACGTGGACTCCTTCCCGGGCTGCGGCATCGGCTCGGTCATGATCCTGAGTGCTCCGCTCGTGCCTGCCGGACAGGCGCCGGGCACCGTGGTGCCGACCGGACCGGCAGCGGTCTCCACCGACGTCAGTGTCGTCGCCCCGCTGAAGGTCGAGGCGAGCGGTCCGATCGAGGTGCACGCGTCGTACCTGGTGCGCGCCGGCGGCTGGGCCGGCTTCCGCGCCGGCATGCAGATCAAGATCAGCGGCTTCGGCGGCGCCTTCACTGTCGACGCCATCGACGGCGACAAGATGACGCTCAAGGGCGCAGCCCTCGCACCGAGCATGTACCTGGATGCCGCGGGCCTCGCGCACTGGTACCGCCCGAACCTCACGATCACGGCGTGGGACGCCTCGCGCAGCGGCGGCCTGCTCATCGGCGGCGACATCATCACCGTCTGCAACCGGGCCGCGGACGCGCTGCTGTTCAAGATCGCCCAGCAGCCCGACGGCGTCGAGGACGATGCGGTCCGGTGCGACCAGACCCACACCGCCGGCCCGGGCTCGCCGCTCGTGATCTACGGCGACACGTCGCAGGACGGCGTCTGGTACTCGGGCAACCCCGGGGACACCCTCGGCATGGAGTTCGGCCCGAAGCCGTTCGACCCGTTCACCCACATCCCGGACGGGCAGAACGAGGACGACGAGTGGATCTTCGGACTCGCGAACCCGTACGACCACGCCGGAAACGACATCATCGACGCGTCGGGGCTCTTCGCCGAACTCGCGCCGACGAGCCTGCCGACCGTCGGCATCACCGCCTACGGCGGCCTGGGCGACGACCTCATCATCGGCAGCCAGGCCGGAGACCACCTCGCCGGCGGCTCGGGCGACGACGAGATCCGCGGCCAGCGCGGCGTCGACCACATCTACGGCGACTCGGGCGTCAACGTCGACGTGCTCACCCGCGCTCTCGACATCGCGACCGTCAACCGCAGCCCGCTGCCCTCCGTCACCGGCGCCGGCGTCATCCCGAACGGCACGACGATCATCCCCGGCCCGGGCGGCATCGCCGGAATCGTCGACGACCTGCAGAACGCCGGCGCCGACGTGATCTTCGGCGAGGGCGCTGCGGGCCTCGGCCTCGGCTCGTTCGTCGTGAACGCGAACGGCCAGCCCGAGTGGGCCTACGACGACATCGTCTTCGGCGACCACGGCGTCATCACGCAGGACGTCGCCGACCCGAACGAGCCCGACGCGCGGCCGCAGAAGATCCAGACGACATCGCTCACCGGCATCCCGGGCGTCTCGGTCGGCGTGCTCGCCATCCGCAGCGTGCGCCTCGACAAGGGCGGAGACGACACGGTCTACGGCGGGCTCGGCCGCGACGTGCTCGTCGGCGGCGCGGGTCACGACCTGATCGACGGCGACGAGGCCGACGACATCCTGTTCGGCGATGCCGTCTGGTTCGACCGCACACTCGGCGACTGGACGAGCCCGCGATTCCAGACGCTCTGCGGCACGCTGCTCTACAGCCGCAGCGACATCCCCAACCCGGCCAACCTCTGCAACGGCGCGCCCGTGCCGACCGAGAACAACTCCGGCGTGCTGCTCGTCGACGGCACCCCGCGTCCGTACCGCGACCCCGACGGGGCGCCGTGGTGGGCCGAGTACGACGTGACGCATCTGTTCCACGACGTCGCCTCCGACCGCGGCGACAAGTGGGCGGCGACGTGGGGCAACGACTACCTGGCGGGCGGCGCGGGCAACGACATCGTGCTCGGCCAGCTCGGCGACGACGTCCTGCAGGGCGACGGCGGCATCGAGAGCGCGCACCGCCGGTGGATCGACGACGCCCGCGACGCGAGCCATGTCGGCGCCTCGCGCACCCCGCTCGGCTGCTACGACAACGACCCCGGCGCGGCTGTGGCGATCGTCTGCGACTACACCGGCGTGCTGGTCGTCGTGGCCTCCGCCGAGGCGGCGACCGACGGGCAGGACTACCTCGAGGGCAACGCCGGCAACGACGTGATCTTCGGCGGACTGGGCCAGGACGACATCGTCGGCGGCTCGAGCGACTTCTTCAGCCTCGACACGGCCGACAAGCGCCCCGACGGCCTCACCGTCACGCCCACCGCGACGCTGCACAACTACACGACGGGGCACGACCGCGGCGCTGACATCCTCTTCGGTGGCGCAGGAGGCCGCATCGGCATCAACGACCAGACGACAGGCGCCGGCAACCTCGCCAGCACGCCGGTCACGGGCGGCTCCCTCGCCGACAGCACCGCCCCCGAGAACATGGACGCGCGCGACGCCGACACGATCATCGGCGACAACGGCCGGATCATCCGCATCGTGGGCACCAACAAGACCGACGTCAACGGCAACGGCA
The DNA here is from genome assembly GCA_963829895.1 of uncultured Actinomycetota bacterium. Lineage (GTDB taxonomy): Bacteria > Actinomycetota > Actinomycetes > Actinomycetales > Microbacteriaceae > Microbacterium. The sequence continues at coordinate 339,546 of CAWHKF010000009.1, read as the reverse complement.
ACGTGGGATCGGCGGGCGTGCCGCCGACGCACCACGGGCGACCAGCCCAACTACGTGACCTTCGTCTACGACACCTACGGCGGCGCCGCGGCGGGCGCACAGCGTCTCGTGGTCCGCGGGGTGCACCTGCTCGACTACACGGTCGGCGGTCCCGACTACCTGCCGCAGAACTTCGGCCTCGGCGCGGGTGCCGACTGCAACGGCTCGCCGACGCAGCCGACGTGCTCCCTCGTGCTCGACACCGCCTCCGGCGCCTGGCGCAACACCGCGTTCCCGAACGGCGGCGGCGCGCAGACCGGCGGACGCGACGAGGTGCACGGCGAGACCGGCGACGACACCGTCTACGGCGGCGCCGACCACGACATCGTCTTCGGCGACGCGCAGAACGACGACATCATCGGCGGCTGGGGCAACGACTGGATCTCGGGCGGCACCGGCTCCGACGGCATCCTCGGCGACGACGGCCGCATCTTCACCAGCCGCAACACGGGCTGCTCCGTCGCCTCGACCACGGTCTGCGCCGAGGCGGCCGAGCCGCTCTACGGCATCCTGAAGCTGCGCACCATCGACCCCGACACCAAGACGAGCCAGGGCGACGTGCTGGGGGAGTTCATCTACACCCCGGGCCAGGTGCAGACCGCGACGATCAACATCGCGGGCGAGCTGGTCAAGTCGGTCGACCTCACCGTGTACAACCTCGGTCCCGACACGAACCAGAGCCAGCACCACGTCGCGAACCAGCCGACGTACGACGCGAACAACTCCGACGACATCATCTTCGGCGGCTGGGGCGGCGACTGGATCCACGGCGGTTCCGGCGACGACGCGATCAGCGGCGCCGAGGCGATCGGCGTCGGGGGCGCGAGCGGCTTCGCGCAGCACTTCGACTCCGACGGCGACCCGGTCGGCCTGGAGTACATCGACTTCGCCCACCCGTGGAACCCGGGCGACGTGCTCCACTTCGGCGCCGACACCAACCCGTGGCACGCCAACAACCACAACGAGCTGCGGCTGGGCGAGTTCTACCTCTACAACGAGTACGACCCGCGTCGCACGATCCTCTTCAGCGGCACCGGCGCGGTCTGGGGCTGCACCTCGTACTCGCCGAGCGGCCACACCTGCACCGGAAGCGCGCCGATCGCGCAGTTCCCGCACCACTTCTTCCTCAACAACCAGGACCTCACCGGCGACTACTACAAGGGCGCCGACGGCAAGGGCGCGTGCATGGCGGTCGACAACCAGGGCCTGTGCATCGGCTGGAAGACCACCCAGGCGACCGACGGCAACGATGTCATCTTCGGCGACCTGGGCAACGACTGGCTCGTGGGCGGCACCGGGCAGGACACGCTGTGGGGCGGCTGGGGCAACGACCTGCACAACGCCGACGACGACCTGCACTCCGGATGCCTCGCCTCGACGCCGAACGGCACGTGCACGCAGCCCGGCGACTCGTGGCTCAACGACATCCCCGACGGCGTCAACTCCAGCTTCCAGGACCGGGTGTACGGCGGCGCCGGGCTCGACATCCTCATCGGGAACACCGGTGGCGACCGCCTCATCGACTGGGTCGGCGAGTTCAACAGCTACATCGTGCCCTTCTCGCCGTTCGGCATCGCGACGGTCAGCCGCCAGAACGCGCCGCAGCTCCCGGAGTTCCTGTACGCGCTGAGCCGCAGCCAGGGCGTCGACATGACGAGGTGGAGCGACGAGGGCAGCGAGCAGGCGCGCAACGGCGAGCCGTTCGGCGAGCTCGGCCTCATCCGGCAGTCCGACCACGCCCACTGGCAGACGCAGACCGGCGGCCCGACCGACCCGCAGGCCGGCAACATCCCGGGCGGCCGGCGCGACACGGTGCGCGGGGCCGACTTCAACGACGGCTCGATGCAGGGCTTCGCGACCGACTCCGGCGTCTTCACCGTGCAGCAGGGCATCCTCAAGGTGACGGCCGCCGACAGCACCGGCGACGCGCTCGCCGTCTGGTACTCCGACGCGTACCAGAGCGTCTACTACGAACTGTCCGCCAAGATCTCGATGGACAAGCCGGTCGCCGGCTGGAAGGCCAACGCGTACGTCGTCTTCGACTACTTCGGCCCGATGGACTTCAAGTTCGCCGGCATCGACCAGTCGACGAACAAGGTCGTCATCGGCCAGCGCGCATCGTGGGGCTGGGCGGTGCTCGCGCAGGCTTCGGTGCCGGGCGGAGTGAAGGCCGGAACGTTCTACGACCTCAACGTCGTGATCAACGGACTCGTCGTGACGGTCACGGTCAACGGCAAGAACGCCCTCTCCCACACGTTCGCGCCGCGCATCCTGGGCGGCGAGCAGGTCGCGCTCAACAGGGGTCTCGTGGGCTTCGGCTCCGACCAGGCGCGCGGGCTGGTTCGACAACATCGCGCTCACCGTGATCGCGGCCGAGATCACGATCGACCGCACCGACTTCTTCGAGGGCAGCGGGCCGACCGCGCAGCAGGCCGTGACCGGAACGTGGACGACGGTCGGCGGACGCCTCCAGGGGACGACGGATGCCGCCGGCACCGCGACCGCGCTCCTCGGCATCCCGACCACCGGCGGCTCGACCTACGCCGCGGTCGAGCAGTTCGGACCCGCGAGCTATCGTGCAGCTCACCGCGACCCTCCGTGCCGCCGGGATCACCGGCATCCTGTTCGACTGGTACTCGTCCACCGACTACAAGTTCGTCGGCATCGACGTCGCGCGGGCAGCGCGTGGTGATCGGCCACGTCGCGAAGGGCGTCCGCACCATCGACCTGCCGTGATCGCCCGGACGCTGGTGGCCGGCACCGACTACGTGCTCGACATCGTGCTCAAGGCCACCGTGGTCACCGTCACGCTGAGCGGTCAGGTGCTCGCGTCGCACGCGTACAACTCGCCGCTCACCGACGGCAGGCAGGGGCTGTTCGCCTTCGGCGCCGGCGTGACGGCATCCGCGGCCGACTATCGCCTCCGCACCGACGACCCCCTCTACACCGGGTCTCCGCCGGCGGCAGCGGCGGTGCGCATCTCGGATGCGACCGTCACCGAGGGGGCGGCCGGCACCACCAAGACCGTCACGCTCACGGTGACCCGCGACCAGGCCGGATCGGCGCTGTCGGTGGGCTGGAGCGTCGACACCCTCCTCGCGAACGCCGTGACCTGGGGCGTGGACGTCACCGGCGCCACCTCGGGGGTCGTGTCGTTCGCCGCCGGCGCGACGACCGCGACCATCACCTTCACCGTCCGCGGAGACGCGACGAAGGAGTTCGACGAAGCATTCATCGTGACACTGCAGCCCGCACCCGGGGCGAACCTCGCCGATGCGCAGGGGCTGGTCACGATCAAGACCGACGACGGATCGCCCTGATCGGTCGCCGGCTCCGGCGGGTCGGGTTTGCACTTCCCCCGACGAACCCGACCCGCCGGTCATGCGATGCCCGCGCCGCGGCGCGGCGCGGCGCAGGACCCAGGCAAGCGCGAGAGCACGACATGCGGGAGCCCGCCCCCAGGCGCGGTGGGGTTCGTGCGGTGTGCGCTCAGCGGCCGCGCGCCGGTTCCAGCACGACGAGGGGCGTCTCGCGGCTGCGGGTCGCGGCATGCGCGTCGAGGTCGTCGCCGCCCTCGAGCGAGCGGAACACGTCCCACAGGCGCTCGCGCTCCGCGCCCTGCGCCTCGCGGGCGATCACGTCGCGTCGCTCGCCGGGAAGGTCGATGGATGCCGCGGGCCGGGCCTGCAGGTTCAGCCACCACGCCGGCGGGGGATCGCCCCACCCGTTCATGGCCATCGTGACGATGTTGGGGCCGTCCTCGACGTACGCGACGATCGCGACGCGCGGCGCTCCCGAACGGCGGCCGATGGTGTGCAGGCGCATCATGCCCCAGACCTTCGAGGTCGGCGGCCGCAGGCCGAGCCGTCCACCCGTGACGTTGTAGATGGCGCGGTGCACGACCCACGCGGTGCGGATGAACCAGCGAGGGGGGAGGCGGGCGGAACCCGCGGGCGAGGATGCCGGAGTCTGAGGCGATGCGGTGCTCACACGCCGATCATGACGGCGTCTGCGTGAGGGCGCATCGGCCGATCGGCCGATCTTTCCGCTCGCGGGCCAGGCCGGAGCCGCGCCGCCGCAGCACGTCCGCAGAAGGACTCCGCCTCCGCAGGCCGTCGCGGGGGATCCGTCCTGCGGAAGCGATTCTCCTACGCGGTGGCGGGCGTCGCGTTCAGCAGCGCGCGCGCCGAGGTGCTGCGGCGGCGAGCGACGACGATCATCGTCGCGACGAGCGCCAGCAGCGTCCAGATCACCAGGCCGGCGAGCGCGGCGCCGAGGCCCGCGGTCGAGGTGAGCGCGGCGAGCATGCCGTTGTAGGCCGGCGAGGTCGGCATCAGGCCGGCGACGCTCGAGAGCACGCCCGGCACGGTCGAGACCACGCCGGTCGCGACGGTGAGCACGCCGATGAGCGCCGAGATCCAGCGCCCGGCTCCGCCGAACACCGCGACGAGCGCCTGGTTCACGGCGGCGAACGCGATGCCCGCGACGACCGACACGCCGAAGAGCGCCCACCATTCGGCCCAGCCGTACGACGCCGCGAGCTGGACGACGCCCGCGACGAGCGCGCCCTGCAGCGCGCCGAGGCCCGCCGCCGGGGCGAACGACCGCAGCGTGAGCAGCGCCGACGGCTGGCGCGACGTGAGCGCGCGGCGCGACACGGCCTGCAGCGCGATGAACGTGCCGAGCCCGCCGAACCACAGCGCGAGGGTCGCGAGCAGCGGCACCGCCGACGCGCCGAAGAGCGAGGTGCCCACGCCGTCGGCCTCGACCGGGTCGGCGACGACGGAGGCGAGGTCGGTCGCCTCCTGGTCGGTGTACGACGGGAGGGACTCGGATGCCGTCGTCAGGCCGCTCGCGAGCTCCGAGGTGCCGGTCGCCAGCTGCGAGACGCCGTCGGCGAGGCTCGTCGCACCGTCGGCCGCCTGGGTCGCGCCGGACGCGAGCTGCGTCGCGCCGTCGAGCGAGAGCTGGCCGGCGCCGCCGCGGAGGCTGCGACGTCCCGTCAGCGAGCTGGTCGAGGCCGGCGCCCAGTGCGGCGACGTTCGTGCCGACCGTGCGGAGCTGCTTCGCGAACGCCGCGGTCACGCCAGTGTTCGAGCTCGCCGGTGCCGTCCGCCGTGTACTGGGCGGCAGATGTCGCCGCGCCCGGGCGCTCCGCGGTGCCGGTGCCGTTGAGGGTCGCCGACGTCTTGCCGCGCCGAGGCTACCGCCGCTCCGAGTAGCGTGCAGCAGTACGCTCTGCGGCGTGCCGCTGGCGCACGAGCTCTGCAGCGACCGCGAAGTTCGCCGTTGCGGCGGCCGCGGCGGCAGCCAGTCGCGCGCGACCTCGCTCGTGCGCGAGCCTGCGTGCAGCTCGAGCCGTGCCGCCCCGGTCCGTTCCAGCGTCGGCGGCGCCGGCGCTCCGCCCGCGCCTCGCGAGCTGGCCGGCGATCTCGTTCGCCGGACCGCGTGACTCGCTCCGCCCGCGATCTGCCCGAGCGCCGTCCGCGAGCTCGACGCGCCGTCCGCGAGCTGCGTGTTGCCGTCGGCGAGCTGCGTGATGCCGTCGGGCAGCTGCGCGGCGCCGTCGGCGGCCTGGGCGGCGCCGTCGGCGAGCTGCGCGGCGCCGTCGGCTGCCGTGCCGAGCTGGTCGCCCAGCGTCGTGAAGCCGAGGAAGACGTTCTCGAGGTACACGCTCGACAGCTGCGTGCCCATGGTCGACGCGGCCGCCGTCGCGACCTGCGCGGTGATGGCGTCGTCGACGATGAGGCTGTCGGGCGGGGTCGTGACCTCGATGGTGGCCTGCTCGGGCGTCGAACCCGGCGCCGTCGACGTCGCGGCGGCCGAGAAGTTCTCGGGGATCGTGATGACCGCGGCGTAGGTGCCGTCGGCGAGGCCGGCGGCGGCATCCTCTTCGTTCGAGATCGTCCAGGTGAGGTTGCTGTCGAGCTCGTCCGATCCTTCGACGAGGCCGGCGGTGAGCTGGCGTCCGAGCGGCACGGTCTGCCCGTCGATCGTGACGGGCTCGTCCTCGTTCACGATCGCGGCGGTGAGGCTGTCGAGCCGCTCGACCGGGTTGTACAGCGCGGCCACCAGGATGCCGCCGATGACGACGGGCAGCAGCAGCACGCCGATGAGCGTCAGCCACGTGACGGGCCGGCGCGAGCGCGCGCGCTCGACGGCCGTGGTGATCCAGTTCGGGGTCATGCGTTCACCTCTGCGGTGGGGGTGGTCAGGGGGGCGCCCGAGTGCAGCGTCAGCGACGCCACCTCGGGGCGGTGCGCGTCGGCGAGGAGCGCGAGCGCGGCGCTCTCGGTGCGCGAGGTCACGATGAGCGTGAGCGCACCGTCGGCACCGCCACGGCGCAGCGTGTCGGCGGCATCGCGCAGCAGCGCGCCCGCCTGGTCGCGCTCGGCCGCGTCGAGCGCGTCGACACCCTCGACGACGACGACCGTCGCCTTTCCGGCGAGGGCGCGCCGCAGCGCCGGCAGTCGGTCCTCGGCGTCGCCGAGCAGCGCGAGCCCGACGTGGGCGCGCACCCAGGCGGCTCGCTCGGGCAGCAGGTGACCGGCCACGCGCAGCCGGCCGTCGCTCGGCGCGAGCCGCCCGGCCAGGGTGAGCGCGAACGCCCGTGCCGCGCGCGGGTCGCCGGTGGCGATCAGGGTGCCGCCGGGCTCGATGCGGAAGGCGGCATCCTCGAACAGCACGACCTCGCCGGCCGAGCCGCCCGCGTCGGCACGGACGCCGACACCCTCGCCGACGGCTGCGGCGGTCGTGTTCGGCTCGGGCCAGGCCTCGAGCGAGAGCTCGCGCTCGACCGCTTCGCCTTCGATGTCGAAGTGGGGGAGGATCCGGTCGAGCCAGCGGGGGATCCACCACGCCTTGTCGCCGAGGAGCGCCATGACCGCCGGCACGAGCGTCATGCGCACGAGGAACGCGTCCACGGCGATGCCGACGGCGAGCCCGAGCGCGATCGGCTTGATCGACGCATCGCCCTCGGGCACGAACGCGGCGAACACGGCGAACATGATGACGGCCGCCGCGGTGACGACGCGCGCCGAGGCGGTGAAGCCCGACCGCACGGCGCCGAGCGCGATGTCCCGGCGGCCGCGCGTCGAGTGACCGCCGGCGCCGCGGCGGGCGTGCACGTAGTCCTCGCGCATGCGGCTGACCAGGAACACCTGGTAGTCCATCGCGAGCCCGAACAGCACGCCCATCAGGATGATCGGCATGAAGCTGATGACCGGACCGGTGCGGTCGACGTGCAGCAGCTCGGCGCCCCAGCCCCACTCGAACACCGCGGCGACGACGCCGAAGGCGGCGAGCACCGACAGCAGGTAGCCGACGGCGGCCTTGATCGGCACCCAGATCGAGCGGAACACGATCATGAGCAGCACCAGCGAGAGCCCCACGACGAAGACGCCGAACGGCAGGAGGGCGGCGCCGAGGCGGTCCGAGATGTCGATGCCGACCGCGGTGAACCCGGTCACCTTCAGGTCGACGCCGTACTCGTCCTCGAGCTCCGGGGCCAGATCGCGGAGCGCCCGCACGAGCTCGGCGGTCGCCGGGTCGTCGGGAGCGGTCTCGGGCACGATCTGGATGAGGCCGGTGTCGGCGGTCTCGTTCGGCGTCGCGAGCGCGACCTCCTTGACGCCGGGAACCTTCTCGACCTCGTCGGCCAGGTCGGCCATGAGCCCGAGCGGATCGGTCGAGGTGACGATGGTGCCCGTCATGATGAGCGGGCCGTTGGCACCCGGACCGAAGTGCTCGGCGGTGAGGTCGTAGGCCTGGCGCGCCTGGCTCGACTCGGGCTGCTGTCCCGCGTTCGGCAGGGCGAGGCCGAGGCTCGCGGCGGGGATCGCCATGACCCCGAGAGTCAGCACGACCGCGATGGTGGTGACGATGGGGTGGTTGGTGACCAGCTCCACCCATCGGTTCGTCTTCTTGACGGGGGCGTGGGTCGCGTCGATCGCTTCCGTCGCGAGGGCGGTTGCGCTCGTGTGCTGTTCGCGCGTTTCCGCAGCCTCGGTGGCCGCTCGCGCGCGCCCCTGGGTGTGCTCCAGCTCGGGTCCGCTCAGCGGTTCCGAGGCCTTGGCGTCGTCTTCGGTCGTTGAGCGAGCGAGGGACGAGCGAGACGAAACGCCCGGGGCCTCCGAGGAGCGGCGGGGGAGAGGCATCCCACGGCGCTTCTTGCCATGGCCCCAGCCGGCGACACGGCCCTTCGCGAAGCCGAGCAGGGCGGGCGTCAGGGTGATGGCCACGATCACGGCGATCGCGACGGCGACGGCGGCCGCGATGCCCATCGTCGTGAGGAACGGGATGCCGGCGAAGCCCAGGCCGATGAGCGCGATGAGCACCGTGACACCGGCGAAGACGACGGCCGAGCCGGCGGTGCCGGTGGCCCGCGCGGCGGACTCCTCGGGCTCGACGCCCGCGCGCACCTGGTCCTGATGTCGGGCGACGATGAACAGGGCGTAGTCGATCCCGACCGCGAGTCCGAGCATGATCGCCAGCATCGGGGTGGTCGAAGAGATCGACGCGAACGCCGTGGAGACGTAGATGAGCGCGATCGCGAGGCCGACGCCGATGAGCGCCGACGCGAGCGGGAACCACGCCACCGCGAACGAGCGGAACGTCACGATCAGCACGAACAGCGCGATGAGCACGCCCACGGCCTCGATGAGCGACAGTGCGGGGACCGAGGTCGAGAACAGGTCGCCGCCCATGGCGACCTGGGATCCCTCGGGGAGGGTCTCGCGCAGATCGTCGGCGACGTCCTCCAGGCCCGCCTTCGTCTCGTCCGAGACATCGGTGGCCTGGCCGTCGAACTGCAGGCGGATGATGGCGGCCGACTCGTCGTCCGACACCATCCCGGTGACCATCTCGTTGAAGGGGTCGGTGACCGCGATCACGCCGTCGAGGTCCTCGAGGTGCGCGACGGTGTCGTCGATCGCCGTGGCGTACGGCTCCTCATCGACCTGCTCGCCGTCTGCGGCGACGATCACCAGCTGTGCGCTCGTGCCGCTCGCCTGCGGAAAGCTGCGGTCCAGCAGCGCGATGCCCTCCTGGGCCTCGGTGCCCGGGATCGAGAACGAGTTGTCGGTGCCCTTCATGAACACCAGCGCGCCGCCGCCGGCCAGCGCGAGCAGCAGCACCCACGAGACGAGCACGCGCCACGGGTGGCGGTACGTCCAGCGGCCGAGCGCATAGAGAAGGGTCGACACAGCGCCTCCGGTTCACGGATGAGGGATTCGGGAAGTGTCGATACAGCGCTGTATCGGATACATGAGTGTATCGTAAGGCGGGTTGCCCGCCCGAACCTGAGTAGTGCGTGTGAGACTGGCCTATATAGGAGGCCCCCATGAGCGACACCCCCCTGGTGGAGGTGGCCGGAACATCGCGGCGCCGTGAGGCGACCCGGCAGAAGCTGCTGGATGCCGCCGCCCTCGTGTTCGCCGAGGTCGGCCTGGACGCGGCATCCGTCGAGGCGATCTGCGAGCGCGCGGGATTCACGCGCGGCGCGTTCTATTCGAACTTCGAGACCAAGGACGAGCTCATGCTGGCGCTGACCGAGCGCGTCGCCGGCGAGAAGATCGACGAGGTCGCCGAGCGCGTCGCGCTGCTGCAGGAGCGCGGCGAGGACCTCGAGCCCGGCGCGCTGGTGCGCCAGCTGCTCGACGTCGCATTCGACAAGAAGCAGGGCATCCTGCTCACGAGCGAGATCCGCACCCGCGCGATGCGCGACCAGCGCCTGGCCGAGACGTACATCGCCTGGCAGACGGGGATGGTGGAGCGCGTCGGCTCGTTCATCGACGAGCTCGCCCGCAGCTACGGGTTCCGGCTGCGGCTGCCCGTCGTCGGAGTTCGCCGGCATCATCCTGCAGACCTGGGAAGACACGTCGGCCTTCGGCATCATGACCGGCCTCGGTGCCGACGAGCTGCAGCAGCTCGTCAACGAGCGCACCGCGCGGCTCTCGACGGCCCTGGTCGACCCGCTCTGACGCCGGCGTCTTCCTCCAGGCGTCACCCGGCGCCGAGCACCTCGTAGCAGCGCGCGAGGCGGTCGAGCCACCACTGGCGGCGGTCGGCGGATGCCGCGTGCGCGTCGAGCAGCGCCGCGTCCGGCGTGACCCGGCCCACCGTGAGCGAGCCGTGGCGCGGGATCAGCGGCGGGTCCGCCACGTCGGCGATGAAGAGCGACGCGGTGCCGAGGCCGCAGTCGTAGTCGAGCTGCGGGAGCGCCGCGGCAAGCGCCACGCCCATCGACAGCCCCACCGAGGTGTCCAGGGCGCTCGAGACGACGGCCGGAAGCCCCGCCTCCGCCACGATCTCGAGTGCGCGGCGCACCCCGCCGAGCGGCTGCGCCTTGATCACCAGCAGGTCGGCCGCGCCCGCGCGCGCCACCGCCAGCGGGTCGGCGGCCTTGCGCACGCTCTCGTCGGCGGCGATCGGAATGCCCATGTACTTCACGCGCCGCCGCAGCTCGGCGAGTTCGTCGACGGTCGCGCACGGCTGCTCGGCGTATTCGAGGTCGAACTCCGCGAGGGCATGGAGCGCACGCTCCGCCTCGTCGACGTTCCAGGCGCCGTTCGCGTCGACGCGCACGCGGCCCTCCGGGCCCATCGCCTCGCGCACCGCGCGGACGCGCGCGACGTCGTCGGCGAGCAGCTGACCGGGCTCGGCGACCTTGACCTTCGCCGTCCGGCAGCCGTCGAAGCGTGCGAGCACCGCGGGGACGGCTGCCGCGGCGACCGCCGGCACGGTGGCGTTCACGGCGATGAGCTCACGGCGGGCGGCGGGCCGCGGCATCCGTGAGTCCTCGATGGCCGCGGCGAGCCACGTCGATGCCTCCGCGTCGTCGTACTCGGGGAACGGCGAGAACTCCGCCCAGCCCTCGGGGCCCTCGAAGAGGAGCGCTTCGCGCACGTCGATGCCGCGGAACCTGGTCGCGAGCGGCAGCGCCACCACGCGCGCCGTGTCGAGGAGCTCGTGCAGGGCGGGCCGGTTCGCGTCGTTGCTCACGTCCCCATCATGCCGCCCCGCCGACGACTCCTGCGAACAGTCGGGTCGGTGACGGAGACGCGCGGGCGACGGATGCTGCAGCGCGGCGCGTCTCGCAACGGGCCAGCCTTTGGTCGACGATTCCCAATAACAATGTGCTGTTGACGATAGTGTGTGACACACAGTACAGTGTGACGCATGAGCGAATCCGACATCCTCGAGACGCACCTGCAGGAGCTGCGGCGCGGCACCATCGTGCTGGCCTGTCTGCGGCTGCTCGAGTCGCCGGGGTACGGGTACGGCCTGCTCGAGCAGCTGGGGGCGCACGGCTTCCCCACCGACGCGAACACGCTCTATCCGCTTCTGCGGCGCCTCGAGAAGCAGGGCCACCTCACGAGCGAGTGGAACACCGACGAGGCCAGGCCCCGCAAGTTCTACCGCACCAGCGCCGCGGGCAAGCGCCTTGCGACCGCACTCACCGACGATTTCCGCGCGATCGCCGCCGCGATCGACGCCCTTCCCCAGGAGGACTGACATGACCAGCACCATCACCCTCACCGACCGCTATGTCGACGCCGCGATGCGGACCGTTCCGGAGGACCAGCGGTCCGACCTCGCCGCAGAGCTGCGCGCCTCGATCGACGACCAGATCGATGCCCGCGTGGCCGAGGGCGAGGAGCGCGAGCAGGCCGAGCGCGCGGTCCTCGTCGAGCTCGGCGACCCCGACATCCTCGCCGCGAAGTACACCGACCGGCAGCTCTACCTGATCGGGCCGCGGTACTACCTCGACTGGTGGCGGCTGACGAAGCTGCTGCTGTGGATCGTCATCCCGTGCGCGGGACTCGGCGTCGCGATCGCGCAGACCTTGGCGGGTTCGGACATCGGCGAAGTGATCGGCTCGACCGTCGTCACGATGCTGACAGTCGCGATGCACCTCTTCTTCTGGACGACGCTCATCGTCGTGATCCTCGAGCGAAGCGGTACCCGCATGCGCAAGCCGTACGCCGGCACGTGGAAGCCCGAGATGCTGCCCGAGCCGCGGCAGAGCGGCGCCGGGTTCGGCGACATGGTCGCCAGTCTGGTGTTCCTCGCCGTCGCGGCAGGGGCACTGCTGTGGGACCGGTTCATCGGGTTCGTCCCCACGGAGCCCGGGCTGTCGTTCTTCAACCCGGACCTGTGGCCGTGGGCGTTCGCCGCGCTCTTCGTCCTCATGGCGCTCGAGGCCGCGCTGAGCATCGCGGTGTACTTCCGAGGGCGCTGGACGGTCCCGCTCGCGGTGGTCAACGCGGTGCTGGCGCTCGCGGTCGCGGTGCCTGCGCTGGTGCTGCTCGCCCGGGGCGAGCTGCTGAACCCCGAGTGGTTCGCCACGATCATCCCGGGTGACGAGGTCGGCGCGATCTTGACGGCGATCGTCGGATTCGTGATCGCGGGCATCGGCCGCGTGGGACATCATCGACGTCGCGATCAAGGCACGGCGGGGTGGAGTCGCCCGTCGGTGACCGACAGGCGAAGGAGGGGAGGAGTGCGCCTCGCACCCTTCCCCTCCTTCTAGGCTGATGCCCATGCCCCTTCTCGACACTCCTGTGCGCCTCGGCGTGCAGCTGCAGCCCCAGCACGCCCCGTACTCCGCGTTCCGCGACGCCGTCCTGCGTCTCGAGGAGATGGGCGTCGACGTCCTCTTCAACTGGGACCACTTCTTCCCGCTGTCGGGCGACCCCGACGGCCTGCACTTCGAGTCGTGGACCATGCTCGCCGCCTGGGCAGAGCAGACCGAGCGCGTCGAGTTCGGGGCGCTGGTCAACTGCAACAGCTACCGCAACCCCGACCTGCAGGCCGACATGGCCCGCACCGTCGACCACATCTCGGCGAAGGACGGCGTCGGCCGCTTCATCTTCGCGACGGGCTCCGGCTGGTTCGCCCGCGACTACGAGGAGTACGGCTACGAGTTCGGCACCGCCGGCTCGCGGCTCGACGACCTCGCCGCCGGCCTCGAGCGCATCGAGGCGCGCTGGCAGAAGCTCAACCCTGCGCCCACGCGCGAGATCCCGGTCATGATCGGCGGCAAGGGCGAGCAGAAGACGCTGCGCCTCGTCGCCCGGCACGCCGACATCTGGCACAGCTTCGTGCGCCCCGACGAGCTGCCGCACAAGCTCGACGTCATCGAGCGGTGGGCCGAGCGCGAGCAGCGCGACACCTCGAACCTCGTCATCTCCAACGAGCTGCACCAGCGCGGCGAGGGACTTCGCCGACGAGCTCTACGACGCCGGTGTGCGCCTGTTCACGCTCGGCTTCCAGGGCCCCGACTGGGACTACGACCTCATCCGGTCGTGGCTGCGCTGGCGCGACTCGAAGAACGCCTGACAGGGGGACGGATGCCGCGTCCCGCGCCTGCGCCCGTGCGGGGCGTCATGAACCGGGCGACGCGCGCGCCCGCGAACTAAAATCGCGCGGGTGACCGCTGCCTCGACCGCTCCCCGCTTCGCCCTCGACATCGACGGCGTGCCGCGTCCGGAGCGCTCGCAGCAGCTGCTGGACGGCGTGCGCGCATCGCGTCGTCATCGCCGACGGCGCGATGGGCACGATGCTGCAGGGCCACGACCTCTCGCTCGAGGAGGACTTCCAGGGCCTCGAGGGCTGCAACGAGATCCTCAACGTCACGCGCCCGGACGTCCTCGCGGCGATCCACGACGCGTACTTCGCCATCGGCATCGACGCGGTCGAGACCAACACCTTCGGCGCGAACTGGTCGAACCTCGGCGACTACGGCATCGACGACCGCATCGCCGAGCTCGCCGCGGCAGGGGCGCGCATCGCGCGCGAGCGCGCCGAGGCGGCCGAAGCAGCCGACGGGCGCATGCGCTGGGTGCTCGGCTCGATGGGCCCGGGCACCAAGCTCCCGAGCCTCGGGCACACCACGCTACGACTACCTCAAGCAGACCTTCGCCCTGCAGGCCGAGGGCCTCATCGACGGCGGCGCCGACGCCTTCCTCGTCGAGACCTCGCAGGACCTCCTGCAGACCAAGGCCGCGGTCAACGGCTGCAGGCAGGCGATCGTGAGCCGCGGCATCCGTCTCCCGATCTTCGTCGAGGTGACGGTCGAGACCACCGGCACCATGCTCATGGGCTCCGAGATCGGCGCCGCGCTCACCGCGCTCGAGCCGCTCGGCGTCGACGCCATCGGCCTGAACTGCGCCACCGGCCCGGACCGAGATGAGCGAGCACCTGCGCCACCTCTCGAAGCACGTCCACCGTGCCGGTCGCGTGCATGCCCAACGCCGGGCTGCCGGTGCTCGGCGCCGAACGGCGCGCACTACCCGCTCTCGCCCGCCGAGCTCGCCACCGCGCACGAGCAGTTCGTGCGCGAGTTCGGCCTGGGCCTGGTGGGCGGATGCTGCGGCACGACGCCGGAGCACCTCGCCGCCGTCGTCGAACGCCTTGCGCCCTTCCGCGACGCAGCCCCGGTCGCCAGCGAGCGGCGGAGGCGCGCGACGGCGCGCCGCGTTCCCACCGAGCGCGAAGCCGGCGTCGCGTCCCTCTACCACCACGTGCCGTTCGACCAGGATGCCGTCGTACCTCGCGATCGGCGAGCGCACCAACGCGAACGGTTCGAAGGCGTTCCGCGAGGCGATGCTCGAAGAGCGCTGGGACGACTGCGTCGAGATCGCGCGCGAGCAGATCCGCGTCGGCGCGCACCTGCTCGACGTCTGCATCGACTACGTGGGGCGCGACGGCGTCGCCGACATGCAGGAGGTCGTCTCGCGCTTCGCGTAGCGCCTCCACGCTCCCGCTCGTCATCGACTCCACCGAACCGGCCGTCATCGCAGGCCGGGCTCGAACTCATCGGCGGCCGCCCGGTCGTCAACTCCGTCAACTACGAGGACGGCGACGGCCCGACCAGCCGCTTCGCGCCGCATCATGCCGCTCGTGAAGGAACACGGCACCGCCGTGATCGCGCTGACCATCGACGAGCAGGGCCAGGCCCGCACCACCGAGGGCAAGGTGGCCATCGCCTCCCGCCTCGTCGACGCCCTGGTGGGCGAGTGGGGCATGCGCGTCGAGGACATCATCGTCGACGCCCTGACCTTCCCGATCGCCACCGGCCAGGAGGAGACCCGCCGCGACGGCATCGAGACCATCGAGGCCATCCGCCAGATCACCGCGAAGTACCCCGGCATCAACACCACGCTCGGCGTCTCCAACGTGTCGTTCGGCCTGAACCCGGCCGCGCGCATGCGTGCTGAACTCGGTGTTCCTGCACGAGGCCGTCGAGGCCGGCCTGACTCAGCGGCATCATCGACGCGGCCAAGATCGTGCCGCTCGCCTCGATCTGCCGGACGAGCAGCGCAAGGTCGCGCTGGACCTCGTCTGGGACCGCCGCGAATACGACGCCGACGGCAACGTCACGTACGACCCGCTGGCCATCATGCTGGACCTGTTCGCCGGCGTCGACACCGCGGCGCTCAAGGACCAGCGCGCCGCCGAACTCGCCGCGCTGCCCATCGGCGAGCGCCTGCGAGCGGCGCATCATCGACGGCGAGGGCAAGGGCCTCGAAGCCGACCTCGACCTCGCGCGCGAGCGAGGGCATGACCCCGCTGCGGCATCATCAACGACCACCTGCTCGAGGGCATGAAGGTCGTCGGCGAGCGCTTCGGCGCCGGCGAGATGCAGCTGCCGTTCGTGCTGCAGTCCGCCGAGGTGATGAAGACCGCGGTGGCGCTGCTCGAGCCGCACATGGAGAAGTCGGATGCCTCGGGCAAGGGCACGCATCGTGCTCGCCACCGTGCGCGGCGACGTGCACGACATCGGCAAGAACCTCGTCGACATCATCCTCACCAACAACGGCTACGACGTCGTCAACCTCGGCATCAAGCAGCCGATCGCCGACATCATCGCCGCGGCCGAGGAGCACAACGCCGACGTGATCGGCATGTCCGGCCTGCTCGTGAAGTCCACCGTCGTGATGAAGGAGAACCTCGCAGGAGCTGCAGTCCCGCGGCCTCGGCGAAGAAGTGGCCGATCATCCTCGGCGGCGCGGCCCTGACCCGCGCCTACGTGGAGGACGACCTGGCGGAGCAGTTCGACGGCGAGGTCCGCTACGCCAAGGACGCCTTCGAGGGCCTGGCGCTCATGGAGCCGCTGGTGAAGATCGCCCGCGGCGCCGACCCGGACGCCGTCGGGCCTCCCGCCGCTGAAGAAGCGGATCCACAAGGGCGGCGCGAAGTTCACGCTGACCGAGCCCGAGGCGATGCCCGGCGCGCTCCGACGTCGCCGCCGACAACCCCGTGCCCGCGCCGCCGTTCTGGGGCACGCGCATCGTCCGCGGCGTCGCGCTGCACGACTACGCGGCCTTCCTCGACGAGCGCGCCACGTTCATGGGGCAGTGGGGCCTCAAGCCCGGCCGCGGCGAGGACGGCGCCTCCTACGAGGAGCTGGTCGAACGCGAGGGCCGGCCGCGCCTGCGCTACTGGCTGGACCGCATCCTCGGCGAGGGCATGCTCGACGCGTCCGTCGCCTACGGCTACTTCCCGGTGGTCTCCGAGGGCGAACGAGGTGGTCGTGCTGCACCACGGCGACGATCCCGACGGCGTCCTCGGCACCGCGGGCCTGCTCGCCCCCGACGGCGGTTCAGGCGGTCCGATCGGCACCGAGCGGCTGCGGTTCGACTTCCCGCGCCAGCGCCGCGACCGGCACCTGTGCCTCGCCGACTTCGTCCGCTCGCGCGAGTCGGGCGCAGATCGACGTGCTGCCGGTGCAGCTGGTCACCGCCGGCGCGCACATCGACGAGGTCACCGCGAAGCTGTTCGCCGACGAACCAGTACCGCGACTACTACGAGCTCAACGGCCTGGTCATGCAGCTCACCGAGGCGCTCGCGGAGTTCTGGCATGCGCGCATCCGCTCCGAGCTGGGCTTCGCGGCCGAGGAGCCCGAAGGACAACGCCGGGCTGTTCAAGCTCGAGTACCGCGGTGCGCGCTTCTCGCTCGGCTACCCCGCGTGCCCCGACATGGAGGACCGCCGCAAGGTGTCGGAGCTGCTGCGCCCCGAGCGGATGGGCGTCGAGCTCAGCGACGAGCTGCATGCTGCACCCCGAGCAGTCCACCGACGCGTTCGTCTTCCACCACCCCGAGGCGAAGTACTTCTCGGTCTGACCCGAGACGCGAAGGAGAGCGGATGCCGCGGCCCGCGGCATCCGTCATCGCTCGGCCGTCAGTCCGAGTTGATCTGGACCGTCATGTTCGCGGGGCCGAGACCGCTCAGCAGGGCCTCGGGGGAGGCCGTGAGGAAGGCCGTCAGCGCGAGCACTGCGGCGAGGAGCGGCACGGCCCACAGGGCGGTCGCCGCGATGCGGAGGGTGCGGCTGATCACCGCGGTGCGGGTGGCCTTCGTGGCGGAGCCGAGGGCGATGACGAAGACCAGAGCCATCACGAACCACGTGAACGGCGACGGGTCGAGGGTCGCGTTGTAGCAGACGGGGTCGACGGTTTCACTCGGTGACAGGCAGCCACCGCGCGAGGCGCGCGCGAACGTCCCGTACAGCACGGCCCACACCAGGCCGCGCCGCGCCAGGGAGAGGACCTCCGGAGCGTAGTGCCCGATCAGCGGCATGGTCGCGGGCGGACGGATCACCGCTGTTGTTGATGTCATGGGGGCCTTCCGCCTCAGCTCTTCCGTCACCGTAGAGCCTCGACCCGCCGTGGCGCCACCGGCGCGGCAGGAGTCGCCGAGCTCAGCGGCTTCGCGCGGCGCAGCGCGGCCAGGATCGGCCGGCCGACCACGATCATGCCGACGACGGTCGTGATCGCGCGGAGGGTGTCCCAGCTGAGGGTCGACGTGACGAGCGAGTACAGCAGGAAGCTCGAGAGGTTGACGTCGACCGGTGCGCCGCCGTCGTACGAGATGCCGGTGCCGGACCCCACGGCGAAGGGCCAGAACCACAGGTTCATGAGCAGCCCGAAGCCGTACGACGCGATGACGCCGTAGAGGCAGAGCATCGCGATCTCGGTGGCGCGGGACAGACGGCGGGGGAGCAGCCCCGCCACGGCGCCGACCCAGGCGCAGGCGAACATCTGGAACGGCGTCCACGGTCCGAACGTGCCGGTGATGAGGGTGGACAGCGCGATGGTCGACCATGCCGAGCAGCATCCCGAAGCGGGCGCCGTACGCGCGCCCGGCGAGGATCAGCAGGATGAAGACCGCCTCGACTCCGCCGACGCCGGTGCCGGCGATGCGCACTGCGGCGCCGATCGCGGCGAGCGTGCCGAGGAGGGCGAGCATGTGGGCCGACCGCACTGTGCCGTCGAGCGTCGCGATCACGACGATCGCGGCGAGCGGCACCAGCGCCAGGGCCGCGATCGGCACGGCGGCGTGCGCCTGCGCGGGCACGGCCGACGCGACGAGCGGCCAGCAGAACGCCGCGAGCGCGACGAGGTTCGCGGCGGCCAGGACGAGCGGCGACAGCCGGCCCGCGGCGGATCGCGCGCGGGCGCCCCGTGCTGCTGCCCGACCCGGCTGCCGCACCCCCGGTGCCGGGGCGGTCCGCAACTCCGCCTGCGCGGGGTGAGGCGGCTGCCGGTGCCGGGGCGGTCCGCAACTCCGCCCGACCCGGGTCCGCACCTCAGGCGCCGGGCGCGGTCCGCAACTCCGCCTGCTCTCGCGCGGGAGGCGGCTGCGTGCCCGGAACCCGTGACGTGACGAGTTGTTCAGGAGGAGTTGTGGCACGGGACGCCGCGCTGCTCGCGACGGAGAGCACGCCCGCCTCCATCGACATCACGCGGTCGGCGAGCGCGGCGGCCTCGGGCTCGTGCGAGGCGACGAGCACTGCGGTCCCCGACTCGGCGCGCCCGCGGATCGCCCGCCACACGACGGTGCGCGCAGCTGGATCGAGGCCGCGTGTCGGCTCATCGACGAGCAGCACAGCGGGGTCGCCGGCGAGCTGGATCGCGAGCGCCAGGCACCTCCGCTCGCCGACGGAGAGGTCGCGCGGATGCCGAGCCAGGCGCGCCGCGAGCTCCGGGCCGTCCGGGTCGAGCCCCAGGAACCCGGCGAACCGCGCAGCCGTCGTCTCGTGCCCGGGAGCCCTCGGATGACGTGATGCACCGAGCCGCGGGCCGACGCGCCCGGAGCGCTCCTCGTTCTGGCGCGGCTCCTCGTCTCGGAACGAGCGGCCGGGCCGCCGCGCGGCCTTCGCCGCGCGGTGGTCGGCGCGGCGGCATTCGGCGGCAACCGTGTCGTAGACGAAGAGGTCGTCCGAGGCATCCGGAACCAGCGCCACACGACCTGCCGCCTCGATCTGCGCTCCTCGCTCGGGCAGCGCGAGCGCAGCGAGCAGGCTCGACTTGCCCGCGCCGTTGGGACCGACGAGCGCCACGATCTCGCCCGCGTCGAGCGCGAGATCGGCGGAATCGACGGCGACGACCGCGTTGTGCCGCACCGTGATCCCGCGTGCGCGCAGCACCGGGGCGGGGTCGCCGTGTCCCGCCGGGCCGGAGTCGCCGACGCCCGCACGCCCCGCCGACAGAGCCTCTGGCAGGGTGACTCGCATCGCCCATGCCGCGCGGCGCGACCGATCCGGCCCGCACGCCCGGGGTGCGACCCGAGCCGTGAACGTGCTCGCCGGCAGACGCCGTGCGCACCACGCCGTCGTCGATCCGCAGCACCGTGTCGGCGATCGGGGACAGCGTCGACACCCGGTGCTCGGCCACGACCACGCACATGCCCGCCTCGTGCGCGAGGGCGTCGAGCAGCCCGGCGATCCGCACGCGCGCATCGCTGTCGAGGTCGGCGAGCGGCTCGTCGACCAGCAGCAGGATCGGGTGCTCCACGATCGCGGCGGCGATCGCGACGAGCGTCGCCTCGCCGGCCGACAGCCCACGCGTCGGCCGGTCGAGCAGCGCGATCACGCCCACCCGCGCCGCCACCTCGGCCACGCGTGCCCCGACGATCACCGGCGCGACGCCGCGGAGCTCGAGCGCGAGCCCGATCTCATCGCGTACGCGCTCGGTCGCGAACGCCTCGCGCGGATGCTGCAGCACGACGCCCACGCGCTGCGCGAGGTCGCGAGGCGGCACCCCGACGCGCTCGTGTCCGACGACCCGCAGCGAGCCGGCGATCCAGCCGCCGTCGGTGTGCGTGTGCAGGCCGGCGATCGCCCGCAGCAGCGTGGACTTCCCCGACCCGGTCGCACCCGACACCAGGGTCAGCGTGCCGGCGTCGAGCACGAGCTCGGAGGGGAGACGGATGCCGGGGCCCCGGCCGCGCCCACGCGGCCGGAGGCGGCGCCCGACGCGCCGGCGGCGAGTGGCGGGGCGGTGGGCGCCGATGTGTGGCCCGGGGCGCCGGAGCGCGATGGGCATCCGCCCCGGAGCCCGGCCCGCGCTGACCCGAGCGGCACCGCCGAACCCGATCTCGACGTCGTGCGCCTCGACGGGGGCGAGGCAGTCGCCGTCGCGCGCCGCGAACCCGCGCAGCTCGAGCGCGGCCGCGACGCCCCCGGCGCGCTCGAGCGTGCGTTCGAGCAGCGGGAGCAGCATCCGTGGTCCGCCGCGCTCGCCGCGCAGCCGCTGCGCGAACCGCACCGCGCGGGCGCCGTCGGCGAGCGAGGGGAGCGTCGCCCCGGCGATGGCGAGGGCGCGGGCGATGCCCCGGAGCGGACCACGGCGCGACGCCCGGGCGAACACGCGGTTGAGGTCGACGACGGCGTTCAGCCGCCCCGAACGCGAGGATGCACAGCGCGATCGGCAGGGCACTGGCTGCGGCATCCCACAGTCCATCGACCGTGACAGGACCGAGCAGCACGACGTGCGCGAACGGCGCCGGCAGCCGCACGGCCGGCAGGTCCAGCAGGACCACGCCGTCGCCGTCGGCGCCGTGGAAGAGGACGCGGTAGGCGACCCGGGCCACCACGAACCCTGCGGCGAGGATCGCCGCGGCACGCAGTGGACCGGGTCGGAAGGTCATGTCAGGATGTCGGCGCTGCCGGCGCGGCCGGCTCGCCGTTCAGCGTGAAGAGCAGCGCGAGAGACTCGCCCGGCTGGAGCTCAAGGGTCGAGACGCCCTCCTGGGCGTAGTCCCACTCGCCGCCCGCGGGCTTCATCCAGAGCCCCCAGTACGCGAAGGCGGCGGGCATCGACTCGCAGGTCTCGAAGTACTCCGAGCCGTCCGGGGCAGGGATCGCCACGTCTTCGGCAGGCACGCCGTTCACGCGGCACACGACCTGGTCGCCGTACTCCTCGGTGCCCTCGGTCGACACGTTCACGAGCGTGAGGGCGTCGGCGGCGGCGAGGGGCTCGTCGGTGCCGATGCACCATTCCTTGCTGTCGCCGTCTTCGAGGGTCGACGCGTCGACCGCCACGGTGATCCCCGCGTCGTCGGCGCACGCGCTGTCGAGGATCGCGACGGTCTTGGTCTCCGTGGGCGTCGGGGTCGCGTCCGGGCTGCCGGCGCAGGCGACGAGGGCGAACAGCAGGGCAGCGGATGCCGCGGCAGCGGCCACGGTGCGGAGAGTCGGGGTCACCGATCCAGGGTAGTTGCGGGCGGCGTCGTCCGGTTGCTCGATGACGCTCGCCGACGCGCGGCCGTAGGCTGGCCGGGTGAGCGTTTCGGAACTGTTCGACGAGGACGAGTGGTCGCCGGCACCGGGCCAGGGCGAGAGCGACGGGCAGGCGGGCGGCTACACCGACATCACCTCCCACGTCTCGAAGGACGGGCGCATCGCCCGCATCGCCTTCCACCGTCCCGAGGTGCGCAACGCCTTCCGCCCGCACACCGTCGACGAGCTGTACCGCGCGCTCGACATCGCACGGCAGGATCCGCGCATCGGAGTGGTGCTGCTCACCGGCAACGGGCCGAGCGCGAAGGACGGCGGCTGGGCGTTCTGCTCGGGCGGCGACCAGCGCATCCGCGGGCGCGATGGCTACAAGTACTCCGAAGACGAGGCATCCGTTCCCGCCGAGGCATCCGCTCGAGCCGGCCGCCTCCACATCCTCGAGGTGCAGCGGCTGATCCGCTTCATGCCCAAGGTCGTCATCGCCGTGATCCCGGGCTGGGCGGCGGGCGGCGGGCACTCGCTGCACGTCGTGTGCGACCTGTCGATCGCGTCGGCCGAGCACGGCCGGTTCAAGCAGACCGATGCGGATGTCGGCTCGTTCGACGCCGGCTACGGCTCGGCGTACTTCGCGCGTCAGATCGGGCAGAAGTTCGCACGCGAGGTGTTCTTCCTCGCTGAGGAGTATTCGGCGCAGCGCGCGTACGAGATGGGCGCCGTCAACCGGGTCGTGCCGCACGCCGACCTCGAGCGCGAGGCTCTCGCGATGGCGCGCACCATCCTCACCAAGTCGCCGACCGCTGATCCGCATGCTGAAGTTCGCGTTCAACGCCGTCGACGACGGCATGGTCGGCCAGCAGGTGTTCGCCGGCGAGGCCACCCGCCTGGCCTACGGCACCGACGAGGCCGTCGAGGGCCGCGACGCCTTCCTCGAGAAGCGCGCCCCCGACTGGTCGCCCTACCCCTGGCACTTTTGAAGGCCGCCCCGTGCACGAACTCCTCAACATTGCACGATGGGGCGATGAGCACGGCGAAACCGCTCCGTGCCGCGGTGCGTGTGAGGAGTTGATGTCGGCATGAAGCTCGAACCCGTCGTCGGCGACGATCCGCGCGAGATCCTCCGCGCCCTGCGCGGGGCGCTCCACGGCGCGGGTCCGGCGCTCAGCCTGGGTCTCGTGCACGGGCTGCCCGCCGAGGTCCGGCCGGGCACCGCGGTGGTCGTGACGACCTCCGGCTCCACCGGCATCCCGAAGAGCGTCGTGCTCAGTCGCGACGCCCTCACCGCGAGCGCGCTGGCGACCGCCGACCGCATCGGCGACGGCGCGTGGCTGCTGGCGCTCCCGGCGAGCTACGTCGCAGGGCTGCAGGTGCTCGTGCGCTCGCTCGTCGCGGACCGCGAGCCGGCGATCCTCTCGGGCGCATTCACGCCGCAGGCCTTCGCTGCGGCAGCGCTGCTCATGGTGTCGACCGAGCGCGGCGAGCGCGTCCCGACCTACACGTCGCTCGTCCCTGCCCAGCTGTCCAAGCTGCTCGACGCGGCCGAGCACGACAGCGCGGTGCTCGCGGCGCTGCGGTCGTTCGAGACGATCCTCGTCGGCGGCCAGGCGCTGCCCGCCGCGACGCTCGAACGCGCCGAGACGGCCGGGGCGCGCATCGTCCGCACCTACGGCTCGACCGAGACCAGCGGCGGCTGCGTCTACGACGGCGTGCCGCTCGCGAACGTGCGGCTGCGCATCGACGCACGGCGAGGTGCAGGTGTCGGGACCGACTCTGGCCGAGGGCTACCTGGGCGACCAAGAGCGAACGGATGCCGCCTTCCTCCGCGAGCGCGACGGCACCCGGTGGTATCGCACCGGCGACGCCGGCCTCTTCGACGACGGCGTGCTGCGCGTGCGGGGTCGCATCGACAACGTCATCGTGTCGGGCGGCGTCAACGTCTCGCTCGACCGCGTCGAGCGGATCGTGCGGGGGATACCCGGACTCCACACCGCCGTCGTCGTCGGGATTCCGGACGAGCGCTGGGGCGAGGCATCCGTCGTCGTCGCCTCCCGTGGCGAGGCGCTGCGCCGCAGCGAAGCCGTCCAGCTGCAGGAGGCGCGTGCCGCCGTGCAGGCCGAGATCGGCGCGCATGCGCGCCCGTCGCGGCTCGTGCTGGTCGACGAGCTGGCCACGCTGCCCTCGGGCAAGCCCGACCGCGAGGCGATCCGTCGCGCGGTGATCGCCCTGCACTGAGCTGCCGCTCCTCGCCGCGCGCCTCCCGGCGTCCGCGTTCCTCAGTTGAGGAAAGGAGCCGAGATGAGGGAGGGATGTCGGGCTCCGCTCCTCGTTTCGGCCCCGATCCTCATTTGAGGAACGCGCCTCCCGGCGTCGGCGTTCCTCAGTTGAGGAACGCTTGGGTCCGCGTGCGCAGGTTCCACCACGGCCGTGCCGCGCGTGAGCGGGCTCAGAGCGCCGGATGCCGCGGCCCGCCGGACACCGGCGGCCGGCGGACCAGCAGATCGCCTCAGTCCCGCGGGTACGGCCCGGTCTGCACGACGCAGAACCTGTTGCCCTCGGTGTCTTCGAGCACGACCCAGTCGGCGTCGTCGGGGTAGCCGTCCCAGTCCACCTCGCGGGCGCCGAGCCCGAGCAGTCGCTGGATCTCGGCGGCCTGATCCTCGGCGTACAGGTCGAGGTGGATGCGCGGCGGGTAGTGCTGGGGGTACCCGGTGACCGACAGTGCGAGGCTCGCGCCGGGAGCGGCCCAGTGGGCCTTGCCGGGCGGGTCGAGGATCAACCAGTCGTCGCTGGGCTCGCTGCGGTTCGCGTATCCGAGAGCGGCGCGCCAGAAGTCTCCGGCACGGCCGATGTCTTCCACCGTCAGGACCACGGATCCGATGCTCAACATGGGCTCCATGATGGCGGCGGTGTCCGACATCCACAGGGGGTTGACCGAGTGCACGCTGTCATGGGTGCGCCCCCTATGATGTGCATTCGTGGCAGCAACCTCCAGCAAGAAGCGCGGCGCCGCGGGCGCGAAGAAGCAGCAGCCGCGGGGCAACCCGCAGAAGGCGCGCGTATCGCGCGACCCCGCGCACGTCGCGAAACCCACGGTCGGCGACTGGATCGGAGCCGCCCGCCTGCGCACCTTGCCGCTCGCCGTCACGCCGATCCTCGTCGGCACCGGCGCCGCGATCCTCGTCACCGACGTCTTCCACTGGGTGATCGCGCTCTTCTGCCTCATCGTCTCGGTGTCGCTGCAGATCGGCGTGAACTACGCCAACGACTACAGCGACGGCATCCGCGGCACCGACGACCACCGCGTCGGGCCCGCGCGCCTCACCGCGTCCCGCAAGGTCAAGCCGCGCAGCGTGCTGCTGGTTGCGCTGGCGTTCTTCGCGATCGCGGCGCTGGCCGGTCTCGCGATCACGATCCGCACGCAGCAGTGGTGGCTCCTCGCGGTCGGCGCCGTCTGCATCATCGCCGCATGGTTCTACACCGGCGGCAAGCGTCCGTACGGCTACTACGGTCTCGGCGAGCTCGTCGTCTTCGTGTTCTTCGGCCTCGTCGCGACGCTCGGCACCACCTGGGTGCAGGCGTTCGCGCTGCCGCAGGAGGCCTGGTTCGGCGCCGTCGGCGTCGGACTCCTCGCGTGCGCGGTGCTCCTGGCCAACAACCTCCGCGACATCGACCAGGACCGCGTCGCGGGCAAGAAGACGCTCACCGTGCTCATCGGCCGCACCGCGACACGCTGGCTGTTCACCGTGTTCGTGCTGGCGGCGTTCTTCATCGCGGCGTTCCTCGCATTCATCGGCTACCCGATCGCGTGGCTCACGCTGCTCGCCCTGCTGGCGGGGCTGCCCGCGATCCTCATCGTGTGGACCTACCGCGACCCCCGCGAACTCGTGGTCGCCCTCGGCCTCACCTCGCTCACGTCGGTCGCGTACGGCGCCTTCCTGATGTGGGCCTTCATCGGCTGAGACGGATGCCGCGGCCCGCGGCATCCGTCGCCCTCCGGGTCGGCGGGAGTCGCGCTGCAGCGCCGACTGCGGTCGCAGTCCGGCCCGGAGTCGCGTCGCTTCAACAGGTCAACCGGCCCTCCACAGGAGGTTGAACCGTTCCACTCTCCTGTGGAAGCGCGGTTGACCTGTTGGGGGGCAGGGAGCGCCCGCCGTTCCGGATGCGGGCAGTCTCGGCTGAGACGGATGCCGAGGCCCGCCGGCATCCGCTCCTTGAGGGCTGGCGGTGCCCGCGTTGCGGCGGCTGCTGCAGTCGCGATGTGCCCAGGGGCCGCGTCTGCAATGCGCGCGGTGCGGCCGCTGCAGTCGCGATCTGCCCACGGCCGCGTCGCTTCAACAGGTCAACCGGCCCTCCACAGGAGGTTGAACCGTTCCACTCTCCTGTGGAAGCGCGGTTGACCTGTTGGGGGGCAGGGAAAGAGCATCGGGAGCACCGTTTCGGTGCGCGGCGGGCTTCTTTCGACGACGGTGTCTCAGGAGCGCGTCAGGCTCCGCGGCGTCGGCCGCGGGGACTTCGAGGCTCGGCCGCGCCGGGACTTCGAGGCTCGGCCACGCGCCGGGACTCGGGCTCGCCGCAGGACTCGGGCTCGGCCGCCGGGACTTCGAGGCTCGGCCGCGCCGGGACTTCGAGGCTCGGCCGCGCCGGGACTTCGAGGCTCGGCCGCGCGGGGACTGCGGGCTCGGGCGCGCCAGGACTTCGAGGGCTCGTCCGGGTCAGGACGTGGGAGGATCGGCCACGCCGGGACTCCGGCAGCTGGGCCGCCTCAGGGCTTCGGCGCGTCGGGGGCGTCGGAGGCGCGGGGGTCGGCGGCGGCGTCGGCGGCGGCATCCTCCGCCTGCTCATCCGTGGCCCTGCTGCGCGACCGGTCGCGGCGCTCGGCGAGGCCGGCGGTCGCGTCCTCCAGCGGCTTGCGCAGGAAGAGCACCGAGAGGCTCAGCCCGATGAGCGCGGCGAAGATGGCGGCGAGCCAGTAGTACTCCTGCATGATCGGGAACAGCATCAGGATGCCGAACGGCACGAGGAACGCCAGCAGCCGCAGCACCGAGTAGACGATGGCCGAGCGCGCTTTCACCCGTCCATCCTACGTTCGCCCCGCCGGCGGGTTCGGCGACGGTTGCGTCACGGACCCGCAGCGAAGCGCCCACGGCGCGCCCCGCCCGCCTAGGATGGGAAGATGCCGGTACGGGTGCTGGTTCATACTCGCGGTGGTGGCGGTAGCGTTCTGGGTCTTCACCATCGTCGATTGCGCGGTCCAGCCCCCGAATCGCCACCGCGGGGTGAGCAAGCCGGTGTGGATCCTCATCGTGGTCCTGCTTCCGGTCCTCGGCGGCATCCTCTGGCTCATCGTGGGTCGCATGCGCGCCTCGACCGTCGCCGCGCGTCGCGCGCCGGACGACGACCCCGAGTTCCTCGGTCGCATCGGCACGATCAGCGATCAGGACGAGCGCATCCGCCGTCTCGAGGAGGAGCTGGCGCAGCTCGACTCCGAGGGCGACGACCCCCGCTGGAGCCCGCCGGCCGGTCCCGCGGCATCCGATGACACCACTGCTCCGGGCGGAACCGCGCCGGAAACGGCCGCCGCCGGCGGTGCGCCCACGCCGGGGACTCCGCCGCAGTCGAAGCCGCCGATCCGGCCCGCCGAGGGCGATGACGACGCCCGCGGCCAGCGCGGGGCCATCGGCTGACGTGACCGGCACGGCCCGCGCCGAGGGCGCGCTCGACTCCGCGCCCGCCACCGACGCCGCCGCGGCGCTGCTGTGCCGGCTCGTCGAGCTGGGCGTGCGGCACGTCGTGCTGAGCCCTGGTTCGCGGTCGCAGGCGCTCGCCCTGGTCGCGGCCGAACTCGAGCGGCGCGGCGCGATCCGCCTGCACGTGCGCATCGACGAGCGCGTCGCCGGCTTCACGGCGCTCGGCATCGGACGCGAGACACGGATGCCGGCGGCCGTGGTCTGCACGTCGGGCACCGCGGTCGCGAACCTGCTGCCGGCCGCGCTCGAGGCCCATCACGCCGGCGTGCCGCTGCTGCTGCTCACCGCCGACCGGCCGCCCGAGCTGCGCGGCGTCGGCGCCAACCAGACGACCCGCCAGCCCGGGATGTTCGCCCCTACGGTGCGGCTCGAGGCCGACGTGCCCGTGCCCGAGACGATCGACCCCGACGGCACGCACGAGCAGAGCGCGATGCTGCGGGCGCTCGCCGAGGAGGCCGTCGCCGCGGCCCTGGGCGCAGGCACGCGGGCGCCCGGTCCCGTGCACCTGAACCTGCCGTACCGCGAGCCGTTGGCGGGAGCGCTGCCCGCGTGGATGGGCGTGCCCGCGACCGAGCTCGAGACGAGCGGCCGACGACGACCCCGACGGGCCGCCGGTCGAGGCCGAGGCCGAGGATGAGGCATCCGGAGCGCTGTACCAGGGCGGTGGCGGGATCGGCGAGGCCGACGTGCCGACCGAGCCCGAGGATGCGCCGCTCGTCCTCGAACGAGGACCGCGCACCATCGTGCTGGCCGGCGCCGACGCCGGCCCCGACGCGGAGCAGCTCGCGCACGTGGGCGGCTGGCCGCTCATCGCCGAGATCGTGAGCGGTGCGCGCTTCGGGCGCCACCTCGTGCACGGGTACCGCGAACTGCTGCGCGACCCTGAGCTCGGCGGCCGCATCGAGCGCGTGGTCGTGCTCGGGCACCCGACCCTCAGTCGCGAGGCCGCGGCGCTGCTGTCCGATCCGGATGTCGAGATCGTCGCCGTGCGCGGGCCCGGCGAGCCGCTCAACCTCAACGGCGCGACGTTCGCCGCCGACCGCATCGCCGTCGCGACCGGCGACCCCGACCGCGCCTGGCTCGGGGAGTGGCTGCAGGCGTCGCGCGCGGCATCCGTCGATCTCACGCCGCCCGCTCCCGACGCCGACGGCCTGTCGTCTGCGGTTCCGGAGGAGCGGCTGGGTG
Source organism: uncultured Actinomycetota bacterium (assembly GCA_963829895.1). Lineage (GTDB taxonomy): Bacteria > Actinomycetota > Actinomycetes > Actinomycetales > Microbacteriaceae > Microbacterium. Next base: position 311,052 of record CAWHKF010000009.1, on the reverse strand, counting down.
CCATCGCCGCCGAGCTCGAGGTCATCCGCGCACCGCTCGACCGCGCGGCCCTGGTCGACGCCGTCTGGCGGGCGACCTGGCCCCACGACCGGCTGGTCTTCGGCTCGTCGCGGCTGGTGCGGGTGGCCGATCAGGTGCTGCCCGGCAAGAAGGTCCCGGTGCACGCCAACCGCGGCCTCGCCGGCATCGACGGCACGATCGCCACGGCGACCGGCATCGCGGTGGCGAGCCAGTCCGCGGGCAGCCCGGGCGTCACGCGGGTGCTGCTCGGCGACCTCGCGGTGCTGCACGACGTCGGAGCGCTGCTGCTGCCCCCGCTCGAGGAGGAGCCGCGCCTGCAGCTGATCGTCGGCAACGACGGTGGCGGCACGATCTTCGACGGGCTGGAGGTGGCCGCGGTGGCAGGCTCCGACGTCATGGACCGCGTGCTCTACACACCGCACGCGGTGCACCTCGAGCAGCTCGCGCTCGCGTACGGCTGGGTGTACCACCGCGTCACGACGCAGGTCCGCCCTCGACCAGGCGCTCACCTCGCCGGTCGAGGGACGCCAGCTCATCGAGGTTCCGCTCGGGCGCTGAGCGCGTCGCTCGGTCTACGCCGGCGCGCCACGCGGCATTCGGCGCGGCGTCGTCGTCAATCCTGGTCCCTGCCCGCTGCCGCAGGCCATGATGGCTCCATGATCGCCTCGAGTCAGAAGCACTGGATCGGCGACGTCGCCGATCTCCTCCGGGTCGACGAGGGCTTCGTCCTCGCCGACGTCGACACCCGTTCGACACCGGGCTACGCGAAAGACAAGCTGCACGCCGCCGAAGACCTGAAGACCGGGCGCTGCCCAGCTCGACGAGTACCAGGAGCGGCTGTTCGCGCGCAGTCGCGTCGATGCGACGGATGCCGCGGTGCTGCTGGTGCTGCAGGCCATGGACTCCGCGGGCAAGGGCGGCATCATCCGGCACGTGGTCGGCTCGGTCGACCCGCAGGGCGTCGTGCTCTCGGCGTTCAAGAAGCCGACGCCCGAGGAGCTCGAGCACGACTTCCTCTGGCGCGTGGAGCCGCGGCTTCCGGCCTCGGGCCTCATCGGCGTCTTCGACCGCTCGCACTACGAGGACGTGCTCATCGGCCGGGTGCGCGAGCTCGCGCCGGCCGACGAGATCGAGCGCCGCTACGGTGCGATCAACGACTTCGAGAAGCGCCTCACCGACACCGGCACGCGGGTCGTCAAGGTGATGCTGCACATCTCGCCCGAAGAGCAGAAGTCGCGGCTCATGGAGCGGCTCGACCGCCCCGACAAGCATTGGAAGTACAACCCGGGCGACGTCGACGAGCGCGAGCTGTGGCCGTCGTACATGGCGGCGTACCAGACCGTCTTCGAGCGCACCTCGACCGATCACGCGCCGTGGCACGTGGTGCCCGCCGACCGCAAGTGGTACGCCCGCCTCGCGGTGCAGCACCTGCTGCTGGAGGCGCTCGAAGAGATCGACCCGCACTGGCCGGCGGCGACCTTCGACGTCGAGGCCGAGAAGAAGCGGCTCGCCGCGAGCTGAGCACGAACGCCCCCAAGAGTCGCACACGCATCGAGGCGATATCGACCTGATGAGGTAGTCGATGGTCACAGGTACTTGATGTGATACAGTACCTGACATGACACAAGACGACGCGTTCGCGGCCGACCTGCTGCGCGGTCATACCGACACGATCGTGCTCGGCGTGCTCCGGCGCGGCGACGCGTACGGCTTCGAGATCTACAAGGCGATCCGCGATGCGACCGGCGGCGACCACGAGATCAAAGAGGCGACGCTGTACGCCACCTACCGCCGCCTCGAGAAGGACGGACTCGTCGAGTCCTACTGGGGCGACGAGTCGCAGGGCGGCCGTCGCAAGTACTACCGCATCACCGACGCCGGCCGTGCGGTCTTCCGCGGCAACGTCGCGGCCTGGACCGCCACCCGGCGCATCATCGACTCACTGCTCGACGTGAAGGAGAGCCAGCAATGAACACCGACATCCACCGTCTCCTCGACGAGGCCTTCCAGGGCGTCGAGATGACGCCCGACGCCCAGGATCTGAAGGAGGAGGTCCGCGCCAACCTCGTCGCCCGCACCGCGGAGCTCGAGGCGGCCGGGGCCGCCCCTGCCGACGCCGCCCGCCAGGCGATCGCGGAGCTCGGCGACGTGCGCGCCCTGCTGGAGGAGACGACGGATGCCTCGCCCCGCGCGCTGCGGAACGACTACGCGTCGCTGCAGCAGCGTAACCGCGTGCGTCCGAAGCCCGGTTTCGTCGCGCGCGTCGTCGCATACTCGGGCGCGGCAGTGGTCGGCATCACGCTCGGACTCCTCGGTGCCGTCGGCGTGTTGCCGTTTCCCGTCGGTGCCGAGATCGGTCTCTTCGGCATGGCGTCGACCGCGCTCGCGCTCATCGTCGGCGATTCGCTCTCGCAGGAGACGACGACGAACCATCCGATGCCGCAGAACCGGGCCGGCGGCTACTTCCTCGCCACGCTGCTCGGCGCCTACGGCCTCGGGTTCGGCGCACTGGTCGCGTTCGCCGCTCTGCCGGTGTGGGGCATCGTCTTCGCCGCGCTGGGCGTGATCTCCTCGATCGTGCTGTTCGCCTTCCTCGGCGCGACCCAGACCAATCGCCACAAGGCCTGGACGCGCGAGGCACTGCGCAACGAGCCGCCCAACCGGTTCGAGCGCGAGCCCGAGACCGCTGCCCGCTTCGGCGTCTACACCGCCGTCATCTGGCTCGTGACGTTCGCGGTGATCGCCGTGCTCGTCTTCACGGTGGGCTGGTGGTGGGCGCCGGTCGCCTTCGTCGCCGGCTTCGCCGGCATGATGCTCCTGCTCGCGCGCATGCTCTTCACCCCGGGCAGCCCCGACAAGAAGTCCTGACAACGTCGGGCGGCGCGGAGCGTCGCCCGACCTTCCACAACCCGTTTCGAAGGAAGGGATGCTTCGCCATGCCTGAAAATCCCATCGCCGACGGCGCCGCCATCGTCGCCCGCGACCTCGTCAAGGTCTACCCGGGCCGTGGCCGCCGACCCGCTGTCCGCGCGCTCGACGGACTCGGATTCGAGGTGCCCGCCGGTCGCGTGTTCGGCCTCCTCGGTCCGAACGGCGCCGGCAAGTCCACCACGACCAAGATCCTCACCACACTGTCACGCCCGACCAGCGGCACCGCCGTCGTCGCCGGCCACGACGTCGCGACCGATCCCGCGGCCGTCCGCGCCGCCATCGGCTACGTCTCGCAGGGTGCCAGCACCGATCCGCTGCTCACCGCTCGCGAGAACCTCGAGATCGCCGCCCGGCTGCGCGGAGTCGGGTCGGGGGATGCCCGCCGCCGCGCGGCCCGGCTGCTCGACGAGTTCGGCCTGGCCGAGGCATCCCGTCGCCCCGTCGGGACGTTCTCGGGCGGCATGCGTCGCCGCCTCGACGTCGCCGCTGCGCTCGTCCACCGGCCGCGCGTGCTCTTCCTCGATGAGCCGACCACCGGCCTCGACCCCGAGGCGCGGGCCACGATGTGGGCCGAGATCCGGCGGCTCGCAGGGGAGGAAGCGCTCACCGTGGTGCTGACGACGCACTACATGGAGGAGGCCGACCGCCTGGCGGATGAACTCCTCCTCGTCAACCGCGGACGCGCCGTCGTGCAGGGCACGCCCGACGAACTCAAGGCCGCGCTGCACGGCGACTCGGTGCGCGTCTCGCTCATCGAGCCCGACCCCACTGTCGTGCGAGAGGCCATCGCGCGCGTGCCCGGGCTGCGCGACGTCGTGGTCGAGGCATCCGGCGTCGACGGCGTGCTCGCCGCGCGTACCGATGACGCCTCGGCAGCGGTCGGTGCGGTGATCGCCGCGCTGGATGCCGCGGGCATCCGCTTCGGGCAGGTCGCGGCATCCCATCCCACCCTCGACGACGTGTACCTGCACTTCGTCGGGCACACCTTCGGCCCTTCGACGGACTCAGGCGCTTCGACAGGCTCAGCGACCGATTCAGCTCACCCACTCACGACAGGAGCCGCAGCATGACCGCGCTCGCCTTCACCCCCGTCGCCTCACCCGCGGGATGGTTCACGCAGGCCGGACAGGTGCTGCGCCGCTGGCTGATCTCCACGATGCGCCAGGTGTGGGGACCGGTGATGTCCCTCATCCAGCCGGTGATCTGGATCGTGCTGTTCGGCCAGGTCTTCCAGTCGCTCGGCGCGCTGCCGCAGTTCGGTGGCGCGGGATACATCGACTACCTGGTGCCCGGCATCCTGATGATGACGGTGCTGTACTCCGGCGCGTGGGCCGGCACCGGCTACATCGACGACATCAACTCGGGCGTCATGGACCAGTACCTGACTTCTCCCGTGCACCGGTCGGCGATCATCACGGGCCAGCTCGTCCAGCAGCTGATCATCAACCTCGCCCAGTCGCTCGTCGTGCTCGGCATCGGCTGGCTGGCCGGCGCCCGGTACCCGGGAGGGATGGGCGGCGTGCTCGTCGCCCTCGGCGTCGCGACCCTGCTCGCAACCGTCTTCTGCTGCGCCTCGACGGCCGTCGCCCTGACGGCGCGGAGCCAGATCGCGCTCATCAGCCTGTCGCAGCTGATCGTGCTGCCGGCGACGTTCCTGTCGACCACGATGATGCCCGCCGACCTCATGCCGGAGTGGGTGCAGGCGGTCTCGCGCTGGAATCCGATGACGTGGGCGGTGGAACTCGGGCGCGGCGGGCTCGCGGGCGAGTACCCGGCGAACGGCTGGTGGCAGGTCGGCGGTCTGACCGTGCTGGCGGCGCTGGCGTTCGTGTGGGCGATGAGCTCGATCCGCGCCTACCAGCGATCGGTCTGACCGAGCGCGCGGGCGGATGCCTCTGGTGAGGCGCGCGTACATCGCGCGCACGCCGGGTCGCCGTTGTCACGCGTTCATGCCGCACCTCAGGGAGATGACAGAGTGAACAGCGTGACTTCGATCCAGACGCAGGCAACCCCCGACTATCGCGACACCGGCCTCGTGTTTCCTCCCGGGTTCACGTTCGGCTCTGCGACGGCCTCGTATCAGGTGGAGGGCGCGTTCGACGAGGACGGCCGCGGCCCGTCGATCTGGGACACGTTCTCGAAGACGCCCGGCAAGGTGTGGAACGGCGACACGGGCGATGTCGCCTGCGACCATTACCACCGCTGGGAGCGCGATCTCGACCTCATGGCCGAGCTGGGCCTCGGCGCGTACCGCTTCTCCATCGCGTGGCCGCGCATCCAGCCGACGGGCACGGGCGCCGTGAACCAGGCCGGCGTCGACTTCTACTCGCGGCTCGTCGACGGGCTGCTCGAGCGAGGCATCCGACCTGTCGCGACGCTGTACCACTGGGACCTGCCGCAGACGCTCGAGGATGCCGGCGGCTGGGCGTCGCGCGCGACGGCCGACGCCTTCGAGCGCTACGCCGAGATCATGGGCACGGCGCTCGGCGATCGCGTGCACACCTGGACGACGCTCAACGAGCCCTGGTGCTCGGCGTACCTCGGGTACGGCCAGGGCGGGCACGCCCCGGGTCGCCATGAGCCCGCTGCGGCGCTCGCCGCGGTGCACCACCTGAACCTCGCCCACGGCCGCGCCGTGCAGGCGCTCCGGGCGACCTCGGCCGGTGACCCGCAGTACTCCGTCACCCTCAACTTCCACGTGCTGCGCGGCCAGGGCGACGGGGCGGCCGAGGCGATGCGACGGATCGACGCGCTGGCGAACCGGGCGTTCACGCACCCGATGCTGCGAGGCGAGTACCCGGCGGATCTGCTCGAGGACACGGCATCCGTCACCGACTGGTCGTTCGTGCAGGAGGGCGACCTCGCAACGATCCACCAGCCGATCGACGTGCTCGGCGTCAACTACTACTCGACCGCGACCGTGCGACTCTGGGACGGCGTCTCGGCGAAGCAGATGAACGACGGGCACAAGGGCACCGCGGGCGGCACCGCGTGGCCGGGCAGCGACCAGGCGGTGGAGTTCGTCGAGCAGCCGGGCCCGTACACGGCCATGGGCTGGAACATCGCACCCGAGGGGCTCGAGGAGCTGCTGGTGTCGCTGTCGGAGCAGTTCCCCGGTCAGCCGCTCATGGTGACCGAGAACGGCGCCGCGTTCGACGACGAGGTCGCCGAGGACGGCTCGGTGCCGGACCCGCAGCGGCTGGACTACCTGCGGCGCCACTTCACGGCGGCGCACCGGGCGATGCAGCGCGGGGTCGACCTGCGGGGCTACTTCGTGTGGTCGCTGCTCGACAACTTCGAGTGGGGCTACGGGTACGCCAAGCGCTTCGGCATCGTGCGCGTCGACTTCGACACGCTCGAGCGCACCGTCAAGGACAGCGGGCTCTGGTACGGGCAGCTGGCGCGCAGCGGCACCATCCCCGCGTGACTCCGGTCGTCGGCGCGCTCAGGCGAGCGCGTCGACGATGGGCCGGAACTTGACGCGGGTCTCGAGCAGCTCCGTCTCGGGGTTGCTCTGCGCGACGATGCCGGCGCCGGCGTGGGCGACGACGGGAATGGTGTCGCTGTACGCGGCGTGACGGGGCGCCGGCTCCGCGCCGATCTGGGCGCACCGCAGCGCGATCGCCCACTCGCCGTTGCCGTCGCCGTCCACCCAGCCGACCGGGCCGGCGTATCGGCGACGGTCGAACGGCTCGAGCGTGCGGATCAGATCGAGCGCGGCATTCCGCGGGGTGCCGGCCACCGCAGCGGTCGGATGCAGTGCCGCAACGAGGTCGAGCGCCGACGCATGGTCGGCGAGGTCGCCCGCGACATCCGTCGCGAGATGCCACAGGTTCGGCAGCTTCAGCGTGAACGGCTCGGGGTCGGCGCGCAGGTGGCGGACGTGCGGGCGGAGCGTCTCGAGCACGCTCTGCACGGCGTAGCGGTGCTCGTCGAGGTCCTTCCCGCTGTGCGCGAGGGAGGTGGATGCCGCGGTGTCGTCGTGTGCGTCGGTGCCACGCGGGATCGTGCCGGCGAGCACACGCGCCGTGACCACTCCGCGCGAGGCTGTCACCAGTGTCTCGGGGCTCGCGCCGATCAGCCCGTCGACGGCGAAGGTCCAGGTGTCGGGGTAGTCGTCGGCGAGGGCGCGGACGAGGCGCCGCAGGTCGGCGCCCGCGGGGATCGTGCCGACGAGGTCGCGGGCGAGCACGACCTTCTCGAGCTCGCCGCGCACGATCGCGTCGACGGCCTGCCGCACCGCGGCCTGGTAGCCGGCGGGATTCAGGGTGCCGGGGCCGAGCGTCGCCGACCAGTACGGCCCGTACGGCGTCGGCTCCACGGGACGATCCTGCAGCTCGGCGGACGTGGCGCGGATCCGCGTCACCCACGACCGGCCGTGATGACGGCCGACCACGGCCTGCGGAACGATGAGGCGGCTCGTGCGCCGCCGAACGCTCGTCGAAGACGAGCGTTCCGAACGCGACCAGGCCCGTGCCGGGAAGGCCGAGCGGATCGTCGATCTCGGCCGATGCGGCGATCTGCCGCCAGGCGTCGGCCGGGGTGGGCAGGGCCGCCGGGTCGGTGCCCGGCGCTGCGTGCGGTCCGCGCTCGTAGCCGCCCACGACGCCGATGCCCACGATGCCGTCACCCCTGCGCAGCCACGCGAGGGGCTCGTCGGCAGAGGCGTACGTGAGCAGGTCGTCGACGTGCTCGATCTCGCGGGTCTCGACCACCAGCCGGGGCAGGCGGAGCGCAGATGTCACGCCTCCAGCCTAGACTCGCGAGGTGACCGCCGACGCCGACGAGCAGCCTCATCCGAACCATCCCGACAGACCCGCAGTCGGGACCGCACTGCAGTTCCGCTGGCGCAAATGGGACGGCGGCGCCCACTGGGTCAACGACGAGATCTACCTCGGCAGCGATCGCTGGGGCGACTGGCTCGGGCAGCCCGCCGGGTGGCGCAACACGCGCCCGGGTCGCGCGTTCGCCGCCGAGCACGACAGCGTCACGCTGGTGCCGCCGAGCGGCGATTTCGCCTACACGCACAACGCCGCCCCGCACCCGACGCGCGTGTACATCGACATCGCCTGGGATGTGCGATGGGATGCCGGCCTTCCGACCGGGATCGACATGGACCTCGACGTCGTCCGGCGCGAGCCGCGCCGAACCGTACCTCGACCGCGAGGGCGTGCTGCGCAGCCCGGGCGACGTCTATATCGAGGACCGCGACGAGTGGGATGAGCACCGCGTCGCCTACGACTACCCGCCCGACCTGGTCGAGAGGCTCGAGTCCGTCGCCGTCGAGCTCGAAGCGGCGCGTGCGCGCCGGCCGCGCGCCGTTCGACGACGCGACCGCCGCCGCGCTGGCTCGCCCGGCTGGCCGCGCTGCCGCCGGTCGCGCCGCCCGCGGCGGTGACGTTTCCCGCGCACCAGGCAGGCGACGGTCACGCGGACTCGACGGCCGCCGACCCCGACGAACCCGCCGCCGCCGCGACGGCCGGCCCCGGCGCCGGCCCCTCCCGGCCGGACGGCGCGGCCTAGACTCGAAGCCGTGGCATCCCACCCCTCCGACCATGAGCCGAACCGCGCCGACCTGCGCAAGGAGCCGTCGCGTGTGAGCGGCATGTTCGACCAGGTCGCCGCCGGATACGACCGCACGAACACCGTGCTGAGCATGGGCAACGACCGGTTCTGGCGGGCGGCCATGGTGCGCGCCGTGGATCCGCGCCGTGGTCAGCGCATCCTCGACCTCGCCGCCGGTACGGCCGCGTCGAGCGCCGCGCTCGCCGGTCGCGGCGCCGAGGTCGTCGCCGCCGACTTCTCGCCCGGCATGCTCGCCGAGGGTGAGCGCCGGTACGGTCCGAAAGCGCCGGGCGGCGGCATCCGCAATCTGTCGTTCGTGCAGGCCGACGCGACCGCGCTGCCGTTCGGGGACGACGAGTTCGACGCCGTCACGATGTCGTTCGGACTGCGCAACGTCAACGAGCCGAAGAAGGCGCTGCGCGAGCTGCTGCGCGTGACGAAACCCGGTGGGCGGCTCGTGATCTGCGAGTTCTCGCAGCCGCCGTCGAAGACGTTCAACGGGCTCTACCGCTTCTACAACGACCGCGTGCTGCCCGTCGTGGCGAAGACCGTGAGCTCCAACGCCGAGGCGTACGACTACCTCAATGAGTCGATCCGCGACTGGCCCGACCAGCACACGCTGGCCGCGTGGATCCGCGAGGCGGGCTGGACCGATGTCGCCCACCGCAATCTCTCGATGGGCATCGTCGCCCTGCATCGGGCCACGAAGCCGACCGGTCGTTGAGCGAGCGAAGCGAGACGAAACGCCTCGAACCACTCTGATGCGCCGGGTGCAGGCGTTTCGTCTCGCTCGTTCCTCGCTCGCTCAACGACCGCGTTCCTCGTTCGCTCAACGACCGGGGAACATGCGGGGGACCGGGACGAAACGCGCCCCCGGTAGGCTGGACGTGTGACACCGACAGCGCCGGGCTCCCATATCGCGGGCAAGCTGGGCCTGACCGACCGCATCTTCGCCGGGGCGCGATCGCGCACCCTGCTCAAGACCGTCGAGGCAGGCCTGAAGCGCGTCGACAGCGCGCTCGAGCGCGAGCTGCGGGTGGCAGACACCCTCGCCGATGCCACCAGCCGCTACCTGTACGACGCCGGCGGCAAGCGCGTTCGTCCGATGCTCGCGCTGCTGACCGCCCAGCTCGGCGACGGTGCGACCGACGAAGTCATCCATGCCGCGACGGCTCTCGAGATGACCCACCTCGGCTCGCTGTACCACGACGACGTGATGGATGCCGCCGACAAGCGTCGCGGGGTGCCCAGCGCCCACGCGGTGTGGGGCAACAACGTCGCGATCCTCACCGGCGATCTGCTGTTCTCCCGCGCGAGCCAGATCATGGCCCGCCACGGCGACCGTGCCATCCGGCTGCAGGCCGACACGTTCGAGCGTCTGGTGCTCGGGCAGATGCACGAGACGGTCGGCCCGTCCGAGACCGACGACCGCGTCGAGTTCTACCTGCAGGTGCTCTCCGACAAGACCGGCTCGCTGATCGCCGCCGCGGCGCAGTCGGGCGTGATCTTCTCGAACGGGCCGGAAGAGTTCGAGGCCCCGATGGTGACCTTCGGCGAGAAGGCCGGGGTGGCGTTCCAGCTGCTCGACGACGTGATCGACCTGTCGGCCGACCCTGACGAGACCGGCAAGGTGCCCGGCACCGATCTGCGTGCCGGCGTGCCGACCATGCCCTACCTCGTGCTCGGGGAGCGCAAGGATGCGGCATCCGTCGAGCTGCGCGCCCGCATCGACGACGGCGTCGCCCGCATCGCCGACGGCGCGGATCCCTCGATCCTCGACGAGCCGCTCGCGCGGCTGCGCGATCACGAGGCGACCGCGGCCACCCTCGACCTCGCCCACGCCTGGTCGAGCCAGGCGATCGAGGCGCTCGCACCCCTCCCCGACGGCCCCGTGCGCGAAGCCCTCACCCGATTCGCTCAGGCCGTCGCCGACCGCTCCAGTTAGACGTTCCCGCGTCTCGTCTCGCTTCGCTCGCTCAACGACCGGGGAGTGCGACGAGCCGAGTTCCCGAAAGGACCACCTATGACCAAGCTCCGGCTGGCGATCGTCGGTGCAGGACCGGCAGGCATCTACGCCGCCGACATCCTGCTGAAGGCCGAGCGCAGGTTCGACGTGTCGATCGACCTGTTCGAGCAGCTGCCCGCCCCGTACGGGCTGGTCCGCTACGGCGTCGCCCCCGATCACCCGCGCATCAAGGGCATCATCACGGCCCTGCGCGAGGTGCTCGACCGCGGCGACATCCGCATCTTCGGCAACGTGCGCTTCGGCGAGGACATCACCCTCGACGACCTCAAGCACCACTATCACGCGGTGATCTTCGCCACCGGCGCCATCCGCGACACGAACCTCGACATCCCCGGCATCGACGCCGCCGGCTCGTACGGCGCCGCCGACTTCGTGAGCTGGTTCGACGGGCACCCCGATGTGCCGCGCGACTGGCCGCTGGATGCGGCATCCGTCGCGGTCCTGGGCAACGGCAACGTCGCCCTGGATGTGTCGCGCATGCTGGCCAAGCACGCCGAGGACCTGCTGCCCACCGAGATCCCCGACAACGTCTACGAGGGTCTCGCGGCGTCGAAGGTGACGGACGTGCACGTCTTCGGCCGCCGCGGGCCCGCGAACGTGAAGTTCACGCCGCTGGAGCTGCGCGAACTCGGCGAGCTGCGCGACGTCGACATGGTCGTCTACGACGAGGACTTCGACTACGACGACGCGGCGCGCGCCGCCATCGCGAGCAACAAGCAGGTCATGGTGATCGACCGTGTGCTGCAGTCGTGGCGCAAGCGCGACTCGGTCAACAACGCCGGCGGCACGGCGTCCCGCCGCCTGCACCTGCACTTCTACGCCAAGCCCGTGGAGGTGAAGAAGGATGCCGAGGGCCGCGTGTCCGCGCTCGTCTACGAGCGCACGCGTCCCGACGGCGAGGGCGGCGTCGTCGGCACCGGCGAGATGCGCGAGGTGCAGATCCAGGCGCTGTACCGGGCCGTCGGCTACTTCGGCTCGCCGCTGCCCGGCGTGCCGTTCGACAAGCGGCACGGGGTCATCCCGAACCGCGAGGGCCAGGTGCTGAGCAAGGACTCGAACGAGCGCGTCAACGGCGTGTACGCCACCGGCTGGATCAAGCGCGGACCCGTGGGCCTCATCGGCCACACCAAGTCCGATGCGATGGAGACCATCCGCCACCTCATCAACGATCAGGGCACGTGGTGGCAGCCGGCCGACCCCTCGGAGGCGTCGATCCCCGAGCTGCTCGCCTCGCGCGGCGTGGCGTGGACCGACCTGGAGGGCTGGCACCGCCTCGACGAGCACGAGGTCGCGCTCGGCGCGCCGCACGAGCGCGCACGCGTCAAGATCGTCCCGCGCGACGAGATGGTCACGATCTCGCGCGGCGAGTGAGCGAGCCGGTCCGAGTCTGGACTCGCGAAAGGGTAGATCTCCGCACGGTGCCGCCCGGACGGAGTTGCGGGAGACGCTGCGAAGCGTGTCGCCCCCTAGGCTGAGGCCATGGCCGGGACGACTGCGGCGTGGGTCCCCGACATCCTCGGGAAGCCGTTCGAGCAGCTGACGCTGCCGCTCGGCGTGGCCGGGGAGCACGGGGCGCTCGTGGCCACGCTGGTGCGCAGCATCCCGAATCCGCTGGCGACCGCGTTCGCGCCGCTGCGGGACGTCGACGTGCTGTACGTGCACGGCTGGTCGGACTACTTCTTCCAGCGCGAACTGGCGGAGTTCTGGACGCGACGCGGCGCACGGTTCTATGCGCTCGACCTGCGCCGCTACGGTCGGAGCCTCCGCGACGGCCAGTCTCCCGGCTACATCGACTCGCTCGACGACTACGACGCCGACATCGGCGCCGCGCTGCGGGCGATGGGACACCCTGCCCCCACGGCGGAGACGGCGGTCGCGCATGGCGCGCGCACGCGCAGCCTGCGGTCGCTGCGCGCACCGCACGGGCAGCCCGCGGTCGCGCAGCACGTGCACCCGCGTGAACCGGACAGGCATGAGCGGCGGCGCGGCCGCCGGCTCGTGCTGATGGGACATTCGACCGGCGGTCTCACGCTCACCCTCTGGGCCGACCGTCATCCGGGTCTCGCCGACGCCCTCGTGCTCAACAGCCCGTGGCTCGAGCTGCAGCTCGGTCCGCTGGGCCGGCAGGCGCTCGCACCGCTGGTCGACATGCGCGCCCGGATCGATCCGCGGGGAACGCAGCCGGCCGTCGACTTCGGCTTCTACACGCGCGCGCAGGACGAGATCGGCACGCTCCCGCACGGCGATCATCGCGCGCTGTGGCGGCCCGACCGGGGCTTTCCGACGGCACCCGGCTGGCTGTCCGCGGTGATGGCCGGGCACCGCCGCGTCGCGGCGGGGGTCGACGTCGGCTGTCCCACCATGGTGCTGCTCTCGACAGCCTCGACGGCGCCGCTCTCGTGGCGCGAATCGATGACGTCGACGGACTCGGTGCTGGTCGTCGACGACATCGCCCGCGCGGCGACGAAGATCGGCGAGCTCGTGACGATCTCGCGCATCCCCGGCGCGATCCACGACGTCTTCCTGTCGCGTGACGAACCGCGCGAGCGGGCGTACGATGCTCTCGACCGTTGGGTGACGGGCTACGCCGTACCGGACTGACCGACGCGAAATGTCCCCCGAAGAGGGGACAGCACACACCTTGCCGGCCGGGTTACCCTTTAAGGGAGATGTCCCCAGCATCTCAGGGAAGGCCCTCCCCAAGAATCCTTCCCGAACCGTCGTCTAGCGCCGCTGACCGGGGGGTTGGTAGCGAGAGCAGGCGACGTCAGGCCCCGGGTGTCCCCAGCACCCGGGGCCTTTTACCGTCTCGCCCCCTCGACTACCGCCGCTTCGACGTCTTCTTCGGCATCTCGGTGCCGCGTGCGAGCACGCGGATGAGCAGCACGTACGTCGTGAGCGAGAGCACGTAGCCGGCGAGGTAGACGACGAGCTCCTGCGCCAGGAAGCGGCTGTAGTCGAGCACGCCGTCGGTGACGGCCGGTGAGTTCTGGCTGAGGAGGTAGGCCGCGGTCTGGCCCGCGGCGAAGATCGCCAGCAGGGCGAGCACCGCGAGGAGCGCGAACCAGATCCGGCTGCGCCACACGCGCGCCGTCGCGGCCATCGCCGTCGTCGCCGTCCAGGCCGGCACCTCCGGGTCGAGCCACCCGTTCACCGTCGGGATCAGGATGATCGCCGCGATGAAGGCGCCGTTGAGAAGGGTGCCGCCGACCCCGGTGAATGCGGCGTCGCCGGTGTCGCCGCGCACGAATGTCGGGATGAGCAGGATGACCAGCACGGGAAGCGTCGCGACGACGGCCGACAGCACGGCCCGGAGAAAGCGCATGGCCCGAGTGTAGGGGCCGCGGCGAGGGCGAGCGGATGCCTCGGCCCGGGGCATCCGCTTTCCTCCTGAGTCACGCGGCGTTCGGGCCGGGGTGATCCCGCTCGTTCGAGAATCCGGGCATCGGACGCCTCTTCGTCGCTTTCCGCTCGCCCGGTGTTCACCTGGCAGGGCCAGCGTGTCGAGCGGGCGTGCGCCCCGAATCCCCACCGGCATCTGCGCGCCCTCCACTCCCAAGGAAAGGACGGCGCGCGCATGCGGCCGAGTTCGAGACGCCCCGACCCCAGCGGGGCGCAACGCACGCACTGGACGAAGACGGGGGTGACGGCTGCGGGCATCGCGGCCGCGCTGCTCGTCACCGCATTGGCGGCACCCGCGGCATCCGCTGCGCCGCTCGCCACGGCGAAGCCCGCCCCGGAGGCGCCGCCCGTGGCACCGACGCTGACGCCGGCGGACGGCTCCTGGGTCGAGGGAACGGTGACCGTCGCCTCCGACGCCACCGTCGCGGGCGACCCCGTGACGGCCCTCACGATCGACGGTCAGGAGTTGACGGCGACGTCGACGCCGGGCCTGTCGCACCTGCTGTTCGACGTCGGCAGCAACTCGGCCGCCCTGTCGTACGCGAACTATCTCGTCGTGAACGGGCACCGCATCGACCAGGACCGCACGTGGGTATCCGAGCGGGTCGACATCCCGGTCCCGAACGACTGGCTCGTCACGGGCGAGAACACCGTCGAGATCTTCGCCGGCACCGCCGATGCGGCGTGCGGCGTGAACTACGACGACTTCGTCGTCACGGACGTCAGCCTCGAGCTGCTCGGCGAGGTCGCCGACGGCGAGGACAACCCGTTCACGCTCAACTTCGGCGACGGGGACTGCGGCACGCAGACCGGCGACATCACCCACGCGGAGCTGTCGTTCTTCGTGCTCGGCGACCCGCTCGCCTCGACCGGCCTGACGGCCGAGGTCGACACGACCGCGCTGGCCAACGGACAGCACGAGATCGTCGCGACGACCGCCGCCGGCGGCAGCGTCGCGCACGCCGTCTCTGTCAACAACGCGCCGGTCGGCGCGCCGCAGGTCTCGCCCGAAGACGGCACGCTGACCCGCGGCGTGCAGACGGTGTCGGCGTCGCTGCCCGCGAGCGGCGACGGCGGCGTGAGCGCCCTCACGGTCGACGGCGCCCCGGCTCCCGCGGCGGTCTCGCTCGGCGCCGGTTCGTCGATCTTCGCGTTCACGGTCGGCTCGAACTCGATCGAGCACCGGTACCAGAACCACCTGCTGGTCAACGGGCACAAGGTCGACATCCTCGGCGACTGGGTCAACCAACGGGTCGAGGTGCCGGTTCCCAACCGCTATCTCGTTCCCGGTGAGAACGCCGTCGCCATCGTCGCCGGCGACGTGAGCTCGAGCTGCGGCGCGAACCTCGACGACTTCACCATCACCGACCTCGCACTGCAGGTCAGCGAGGGTACCGCCACCGGTCAGGATGTCGCCGCTGTCGTACTCGATGGGCGACGGCAGCTGCGGCTCGTCGACGACCGCCCTCGCCCAGAGCGGACACGACCTGGACGATCGACGCCCCCGCCGTCTCCACCCTGCCGACCCTCGGTTCCGGCGAGGCGACGTTCAGCTTCGACGTCGGGACCAACTCGATCGACGACGTGTTCGCCAACATGCTCTACGTCAACGGCATCCCTCAGCTGCTCGGCGGCGTCTACGTGGGCGAGCGGGTCGACATCGTCATCCCGAACGAGTGGCTGCTGCCCGGCTGGAACACGATCGACGTGGTGACCGGCACCACCGAGACCGGCTGCAACCGCGACGACTTCACGATCTCGAACCTCGCGCTCGCGCCCGCCACCGGCACCGCGACGGGTCAGCGCCTGAAGCCGTCGTACGCGATGGGAGACGGCACGTGCGGTTCGAACGTCAACTCGTTCGCCGAGATCGACGTCCACTTCCTGGTGACGGATGCCTCGCCCCAGGGCCTGCGCGCGGAGCTCGACACCGCCGCCCTCACGGACGGCGCCCACACCATCGCAGCGACGTCGACCACCGGAGAGACCGCGACGCGTCAGCTGCTGACCGACAACACCGCTCCGGTGGTCTCGTCCAGCACTCCCGCCGCCGGTGCGACGATCAGCTCGTCGGTGGCGCTCGACGTGCAGCTCGAGGACGCCTCAGGTCTCATGGGAACGCCCGAGCTCACGCTCGACGGCGCCCCGGTCGCCCTCGGCGACCTCGTGGGACCGGGCCTCTCGGCCGGTGAGCACACGATCGCCGTGACGGCGACCGACTCTCTCGGCAACGCGGCGCAGCGCGAGGTGGTGTTCTCGTCGGCGGGCATCCCCGACGTGCCGACCGACCTCACGCCGACGACCGGCACGGGCGGCGTCTCGGGATCGGTGACGCTCGGCGCGACCGTCGGCGAGCCCGACGGCGGCGACGTCACGGCGACGTTCTCGCAGGCCGAGATCCTCACGCCCAACCAGGGATGGCAGGGCACGTCGACCGACGTCCCGACCACCCTCGGGGTTCCCGGCGAGTCGAACATCGGCTCGACGAAGCCGCTGGCTCCCGGTGACGGCCTCACGCTGGACTCGCCCGTGGGCCGCGACGTGACGTACCAGCGGTTCGACGTGCAGCTCAAGGGACAGGTCGCCGATCCGGTGCTGCGCTGGGAGGGCGTCATCGACCCGACCCGCGTCGTGGCGCTGCGCGCCTGGAACCTCCAGGCGGCGGCGTGGGACGTCCTCGCGAGCTCGCGAGGCGCCCTCGAGGGCAACACGGTGCTCACCTCGCTCGTCGACGCCCGCTACATCGACGGCCAGCAGGTGCACGTCATGATCACCGGGGAGGATCCCTTCGCCGATGAGATCGAACCCGGCGAGGAGGGCTTCGCCGACCCGGCGTCGTACGACTTCTCGATCGCCCACTTCACCGACACGCAGTACCTGTCGGAGGGAGCCGTCGAGCAGGAGACGGCGGCCGAGCGGGCGATCTGGGAGAAGGCGTACGGCGACACCACCCGCTGGATCGCCGACAACGCCGAGACCCGCAAGATCGAGTACGTCGCACACACCGGCGACATCATCGAGAACAACATCCGCACGCCCGCGGACGAGGCGATGATGCAGCAGGTGATCGGCGAGTTCGAGGTGTCATCGCGCCAGCAGGCGATCCTCGACGACGCCGGTGTCACCAATCAGGTGATCGCGGGCAACCACGACAACCGCTCCGGCACCGAGAACGGCCCCGAGGCCCTGTACAACCAGTACTTCGGCCCCGACCGTTACGAGGCGGCGGACGACGCGTGGATCGACGCCGAGTACGGCGGACCGTGGCGCGAGGGCGACAACCAGAACAACTACACCCTGTTCTCGGCCGGCGGCCTCGACTTCGTCGCGGTAGGCCTCTCGTACGGGGTGACCAGCGAGGAGACCGCGTGGGCGTCGGAGATCTTCGCCCGCTACCCCGATCGCAACGGCATCCTGCTCTCGCACGACTACCTCGCGGCGAGCGCTCAGACCGACGGACGCGACTCCGGCTATGCGGCGCCCGACGGCACCCTGCTGTACAAGAAGATCGTCGAGCCCAACCCCAACGTGTTCCTCATCCTCGCGGGGCACATCCACGGCGTGGGCACGAACGTCAAGCCCGAGGTCGGCCAGGTCGGCCACGGGGTCGTCGAGCTGCTCGCGGACTACCAGGCGTTCACCGTCTCGGCCGAGCAGCTGGGCCTGACCGGAATCGGCGGGTACGCGCCCACCGACAAGCTGCGGTTCGGCGCGAGCTTCCTGCGCCTGCTGCAGTTCGACGTGGACCGGTCCGAGATGCTCGTCGACACGTACTCGCCGTTCCTCGGCGAGTTCGGAGCCGACGAGTACGACCCGGCGCTGCGCTACCTGCCGGAGGCCGACAACATGGTGCTGCCGGTCGACCTCACCTCGCGTACGACGAGCTTCCGCACGGACTCGCTCGCGCTGTACAACCCGATCGCGGTCATCGGTGAGACGACCGCCGCCTCGGGTGAGGTGGCCTCGGTGAAATGGACGGGCCTGAAGAAGAACACCGCCTACGCGTGGTTCGTCGTGGCTCGCTCCGCCGGCGGCGGCGAGACGCCGTCACTGCCGAGCGTGTTCGTGACCGGGGAGAAGGCGACGGCTGAGAGGCAGGTCACCCCGGAGCTGGCGCCGTACGCGACGCCGACGCCGACGCCGACGCCGACGCCGACGCCGACGCCCAGCGAGGTGACGACGCCCGCCCCGGAGCCGTCACCGACGGTGGAGCAGACGCCTCCCTCGTCCGACTAGGCGCAGACCCTCGAGAGGGCCCGTTCCCCGCTTGCACCGCGGGGGACGGGCCCTCCCTGCGCGCCGCCCTCGGGGATTCCGAGGATGTTCCCCCGGCGATCCCACGCCGTTCATCTGCATGCACGAGCATCACCCTGTCTGTGAAGGAGTCCGCTTGACCGCGCTGATACGCCGCCATCGGCTCGCCTCGATCCCCGTCGCCGTCGCGCGTCGCCGTCGCCGCGGCATCCGTTCTCCTCGCTCCTGCCGCTGCGCACGGCCATGGCTTCACCACGACCGTGTACGTGGACGCGACAGCACCGGAGCCGGGGGTCGTCCGCGCCGAGATCGGGCTGGAGTACGACCTCCTGGTGCTGTCCGTCGCCGACACCGAGGACGCCCCGGAGTTCTTCGAGGACGGCATGGATGTCTTCGGCACGGGCGAAGAGGCTGACGCGCTCAACGCGCATCCCGAGGCGATCGTCGACTACGTGGCCGAACGTCTCGAGCTCACGGCAGACGACGTCCCGTGCGTGCCCGAGCGCGCCGGCGCGCTCACTGTCACCGAGCGGCACGACGTGCCGTACGCCGTGCTCACGCTCGACTACACGTGCGAGCCGGCTGCCGCGCATGAACTGCGCAGCGCGCTCTTCCCCGACGACGAGGGGTTCGTCCGGGGAACCGTCACGATCGTCGACTACGTGGTGGACCACACCTCGGGCAGCGCGACATTGACGCGCCAGGAGCCGGCGTTCAGCACGGAGCAGACACTGTTCGAGCGACTCGGGCGGTTCTTCGTGCTCGGATCCGAGCACCTGCTGTTCGGCATCGACCACATCCTCTTCCTCCTCGCCCTCATCGTCGGCTCCCGCCGTCTGCGCGACATCGTGCTGGCGGCGACCGCCTTCACCGTGGCGCACTCGGTGACATTCATCCTCGCCGCGCTGGGAGTGGTGGCGTTGCCCGCCGCGCTCGTGGAGCCGCTCATCGCGCTGTCGATCGCGGTGGTCGGCTGCTGGTACCTCTGGCGGGTGTGGCAAGAGCGTCGGCAGCCCGTGCATCTCCCCGCACCGACGAGCCGGCAGTGGCTTCGACCGCACTCAGCTGGCACGTTTCGCCGTGGTCTTCGGATTCGGGCTGCTCCACGGGGTCGGCTTCGCCGGCGCCCTCGGCATCCACGAGCCGTCGTCGTGGTCGCTGCTCGGCGCGCTGCTCGTCTTCAATCTGGGGATCGAAGCCGTTCAGGTGGCGATCATCGTCGTGACGTTCCCGATCCTGCTGGCGCTCCGCAAGGCGGCCCCGAGAACGGGTCTGGTCGTCGGAGTCGTCATCGCCGCGGGCGTGGCGCTCATGGGGCTGGTCTGGTTCGTGCAGCGCCTGCTCGGAATCGAGTAGACCGGAAAGAGGCGGTGGCTCCCGGCTGCGACTCTGTCGTCGGTGTCGACGCTCGGCGGTGAGCGTCCGCTCCGTTCGGGAACCCGCCGCGCGTCGGAAGCGGGTCGCGTTCGGCGCGCCGCGGCCGGAGTGGATGCGCGGCGCCTGCCGAGTGCCATGATGTCGGCAGGTCGTGGGATCGAGGGAGACCAATGGGAGCCATGGGAACGCGCGTGTCGATCGCGGTCATGTCGGTCGCGGTGACCGCGGTGGCGCTTGTCGGGTGCGCCGGCGAGGTCGACGATGTCGAGCGTGCTCAGGCCAAGGTGTCCGCGAGCGAGGACGCGGTGGCGGAAGCGCAGGACGCGTTCGACGCGGCATCCGAAGAATTCTGCGCAGCGGGGGAGAGCTACATCGAAGCGCTCGATCGATACGGCGACGTCCTCAACGACACCGCGCCGACGGTCGGCGACGTCCGGACTGCGGGAGCCGATCTCGTCGAACCTCGCGAAGACGCCCTCGACAGCGCTCAGGCTGCCGTCGACACGCAGGCCGACCTCGTATCGGCGGAGCAGGAGCTCGCCGAGGCACGCGCAGAACTCGCCGCAGCCGAGGCCGGCCCCACCGGCACTCCTGCGCCGGTCGACACAGCCATGCCGTCCGCCTCGCCGCTGGCCCCCGCCGCGACCGTCGACCGCGTCGAGCAGGCGGAGTCGGAATTCGCCGACGCGTCGTCCGCCCTCACCGACGACACACCCCTGTCCGATGCGTCAGAGCTGTTCAACAGCGCCGCGGTCGCACTCGAGATGGCCTGGCTGCGGCTGTTCGCCGACGCCGGATGCCTCGCGGACGAACAGCAGCAGGCCGAGGCATCCGTCCGCGCATACACGACCGCCCTCCAGCAGGAGCTCACGACGGCGGGGTACTACACCGGTGCCATCGACGGCATCTACGGTCCTCTGACCGTCCAGGCGGTCGAGAGCCTGCAGGACGCGCAAGGGCTGCCGGTCACCGGCACCGTCGACAAGGCCACTGCTGAGGCCCTCCAGGCGGAACTCGCGGCACTCGGCGGGGCTGCCGCGCAGGACGCCGTGGCATCGACGGCGGCCGTGCAGCAGACGTTGAAGCTCACCGGGTTCTGGGACGGCCCGGTCGATGGCGTCTGGACGCCCGAACTCACCGAAGCGGTCGCCGCGTTCCAAGTCGAGCTGGGCGTCGAGCCGACCGGAACCGTGGATGCCGCCACCATCGCCGCGTTCGAGCAGGCGATCTCCGAGCTCCAGCAGGCGACTCCCGCGCCCAGCCCATCGAGCTCCGACGGGTAGCCGGCGGGATGTGGTCGCGCTGCTGCCGTATCAGTTTGTGTCCCCGCGAGAGGGATCGAGCCGTCCGTTTACCCGTCCGCGCTAAGGTGCGGTCATGGCCAAGACGACGAAGGCACAGCGCCAGGCACTGGACGCGATGGAAGACGCCGCCACCGCGGCGAAGCAGGCGAAGAGGGCGGCGAAGGCCTTGCCCAGCAAGACTGCCAAGAAGCTGCGCGAGCTGTCGGAGGACGCCAAGGACGCCGCTGATGTCTCGAAGAAGGCGCTCCGGAAGTCACCCGGCAAGGTTGCGAAGCGCGCCACGCGAGCAGCGGACAAGCTCGTCAAGGCGACAGCCCAGGCCGTTGCCAAGGCCGAGAAGAAGGCCCGTCTGCGGGCGGAGGCCGAGCGCGCCAGGGCCGAAGCAGAGAGGGTGACCGCCGAGGCGGAGCGGCATGCTGCGCAAGCGAAGGCGGCCAAGAAGGAGGCCGCCAAGGCTGCGAGAGCCGCCGAGCGCGCCGACCGTGAAGCCGCAGCGGCGCAGCTGGCCCTCGAGAGCGAGCTCGCTGGTCCCGCCGAGCCGGAAGCAGCGGAGTCGAGTGCAGCGTCCGGCGCCACACCGCCCGCGTCGACCGAATCGGCACCGCCCGTCGCCGCCACGTCGGCCAAGGCGCCCGCACGCAAGACGCCCGCCCGACCCGCCTCCCGCGCGAAGGCCGCCACCCCGTCGTCACCCGCCGGGAAAGATGCCTCCGCACCGCGTGCGAGGACGTCCCGCGGCGCTTCTGCAGCGGGTGGAGGCGGCGCATCCGACCTCTCATCGCTCACGGTCGCCGCGCTGCGGGACCGCGCCCGGGCGGCCGGCAAGACGGGATACTCGCGCCTGAGCAAGGCGCAGCTCGTCGCGCTCCTTTCCTGAGGTGCAGCCGGTGGGGGAGCCGCCAGCAGCAGCTCGAACTCGACAGGTCAGGGGCAGCGACCCCGAGCCGGACCCTGCTCGACATCCTGCGGGAGACGACGGCCCGCCATCCCGAAGCATCGGCCCTCGACGACGGGTCAGGATCGCTCAGCTACCGTGACCTGATGGCACGGGTCGGTCGCACCGCCGCGCAGCTCCACGACGCCGGCGTACGACGGGGCGACCGGGTGGGCGTCCGCGTCCCGTCCGGCTCGAAGGAGCTGTACATCGCCATCCTCGCCGTGCTGGCCGCGGGCGCGGCCTACGTTCCGGTAGACGTCGATGATCCGGACGAGCGCGCGCGCCTCGTCTTCGGCGAAGCCGGTGTACGCGGAGTCATCACGGACGGCGGCTACACCTCAGCCGAGGCGCAGGCCGACCACGAAGCCGAGGTGGCAGCATCCGCGCCGCTGTTCACGGGCGATGCACCGCATCCCAGCACCCACGCGGTGGTCACGGTTCCGCCGCCGGACGTGACGGACGACGCGTGGATCATCTTCACGTCCGGGTCGACAGGCGTGCCGAAGGGGGTGGCGGTCACGCAT
This sequence comes from uncultured Actinomycetota bacterium, assembly GCA_963829895.1. GTDB lineage: Bacteria > Actinomycetota > Actinomycetes > Actinomycetales > Microbacteriaceae > Microbacterium. The sequence goes on along the minus strand of CAWHKF010000009.1, from coordinate 288,711 downwards.
CGCTCGGCGGCCGCCTTCGTCGACGCCGAGGCGCGCATCTTCCTGCAGACTGCGCCGCTCGGCCCGCGCGACCGCGTTCTGGCCGGGCTCTCGGTCGCGTTCGACGCGTCGTGCGAGGAGATGTGGCTCGCGTGGCGTCATGGCGCCTGCCTCGTGCCGGCACCCCGCGCGCTCGTCCGCTCCGGCGAGGATCTCGCCCCGTGGCTCATCCGTCAGGGCATCACGGTGGTCTCCACGGTTCCGACCCTGGCCGCGATGTGGCCGGACGACTCCATCGAGAACGTGAGGCTGCTGATCTTCGGCGGTGAGGCCTGCCCTCCGGAACTCGCCGCCCGTCTGGCCGCCGACGGCCGCGAGGTGTGGAACACGTACGGTCCCACCGAGGCCACCGTCGTCGCCTGCGCGGCGCCGCTCGACGCCGGCCCCGTGCGCATCGGGCTTCCGCTCGACGGCTGGGCGCTCGCCGTCGTCGACGCCGAGGGCGAACGGGTCGCCGAGGGCGACATCGGCGAGCTGATCATCGGCGGTGTCGGGTTGGCCCGCTACCTCGATCCCGCGAAGGATGCCGAGAAGTACGCGCCGATGCCGACCCTCGGCTGGGATCGCGCCTACCGTTCCGGCGACCTGGTGCGCTATGAGCCGGCGGGGCTCGTCTTCATGGGGCGCGCCGACGATCAGGTGAAGGTGGGCGGGCGCCGCATCGAGCTGGGCGAGGTGGAGTCCGCGCTGCAGGACCTCCCAGGGATCACGGCAGCGGCCGCGGCCGTGCGATCGACGGATGCCGGCGTTCCCGTGCTCGTCGGCTATCTCGTCGCGAACGAGGGCGAGGACTTCGACCGGGCACACGCGCGTGCCTTGCTGGCGGAGCGACTGCCGGCGGCCATCGTGCCGCTGCTGGCGGTCGTCGACGAACTTCCGGTCCGCACATCCGGCAAGGTCGACCGGGCGGCGCTTCCGTGGCCGCTGCCCGGTGTCGAGGCGCCGCTGGCGGGACTGTCTCCCGCCGAGGCCTGGCTGGCGGAGCAATGGCAGACCGTGCTCGGCATGCCGGTGCCCAGCCGGTCGGCCGACTTCTTCGACCTCGGCGGCGGCTCACTGGCTGCCGCCCAGCTGGTCTCGCGGATCCGCGTGCGCGTGCCCGAGTTCTCCGTGGCCGACATCTACGACGTCCCGCGCCTCAGTTCGATGGCCAAGGCGCTCGGCCCTCTCGAGGATGACGGACCGGCGACGTTCCACCGACCCGTGCCGACGCCGCGCACGACGCAGTGGGTGCAGACGCTCCTCGGTGTCCCGCTGTTCATCCTCACCGGCATCCGCTGGCTGCTGTACCTGCTCACGGCCAGTGCGCTGCTGCAGCTCGCACCGGGCTTCGAAGCGCTGCCCAGTACGCCCTGGTGGGTGCTGCTTGATCGGGCTGACCGTGTTCGCGACCCCCTTCGGGCGCATGGCCATCGCCGTCGTCGCCGCGCGACTGCTCTTGGCGGGGGTACTCCCAGGCGACTACCCACGTGGCGGCAGCGTGCACATGCGCCTCTGGCTCGCCGAACAGATCGCCGACCAGATCGATGCCGTCGGCCTCGCCGGCGCGCCATGGGTCACCTACTACGCCCGGGCACTGGGCGCGAAGATCGGGCGCGGCGTCGACATGCACACGCTGCCTCCCATCACCGGGATGCTCGAACTGGGCGACGGCGCCGCGGTCGAACCGGAGGTGGATCTCACCGGCACCTGGATCGACGGCGACGTCCTCCGTGTCGGCGAGGTGCGCATCGGCGCCGACGCCACCGTCGGAGCCCGCAGCACCCTCGCGCCGGGCACCAGGGTCGGGCAGCGCGCCGACATCGCGCCCGGTTCGGCCGTGTTCGGCCGAGTGCGGGCAGACCAGTCATGGGCCGGATCTCCGGCCGAGCGCGTCGGCGGCGTCGAGTCCGGCTGGCCCACGGAACGGGCTCCGGCGCCGACGCGCTGGCTCTGGGCGTATGCGGTCTCGTCGGTCGCGCTGGCCCTGCTGCCGATCGCGTCCTTCGCCGTCGGCGGACTGGTGATCGCGCAGGGGATCCGCGATGCCGAGACCCTCGGCGCTCGCATTCCTCGGGGCCCTGGCATGGCTTGTGCCCGCCGTCCTTGCCGTCGGCATCGTCTTCGCGGCATCCGTCGTGCTCGCCGTGCGCGTGCTGTCCATCGGGCTGCGCGAGGGCACCCACCCCGTGCGCAGCCGGATCGGCTGGCAGGCGTGGAGCATCGAACGACTGCTCGACTCGTCGCGCACGGTGCTCTTCCCGCTGTACTCGAGCCTGTTCACGCCGGTATGGCTGCGCCTTCTCGGTGCGCGCGTCGGTCGCGGGGTCGAGGCATCCACCGTCCTGCTCATCCCATCGATGACGCGCATCGACGACGGAGCGTTCCTCGCCGATGACACCATGGTCGGCTCGTACGAGCTGCGTGGGGGGTGGATGCGGCTCGGACCGGTCCGCATCGGCAAGCGCGCGTTCCTCGGAAACTCCGGGATGGCGGCGCCCGGCCACCGCGTGCCCCGCGACGGGCTCGTCGCCGTCCTGTCGTCCGCGCCGCTGAAGGCGAAGCCCGGTTCGTCCTGGCTCGGATCGCCGGCGGTGCGGCTGCGTCGGCTGTCGGCCGAGGGCGACGAGAGTCGCACGTACCGACCGACCGTCGGTCTCCGGATCGCGCGCACGCTCTGGGAACTCGGTCGCTTCGTGCCGGTCGTCGTCACCTGCGCGATCGGGCTCGGTGTCCTGTTCGCCCTCGCAGCTCTGTGGGAGACCGTGGGCCCGGTGTGGACACTGCTCGTCTCCGGCATCGTGATGCTGGCCGCCGGTGCGGTGGCCGCGGGGCTCTCGACTGCGGCGAAGTGGCTCATCGTCGGCACGATCCGCGCCGGCGAGCAGCCGCTCTGGTCGAGCTTCGTCTGGCGCACCGAAGTCTCTGACACGTTCACCGAGATGGTCGCCGCGCCGTGGTTCGCCCGCGCGGCCGCAGGGACGCCGGCTCTGGCCGTGTGGCTGCGGTCACTCGGGTCGCGGATCGGCCGTGGCGTGTGGTGCGAGAGCTATTGGCTTCCCGAGCCCGACCTCGTCACTCTGGGCGACGGCGCGGCCGTCAATCGCGGATGCGTTGTGCAGACCCACCTCTTCCATGATCGAATCATGAGCATGGACACGGTGGAACTGGAGGCTGGTGCGACGCTCGGCCCGCACAGCGTCATCCTGCCGGGGGCGACGCTCGGCGCGCACGCGACGGTCGGCCCCGCGTCGCTGGTGATGCGCGGCGAGACCGTGCCCGTCGGCTCGCGCTGGAGCGGCAATCCGATCGGCCCGTGGCGTGCGGTCAAAGTCCGCGCCTACCAGTCGACATCGTGAGTGCGCACGACCCGTACGCACCGCAGAGCGGCGATCCCACCTTCGACGTCGAGTCCTACGAGCTCGATCTCTCCTACCGTGTGCGCACCAATCGCTTGGAGGGCCGAGCCGTCGTCAACGCGGTCGCTGCCGTTCCGACGTCATCGGTCGCGTTGGATCTCATCGGGCTTCGCGCGTCCCGAGTGCGAGTGGATGGCGACCGCCGCACGGCCTACGCCCAAGGACCGCGAAAGGTGCGAGTCGTGCTTCCCCGGCGCATGGAGCCGGGGGAGCGGTTCTCCATCGAGGTGACGTATGCCGGCGCCCCCGCTCCACGGCGGACACGGTGGGGCACCATCGGCTTCGAGGAGCTCGAGGACGGCGCCCTCGTGGCCGCTCAACCCACCGGTGCGCCGACGTGGTTCCCCTGCAACGACCGTCCCGACGATCGCGCCCGCTATTCGATCACCGTCGCGACGGATGCCGGCTACACCGCGGTCGCCACCGGGGCCCTCGTCGGGTCGGCGCGACGCGGTCAGTTCGAAGCCCGCACGTTCCGTTCCGACGTGCCGACCGCCACGTACCTCACGGCGCTGCACATCGGACGCTACGTTTCCACCACACTGCCTGGTTCCGCCGGCCCCGCCGAGTTGCCGGTGGCGGTCGTCCACCCGCCCGCGCTGCGCATCGAGGTGGCGACGGCGTTCGCGCCGGTCCCGCGCATGATGCAGCTGTTCGAGTCCGCGTTCGGTCCTTACCCGCAAGACGCCTGCACCCTTGTGGTGACGCCTGACGAACTCGAGATACCGCTCGAGGCGCAGGGGATGGCGGTCTTCGGGGCCAACCATCTCGACCCCGCATCGGAGCGCCTCGTCGCGCACGAACTGGCGCACCAGTGGTTCGGCAACAGCGTCGGCGTCGCGCGGTGGCAGGACATCTGGCTCAACGAGGGATTCGCCTGTTACGCGGAGTGGATGTGGTCCGAGGCGTCGGGCCGCCAGACCGTCCACGAGAAGGCGGCACGGCACTACGCCCGGCTCGCCGTGCTCGATCAGGATCTGGTGCTGGCCGATCCCGGGCCGGAGCTGATGTTCGACGATCGCGTCTACAAGCGTGGCGCGCTGACGCTCTATGCCCTTCGACATCGCATGGGGGAGAGCGCCTTCGCCGCACTCCTGCGCGAGTGGGCGAGCGCAGGCGCCGGCAGCTCGGTGACGACCGCGGACTTCCGTGCCCTGGTCGTCCGGCTCGCAGGGGCAGACATCGACGAACTGCTCACTGCGTGGCTGGATCGACCCGAGCTGCCTCCGATGCCTCGCTGAATGCGGCACTGATGACAAGGCCTGTGGGGCCGTCGACGTCCCATCCCATGATCACGGGTCCATCCGGCACGACCGCCTGCCAGCCGAGGCCGCCGACGGGTGTGATGGCGACGCTGCCCGGGTCGACGCGAAGGCCCCGCCCGTCAGCCTTGAGGGCCGCCTCCACCCGCACCCAGTCGCGCAATCGCACGCCTGATCGAGCGCCGAGGATTCCGTTCAGACCTGCGGCGTCCCGCACCGGGTCGGTCTCGAGTTCGGCGTCGATCGCGAACGTGCCAGGACCGCGAGACGCGACCGCCGCGACGGCAACGCCGCTCGCGTAGGCGACGGCAGGCCGGGCCGAGGCATCCGTCGTCCGAACCGGACCATGCGGTCCACCGCAGCGCGCGCAGGGATTCGACAGCTCGGCGCCCGGCGCCAGCATTTCGCGCAGAAGATCCCACGCCACGTCGCGTCGCGCAGCGCCACTCGGCACGACCCTCCAGGCGAGCTGCAGCCGCGTGGGAGGTGTGGTCGCGAGCTCGCGCTCGAGGCGCCCGGTGTGCGACACGGCGGGAGGATGGTCGCCGCTCACGAAGTGCCCGCCGCCCGTTTCGGCGGAGCGCTACCGGTAGTTGACGAACTGCAGGTCGACCTCGAGGTCGGCGGCCTTCAGCAGGCGCTGCACCTCCTGCAGGTCGTCGCGGGACTTGGACTGCACGCGCAGCTCGTCGCCCTGGATCTGCGACTTGACGCCCTTGGGGCCCTCGTCGCGGATGATCTTCGAGATCTTCTTCGCGTTCTCCGACGAGATGCCGTCCTTGATCGTCGAGACGATCCGGTACTCCTTGCCGCTGGCGAAGGGCTCGCCCGACTCCAGGCTCTTCAGCGAGATGCCGCGCTTGATGAGCTTCGACTGGAAGACGTCGAGCACGGCCTTCGCGCGCTCCTCGGTGCTCGCCTTGATGAGCACCGACTCGCCGCTCCACTCGACGGAGGCGCCGGTGCCCTTGAAGTCGTAGCGCTGCTCGATCTCTTTGCGCGCCTGGTTGAGGGCGTTCTCCGCCTCCTGGTGGTCGACCTTGCTGACGATGTCGAACGAGGAATCTGCCATGCGGGGAAGTTTAGTGGCCGAGCGGATGCCGCGCCCCGGTGTCGTGGCTGGGTTCCCGTGCGACCGGAGCCGGCGCGACAGGGAAAGCGCCTGCAAGCGATTCCAGATCCGCCCGCTTTATCACGGCCGGATATCGATCCGAACGCCGTGTTGCCAGATTTCGCAACGGAAGGTAAGAATGTAAGCGCTTGCATTTCGCAGCACGAGTCACTGCCGCACTGTCGCGATCGGCAACGCGGCCGAACTCACTCAGTACTCCAGAGAGGCACTGCACCGATGAAGGTGAACAAGAAGAGCTGGCTCGCTCTCGGCGGCCTGGCCGTCGCATCCATCGTCCTCGCCGGCTGCGCCGGCAGCGGCACCCCGGCCGACAGCGATGAGGGCGACGCGTCGACGGAACTGACCGTCTGGGTCGACACCGAGCGCGTCGACGCGCTGAAGGACGCCGCAGAGGCCTACACCGAGAAGACCGGTGTCGACGGTCGACCTCGTCGGCAAGGACGTCGACAACATCAAGAACGACTTCATCCAGCAGGCCCCCACCGGCCGCGGACCCGACGTCGTCATGGGCGCGCACGACTGGCTCGGCGAGCTCTCGTCGAACGGCGTCGTCGCCCCGATCGAGCTCGGCGACACCGCTGCCGACTACGCTCCCGTCGCGCTGCAGGCGTCGACCTACGAGGGCACGACCTACATGCTCCCGTACGCGGTCGAGAACATCGCGGTGCTCCGCAACGCCGACCTCATCCCCGAGGCAGCGGCGAGCTTCGACGACATGATCGCCAAGGGCACGGCGGCGGGCCTGGCCACGCCGTTCGTCGTCGAGCAGGGCGTCGAGGGCAACCCGTACCACCTGTACCCGTACCAGACGGCGTTCGGCGCCCCGGTGTTCGGCACCGACGCCGAGGGCAACTACGACCCGACCGACCTGCAGATGGGCAACGAGGGCGGCTTCGAGTTCGCCACGTGGCTCGGCGCGCAGGGTGCCGCCGGTGCGTTCAACACCGACATCGACGGCCAGATCGCGAAGGACAAGTTCCTCGCCGGTGAGGCGGCCTTCTGGCTGACCGGCCCGTGGAACGTCGGCGCGGCGGTCGACGGCGGCATCAACGTCGCGATCGACGTCATCCCCAGCCCGACCGACGCCCCGGCGCAGCCGTTCGCCGGTGTCAAGGGCTTCTTCGTGAGCTCGGAGTCCGACAACAAGGTCGCCGCGAACGACTTCCTCGTCAACTACATCGGCACCGAGGACGTCCAGCTGTCGCTGTTCGAGGCCGGCAACGTGCTGCCCGCCCTCACCGCTGCTGCCGACGCGGCCGCGTCCGACCCGATCGTCGCCGGCTTCCAGGCCGTCGGCGCCGAGGCCGTCCCGATGCCCGCCATCCCGCAGATGGGTGCGGTCTGGGAGTTCTGGGGCGTGGCCGAGGCTGCGATCATCAACGGCGCCGACCCCACCGCGACGTGGCAGAAGCTCGTCGATGACGTGACCACCGCCATCCAGTAAGCAGTCCGTCGCGGTCCCACGGACCGCAACGGTGACCGGGGTGGGTGCTCGCGCACCCGCCCCGGTCATGGCTCCACCCACGACGAGGACGAAGCATGACCGACACCCTCACGACGGCGTCCGATGAGACGGCGCCTCCGAGCCCACGGCAGCGCAGCGCCGCGCGCATGGCCGATGCCGCCGGCGGCCGCCTGCGCTGGCTGATCTTCAAGATCGCGCTGCTCGCGATCGTGGACGCCGTCGCCGTGTTCGCGGTGTTCGTGCTGTTCCTGCACAACGAGTGGCTCGTTCTCGCCCTCGTCGCCGCCGTGACGATCCTCGTGAACTGGATCTACTTCTCGCGCAAGCAGATCCCCGCCAAGTACCTGACGCCGGGCATCCTCCTGCTCATCGTCTTCCAGATCTTCACGCTCGTCTACACGGGCTACATCGGCTTCACCAACTACGGCACGGGCCACAACGGCAGCAAGGACCAGGCCGTCGCCTCGCTCATGCGGTCCTCGCTCGTGCGCGTCGAGGACTCGCCGACGTTCGACGTCACCGTGGTCGAGCGCGTCGGCGAACTCGGGCTGCTCGTGACCGACCCGACCGACGGCGACGTCTCGCTGGGCACCAACCTGCAGCCGCTGCAGCCGGTCGACGACGCCACGATGGAGGGCGGCAAGGCCGTCGCCGTCGACGGCTGGACGACGCTCCAGTTCGCCGACGTGCTCTCGCGCAGCAACGACATCGAGGCGCTCGCCGTGCCGTACAGCGACGACCCGAACGACGGCGCGATCCGCACGCAGGACGGCCAGAAGGGCTACCTGTACGTCTCGACGCTCGAGTACGACGCGGCGGCCGGCACGATGACCGACACCACCACGGGCACCGTCTACACCGACAACGGCGAGGGCGCGTTCGTCTCGGCCGAGGGGGAGGAGCTGCTCCCGGGCTGGCAGGTCTTCGTCGGCTTCGAGAACTTCGTCAAGGCGGTGACGGATGCCTCGATCCGCGGCCCGCTCCTCTCCGTGACCGCGTGGACCTTCGTGTTCGCCGCGGTGTCGGTGGCCTCCACCTTCTTCCTCGGCCTCCTGCTCGCGCTGGTGTTCAACCACAAGGGCATGCGCTTCAAGAACACGCTACCGGATCATGCTGATCCTGCCGTACGCGTTCCCCGCCTTCCTGGGGGCGCTCGTCTGGGCGGGCATGATGAACGAGAGCTTCGGATTCATCAACCAGGTGCTCCTGGGCGGGGCCGAGATCCCGTGGCTCACCGACCCGTGGCTCGCCAAGGTCTCCGTGCTCCTGGTGAATCTGTGGCTCGGCTTCCCGTACATGTTCCTGGTGTGCATGGGCGCGCTGCAGGGCATTCCGGAGGAGGTCAACGAGGCCGGCGTGATGGACGGCGCGAACCCGTGGCAGATCTTCCGCCGCATCAAGCTCCCGCTGCTGCTGGTGACGGTGACGCCGCTGCTGATCGCGTCGTTCGCGTTCAACTTCAACAACTTCAACCTGATCTACATGCTCACCGGCGGCGGTCCGCGCATGGAGGACACCGCGATCCGCGTCGGGCACACCGACATCCTGATCTCGATGGTCTACAAGGTGGCGTTCACCGGCGAGAACCGCGACTACGGCCTCGCATCCGCCTTCACGATCCTCATCTTCATCGTGGTCGCCCTGATCTCGATCGTCAGCTTCCGCAAGACCAAGGCCCTCGAGGAGTTGAACTGACATGACCGAGGTCCGACTGTCACACACTGACCAGACCGTCGCGCAGAGCACGACGGCGACGGCGACGGCGCACGAGCCGCCTCGGCGCCGCCGTTCGTTCGGCCGATGGTTCGCCGACACGGGATGGCGCCACGTCGTCGCGATCGTGGTCTCGATCTTCGCGATCTTCCCGCTGCTGTACGTGCTCTCGGCGTCGCTGAACCCGCAGGGCACCCTGACGGGCTCGAACCAGCTGTTCTCGGCGATCGGCATCGACAGCTACGTGCGCATCCTGACCGATCCGCAGATCCCGTACCCGATGTGGTTCCTCAACACGATCGTCGTGGCCACGGTCACCGGCTTCGTCATGGTGTTCATCGGGGCGCTCGCCGCCTACGCGTTCTCGCGCATGCGCTTCGCGGGCCGCCGCGTGGGGCTGATCACGATCGTGGTGGTGCAGATGTTCCCGCAGCTGCTCGCCGTGGTGGCGATCTTCCTCATGATGAGCACCATCGGCGACTGGTTCCCGGCGATCGGCCTGAACACGCTCAGCGGCCTGATCCTCATCTATCTCGGCGGTGCGCTGGGCGTCAACACGTACCTCATGTACGGGTTCTTCAACACGATCCCCAAGGAGCTCGACGAGGCGGCGAAGATCGATGGCGCCGGCCACGCGCGCATCTTCTTCACGATCATCCTGCGTCTGGTGGCGCCGATCCTCGCGGTGGTGGGCCTGCTGTCCTTCATCGGCATCGTCAACGAGTACGTCATCGCGAGCGTCATGCTGATCGACCCTGAGAAGCAGACCCTCGTCGTCGGGCTGACGAAGCTGGTCTCCAACCCCCGCTACGCGGACTGGTCGGCGTTCTCGGCCGGTGCCGTCATGGCGGCGATCCCGGTGGTCGTGGTGTTCCTGCTGCTGCAGAAGTACATCGTGGGCGGCCTGACCGCCGGCGCGACCAAGGGCTGAGACGACCCCGAACGGGCAGAGCGGATGCCGCGGCATCCGCTCTGCCTGTTCTGACGCGCCCGCGCGACCGGGGCCCGCCGGGCGCGGGCTGTGGAGACTTCGTGACACGGAGTCGCGCGATCCTGCACACTGAGTCCCATGTCAGCGTTGACCACCATCGGGCTGCCCGTAGCCCTCGGCATCATCATGCTCGGCCTCGGCCTGAGCCTCACCCCCGGCGATTTCGCCCGTGTCCTCAAGCAGCCGAAGGCGGTGATCGTCGCGCTGCTGTGCCAGCTGATCCTGCTGCCCCTGATCTGCTTCGGGCTCGTGCTGGCCTTCCAGCTGCCGCCGATCCTGGCGGTCGGCATGATGATGCTCGCGGCGTCGCCGGGCGGCACCACCGCCAACCTCTACAGTCACCTGTTCCGCGGCGATGTGGCCCTGAACATCTCGCTCACGGCGGTGAACTCCGTGATCGCCGTGTTCACCCTCCCGCTCATCACCAACCTCGCGATCCTCTACTTCAACCCCTTCGACGATCAGCTGGGGCTGCAGTGGGCGAAGACGGTCGAGGTCTTCGCGATCGTGCTGCTGCCGGTCGCGCTCGGCATGATCGTGCGTCGCTTCTGGCCGCGCTTCGCGAAGGCGATGGACAAGCCGGTGCGGATCGCCTCGGTCATCATCCTCGTCGTGGTGATCGTCGGTGCCGTCGCGCAGAACTGGGCGCTGCTCCTCGAGAACTTCGGACGGCTGTCGCTGATCACGATCGTCTTCTGCCTCATCAGCCTCACGGTCGGCTACTTCGCCCCGCGGCTGGTCAAAGTGGGCAAGCGGCAGTCGATCGCGTCGTCGTTCGAGATCGGCATCCACAATGCGACCCTCGCGATCGTCATCGCGCAGACGGTGCTCGGCTCGGTCGAGCTGTCGCTGCCCGCAGCGGTGTACGGCGTGCTGATGTTCTTCATCGCGTTCGGGTTCGGGTTCCTCATCCGCGGCCGTTCCGGTGCAGCCGACGACACCGCGTCCGACCCGGTCGACGACACCGCAGCCCCGGCCGCGTCCGCCTGAGCGCGAGGCGGACGGATGCCTCCGCCGCCCGCGCTGCGCGCGCGCGAGGTGGCGGGCGCCTGGCCCGCGCGGCCGGCGGCGTCGACCATGTCGCCTCGGCGAGGGGGTGGGCGTGGGGAGAGTCATTCGTAGACTGGGCGGGCGAGGAGGTGCCATGCGCCCACTGACCGAAGAAGAAGTGCGTTCGTCGTTCGTGAACGCCACGTCGGACGAGCTGCGGCTCGTCACCCTGCCGGCCGACTTCATGCTCACCGACTGGGATCACCTCGACTTCCTGGCGTGGCGTGATCCCCGGACGCGGGGCCGCGGCTATCTGGTCGCCGAGGTCGACGGCGAGGCCGTCGCCATCGTGCTGCGCGGTGCCGAAGGGGCGTCGCACGCGCGCGCCGCGCTCTGCAACCTGTGCCACACCATGCAGCCGGCCGACCAGGTCGTGATGTACACCGCGCGCAAGGCGGGCGAGGCCGGCGCGCACGGCGACAGCGTCGGCACGTACATCTGCGCCGACCTGTCGTGTCACGAGAACGTGCGGCTCGCCGCCCCTCTCGCACCGAACGAGGTGCGGGCGAGCGTCGACCGCAAGATCGACGGCACCCGGCGGCGCACCGAGGCCTTCGTCGGTCGCGTGCTCGAGACGGCGGGCGTGGCGCGATGACCGTCGTCGTGGTGGGCGACGCGCTCATCGACGAGCTGCGCGATGACCACGGGGTGCGGGAGTTCGTCGGCGGTGCGGCGCTCAACGTCGCCGTCGGGCTCGCGCAGCTGGGCGTGCCCGCCGTCCTCGTCGCCATGCTCGGCGACGACGAGCCCGCGTCGCGGGTGCGGCGCTATCTCGCCGACTTCGGCGTCGACCTCATCGCGACGCCGTCGCTCCTCGGCACGGCGCGTGCGGTGAGCACGCGTTCCGGCGGCGGCGAGCCCGTGTACGAGTTCAACGAGGCGGCGCAGCGGCGACGCATCAGGTTCGGCGACGACGAGCGGCGGGCGTTCGCGGATGCCGATCTCGTGGTCGTCAGCTGCTTCGCGTTCGACGACGCCGAGCAGGCGGCCGAGCTGACCGACGCGATCGCGCAGGCGCGGGCGCTCGCGCGGAGCGAGGGACAGGGCGGAGTGCCGGTCGCCGTCGACCCGAATCCGCGGACCGGGATGCTGCACGACAAGGCCGAGTTCGTGCGGGGCTTCGAGCGGCTGGCGGCCGACGCCGCGCTCGTGAAGGTCGGCGAGGACGACGCCGCCCTGCTGTACGGCGACCGCCTCGACGTGCTCCGCGCCCGCCTCATCGACCTCGGCGCCGGGGCTGTGCTCGCAACGGAAGGGGCGGCCGGCGCCACGATCGAGGCCGGCGAGGTGGTCGTGACGCGGCCGATCTCGAACCTTCCGGGACGCATCGTCGACACGATGGGTGCGGGTGATGCGGCGTTCGCGGCGACCGTCGCAGCGCTCGTCGGCGGCACGCCCGTGGACGCCGGCGAGTGGGAGTCGGTGCTGCAATCCGCGATGGATGCCGCGGCCGCCACCTGCCGCTTCGAGGGAGCGCTGCTGCGCACTCCGAGCGCCCTCGGCGGCATCGATCTGGACCGCATCGGCACCTGAACGGCTCTGATCAGGAGACGCCGCGGCGTGCGCCGGACGGGGCGGATTTCTGACCTCGCGCATCTACGAGTAACATTGTGGATCGCGCCTCCGGTCGTCTGGAAAAGTCGGACGGGTGCGCCTGGCGAGTTACCCAAGCGGCCAAAGGGATCTGACTGTAAATCAGACTGCTCAGCATTCGGGGGTTCGAATCCCTCACTCGCCACCAACTCGAAACGCGCCCCCTAGTGGGGCGCGTTCGTGGTTTCCGGCCGGTTGCGTCGAGGGCCGGCCGGGACGAACCGGACGGCCCTCGACGTTGCTATGCGTCAGTCGGCGGGGAGGAAGATGCGCTCCGGGATCTCCTCGTACGCCTCGGGATCGAGCGACTCGATCGAGCCGTCGGCGACCGCCGTGATCAGCCCCCTGACCCCGAGCTCGACCTGCTTGGCGAGGAATCCGTTGCGCTTCTGACCGTCGGACTGGGTGTTGCTCGAGGTCTCGAACAGGACGGTGGCGCTGCCGCGCAGCGCGAACGAGCCCGAGCGCGGTGCCGGGCAGGTTGGTGTCCTGCGGGTACAGCGTCAGGTCGCCGAACGCCGACTCGCCATGGGCCTGCAACGCGTCGTAGACCGCGACGTTGGCGCGCCGCGATGCGTCGTAGTCGAAGTTCGGCCAGTCGCCGAACTCTGCCGGGTCGGCGATGAACCGCGCCGAGATCGACAACGGCGACATGTCACCGGTGCCCTCCTGGGCGTAGCACGGCCACTGGTTGTGGAGGTCCACGAAGTAGTCGACGATGCCGAACTCGTCCTCCAGCCCTGCGTACACGTCACGCACCGTCTGCGCCTCGGGCGTGATGTACCAGCCGGTGTCGGCGCTGTTGCCGGGGAAGTCCTCGGGCAGCGGGACGTAGTCCAGGTCGGGGTTGAAGTCGCGGTTGACGTCGAAGCCCGGAACATCGGCCCGGTAGTTCCACGCCGGGTCCACGCCGGCGAGCTGCGGGAAGTCCTCCGACGACCTCGTCCCAGCTCATCGTGGTTCTGCCGGGTGTCGCGCTCGCCGCCGTCGACGTTGAGGCGCGGGATCGCCACGATCGTCACGTTCTCCCGGATCTCCTGCGGCGGCCGCCGTGTTTCCGCCGAACTCCTTGAGCAGCGACAGCAGAGCCTCGGTGCCGTGGTTCTCGTTGCCGTGGATCTGCGACTGCACCAGGACGACCGTGTCTCCGGTACCGACTCGCGCCTGATAGATCTCGCGGCCCTCGTTGCTGTAGCCGGCGACGGAGACATCGACGACCCCTCCGCTCGTGCTCTCGATCCGTTCCAGCTCCCTCGTCAGCTGGTCATGGGTCACGAACGCCGAACGGTTGCCGGCCGACTCCGTTCCGCAGTGGGAGTTGACCGGGATCGCCTGCGCGGCGGGCGCGGCGACGATGCCCACCGTGCCCACCAGGACGGCGCTCGTAAGCGCGGCGAGGGTGAGTTTTCTGCTTCTCTGCATGGTTTCTCCAGTTCTGTATGGCGTTCGGTCCTCACTATGCCAGCGCATCGCGCTTCGCAAGGGAAGCGCTTGCTGAGGCTTCTCATCGAAGTGTCATGAACGGCTCGGACGCGCCGCGGGCTGAGGCATCCGCTTCCGCCGTCCGCGACGGCTCCGGCGCCTCGCGTCCTCAGCCACGGATCGGCATCCACGCGGTGGGGTCGCGGCATGTCAGGATGGGCGTGCAGGCACTCTGCCCGCGTCACGAGAGGAACGCCATGACCGCGCCCGACCCGTATGCGACGCCCGCCCCGACGACGGATCGGGCCGCCCATGCGGACGGCTCCCGCTCATCGCTGCTGCGCGCTGCCATCTGGGTGGCGATCGGCGCCCTGATCGCGGCCGCGATCGTCTGCGTGCTGTGGGTGCTGCTGGGCTCGCGGGACGCGGACGACATCATCGGCCGCGCCTTCCTGACGATCCTGCTGCTGGCGGGCTTCGCCGGCGTCGCGATCCTCGATGCGCACCTCGCGCCGAGTCGCCCCGCGTGGTTCGCACTGGCGAGCATGGCGTCGTGGATCGTCGCCCTCCTGCTCGGCGCGATCATGATCTGGATGCCGGAGCGCTTCCCCTGGCTCGGATTCTCGCGGTTCATCCAGTTCCTGCTGATCGTGCTCATCCTCCAGCTGGTGCTGCTGCACGTGCGCTTCTACCTCAAGGCGTTCCAGCGCTACGACACGCCTTTCACCCGCACGGTCACGATCATCACCATCGCGCTCGTCATCGCCCTGGCGGTGCTGCTGATCATCCCGCTGGCGTTCGGGGAGTGGCTCTCGCTCGCCGGCGTCTACTGGCGCATCGTGGTGGCCATCGCGATCCTCGCGGCGCTCGGCACGGCGCTCGTGCCGCTCGTCAACGTGCTCTTCGCGCCGAAGAAGCCGCACGCGCGCGCCGCTCGCCGCGCCCGCCGGTCCGGCCCTGGCTGCGCCCGCCGCGCCCGCCGCGCAGGAGCTCCTGCCCGTGGCCGACGTACGTCGACGCCGTCACTCCGCTGCCGATGCTTCCCGACGGCTCGCCCGACTGGAACGCCTACTACACCGGCTATCCGTCGCCGGGCGCGCACGTCTTCACGGCGATCGAGCCCGCGGCGCACGTCGAGCCGCAGGTCGCTCCGGCCCCGGCGCAGACCGTCGCTCCCGCCCAGCCCACCCAGGCCGCCGGGTACGAGGGGTACCCACCGCCTCCGCCGCTGCCGCCCCTGCTGCGCCGCGGCCGCGCCGCGATCAGCGCCGAGCGTGCACGGCGCGCGGTGGTCAGCGCGCGAGAAGCTCGAGCGCGGCCATCGCCGCGTTGTGGCCGCCCAGCCCGCTCACCGCGCCGCCGCGGCGCGCACCCGAGCCGCACACGAGCACGGTCGGGTGCTCGGTGGCGACGCCCCAGCGCTCGGCGGGCGTGACCAGCGGATCATCGTCGTCGGCCCACGGCCACGACAGCGTCACCGTGGAAGATGTCGCCGCCCACCATCCCGAGTGAGCTTTCGAGGTCGGCCGTGGTCCGCGCCTCGACGCACGGCGACCCGTCGGGCGCCACGTACAGGCAGTCGGCGATGGGCTCCGCCAGCACCGTGTCGAGCGAGCCCTGAGCCGCTTCGAGGAGCGCCGCGCGCGCGGCATCCGGGTCCCGTCCCTCGAGCAGCCGATGCGGCACCTGCAGGCCGAAGAGCGTCAGCGTGTGCGCACCCGAGGCGCGCAGCTCCGGGCCGAGGATCGACGGGTCGGTCAGCGAATGGCAGTAGATCTCGGCCGGCAGCGGATCCGGGATGCCGCCGCCCTGTGCCGTCGCATGCGCCGTGTCGAGCTGCGACATGGTCTCGTTGACGTGGAAGGTGCCGGCGAACGCGGCCTCAGGCGCCACCCGGGCGTCGCGCAGGCGCGGGAGGCGTCGCAGCAGCATGTTGACCTTGAGCTGCGCGCCCTCCGGCGAGGGCACGGCGGAGACGCCGGCGCTGCCCGCGGCGAGCAGCCGCGCCAGCACGGCCGGGCCGACCCCGCTCAGCACCAGCCGCGCGTGCACCGTGGAATCGTCGTCGAGCGTGATCGCACCGTCGGGCGAGACCGCCACCACCTCGGCGCCGGTGCGCAGTTCGGCGCCCGCCTCGCGCGCGGCGCGCGAGAGCTCCGCCGACACGCTGCCCATGCCGCCGACGGGCACGTCCCAGTCGCCGGTGCCGCCGCCGATGACGTGGTAGAGAAAGCAGCGGTTCTGTCGCAGGCTCGTCGTCGTCGGCCGATGCGAAGGTGCCGATCAGACCGTCGGTGAGCGCGATGCCGCGGGCGATGTCCGTGTCGAGCGACGATCGCAGCAGCCCGCCCAGCGGGCTGCTCGAACAAGGCCTCCCAGAGCTCGTCGTCGTCGAGCGCCGCCCGCACGTCCCCGGCTCGGCGCAGCGGCTCGGTCATCGTCGGGAAGAGCAGCCGGGCGACGGGCTCCAGTCGCTCGGAGAACTGCGCGAACCGCGTCGCCTCACCGGTGCCGCCGGTCACGCGGGCGAAGGCGTCGGCGGTGGCCGCGGCATCCGCTGTGTCGATCAGGATGCCCCGCGAGGGGTCGTGCGGATCGGGCGTGTAGGAGGAGTAGCGGCGGCGCCGCAGCCGGATGCCGAGCCCGAGGTCGTCGATGATGCGGCGGGGGAGCAGGCTCACGAGGTAGGAGTAGCGCGACAGTCGTGCGGCGACGCCCGGCCACGGCTGCTCCGACACCGCGGCACCCCCGAGATGGTCGAGCCGCTCGAGCACGACGACCGACCGCCCGGCCCGCGCCAGGTACGCCGCGGCGACGAGGGCGTTGTGGCCGCCGCCGACGATGGCGGCGTCATACACGGGGGAGGGGACGGCAGCGGCCATGGGGTCACGCTACCGAGGCCGCCCGCGCTCGCGCGAGCGGCGCCCGCCGTCCGCGGAGGACGCCCGAGCTGGTCCGCCTCGTGTGGTTCCGCCGTCGCCTCCAACAGGTCAACCGGGCTTCCACAGGAGGTTGAGTCGTTCCAACCTCCTGTAGAGCGCGGTTGACCTGTGGGGGCAGCGCTTCACCCGGAGACGAGGGTGGGCGCGGCCGCGCCCGGTTACCGTGGAGGCATGAGCCTCGAGCACGACCTCGAATCCCTTGCCATGGAGATCGCCCGCGAAGCCGGTGAGCTCGCCCGCGTGCGGCGCGAGGCCGGCGTCGCCATCGCCGCGACGAAGTCGGCGCTCGCCGACATCGTCACGGAGGCCGACCGCGAGGTCGAAGCGCTCATCCGCACACGGCTGAAGGCCGCGCGACCCGACGACGGCTTCCTCGGCGAGGAGTCCGGGGCCGAGCGCGGCGCCGGCGACGTGACGTGGGTCGTCGATCCCATCGACGGAACCGTCAACTACGCGTACGGCATCCCCACCTACGCCGTCAGCATCGCGGCCGTCCAGGGGGAGCCGGACCCTCGGGAATGGACTGCGCTGGCGGGCGTCGTCTACGCACCGGTCAGCGGGGAGATCTTCCACGCGGCGCGCGGTGAGGGTGCCTGGCTGGGCGTGAGCCGGATCGCCGTCAACCCCGAGGTCGGACCCGCGGGTGCGCTCCTCGCGACGGGGTTCGGCTACGACCCGGCGACGCGCCCCGGCGACCTCGAGCTCATCGCCCGGGTGATGCCGTCGCTGGCCCGCGACCTGCGCCGTGGCGGAGCCGCCTCGCTGGACCTGTCGTACGTCGCCGCCGGGCGCCTCGACGGGTACTTCGAGCGCGGATTGGCACCGTGGGACCTTGCCGCGGGCTCGCTGATCGTGACCGAGGCGGGCGGGCGATTCGGTCGCGCCCAGCCGGACGGGGGCCCGCGCGGGCCGCTGGTCGTCGCCGCGACTCCGGCGATCTTCGACCGCCTCGCGGAGGCGGCCGGACTGGTCTGAGGTGGGCGTCTCTCATCGAATTTTCACGAAACGCGCGTCATGAAATCCAAGTCGTACATGGCATTCCCAGCACGCCCGGGGTAGTGTTTACCCGATCGTTACCTTCGCCGCCCGAACGGCGGAGGTGGTCCTAGCCCGAACGACCGCCTTGCTGCGTGCACCCCCCCTCGCGGCACGACCCGAGAGCCCGACTCCGCTTTGCCTTTCGACTCCCCCATGGCTGAGCCTGCGCCCACGCGCAGATCCAGCCGCACCTCTCCGACGCCTGTGCAGGCGATGCCGGAGACCCCGGGGGCCGGCCGCGCCACAGTGCGTCGGCAGGCGGCGAGCACTGCTCCCGAGCGCCCCGCGGTCGTCTGGGGTCGATCGGTCGATGCGAAGCGGACGGATGCCGCGGCCCCGCCCGCCCCGCCCACTCAGGCGTCGTCGTACGTGAGCCCCGCATCCGACGTTCCACCGCCGCGCCCGTCCGCTGTCGGACGCCGACGCTCCTGCGGCCGCCGCCGCTCCCGTGTCGCCCGCCGTGGCTTTCACGCCCGTGGAACCCGCGGTGTCGGCGACCCCGACGCCCGCCGCCCGGCCCCGGCCCCGCCCTCGTCGGTCGACGTGCCCGTGGCATCCGGCCCGGTCATCGACCCGGTGGCTCCCCGCGCCCGCGCCCGGGCTGCGGTGCCGGCTGCGCCCTCGGCCGCCCCCGCGGAGCACGCGAGCCGTCGCACCCGCCGCACCCAGACCGGTGCGCAGCCCGTCGTCGCCGTCCCGCCCATCGCCGCGCAGACGCCTGCCGCGCCGGAGCGCGCGGCAGCCCTCTTCGAGGCCGCGCTGCCGACGCGCGAAGAGCCCGCACCGCTGCTCGACACGGTGCTCGTCCCCGCCGAGCCGTTCGAGCTGCTCGCACCCACCGTCGAGGCCGCTGCTCCCGTCGCGAGGCCGCTGCGCGCCGCGCGCCGCGCGCCACCGCCCGCCGCCCCCGTCACCGAGCCCGCCGCGACGACCCCCGCCGGCGACACCGCCTCCACGTGGATCGCCGAGACCTTCGCGAAGCTTCTCGCGGCCGACGCGGCCGCCACGTCGCGTCGACGGCCGCGGTCGAGGCGGTCGACGTCCCGCAGACCGCCGCGCCGCACGCGCCGGCCGAGCCGACGGTCGCGGAGCCGCAGACGACGGCCGGGCAGCAGACCGCCGCGCCCGTGGCCGAGGCGCAGACCACCATGCCGCCGCGGGCCGTGCCCGGACGCCGGCGCGCAGCCGCGCCGCAGACCACGACGCAGCCCGCGGTTGCGCCTGCGCCGACCGCCGCATCCCCGGCCGCACCCGCACGCACCGGCTGACGTCCCGTCGCCCACGACCGCTGCGCCGGCCTCCGCCTCCGCGCCTCAGCCCTCCCCGGCGCCGCCGTACGCGGAGCAGCCCCGCCCCGAGCGGGTCGGGCCCCTCACCGGTCCGATCCCTCAGCCTGCGGCATCCGATGTCGACGAATTCGAGGCCGCCTCGCGACTGTTCGCGTTCACGGGCGAGACCCCCGTCCAGCAGGCTGCGCGCGAGGCGCAGCCCGCGGCAGACGACGACGCCCGCCCCGCGCCCGGCCGGCCGCGCTCGCTCTCCGGCACGCCGCGGCGCCGCCTTCAAGCGCGCCGCCACCACGTCGTTCTCGGTGGGTGTGCTGGGGATCGTCGGGCTCATGGCCGTCGGCATGACCACGCCGGCAGAGGCGGTCGCCGCGGTGAACGGCTCCGACGCGTCGCTCTCCGTCGTCGCCATGGGCGACAACACGGCGCCGGTGATCGACGAGGCCGAGATCCAGGCGTACGTGGCGCCCGGTGACGTCCAGAACGACACCCTCGAGCGCAGCGGCAACTACACGACCACGACGACGGCTCAGCTGGCGTCGGAGGCCGGCATCAAGAACTTCTCGAACCTGTTCCGCAACAACCCGAACTCCAACATCCAGTGGCCGTTCGCGGTGGGTGTGACGATGTCGTACGGGTTCGGCATGCGCTCGGGCCGCATGCACGAGGGCATCGACTTCACGCCCGGCAACGGCGCGCCCGTGCAGGCCATCGCCGACGGCACCGTCCGCATCGCGTCGGAGGCCGGTGGCGCCTACGGCGTGCACGTGACCATCGACCACATCGTCGACGGTCAGCTCATCTCGAGCCACTACGCGCACATGCAGTACGGCTCGCTGCAGGTCAGCCCGGGTCAGCGCGTCACGGTCGGCACCGTGATCGGCCACACCGGCAACACCGGACGCTCGTACGGGGCCCACACGCACTTCGAGCTCCTGAAGAACGGCACCACCGCCATCGACCCGTGGCCGTGGCTGCAGCAGTACACCGACGGCACCCATACGGTGGGCTGACCGGTTCGGAAGGATGCCGGGCCTCTGGTATTCTCTTCTAGTTGCCTGCTCGCAGGCAGCACGCCCCGATAGCTCAGTGGCAGAGCACTTCCATGGTAAGGAAGGGGTCGTCAGTTCAATCCTGACTCGGGGCTCGCAGCATCCAATTCGAATGACCACGGATGCCGTGCGGCAGGGTAGCTCAGTTGGTGAGAGCGCACGACTCATAATCGTGAGGTCGCGGGTTCAAGCCCCGCTCCTGCTACGGATCGCCCCGGAATCTCGCCGATTCTCCGGGGCTTTCTTATTTCGCTTCGCGGCTCACCTGGCGGTCACGTCGGTGCTTCGACAGGGGCTGCGCGGGAAGGATGACGATGTCGCCGTCGGTGCAGAAGCGACGCTCCAGACGCCGTCTGCTGGGGTGGATACCCACTGCGATCGCCGCTGCGATCTGCGTGGGCGTCGTCGTCTCGGCGATCCTCATGCAGAACTCGTGGTGGACCGATCCGGAACGTCCGGCGACTGCCGACCAGCAGGCGCCGGACGGCATGTCGATGCTCGGCGACCCGGGCATCGACTACCTCACTCGCCAGGGTGCTCTGCGGATTCGCATCGGGCCGGACTCGCTGACGGCCACCGAACTCGGACTCGAGCCCGACGGCCCGGAGACGTTCGAACCGATCACTCCCGTGCAAGCGATCGTCGTCGCGCCCGCCGGGAGCTTTCATGTCGACGTGACCCGCTCGTTCACCGTCGTCGCAGCGGACGATGTGGTGCAGTCGGTGCACCTGGTCCTGGAGTCGGACGGCACATGGCGGACGGCGCTCTCCCACCTGCAGAGGATCGCATCGTACTGGGGCTGGACCGACGCGGAGATCGACCAGCTCGAGCACGATCTGACAGTCGCTTCCCGCGCGGGTGACGGGCAGGCATACTCGGCGGAGATCACGCCGGCCGAGCACAAGGGCGCGCTCTCGTCTGCAGAGGTCGCGGTCGATGTGACGAGCTCACAAGTGACCACCACCTTCGTCGTCAGCCGGCTCGACGAGTGAAGGACGTGGCAGGCCGTCGCCGTCAGGCCGGGGTGCGTCCGAAGGCGAACTTGGTGCGCCTGCGCAGGGCGAACCCGAGTCGCTCGTAGGCCGCGATGGCGTTGACGTTCGACGCGGCAGCGTGCATGAGTGCGCGGTCCCCGCGCTGCTGGATGTGGAACGCCACGTCGAGCACCAGCCGAGAGGCCAGGCCCTGCCGCCGGTAGGCGGCGTCTGTGGAGACCGCGCTGATCTCCGTCCAGCCGTCCGGGTGCAGACGCTCGCCGGCCATCGCGACCAGTCGGCCGCCGCGACGGATGCCGATGTACCGACCCAACTCGTGCGTCCGCGGCCGGAAGGGCCCGGGCTGATTGCGTTCGACGATGGCCAGCATCTCCGCGACATCGTCTGCTCCGAGAACGACGGCTTCGGCATCCGGTCTCGGCTGCAGCGCGCGGGTCTCGACAAGCTGCACGCCATCGCCGCCGCCGAGGTCCTCCCATCCGGGAGGGAACGCCTGCTCGACTGCGGAGAGCCCGACGGGCGCGCCCGGACCGACGAGGTCGCGCAGCGCATCCCACACCTCGGGGTCATCCCACGTCCGCACGGCGACGAAGGGGGCGACCTCTTCGGGATACCGCCGCACGAGGTCGTTGCCGGTGGCGAAACGGGCGTGCGGACCGGTGAGCGCATGCCACGCGGGATTGTCGAGCACCGCAGCATCGGCGTGCGGCACATCCGCGGCGGACGGATGCTGGGGCTCGGGGCGCTCGGTGGGGTCTGCGATGTCGATGGCCGTGTCTGACATGGACCCAGCGTGCGGGCACGCGGCGCTCGCCGCAAAACCGGCCCGTCATCCCCGGCAATGCGGCAGGCGTCAGCGCAGGTGAGGCGAGTCTGTGACGTCGGACGACCACCTGACGCGAGCCGTTCCGCAGCTCGCCGTTAGTGTCGGCGGGGCGCGCATGCGCCGCGCCGAGACGACTGAGAAGACCGACGAGGAGTTCCGTGTCCACACAGCTGGAAGACGAGACGCTGCAGTTCGTTCGCGAGCTCATCCGCATCGAGAGCGTGAACACCGGCGTGGCCGCGACCATCGGCGACGGCGAGACCCGTGCCGCGCGACACGTGCAGGAGCGCCTGGCCGAGGTCGGCATCGCCGCGGAGCTCATCGAGCCGCGCCCCGGGCGCGGCTCGCTCATCGCCCGGATCACCGGGAGCGATCCGAGTGCGGGGGCGCTGCTCGTGCACGCACACCTCGATGTGGTGCCGGTCGAGGAGAACGACTGGACGCATCCGCCGTTCGGCGCCGACATCGAGGACGGCTTCCTGTACGGACGAGGCGCCGTCGACATGAAGAACTATGCCGGCACCATCCTCGCCGTGGCTCGGCACTTCGCGCGCGAAGGGATCGTTCCGCGCCGCGACCTCGTGTTCGCCTTCCTCGCCGATGAGGAGAGCGGGGGAGTGTGGGGCGCAGGCTGGCTCGTGGAGAACCGCCCTGAGCTGTTCGCCGGCGTCACCGAGGCGCTCAGCGAGGTGGGCGGCTTCTCGGTGCCGCTCGTCGCCGACCCGGCAGACGAGCGCCGCGCGTACCTCGTCGCGACGAGCGAGAAGGGCGTCGCGTGGTCGACGCTGACCGCCCGCGGCCACGCCGCGCACGGATCCCGCCCGACCGACGACAATGCGGTGGTGAGGCTCGCCCGCGCGGTGTCCGCGGTCGGGTCCCACCGGTTTCCCGTCGTGCGCACGCCGGCGCTGCAGCGATTCCTCGACGTCTTCGGCGCGGCCCGTGGGCTCGCCTTCACCGACGAGTCGCTCGCGGACGATCTCGAGAGCCTGGGTTTCGTGTCGTCGCTCGTGGGAGCGACGACACGGAACACCGCGACGCCCACGGTGCTGTCGGCGGGGGAGAAGACGAACATCATCCCCGCCGAGGCGTCCGCGCGGCTCGACATCCGCATCCTTCCGGGACAGGACGACGAGCTGCGCCGGGGTCTGCGTGACCTCGCGGGCGACGACATCGACATCCGCGAGGGGCGGTGGTGGTCGGCGACCGAGGCGCCCGTGGACGCAGCGATCATCGACGTGCTGCAGGAGGCGATCACGGCCCACGACCCTGACGGGGTCGTGGTGCCGTATCTGCTGCCGGCGAGCACCGACAACAAGCACTTCGCGAAGCTGGGCATCCACGGCTACGGTTTCGTGCCACTGCGGGTGCCCCGCGACTTCGACGTGTTCGCCCAGTTCCACGCGGCCGACGAGCGCATCCCGGTCGACGCTCTCCAGTTCTCGGCGCGCGTCACCGAGCGCATTCTGCGGACCGCATAGAACGACGGATGCCTCGGCCCTCTCGCAGGGGGAGGGGTCGAGGCATCCGCCATCAGTGCCAGAGGATCACTCGGGCGCCGGCGCCTCCGCGGTCGGTGCGCCCGAGTCCTTCCATGCCGGGAACCCGCCGTCGACGTGGGCGACGTTCGTGAAGCCCTTCGCGCGCAGCTGCTCGGCGACGGGGCCGGACCCGCGGATCGATCCGCAGACGATGACGATGTCCTGGTCCCAGTCGGTGATCTCGGCGAACTTCTCGGGTGAGTCGATGAGGAACTGCGCGTCGAGGTTGTCGCGGTCGCCGCGGATGGACCCGGGGATCACGCCGTCGCGCTCGCGGCCGGCATCGCTGCGCACGTCGATGACGAGGGCGCCTGCGGCCGCGCGCCCGGCGGCCTCTTCCGCGGTGATGAGTGGGGCGTCGTAGGTGGGCTCGGCTGCGGTGTCGGTGGTGTCGGTCATGACGAGATGGTCCTTTCGGAGGGACGGATGCCGCTCCTCGGCGTCACGCTACGGCCGCGCTGCACGGCGCCCAACGTGGGTGCGTCACACGGCGCCATGATCCGTCATGGGCCGTCGCAGGAGGAGCGGCGCTGTGGCCGGGAGCCCGATTCCCCTCAGGCCGCGAGTTCGGCGCGCTCGCTGAGGCCGGGCAGGCCGAGGTTCTCGCGCAGCGTCGTGCCCGGATACTCCGTCGGGTAGACCCCGCGCTGCTGCAGCTCGGGAATGAGCCCGTCGACGATGTCGTCGAGTCCCTCGGGCACCAGGTACGGCGAGACGTTGAATCCGTCCACCGCGTGGGCGTCGACATACTGCACGACGCGGTCGGCGATCGTCGAATATCCGCCCACGAAGGTGCGCAGCGATGACCGTGCGATGACGAACTCGCGGATCGAAAGTCCGTCGGCGGCCGCACTCTCGCGCCACTGGTGCGCGGTCTCGAGCGCCCGGCGCCCCTGGAAGAGCGAGCCGCGGGCCCCGTCGACCTCGTCCACGACGGGGTCGATGTCGGGAAGCGGGCCGTCGGGGTCGTAGTCGGACAGATCCCGTCCCCAGATCGGCTCGAGGAAGCGCAGCGCGGTCTGCGGCGAGACCTGGGCGCGCGTGACCCACTCGGCCTTCTCGCGGGCCTCGGCGTCGGTCGGCGCGAGGATGAACTGGGCGCCGGGGAAGAACTTCAGCTCCTCGCTGCCGCGGCCGTGCGCGGGCAGGCGCCGACGCACGTCAGCTGCGAACGCGATCGCCTCGTCGAGCCCGGGGTGGCCGGAGAAGATGACGTCCGCGCTGGCGGCGGCGAACTCGCGACCCTCGTCGGAGTCACCGGCCTGGAAGAGCACCGGCCGGCCCTGCGGGCTCGGTGGCAGCGGCGCCGGACCAGTGAACGACACCAGGTCGCGGCCGACGGTGACGGGCGTGCCGACACCGTCGGCTCCGGCATCCCACAGCCGCTGCGTCGCGTCGACGAACTGCGCCGCGCGCCGGTACCGATCGGCGTGGTCCAGGTACCCGCCGCGGCGGAAGTTCGCCCCGGTCCAGGCGTTGTCGGTGGTGACGATGTTCCAGCCGGCACGGCCCTCACTGATCAGGTCCAGCGAGTTGAGGCGCCGGGCAAGGTCGTACGGGTCGTTGTAGGTCGTGTTCTGCGTCGCGACGAGGCCGATGCGCTCGGTCACGGCCGCCAGCGCCGCGAGCTGCGTCTGCGCGTCGGGGCGTCCGGCGATGTCGAGATCGTGGATGCGGCCGAAGTGCTCGCGCAGCCTCAGCCCCTCCCCGAGGAAGAACGCCGAGAAGAGCCCGCGTTCAGCGGTCTGGGCGATGCGGCGGAACGACTCGAAGTCGTACTGCGATCCACTGCGGTCGCTCGACCAGATCGTGCCGAAATTGACGCCTTGGAAGAAGACTCCGAACTGGATGCGGCGGGACGTGGTCATGCGAACTCCTTCACGGCGGATGCGGCATAGCGGCTGACGGGGCGCTCGAGGCCGAGGGCCCCGCGCAGGGTCTCGCCCGGACGCGGAGCAGTCGGACCCGATCCGCGCTCGCAGCGCCGGCAGCACGGCGCGACCCGCCTCGTCCAGGTCGACGTCGAGCTCTGCGAGGTGCAGCCGCACGCCGTCGACGGCTGTCGACAGGTCGGTGAGGAGGGCGACGAGCCCGGCGGCGTCGCCGACGTGACGCAGCCGCGCGCCCGACGGCCATGCGCCGAGGGTGTCGAGCCGGCGGACCGCCGACGCACCGCGCGAGTCGAGCAGGACCTCCAGCTCGGCCCAGACGCGCGTCGCACCGGCCGTGCGGGCGCGGGCGGCGGCATCCGCGATCTCTGCGGCGTCCGCGCCTCCGACGAGCGCGACGTCGATGCCGGCGGTCCCCGCCGCACCGACGACGACGAGCTGGCCCTGCGGCGGGCGGGGCGTGATGAGCGGACCCTTCACCGAGAACCGCGCGCCCACGAAGTCGACGTAGTGCAGCCTGTCGGCGTCGAGGTAGCGGCCGGTGGCGGCATCCAGGATCACCGCGTCGTCCTCCCACGAGTCCCACAGCCGGCGCGCGACCTCGATGACGTCGTCGCGCTCCCGGCGCAGTTCCTCGTCGGACAGCGCCTCGCGGCCGTAGGCGGCGGCCTCTCGGGCGGTCCCGGATGCCTCGACGATCCAGCCCGCGCGGCCGTTCGAGACCCAATCGAGGCTGGCGAGCTGGGTCGCGACATGGAACGGCTCGCTGTAGGCCACGTACGCGACGGGCACGAGTCCGATCGACGTCGTGAGCGGAGCGGCGTATGCCGCCCGTTGCACGGCATCCCACCGCGGGACGTCGCCCACCGGCAGCGGCGAATCGTCGAAGGTGGCGGCGGTGAAGCCGAAGCGCTCGGCGCTTGTGATGCGCGCGGCGAGGCGGCGCGGCGAGAGCGCGTCGGCAGGAGAGGCGGATGACGCGGGGTGGGCGCCCGTCGGCGTCCAGCTCGAGGGCGACGGCGAACGGGGTGTCGGACATGCGGCCCGGTGGTCTGGCAGGCGCCGCACCGCCGGTGTCCCTCCCCGGCCGATTCGGCGAGAACTGTTACGCCGCGTTCCGGATCGTCACGCTCCGTGATGCCGCGGTGCCATGTGTGTTCCGCAGGCGGCGTCCGACGCGACATCCTTCGGAATACCGGCGGGCAACCCCCGCGGACCACCCGCCCCGACGAGGAGCCCCCCATGACCGACACCCTCCCGCGCGCCGACGCGCGCCGCCGAAGCCGCGCAGCCGTCACCACGCCGCCGTCGTCGAAGCGCGTCGACCTCGGCGACCTGCCCGTCGTCCACACCCGGCACTGGTTCCGCTGGTCGATCGGCATCGTCGTGCTGTTCGTCATCGCCCAGTTCGCGTGGTCGCTCGTCACGAACGAGAACTACGAGTGGGACGTGTTCGCGCACTACTTCTTCTCGCAGCCGGTCCTCGAGGGCGTGGGGCTGACGCTCCTGCTGACGGCCGTCTCGGCGATCGATCGGCTTCCTGCTGGGCACGCTGCTCGCGCTCGCCCGCCTGGCGAAGTCGCCGCTGCTGAACTCCGCGGCCTGGCTGTTCATCTGGTTCTTCCGCTCGGTCCCGCTCGTCGTCCAGATCATCGTCTGGTACAACCTCGGCTACCTGTATCCGACGCTCGGCCTCGGCACCCCGTTCACGACGGACTTCTGGATCGTCGGAGTTCCCGACCGTGCAGCTCATCAGCGCGTTCGCGGCCGCGATCCTGGGCCTGAGCCTTCACCAGGCGGCGTACTCGGCCGAGATCATCCGCGGCGGCCTGCTGTCGGTCGACCAGGGCCAGCTCGAGGCGGCCGCGGCCCTCGGCATCCCGCCCCGCCGTCGCCTGTCCCGCATCATCCTGCCGCAGGCGATGCGCTCGATCATCCCGAACGCCACCAACGAGGTCATCGGCCTGGTCAAGGGCGCGTCGGTCGTCTTCGTGATCGCGCTCCCCGAGGTCTTCTACGCGGTGCAGGTCATCTACAACCGCAACAGCCGCGTCATCCCGCTGCTGCTCGTCGCGGTCGTCTGGTACACGATCATCACCACGGTCCTGAGCATCGCGCAGTACTACATCGAGCGGCATTACGCCCGCGGCGCGGTGCGCGTGCTCCCGCCGACGCCCCTGCAGCGCTTCCGCCACTGGGTCGGCGTGCAGTGGGCACGGCTGGGCGACGGCGACAGCGGACCGCCTCCGCTGGTGGGTGTCGACGCCGCCGCTCGTCGCGAGCGCGACCGTTCCGTGGTACCGCGAACGACGCGAAGAACTCCGGAGGATCGGGCGCATGAGCACCGACACCGTGACCACGGACCGGATGCCGCCACCCGCGGTCTCGTCGAGATCCACAACGTCCACAAGAGCTACGGCGGCCGTCGAGGTGCTCGCGCGGCATCGACCTCACCGTGAGCCCGGCGAGGTCGTGGCGATCCTCGGGCCGAGCGGCTCGGGCAAGTCGACGCTGCTGCGCACGATCAACCATCTCGAGAGCGTCGACCGGGGCTCGGTCACGGTCGACGGGCAGCTGATCGGCTACGAGCCGCGCGGCGGAAAGCTCTACGAGCTGCGTGAGAAGGAGGTGCTCGAGCGGCGCACGCAGATCGGCATCGTCTTCCAGAACTTCAACCTGTTCCCGCACCTGACCGCGCTCGAGAACGTCACCGAGGCGCCGATCGCGCTCGGGCGGCTGTCGAAGGACGATGCGCGCGAGCTGCGCGCTCGGCCTGCTCGAGCGGGTCGGCCTCGCCGACAAGGCCGGCGCACTACCCGCGCCAGCTGTCGGGCGGCCAGCAGCAGCGCGTCGCGATCGCACGCGCGCTGGCGCTGAAGCCGAAGGTGATCCTGTTCGACGAGCCGACCAGCGCGCTCGACCCGAGCTGGTCGGCGAGGTGCTCGACGTCATCCGCGACCTCGCCGCAGCTCGGCACGACCCTGATCATCGTCACGCACGAGGTCGGCTTCGCCCGCGAGGTCGCCGACCGCGTCGTGTTCGTCGATGGCGGGCGCATCGTCGAGCAGGGCCCGCCCGAGCAGGTGCTCGTGAACCCGCAGCACCCTCGCGTGCAGGACTTCCTCGCCAAAGTCCTCGCCTGAACCATCCCTTCCCGCGCAGTCCCCATCACCACCCGAGAGAAAGACACAGAACATGGCAGTCAGCAAGAAGCAGGGCATCGCGATCGGCGTCGGCGTCGTCGCGGTGGCCGCGATCGTCGGCGGCGTCTTCGCCGCGCGTCAACCTCAACCAGCCCGCCGAGGCGGCGGCGCCCGAGCCGTCGGCGTCGAGCGCGAACGTCACCACCGGCGAGATCCAGTGGGTCCGGCTCGACGAGCCGGTCGCCGAAGCCGTCGAGGCGCTCGAGGCCAGCGGCTTCGAGCCGATCGAGCCCGGCAAGCTCACCGTGGCGCACTCCGCGTACGTCCCGCCGCTCGGCTACATCCCCGAGGGGGAGAGCGACCCCGCCGGCACCGAGCCCAACATCGGCGCGCTCATCGCCGACGCACTCGGCCTCGAGTACAACCCGGTCGTCGTCGCGTGGGCGGACTGGCCCCTCGGCATCCAGTCCGGAAAGTACGACCTCATCACGTCGAACGTCACCGTCACCGAGGAGCGCAAGGAGCTCTACGACTTCGCCAGCTACCGTGAGGACCTGCTCGGGTTCTACGTGAAGAGCGACAGCGACATCGAGAAGATCGAGGAGAGCGCCGACATCTCCGGGCTGAAGATCGCCGTCGGCTCGGGCACGAACCAGGAGCAGGTGCTGCTCGCCTGGAACGAGGAGCTCGAAGCCGCCGGCGAGGAGCCCGCCGAGCTGCAGTACTACGACGACAACGCCGCGACCGTGCTGGCGCTGCAGTCCGGCCGTATCGACGCCACCTTCGGCCCCAACGCCACGTCCGCGTGGGCGGCGCGCGAGACCGGCGACACCAAGGTCGTCGGCCTCGTGCCCGGGGGCTGGCCGCTGACGGCGAACATCGCCGCCGCCACTGCCAAGGGCAACGGCCTGATCGAGCCCGTCAATATCGCCCTCAACGCCCTCATCGAGGGCGGGACAGTATGACGAGGTCCTGAAGATCTGGGACCTGGAGTCGGAGCGTATCGAGGAGAGCGAGATCAACCCCGCCGGACTCCCCAAGTCCTGACGAACCTCGCGCCGGCCGGACCCTTCGCGGGTCCGGCCGGCCTCCGCTGTCCACCGTCGCCGTTCGCCGGTGTCCTCCCGCGGGAGCCCCCATGTCGCCCGTCCCGCTCTCCGACCCGTCATCGCCCTCCGAGGCAGGAACGGTTGTACCCGTCGGCTGGGACCCGGCTCCTGCGCTGCGCTGACATCTCCCCGGTGGCCACCAACCTCGAGATGTCACCGGCCGACCGCCTTGCCGCGGTTCGCGCTCACGTCTGATTCGGAGAAAGACGCGACAACCAGCCATTCTGCGCCTACTCTTGGCCTGGCGCCCCAGACCTCGGCGTGCACCTCGGCACACAGGCCTCCGCGCGAGCCCGCTCCACGGTTCGTCGACGTTCCGATCCTGTTGTGCCCGCACGCGATCGGTAGGGGTCTGACATGACGGAGCACGGCCACTCGTTCGGCAAGGCGCTGTTCGGTCGTCGCTGGAAGTCGATAGCGCCGATGTTCGACTGGCTCCGCAGGGTGGGGCGCCAGTCGCTGACGTGGGGACGCGACTCCCGACGGTGACTCGTCGCAGGCGTCAGGCGGCGGCCAGCTCCTGGGTGCGCAGCCCGTGAGGGTCGGCATCCGTCCACAGCGCCGTCGGGAACTCGCGCCGCAGCACCGGCGCCACCTCGTCGGCGAAGCGCTCGAGGATCTCGAGCTGCTGCGCGAACGGCACCGTCGTCGGCAGGCTGATCGACTGCAGGTCGTGCCCCAAGCCGGCCGTGGAACCGCGCGATCTTGTCGATCACCTGCTGCGGCGTGCCGACGAGGGCCGGACCCTCGGCCACGGCGTGCTCGATGTCGCGGAACGGGGTGTTGTTCCCGGGCACGTTGGTGGCGGCGACGATCGCGTTGTACACGGGACCGTACTCGCGGATCGCCTCCTGCGTGGTGTCGGCGATGAAGAGAGCGCCCGAGCCGGCGGCGACGAATGCGCCCGCCGGGTCATGGCCGTGCCGCGCGTACTCCGAGCGGTAGTGGTCGACGAGCACGCCGTAGTTCTCGAGCGGCTGGATGGCGTTCGCGCTGAAGAGCGGGTCGCCGAAGCGGGCGGCGAGTCCGGCGGAGAAGAGCGTCGTCGCAGACCCGTGCCAGACGCGCGGCGCCCCGGCGAAGGGTCGCGGCAGGGTCGTCACGCCGGTCAGCGGACGGGTGAACTCGCTACCCGGCCAGGTGACGTCCTCCTCGCGCCACAGGGTCCGCAGCAGCTCGTACTTCTCGGCGAGCAGCTCCCACTGGTCGTCGATGTCGAGCCCGAACAGCGGGAACTGCGCGACCTCGTTGCCCTTGCCGATCGTGAGGTCGAGCCGGCCGCCCGACAGCTGATCGATCGTCGCGTAGTCCTCGGCGACGCGCACCGGGTCCAGCACCGAGAGCACCGTGACGCCCGAATTGAGACGGATGCGGGTGGTCCGGGCCGCGATCGCACCCAGCAGCACCGTCGGCGACGACGAGATGAAGTGCCCCGCGTGGCGCTCGCCGATGGCGACGGCATCCAGTCCGAGCTCCTCGGCGCGGATCGCCTGCTGCGAGCGTCTCGGCGAACCGCTCGGACGGCGAGACCTGGCGACCGGTGAGGGGGTCGGCGCGGTAGGGGACGATGTCGAGGAGCTGGAACCTCATGCGGCCACCCCCGGGGCGACGAGCGCATCGATGGAGCGCACGCGCGTGAGCGGCGTCTTCTCGCCCGCCTCGATGCCGATCGGCAGGCGGTTGCCCTCCGGAGGCAGCGGGCACGTCGCGAAGTCGGTGTACGCGCACGGCAGGTTGACGGCGCGGTTGAAGTCGATCGTGGTCCAGCCGTCGGCGTCGGGCGCGTCGATGCCCACCGAGCGGTTCGCCGCGTACGTGGTGAGCCCGCTCGTCGCGTCGGTGAAGAGCACGAGCAGGTCGCCGGGCGCCTTGCCGTCGAAGGCGGTGAGCGTGAAGTCCTCGCCGCGCCACGAGAACTCGAGCACGCCGGGGGCGTCGTAGACGTGGGTGAGGCCGTCGACGGCGGCGCCCACCTCGGTCGGGCGGGGCGCGTCGAACGGACGGAAGCGTGCGGCCACGCGCCAGCGCGGATTCGGCACGTACGTCGGGGTGCCCGCGTACTCCGCGAGGAACGGGTGGTCGGCGCGACGCGGACGCAGGATGGTGTGCCCGCCGCGCTGGCGCGATCTCGACCGCGCCGGCGACGTCGCCGTCGGTGAAGCCGGGCGTGATGCTGCTGCGCTCGGGGAGCTCGCCGAAAGCGTGGCGCCGGTGATCGTGCGCCGTCGAGCGTGAGGCTCTCGCCCTCGGCGAGCTCGACGACGACGCCCTCGGCGTCCAGGCTCCAGGTTCCCGGCGCGCCCGGCAGCGTGGTCGGCTCGGCAGCCGAGCCAGTGCAGGCCGGTGATCGCGAAGAACCCGAGCGCGTCCGCCCGGCGGGTCTCGTGGCCGCGGTGCCAGTCCTCCCATTCGCGCCCGAACCGGGCGCGGTCGATGTCGGTGTTGAGGGTGGTGGTCATGTCGTCCTCGGTTTCTCGTGGTGGTCAGGAGATCGGCACTGACGGGGCAGCGTCGACCCCGGGATCGCCTCGATCAGCCGGCGCGTGTACTCCTCGCGCGGGGCGCCGAGCACGCGCGAGGTCGTGCCCTGCTCGACGATGCGCCCGTGCTGCATCACCGCCACGCGGTCGGAGATCTCGCGCACCACGGCGAGGTCGTGGCTGATGAACAGGTACGACACCCCGACGTCGCGCTGCACGGCCGCGAGCAGGTCGAGGATCTGCGCCTGCACCGACACGTCGAGCGCCGACACGGCCTCGTCGAGCACCACCAGGTCGGGGTGCAGCGCGAGGGCCCGAGCGATCGCGACGCGCTGGCGCTGACCGCCCGAGAGCTCGGCGGGGCGTCGCGAGGCCGTCCCCGCCGGCAGCGCGACCTGGTCGATGAGTTCGCGCACGCGGCGCGCGCGCTCGGCCTTGCCGACGCCGTACGCGCGCAGCGGCTCGTCGATGACGTCGGCGATCGTGAACCGCGGGTCGAGCGACGCGAACGGGCTCTGATAGACGAGCTGGAACCGGCGGCTCAGTGTGCGCAGCTCCTCCTGGCTCGCGGCGACGATGTCGGTGCCGTCGAATCGGATGCCGCCTGCCGTGGGCTTCTCGAGCCGCAGCGCGAGTCGCGCCGTCGTGCTCTTGCCCGACCCCGACTCGCCGACGATCGCCAGCGTCTCGCCGCGGTCGAGGCGGAACGACACGTCGTCGACGGCGACGAGCTTCTCGCGCCCGGGGAGCGGGAACTCCTTGCGCAGACCCGTCACCTCGAGGAGCGCGGGGTCGTCGGCATCCGGTCGCGGGCCGAAGCGCACGCTCGGCCGTGCGCACGCCGCCCGATGCCGAGCCGCGCGAACCCGCGGCCCGCGCAGTCCCGGCGCCGCGGCGATGAGCGCCCGTGTGTACGGATGCTGCGGATCCTCCAGCACCGACCGCGCCGGGCCCGTCTCCACGATCTCGCCGTTCTGCATCACGATGATGCGGTCGGCGCGGTCGGCCGCGACACCGAGGTCGTGCGTGATGAGCAGCACCGCGGTGCCGAGCGTCGACGCGAGCGTGTCGATGTGGTCGAGGATCTGCTTCTGCACCGTCACGTCGAGGGCGCTGGTCGGCTCGTCGGCGATCACGAGCTGCGGCTCGGCGGCCAGTGCGGTCGCGATGAGCGCACGCTGCTTCATGCCGCCCGAGAACTGGTGCGGGAACTGGCGTGGCGCGGGCTTCGGGCTCGCCGATCCCGGCGAGGCGCAGCAGCTCGACCGCCTGCGCGTCGGCGGTGCGCCGGGTCGCGAGGCCGTGGATGACGAGCGGCTCGCCCACCTGGCGCCCCACGCGCTTGACCGGGTTGAGGCTCGTCGTCGGGTCCTGCGGGATGAGGCCGATGCGGCGGCCGCGCACGTCGCGCCACGCCCGCGGCGACAGCGCGGTGAGATCGGCGCCGTCGAAGCGGATGGTGCCGGCGTCGACGGAGGCGTTCCCGGCGAGCAGGTGGATCACCGCGTGGGCGGTCGTGCTCTTGCCCGAGCCGGACTCGCCGACGATGGCGACGACCTCGCCGCGGTCGACCCTGAAGCTGACATCGCGGACGGCCGGGCGCGGCACACCGCCGAGCGTGTACGACACCGACAGGTCCGAGACCTCCAGCAGCGCGGTCATCGGATTCCTCCGTTGCGCTCGAGGGCGCGCGAGATGCGGTTGGCCGACAGCACGACCGCGACGATCACGAGGCCGGGCAGCGTCGTCAGCCACCAGGCGACGGCGAGGTAGTCGCGCCCTCCGGCGACGAGCGAGCCCCACTCCGGCGTGGGCGGCGGCGCGCCGAAGCCGAGGAACGACAGCGACGAGATGGCGAGCACCATGACGCCGAACTCGAGGGCGGCCAGCGCCATCGACCGGTCCCGACGCGTTCGGCAGCACGTGGCGGCGCAGCACGGTGTACCAGCGCACGCCCGAGACGCGGGCGGCCTCGACGTAGACGGCGGTGGCGATCTGCAGCACCTCGGCACGCATGACGCGGGAGAAGGATGCCACGCTGGCGAGCCCGACCGCGACGGCGACGTTGAGCGTGCCGAACCCGAGCGCCGTGATCAGCGCGAGCGAGAGCAGCAGGCTGGGGATCGCCAGCAGCACGTCCATGAAGCGCATGATCGCGTCGTCGACGAACCCGCGGAGGAACCCGGCGAGGAGTCCGAAGAGCGAGCCGACGGCGAGGCCGACGATCACCGCGACGGTGGTCGCCGCGAGCGAGGTCGCCGAGCCGTACACGACGCGGGCGTACAGGTCGCGGCCCAGGTTGTCGGTTCCGAAGATGTGCTCGGCGCTCGGCGGCAGCAGGCGGTCCTGCGGCACGCCGACGATCGGATCCCAGGCAGTGAACCACGAGGGCACC
This sequence comes from uncultured Actinomycetota bacterium, assembly GCA_963829895.1. Lineage (GTDB taxonomy): Bacteria > Actinomycetota > Actinomycetes > Actinomycetales > Microbacteriaceae > Microbacterium. Next base: position 253,950 of record CAWHKF010000009.1, on the reverse strand, counting down.
AGCGCCCACAGCGTCACGAGCGCCAGGACGAGGATCGACAGCACCAGGGTCGGCTGCTTGAGGATTGCGACCACCGGACGCAGACGCAGAGCGCCGCGTCGCGGCATCCGTTCGCTCTTCCTCCAGCGAGGCGGCCGCGGGGCCGCCCGCGGGATCGGCGTCGGGATCGACGAACGCCTCGATGAACGGGTCGCGCGGCTCGATGGTGCGCGCGGGGGCGGAGAGCACGTTCTCGACGGTCATGGCTGCTCCTGTCAGGCCGCGACGAACGCCGTGCGGGCGAGCGTGATGCGACGGTCGATGAGGGGATAGACGAGGTCGACGACGAGGTTCGCGACGACGAAGACGAGGGCGGCGAAGACCACCACGGCCTGCACGACCGGCACGTCGCGGTTGTTGACGGCGGTCACGACGAGGCGGCCGATGCCCAGTCGGGAGAACACGGTCTCGGTGACGACGGCGCCCGAGAGCAGTCCGCCGATGAGCACGCCGACCATGGTCAGCGCGGGGATCGCCGCGTTGCGGAAGGCGTGGCCCAGCTGCACGCGACGCTCGCTCGCACCCTTGGCGCGCACGATCTCGACGTACGGCTGGGCGAGAGTCGACCTCAGGCTCCTCGACAGCAGCTGCGCGATGAACGCCCCCGAGGGGATCGCGATCGTGATGGCGGGCAGCACGAGGCTTTCGAAACCCTCGTTGCCCATCGAGGGGAACAGTCGCAGGCGGAACGAGAACGCCTGCAGCAGCAGCAGCCCGATCCAGAAGACGGGCACCGAGACGCCGAGCGGCGGCAGCGACGACAGCACGTTGCGCAGCCACTGGGCTCGGGCGAGCGAGGCCGCCAGAGCCAGGGTGATGCCGAAGACGACCGACAGCACGAATGCGAACGCCGTGAGTGCGAGCGTCGGCGGCAGAGATTCGACCAGCAGATCGGATGCGGGGCGCCCGGTCTGCGTCGACGTCCCGAAGTCGCCGGTCAGGGCGTTGCCGAGGGCGACGAGGTACTGCTCCCACAGCGGGCCGGTCGAGGCCGAGCTCGGTGCGCAGCTGCGCCACGAGCTCGGGGTCGATCGCCTCCTGGTCGCCGCCGCCCGCGAACAGGGTGGCGGCGTCTCCGGGAAGCAGATAGAGGATGAGGAACGAGATCGTGTAGGCGGCCCACAGGACCACCAGCGCCCTGCCCGATCCTCCGGGCGATGTAGCTGCCCCACATGATCTCGCTCCTCATCCTCTCGATGCCGGTACGGGGTCTACTCGGCGATCCAGGCGTCGTAGAAGTCCAGGCGGCTGGACGCCTCGAACGTCAGCCCCTGCACCTTCGACGCGGCCGTGATGGTCGTCGACAGCTGGTAGATCGGGATCGAGTAGCCGCCCGTGATCAGCAGGCTCGCCGCCTCGTCGACGATCTTCTGGCGCTCGGCCGGGTCGATGATCGCGGCCTGCTCGTCGAGCAGCTCGTCGATCTCAGCCGGCTCGGTGCGCTTGGTGGCGTTGCTCGTGCCCGTGACCGAGAAGACGGTGCGCAGCACGTCGGGGTCGGCGCGCGTCAGGTTGCCGTACGAGAAGTCGTACGTGCCGTCGGCGTTCGCGGCCTGCACATCGGCGATGCTGGCGAACGTGAGCTGCAGGTCGACGCCGATCTGGCGCAGCTGCTGCTGCACGAGCTCGAGCACCTCCTTGGGCGACTGCCAGTAGGTCACGTGGAAGCTGAGCTTCTCGCCGTCCTTCTCGCGGATGCCGTCGGCGCCTTCGGTCCACCCCGCCTCGTCGAGCAGGTCGGCGGCGCCCTCGGGGTCGTACTCGAGCACGTCGCTCAGATCGGCGAAGTAGGGCGTCGACGACGCGAGCGGCGACACCGCAGGCAGGTCGTCGGGGCCGAGCAGCGTCGACGTGATCTGCTCGCGGTCGATGCCCTTCTGGATCGCGAGGCGCACGCTCTCGTCGGCGAGCTTCTCGGTCGACTGGTTGGCGTACAGGTTGTACACCGAGCCGGGGTTGGCGCGGTTGAGCGACCAGAAGTCCTCGCCCTCGAACAGCACGGCGTCGGCCGTCGCGATGCCCGTGGTCGCGTCGATCTGACCCGACTGCAGGCTGCCGGTGCGGTTGCCCGACTCGGGGACGACCTTGTACGTGATCGTGTCGAGGTAGGCCTCACCGGTGTGGCCGGCGGTCGACGGGCCCCACTCGTAGCCCTCGCGGCGCTCGAGCACGGCGCCCTCGTTGGGGGTGTAGTCCTGCACCGAGAACGGACCCGAGCCGATGAGGTCGCCGAGCACCGGTCGGCCTGGCTGACGGCGGCCGTTGCCAGGCGACAGCAGGCCCAGGCGAGAACGTCGAGGTCGCCTGCAGGAACTGCGCGCTCGGCTCCGAGAAGTTGACGGTGACGGTGTGCTCGTCGACCACCTCGATGCTCTCGAGGTCGGCGAGGTACGACGAGCCGAGGCTGGCCTTCGCGCCCAGCGCGACGATCGCCTCGAAGTTGGTCTTGACGGATGCCGCGTCGATCGGCTCCCCGTCGGCATACGTCGGACCGTCCTGGAGCGTGAAGGTGAAGCTGGTGGCGTCGGAGTTCACCTCGAACTCCTCGGCGAGCCACGGCAGGATCTCTCCGGTCTCCGCGTCCTGGATCGTGAGAGACGCCACGGTCTGCCGCGCGATGGCGATCGCGTCGTTGTTGCCGACCTGCTGCGGGTCGATGCACTGGCTGTCGACAGAGATCGCGAAGGTCAGGTCGCCGCCCGCGACGGGCTCCGCTTCGGCGGGTGGGGTCGGGGCGGCGTCGCCGGCGCCGGTCGCGCACGCGGTGAGCGCGAGCGCGACGACGCCGATCGCCGCGAGGGCGGCGGTACGGGGTCGGGTGAACGACATGAGGGTCTCCAGAAAGCTGTGGCGGGCGAGTCGCGGCGGGCTGCCGGGCTCGTGGTCTCAGCGTCTCCGAGAGGCCGGGTGCAGCTCGATCGGCCTCGTCACACGACGGAAACCGAGGTCGCGGGTGTTCACACGCCGTCACGTGGCGTCATATGCCGGTTGGCGATCGCCGGGCTCCGGCTGGTGCGGCACTTCGCTGCGAGCGCTGCGGCGCGCGACGCAGCGCTCGCAGGAAACTGCCGCGCGCGGCGATCTCAGGGTGGCGGTCAGGGGACGGCGGGTACTGCGACGCCGAGGCGGGCGGCGATCGCACCCGCGACCCGGTCGGTCTGCCGCAGCGACAGCGAGTCGGCCGCGGGCCGGGTGAACGCGCCGGACTCGGTCAACGACGTGAACGGTCCGATGGCGAACAGGGCGTCGTGGTGCGAATCGTCGCGGCGCAGCACCCGCCCGTCGTCGTCGACGCGCACGCGACCGAGTGAGCCGTCGTAGTCGGCATCCGCGACCCGCAGCTCGGTTCCGTGCACCGTCACGAGCTCGCGCAGGGCGTCGCTCGTGCTCAGCGCTGCGTCGGCGGCGGGAAGCCACGCGTCGACGAGCGCCCCGGCGACCGTCTCGCCCGGCACGCGAGGGCTGGATGCCGCGAACCCGCCTGGGCCGGTGGTCAGCGCGATGTCGGGTCCGAGGAAGCGCACCACTCCGGCGTCCGAGAGCGCGAGCAGCTCCTCGAGCCGGTGAGGCGGGGGCCCGCTCGCCAGGTAGCTGAAGAACGTGTGCCACCGGACCGGGAGGCTGTGCGCCCGCGACCGGGCGTTCCAGCGTTCCTTCGGGATCTCCGACAGTGCCATGAACGACAGCAGCGCGGCGATGAAGACCCCCTGCGCGGGACTGTGCTCCTGGGTGGTCCGCAGCAGGCAGGTCGTCGGCGATGTGCGCTCTGACCTGTCGCTGCACGTCCTCCGCGTCGCGGAACCGCGTACCGGCGAGCGGCCGGTCGAACGCCGCGACATCGAACCGGTCCAGCGGATCGGGAACGACCGCGGCGATGGCCTCGCGGAGTGCGGGCGAGTCCCACGCGTGGGTGCGCAGCACGGGACGGAACTCCGCCCACGTGGTCGAGACCCGGTCCGGGTGTCCCGTGAACAGCTCGCGGTAGTGCCCATGGAGCAGCTCCGTCGCCACGAGCGGCCAGACGTCTCGGTCGAAGTCGATCGGGCGGCTCGACGCGACGAGTGCTGCGACCGCGCCGGGCGTGAGCACCTCGCGCTGCGGCGGGTCGCCCTGCAGCGTCGAGGTCACCTTGGACCGGTAGGGGACGCCCCGGCGCGAGCCGAGGTGCAGCCGCGGCTCACGCCCCGAGGCCAGGTAGCGCAGGCTGCCGTCGCGTTCCCGGTCGAACCGCCCGCCGCGTCCCTGGGTCAGCAGGACGACGAGGTCGACCGCGGCCAGGCCCATGCCGCGCACGATGACGTCGGCGCCCTCCGGGATCACCGAGAGATCGGCGTCGGCGGTGAACGCCGGCGGCACGTACACGAGCCCGTGCCGGGCGGATGCCGCCGCCAGCGCCGCGGACGCCGGGTCGAGGTCGCGTTCGGTGTGCCCGAGGCAGTATGCGACGGCATCCGTCACGATCTCGGTGCCGCTCGCCAGCACGACCAGCTGGCCTCCACCGGCGGTCGGCCGTACCGCGGCCACGGTGTCGGCATGCTGCCGGATGGTCACGCCGGCCGGTGCGCTCGCCGCCGTGGTGCGGAAGAACCAGTCGAGGTAGTGGCTGTGCAGGCGCCGGGTCGGAAACCCGTCCGGGCCGAGCGCCCGCGCCTCCGCCGCCGACAGTTCGTCGAGGTCGACGTCGGGCAATTCGCCGGAGCGCCACAGCTCGAGCCACTGGTACAGCGAGGGGCCGGGACGCACCGGGCCGTCGATGGTGCAGCTGTCGTCGGTGAAGACGGTGACGTCGCGCGTCATCGAGTTGAGCTTGAGCAACGGCGACTGCGCGCGGCGCCAGATGCGACCGGCGCCGGGCCGATGGGGATCGACGAGGTCGATGTCGAGCAGCGTGTGCTCGTCGGTGCGCGCCAGCAAGCGCTCGAGGAGCATGATCGCCCGCGGCCCGGCCCCGACGAGCAGCAGGCGCGCGCGGTCGGTCATCGCGTCGCGAGTGCCGGGGTCGTGAGGGGCACGGTGGCCCGGGGCGCGGGCAGGCCGAGGAGGTCACGCAGCGTCGCACCCTCTTCGTACGACCTGCGGTACGAGCCGCGCTCCTGCAGCAGCGGCACGACGCGCTCGGTGAACTCGTCCAGCCCGTGCGGGGTCAGGTGCCCCACGACGGTGAAGCCGTCGGTCGCGCGCTCCTGCACGTACCGGTCGATCTCGGACGCGATCCGCTGCGGCGTGCCGACAAACGTGTGCGTCGCAGTGAGACGGATGACGAGATCCCGGATGCTGAGACCCTCGGCATCCGACAATTCGCGCAGCTTCGCGATCCGGGCCCGCACCGCGGCATGACGGTTTGCCCAGCCGCGGGCCGTCTCGGACCCGGTGTCGGGGTCCACGTCGGGGAGCGGACCGTCCGGGTCGTAGCCGGAGAGGTCGCGACCCCACACCTGCTCGACATAGGTCAGTGCGACCTCGGGTCGAACCTGCGCGAGCGCGATCTCGCGCGAGCGCTCCTGCGCCTCCTGCTCGGTGTCGCCCAGCACGAAGGTGGCCGCCGGAAGGATCTTCAGCGACTCCTCGTCGCGGCCCCACGCGGGCAGCTTCCCCTTGACGTCGTCGTAGAACACCCGCGCCGCCTCGAACTCGGTGTGCAGCGAGAAGATGACCTCGGCGTGCTCCGCACCGAAGGCGCGCCCGTCGGCGGAGTCGCCGGCCTGCACGATGACCGGCCGGCCCTGGGGCGAGCGCGGCACGTCGAACAGCGCGTCGACGTCGAACTGGGGCCCGCTGTGCCGCACGCGCGCGGGCACGTCCTCGTCCAGGAACAGCCCTGATGCGGCATCCGCCCGCGGAGCATCCTCGGGCCACGAGTCCCACAGCTTCTTCGCGAGCTCGGCGAACTCCCGCGCACGTTCGTAACGGTCGGAGTGGTCGAGGAAGCCGCCGCGGCGGAAGTTGGCGCCGTGAAAGGCATCGGAGCTGGTCACCGCGTTCCACCCGGCACGACCACCCGACAGCAGGTCGAGCGTCGCGAGCTGGCGGGCAAGCTCGTATGGCTCGTTGAACGTCGTGTTCAGCGTGCCGACCAGCCCGACGTGCTCGGTGATCGCGGCCAGCGCGGCGAGGATCGACAGCGTGTTCGGGCGCCCCAGCACGTCGAGCTCGTGGACGCGCCCCTTGTGCTCCCGCAGCCGTAGGCCCTCGGCCAGGAAGACATAGTCGAACAGCCCGCGCTCGGCATTGCGGGCGAAGTGCGCGAAGGAGTCGAATTCGATCTGGCTTCCGGCAGACGGATCGGTCCAGACCGTCGTGCTGTTGACCCCGGGAAAGTGCGCCGCGAGGTGGATCTGACGGGGGCGGCTCACAGGGCGACCTTCTCTCGTGCGTATCGGCTCTCGGGGCGCGGCAGCTGCAGTCGCGAGCGCAGCGTCGTCCTGCTGCCGGCCGTGTCGCTGTGGCCGGCGTCGCGCAGCACACCGGCGCTGCGGGCGAGCGGCACCACCTGCTCGGCGATGGCGACGACGTCCGCGGGCTGGCGCGCGGGGCGCAGACGGATGCCGTCGACCCCGGCTCCGGCGAGGGCGACGATCTCGTCGACCACGTCGCCCGCTGTGCCGACGACGATGCGCGCGTCCGAGGCGACCTCGGCTCCGGCGAGATCGTCGAGGCGCCGCGCGGCCAGGCGCGCGGCATCGGCCGTGTCCTCGATGAGGACGAGCAGATCGGCGAAGACACGCAGGCGCTCACGGCCGTCGGTGCGCAGTACGGCCGCAGCGGTGTCGAGCTCGGTGCGGATCGCGGCCACGTCGTCCGCGCTGTGCGGCGTCGTGAAGACGAGGTCGGCATGCTCCGCGGCGAGGCGGTACGGCACCGTCTGGTGCGCGAGCACCGTGATGAGGGGGCGGCCCTGAGGTGACCGCGGCACGATCGAGGCCCCGGTGACCGAGAAGAACTCGCCCTCGAAGTCGATGTTGTGCACGCGGTCGGCGTCGACGTAGCGGCCGGACTCGGCATCCCGGATCACCGCGTCGTCCTGCCAGGAGTCCCAGAGCCGCGCGAGCACGTCGGCGAACTCGCCCGTCTCGCGGAACGCGGAGGTGATCTCGGGGGAGTCCTCCACCCGGCCGGAGGCGGGAATCGCGTCGACGCCCGAGGCGCGGCGACCGAAGTTCGCCCGCTCCGCGGCCGATGCCCCCGCCACGAGGCGCACGCCGGCGCGGCCGCGGCTCGCGAAGTCGAGGGTCTGGATGCTTGTGGCGACGTGGAACGGCTCGGGGTGCGCTGTGGTGACGGTCGGCACGAGCCCGATGCGGCGGGTGAGGGGAGCGAGGTACGACGCGAGCAGCACGGCGTCCAGACGCCCGCGGACACGGTCGCGGCGCAGGTCGTCGGTCGGTTCGAACCGCTCGGCGAGCGAGAGCGCATCCTCGATCGTCGCGAGGACGATGCCTGCGTCATCGGCCGTGCGCAGCAGATCGCGCCAGTAGCCGGGAGACGTCAGGTCGTGCGGTCGTGCGGTCTGCGCGCGCCAGGCCGCGGGATGCCATCCCGCGCGCTCCAGGGCAAGGGCGATGTGCACCTGTTCGGTCACGGTCATCGGTTCCTCACGTTCGGCTCTGCGGGGTGTGGGCGGTGCGCGTGGTCCACTCGGGAGTGCTCGCCGAGCCGGTGCCACGTGCGGTTGTGGAAGACGAGCGCGTCGCCCGCCGCCGGCGCGTCGGCGGCGCGGGCGATGTGCGCCTGCACCGCGTGCGCGGCGATCACGGTCGACCCTCCGGCATCCATGCGGCTGACCACGGCGCCGCGCACCCAGGCCCGCACCCCGCGGAACACGGGCTCGCCCGTCGGCAGCGGAGCCCACGACTCGGCGTCGGCGAAGCGGTCCACTCCGCTGGTGGCGCCGAGTCGGGCGAGGTCGATGTCGTCAGCGTCGAGCAGGTGCACGACGACGGACTCCGCCGCGAGGATCGTGGGTGTCGCCGACGAGATCGCCGACACCGAGAACACCAGGAGCGGCGGATCCGCACTCACCGACGACACCGACGAGGCGGTCAGCGCGACGGGTCCGTCGGGTCCGGTCGCGGTGATGACCGCGACGCCGCTGGGGTGACCGCGGAAGAGCGAGCGGAACTCCGCAGGCGAGATCGCGCTGCCGATCGATCGCGTCGAAGGATGCTGATCGGCGGCGGAGGCTCTGAGGAAAGCGGTCATGGCACGACGCTAGACGCGGGTTCGGGGGCGGCGTCGGGCCCGAGTGCAACACGAGGAAACGCGCGTTCACATGACGGCGCACGCGGGCGCTGACGGCACCCGGAGGCGCTCTGGTGCGATTGCATGGTCGACATGTCGCACATCGTCGTCCTCGTGGGCAACCCGCAGCCGTCGTCCCGCACGCGTCTCGTCGCAGAGGAGGTGGCCCAGCAGATCGCCGCCCGTTCCGGCGCCGACGTGGGCGAGACCATCGATCTGGCCGGCGTCGCCGACGCGCTGTTCCGCTTTCCTGACGACGCCGTCGACGCGCTGTCGCGACGCGTCGCCGACGCGGACCTCCTCATCGTGGCGAGCCCCACGTACAAGGCGACGTACACCGGGCTGCTCAAGGCGTTCCTCGATCGCTATGAGGCCGGCGCGCTGCGTGGCGTGACGGCGATCCCGCTGCTCACGATCGGCGCGCCCACGCACGCCCTCGCAGTGGAGCACGGTCTGCGCCCGCTCCTCGTCGAGCTCGGCGCCTCGACGCCGACGAGGGGCATCGCCTTCTCGGCGGGCGACGTCGATCGCCGGACGGAGCTCGTCAGCGAGTGGCTCGACGCCGAGTGGCCGACGCTCGCCGGCGCACTGGGCACGTCGCGCGCCGAGGCCGGCGCCGCCACGGTGCGCTGAGCGGCGCACCGCTCGTGTCTCTCGCCGTCTCGTCGGCGACGGACGACGACCTCCAGCCGTTCGAGCGCCTGCTCGCGCGGGTCCGGGATGCGCTTCACGCGCGTCCTGGCCACGTGCCGTAGCGTCGTCGTGTGGGTCGCAGCGGCATCTATGTGGAGACGGTGATCGCCGCCGACCTCGAGGCCGTGTGGGATGCCACGCAGGACCCCGACGAGCACGTCCGGTGGGACGTCCGGTTCACCCGGATCACGCCGAACGGAGTGACGGATGCCGGTGCCACCACCTTCGCCTACGAGCGCCGTGTGCCGTGGCACAGCATCCGCGGGACGGGTGTGAGCATCGGCGAGAAGCAGCTCGCGGACGGTGCGCGAACGTCAGCGCTGCGCTTCCACACCGACGATCCGCTGTCGCCGATCCGGGCGGGACGCGGATACTGGCGCTACGTCCCGCGGGAGCGGGGGATCGGTTTCGTCACCGGGTACGACTACAGCCCGGGCTGGGGCATCCTCGATGTCGTCGTGCGGCCCCTGCTCGGCTGGGCCACGGCGTGGAGCTTCGATCGGCTCCGCATCTGGCTGGAGACCGGCGTTCCGCCTGAGCGGTGGCCGCTGTGGAGCGTGCTGTGGTGGTGGCGCGCGGATCGCCCCCGCGCGGCGCGCTGCCGCCGCGCGCCCGCGTCCGGCCGGCGCCGCGCAGACCATCTGCAGGATGCACCGGCCACGCTGGCCGCCCTGCCCGACCCGGGAGCCTCGGCATGACCTCCATCTTCGAGCAGGCGCTCGGCGGGGACTTCGGTCGCCTGCATCCGATGATGCAGCGACGCTTCGGCGTCGGGCTCGACGCGGCGGAGGCCTGCGTCGGCCGGGGAGTGATGACGATCATCCGGCGCGGTCCGTGGTGGACGATCCCGTTCCTGCAGATCGGGCGGCTGCGCAACATCCTGATCCCCGACACCGGCGTCGACGTCCCCTTCGTCATCGAGAACTATCCCTACCGCGACCCGCTCGGGCGGGAGACCGTCACGTTCGTCCGCGAGTACCGCATCGGCTCTCATCGCCGCAGATTCGACGCCACGATGATCCTCGACGAGGGGCGGGTCGTCGACTATCTCGGCACGCACCAGCACCTCGCCGTGGATCTCGACCTGCGCGTGGATGAACGCGGCGGGCTGCTGCTGACCTCCGGCGCGCAGCGCTTCTACGAAGGCCCCATCGGCTTCCGCTTTCCCATGATCTTCAGCGGCCGCGCGCGTCTGCGCGAGTACTACGACGATGCCGACGAGCGATTCCACGTCGACCTCGAGGTGCACAATCGCTGGTTCGGCTTCCTGTTCGGCTATCGCGGCAGCTTCCAGTGCGAATGGATGCCGGCTGCCGACGCGCCCGCGCGCCTCAAGCCGCTCCGGCACGAGGCGCGCACCTGACTCCGGCCGCGTGAACCCCCGATAGCCCTCGGAGTCGCGGCTGCGGCATCCGTCTCATCCCTTCGCGCGAGCACCGCCCCGCCGTGCGGCGAGATACTCCGGCGGCATCCCGGGCCCGATGCGGACGCCGATCTCGTCAGCCGGAACCACGCCGCAGGTCTCGCACGTCGCCGCGGCGTGCACCGCTCCGTCGCAGCGGGAGTGCCGGTACAGGATCGGCGGCTCGACGGAGGAGGCCCACTCGTCCCCCCATTCGGTGAGGGCGATGAGCGCGACGGCGAGGTCGTGGCCTTTCGGAGTGAGGACGTAGTCGGCGGCGCCGGCGCGCTCCATGATGCCGCTCGCCACGAAGGAGTCCAGCCGGGATGCGAGCACGTTGCTCGCGATCCCGAGGTTGTGCTGGAAGTCGCCGAACCGCGTCACGCCGGCGAACAGGGCGTCGCGGATGATGAGCAGGCTCCAGCGCTCGCCGACCAGCTCGAGCGATCGCGCGATGGAGCACACCTGGGAGTCGTACGTCTTGCCCAACATGCCTCGAATCTAACACTTGCGTGATACAAGCAACCACCGCTAGGGTCGCTTGCATCACGCAAGTCACCATCGAGCAGCACGCAGAGGAGCATGCACATGACTGCGAACTTCACGACCACCATCACCGTCGACGCGTCGCCGCAGGCCGCGTTCGACGCGATCAACGACGTCTCCAGCTGGTGGGGACGCATCACCGGCTCGACGACGGCCGTCGACGACGAGTTCGTGTACGTCGTCCCCGGGCTGCACTACAGCGGCTTCCGGGTGACCGAGCTCGAGCCGGCCCGCCGTGTCGCATGGCTGGTGACGGGCAGCCACCTCGACTTCGTCGCCGACAAGCAGGAATGGAACGGCAGTACGGTGCGCTTCGATATCGCGAAGGTCGACGGCGGCACCCAGGTCGTCTTCACCCATGAGGGCCTCACCGCGGACGAGGAGTGCTACGAGATCTGCACCAACGCCTGGGGCATGTTCGTGAACGGCAGCCTCAAGGCGCTGATCGAGACCGGGCGGGGCGCTCCGTACGTCTTCGACGGGGACGAGGCGCTGACGGCGGACGACCACGACGAGCTGCACCGCCAGGTGGCTGCATCGCGCGCCTCTGCCGCAGCGGGGTGAGCGCCCGACACGCCGTAGGAGTCGCCGGCACCCGCGCATGCAGTGCGCGGGTGTCGGCGGTTGCCGTTACGGTGAGACGCGGAGGCGACATGAAGACCAAGAGACTCGCTCGTACCTCGTCGCAGCTGCCGCGTCGAGGCCACGTGCTGGTGACGATCACCGTGGTCGACGAGAACGGGTTCACGTCCCACTATGAGACCGTCGAAGCGCCCGTCGGCGCGCTGCGCGAGGGTGTCGCCGCGATCCACCTCGCCGCGGTCGAGGCGAGCGCGGACGCCGGCTCCGCCACGGCCTGAAGCTGCCGTTCCCCATCTTGCGGGCCCTCACCCGCGCGTCCTAGAATCGAACATAGATTCGACGAAAGAGGGCGACATGAGGATGGCAAGCCGAGAGGATGTCCAGGTCTGGTGCGAGCACGACCGGCCGGTGCGTCTGGTGGTCGATGGGGAGCGTTGGCGCATCATCGACACCCCGACCCGCTGCGACGGCGGACTGCTCTTCCAGAGCTGGCGGTTCACCGCGCGCAGCGACGTAGACCACCGCACGCGCGTCATGGACGTCGAAGAAGTGGACGGCCAGTGGGTGCTCGTCGCCTCGTGGGAGTGAGGGCACGGGGGGCAAGGAGCGCCGTCGAGGCCGTGGATGAGAAGTTCCGCGAAACTTCTCATCCACAGCGGTGCGCAACCCCTTGAAACCTGAATCGCTCGTCAGGTAACGTCCCGCAGAGCGGCTTCCCCTGCCGCGTTCGCGCTCTACAAGGAGGTATCAGCGCATGGCATCCACCCCTGACTCACCAGCCGCGGTGAAGCAGTCGAGTCTGCGTCGGGTCGTCACGGCTTCGATGGCCGGAACCGTCGTCGAGTGGTACGAGTTCTTCCTCTACGCCACGGCAGCGACGCTCGTGTTCAACCTGATCATGTTCCCGCCGTCAGACGATCCTTATGCCCCGATCATCGCGGCGCTGACGACGTACGCGGTCGGCTTCATCGCGCGCCCGCTCGGCGGCATCGTGTTCGGCCACTTCGGAGACAAGTACGGCCGCAAGAAGCTCCTCCAGCTCGCGATCATCCTCGTCGGCGTCGCGACGTTCCTGATGGGCTGCCTGCCGACCTTCGACCAGATCGGCTACTGGGCCGTCGCCATCCTGCTGTTCCTGCGCTTCGCGCAGGGCTTCGCGGTGGGCGGTGAGTGGGGCGGCGCCGTGCTGCTCGTCTCGGAGCACTCGCCCGACCGCACGCGCGGATTCTGGGCCTCATTCCCGCAGGCGGCCGTGCCGCTCGGCAACCTCCTCGCGACGGTGGTGCTTCTGGTGCTGAGCAACGCGTTGAGCCCCGAGGCGTTCCTGGCGTGGGGCTGGCGGGTCGCCTTCTGGCTGTCGGTCGTGATCGTCGCCGTCGGCTACTACATCCGCACGAGGGTCACCGACGCGCCCATCTTCCTCGACGTGCAGAAGAAGGTCGAGCAGGAGAAGCACCTGCGCTACGGCGTGCTCGAGGTCATCAAGCGCTATCCCCGAGGCGTCCTCACCGCCATGGGCCTGCGGTTCGCCGAGAACATCATGTACTACCTCGTGGTGACGTTCTCGATCGTCTACCTGCGCACCGCGCTCGAGATGGATGTCGCCGCGATCCTCTCGTTCCTCGTCATCGCTCACATCGTGCACATGATCGTCATCCCGCTCATCGGCGGGCTCGCTGATCGGATCGGACGAAAGCCGGTGTACCTCATCGGCACGATCGGCGCAGCCGCGTGGGGCTTCATCGCATTCCCGATGTTCGACACGCGCAACCCGGCGATCATCGTCGCGGCGATCTGCCTGGGTCTGTTCATCCACGCGTTCATGTACGCGCCGCAGCCGGCGATCATGTCCGAGATGTTCCCGACGCGCATGCGATACTCGGGCGTCTCGCTCGGGTACCAGGTGACCTCCATCGTCGCCGGCTCGCTCGCACCGATCATCGCCACGGCGCTGCTGTCGAGCACCGGGTCGTACGTCCCGGTCGCCGTGTACCTCGCGATCGCGGCGGGCGTCACGCTCATCGCCGTGATCTCGATGCGCGAGACGAAGGGGGCGTCGCTGCACGATCTCGACCGCCTCGACGAGGAGAAGCTGGCCGGCGAGAAGGTGTCCACCTCCGCCTGATCGACGGGTCCTCGGCGTGCGGAACGCCCCGTCATGTTGTGGCGGGGCGTTCCCCGTCGAGCCGAGCGAGCTGCCGTGCGGGCTCAGATGCCCTGCCGTCTCGTGCCTGCCGTGGCCGGCGTCATCCGCAGCACGAGCACGGTCGTGATCGCCAGGATCACGATGCCGATGGACTCGACGATGACGGTCTCGGGCACGAGCGTGAAGTCCCAGGTGGAGGTGATGCCGAACAGCCCCACGGTCAGGGCCAGGATGAGCGCGAGCAGCGTGGCGATGAGGAACAGCAGGCTCAGCACCGTCGCCAGCTGCAGCAGACGGCCGTGGAGCGCCAGCATCCCGATCGCGAGCACCAGCGCCGCGATGGCGTTGAGGACGAACATCACCCCCAGGAAGCCGCCGACGCCGTTGAACACGAGGAACAGGTGGATGCCGCCTGCCGCGAGGAGCGCGATCGCGCTGAGGATGCGCATGGTCCAGAGCACGCGTCCGGTGGATCCAGTGGATTCGGTCATGGTCCTACCTGCTCTCCGGTGGAGGTGAGGTCGTCGATGCCTTCTCGAGGGAAACGAGGGCGCGGCTGCTGCGGTTCATCCGCACGAGCCACGCGACGTCCCGGCCGAACGACTCGAGCATCAGAATGAGCGCCGCAGCCGGCGACGGCCATGTTCGCGGTGGGCGGCAGCACCTGCGACGCGACGACGGCGAGGGCGATGCCGGAGGCCGCGGTCACCACTTTGCGCCAGTACCTCGGCGGCAGGGTCCGGCGCATCCAGGGCAGCAGCGCGCCCGCGACGACGAACGCGTAGCGCAGCAGACCGATCGAGAGCACCCACCAGCCCACGTACCGCGCGTCGTACACGCACAGCACGAGCAGCAGGAACGCGTCGACCTCCATGTCGAACCGGGCGCCCAGCTCGCTCTCGCTGCCGGTGCGGCGGGCGACGTACCCGTCCACCCCGTCCAGCGCGAGCGCGCAGGCGACGAGCGAGACCAGCAGGACGGTGGATGTCGTACCCTCCAGTGACGCGACCGTCAGCGCGGTGACGAGGCCGACGAGCGTCGAGCGGGTCGCGGTGACGGCGTTCGCGGGCCCGAGCCGCGCGGCGCCCCGACGGCGCAGCGCGACGGTCAGCAGCAGCGTCGACACGACCAGGTAGCCGAGCCCCAGCGCCACGGCCGTCGGAGACAGCGGCACGGCCGCGCCGATCGCGACGAGGCCCACCGTGCCGGCCGCGACCCACCACCACGGCTGAGCCCAGGCGGCGAAAAGCCCCGCGGACCACTGAACTTTTCCCATGCGCGCTCCGTGTAATCCTCATGGCGGTCACCGGGAACACGACGCAGACACCCGCCGCGGTTCACAGTGATGCTCCGGATGCCGCGATCGCCTGGTGGACGATCGGCCCCGGGCAGGGCGAGTTCCGGTCCGAAGGACTGCGACGCCCGTCCGAGGGCGAGGCGGCGGTGCGCACGCTCTGGACCGGTGTGAGCCGTGGCACCGAGGCACTCGTCGCACGCGGCGAGGTGCCGGAGTCGGAGCGGACCCGCATGCGAGCGCCGTTCCAGGACGGCGACTTCCCCTTCCCGGTGAAGTACGGCTATCTCAACGTCGGGACCGTCGAAGACGGCCCGGCACCGCTGCAGGGCCGCACGGTGTTCGCCCTGGTCCCGCACCAGTCGCGGTACGTGGTCGCGGCGGATGCGCTCGTCGCCGTGCCGGAGCACGTCCCGCCGCGTCGAGCGGTGCTGGCCGGTGCGGTCGAGACGGCGGTCAACGTGCTGTGGGACGCCGCTCCGACTGATCGGCGACCGTGTCGTCATCGTCGGGAGCGGGCATGATCGGGTGCGCCATCGCGCGCGTGGCGCGAGGCATCCCGGGCGTGGACGTCACGCTCGTCGATGTCGATCCGGAGAAGGCGCCGATCGCCCGAGGGCTCGGGGTGGAGTTCGCGCTCGCCTCGGACGCGGCGGACCAGCCGCTCGAGCCGGACGTCGTCGTCGAGGCGAGCGGCAGCGGTGCGGGCCTCGAGCTCGCGCTGCGGCTGGCGCCCACCGACGGCGAGGTGGTCGTCGCCAGCTGGTACGGCAGCCGCGCCGTGCCGATCGAGCTCGGCGCCGACTTCCACTCGCGCCGGCTCACGATCCGCTCCAGCCAGGTCGGCGCCGTCTCACCGCGTCGCCGGGCGAGGCGCACCACCCGCGACCGGCTGGCCGTGGCGCTCCGGCTGCTCGAGGATCCCGCATTCGACCTGCTGCTGGGTGGAGGATCGTCGTGGCGACAGCTGCCGGAGATCACCGCCTCCCTCGCCGCGGGCACCGCCGGCGAGCTGTGCCACACGATCGATTGGAGCAGCGCCGGTGAGGCGCTGAGCGACGAAAGGGAGTCGAAGTGACCTTCAGCGTGACCGTCCGCGACCATCTGATGATCGCCCACAGCCTGCGCGGCGATGTCTTCGGCCCGGCGCAGCAGCTCCACGGCGCCACCTTCCTGGTCGACGCGACCTTCCGCGCCGATGAGCTCGACGCCGATGGGGTCGTCGTCGACATCGGTCGCGCGAGCGACGTCGTGCGCGAGATCGTCGGCGCCCTCACCTACCGCAACCTCGACGACGAGCCCGACTTCGAGGGGCTGAACACGACGACCGAGCGGCTGTGCCAGATCGTGGGCGACCGCCTCGCGGCCCGTGTGCGCGACGGCGCGGTCGGCGCGTCGCGCCTGACCGGCATCACGGTGACGCTGCACGAGTCCCATGTCGCCTGGGCCTCCTACGAGGTGGCGTTGTGACGAGCGGACCCTCGGTCCGCTTCCTCGTCCCCGAAGGGGGTCGACGACCCTCGTCGCGTCAGCGGCGGAAACGTGTACGACCGGCACATCCGGGACGGACTGCGCGCCCAGGGCTGGGCGGTGACGACGCAGGAGGTGGCGGATGCGGCGGTTGCGGCATCCGCTCTCCGCGATGCCCCCGACGGCGAGCTGGTGCTGGTGGACGGACTCGTCGGGGGATGGGCGCCCGCCGCGCTCGAGGAGCAGGCGCCGCGCGTGCGCCTGGTGCTGCTCGCGCACATGGTGGTCGCCGCCTTCCCCGATGCCACGGATGCCGCGGCCGACGCCGAGCGACGCGCGCTGGCGGTCGCCCGCGCCGTGGTCGTGACGAGTCGCTGGACCGCGGACGAGCTGGCCCGGCGGGGGCTGGCCGATCCCTCGCGGGTCACGGTCGCCGTTCCCGGCGTGGACCGGGCCGACGCCGTCACGCCGCGCGGCGAGAACGAGCTGCTCTGCGTGGGGGTGCTGGCGCCGCACAAGGGCCAGGACACGCTGCTCGATGCGCTCGCGCGGCTGCCGACCGCCGACTGGACCTGCGCCGTCGTGGGATCCGGCGAGTCGTTCCCGGACTTCGCGGCGACCATCGCCGACCGTGCGGCCGCCTTCGACGGGAGGGTCAGGATCGCCGGCGTCCTCGACGACGAGGCGCTCGCCGAGGCCTATCGGCGCAGCGCGCTGCTCGTCGCGCCGTCCCGTGTCGAGAGCTGGGGCATGGCGATCGGCGAGGCGCGGGCACGGGGACTGCCTGTGATCGGCGCCGAGACCGGCGGGATCCCCGAGGCGCTCACCGGCGGCGGCGGTCTCGTCGTGCCACCCGGCGACCCGGCTGCGCTCGCCGGGGCATTGGAGGCATGGATGTCGGACCCGCCGCTGCGGGCGCGATCTGAGGCGCGAAGCACTCGCGGCGCGCGCCACCCTGCCGACCTGGACCGACGCCGTCGCACGCGTCGCCGACGCCCTGGAGGCGGCATGACCTCGATCTCGACCGCGACACCGGGCTGGCTCGCACTGCGGGCGCCGGCCGACGACGCCGCGCGGTCGACGGAGCTCGCCCGTGAGCTCGGCCGGATGCTCGCCGCCCGTCGCGCGAGCACGGCCGCGCCCCTCGTGCTCCACGATCTCGGCGCCGGCACCGGCTCGATGACCCGCTGGCTCGCACCGCAGCTCCCGGGCCCGGCAGCGCTGGGTGCTGCGCGACGGGGACGCCGACATCGTCGAGCATCTCGACCTCGATGCGGTCGTCGACGCCGCACGGCGGCCGGATCGACGCGGACGTCGTCGTCGAAGACCTCGCCGAGCTGCCGAGGGAGGCGTTCGAGGGCGCAGCGGCGGTGACGGCATCCGCTCTGCTCGATGTGATCACCGGCGCCGAGGCCGCGCACATCGTCGCCGCATGCGTCGCCGCGGGCACCCCCGCGCTCTTCAGCCTCACCGTCACCGGCGCCGTGACGCTGCGCCCGTCGGCACGGCCGGACGCCGTGGAGCACGCCATCAGCGCCGCCTTCGACGACCACCAGCGCCGCGACGCCGACGGGCGACGGATGCTGGGACCCGATGCCGTCGCCGCGACGGCGGCGCTGTTCGCCGCCGCGGGATGGAACGTTCGCAGGGCCCCGACACCCTGGCGCCTGAAGGCGCGGGACAGCGCGCTGACGAGCGAGTGGCTGGACGGGTGGATCGACGCCGCCGTCGAATGGCGGCCGGAGCTCGCCGACGAGGCGGAGGCGTACCGCCGTCTTCGTCGGGAGCAGGCGGCCGCCGGCCGGCTGCGGGTGATGGTGTCGCACGAGGACCTGCTGGCGTGGCCGGGGTGACGAGCATGTCGCCGCGTCTGCGGTCCGTGCACGGATCGTGGCCGCGCTCGCGGTCGTGGTCGCGACGGCCGCTGTCGTCGGCGCGGCGCCGTTCCTCGACGGCCTCGCTGCGGTCTCGCCCTGGACGATCGTCGCGGCCGTCGCACTCGCCGCGATCGCCACCGCCGCAGCGGCCTGGCGGTGGCGGATGGTGTCGACGGGATTCGGACTGCCGCTCGCCTGGAGCGACGCCTTCGCCGCGTACTACCGGTCGCAGTTCCTCAACATGGTGCTGCCCGGCGGCGTCGTGGGCGACGTGCAGCGCGCGTACGTCCAGGGACGCGTGCATGATCGCCTGGATCTCGCTGCGCGCGCGGTCGCGGCCGAGCGCATCGCCGGGCAGCTCGTGCAGCTCGTTCTGACCCTGGCGATCCTGCTGCCGCTCGGCCTGACGTCGCCGCTGGCCCCGTTGGCGTGGATCAGCGGGGCGGTCGCGCTGCTCCTCCTCGTCGGCGTCGCCGCGGTGGCGCTCAGCGCGCGGGGGCGCGCCGCGCTGGTTCGCGAGTACCGGATGCTGCGGCCCGTGCTCTCCCGGCCGCTGACGCTGCTGGCGATCACGGCGGCGTCGGCCGTCGTCCTGGCCGCGCACGCCGCCACGTTCGTCGTGGCGGGTCTCGCCGCAGGCGTCCACGCCGACCCGGCCGAGCTCGCGATCGTGGCGCCTGATCGTGCTCGCGGCTGCGGCGATCCCGCTCAACGTCGGAGGCTGGGGGCCGCGCGAGGCCGTCGCCGCCGCGGCGTTCGCCCTCGCGGGGCTGGGTGCCGGCCGCCGGCGTCGCCGTCTCCACGGCGTTCGGCGTGCTCACGCTGGTCGCCGTCGCACCGGGCGCCGTCGGCCCTGCTCGCGGACCGCTTCCGTTCGTCTCGCCGGAGGAGCATGATCGAGAGGAGGAGACCCGTATGAGCGAGCGACCCTACGTGACCCTCAGCTGCGCGATGTCGATCGACGGCTATCTCGACAGCGCCGAGCCGCACCGGCTGGCGATGTCGAATGCGGCCGACCTCGACCGCGTCGACGACGTGCGCTCCCTGCACGACGCGATCATGGTGGGCGCCTCGACGGTGCGCCGAGACAACCCGCGCCTGCTGGTGCGGGATGCCGCGCGGCGCGCGCGCCGGCTCGCGTCCGGGCGCCAGGAGTCTCCCGCGAAGGTGACGGTGACCTCCAGCGGCGACCTGGCCGCCGACGCCGCCTTCTTCACGACGGGGGAGGGGCCGCGGATCGTGTACTGCCCGCAGTCCCGAGCGGCGCAGCTGCAGGAACGGCTGGGCGAGCGCGCGATCGTCGTCGGGCTCGGCGAGGACTGCGTCATGATGGCCGCGCTGCTCGACGATCTCGCGGCGCACCGCGGCGTCCGCAGCCTCATGGTCGAGGGCGGCGGCACCGTGCTGACCCAGTTCCTCGGCGCAGACCTCGTCGACGAGCTGCATCTCGTCGTCGCGCCGTTCTTCGTCGGTGAAGACCGCGCGCCGCGGGTCGTGCGATCGGGAGCGTTCCCCTGGACGGCCTCGCGCCGGGCCCGGCTCGCGGACACCCGCCGGATCGGCGATGTGGTGCTGCTCCGCTACGCCCTCTCCGACCGGTTCGGCATGCTCGAGCCTGAGACCGCCGAAGCCGGGCGGGAGCCGGTCGCCGCCGAACGCCCGTGAACCGTCGGCTCGCCGGCGGGCGGTCGCGGGCATGGCCGGGCCGCCTCGCGGTCGCCGCAGCCGTCGCCGTGCTTCTCGTCCTGCCGCTCGTACCCGGGGCGTTGGTCTCGGGATCCGCGCTGGCTCTGATCCGGATACCGGTCGAGTCGATCGTGATCCTCCTCGTCCTCGCGCTCGTGCCGTGGGCCCGGCCGCGCATCGTGCTCGCGGCCGCCTTCGGGCTGTTCGTCTGCCTGGCGGTGGTGCTCGCCGGCATCGATGTCGGCTACGAGGCCGCGCTCGGCATCCATTTCGTGCCTCTCGATTGGCGGCAGCTCGGCGACGCGTACGGCGTCGTCGCGGCGGCCATCGGTGCAGCACCCGCGAGCGCCCTCGTCGCTGCGGCGGCCGTGCTGATCGCGGGGGTGGCAGCCGCGCTCGCGTGGGCGGCGCTGCGCGTGGACGCCGCGGTCCGCGGCGACGGGGGCCGAGGGCGCGCCGCGCTCGCCGCCATGACCGCCGGATGGGTCGCCGTCGCCGCGCTGGCGCCACCGCTGGGGATGTCGAACCCGTCGGCGGCTGCGGCATCCACCGGCGCCATCGGCTCGGCGGTGTCGCGCACCGTCGCCGCGCTCCAGGCGCGGGAGATCGTCGCCCGGGCGATCGCGGATGACCCTTTCGCCGAGGTGGACGAGGCTCAGCTGCTCACCGCGTTGGCCGGGCAAGAACGTCGTCTTCGCGTTCATCGAGAGCTACGGCAGGGTCGCGCTGGAGGGCGAGGGGCTGTCGGACGGCGTCAACGCGGTGCTCCGCCGGGGCGAGGGCACGCTGGCCGCCGAGGGGTACGTCGCCGAGAGCGCGTGGCTGACCTCGCCCACCTACGGCGGTGCGAGCTGGCTCGCGCACGCGACGCTGCAGACGGGAGTGTGGATCGACTCGCAGACGGTCTACACCGAGGTGGTGGGCAGCGACCGCCTGACGCTGAGCGGGGCCTTCGCAGCCGCCGGCTGGCGGACGGTCAGCGACGTGCCGTCCAACACGCAGGACTGGCCGGTCGGCCGGGACTTCTACCGGTTCGGCACGCTGCTGGACGCGACGAACGTCGGCTATCGCGGGCCCCGGTTCGGGTATGCGCGCATCCCCGATCAGTACACGTGGAAGCACTTCGCCGACCACGAGCTCGCCGATGCCGGGCAGCCGGTGATGGCCGAGATCGACCTGGTGTCGTCTCACACGCCGTGGGCGCCGCTGCCGGAGCTCGTCGCATGGTCGCAGATCGGAGACGGGTCGATCTTCGCCGGGCAGCCCGAGGCCGGCAGGACCCGCGAATGAGGTCTGGGAGGACCCGCAGACCGTCCAGCGGTTCTACGGGCTCTCGATCGAGTACGCCCTCGGTGCCATGTTCTCGTTCCTCGAGAACGTCGATGACCCGAACCTGGTCGTCGTCGCGCTCGGCGACCACCAGCCGGCCGCGATCGTGAGCGGAGAGGATGCCGACCGCGACGTGCCGATCAGCATCATCACGAAGGACCCCGCCGTGCTCGACGCGATCGCAGCGTGGGGCTGGGAGCCGGGCCTGCGGCCCGCCGCCGAGTCGCCGGTGTGGCGGATGGATGCCTTCCGCGACCGGTTCTTCACGGCCTTCGGGTCTCCGCACTGAGCGGGCGTCGGTGGCGCCTCATGCCGCGGCGGCGCGTTTCGGCCGCAGCAGCGATCGCCGCGACGCCGCCGCCGATCGCGCCGAACAGGTGCGCCTGCCACGACACCCCTGCGGGCGCGCCGAAGACGCCGGCGAGCATGCTGCCGCCGTACAGGACCGCCATCGCGGTCGCGATGAGCGCGTAGAGGATGCCGTGGCCGAGCGACGGCGCGACGAAGGCCCGGATCAGCAGATAGCCGAAGTACCCGAACACCAGCCCCGACGCGCCCACGGTGACGACTCCCGGCGCGCTGAAGATCCACGTGCCCAGGCCGCCGACGACGGCGATGATGCCCGTCACCGCCCAGAACCGGCCGACGCCGTCCAGTGCGACGAGCACCCCGAGGACGACGAACGGGACGCTGTTGGCGAGCAGGTGCGGCCATCCCGCATGCAGTCCCGGGCCGAACAGCACGCCGTCGAGTCCGTCGAGCGCCCACGACCGGAGACCGAACTCGCCGTTCGCGTCGCCGGGCAGCAGATCGTCGAGCACGCGGACGACCCACATGATCGCGAGCAGGAGCAGCGGCTGCGCGATCCGGGCCAGGATGCTCGCCGCCGCGGGAGGGCGTTGAGGGTGCGCTCGTCACCTGCCCATCGTCGCACCCGTGGCTGCGTCGCGCGACGTCGACGCGCGCCCCGAGGCGCTCGGGCCGGTGCGGCGCTGGTGGCAGGATGACGGGATGACGTTCACCGTGCGAGTCCCCGAGCTGAGCGAAGCCGAGGAGATCGCCGATGTCCACGTCCTGACGTGGCGCGAGACCTACACGCACCTCCTGCCCGACGGGTTCTTCGACGAGGAGTACGTGGAGGGCCGCCGCCGGCTGTGGCGTCGGCTGCTGGAGAATCCGCGAGAGGACTGGCGCATCCGCGTCGCGGAGCGCGACGGCCGGATCATCGGACTGGCGACGGCCGGTCCGAGCACGGCGACCGAGGGCCAGGACCCTCCGCGGGAGCGCCAGCTCTACATGCTCTACGTGCTCGCCGCGGAATACGGCCGAGGAGCGGGGCAGGCGCTGCTGGACGAGGTGCTCGGCGACGAGCCGGCGGTGCTGTGGGTCGCGAAGGAGAACCCGCGGGCGATCGCGTTCTACCGCCGCAACGGCTTCGCATTCGACGGCGTCGAGGAGGCGTATCCGGGCATCCCGGCGCTCGTCGACGCGCGCATGGTGCGCTGACGGCTGCGGCGCGGCGCGGCGGCTCAGCCGGCGAAGTCGGAGTCGTCGGTCCACGCGGCGAGGTCGATGCCGTGGTTGTCGGGTGACGCGAGCGTCCACCACGCCGGTACGTGGGAGTCGTCCGCGAGGCGGCCGCCCGTTGCCAGAGTGGCCGCCACGCGCGCGTCGACCTGGTCGCGGGGGACCGACACGTCGATGTGTGTGCGCCCGCGGCCGGACTTCGGCGGGTCCAGCGTCTGGAACGACAGATGCGGACCGCGGCGCAGCGGATCGACGGCATCGTCCGCGCCGAGCGGCTCGTACCCGAGCGCGGCGGTCCAGAACGGGCGCACGTGCGCGTCGGGACCCTGCATCACCGCGATGCCCACCACGGTCAGCGCAGACGGGTCCGACTCGAGGCCGAGTTCTCGGGCGGCACGGGAGACGGATGCCGCGAGTTCGGCATCCACCCTGCTCAATGCCCCGTCCCGGCGACTGAACGTCTTGACGAACACCCCCTCGGGGCGCAGGTCGATGTCGGGGAAGTGATCGAGCGCCTCGGCGATCGGCACGATCTCGGCGACCAGGCGGGCGCCCTGCGCGAGGGATCCGGCGCGGAAGAACGCGTGCGCACCCCAGTAGAGGACGCGCCAGTCCTCGACGCCCTCGGACGCGTGGAAATCCTGCGCGCTGATCGTCTCGACCTCGGGTGCGATGGTGCCGTCGCCGAGCGGCGGCTGGGCGAGGATGAGGCGCGCGAGCTGCTGCGGACGGGTCAGCTGGGGCCAGTGCCCGGTCGGCAGGTCGAGGAACGTGACGTCCTCGATGGTCGTGAACTCCTGCACGGACGCTGCGCCCTCGTCGATCCAGGACCGCAGGTCGGCGACGCTGTACTCGGTGGCCACCGCTGTGACGGGGATCGCGCGACGGCGGTCGTCGTGGAGATGCTGGATGCCGGTGACCACGCCGGCCGGTGAGGGAATCGCGTACGCGCGGAACGCCGCCATGCCGCCCTCGCCCAGGTCGCGGAGATCGGCCTCGTCGAAGTCGCTCCAGTCGGGGAGCGGCAGTTCGCCGCCGACCGGCTTGTAGCCGGAGAGGAGCGGCGCGCCGTCAGGCGTCGGGAAGCCGCCGATCAGGATCAGCCGTGCCACCCGGTGCGGCCGCGCGTCGGCTGCCGCATAGACGATGCCGGCCCCCGCGGAATGCCCGACCAGCACCACCTTCTCGCCGGGTGCCGCGTCGATCGCCGCCACGACGGCGGCGACATGGTCGTCGAGCGTGATCGCCGAGCGATCGGCGTCGGCCGACTCCATGCCGGGAAGCGTCAGGGCGACCGGTCGGTGACCGGCCTGCTCGAGCGCGGGCGCGACCTCGTACCAGGCCCACCCGCCCATCCATAGGCCTGCAACCAGGATGATGTCCACGTCCGCTCCTTCGTGTGATGAGAGGTGCAGCCAGTGTGGCGCGATCCTCCGACATCCGCGACGGGGGGAATACGCCGACGTCGCAGACGATTGACTCAGATACCCCTAGGGGGTATGAATGGATACGCACCGATGAGGAGAACCGCCGTGACCGATCCGAATCGCGACCGCGACCGGGGCGCCGTCGCCCATGCCGACCAGCCGAACGCCGGGCACGATCATGCCGCGCACTCCGGCACGACACGCGGCGATGAGCCGCCCACGCCGCGCATGCCGGGACCACGCGGCGATGGACCACGCAGCGCCGCACGCCGACCACGCACGCGCACGGCGCCGACGCCGACCACGACGCGCACGCCGCGCCACGCCGACCACGACGCGCACGCCGACCACGACGCGCACGGCGCCCACGCCGGCCACGGCGCCCACGCCGGGCACGGCGGCCACGCGGGCCACGGCGCAGACCACGTCGCCCGCTTCCGGCGGCTGTTCTGGATCAACCTGGCGCTGGCTGTCCCCGTCGTCCTGTTCTCGGGCATGTTCGCGATGGTGCTGGGCTACACGCTCCCCGATGTGCCGCTCGTGCGCTGGATCTCGCCGGTGCTCGGCACCGTCATGTACTTCTGGGGCGGCTGGCCGTTCCTCACCGGCGCCGTGTCGGAGCTTCGCGCCCGCAAGCCCGGGATGATGCTCCTCATCGGCCTCGCCATCACCGTCGCGTTCTTCGCATCGTGGGGCGCGAGTCTCGGACTGCTCCACCACGAGCTGGAGTTCTGGTGGGAGCTGGCGCTCCTCATCGTGATCATGCTGCTCGGCCACTGGATCGAGATGCGCTCGCTCGCGCAGACGACCTCGGCGCTCGACTCCCTCGCCGCCCTCCTTCCCGACGAGGCCGAGCGCGTCGAGGGCGAGCGCGTCGTGACGGTCTCGCCCGCCGACCTGCGCGTCGGCGATGTCGTCGTCGTCCGCCCCGGCGGCAGCGTGCCCGCCGACGGTCGCATCGTCGACGGACGCGCCGACATGGACGAGTCGATGGTCACCGGCGAATCCCGGCCCGTCGCCCGCACCACCGGCGACCAGGTCACCGCGGGCACCGTCGCCACCGACTCCGGGCTGCGGGTGGAGGTCACCGCGACCGGCGACGACACCACGCTCGCCGGCATCCAGCGGCTCGTCTCCGAAGCGCAGAACTCGACGTCGCGTGCACAGCGCCTCGCCGACCGCGCGGCGGGCTGGCTGTTCTGGTTCGCGCTCGGCGCGGCCGCGCTCACCGCTGTGGTGTGGAGCGCATTCGGGATGCCGGACGAGGCGGTCGTGCGCACCATCACCGTGCTCGTGATCGCCTGCCCCCACGCGCTGGGCCTCGCGATCCCGCTGGTGGTCTCGATCGCGACCGAGCGCGCCGCCCGCGGGGGTGTGCTCGTCAAGGACCGGCTGGCGCTGGAGAGCATGCGCTCCATCGGCGCGGTGCTGTTCGACAAGACCGGCACCCTCACCAAGGGCGAGCCGACGGTGATGGATGTCGCGACCGCCCCCACCG
Source organism: uncultured Actinomycetota bacterium (assembly GCA_963829895.1). Taxonomy (GTDB): domain Bacteria; phylum Actinomycetota; class Actinomycetes; order Actinomycetales; family Microbacteriaceae; genus Microbacterium. Next base: position 228,196 of record CAWHKF010000009.1, on the reverse strand, counting down.
CCCCTGCGCTCGATGCCGACGCGGTGCTGGCACTGGCGGCGTCCGCCGAGGCCGACAGCGAGCACCCGCTCGCGAAGGCGATCGTCCGTGCCGCGCAGGCGCGCGGACTGGCGCTCGCCGCAGCCACCGGCTTCGCGTCGTCGCCCGCCGTCGGGGTCACCGCGCGCGTCGACGGGCACGTGGTCCGCGTGGGCGGCCCTCGCCTGCTCGAGGAGGTGGGCGGCGCGGACGTCGCCGCCGCGGAGCAGTGGCGCGAGAAGGGGGCGATCATCCTCCATGTCGTCCGCGACGGCGAGGTCGTCGGCGGGCTCGCGCTCGCCGACGAGGTCCGACCCGAATCGCGTGACGCCGTCGCCGCGCTCCAGAAGCTCGGCGTCGAGGTCGTCATGATCACCGGGGATGCCGAGCCCGTCGCCCGCTCGGTCGCCGAGGCCCTCGGCATCCGTCGCGTGTTCGCCGGCGTGCGTCCCGAAGACAAGGAGCGGAAGGTCGCCGAGCTGCAGGGCGAGGGCCTGAAGGTCGCGATGGTCGGAGACGGCGTGAACGACGCCCCGGCGCTGGCCCGCGCCGACGTGGGCATCGCGATCGGTGCCGGCACCGACGTCGCGATCGGGTCGGCGGGCGTGATCCTGGCGTCGAGCGATCCTCGGTCGGTGCTGTCGGTCATCGAACTCTCGCGTGCGAGCTACCGCAAGATGACGCAGAACCTCTGGTGGGCCGCCGGGTACAACCTGATCTCGGTGCCCCTGGCGGCGGGTGTGCTCGCGCCGATCGGATTCGTGCTGCCGATGTCGGTGGGCGCGATCCTGATGTCGCTGTCGACGGTGGTGGTGGCTCTGAACGCGCAGCTGCTGCGACGGCTCGATCTGACCCCCGAGCGCAGCACGCAGGCCGTGCTCGATCGCTGACACCGTGGATGAGCGGATGCCGCGACCGCCGGCATCCGCTCATCAGCGGGCCTCAACTCCTCCTCGTCGGGCGCTGCGACGGACACGAACGGCGCCGATCCGGCGAAGGGCTCGACGTGACATCCGGTTCATGCGGAGTTGTGGCTCGCTGTGGGCGGGCGCTGGGCGCGGCGATAGGGTTTGATGATGACGACGACTCCTCCCGGCTGGTACGACGACGGTCACGGCGCGCTGCGCTGGTGGGACGGGACGCAGTGGACGGAGCACGTCGCCCAGCCCGACGCCGAGTCGTCGCCGGCCCCCACCGAGGCCGAGATCGTCGCCCAGCTCGGATTCGAGCAGGAGCAGCAGCCGGTGGGCGCCACCGAATCCGGGGCCACCCACGCCGTGGGCGCGGTTCCCGGATCGGCCGGCCAGCCCGAGAGCCCCGCCCAGCCCGCCTACCCCGCCGCGCAGCAGTACCCGCCTGCCGCCCCGGGATACCCGCAGGGCGCGTACCCCGGTGCGCCCGGTGCGCCCGCCGGCGGAGGATTCTCCGCAGCCACCGGGCCGCGCAAGTCGAAGCTCTGGATCGTCTGGGTCGTGCTCGGCGTGGTCCTGCTCGGCATCGTGATCGCGGCCGCCGTCGTCATCCCGCTGCTCTTCCTCTCGGCCACGTCGTCCTCCACTCAGACCGGCGGCGCCCAGTCCGACGACGAGCGCGCAGCGGTCACCACGGTCGAGCTCTACGACGAGGCCTGGCAGGACGGCGACTGCGAGACGTTCACCGCCTCGACCAGCGAGGACTTCCGCACCGAGAGCGGCTTCACCGACTGCGTCACCTTCGAAGAGGACTCCGACCGCTTCGACGAGAACTTCGAGGACTACGAGGTCACGATCACCGACGTCGAGACGCTCGGCGACGAGATCGCGGTGACCACGAACGAGACGTTCACGGCGCTCGTCGACGCCAACGGCGACCCGACCGAGCCGTCGCCGGGTTCGACGGTGTACTACTACACGCTCGTCCAGGCCGACGGCGCGTGGGTGATCGCCGACCTGTCGTACGAATGACGGCGCCCGAAACCTCCCGCCCCCCGCACGACCTCCGCTTCTACCTCGTCTGCGTCGGGATAGGACTGCTCGCCGGGCTGCTGTCGGGCCTGTTCGGCGTCGGCGGCGGAACGGTGATCGTGCCCTTCCTCGTGCTGCTCCTCCGCTTCGACCAGCGCCTCGCCGCCGGCACGTCGCTCGCGGCGATCGTCCCCACGGCGGCCGTGGGTGTGATCTCCTACGCCGTGCACGGCTCGGTGGCCTGGATCCCGGCGCTGCTGCTCGCGGCCGGCGCCGTGTTCGGCGCGCAGATCGGCACGTGGCTGCTCCCGCGACTGTCGCTGACGGTGCTGCGGTGGGCGTTCGTCGGCTTCCTCGTCGCCGTGATCGTGAGCCTCTTCGTCGTGATCCCGTCGCGCGACGCCGAGTTCACCCTCACCCTGCTGAGCGGCGTCGCACTCGTCGCACTGGGTGTGGTCACCGGCATCCTCTCGGGTCTCATCGGCGTGGGCGGGGGGATCATCGTGGTTCCCGCGCTCATGGTGCTGTTCGGCACCAGCGACCTGGTGGCCAAGGGAACCTCGCTGCTCATGATGATCCCGACCGCCGTGTCGGGCACGATCGGCAACGTCCGCCGGCGCAACGTCGACCTCGTCGCCGCGGCGATCGTGGGCGTGGCCGCGTGCACGACGACGGCGCTCGGTGCGTGGGCGGCGGTCCTCCTCGACCCGTTCGTGGCCAACGCGCTGTTCGCCGTCTACCTCGTGGTGATCGCCGTGCAGATGGCGCTTCGCGCGTGGCGCGGGCGTCCGCGCCCGGCGTGACCCCGGCTCGGGGCTTCGAACCGGTGATCACCGGCGAGACAGGGCATTCGCGCCGAAACCGGGGGCGACGCCCCTGGTCTCGCCGCGAATCCCTTGGCTCGACGGCTGACGCAGCCCCGCGCCCGGCCGGGCAGGCGGAAGCCGCTCGGTAGGATGGCGTGGTGCCAGTGAACCCCGAGCTCGTCGGCCGCGACTTCCCGCCGACGACCCCCTACCTCGTGGGCCGCGAGAAGGTGCGCGAATTCGCGCGCGCCGTCTTCGCCGACGACCCGCAGCACCTCGACCCCGCCGCCGCGCAGGCGCTCGGCTACACCGATGTCGTCGCCCCGCCGACCTTCGCCATCGTCGTCGCCGAGTCCACGCTGAAGCAGCTGCTCGGCGAGCCCGACTCGGGCATCGTCCTCAAGAACGTGCTGCACGCCGAGCAGAAGTTCCGCTACTCCCGGCCGATCGTCGCGGGCGACGAACTCACCGCGAAGCTCGCGGTCACCGGCATCCGTGCGATGGGAGCAGCCGCCATGGTGACGAGCGAGTCCGAGATCACGGATGCCGCGGGCGACCACGTCGTCACCGCGACGTCCATCCTGCTGGTGGGGGAGGGCGAGCAGTGAGCGCGCTGACGAACCTCGCCGTCGGAGATGTCGTCGCGGAGCGCACGGTGCATCTCACCCGGGAGTCCCTCGTGCGCTATGCCGGGGCATCCGGGGATTTCAATCCCATCCACTACCGCGACGACGTCGCTGCCGCGGTCGGCCTGCCGGGCGTTCTCGCGCACGGGATGCTCACGATGGGCCTCGCTGTCGGCACGCTCGAGTCCTGGCTCGATGACACCGGCCGCATCCTCGAATACGGCGTCCGATTCACCAAGCCCGTCGTGGTCGACGCCGAGACCGGCGCCGACGTGACCGTCGTCGCGAAGGTCGGCGCCGTCGACGACGAGTCGGCGCGCATCGACCTCACCGTGTCGTTCAACGGCGCGACGGTGCTCGTCAAGGCGCAGGTGCGCGTGCGGACCATCTGACGCATGCCCGACGTCACCCCGATCCCGCTGTCGCGGCTCACGACCCTGCGCACCGGCGGCACGCCCACCCGCATGATCGACGCGCCCACCGCCGACGAGCTCGTCGACGCCCTCCGCGACGTATGGGCGTCGGGCGACGAGTGGCTCGTGCTCGGCGGCGGCTCGAACCTGTTCGCCGGTGACGAGCCGTTCGACGGCACCGTCGTGCGCGTGCTCACGAACGGCATCGAACGGATGCCGTCGCCCCTGGCCGGACGCGTGCGGCTGCGCGTACAGGCGGGCCACGACTGGGACGCGCTCGTCGCCTACGCGGTGGCCGAAGGCCTCGGCGGCGTCGAGGCGATGTCGGGGATCCCCGGCACCGTGGGCGCCGCGCCGGTCCAGAACATCGGCGCGTACGGCCAGGAGATCGTGCAGACGCTCACCGAGGTCGAGCTCCTCGACGAGTCCACCGGCGAGGTCTCGACGGTGCCGGCCGCCGATCTCGGACTCGGCTTCCGCACGTCGGTGCTCAAGCACCATTACGGCTCGGCGCCCGCCCGGCGGGCGGTGATCCTGTCGGTGACGCTCGACCTCCCCGAGATCGGCCACGGGGCCCGCCGCATCGCCGGCGACCAGCTGCGCACCGCGCTGCGGCTGGGTCCTGACGACGAGGTGACGCTCGCATGGGTGCGGGACCGCATCCTCGAGACGCGTCGCAGCAAGGGGATGGTGCTCGACCCCGACGACCCCGACACGTACAGCGCGGGCTCGTTCTTCCAGAACGCGGTGGTGTCGGCATCCTTCGCCCGCACGCTCCCCGACGAATGCCCGCGCTGGCCGGTGCACCCCGACCTCGACCCGGTGCTCGTCATCCCGCTCGCGAACTTCGACGGCTACGTGCCGCCGACGCCCACGGTCGAGTCCGACGTCAAGGTCAGCGCCGGATGGCTCATCGAGCACGCCGGCGTGCGCAAGGGGTTCAAGCTGCCACGCTCGCGCGCCGGGCTGTCGACGAAGCACGCCCTCGCCCTGACGAACCGCGGCAGTGCCACCGCCGCCGAGCTCTCCGAGCTCGCCCGGTTCATCCAGGGGCGCGTGCAGTCCGAATTCGGCCTGATCCTGCAGCCCGAGCCCGTGCTGGTGAACGTGGAGCTCTAGCCGCAGCTCCGTTCGTCCTCGCGCTGGCCATCGTCGTCGTGCGCGAGCAGCAGCGCGCGGTGCGCGGGCGCCAGGTTGGCCAGTGCCGCCGCCAGTTCCCTCACCAGGTCGATTCGCCGTCCCATGGGGTGTCCTTTCGTTCGTTCCTTGATAAGGACGACGAACGAGGGGGCGACGGGTCGACGTTGCGGAGTGAAGCCGTCGAGCTCGGCCGCGCCGGCGTGGCATCCGGTGTCCTTCGTCTCTGTGTCTCGGTGCGGAGAGTCGGGTCGGTGACGGTGACACGTCGGTGACGGATGCCGAGGCCCGGCGTGTCGTGTGACCGGCCCGACTTCTCGCCGCGGGCGCCGAGAACGACGAACGCGGATGCCTCGAGCCGAGGCATCCGCGTTCCGTCGAGAGCGTGTGGGGCTACGAGGCGAAGAGGCGCTGCAGGCGCTGGACGCCCTCGAGGAGGGCGTCGTCGCCGAGCGCGTACGACAGGCGCAGGTAGCCCGACGGGCCGAAGGCCTCACCCGGGACGACGGCGACCTCGGCCTGCTCGAGGATGAGGTCGGCGAGCTCGAGCGAGGTGGTCGGCGTCGAGCCGGCCCACTCGCGGCCGAGGAGGCCGCGCACGTCGGGGTACGCGTAGAACGCGCCGAGCGGCGTGGGAACCTCGACGCCGTCGATCTTCGACAGCTCGGCCACGATCGTGCGGCGGCGGCGGTCGAAGGCCTGGCGCATCTGCTCGACCTCGTCCTGCGGGCCGGTGAGGGCGGCGAGCGCTGCGCGCTGCGCGATGTTGTTGACGTTCGAGCACAGGTGCGACTGCAGGTTGCCGGCGATCTTGATCGCCTCCTTCGGCCCGACCATCCAGCCCAGCCGCCAGCCGGTCATCGCGTAGGTCTTCGCGACGCCGTTGACGAGGATCGTCTGGGCCGCGGCATCCGGAACCGCCTCCACGATCGAGACGGCCTTCACCGGCGCGTCCGAGCCGTCGGGCGCGTAGACGAGGTTCTGGTAGATCTCGTCGGTGATGATCCAGATGCCGTGCTCGACGGCCCATTCGCCGATCGCCCGCGTCTCTTCCAGCGTGTACACCGATCCGGTCGGGTTCGACGGTGAGACGAACACGAGCGCCACCGTGCGATCGGTGCGCGCGTCCTCGAGCTGCTCGACGGTCACCTTGTAGTGCTGGTCGGCGCCGGCGAAGACCTCGACGGGGATGCCGTCGGCCAGCGCGATCGCCTCGGGGTAGGTCGTCCAGTACGGCGCCGGCAGCAGCACCTCGTCGCCGGGGTTCACCACGGTCTGGAAGGCCTGGTAGACGGCCTGCTTGCCGCCGTTCGTGACGATGATCTGCGACGGGTCGACCTCGAGGCCGGAGTCGCGCAGCGTCTTCGCGGCGATCGCCTCGCGCAGGACCGGCAGACCCGCGGCGGGCGTGTAGCGGAAGTTGGCGGGGTTGTGCAGCGCCTCGGCGGCGGCATCCACGATGAACTGCGGCGTCGCGAAATCGGGCTCGCCGGCCGCATACGAGATGACCGGTCGGCCGGCGGCCTGCAGGGCCTTGGCCTTGGCATCGACCTTGAGGGTCGCCGACTCGGCGATGGCGCTGAGCTTGCGGGAGAGCGAGGGCGTACGGGTGAGCGGGGCGCGTTCTGTCACGGTTCGAGCGTAGTCCGAGCGCGCCTCGTGGTCAGCGGCCAATCACGCCCGTGCGGCCCGGGACTGTGCGCGATCGCGCAGCGGGCGCGACGGAGCGTCCGGCGCGCGGCGCCTTGCGCCCGTGAGCGGCGCTCGAGGCCATGGCGCGGCGCCATCCGCGCGACGCGAGCTGCGCCATTCGCACGATGCGAACTGCGCTGTCCGCGCGACGCGAGCTGCGCCATTCGCACGATGCGAACTGCGCCGTCCGCGCGACGCGAGCGGCGCCCGTCCCATTGCGTGGAGCGTGCCCTTCCGGGCCGTGCCGGTGGGCGGTAGCCTGTGCCTCGTGGACGCCTGGATCTGGGGAGCCGTCGTGCTCGCCCTCGTGCTCGTCATAGCGGGCGGGATCGCGTGGTGGCTGGCGCGCGGCTGCATGCTCACCAGGGTCGGCGCCACCGGCGCGATCGTCGGGGGCGTGCTGTCGCTCATCGCCCTCGTCGTCCTGCTCGATCCGGAGGCGGGACTGCGCGCCGCCGCCATCATCACCATCGGGTCGGGCGTCTGGCTGCTCGCCTGGGCGCTTGCGGGCGGCATCCATGGGCAGCGCCTGCTCCGCGCCGAAGAGCGAGCGGATGCCGCGGCCGGCGTAGCCGTCCCCACCCCGGTTCCCGGGCGCTGACCCGGACGTGATCCGCTCCCGGTGAGCCGCGGGCCGGCATCCACCGAATGGGGGATGCCTGCTCCAGCGGATGACCGCTGGCCTCGGGCCGCCGCGGCGGCGAGGCTGGGGGCATGCAGATGGCTGAGGGTGCGGGCGAGGTCGCGGTACGGGTGCACGACCTGCGGAAGACGTACGGCGACCGAGCCGTCGTCGACGGCGTGTCGTTCGAGATCGAGCGGGGCGAGACATTCGCGCTGCTCGGGCCGAACGGGGCGGGCAAGTCGACGACGGTCGAGATCCTCGAGGGGTACCGGCGTCGGACGGGCGGTGACGTCGAGGTGCTCGGGGTCGACCCGGCGACGGGCGGTCTCGATCTCAAGGCTCGGCTCGGCATCGTGCTGCAGTCGACCGGGCAGTCCGGTCTGGCGACGGTGCGCGAGCAGCTGCGGCAGTTCGCGGGGTTCTACCCGAACCCGCGCGACGTCGACGAGGTGATCGCGGCGGTGGGCCTGCAGCCCCAGGCGAAGACACGCATCTCGAAGCTCTCGGGCGGGCAGCAGCGGCGGGTCGATGTCGCGCTCGGCATCATCGGCCGGCCCGAGCTGCTGTTCCTGGACGAGCCGACGACGGGGTTCGATCCGCACGCGCGCCGGGAGTTCTGGGACCTCATCCGCGGTCTGCAGGCCGAGGGCACCACGATCGTGCTCACCACGCACTACCTCGACGAGGCCGCGCAGCTCGCCGATCGCGTCGGGGTCATCGCGGCGGGGCGCATGCGTGCGATCGGTCCGGTCGCGGGGTTCGGCGGCGATGAGGCACGGATGCCGATCGTGAAGTGGCACGAACAGGGGATGCCGCGGCAGGAGCGCACCGCCGACCCGTTCGGGTTCGCCACGGCGCTGGCCGCCCGGCTCGGTGGCGCGCCCGACGAGCTCGAGATCGTGCGGCCGAGTCTCGAGGACATCTACCTGGCGCTCGTCGCCGAAGCCGAGGCCGGGCCCACGCGGCCAGAGGCTCCGCGCGACGCGCCAGCGGCGCGTGGAGGGGTCGTGGGGACCGTCGACAGCATCGGCGATGCCGTCGCGATCGGAGGGGAAGAGCGATGAGCACCACGACCCGGAGCACGTCGCCGAGCAGGCCGGTGCCGACGCGGCGTCACGCACGACGGCGCAGCGTCTTCGCAGTGGGCGTGTGGCGCGCCCGGTTCGAGCTGGTGCAGTACTTCCGCTCGGGCGACACGCTGTTCTTCACGTTCCTGTTCCCGATCTTCATGCTGGGGCTGTTCAGCGTCGCCTTCGGTTCGGACGGCGACGTGCAGATCGCCCCGGGCGTGCCGGCCATCCCGATGGCGCAGCTCTACCTGCCGGGCATGATCGCCGCGGGCCTGCTGCTGTCGGGCTTTCAGAACCTCGCGATGGACATCGCCATCGAGCGCTCCGAGGGCATGCTCAAGCGTCTCGGCGGCACGCCGCTGTCGCCGGTGAGCTACTTCCTCGGCAAGATCGGGCAGGTCCTCGTGACCGGTGTGCTGCAGTCCGCGCTGCTGCTGGTCTTCGCATCGCTCGTGCTGGGCGTGGAGCTTCCGACCTCCGCCGAGAGCTGGGCGACGTTCGCCTGGGTGTTCGTGCTGGGCATCACCACGTCGGCGCTCCTCGGCGTGGCCCTGTCGGCCGTGCCGCGGACCGGCAAGAGCGCGACGGCCGTGGTCGTGCCGATCGCGCTCGCGCTGCAGTTCATCTCCGGCGTGTACCTGACGTTCTCGCAGCTGCCGGAGTGGCTCCAGAACGTCGCCGGACTGTTCCCGCTCAAGTGGATGGCTCAGGGCATGCGCGCGGTCTTCCTGCCCGAGGAGTACGCGGCGCTCGAGCAGAACGGCGAATGGGACCTCGCGGGCGTCGCGATCGCGCTCGCCGTCTGGCTCGTCGTGGGCCTGGTGCTCTCCCGCGTCACCTTCCGGTGGATGCGCCGCGATGCCTGACCCTGCCCGACCGTCGCGGAGCCCGGCGCGCACCGAGCGCGTGGCGGCTCGCGCCGCGTAGCCTGACGGTGCGTGCCCTGGCAGGTCCGACGCGGGGCGGGGGACACGGACGCAGGGAAGCGAGGGTGGCGGAGCATGTTGAGTGAGCGGCGGTGGGATGCGATCGTCGCCATCGTGGCGAGCGTGATCACGCTCGCGGTGGTGTTCCTCTTCACGCCGCCCACGCCCGCACGCACCGCGGTGAGTCTCGCCGCGATCGTGCTCTTCGTGGCGGGTTACGCCGTCATCGGGCGCGCCGCCGTCGAGCCGCCGCGGGCAGCGTGGCGGTACCCCGCGTTCCTCTCCGTGGCAGCGGTCGCCGTGGGGATCGGCGTCGGCGCCGCGCCCTTCATGGCCATGCTGCAGACGCTCGCCTACCCGCTCGTGTGGGTGATCGGTGACTCGCGACGGCGGGGGGTCGGCGGATCCGCCGTGATCGCCGGCAGCGTGTTCGTGGGCGTGATCATCGGCAACGGCGCCGATGCCGATTCGGTGCTGGCCGGCGCGACGACCGCTGTCTTCTCCCTGGCGTTCGCGATCGCCATCGGCCTGTGGATCGCCCGCATCGCCGAGTACGGCGAGGAGCGCGAGCGTCTGCTCTCCGAGCTCACCGCCGCGCAGGGACAGGTGAAGGCGCTCAGCCGCGAGCGCGGCGCGTCGGCCGAGCGAGAGCGACTCGCCCGCGACATCCACGACACCCTCGCACAGACGCTGGCCGGCCTCGTGATCTTCGCGGAACGCGCCGGCCGGCAGTCGCGCGAGGGACAGACGGATGCCGCGGCCGCGACGATCGCGACGGTCGAACAGGTCGCCCGCGACGCTCTGGGGGAGGCCCGGGCGCTCGTCGCCCGCACGGCCGCCGTGCCCGGCGAGCCGGCCTTCGCCGCTGCGGTCGAGCGGCTGGTGGAGCGCTTCCGCGCGCAGGGTCGTGCCGCGATCGAGCTCGACACCGCGGATGCGGCGGGCGAGCTCGATCGCGAGACGCAGGTCGTGCTCCTGCGCTGCCTGCAGGAGGCGCTGTCGAACGCCTCGAAGCATGCCGCTGCAGACCGGGTGCAGGTGCGCGTCCGCGTGGAGGCCGGGGGCGGCGCGGCCCTCGAGGTCGCCGACGACGGCCGCGGGTTCGAGCCGGCCTCGCCCGGCGCGGGGTTCGGCCTCGACGGCATGCGGGAGCGCGTGGCGCTGGCCGGCGGCACCTTCGAGGTCGACTCGACGGCGGGGCGGGGCACGTCGCTGCGCGTGCACCTTCCCACCGCACGGCAGGACGCCGTGGACGATGTCGCAGGAGGCGCCGCATGATCCGGCTGCTCATCGCCGACGACCACCCGGTGGTACGCGCCGGACTCTCGGGCCTGCTCTCGGACGAGCCCGGCTTCGAGGTCGTGGCCGAGGCATCCGACGGGGACGAAGCCGTGCGGCTCGCCGGGGCGACGCGTCCCGACGTGGTCCTGATGGACCTGCGCATGCCCCACGTCGACGGTGTCGCCGCGACCGCGCGGATCGCCGGGGGAGAGGCCGGCGATCCGGCGCCACGCGTGCTGATCCTCACGACCTACGAATCCGACGACCAGATCCTCGCGGCCATCGAGGCGGGCGCCTCGGGGTACCTGCTGAAGGCCGCGCCGCAGGCCGAGATCGTCGCCGGCATCCGCTCGGTGGCAGCCGGCCAGTCCGCCCTCTCGCCGCAGGTCGCGGTGCGCCTGGTCGAGCGGATGCGGCGGCCCGAGCCGGCAGCCGTGCTCACGGCGCGGGAGCTCGACGTGCTGCGGCTCGTCGCGACCGGCCAGAGCAACAAGCAGATCGCGGTGACGCTCGGCATCGGCGAGTCCACGGTCAAGACGCACCTGCTGAAGGTCTTCGAGAAGCTCGACGTCGCCGACCGCACGCGCGCCGTGACGCTCGCGATGGAGCGCGGCCTCCTCGGGTGAGCAGCCGCCGGGCAACCGAACGTGCGGGTGTCCGGCGCATCTCGGTCGCGGGCCGGACAGCGGTCGGCTGCGCGGGACGCTGAACCACAGAGACCGCAGCGCCCGTGCCGGATGAACCGGCACGGGCGCTGCGATGTCAGCGGCCGCTGATCACAGCCCGGCGGCCACCCACTCCGCGTCGCGCACCAGGAGATCGCGGGCAGCGGCGTCGCGCACCGACTTCGACGCCGTCTTCACGAACGACTGCAGTGCCTTCCGCGTCTTGTCGGCGTTGCCCGACGCGAGCGCTACCTCCGCCTGCGACAGGATCTTGTCGAGGTCCCCGAACACCTTGACCGAGAGTACGCCCTCCGCCAGCTGGCGCCGCAGATGGCTGCGCAGATCCACGATCGACGTGTCGACCGTGAAGCCGAGCGTCACCGTCGAGGCGTTGCCGGCCGTGTCCACCGCCCGCACCTCGAGGATGTGACCGCCGAGTGCCAGCGTGTGCAGTGCCACGGTGCCAGGCTCGACCGCCTGGCCGTCGAGGGCGGCCGACATCGACCCGACACCCGAGCCGTCGGTCGCCGACCACGCGAGGGCCAGGCTCTCGGCATCGCCGTAGGTCGCGCCGTCCGCGAGCCCGGTGACGACGATGGTCGGGCCCTTGGCGTCGACCTGGAAGACCGCAGACTTCTCGGTCTCGACCACGCCGGCGCGATCGACGGAGCGGTAGGCGACGGTGTGATCCCCGTCGCCGGTCACCGTCACCGGCTCCGTGTACGGTGCCCAGTCACCTCCGTCGATGCTCACCTCGGTGCGTGCGACGCCCGATGTCTCGTCGCTCGCACTCAGCGTGACGGTCACCCCGCCCTGCGTGGGGGTGGTGGTGGCGGCGGTGACCGGTGCCACCGTGTCGACCTTCACCGACGCGGACTGCGCCGCCTCGACGTTGCCCGCTTCGTCGGTGGCCCGGAACTGGACGGTGTGCTCGCCGTCCCCCGACACCGGCACCGGCCCGCTGTACGCCGTCCACGTCGTGCCGCCGTCGAGGCTGAACTCCACCACGGCCACGCCGCTGCCGGCTCCGTCGTCGGATGCCACCGTGAATGACGGTGCGGCGACATACCAGCCGTCCGCCCCGTCCGGCTGCGCCGGGGCCCACGTGAGGCTGGACGTCGGGGCGGTGGTGTCTGCCGGCGTCGCCGGGTCGAGGTGGAAGTAGTCGAACTTCACCGCGACGGGCTCCTCCTGCTGCGGCCCGATCGCCATGAGACCCAGGGCGTTGAGCGGACCGTCGTAGGCCAGTCCGTCGCCGATCGGGGTCCAGTCCACGCCCGCGCTGCCCTTGACGGCCGCGGTGTACTGCGAGCCCGTCTTCGTCACGCGGATCCACCAGTAGCCGCTTTCGGTGGCGTTCTCGACGTCGATCATGTCGCCGCCCGCCACACCCGTGCCGTTCTTCTCCGCCGCCAGCTCGGCGCGCAGATCCACCGGCGATCCCGGATTGTTGTAGGCCACGACATCCGCCTTGGCGTAGTTGTCGTCGTCGCCGTACATCAGCAGGCCCGCGAGCTGCCACCGATGCTTCAGCGGCGCCTCGAACTTCGCCTCCGCGACCCAGTCGCCGGCCGGAGCTTCCTGCAGCACGAAGTTGCGCGGCGAGATCGGGTTGCCTCCGTTGATGTCGCCTGGCTCGGTTTCGATCACGAGGTGCCCATTCGCCACCGACTCCTTGTGGGAGTTGTAGCGCACGGACTCGGCCCACCGGCATCCGTCCAGCGCCGTGCCGTCGAACTCGTCGTCGGGCTCGAAGGCCGGTGCGGGCTTGTCGGGCGTGACGGTGAACGAGTCCACGGTCGCGACCTGCGGGGTCGTTCCGAGATCGCCGGCCGCCATGATGCCGAGCTTCGCGCCGGACTTGATCGCCACCGAGCCCGGGATCGCCGTCCACGTCGTGCCGTCGGCCGAGTAGGCCGCCGTCAGCGTGCCGCCGGTGTTGACCAGCCGCAGGTGGATCGTCGTTCCGAAGGTGCCCGGGAGGGTCGGCGACCCGTGGGTGCTCCGGGCGCCGGCGGTCTCGGTCTGGAACTCGAGGAACCGGCCGCCGTTGCTGTTGCGCACGAACGCGAGCTTGTTGTACTCGTTGTCGCTCTGGTGCACGACGAGTCCGGCCCATTGCCAATGCGAGCTGTGCGCGAGGGTGATCTTCGCATCGGCGGTCCAGTCCCCGGCGGGAACCGGCTGGCCGGCGAAGCTCACCGGTCCGGTCGAGGCCTCGTTGATGTCGCCGGTGGTGACCGGCAGGTTCAGCGAGCCCCCCGACTGCGTGATCGGCTTGGCGGGATCGAAGCGCAGCGCCCACTTCGCCGACAGGTTCGCGTCGTCGAAGTCGTCCGACACCGGGCCGGCGACGCACGTGAGCGGGTCGCTCGGCAGTGCGACCGGCGGACCGGCCGGATCGGTGTCGATCGCGAAGCCCGAGAACGTCGCGCTCTTGGCCGCGGCCTCGTGCGACATCTCGAAGAAGCCGATGTCCTGGGTGGCCGCGGCCCCGGCGAGCGCCACCTCGGCGCCGACCTGTGTCCAGGTCGTGCCGTCGTTCGACCAGTACGCAGAGTGCCCGTCGGCGTCGCGGCGGAGCTTGAGCCACTTGGGCGTACTGCTCGTCCCGCCCTGCACCGAGGCGTTCAGCTGTCCGTTGCCGTCGGGATCCGTGAGGAACTCCACTCCCCCCGAGGGACGCAGTGCGACCATCGCGTAGCCGGGCGAGACACCGGGCTGAGTCATGTCGTTGCGCACGATGAGCCCCGCCTTCGCGGCGCCGTTCGTCAGCGTGTGCGACTCGACCTCGACCACCGCCTCCCACTCGGCGTCACCGCCGGAGGGCTGGTACAGCGTCGAGTACTCGTCGACGCCCTGCCACGTGTCGTCGCCGGCGCCTGTGATGCGGAACTGCCCCGCAGACAGGCGCTCGAACTGACCGTCGACGTTCGTGAACGGCAGCAGGTCTCCGAACAGCTCGCCGACCTGCACGACCACCGACCGCGAGGTCTTGGTCCTGCCGTCGTCATCGGTCGCGACCGCGGTGAGGTGGTAGAGCCCTTCCGCGGTCGGCGTCGTCCAGTCCACGGCGTACGGCGCGGTGGTGTCTTCGCCGATGCTCTGCCCGTCGACCAGGAACCGGACGCCGGTGACGTCGCCGTCCGTGTCGGCTGCGGTCGCGGTCACGGCCACGGTCGCGCCCGGATCGAACTGGTCGCCCTGCTCGGGAGCCGTGATCGCGACCGACGGCGCCGCCGCGGGCGAGGATCCCTGTCCGATGGCCTCCGTGAAGTTGAGCTTGATGTCGGACTCGCCGGTGAAGACGAGGTAGAGGTCCAGCGTCCGGTCGCCGAGGCCGCTCACGTCGATCGCGACGTCCCGGTAGTACTGGGCGCCGGTGTCGGGCACCGCGGCCGTCGCGATCAGCTCGCCCGTCGGGCTGCCGTCGCGGAGCTCGATCGAGCCCTCACCTGACGTCGACTGCACGCGCAGCACGTACTCGTCGATGCGGTGGAAGTTGACCGGCTCGAAGCGGATCCACGCGCCGTCCTTGCCGACGACGACCTGACCGCCGCCGGCGGCGTCGCGGCCCGCGGCCACGGTCGCCGACGACGACTTCGCGTCGAACCACTCCGCCTGGCGGAGCTTGGGGAAGGTCACGGTGGTGTCGTCCCCGGTCAGCGTCGGCTGCCCGTTGGCGCCGCCGTCGGTGTAGCGGGCGTCGAACGCGTAGAAGATGTTCTCGTCCGGCGCGTGGCCGCCGAGGCTCGTGGTGTGGCTCCCCTCGAGGCCGGGAGCGCCGACCAGCGGGTGGGCGTGCTCGTCGTGACCCAGCGCGGGCGTGACGATCACTCCGGCGGGATCGATCGACGGGTCCTCCGGATCGCTCACCTCGACGCGGTACGAGAGCTCGTCCCCGAAGTCGAAGAACGATCCGTTCGGCGGAAGGTCGAACGAGACCGACGGGCGGGTGTTCCCGACCGTGATCGGCACGGTGGTGGTGCCGGTCTTGCCGAGCGGGTCGGTCACCGTCAGGCGCGCGGTGTAGACGCCGACCTCGGTGTAGGTGTGCGTGGCGGTCGCGCCGGTGGTGTCGGTCGTGCCGTCGCCGTCGAAGTCCCACGCATAGGTGAGCGTGGCCTCCTCGGGGTCGAGTGAACCCGATCCGTCGAACGCCACGGTCAGCGGCGCAGGTCCGGTGTCCGCGTCGACCTGGATGTCGGCGATCGGGGAGCGCGAGCCCGAGATGTAGTCGACCCGGTAGAGACCGGAATTCGGGTTGTCGCGTCCGAATCCGCCGCCCCAGTCCAGGACGTACATCGACCCGTCGGTTCCGAACTTGGAGTCGATCGGCGCGCTGAAGGCGGTCGTCGGCAGGAAGGGGTTGACCTTCTCGACCTGGCTGCCCGAGCCGGCGGCCGGCTCCTTCAGCTGGATCGAGTACATGTCGTTGCGAGCCCACTCGTAGAAGAACGCCTTGTCGTCCCACGACGCGGGGAACTTCGTGTCCGACGTCGAGGCCTCGTCGTAGTGGTAGAACGGTCCGCCCATCGGGGCCAGGCCACCGCCCTGCGGGATCACCGAGGGCACGGACGACCGCTTGTAGCCGTAGAACATGTCGGCGGCGCGCGCGGGCGGCAGGTTGGTCAGTCCGGTGTTGCGGATCGAGTCGTTCACCGGGTTCGCGCAGTCGAAGAATCCGCCGACGGTGACCGGGCTGGTGCGGTAGTCGACGTCGCGGAAGGGCTCGTTGTCGCCCATGCACAGCGGCCAGCCGTAGTTGCCCGGGGTCTTGATCAGGTTCCACTCGGCGATGCCGGCAGGGCCGCGCGTCGCGGGGGCGTCGGTGCTGTTGTCGGGGGAGTAGTCCGCCATGCTCACCCAGCCGGTCTCCTGGTCGACCGAGAAGCGGAACGGGTTGCGGAAGCCCATCGCATAGATCTCGGGCAGGGTCTTGTCGCGGCCGGCGTCCTCGGCCTCGGGGAACAGGTTCCCCTCGGGCACCGTGTACCCCGAACCGTCGGCGCTGGGCGTGATGCGCAGGAGCTTGCCGCGCAGGTCGTTCGTGTTGGCCGACGTCGCTCGGGCATCGTGGAACGTGCCGTCGCGCTCCGAGAGCGGGGCGTAGCCGCCGGAAGGCTCGGAGTGCGGGTTCACGTCGTCGCCGACGCCGATGTACAGGTTGCCCTGCGCATCGAAGTCGAGACCTCCGCCCGTGTGGCCGGGCTCGTCGGGCTCGCGACGTGCGGGGACCCGGATGATCTCCTTCTCGGTCGCCGGGTCGATCGCGCCGTTCACCATCGTGAACCGCGACACGACGCTCCAGAAGTTGGCGGGGTCGGACTCGTTCGCACTCTTGGGCGATCGGTAGAGGAAGACATGGCCGTTGTCGAGGAAGTCCGGATGCAGCGCGACGCCGAGCAGACCGTCCTCACCCCCGGAGTAGACCGGCAGCGTGAGCACCGTGGTGACGTCCTGGGTCGCGGGGTCGTACATCCGCAGCTGGCCGCGGACGAGCTCGGTATAGAACACGCGGCCGTCGTCGGCCACGTCGATGGCGTACGGCGCCGACGTGTTCTCGTCGAGCGGGACGCGCTCGTAGTTGCCCCACACGGTGCCGCCGCAGTCGCCGTCCTTCAGGCCGGCGACGTACTCGACGCCGCCGACGAGGTGCTGCATGAAGGCGGCGTCGTCGTAGTGCGACGGGAAGTGGCCGAGCGCCGTGCCCCAGAAGCGGCCGCCCTCGTAGGGCTTGCACCACGAGATCGGGTGGTCATAGCCCATGGTCCCGCCGCTGTAGGTGGACTCGTCCATCGTCGCGAGTACGTGGGCGGTGCCCCGCACGTTGTTCGAGAAGTTGTACCACTCGTCGTTGCGGGTCCATCGGGTCAGGGTTTCGTCGAGATTCGCGGTGGCCGGGTCGTCGCCGAAGTGCTCGGTCGAGGGGTGCGCGTGATCCTCGAGGCGGACCACACCCGACGGGCCCGGGTCGGTGCCGGTGGGAGCGTGTCCCGGCATCAGCGAGCCGACCATGCCGTCCCACCACGCGTATCCGCCGCGCATGTCGAGGGCGTTGTGCACGGCGGCGATGCCGTTCCCCGCGGCCATCCACCGCTCCAGGGCGGCCTTCTCGGCATCCGTCCACGGGTTGCCGTTGATCTGGAAGGCCACGATGGCGTCGAACGGCGCGAGGCCCTCGTCGGTGAACTCGGAGGAGTCGGCATCGACCGTGACGGCGATGCCCTTCGCCTCGAGCGCGGCCTTGATCTTCGGCGTCGCCTCGGCGATCGCGGCGTCGTGCCAGGGGCCGGCAGGCGCTTCGGTGTACAGCAGGATGTGGCCGTGTCCCGGATGCGCCGCTGCCGGCGTCGGGAGTCCCGCCAAGGTCAGCGTGGCGGCACCTGTTGCCGCGGCTGCGATGACGGCGGCCAGCCGCAGAGCGCGGCCAGTCACGTGAGCGAACATCTTCGTCCTTCGGTGGGGTGGCCCGCGAGGGCTCGAGGGGCTCTCGACATCGAGAGTTGGTCGGACCCTACCGAGACTTTTGATTGTCGGTCAAGCAAAAGTTAAATCGACCTCTCCAAAAGTGCTCGGCGCTCGACGGAAAAGAGCCATGCCGACCGCTCAGCCGGCGAGTCCACCCCGCAGAAGACGACGGATGCCGCGACCCGGCGGGGTCGCGGCATCCGTCGTTCTCTGGGGCCCAGCGAAGTGGCGTCAGCTGAACTGGTTCATCGTGTTGTGCTGACCGCCGGCCTTGAGGGCCGCCTCGCCGGCGAAGTACTCCTTGTGGTTGTCGCCGATGTCGCTTCCCGCCATGTTCTGGTGCTTGACCGTGGCGATGCCCTCGCGGATCTCGCGACGCTGCACACCCTTCACGTACGCGAGCATCCCCTCGTCGCCGAAGTAGCCCTTGGCCAGGTCATCGGTCGACAGCGCCGCCGTGTGGTAGGTCGGGAGCGTGATGAGGTGGTGGAAGATCCCGGCGCGCGCGGAGCCCTCGCGCTGGAACGTGCGGATCTTCTCGTCGGCCAGCCGCGCGAGCTCGGTGTCGTCGTAGTCGACGTTCATCAGGTCGCCGCGGTCGTAGGCCGAGACATCCTCGCCCCGCTCTGCGAGCAGGTCGTAGGCCTGCTGGCGGAAGCTGAGCGTCCAGTTGAACGACGGGCTGTTGTTGTAGACGAGCTTCGCGTTCGGGATCTCCTTGCGGATCGCGTCGACCATGCCGGCGATCTGCTCCACGTGCGGCTTCTCCGTCTCGATCCACAGCAGGTCGGCACCGTTGCGCAGCGACGTGATGCAGTCGAGCACGACGCGCTCCTCACCGGTCCCGGGGCGGAACTGGTACAGGTTGCTGGCGAGGCGCTTCGGGCGCAGCAGCCTGCCGTCGCGCTTGATCACCACGTCGCCGTTGCCCAGATCGCCCTCCGAGATCTCTTCGACGTCGAGGAAGGAGTTGTACTGGTCGCCGAGATCGCCCGGCTGCTGCGTGACCGCGAGCTTCTGGGTGAGGCCGGCGCCGAGCGAGTCGGTGCGGGCGACGATGATGCCGTTCTCGATGCCGAGCTCGAGGAACGCGTAGCGGACCGCGTTGAGCTTCGCGATGAAGTCCTCGTGCGGGACGGTGACCTTGCCGTCCTGGTGGCCGCACTGCTTCTCGTCCGAGACCTGGTTCTCGATCTGGATCGCGCAGGCGCCCGCCTCGATCATCTTCTTCGCGAGGAGGTAGGTCGCCTCGGGATTGCCGAAGCCGGCGTCGATGTCGGCGATGATCGGCACCACGTGGGTCTCGTAGTTGTCGATCTGCGACTGGATGAACTCCACCGCGGTCTCGTCGCCGGCAGCACGTGCCCCGTCGAGCTGGGTGAACAGCAGGTCGAGCTCGCGGGCGTCGGCCTGGCGCAGGAAGGTGTAGAGCTCCTCGATGAGCGCAGGCACGGAGGTCTTCTCGTGCATCGACTGGTCGGGGAGCGGGCCGAACTCCGAGCGGAGCGCGGCGACCATCCAGCCCGACAGGTAGAGGTAGCGCTTGTTCGTGCTCTTGAGATGCTTCTTGATCGAGATCAGCTTCTGCTGCCCGATGAAGCCGTGCCAGACGCCGAGCGACTGGGTGTACACCGACGAGTCGGCGTCGTACTCCGCCATGTCGCGGCGCATGATGTCGGCCGTGTACTGGGCGATCTCGAGTCCCGTGCGGAAGCGGTTCTGCGCCCGCATGCGGGCGGCGGACTCGGGGTCGATGGCGTCCCAGCTGGAGCCGTGCAGCTCCTTGAGCGCCTGGATGGCTTCGATGTCGTCGTTGTAGGCGGTCATGGTGTGTCCTTTGCAGTAGGGGTTCGTGTCCCGAGAAGCGGTCTTCCTGTCCCGATCTCCACCGCTCGCGCGGTCGCAAGCGGGGGAAATCGGGACACGGATGACGCGTCAGTCGGTCTCGATCAGGAAGCGCGAGTAGGCCGGCAACGTCAGGAACGCCGGGAAGTCCTGGCCGAGGGCGACATCGCGGAAGATCTCCGCCGCGTCGTCGAAGCGGTCGCCCTCGCGACGCTCGACCTCGCCCAGCACCTGAGTGATCAGGCCCTCGACGTACTCGCGGGTGATCGCGGTGCCGTCGTCGGTGGTGCGGTCCTGGTGGATCCACTGCCACACCTGCGAGCGCGAGATCTCGGCGGTCGCGGCATCCTCCATGAGGTTGTCGATCGCCACGGCGCCCAGGCCACGCAGCCACGCCTCGAGGTAGCGGATGGCCACCGACACGTTCGCGTGCACGCCCGCCGCCGTGACCGGACGCCCGATGTGCACGTCGATCAGGTCGGCCGAGCTCACGTGCACCTCGGGACGCTGACGGTCGAGCTGGTTCGGGCGATCGCCCAGCACCGCGTCGAACTCCGCCCGCGCGACCGGGATCAGGTCGGGGTGGGCCACCCACGTGCCGTCGAAGCCGTCGCCGGCCTCGCGCTTCTTGTCGGCGGCGACCTTCTCGAACGCCGTCGCGGTCACCTCGGGGTCGCGGCGGTTCGGGATGAAGGCGCTCATGCCGCCGATCGCGAAGGCGCCGCGCTTGTGGCACGTCTGCACGAGCAGCTCGGTGTACGAGCGCATGAACGGCACGGTCATCGTGACCTCGCTGCGGTCGGGCAGCACGAAGCGCGCACCGCGGCCGCGGTAGTTCTTGATGATCGAGAAGATGTAGTCCCAGCGGCCGGCGTTCAGGCCCGCGCAGTGGTCGCGCAGCTCGAAGAGGATCTCCTCCATCTCGAACGCCGCCGGCAGGGTCTCGATCAGCACGGTCGCCCGGATGGTGCCGTGCGGGATCCCGATGTACTTCTCGCTGAAGGTGAAGACGTCGTCCCACAGCTTCGCCTCCTCGCTCGACTCGAGCTTGGCGATGTAGAAGTAGGGCCCGCGGCCGTTCGCGATCAGCCGCTCGGCGTTGTGGAAGAAGTACAGCCCGAAGTCCACGAGCGACCCCGACGCGGCCATCGTGCGGCCGGTGCGGTCGGTGAAGCGGATGTGCTGCTCGGGCAGGTGCCAGCCGCGCGGCCGCATGACGATGGTGGGGGTCTCGGTGGCCGTGACCTCGTACCGCTTGCCCTCGGGGCTGGTGAACGAGAGCTCGCCGCGGATGGCGTCGCGCAGGCTCAGCTGGCCTTCGATGACGTTCTTCCAGGTGGGGCTGGTGGCGTCCTCCTGGTCGGCGAGCCACACCTTGGCGCCGGAGTTGAGCGCGTTGATCGTCATCTTCGGGTCGGTCGGACCCGTGATCTCGACGCGGCGGTCCTCGAGGCCCGGGACCTGCGCCCGCGACGGTCCACTCGGCATCCTCTCGGATGTGCCGGGTGTCGTCGCGGAACTGCGGGTCGTGCCCGTTGCCGATCTCGAAGCGGCGGCGCATGCGGTCGGCGAGGCGGTCGTGCCGGCGGGCGCCGAAGCGCTGGTGCAGCTCGGTGAGGAACGCGATGGCCTCGGGGGTGAGGACCTCGTCGTACCGGGGCTGCATGCGGCCGGCGATCTCGATCGACGGCTCGTGGATCTGGGTGGGGATGGGTCCGGTGCGCGTACGCATCGGGGTGGCGGTTGCAGGTGTCATGTCCCTGTCTTCCTATGAACGAGTGTGCTGAGTGATGGAGGGATGTCGCACCCGGCGTGTGGGCCGGTCGGGGCATCCCGTGATCCGCGTTCTGGATCAACCGTCGGTATGTCGTGACACCACTCTGCGGTGAAGTTCGGGGGTCGAACCCGACGATTCAGGGTGTGAAGTTTTCGAAGATTTCTGTTTTCGTGACAGAATCGGCCCATGACGACGACGTTCACACCCGAGTTGCGCGGTGAAGTCCCCGACGATGAAGAGGTGGATCCCCTCACCATCGGCCGCCGCATCCGGCAGCTGCGCACCGACCGCGGCATGACGCTCGAAGAGCTCGCCGCCGCTGTCGAGCGCGCGCCCAGCCAGCTGTCGATGATCGAGAACGGCCGGCGCGAGCCCAAGCTCACGCTGCTCCAGGCGATCGCACGGGCGCTCGGCTCGTCGATCGAGGCGATCCTCGAGTCCGAACCGCTCGACGAGCGCGCGACGCTCGAGATCTCGCTCGAGCGGGCGATGCGCGGCCAGACGTTCCAGGCCCTCGGCATCCCGCCGTTCCGCATCGGCAAGACGGTCCCGACCGAGGCCCTCAAGGCGATGCTGGCGCTGCAGGGTGAGATCGAGCGCCTCCGCGACGAGCGCGCCGCCACCCCGGAGGAGGCGCGTCGCGCGAACGTGGCGCTGCGCAGGCTCATGCGCACGCAGAACAACTACTTCGCCGAGCTGGAGCAGCAGGCGCGGCGAATCCTCGACGCCGTCGACCACCCGGGCGGTCCGCTGACGCAGCGCACGGCATCCGATATCGCCGCCCATCTGGGCTTCACGCTGCACTACGTGCCCGATCTGCCGCAGACGACCCGATCGGTCGCCGACATCAAGAACGGCCGCCTGTACCTCTCGAGCCGCCTCACGACCAAGGGCGACCCGCGCACGGCGGTGCTGCAGGCCCTGTCGAGCCGCATCCTCGGACACCGCGAGCCGACCTCGTACGCCGACTTCCTGCGCCAGCGCGTGGAGACGAACTACCTCACCGGAGCCCTGCTGATCCCCGAGGCGCACGCGGTGCCGTTCCTGCAGGAGGCGAAGAAGGACCGTTCGATCTCGATCGAGGATCTCCGCGACGCCTACTCGGTGTCATACGAGACTGCGGCGCACCGCTTCACCAACCTCGCGACCATGCACCTGGGTCTGCCGGTGCACTTCCTCAAGGTGCACGAGTCGGGCGTGATCACGAAGGTGTACGAGAACGACGACGTCAACTTCCCCACCGACCGCCTGGGCGCGATCGAAGGGCAGATGTGCTGCCGCAAGTGGACCTCGCGCGTCGTCTTCGACGTCGACGACCACTTCAACCCGTACTACCAGTACACCGACACGGGTAACGGCACGTACTGGTGCACGGCGCGCGTCGAGCTGTCGAGCGAAGGCGCGCACTCGGTGAGCGTCGGCGTGCGGTTCGACGACACGAAGTGGTTCCTGGGCCGCGACACCCCCAACCGCGGCGTGTCGACCCACTCGGTCGAGGCGTGCTGCCGCCGTGCCCCGGCCGAGCTCGAAGCCGCCTGGCGCGAGCAGTCGTGGCCGAACGTGCGCACCCCTCGCACCCTGCTCGCGACACTGCCGACCGGGTCGTTCCCCGGCGTCGACACGACCGACGTGTACGAGTTCCTCGAGGCGCACGCTCCGCGCTGAGGCCGTGCGGGCGCGGGGTCGCCACGCCGGTTCGCCGAGAACAGGTGTTCTGGCGGAGACAGGAGGATCTTGGGCGGATCGTCCTGCGTGCGCCAGAACACCTGTTCTGAGCAACGGGCGCGGGGTGCGTTGCGTCGCGTGAGAAGCGCATGAGAGACCGGATGCCGCGGGTTCCGCCAATACCTGCCGCGTGTAAGGTTTTGCGCACCGACGGTTCCGCCCGACGGAGCCGCTTTCGACGAGGAGAGCGCGATGAAGCGATGGGTGAGCACGGCGGCGGCGGCCGGTTTGGTGGTCGCGGGACTGGTGGTCGGCGGATCCGCCCAAGCGGTCGGCGGATCGGCCCAGGCGGCCGGCGGTGAGGGTGACGGCGGCGGCAGACCGGGCAACGAGACGCTGCAGCGGTGGGCGGAGGACACCTGGGCGTCCCTCGACGCCATGACGGACGAGTCCACGGGGCTGCCCTCCGACAACGTCACGGGCGATCTGCAGACCGTCGGCGCCTACACGTCGCCCACCAACATCGGCGGCTACCTCTGGTCGGCCGTGACGGCCCGCGACCTCGGCATCATCGGCGCCGACGAGGCGCGCGAACGCATCGCGACGACTCTCGACACCCTCGAGACGCTGGAGCGAAATGACGCCAGCGGCATGTACTACAACTGGTACGACCCCGCGACGGGCGCCACGCTCACGACGTGGCCCGACTCCGGCGATCCGGTGCATCCGTTCCTCAGCACCGTGGACAACGGCTGGCTCGCCTCGGCGCTGCGCATCGTCCGCGAGGCGGAGCCCTCGCTCGCAGCCCAGGCGGACGCCCTTTACCGGACGATGGACTTCTCGGCGTTCTTCAACCCCGAGGGCGCTCCCGGGCTGCCGGCCGGCACCAACCGCGGCGGGTTCTGGGAGGTGCCGCCCCCGGACTGCAGCGTCGCGGCGCCCATGTACAACGGCTCCGGCGAGACGGCGTACTACACCTGCCACCACTACGACACGACGGTGAGCGAGAGCCGCATCGCGACGTACCTGGGCATCGCCAACGGAGAGATCCCGCCGACCGCCCTCTCCGGCACGCACCGCACCATGCCGCCGGGCTGCGACTGGGACTGGCAGGAGCAGCTGCCCACGGGTGAGTACCGCACGTACGACGGCTTCCAGGTGTGGGAGGGCGTGTATTCCTACGCCGGCATGTCCTTCGTGCCGGCCTGGGGCGGCAGCATGTTCGAGGCGCTCATGCCCGACCTGCTCGTGCCCGAGACGACCTGGGGGCCGCGCTCGTGGCGCCTCAACCACCCCATCACGGTCGCGGTGCAGGAGCACCACGGTCTGGAGGACGCGGGCTACGGCTTTTGGGGCTTCTCGCCCGCGAGCAACCCGTTCGGCGGCTACTCCGAGTACGGCGTGGACATCGCCGGCATGCGCTCGGACGGGTACTTCTCGGATGCCGAGCACACCGACATCGATGTCGACCACCCCGGCTGCAGCACCGGCACGAACCCCGACCCGGAGTACGGCGACGGCGTCGTGACGCCCCACGCGGCGTTCCTCGCGCTGCCCTACGACCGGGAGGGGGCGATCGACAACCTCAGCCGGATCGAGACCGACCTCGGCGCGTACGGCCCCGGCGGCTTCTACGACGCCGTCGCAACGGGCAGCGGCACGATCGCCGAGCGGTACCTGTCGCTCGACCAGTCGATGATCATGGCGGCGATCGGCAACGCCCTCACCGGGGATACGCTGAAGGACTACTTCGTGGATCGTGACATGGAGCGGCTCCTGCGGCCCGCGATGCGCCAGCAGGACTTCGGCTCGACGTGGGGAGCGGACGCCCGCGGCAGCGAATGAGTGACCCGCCGGTCTCTGGCGCCGGCGCGGACGGGAGGCAACGGTGACCGCGGACGAGCAGGTCGACAAGGCGGCGCCGCGCGGCCCGCGCGGCAGCTATGCCAAGGGGCAGGCGCGCCGGCAGGCCATCGTCGACGAGGCGCTGGCGGTGTTCTCCCGCACCGGTTCCACAGCGGGTCGCTGCGCGAGATCGCCAAGCGGGTGGGTCTCACGCCCGCCGGGTTGATGCACCACTTCGCCGACAAGGAGGAGCTGTTCGCCGAGGTGCTGCGCCAGCGCGACGCGAAGGTGCGCGCCGCGGCGGGGGACCCCGCCGAGCACACGCTCCTCCAGCAGGCCGAACGGGTCGTGGCGTACAACCAGACCACGCGCGGGCTCACCTCGCTGTACGCCATCGTCTCGGCCGAGGCCACCGACTCCGAGCATCCCTCTCACGAGGAGTTCGCCGACCGGTATCGCGCAACGGCTCAGCGTGCGGCGGATCTCCTGCGCGCGGGCCAGGAAGCCGGCGAGGTGCGGGACGATGTCGACCCCGCCCTGGCGGCACGCCTGATCAGCGCCGTGATGGACGGCATCCAGCTGCAGTGGCTGCTCGACGAGTCGGTCGACATGGTGCCGCTCTTCGAGGAGTTCGTGCGCGGCTACCTCCGCCCGATCCCATGACCACAGCCCCTCGGCCGCTCCGCAGTCACGTTTCGTCCGCGCCCGACGTCCCAGGCCGCCCGTTTCTGACCGGGGAACGGTGGGCCCGTGCGCTCCGCAGTCACTTGTTGCCTGCGGCGGCCGCGGCGCGGGGCGGCTTGTGACTGCGGAGCGCGATGGCGTCGCTGCGGAGGATGCGGCGGGCGCGCGGGTCAGGCGGTGAGCGCGTTCGCGCGCGCCACCCGACCGAGCCACGCGAGGCTCGGCTTCGGCCGGCGCTCGAATGTCTCGGGGTCCCAGCCGATCAGCCCGAACGTCGGCCGGAAGCTGCCCCACTCGTAGTTGTCGAGGGCGCTCCAGTGCAGATACCCCCGCACGTCGATGCCCTCGGCGATGCACTCCCGCACCGCCTCGAGCGCCCCGGTCGTGTAGTCGATGCGGCGGGCATCGTCCGCCGTGGCGATGCCGTTCTCGGTGATGTACACCGGGGCTTTCGCCCGGGCCCAGGCGTTGCGGATGCCGTCGCCGACCGCCGGAGGGAAGTACTCCCACCCGGTGAGGGTGCGCTCCGCGTCGTCGGGGATCGGGAGCGGGCCGTCCTGCCCGATCTTCGTGCGCGTGTACGCCTGCACGCCGATCCAGTCGTCGCCCTCCGCGGCATCGAGGAAGACGTCCTCGCGCGATCGGCCGTAGTCGGCGGCGACCTGCTCGGCGCCGGGCTCCGGCTGATACGCCTGGGTCGCGACGGACCAGCCCGCCCGTGCCCCGGCCGATCGGACGAGCTCGAGCGCGCCCCGGTGCGCGGCGATCAGTCGGTCCGTCACGTCCGGGACACCGGGTGGGAGGCCGATCGACGGGAAGCCCACCTCCGGGTCGGCCAGCACCGAGACCATGTTCGGCTCGTTGATGGTGCAGACGAGCTCGACGTCCTCGAGCACGGGAAGGGCGGCCTCGACATAGCGCCGGAACGCGTCGACCGAGGCATCCGTGAGCCAGCCGCCCTCCCGGGCGAGCCAGACCGGATTGGTGAAGTGGTGGAGGGTGATCACCGGCTCGAGGCCGAGGTCGCGTGCCGTCGCCACCATGCGGCGGTAGTGGTCGATCGCCGCGCGTGAGACCCAGCCCTTCTCGGGCTCGATCCGCGCCCACTCGATGCTGAAGCGGTAGGCGGCCAGGCCCGCGTCGGCGAGCAGCGCCATGTCCTCGGGGTAGCGGTGGTAGCTGTCGGCCGCGTCGCCCGACGGCGCCTCGACCGGTGGCCCCGGCAGGTGCCCCCACTCCCGCTGCCACCAGTCCGAGTTGACGTTGCCGCCCTCGATCTGGTGCGCCGCGGTCGACGCACCCCACAGGAACCCTTCGGGGAACTCCATCGTGTCGATGATCCTTTCGTTTCGAGATGACGGATGCCGCGGCATCCGTCCTCTCACTTGATGCCGGTGAGCGAGATGCCCTGCACGAAGTAGCGCTGCAGCGCGACGAACACGATCAGCACCGGCACGACGACCACGACGGCGCCCGCCATCATGAGGCCGTAGCGTGCGGCGTTCTGCCCGACCGAGTACAGCGCGAGCGCCACCGGGAGGGTGTACATGTCCTCGGTCGTCGCCACGACGAGCGGCCAGAGGAAGTTGTTCCAGCTCGCGAGGAACGTGAGGATCGTCAGCGTCGCGATGCGCCGGCCCGCACAGCGGCATGATGACGCGCAGGAAGATGCGCCATTCGCTCGCCCCGTCGATGCGCGCCGCCTCGATAGCTCATCGGGGAGCCCGAGCATGAACTGCCGCATGAGGAACACGCCGAGCGGGGTGATGAGGAACGGCAGGATCAGTCCCGGATACGAATTGACCAGACCCAGGTTCGCCGTGAGGACGAACAGCGGGACGAAGGTGACCACGCCCGGAACCATCAGCGTCGACAGCACGAGCGCGAACAGCAGCTTCTTGCCGCGGAACTCCAGCTTGGCCAGCGCGTAGCCCACCATCGAGCAGAAGACGATGTTGCCGAGCGTGACGAAGACGGCGACGACGACGCTGTTGAAGAAGAACTGTCGCGAAGTCGAGGCGCGCGAACAGCGTCACGAAGTTGTCGAGCGTGGGCTCCTTGGGCCAGAAGTCCGTCGGGTACTGGCGGATCTCGGCATCCGTCTTGAACGCGCCGAGGATCATCCAGACGAACGGCATGATCATCGCCACGAGGCCGAGGCCGAGGACGATGTACAGCCACCAGCGGGTGCGCCCCTCCAGGCGGTGCCGGCGCCGGCGGCGTGCCGGTGGCGTCGGCTCGGAGTCGGGCGCCGCGACGGGCACGTTGGTGCGACCGCGGTCATGTCAGTCCCTCCTTCCGAGCAGGCGGAATTGGATCAGCGAGAGCAGCACGATCGCGAGGAACAGCACGTAGCTCGCGGCCGCGGCGTACGAGTAGTTGCCGAAGCCGAACTGCTGGTACGTGTACATCGCGGTAGACAGCGTCGCGTCGAGCGGGCCGCCGCGGGTCATGACGAACGGCTCCTCGAAGAACTGCAGGAACCCGATGCCGGTGATGACCGCCGCGAACAGCAGCGCCGGACGCATCTCGGGGATGGTGATGCTCCAGAAGCGCTGCCAGGCGTTCGCGCCGTCGACCATCGCCGCCTCGTGGTGCTCGCGGGGCACGCCCTGCAGGGCGGCCAGGAAGATCACCATGAGCGTGCCGATGTTGCGCCAGACCGCCATCATGATGAGCGACGGCAGCGCCCAGGTGGTCGACTGCAGCCAATCCGGACCCTGGATGCCGAACCAGGCGAGGAAGCCGTTCAGCAGGCCGTCCGGCTGGAGGATGAAGCGCCACACGATCGCGATCGCCACGATGCTGGTGACGACGGGCGTGTAGAAGCCCACGCGGAACACGGTGCGGAACTTGCGGATGCCCTTGTCGAGTGCCAGGGCGACGACCAGCGCCAGAGCGATGGTCAGCGGCACCGCCACGATCACGAAGGTGCAGCGTGTTGCCGAGGGACCGCAGGAACCGCGGGTCCTGGAAGAGCTCGGACGTAGTTGTCGAACCCGACGAGGTTGACCTCGAACGGCGTCTGCAGGTCGCGCGTCGTCATGTCGGTGAAGCTCATGCCGAGCGACGCGATGATCGGCCCCGCCATGAAGACCAGGAACAGCACGACGAACGGGGTGGCGAACAGCCACGCCGTGAGGGTCATGCGCCGGGCGCGCCGTGACGCCCCCGAAGGGGGAGCGCCACGGCGGGTGGCCGGCGGTGCGACAGTGGCCACGCTCGGGCCTACTCTCCGGTGCCGATCGACGACGCCTGCTGCTGGATCGTCGCCACGGCGTCGGCGGGTGTGGTCTCACCGCGTGTGGCCTTCTCGAGCTCCTGGTCGATGACGGCCGACACCTGCGCCCAGGTCGCGATCGCCGGCGGCGCCTTCGAGTCCTGCAGCTGCTCGCCGAACACGCTGAGATACGGGTCTTCGGCGAACGTCGGGTCGTCCCAGGCGGACTGGACGCTCGGGAGGTCGGTCGAGATGTCGTACCACTCGATCTGCGTCTCGGGCTCGCTCAGCCACCGGACGAACTTCCACGACGCATCGCGGTTGTCGGTCTCCTCGAACACCGCGAGGTTGCCGCCGCCGGTGAAGCTGGTACGGCTGTCGGCGCCCGGCACCATGGCGACCCCGAACTTGTCGGCGAACTCCTCGCCGCCCTGGTCGAGCAGCAGGCTGACGTGGAACGGGCCGCTGTAGAAGGCGCCGACCTCGCCGTTGATGAAGGCCTGCTCGATCTCACCGCCCTCGAGGCGACGCGGTTCGGCGATCCCCTCTTCGAAGAAGCTGGTGTAGAAGGCGAAGGCCTCCTCCCATTCCGGACTGTCGAGCGTGAACTCGGTGCCGTCGTCGTTGAGGATGTCGCCGCCCTGCTGCCACGCCAGCGGCGTCACGTACTGCCACGAGTCGAATCCGCCCGGGGGCAGCGAGACGCCCCATTGGGCGCCGGCCGTCTGCAGGGCCTTCGTGAACTCCTTGTACTCGTCCCACGTCGTCGGCGGCTCGACACCCGCCTGCTCGGCGAAGTCGGTGCGGTAGTAGAGCACGCGCGTGTCGACGTACCACGGCACGCCGTAGGCGACGTCGTCGACGACGGCGGTGTCCCACGAGCCCTCGAAGAACGACGACTCGTCCACGAGTCCGTCCGGCGTGGGCTCGAACGCACCCGTCGCGGCGAACTCGCCGACCCAGGTCGTGCCCAGCATCGTGATGTCGGGGGTCTCACCTCCGGCGATCGCGGTCGCGATGCGGTCGTGGGCGCTCTCCCACGGCACGGCCGTCACCTCGATCGTGACATCCGGGTTCTCCTCCTCGAACTGGGCGGCGAGCTCGTCGAGGACTTCGCCCTCGTTGCCCATCGCCCAGACCTCGACGGTGCCCGAGGCGGGGGAGTCGTCGATCGCCTCGCCGCCCCCGCCGTCGCCCCCGCCACCGCCGTCGTCCGTGCGCCCGCAGCCTGCGAGCACCAATGCGCCCACGAGCGCGGTCGCACCGACCGCCGCCCATCGTGAAGTCCTGCGTACTGATCGTGCCATCGGTCCTGACGCCTCCATCGGTCGTCGCCGCATCTGCGCGGCGTCCTTGCCTCCGCTGTGTCGGCGCACGAGGCGCCGCCCTCTGACGATAACCCTAATACCTGACACATGAAAGGTATTGGGGATGAGAATCGCCTCATCAGGCAGGATGCCTCCGCCCGGCGCGCCGACGAACGGCCTGGCGCGGCATCCGCCCAGGTGCTAGCAGACGGGCGCCGCGACACGCTGGCGGGGCCTGCCGCCGGGCGGTCAAGGTCGTCACGCCGGTTGCCGAGAACAGGTGTTCTGGCGGAGACAGGAGGATTCCGGGCGGATCGTCCTGCGTGCGCCAGAACACCTGTTCTGAGCGACGGATGTCGGGCGCCGCGAGCCGACGGGCGGGCGCGTGTCAGTGGCGGCCGGCGACGACGTCTGCGACGTGGGCGGGCCAGGCGGTGCGGTCGGAGGAGCCCGGCTGCCTCGAGCCGGTCGGCCATCCGGTACGCGGTGTAGATCGCGTTGACGGCGGTCCAGCGCAGGGGCTCGATCTCCCAGCGCTTCGCGCGGTGGCCGACCCACGGCAGCCGGGTGAGCTCGGTGTCGCGCCCGAGCACCAGATCGGCGAGGGTGCGGCCGGCGAGGTTCGTGGCCGTCACGCCGGTGCCGACGTAGCCGCCCGCCCAGCCGAGACCGCTGGCTCGGTCGTGGACGACGGTCGCGGCCCAGTCTCGCGGCACTCCGAGCACGCCGGCCCAGGCGTGGGCGATCGGGACGGAAGCGGCATCCGGGAAGAAAGCGCCTGCGGCCTGAGGAAAGAAGCCGTGCAGCAGCGCCGCGAGCGACCGGATCGTGCGCTCCTGGGTCGTGCCGTCGGTGTCGACGCGCGACCCGTAGCGGTACGGCACGCCCCGCCCGCCGAAGGCGATGCGGTCGTCGGCGGTGCGCTGCGCGTACATGTAGACGTGTGCGAAGTCGCCGAGGGTCTCGCGGCCGTTCCAGCCGACGGCCTCCCAGAACGCCGGCGGCAGCGGCTCGGTCACGATCATCGACGAGTTCATCGGCAGCCAGGTGCGGTGCTCGCCGCGGAGGTCGGCCGTGAAGCCCTCGGTCGCCCGCAGCACGTGCGCCGCCCGGACCGTGCCCCGGTCGGTGACCGCCCTGCCCGCCGAGATCTCGCGCACCTGCGTCTGCTCGTAGATCGGCACGCCGAGCCGCTCGACCGCCTCGGCGAGTCCGCGCACGAGCTTGCCCGGGTGAACGCGCGCGCAATGCGGGTGCCAGGCGGCGCCGAGCGCGCCGGCGATGCGGATACGGGATGCCGCGGCCGCGGCATCCATCACCTCCACATCGGTATGCGGCCACGACTGCTCGGCTGCCGCGCTCGCCCGCAGGCGCGCGAGCTGCGCGGGCGTGCGGGCGACGCCGAACTCGCCGCCCTTGACGATGTCGGCGTCGATGCCCTCGCGGGCGGCGACGGCGATGACCTCGTCGACCGTCTCGTTGAGGGCGCGCTGCTGGGCGATCGCGGCGTCGCGACCGTGGGTCTCGGCGTAGCGCTCACGCCCGCCGGTCACGGTGTTCGTGAGCCACCCGCCGTTGCGACCGGATGCCCCGAAGCCGGCGAACCGCTGCTCGAGCACGACCACCCGCAGGGACGGCTGGGCGCGCTTGAGGTAGTACGCGGTCCAGAGGCCGGTGTAGCCGGCGCCCGACGATCGCGACATCGACGTCGAGGTCGCCGGGCAGCGGCGGTCTCGGGGTCGGCAGGCCGCCGAGGTCGCGCCACCACCACGACACGTCACCGTTGGGGATCGGTGCGCCGCGGGCGCGACGGAGGGCATGCCGCCCATCCTCGCGCGCCCTCGCCCGGTGCGCGGCGACCCGGAGCTGTCGCGATCGGGTCTCCGCTCGGACCGACGTGCACAGGCTGTCCCGATGTGCTGGCACGAGCTTGCGCGTTCTGGATGCGGAGCGAGAGGGGCCGTCGGCACCTCGAGCAGGGTCAGGCGGCGAGGGCGCGCAGCGCCGCCCACAGCTCGGCGCGGGTCGCGAACGACGACAGGTCGCGGCCGAGCACCCGTTCGATGGTCGCGAGGCGGGTCCGCACGGTGTGGCGGTGAACGCCGAGGGACTGAGCGGATGCCTCGTGCGAGCAGTCCGCGTCGAGCCAGACCTGCAGCGTCTCGACGAGGTGGGTGCCCTGTGCGGTGTCGTGGTCGTACAGCGGTGCCAGCTCGGCGCGCGCGAGCGCCCGCGCGTCGTCGGTGAGCGCCGACAGCACGCCGCCGCGCGAGACCTCGGCGAACGCCGTGACGGCTCCCACCCCGCGGTCGCGGGCGACACGCGCCTGCCCGAGCGCGGCGGCGAAGGCGTCGTAGGCCGCGGGGTCCGACATCCCGATGCGGACATCGAAGCGGTCGACCAGGTCGTGGAGGCTCGAGGGATCGTCCGCCGGCACGACGAGCACGAGCCCGTCGTCGCCCCGCCCGAAGAACAGCGCACCGCGCTTCTCGTCGGCCCAGAGCTCGAGCAGCTCGGCGATGCCGTCGACACGGGCGGCTGCGGCATCCGTCACCGCCACGATGACCGGCGCGGCCGGAAGCGGCCCCCACAGCTCGCGAGAGGTGCGCCGGGCGAGCCCCGGATCGCCGCTCAGGAGCGATTGCACCAGGCCCGCGCGCAGCGCGCTGCGCGCACGGCCGAGGCCCTGCTGCTGCTCGAGGGCGAGTCCCGCCATCGCGATGACGGCGGTGACCACGACCCGCCCCTCCTGGTCGAGGTCGCCGGCGGCGATCGCGATCACGCCGCGGAGGTGCCCGCCACGGCCGAGCGTCTGCAGCGTGAACGGCGTCTCGCCGATGTGCAGCGACGACCCCGCCCGGGCTCCGCGATGCAGCACGCCCGTCACCTCCCGCTGCAGCGCAGCGGCGGTGTCGGCGTCGAGTGCGCCGGCGGGGTGCTCGCGCGCCAGCTCGCCGGCGGCGTCGAACATGCCCACCCAGGTGTCGAGCTGCTTGGCGAGCTCGGCCACGGTCGCGCCCAGGCCGTCGGGGCGCAGGGCCGCGAGCGCGATGGCGCGCTGCGCGGCGAGCGCCCAGCTGCGGCGGGCGTACGCCTCGGCGGCGATCGCCTCGGCGTTGGCGCGGGCCACGGCGATGAACGGCGTGCGGTACGGCACCTCGAACAGCGGGATGCTCTCGTCCCGGCAGGCGTCCACGAGGGCGGGCGGGATCCCGGCGCGCACCACCTCGGTGCCGAAACCGAGGCCCACCACGCCGCGGGCCGCGAGGCGGCTGACGTACGCGCGGTAGACGTCGGGCGCGTCGTCGCCGTGCGGGAACTGCGTGCCGGTGGTCAGCAGCACGAGCCCCTCGGAGAGGAACGGCGTCGGGTCGGCGAGATCGGAGCTGTGCACCCAGCGGATCGCCCTGTCCAAGGCGCTGTCCAGAGCGCTCGGCTCCAGATCGTCCCCGGCGAGCGAGAGCTGCAGATCGCGCCGCGCGAGCAGCGCGCGGAGGGTGGGGGCGTCGGCGTCCATGGTGCTCCGAGTGTACGTCCCGTACAGCCGGCTGAGCAGAATGTACAGCCGGGCGGGTGCGAGCTCTCCGGCGCGCGACATACGCTCCCCACCATGAGCAGCGCAGCCGACATCGTCACCGAAACCCCCCTCGGCGGTCCGACCCTTCCGCAGGAGCGTCGCCTGGTCACCAGCATCCCCGGTCCTCGCTCCCAGGAGCTGATCGACCGCAAGGCCGATGCCGTCGCCGCGGGCGTCGGCCACACGGCACCGGTGCACGCCGTCGCCGCCGGGGGCGGGGTGATCGTCGATGCCGACGGCAACTCGCTCATCGACCTCGGCTCGGGCATCGCCGTCACCACGATCGGCAACGCGCACCCGAAGGTCGTCAAGGCGGTGCAGGAGCAGGTGGCCCAGTTCACCCACACGTGCTTCATGATCGCGCCCTACGACTCGTACGTCTCGGTCGCCGAGGCGCTCAACCGCATCACGCCGGGCGACCACGCGAAGAAGAGCGCCCTGTTCAACTCGGGCGCCGAAGCGGTGGAGAACGCCGTCAAGATCGCCCGCAAGTACACCGGCAAGCAGGCCGTCGTCGCGTTCGACCACGGCTATCACGGCCGCACCAACCTCACGATGGCGCTGACCGCGAAGGCGATGCCGTACAAGAGCGGCTTCGGGCCGTTCGCCTCGGAGATCTACCGCGCGCCGCTGTCGTACCCCTACCGCGACGGGCTGACCGGCCCCGAAGCCGCGAAGAAGGCCATCTCGCTCATCGAGAAGCAGGTCGGCGCCGACAACCTCGCCGCCGTCATCATCGAGCCCATCCAGGGCGAGGGCGGGTTCATCGTCCCCGCCGAGGGCTACCTCCCCGCTCTCGTCGAGTGGTGCCGCGCCAACAACGTGGTCTTCATCGCCGACGAGATCCAGACCGGCTTCGCCCGCACCGGCCGCATGTTCGCGAGCGAGGTGTTCGGCATCGTCCCCGACCTCATCACCACCGCCAAGGGCATCGCGGGGGGCCTGCCGCTGGCAGCCGTGACCGGCCGTGCCGAGATCATGGATGCCTCCCACGCGGGCGGCCTCGGCGGCACGTACGGCGGCAACCCCATCGCCTGCGCCGCCGCGCTCGCCGCGATCGACGTGTTCGAGAATGACGGCATGCTCGAGCGGGCGCGCGAGATCGAGGCGCTCCTCAAGGGTCGCCTGCAGCAGCTGCAGGCCGCCGACCCGCGCGTCGGCGACGTGCGCGGCCACGGCGCCATGATCGCGGCCGAATTCGTCGACCCCGCGACGGGGGAGCCGGATGCCGCGCTCACCGCCGCGGTCGCGAAGGCGTCCATCGCACAGGGCGTCATCGTGCTCACCTGCGGCACCTACGGGAACGTGATCCGTTTCCTGCCGCCGCTGTCGATCACCGACGACCTGCTCCACGAGGGCCTGGACGTCGTCGCGGCAGCGCTCGCGGCATCCTGACCGCCTGCGCTTCGTCTCGCTTCGCTCGCTCAACGGCCAGAAAGCACCGGTCGTTGAGCGAGCGAGGAACGAGCGAGACGAAACGCCCCTCAACTGAACGCAACACGCGAGGCGCGCTCACATGCACGCCCTGACGAAGGAGTCCGAATGACCGAGCTGACCCGCGACGTCGTCATCGTCGGCGCCGGCGCCGCCGGCACGACCGCCGCCAACGAGCTGAAGAAGGCCGGCCTCTCGGTCGTCGTGCTCGAGGCGCGCGACCGCGTCGGTGGGCGCCTGTGGACCGACGTCGTCGACGGCGCCATGCTCGAGATCGGCGGCCAGTGGGTGTCGCCCGATCAGGACGCCCTCAAGGAGACCCTCGCCGAGCTGGGCCTCGAGACCTACAGCCGCTACCGCGAGGGCGAGTCGGTCTACATCGGCCGCGACGGCGAGCTCCAGCGGTTCACGGGCGAGATCTTCCCGGTCGCGCCCGAGACCGAGAAGGAGATCGTGCGGCTCATCGACGTGCTCGACGGGCTCGTCGCGCAGATCGACCCCGACAAGCCGTGGGAGCACCCCGACGCCGAGGCGCTCGACCGCATCTCGTTCGAGGCGTGGCTCGAGGAGCAGACCGACGACCAGGAGGCGCGCGACAACATCGCCCTCTTCATCGCCGGCGCGATGCTCACCAAGCCCGCGTACGCGTTCTCCGCCCTGCAGGCGCTGCTCATGGCGGCCAGCGCCGGCAGCTTCTCGCACCTCGTCGACGCGGACTTCATCCTCGACGAGCGCGTCGTCGGCGGCCTGCAGCAGGTTCCGCTGCTCCTCGCCGAGCGCCTGGGCGAGGACGTCATCCTCGGTCAGCCGGTCACCGAGGTGCACTGGTCCGACGACGGCGTCCGCGTCGTCACCGACAACGGCCTCGCGGTGCGTGCGCGCTTCGTCATCCTGGCGCACGCGCCGATCCTCTACCCGTGGATCGAGTTCCAGCCCGCGCTGCCGCGCCTGAAGCAGCAGATGCACCAGCACATCTCGATGGGCTTCGTCATCAAGGTGCACGCCGTCTACGACCGGCCGTTCTGGCGCGAGCAGGGGCTGTCGGCCACCGCCTTCAGCCCGTACGAGATCGCGCACGAGGCGTACGACAACACCAACCACGGCGACGACCGCGGAACCCTCGTCGGCTTCGTCTCGGACCGCAACGCCGACGACCTGTTCCGCGTGTCGGCCGAGGAGCGCAAGGAGCGCATCCTCGAGTCGCTGTCGCACTACTACGGCCCCGAGGCGAAGAACCCGCTGGTGTACTTCGAGAGCGACTGGGGCGCCGAGGAGTGGACGCGCGGCGCGTACGCCGCCAGCTTCGACCTCGGCGGCCTGGCCCGCTACGGCGCCGACCTCCGCACCCCCGTCGGCCCGATCCACTTCGCGTGCAGCGACATGGCCGGCGCCGGCTACCAGCACGTCGACGGCGCCATCCGCATGGGTCGCCTGGTCGCCGCCAACATCGTCGAAGCGGCGCGCCGATGACCGCGCGCATCGTCGTCGGCTACACCGCGACGGATGCCGGAGCCGACGCGGTCGCGCTGGGCGTGCGTCTCGCCGCCGCGACGGGGGCCGCGCTCGACCTGGTGCTCGTCCTGCCGGGGGAGGACCGCAGCGTCATCACCCCGCCGGACGCCGGCTACGACCGCTACCTCCAGGGGCAGGCCGAGACGTGGCTCGCCGAGGCGGCGGCGTCGATTCCGGATGCCGTGGCCCACACCTCGCACGTGCGGTTCGGCGACTCGTTCGCCGAGGGCCTGATCGCGGCCGCGCACGAGTTCGAGGCATCCCTCATCGTCGTCGGCGCGGCGAACGGCGGACTCCGCGGCCGCCACCGCCTGGGGACCGTCGCCACCGAGCTGCTGCACTCCGCCGACGTCGCCGTCGCACTCGCACCCGAGGGCACGCGCCGGACGCAGGTCACCGGCGTCAGCCGCGTCACCGCCGCGATCGGCACGCGCCCGGGCGCGAGCGCGCTGCTCGATGCGAGCGTCGCGATCGCCACCGCGACCGGCGCACGGCTGCGGCTGCTGTCGCTGGTGTCGGTCGACCTGCCCGCCAGCGTCGACACCGGTGTGATCCGCATCGCCGGCGCCGCCCACGCCGACGACGTGCTGGGCAAGGCGCTCGACGCGCTTCCCGCAGGCCTCGACGCCGATGTGGTCGTCGCCCGCGGCGAGAGCATCGAAGACGCCGTCGCCCACCTCGCCTGGGAGCCCGGCGAGCTCGCCGTCGTCGGCTCCAGCCGCCTCGCGCAGCATCGGCGCCTGTTCCTCGGCTCGACCGCGGCCAAGATGCTGCACGAGCTTCCCGTCCCGATGGTCGTGGTGCCCCGCACCTACGACAGAGAGAGCGTCCGCGCACTGTCGCGCACCGGCGCCGAAGAAGGAGAACGCGCATGAGCGCTTCCCAGCCCACCGGCGCCGTGGCGCCGCCGGCCTCCGGCGCTGACGCCCGCGGACTGTCGAAGAAGGGCCTGAGCGCCGGCGCCGTCGGCGTCGTGGGCGCCGTGGTCATCGGCATCTCGACGATCGCCCCGGCCTACACGCTCACCGCCTCCCTCGGCCCGACCGTCGCGGTGGTCGGCACGCAGGTGCCCGCGATCATCCTCGTCGGCTTCATCCCGATGCTGCTGACGGCGTTCGGCTACCGCGAGCTCAACCGCGCGATGCCCGACTCCGGCACCTCGTTCACGTGGGGTGTGCGGGCCTTCGGCCCGTGGATCGGCTGGATGACGGGGTGGGGCCTCATCGCCGCCACCGTGATCGTGCTGTCGAACCTCGCCGGCATCGCGGTGGAGTTCCTGTTCCTGCTGATCTCGCAGCTGACGGGCAACCCCGACATCGCCGACCTCGCCTTCAACCCGTTCATCAACGTGGCCGTGTGCCTGCTGTTCATGCTCGGCGCGACGCTCGTCTCGTACCGCGACATGCAGACGACGCAGAAGTTCCAGTACGTCCTGGTCGGCTTCCAGGTCGTCGTGCTCGTGCTCTTCGCCGTCGTCGCGATCATCAAGGCGGTCGACGGTGAGGCACCCGACCCCACGGCGTTCTCGTGGTCGTGGTTCAACCCGTTCGAGGTGCCGACGTTCAGCGCGTTCGCCGCGGGGCTGTCGCTCTCGATCTTCATCTTCTGGGGCTGGGATGTCGTCCTCACCATGAACGAGGAGACCAAGAACCCCGAGAAGACCCCCGGTCGCGCGGCGATGCTCACCGTCGTCATCGTGGTCTCGCTGTACCTCCTGCTCTCGATCGGCCTCATCATGTTCGCGGGCGTCGGCACGGGACCGCTGGGACTGGCGAACGAGGACATCTCGGCGAACGTGTTCTTCGCCCTCTCCGATCCGATCCTCGGCCCGCTGGCGTTCCTCGTGTCGCTCGCGGTGCTGTCGAGCTCGGCGGCCTCGCTGCAGTCGACGGCCGTCGGCCCGGCGCGGACGCTGCTGGCCATGGGCCACTACGGCGCACTGCCGAAGAAGTTCGCCCGGGTGAGCCCGCGGTTCTTCACGCCCGGCTACGCGACGGTGGTCTCGGCGATCGTGGCGTCGGTGTTCTACGCCGTCATGCGCGTGGTGAGCGAGAACGTCCTCACCGACACCATCCTGTCGCTCGGCATGATGATCTGCTTCTACTACGGCCTCACCGCCTTCGCGTGCGTCTGGTACTTCCGCAAGCAGTGGTTCGACTCGGTGCGCAGCTTCTTCTTCACCTTCCTGTTCCCGCTGGTGGGCGGGGCGATCCTCGCGGTGCTGTTCGTCACCACGCTCATCGACTCGATGGACCCGGCGTACGGCAGCGGATCGAACATCTTCGGCCTCGGCCTGGTGTTCGTGCTCGGGGTGACCGTCATCCTGGTCGGCGTCGTGATCATGATCTGGCAGGCGATCAAGCGTCCGGCGTTCTTCCGCGGTGAGACACTCGGTATCGATGCCCCCGAAAGCCTTCGACGCGCCCGCCGCTGACCGGCAGACTGACCACAATCCATCCGATCGGAGAGCAAGCATGACCGACTACGCCGTCGTCAACCCGGCCACGGGCGAGACCCTGGCCACGTATCCGACCATCACCGACGAGGCTCTCGAGACCGCGATCGCGCAGGCGGATGCCGCCTACCGCACGTGGCGCGATCAGCCGGTCGCCGAGCGCGCCGCGCGCATCCGCAAGGTCGCCGACCTGCACCGTGAGCGCCGCGACGATCTCGCCGCGATCATCGTGCGCGAGATGGGCAAGCCGCTCGAGGCCGCGCTCGGCGAGGTCGACTTCGCCGCCGACATCACCGAGTACTACGCCGACCACGCCGAGAAGATCACCGGCGACCAGCCGATCGACATCGACGGCGAGGGCACCGCGGTCATCCGCCGCACGCCTCTCGGCGTGCTGCTGGGCATCATGCCGTGGAACTTCCCCTACTACCAGGTCGCCCGCTTCGCGGCGCCCAACATCGTGGTGGGCAACACGATCCTCCTCAAGCACGCACCGCAGTGCCCCGAGTCGGCCGCCGCGATCGCGGCGATCTACGCCGACGCGGGGCTCGAGGGCGTGTACACGAACATCTACGCGACCAACGACCAGGCGGCCACCATCATCGCCGACCGTCGGGTGCAGGGCGTGTCGGTGACCGGCTCCGAGCGCGCCGGTGCGGCGGTCGCCGAGATCGCGGGGCGCAACCTCAAGAAGGTGGCGCTCGAGCTCGGCGGGTCGGACCCGTTCATCCTGCTCTCGACCGACGATCTCGACAGCGCCGTGGAGGCCGCGGTCGCCGCGCGCCTCGACAACACCGGGCAGTCGTGCAACGCGGCCAAGCGCTTCATCGTGGTCGACGGCCTGTACGACGCGTTCCTCGAGAAGTTCACGGCGGCGATGTCGGGCGCGAAGGTCGGCGACCCGTTCGCCGACGACACCGTGCTCGGCCCGCTGTCGTCGCTCACGGCCGCGGAGCGCCTGGCCGAGCAGGTCGACAAGGCGGTGTCGCAGGGCGCCACCCTCGTGACCGGCGGCACGCGCGACGGCGCGTTCTACCCCGGCACGGTCCTCACCGACGTCACGAGCGACATGGACGCGTACCGCGAGGAGTTCTTCGGCCCCGTCGGCGTCGTGTACCGGGTCGCCGACGAGGACGCCGCCGTGGCGCTCGCCAACGACACCAGCTACGGCCTCGGGTCGTACGTCTTCACGACGGACGAGGAGCAGGCGAAGCGGGTCGCCGACAAGATCGACGCCGGCATGGTCTACGTCAACGTCGTGCTCGCCGACGAGCCCGGTCTGCCCTTCGGCGGCGTCAAGCGCTCCGGCACCGCGCGCGAGATGGGCCTGCTCGCCGCCGACGAGTTCGTCAACAAGAAGCTCATCCGCGTCGGCGTCTGACCGGACCCGCGAAAGGGTGGATCTCCGCACGCGGAGCGCGGCGGAAATCTACCCTTTCGCGCTTCCCGGGGGTGTCGCGAGGCTGCCCGGCGCGCGAGGATGGAGGCATGGCAGACACACCGGATCCCGTCGTCGCGCTCTCCGATGAGCAGTGCTGGGAGCGCCTGCGCGGACAGGAGCTGGGGCGGCTCGTGACGCACGTCGGCGACGTGCTCGACATCTTCCCCGTCAACTACGTCGTCGACGGCGAGAGCGTGCTGTTCCGCACGGCGCAGGGCAGCAAGCTGTTCGAGCTGACCGTCAACGACGAGGTGCTCTTCGAGGTCGACGACCACACCGACACCGACGCATGGAGCGTGATCCTCCGCGGTCGCGCCCACCCGCTCGACCGCTCGGACGAAGTCGAGCGTGCGGACGGGCTGGGGCTGCGCCCCTGGATCCCGACCCTGAAGTACACCTATGTGCGCGTCGAGCCGACCTCGCTGTCGGGCCGCGCGTTCCAGCGTGGGCCCGAGCCGGACCGCTACGGCGTGCAGCAGTACTGAGCCGCAGGCGCCCCGCCCGGGAGTGCCCTCGGTTCGCGGGTCCTGCGGGCATGCCGTACACTGGAACGTGCAGTTGAAGTCTGCATTCTTTCGCTGTGCCCGTTGCCGGGTGCGGATCCTCAAGCCGCGGTGAGAGGGGAAGAGTGCGGGTTTCACGAGACCTCCGGGTCTCTAGGGCGGTAGCTCAATTGGCAGAGCAGCGGTCTCCAAAACCGCAGGTTGCAGGTTCGATTCCTGTCCGCCCTGCGCGTCAGCGCAACACATCCTGCGTTGATAACAAAATGTGGTCGACCCGTGTCGGCTCACGGAAGGTAATCAGGTGGCATCGATGGTTCAGGACGAGCCGAAGGGCGAGGTCGTCCCCGCTGAGGGAACGGCGGCACCCCGCGAGAAGAAGCCCAACGTCTTCGCTCGTATCGCCCTGTTCGTTCGTCAGGTCTTCGCCGAGCTCCGCAAGGTCGTCACCCCGACGCGCCAGGAGCTGCTGAAGTACACGGCGGTGGTGCTCGGCTTCGTCGTCGTCATGATGGCACTCGTCTACGGCCTGGACGTGCTGTTCGTGTGGATCACGACGTACGTCTTCGGAGTGCCCGCCTGATTCCCGAGCGCTTCGGCTTGACGCCAGGAGCCACGACACGGGCGGACCGCAGGTCCGGCAGCGGACGGAACGGAAGAGAACTCACGTGACTGAAAGATACGTCGACGACGCCGATTGGGCGACCGCCGCAGAGCAGTCCTCGGAGGACGACGAAGCCCAGGAGGGCAACGTCCTCGCCGAGGAGGAGCGCTCGGTCGAAGCGGCCGAGCACGTCGCGATCCACATCGTCGACGACGGTGAGGGCGACGACGACGACGCCGACCTGGACGACATCGACATCGACGACCCGGAGGCGGACGCGATCGTGAACGACGCTCTCAATCTTGACGAGACGGCAGAGACCGAGGCAGCAGCCGAGGTGATCAACGACTCCCTCGCGGAGGAGGTCGCCGAGCGTGCGGCCGAGGCCGCCGAAGAGGTGACCCCGTACGACGGTCCCGACGTGAACGGCGACGAGGACGAGCCCGAGCTCGACGAGGACTTCGTCGAAGAGGTGGATGCCGCGGCCGCCGTCGTGGACGACGTCGAGGCATCGGTCTCCCCGGCTGACGCGGCACGAGGCCCCCGAGCTCGAGGACGACGAGGACTCGGACGACGAGGACTCGGACGACGAGGACTCGGACGACGAGAGACAACGAGGACGAAGACCCGTACGAGGCGTTCCGCGCCGAGCTGCGCACCCTCCCGGGCAAGTGGTACGTCATCCACTCCTACGCCGGCTTCGAGCGCAAGGTGAAGGCCAACATCGAGCAGCGCAAGTCGACGCTCGAGGTCGAGGACGACATCTACCAGATCGAGGTCCCGATGGAGGACGTCGTCGAGATCAAGAACGGTCAGCGCAAGATGGTCACGCGCGTCCGGATCCCCGGCTACGTGCTCGTGCGCATGGACCTGAACGAGGACACCTGGTCGGTCGTGCGTCACACGCCCGGCGTGACCGGCTTCGTCGGCAACGCCCACAACCCGACGCCGCTGCGCTTCGAAGAGGCCTTCAACATGCTGAAGAGCCTCGTCGAGGTCAAGGAGGTCGCCGGCGCCAAGGGCGGTGCGGCCAAGAAGGGCGCTGCCGCCGCGGCCCGCGTCATCCCCGCCGAGGTCGACTTCGAGGTCGGCGAGACCATCACGATCAAGGAGGGCTCGTTCGCGGGCCTGCCCGGCACGATCAGCGAGATCAAGCCCGAGAGCGGCAAGCTCACGGTCCTCGTCTCGCTCTTCGAGCGCGAGACCCCGGTCGAGCTCAGCTTCGACCAGGTCACCAAGCTCTGACACAGGACTTCCCGGGTCTCCCGGGGGAACCGCTGCTCGG
Source organism: uncultured Actinomycetota bacterium (assembly GCA_963829895.1). Lineage (GTDB taxonomy): Bacteria > Actinomycetota > Actinomycetes > Actinomycetales > Microbacteriaceae > Microbacterium. Next base: position 185,372 of record CAWHKF010000009.1, on the reverse strand, counting down.
AAACGCCGAGTGCGCGGGAGAACGGATGGCGTACGGCATCCGCTCGAATGAAAGGAAAGAAGAATGGCACCGAAGAAGAAGGTGACCGGCCTGATCAAGCTTCAGATCAACGCCGGCGCCGCCAACCCGGCGCCGCCGATCGGGCCCGCGCTCGGTCAGCATGGCGTCAACATCATGGAGTTCTGCAAGGCGTACAACGCCGCGACCGAGTCGCAGCGCGGCAACGTCATCCCCGTGGAGATCACCGTCTACGAGGACCGCAGCTTCACGTTCATCCTGAAGACCCCGCCGGCCGCTGAGCTCATCAAGAAGGCTGCGGGCGTCCAGCGCGGCTCGGCCACCCCTCACACGGTCAAGGTCGCCAAGCTCACCAAGGAGCAGGTGCGTCAGATCGCTGAGACGAAGCAGCCCGACCTGAACGCGAACGACATCGAGGCCGCCTCGAAGATCATCGCCGGCACCGCCCGTTCCATGGGCATCACGGTCGAGGACTGAGGGGAAGAGGAAACATGGCTACCAAGTCCAAGGCCTTCAAGGCCGCTGCCGCCAAGATCGAGGCAGACAAGTTCTACAGCCCCACCGAAGCCGTCGCGCTCGCGAAGCAGACCGGCTCGGCCAAGTTCGACTCGACCGTCGAGGTCGCGCTGAAGCTCTCGGTCGACCCCCGCAAGGCCGACCAGATGGTGCGCGGCACCGTCATCCTTCCGCACGGCACCGGCAAGACCGCCCGCGTCATCGTGTTCGCGACCGGTCCGGCCGCTGAGGCCGCGATCGCCGCAGGTGCGGACGAGGTCGGTGGCGCCGAGCTCATCGAGCGTGTCGCCGGTGGCTGGACCGCGTTCGACGCGGCCGTCTCGACGCCCGAGCTCATGGGCCAGGTCGGTCGACTGGGTAAGGTGCTCGGCCCCCGTGGCCTCATGCCGAACCCCAAGACCGGCACCGTGACCCCCAACCCGGCCAAGGCCGTGGAGGAGATCAAGGGCGGCAAGATCGAGTTCCGCGTCGACAAGCACGCCAACGTGCACTTCGTCGTCGGCAAGGCCTCGTTCTCGGAGGAGCAGCTCGACGAGAACCTCAAGGTCGCGCTCGAAGAGATCGTGCGCCTGAAGCCCTCGAGCTCGAAGGGCCGCTACATCCAGAAGGGCGCCGTGTCGACCACGTTCGGCCCCGGCATCCCGCTGGACGTCAACGCGATCGTCTGACATCCGTTCGAGCAACGGCCCCACCTCCGGGTGGGGCCGTTGTCGCGTCCGGGCCGGTGTGCGGCGCGGTGTCAGTTCGCCGCCGCGATCGCGTGCAGAGCGTCCACGATGGCGTCCGCGTCGGGAGCGCGGTCCGGATCGACGAGGTGCTGCGTCATGATGCCCATGATCAGCGCAAGCAGAACGGAGCCCGCCGCACGCTCGGACTCGGCGTCACCGGGCGCGAAGTTCGCCCCGAGGCCGACGCGCGCCCGTTCCTGGGTCGTGGCGAGCTCTGAGCGCAGCTCCCCGTCGCGCAGCGTCTGGCTGAGGATCTCGAGGTTCGCGCGCCACAACTCCGGCTTCTGCCGGAATGAGTCGATCATCCCCGCCCAGAACGCACGCAGTCGCTGCTGAGCTCCTTCCGCCTGGGCGTCGACGGCCATCATCTCCTCGGCCACTTCGCCCGACAGCTCCACCATCGCACGCAGCAGGAGCTTGTCCTTCGTGCCGTAGTGGTAGCCGATCGACCCGAGGTTGGTCTTCGACACCGCCACGATGTCTCGCGCGCTCGTGTTGCCGTACCCGCGCTCGACCAGACACCGTTTCGCGCCTTCGAGCAGGTCCTCTCGGTGTCCCATGGCGTGAGCCTACATATCTTCCATGAGTTATACGAACGTATGATACGTTCGTATAAATAGGTGGATCGTCCACCGCCGAAGGGATGGCGCCAATGAACCTCCAGCGATACAGCAGGGGGAGCTTCGCTCCCGTGAACGAGGAGGTCACCGCGTTCGACCTGCCGGTCACCGGCACCATCCCCGGCGACCTCAACGGTCGCTACCTGCGGATCGGGCCGAACTCGATGGGCGTGGAGGACGTCTCCGCGCACATCTGGACGATGGGGGAGGGAATGGTCCACGGGGTGCGCCTGCGCGATGGGCGGGCGGAGTGGTATCGCAATCGCTGGATCCGTTCATCGTCGGTCGCCGACCGGCTGGGCGAGCCCCGCCGAGGGCGGCCGGTCGACGAGCGCACCGACATCGCACCCAACGTGCAGGTCGCTGGACACGGCGGGCGCATCTTCGCGCTGTCCGAGGGCGGCATCGCGCCGTACGAGCTCACTCCCGACCTCGACACGGTCGGCGTCTGCGACCTGGGAGCGAGCGGTAACGGCTTCGCCGCCAACGCGCACTCGAAGTTCGACCCCCGCACCGGCGAGATGCACTCGCTGGCATTCGTCTTCGGAGTGCCGTATGTGCAGCACATCGTCTTCGAGCCGGGCGGTGCCGCGAAGCGGACCACCGACATCCCGGCGCCGAACTTCCCCTACATGCACGACTTCGCGCTCACCGAGCACTACGTGCTGCTGTACGCATCGCCCTTGGTCTTCGACCCCGCCGAGTTCCGCAACGGCCTGCCGCTGCGCTGGAACCGTGACCTGCCCACCCAGCTCGGAGTGCTTCCGCGTGCCGGGGGGACCGTGCGGTGGATGGATCTGCCCGTCGGTATGGTCGGCCACACCCTGAACGCCTACGAGACCGAGAGTGGGCTCGTGATCGATGTGACGGTCCATCCGGACGGATTCGAGGTGCGCGACATCGGCGCCAGCAAGCCGGTCCTCGAGCGGTGGCGCGTCGACCTGGCCGAGGGGCGCGTGCGCACCGAACTGCTCCACGACCGTCCGCAGGACTTCCCGCGATTGAACGCCCGCTACTCGGGGCAGTCGTACCGGTTCGGGTACTCCGCCTCGACCGCGATGTACGCGCCGGTGAGCGCCGACGAGCCCGATCGGCCGGACGTCGGCTTCTCGAATGCCATCCTGAAGCACGACCTCGTCTCGGGGAGCACCGAGGCGCACGAGTTCGGACGGGACGCGGCTGCCGGGGAGGCGGTGTTCGTGCCGACCTCGTCCTCGGGATCCGAGGACGACGGGTACGTCCTGCTCTACGTCCATGACCCCGAGCGGGGCGCGGCCGACCTCGTGATCCTTGCCGGCCAGGACTTCCGCGGCGAACCTCTGGCACGCATCCACCTGCCGGTGCGCGTGCCGCTGGGTCTGCACGGCAACTGGATCCCCGACGCCTGAGCGAGGCCCGCTTCAGGGTCACATGCGGGCGACGCCGGCGGGGCGCCGGAGTAGCGTCGGGGGTATGGCTTCCACGCTGCAGGACCTGTTCGGGATCGACGCGCCGATCGTGCTCGGCCCTTTCGGCGGCCTGTCGTCGGTCGAGCTGACGGCCGCCGTCAGCGAGGCCGGAGGGCTGGGCTCGTACGGACTCTACGGCTACTCGGCCGACCGCATCAGCGACACCATCGCGGCACTGCGGTCCGCGACCTCCCGCCCGTTCGCCGTGAACCTCTGGCTGCCGATGGGCGACGAGATCACGCCGGGTGAGATGGACCTGGGGCCCGCCATCGAGGCGCTGGCGCCGCTCTTCGACGAACTGGGACTCGCCCACCCCGCCGCGCCGCTCGAGTTCCTGCCCGACCTCGACTCCCAGCTGACGGCGGTGCTGGATGCCGCGCCCGCGGCGCTGAGCGTGGTCTTCGGTGTGCCGTCCGAGAAGCTCCTCGCCGCAGCCCACAGCCGCGGCATCCGTGTCGTCGGCACCGCGACCACCGTCGCCGAGGCCGTCGCGCTCGGCGCTGCCGGCGTCGACGCGATCGTCGCCACGGGCGCAGAGGCGGGCGGTCACCGCGTCTCGTTCCTGCAACCGGCCGAGCACTCGCTCGTCGGGACGTTCGCCCTCGTGCCGCAGGTCGTCGACGCGGTGGACGTCCCCGTGATCGCGGCGGGCGGCATCGCCGACCGTCGGGGCGTGGCCGCCGCCTTCGCACTCGGCGCTTCGGGGGTGCAGGTCGGTTCGGCGTTCCTCCGCGCAAGCCAGTCGGCTGCAACCGACGCGCATCGCCGTGCGATCCAGGGCGCCGCCGATACCGCCACCGTGCTGACGCGGGCCATGAGTGGCCGGCTGGCTCGCGGCATCCCGAACCGCGCGATGCGCACGATCGAGACCTCGGGTGTCATCGCGCCGTTCCCCGCGCAGAACTGGCTCACCGGACAGTTCCGTGCGGAGGCCGGGCGACGCGGCGACGGCGATCTCGTCTCACTGTGGGCGGGCCAGGCCGCAGGCCTCTCGACGAGCGACGATGCGGCGGAGGTCTTCGCAGAGTTGGCGGCAGGCCTCCCGGGTGGCCAGGACCGGCGGTGAGACGCCCACAGGGTCGGCAACGGAGCGTCACACGGCTGCCCAGGGTGCCTCGGGCCGTGTTGTACTGGAACGTCCCCGCGGATCGCCCTTCCGCCGCCACGACCCCAGGAACCACTCATGCCGCGTCGCCTCACCGCCCTCGTTCTCACAGCAACCGCCGTCCTTGCTCTCACGGCGTGCAGCGGCGGCTCCGCCGATCCCGCCTCGACCGCCGAAGGCGACGACCTCGGCCTCGTGACCGAGGGCACGCTGACGGTTGCCACCGAGGGCACCTATCGCCCGTTCACGTTCCACGACGAGTCGGGTGACCTCGTCGGCTTCGACGTCGAGATCGCCGAGGCCGTCGCCGACAAGCTCGGCCTCGAGGTCCAGTTCCAGGAGACGCAGTGGGATGCGATCTTCGCAGGCCTCGACGCCGGGCGTTTCGACGTCATCGCGAACCAGGTGTCGATCAACCCGGAGCGCGAGGAGAAATACCTCTTCAGCGAGCCGTACACCGTCTCTCCCGGCGTGATCGTCGTTGCTCGAGGACGACGATTCGATCACGAGCTTCGCCGACCTCGAAGGCAAGACCACGGCGCAGTCGCTCCAGAGCAACTGGTACGAGCTCGCCGAGGAGAGCGGCGCCACCGTCGAGGCCGTCGAGGGATGGGCTCAGGCGGTCGCTCTGCTGCAGCAGCGGCGCGTCGACGCGACGATCAACGACAACCTCACCTTCCTCGACTACGAGAAGAGCGAGGGCCCGACCGGCCTCAAGATCGCGGCGGAGACGGACGACCCGGCCCACAACGCGTTCGCCTTCACCAAGGACAAGACCGCCCTGGTCGAGGCGGTCGACGAGGCGCTCGCAGAGCTGCGCGAAGAAGGCGTGCTCGCAGAGATCAGCGACAAGTACTTCGGGGCCGACGTGACCCAGTAGGCCGTCCGGCGTGATCCGCTCGCCGTGCGATGCGGCGCGGGTGCGCCGACTGCGGGAGAGGATCGTCTATGGATGACACGAGCACCTGGACGCTGGTCGCGGACTCGTTCCTGCCGCTGCTGGGGGCAGGACTGACGGGCACGATCCCGCTCGCGCTGGCGTCGTTCGCGATCGGACTCGTGCTGGCGCTCGCTGTGGCGCTCATGCGGCTGTCGTCGAACCCCGTCGTGTCGAGCATCGCCAGGTTCTACATCTCGGTCATCCGCGGCACGCCGCTGCTCGTGCAGCTCTTCGTGATCTTCTACGGGCTGCCGTCGGTCGGCGTCGTGATCGATCCCTGGCCCGCTGCGATCATCGCCTTCTCGCTCAACGTCGGGGGATACGCCGCCGAGGTGATCCGCGCCGCGATCCTGTCGGTGCCGAAGGGCCAGTGGGAGGCCGCGCACACGGTGGGCTTCTCGCACGGCCGCACGCTCGCACGCATCGTGCTGCCACAGGCGGCGCGGGTCTCGGTGCCGCCCCTGTCGAACACCTTCATCTCCCTGGTGAAGGACAGCTCGCTCGCATCGCTGATCCTGGTCTCGGAGCTCTTCCGCGAGGCCCAGCAGATCGCCGCGTTCACCTTCGAGTTCATGGTGATCTATCTGGAGGCCGCCTTCATCTACTGGGTCTTCTGCCTGATCCTCTCGACCGGGCAGAGTGCCGTGGAGAGGAGGCTCGACCGCTATGTCGCCCACTGAGGTCCCCGACGATCCGCTCGCGCCGCCGTCGCCGGCCGACGACAGGCCGCTGCTGGAGGTCACCGGCCTCACGAAGAGCTTCGGCGCGAATCGCGTGCTCGACAGCGTCGACTTCTCCGTGCGGAGGGGGGAGGTCGTCGTGCTCATCGGGCCGAGCGGGTCGGGGAAGACCACCGTCCTCCGCTCGCTCAACGGCCTCGAGACACCTGACGCGGGCGTCGTGGACTTCGACGGCGGGCCGTCGCTGGACTTCTCGACGCGAGTCTCGAAGGCCGACCGAGCGGCACTCCGCGACCGCTCGGCGATGGTGTTCCAGCATCACAATCTCTTTCCGCACCGCACCGTGCTGCAGAACGTGATCGAAGGTCCGGTGCACGCCCACCGTCTGCCCAAGGCCGAGGCGATCGCGCGGGCAGAGGCGCTCCTCGAGCGCGTCGGGCTGACCGAGAAGCGCGACGCCTTCCCCTTCCAGCTGTCGGGAGGTCAGCAGCAGCGCGTCGGAATCGTCCGCGCACTCGCTCTGCGACCGCAGCTGCTGCTCTTCGACGAGCCGACGAGTGCGCTGGATCCCGAGCTCGTGGGCGAGGTGCTGGTCGTGCTGAAGGAGCTGGCAGACGAGGGCTGGACGATGGTGATCGTGACGCACGAGCTCGGATTCGCGCGCCAGGTGGCCGATGAGGTGCTGTTCTTCGACCACGGCGTGGTCGTCGAGCGCGGTGCGCCGAAGCAGCTCTTCACCGCCCCGCAGGAGGAGCGGACGCGTCGCTTCGTCGACCGCATCCTTCACCCGCTCGACGACTGAAGCCGTGCGAACGCGTCGCGCCCGCACGTCTCAGCGGGTCGGCAGCACCTCGAAGCCCTGCTCTGCGGTGGGGTCGGCATCCGTCACCGTCGCGCTCTCGACGACCGACCCGGGCGGCCCCTCGGCCATCCAGGCGAGCACCTCGTCGACCTGGTCGGGCGGTGCCCTCCACCTCGGCCTCGACCGAGCCGTCGGCGCGATTGCGCACCCAGCCGGCCACCCCGGCGTCGCGCGCGATCATGCGCATCGTGTAGCGGTAGCCCACGCCCTGCACCTCGCCGCGAATCGTCACGTGCACGCGTCTCATGCCTCCATCGTGCCGCGCGCAGGGTGTCGCGAGCGAGATCGGACTGACAGGATGCCGGAATGGGAACCGTCGACGACCTCCTCGCAGAACTCGACCCGGCCGACCGGCCCTCGATCGAGCGGCTCTACGCGATCGCCCGCGACGTCGCCCCCGACGCCGAACAGGGACTCGGATACGGGATGCCGGCGCTGGTGTACCGCGGCAAGCCGCTGGTGTCGGTCATGCGCGCCAAGAAGCACATCGGCGTCTATCCGTTCAGTCCGGCGGCGGTGACGGCGGTGGCCGACGCGCTGGCGGGGCATCCGGGGATCGGGCTCGACAAGGGGACGATCCGCTATCAGCCGGAGCATCCGCTGCCCGACGATGTCGTGCGCACCCTCGTGACCGCCCGCAAGGAGCAGATCGACGGCTGAATCCCGATCAACCGGCGGTCGGGAGCACGAGCGAGACGCCCAGCGCGATCATCACGACGGCGATCACCCCGTCGAGGATGCGCCATGCGCGGGGAGTCGAGAGCCAGCGGCTCAGCAGTCGCGCGCCGAAGGCGAGGCCGAAGAACCAGATCAGGCTCGCGGCGATCGCCCCCGCGGCGAACAGCCAGCGCGCGTCGCCGTGCGTGCTGGCGACCGTGCCGAGCAGGAACACCGTGTCGAGATACACGTGCGGGTTGAGCCAGGTGAGCGCGAGGCAGGTGAGGATCACCGAGAGCAGGGCCGTGCGAGCGGGAGTGGCTCGACGCGAGGTCGTCGCCACGTTCGCGCCGTTCAGCGACCCCTCGTCGCGCGCGCCCACTGCTCCTGGGGAGCCGGCTGTCGACGGCGCTCCCGCGTGAAGCGCCGGCTCGGCGTCCGCCTCGATGCCGGCATCCGGCCCGTCCGTCGAGCCGAGCGCGGCCCCGCTGGGCTTCCAGGCGCGCCGTGCGGCCAGCACGCCGTACGTCACCAGGAACAGCGCGCCTGCCCAGCGGACCACGTCGACCAGCCACGGCACCGCCTCGAGCACCAGGCCGATGCCCGAGACGCCGAGGGCGATGAGGACGGCGTCCGAGATCGCGCAGATCGCCGCCACCGCGAGCACGTGCTCGCGGCGCAGGCCCTGGCGCAGCACGAAGAGGTTCTGTGCGCCGATGGCGATGATGAGCGAGAAGCCGAGTCCGAGGCCGGCGAGAAGGGGGGTGAGCACTCTTCGACGGTACGAGCCTCGGCTTCCGTAGTCCAGCTCATGGATCTTCAGTACCATTAGCCAGACTGAAGATGCGCATCCCATTCGAACTCGCCGAGACCCTGGCCGTCGTCGTGGACGAGGGCACGCTCGACGCGGCCGCCCGGCGCCTGCACGTCACTCCGTCGGCGATCAGCCAGCGCATCAAGGCCCTCGAGGAGCAGCTCGGGCGTCTGGTGCTGGTGCGCTCCAAGCCGGTGCGGCCGACGGAAGCCGGGATGTCGGTGATCCGCCTCGCCCGCCAGCTGGCGCTGCTCGAGCACGACGCGCTCGCCGAGCTCGGCGCCGACGAGGGCGAGAGCGCGCTCACCACCGTGCCGCTCGCGGTCAACGCCGACTCGCTGGCCACGTGGTTCCTCGAGCCGCTCGCGCGGCTGGCGGAGCGGCATCCCGTCGTCTTCGATCTGCATCGCGACGACCAGGACTTCACCGCGGGACTGCTCGAGTCGGGCACCGTGATGGGCGCGGTCACCTCTCGCGCCGCGCCGGTGGCGGGATGCCGCTCCTCGGTGCTGGGTGCCATGCGCTACGAGGCCGTCGCCACGCCGTCGTACGTCGAGCGGTGGCTGCGAGGCGATCGCGGGGCGGCGCTGGCGGACGCGCCACTGGTGGACTTCGACCGCCGCGACGACCTGCAGAACGAGTGGCTCGCGCAGCAGGGCGTGGATCCCGCACACCCGCCGCGGCACTACGTGCCGGCGTCCAACGACTTCGCGACGGCCGTGCGGCTCGGGCTCGGCTGGGCCATGCTGCCGCGCTTCCAGTCCCACGACGCGCTCGACCGGGGCGAGCTCGTGCTGCTCGGCGGCCCGCCGGTGGACGTCGCGCTGCACTGGCAGCAGTGGAACCTGCGCTCTCCGCTCCTCGACGCGATCGCCGAGACGATCGTTGCCGAGGGCCGCCGCGTGCTCGCGTCGGTCTGACGGCATTCACTTGCGCTGAACGTACGCCGGACGGGCGTTCTGGCGTACATCCAGCGCAAGTGAACCGAGTCAGCCAGGCGTCGGCGGGAAGGGGCGGGCGGGGTCAGCCGTCGCTGACGCGGAGGACGACCTTGCCGCGGGTGTGGCCGGTCTCGATCGCGCGGTGCGCGTCGGGCGCCTCGGCGAGTTCGAAGACGCTCTCGATGTACACCTGCACGGACCCCGAGTCGAGCAGCCGGGCGATGGTCGCGAGCGCGCCTCCGTCGGGGATGACCTTGTACGACGTGGCGCGCACACCCGCGTCGGCCGCGGCGTCGGCGTAGCCCGGCCATGAGCCGGTCGGCACGAGGACGTACAGCCCGCCGGGCCGCAGCACGCTCAGCGATCGGGTGCCGGTGTCGCCGCCGACGTTGCCGACCAGGTCGATGACGACATCCACCTCGCCGGCCACCTCTTCGAACCTCGTCGTGGTGTAGTCGATGACGACCGAGGCTCCGAGCTCGCGCAGCCACGGGGCGTTGCGCGCCGATGCGGTGACGGTGACGTGGGCGCCGAAGTAGGCGGCGAACTGCACGGCGAAGTGGCCCACCCCGCCGCCGCCGGCGTGGATCAGCACGCGCTGGCCCTCGTGCGCATGCGCGGTCTCGACGACCAGCCCCCAGGCGGTGAGCGCGGCGAGCGGCACGCCCGCCGCCTCGACGTGCGAGAGCGCCGCGGGCTTGCGCGCGACCGACAGCGACGGCGCCACGACGTACTCGGCGTACGAGCCGCCCGTGCGCGGGAACGACGCCATGCCGAACACCTCGGTGCCGGGGGGCAAGGGGTGCGACTCGTACGGGCTCTTCACCACGATGCCGCTGAAGTCGTAGCCCGGCGTCGCAGGGTAGGCGTCGATCGCACCCGACACGCCGGCTCCGGCGCGCGTCTTGGCGTCGATCGGGTTGACCCCCGCGGCGACCACCCGCACCAGCAGCTCGCTGAGAACGGGGGAGGGGACGGGCACGGATGCCGCGCGCAGCGCGTCCGGCTCGCCCGGAGCATCCACGACCATGGCCCGCATTGCGGCGGGCGGCTCAGCCACCGGCGTGAGCGGCGCATCGGGTGTCGATCGCAGCGGTCGGATCCTCATGACGCACTCCTTCCGCGGGCGTGCCGTCCTCGGCACCAGAATCGTGACCCGGTGAAGCCCAGTCAACCCTGCGTTCGTCTCGCCCGTGTTACGCCGGTGCTACCGTGCCGCGAACGCACCGACCCACCCGCGCGCACGACGCCCCGCCACCGGAAGGCCTCCGAGGAGAGCGTCGGCCGCGGACGCGACGCGAGACGCGGCATCCGCCCTCCGCCTCCTCGCCGGCGCGCCGGTGTCAGGCTCGCGGTGCCCGGCGTTCGACGGCCTCGGGGGAGAGCACCTGCTGCATCACCATGATCGCGGCGCCGAGCACGCCGGCGGTCTCGTCGGCCTGGGACTGCACGATGCCCAGATGCTGCGTCGCCAGCGGGATGGAGCGCCGGTACACGACCTCGCGGGCGCCGGCGAGCAGGTGCTCGCCCGCCCGGGCCACGCTGCCGCCGATGACGATCACCGACGGGTTCAGCATGTTGACGACCGTGGCGAGGACCTCGCCGACCTCGCGGCCCGCCTGCCGTGTCGCGGTGATCGCCGCCGGGTGGCCGGCGCGCACGAGTGCCACGACGTCGGAGCTTCCGGCGGCGTCGATGCCCTGAGCGCGCAGGTCGGCCGCGATGGCCGTGCCGCTCGCGATCGCCTCGAGGTCGCGCTGGTCGCCCGGCGGCCGCGGCGAGTCGTGGCTGTAGGGCACCTGCACGTGCCCCATGTCGCCCGCCGAGCCCTGGGCGCCGCGCTGCAGCGAACCGCCCGAGATGATGCCGGCGCCGATGCCGGTCGACACCTTCACGAAGATGAGGTCGGCGACCCCCGGCCAGCTGAGGGCCTGCTCGCCGAGGGCGAGGATGTTCACGTCGTTGTCGACGAGGACGGGCACGTCGAAGGTGCGCTGCACGTAGTGGGGCACGTCGAACCGGTCCCATCCGGGCATGATGGGCGGATTCGTCGGGCGGCCGGTGGAGTGCTCGACGGGCCCGGGCACCCCGATGCCGACCCCGACCACCTGTGACGCGGCGATGCCGCGCGCCTCGAGCAGCGCCGCGCCCTCGGCGATCACGGTGTCGAGCACCGCCTCGGGTCCGTCGGCGATGTCCAGCGGATGCGTGTTGGTGGTGAGGATGTTGGCGGCGAGGTCGGCGAGCGCGACCGTGGCGTGCGTTGCGCCGAGGTCCACGGCGATCACGATGCCCGCCATGGGGTTGAAGGCGACGCGGGCGGGCGGGCGTCCTCCCGTCGAGGCGGCTTCGCCGGCGGGCCGCACGAGACCGGCGGCCAGGAGGGTGTCGACGCGGCTCGAGACCGTGGAGCGGGCGAGGCCGGTGAGTGTCGCGAGCTCGGCCTTCGTACGCGCTCGGCCGTCGCGGAGGATCTGGAAGATCTCGCCCGCACCGTTGCCGCCAGCGGCTGCGCTGCCGCGTACTGCGTCGACCATGGCGACAGTAAAGCACACGCTTCTGGTGTCAGCGGGAGTGACTTAACATCACGACCTGATCACTTTTGTCGAAGTGCTAACAAAAGTCGTCGTCCCCGTGCCATGATCACGGCATGACTACGGAAGTCATCGACATCGGTGTCGACACAGTGCGCACGGGACTCGTGGGCGGCGGATTCATGGGGCGTGTCCACGCCGCTGCCGCGCGGCGTGCGGGAGCCCAGCTCACCGCGGTCGCGTCTTCGAGCCGCGGCCGCGCTGAGGCGGTGGCCCGTGAGCTCGGGGTGGCGCGCGTGGAAGACGACGCAGCCGGGGTCTTCGCGGCATCCGACGTCGACGTCGTGCACATCTGCACGCCCAACGCCACGCACGCCCCGCTCGCGGCGGCTGCGCTCGCCGCGGGGAAGCACGTCGTGTGCGAGAAGCCGCTCGCGACCAACGTCGCCGACGCGCGGGCGCTCGCGCACGCCGCGGAGGATGCCGGGGTCGTGGCGGCGGTGCCGTTCGTGTACCGCTACCACCCGATGGTCCGTGAGGCCCGCGCGCGCGTCGCCTCGGGGCGGATCGGCACCCTGCTCACGCTCGACGGCTCGTACCTGCAGGACTGGATGCTGCGGCAGAACGACGACGACTGGCGGGCGGATGCCGCGACCGGCGGTCCGTCGCGCGCCTTCGCCGACATCGGCTCGCACCTGTGCGACCTGGTCGAGTTCGTCGCCGGCGAGCGCATCGTGCGCCTCGCCGCGCGCACGCGCCGGATGTTCGACGAGCGGGCCGGCCGGAGCGTGGCCAACGAGGACATCGCCGCCCTCCTCGTCGAGACCGAATCCGGTGCCCTCGGCACCCTGCTCGTCTCGCAGATGGCGCCGGGACGCAAGAACGCGCTCGTCATCGAGCTGCACGGCAGCCGCCGCAGTCTGCGCTTCGATCAGGAGCGACCTGAGGAGCTGTGGATCGGCGCACGCAAGGGCTCGCGGCTCATGCTGCGCGACCCTGCCACCGCCGATCCCGACGCTGCCCGGCTGCAGCGCGTGCCCGCGGGGCATCCGATGGGGTACCAGGATGCGTTCGACGGCTTCGTCGCCGATGTGTACAGCGCGATCGCCGGCCAGACGCCGGACGGTCTTCCCACCTTCGCCGACGGTCTGCGCGCCGCGGTGCTCACCGACGCCGTCCTCGAGGCGGCCCAATCGCAGTCCTGGATCGAGGTGACCTCATGAGCGAGACCATGCTCGCCGATACCCCGGTTCCGCAGGGAGGGACCGACGTCGTGCTGCGTGCGCGCGGCATCTCGAAGAGCTTCTTCGGCGTGCCCGTGCTGACCGGCATCGACATGGATGTGCGTCGAGGCGAGGTGCACGGCCTCGTCGGCGAGAACGGCGCCGGCAAGTCGACCTTCATGAAGATCATCGCGGGCGTGCACCAGGCCGATGCCGGCACCGTGGAGTTCGAGGGTCGCGAGGTCGTCTACACGCATCCTCGTCAGGCGATGGATGCCGGACTGGTCACGGTGTTCCAGGAGTTCAACCTGCTCCCCGAGCGCACCGTCGCGCAGAACGTGTTCCTCGGTCGCGAACCGCGCCGGGCCGGCTTCATCGACAAGAAGGCGATGGTGCAGTCGCACCGGCGCCCTGCTCGAGGACCTCGGCGTCACCTTCATCGACCCGGCCGCACGGGTGGGATCCCTCACGGTCGCCGAGCAGCAGATCGTCGAGATCGTGAAGGCGCTGTCGTTCGACGCCCGCGTCATCTCGATGGACGAGCCGACGGCGGCGCTCAGCGACCACGAGGTCGAGCTGCTGTACGCGATCATCCGACGGCTGACGGCACGAGGGGTCGCCGTGGTCTACGTGTCGCACCGCCTCAAAGAGATCTTCGACCTCTGCGACCGGATCACGATCCTGAAGGACGGCGCGCTGGTGTCGACGGATGCCGCAGCCGACCTGACGAGCGCGGAGCTGGTGCGGCGCATGGTCGGCCGCCCCATCCAGTCCTACTTCCCGGGCGCGGTCGAGGGAACCGTCGTCGGCGCGCCGCGACTGGAGCTGCGCGGAGTGCGGCAACGCCTACGTGGACGGCGTCAGCCTGGTGCTGCGCAGCGGCGAGATCGTCGGCGTGGCGGGGCTGCAGGGATCCGGCCGCACCGAGCTCGTCGAGGGCATCTTCGGCGTCGACGACCTTCACCCGGGGCACCATGATCCTGGACGACCGGTCGCTGCGACTGAAGAGCGCCCGCGCGGCCGTCAAGGCGGGGCTCGCGCTCGTCACCGAAGACCGCAAGGCGCAGGGACTCGCGCTGTCGCAGTCGGTGCTCGACAACGCCCTGCTGGTCGTGCGCAGCGTCTTCACGCGGCGCACGGGAGCGGCGCGCAAGGCCGTGCCCGGCATCCTGAGCTCGCTCGAGGTGTCGTCCCGCGGACTCGACCAGGAGGTGCGCTTCCTCTCCGGTGGCAACCAGCAGAAGGTCGTGCTCGCGAAGTGGCTCGTGACCGACCCGCAGGTCGTGCTGTTCGACGAGCCCACCCGCGGCATCGACGTCGGCGCGAAGGTCGCCGTCTACGAGCTGATGCGCACGCTCGCCGCCGAGGGCAAGGCCGTGCTCATGGTGTCGAGCGAGCTGCCCGAGATCATCGGGATGAGCGACCGCATCCTCGTCATGCGCGACGGCGAGCTCGTCGCCGAGCTTCCGGCCGGCTCGGCCGAGCACGAGGTGCTCACGGCCGCCACCGGATCGCAGGAGACGCCGGACGACGTGATCGCCGATCCGCGCATCGAGACGGAAGGAGGTGCGCGATGAAGCGCATCCGGGTCGACCAGACCGTCATCGTCCTCGGCATCCTCGTCGTCGTCATCATCGTCGGCGCGATCCTCGTCGCCACCGTCGGGCGCAGCTTCTTCAGCCCCGGCAACATCCGCGACATCCTCACCGGCATGAGCGTGCTGGGCCTCGTGGCCATCGGGCAGACGCTCGTCATCCTGGGCGCCTCGCTCGACCTCTCGGTCATCGTACGTCGTGAGCCTCGCGAGCCTCATCGGCGCGACGACGATGAACGGCAACCCGGCCAACATCCCGTGGGCCGTGGCGCTCACCCTGCTCGATCTGCGCCGGCGATCGGCCTGGCCAACGGCCTGATCGTCACCGTGCTCAAGGTCAACGGCTTCATCGCGACGCTCGGCGTCGGGCTGATCCTCCAGGGCGTCCTCAACACGAACTTCCAGGGCAGCGCCGGCTCGGTGCCGTGGGAGTTCCAGTCTGATCGGCGCGACCGGCGTCGGCCCCGTGCCGGTCTCGACGATCATCATGATCGCCCTCGCGGTGCTCGTATGGTTCCTGCTCGATCGCACCCGCACCGGCGCGCACCTGTTCGCCGTCGGCGGCGACCCCGAGGTCGTCGCGCCTCTCGGGCGTGCGCACCCGCCCGCCGCTGATCGCCGCGCACGTGCTCTGCTCGGTGTTCGCCGGCCTCGCGGGCCTGCTGCTGGCGAGCCGCCTGGGCGTCGGCAGCCCGACGGTCGGGCAGCAGGGCGGCTACGCGCTGCTGTCGATCGCGGCCGTCGTGCTGGGCGGCACGCTCCTGATCGGCGGCCGCGGCTCGATCTGGGGCACGATCGGCGGTGTCGCGATCTTCGCGGTGGTCGACAACGTGATGAGCGTCATGCAGGTCAACCCCTTCCTCAAGGACGTCGTCCGCGGCGTCGTCATCGTCGCCGCCGTCGCCGTCTACAGCCGCCGCGCCATCGTGCGCCGCCGCGCCCGCTTCGGGCCCGGGCGGCACGAGAACGGGCGGGGATGCCGCGGCCGAGGCCGCGGCGCCCGCCATGGCCGCGGCATCCCACGCCCTCGAGAGCGGAGGCCGGTGCAGCCGACCGATAGCCCGCCCGACGACGGAAGGCGGCACGCGATGAACTTCCTGCGCACACTGGTCAGCCCGCGCGGCGCAGTGTTCCTGCTGCTCGTGGTCCTGCTCGTCGCGGTCATCGTCCTGAACCCCAACTTCGCCGAGCCCGGGCAGATCATGCGCTACATCCAGCGCGTCGCGCCCGTGGCGATCGTGGCGATCGGCCAGTACTTCGTGATCGTCGCCGGGGAGTTCGACCTGTCGCAGGGCTCGCTCATCACGGCCCAGGTCATCATCGCGGGAAACCTGGTCGGCGAGGACGACTCGCGCACGATTCCCGTGCTGCTGCTCATGATCGTCTTCGGCCTGTTCGTCGGGCTTCATCAACGGCCTGCTCACGACGCTGCTCAAGGTGCCGTCGTTCATCGTGACCCTCGGGATGATGCTCGCCCTCCTGGGGCTGGTGCTGTGGTGGACCGGCGGCGCGGCGACGGGCAACCCGGCCGACAGCTTCCGCGAGATCGGCCGCGGCGGCATCCGCGACATCCCCGTTCATCGACTTCCTGCCGTGGTCGGTGCTGATCCTCGCCGGCGTGGCTCGCACTCGGCATCTGGATCACCAAGCGGCCGCTGGGCAAGCTGCTGATCGCGATCGGCGACAACGCCCGTGCGGCGCGCTACTCCGGCGCGCGCGACTGGTGGGTCACCACGCGCGCCTTCATGATCTCGGTCGCTCTCGGCGACGGTCTCGGCCGTGCTGCTGGTCGGCTACGCCGGCGTGCATCCCTCGTCGGGCGCGGCTACGAGTTCGTCGCCATCACCGCGGTGGTGCTCGGCGGGGTGGTGCTCGGCGGCGGTCGGGGCTGGATCGTCGCCGCCGTCGCCGGCGCCTTCGTGCTCGAGGCGCTGTTCCTGCTGCTCAACATCGCCGGGGTGCCCGTCGTCACTGCGCGACGCCGTGCAGGGCGTCATCATCATCGCCGCCGTCGCCTACTCGGGCCTCGTGTTCCGCTCCCGCCGCCGCGGCGCGGCCCCACCGACTTCTCCCGACCTGGGGAAGAAACCCGACGCGCCCGGTGGGCGCCGAGGTGTCCGCATCACCTGCCCTCGCTGCCGAGGGCGTCGCTAGAACTCACAAAGAAACAGAGGAGACTAGCAATGCGACGATCACTGAAGATCGCCACCACATCGGTGGCGCTCGTCGGCCTCTTCGCCCTGGCCGGCTGCACGACCGATCCGAACGTGGCCCCGCCGGACTCGTCCGCCGAGCCGAGCCGACGACGGCGGCGCGAACGAATGGTTCGACCAGGAGCTGTTCGACACCCAGATGGCACAGCGCGAAGTCGTGCCCGAAGGGCCGGAGGACGAGCCCTACCTGCAGTACATCGACGCCGAGATGGTCGACACGTCGCAGTACGCGAGCACCGGGCGCGAAGAAGGCCTGCTTCGCCAACGCGTCGATCTCGAACCCGTGGCGCCAGACCGGCTGGATCACGATGAACCAGCAGCTGGAGGTGCTGCAGGAGGCCGGCGCCATCAGCGAGATGGAGACCCGCGACGCGCAGGACTCCGACGACACGCAGATCGCCGACATCGACTACTTCATCTCGGAGGGCAACTGCGACGTCTTCCTCATCTCGCCGAACAGCACGGCGGCGATGACGCCGGCCGTCGAGCGCGCGTGTGACACCGGCAAGCCCGTCATCGTGTTCGACCGTGGTGTCGAGACCGACTGCCCGGTCACGTTCATCCACCCCATCGGCGGTTTCGCGTGGGGCATCGACACGGCGGAGTTCCTCATCGACAACCTCGAGGAGGGCGACAAGGTCGATCGGCCTTGCGCATCCTCCCGGGCGTCGACGTGCTCGAGCAGCGCTGGGCGGCGGCCGAGCACCTGTTCGACGAGGCCGGGATCGAGGCGGTCGACTACTTCACCGGCGCCGACCCCGCCGAGATCAAGAGCTTCATCAGCGACGAGCTCGCCAAGGGCGACGTGCACGGCATCTGGATGGATGCCGGTGACGGCGCCGTCGCGGCCATCGAGGCGTTCGAGGACGCCGGCGTGGACTACCCGGTCATGACCGGTGAGGACGAGATGAGCTTCCTGCGCAAGTGGAAGGAGACGGAGCTGACCGGTCTTGCACCGGTGTACTCGAACTTCCAGTGGCGTACGCCGCTCCTGGCGGCGCAGAAGATCTTCGCCGGTGAGGAGATCCCCAAGGAGTGGGTGCTCCCGCAGGTGCCGATCGAGGCCGGGGAGCTCGATGAGTGGCTGGAGGCGAACGACGGCATGCCCGACGGTCACTACGCCAAGTTCGGCGGCGAGAACCTGCCGGGCTACCCCGAGGTCTGGCAGGAGCGCCAGATCCCGTAACCCGCGGCACGACGTGTCGTCTCTGCCTGCCGATCATGTCCCGATGACGACCGCTTTCCGGGTCGTCGGTCAACGACAGGAAGTGGGACACGGTCGTCGGCTGTCGACGCGAACGAGACGTTAATGAGGAGAGCAATGCAGCGCACGATCGGCGTCAACACGTGGGTGTGGACCTCGCCACTGACCGACGAGTCCCTGGCCGAGCTCGCGCCGAAGATCGCGCGCATGGGCTTCGGGGCGATCGAGCTCCCGCTCGAGAACGCGGGGGACTGGGATGCCGGCCGCACCGGTGATCTGCTCGAGTCGCTGCAGCTGCAGCCCGTCGTGATCGGCGCGATGGGACCCGGCCGCTCGCTCGTGGATCGCGCGGGCAACGTCGCGGCCACCCAGGCGTACCTGCGCACCTGCCTCGCCGCAGCGCGCCGGGTGGGGGCATCCGTCGTCGCCGGTCCCTTCTACGCCCCGACCGGCGTGACCTGGCGCATGACCGGCGACGAGCGCACCGAGGTGGTCGCCCAGCTGCGACGCAACCTCGAGCCGCTCGTGGAAGAAGCGGCCGCCGATGGGCTCGCGCTCGCCGTCGAACCGTTGAACCGCTACGAGACGAGCGTGATCAACACCGTCGAGCAGGGGCTCGACGCGCTCGCGCCGCTGCTCGGCGCCGGACTCGGACTGGCGCTCGACACCTACCACCTCAACATCGAGGAGAAGCGCCCGGAGGCCGCCATCCGGTCGGCCGCCGGGCGCATCGCCCACGTCCAGGTGTGCGGGAGCGATCGCGGACCGGTCGGCGACGACCACACCGATTGGCCGGCGACGCTGGCGGCGCTGGACGAAGCCGGGTATGAAGGCATCCTGGGGCTGGAGAGCTTCACCGGCGAGAACGCCACGATCGCCGTGGCCGCGTCGGTCTGGCGCCCGCTCGCGTCGAGTCAGGACGATCTGGCGGAGCGGTCGCTCAGGTATCTCACGGCGCTGCAGGCGCAGCACTGACCGTCGCACGACTCGAGGAGGAGTCCATGGCCGAGCACCCCGTCACCCTGTTCACCGGGCAGTGGGCCGACCTGCCGTTCGAGGAGGTGGCGCGGCTCGCGGCGTCGTGGGGGTACGACGGGCTCGAGATCGCGGCATCCGGCGATCATCTCGATCTGAAGCGCGCCGACGAGGACGACGCGTATGTCGCCTCGCGGCGGGAGATCCTCGACCGGCACGGTCTCACGGCCTTCGCGATCTCGAACCACCTGGCGGGTCAGGCGGTGTGCGATGCGCCGATCGACTTCCGCCATCAGGCGATCCTGCGCGACTACGTGTGGGGCGACGGCGATGCCGAGGGCGTGCGGCAGCGAGCCGCCGACGACATGAAGCGCGCCGCGCGCGTCGCGCGCAAGCTCGGGATCGACGTCGTCGTCGGGTTCACCGGGTCGTCGATCTGGCCGTACCTCGCGATGTTCCCGCCGGTGCCGGCGGACGTGATCGAGCGCGGCTTCGAGGACTTCGCCGCCCGCTGGAACCCGATCCTGGACGTCTTCGACGCGGAGGGCGTGCGCTTCGCGCACGAGGTGCATCCCGGCGAGATCGCCTACGACTACTGGAGCTCGGTGCGCGCCCTCGAGGCGATCGGGCACCGCGAGGCGTTCGGCTTCAACTGGGACCCGTCGCACATGATGTGGCAGAACATCGATCCCGTGGGGTTCATCTGGGACTTCCAGGACCGCATCTATCACGTGGACTGCAAAGACACGCGGATGCGGCCGCGCAACGGCCGCGCGGGCGTGCTCGGCTCGCACCTGCCCTGGGGTGACCCGCGACGCGGCTGGGACTTCGTCTCGACCGGGCACGGAGACGTGCCGTGGGAGGATTCGTTCCGCGCGCTCGATGCGATCGGCTACACCGGCCCCATCTCGATCGAATGGGAGGACGCCGGCATGGATCGGCTGCACGGCGCCGCGCAGGCGGTCGAGTTCGTGCGTTCACTGCTGTGGAAGGCGCCGGACGCCTCCTTCGACGCCGCCTTCTCGAACCAATAGGTTCTCAACCACGCAGGCCCTCAACCACACAGGTCCTCAACCACACAGGGGAGTACATGTCCATCGAGCACACCGTCGTCTTCCGGCTGGTCCACGCGCCCGGTTCCGAGGAGGAGCGCGAGTTCGTCGAGACCGGCCGGCGGACGCTCACGGCGATCCCCGGCGTCACCGAGTTCGCCGTGAACCGCCAGGTGAGCCCGAAGAGCGAGCTCACCCATCAGTTCACGATGGTGTTCGCCGACCAGGCACGCCTACGACGCCTACAACACGCACCCGGCGCACGTCGACTTCGTCGAGAGCCGGTGGGTGCCGGAGGTCGAGGCGTTCCAGGAGTACGACTTCACGCGGCTCTAGCCGGCGTCCGGCGCCGACTCAGGAGGCCGGGCGCTCGCCCAGGGTGAGGGCGTGCAGCAGGCGGGTCAGATTCAGGATGTCGTCGACCGGCCACTCCTCGAGGGCATCGACGAGCAGGCCCTCCTGCGGCGCACGGGCTTCTGCGAGGCGCTCCAGCCCGAACGGGGTGGGGGAGAGCAGGCTCGACCGGCCGTCATCGGGGTCGGGGGTGCGCTCGATCAGGCCGAGCTGCTCGAGCTCGCGCACCGTCCGGCTGATCTGGCCCTTGTCGGCCGTCAGCGCCTCGGCGAGGGCCGAGAGGGTGATGCCCTCGCGGCGCACGATCGTGGTGAACACCTTGTAGGCGCCGGGCAGCATGCCGGGGCTCACGCGGTTCGCATTCTCGGTGATGATCCGTCGGAAGCGGTTGATCAGCTCGCCGAACTCCGCCTCGAGGGCGCGCACCGCTTCGGTGCGCGCCGCTCGAGTGTCGGGGGAGGTCATCGTGTTCGACATTATCGCCGGGTGCGCCGCGTCTGGTTCGCCGCGACGCCCGACTGCTCGGGCGTGACCGCGGCCGAGGCCTCGGCATCCACGCGTCTTCACCGTCGCCGTGGCGGTCAGCGCGTCCATGCCCTCGGCGACCGAGACGGTCGCGAGGTCGGCCTCGCTGGCCTGCACGCGCTCGCTCGTCGTCATGTGAGTGAGCGGCTTGTTCGGCAGGAAGATGATCGCGATGAGGCTGATCACGGCCAGCGGCACGGCGATCAGGAACGAGTGGGCGATGGCCTGGGCGTAGATGTCCTCGACGATCACGCGGATGGCCTCGGGCAGCGCCGACACCTGCGGGATGGTGCCCGACTGGAGCTGCTCCGCGATGGCGGCGCCCTTCTCGCCCAGCGTCATGATGGCCGCGCCGATGTCGTCCTTGCGCTGGGAGAACAGATCGGTCGCCGAGGTCGCCAGTGCGGCACCCATCACCGAGACGCCGATCGTGCCGCCCAGGCTGCGGAAGAACGTGACACCCGAGCTCGCGACGCCGATCTCGCTCGGCTTGGCGGTGTTCTGCACGATGAGCACGAGGTTCTGCATCGTCATGCCGACGCCCGCACCGAGCAGGAACATGTACAGCGAGACGAGCACGAAGTTCGTGTCGTACTCGATCGTCGACAGCAGGAACGAGCCCGGCGATGAGCAGCACGCCGCCCACGATGAGGTACGGCTTCCAGATGCCGTGACGGGTGACGAGACCGCCGATCACGATCGATGCCAGCAGCAGTCCGCCGATCATCGGGATCGTCATCAGACCGGCCTCGGTCGGCGTGGCGCCACGGGCGAGCTGCATGTACTGGCTGAGGAACACCGACGTGCCGAACATCGCGATGCCGATCGAGATCGACGCGATGACCGCGAGCGTGAAGGTGCGGTTGCGGAACATCGTGAGGGGGATGAGCGGCTCCTTCGAGCGCAGCTCGACGATCACGAACAGCACGGCCGCGAGCAGTGCGCCGCCGACCATGAGGATGGTCTCGGTGCTCCACCAGTCGTAGTCCTTGCCGGCGTTGGTGACCCAGATGAGCAGCAGCGACACGGCGGTCGAGAGCAGCACGATGCCGAAGTAGTCGATGCGCGCCTTCACCTTCGGACGCGCCGGCAGGTGCAGCGTGCGCTGCATCATGATGAGCGCGGCGACCGCGAACGGCAGCGCGATGAAGAAGTTCCAGCGCCAGTCGATCGTGTCGGTGATGAAGCCGCCGAGAAGCGGGCCGCCGACGGTCGCGACGGCCATCACGGCGCCGAACAGGCCCATGTAGCGACCGCGCTCGCGCGGGCTGATGATGTCGGCCATGATGACCTGGCTGAGCGCGGCGAGACCGCCGGCGCCGATGCCCTGCACCGCGCGGAACGCGATGAGCGTGCCGGGGTCCTGCGAGAAGCCCGCGGCGGCGGTGGCCAGCACGAAGATCACGATGGCGATCTGGATCAGCAGCTTGCGGTTGAACAGGTCGGCGAGCTTGCCCCAGATGGGGGTCGAGATCGCCGTGGTGAGCAGGGTCGCGGTGACGACCCACGTGAACGCCGCCTGGTCGCCGCCCAGGTCGTGGACGATGACGGGCAGCGAGGTCGAGACGACGGTCGACGCGAGCATCGACACGAACATGCCGAGCAGCAGACCGGTGAGCGCCTGCAGCACCTGGCGGTGACGGCGCTTCTCGTCCGCAGTCCGTGCTGCCGGCAGGCAGGCAGTGGCGACCGACCCGGTCGCGGGGGTGGACGTAGCCATAGGAATCCTTCTCGCTGGTGTTGATTCGAGGATGTGCGGCGACGGTGGCGCAAGAGTGGTTGACGTAGGTCAACAGTTGATATGGGTCAACTATACGCCGATGGTTGACGTGCGTCAACTATCGGCGCAGCGAGAAGGTCAGATGCTCATGCCGCCGAGGCTCAGGCGGACAGCGCGGAGCGTTCGGCGGAGCGGATGATCCACTCGACGCCGAGGGTGAAGAGCTCGCGATCCTCGAGAGCGAGCAGCTGCGGCGAGATCTGCGCGATGTGGGGGTGGTTGACGGGGTCGACCAGCAGCGGGCCCTCGAACCACGGGCTGGAGCTCGAGGGCGAGGGGGAGCCGCGCTCGGTCCGTGCCCGCGCGACGCCGGCGGCGGACGACAGGACGTGCGTCGCCATCAGGGCGTAGTGCTGCACGAGGTCTTCACCCTCAAGGCCCGCTCGTGAGAAGGCGTCCAGCATGAACTCGATCGCATCGAGTTCGCCCGGCCCGTGCGTGGTGAGCACGATGGCCTCCTGACCGACGGCCGGGTAGCGCGAGAGCTCGTCGAGCGTGGCGGATGCCAGCTGGCGCAGGCGGTCCTGCCAGTCCTCTGGCGGCGCGGTCACGGCGGCGAGGCTGCGCACCGTGAGCTCGTCGAGCAGGGCGCCCATCAGGTCGTCCTTGCTGCGGAAATGCCGGTAGACGGCGGTCGGATCGGTGCCGAGCTTGGCGCCCAGCTCTCGGATGGAGAGCGTCGCCGAGCCGGTGGTCTCGGCGAGCTCCAGGCCGGCCGCGATGATCGTCGCGCGATCCAGGCGCCTGCCGCCGGACTTCTCGGACGTCGCTCCGCTGCGTGCCGCCATGATCCCCGCTTTCACCGTCGCCGTCCATCGTTCCACGGAGCCGCAGCCCGACGCCGTGACGCGCCCAGCATATCCATGGTGTCATCGGTGCGGTCAACAGTGTTGACATCGGCGATGACGTCGGTCTATCGTCGAGCAACCCCGCTCGATGACGAAGGAGAGGTCCCGTGGCCGCTGCCGTTCCTGACGACGCACAGACGCCGTTCGCAGACACCGTGTTCACCGGAGGCGCGCTGTTCAGCTCCGACCTCGTGACTGCGGGCAGCCGTGAGGCGCTGACGGGTCTCGCCGTCGCGGTGCGCGACGGGCGCATCGCCGCGGTGTGCAGCGAGGAAGCGGCATCCGTCCTCATCGGTCCCGACACCGAGGTCGTCGACCTCGCCGGCGCATTGCTGGCGCCGGGCTTCCAAGACGCGCACATCCACCCGATGTCGGGCGGCGTCGAACTGCTGCAGTGCAACCTCACCGGCTCCGAGAACGCCGCCGATGCCCTTGCGACGATCGCGCGCTACGCCGCGGAGAATCCCGATGCGGAGTGGATCGTCGGCGGTGGCTGGTCCATGGATCACTTCGCGGGCGGCGCGCCGCTGCGGGGCGCGCTCGACGCGATCGTGCCCGACCGGCCGGTGCTGCTCGCCAGCCGCGACCACCATTCATCGTGGGCGAACACCGCGGCCATGCGCCTGGCAGGCGTCGATGCCACGACCGCCGACCCTGCCGACGGACGCATCGAGCGCGAGGCGGACGGGTTTCCTGCGGGCACCTTCCACGAGGGCGCCTCCGACCTCTTCGCGGCCGTGCGCCCGACGGTGTCCGAGGACCTCGCGTACGCCGGCCTGCTCCGTGCGCAGCGAGACCTGCTCGCGCAGGGCATCACGGGATGGCAGGACGCGCTCGTCGGCAACTTCCCCGGGATCGCGGGCGGACTCGCGTCGTACCGGCGCGCACTCGCCGACGGCACGCTCAAGGCACACGTCGTCGGGGCGCAGTGGTGGGAGCGAGCCGACGGCATCGAGCAGCTGGAGGACATGATCCGCCTGCGTGACGAGATCGCCGAGCTCGGTCGCGAGGACCGGTTCTCGCTCACCTCCATCAAGTTCATGGTCGACGGCGTCGCCGAGAACCACACGGCGGCCATGCTCGAGCCGTACCGCGACGGTCACGGGCACGACACCGAGAACCTCGGGCTGTCGTTCATCCCCGCCGAGAAGCTGCGCGAGTACGCGATCGCGGCGGATGCGGCGGGCTTCCAGCTGCACTTCCACGCTCTCGGCGACCGCGCCGTGCGCGAGGCGCTCGACGCGGTCGAGGCGGCGGCCGCAGCCAACGGCGACACCGACGCGCGCCACCACCTCGCACACATCCAGATCATCGACGAGGCCGATGTGGCGCGTTTCGCGGCGGTCGGGGCGGTCGCGAACATGCAGCCGCTGTGGGCGTGCCACGAAGACCAGATGGACGAGCTGACACTGCCGTTCCTCGCCGAGTCGGCGGCATCCCGTCAGTACCCGTTCGGCGATCTGCAGCGCGCCGGCGTGCGCCTCGCCGGCGGCAGCGACTGGCCGGTCTCGAGCGCCGACCCGCTGGCCGGTGTGCACATCGCCGTCAACCGGGTCGCTCCGCTGTCGGATGCCGAGCCGCTGGGGGGCGCGCACCAGCGGCTGGATCTGGCGACCGCGCTCGCCGCGTACACGTCCGGCACGGCCTACGTGAACCACCGCGACCACGACACCGGCTACCTGCGCGCCGGCTACCTCGCGAACCTGGTCGTCGTCGAGCCCAACCCCTTCGCGGTCCCCGCCGAGGAGCTCTACGCGTGTCAGGTCGCGTCGACGTGGATCGACGGCGAGCGGGTCTACGCCCGCGAGGACGCGCCGGCGGTCACCACCTCGTCGCCGACCATCGCCTCGTCGTCGGATGCCTCGGACCTCGGCCGCCCCGCCGCAGCACCCGTGCCCAGCCGCGGCTGACGCGACGAAGCGCCGCCCCGGATCCCTTCTCCACCCGACACCGCCGTCCGAACCCGAGGAGCACCATGAACCCCACTCGACGAACCGCCCGTCGATCCTCCGTCCATCGCCTCGGCGCTGTCGCAGCCGCCGGTCTCGTCGGCGTGCTCGTCCTCTCGGCGTGCACCCCGGGCGACGCCGAGCCCGATGCGACCGCCGCGCCCGAGTGGGAGCTCACCGCCCAGACGGCTGCGCCATCCGGTGACATCGACTCGTTCACGTGGGTGAGCTATTCCGAGCCGTACTCGCTCGACTACGCCTACGCGTTCGACTACGCCGACAACCAGGTGCTCGCGAACGTGTGCGAGTCGCTGCTGCGCCTCAATCCCGACTACACGCTGTCGCCCGGCCTCGCCGAGTCGTTCGAGCACCCGGCGCCCGAGACCTGGGTGTACACGATCCGCGACGGCGTCACCTTCCACGATGGCACGCCGCTCACCGCCGCCGACGTCGTGGCCTCGATGAGCCGCCATCTCGACCCGGAGGTCGGCTCGTCCTGGTACTCGGCCTATCAGAACGTCGCCGCGATCGAGCAGACCGGCGAGCGCCAGGTGACCGTGACGATGACGCGGCCGGACTCCCAGTTCAACCTCGCGATGGGCGGCTCGGCGGGCGTCGTCGAGTCGGCCGCGACGCTGGCCGAGAAGGGCGCCGACTACGGCAACTCCACCGGCCTCGTGAACTGCACCGGCCCCTTTGCACTGACGGCCTGGAAGTCGGGCGAGTCGGTGACGCTGACGCGGTACGACGACTACTGGGACGAGGCGCTGCGCGCCCGGGCGGGCGAGGTCGAGGTCCTCTTCATGACCGACCCCAACGCCCGGGTCAACGCCCTGAAGTCCGGCGAGGTGGACGGCGGCTGGATGATCCCGCCCGACGCGATCGCGCAGCTGCAGGGCTCCGGCAAGGGCGACGTCTACTTCGGCCTCAACACGGCCGTCGGCAGCCTGATCGTGAGTGACCTCGAAGGCCCGCTCGGTGACGAGCGCGTGCGCGAGGCGCTGCTCCTGGCGATGGACCGGCAGGGGATCCTGGATGCCGCGGTCCAGGGCTACGGCGAGGTCACGAACGCGCTCACCACCGAGTCGGTGTGGGTGGGCGCGAGCGATGCGGCGCTGGACGAGGCGTTCGACGGACTCGAGGAGTATCCGTACGACCTCGAAGCGGCGAAGAAGCTCATCGACGACGCGGGCGTGGCAGGCGAGGAGATCGTCATCGCGACGGCACCGCTGGGCAACGACTTCGCCGTGATCTCGCAGGGGGCGGCGGCCGCCGCGCAGGCGATCGGGCTGAAGGCCACGATCCAGACCGTGAGCCCCAGTGCATACACCGCACTGTTCTCGGACCCGACCGCGCGCGAGGGCGTCGACCTCTTCTACACCTCGTGGTATCTCTCCAGCCCCGA
Source organism: uncultured Actinomycetota bacterium (assembly GCA_963829895.1). Taxonomy (GTDB): domain Bacteria; phylum Actinomycetota; class Actinomycetes; order Actinomycetales; family Microbacteriaceae; genus Microbacterium. The sequence goes on along the minus strand of CAWHKF010000009.1, from coordinate 158,387 downwards.
CCCGCTCGAGATGTACGGCGTGCTGCGCACGGGGGAGTTCAGCAACTACGGCGGCTGGAGCGATCCGGACTTCGATGCCCTGGTCGACGAGGCCGTGGCGATCGACGACCCGGCGCAGCGCAGCGAGATCACGGCGCAGGCGCAGCGCATCGCGAACGCGCAGCTGCCCTGGCTGCCCCTGTTCGAGGGGCCGATGACCGTGTTCCTGAGCGACCGCGTGACCGGCGTCGCACCGTCGGTGGCGTTCCTCTACTACCCGTGGGCGGCGACCATTGGCTCGCGGTGACCTGAGCGGGGGCCCGGCGCTGGGTGCCGGGCCCCGTCCGGCCGCGTTCGCAGACGGTGGCGCACGATGACCGTCGTCCGCCGGATCGCCGGCAAGCTCGGAGGTCTGCTGCTCACGCTGTTCCTGGCATCCGTCCTCGTCTTCTTCTCGCGGTTCCTGGTGCCGGGCGACCCCGTCGCCTTCCTGCTGCGGGGGCGCAAGCCGAGCCCTGAGGCGGTGGCCCAGATCACCGCGCAGTACGGACTGGACCTGCCGCCGTGGCAGCAGTACCTGACGTGGGTGGCCGGCCTCCTGCAGGGCGACCTCGGCCGCTCGCTGCAGTACCGGCAGGATGTGACGGTCGTGCTCGGCGAGCGCCTGCCGGTCACGCTCGGGCTCGTCCTGATGGCGGGGACGATGATCGCGGTCGTGGGCCTGACCGCGGGTGCGCTCGCCGCGCTCTCGCGCGGGCGCATCGCCGACCGCTCGATCCTCATCGGACTCACCGTGCTCGGCGCCGTGCCGTCGTTCGTCGGCTCGATCGTGCTCATCGCGGTGTTCGCCGTGCAGCTCGGCTGGTTCCCGTCGTTCGGCTCGGGCGACGGCTTCTGGGACACGGTGTACCACCTGGTGCTGCCGTCGATCGCCCTCGCGATCGTGTTCGTCGTGCTCGTGGGCAAGGTGACGCGCTCGTCGATGATCGACCAGCTCGACCGCGAGCACGTCGAGGTGGCGATCAGCCGCGGCATCCGGCGTGGCACGGTGGTGCGTCGCCACGTCTTCCGCAACGCCGTCGGGCCGATCCTGACGGTGAGCGGGATGCTGGTGGCCGGGCTCCTCGTGTCGAGCTCCATCGTCGAGGCGGCCTTCGGCCTCGCCGGCATCGGCTCGCTGCTCGTGCAGTCGGTCGACCGGCTCGACTTCCCGGTCGTGCAGGCGATCGTCCTCCTCGTCGTCACCGCGTTCGTGCTCGTGAACGCGGTGATCGATGTCCTCGAACCCTGGATCGACCCGCGATCCGCTGCCGGAGCCGGTGCCCGATGACCCCCACGACCCCTTCGCCCGCCGGGGCGCCGAGCGCGCCGGCCGCAGCGTCCGCGCGCACGAGCCCCGCCACCCTCGCCGTCGGTGTGCTGCGGGCGCCGCGCCGGCCGCGCGCCGGCATCACGCTCGTGATCGCGCTGGGCGTCGTCGCCGCGATGACGCTGGCCGCGATCTTCGCGCCGTTCCTCGCCCCGTACAACCCCGACGCCGTCGACTTCGCCGCGGTCAACGCCGGGCCGAGCGCCGCACACTGGCTCGGCACCGACAGCCTGGGACGCGACACCCTCAGTCGCCTCATCTACGGCGCGCGCACGGCACTGCTCGGCCCGCTGCTGGTGGTCATCGCGTCGACCGTGCTCGGCATCCTTCTCGGCCTCGTCGCGGGCTGGCGCGGCGGCTGGATCGATGCCGCACTCGGCCGCGTGTTCGACGTGCTCTTCGCCTTCCCGTCACTGCTGATCGCCATCATGGCCGTGGCGCTGTTCGGCAAGGGCCTGGTGGCGCCGGTCATCGCCATGAGCATCGCGTATGCGCCGTTCGTCGCACGCCTCACGCGGTCGCTCGTCACTGCCGAGCGGAGCCGGCCGTACGTCGCGGCCTACCGCGTGCAGGGGTTCTCGGGACCGTGGATCGCGCTGCGTCGTGTGCTGCCGAACGTCACGCCGATCGTCGGCGCGCAGTCGACGCTGAACTTCGGCTACGTCCTGGCGGAGCTGGCGGCACTGTCGTTCCTCGGTCTCGGCGTGCAGCCGCCGACCGCCGACTGGGGCGCGATGATCAACGAGGCGCAGGCCGGGCTCATCGGCGGACACTTCCTGCCCGCGATCGTGCCGGCGGTCGCCGTCGTCGTGGTCGTCGTGGCGGTCAACATCATCGGGGAAGAGGTCTCCGACCGCATCGGAGGGGAGATCCCGGCATGAACGCACGCGATTCCGTCGTCGAGCCGGCCCCCGCCGGTGCCCCCGCGGGGTCGGCGGCGCACGGCGACGCCCTGCTCGGCATCCGTGATCTGACCCTCGATCTTCCGGACGGCACGCGGCTGCTCCACGGCATCTCGCTCTCGGTCGCGGCCGGTGAGACGGTCGGACTCGTCGGGGAGTCCGGTTCAGGCAAGTCGCTCACGGCTCGCACCGTGCTCGGGCTCCTTCCCGCCCGCGCCGTCACCACCGGCGAGGTCGTGCTCGACGGGGCGGGCGTGCTGAGCGCCACCGCCCTCGACGCTGCGCGGGCTCCGCCGTCACGGCGCGGCCATGATCTTCCAGGACCCGCGCGCCGGCATCAACCCGATGCGCACCATCGGCGACCACCTGACAGAAGCGCTGCGGCTGGCCGAGGGATGGTCGGCGGATGCCGCGAGAGCACGCGCCGTCGAACTGCTCACCGCCGTGCGCCTGCCGCGCCCCGAGGAGCACCTGCGCCAGTATCCGCACGAGTTCTCGGGCGGCATGCTGCAGCGCGTCATGATCGCGGGTGCGCTCACGACGTCGCCGCGACTGCTGGTGTGCGACGAGCCCACCACGGCCCTCGACGTCACCACGCAGGCCGAGATCATCGGCGTGCTCAGCGAGCAGCGCGCACGCCGGGGCATGGGCATGCTCTTCATCACGCACGACCTCAATCTCGCCGCCTCGCTCTGCGACCGCGTCTACGTGATGAGCGGCGGACGCATCGTCGAGCAGGGGCGCGCGCACGACGTGCTGCGCGACCCGCAGGCGGAGTACACCCGCCGCCTCGTCGCCGCGACGCCGACGCTCTTCGCGAGCCCGCCGACGCTGACCGGGCACAGCGTCGGAGACTCTTCTCGACACGCCGATCGCCGGCATCCGCTCACCGGCGTGTCGTCGAAAAGCTCCGAATCTGTGCACGGCGATGGTGCGGATGCCGGCGGCGACCCATCCGCTCGGACCGAACCATCGGTGCGCGTGCCGGATGCTCCGGCCACACGAATGCTCGAAGCGCTCGGGATCTCGAAGACCTATCACCGCCGCGGGAAGGAGCCGGTGCACGCCGTCATCGACGCCTCGATCACCGTGCCGCGTGGCGGCGCACTCGGTGTGGTGGGGGAGTCGGGCTCGGGCAAGTCGACGCTGGCGCGCATGATCGTCGGCACTCGAGAGCGTCGACGGCGGCGACATCCGCATCGATGGACGTGCACGGACGGCGGTTCCCCGAGGCCGCCGGGAGCGACTGGCGCACGCGCGCAGCGTGCAGATGGTGTTCCAGGACCCCTACCTGTCGCTGGATCCGCGCATCACGGCCGGCCGCGCGATCGAGGACGCGCTGCGCCTGCACGGCGGCTCCGGCAGCGAGAGCCGACTCAGCGCGTCTGATTCGCGGGCGCGTGTGCGGGATCTCCTCGCGCAGGTGGGGCTCGGGGAGAAGCACGCCGCGGCGAGGCCGCGGACGCTCTCGGGCGGACAGCGGCAGCGCGTCGCGATCGCCCGCGCGCTCGCGATCGAGCCGGATGTGCTGGTGATGGATGAAGCGACCAGCGCGCTCGACGTCTCGGTGCAGGCGCAGGTGCTCGACCTCGTCGACCGCATCCGGCGGGAGCGCGGGCTGACGGTGCTGTTCATCAGCCATGACCTGGCCGTCGTCCGGAGGGTGTGCGACGAGACGGTCGTGATGCGCCGCGGCGAGATCGTCGAGCGAGGACGGACGGACGAGCTGCTCGCCGACCCGCAGCACGAGTACACGCGGCTGCTCATCGACTCCGTGCCGCGCCCCGGCTGGGACGCCCAGGCGGTGGGCGGCGAGGTCGAGGCCGCGGGGATCGACGCCGGGGGATCGACGCCGAGGGCTCCGGCCGGCGCGCCGAGGAGGACGATGCCGAGACGGCAGCGGCGCAGGCCGCGAGGGTCGAGGCAGCGGGACAGGCGCGGTGACGGCCGGGTGGCGCCGTCGCGCGGCGTCGGCCTCGACGCTCACCGCGCCGGAGCCCGCGGACGCAGCGGCGGTCGCACCGGCGGTCGAGGCATCCGCCCACGCCTGACGTGCGCGCGGCGTCGGGTGAGCCATCGGGCCCCGCCGGGGGCGGGTGCGCCGAGGCGCGCCGCACGGAAGGATGGAGGCGTGTTCAGTGTCGAACTGCTGCCCGACGCACGCCTCGATTCGGCGCTGCGCGGGGAATGGTCCCGCCTCATCGACGCCGGCCTGCCGAGCGCGGGGCGCAACCTGGCGCCGAGCAATCGCCCGCACGTCACCCTCGCGGTGCGCGAGCGGCTCGACGTGACCGCGCTCGCGGGTCTCGCCGACAGCCTTCCGCTGCCGATCGAGCTGGGCGGCGTGCTGCTGTTCGGACGCGCGCGCCGGTTCGTGCTGACACGGCAGGTGGTGCCCAGCGCGGCCTTGCTGGAGCTCCACGCCGCCATCGCGGCGCGCCTCGGACCGCCTGAGGCGCGCTACGCCAACACCGCGCCCGACCGGTGGTCGCCGCACATGACGCTCGCCCGCGGGCTCGACTCCGAGCACCTTGCGCTCGCCCTGCACGTCATCGAGCACCCGCCTCTCGCAGGCGAGGGCAGGGCACTGCGCGTGTGGGATGCCGCGGCCCGCACGGTCACGACGCTCGAGTGAGCCGGCCGAGCCGGAGCGGCCCCCGGATCAGTCGGCGAGGGCGAGCGCGCGGAACGGCTCGCGCGGCGTGGTCGGCGGCTGCGGCATCCGCTCTGCCTGCTGTCGAGAGCGGGTCGTGCGCAGGTACAGCTCGTCGATGAGCGCGGTGGCGAGGCGCACGAGCTTCGCGATCTCGGCTTCGTCGCGGTCGACCCACGCGCAGCGCGGCTCGTCGCCGACGGGCACGAAGCCGTCGTGCTGCTCCCAGGCCACGAGCGTGCGCTCGGCGCCGAGCACGTGCTGCTGCCACCACACCTGCCGCAGGTAGGTGCGCGGGATGCTGCGCCAGGCCTTGTTGGTGGTCTTGATCTCGGCGAGGGTGATGCGGCCCGATGCGTCGACGGCGATGCCGTCGGGGGTCGCCAGGTGCCGCTTCTCGACGACGGCGTGAAAGAGCGCGGACGAGGGCTGGATGCCGTGGGTCGCGGCGACCCACCCGGCGATCTCGGGCTCGCGAGCACGTCCGTGCGCGGTGTAGGCGTTGCCCGAGAAGCCCGAGCCGAGGAGCTTGGCATCGGCCGCACGGCCGATGGCCCGGTCGGAGGTGAGGCTCGCGACGTCGGTCGCGGTGATGCCGCGCGACCGTGCGCGCACCCAGGCGACGCGGTCCCGCGAGTCCGCGACGATGCGGGCGGCGACGTCCGGGGCATGCGCCGCGAGCGCCGAAGGGCGTGCGGCGGCGTGCTCGGGGTTCACCCTCCGAGGCTACGCCGCCGACCCGACATCCGCCGCCTGCGACGCACCTGGAAGGCGGGGTCGCCGACCGTCCGGCCGATTACGCGCGCGTCAGGTGCGCGGGAGCCCGTCAGCGGCTGCGCTTCGGCCGGTACGTCCGTCCGAAGCTGCGTTCGGCGCCCTCAAAGATCTCGACCAGCTCCCAGTCGTAGCGATCGCCCGCCGGGGACGATCGAAGATGCGGGTGCCGTCACCGAGGAAGACCGGTGCGACGAACACCGTGCAGTTCGTCGATGAGGTCGTGCTCGAGCGCCTGGCGGGCGATGTCCGCGCCCTGATGATCTGCACGTCCTTGTCGCCCGCGATCTCCTGCGCCCGGCGGATCGCCTCGACGACGCTGCAGTTCAACGCGACGACGGAGGCGTCGTCTGCGATCTCGTGAGGACGGTGCGTGAGGATGAACTCCGTCCCCGACCATGCGCCGCCGTAGGCCTCGGAGGTCATCTCGTCGCGCTCGCCCTGCTGGGCCTTCGCCGCATCGTAGCCGTCTCGCCCGGCGATGATCACCCCGACCTCGGCCGCCATGCGCTCTGTCGCCCCCGGCGCCATCGGCTCCGCTGTCGACAACCAGCTCATGTCATGGTCGGGCCCGGCGATGAAGCCGTCGAGCGAACAGGTGAATCCCCACGCGACTTTGCCCATGTCCGAACCTCACGATGTCGGCAGCGCAGAACTTCCGCCGCTCGGATGTCGACCAGCCTGCTGCAGACCCTATCGAGCCCGTCCGCCTCGCGCACGATCCGCGCCCGCCGCGCCGCTCCATCGGCGCCGGCCGACTGCCACAGGGGTTGCGGTCGGCGGTGGCGGTGGCATCCTCGGGATCATGAGCACCATCACGTCAGACGAGTTCCGCGCGTTCCCGGGTGTCGAGGACTGGCGTCCTCGCGTGACCGGCGCCTTCGCCCTGTTCCGCACCGGCAGCTTCGCGGCCGGCGCGCAGCTGTTCGCCGCGATCGCCGACCTCGCCGAGGCGGCCGACCACCATCCCGACGTCGACGTGCGCTACGCCACCGTGCGAGTACGGCTGCTCACCCATTCGGCGGGCGGGCTGACGGCGAAGGATGCCGCGCTCGCCGCGCAGATCTCCCAGGCGGCCCGCGAGCTCGACATCCGCGCCGAGACCGAGCGCATGCAGGACCTCATGCTCGCCGTGGCGACGCCCGATCCCCGCGCCGCGCTGGCGTTCTGGAAGGCCGCGACGGGTTTCCGCGAAGTGCGCGACGGCGTGCTGTTCGACGCCGACGGGCGGGGCCCGCTCATCTGGTTCCAGCCCGTCGGCAAGCCGCTGCGCGGGCGGTCCCACCTCGACGTCAACGCTCCGCGCGATGTGATCGAGAAGCGCCTCGAGGCTGCGCTCGCCGCCGGCGGCGTGATCGTCGACGACTCCCACGCGCCCGAGTGGTGGACCCTGGCGGACGCCGACGGCCACAAGGTCGACCTCTGCCCCTGGCGCCAGTAGCGGGCGAGCGCGGCGACCGCAGCCGAGTGCGTCAGAAGGCGGCGGCGCCGGCCTCCGCGACGGTCTGGTCCTGTTCGCCCGAACCGCCGCTGACGCCCACCGCACCGACGACGGCGCCGTCGCGGGAGAGGGGGACGCCGCCGGCGAAGATCGCGACCTTGCCGCCGTTGGTGGCGTGGATGCCGTAGAACTGCTGCGTCGGCTGCGAGTTCTCGCCGAGGGCCTTCGTCTCGATGTCGAACGCCCGCGAAGTCCAGGCTTTGTTGATCGAGATGTTGACGCTGCCGATCCACGCGCCGTCCTGACGGACGTGGGCGACGAGGTTGCCTCCCGCGTCGACCACGGCGATGTTCATGGGCTGGCCGATCTCGTCGGCGCGCTTCTCTGCGGCGGCGATGACGCGACGGGCGTCTTCGAGGGTGACGGACATGGTGGTGTTCCTTTCGTCGGCGAGCGGATGCCTCGGCCGAGGCATCCGCGCGTTGTCAGGTGGACGGGATGTACCCGTGGGGATTCAGCACGTACTTCTTCGCGGCGCCCTGGTCGAAGTCGGCATACCCCTGCGGGGCGTCCTCGAGCCCGATGGCCGTGGCGCCGACAGCATCGGCGATCGCGACCTTGTCGTGGAGGATCGCCATCATGAGCCGGCGGTTGTAGCGCATGACCGGGCACTGGCCGGTGGTGAAGGAGAGCGACTTCGCCCAGCCGAGTCCGAGTCGCAGCGACAGCGATCCGACCTTCGCGGCCTCGTCGATCCCGCCGGGGTCGCCGGTGACGTACAGACCGGGGATGCCGAGCGCGCCGCCCGCCGCGGTCAGCTCCATGAGCGAGTTGAGCACGGTCGCCGGCGCTTCGTGCGACGCATCCGCTCCGTGTCCGCGCGCTTCGAACCCCACGGCGTCGACGCCGCTGTCGACCTCGGGTACGCCGAGGATCTGCTCGATCTGATCCTTGGGGTCGCCTGCGGACACGTCGACGGTCTCGCAGCCGAACGACCGCGCCCGTGCGAGGCGGTCCGCGTTCAGATCGCCCACGATGACCACCGCCGCGCCGAGCAGCTGCGCCCCCACCGCGGCGGCGAGGCCGACGGGTCCGGCGCCCGCGATGTAGACGGTCGATCCGGGGCCGACGCCGGCGGTGTACGCGCCGTGGAAACCGGTGGGGAAGATGTCGGAGAGCATGGTCAGGTCGAGGATCTTCTCGAGAGCCTGGTCGCGGTCGGGGAAGACCAGCAGATTCCAGTCGGCGTACGGAACGAGCACGTACTCCGCCTGGCCGCCCACCCAACCGCCCATGTCGACGTAGCCGTACGCGCTCCCCGGCCGGTCGGGGTTGACGTTGAGGCAGATGCCGGTCTTGCCCTCCTTGCAGTTGCGGCAGCGGCCGCACGCGATGTTGAAGGGCACCGAGACGATGTCGCCCACCTTGACGAACTCGACGTCGGGCCCGACCTCGACGACCTCGCCGGTGATCTCGTGGCCGAGCACCAGGCCGGGAGGCGCCGTCGTGCGACCGCGCACCATGTGCTGGTCGGAACCGCAGATGTTCGTGCTCACGGTCTTGAGGATCGCGCCGTGCGGCACTTTCCTGCCGACGTTCGCCGGGTTGACGCCCGGACCGTCCTTGAGCTCGAACTCCGGGTAATCCGTGTCGACGACCTCGACCTCGCCGGGGCCTTTGTAGGCGACGGCCCTGTTGGCAGACATCTTCGTCCTCTCCGTCGAGCGACCGACATCGTCGTGCGACTCTGTCGTGCTGGGGCTCGCGTCCGAGCTTCGTCCTCCCGAAGAGTCAGCGCAATGGGGTCCGATGGGAGGGCGCAGACGAAGGCGGGGGTGCCGATACGGCACCCCCGCCTCGCTCAGCTCATCGACTCAGTCGACGTCGCCGTGCTCGTGGTCGTGGTCGGGCGCAAGCCCGCCGCCACTGGGAACGTTGACGGTGCCCTCGGGCCCGGCCGGAGCCGGGAACGCGAAGTTCCCGGGCACCTTCGCGCCGACGACGCCGTTCACCGTCTCGGTGGAGTAGGCATAGGTCAGCACGGCCGCCGCGATCGCGTCGGAGTTGACGTCGAGCGCGTCGAGCGCGAGGTTGTCGATGTCGTCGCAGGCGAGGTGGTAGCACGGGTCGTACTGCTGGCCCGCCACGCCGCCCCAGATCTCTGCCTGCTGCACGGTCTTGGGCACCTCGGCGCCGGTGAACAGGCCGCCCGCCGGGATGCCGTTCTGGATGAACGCCTGGTAGTCGCTGCGACCGCTGAACTGCGCGTCGTCGTACGGCACGCCCGCCCAGGTGTAGTAGCTCTCGAACAGGTCCTCGATCTGGATGGAGCCCTCGGGGATCGGCACGCCGGCAGGCGCATCCCAACCGGACTCGTCACCGTCGTACACCATGAAGATGTAGTTCGGCGACGCCACCATGTCGAAGTTCAGGTAGAGCGCGACCTCGTCGAGGGTGCCCTCCACCAGCTGCTCGTCGACCCAGGCGCGCGAGCCGAGCAGGCCGCTCTCCTCGGCGCCCCACCACGCGAAGCGCACGGTGTTCTCGGGCTTGAGCTTGGAGATCTGCTGGGCGATCTCGAGGAGCGCCGACGAGCCGCTGCCGTTGTCGTTGATGCCGGGACCGGCCAGCACCGAGTCGAGGTGAGCGCCGGCCATGACGACGTTCGAGTCGTTCGCACCGGGCAGTTCCGCGATCACGTTGACCTGAGGACGCGACTCGGGCTGGTCGACGACGATGTGCGCCGTCGAGTTCGCCTGGGCGAGCGCGGCGCCGTCGGCGAAGCTCGCACCGACGACCGGGATGTTCAGCGGCGTCTGGTTGATGCCGAAGAGTGTGCCCGTCACGAGGCCGGAGCGAAGCTCGGTGTTGCCCTGGTTGAAGATGATCACGGCCTCGGCGCCTGCCGTCTGCGCGTTCACCGCCTTCACGCCGAACTCGCAGGTGCCGCGCTGGATCAGCGCGATGTCGTTCGTGCCCGAGAAGTCGAGACCGACGAAGTCCGATGCCTCACAGCCGCTCGTGACCGGGTCGCGCGGCATGTCGAGGACGATGTCGACCGGGATCACATTGCCCGTGATCTCGCCGTAGCCCGTGCCGGTGAAGGTGCCCGATGCGTACTCGGCGGCGACCGGCGTCAGCTGCTCGAGGAAGGGCGGCGGCACGAAGGTGAACGCGAACTCGTCGAGTTCGACGTTCCAGCCGGCGGCTTCCAGCGTGTCGACCACGTACTCGACACTCGCGGTGTAGCCGGTGGTGCCCGCCGCGCGGGTGTCGTCGTTGGCGTCGGCGATCGCCTGGAGCGCCCGCTCGTGCTCGAGGACCCCGTCGACGCTCACGCACGAGAGGAGTTTCTCGTACGTGTTGTTGGTGCGCGTATCGCAGGCTTGGGCGGGCGCTGCGTATGCGCCGCCGGCTGGAATGAGCGCCAGGGCTGCGACCGCCGTCGTCGCGATCACCGCCGTCCTGGCGCGCGTGGAAAGTGCTCTAGATGGGTACATCGTCTTCCCCTCCATTGCGGGCGTCATCGTTGACACCCGTCGCGATGGAGCATATGCAAAGCCCTCCGCCGGGGGAAGTGAAGAAAGTGTGAGAATCGGAATCGACGTCTGCGCACATCGCCGCGCGCACACCTCGCCGTCCCGATTTGGCGGTGGGCGCGGCATCCCTTACCCTGGATGAAGCCGAAGACCGCCGGTCATCGACGTGCGTGCGAACGCATGGAGATCGAAGCTCTGCAATGCAGGGGCCCGCGCAGGTGTCACGAACGATTCTCCTGGATTCAGGAATCCCGCTCCGTGCGCTTGCGCCGGAGCTTTTTTGTTGCCCGCGACGAGATGATGAGCGGATGCCTCCGGCCGGCGCCCCGCCACCGCGGAGCGTCTCGTACACCACAAGGAGTGGCCATGGCGCAGAAGGAAGCATCGGTCGCCGAGCTCACGAAGAACTTCGAGGACTCGACCGCCGTTCTGCTGACCGAGTACCGCGGTCTGACGGTTGCCCAGCTCAAGGAGCTGCGCAACAGCATTCGTCAGGACGCGGAATACGCCGTGGTGAAGAACACGCTGACCAAGATCGCCGCGAACAACGCGGGGATCACGTCGCTGGACGACGACCTCAAGGGTCCGTCGGCCATCGCGTTCGTGCACGGTGACCCGGTCTCCGTCGCGAAGGGTCTTCGTGCCTTCGCCAAGGCACACCCTCTTCTCGTGATCAAGGGCGGTTTCTTCGACGGAAACCCCCTGAGCGCTGACGAGGTCAACAAGCTCGCCGATCTCGAGAGCCGTGAAGTCCTGCTGGCGAAGCTCGCCGGTGCGATGAAGGCCTCGATGACCAAGGCGGCATACGTCTTCAACGCGCTCCCGTCGAAGGCCGTTCGCACGGTCGACGCGCTGCGCGAGAAGCAGGAGTCCGCGGCCTGACATCGGGCCTCGGCGTAGCAAAACCACTATCAAGGAGAATCATCATGGCAAAGCTCAGCACTGAGGAGCTGCTCGACGCGTTCAAGGAGCTCACGCTCATCGAGCTCAGCGAGTTCGTGAAGGCGTTCGAGGAGACCTTCGACGTCACCGCCGCCGCCCCCGTGGCCGTGGCCGCCGGCGCTCCCGCCGGTGGTGCCCCCGCCGAAGAGGTCGAGGAGAAGGACTCGTTCGACGTCGTTCTCGAGGCCGCCGGCGACAAGAAGATCCAGGTCATCAAGGTCGTCCGCGAGCTCACCTCGCTCGGCCTCGGTGAGGCGAAGGCCGTCGTCGACGGTGCTCCCAAGGCTGTCCTCGAGGGCGCCAACAAGGAGACCGCCGAGAAGGCTCAGGCCGCCCTCCAGGAGGCTGGCGCGACGGTTACCCTCAAGTAACCCGCTCTGCGAATCACGAAGGCCCCGGATGCTCGCATCCGGGGCCTTCGTCATGCCCGGGAACCGCGGTGCCGCGTGCTGAGACTGCGCAATCTGCGAAATCCCTTTCTCACGGTTTGATCTCGAAGCAGGCCTGATTTTCTCTAAGGACTTGCGCTTCGGCATCCGTTCTGGCAAGAATGAGAAAGCGCATTCCAGAAAGCGCATTCTCACCCTCGAAGACGAGACCGGAGGACACGGTGACGACGACGCACCGCCCCAGAACACGGCCCCCCGGCCGTGCCCGTGGAGCAGACGCATGAGCGCTGTCAGCGAGCTCGGCAAGCTGAAGACCGCGAAGTCCGACGGCAAGAAGCAGAACAAGGCCGCATACCTGTTCCTGGCTCCGTGGTTCGTCGGGCTGGCGCTGATCACGATCGGCCCGATGGTCGCATCGTTCGGCCTGTCGTTCACGCGGTACAACCTGCTGAGCCCGCCGAAGTGGATCGGCTTCGAGAACTTCTCGCGGATGCTGACAGACGAGCGGCTCGCCACCTCGCTGCAGGTGACGTTCAGCTACGTGTTCATCTCGCTGCCGCTGCAGCTCGCCGTCGCGCTGTTCCTCGCGATCGTGCTCGACCGGGGCCTTCGCGGCCTCGCGTTCTACCGCTCGGCGTTCTACCTGCCCTCGCTGCTCGGGGCGAGCGTCGCGATCGCGATCCTCTGGCGGCAGATCTTCGGCGTCGACGGCCTCGTGAACCAGGTGCTCGCCGTCTTCGGCATCGAGGGGCAGGGGTGGATCTCCAATCCCGACACCGCGCTCGGCACGCTGATGATCCTGAACGTCTGGACGTTCGGCTCGCCGATGGTGATCTTCCTCGCCGGGCTCCGCCAGATCCCCACCATGTACTACGAGGCGGCCGACGTCGACGGCGCGAGCCGGCGGCAGCAGCTGTTCCGGATCACGATCCCGCTGCTGACCCCGATCATCTTCTTCAACGCGGTGCTCCAGCTGATCGGCACGTTCCAGTCGTTCACGCAGGCGTACATCGTCTCGGGCGGAACCGGCGGCCCGGTCGACTCGACGCTCTTCTACACGCTGTACCTGTACCAGCAGGGCTTCACCAACTACAACATGGGCTACGCGTCGGCCATGGCATGGCTGCTGCTGGTCATCGTCGGCATTCTGACCGTCCTGATGTTCTGGACCTCGAGGTTTTGGGTTTTCTACGATGACCAAGATTGACGACGCCGCCATGACGGCCCCGCTCGCGACCGAGACGATCGTCACCGGCCGCGCCCCACGCGCCCGCCGGCGCAGCCCGTTCCGCAAGCCGATGGCGAGCATCGTCCGCCACACGCTGCTCATCGCGCTCGCCCTGGCGATGCTCTACCCGGTGATCTGGATGGTCGTGAGCTCGCTGCGGCCGAACGAGGAGATCTTCCGCGATCCGAGCATCATCCCCGACAGCTTCCAGGTCTCGAACTACGTGGACGGGTGGAACGCCCTGGCGTATCCGTTCAACGTCTACATGTGGAACTCGGCGCTCATCGTGCTGGGGTGCATCATCGGCAACCTGGTGTCGTGCTCGATGGCCGCGTACGCGTTCGCGCGGCTGCCGTTCAGCGGCAAGCGGTTCTGGTTCGCGGTGATGCTCCTGAGCATCATGCTCCCGATCCACGTCATCATCGTGCCGCAGTACGTGCTGTTCTCCCAGCTGGGCTGGATCAACACCTTCCTGCCGCTGATCGTGCCGAAGCTCCTCGCGACGGATGCCTTCTTCATCTTCCTGATGGTGCAGTTCATCCGCGGCATCCCGAAGGAACTCGATGAGGCGGCGCGGATCGACGGGGCGGGGCATCCGCGCATCTTCCTGCAGATCATCCTGCCGCTGATGGTGCCGGCCCTGGCGACGACCGCGATCTTCACCTTCATCTGGACGTGGAACGACTTCTTCTCGCAGCTGATCTTCCTGACCAAGCCCGAGCTGTACACGGTCCCGCTGGCGCTGCGGTCGTTCGAAGACGCCCAGAGCACGACCAACTACGCCCAGATGTTCGCGATGAGCGTCGTCTCGCTCATCCCGATCTTCCTGATCTTCCTGTTCGGCCAGAAGTTCCTCATCAAGGGAATCGCGACGACCGGGATCAAGTGACGTCCGCGTCACGCACACCTTCGCGGGCCCCCGGCCCACCCTCATCACACGCACCAACACCCACACACCGACTTCGGTCGAAAGGATGCAAGACATGCGACGCACCACAACCGCACCGCGCTGGTTGCTGCTGACCTCCGTCGGCGCAGCGACGATGCTGACGCTGACGGCGTGCGCGGGACCGACGGAGACTCCCGCCACCGGCCCGACCCTGTCAGACGAGCCCGTGACCCTCAGCTTCACCTGGTGGGGCAACGACGTCCGCCACGGGATCACGGAAGAGCTCATCGCGGCCTTCGAGGCCGAGCACGAGAACATCACCATCGAGCCCCAGTACACCGACTGGGCGGGCTACTGGGACAAGCTCGCGACGACGGTCGCCGCCGGCGATGCCCCCGACATCATCCAGATGGACGAGAAGCAGCTGTCGACGTACGCCGCCAACGGCGTGCTGCTCGACCTCGGCACCCTCGGCGACCAGCTGCCGACCGGCGACTTCCCCGAGGCCGTGCTCGGCACCGGCGCCCTCGACGGCACGCAGTACGGCATCCCGGTCGGCATCAACTCGTACACCTACATGGCGAACGTCGACGTGCTCGAGAGCCTCGGCATCGAGCTGCCCGACGACGAGACCTGGTCGTGGGACGACCTCAACGAGATCGCCGAGGAGGTCACCGCGAAGAGCGGCGGCGCCGTCGTCGGATCGCAGTCGTGGGGCTTCGAGGACGGCGGACTCAACAACTGGCTGCGCCAGCACGGCGAGTCCCTCTACGCCGACGGACGGGTCGCCCGAGGTGACGGCGTCCGCCGAGACGCTCGCCGCGTGGTGGCAGAACCTGCTCGACGTCACCGAGGCGGGCGGCACCCCCGACCCCTCGGCCACGATCGAGCGCGAGTCGGCGGGCCTCGCCGAGTCGTTCACGGCGACGAACCAGTCGGCCTTCGGTCCGTGGTGGTCGAACCAGGTCGCCGCGCTGCGCGAGGCGAGCGGTCAGAACCTCGAGCCGCTGATGGTGCCGACGCCCGACGAGGGCGAGAGCGCGGCGGCGTACTACAAGCCGTCGATGTTCTGGTCGGCCTCCGCGAAGACCGAGTACCCCGCCGAGGTGGCGCTGTTCCTCGACTTCCTCTCGAACAGCGAGGAAGCAGCCGACCTGCTGCTCGCCGAGCGCGGTGTGCCGGCGAACGAGAAGATCCGCGAGTACATCACGCCCAAGCTCGACGAGGTCAACCAGGAGGTCGTGGACTTCCTCGACGAGATCGCGCCGCGCGTCGGCGACGCCCCGCCGGCGACCCCGCCGGGCGGTGGCGCGATCGAGACGATCATCGACCAGCACACCCAGCGCGTGCTGTTCGGCGAGCAGACGCCCGAGGATGCCGCTGAGAGCTTCATCGCGGAGCTGCAGCAGGCCCTCGACGACGCCGCCATCTAGCCGACGGCCGGGCCGCGTCCACCCGAGACGCGGCCCGTCGTCCCCAGAACCGCACGGGGCCGGACCGAAGTGATGAGGGGTCCGGTCCCGGGCGGGCATGCCAAGAACCGCTCGGCGACCACCGCCGGGTCGAAGTCGCACGCGCGAATGCGCCGCACCGGGCTCGTCGACGCCCAAGATTGAGAGAGGAGGGGATCCGTTGAGCGAGGTCACAGCGCGCCCGATCACGATGGCGCAGGTCGCGCAGCACGCAGGAGTGTCGCAGGCATCGGTGTCGCGCGTGCTCAACGGCGTCGCCACCGTCGACCCCGCGATCGTCGCGAAGGTCAACCGCGCGGTCGCCGCCCTGAACTACTCGCCGAGCGAGGCCGCACGCAGTCTCGTGCGGGGGAGCAGCCACACCGTCGCGCTGCTGGTGCCCGACCTCGAGAACCCGATGTTCCAGGGCGTGCTCAAGGGGCTCACGGTCGCTGCGGCGCGCGACGGCTACCGCGTGCTCGTCGCCGACAGTGCCGAGGCCGTCGGCGTCGAGGCCGACATCGCCGGGGAGGCGCGCAGCAAGTGCGACGCGCTCGTGCTGGTGTCGCCACGGATGCCGGACGCCGAGCTGCGCGAGCTGATCCAGCGCACGACGCCGGTCGTGGTGGTGAACCGCCGCGTGGACGACACCGCTGCGGCGCAGCTCTCGGTGGACTACACCGCCGCGGTCAAGGAGCTCGGCGTGCACCTGCGGGGCTTCGGCCACCGGCGCATCGCGTATGTCGCCGGACCCGCCCTCAGCTACGCCAACGAGCAGCGCGCCCAGGGGCTCGGGGAGCTCGCCCGCGAGTACCCCGACCTCGAGTTCCTCACGATCCCGGCGGGCTCGAGCATGGAGGCGGGCTACGACGCCGCCGACGCCGTGCTCGAGACGGGCGCCACTGCCGCGATCGCCTTCAACGACCTCGTCGCCCTCGGCCTGATGTCGCGCCTGCGCGAAGTCGGCGTCGAGGTTCCGCAGCAGCTCTCCATCGTCGGCATCGACGACATCCCCCAGTCCCGTTTCGCCGCCCCTCCGCTGACGACCATGTCGGTTCCGCGGATCGAGATCGGGCGGCAGGCTTGGAATCGCATGCGTCAAGCACTGGACGGCGAGAACGCCGGCCACGCCCTGTTCTATCGGCCCGTCCTGGTGCCGCGTCAGAGCTCCGGTCCGGCATCCCATGCCAGCGGCTGGGTGGGTCCTGCCCGCCCCGTGCTGCGGCTGGGGTCGACGGTGGTCGCCCAGTACGAGGAAGGGACGAACGTCGACTCGGTGCTCTCGCCCCGGCCGTACCTCGACGCCGTGATCTCGCGCGCCGGCACGCCGCTCTCCGTCACGGAGCCGACCGACCATCCGCACCACCTGGGCGTGAGCCTCGCGATCGCCGACGTCAACGGCACGTCGTACTGGGGCGGTCGCACCTATGTGCGCGGCGAGGGCTCGATCATGGTCCCCAACCACGGCCGGCAGCGCCGTGACCGCCTGCACATCGACGGGCACTCGCTCGACGAGCGGCTCAGCTGGGTCGACGAGCACGGCACCACGCAGCTCGTCGAGGTTCGCGAGCTGCGCTCCGCCGAGCTCGCGGGCGGCTGGGCGCTGCGCTGGCGCAGCCACCTCAAAGCGACGCTCGACGCCATCACGTTCGGCTCGCCGGCGACGAACGGCCGCGACGGCGCGGGCTACGGCGGGATCTTCTGGCGGTTCGCCCCCGAGATCGCCCGGGTGTTCAGCCCGGCGGGCGACACCGAGCGGGACGTGCACGGCGCGGCGACCGACTGGCTCGCCTTCACCTTCCCCGAGCGCGGCACGACGGTGGTGCTCACGCAGGGCGAGGAGCGCCTGCCGTGGTTCGTCCGCTTCGCCGAGTACCTCGGCGCCGGTCCCTCCGTGGCGTGGGATCAGCCGCGGACGATCCCCGAAGGGGGTGAGCTCAACCTCGAGCTGACCGCCTATGTGCTCGACGACGAGCTCGCCGACGCCGGCGCGGTCGAAGCGGCCCTTCCGGCGCTCCGCGCCGAGGCGGGGCTGTGACGCCACCGCTTCGGGTGGGCGTCGCCGGCGTCCACGGGCACGGCCGCAGTCACGTCGACGCCGTGCTCGCCCGCCCGGACCTCCGACTCGTCGCCGTCGCCGACCCCCGGGGCGGCGGCGACGTGCCACCTGGGACGCGGGTGTTCGCCGATGCGACGTCGATGATCGAGACCCTCGATCTCGACATCGTCGTGCTGAGCACGCCGATCCCCACCCACACCGAGCTCGCGCGGCTCGCGCTCGCCCGCGGCGCCCACGTGCTGCTCGAGAAGCCGCCGGTGCCCTCGGTCGCCGATCACCACGCGCTCCTGAGCGCGGCGGATGCCGCCTCCCGCGCCGTGCAGGTCGGCTTCCAGTCGCTCGGCAGCGCGGGTGTACCGGCGACCGCCGACGCCCTGGCATCCGGTGTCATCGGCGACCTCGTGCACGTCGGCGCGGTGGGGCAGTGGTCGCGGTCGGAGCAGTACTGGCGCCGCGCGCCGTGGGCCGGCCACCGTGAGCTCGACGGCCGCCTGATCGCCGATGGCGTGGTGACGAATCCGCTCGCCCACGCCGTGGCCACGGCGTTCGCCGTCGCCGGAGCCGCAGCCCCGGAGGACGTCGTGGCGATCGACGCGGACCTGCGCCGGGCGAACGACATCGACACCGACGACACGTCGTCGCTGGTGATCGAGCTGCGCGACGGCACGCGCATCGCCGCCGGTCTTGCGGCCACCGCCGTCCGGCGGCAGGAGCCGTACGTGCTGGTGCGCGGCACGCGCGGCTTCCTCGTGTACCTGTACACGCTCGACACGCTCCACGTCCATCGCGACGGCGCGGCGCTGCCCCGCGCCTACGCCTTCGAGCGGACCTCGCTGCTCGACGACCTGGCCGCCCACATCCGCGAAGGCAGCGACCTGCTCGCGCCGCTCGGCCGCACCGGCGCGTTCACGCGCGTACTCGAGGAGGTCGTCACCGGGCCGCCGGCGACCCCGATCCATCCCGGACTCGTGCGGGTCGAGGCATCCGACGGTGAGACGTTCCGCACCGTGACGGGCGTCGAGGATGCCGTCGAACGCGTCGCCTGGGAGGGCCGCACGTTCCGCGACCTCGGCCTGCTCTGACCCCGCGGGCGCGGGCGCCAGGCGCGTGGGGCCGTCGGCGCCGCGCGCGGCCGACGCCGATGATCGCGGACGCGTCGTCGTCGACCGCGGCGGTGGAGTTCGCGCGCGACGAGCGGCGACGACTCGTAGAGCCGGTGGGTCGGGGCGTCGGGGTCGTCGAGCTGCCACATCAGCAGCTGCACGGCCGCCGCGTCCCTGCTGGTGCGGTCGCTGCTGCAGGGTGGTGAGCGAGAACATCTCGGCGTAGGGGTGATCGTCGATGCCGACCACGCTCAGTCGCTCGGGAACGCGGATGCCGAGCCGCCGCGCCGCGATGATCGCGCCGACCGCCGCCTCGTCGCACACGCCGACGATCGCCGTGGGGCGCGTGCGGCGGTCGCCCAGCAGCTCGACCGCCGCCGCGGTAGCCGCCCGGCATGGTGGCCTCGGAGTGGACATGACGGACGGATGCCTCGAGCCCGGCGTCGCGCATGGCGCCGCGGTAGCCGTCGCAGCCGGCGGCCGTCGCCGAAGCTCGTCCGGCGCCCGTCGGGATCGCCGCCGAGGAAGACGATCTCGCGGTGTCCGAGTCCGATCAGATGCTCGGTGGCGATGCGGGCGGCCGCCTCGTCGTCGATCGACACCGCGTTCGTGCCGACCTCGTAGCCGCCGACGGCCACGACGGGCTTGCCGAAGGCGACCAGCCGCTCGAGTTCGCGCGCGCTCGGCTCGATCCCCACGGCGATGAGCCCGTCGAACCGCTTTCTGGCGAGGAAGTGCTCGAACATCTCCCGCCGTGCGGCGGAGTCCGGTGGCGCGCCGTAGAGCGCCAGGTCGAACCTGCGCTCGAGCAGCGCGTCCTGGATCCCCTCGAGCACCTGGGCGAAGAACCACCGGTCGAGCGAGGGCATGACGACGCCGACGGTCTGGGTGCGGCCGGTCACGAGGCTGACCGCGCTCGTCGTGGGGACGTAGCCCAGGGCGGCCGCGGCATCCCTCACCCGTGCGCGGGTCGCCGCCGAGACGTAGCCCGAGCCGGTGAGCGCACGGGAAGCCGTCGACTTCGAGACGCCTGCCGCGCGAGCCACCTCGGCGATGCCCGCCATCGGATCCTCCTCGCCTCCGACGACGCCGCCGTCGTCCGGATTGTGGAACCGGTTCCGGGCCTCATTGTGCCGTGATCGCCTCGCGGACGCCACCCCGGTCGATCGCGTTTACCGACTTGTGATCCGCGGGCGTTGTGTCGTCCTGCGGCATCCCCTACCGTGATTATGGAATCGGTTCCCGATCCATACGAGCGGCGCGCGCAATCGCTTGCGGCTCCGCGACTCGAAGAGGAGGCAGACGAACATGACTGCACTGCGATCACGTCGTCGACACGGCTATATCGCGCTGGGGCTCGCCACCGTCGCGGCATCTGACTCTCGCGGGCTGCGCCGAGGGCGGAGACGAAGGCGACGCGGGCGACGGCTCGCTCGAAGGCGAGACGGTCCAGATCTCCGGCGGCATCACCGGCTCTGAGGCTGACAATCTGCAGAAGTCGTTCGACGCGTTCACCGCCGACACCGGCATCGAGGTCGTCTACACCGGCGACAAGGGGTTCGAGGGCAACATCGTGACGAAGGTCGCCGGCGGTTCGGCGCCCGACATCGCGATCGTGCCGCAGCCCGGTCTGTTCCGCTCGCTCGTCGACACCGGCGAGGTGCAGGAGGGGACCGACGAGGTCGCGGCCAACGTCGACGAGTACTGGGCGCCCGCCTGGAAGGACTACGGCTCGGTCGACGGCACCTTCTACGCTGCGCCGATGCTGGCGAACGTCAAGGGCTACGTCTACTACTCGCCCGAAGAGCTTCGAAGAGTGGGGCGTCGAGATCCCCACGACGTGGCAGGAGCTGCTGGAGCTGACCGCGACGATCCAGGAGAAGACCGGTACGGCGCCGTGGTGCGCCGGATTCTCGTCCGAGGCGGCATCGGGCTGGCCGGGCACCGACTGGATCGAAGACCTCGTGCTGCGTCAGGCCGGCGCCGATGTGTACGACAGCTGGGCCGCGGGCGACACCCCGTTCACCGACCCCGACATCGAGGCCGCGTTCGACGAGGTCGCGAAGGTCCTGCTCGACCCCGACGTACGTCAACGCCGGATTCGGAGACGTGAAGAGCATCAACTCGACCGCCTTCGGCGACCCCATCGCCTCGGCGGTGGCCAACGGCACCTGCGCGCTGACGCACCAGGCGTCGTTCCTCACCGCGAACTTCCTGGCGGTGCAGACGGCCGAGGGCGCGACGCCCGACGTGGCCGAGGACGGCGACGTGTACGCGTTCCTGATGCCGGGATTCGAGGGCGAGCCGTTCTCGGTGTCCGGCGGCGGTGAGTTCGTCACCGTCTTCTCGGACGACGCCGCGACGCAGGCTGTGGCCGAGTACATGTCGACCCCCGAGTGGGCGGACGCGCGGGTCGAACTCGGCGGCGCCATCTCGGCGAACACCGGTGCCGACCCGTCGCTGGCGTCGAGCAAGTTCCTCACCGACGCCATGACGGTCGTGCAGGACCCCGAGACGGTCTTCCGCTTCGACGCCTCCGACCTGATGCCGTTGACGGTCGGCTCGGGTTCGTTCTGGCGTGGCATGGTCGACTGGATCGACGGCAAGCCGACGCCGCAGGTGCTGGAAGACATCCAGGCCGGTTACGACGACTGACGCACCACACCTCGGGGCCGGGTCCGCACCGCTCGCGGAGCGGACCCGGCACCGGGGTGATGTCATCCGTCGACGTCGACGGGGGAAGGCAGACCATGTCTCAGACCACATCTTCGGCGGAGCAGGCGCAGGCGACGCCTCCGCCGGATTCGACGAAGAAGAAGCCGCCGTCGCAGACCACGACCCGGGTCGTCGTCACGATCGGATTCATCGCGATCGCGGCGCTGGTCGTCTTCCTGTTCCTCAGCCCGCCGAACCCGGATGCGCGGCCGACGTCGCTGGGGTTCTCGTTCAACTCGTTCTTCCAGTGGATCGGCAACCTCGGCCCGATCGTCCAGATCCCGATCGTCCTCCTGGTCTTCGGCGTCGTCGTCGCGATCCTCCTGGTGCTCATCGAGTACGCGCCCCGCAAGGGCACGGGCTACTTCTGGCTGCGGCTGGTCTCGTGCTTCGCGATCCCGCTGCTGGCGTTCATGATGCTGCGGCCGTATCAGAACGCGGTCATCTACGTGATCCCCATCGCGCTCATCGCGGGCGGCCTGCTCTTCTACGCCGACTACCGTGCCCGCGAAGGCGCCGGGTATCTGTACCAGCTGACGCTGTTCCTGGCGCCGGCGGCGATCCTGATCCTGATCGGCCTCATCTACCCGTCGATCGCGACGATCATCCAGTCGTTCTTCGACAAGACCGGCGAGAACTTCGTCGGCATGGAGAACTACGTCTGGGCGTTCACGAACCCCCAGGGGTTCTGGTCGATCATCAACACGCTGATCTGGGCGATCTTCGCGCCCATCTTCGCGACGATCGTCGGACTCGCGTACGCCGCGTTCATGGAGCGTGCCCGCGGTGACCGGTTCCTCAAGATCCTGGTGTTCATCCCCTTCGCGATCGCACCGGTCAGCATCAGCCTCATCTGGAGGTTCGTCTACGACTACCGGCAGGGTGAGCAGATCGGACTCCTCAACGCGGTCGTCGTCGCCTTCGGCGGAGACCCGGTGAGGTGGCTGGACGTCTGGCCGCTCGTGAACACGTTCTGCCTGCTGTTCGCCTTCGTGTGGGCGCAGACCGGTTTCGCGATGGTGGTCCTGTCGGCCGCCATCAAGGCGGTGCCGGCCGAGCAGATGGAGGCCGCGCAGCTCGACGGCACCAACGCGTGGCAGCGGTTCACCAACGTCACCGTGCCGGGAATCCGCACGGCGATCGTCATCGTCCTCACGACGATCACGATCTCCGCGCTCAAGCTGTACGACATCGTGGCGGTGATGACCGGCGGCCGGTCGAACTCGACGGTGCTGGGCTTCGAGATGGTGAACCAGCAGCAGCGCTTCCAGAGCTACGGGCATGCGGCAGCGCTCGCGGTGCTGATCTTCGTCTTCGTCACGCCGCTGATCATCTACAACGTCAGACAGCTCCGCCGGCAGAGGGAGGTGCGGTGATGACCGCCGTCGACTCCAAGACCACCCCGCAGCCCGACAAGGCGGCGGCGCGCAAGGTCGCGCGCGAGACCCGTCGCAACGAGGCGCAGGCGCAGAAGCGCATGACGTCGCCCGTGGCGACGGTGATCGCCGTCGCGATCGCCTTCCTGTGGACGATCCCGACGCTCGGGCTGCTCATCACGTCGTTCCGTCCCGGCGCGGATTCCGCGTCCTCCGGGTGGTGGACGGTGTTCACCAACCCCGACTTCACCCTCGGGAACTACGAGGCCGCCCTCACCTCCGGCGGCACGGCGCTGACGCTCGGCGAGTCGTTCCTGAACTCGCTCGCGATCACGATCCCCGTGACGATCTTCGCCCTGGCGATCGCGTCGCTGGCCGCCTATGCGTTCGCGTGGATGGACTTCCGGGGCCGCGGCGTGCTGTTCGTGGCGGTCTTCGCGCTGCAGATCGTGCCCATCCAGATGGCCCTGGTGCCGCTGCTGAGCCTGTTCTCGCGCGGGCTCGAGATCGGCGACGTCGCGGTCTTCCCGGGCCTCGAGATGCGGGAGGTCGATCGCAGCTTCGCGACGATGTGGATCGCGCACGTCATCTTCGCCCTGCCGCTGGCGATCTTCCTGCTGTACAACTTCATCGCCGAGATCCCCTCCGACGTGATCGAAGCGGCGCGGGTCGACGGGGCGGGCCACGGGCAGATCTTCTTCCGCATCATCCTGCCGCTGGCGACCCCGGCGCTCGCGTCCTTCGCGATCCTCGAGTTCGTGTGGGTCTGGAACGATCTGCTGGTGGCGACGATCTTCGCGCCGTCCTCGTCCCTGCCGATGACGCAGACACTGAACTCCCTGTCCGGGTCGTGGGGCGATCAGTGGTTCCTCATCTCGGCGGGTGCGTTCCTCGTGCTGGCGGTGCCGCTCATCGTGTTCCTCTCGCTGCAGAGGTTCTTCGTGCGCGGCCTGATGGCGGGCGCGACGAAGGGCTGACACACCACGGCGGACGGATGCCGCGACCCGACGTGCGACGTCGGGCGCGGCATCCGCATGTCTGGGCCGCATCAGTACCCTGAACGCATGGATGCCGCTCCCGACGCCTCGCTCTCGCCACCGGCCGTCGATCCGGGCCTCACTGCCGCGGACGTCGCCGAACGGGTCGCCACCGGGCGCACCAATGCCTTCAGCCCGGACACGAGCCGGAGCGTCTGGACGATCGTGCGCGCGAACGTCTTCACCCTGTTCAACGGCATCGTCTTCGCCTGCTTCTTCGTGCTGTTCGTGCTGGGGCGCTGGCAGGATGCGCTGTTCGGACTCGCCGCGTTCGCGAACTCGATCATCGGCTGCGTGCAGGAGTTCCGCGCGAAGGCCGCGCTGGACCGCCTCGCCCTCCTGAACACGTCGCAGTCGCGGGTGCGCCGGGACGGGGTCGAGGCCGAGGTCGTGCCGGCCGACGTCGTCATCGACGACATCCTCATCCTCCGCG
Organism: uncultured Actinomycetota bacterium; assembly: GCA_963829895.1. GTDB lineage: Bacteria > Actinomycetota > Actinomycetes > Actinomycetales > Microbacteriaceae > Microbacterium. The sequence goes on along the minus strand of CAWHKF010000009.1, from coordinate 134,108 downwards.
CCGGCGACCAGGTCTCCGCCGACGCCGACGATGATCGACTCGCGCGCCCTGCAGATCGATGAGTCGATGCTGACCGGCGAGTCCGACGCGGTCGACAAGCGGCCGGGCGACGAGGCGCTCTCGGGCTCGATCGTCGTCTCGGGCGAGGGCGCGGCGCGCGTGACCCGGGTCGGCGCCGACTCGTACGCGAACCGGTTCGCGGGGGAGGCGAAGCGGTTCTCGCTGGTCGCCTCGGAGGTGCGCAGCTCGGTCGATCGCGTGCTGAAGTGGATGAGCTGGATCATCGGCCCGGTCGGCCTGCTCGTGCTGAACGCGCAGATGATGGTCGCCGGCGGGTGGGTGCAGGCGTGGCAGAGCGGCGCCTGGGTGGACGCGGTCGTGAACACCATCGCCGCACTGACCGCCATGATCCCGCTCGGTCTCGTCCTGATCACGTCGATCACGTTCGCGGTGGGGGCGGCGAAGCTCGCCGGCCAGCAGGTGCTGGTCAACGAGCTTCCCGCGGTAGAGGGGCTGGCGCGCGTCGACATCATCTGCCTCGACAAGACGGGCACGCTGACGGCCGGCGAGATCTCCTTCGACGCACTGCAGGCGATGCCGGATGCCGCACCCGGCATCGAGGCCGTGCTCGCGTGGTACGGCGCGGCGCCCGACGCGAACGCCACGGCGCGCTGCCTGCGCGATCCCTTCCCCGTCGGCGTCGCCCTCGCCCCGTCGGCCTACATCCCGTTCTCGTCGGCCCGCAAGTGGAGTGCGGTCTCGTTCACGGAGGGGCCTGTCGGCACGTGGGTGCTCGGCGCACCGGAGATGGTCTTCGGCGATGCCGCGACGGATGCCGCCACCCACCTCGGGCGGGTGTCACCGCGCTCGCCTCCTCCGGCCGTCGCACGCTCGTCCTCGCGCACTCGGCCGCGGTCCTCACCGATGAGGATGTCGACGGGAGCGGCTGCCTCCGCACTCGCTCCGGCCGCGGTCGTCACGTTCCGCGAACAGGTGCGGGAAGATGCCGCGCAGACGCTGGCCTATTTCGCGGAGCAAGGGGTCGGCATCCGGGTGATCTCGGGCGACAATCCGCGCACGGTCGCGGCGATCGCGCGTGAGGTGGGGCTGGACGTCGCCGAGGGGTTCGACGCGCGCACCCTTCCCGACGACGATGCGGCGCTGGCGGACGTGCTCGAGCGCAACCTCGTGTTCGGCCGGGTGACACCGGAGCAGAAGAAGCGGATGGTGCTCGCACTCCAGTCCCGGGGTCACACGGTCGCGATGACCGGCGACGGCGTCAACGACGCACTCGCCATCAAGGCCGCTGACCTCGGCATCGCCATGAACTCGGGCGCTGCGGCCACGAAGGCCGTGGCGCGCCTCGTGCTGCTCGACGGCCGGTTCTCGCACCTTCCGGACGTCGTCGCCGAAGGACGCCAGGTCATCGCGAACATCGAGCGGGTGTCGATGCTGTTCCTGACGAAGACGGCGTATGCGACAGGGCTGGCGGTGCTGTTCGGCGTCCTCGTCCTCGAGTTCCCGTTCTTGCCGCGGCAGCTGTCGATCACCGACGGCCTGACCATCGGCATCCCGGCGTTCTTCCTGGCGCTGCTGCCGAACACGCAGCGTTACGTCCAGGGCTTCCTGCGTCGTTCGCTGGCGTTCGCGATCCCCGCCGGCGCGGTCATCGCCCTGTCGCTGACGCTCTACACGCTCGCGGCGATGCAGCTCGGCGTGAGCGAGCCGGAACTGCGGACGGGCTCGACGATCATCCTCGCCATCGTGGGCATCTGGGTGCTCACCGTGCTGTCGCGCCCCATCACCCGCTTCAAGGCGCTCGTGATCGGCGCGATGTTCATCGCGCTCGTCGCGGTGTTCACGGTGCCGCTTCTCACCGAGTTCTTCCAGCTGGTCGATCCGGGGGAGGATGCGGCATGGCTCGTGGCCGTGGTGACGGTGCTGACCATCGGGGCCATCGAGATCGTGCGGTTCTTCCACCGCCGCTACGTCGAGCGGGTCCTTGCCGGCGGCAGGATCAGGCGGTCGCGGCCCGGTCGCGGGCGAACCGGCGGGAACCCGGCGGCGCCCAGAGTAGGACTACGACGAGCAGCTTGCACCGCGAGCTGCACAGCGGTGCTCCAGTCCCAGCCGTCGGTCGTGGCGATCGTCGCCGCGTTGAGTGCGATGAGGATCCCGAGGTACACCGTCGCGAGCACGCGCGACAGCCGGCTTCCGCGGCTGAGCCCGGAGGCGACCGCCACGAGGAGGAGGCCGAAGAGGATGACCGCGGCGCCGAGCAGCGAGACCGGCAGCACATCGGCGCGAGCCACCTGATAGCGGCTGAGCAGGATCAGGATGCCGAGCAGCACGTTCGCGAACGCACTGATGTATACCGCGACCACGGCGATGGTGACGGCGATGGTGACGGGTCTGCCGGCGGCTGAAGCCGTGCGCGCGGGGATGTCGTCGGTCACGCGCTCACTGTAGCGGGCGCGACCGTGCGTCAGCCCGAGCAGCCCAGGCGAGCCTGCATCGACTGCATCGCGTCGATCTCGGCGGTCTGACCGTTCTTGATCGCCTGCGCCACCTCGAGGGCGCGAGGGTCGGTGCCGAGGTCGAGGAGCGCCTCGGCCATCGGGATCGCGCCCTCGTGGTGACGGATCATGAGCGCGAGGAACTGGCAGTCCGCCGCCTGGCCGCTTGCGGCCTGGAGCGCGGCGATCTCGTCGGCGGACGCCATGCCCATGGCCTCGTGCGCCTCGTCCTCGGTCATCGTCTCGCTCGAGTCGCACCGCCGTGAGCGTGATCGCGGGTCCGCGGCCATCCACTGCATCATCGGACCGCCGCGCTGGGGGAGGCCCCATTGCACGAGCCAGTCGTACATCTGACCCCGCTGACCCGCCTGCCCGGTGGCGATGTCGTAGGCGAGAGTACGCAGCTCCTCGTCCTCGGTCTTGCCGTAGATCTCCATCGCCATCTCGATCGCCTGGGCGTGGTGCACCTGCATGTCGCGGGAGAATCCGGCCTCCGGCAGAGGCCGTGCCGGGAGTGGCCGCGGCCGACTGCGAACCGAACGTCGAGAAGCGTCCGACCGCGAAGGCGAGCGCCGCGATCAGGACGAGCGCGACGGCGGGGACGAGCCATCGCCGGGCGCCCCCGGTCGACGTCTCGTCCGACACGCCGCGCCTACTTCTTACCCGGCGCGTCGAACGCGCCGGTGCAGGCCGCGCCCGGCTCGGGAGCGTTCGTGCTGTTCCAGTACGCCTTGATGAACTCCTCGATGCGCTCGTCGTCGGCGGAGTCGAGCTTGAGCTGGGCGTTCCACGCGCTGAGGGCGATCGGGCTGTCCATGTCGTCGTACGGCGAGAGCACCGTGTAGGTCGACGGGAGCGCGTCCTCGAGCTGGGCGATCTCCTCTTCCGATACCTGCGCCGGGTCGTAGGTGACCCAGACCGCGCCGTGCTCGAGAGAGTGGACGGCGTTCACATTGGGCACGGGCTCGGTGTAGACGCCGCAGTTCAGCCACGCGACGTTGTGGTCGCCGCCCGCCGGGGGAGTCTGGGGGTACTCGACATCGCCCTCGACGTGGTTCGCCGTGTTGGTGAACGTCTCGACGCCCTCGATGCCGCTGCCGTCGCTGTCGCCGCGGTCGTAGGCCGGCGCGGGCGCCGGCGCGAAGACGATCGAGGCCACGATCGCCGCGATGACGAGGACGGCCGCGACGGAGCCGACGATCCACCACACGAGCTTGCTGCGCCGCCGCTTGGCGAGCTGCTTCTGATACTCGGCGAGCTTCTCCTGGCGCTTCTGCTCGCGCTGCTGCTTGACGGTGAGGTCGATCTTCGCCTGCGTGGCCGGATTGCCGCTCGCGCGCTTGTCGGAGGTCGGGGTCATGCTCGTGATCTCTGCCAATCGATAACAGGGGTCTGGGCGCCCGCGAACTGCCGCGGGAGCGCGGACGACGGGTTGTGCCCATCCTATGCGAGCGCATGTGACGGAGCCCTGGGAAGCCGCCGACAGCGGGCGCCAGCCGGGATGGATCGAGGGTGCGGCCGAGGGGAGGCATCCGTTATCATGGGATCTCGAATCGATTCGACCTTGCGGTCGTCCCTCTGTGTCCTGGTGCCGATCGGCAGCGCCGGACTCCTCGTTCCCCTCGGCTCCTCTCCGTGCGCCCGCACCGCTCGGTGTCGATGCCGTACTCACACGCCGCCCGTCGAAACCCCGCCACGAAACGAAGCCCACTGTTGCTCGACACCGCCTCCACTCCCGTCCAGAAGCCCCAGACGCGCACTCCGCACGAACCGCAGCCGCACCCGACGTCCACCGGCGCGATCCGCACCCTCGGCAGCAACCCGGCCACCGCGCCGATCGTGCTGCACCCGGGCGACGCGATCACGCACCGCCGCCGCGTCCTGTACATCGTGCTGCTCGGCGCGCTGACCGCCCTCGGCCCCTTCACGATCGATCTCTACCTGCCCGCGTTCCCGGTGCTCGAGGCCGACTTCGACACCACGGCCGCCATGATCCAGCTCACCCTCACGGGCACGATGATCGGCTTCGCGCTGGGGCAGCTCATCGTCGGCCCGCTGAGCGACAAGGTCGGCCGACGGGTGCCGCTGCTGGCGGTGACCGCCCTGCACGTCGTGGCCAGCGTCGGCGCGGCGCTCGCGCCCACGCTCGAGCTGCTGTCGGTGGCCCGTGTGCTGCAGGGCGCGGGAGCCGCGGCCGGCGGTGTGGTGGCCGCCGCGATCGTGCGCGACCTGTTCGGCGGGCGCCGCCTCGTGGTCATGCTGTCGCGCCTCGCGCTCGTCTCGGGCGTCGCCCCGGTGCTCGCGCCGCTCGTCGGCTCGGCCCTCCTCGCCGTGATGCCCTGGCGCGGCATCTTCGTCGTGCTGGCGGTCTACGGCGCGATCATGCTCGTCTCGGCCATCGTGTTCCTGCCCGAGACCCTGCCGCCCGCGCGCCGCCACGAGCGGGGCGCCACGACGGTCTGGCAGCGCTACCGCAGCGTGTTCAGCGACCGGGTGTTCATCGGCGTGCTCATCATCGGCGGCATGACGTTCTCGGGCCTGTTCTCGTACCTCTCCAGTTCGTCGTTCCTGTTCCAGCTCAGCTATGGCCTGAGCGCCCAGCAGTACGGACTGATGTTCGCCGTCAATTCGCTCGGCGTCGTGCTGGGCGTGCAGACGGCATCGCGCCTGGCGGCCCGCTTCGGCCCGCAGTGGGTGATGGCGTGGTCGACGGCGGTGCTCGTCGTCTCAGCAGCCGCCATCATCGTCACCGATCAACTGGGCCTCGGGCTCTGGGGGACCATCGTGCCCCTGTTCGTCTTCATGACCGGGTGCGGGTTCACCTTCCCGTGCGTGCAGGTGCTGGCGCTCGACCGCCACGGCAAGGCGGCCGGCACGGCGCAGTCGATCGTCGGCGCGACCAACTTCGGCGTCGCAGGCCTCATCTCGCCGCTGGTCGGATGGATCGCGAAGGATGCCGGCATCACGGCCACCACGATGGCCTCGGTGATGGTCGGGTGCGCGGTGGTCGGCGTGCTGGCGCTGTGGCTGATCGTCCGTCCCCGGACGGTGGAGCGCCTCGCGCCCTGACCTCGCTCGTCAGTCCGCCCGCACCACCGGCTGCAGGCGGAAGAGGCGGACGGTGCGGCCGGACTCCCGCTCGTAGTTGCGGTAACCGGGCCACTGGGCCTCGATGCGCGCCCACACCGCGTCGCGCTCGGCGTCGGGCACCGGGGTGGCGTGGACGAGCATGCGCCGCCCGCGGACGGTGATCGCGGCATCCGGGTGGGCCAGCAGGTTCGTCGTCCACGCCGGGTGCCGCGCGCCGGCGAAGTTGGTGCCCGCGACGATGGCGCGCCCCTGGCCATCGGGCGTGTACATCAGCGCCGCATCACGCGGCTCACCGGACTTCGCCCCGACGGTATGCAGCACCAGCGAGGGCACCAGCAGCGCGCTCACCTGCACCCGGCCCTGCGAGACCCACGCGACGAAGCGCTCGACCGGCGGCAGCAGCAGCGGCCCCAGCACGCGCCGGAACACGCGCGTGCGGGTGAGGGGCGCGACGATGGCGCGGACGATGTCGACGGCCCGAGCTGGCATGGTCCCCATCCTGCCGGACGCCGCCGACGCCGTCACGGCGGATGCGGCCGGTCTGGCTGCGGCACCGGGGCGGCGCGCGGAAAAAGCCCGGATCGGGCGGATACCGCCGCCTGGCAGGCAGAATGGGGCGATGACCACGACAGAGCGGCGGGTGGCGGTACCCGTCATCGCCTACCTGGTCGCCGGGTCTGTGCTGGTGGTGCTGTCATGCCTGCTGGGCTGGTGGATCTTCTCGCGCGGCGAAGAGCCGTTCGCGATCGACACGGCGTGGAACAGCTTCGTCGCCGACTGGTGGAACCCGGTGGTCGCCGGGTTCTCCCACGTCCTGAACTTCGTCGGCGCCGGCTGGATGGGCATCCTCGTGGTGCCCATCGGCGGCGCCATCGGGCTGATCCTCCTGAGACGCCCCTGGGCGGCGGCATACTTCCTGGCGGCGGAGGCGGTGTCGGCCGCGGGCGTTCAGGTGCTCAAGCACGCGTTCGGGCGGGTGCGCCCGGAGGACATCCTCGTCCTGTCGGATTACGGCTCATACCCGTCGGGGCATGTGGCCAACGCGGCGACGATCGCCGTGGCGGCCACAGTGATCTTCCCCCGGCTGTGGGTGGGCGTGGTGGGCGCCGCGTGGGTGCTGCTCATGGCGTTCAGCCGCACGTACCTGCACGCGCACTGGCTGAGTGACACGCTCGGCGGAGCATTGCTCGGCGCGGGCGCGGCGCTGCTGGTGGCGGCGGCCTTCGCCCTCCCGATGGCGCGCGAGGGGACGGATGCCCCGGCCAAACGGCCGTGACTAGGCTGAGCGCATGACCGCGCCCGACTCGCCCGCGCCCGACGTCACCGCGACCGATCCGGCCATCCTGGCCGCCGAGGCCGAGCTCGCCCGGCTGCGCGCCGAGGCGGACGCGGCCGAAGCGCAGCTGAAGGCCGCGCAGGCGCAGGGCCGCGCTCGCTGCCGCCGAGGCCGCCGCCGCCAAGGCGAAGGCGACAGGCACGGCGCCCGCCCAGCCCGCATCCTCACCTGCGCAAGCCTCGAGCGAGCCGCTGCCCGCCGTTCCCGACGAGCCCGAACCCACGGACACAGGTGCCCCGCCGACGTCCGGCGGGACCGTGGCCGATGCGACCCAGGGGCCCGCGCGAGCGCCCAGCTCGCCCCCGGCGACGCAGGAACAGACTCCTCAGCCATCCGTCCCCTCCACGTCGGCCGGCCCACTCGGCCAGCAAGACGTCGAGAAGATCACCTCCGGGTACGCCTTCGAGGAGGCCACCCTCGACCTCGGCGCCCTGCTCAACGGCGACCCGGTGCCGTCGGCGCAGATCCGCATTCCGCTCGGCATGATGAATCGCCACGGGCTCGTCGCCGGGGCCACGGGAACGGGTAAGACCCGGACGCTGCAGGGGCTCGCCGAGCAGCTCGCGGCGAAGGGCGTGCCGGTGTTCGCCGCCGACATCAAGGGTGATCTGTCGGGCGTCGCGACGCCGGGCGAGCCGAGCGAGAAGCTGCTCGCTCGCACCGAGGCGATCGGGCAGGACTGGAAGCCCGAGGCGTCCGCGACCGAGTACTTCGCGCTGGGCGGCATCGGCAAGGGCGTGCCGGTGCGGGCGACGGTGTCGGGCTTCGGGCCGCTGCTGTTGAGCAAGGTGCTGGGCCTGAACGACACGCAGGAGTCGAGCCTGGGCCTCGTGTTCCACTACGCCGACGCGAACGGCCTCGCGCTCGTGGACCTGTCCGACCTGCGGGCGGTGCTCAGCCACCTCACCAGCGATGAGGGCAAGGCCGAGCTCAAAGAGCTCGGCGGGCTGTCGGCGGCGACGGCGGGCGTCATCCTGCGCGAGCTGATCACGTTCGCGGATGCCGGAGCCGACGTGTTCTTCGGCGAGCCCGAGTTCGACGTGGCCGATTTCATCCGCACCGCGCCCGACGGCCGCGGCATCATCAGCCTGCTCGAGGTGCCCGGGGTGATCGACAAGCCGGCGCTGTTCTCGACGTTCCTGATGTACCTGCTCGCCGAGCTGTTCGAGATCCTCCCCGAGGTGGGCGACGCCGACAAGCCGAAGCTCGTCTTCTTCTTCGACGAGGCGCACCTGCTGTTCAAGGACGCGTCGAAGGACTTCCTCGCCGCGATCGTGCAGACCGTGCGGCTCATCCGGTCGAAGGGCGTCGGCGTGTTCTTCGTGACGCAGACGCCGAAGGACGTGCCGTCCGACGTGCTGGCGCAGCTGGGCTCGCGCGTGCAGCACGCCCTTCGCGCGTTCACGCCCGATGACGCGAAGGCGCTGCGGGCGACCGTCGGCACCTACCCGAAGTCCGGATACGACCTCGAGCGCGTGCTGCAGGAGCTCGGCACCGGTGAGGCCATCGTCACGGTGATGAGCGAGAAGGGCGCCCCGACCCCGGTCGCGTGGACGCGGCTGCGCGCCCCGCAGGGGCTGATGTCGCCGACGCCCGATCCGGCGATCGAGGCCGCGGTGAAGGCGTCCACCGCTGCTCGCGAAATACGGCACGGCGATCGACCGGGAGTCGGCGCGCGAGATGCTGGCGGCGAAGATGAGGGCCGCCGACGATGCCGCCGCCGCGGAGGACGCCGCGCTCGCGAAGGCGAAGGCCGACGCCGAGTACGCGAAGCAGAAGGCCGCGATCGACAAGCAGCAGGCCGCCGCCGACAAGGCGAGCGCCGCGGCCGAGAAGAAGGCGCAGCAGGAGTACGAGCGGCTGCTCAAGAAGACGGCAGGCACGACGCGCACGTCGCGATCGACCCAGAAGTCGCCGCTCGACCAGATCCTGAACTCCAAGTCGACGCAGACTATCCTCGGGGGAGTGATCCGCGGGATCTTCGGCACCGGCAGGCGCTGAACGGTCCCGATCCCCGCCGGCGCACGTTCCCGAGCGCGCGCAGCGCGAAGCGTGCCGACTCCGCGGCGTGGGCGGATCCCTCCCGATCCGGAAGGTCCCCGTGCGCCGCAGAGCTGTCGCCGTCGTCGCGTTGACGCTCGCTGTGGCGACCGCAGCCGCCGGCATCGCCTTGGCTGTGGCGTCGGGCATCGGCGCGGGGACGGCGGGCGAGGCGGATCCCGGGATGTCGGCGTCGGCGCCGGCCACGTCATCGGAATCGGCATCGCCGGTGACCGCTGACGACTACTGCTACGTCGAGGCGATGATCTACTACCGCGTCAAGGAGCTGGAGCTCGCCGAGACGCTGCAGCGCAAGGACGGCATCGACGCGGGCGCCCTCGGCTTCGCGGCCGGGATCGCCGCGCGCGACGCCGAAGAACTCGAAGACCTGCGCGCCTGGTACCTGTCGTGGGCCGACGCCCGCCCGCTCGAGCCGCCCGCCGACGGTCCCTGCGGCGGGCACGGTGCCGACCACGCCCAGATGCCGGGCATGCCGTCCTGGAGCACGCTGCAGGGCTTCGTCGACGCCGCCGCACCCCGACGCCGAACGGCGGTTCGCCGAGATCCTGCGCGACCAGAACGCCGGCATGGTGGCCCTGGTCGCCCTGATCCTCGACGGCGACCCGCATCCGGACGTCGTCGAGTCGGCCGAGCGGGTGCTCGAGCAGTGCGGAAGCCGACGCGGCCACGCTGCAGGGCATCCTCGACTCGCTGCCCTGAGGTTCACTCTCGATGCATCGCGCAGACGAGCGATCGGTGCGACCCCCGGCATCCGTCCGGCTTTCGAGCCTGGCTTCCGCTCTCCCTCGACAGGTCAACCAGGCCTCCACAGGAGGGTGAGTCGTTTCAACCTCCTGTGGAAGTGCGGTTGACCTGTGGAAGCGGCGTTTGTGCGAGAGGGGATCGACGGATTCCCGGCGCTCTTCCCCGACTGCCGACGGTGACGGATGCCGCGGGCCGCGGCATCCGTCATCTGCCGGCCCGGCAGCGACGGCGTCTCCTTCGCGTGGCGACGGCGACGGTCGCGTCACCAGTCGCTGAGCGTGCCGAGCGGAGCGAGCGCGCTGCGCCGCCCCGCGGAGCGCGCCGACGTGGCGTGCGGCGACAGAGAGGCGCGAGATCGAGGTCGACAGGGTCACCGCTCCGACCGGGCGGGCGGCGTCGTCGTGGATCGGCACGGCCAGGCACCCGCGGTCGGAGCTGAGCAGCGCGACCTGCTCGGTGTAGCCGCGGACCGCATACGCCTCATGGATGGCGCGGACGTCGCCGGACGGCGCGTCGACCCGCCAGCTCGGCGCCTGCGGCAGACGGCGGTCGGGGTGGGCGACCAGCCAGAGGTGTCCGATCGCCGATCGCGTGGGGTCGGCCAGCAGCGCATCGGGGTCCGACAGCGGCTGCGCGGGGTCTTCGTCGAGCACCAGCAGCCCGGAGCGGTGGAAGGCGAAGAGGTGCACGGCCTCTCCCGTCTCGCTGCGCAGGCGATCCACGACGGCTGCGTGGGCCGGTCGAGTGCGGGCACCCACGATCGCGGCGAGCTCGAGCACGCGGGTACCGAGGAGGAACCCGGAGAAGTCAGGTCGCCGCACGAGGTACTCGTCGCGGACCAGGGAGTTGACCACGCGGTAGACCGTCGCCCGCGGTGCGCCGACGGCACGGGCGATCTCTGCTGCGGACGCGCCGCGGTCGTCGCGGGCGACCTGTTCGAGGATCTCCAGCGCGAGGCCGAGGCCCTTCTCCGGAAGCCGCGAGTCGCCCGCGAGACCCGCGCCGCTCACGTCCGCGCCGGCCCTTCGATGCAGTCCGAGTCGACCGGCCAGTCGTGTACGCCGATCCGTGCGGCCACACGCGGGTGGCGTGCCAGCCGCAGCGAGCCGGCACCGACGACGAGGGCGAGGATGGCGGCCGCCCACAGCAGTCCGCCGGGATTGTCGCGCAGTGTCGCGGCGAGATAGAACCCGAGCACGCACAAGAGCCCCGCGAGGGGCAGCGCGCTGACCGCCACAGCGCGCACCGTGAGTTCGCCGATCCGTCCGAGGAAGACGGGCGCCGCCGCACACACGAGGGCGTAGGCCAGCACGAAGCCGATGATCGACGCCGGCGAGGTGACGATCCGCATGTCCTGCCGCGTGCCGCCGATCGCGAGGATCGCGACCGGCACCGCCGTCACCGCCGCCGTGAACAGCACGCCGGCGACCGCGGGCACGCCGCGGCGCGAGACGCGCCCGAAGGCCGCCGGCAGCAGGCCCTCGCGGCTCATCGCGAACCCCAGCCGCGTCGCCGCGTTCGTCATCGCCAGGGCGCAGGCGAGGAACGAGATCGCCACGATCACGTCGATGAGGCCGGAGAGGCCCGTCACGGCGGCGAGGGATGCCGCGCCCGGCCGCTCCGCCACGATCGACAGCTGCGCGGCCGTCCCGACCAGCATCACCAGCCCCGTCGCCCCCACGCTCACCATCACCGCGCGCGGCACCGCCGCGAACGGACGACGCGTCTCCGGCCCGAGGGCGGCGCCGCTCTCGAAGCCGACGAAGCCGATGAGGGCGAAGGCGACGCCCGTGATGATCGCCTCGAGCGAGAAGTCCGAGGGGCGCGGGACGAGCAGCCCCAGATCCCACCGGGTGAGGCTGAGGGCGGCGATCGACAGGACCAGCACCGTCAGCACCGCGATCGACTCGAGCACCAGGAGCATGCGGGTCGACATCCGCAGTCCGCGGGCGACGACCAGGGCGATGATGCCGCCGAACGCGGTGATGAGGACGATCACGAGCCACGGCGGAGCGGTGCCGCCGCTGAGGAGGTTCGCGAGTCGCTGCGAGCCCGACGCCAGCGTGTTCATGGCGACGGCGAGGTAGCCGATGCCCAGGGCGGCGCCCGTGACGAGGCCGACGTGGGAGCCGAGGCCGCGCGCCGCGAACGTGTACAGCGATCCCGTGCTCGCGATGCGGCGCGCGAACATGCCGATCACCAGGCCGACGCCCACCACGAGGGTGATCGTGATCGCGATGTCGAGGAACGCGAACGATCCGCTGCGCGCGTAGGCGGCGGCGGGGTGGATCAGCAGGACGCCGGCGGGCGCGGTGGCCGCCACGGACTGCGCGACGACGTCGATCGTGTGGGCGTGGCGACGGCGAAGGCCGGCGAATGGTGAGCGGGATCCGAGGTCGTTCCGCGGACGCGCCCGCTCGATCGCATCCGCGAGTGCAGTGCTCACGCGTCCTCCTCGGTGCCGGCGCTCGCCGCTGTGCGGCTGGCCGCGACGCTACCGGGCGCGCGTTGCCGTAAACGGCGGCCCGTGTTTCGGCCGCGTGACACGGCGTGAGATCAGCGAGGCAGGGATCGGCCGGTGTCGTCTCATCAGGATTTCGCTCGGCGTTCGCAGTCCCATACGGCGGGGAAACGGCGCGGGCGAAGAATCGGCCCGACGCGGGTGCGAGCCGCGTCATCGCCCTCGAAAGGAATCCTGTGACCGAACAACAGCTCTCTTCCGAAGGGGACTCGCCGCCCCCCTCGCGACAGCGGCCGACACTGCGCGGCCGACTGCTCACACCGCGCATCCTGGGCATCGGCTCCGCAGCCGCAGCGGCGGCCGCCGCCGTCGCGCTCGTCTTCGCGACCCAGACCGCCGTGCAGGCGACCTCGTCGCCCGAGACCCCGGCATCCACCCCCATCGCCGCCGACAGCACGGACGAGGACGCCCCCGAGAAGGCCGAGGAAGTCGCCAAGCCCGCGACGATCGCGGCCGCCTACGACGCGCTGTCGGGAGCCGAGGTCGAGTACGTGCGGTTCGTCGGCGCGCAGGACGCGGCGTTCGCGGCCGGCGAGGACGTGTTCGGCGAGCCGGGACTGCAGTTCCTCTCCACCGACGTGGCCGACCCGCAGGCGTACACCGACCGACAGCGGCGCCTGATCTCGCTGTACTACGACTACGCCACCAACGAGACGGTCAGCATGATCGTCAACGCGACGACCGGAGCGGTCGAGTCCGTGGACCGCGCCTCGGGCACCCAGCCCGCTCCGACGGATGCCGAGACCTCGCTCGCGTGGGAGCTGCTGCTCGACTCGGACGCGGCCCAGCCGGTCGTCGACGAGTTCGCCGCGCTCACCGGTGGTTCCGCCCTGACCCCGGCATCCGCCGAGGTGATCGTCACCGCCCACTCGTTCGTCACGGATGCCGGCTCCTTCGGCGCCGAGTCGTGCGGCGTCGACCGGTGCGTGCAGCTGCTCGCCCAGGTCGACGGCGGCGCCTTCCTCACCACCAGCACCTACGTCGTCAACCTGTCGACGCGGGCCGTCCTGTCCATCTCATGACCATGGAGACCCTCCCGATGAAACGAAACCCCCTCCGCCGGCTGCTCGGCGCGGGCACCGCGATGGCTCTGCTGGCGGGCGGCCTCGTGCTGTCCGCACCGGCCGCGGCCTCCGCCCAGACGGTCACCGAGGCATCCTGCTCCGGCGACTCCCTCGTCTCGAAGACCCTCGAATCCGGATCCAGCTGGCAGATGTGCTGGCGTCTCGACACCTATCGCGGACTCGTGCTCGACAAGATCGCCTACCAGCCGCGGGACGACGCGGCACCGATCCTGGTGCTCGACTCGATCGCGCTCGCCCAGCTCAACGTGCCGTACGACACCGGCGCCACCGAGTACAACGACGTGACCACCTACCAGGTCGGCGGGCGCCGCCTGCAGGCCATCGAGGCTGTCGACTGCCCGGTCGGCGAGGTGCACAGCGCGTGGGTCGACGCGACTCGCGGTGAGATCCCGGCCGTGTGCATCGGCGAAGAGGACTCGGGGCTCGCGTACCGCTCCAACATCGCGCGCGACGCGCTGTACGCGGCGCAGGGCACCGACCTCGTGCTGCACAGCGTGTCGCGCATCGGCTGGTACGAGTACCAGACCGAGTACCGGTTCCACGACGACGGCGAGATCTCGGTGCGCCTCGGCGCCACCGGCGACCTGTCGCCCAACGACTACGTCGACGTCGTGAACCAGGGGTGGCCGATCGCCCCGGGCCAGGAGGACTTCGCGGTCAACCACTATCACTCGGCGTTCTGGCGCGTGGACTTCGGCCTCGACTCCGGCGCCACCCAGCAGGTCGAGAAGTTCGCGACCACCCCGACCGGCGAGTACGGGACCACGGGCGACACCGGTCACACGGCGATCCTCGAGACGCAGCTCACGCAGATCACGAACGAGACCAAGACGATGGGCTCGAACCGCGAGGCCTACCGGGTGGTGAACCCCGAGAGCATCAACGCCGACGGGCACGCCCGCTCGTACGAGATCATCGTGCCGCGCGACCAGGCCTACAACCTCAACCCCGAGACCGACTACGACATCGCGTTCACGTCGGCCAAGTCGGACGAGATCCACGCCAGCCACAACCTCATCCCGTCGAAGGCGGGGCAGATGGTCACCGACTACATCGCCGACGGCGAGACGCTCGAGGACCCCGTGGCATGGGTGAACGTCGGCTTCCACCACATCAACCGCGACGAGGACCAGAGCCCCATGCCGATCCACTGGCAGGGCTTCACCCTCTACCCGCGTGATTTCGCGGCGCAGAACCCGAACATCCCCGAGGGCCGCAAGTGGGTCAACGGCGACATGCGCGGGGTGCCCAACCCGAACATCACGCCGACGCCTACCGCGTCGCCGACGCCGACCCCCACGACGGAGCCCACCGCGGAGCCCACGCCGACGCCCACCGAGTCCGGAAACGGGAACGGCAACGGCAACGGCAACGGCAACGGGAACGGCAACGGCAACGGGAACGGCAACGGCAACGGGAACGGCAACGGGAACGGCGGCTCGACGGCCCCCGCAGCGGCGCCGGTGACGCTTCGACAGTGCCGAGGTCGCGCCGGGCGCCGCGCAGTCTGCGACCGCGAGCGGCTTCACCCCCGGTGAGACCGTGAGCGCCGTGATGCACTCCGACCCCGTCGACGTCGGCACGTTCGTCGCCGACAGCGAGGGCGTCGTGAGCGTGCAGTTCATCGTGCCGTCCGACACACCCGCCGGCGAGCACTCGCTGGTCCTGACCGGGCAGACCTCGTCGGCCGTCGCGCAGGGATCGTTCACGGTGGCGTCCGCGTCGCCCGCGGCCATCTTCGGCGCACTCGCGACGACCGGCACCGACGCGAACAACTGGGCGCTGTCGGGCCTCCTGCTCCTGACGGCAGGCGCCGGACTGGCGGCCACATCGTGGCACCTGCGCCGCCAGCAGGCGGCCAAGGTGCACGCGGCCTGACCCACCCCCGCGGGGCGACGTGCCGGTCGCGTCGCCCCGCGGGAACCCCGTGTCGCGGAGGGCCCGGCCCGCGGCATCCAGATCTGAGAGGACTCGCCCATGCGCAGTCGTATCGCCGCCCTCGGCGTCGTGCTGGCCCTTTCGACAGCCACCGTGGCGGTCGGGGCAGTGGGGCTCAGCCTGACGACGAGTCCGGAATCGGCGCCGCAGGCGGCCCCTGCGGGCACGAGGGCGGATGCCTCCACCGCCGCCTACCCGACCGTCGAGGACCATTGCTACATCGAGGGCATGATCCCGCACCACGAACAGGCGCTCGAGCTCAGCAGCCTGGTCCTGGGCGCCACCGGGGTCCGCGAGCGCACGCGGGCGCTCGCCGAGTTCATCGTGACCGACCAGACCTCCGAGATCGAGACGATGCGGGCATGGCAGAACGCGTGGCGCGGTGCGATCCCCGCCGGCGGTTCGAGCGGCGGCCACGACGGTCACGGTGGCGCACAGCCCGCCGCCGGAGCGGTGCCGACCGGGTGCGGCGATCACCCGCACACGCAGATGAAGGGCATGGCGAGCGTCGAGCAGCTCGCGGCTCTCGACGCAGCCGACGGCGTCGCGGCCGATCGGATGTTCCTCGAGCTGATGATCGCGCATCATGAGGGCGCCCTCGAGATGGCGGAGAGCGCGGTCCGCGAGGGATCCAATGCGTATGTGCGCGCGTCCGGCAAGCATGTGCTCGTCGAACAGGAGCGCGAGATCACGGCGATGTCGACGCTGCTCGCCGAGGCGCCGTGACGGTCGTCGCCGACTCGGCAGCGGTCCGTCGATCCGTCGGGCAGGGGACGGACGCTCGTCTGGCTCGCAGCGCTTGCGATGCCCACCGGTGCAGCGCTCGCGCTCGCCGCGGCCTTCGGCGTGGCGACCGTGCACAACGACTCGATGAACCCGACGCTGCACAGCGGCGACACGGTCCTGTTCGACCGGTGGAGTCCACCCGGTCGTGGAGACGTCGTCCTGCTGATCGACCGCGAAGGATGGTCGGGCACACGCGGACGCGCTCCTCGTGAAGCGCGTCGTCGGTGTCGCGGGCGACGTGGTGGTGTGCTGCGAGGCGGGAACCGGCCGGCTGCTCCTCAACGGCACGCCGATCCAGGAGGCCTATGCCGGCGCCGTTCGCCCGGGTGGCGACATCCCGTTCCGCGTGACCGTGCCCGAAGGTGCCGTGTGGGTCATGGGCGACAACCGGGCCGCGTCGGTCGACTCCCGGGCGTCGGTGTCGGCGCCGGGTCACGGCGCCGTGACGCGAGACGACCTGCGCGGTACGGCGCGCGCCTGGTGGGGCGGCTGAGGGCCGGACGACGCTCATGACGGATGCTCGGGCTGCGGCATCCGTCACGGTTCCGGCCGTTCCGCCGCCGCTGTCAAGCGTTCGGCTTCGTCCGGCACAGGTGAACTTCCGGCCAACGGCAACCGTGGCGCCAGGACGCTGCACGAGGCATAGCCTGGAGGTATGGCGACGAAGCCCCCGAGAGTCGATATCGACGAGACGCGCGTGCACGCGACGCGGCCCAAGAAGGTCGCGGTGGGCGTGCCCGCGGTGCTGCACGCGCTGCAGATCGCGAACGAGCAGATGGGCGTGGCCCGGTCGGTGCAGACGCTGCGGCGCGTCAACCAGAAGGACGGCTTCGACTGCCCCGGCTGCGCGTGGCCCGAGGAGGACAAGCGGCACATCGCCGAGTTCTGCGAGAACGGCGCGAAGGCGGTCGCCGAGGAGGCGACGCTGCGGCGCGTCGGGCCCGAGTTCTTCGCCGCGCACTCGCTGGACGAGCTGCGCGGCCACGACGACTGGTGGCTCGGCCAGCAGGGGCGGCTGACGCACCCGATGCTGCTCGAGGAGGGGGCGTCGCACTACCGCCCGATCGCGTGGGACGACGCGCTCGCCCTCGTCGCCGATGAGCTGCGGACGCTGGACGACCCCGACGAGGCCGTGTTCTACACGTCGGGGCGCACCTCCAACGAGGCGGCGTTCCTGTACCAGCTGCTGGTGCGCGGGCTCGGCACCAACAACCTGCCCGACTGCTCGAACATGTGCCACGAGTCGTCCGGATCGGCGCTGACCGAGACGATCGGCATCGGCAAGGGCACCGTCTCGATCGACGACATCCACGAGGCCGACCTGCTCATCGTCGCCGGGCAGAACCCCGGCACGAACCACCCGCGCATGCTCTCGGCGCTCGAGAAGGCGAAGCAGCGCGGGGCGACGATCATCGCCGTCAACCCGCTGCCCGAGGCCGGGCTGCTGCGGTTCGAGAACCCGCAGACGATCCGGGGCGTCGCGTTCGGCGGCACGAAGCTCGCCGACCAGTTCCTGCAGATCCGCCTCGGCGGCGATCAGGCGCTGTTCCAGGCGATCGGCAAGCACCTGCTCGAGGCCGAGGAGACCGACGGCGGGGTGCTCGACCACGAGTTCCTCGCGGCGCACACGAGCGGCTTCGAGGCCTATCGGCTGGCGATGCGCGGATGCCTCGTGGCGGGAGCTCGTCACCGCCACCGGTCTGCCCGAGAAGGCGCTGCGCCGGGTGGCCGAGACCGTGCGCACGTCGAAGGCGACGATCGTCTGCTGGGCGATGGGGCTGACCCAGCACAAGCACTCCGTGCCCACGCTGCGCGACGTCGTGAACATGCTGCTGCTGCAGGGCAACATCGGCCGTCCCGGCGCCGGCGTGTGCCCGGTGCGCGGGCACTCCAACGTGCAGGGCGACCGCACCGTCGGCATCTACGAGAAGCCGTCGGCGGCGTTCCTCGACGCGCTCGACGCGGAGTTCGCCTTCGCCGCCCCGCGCGAGCACGGCTTCGACACCGTCGGGGCGATCCGCGCGATGCGCGACGGCCGCGTGCGGTTCTTCATGAGCATGGGCGGCAACTTCGTCTCGGCGACCCCCGACACCGCGGTCGTCGAGGCGGGCATGTCCCGCGTCGGGCTGACCGTGCACGTGTCGACGAAGCTCAACCGCTCCCACGTCGTGACCGGACGACGGGCGCTCATCCTGCCGACGCTGGGCCGCACCGACCGCGACCGCCGCGGCGGCCGGGAGCAGCGGGTCACCGTCGAGGACTCGATGGGTGCGGTGCACGCGTCCCGCGGCCGGCTCGCCCCGCCGTCCGAGGAGCTGCTCAGCGAGGTCGCGATCGTCGCCCGGCTGAGCGCGCTGGTCTTCGGATCTGCCAGCCCGGTGTCGAGCGAGCGCCGACGGCCGAGCCGACGCCGTCGGTGACGTCTCGGTGCCGTTGACGGATGCCGCGGCCGGCGCGACGCGCCATGACCGCGGGTACCCCGAGCGGTCACCGCGCGAGGAGGCTCGCACCGATGGTCCCGGATCCGGCCGGGCTGCGGCATCCGTCCAACGTCCCGCGCGCCGACTGGGCGGCGCTCGAAGCGGACTACGCGCTCATCCGCGCGCACATCGCGCGCGTCATCCCGGGGTTCGACGACTACGAGGAGCGCATCGACAAGGGCCGCACGCTGCACCTGCCGAACGGGCCGCGCGATGCGCGCCGCTTCGCGACGGTCGACGGCAAGGCGCGCTTCACGGTGAACCCGCTGGAGTACCCGCGCATCCCCCGTGGGCGCCTGCTGCTGCAGACGCTGCGCTCGCACGACCAGTACAACACCACGATCTACGGCAAGGACGACCGGTACCGCGGCATCCACGGCGGGCGGCGGGTCGTGCTGGTCAACGCCAAGGACATCGTCGCGCTCGGCTTCGCCGAGAACGACGTCGTCGACCTGGTGTCGGAGTGGCGGGGGCCCGACGGAGTGCTGCAGGAGCGTCGCGCCGAGGAGTTCCGCATCGTCGCCTACCGCACGCCCCGGGGCAACGCCGCGGCGTACTACCCCGAGACGAACGTGCTCGTGCCCCTGGACTCGGTGGCCGACGTGTCGGGCACGCCGACCTCGAAGTCGGTGGTCGTGCGGCTCGAGCGCCGCGCATGACGGGGCGGCGCGTGCCTAGGCTGGAGGCATGACCCGCGCCGCCGTCATCACCGTCTCCGATCGCTCCGCCGAAGGCGCTCGCCCCGACGCGAGCGGACCGATCGCGGTGTCCGCGCTGCGGGAGGCGGGCTTCGACTGCGCGGACGCCGTCGTGGTCGCCGACGGCGCCGACAGCGTCGAGCGCGCGCTCACGGCCGAGGTCGTCGCGGGCGTCAAACTGATCGTCACGACGGGCGGCACCGGCGTCTCGCCGCGAGACCAGACGCCCGAGGGGACCGCCCGCGTGGTGACGCGCCAGGTGCCGGGCATCGCCGAAGAGCTGCGGCGGCGCGGCGCCGCCGAGAAGCCCGCCGGCATGCTGACACGCGGCGTCGCCGGCGTCGTCGACCCGCACGGCGTGCTCGTGGTCAACCTGCCGGGGTCCCCCGGCGGCGTGGCGTCCGGGATGCCGGTGGTGCTGTCGGTCGCGACGCACGTGCTCGACCAGCTCGGCGGAGGAGACCACTGATGACCGTGTCGACCGACGCCGTGCGGGTGGCGGCCATCAGCGCCGAGCCGCTCGATCTCGACGCGCACCTCCGTGCGGTGGACGACCCCCGCATGGGCGCCGTGACGACGTTCGTGGGGCGCGTGCGCGATCACGATCCGGATGCCGCCACCGCCGTCGTCGCCCTCGAATACTCCGCGCATCCCGACGCCGCGGCCGCTCTCGCACGGCTGGCGACGGCTGCGATCGGGTCGTCCGGTGCGCTGGTCGCGGTGTCGCACCGCGTGGGCACGCTGCAGGTCGGCGATGCGGCCGTCGTGATCGCGGTCGCCTCTGCGCACCGCGCGGAGGCGTTCGAGGTGTGTCGAACGCTCATCGAGACGATCAAGACCGACCTCCCGGTGTGGAAGAAGCAGGTCGAGTCCGACGGCACCGCCACCTGGCTGGGCCTCGGGGGCTGAGCGCCGCAGCGCCTGAGCGCCGAGCACAGCATCGGAGGTTTCTGGCGCCACGCCGGGTGACAGCATCCATTCGCGGCGTGTCGTGGAGAGTCTCCGACGCTGTGTCGCCGGATCAGCCGCCGGCGAAGGGCGGCAGCACGTCGATCAGGTCGTCGTCGCCGAGGGGCGTGTCGTCGTCGACGCGCGAGCCGCCGACGAGCACGGCGCAGCGCGGCAGGATGCCGCCCAGCCCCGGGAACTCCTCGGACACGGCGCGGCGCAGCTCTCCGAGCGTCGCCTCGGTGCGGCGCTCGGAGTCGCGGCCGGTCGCCTCCTGCGCGGCGGCGAAGTAGCGGACGACGGCCATCAGGCCTCGTGCTCCCAGTCGCGGGCGAGTTCGGTGATCGCCGCCACGGCGGAGTCGATGTCGGCGGGGGACCCGCCGCTGCGGCCGGCGACGAGGCCCGCCACGAAGGCGCTGAATGGCGCCGCCGGGCGCGCCACTCCCAACGCGACGTCGCGTGCGAGATCGAGGATGAGCGACACCGGGACGTCTTCGGGCGCGAGGCCGAACCGCTCGCGCAGCGCGGCCGCCCAGGCGTCGAGGGCCTCGGGGGGAAGGGTGCGGGACTGCTCGCTCATGACGACTCCTCCGGGCGGGGATGGTGCGGTGGGACCTGGTGCGCGCGATCGGCCCGGGCGCGGGCCTCGTTCAGATCCTCCCACGTGTCGACATCGCGGGTCAGGTGCTCGGGCGCCGCGACGACGGCGATCGCGAGTTCGTCGGCGATCGCACGCACCGGAAGGTCGCGTCCGCGACCGGGAAGAGCGGATGCCGCCTGCCGCAGCGCCCGCGTGCGGTAGACGCCGGTGAGCCATTGCGGGCGGCTCGACGTGTCGCCGAGACACACGCCGTCGGTGTCGGCGGGGAGCAGGGGGATGTCGTTCACGAGGCGGGGCACGGCCTCGCCGACACCGGGCAGGTCGCAGGCGAGCACGAGCGTCCAGGCCGGGTCGGCCTCGGCCGGCCAGGCGTCGAGCGCCGCCACGACCGCCGCCGCGGGGCCGCCGAACGGCGGGTCCTCCCGCACCCAGGCCACGGGGAGCGTCTCGTCGAGGACGGGTGCCACCACCGTGATCGGCCGGGCTCCGGCATCCGTCGCCGCCGTCACCGCCGCCGCCAGCAGTGTGCTGCCACCGACCTCGAAGAGCGGCTTGACCGCCCCGCCGACACGCGTGCCGCGGCCGCCGGCGAGCAGGATCGCGCCCAGGCTGAGGGGCGCGTGGGGGTCGTGACCGGACATCAGCTCTCGTCCGGGCGGTGCCAGTCGCCGCTCTTGCCGCCGGTCTTCGTCACGATGCGGACGCTCTCGATCGACGTGCCCTTGTCGAGCCCCTTCACCATGTCGACGACGGCCAGGGCCGCCACCGACACCGCCGTCAGCGCCTCCATCTCGACGCCGGTGCGATCGGCGGTGCGCACGGTCGCCTCGATCGCGACACCGCCGTCTTCGATCGCCAGGTCGACCGCGGCGCCGTGGACGCCGATGACGTGGGCGAGCGGCAGCAGTTCGGGCGTGCGCTTGGCGGCCTGGATGCCGGCGATCCGGGCGACCGCCAGCACATCGCCCTTGGGCACGGCGCCGTCGCGCAGCGCGGCGACGACGTCGGGCGCGCAGCGCACGAACGCGCGGGCGGTCGCGGAGCGCACGGTCGGCTGCTTCAGCGTGACGTCCACCATGCGCGCGTTCCCCGCAGCGTCGAGGTGGGTGAAGGTCGGCTGTTCGGGCGCGCTCATGAGATCAGCATGACATCGACGACATCGCCCGCCGCCACCGCGTCGACCTCGGCCGGCACGACGGCATATGCCTCGGCACGGCCGAGTCCTCCGGCGAGATGGGATCCGCCGCTCGTCGCGGGGACGGCGCGCCATGCGGCCGGGTCGGAGCGGTCGATCGTGACGGGAAGGTATTGGCGCCGCGCGGGCGGAGTCCGCCAGCCGGCTCCCGCCGGGAGCGCGATGACGGGGCGGTCGATCACCCGGCGACCCTGCAGACGCAGCAGCGCCGGTCGCACGAACACCTCGAACGAGACCGCCGCGCTCACGGGATTGCCCGGCAGGCCGAACAGCAGGGCGCCGGCTTCGAGGCGGCCGAAGCCCTGCGGCTTGCCCGGCTGCATGGCCACCTTGGAGAAGGCCATGGTCTCGGCGAGCGTGGTCTTGACCACCTCGTATGCCCCGGCGCTGACGCCGCCGGAGAAGACGACGACGTCGGCGCGATCCGGCGACCGCGGATCCGTGACCTCGGCGAGCAGCGCGTCGAGGGCGTCGCCTTCGTCGGGAACGCTCGCGCGGCGCACCACCTCGGCGCCGGCCTCGACCGCGAGGCTGGCGAGCAGGACGCTGTTCGACTCGGGGATCTGGCCGCGGCGCAGGGGAGACCCGGGCTCGACGAGTTCGCTGCCCGTCGAGATGACGGCGACGCGGGGACGCCGTGCGACGACGACCTCGGCCACGCCCGCTGCCGCCGCGGCGGCGAGCTGGAGGGGCCCGAGCAGCTCTCCGGCGGAGAGCACCTCGTCGCCGGCGCGGGCGTCCTCGCCGGCGCGTCGGATGTGCGCGCCGACCGCTCGCGGAGCACTCAGCACCGAGATCGAGCCGAGGGAATCCGCGAGCCCGCCGGCGGTGTCCTCGAACGGCACGATCGCGTCCGCGTCGGTCGGGACCGCCGAGCCCGTCATGATGCGCGCGGTCTCGCCCCGGGCGAGGGAAGGGTCGGCGTCGGTGCCGGCGGGCAGGTCGGCGACGACGCGGAGGGTGGCCGGGGCGACGGCCACGTCCGCGAAGCGGACGGCGAACCCGTCCATCGCCGAGTTGTCGAAGACCGGGATGTCGACGGCGGCGCGCACCGGCTCGCGCAGGGTGCGACCGTGAGCGCCGGCAAGCGCCACACGCTCGGCCTCCAGCGGCTCGGCGGCCGCGAGCACGTCGGCAAGGTGCTCCTCGACGGTGCGCAGGCCGCTCATGCGCCGACCGCCGTACGCGCACCGTCGCGGGTCCACGCGTCGATGCCGCCGGCGAGGACGGACGCCTCGATTCCGGCGCCGCGCAGGGCAGCCGCCGCGCGCTGCGCGCGCATCCCCATCTGGCAGACCACCACCACGCGGGGAGCCTCCACGCGTCGCGGCTCGGCGAGCACGTCGCCGAGCGGCAGCAGCATCGAGCCGGGGATGACGCCGCGGGCCGTCTCGAACGGCTCGCGCACGTCCAGCAGCACCGCGCCGGCACGCTGGGCGGCGAGGGCTTCCGCCGGGCTCAGCTGCGGGATGCTCGCCGGGCGGGCCGGCGGGGAGGCCGGCTGCGTGCCGGCGGGGCGCAGCGGCACCTCGTCGGTCCGGCCGCGCAGAGCGTCGATCACCAGCACGCGGCCGAGGAGCGGCTCGCCGATGCCGGTGACGAGCTTGATGGCCTCGGTGGCCAGGAGCGCTCCGACCTGCATGCAGAGTGCGCCGAGCACGCCGACCTGTGCGCAGGTGGGGGCCTCGCGTCCGGGATCCGGCGGGTAGAGGTCGGCGAGCCGGACGGGCACCGCACCGGCCGGCGGCGTCGACCAGAAGACGGTCGCCTGTGCGTGGAACTCCTGCACGACGCCCCACACGAGCGGCACCCCGAGGTCCTCGCACGCGGCCGCGACGGCCTCGCGGGTCTCGAAGGTGTCGGTGCCGTCGATGACGACGTGCGCGCCGGCGAGCAGCTCGCGGGCGTTGGCCGGCGTGAGCACCGCCTGCACCGGCCGCACCACGGTGGCGGGCGAGAGGTCGGCGGCGATCCGCACGGCGGAGTCGACCTTGGCCGCGCCGACATCGCTCACCCGGTGCATCACCTGCCGCTGCAGATTGGATGCCTCGACCAGGTCGTCGTCGATCACGGTGAGGGTGCCGACTCCGGCGGCCGCAAGGGCCAGCACGGCGGGCGAGCCGAGACCGCCGGCGCCGACGACGGCGATGTGGGCGGCGGCGAGGCGGCGCTGCGCGACGTCGCCGAAGCCGGCGAGCACGCGATGGCGCGCGGTGCGCGTGCGCTCGGCGTCGCTCAGCTCGGCGAGGGGCTCGACGAGTGGGGGAAAGGCCATATCCACAGGCTACGCCGCGCGCGATCGGGGGCCGGCCGCCGGTCCGGTGCGCAGATTGCGCGGAGCACCTGAGTAACGGCCTGAGTAATCGGGCGGCGCGATCTGAGCAGGCACTCCCCATCCGGCATCCGCTTCGCAGCCGCCACGCTCGTGGTGCATCACAACCACACGAACGTCTCGAGAGGAAACCCCATGTCTCGCACCGTCGGCCGACCTCGCAGCTTCACGAAGCTCGCCGCCGCCCTCACCGCGACCGCTGCGCTGACCGTGACGACACTCGTCGTCTCGGCCCTGCCCGCGGCGGCCTTCAAGCCCTATACCCACAACGCGACCGCAGAGAACGCGTACGACGACGTCGTCGCCGACGGCAAGGTCACGATCGACGGCACGGCGTACACCGTGCGCACCGAGATCGTCACCGCCCTGCAGAACCAGCCCCAGGCGTACAACGCCGGCGTCATCGGCCCGGACGGCTTCCCCGATCTGGCGTACGGCCAGTCGGCGATCCACCCCGAGGAGACCGGCAAGTGGCTTCAGCACATCCTCACCGAGGCGTGGGACGCGCAGGACGACGCGAACCGCAGCGCCGCCGAGAAGGAGCAGATCCTCGCCTTCGCATACGGGTTCATGACCCACGCCGCCGGCGACATGTGGGCCCACACACTCATCAACCAGGTGGCCGAGGGCGTCTTCCCCGGTGTGGGAGAGATCCTCGGCGATGACCCGACGGCGCTCGAGATCGCGCTCCGGCACGTCATCGCCGAGGGCTACGTCGGCGATGCGACCGCAGGCTTCGACGGCAACCCGCTGCGCAGCGCCGTTCCGGGCGAGTCCGACGAGACCGGTCCCGAGTACAGCGACGACTCCACCCCGGCCTACGAGTACGCGGCGCCGAACGCCTGGATCTACGAGACCCTCGTGAATCCGGCCAACGCGCTGCCGGTCGGCACGTGCGGCGACGGTCTCGACGACGACGGCGACGGCACCGCGGACGACGGGTGCCCCGGTGGACCCTTCACGATCAACGACGAGGCGGAGCCGAATCGCGGGCCGCTCATCGATTACTTCATCGACCTGAAGGCGGAGCTCGAGATCGAGCGCGCGTCGATCGCCGAAGATCTCGGCCACAAGGACTGCAACATCATCGACCCCGACTGCTTCGAGGTGAGCAGGAGTGTCACGGTCGACACCGTGCGTGGGGTGAAGGTCGAGCCGGTGACCGTGCAGGAGTGCTTCGCGGAGTATTTCTGCGCCGGCAGCCCGATCGACGTGGGCGATGACACCCTGGTCAACCCGGCCATCATCGCGTACCTCGATGCGTGGATCGACGACATCGACACCGGGCTCCGGCACTGGCCGGAGCTGGGCGAGGCCCTCTCGCGGACGCTGTTCGACGCCGGCACCTTCCGCGACGCGCAGAACTTCCTGTGCGACGGTGACGCCGAGGAACAGGAGACCGATGAGGTCCTCGACACCGACCGCGCGAAGTGCGAGGACGCCGTCGGCATCCTCCAGGTCGCCGGCTACACCCTCGGCGGCCTGAACGAGACCGACAAGCCCGGCTTCGTGAACGAGTACCTGCTGTCGATGCTCGGCGCACCGGACTTCGTCGGCGAGGTCGTCGAGGAGGGCGGCGACGTCTTCCTCTGGCTCCAGGACCTGATGCAGACGATCATGCCCGACATCGACGTCTTCGATCCGCTGCTCGCCGACGCCAAGCAGCTGCTGCTGGACCTCGCCTCGGAATCCCTGGGCTTCGACGTGGAGCAGCTGTCCTCGTTCCTCAAGCACCCGACGTACTGGATGGAGGTCGGCTCCGCGGACATCGATGTGCCGTTCTCGGATGACGACGTCCACGTCGACCTCTTCGACGAGGGCGACCGCGAGTACCTCGACGACGTCATGGGGCTGGTCGATCCGCTGGTCGACGACAAGATGATCGAACTGCCGGACGGCACCGTCGTGGAGGCTTCGTGGCTCAAGGACACGGCGGAGTGGACGCTCGAGGACTTCGAGCCCGCCTACGACGCCGTGCAGATGGCGAAGCTGCTGCTGCTCGACGCGAACGGCCTCAACCAGGTGATCGCCGATCACCGGAGTGCGGCCCTCCTTCCGGGTGTCTCGACGGCGCTGTACGCAGATCCCGCCGACCGGCCGGCCAACGTCATGATCGACGGTCTCGACGGTGTGCCGTGGCTGCGCAGCATCGACTCCGACCACTCGTGGCGCGCCGACCGCCAGCCGGTGTTCGACTCGCCCGACCCGGGACACGACGCCGACGGCGAGCCGCACTACGCGGGCACCGGCCAGATGCCGCTGTGGGAGTCGTGCGTCGCCCGATCCGCCTTCCGCGACATCTTCCGCGATTGGGAGAACGGCGCCTGGTACCGGCCGGGGATGAACTTCCCCGACCTCGGTGACGCTCCGACGGCGCCGGAGTGGATCGCCGGATCGCTGACGACCGAGTTCGACGTCACGGGTGACGAGGCCGTGGTGGCCGACGTGCAGTGGGTCGGTGTGAACCACGGCTTCACGCTCACCGCTGCGGACACGTCGTTCACGCCGGAGTCGCTGTCCACGAGCTACGCCGTCTATCCCTACGGCTCGCAGCCGCAGACGTGGACGACGGTCGAGGGTCCGGTCGCCGAGTTCGCCCTGCCGGCGGACGCGTCCGAGAGCGTTCCGTGGGTCATCGACTGGAAGGCCTCGAGCGAGTGCGAGACGGTGACCGGCACGCAGGTCGTGCGCGTCGACCGCACCGCGCCGGTGATCGAGCTCACCGAACCCGCCGCGACCGGCTACGACACCGACGACTTCGCGAGCGTGCAGTACACGATCACGGACGCGCTGAGCGGGGTCGAGACGCAGTCGGTGCAGTTCGACGGCGCCGAGGTGCCGACGGGCTACGAGCTCGACATGTTCACGCTGGACACGGGTGCGCACGCCGCGGTGGCGACCGCCACCGACTTCGTGAACAACACGGCGACGGCCACCCGGGCATTCACGCTCCTGGCCACGACGGAGTCGCTCAGCAACAACCTCACCCGGGCCGTTGCGGAGTCGCTCGTCACCGACAGCAAGGTCGAGAAAGGCCTGCGCGACAAGCTGAACGCGGCGCTGAAGAGCCACGCGACAGCCAAGCACGCGACCGAGGTCAACCAGCTGGCGGCCGTCGCCGACCAGTTGGCGGGGCAGCTCGGCAAGGGCGTCGATGCCGAGTTCGCGACGCGGATGATCGGCTGGACGAAGGATCTGATCGCGGTGCACTGATCGCCTGACCGCACGGGGCGGCCGGCCGGGGGAGTCCCCGGCCGGCCGCCTCGCCGTGCGTCCGCCTTCAGGTCAGACGCGTCCGGTCAGGATGAGATTCCAGTAGACCCAGGGCAGAACGTGCCGGTCGAAGACCCACGACAGCCGGCTCTCGCGGTACATCCGCCGGAAGAACGGGATCGTCGGCTTCTGCTTGCCCTGATCGTCGAACTCCGCCCACACGACCGTCGACCGCGAGACCGTGAACGGGCACACCGCGTAGCCGTCGTAGCTCGCCTTCGGCTCCTTTCCGCGGAGCACCCTCGAGAGGTTCTTGGCCAGCACCCATGTCTGCTTGCGCAACGCGCCCCCGCACTTCGAGTTGGTGGTCGCGGCGGCGTCGCCCAGAGCCCAGACCTGGGGGAAGCGCGGATGCCGCAGCGTCCGCGGATCGACCTCCACGAACCCTCCCGAAGAGCCCGGCGCCGGCAGCACCGACGCCTTGAGCCAATCCGGTGCCGACTGCGGCGGTTCGACGTTGAGCACGTCGTAGTGCAGATGCTCGGGCCCGTCCGGACCGCCGATCACGACCTCCTGAGCCGCGGGGTCCACGCGGAGGAGCACCGAGCGGGTGCGCAGCTCGATGCCGTACTCCTCGATCTTGCGCTCGAGCTCGCGATCGAACGGCGGCAGGAACGCGGTCTCCGTCGGCACCACCATCACGACCCGGATCCTGTCCAGCACCCCCGTGGCCCGCCAGTAGTCGCACGCCTGATACATCGGCTTCTGTGCGGCGCCCGCGCACGAGGCCGGCCCGTCCGGCTGCGTGAAGACGACGGTGCCCTCCTTCAGGTCGCGCAGCAGCAGCGAGGCCTTCTGCGCCAGCTCGAATTCGTAATGGGATGCCGCCGCCGGCGTCTGCATCGCCTCGGCCAGCCCCGGCACGCGGCCCCAGTCCAGCTGGATGCCCGGACACACGATGAGCTGGTCGAAGGTGACGCGGTCGCCGCTCTCGAGCACGACGGCGTTCGCGTCCGGCTGGACGGCGGTGACGGCATCCTGGATCCACTCCACGCCCTTCGGCATCACCTCTCGCTGCGGGCGGACGGTGATGCCGGCGCGTGCGGTGCCGCCGGCGACATGCGAGAACAGCGGCTTGTACAGATGCTGCTCGCGCGGCTCGATGATGGCGATGTCGGCGACGCCGGAGCGACGCAGTCTCGCGGCGACCGAGATGCCGCCGTTGCCCCCGCCGATCACCACCACCTGATGGTGCGCCTGCTGCTCGGACATGTTGCCTCCGCTCGGATGGCGACGCACGCCGACCGGGTCGGCGGGTGCCGCGTCTGAGATCTCCCTGCAGGCGAGGTTAAGCAGGCACGCCGGAAGAAGCGAGGGGGCTTGCGCCGGCGGCTGCGGTCGCACGAAGATGCCGGGTCGGACCCGTCGGCGGACCGGAACGCGCCCCGACGTGCGCTCAGTCGGAGGCTCGCTTGGCCAGACGCCAGCCGCCGACGAACGCGAGCGTGATGAGCCCGAGGCTCAACGCCGCGAACCCGAAGATCGTGACGCGGGACACGAAGACGTATCTCCGCCCGGCGCGAAGGCGGCATCGGCGAGCGGCTGGTACGCGAACCAGCCGAACGATGCGGGCGTCGATGCCCCGATGACGATCGTGACCGCTCCCGCGAGGAGAGACCCCCGCGGTCACCCATCCTGCACGTTCCTTGCCGCTCGGCTGCGCCATCTCCCGACCCTATCGAGCCGTCAGCCCGCCGGCGTCAGCAGGTCGAGAAGCTCCGGCGACGCTGCGCGAGGCTGGAGACCCGGGTCCACCAGGCGTCGGCAGCCGTCGAGTTCGACGGTGAACGGCTCGATTGCCCGCTCGCGAGACTCGGGTGGACGACGACCCACCTCGTCGCCGTGTCCGGCACGCCGATGCCTCGGGAGCACGCCGGGCGTCCGCGAGCACGGCTTGAGCCTCGGCGGTGGCCAGTTCGCGCACGCCGGTGAAGACGTTCGGATCACCCGTGACCTCCGGCGAGGTCGTCGACCCCACTCCGGCGACGTAGTCGCACAGCCGCGCTCCGTCGACCGTGGCCACCTCGGGCCATGCCGGAAGCTCGAAGGGGATGAGCGCGTCCTCGCCGATCACCTGGTCGTCGGGTACGTCGGCGTCGGCGAGGAGACCACTCGTGGCATCCGGGCCGGCGAGATCAGCAGCTCGCCTGGGTGGCGCATCCCGCATCGGTCGCCGCGCGG
This sequence comes from uncultured Actinomycetota bacterium, assembly GCA_963829895.1. GTDB lineage: Bacteria > Actinomycetota > Actinomycetes > Actinomycetales > Microbacteriaceae > Microbacterium. The sequence continues at coordinate 104,321 of CAWHKF010000009.1, read as the reverse complement.
ACTCGACCAGCGACTCGGGCGTGAACGTCTCGTCCACCACGGTGAGGGCAGCCAGCGCCTCGTCCAAGCCGACGGACTTGGGCGCACCGCACCCGTCGGACGGGACCGCCACGCGCACGACGCGCCCGTCGGCGTCCTCCACCCACAGCTCGGGGAGAGGTAGCCGATCGCGGCACGGTCCCATCGAACGTGGATCGCTGGGGAGGCCAGCGCCGCGAGCACAGGTCGAGGTCTCCCTCGGCGTCGAGAAGCGCCCCCGACCAACTCCCGTCGTCGTCCTCCACGACGCGTACGGTCGCGCCGCACCGCGACCGCCGGAGTCGGACGGCACCAGCCGCCTCGCGTGGCCGCCTCGTAGGTCTGGGCAGATCGCCGTCGCGACCGGCGTCGCCTCGAGCGCGGTCGCGGCCGATCCCGGAATCGCCCCGCAGCCGGCGAGCACCAGGCTCACGCCGCGAGTCGCGACCACCACCGTCGACGTCGCATCGTGGCACCTCCGCTACCGACGCTAGAGGCGCCGGACGACGCCGGCAACGACCCTGAACGAGCCTCACGAGAGGAAGATGGAGGCATGCCCGCCCCTCATCGTCCCGGTCTGCGGGTCGGCTCGGGGCTCACCATCCCCGAGTCCGAGCTGACCTGGCGGTTCTCCCGATCGTCCGGTCCGGGCGGGCAGGGGGTGAACACCGCCGACTCCCGAGCGGAACTGGTGTGGGACGTCTCACGCTCGGCCGTGCTGTCGCCGCTGCAGCGCGAGCGCCTCTTCGAGCGGATGAGCGGCCGCCTTGTCGACGGAGTGCTGACGATCGCGGCATCCGAGCATCGCGCGCAATTGCGGAACCGGGATGCCGCCCGCGCACGGCTCGCAGCGCTCGTGGCGGACGCTCTCCGGCCGCCTTCGCCCTCACGACGACCGACCAAGCCGACGCGGGGCGCCAAGGAACGGCGCCTGGGCGAGAAGAAGCGGCGCACCGACGTCAAGCGGCTGCGGCGACCACCCGTCGACTGACGCCGCCGGCGTCGGTGCTAGGAGCGGCGCCGGGTGAGGTGGACGTCCACGGAGTCGCCGTCGGTCTTGCCGATCGCCTTTCTGACCTCAGCGTTGATCGGCAGCTTGTGCGTACCGTCGCCCAGCGCCATGAAGGCGCCTTCGAAGGGGTGCCCGTCCACGGTTCCCGCCACCTTGACGAGTCCGCGGGTGCCGAAGATCGTCGCCGAATCGGGCAGCTTCACGCAGGTCCACGTGTCTCCCGGCTGAGCTTTGCCGAGGGTGGCGGTGAAGCGGATATCCAGGGGCCCGGTGTGGTCCGACATGATGGCTCCGCTCTCGGCCGCCGCGCTTGTGAAGAGTATGGCGGGCGGTGGCCGTTCACCGGGATGACGATCGAACGTCGTCCCGATCGACAGTTCTCTCCCGCCGGTGCACCTCGGGCGCCCTTCCAGGGTCAGCGGATCCAGAAGTCCTCGGGACGCGCGCCCGGCCGGAATCCGAAGTGCTCGAGCATCGCCGTCGCCTCCGGGAAGTGTGGCGGCGAGCATGTCTGGTCCGTGGGAGTCGCTGCCGAACGTGACCGCGCGGCCGCCTTCCTCCGCCCACCACTGCGGGATCCACGGCCACAGCCGGCGGGTGTTCATCTCGAGGGCGCGTTCGGACTCCGCGATCGCGCGCATCGCGGCGCGGAACCCTTCTTCGAATCTGCGCGGATCGAAGGGTCCCGCGGTCGCCGACCGGCCAGGAGCGCACGGCGTAGTCGATGTGCGTGAACACCGCGAAGGAGTCCGACCCGGCGACCATGCGGGGATCTCCTCGAGGTAGCTCCACATCACGTCGTCCGCCGGCATGTGGCGGTACAACGTGGTCGGCTCGGTGCGGTAGACGCCCTCGAAGGGGAGCATGTGCAGCGACCCGTTCACCCGATCGATCACCCGCGGGAGAGCAGATCGGCGGCGTGCGCGTCGCGCAGGTGCGGCTGGCCGAACTCGACGCCCGTGAGGATGCGCAGGTCGGGGAAGTCGTGGCGGCACCGTTCGATCGCCGTGAGATAGCCCTCGACGTCGAACTCGGGCAGCCGCACATGGCCGCTCTCGTCGACGTACTTCTGAGCGTGCACTCCGATGTCGCCGTCTTCGACTCTCCAGTCGTGCTCGAAGTCGAGGTGCTCGGTGAACACGATCGCCGGGAGTCCGATGCGGACCGCACGTTCGCAGGTGCGGACCATCGAGCCTTGCGAGGCCGGATTCGAGCCGCAGTCCCACGACCACTCGCTGTGCACGTGGGCATCGGCGGGAAGCGTCGCCGTCATCTCGCCGAGAGTACTCCCAGCCCCGAGGCACACCGTCAGACGCGTGACACACCCGAGCGTGTGCGTGGACGGTTCGGGTGTCACGAGTTGTGGCTTCGACGCCCGCGTTGCCGCGTGTCGTGACACCCGAGCGTGTGCGTGGACGGTTCGGGTGTCGACGAGTTGTGGCTTCGACGCCGGCGTAGCGGCGTGTCGTGACACCCGAGCGCGGGGACAACGCGCAGGATGCCGGTGCGGCGAGGCGCAGCAGGCGCCGGCGTCGGCGGACGCCGCGCGCGGCGACTCGACGGCGATCTGTCGACGCTCCCGCGCATCGGCAGTGGCGCGCACATGAACTCGCCTCCGCGTCTGCGGCGAAAACGGCATCGAGAATCCGCAGGCGCGGTGATAGCGTGGCGCTGTGGCGAGCTACAAGATCTCCGAGGCTGCGCGGCTGCTCGCGGTGAGCGACGACACCGTGCGCCGGTGGATCGACGCGGGCACTCTGCCGACGACCGGCGCGTCGCCCATCGAGATCCCCGGAGACGCGCTCGCCGCCCGAGCCGTCGAGCTCGCCGCGGCGCCGGGCGACCCTGCCGACGTGCTCTCCAGCGCGCGCAACCGCTTCGTCGGGCTCGTCACGCGGGTGCAGCTCGACGGCGTCATGGCGCAGGTCGACATCCAGTCCGGCCCGCACCGCGTGGTCTCGCTCATGTCGTCCGAAGCGGTGCGCGAGCTCGGCCTCCAGCCCGGCTCCCTCGCCGTCGCCGTGGTCAAGGCCACCACGGTGATCGTCGAGACCCCGAAGGCCTGACGTGCGCCACGGTTCCGGCTTCCGCACCCTTCTGGTCGCCACAGCGCTCGCACTCGGGCTTGCGGGCTGCGCCGCAGGGTCCGCACAGGATCCGGCTGGGGGGTCACCTGCGCCCGCTTCGGGGGAGCCGGAGCTCTCCGGCGACCTCACCGTGTATGCGGCCGCATCGCTGCAGGCGGCGTTCGACGAGCTGGCGTCGCAGTTCGAGCAGCGGCATCCGTCCCTCGAGGTGCAGCCGCTCACCTACGACGGATCGTCGACGCTCGCCACACAGATCATCGAGGGGGCACCCGCCGATGTCTTCGCGTCGGCGGACGAGAGGAACATGCAGAAGGTCGTCGATGCCGACCTCGCGAGCGAGCCCGAGCTGTTCGCCACGAACACGCTGACGCTCGTGGTCCCCGCGGGCGATCCCGGCGGAGTCGAAGGCCTCGGCGATCTCGCCGACCCCGATCTGACCGTGGTGCTGTGCGCCGCAGAGGTGCCGTGCGGGGCGGCATCGGCGGCGCTCCTCTCGCAGGCCGGTGTGAAGGCGAGCGTGGACAGCTCCGAGCAGAACGTCACCGCCGTCCTCACGAAGGTCGCTGCGGGTGAGGCTGACGCGGGGCTGGTGTACGTCACGGATGCCGCCACCACGAGCGCGGTCGAGGCGATCGAGGTCGACGGGGCCGAGGACGTCGTGAACCGGTACCCGATCGTCGCGCTGAAGGATGCGGCGAACCCGGAGGCCGCCGACGCCTTCGTGCGGTTCGTGCTCGGCGACGACGGCCGACGGGTGCTCTCGGCCTTCGGGTTCGGAACGCCGTGACGGTCGCCGCAGGGCGCGACGTGCGCACGCACGAGGACCGAGCCGGCTTCGTGCCCCGCGTGCTCGCGGTGCCGGCGGTGATCGGGCTCGCACTGCTCGTGCTGCCACTGGGTGCGCTCGTGCTGCGCGTCGAGTGGTCCACCCTGTGGACGGACGTCACCTCGCCCGAGGCGCTGTCGGCACTCGGGCTCTCGCTCGCGACCGGCGCGATCGCCACGAGCGTGTGCGTCGTCCTCGGTGTGCCGCTCGCGCTCCTCATCGCGCGGAGCACCGTGCGGACCGCTGCCGTGCTGCGGGCTCTGGTCACGGTGCCGCTCGTGCTGCCGCCCATGGTCGGCGGCGTCGCGATGCTGTTCCTCTTCGGTCGCACCAGCTGGCTGGGCGGGATCCTCGCCGAGTGGGGCATCCGCATCCCGTTCACGACCACCGCCGTCATCCTCGCGCAGACCTTCGTCGCGCTGCCGTTCCTCGTGCTCGCTCTGGAGGGCGCGCTGCGCTCGACGGGCACCGGCTTCGAGCAGGCGGCGGCGGGTCTCGGCGCGGGACGATGGACGATCCTCGCCCGCGTGACGCTCCCGCTCGCCGCGCCCGGTCTGGTCGCCGGCATCGTGCTGTGCTTCGCCCGCGCGATCGGCGAGTTCGGCGCGACGGCCCTCTTCGCCGGCAACGCGCCGGGCGTGACCCAGACCATGCCGCTCGCGATCTACACGGCCTTCAACGGCGCCGGTGTCTCGCAGGGCACCGCCGTGGCGCTCTCGCTGCTGCTCCTCGTGACCGCCGTCGGCGTGCTGCTGCTCGTGCGCGCCTGGCGCGCGGAGGCCCCGCGATGAGCGCCCCGAGCCCGTCGCCGGCCGCCGCCCCTGCCGGACTCGACGCGCGCGTCCGGGTCCATCGCGGCGCGTTCGCCCTCGATGTGGCGCTCAGCGTGCCGGCGGGCGAGGTGGTGGCGCTCATGGGCCCGAGCGGCGCCGGCAAGTCGACGCTGCTCGGCGTGCTCGCCGGGCTGGCCGGGTTCGACGAGGGAGAGGTCCGGCTGCATGGCCGGCTGCTCGACCGGCGCACGACCGATCGCGCAACGACGCACCGCACGGCCCCGGCGTCTCGTGGCGTGGTGCTGCTCGGACAGGATCCGCGGCTCTTCCCTCACCTCACCGCACACGGGAACGTGGCGTTCGGGCTGCGCGTGCACGGCGCCACGAAGGCTGTCGCGGCGGCCGGGGCGGCGGACTGGATTCGACGTGTCGGGCTCGAGGGCCTCGGTGAACGGCGCCCTTCGCAGCTGTCGGGCGGGCAGCAGCAGCGGGTGGCGCTGGCGCGGGCGCTCGCGACGTCGCCCGCCGCCATCCTGCTCGACGAGCCGCTCACCTCGCTCGACACCGAGACCGCCGGCGACGTGCGCGCCCTCCTGCACCAGCAGCTCGCGGCGACGCGCACGACGGCCGTCGTCGCGACCCACGACGCGGTGGACGCGGTCGCTCTCGCGACCCGCCTCGTCGTGCTCGAGGACGGCCGCGCCACGCAGAGTGGGCCGGTCCGCGAGGTCCTCGCCTCGCCGGCGACGCGGTTCGCCGCGGCCGTCGCAGGGCTCAACCGCGTCGTCGGGACTCTCGAACCCGCAGACTCGGCCTGGCGTGCCGGAGACCTGGTGCTGCCCCACCCGGCCGGGTCGGGGCATCCGTCTCTTGTTGCGGTATTCCGGCCGAGCGCCGTGCGAGTGATCGACGGGCCGCCCCGCGCCGCGGGGGAGTGGACAGCACGCATCGTGCGCCTCGAGCAGACGCCGGCCGGGGTGCGGATACGCACCGCGGATCCCGACGTCGCGGTGGACGTCGCCGCCGACCACGCCGCAGGGCTCGCGCCCGGCGACACGATCACGCTGCGCGTGGACCCGGCCGACGTGCGACTGGTCGTCGAGCACTGAGCCTCCCGCACACTCAGAGCGTTTCGTCGAGGGAGCGCGCCGGCTGTCCGGCGCATCTCATAGACTCGCCCGGTGACGCGCATCCGCCCCTTCCGTCCCGGTGACGAACCCGCTCTCGTCGACATCTGCCTGAAGACGGCGGATGCCGGGGCCGACGCCACCGGCATCCTCGACGACGACGATCTCTGGGCCGAGATCTTCGTCCTGCCCTATGCCGCGCGGCATCCCGAGTTCGCCTTCGTCGTCGAGACGGACGACGGCCGCGTCGTCGGCTACATCGTGGGCGCGCCGGACTCGGCGGCCTTCGAGGAGTGGTTTCGGGCCGAGTGGTGGCCGCGGCACGCCGAGCGCTGGCCGCGCCCGCAGCCGGCCGCCGACTCGCGGCAGGACGGCATCCTCCGTTACGCGTACGCGCGGTCGGGCGGGGCGCAGCCGTTCGGTGACGAGTACCCGGCGCACCTGCACATCGACCTGCTGCCCGAGACGCAGGGCCAGGGCCTCGGCCGCCGGCTCATCGAGACGCTCGAAGACGCGCTGCGGAGCGCGGGCGTGCCAGGGCTTCACCTCGTCGCCTCGGCCGACAACACCGGCGCCATCGCCTTCTACCCGCGCGTCGGGTTCGAGCCGCTGCCGTCGCCCGAGGGCACCCAGGTCTTCGGGACGCGCCTCTGACCTACGCCACGGCCGACCGGACGTCAACCCGTCCGGCTGCGGAGATGCGCCCGCGTAGTCTGCCCCCGTGGACGATGTCTCGGCACCGACCGGCCATGAGCCGGCCCTCCTGGCGCTGATGCGCCCCGACGGCGCCCCGCCACGTGCCCTCGTCCTCGGGGCGACGGGGTACATCGGCGGGAGACTGGTGCCGCGGCTGCTGAACGCCGGGTACGCGGTCCGCGTGCTCGCCCGCGACCCCGCCCGGGCGGCGGCCTTCCCCTGGGGCGACCGCGTCGAGATCGTCGGCGGCGACGCTGCCGACGAGGGCGCCGTCGGCGAGGCCATGCGCGACGTCGACGTGGTCTTCTACCTCGTCCACTCGATGTCGGGCGGCAAGCGGTTCGCCGACACCGACCGCCGTGCCGCCGAGACCGTTGCGCAGGCGGCGGCCGCGGCATCCGTGGGTCGCATCGTGTATCTGGGCGGTCTGCACCCGACCGGGGTGACGCTGTCGCCGCATCTGCAGTCCCGCGTCGAGGTCGGGCGGACGTTCCTCGAGAGCGGCGTGCCGACGATCGTGCTGCAGGCGGGCGTCGTGATCGGGTCGGGGTCGGCCTCGTTCGAGATGGTGCGCCATCTCACCGAGGTGCTGCCGTACATGCCCGCACCGAGGTGGGTGCGCAACCGCATCCAGCCCATCGCCGTGCGTGACGTGCTGCACTACCTGCTGGGCGCCGCACGCCTGCCGGCCGACGTGAACCGGGCCGTCGACATCGGCGGGCCCGACGTGCTGCGGTACGGGCAGATGATGAACGGGTACGCGGTCGAGGCGGGGCTCCGTCAGCGCGCGATCGCCGCGCTGCCGGTGCTGACGCCGCGACTGGCATCGCACTGGGTGAACCTCGTGACGCCGATCCCGCGCTCGATCGCGCGGCCTCTCGTCGAGTCGCTCCAGAACGAGTGCATCATGAAGGACCACGCCATCGACGTGCTGATCCCGCCGCCGGAGGGCGGTCTCACCCCGTACCGCACGGCGGTGCAGCTCGCGCTCGGCAAGCTCGAGACCGACGCGATCGAGACCAGCTGGCAGGATGCCGGGCGTGCTCGACGCCCCGAGCGACCCGCTGCCGAACGACCCCGACTGGGCGGGGCGCGTGGTGTTCAGCGACATCCGCACCGCGCACAGCCCGGCATCCCCCGACGCGCTCTGGCGCGTCATCGTGGGGATCGGCGGCGAGAACGGCTGGTACTCCTCGCCGGTGCTCTGGGCCGATCCGCGGCTGGATGGACCGCCTCGTCGGCGGCATCGGGCTTGCGCGCGGGCGTCGCAGCCGTGACCGGCTCGCCGTGGGCGATGCGCTCGACTTCTGGCGGGTCGAGGCGCTGGAACCGGGACGGATGCTGCGCCTCCGGGCCGAGATGAAGGTCCCGGGTCTCGCGTGGCTCGAGCTGCGGGCCTCGGCCGACGAGGCACGCGGCGGCTCACGCTACGACCAGCGCGCCCTGTTCTTCCCGCGGGGGCTGGCGGGACGCCTGTACTGGCTCGCCGTCCTGCCGTTCCACGGGTTCATCTTCGCGGGGATGGCGCGGCGCATCACCGCGACGGCCGCGGCGGGCGGCGCCGTCGAAGAGGCCTGATCCGCGTCGCGGCGTCGCGGGCCGCGTCACGCCGTGAGGATCGGGCGGCGCGACACCAGGCGCTCCAGCACCGAGCCCCGTCGGCACGGCGTCGTACTTGTAGCTGAGCTTCTGCACGATCGAGGCTCCGGCGACGAACCGCAGCGCGTCGGGATCCCACGGCTGCATCATGCCGAGCTGCAGCAGGTGGCTGGCGGCGCTCGACAGCGTGGGCGCGGCATCCCACTGTCCGTGGAACTCCGGCACGAGATCGAACAGCACCTCGAAGATGCGGTGGTAGAGGAAGTAGTCCGGGATGCCGCCGCCCGACTCCCACCACGCCTCGAGGGCGAGCCGCTGCAGGCGGATGAGCGGGGTCGACGGCACCGCGGCGATGAACCAGTTGCCGATCTGCCGGTGGGTCCAGCGCGGATACAGGGCGCCCGCGGTGAGGAGCGGCGCGACCGCCTGGGGGAGAGGCGCGGGCGCCCAGCAGGTGGCGTCGACCCAGATGCCGCCGAGGCGGTCGAGCACGCTGACGCGGACGAAGTCGGAGAAGTGCGCGGGGTGGTCCTTCTCGAGAGCGTCGGCCACGGCATCCGGGATCTCCACCAGCTCGCGCGCCGACGTGCCGTCGAGCACGGTCAGCGGTGTGGCGAGGTCGGCGTGGAGACGCGTCATCTCGCCGATGCACGCCTGCACGAGCGGGGGCGCGGTGTCGAGCGGGAGTTCCAGAACGTGTAGAGGTTCAGCGCCGCCGGATCGACGCGGCCGCCGTCGCGGTGGGCCAGGATCCGCCCGTCCTTGCGGGTCCCGGCCTGCTCCGGCAGGCCCGCGGCGGCCCGGAGCTCCGGCAGGCGCGGCCGGAGGAAGTCGGTGAACGTGCGGTACGCGGCGATCGCCGCCACCGGGTCGACGGCGTCACGGAACCGGTCGGCGCGCCGCAGCTGCGCCTCGAGACCCTCGAACGGGTTCGGGATGCCGTCGCTCACGGTCCGAGCCTAGAGCTCGCTCGCACGGGCGACCGGGTACGACGCCGCTCAGGCGGAGATGCGGCCGTCCTCGAGGCGCACCACACGGTCGACCAGCCCGTCGGGCACGGCGACGTGCGAGATCAGCACCACCGCCTGGTCGTCGCGCACGGCGCTCAGCAGGTCGACGAGAAGCCGATCGGATGCCTCGGGGTCGACGCCCGCGGTCGGCTCGTCGAGCACCAGCACGGGGAAGCCCCGCAGCAGCGCCCGGGCCAGCGCGATGCGCTGCGCCTGACCGCCCGACACGAGGGCCCCGCGTTCCCCGACGCGCGCGTCGAGCCCGCCGCGCTCGCGCAGCCAGGCATCGAGTCCGACGCGGGCGAGTGCCGCCTCGAGCTCGGCATCCGTCGCGGTCTCGCGCGCGAACAGGAGGTTCTGCCGGATGTCTTCGTCGAAGAGCATCGGATGCTGCTCGCACAGGCCGACGGTCAGCCGCACGTCGTCGGGCGACAGGTCGTGCACCGATCGGGCGCCCGATGTCGTAGCCGCCGTCCGTGTCGAGGAACCGCACCAGGGCGTGCGCGAGCGTGCTCTTTCCCGCCCCGCTCGCGCCGATGACCAGCACGCGCTCGCCGGGCCGGATCGCGAGGTCGATGTCGTGGAGCGATGCCTGCGCCGCGCCCGGCCAGCGCACGTCCGCCGCCTGCAGCCGGATGCCGTCGCCCAGCTCCGGAGCATCGCCCGTGGCCGGGATGGACTCGGGCGCGAGCTCGGCCGGCGGCGTCGCGGGCAGCGCGCCGGCGACGCGCTCCGCCGAGGCCCGCACCTGCCGCCAGGCCGAGGCGGCCATCGGCACGGCGGCGAACACCTCGAACACGGCCATCGGCACCAGCACGACCACGGCGAGCGACGGTCCGCTGAGCGCGCCGGATGCCGCGCCCGGCGCCGCGACCAGCACCGCCGCGATCGACGCGGCGCCGGCCAGCAGCGAGACGAGGGCCGTGGTTCCCGCCTGGGCTCCGGAGCGACGGACCACGGCGCGGCGCAGGTCGGCGTCGGCCGCGGGCGATCCGCTCGCGGCTCTGCGCTTCGGCGCCGAACGCGGCGAGGACGTCGAGGCTGCCGATGTGGTCGAGCACGGCGTCCGCGAGGGCGGCGCGCAGCGGCGCGATGTCGCGCTCGGCGCGGGCCCCCGACATCCATCCCCACAGCGTCGCGATCGCCGCCGCGACGACGAGGCAGGCGAGCAGGGTCAGCGCCGCCGGCCACCACACGAACGCCACGAGCACGACGGCGCCGAGCGCGACGAGAGCCGACGAGACGAGCGGCTGCACGACGCGCAGCGGCAGATTCTGCAGCTCGTCGACGTCGTCCACGAGCGCGCCCAGCACGGAGCCCCTGCGGGTGCGCGCCAAGCCGTCGGGCGCCAGCGGAACGAGGCGGCGCACGAGGTCGGCGCGCGTCGAGGAGAGCTGCCGCAGCGCGGCGTCGTGGCCGGTGAGCCGCTCGAGGTAGCGGAAGGACGCGCGCGAGATCGCGAAGAACCGCACGCCGACCACCGCCGCCGACAGGTACAGCACGGGCGGCTGCTCGCTCGCCCGCACGATGAGCCACGCGCTCACCGCGAGCAGCGCCACGGCGGACGCTTCGGACGCGAACCCGGCCGCCAGCGCCCACCCGAACCGCCGCGCCGGCGGCATCGCGCCGCGCAGCACCGCCCCCGGCGTCCCCGCCCCGCTCTGGAGGCGCGAAAGGGTAGATTTCCGCACGACCTCGCGTGCGGAAACATACCCTTTCGCGCTTCCCGGGGGCGTGGTCATGCGAGCACCTCGATCGGCTCGAGGCGGACGACGGCATCCGCGATCTGGCGGGCGGACGTGCGGTGAGAGATCAGAAGCACCGTCGCGCCCTCGTCGGCGAGCGACCGGACGCTGCGCCACAGCCGCGCCTCGGTCTCGGGATCGAGCGCCGAGCTCGGCTCGTCGAGCGCGATCACCTGCGCGTTCCCGCGCAGGTGCCGGTACACGGCGCGGGCGACCGCCACGCGCTGGGCCTGCCCGCCGGACAGGCCGGCGCCCTGGACGCCGAGTTCGTGAGCGGGGTCGAGAGTCGCCGGCGCACGCGAGGTCCAGTGCGCGCGCGCACGGTCGTCGCATCGGGCGCCGGGTCGCCGAGGGCTGACGTTGTCGGCGATGGTGCCGGCGAGCAGACCCGGGCGCTGGCCCGCCCACGCGAGCCACTCGGCAGGCGCGAGGTCACGGACGTCGACGCCCGTTCCATGTCGCCGCGCCGTCGAACGGCGCTGCGCCGCGCAGGGCGGCGAAGACGCTCGACTTGCCGGCGCCGCTCGGTCCCTCGATGAGGGTGACGGTGCCCGGCGCCGCCGTCAGGTCGACGGGAGGCAGCATCCTCTCTCCGCGGCGCACGCGCAGGCCGTCGAGGACCAGCGTCGGGTGAGGTGCCCGAGGCTGCTCGTGGGCGCGGGGCGTTTCGTCTCGCTCGTTCCTCGCTCGCTCAACGACCGGGGGCTGGGTGGCGCCGGCCGGGGCCGGAGCCTCGACGACCGGGGATGGAGCCTGGGTCGAGCGCGCGCCGCGCCGGCGGGCGGCGTCCAGCACGTCGAACACATCGTCGGTCGCGGCGATGCCCTCGGCCGCCGCGTGGAACTGCACGCCGACCTGCCGGAGCGGCAGGTACGCCTCGGGCGCCAGCAGCAGCACGAACAGGCCGACGGCCAGGGTGAGCGACCCGTCGATGAGCCGGAACCCGATCGACACCGCGACGATCGCGACCGAGATCGACGCGAGGAACTCGAGCGCGAACCCCGACAGGAACGACACCCGCAGCACGCGCATGGTCTCGCGGCGGTAGTCGTCGGTGACGCGCTCGATGGATGCCGCGGCGCGGTGCTGGCGGCCGAACACCTTGAGCGTCGACAGCCCCTGCACGGTGTCGGCGAAGCGCGACGCCAGCCGCTGCAGCGTCTGCCACTGCCGCTGCTGCACCGACGCGTGTCGCGAGGCCGATGAGCACCATGAAGATCGGGATGAGGGGGAGGGTGAGCAGCACCGTGAGCCCCGAGATCCAGTCCTGCCACCACATCACGGCGACGATCAGGGGCGTCGCGACGACCGTCTGCACCAGCTGCGGCAGGTAGCGGCCGAAGTACGCCTCGAGCGCGTCGAGGCCGCGCCCCGCGGTGATCGCGAGGGCGGCGGAGTTGCGTGAGCCGAGCCACTCGGGCCCGAGGATCGCCGATCGCCGCGACGAGCGCCGTGCGCAGCTGCGTCTGCACGCGCGCGGCGGCGCGGGCGGCGACGGCCTCGCGCGCCCACAGCAGCACGGCACGCAGCGCGACCACGAGGGCGAGGGCGCCGAGCGTCGGCAGGAGCTCGGCCGGCGGCATCCCGTCGACCGCTCCGGTGATCGCGCGCGTCAGCAGCCAGGCGAACGCGACGATCACGGCCGTCTGGGCCAGCGGCGATCGCGCCGATCGCGACGAAGAACCAGCGCGAGGCGCTCGCGTACTTCAGCAGTCGCGGGTCGACGGGCTTGCCCGAGGTCTGGCGCCGGGCCGCCGCCGTTGTTCTCGTCCATCGCTCCTCCGACCCTACCGACCGGCCCCGCGCTCTCCGCCCTCCGTCCTCGCCTCCCACCCCGTTCACTTGCGCTGAACGTACGGGATCGGCGCATGCCGCGTACGTTCAGCGCAAGTGAACTCGTCACGGCGAGGCGACAGGTCAGTGCGCGGGCGCCGCCGCGGCCGCTCGATGCGCGAGCGGGTGATGCGCTTGCGGAAGATCCAGTACGTCCAGCCCTGGTAGGCGAGCACGAGCGGAAGGAAGATCAGCGCCGCCCACGACATGATCGTCAGCGTGTAGTCGGTGCTCGAGGCGTTCTCGATCGTGAGGCGAGCCGGCCGGATCGCCGGTCGACGGCATCACGAACGGGAACAGGGCGAACCACACGGCGAGCACCGCGCTGACGATCGTGAAGGCGCCGAAGCCGAAGGCCCAGCCCTCGCGGCCGCGGGCGTTGGAGATCCACGACGCGATGAGCAGCACGGCGGCCACCGCCGACAGGGCCGCCGTGACCAGGGCGAACTCGCGGTCCTCGCCGAACGCCATGCCGACCGTCCACACCAGGAAGATCGCGGCCACGACGATCGTGAGCAGGCCCGAGCGCCGCGCCAGCCGGCGCGCGTCGGCGGCGACCTGGCCGTCGGTCTTCAGCGCGACGAAGTACACGCCGTGCGTGAAGAACAGCAGCAGCGTCGTGAGTCCGCCGAGCAGCCCGTACGGGTTGAGCAGCGTCAGGAAGCGAGCCGATGAACTCGTGAGTCCGCGTCGAGCGGCACGCCCTGCACGATGTTGGCGACCGCGACGCCCCACAGCAGCGCCGGGACGGCCGAGCCGACGACGATCATCGTGTCGAACCCCTTCTTCCACCGCAGCGACGTCGCGCTGATGGCGGTACTCGAACGAGACCCCGCGCAGGATGAGCGCGAGCAGGATCAGCAGCAGCGCGAGGTAGAACCCGCTGAACAGCGTCGCGTACCACTCGGGGAAGGCGGCGAACAGGCAGGCGCCGGCGACGATGACCCAGGTCTCGTTGAGGTCCCACACCGGGCCGATGGTGTTGATGATCTGGCGGCGGCTGATGTCGTTCTTGCCGAGGAAGGGCAGCGACATGCCGACGCCGAAGTCGAACCCGTCGAGCACGAAGTAGCCGACGAAGAGGAATCCGACGATCCAGAACCAGAGGTAGGCGAGATCCATGGCGTTTCTCCTGGGCTCCTAGTAGACCGTCGTCGGGGTGTCTTCGACCGCCAGTTCGCGCGGGTCGGGGTCGTCGGGGCCCGGCAGGGGGTCGGGGCCCTTCTTGGAGGTCTTCATGATGAGCCCGAACTCGACGACCGCCAGTGCCGCGTAGATGAGGGTGAACGCGGTCAGCGAGATGAGCACGGTCCAGCCCGGCACCGACGGCGAGACGCCGTCCTCGGTCAGCATCAGGCTGAACACGATCCAGGGCTGGCGGCCCATCTCGGTGAAGACCCAGCCGACGAGGATCGCGAAGAGCGATGCCGGCCACGCCCAGATCGCCAGCCGCCAGGCCCACGCGGGCACCTCGCGCTTGGCGTTCTTGCGGGTGAGCCAGAGGCCCGCCACCGCGACCAGCGCGGCGACGCCGCCCAGGCCGATCATCCAGCGGAACGCCCAGTAGGTGACCCAGAGGATCGGGGCGAAGTTGCCGTCGACCTGGTCGGCGAACTGCGGGAACAGCTCGGTCGTGTACTGCGTGTTGAGGTCGTTGATGCCCTCGACGCAGCCGTCCAGCGAGTGCGTCGACAGCAGTGCCAGCAGGTAGGGGATGCGGATCGAGAACAGCTCGCTCGTGCCGTCGGGTGTGCCGAGCGTGAAGATCGAGAACGAGGCATCCGCCCCGCAGACGGTGTCGAACGGTCGCCTCGGCGGCGGCCATCTTCATGGGCTGGGTCGCGACCATGACGAGGCTCAGCTGGTCGCCCGAGAGCGCGACGCCCGCGAACGCGGCGATCAGCCCCCAGAGGCCGAACTTCAGCGACGACCGCATCATGTCGACGTTCTGCCTGCGCAGCAGATGCCAGGCCGAGATCGAGACGATGACGCCCGCGGTCATCATGAAGGCGGCGAACAGGGTGTGCGGCAGGGCCGCCAGCGCGACCGGGTTGGTCAGCACCGCGAGGAAGTCGGTCATCTCGGCGCGCGAGCCGTCCTCGGCCATCTTGAAGCCGACGGGGTTCTGCATGAAGGCGTTCGCCGCGAGGATGAAGTACGCCGAGAACCACGCGCCGATCGTCGCGATCCAGATGCTCGCGAGGTGGAGCGCCCTGGGCAGCTTGTCCCAGCCGAAGATCCACAGGCCGATGAAGGTCGCCTCGAAGAAGAACGCCATCAGGCCCTCGAAGGCGAGCGGTGCGCCGAAGACGTCGCCGACGAAGCGGGAGTAGGACGACCAGTTCATGCCGAACTGGAACTCCTGCACGATGCCCGTGACGACGCCCATCGCGAAGTTGATCAGGAAGATCTTGCCGAAGAAGCGCGTGAGGTGCAGCCACTTCAGGTTGCCGGTGCGGAACCAGGCCGTCTGGAAGATCGCGACCGTCAGCGCCATGCCGAGCGTGAGCGGCACGAAGAGGAAGTGGTACAGCGTCGTGAGGCCGAACTGCCAGCGCGCCAGCAGCAGAGGGTCCAGCAGATCCATGATGCGTTCTCCGATCGCTACGGACTGCCGTGTGGTCCGACCACACAGTAGCATGTGGTCAGACCACAGGGGCGACGCTCTTCGCGATGTCTCGCGCTCCACAGGTTCCCAGCAAGCGGCGCGTGGCGCGACCGTTCGCGGCCGTGAATAATCCGCCTGCACCGGAGCCGTGTGCGGCGCCGCGCGACTACCCTCGAATCATGGCGATCCGGGCAGAGCGAACGGAACCGGGCGCGTGACGTGCGATCCCGGTCACGATCGGGCGTCGGATGCCGCTCGACGGCGGCATCCGCAGCGGCTCGACGCCTCGGCGCCGCGCGCCGCATCGACCTGCCGAGCGCATGACGATCGGCGATGCCGCTCGTCGACACGCACGGGCGCGTGCACCGCGATCTGCGGATCTCGCTCACCGACCGCTGCTCGCTGCGCTGCACGTACTGCATGCCCGAGCAGGGCAACGAGTGGCTCGCCAAGACCAGCATCCTGACGCTCGACGAGATCGAGCGCATCGCGCGCGTCGCCGCGGCCGACGGCATCACCACGTTCCGGCTCACCGGCGGCGAGCCGCTGCTGCGCACCGACATCGTCGAGGTGGTCCGCCGCCTTGCCGCGATCACCGGCCCGACGGGCGACCCGGTCGAGATCGCGATGACGACGAACGGCATCCGCCTTCCCGAACTGCTGCCCGGTCTGATCGAGGCCGGCCTGAACCGCCTCAACATCTCGATCGACACGCTGCGGCGCGACCGCTTCCACGAGCTCACGCGCCGCGACCGGCTCGACGATGTGCTCGAGGGGATCGCGGCGGCTGCGGCATCCGCTCTCCGCCCGCTGAAGCTCAACGCCGTGGCGATGCGCGACGTCAACGACGACGAGCTCGTCGACCTCGTGCGAGTTCGCGATCGCCCACGACGCGCAGATGCGGTTCATCGAGCAGATGCCGCTGGACGCCGGTCACACCTGGGACCGCTCGCGGATGGTGACGCAGGACGAGATCCTCGCCGCGCTCGCCGAGCGGTGGACCCTCACCCCGGTGCCCGGTCGTGGCGGCGCCCCGGCCGCGCGGTGGACGCTCGACGGCGGTCCGCATTCGGTGGGCGTCATCGCGTCGGTCACCGCGCCGTTCTGCGGCGACTGCGACCGCCTGCGGCTGACGGCCGACGGCCAGCTGCGCAACTGCCTGTTCTCGACCACCGAGTACGACGTGCTGCCCGCTCCTTCGCGCTCAGGACCGGTCGCTGAGCCTGACGAAGTGTCGGTCGACGTCGAGCATCGACCGGATGCTGCGCTCCTGCGTCCGCGGCAAGCTGCCCGGGTCACGCGATCAACGACCCGTCGTTCCTCCAGCCGGCGCGCGGGATGAACGCGATCGGCGGCTGACATGGGCCGCCTCACGACGCGCACGCCGGTCACCCGCATCTCGCTGAACGACGGCGACGTCGCGGTCCGCCGCCGCGCCGACACCCTCGTCGTCGAGGAGCCGCTCGAGATCCGCATCCTCGGCGAGGCGCTGACGGTCACCATGCGCACCCCTGGGCACGACCTCGAGCTCGCCGCGGGGTTCCTGGTGTCGGAGGGCGTCATCGCCGCGAGCGGAGACCTCCGCTCGGCCATCCACTGCGGGGGGCCGGGCACCGGCCCGGCCGCGGCGACCCCGCTGCTGACCATCGGTCCCGCGGCGGTGGGCACGCCGGCGTCGACCGAGAACACGTACAACGTGCTCGACATCGCCCTCGCGCCGGGGCTCGAGCCGCTGGTCACCGACATCGCCCGCAACTTCTACACGACCAGCTCGTGCGGCGTGTGCGGCACGGCGTCGATCGAGGCGATCGAGAAGCAGTCGCGCTACGACGTGGCGACGGATGCCGCAGCCGTCGACGCCGCCCTGATCACGACGCTTCCCGACGCGCTGCGGGCCGGGCAGGCGGTGTTCGAGAAGACCGGCGGCCTGCACGCCGCGGCGCTGTTCGACGCCGCGTCGGGCGAGCTGCTCGTGCTCCGCGAGGACGTCGGCCGCCACAACGCCGTCGACAAGGTGATCGGCTGGGCGGTGCTCGAAGACCGGCTGCCGCTGACCGGGACGGTGCTGCAGGTGTCGGGCCGGGCGAGCTTCGAGCTCGTGCAGAAGGCCGTGATGGCCGGCATCCCGATCCTCTCCGCGGTCTCGGCGCCGTCGTCGCTCGCGGTCGAGCTCGCCGCGGCCTCGGGGCTCACGCTCGTCGGGTTCGTGCGCGGGTCGTCGATGAACGTGTACTCGCACCCCGAGCGGGTGCGCGTGCCGCGCGGACCTCACCCCGCTGAACCTCTCGGCGCGGCTCAGTCCCGCACGGCGGTGAGCTGCACGACGCACTGCGTCGGGTCGCACGAGGCGGCGATGCCCTCGACTCGCAGCGGTCCTCCGGCCTGCGCCAGCACGCTGTCCATGAGCCCGACGTGCACACCGCACAGGACGCCGCGATGATCGGCCGCCGGCGAATGCGGGCACGGCGTCAGATCCACGGTGAGACCGCGTTCGTCGACGGCGGGGTCGAAGCCGGCGTCGTTCAGGTCTTCCACGAGCGCGTCGAGCTGGTGGAGGGCGTCGGCGCCGAGCTCGGCATCCGTGTCCGATCCGTACACGCGACGCAGGAGGTCTCCGCGCCGCGCCGCGGCCTCGGCGCGGCGGACCGCCACCGGGCTGGATGCCTCGCCCGCGCCGGTCGCCGCCGAGTAGAGCACGCGCGGGCGGCCTCGCGTGGTGCGCCGCTCGGTCTCGGCGATGACGTAGCCGGCGTCGATGAGGCGCTGCACGTGCTCGCGCACCGTGTTGGCGTGGAGGCCGGTGGCCTCGACCAGCTCTGTGATCGCCCGGTGCGGGCGCTCCTGCAGGAGGTGCATGATCTCGACGCGGGAGTAGCTCGAGATCGCGCTGTACCCGGCCGTCATGCACCCATTATCGCCGGATGCTGCGACGGATCGCCGCGGTCACGACGGCGCATCCGCGTCAGATCAGAAGAGCTGGCCGAAGATGAGGATCGCGATGAAGAACACGGCCAGGATGGCGACGATGATCCCCAGCGTCCGGCCCGAGAGCTTCGCGACGCCCCACCCGATGAGCACGGGCACCGCGAACAGGAAGATCGCGATGATCCACCAGAACGTCGAGTAGCCGGCGCTGCTCGCCTCTTCGAGGCGGCCGCCGAAGAGCTGCTGCGTCGCGGGGTGGGTGGCGAAGCGCACGGCGATCGAGATGGGGACCGCGACGAACGCGAACACGACGAGTCCGATGAGCCAGCCCCAGAGGACGGGGCTGCCGTTGCCCGCGAGGACCCCGCCGTGAAGTTCGGGTTCGGGCTGGTGCTGCTGCTTGCCTGATGCCATGGGCATGACTCTAGCGGCGCGCGGCCCGCGTCCGTCGCCGGTTGCGCCCGGACGTGGCGCTGCCCGCCGGTCCTTGGGGGAGGAGGCGGGCAGCGTCGGGGCGCCTGGGATCATCGCCTGGGGGTGCGATTCTCCGCGCTCACCATCCACGAGAGCTGCTCAACACGCTCGAGGACGGCGTGGAGGATGTCTGCACTCGTGGGGTCTTCTTCGTCGACGGCGTCGTGCACGTCGCGGCACGTCGCGGCCACGTCGTCCAGTCGTTCCGTCATGAGATCGACGACCTCTTCGGTCGCGATCTCGCCCTGCGGGAACTCCGGCAGGGTCGTGGTCTGTGCGACGACATCGCTGCGGCCGTCGGGGAGGGCGTGCAGCGAGCGCATCCGCTCGGCGACGGTGTCGGCGAAGTCCCGGGCCGCTTCGATGATCTCGTCGAGCTGCAGGTGCGTGTCTCGGAAATTGCGGCCCACGACGTTCCAATGCGCCTGCTTGCCCTGCAGCGAGAGCTCGATGAGGTCGACGAGCACCTTCTGCAGGTTCTCGCTGAGCGTCTCGGACGCCGTGAATCCGCGCTCGGCGTTCTGCTCGGGGGTGAGCGCCGCGCCCACTCCGCCGCGCGCCGTGCGGCGCCTGCTCTTCGCCGTGCCGCTCGCGCTGCTCTTGCTGGCCGCGCTCTGCGAGGTGCTCTTCTTCGCGGTGGTCGTCGCCACTGTCGCTCCGTTCATGAGGCGCACGCCGGTGAGGGACCGTCCTGGCCCGCCGTGGGGCGCCCGCGTCGATGGATCCGCTCGGCTCTGCGGATGCCTAGAAGCTAACCGTGCGGCGGCCCGTGCGCGCGGGGCTTGCCCTCCTTGCCGGCGCGTGCTAGCCTCGCGGCCGGCCCGCGGTGCATGGTGGGATGGGATCGCCATGACCCCGCCGAACCCCGTGCCCGCCTCCGCCGGAGCGATCGCCGCCGCCGTCCGCGCGCGGCGAGGCGTCCGCCCTCGAGATCGTCGAGAGTCACCTCCAGCGCATCGACCGTCTCAACCCCGAGGTGAACGCGCTGAGCGTCGTCTTCGCCGATCGTGCGCGCGCCGCCGCCGCCGACGTCGACACGGCCCTCGCCGCCGGCGACGACCCTGGCCCGCTGGCGGGTGTGCCGTTCTCGGTGAAGGAGAACATCGACCTGACGTGGTCGGCGACGACGAACGGCTGGCGCGGGCTCGCCGACGCGGTGCCGGAGCGCGACGCCACGATCGTGCGGCGGCTGCGGGGGCCGGCGCGGTGCCCGTCGGCCGCGGCAACATGCCCGACTTCGGCATGCGGTGGGACACCGACAACGATCTGTTCGGGCGCACCCTCAACCCTTGGAACCGCGACCGCAGCGCCGGCGGATCCAGCGGCGGCGACGCCGTCGCCGTCGCGACGGGCATGAGCGCGCTCGGGCTCGGCAACGACTTCGGCGGCTCGCTGCGTCTTCCCGCCTACGCCGCCGGTGTCGTCGGCCTGCGTCCTTCGCAGGGCCGGGTGCCGCGTGCGGCCGTCCGCGGGCAGTCGGTCGCACTCACGCTCCAGCAGTTCTCGGTCAACGGGCCCCTGGCGCGCACCGTCGACGACGCCGCCCTCGCACTCGGCGTGCTGGAGGGATGGGATGCCGACGACCCGATGTCCGTCGCCGTGCCGCCGCCCTCGACCCACCTGCCCCGCCGGGTCGGCGTGGTGCGCGAACCCGGCGGGGGCGGAGCCGATCCCGACGTGGCTGCCGGGATCGACCGTGCTGCGGCATCCCTCGCCCGCGCCGGCTGGGATGTCGTCGACATCGAGGCTCCGCAGCTCGAGGAGGCCGCCGTGCTCTGGCGGCGACTGTCGTGCACCGACATGCTGATCTCGCTCGATCCCGCCGCGCTGGGCCAGCCGCTCGGACGCTCCGCGACGTCGTTCCTGCGCGACAGCACGGCGGCCGCGCGCCCCTACGAGACGGCGCGCGAGTATGCCGAGGCATGGGCGCGGCGGGCGGCGATCGCCGCGGACTGGCGCCGCCTGCAGGGGGAGATTCCGCTGCTTCTCGGCCCGGTGTCGACGGCGCGCATGCGCGAGCCCGACCACGACCTCGGCGGGCAGGAACCCGCTGACCGCGCCTGGCGCGACCTGTGGCTGACGGTCGTTGCGAACTTCCTCGGGCTGCCCGCCCTGGCGCTTCCGACGGGACCGGGAACCGACGGGATGCCGACCGGCGTGCAGCTCATCGGCCCGTCCTTCGGAGAGCACCTCCTTTTCGAGGCCGGACGCGCGGTGGAGGCCGGGGTGCCGCCACTGACCGTGCCGCAGGGCTGAACCAGCGGTGGCCCCGGCACGGTGGCGGCGACGCGTCGACGCCGTCACGATGGGGGAGTGAGCGCGGCGCCGCCGGGTATCACAGCCATCCGCCGGGCCTCTTCCAGACGGACAGCCGAACGGAGAGCCCATGTCTCGCACACCCGCGCCGCCGGTGGCGATGCCCGACCTGCGCGGATGCACGGCACTGGTCACCGGCGCGAGCGACGGGGTCGGCGTCGAGATCGCACGCGGCCTCGCCGCCGCGGGCGCCGCCCTCGTGCTGCCGGTGCGCAACCGCGCGAAGGGTGAACGGGCGATCGAGAGCATCCGAGCGACCCTCCCCGACGCGCGCCTGAGCCTGCGCGACCTCGACCTCGCGCGGCTGGAGACGGTGCGCGCGCTCGCCGAGGCGCTCGTCGCCGACCGCGTGCCGCTCGACATCCTCGTGCTCAACGCGGGCATCGTGCTGCTCGGCGATCCCGAGCGACACGTGAGTGCCGACGGGTTCGAACTGCACTTCCAGACGAACTTCCTCGGTCATTTCTCGCTCACGACGGCACTGCTGCCCTTGCTGCAGGAGCGGCGCGCCCGCGTCGCCGTGCAGCTCAGTCTCGCCGCTGGCGTCTCGAGGGTGCCGTGGGACGACCTCCAGAGCGAGCGCCGCTACCGCCCACTGCGGGCATACGGCGGCTCGAAGGTGGCACTCGGGCTGTTCGGGTACGAACTGGCGCGCCGCTCCGGCGCCCAGCGGTCGGGCGTCACGGTCGGGTTCAGCCATCCGGGCGTCGTGCCCGGCACGGCGATCGCCCCGGCGATGCGGGCGCGCGCGGGCAACGGCGCCGGCCGCGCCCTCAGCGAGCGACTCGGGGGAACTCCGGCGCAGGCGGCGCAGTCCGCGCTGCTCGCGGCCACCGCCCCCGCCGAGGAGTCCCCGGGTTTCTTCGGCCCGTCGGGCTTGTTCCACTTCGGCGGTCCCGCCGCGCCGCAACGGCCGTATCGCCGACTCGCTGATGCGGCGGACGGCGCCCGCCTCTGGAAGCTCGCCGAACGCCTGCTCGACGAACGCATCGGCACGACCGCCCGCTGACCGACCGCAGAATGGTTTCGCTTGCGCTGCATGTACGCCCCGCCCGCCTGAATCCGTACGTCCAGCGCACGTGAATCGACTCAGTCGGGCATGGGCAGGCGGAGATTCGCGAACTCGGCGCTACGGAAACGGCGTCTCCGGCGTCTGCGGGAACGCGGGCTCCTCCGGGTGCGGCGCGAGCGGCTCCTCCGGCCATGGCGCGGGTGGCTCGGCCGGCTGGTCCGGCATGGGCTGACCGGGCGCCGGCTGGTCGGGCGCGGGTTGGTCCGGAGGCGTGGTGCCCGGCGGGGTCTGGCCCGGGAGAGGTTCGGGGACGGTGGGATCGGTCATCGCGACTCCTCCAAATTGTTCGGGCGCGTGTCGCCTCAGGGTCCGTGCCAGCATCCCGCTTCCGAGGGTGCGCTGTGAGGGCCTTGACCGCGCGGGTCAGAGCGACTACGGCGCCGGCCGTGCACACGCCGTGGCGTCCGTAGGCTGGAGGGGTGGCATCCGTTCTCAACATCTCGGCGTATCTGTTCACGCGCATCGTCGACGCCGCCGAGCTGAAGCCGGTGCTGCGTGACCGCGCGGTGGCAGCCGGGCTCAAGGGCACGATCCTGCTGGCCGAGGAGGGCATCAACCTCTTCCTCGCGGGGGATGCCGATGCGGTGCGCGACTTCGTCGACGCGTTGCGCGCGGACCCGCGATTCGCAGGGCTGACGACGAAGGAGAGCTGGTCCGAGACGCAGCCCTTCGGCAGGATGCTCGTCAAGGTGAAGCGCGAGATCATCCGCATGGACCACCCCGCCATCCGGCCGGAATCGGGCCGTGCGCCGTCGGTCGCACCCGCGACGCTGCGCCGCTGGCTCGACCAGGGCCGTGACGACGAGGGGCGCGAGGTCGTGCTGCTCGACACGCGGAACGCCTTCGAGGTGGACTACGGCTCGTTCGACGGCGCACTGGACTGGCGCCTCGAGCGGTTCACCCAGTTCCCGGATGCCGCAGCCGCCGCCGCGGCGGACCTCGACGGCAAGACCGTCGTGAGCTACTGCACCGGCGGCATCCGCTGCGAGAAGGCGGCGATCCACCTGCGCGAGTCCGGCGTGGACGCCTACCAGCTGGACGGCGGGATCCTCGGCTACTTCGAGCAGGTCGGCGGCGACCACTGGAGCGGCGACTGCTTCGTGTTCGACGAGCGCGAAGCGCTCACGCCGGGCCTCGCTCCCCGACCGGAGGTGCGCGCATGACGGGCGCCGCCCCGACGGCGCGCGCGACCGAGCGCCCCTCCCGCGGCGGCGGTGGCGCTCGCGCTCGGGCTCGACATCCTGCTCGTCGTCGCCTTCGCCGCGGTCGGCCGTGCGAGCCACGACTCCGACGTGTGGACGGGTCTCGCGCAGACCGCGTGGCCGTTCCTCGCGGGCCTCGCGGCGGGCTGGCTCGTCACGCGGGCGTGGCGCGCACCCGCAGCACCGGTGCGGACCGGTCTCGGAGTGTGGGCGGTCACCGTGACCGGTGGGATGCTGCTGCGCGCGGCATCCGGTCAGGGAACCGCGATCGCGTTCATCGTCGTCGCCTCCGTGACGCTGCTCGTCGCCCTTGTCGGCTGGCGCGTCATCGCCGCCGTCGTGCGCCGCGCGCGCCGCCGCTGAGTCGGCCACCGGTTCTACGCGGTCTTGCGCAGGCCTGTCTCGATCACGATCCGGTTGCCGTCGATCACACCCGGGCCGTCCCCGGGCGTCGGAGCGGGGGCTGGGGTGATCTGCTCGGCCTCCCACACCGCCCGGGCGTTCTCGGCGCTCGGATGGAAGAACTCGTCGATGCCGAGCAGGCCGCCGGACGAATGCGTGGGCGCCTCTCCCCGTTTCCGCCGCCGGTGGGTGTCGAACGCGAACCAGAGGAAGTACACGGGCAGCAGAGCGGCAAGCGTGCCGAAGCCCCACAGCATGATCTCGCCCATGTGCATGACGACAGGGTACGTCGTCATCCCCGGTGAGCGGTCATCGGTGCGCGAGGGCCTCCACCGTCGCATCAGCCGGAAGGTCCTCGAACCAGGCCTCGAAGGCCACCGGCGTGCCGTCGCCGGGGACCGTTTCGAGGTAGGTGCTGGTCGCTGCGGCGATCGTGCCGTCGGCGGCGCGGGCGAGCACCGTGACGGCGACGAATTCCTGGTCCTCGGCGAAGTGTGCGCTCGCCGTCCCCGTCACGGCTGAGGGACTGTCCCTGTCGGCCGGGCTGGCGTCGACCTGCACGGCGAAGGACCCGGTCTCCGTGCCGGGCGAGAGCGTCGCCTCGCGAGGCATCCGGCAGGTCGGCGTCGATGCGCGCGATCTGGGCGTCGCCCAGATCGAAGAAGTAGCCCACCAGCGCCGTCTTGCCCGAGAGCAGCATCGTGTACGCCGGTGCCGATCCGATGATCGACCCGTCCTCCGCATAGGCGTGGACCTCGGCGTACGCATCGAACACGTAGTCCGCGTTCGGGTTGTCGACCACCACGGCGTACCACCAGACGTCGTCGTACTCGCGCCCGAACGCCGCCTCGGCCACCGTCGGCTGCACCGGCGGGGCGAACTGTGCACCCGGATCGGGCAGACCGTCGGTTCCCGGTGCGGCGATGCTGGGAAGGGAGTACTCCTCCTCGGTGTACCCGTCGTACTCGCCGGCGTCGCTCCCGGAGCTGCCGAACGAGCCGAAGATCCAGGCGACGGCGACGATGAAGCTGAGGGTGCCGCCGAGGAGCGACAACAGGAGCGCACCGACGCCGAGGCCCTTGCCTCCCTGGTTGCGGCTGATCAGCGCGATCAGCGAGAGCACGAAGCCGACGATCAGGAGGAGTGGCGCCAGCCAGCCGACTCCCGCGGAGCCGACGACCGTCGCGACGAGCGTCACGAGAACACCCGCCCCCGCGAGGGCCAGCGCGACGATGGCGAGCCCCTTCGGCCTGGTGTCGATGCCTGCGGGCGGGAACGACCCGCCCACCGGTGCGGTTCCGAAGGCGGGCGCACCGGGATAGGACGGCGGCGGGGTCGCAGCGTGTGCGTAGGGCGGCAGAGCGGCGGCAGCCGGCGACGCGGCGGGAGCCGCGTAGGCGGTGGGAGGCGCAGCATACGCGCTGGGATACGCGTACGCGCCGGGCCGCGGGGCGGTTCCGGGGTCGGCGTACGACGGGGTGGCGTACGCATGAGCGAGGGGCGGCGCACCTGGCGACGGCGCCGATCGGGCGTCACCGGGTGCCGGCGCGGCCCGCGGGGGGATCGCGTAGGCGGGCATCGCGTACTGCGGGGCATCCGGAGAGGGGGCCGTGTATGGGCGTGGCGACGCGGCGGCCGCGGCGGGATCCGCGGGTGCCCCGTCGCCGGATGGCTGCTCGCCCGACGGCTGCGCGCCCGATGGCTGCGGAGGGAGGGGATCGGACATGCGGCTCCTCTTCTCGGTCTTCCGAGTCTGCCGTACGCCGGCGGCGGTGCCGGGTGAACCGCGCCGACGCGCACCGGCCGAACAGCACGGCGCCTCCCGCGGGATCCGCAGGGATCCGAGGGAGGCGCCGCGCTGTCAGGCGTCCGGTCAGTCGAGGCCGTTCTCGGCGAGCCAGTCCGCCGCGATGTCCTCGGACGAGCGCTGCTCCTCCGTGGACTCGACGTTGAGCGCGACGAGACCCTCGGGGGTCAGCGCTGCGCTCACGGCGTTGATGACGTCCGCGATGTCGTCGGCGATGTCGGCGTTCACGACCGGGACGACGTTCGACGCGAGGAAGAGGCCCTCCGGGTCTTCCAGCGTCACGAGGTCTTCCGTCTCGATCCGCGGGTCGGCGCTGTACACGTTGGCGATCTGGATGTTGCCCGCGACCAGTTCGTCGACGGTGGTGTCGGCGGTGGCCTGGAACGAGACCGTGACGCCGTAGAGCTCCTGGAGCCCGGTCGGCCCGTACGGGCGCTCTTCCAGTTCGGGCGCGCCGCCGAGCACCAGCCCGTCGATCCCCGCGAGATCGGCGATCGAGGTCAGTCCGTTCTCCTCGGCGAAGGCGGACGTGACGTTGTACGAGTCCTGGTCGGTCGCCGAGGACTGGTCGAGAACGGTCAGGCCCTCGGGCAGGGCCTCCTGCAGCGCGGCGTAGACGTCCTCCGAGGTCGTCGCCGTGGTGTCGGGCTCGAAGTACTGCAGCAGGTTGCCGCGTGTACTCGGGGAACAGGTCGATCTCGCCGTCCTCGAGCGCCGGCATGTAGGCATCCCGCTGGCCGATGTTGAAGTTGCGCTCGACCGTGAACCCGCCGGCTTCGAGGGCCTGCGCGTAGATCTCGGCGATGATCTCGTTCGAGTAGTAGGCCTGCGAGCCGATGACGATGGTCGACGAGTCGCCGGTGTCGCCGGTGTCGGTGCTGTCGTCGCTCAGCGGGTCGCTCGAGGCGCAGCCGGCGAGCGCGAGCGCCGCGATGGCGGTCCCGGCGAGCGCCGCGGTCAGGCGCGTGCGTGCTGTGGACATTTCGGTTACCTCCGGTGTGGTGGGATCAGCGGGAGAACTGCGGGGCGCGGGCGAGCGCGGGGACGCCGCCCTGGGAACGTGTACGGGCGCCGTCCGTGCGCGGAACGGCGTAGCGGGCGAGCAGGGCGAAGAGTCCGTCGAGGACGAGTGCGAGCGCGACGACGACGAGCGACGCACCGAGGATCTCGGCGAAGTCGCGCAGCGCGATGCCCTGCAGGATGAAGAAACCGAGCCCGCCCACGCCGATGTAGGCGCCGATGGTGACAGTGGCGACCACCTGCAGCGTCGCGGAGCGCAGCCCGCCGATGAGGAGCGAGAGTCCGAGTGGCATCTCGATCCGGAACAGGATCTGCCACTGGGTCATTCCCATTGCGCGACCGGCGTCGATCACGGTGCGGTCGATCGCCTCGATGCCCGCGTACGCGCCGGCGAGGATCGAGGGGATCGCGAGCACGACGAACGCGGCGACCGCGGCCTCGGTCTTGAACGCCACGCCGAAGACCAGCCACAGCAGCACGACCAGCCCGAGAGCGGGCAGCGCTCGAGCCGCACCCGAGAGGAAGACCGCGATCTCACGCCCCCGGCCGGTGTGCCCGATGAGCCAGCCGATCGGGATCGCGATGACAGCCGCGATCGCCACGGAGCCGAACGTGAACGCGAGATGCTGGGCGATGGCGGTCGGCAGTGGGAGCGAACCCGTCAGCCGCGCCGGCGAGAAGATCCAGGCCAGCGCCTCGGCGAGCAGATTCATGCCGTCACCGCCCGGAGCCGGGCCGAGCGTGGCGGGGAGGTTCGCCGCGTCCAGGGCATCAGCAGGCGCCCGGCGACGATGAGCAGCCCGTCGATGATCAGCGCGATCACCACGACCGCCAGAACGCCGGCGAAGACCTCGGCGATGATGCGACGCTGCGCCCCGTTCGTGAAGAGGTAGCCCAGATTCTCGACGCCGATGAGGGCGCCCACGGTCGCGAGGGAGATCGTCGACATCGCCGTCACTCGCAGACCCGCGAGCACGACGGGGCCCGAGAGCGGGAAGTCGACGGTCCAGAAACGTCGCCAGGCGCCGAAGCCGACCGCCACAGCAGCGGACCGGGTCACCGGGTCGACGGAGGCGAGGCCCTTCGGTCACGGACCGGGTCATGATGGCGACGGCGTAGATCGTGAGCGCGATGACGAGGTTGAGCTCGCCCAGGTACGGCACCCCGAACAGCGTCAGCAGAGCGAACAGGGCGAACGACGGAATCGTGTAGAGCAGCCCGACCACCGTCAGCACGGTGCCCCGCAGCTTCGTATACCGGAACGCCAGCCATCCGAGGGGAATGGACAGCACGAAACCGGCGAGGATCGCGACCGCGCTCTGACGCAGGTGGTCGACGGTCAGCGCCCCGATCAGGTCGAGGTTGTCGAGCACCCAGTTCACGGCTCGTCCTCCACGAGCACGCCCTGCGTGCGTCCCGCCGTGTCGACGAGCACCGTGCCGTGCGCCGTCTGCTTGGCCCGCAGCGCCCGCGCGCCGCGCTCGACCCCGATGAAGTCGGCGACGAAATCGCTCGCCGGGTTCTCGATGATCTCGCTCGGGCTGCCGATCTGCGCGACGCGCGCGCCCTTCTCGAGGATCACGACCTGGTCGCCGAGCAGGAACGCCTCGTCGATGTCGTGGGTCACGAACACGATGGTCTTGTCGAGCTCGCCCTGCAGGCGCAGGGTCTCGGCCTGCAGCTCTCTGCGGACGATCGGGTCGACGGCGCCGAACGGCTCGTCCATCAGCAGGATGTTCGGGTCGACGGCGAGGGCCCGTGCGACGCCCACGCGCTGCTGCTGGCCGCCCGACAGCTGGCTCGGATACCGCTTGGCCAGCCCGCGCTCGAGGCCGACGACATCCATCAGCTCGAGGGCGCGCTCGCGCGCTTTCGCACGGGGGACGCCGCTGAGCACGGGCACGGTCGCGATGTTGTCCACGACCGAGAAGTGGGGGAGCAGGCCCGCGTTCTGCAGGACGTAGCCGATGCCCCGGCGCAGCGCCACCGGATCGCGATCCGAGATGGGCTCGTCATCGATGGCGATGACACCCGCACTGGGCTCGACGAGCCGGTTGATCATCCGCAGCAGCGTGGTCTTGCCACTGCCCGACGAGCCGACGAGCACCGTGGTCTTGTGCGCGGGAATGAGCACGCTGAAGTCGTCGACGGCGACGGTGCCATCCGGGTACCGTTTCGAGACCCCGCGGAATTCGATCGCCATGCTGCCCTTTCGGCCGGGGTTCCCACATAACCACAGGCCGACGACATCATGACGGAGGCGACGGATGCCGCGATCTGCGCTATGCTCGCCGCCCGCGCCGGGCGGCGGCATCCGTCTCGCCTCTGTCGCGGGACGCGGCTACGTTGAAACGCATGACTTCCCGCGAGTACGACCTCATCGTCATCGGAGCCGGCCCCGTCGGCGAGAACGTCGCCGACCGGGCGACGCAGGGCGGACTCTCGGTCGTCGTCGTCGAGAGCGAGCTCGTCGGCGGCGAGTGCTCGTACTGGGCGTGCATCCCCTCGAAGGCGCTGCTGCGTCCGGGTGCGGCGCTGCGGGCGGCGCGGGCGGTCGGCGGTGCGGCGCAGGCGGTGACCGGCACGCTCGACGTGGCGGCGACTCTGCACCGCCGCGATGAGCTCGTGCACCACTGGGACGACACCTCGCAGGTCGACTGGCTGCACGGCGCCGGCATCGACCTGGTCCGCGGGCACGGGCGGCTCACCGGCGAGCGCGAGGTCACCGTCACCGACGCGGACGGCGTCGAGACGGTACTGGTCGCCCGCCACGCGGTCGCCGTCTCCACCGGTTCGGCGGCGCTGCTCCCCGACATCCCCGGCCTGCGCGACGTCCAGCCGTGGACGAGCCGCGAAGCCACCGGCGTGCAGGATGTGCCGGCGTCGCTTGCGGTGCTCGGCGGCGGTGTCGTCGGCAGCGAGATGGCGACGCTGTTCACCTCGTTCGGCGCGACCGTCACGGTCATCGCGCGGTCCGGTCTGCTCCGCGGCGTCGAGCCCTTCGCGGGGGAGGCGGTCGCCGAAGGCGCTGACGGATGCCGGAGCCGTCGTCCGCACCGGCGTCGAGGTCGAGCGCGCGTCGCGCGACGGTGACGGCGAGGTCGTGCTGTCGCTGTCGGACGGCTCGGAGGTGCGCGCGGCAGAGGTGCTGGTCGCGACGGGGCGCGTGCCCCGCACGGCCGACATCGGGCTCGAGACCGTCGGGCTCGAGCCCGGTTCGTGGCTCGACGTCGACGACACGCTGCGCGTCCGCGGCGTCGACTGGCTCTACGCGGTGGGCGACGTCAACCACCGCGCCCTGCTCACGCACCAGGGCAAGTACCAGGCGCGCGCGGCCGGCGATGTCATCGCCGCGCGTGCGCAGGCGGCGGAGGTCGACGACGCCCCCTGGGGCGCGCACGTCGCGACGGCGGATCACGCCGCGGTGCCGCAGGTGATCTTCACCGATCCTGAAGTGGCGTCGGTCGGTCACACCGAGAAGTCCGCGCGTGCGGCGGGGCTCGACATCCGCGTCATCGACTACGACCTGTCGTGGCTCGCGGGCTCGAGCGAGCTGGCCGACGACTACCAGGGGCGGGCGCGGGCGATCGTCGACGAGAAGCGGCGCGTCCTCGTCGGGGCGACCTTCGTCGGGCAGGACGTCGGCGAGATGCTGCACGCGGCGACGATCGCGATCGTCGGCGAGGTGCCGATCGAGCGCCTCTGGCATGCGGTGCCGTCGTATCCGACGATCAGCGAGGTGTGGCTGCGCTGGCTCGAGGAGTTCGGCCGCTGATCGAGTCCCGGTATCCGAGCCGTCGGTGCCGGCGGAGAGATCGGATGCCGGGCACCCGGAAGTGCTTTCGTCGTGCGATCCTCGACCACTACGGTGAGGGACATCACGACTTTCGATCGGATGCTGGGGCGAGCCGAGGAGTTGCAGACCCTCCGCGCGCTCATCACCCACGCGCGCAACGGGGTGGGCGGCGCGGTGCTCGTGCAGGGCGACCCGGGTGTGGGCAAGACGACGCTGATCGAAGAGGCGATCCGCGACCTCGGCGACGTGCGCGTGGTGCGCATCACCGGCTACGAGGTCGAGGCCACCCTCGCGTACGGCGGGATGCAGCGTCTCGGGCGACCGCTCGCCGGCTACGTCGACGACATCCCGCCGACGCAGCAGAGCGCGCTCCGCGTGGCCGCCGGCCTGGCCGAGGGTGTCCCGCCGGAGCGTGCGCTGGTGGGCCTCGCCGTGCTGTCGGTGCTCGCGCGGGCGGGGGACGACATCACCACCGTCTGCGTCGTCGACGACGCGCACAATCTTGACGCGGAGTCTCTCGAGGTGCTGGGGGTCGTCGCCCGTCGCCTCTCTGCAGAGGCGGTGGCGCTCGTGTTCGTCTCGCGGGAGGACGACGGCGTCGACCGAGCGCTCGCCGGGGTGCAGCGCCTGCGGTTGTCGGGACTGGACGCCGACACGGCGGCGATGGTGCTCCGGGCATCGGTGCGCGCCGAGATCGATCCGGCGGTCGTCGCCGAGATCGTGAGCTACACGGCGGGGAATCCGCTGGCCCTGCGGGACCTCGGCGAGCAGCTCTCGGTGAGTGAGCTCACGTCGATCGCGATCGGCCGCGCCCCGGCTCCGCTCGGTCCCCGCCTCGAGGAGCACTACTCGGCGCAGGTCGCGACGCTCTCGCCGGCGACGCGCATGTGGCTGCTGCTGGCTGCGGCCGAGTCGACCGGCGACGCCGGCGTCGTGCGGGCGTCGGCGAGCGCGCTCGGGCTCGCCGACGATGCGGCGACCGACGCCGAGAGGCTGCGGCTGGTCGAGGTGCGGGAGCGAGTCAGATTCCGGCATCCCCTCGTGCGATCCGCGGTGTACGGCAGCATGCCCGATGCCGACCGGCGACGGGCGCACGCCGCGCTGCGCGACGCGACGGCCGCGCGTGGCCGGCGCGAGCTCGCTGCCTGGCATGCCGCGGCGGCGTGCTCCGGCACCGATGCCGCCGTCGCCGAGGAGCTCGCGGTCGTCGCCGACCTCGCCGGCGCACGGGGCGGGATGAGATCCCGGTCGCTGCTGCTTGCGCGCGCAGCGGAGCTGACCCCCTCACCGCGGCTGCAGAACGAGTGGCTCGTCGGCGCCGCCGAGGCCGCGATCGCGGCGGGCGCGGGTGTTCTCTCGCGTCAGCTGCTGGACCGCGTCGACGCCGGCTTCCTGGGGCCGATCGGACGCGGGCGGATGCTGGTCGTCGAGGCGAGCTGCACCATCTTCCTCGCCGACCCCGTCACCACGCGGGACACGCTGGCGGTGCTGATCGCGGCGGCCGACCAGTTCCGCGGCCGGGCGCCGGTGCTCGAGCAGAAGACCCTCCTGCTTGCGCTGAATTCGGCCATGACGGTCGAGGACCGTGCGGTCGGCGCCGACGTCGAGGCGCTCGCCGTGCGGATGCGGGCCGCCGCGGTGGGCGACGACAGCGTGTACGCGGTCGCGCTGCGGGCCGTCGCCTCGCTCGCACTCGATGACTACGTCGAGGCGCTGCCGTCGCTGCGCGAGGCGGTGGCGATGCTCGAGGGCCTCGACGATGACGCGCTGCTGGACTTCAGCTTCTACACCGTCGCCCCGTGCATCGCGACGTGGGACTGCGATGCGGCATCCCGACTGCTCTCTCGAACGGTGCGCGTGGGGCGCGAGCGCGGCGCGCTGCGGGAGGTCGACGGCGCGCTGTGGGTGCTGAGCGCGGTGGAGCTGTCGCGAGTGAATCCTGCGCGTGCGGGCGAGTACCTCGCGCAGGCAGAGGAGCTGCGTCGTGCGCTGGGCTACGTCGATGAGCAGACCGTGAACGCGGCGCAGCTGGCGTGGCAGGGGGCGCCGCGCGCGACAGTCGAGCAGATCGTCTACGGGATGCGCGAAGCCGGCTACGGCGGCGTCGCGCGGATGGCGGTCGGCGCGCTCGGCATCGTCGAGATCGCGGACGGCGACTACGCGTCGGCGTTCGAGCGGCTGTCCCGGCTGGTGGATCATCCGTTTCTGCAGGCGAGCTTCCACCACATCCCAGAGCTCGTCGAGGCCGCCGTCCGCAGCGGCAACGCTTCGGCGGCGCGCACCGCGGCGGCGGGCCTGCGCAGGTACGCCGCCGCCTCGGGGTCGCCGTGGGCACGCGGCCTCGCCGCACGGTGCGATGCCCTTCTCGCCGACGACAGTGACGCGGAGGCTCTCTACCTCGCGTCGATCGAGCTGCTCGACACTCCGAGCCATCGTGGCGACGCCGCCCGCACCCGCCTCGTCTACGGCGAGTGGCTGCGCCGCATGCGCCGGCGCAGCGACGCGCGGATCCCGCTGCATGCCGCGCGCGAGGCGTTCCTCGACCTCGGCGCGACAGGCTTCGCCGCACGCGCGCGTCGCGAGCTGACAGCCGCAGGCGAGCAGATCGGCGATCCAGCGGCACCCCTGGGGCAGCTCACGCCCCAGGAGGCGGAGGTGGCGCGGCTCGCTGCGCGCGGAGCGACCAATGCCGACATCGGCTCCGCGCTGTTCATCAGCTCCAACACCGTGGACTATCACCTGCGCAAGGTCTTCCGGAAGCTCGGCGTCTCGTCACGACGCCAGCTCGCCGACCATTTCCTCACCCTCTGAGCATCGCCGGGACGGATGCCGTGGCGCGTGGTCCCCGACGTCACGACGGCGCCCGCCACTACGTGCGCACGTGATGCGCGGGAGCGCTCCCGCGCATGACCATGGCAGCACCGAAGGGAGCCGGCCATGCCTCATATCACCACCGAAGACGGCACGCAGATCTTCTACATCGACTGGGGTGACGGGGCCCCCGTGCTGCTGAGCCACGGCTGGCCGCTCAACTCGGACGCGTGGGAGGCCTC
Source organism: uncultured Actinomycetota bacterium (assembly GCA_963829895.1). Classification (GTDB taxonomy): domain Bacteria; phylum Actinomycetota; class Actinomycetes; order Actinomycetales; family Microbacteriaceae; genus Microbacterium. Next base: position 70,920 of record CAWHKF010000009.1, on the reverse strand, counting down.
GGCGCGGTACCTCGCCGAGCGCGGTCACCGCGTCGTCGCGCACGACCGCCGCGGCCACGGCCGGTCGACCCGCAGCTGGAACGGCAACGACATGGACACGTACGCAGATGACCTCGCGTGCCTCGTCGACCGGCTCGATCTCACGGGTCTGACTCTGGTCGGACATTCGACGGGTGGGGGCGAGGTCGTGCGATACCGTTGCCCGGCACGGATCCGGGCGGGTGGCGAGGATCGTGCTGGTCTCCGCGGTGCCGCCGCTCATGGTGCACACCGACGACAATCCGGGAGGCCTTCCCCTCGAGGTCTTCGACGGGATCCGAGCCGGTGAGGCGGCGAATCGATCCCAGCTCTACCGCGACCTCGCGGACGGCCCGTTCTTCGGCCACAACCGCTCCGGCGGTGTGGCCCAGGGCACCCGCGATGCGTTCTGGTCGCAAGGACTCGCGTCGGGTACCCACAACGCCTACGAGTGCATCGCGGCGTTCTCCGCGACGGACTTCCGGGCGGACCTCGCGTCGATCGACGTGCCCGTCCTCGTGATCCACGGCGACGATGACCAGATCGTGCCGTTCGAGATCAGCGGCCGGCTGTCGGCCCAGCTCATCGCCGGACGCGCGGCTGGTGGTGTACGCCGGCGGCGCACACGGACTGCCGGATACAGCGCGAGAGCGCCTCCACGCGGATCTGCTCGCATTCATCGGCGAGTGAGGGGTCCGCTGTCCTCGACCTGTGGTGATCGGCACCACGGCACTGATACACGAACCCGAAAGGAAGAATCCATGTTCCGACACACGCGTCGCGTGGCGCTCGCCGCCGCGGCAGCCACCACGCTCGCCCTCCTGATCGGCGGGGCGGCGCTGCCCGCCACAGCCGAGCCGGCCGACACCGCACGACCCTCCACTCCCAAGCCGACGGTCGTGCTGGTCCACGGCGCGTTCGCCGACTCGAGCGGATGGTCGATCGTCGGCACCGCCCTGCAGGCGGAGGGCTACCCGGTGATCGCCTTCTCCAACCCGCTGCGAGGATTGACCTACGACAGTGAGTATCTGCGGCAGTTCCTGAGCACGATCGAGGGACCGATCGTCCTCGTCGGCCACTCCTACGGCGGCGCGCTGATCACGAATGCCGCCACCGGCAACACGAACGTGAAGTCCCTCGTGTACATCGCCGCCTACGCCCTCGACGCCGGCGAGTCCGTCGCCCAGGCGAACTCGCTCGGCGGCGGTCACACCGATATCACCGATCATCTGGTGGTGCGCCCGTTCCCCGGAGCATCCGAGGGCGACGCCGACGCCTACATCGACCCGGCCGTCTTCCCCGAGCTGTTCGCGCAGGATCTGCCTCTCGTTGTCGCGAAGAACATGGCGGCCACCCAGCGTCCGGGTGCGTTCGCCTCGCTCGTCACACCGTCGGGCGAACCCGCGTGGAAGACGATCCCGAGCTGGTACATGGTCGCCACGCAGGACCGCATCATCCCGCCGGAGGCGGAGCGGGCGATGGCGGAGCGCGCTGGAGCGACGGTCGTCGAGGTCAAGAGCTCCCACGTGCCGATGATCAGTCAGCCTCTGAAGGTCCTGTCGCTGATCAGGTCCGCGGCCAAGTGAGACGCACGTGCCGCGCCCCGGCTCTGCCGAGGCCGCGGCATCCGTCGTCCCAGCGTCATCCCTGCGGCGGCGCCGGGTACGGGCGCTCCTGCAGGAGCTTCGCGAGATGCGCGGCGTTGCGGGCGAGGGTCGCCGTCGTCGAGGCCACCTTCTCGGGCGTCTCGGGCAGATCCTTGTAGTCGGTGGTCTGCATCGCCTCGCCGTTCCAATAGACGCCGCCCTGCGAGGGGATCGTGAACCCGACGTCGCCGAGCGCCTGGTAGAGGTCGGCGGTGATGGCGTGCGCGCCGTCCTCGTTGCCGACCACGACGGTCACGGCGACCTTGCCCGCGAGGATCGCGCGCCCTTCGTCGTCGGTCTCCGACAGCTCGGCGTCGAGACGTTCGAGCACGCGCTGCGCGACGCTCGACAGGTGTCCCATCCAGGTCGGCGTGGCGAAGACGAGGATGTCGCTGGCCAGCACCTTCTCGCGGATCCCTGGCCACTGGTCTCCGTCGCCCATGTCGGCTTCCACTCCCGGCCGCACGTCGAAGTCGACCACCCGGATCTGTTCGCCGGCGACGTCGTGGTCGGCGAGCGCGTCGAGCACCTGCTGGGCGAGCAGTTCGCCGCTCGAGGCATCCGGCGAGGTCTTGAGGGTGCAGTTCAGTGCGAGTGCGCGGAGCATGTCGATTTCCTTTCGCGTCGCTGGGGCACGCTACGGAACCCGCGGCGCTCCCCGCGAGGCCTTGACAGGGTCCTCCGAGGGTGGGTGGTGGTCGCGCGGGGTAGCCTTGCCCTCCCAACCGCTGCTCCCTCAGGAGGTGGCCCATGAGGCCCGAGCCATCGCCGGTCGGCCCCGGTCAGGAGTCCGTCTGGGACTACCCGCGTCCGCCGCGCGTCGAACACGTGGCCCGACGTGCCGTGATCCGCCTGGGCGACGAGGTGATCGTCGACACCGACGATGTCGTCCGCGTTCTGGAGACCAGTCATCCGCCGGTGTACTACCTGCCGATCTCCGCGTTCGCCGCCGGCGCGCTGACGCCGGGCGAGGGATCGTCGTACTGCGAGTTCAAGGGCAGTGCCCGCTACTTCGACGTGCGCGGCGGGGGTCAGCTGCGGCCGCGCGCGGCGTGGACGTATCCTCACCCCGCCGAGGGGTTCGAGTCCCTCGAGGGCCGGGTGGCGGTGTACGCCCGCGAGATGGACCTGTGCACGATCGACGGCATCGAGGTGCTGCCCCAGCCCGGGCGGTTCTACGGCGGATGGATCACGCCGGAGATCGTCGGACCGTTCAAGGGAGAACCCGGCTCCATGGGGTGGTGACGCGTCGGCGCCGTCAGTGAGCCGAGACATCCGTCCCCGCGATCTGCACAGCGAACACCCAGCCCGCTCCCTTGTCGAGCGATATATCGCTAGGTATCGTCGGCATATCGGCACACACTCGTTCAGGAGGTCGTCATGAGCAGTTCATTCCCCGGGTTCGGTTCCCGTCCAGGTGGTCAGGGCTCCGGTCTGCCCGGCAGTCTGTGGGATGCCATGGACCAGTTGAAGGATGCCTTCGAGCGCGGGTTCTCGCCGCGCGTCGGGCGCGGCGACGTGCAGGGCGGCGGTGCTCGCGATCCTCGCTGAGAAGCCCATGCACGGCTACCAGATCATCCAGGAGATCGAGGCGCGCAGCGACGGCGCCTGGAAGCCCAGCCCCGGATCGGTCTACCCGACCCTGCAGCTCCTCGCCGACGAGGGCCTCGTGGCCGCGGAGGAGGCGAACGGCAAGAAGACGTACTCGCTCACCGAGGCGGGACGCGCCGAGGCTGCGGCGGCCGACGGACAGTCCGCGCCGTGGGAGTCCTTCAGCTCCCGCGACACGGGGCGCACCAGCGCCCTGCCCAAGGCGGGCGCGAAGCTCGCACAGGCGGCCGCTCAGGTCGGACGCGGGGGTACGCCCGAGCAGGTGGCGCAGGCGGTCGAGGTGCTGGACGAGGCGCGGCGTAAGCTCTACTCGATCCTCGCTCAGGACTGACGGGCCGGCCGGGTGCCGGCACGGCACCACGACCCGCGCGCCCACCGGCGCGCGGGATTCCGGGCGACCGGGATCGCAGGCCCCTCTGATGACCTGATCCGCACCGCCTAGGAGCTTCGATGGCCGACGTCGGGAACCCGCGCGCCCGCTATCGCCGGATCCTGCGGTTCGCCGGGCGCTACATGGTCCAGGCGTGGTGGTACGAACTGTTCCTGCCGCGGTTCGGGCTCGGCGCGCTCGCCGCCCGCGGACGCACCCGGCGGCTGCGCACCATCGCGCGCCGGTTCCACGTGCTGGCGGTCCAGTACGGCGGGCTCATGATCAAGGTGGGCCAGTTCCTGTCGTCGCGCCTCGATGTGCTGCCGCCGGAGATCACCAAGGAGCTCGAAGGTCTGCAGGACGAAGTGCCGCCGGTCGCCTTCCCGGCCATCCGTCAGCTCGCCGAGGCGGAGCTGGGCGTCCCCTTGAGCCGTGCGTTCGAGTGGATCGATGAGACACCGGTGGCGGCGGCATCCCTCGGCCAGGCGCACCGCGCACGAATGACGCCGCCAGATGCCGCGGAGACCGGGTTCGCCGACGTCGTCGTCAAGGTGCAGCGGCCCGGCATCGAGGCGATCGTGGACGTCGACCTCGCCGCCCTCCGGCGCGTGGCCGGCTGGCTCAGCCGGGTGAAGGTCGTGCGCGACCATGTCGACCTGCCGCAGCTCGTGGAGGAGTTCGCGCACACCAGCCTCGAGGAGATCGACTACCTCCACGAAGCCCAGAACGCGGAGCGGTTCGCCGCCGACGTCGCCGGCGACCCGCGCGTCGCGGCCCCCGAGATCGCCTGGGAGCGCACCACTCGTCGCGTGCTGACGCTGCAGGACGTCACCGCGATCAAGATCAACGACATCGAGGGCCTTCGGGCGGCCGGAATCGACCCGGCCGCCGTCGCGGTCGAATTCGCGAACGTGATGTTCGATCAGCTGTTCCTGCGCGGCTTCTTCCACGCCGACCCGCATCCCGGCAACATCTTCGTGACGCCGGTGACGCGCGCAGCCGGCGACACCCGGCATCCGTGGACCCTCACGTTCATCGACTTCGGGATGATGGGCGAGGTGCCCGACACGCTGCGGCACAACCTCCAGCGGCTCATGATCGCGGTGGCCTCTCGCAACAGCCGGCAGATGATCGACAGCATCCGAGCGGTCGGAGTGCTGCTGCCCTCCTCCGACACCATCGAGCTCGAGCGCGCCATGACCACGCTGTTCGCCCGGTTCGGCGGCATGGGCTTCGCGGAGCTGCAGAAGGTCGACCCGCGCGAGTTCCGTGATTTCGCGAAGGAGTTCGGCGACGTCGTGCGGTCGCTGCCGTTCCAGCTGCCCGAGAACTTCCTGCTGATCATCCGGGCGGTCTCCCTCACGAGCGGTATGTGCAGCTCGCTCGACCCGGCGTTCAACGTGTGGGATGCCGTGGAGCCGTATGCCGATCGCCTGTTGAAAGACGAGCGCGGCAGCATGGGCAGAGCCGTCGTCCAGGAGGCGACGTCGATGGCGGGCGTCGTCGCTCGACTGCCGCGGCGGCTCGACGACATGGTGACGCGCATCGAGGATGGCCGGCTCGTCGCCGACGTGCCGAAGCTCGACCGCTGGCTGAGGCGCCTCGAGCGCATGGGCCGCCGCGTGGTCTCCGCCGTGCTGTTCGCCGGCCTGCTGATCAGCGGAGCCGTGCTGCGCGCCGAGGATCTCACGATCGGCACGATTCTGATGATCGCGTCACTGCTGCCGCTCCTGCACGCCCTGTTCGCAGGCTTCTCGGGTCGCCAGGGACCGCCCGGCTGAGCCTCGCCGGTGCGGTGCTCCTGCACGATTCTCGAGGCCCCAGCGCGAAGGCTCCCTAGACTTCGATGACGGGCGCCCGCGCGCGGCGTTCGCCGAGGATGAGCGAAGGAGCGGCGATGCAGCTGGGAATGGTGGGCCTCGGCCGGATGGGCGGCAACATCGTCCGGCGTCTGATGCGGGACGGCCACGAGTGCGTCGTGTACGACGTGAGCGCGGATGTCGTCAGCGGCCTGGTGGCAGAGGGCGCCGTGGGCTCGGGAAGTCTGGCGGAGCTGGTGTCGCAGCTCGAGGCGCCGCGCGCGATCTGGCTGATGATCCCGGCAGGGCTGACCGGGAGGGTCGTCGACGAGGTCTCCGCGCTGCTCGAGCCCGGCGACATCATCATCGACGGCGGCAACTCGAACTACCGCGACGATGTGCGGCGCGCGGCGGCGCTGAAGGACAGCGGCATCCACTACGTCGATGTCGGCACGAGCGGGGGCGTCTTCGGGCTCGAGCGGGGGTACTGCCTCATGGTGGGCGGTCCCGACGAGGCTTTCCAGCGCATCGAGCCGATCCTCCGGACCATCGCGCCCGGCAGCGGCGAGGCGGGGCGCACGCCGGGCCGCACCGGCGACTTCGCTCCCGAAGAGCTCGGCTACCTCCACTGCGGGCCCTCCGGCGCCGGGCACTTCGTCAAGATGGTCCACAACGGCATCGAGTACGGCGTGATGGCGGCGCTCGCGGAGGGCCTGAACATCCTCGAGCACGCGGATGCCGGAGTGAAGGAGGCCGAGCATTCGGCAGAGGTCGCACCGCTGGAGGAGCCGGAGTTCTACCAGTTCACGATCGACACGCCGAAGGTCGCCGAGCTGTGGCGGCGAGGATCCGTGATCTCGTCGTGGCTGCTCGACCTGACCGCGGCTGCGCTCCAGGGCAATCCGACGCTCGAGGGCCTCGCGGGGCGTGTGTCGGACTCGGGCGAGGGCCGCTGGACGGTCAAGGCCGCCGTCGACACCGGGGTGCCGGCTCCGGTGCTCGCGGCATCCCTGTTCGAACGGTTCGCGTCGAGGGACGAGGACCGCTTCGCCAATCAGGTGCTGTCGGCGATGCGGCTGCAGTTCGGCGGGCACCAGGAGCTGCCTGCGGGCGATGTGCTCGAAGCGGGCGGACGCAAGTCCGAGTCCTCGAACGGCGGGTCCGCGCAGGTCGGGTCCGGCGTGACGAAGGTCGACCTGAAGAAGTCGATCAAGGCCTACACGGCACCGCGCGGGGCGTTCGAGATTCTCGACGTGCCGCCGATGCGGTACGTCATGATCGACGGCCACGGAGACCCGAACACCTCGGAGGAGTACGGCGCGGCGGTCGGAGCGGTGTTCACCGTCGCGTACAAGCTGAAGTTCCTGAGCAAGGCCGAGCTCGGTCAGGACTACGTCGTGATGCCGCTCGAGGGGCTCTGGTGGTCGGACGACATGGCCACGTTCACGACGGCGCGCGACAAGTCGCGCTGGAGCTGGACGATGATGAGCCTGGTCCCGGAGTGGATCGAGATGTCGCACTTCGAGCGGGCGCGGGAGGCGGCGGCCGCGAAGGCTGCGTCACCGGCTCTGGAACAGCTGCGCATGGCGGAGCTGAGCGAGGGGACGTGCGTCCAGACGCTTCACGTCGGCTCGTACGACGACGAGGCGCCCGTGCTCGACGAGATGCACCGCCGATTCATCCCCGAAGCGGGCCTGCGCATGCGAGGCCTGCACCACGAGATCTATCTGGCGGATCCGCGGCGCACCTCACCGGAGCGACTGCGGACGATTCTGCGCCAGCCGGTCGAACCGGCGTAGCCGGTCGAGCGGCCGGATGACTGTCGGCAGTCAGCCGGGGCCGAAGAGATCGGCCCCGGCTGACGACAGATCAAAGCGGCCGGATGTTCGCTGCCTGCATGCCCTTGGGGCCACGCTCGGCGTCGAATTCGACCTTCTGGTCCTCGCGGAGCTCCTTGAAGCCCTCGCCGGTGATCGCGCTGAAGTGCGCGAACAGGTCGGCCGAACCGTCGTCGGGAGCGATGAAGCCGTAGCCCTTCTCCGAGTTGAACCATTTCACGGTGCCAGTGGCCATCGTGTCTTTCCTTCTTTTTCGTGGGCCGTGTGAACGGCCGCGGGTGCCACTCGCGCGAGCGCGCAGTGGACGTGTGAGGCGCGCGTGATGCGCGGGTGCGACGGTGTGCGAGGCGAACGACGCGGCGACCGCCGCGGACGCCTGCGGGTGCGTGGAGTGCACGCCGAGCGGCGACCCGAGGGCGCTCTGCGCCTCGAAGCCGTGGGAGCCGACAGCGACGAATCCTGCATACTCTCCGGCGGCCGTCGCGACGAAGACGTCGGGGTCGGCCTGGTGCCAGGCGAGCACGGGATGTGCTGGTGCTGCGGTGGAAGTGACGGAAGTCAAGGGAACTTTCAGAAGGTGCGCCTTCGCGAGGAGGAGAGGGGCACGGAAATCGATGGGAGTGAGACCGCACTCGGCGGTGGACGTCGGAAGCTCTGCATTCCTCGTTGATGGCAGAGGATGTCGACAAAACAGCCCGATCGGGCGTTCCAGGTTAGCACGGCTGTCTGTGCACTGCCCACGTGTGGGTACCGGAATCGGCCGAGCGGACGAAACGCGGTCCGGCACGCCTATTTCGCACGTCCACCAGTGGCACCGGCGGCCGCCGCGGCGCCTGCGCCAGGCTCGTCGCGGGGAGGCTGCGGGGGCCCAGATACACGGATGCCGCGACCCGGCGGGTCGCGGCATCCGTCGTCGTCTCGTGATCGCGCTGCCCGGTCACCGACCGGGCTCGTCGTCACGCGGTGGCGTCAGCGCGCTTGGGCAGCACCCAGCCGGCACGCGGGAAGTGGCACGTGTAGCCGTTGGGGATGCGCAGCAGGTAGTCCTGGTGCTCGGGCTCGGCCTCCCAGAACGGGCCCGCGGGCTCGATCGTGGTGACGGCGTTGCCCGGCCACAGCCCCGACGCGTCGACGTCGGCGATGGTCTCGCGGGCGACCTGCTCCTGCTCGGGGGAGAGCGGGAAGATCGCCGAACGGTAGCTCGAGCCGATGTCGTTGCCCTGGCGGTTCAGCGTCGACGGGTCGTGGATCTGGAAGAAGAACGCGAGGATGTCGCGGTACGTCGTCTTCGTGGGGTCGAAGACGATCTCCACCGCCTCGGCGTGGCCCGGGTGCTTGCGGTACGTCGCGTGCGCGTTCTCGCCGCCGGTGTAGCCGACGCGGGTGTCGAGAACGCCCGGCTGGCGGCGGATCAGGTCCTCCATGCCCCAGAAACAGCCGCCGGCGAGGACTGCCGTCTCGGTGCCGGGGGTGCGGGTGATCTCGCCGGTGTCGAAGGGACCGCTGGTCATGATGTGTGCTCCTGGTTCTGGGCGGTGAAGAGGTGTCGGTAGGCTCCGTAGCCCTCGTCGTCGAGCGACGAGACGGGAACGAAGCGCAGTGCGGCCGAGTTCATGCAGTATCTCAGGCCGCCGGCCTGCCGTGGGCCGTCGGGGAAGACGTGACCGAGATGGCTGCCGGCGCCCGACGAGCGCACCTCGGTGCGGGGCAGGAGCAGCTTCCAGTCCTTCTTGGTCGCGACGGCGTCCGGCTCGATCGGCTTGGTGAAGCTCGGCCATCCGGTTCCGCTGTCGTACTTGTCGGTCGACGAGAACAGCGGCTGGCCCGAGACGACGTCGACGTAGATGCCGGGCTCGTGGTTGTTCCAGTACTCGTTGCGGAAGGGCGGCTCGGTGCCGTCCTCCTGCGTGACGTGGTACTGGGTGTCGGTGAGGCGGCTGAGCGCCTCGGGAGTCTTGCGGTAGTCGTTGCTCACGATTCCTCCTCGGATGACGTCGCTGGCTGCGGCGTCATAGAGGAAGAACGGATGCCGCGCCGCTTTTGGTCCCGCGAACCTGGGAGCGAGCTTCGAGTTCTGCGGGAGTCGACCCGCGAGAATCGGTCCATGGCGACACGGCTCCTGCTGATCTCCGACACGCACATCCCCGGGCGCGCGCGGCGTCTCCCCGACGCCGTGCTCCGCGCGGCCGATGCCGCCGACCTCGTGATCCACGCGGGCGACTGGGTCTCGGCATCCGTGCTCGACGAGCTGGCTCGCCACGGCGAGGTGCTCGGGGTGTGGGGCAACAACGACGGCGCGGATCTGCGCGCTCGCCTGCCGGAGGTGGCACGCCGCACGATCGAGGGCGTGCGGTTCGCCGTGGTGCACGAGACGGGGCCGTCGCAGCGACGCGAGGCGCGCATGGACGGCGGCGTTCCCCGACACCGATGTGCTGGTGTTCGGCCACAGCCACATCCCGTGGGACACCGTGGCGCCCGGCGGGCTGCGGCTGCTCAATCCCGGGCTCGCCGACCGACCGTCGCCGTCAGCCCGCGCACACGATGATGACGGCCACGGTCGACGACGGCGAGCTGCGCGACGTGCGGCTCGTGGACGCTCACTCCTCCTCCAGCAGCCTGACGCGCGCGACGAGGAGACCCGCGAGGAGGCCCCCGAGCCCCCCGGCCGCCATATCGCCGATCGAGTCCTCATAGGCGACGAAGATCGCCTCCGAGATGAACTTCCAGCCGATCCACTCGAGCATCTCCCATACCGCGCTGAGGGCCAGCGCGAGGCTCGTCACGAGCAGGATCGGGGTCGCCCGCCGCGTCCCCGGCGCGAGGGGGAGCGGCACGAGCCCGAGTCGCGCGAGCAGGAGGTACGCCATGACGGCCACCATGCCGGTGAAGACGAAGTGCACGACGAGGTCCCAGCCGGGCACCGTCTCGTACAGCAGGAGGACGTTGCTCCAGGCTGCCACGAGCACGGTGACGCAGAAGGCGATGTCGAGACCCGGCCTCACCCCCGCGAACCGGGGGAGGACGAGCCCGATGAGAGCGAGGGCCAGCACACCGGCGTCGACGGGCGTCCACCAGACGAAACCCGGCGATGACACTGAGCGGCCCCAGCATCCGGATCCCGTCCGCGATCCACTCGCCGGCGCCGCTCGGCGGCCGGAGGAAGCGCCGGATCACGGTCGTTCCCGCTCGGGTCGCACCGTCACGACGGCCTGCACGGGAAGGTGGTCGGACGGCCACACGTCCTCGTGGCGGAAGGTGTTGATCGCGGCCCGCTCCACTCCGACGTCCGGCGTCACGACGATCCAGTCGATGCGGGCCCTGTCCGGTCGCGGCGCGCGGTAGTTGGCGAACGTGCCGACGGATGCCGTCACGCGCTCGCCCGCGGCGGTCCAGGCGTCGCGCAGCGAACCGTCGTCGAGCAGCGCCCGGAGGGTGCGCGACCCCTCGCCGGCGTTCAGATCGCCGGTCAGGATGCCGGGCCCGGGTCCGCCAGCGCCAGAAGCGCCTCGACCGAGCGGATGCGGGAGCGGGACGAGAACGGATCGAGGTGGGTGTTGACGGCGGTGAAGACGAGCCCGGTTCCCCGGTCGCGAAAGCGCGCGGTCACCGCGATGCGGGGGATGAGGTTTCCCCACGAGCGCGATCCGGCGGCTCGCGGGAGTGCTCCGACAGTGCGGTCTGCTCCCACTCGACGAGGTCCAGTCGCTCGGCGTCGAAGAAGAGCGGGCAGCCCTCGCCGGTGCCGCGCGGGCCGTGACCGCGCCCGATGAAGCGGTAGCGCGCGCCCAGCGCGTCCCGCATCGCATCGGCCTGATCCGGAAGCACCTCCTGCGCGCCCAGGATGGTCGGCTGCTCCATCCGCAGGAGAGCCCTGACGGCCGCCTCCCGGTGACGCCACCGGTCGGCGCGACGCCACGCGAGGCCGCTCATCCGGCGCCGGACGTTGAAGGTCATCACGTGGAGGTCCGGCGGCGTCACGGGGCCGATCAGCGGCTCGGGTCTGCGCTCTCCGGCGGGCGTCGTCGGTCGCGTGTGCATTGCTCACGGTACGCAGATCCCGGTATGCGGGCGCAAGGCCTTGCGGCCCGGTCGTGCTGTAGCGTGCGCGTCAGGCGGAGCCCAGCCCGCCGCTCAGCCGGCCGTGGAACGACGCCGCGGCGTCGCTCATGCCCTCGAGCTCGACGGTGATGCCGCGCTGCTCGTACTTCGTGACGATGGCGTCGAGTGCGGCGACGGTCGAGGCATCCCAGACGTGCGTGCGCGACAGGTCGATGACGACATGGGCGGGATCGGCGGCGTACTCGAACTGCGTGGTCAGATCGTTGCTGGATGCGAAGAAGAGCTCGCCGTCGACCCGGTACCGCGCGGTGTCGCCGTCGACCGTCCGGCTCACGGTGGTGAAGTGGGCGACCCGGCGGGCGAACAGCACCATCGCGGTGAGCACCCCGAGCACCACGCCGATGGCGAGGTTGTGGGTCCACACGGTGGCCACGACGGTCACGAGCATCACGGCCGTCTCGCTCAGCGGCATCCGTTTCAGCGTCGATGGCCGGACGCTGTGCCAGTCGAAGGTCGAGACCGACACCAGGATCATCACGGCGACGAGCGCCGCCATCGGGATGAGGCCGACGATGTCGCCGAGCGCGACCACGAGGATCAGCACCCACACGCCCGCCAGGAACGTCGAGATGCGGGTGCGGCCGCCCGAGGTCTTCACGTTGATCATCGTCTGGCCGATCATCGCGCAGCCGCCGGTGCCGCCGAAGAAGGCGGAGGCGATGTTGGCGACGCCGAGACCCCACGCCTCGCGCGTCTTGCGTGAGCGTGTGTCGGTGATGTCGTCGACGAGCTTCGCGGTCATCAGCGATTCGAGCAGGCCCACGAGCGCGGCGGCGAAGGCGTAGGGCGCGACGATCTGGAGGGTCTCCCAGGTCAGCGGCACCCGGGGGATGAGCAGCTCCGGAAGGCTGCGCGGCAGCTCGCCCTGGTCGGCGACGTTCGGAACGGCCGAGAGCCCGAACACGACGACGGCGGCGGTCAGCAGCACGATCGCGATGAGCGGTGCAGGGACCGCGCGCGTGATCCGCGGCCAGACGAACAGGATGCCGAGCCCTACGGCCACCAGCACGTACACCGCCCACGGCACGTCGATCAGCTGCGGCACCTGCGACAGGAAGATGAGGATCGCCAGGGCGTTCACGAACCCGACCATCACGCTGCGCGGGATGAAGCGCATGAGCCGCGCGACTCCGAGCACGGCGAACAGCACCTGGATGATCCCCGCGAGCACGATCGTGACGATGAGGTAGTCGGAGCCGTGCTCGCGCGCGACCGGGGCGATCACGAGCGCGACTGCTCCTGCGGCGGCGGTGATCATGGCGGGGCGCCCGCCGGTGAATGCGATGACGACGGAGAGCACGAACGACGAGAAGAGCCCGACCCGCGGATCGACGCCGGCGACCACGGAGAACGCGATCGCCTCGGGGATCAGGGCGAGAGCCACGACGAGTCCGGCGAGCACCTCGCGTGTGAGCAGGCGTGGTCGGCGCAGCGCCTGGAGCACAGTGGGCTCGATGCGGTAGCGATCGGCGGATTCGGCGACGGTGGACACGGGTGACGACTCTAGCCGTGCCGGATCCTGCCGCATCTGTATCCAACACCGCACCGGATCTCAAGGGCCTGCCCGGGAGGCGAGCGGACCGGCAGACTCACGGCATGGATTTCACGGACTCCCACGCGATCCCGGATGCCGCGGGATGCGGCATCCCACCCCACCCGAGGGGGAAGCGATGAAGATCACCGACACCAGCGACCTCTGGTGGAAGAGCGCCATCATCTACTGCCTCGACGTCGAGACCTACCTCGACTCCGACGGCGACGGCACGGGCGACCTGCAGGGTCTCGCGCAGCGGATCGACTACCTCGCGCAGACTCGGCGTGACCTGCCTGTGGCTGATGCCGTTCTATCCGACGCCCGATCGCGACGACGGATACGACATCACCGACTTCTACGGCGTGGATCCGCGGCTGGGCACTCACGGCGACTTCGTGGAGGTGATCCGCACCGCGCACGACCGCGGCATGCGGGTGATCGTGGATCTGGTCGTCAACCACACGTCCGACCGGCATCCGTGGTTCCAGAAGGCCAAGCGCAGCGTGAACTCGCCGTACCGCGACTTCTACATCTGGCGCGACGATCCGCCGCCCAAGGGCCAGAAGAACACGGTGTTCCCGGGCGAGGCCGACGGCATCTGGACGAAAGACGATGCCTCCGGGCAGTGGTACCAGCACAGCTTCTACGAGCACCAGCCCGACCTGAACATCGCGAATCCCGCGGTGCGCGATGAGACTCGCGCCGCGTGATCGGCTTCTGGCTGCAGCTGGGCGTGTCGGGGTTCCGGGTCGACGCCGTGCCGTTCTTCCTCGAGATGCCGCCCGGGGCCCAGATCCCCGACCCGCACGAGCTGCTGCGCGACTTCCGGCGCTTCCTGCAGCGCCGCTCGAGCGAGGCGATCCTGCTGGGGGAGGTGAACCTGCCGTACGACCAGCAGGTCGCCTACTTCGGCGGAGGCGACGCGAGCGAGCTGTCGATGCAGTTCGACTTCGTCGGCATGCAGGCGTTCTACCTGTCGCTCGCGCGGCAGGATCCGGCGCCGCTCATCACGGCGCTGACCTCGCGGCCGCAGCTCCCCGACGACGTGCAGTGGGCGAACTTCCTGCGCAACCACGATGAGCTGACCCTCGACAAGCTGACCGACGCAGAGCGGGAGGAAGTCTTCGAGGCGTTCGCGCCGAACGAGAAGCAGCGCGTCTTCGGCCGCGGCATCACCCGCCGGCTGCCCCCGATGCTGGGTGACCCGCGACGCATCCGCATGGCCTACAGCCTGATGTTCACGCTGCCGGGCACACCGGTGCTCTTCTACGGCGAGGAGCTCGGCATGGGGGAGAACATCGACATCCCCGGGCGCAGCGCCGTGCGCACGCCGATGCAGTGGACGGCGGAGAAGAACGGCGGGTTCTCGCAGGCAGCGCCGTCGCGGCTGATCGCCCGACCGCCGGGCGACGGCTACGCGCCGCAGCACGTCAACGCCGCGGATCAGATCGAGGACCGCGAGTCGCTGCTGCACTTCTTCCGCGATCTGATCTCGCGATACCGGATCTCACCCGAGCTCGGGTGGGGTGCGCTCGAGGTGCTGGAGCAGCCCGTCGACTCGCTGCTGGTGCACTCGCTCCGGGCCGACGTCGGGCGGATGATCGCCATCCACAACTTCACCGACGTGCCGGCGGCGACGAGCTTCGCGCTGCAGGACGAGCCGGAGGGCACGCGGCTCGTCGACCTGCTGGGCTCGGAGCGCATCCCCCTCGACGAGCGGGGAGGCGTGGAGCTCGAAGTGCCGGCGTACGGCTACCGCTGGCTGCGCGTGTCGCGGCCGGGCGACGGCCGCGTGTCGTAGCGGCGGCGCCGCACCCGGCGCAGCAGCCGCCGCGCCCAGCGCACCGGCGGGAAGTCGTGCGGAAAGTGCACCAGCACGGTGCGCAGTCCGCGCGCTGCGCGCCGACCGAACGCACGGCCGGGGGCGAACGGCCGCATCGAGATCCCCATCTTCGCGCCCGACAGGTGGCGGATGCTGCCCCGCTCACCGAGGTGGAACGCGAGGTCCATGTCGTCGTGCAGCTCGGCATCGCGATGCACGGACGAACGGATGCCGAGCCACGCCTCGCGACGCAGGCCCAGGTTCGAGCCGAACAGCGGGAGATGCCCGAGAGTGGGGATCATCACGGCGGCGTAGGTGCCCAGGTACAGCGTCGCCAGAGGTGCGCGGAGCAGCGGCGGGCCGTCGATGAAGCGGGCACCCCCGGTGAACGCGACGACGTCAGGACGGGCGGCGAAAGCGGTGACCATCGCCGCGATCCATGACTCATCGGGCACGCAGTCCGCGTCCAGCCGCAGGATGACGTCGCCCTCCGCGGCGTCGTACCCGGCGGCGCTCGCCGCGGGGATGCCCGGAGCCTCGCACCGGACCAGCCGCGGCGCCGACTCGCGCGACGGCGGCGGAGGCATCCGTCGATCCGTTGTCGACCACGATCACCTCGTCGGCCGGGACGGTCTGGCGGGCGAGCGCGCGCAGGCACCGCGCGAGCTCGGTGTCGTCGTCTTTCACGGGGATGACGACCGATATCCGGGCGGCATTCGGCATCGCACGGGAAGTCCATTCCGACCCGGCGTGCCGCCGAGTAAGCCGGTGTCCCCTTGACGGCGGGCTCGCCTTCGTGGACCACCGGGCGGCGGTCGTCCGACCGGGCATCGATCCGCGTCCTGCTTCGCTAACAGGCTGACGGTCGCGTGTCAACAGCCAGCTGGCGGGGGATGCCTCTGCCTACGCTGAGGGGGTAACAAAATGCAGTGCCGTGCGAAGCGGTCGAGGATCGGCGTTCGGGTCGCCGTTCAAGACTCCCGCGAACGTGCTGGCGGTCCCGGTGGGAGGGCTACCCACCGGGACCGTCGCTGCATCGGTGCCGCTCGCGGCGGTTCTCCAGCGGAGCTGCATCGCAACCCGACGGTGAAGGCGGAGCTCATCGCGTCGGGACGCGCCCTCAGCGGTCTGCTGCTGACGTACCCGGTGCATCAGGCGGCGGACATCCTCTTCTGCAAGGGGAATCTCGTGCCTGTCGGGAAGGACAATCTCCCTCACGTCGAGATCGCCCGGACGATCGCGCGCCGCTTCAACGAGCGGTACGGCGATGTGTTCCCCGAGCCGGAGGCGTTGGTGACCGACGCGCCTGAGCTTCCCGGGCTGGACGGGCGGAAGATGTCCTAGAGCTACGGCAACGCGATCGAGCTGGGGATGACGGCCGACGAGACAGCGGCGGCGATCAGACGAGCACGTACAGACTCCGACCGAGCCATCACGTACGACCCCGGTACCGGCGGCCCGGGGTCGCGGGACTGCTGGCCACCGCGGCCGTCGTCCTGTCGCGCACACCGGACGAGATCGCCGACGAGATCGGCTACGGCCGGCGCCGGCGCGCTCTAAGCACTGGCCGCGGCATCCATCGCGATTATTCTGGCGAGATGCACCGCATCTTCTCGCTGAGCTTCGCCGTGCTCTATCCGCTCTACGTGACGAAGGTGGAGAGGAAGGGGCACACGACCCAGGAGCTCGACCAGGTCATCGAGTGGCTCACGGGCTTCGACGACGCGGACCTGCGGCGGCACATCGCCGAGCACACGACGCTCGAGGACTTCTTCGCCGAGGCCGACCTCAACCCGAACGCACCGCTCATCACCGGCGTGATCTGCGGGATGCGGGTCGAGGAGATCGAGGACCCGCTGATGCAGAAGATCCGCTACATGGACAAGCTCGTCGACGAGGTGGCGCGCGGAAAGTCGATGGCGAAGATCCTGCGCACCGCGTGAGCGCACCCGGCGCCGGAGGCCCTGCTACGTTCGGAGCGACCCCGATCGAGGAGAACCGCATGGAGCGCAGCAGCTGGGTGCTGGTGGACGGCGAGAACATCGACGCCACCCTCGGCGGATCGATCCTGGGCCGACGTCCCCTTCCGGAGGAGCGGCCGCGGTGGGATCGCCTGCTGACGTTCATCTCCGAGCGCTGGGAGCGGCCCGCGAAGGGCCTGTTCTTCCTCAACGCGAGCACCCACCTGCCCATGCCGTTCGTGCAGGCGCTCCTCGCGCTCGGCTACCAGCCGGT
Organism: uncultured Actinomycetota bacterium; assembly: GCA_963829895.1. Lineage (GTDB taxonomy): Bacteria > Actinomycetota > Actinomycetes > Actinomycetales > Microbacteriaceae > Microbacterium. The sequence goes on along the minus strand of CAWHKF010000009.1, from coordinate 53,928 downwards.
GCCGCTATCCGGCCCGGCCGACGAGAAGATCGTCGACATCGCGATCCAGCGGACGCTGCGGGCGCTCGCCGACCGTGACGACGACGTCGCCCTCGTCAGCCACGACCGCGACTTCGCCGAGGACCTCGCGCGGCTCGCCACGAACGGGCGGCGCGTGGGCGTCGTCGCGTTCCACGAGTTCCGCAGCACCGAGTTCACCGGCATCCCCGGTGTCGAGTTCTTCGACATCGAGTACGACGCCGAGGCCTTCGACGCTCCGCTGCCGCGGGTGCGCGTCATCCCGATCGAGCAGTTCGACCCGGCCGCGTTCCTGCGCTGACTCAGTACCAGCCGGTCGACTGCGAGTGGCCCCAGGCGCCGCACGGGGTGCCGTAGCGGCCCGAGATGTAGCCCAGGCCCCACGCGATCTGCGTGGCGGGGTTGGTCTGCCAGTCGGCGCCGGCGCTGCCCATCTTGCTGCCGGGGAGCGCCTGGGGGATGCCGTAGGCACCGCTCGAGCGGTTGTAGGCCTGGTAGTTCCAGCCCGACTCCTTGTTCCACAGCGACACGAGGCAGCCGAACTGGTCGTCGCCCCAGCCGTAGCCGCCGAGCATGCCGCGGGCGCGTCGCCTGCGCGTCCGCGGGGCTGGTGCCGCCCACAGCGCCGCCGGTGGCGTACACGGGGCGGGGAGCCGTCGAGCCCGAAGACGACGAGGACTTCTTCGCGGCGGCCTCGGCAGCGGCCGCTCTGGCGGCTTCGGCGGCGGCTGCCGCGGCGGCCTCAGCCTCCTTGCGCGCCTTCTCCTCCGCCTCCTGCTGCGCCTTGAGCGCGACGGCGGCGTCGAGGCGGCCACGCAGGCCCTGCGTCTGCTCGCCGACCGACGCGGTGAGGGTGGTCACGGCATCCGCGAAGTCCGTCGAGTACATCGCCGGGAGAGCCTGGGCGCGCTCGAGCTGCACGACAGCGGCCTCGAGCCCGGAGGTGTCGACGGTGGTGTCGGTGGTGCCGACGTCGAGACCCGACGCGGCGATGTCCGAAGCGACGGCGGTCGCCGCGGTCACCGCGGCGTTCGCCTCGGCGACGGCCTGCTCGACGGCGGACGCCGCAGGCGCCTTCTCGGCCGTCGTGGAGGGCGACGTCGTGTACGACGCCAGCGTGAAGCCGGGGAGGGATCCGGATGCCTCGGCCTGCGATGCGGGAGCCGCCGTGGTGAACGCGGCAGTGGCCATCACGCCGATCGCGAGCGTCGCGGCCAGCAGCGCGGGGCGGCGGCGGAGGCGGCGTTCCGCGCGGCGGAGAGTGCGGCGGGCGGGCAGGAGAGGCATGTGGTTGCGCATGAAAGACCGGGTTCCGTATCAGCGAAATGCGCCATCGTGCAGCGCTGCGTGCCCTTTCGGGCGGGCACAAGTCCCCGAGTCTCCCCGGCGTTTCTGGACGGTTCCGGTGCGTTACCTGAACGTTACATGTGAGCGGAATGTTCGAAAAGGCCAGATCAAAGGGCTGCATCCTGCGCTGTGCGCGGGCAGGAGAGTGCTCCGAACTACGATCGGAGAACCCCTGCACCGCTATCGAGGAGGCTCGCCCGTGCCCTCATCCACTGCCCCCGCCGCCACCGGCGCCCTGGCCCACGCCGACGATCTCGCGGCCTTCGTGGCGGCGTCGCCGTCGAGCTTCCACGCCGCCGCCGAGGTCGCGAATCGCCTGGAGGGCGCGGGGTTCACGCGCCTCGACGAATCGGCCGGCTGGCCGCCGCCCGCGGGCGGGAGATTCGTGGTGGTGCGCGACGGGGCTGCGATCGCGTGGGTGGTGCCGCCGACGGCGACCGCCGCCACGGGCGTGCGCGTCTTCGGGGCGCACAGCGACTCCCCGGCGTTCAAGCTCAAGCCGAAGCCGACGACCGGCCGGCTCGGCTGGCTGCAGGCGGGCGTCGAGATCTACGGCGGGCCGCTCCTCAATTCCTGGCTCGACCGCGAGCTGCGCCTGGCCGGTCGCCTCGTGCTCGACGACGGAACGAGCGTGCTGACCGCGACGGGTGCGCTGCTGCGCCTGCCGCAGCTCGCGATCCACCTCGACCGCGAGGCGAACGACCATCTCGCCCTCGACAAGCAGTCGCAGACGCAGCCCGTCTGGGGGCTGGGGGCTGCCGACTCGGCCGACATCCTCGCTGAGCTCGCCGCTCAGGCCGATGTCGACGTCGCCCGCATCCGCGGCTACGACATCGTGACCGCCGACGCCGCGCGCGGCGCGACCTTCGGGCGCGATGACGTCTTCTTCGCTTCCGGTCGCCTCGACGACCTCGCCTCGGTGCACGCGGGAGTGGTCGCCCTCGAGCGGGCGGCCGAAGGGCACGACGCCGACCACATCGCGATGCTCGCGGTCTTCGACCACGAGGAGGTCGGCTCGGCCACACGATCGGGAGCCGCCGGCCCCTTCCTCGCGGATGTGCTGGAGCGGCTGTGGCTGTCGCTGGGCGCCGATCGCGAGCAGCAGCTGCGCGCGCTGGCGGCATCGTGGTGCGTCTCGAGCGACGTCGGCCATTCGGTGCACCCGAACTACGCCGAGAAGCACGACCCGGTCGTGCAGCCGGTGCTCGGGTCGGGTCCGATTCTCAAGATCAACGCGAACCAGCGTTATGCCACCGATGCGGCGGGCGCCGCCGCCTGGAACGGGTGGTGCGCGGCGGCGGGTGTCACGAGCCAGGAGTTCGTGTCGAACAACGCGGTGCCGTGCGGTTCGACGATCGGCCCCATCACCGCCACGCGACTCGGCATCCGCACCGTGGATGTCGGCATCCCGATCCTCTCGATGCACTCGGCGCGTGAGCTCGCCGGGGTCAGTGACCTGTGGGACCTCGCGCGCGTCGCCGAGACGTACTTCCGCGGCTGAGGCTGGTGCACAGAATCGGAGCATCTGTGCGACACGCCGGAGAGCGGATGCCCCGCCCGGCGTGTCGCGGAGAACCTCCGATTCTGTGCTCGGCGCGCCGCCCGGCCTCCTGACACTTCGAGCGCTCGAACGCAACCCCCTCCGCGGATTCCTTCCGGCGCCGCTGAGGGTGTCGTGAGAGACCAAGGAGGAGCGCATGAAGGCGATGACGTACCGCGGACCGTACAAGCTCCGCGTCGAGAGCAAGCCCGAGCCCAAGATCGAGCATCCCAATGACGCGATCGTGCGCGTCGAGCTCGCCGCGATCTGCGGATCGGATCTGCATCTGTACCACGGCATGATGCCCGACACCCGGATCGGCCACACGTTCGGCCACGAGTTCATCGGCACGGTGACGCAGGTGGGCGGGTCGGTCGAGAGGCTCCGCGTCGGCGACCGGGTGATGGTGCCGTTCAACATCTACTGCGGCTCGTGCTACTTCTGTGCGCGGGGGCTGTTCTCGAACTGCCACAACGTGAACCCGAACGCCACGGCGATCGGCGGCATCTACGGCTACTCCCATTCCACCGGCGGCTACGACGGCGGGCAGGCGGAGATGGTGCGCGTGCCTTTCGCGGATGTCGGACCCTCGGTGATCCCGGACGACATCGCCGACGAGGACGCGCTGCTCCTCACCGACGCGTTCTCGACGGGCTACTTCGGCGCGCAGCTGGCCGACATCACGGAGGGCGACACCGTGGTCGTGTTCGGCGCCGGTCCGGTCGGGCTCGCGGCGGCGCGCTCGTGCTGGCTCATGGGCGCCGGGCGCGTGATCGTCGTCGACCATCTGGACTACCGCCTGCAGAAGGCCCGGGAGTTCGCCTACGCCGAGACGGTGGCGTTCACGCAGGTCGGCGACATCGTGCGCGAGCTGAAGCGGATGACCGACGGGCTGGGAGCGGATGCCGCGATCGACGCGGTCGGCGCGGAAGCCGACGGTCACGTGATCCAGCACGTGACGTCCGCGAAGCTCAAGATGCAGGGCGGCTCGCCGGTGGCGCTGAACTGGGCGATCGACTCCGTCCGCAAGGGCGGAACCGTGTCCGTCATGGGTGCGTACGGGCCGATGTTCAGCGCCGTGCGCTTCGGCGACGCGATGAACAAGGGCCTCACGCTGCGGATGAACCAGGCGCCGGTGAAGCGCCAGTGGCCGCGGCTGTTCGAGCACATCCGGGCCGGATACCTCCGGCCGAGCGACCTCATCACGCACCGCATCCCCCTCGACCACATCGCGGAGGGGTACCACCTCTTCTCGACGAAGCTCGACGACATCATCAAGCCGGTCATCGTTCCGGCGTCCTGAGACTGGGAGGACGACATGCCCTACACCTCGAACAAGCCGGGTTCCCCGGCCGACCCCGACGAACTGCGTGCCCGCATCCCCGGCTGGGGAGCCGACGCGGACCCCGCCCAGCGCCCCGCGGTACCCCGCGAGCAGCCCGGCATCGAGACCGGCGCGCACTGGGACCTGCCGGAGGACCAGCCCGGCCGCGGCGGACGCGAGAAGTCCGTCGAGCATGAGCGCCTCACGCCCGTGTTCGGCACCGCGCAGCCCCTGCGCGGAGTCGCCGGCAGGGTGCGCCGGTACGCGTACGCCACCTACAGCGAGGGGCAGACCGCGCACTGGTTGCTGCTGGTGCTCGGCGATCGCGTCGACTCGACGATGGCCCACCTGAAGTCCCTCTTCTCGCGGCGGCCCGACGACCCGATCACGCAGAGCGGCATCCTGGGGGAGCGCGGGCACCGGCCCTTCTCGTCGCGCTTCGGGCGCGGCCGAGCCGACCTGAAGCACGCGTGGCTCGATCCGCTCCTCGTGCTCGCGCCCTGGCTGCTCGCGGGAACGATGATCGTCATGCTGGGCCGGGCGATCGTGCGGCCGGCCGCCCGCCGGCGCAACGCCCAGGGGTGACGGCGGCTGCGGCCGCGACTACCGCTCCAGTGCCAGGTACTGGTGGGTGAAGGCGACGGCCATGCCGCCCTCGCCGACGCCGGCGACCACGCGCTTCACCGACCCGGAGCGCACGTCGCCGACGGCGAAGACGCCCGGAGCTGTCGTCTCGAGGGCGAACGGACGCCGCGTCTCGGCCCACCTTCCCGATTCCAGGGCATCCGCCCCCGTGAGCACGAAGCCCCGCGCGTCGAGCGCGACCTCCGACGGCAGCCAGGCCGTCTCGGCATCCGCTCCGATCATGACGAAGAGGACGTCGACGTCGCGGCGGTGCACAGCGCCGGTGCGCCGGTCGGCGATGTCGGCGGCGCGCAGGGCGTCCGCACCGTGGAGCGCCACGACCTCGCTGCGGGTCTCCACCCGGATGGCGGGGATGGCCGCGATCTGGTCGATGAGATAGCGCGACATGCTCGCCTCGAGCGACTCGCCCCTCACCAGGAGCGTGACTGAACGCGCGTGGCGGCTGAAGAACAGCGCCGCCTGGCCGGCCGAGTTGCCGGCGCCGATGATGCTCACGTCGGCCCCCTGCGCGACGGCGGAGTCACTTCGTGCGGCGCCGTAGTACACGCCGTTGCCGAGGAACCTTGCGACGTCGTCGAGGGGGAGCGTGCGCCACACGACTCCTGTGGCGAGGATCACCACCTCGGCGTGGACGACATCGCCTCCGTCGAGCGTCAGTTCGCGCGTGCTCGGGTCGAGTGCCTCGACGGTGCGCGTGACCACCAGCTCCGCGCCCAGCCGCCGGGCCTGCTTGAACGCCCGGCTCGCGAGATCGTCGCCGGAGATGCCGAAGGGGAAGCCGGTGTAGTTCTCGATCCGCGTCGACGTGCCGGCCTGGCCGCCCGGTGCGAACGTCTCGACGACCAGCGTCCGCAGGCCCTCGGCCGCGGCGTTGACGGCGGCCGTCAGTCCGGCGGGCCCGGCGCCGAGGATGACGACGTCGTATTCGCGGGCTGCAGGCGTCACGTCAAGCCTCGCGGCTTCGGCGACCTCTCGCATCGTCGGGTTCACGAGGCGTCGCCCGTCGGCGAGCTCGAGGACGGCATCCTCGACGGCTTCCGGTCCGGCATCCACCGTCACGCTCTCGAAGTCGACCTGGTTGCGGGTGAGGAAGCCGCTCACGCGATGCGCCCGTGCGCTGCGGCGGGGGTGGATCAATCGGACCCCGGGCTCGCGCTGCTCCGCGGCCATGGTCTGCAGCGAGTCGAGGTAGCGACGTGCGAGAGCGGCGACCCGATCGGGCACCGACGGGGCGAGCGCGGCCAGCGTGTAGTACACCGCGGGCTCGAGCTTCAGCACGCGCGTCGGTCCCGCGGCGCGGCCGCTGGCCGGGAACGGCGTGCTCAGCGTCATCGGCACCTCGCCGAAGAACCGGCCGGGACTGCGCGTGCCGATGACGCGCTCGTCGCCGTTCACGATCTTGGTGATCTCGGCGAGGCCCTCGACCACGACGAAGAGCGACCGCTCGTCGCCCTCGTGCGCGAAGTACTCGCCCGGCATGAGCCGGATGTCCTCGACGGCCCCCGCGAGGTAGGCGAGACCCTCCTCGGGCACCCCTTCGAACACGCGCATCGCTCGCAGGCCGTCGACGGTGATCATGCGGCTCCCCAGCAGCCCGGCGGGAGCGCCGTGCGCACCCGGCGACGCGATGCGCCACGCGCCGAAGCTACCGGGGCGGCCGAGCGCCGGTCAACCTGAACCCGGGGCCGCGCAGACGCTCGCGTGGGGGACGAAGGCCTCCTGTTGCGTGACGCGGTGACCTGCCAGGTCCACTTCGCAACGGGAGGCCTTCGCGAACGGCTCAGCCGCTCGAGTATCGGATCAGCCCGGCAGCTGACCGCCTCCGCTCGCGTGACCCGGCATCCCCGGAACGCCGGCGTGATCAGGCGGGCCCGGCACTCCCGCGTGATCGGGCGCGTGTCCGTGGCCGCCACCCGGTCGCGACGGATTGGCGAGTCCGCCGTGCGTGAGGCTGAGGTGCGGCGCCGAATGGATCGTCGTCATGGCACCTTCCTCGGCGAGCAAAGCGTCGAGGATCGTCGAGGGGAAGTGGTTCGCGGCGAGCTCGAAATAGCTCATGCTGTGGGCGGTGACGCCGACCGCTCGGAGATAGTCGATCGTCCGCACATTGGCGAGCTTCGCGATGTCGCCGGTGTAGTACGGGAACCTCTCCGGCGCGGCGACCCACGAGCTGGCGGCCTCCACCGCGTCGCCGAGACCGGCCCCGTTGGCGTTGACGTACGAGTGCAGCTCGAATCCGTGGCCCTCGAGCGTCTCAGCCGTCAGCAGAAGCGGCAGCAGCGAGAAGTGCGTGTACCAGATCCCGTAGTCGCCCACGCCGTTGTTGCGCGTGACCTCCTCCGGCATGTGCCCGTTCGCGTCGATCTGGTGCTCGATCAGCTCGGTGGACCGCGTGTACGCCGCCTCGATCGCCGCCGAGTCGTCCAGGTACGCCGCGCTCGCCGCGGTCAGCTCGAGAGCCCAGCTGCCCCAGTTGTTCATGCGATGGAGGATCGACCCGGCCACCGGAGTCGCCGTCTCCGCAAGGAAGCCGGCGAATGCGCGCTCTCCCTGGCTCCGACCACACCGGCGTGCCGCGGAGCAGCTCGGCGGCGAACACGAACGCGGGGAAGTGGTAGCTGAACGCCAGCGCGGAGTCCTCGCTGGTGCGCACGCAGTCGACCGTGCCCATCCACGCGTCGATGAACTCGGCGGCGTGTGAGCCGTAGCTCTCGTCGCCGGTGAGCCGGTACGCCAGCGCGAGCTGGTAGGCGGTGTTCGCGTCGTTCTGCAGTCCGTCGCGCGCCGCCCGGTGGGCGGTGGGGTTGTTGTAGAAGAACGGCACGAAGAAGACCTCCGGCGGTGCCGGCGTGCGCGCCATCCCGGCGGCGACGTCGGCCATGAGCAGATCGAACCCGGACGCCTGAGGCTCGACGCCGCGGTCCATGCGACGGGCGACCTCGGCGATGCGCTCCGGGCTGTTCAGGACGAGTCCGCGCTCGGCCGCCGCGGCGGGCTCGCCCGACCACGCGATGCAGTCCGCGGGTGCCGGCTCGTCGCGCTCCGCGACGCCGGTCAGCTCGACGGAGTCGACGACCATCCGAAGGTCGCGGTGCGCGGCGAGCGAGAAGCCGCCGTCGTCGAACGAGGAGTCCGTCACCGAGAGAAGCGGCTGCGCCGCCCCGCCCAGCGAGACGTCCAGCCGGTCGCCGTCCAGGCGAGCCGTCACCGTGACCCAGTCGGTCCCCGGCCGTGCCGCCGTCGGAGTCGCGCCCAGGTACGTCACGGCCGAGTTGCCGGCCGCCTTGATCACCGCGAGCTCGCCGTTGTTGCGGACCAGCACGGTGTAGCCCGGACTGCGTGTAGTCGTCGGTGGTGCCGGCGCGGTGCACGGTGAAGCCCGCCCACGCCGTCGCGCCGCCGCCTTCGGTGCGGAACGTCGCGGTCGCCGTGCTGACGGGCTCGAGGCCGAGCTCGGTCAATGCCAGCACCGATCCGCGCGTCGAGCCCGGCGTCACGACGCGTGCGGCGCCGTCCGACGCCTGCCAGTCGCCGGCGGCGCTCGTCCACGCGCTGCCGAGCGTGTCGAAATCGTCGCGGAACGTGCCGTCCTCGCCGGTCTGTGCGAGCGCCGGCTGCGCCGCTCCCACCAGCGCGAGCACGGCGACGGCGGCGAGCGAAGCTCGCCATCGAGCCTTCATCATCGGTTTCCTCTCCTTCGATCGGTCATTGAGTCGTGATCACGGACCGTGACGGTCACTGGTTTCGACGCCGTCTCGCCGTTGGCGTTGGACGAAGAAGGCGATGAGTGTGTGCGCACCTGGGGCGACACCGGTGAGCGCGACCGACGCCCGCTGCGCGTTCGGCGTGCGCGCCGTGAGCTCTCCAGAGCCGACGACCACGCCGTCCAGCTCGAAGCGATACGACGTCGCGTTGGTGCCCCACCACATGTCGGCGGTCGCCGTGAACGAGGCGTCGCCGTCCCAGTTGTCGTGGCTCACGACCGGCGCCGCCGGCGCCGCATGCACCACTTCGACGATCGTCGAAGTGGTGGCGGTCGTGCCCTGGGCGTTGATGAGCTCCGCGGTGTACACGTACGTGCCGTTCGGCTTCCCGGCGAAGCTGACGCCCGTGGTCTGAGACATCCCGGTCGTCGCGGTCAGGATCTTCGTCGCGATCAGGATGCCGTTCTCGTACAGACGGAACGCTGCACCGGGCGTGCCCCACCAGAGGTTCATGACGACGTCGAACGCGCCGTCGTGCAAGCCGTGCGCGTGCCCGCTGGTATTCGAGAGTGAACCGCGCCCGGGCGGTGCCGCCGGAGTCGTGTCGGCGAAGACGAAGATCGTGGCGGATGCCTCGGCCTCGACACCCGCGCCATTGACGGCGCGCACGGTCACAGTGTGCGTTCCCGCCTTCCCGGAGAGGTCGATCGTCGCATCCGGCGCTACGCGCTCCCCGTCGAATGCGACATCGAACTCGTCGACTCCAGACTCCGCGTCATCGGCGCTGACCGTGAGCGACGAGTGTGTCGCTGTCGCTGAGGAGCGTGCCGTCGGCCGGCATGCCCGTGAGGACCGGCGCGGTGTCATCTGCCGGCGCCGTCACCACGAGGGAGGCTGTGCGGGCGAACGGTCCGAGACCGTGGCTGACCGTCACCGTGTCTCCCGGCTCGACGTCGAGCGCGGCCAGGTCGAGTCCGGCCCGTGTAGTCGAGCGCGTTGACGCCGACCTGCATCACCTGGAGCGACTGAACGGTTGCGCCGTCGATCGACACACGCACTTCGCCCGTGTTGCCTCCCGCGGCGTCCATGTTCAACGGGGCGCGCAGTGTGACGGTCGCCGATCCGTCGGCGGGGGCCGTCTCGTCCATCCCGATCGAGCTCGAGGCGAAAGCCCGCCAGGCGAGGGATTCGATCCAGGCGGTGGTGAAGGTCACCCACCCTTCGGTATGGCCGATGTTCGCGACGCTCGTGTTGAACGGGATAGTGGCCGTTCTTCGGGCTGCCGTCGAAGACACCCCTCGCGCCTTGGAGCAGTCCGTAACCGCCCTGGTACTCCGAGAACCAGCCGAGGTCGAGACCTTCGAACGCCAGTTGCGGGTCGCTGATCCGGTACTGCGCGGCGCGGCCGGTCGGGTTGCGCCCGAAGATGTCGTCGACGTGCGCCTGGGCGATCTCGGACAATCGCGCATCGACGGCGTCGTCGCCGATGAGCGTCGTCGCAGCCAGCGCCGCGGCGGGAAAGCCGAGTACGTTGCCAGACTCGTTCGGGTCCTCTCCGGACCCGCCGCCGGTGAAGCTGGGGATCGTCCAGCGGTCGTCGCTGTACTTGCGGAAGTCCCACATGTTCGCCGACCGGCCGATCGCTACGTCCGCCCACGCACGGGCGAAGTCACGGTGCGCTCGGGTGCGTCGCGATGGCAATCGTCGCTGCCAGAATCGCGAGCGACGTCATGAGGTGGTACTCGCCCTGACGCTGTCCCTTCGTCGTGCCAGGGTCGACGAGGTCGACGTTGTCGATCAGCCACTGCGCCTGGGCGACTGCCGCCTCACGGTACCGGTCGGCGTCGTCGCGACCCTCGCGGACCGCGACTTCCCACATCCGCAGGTTCGGCACGATCGAATGCCCCGGCGGGAACTCGCCCTTGCCCGTGCCGACTCTGCGTGTACACCTGGAGCAGAGCCGCGGTGTGCGGCGTGTAGTCGTGCCAGAAGTACCTGCTGTACTCGGCCTTGTCCCAGATCTGAAACAGATAGTCGCGCACATCCGCGTAGAGCGCCTCAGGTATCCACTCGTCGAACTCGGGATAGGCCCAGAGGAACGACGCGAGCTGCTCCTTGACGAGAGCGTGATCGTACTGGCCACGCAGATAGATCTCAGCGCCCCAGGCGAGCAGACGGGCGATCTCAGGGCTGCCCTCCGTCGTCGGGTAGTGGAGTCCCTCATACACCGCTTCTCGGCATCCGGATCTCGGCGATCGGCGTCGGGTTCGCCATGTAGAGGTCCACAAGACTCGAGAGCTCGAACGACATCTGGTGCGAGTCTCGCCAGCCGAGACCGCGCATGCAATGCGCGTGCGTCCCGTTGAGCGGCTTGCCCGTCAGGTCTCCGAAGAAGCACCGCGCATCGCTCATGAACGCGATGGCGTTGTCGTAGCTCACGCGTTCGGTCCAGTTCGCGCCGATGCCGAACTCGTACGAGTCGCCCTCGCCGGCGACGCCGTGCACGAGGATCCGGTAGGGACCCGTCGCGGCCGGATCGAAGTCGCTGAAATCGCCGACCTGGCCGTGGACCGACCCTTCGTAGACCACCGCATCGGACGCGTCGACGACTTCGAACGGCTCGCCGTCCAGGGCGTTCGGTGCGGTGAAGCGCTTGGGACCGCCGAGGTCGTAGCCCGTCTGGTTGATGACGACCGGCTGAGGGGCGCCGGTGCCGGTGGAGGGCGTCCATCCGCAGCCGGTCGCCGTCGTCGGGTGGCCCGCGGGGACGGACTCGAGCTGCTCGACACCGATGCCGCCCACGCGGGCGTCGGCGCGGTAGGCGCCGATCCCGATCGTGCCTCCGACGTTCGCGGCGGGGACGGCGGCGACGAGCGCGCTGTCGATCCACACCGCGACGATGCCGTTCGCACGCGTGACCTCGAGGTTCGCCCAGTCTCCGAGCTCGAAGGGTGCCCGGCCCGTGCACAGCACCGTGCCGCCGTTCGGGCGGGCCACCTTGATGCCCGTCGCCGTGATCTGGATCGCCGTGTTGCGCGCGACGTGGCTGAATGGCGCCGTCGCATCGACGAGCAGCGAGACGGTGCCGTTCGCGGCGAGCTCGTCCACACGCACAGACGTGCGCAGCGTGTACGCGTCGGGCAGGTCGATCGCCGCGTTGGGACGCAGGTAGCTGCCCGACGTCGCCGCCGTGTTGTCGATGGCCGCCGCGTCGACCTCGCCGCTCTGGATGCTCCAGGGCATCGATCGCACCCGAGAGCGGCGTCCAGCCCCCGAGTCCGCCGGACCATGTCTCGGCGAACGGCAAGCCGGACCCCGCCTCGGGTGAGTCCTCCTCGGGACGAGCCGCATCCCGGCGGCGCGGGTGTTCGTCCCGGTCGTCGTGGCTTGGCGGGCGAGGCGCACGGTCGCCGTCTCGCCGGCAGCGAGACGGACCGATCCCAGGCCCGCCCACGTTCCCCGTGCCGCGTTCTGGTCGACGGTGGTGGTCGTCGTGGCGCCGGCACCACCCGACACCGTGTATGCCGAGCCGGTCTCCGAGTTCCCGGCATCCGGAATACCGGCTTCGACGCGGTAGGTGCCGGCCTGTTCGACGGGCAGGGTCCAGGTGGCGGTGGTGGCCGTGCTGCTGCTGTACAGCGACGGCGCGCCATCCGGGCCGGTCACGGCACTCGGGAGCCATGAACCGGTCACCGAGAAGGGCACGGAACCGTCGGCACGCGGTGTCGTGTCCGTCACCTGCACTGTCACCCCGACGCTGGCCGCGGCCTGGGCGGCAGGAGCTGCGACGACGGTGACCGCGGCGACCGCCATCGCTGCGACGGCTGCGAGACCGCGCGTTCGGGCACGCCTCGTCAGCGGGCGAGTAGCGGGGAACGGACATCAGGATCTCCTTTGATCGTTGGTCGCGCGGCGGTCCGCGCCGGTTCAGTAGACGCGGATCGACACCACCCGCGCCTGCGGGGCGCCGTTCGTGGCGAGCACGCGCAGGCGGAGCGCCTGCACGTCGTCGGCGGATGTCTCGTGCACCCGCTGCCGGCGTCGGTTCGCCTCGATACGCACGATCTCGCGCCAGGCGCCGCCGCGCCTCGCGCACTTCGAGCACGTAGTCCCGCACGAGTTCGGGGAAGATGCGATCGGGCGTGCGGTGGTGGTGCAGCGTGTTGAGCTCCACGTCCGTGTCGTCGTCGAAGACGAGACGGATGCTGCGGACCCGCTGCGGCTCCGACCATTCGAGCGTGAGCGACTCCGCGGCGTCCGGCTCGGCGCCGCTCGGCAGCGACATCCAGAGGTTCGGGCCGCCGTAGAAGCGCTGGTAGCCGGCGACGGCCCGGGACTCGTCGAACGCTTCGGTCGCCGGAGCTCACCCGCACGCGGGGCGTGCGGCCGCGCAGCGGGATGGCGGGCCAGGCGATGACGCTCTCGGACTCGTCGACGGCGACGTTCGCGTCGCCGTCGGCCTGCGGGCGGTGGGGGAGCGCGAGCACGCCCGGGACCTGCGCCTCGCTCAGCACGACCGCCACGCCCTCGGCGGCCTCGAGCACCACCACGACGCTCTCGGGCTCATCCGGGTTCCAGCTGAGCGGGAGACGTACCCACTGAGGTTCGGGCGAAGCCGCGACCCCGACCTCGACGCGCGCGCGCTCGTCGATCGGCACCGCGTTCTGCGGGTGCCCCGTCGTCCACAGCGACGCACCGAGCGTCACGTCGCGCTCCGCGTGCAGCAGGACCTCGACGTGGTCCAGTCGCGGGTCGACGGGCAGCAGGATCCCGAGATCCCGCTCGAGCGCGAACGGCGCCTCGCCGGCGCCCGGCACCAGCTCTGCCGGGTCGAGCGTGCGGGCGGTGCTCGACGCGGTCACGACGGCACGGCGGGCGAGATCGGACGGATCGGAATTGCGGATGCCGAAGACCGAGGCATCCTGCCGCAGCATCGTCTGGCGGAGGGTCTCGACGTGCGCCGTCGCCAGCTCGCGCGGACGCACGCCGAGGTCGAGCGCCAGCGACGCGCCCGTGCCCGCCGCCTCGCCCCCGGCGCCGCAAGTGGCCATGACGCGCGTCGAGCCGAAGGCGACGTGCGTCGCCGAGATGTCGCGGCCGGCCAGCAGCAGATTGGCGATGTTGCGCGAGTAGTAGCTGCGGAACGGGATGCCGTAGATGCCGTTCGAGTAGCGCTGATGAGCGCCGGCCTTCGTGGCGTACATCCCCTCGACCGGGTGGAGGTCGATCGACCAGCCGCCGAAGGCGACGGCATCCGGATGATCGACCTGGTCGAGGATGTCGTTCTGCGACAGCACGTGGTCGCCGAGGAAACGGCGGTACTCCCTCTTGCCCGGAAGCGAGCCGACCCACTCGAGGTCGAGGTTCGCGGCATCGAACTTCCCGGAGTTCTTGATGTAGTCCCAGATGCCGAAGATGACCGAGCGCAGCTCGTCGCGGATGATCTCGTTGTCGTGGACGGTGTCGAGATGGCCGCCCCATTCGATCCACCAGTAATGCGCGCCCTTGTCGCCCGAGCGCAGGATGCGCGACGTGGGGATCGGGGTCTTCGTGATGTCCTTCGCGGAGTCGGGAGCGACGAAGTCGACCGGGCGTCCGAGATCCTTCGTGTAGAAGAGGATCGTCGAGCCGAGCAGCTCACCGTCCGCTTCCTCGGGTGCCCACGACTCGCCGAACTCGTGCGACGCCTCGCGCCCGATCCGGTACTCGGCGCCCGAGAGGTGGCCGACGAGGCCGTCGCCGGTGCAGTCCAGGAAGTAGGGGCTCGTGAAGGTCGTGAGGGTCTCGGATCCCATCGTCCATCCGTGCACCGCGGTGACGACGCGCTCGCCGTCGATGTCGGCGGCGTCGACCTCGCGCACGTCGGTGTTGAGGAAGACGGTGATGTTCGGCTCGGCCCGGACCGCGTCGAAGACCACCTCGTCCCAGATGATCGGGTTCCCCTCGGGGTTGCGGTACTGATTCTCGACGTAGAGCTCGCCGATGACTCCGCTCTCGCGGGCGAACCGCTGCACCCCGTGTCCGGTCGCACCCACGACCCAGACGCGCACCTCCGACGACGAGTTGCCGCCGAGCACCGGTCGATTCCCGATGAGCGCCACCCTCTTGCCGAGGCGCGCCGCGCTGATCGCGGCGCAGACGCCGGCCAGGCCGCCTCCGACCACGGTGATATCGGCTTCGACGTTCTGAGTGCGCATGGTTCCTTCGGCGGGTCGCGGTGGGGCAGGGGAGGTCGCCGGCCCGGGGACGAGCCCGGGCCGGCGTGGAGGAGGGGTGTTCAGATGAGGCCGTTGATCGTGTCGCCGGCGGTCTTCATGGCGTCGGATGCCGACTTCTGGCCGATCAGGACCGCTTGGACCTGCTCGGCGATCGCGGTCTCCATCTGCGCGTAGGACGGGTACTCCCACAGCGGGCTCGGCTTCGCGGTGGAGGTGACGGTCTCGGTGAAGGCCTGGACGAACGCGTTCGCGGTGACCGTGTCGGAGGCGAGCGCCGCTTCGGTGGTCGGTGGCAGCCCGAGTGCCGCGAAGTAGTCCTCGCTCTGCTGCGGGTCGCTCGTGAGCCACTGCGCGAAGTCGGCGGCGGTGCCGGCGCCCTCGCCGTCGACGACGACGACGAGGTGGCCCCACAGCACGTGCTGAGGAGTGGATCCCGCCTTGAGGACGGGTCGCGCGATGGGGGTCATCTTGTCGCCGAGCGTGGCATCGGGCGACTGCGACACGACCGACGACTTGCCGACCGGCGCGTCGTCGTAGAGTGCGGTGGCGCCCTGTGAGAAGAGGGTGCGGGCTGCCGCGCGGTCGACGTCGGCCGCGATCAGGCCGTCGTCGTACAGCTTCTTGTACCACTCGACGGCTTCGACCGACGCGTCGTCGCCGATCGTCGACTTCCCGTCCTCGATGATGGGCGAGCCGAAGGTCTGCATCCAGACGACGATGTCCTTCAGCTGCGCGGCCTTCGTGCTCGCGGCGTAGGGGATCACCCCGATGCCCTTCAGCGCGCGGAGGCCGTCCTCGAACTCGTCGATCGTGCCGGGCGTGAGCGAGGCTCCCGCCTTGTCGAACAGCTCGGCGTTGCCGATGAGGCCGATCGCTCCGATGGTCCACGGGAGCCCGAGCTGCTTGCCGCCCGACGTGCCGGCGCCCAGTGCGGCATCCGTGTAGCCGCGGCCGCCGGTGTAGGCGGACAGGTCGGTCAGCTTTCCCAGCGCCAGCGAGGGCCGACAGCCACGCGACGTCGAGCTGTGCCGCGCCGGAGAACTGCCCGCCCCGAACCTGCAGGGTGAGCTGATTCAGGTACTCGTTGTACGGGTACGCGCTGGTGTCGATCGAGATGCCCTCGGCGCTCGAGAAGCTCTTGAGCGCCGCCTCGATCGTGGGTTTGGCCGCCTCCTCGGACAGGCTCCACGACGCGAACGCGAAGTCTGTCGGCTCCGCTGCGCCGGGAGTCGTGACCGGCGCGCCGGCGCCTGCGGTCGAGCAGCCCGCGAGGCCGAGCAGAGCGGCCCCGCCGAGCCCCAGCACGGAGTAGCGCAGCAGAGACCGCCGCGAGATGTCGTTTGCCATGAGTTCTCCTTCGAAACAGTGCGATCGGGTGGTGGTGGGAGAGGAACGAACGTGAGGTTCAGCCCTTGACGGCACCGGCGGTGATCCCGCCGACGAGGAAGCGCTGGAGCAGGATGAAGGCGATGCAGACGGGAACCGAGACCACGAGCGAGGCCGCCATGAGCGCGGGCCACGACGTGCTCGCCTCGGAGATGAAGGTGTTCACGAGGCCCGGAGGAAGGGTCTGCCGGTCGGGACCTGCAAGGGTGAGCGCGAAGATGAAGTCGTTCCACCCCCGCACGAAGGCGAACAGTCCCGCCGCGACCAGTCCCGGGGCGGCGAGCGGAAGCACGATCGAGTGGAAGATGCGCCACGGTCCGGCGCCGTCGATGCGCGCGGCTTCGATCAGGTCGTCGGGGAGCGCGTCGAAGAAGCCCTTCAGCATCCAGACGCACAGCGGGAGCGTGAAGGTGGTGAACGAGAGGATCAGCGCGAGGTAGGTGTTCAGCAGGCCGAACTGCGCGAAGACGAGGTAGAGCGTCACGAGCAGCAGCGCCTGAGGGAACATCTGGCTCGACAGCACGAAGTACATGAGCGACTTGCGGCCCGCGAAGCGGTACTTCGAGAACGCATAGCCCATGTACATCGATACGATCACCGAGAGCACGGCGGTGATCACCGACACGATCACGCTGTTGCGGAAGTAGACGAAGATCGCCTCGTTTCCGAACACCGTCGCGTAGTGGGCGAACGTCACCTCCTTGGGGAACAGCGTCGGCGGGAACGCGAACACCTGATCGCTGGGCGTGAGCGAGGTGGCGAGGAGCCAGTACACGGGCGCGAATCCGAAGAGCGAGATCACGGCGAGCGTGATCCAGGTTCCCCAGCGGATGCGGCGGCGCCGACGCCGGGCGGCGGGAGGCGGCGTCTCCTCGGCGAGGACCGTGATGGGTGTGGCGGTGATGGTGGTCATCTGCGGGCTCCCTTCTCGCCGCGCTCGGAGAGCCAGACGTAGACGACGACGAGGACGGTGAGCAGCGCCATCCAGAGGATGCCCAGCGCGCCCGCGTGACCCAGGTCGTATCCCTTGAAGGCGGTGTCGTACACCTCGGTCGCGAAGGTGTTCGTCGTACCCGCCGGTCCGCCACCGGTGAGGACGAAGATGGTGTCGAAGTGCTGGAAGTTCCAGATGAACTCGAGCAGCACCACCAGTCCTGCGACGCCGCGGATGTGCGGCCAGGTGACGGTGAAGAACCGTCGCACCGTGCCGGCGCCGTCCATCGCCGCCGCTTCGTGGAGCTCGGCGGGGACCGTCTGCAGCGCGGCGAGGAGCATCACCATGATCCAGGGGAAGGTGTTCCACGTCTTGGCGACGATCAGTGCGACGCGCGCGGTATCCGTCTGGAACAGCCAGGCGATCGGGCTGTCGATGGCCCCGATGCTCAGGAGGATGCCGTTGAGCACGCCGTAGTTCGCGTCGAAGATCCACATCCAGAGGAAGGACACGACGACGCCGGGGATCAGCCAGGGGATGAGGAAGGCGCCACGGAGGAACCGCTGACCGCGGAAGGTCTGGTTGAGCACCAGCGCCAGCGCGAGCCCGATGACGAACGGCGCCACGGTGGCCCCGACGGTGAAGATCAGGGTCTGCGTGAGCAACGGGCCGAACTCGGTGGTGAGGACGCCGATGATGTTCTGGAGTCCCACGAACGTCATGCCGGGATACAGCAGGTTCTCGTCGAAGAAGGCCGAGATCAGCGATCGGATGAGCGGGTAGAGCACGATCGCGCACAGCAGCACGATGCCCGGGAGCAGCAGGAAGGCCAGGAACGTGCGCTCGCTGAGCGGGGTGCCTCGCGTGCGCCGAGCGGCAGCGTCGGGAGCTGCCACGCGGGAAGTGGTCATCGTCGTCCTTCGCAGAGTCGGACCGGGGCGTCATCTCTGAGCCGCCGGCTCGGCGTCATCCTTCGACGCCGCCTTCAGAGTGCACGAGCCGCGCACTATTCGCAACTGCTGTGCACTATGTGCATGACTATGGTTTACTGAGCCCACGGGCCGACGACGAACCGGAGGACACATGGCTGCTGACAAGGGCGCGAACCAGAGCGTGGAGAAGGCGATCTCCGTGCTCGAGTCGTTCGCGAGCGGTGAGCCGATGCGCGTCGGCGACGTCGCCCGGGCGGCCGGCATCGGTCAGTCGACCGCGTCCCGCCTGCTCGCCACCCTGGAGGCGGGCGGCCTGGTCGAACGCGATACGCAGACGACGCTCTACTTCCTGGGCTCGGAGCTGCTGACGCTGGCAGGCATCGCGATCAACCAGAATCGCGTCCACCGGGTCGGTCGTCAGATCGCCCAGGGGCTGGCCGGCAAGCTCGGTCTCGGCGTCAATCTCGCGCTGCTGCGTGGCGCCGAGCTCATCTACCTCTGCAACTTCGAGGGTCCGCTCTCACCCAAATCGCACACCCTGATGGGGCAGCGGGTGCCGTTGCACGCCACCAGCATCGGCAAGTCGACGCTCGTCGGCACATCGCGCGACTCCCGTCACACCCTGCTTCCCGAGCTCGTCGGCTACACCGAGGCGACCATCACCACTCACGAGGCTCTGGACAGGGAGGTCGCGCTGATCGCCCGCCGCGGATACGCGACCGAGGTCGAGGAGTTCGTGCTCGGCCGGGCGTCGGTGGCGGCGCCGATCCTCGACCAGTCCGGGCGGATCGTCGCGGCAGTCTCGATCTCGGGGCCGCGATCGACCATCGATCTCGAGACCCGTGAGGCGGAGCTCGGCCGGATCGTCATCGAGACCGCGGACCGCATCAGCTCCGGCCTCGGGTACCAGGGACCCGCCGGCTGAGTTCCGTCCGATCCCGGTGTCGCCGACCCGGCGTAACCTGAACCAATGCGCGCCGAACCGACCACCCGGAGCGCGCGGGCGCAACTCGCCGCCCTCGCCGATCCCACCGGCGACCGCAGACCGTTGATCGACCTGCCGCCGCAGCCCCGCGCCCGGCCGGCCGCCGTGCTCATGCTCTTCGGGGTCCTCGACGCGTTCCCGAGCGGCCACGACGCCGAGGCGCAGGCGGTGTCGCGCGATCTCGACGTGCTGCTCCTCTCGCGAGCGACCACGCTGCGGGCGCATCCCGGGCAGGTCGCCTTCCCCGGTGGGCGCCTCGACCCGGGCGACGACGGCCCGGTCGCGGCAGCGCTCCGCGAAGCCCGCGAAGAGACCGGCCTCGATCCCGCCGGCGTCGACGTGCTCGGCGAGCTCACCGACATCCCCCTCGCGTTCTCACAGCACCTCGTGACGCCGGTGCTGGGCTGGTGGCGGCATCCGTCTCCCGTCCGCGTCGTCGACGAAGCCGAGTCCGCCGCCGTGTTCCGGGCGCCCGTCGCCGACCTGCTGGACCCCGCCAACCGCGGCGTGACGGTGATCCGCCGCGACGGACAGGAATGGCGCGGCCCGGGATTCCTCGTGCGGCATGCGACGGGCGAGCACCTCGTCTGGGGCTTCACCGGGATGGTGCTCGATGGGCTGTTCGACCGCCTCGGCTGGAGCGAGCCGTGGGACGACACCCGCGAGCTGCCCCTCGTGCTGCCCGGATGACGACGGGGGTCAGCGGTACCGGTAGTGCTGCGCGCTCGTGTTGACCCAGGCGATGAAGCGCCGGGCCTCCGTCTCGTGCGCGGTGGGATAGGGCGCGACCCACACCTGCGCGCCCCCGATCACCATGTGCGGCGCCATGCGGCTGATCGCGCGGTTGATGGTGCGGGGCGTGATGGGCCCGGTCGGGCCGAACATCCGCCGCTCGACGGCCGCTCGCGTGAAGGCGGGACGCCGCAGCAGCGCATCGCCGGAGTCGACGGATGCCTCGACCTCGGCGACCGGCTGGCTCAGGTCGCCGAAGTGGATCCAGCGCCCATCGATGACGATGCCGGCGAAGTCCTGCTCCTGACCGCTGTAGCGCACATCGGCCGTCCAGCGGCGTCCGTCCCACCACCGCGTGCGTCCGCGCTGGTCGTCGTACCAGCCGGGCAGAGCGGGTCCGGCCGCGGCGGGTCCGGCATCCGTCCGCAGTTCGATGTCGGGCGCGCGCAGATCGATGTACTGCTCGGTCCAGTGCGTGCCGTCCCACCAGCGCTGCTTGCCCGAGCCGTCGTCGTACCACCCGGGTGCGGGTTGCGTCGCCATGAACCGAGAGTAGTTCGTGACGCGCGAAGCTCGGCGAGCGGCCTCCGAGCTGCGAGGGCACGCCAGACTTGACCCATGCCTTCCGTCGACGACATCGTGCCCGCTGACCGCCGCCATCTCCTCGAGCTCCCGGTGTATGCGCACCTCGGAACCATCCGGCCCGACGACACCGTGCAGGTCAACCCGATGTGGTTCGAGTTCGACGGCGAGCACGTCAGGTTCACCCACACGAACTACCGGCAGAAGTACCGCAACCTGCAGCACAACCCGTCGATGTCGCTGTCGATGATCGACCCCGAGCACCCCTTCCACTACCTGGAGGTCGCCGGCCGGCTGATCGATGTCGTCCCCGATCCGGAGGGCGCGTTCTACGTGCGACTGCAGAACCGCTACGGCAACCCGAGCCCGACCCCGCCGCGTGACAAGGCGGACCGCGTGATCCTCGTCATGTCGATCGAGCGCGCGACGAAGCAGTAGCGACGAGGCAGCAGCGCGAACGCGGCAGCCGCGGATCAGCCGAGCGCGCGCATCCGCTCGAGGAGCGGCTCGGCGACCTCGGCCAGGAATCGCTCCTGCTGTTCGTCCCCGATCTGCACGATGCGATGTCGGTGAAGCCGGCATCGAGGAACGGCCGTACGCTCTCGGCGAGCTCGTCGAGGTCGGGGCCGCAGGCGATGGACCCGGCGACGTCCTCCGGCCGGACGAACTGGCTCGCCGCGGCGAAGCTCGCCGGCGTCGGCAGCTCCGCGTTCACCGGCCATCCGCCGCCGAACCACCGGAACTGGTCGTGCGCGCGCTGCACCGCGGCATCCTTGTCGGGATCCCACGACACCGGCACCTGGCCGATCTTGCGCGACCCGCCCTCGGCTCCCTCTGCGCCGCGCGCTTCGTCCCACTGCTCGACGAGCTCGACCTGCGGCTCCACTGCGATCAGGTGATCGGCGAGCGGCGCGAAGGCCTCGATCCCCTCCTCGCCCGAGACGGCGACGCCGATCTCGACGGGGGAGTCGGGGACATCCCAGATCCGGGCCGAATCCACGCGGAAGTGCTCGCCGACGTACGTGATGAGGTCGCCGGTGTGCAGCTCGCGGATGATCTCGATCGCCTCGACGAGCATCTCCTGCCGGGTGTCGACGCTCGGCCAGCCCTGCCCGACGACGTGCTCGTTGAGGCTCTCGCCCGAGCCGACGCCCAGGATGAACCGGCCTTCGCTCAGCAGCTGCAGCGTCGCCGCCTTCTGGGCGACGACGGCGGGGTGGTATCGCATGGTGGGACAGGTCACGTACGTCATGAGCTCCACTCGGGATGTCGCGTGCGCGACCGCCCCGAGGACCGTCCAGGCGTGCGGGGAATGGCCTTGGCTGACCAGCCACGGCGAGTAGTGGTCGCTCGACACCTCGAAGTCGAAGCCGGCATCCTCCGCGGCCTGCGCGTAGCGGACCAGCTCTCGAGGACCGCTCTGCTCGCCCATCAGCGTGTATCCGAATCGTGTCATGCGCGCGACGATACGCACGGCCGAGAACGAGCGCCGGGGATTGCGACCCCCGGTCACGAGTGCTATTCGGACCTCCGCAGGCCCGGTACGTGCGCACGGTCGGAGGGCGGGCGCCCCGCGCGACCGACCCCGGTTACGATGGAGCGCATGGGAACGATCTACAGCGCGCCGATGACGGCGTGCGTCTTCTTCATTCGCGACCGCCGCGCCTGACGGCGCGCTCGCTGGTTCTCGCGTAACGCGCGCCGTCGTCCGGGTTGTCCTCGCACCCCGGCCGCGCGTCCTCTCCCCGGCCGTTCACGGCCTCCTCGATCGACGCCTGCGTCGGGGTGCTCCCCTCTTCTTCTTGGAGCACCTCCCATGCGAAACCGTTCCGTACACGGTGGCCGGCACGAGCTCGGCCAGAACTTCCTCACCCACCGCCCGACGATCCAGACCATCGTCGAACTCGTCGCCGACACCAGCGGTCCGATCCTCGAGATCGGCGCGGGCGACGGTGCGCTCACCGTTCCCCTCGCCGGCCTCGGGCGCGATCTCGAAGCGATCGACATCGACGAGCAGCGCGTGCAACGGCTCCGCCGGCGGCTGCCGCACGCCCGCATCGCCCATGCCGACGCCCTGCGGCATCCGCTCGACAGTCCGGTGCTGGTCGGCAACGTGCCGTACCACCTCACGACGCCGATCCTGCGCCGCCTGCTCACCCGCGACCGGTGGCGGCACGCCGTGCTCCTCACCCAGTGGGAGGTCGCCCGCAAGCGCGCGGGAGTCGGCGGCGGCACCATGATGAGCGCCCAGGCGGCGCCCTGGTTCGAGTTCGCGCTGCACGGCCGCGTGCCCGCACGGCACTTCCGTCCCATGCCGAGCGTCGACGGCGGCATCCTCGCCATCACCCGACGCGGCTCGCCGCTCGTCGATCCTCGTGAGCGAGCGGCGTACGACCGCTTCGTGCGCGAGGTCTTCACCGGGCGCGGCGGCGACCTCGCCGCGATCGTGCAGCGTTCCTCGGGGCTCGGCCGGCCTCGCGTGCGGCGGGCGCTCGCCGACCTGGGTGTCGGTCCCGGCGCCCTGCCGCGCGACCTGCGCCCGGCGCAGTGGGCCGGGCTGTGGGAGGCCGTGCGGTCATGACGCGGTGGCGACGCGGGTGAATGCGGGACGGGGATGCCGCTGCCCTCGTGAGGGCTGTCGGACCGTCGGTGCGTGCCGCTAGCGTGGGCGGCGTCACGCGCCGTCGATCGCTGGAGGTCCCGCATGTCACCCGTCGTCGCCACCATGTCGATCTCGCTCGACGGGATCGGCGCCGGCGTGAATCAGACCGAGGAGCGTCCGTTCGGCGAGGTGCCCGAGAACGCGCTGCACCGGTGGATGTTCGAGACCCCCGACGAGAACCGTGCCGAGATGGAGGCGATCGTCGCGGCCGGCGCGTTCATCATGGGGCGCAACATGTTCGGCCCCGTCCGCGGCGAGTGGGACCGCGACTGGCGCGGCTGGTGGGGGCCGAACCCGCCGTACCACCGCCCCGTCTTCGTGCTGACCCACTATCCGCGCGCGTCGATCGAGATGGAGGGCGGGACGACGTTCCACTTCGTCACCGACGGCATCCACGCGGCGCTCGACCGGGCGCGGGATGCTGCGGGCGAGCTGCCCATCCACGTCGCGGGCGGCCCGTCGACGACCAACGCCTATCTCGCGGCGGGGCTGATCGACGAGCTGGCGCTGCAGATCTCGCCGAGCGTCGTCGGCGGCGGGCTGCGCCTGCTGGAGGGCGTCGGACCCCTCGAGCTCGAGCAGATCTCCGGCGCGGTCCGCGTCGCTCGTGACCCACGTGCGGTATCGCGTCGTGCGCGCATGACGCCGTGAGCGGATAGCATCGTCCGTTTCGGTGAGATCCCACCCGAGCCCTTCCACCGGCTGTCGTCGCGGCCGTTCAGACGCCCGCTGCCCGGGAGAGCCGCTGGGAGAGGTCGGCGAGGGCGGTGCGCAGCTCCGGTGCGTCGAGCACGTCGATCTCGGCATCGAGCATGGTGACCCACAGCGCCAGCTGGTGCGGATCATCCGAGCCGACGTAGACCAGGCAGGTCGAATCGTCTTCCGGCTCGACCATGATCGACGCGGGGAGACGCCGCTCGAGCACCTCGGCCGCGACGTGCGCACGGACAGTCGCTCGATAGCGCCACTGCGCGCGGCCGAGCTGCTGCTCGACGTAGGCGGCGACGCCGCCGGCCGGCTCGCCGCGCGGGGCGAATCTCGGCCCCCCGGGGATGATCGGGCGGATCAGCTCGAGGGGGAACAGCCGCCAGCCGGCGGTGCCGGGGACCCACGCGAGAAGGTGCCAGCCGCCGTGGCTGTTCACGAGGCGGTGCGGTTCGACGTCGAAGCGCTGCTCGGCCTCGTCGTGTCCGAGGTGCTCGAAGCGGAGGCGCTCGCGCGCTCGGATCGACGTGGCGACGACGGTGAGGACCTCTGTCGAGACAGGCGACGACGTGTCGCGCACCGCCAGAATGGCGCCGTGCAGCGCGTCGACCCGGTGCCGCAGACGCGAAGGCATCACCTGCTCGAGCTTGGCGAGGGAGCGCACCGAGGTCTCTTCGATGCCGGCGACACCCGAAGTGCCGGCGACCCGGAGCCCTACGGCCACTGCCACGGCGTCATCGTCGTCGAGGAGCAGCGGCGGCATCTCGCCTCCCGAGCCCAGCCGGTAGCCGCCGATGCGTCCGATCGTCGCCTCGACGGGGTACCCGAGGGTGCGCAGCCGCTCGACGTCCGCCCGCACGGTGCGCGTCGTGACCTCGAGTCGCTGCGCGAGATCTGGCCCCGACAGGTCGGGATGGGCGTGCAGCAGGGCGAGCAGACGCAGCAGTCGGGCGGACGTTTCCAGCACCCCTCAAGATTGGCACGAAAGGAGGAACGAACTGCTCCGCCTTCGGTCATAGCGTGAGGGCATGAACAGCGAACCGAACGACATCCGCCCCTTCCGCATCGGCGTCGACGATGCCGCCCTTGCCGACCTTCACGACCGTCTGCGCCGCACGCGCTGGCCGTCGACCGCGATCGGAGAGGGGTGGGAGCGCGGCGTGCCCGCGGACTACCTGCGAGGACTCGCCGCTTATTGGGAGACCGGCTTCGACTGGCGCACCCGCGAGCAGTCGCTCAACCGCCTGGACCAGTTCACGACCGATGTGGACGGGCAGGCGATCCACTTCGTGCACGTCCGTTCGTCCCACGCCGACGCGGTGCCGCTGCTGATGATCCACGGCTGGCCGAGTACCCCCTTCGAGTTCGCCGACGCCATCGGTCCCCTCACGGAGCCCGAAGTCGGCGGCGCCGCCGGGACGGCGCCGGCCTTCCACGTGATCGCCCCGTCGCTCCCCGGCTACGGCTTCTCCACGCCGCTTGCCGGTGCCGGCTGGGGAAATCTGTTCCGCGTCGCTCAGGCGTTCGCGGAGGTCATGGACAGACTCGGCTACGACCGCTACCTCGTCCACGGCACCGACGTCGGCGCCGGGGTTGCGGGCCTGATCGGAATGGTCGCGGCGGACCGGGTGATCGGCATCCATCTCACCGGCACGGCTCCCGCCATGCCCTTCGGCCCGGCGATCGAGACCGCGCCGCTGACCGGGATCGACAGGGTGAGGGCGGAGCGCTTCAACCTGGCCCAGCAGGATGCGTACGGCTACCTGCACCTGCAGTCCACGCGCCCGCAGACCCTCGCCTACGCGCTCGCCGACTCCCCGGTCGCGCAGCTCGCCTGGATCGCGGAGAAGTTCCACGAATGGACGGATCCCGCCCACGACCTGCCCGACGAGGCGGTCGACCGTGACGCACTCCTCACGACCGTGAGCATCGCGTGGTTCACGGGGGCGGGCGGGTCGTCGGCGCATGCGACGTACGAGGGGATGCAGGTGTACCGCCGGATGGCTGCCCAGCACGACGCCGCGGGGACGGATGCCGCGGGCGACGCGCCGTCCGGTCCTCCGACGGGCGTCGCGGTCTTCGCCGCCGACAACACCGTGCGGAGTGTGTTCGACCCGGCCCACGCGATGGTGCACTGGAACGAATACGACCGCGGTGGCCATTTCCCCGCGATGGAGACGCCCGATCTCGTCGTCGCCGACCTCCGACAGTTCGCGGATCGCGTGGCGGCCGCCGAGCGGTGAGTTCCTGCCGCCCGCCCGCCCCGACCGCACATCCCGTCGGTCCATGCGTCCGGAGCCCCGGCCGGGCTACGGTCGAGGGATGACCCCGCATCGGCTCACCCGCGACCAGGCGCGCCGCATCGTGGTGCGCGCGCAGCTGCTCGACGCCGAGCGCCCGGGAGACGTCGTCGAGGTCGCCGAGCAGCTCGGGTACATCAAGATCGACCCCACCGCGACGATCGCGCCGTGCGAGCACACCGTGCTGTGGTCGCGCATCGGCTGGTCGTACGAGCCGGGCCAGCTGCGCAAGGTCGTCGAGGACGACCGTCTGCTGTTCGAGTTCGACGGCACCTTCCGACCCATGAGCGTGCTGCCGCTCATGCTGCCGGGCATGCGGCACTGGCCGCAGCGCGAGAGCAGCCGGCAGTGGCTCGAGGCGAACGCGGGGTTCCGCGCCGACGTCCTCGCCCGCCTGCGCGCCGAGGGCCCCCTGCTCGCGAGCGACATCCCCGACACCGCACAGGTGAGCCGGGCACCCGACGGCTGGTCGGGGTCGAATCAGGTGCCGCACATGCTCGACTTCCTGCTTCGCCAGGGCGAGGTGGCCATCGTCGGCCGCGAGGGTCGCCGTCGCCGGTGGGATCTCGCCGAGCGTGTCTACCCGCGGAACGTTCCTGAGTACGACGACGAGGAGGCCGCCCGGCTGCTCGCGGAGCGCCGCCTCCAGTCGGCCGGGCTGGCCAGGCCGCACCGGTACTGGAGCGGCGTCGCGAAAGACACCGGGGAGCCTGCCGTCGTCGAGGGCAGCACGGCGGCGTACCGCGTCGACCCGGAGGCGCTCGCGGCGCTCGACGACGACGACGCCGGCGGGCGGGTGGCGTTCCTCAATCCCTACGACAGCCTGCTGTTCGACCGCCGACGCCTCGAGGAGCTGTTCGAGTTCACGTACGTGCTCGAGCAGTTCAAGCCGAAGGCCCAGCGCCGGTACGGCTTCTTCGCCCATCCGATCCTGATGGGCGACCGCTTCGTCGGGATGCTCGACGCCGAGGTCGACCGCGATCGCGAGGTGCTCAAGGTCAACGCGGTGCACGAGTTCCTTCCCTTCGAGCCGGAGGAGTCCGACATGGTGCGCGCCGAGATCGCCGAGCTGGCCGAGTGGCTCGGCGTATCCGTGACCGGACTGCCCTGATCGGTGGATGCCGCCGTCGCCGTCGCCGTCGGCGTGCACGGCACAACGGCAGCATGCTGCGGGCGCCCGGCGGAGCGTGCAGGCGCGGTGGGGCGGGGCGTGATGATCGTCGCCTTCTCGGTACGCTCGACGACGTGACTCCTCGTACTCTCGCCGGTGGCGCGATCCTTCGTGAGGCCCGCTCGGGCGACGAGCCCGGCATCCTCGCGTGCATCAACGCGCTCGCGGTGTACGAACGGGAGCCGGACGCGGTCGAGAACACGGTGGGCGCGCTCGAAGCGGCGCTGTTCGGCGACGACCCGCGGGCGTTCGCACACGTCGTCGAGCGGGACGGCGAGATCGTGGGCATCGCGATCTGGTTCGTCACCTACTCCACGTGGACCGGGCGGCACGGCCTGTGGCTCGAGGACCTCTTCGTCGATCAGGGCCAGCGCGCCTTCGGCTACGGCAAGGCGCTGCTCGCGTCGCTGGCCGGCGTGTGCGTCGAGCGCGGGTACTCGCGCTTCGAATGGACGGTGCTCGACTGGAACGAGCCCGCGATCGGCTTCTACCGCTCGATCGGCGCCGAGCCGATGGGCGAGTGGACGACGCAGCGCCTCACCGGCGAGGCGCTCGCCGCGCTGGCGTCCACGCTCGACGCCTGATCGGCTCGCGTCGGGTCGGTCACGGCACGCGGTTCGACACGGTCAGCAGGACGACCGAGTCCTCGAGCGCGGCGAGACTGTGACGCTGCGGCGGCACGGTCAGGTGATCGCCGGATGCCCCTTCCCACGCATCGTCGCCGGTGATCAGACGCACGTGGCCCTGCAGCACCTGCAACGTCGCCTCGTGCGGGCTGTCGTGCTCGGAGAGCTCGTGTCCTGCGAGCAGTGCGATGACGGTCTCGCGCAGGGCGTTCTCGTGGCCACCGCGAATGGTTCGCGCCGCGCGGCCGCTGGACGCCGCGCGCGCCTTCGCCATGAGGTCGTCGATCAGGTCGGCCAGGTCCGTGCTGTTCATCGCATCGCCTCCATCGCCTCGGCTGGCCGGAGTCTACCGGTGCGGGTCGTACCAGTGACAGGGACGCGGCGGGCGGGGTGTGAGCCGCTCAGCCGAGCATCTCGGATCCGCCGTCGTCGGGCGGCTCGGCGACGACCTGCAGCCCGACCGGGCGAGTTGGCCGTTCGCATCAGCGCCTCGAGCCAGGTCCGGTTGATCCTCGCCGGCCGGCCGCCGTAGTAGGTGAAGACCAGGCTCGCGGCCGCGTGCACCCAGACCGTCGTCCGTCCGCCGCCCGTGCTGACGTCACCGTGCCACGTGAAGTAGAACGGCTCATTCCGGCGGAGCTTCGTGCCCATGGCGACCTGGAGGTGCGAGAGCACGCGATCGTCGAACTCCGTGCGGACGCCGCCCTCGTAGATGAACTTGCCCACGTGCCTCCCTCGGCGAGCGGCGTGCCCGCTCCAAGAGACTCTGCGACAGCCCGCTCGACGCCGGCTCACCGCGGACCGCCCTGCGAAAGCGGCGCACGGAAAACGAAGCCGTTCGGGGCAGCCGCCGCGCAGGCCGTGCGCAGCCGCCGCGCAGGCCGTCGCCGCCACGCAGTGTCTGCCGCGGCGACCTTCCGTACGCGTCGCGATAGTGCTTGGCGAAGCGCGAGGCGCTCGCGAAACCCCAGCGCCGCGCGACCTCCGACACGCTCGCGGGCGCCGCGTGCTGCAGTTCGGCGTGCGCACCGGCCAGCCGTTCGCGCCGGAGGTACTCCGTGGGCGTCTGTTCGAGGGCGCGACGGAAGGCGTACTGGAGTCCCCGCGACGAGATCCCGGATGCCGCGGCGACGTCGTCGATCGTGATCGGCTCGTGCGCGTGCTGCTCCATGTAGGCGATGGCGCGCCGGACGCTCCGCGGGGCGGCACGACGCTGAGACGAGCGTTCGATCGCGGCGCCGAAGGCGGGGGAGAACGCCGCGAGGGTGGCGTGCAGCGCGTGGCGCCGGAGCTCCGCCTCGATCATCGGAGAGCTGAGCCCCGGCACGAAGAACGACCCGGCGACGTGCTGGAACACGCGTTCCCAGTGCGCGGCGAGATCCCGGTCGATCGGCGCAGAGGTCGTCGTCGCAGCGCGCAGCGTGAAGCGGTCGTCGCCGGCCAGACGCCGTGCCTCCTCCTCGGCCACGGCGCGGTCGAACACGAACGCGCGCACGTCGGCGCGGGTGTGCCAGCGCGCGCTCGTCGGCCCGTCCAGCGAGAGCCACGGCAGCCCGGCATTCAGATCGCCGCGTGGCGTTCCCACCCAGCCGCCGCGGGAGGCCACACGACAGGCCATCAGCTGACCGTCCGGTTCGATGGCGGACTGCACGGAAGCGTTCAGCCGGTACTTCACGACCGAGAAGCCCGGCGTCGCGGCGGACGTCCACGAGAAGGCGAACGTGCGGGGGTCCACTCGCTGGAGGGTGGCCGAAGGCACGAACTGGCGCCACGTCGACTCGACATCGCCGACGTCCCGCGACGCGAGCGTCAACACTTCGCCCAACTGCCCCTCCCGGCATCCCGGGCACATGCCGCTGTGTCCGGTCGGGACACTCTAACCTGCGCGCGCAGGACGACCGGAATCACCCGCAGCGCGCAGCATCCGGTGTGGCGCCCGGCCGCGGCATCCGGGAATCCGGTCGCTCCCGGTGCGGTTGGATGATCATTGCACCGAAGGGAGCCCGCATGAATGGACTCGAGGTCACCGTCCTGCTCGGAATCACCGTCCTCACCGGTGCGATCCTGGCCCCGAAGCTCCGAGTGGCCGTCCCGCTCCTGCTCGTCGTGGCGGGGCTCGCGCTGGGATTCATCCCCGAGGTGCGCGAGATCGAGCTGCCGCCCGAGACGGTGCTGCTGCTGTTCCTGCCGGTCCTGCTGTTCTGGGAGAGCATGACCACGTCGCTGCGTTCGATCATCCGCGACTTCCGGGGCATCTTCCTCATGAGCACGGCGCTCGTCGTCGCCAGTGCGTTCGCCGTCGCCGGCGTCGCTTACGCCCTCGGTCTGCCCTGGAACGCCGCGCTCATCCTCGGCGCCGCCGTCGCGCCCACCGACGCCACCGCGGTCTCAGCGCTCGGGCGCATGCTGCCGCGGCGCAACTTCATGAATCTGAAAGCCGAGAGCCTCACCAACGACGGCACCGCCCTGGTCATCTACGGGGTCGCGGTGGGCGTCGCCGCAGGGGGCCAGTACACACCGCTCGATGTCACCGGCCTGGTGCTGCTGTCGTACATCGGCGGTGCGGCAGCCGGCGTGGCCGTCGCCGGCATCGCCTACCTGGTGATGCGGCGCATCCGCAGCACGCTGAACCTCAACATCGCGCTGCTGCTGGTGCCTTTCACCGCGTTCCTGCTCGCCGAACTCGTGCACGCGTCCGGCGTGCTGGCGGTGGTGGTGGCGGGACTCATCGTCGCGTACATCACGCCGCGGATCAGCACGGCGGCGTCGCGGCGTCAGGCGGCGTGGACCTGGCCCCTCGGCTCGTTCCTTCTCAACGGCTCGCTGTTCGTGCTCATCGGCTTCGAGGTGCAGGCCGTCGCCCATGAGATCCCCGGGCGCGAGATCGGCTGGCTGGTGGTGGTCACCTTGGCGTCGTGGCTGGTGCTCCTCGTCGCGAGGTTCGTCTTCCAGACCACGTCGGTCATGATCATCCGCATGCTGGATCGCCGCCCATCTCAGAGACTGCGACGCACCACGTACCGAGCGCGGATCGTGAGCGCGGTGGCCGGCTTCCGCGGCGCGGTGTCGCTGGCGATCGCGCTCTCGGTGCCGCTCACGACGACAGCCGGAGATCCCGATGCCGGGGCGCGACGAGATCATCTTCGTCACGGCGGGCATCATCCTGCTGACCCTCCTCGTGCAGGGACCCATTCTGCCTGCGGTCGTGCGGTGGGCCCGCCTCCCCGACGACATGGCGATGCAGAGGGAGCTCGAACTCGCCGAGCGCGCGATCACCGGCGCGGCACTGACGGCGATGAAGGATCTCGCCCACGACCACGGCATCAGCGAGGAGACCCGCGACCGTCTCACCCACGACTACTACGAGTACCTCGAGCGCAACAACGAGCGGGTGCAGGCCCGGGAGCAGGCGCAGGTCGACCGCGCGATCTCCGAACTCGACACGATGATCGAGGGGACGGTCGCCGAGGCCGAGGCCGAGGCCGCCGCGACGGCCACTGCCGTGCTCGACCCGCCCGCCCCGCTGCCGTCGCCGCGCGAACGAGACGAGGAGTACTCGCGACTGCGGATCGCGCTCCTGGACCGCAAGCGTGAGGTGCTGTATCGGCTGCGCCGCGAGGGTGCCGTGGACGATGCCGTGGTGACGCAGATCCAGACCAGGCTCGACGTGGAGGAGCTGCGCATCACCGGCGTCGAGGCGCTCGACTGATTCTGCGGCCGATGGCGCGGACGTCCGCCGCGTGGAGGCCGGAGTTTCAGGCCGCGGGCTCGCGCAGACCGGCCGAGATGAGATCGGCGAGTGCGGGCAGGTCGGCGGCATCGGCGGGGCCGGCGAGCTCGCCGCCCGCCGCCGCCGACGCGAACTCCTCATCGCCCGAGTAGGCCGGAAGTGTCGGAGTCGTGATGATCGCGACCCAGGCTTCCGCCGCGATCCGCACGCGCCGTGCGGCGATCGGATGCAGGATGCTCGCGCCGAGCACGCGCTCGACGATCGCCTGCAGCTGGCTGCGGTAGTCGCGGAGCCTCGCATGCACCTCGGGGTGCGTCCGGTGCTCGCGCCACACGATGACGCGGCGCACCGCCGACTCGCCCTGCAGTTCGCGGAGCCTCCCCGTGACGTTGAGCAGCGACTGCGCGGGATCACCCTCCGCGATCAGCGCGGAGGTGTCGATGGGATCGAGGTCGAGCCGTTCGCCGATCAGCGCGCGCAGCAGATCGGTCTTGCTGGGGAAGTAGTAGAAGAGCAGCCCCTTGGGCACGCCGGCCAGGTCGGCGATCGCCCCTGTCGGGGTCGCGTCGAAGCCGCGCTCGGCGAAGAGGCGCTCGGCCGCATCGAGGATGAGGATCCGGCTCTCCCTGCTTCGCGTCATCTTGGGTCCTCAGGAAAGGCGCGGGGGTCGCCGGCGGTGTCCGGCGCCCCCGTCTCGACGGCGCACGTCAGTGGGGAGGGCGACCTCAGTGCGGGAGGGAACGGTCGTGCATGTGCATGGCCGGTCGGATGGCGAGGGCCGCGACGATCACCGCGACCGCCCCGCCGATCCAGCAGATCCAGGCGGCTGCGGAATCCATGCCGGCGTAACCGCCCAGCCACGGAGCGACGAACAGCACCGCACCGAGCGCGAGCTGCACGTACTCCATCGCGACCATCCCCGGCATCGCGAGGTTCATGACACCGGCGGCGATCAGCAGAATGCCGACGATCAGCATCCATGGCATGGAGGCTCCCATCGGCGGCATGAGCAGCGCCGCCACTGCGGCGACGAGGCCCACGACCACGGCGACCCAGTCCTCCCAACGAGTCCACTTGTTCATCGGAATCTCCTCCTTCGGAGACGGTGATGGCTCCCGATCGGGGGTCGATTCCACGGTATTCCTGACTGACCGACCGGTCAAGATCCCTCCCGAACGATCCCGCGCGCTCCGCACGGCGGCGTCAGACGCGGGTCGGCTGCCAGCCGAGCTCGGGGGCGACGTACTTCGCGAACGACTCGACCATCCGCAGGTTGAACTCGACGCCGAGCTGGCTCGGGATCGTGAGCATGAGCGTGTCGGCCGAGGCGATGGCGGCGTCGTTCTGGAGCTGCTCGACCAGTTCGTCGGGTTCCCCGGCATAGGTCTTGCCGAAGGTCGAGCGGATGCCGTCGATCACGCCGATCTGGTCACCGTCCTGGCGTCCGCCGAAGTACATGCGCTCCTCGGCGGTGGTGATCGGGAAGATCGAGCGACTCACCGAGACGCGTGGCTCGCCCGCGTGCCCCGCCTCCCGCCACGCGGCGCGGAAGCCGTCGATCTGCTCCGCCTGCAGGATGTCGAACGGTCGCCCATCCGCCGAGGTGAGCAGCGTCGACGACATCAGGTTCACGCCGGTACGGCCCGCCCACTCCGCCGACTCGCGGTTGCCGGCGCCCCACCACACGCGGGAGCGCAGCCCGGGGGAGTGCGGCTCGATGCGCTGCAACCCGGTGCCCCCGCCGCCGAACGGCGAAGAGGCGTCGCGCTCCGCGAGGCCTTCGCCGTCGATGGCGCGCAGGAAGAGGTCGAAGTGCTCGCGGGCGATGTCCGCGCCGCGCGGGTCGTCCGACCCGGTGTACCCGAACGCCTCGTAGCCGCGCACGACGGTCTCGGGTGACCCGCGGCTCACGCCGAGCGCGAGCCTCCCGCCG
This sequence comes from uncultured Actinomycetota bacterium, assembly GCA_963829895.1. Classification (GTDB taxonomy): domain Bacteria; phylum Actinomycetota; class Actinomycetes; order Actinomycetales; family Microbacteriaceae; genus Microbacterium. Next base: position 20,454 of record CAWHKF010000009.1, on the reverse strand, counting down.
GAGATCAGGTCGACGGCCGCCGCTTCCTCCGCCAGGTACAGCGGGTTCTCGTAGCGCATGTCGATCACGCCGGTGCCGACCTCGATGCGCTCGGTCCGCGCCGCGATCGCGGCGAGGAGCGGCATCGGCGACGCCTGCTGGCGCGCGAAGTGGTGGACGCGGAAGTACGCGCCGTTCACGCCCAGCTCGTCCATTCCCTGAGCGAGGTCGATCGCCTGCAGCATCGAGTCGGCGGCCGTGAGCTGCCGCCCGCCGCCCAGCGGGCCGTAGTGTCCGAACGAGAGGGTTCCGAAGCGCTGCATGTCGACTGCAACGGTACGCGCGCAGCATCCATTCCGGTGAATGCAGTGCCGCGGCCTCGTGCCGCCGCGCACGTCATGAGATGTAACCGGGGAAGGCTTGTCGGCGCCTCGTGGTTGCCTGATCTCAGAACGCGCAACGACGGAAGGACGCAGCATGGCACATCTCCTGGTGTTCGAATTCCCCTCGGCGGGGCCGTTCGGCGCGGAGGCGGTCGCCGCGTTCGGCGAACTGGCACGCGACATCGCGGGAGAGAAAGGTCTCGTGTTCAAGGTCTGGACCGAGGACGCCGAGACCGGCATCGCCGGCGGCGCCTACCTCTTCGAGACCAAGGCGGATGCCGACCGCTACCTCGCCTTCCACAGCGAGCGGCTGCGCGGTTACGGCGTGACGGACATCGACGTGAGGAGCTACGGCGTCAACGACGGTCTGTCGGCGCTCACCGGCATTCCGCCGCGCTGAGGCATCGAACAGGCCGGAAACGGGTACACGCCTGCGACCCCCTGTCCGACTGCGGCCGGCCGTGCCTACGATGGCCAGACACAAGACGACGCAGACGGATGCCGCGGCGAGAGGAGGTGCGCGATGGTCCAGGTTCGCGTGGCCGGCGTCGCGCTCGACGCCTCCGGGCAGCACGTGCTGCTGCTCAAGCCGGTGGATCAGATCCCGGGCGACGGGCTCGTGCTGCCGATCTGGATCGGACAGCTCGAGGCGACCTCGATCCTGGTCGCCGTCGAGAACGCCGACGTGCCCCGCCCGCTCGCGCACGACCTGATGGGCCTGATGCTCACTGCGCTGGATGCCTCGGCGACGCGCGTCGAGGTGACGCGCATCGAGGACGGCACCTTCTTCGCCGAGATCACCATCTCCACCGCACTCGGTGACCGCATCGTCGATGCGAGGCCGTCGGACGCGATCGCGCTCGCCTCGCGCGTGGGTGCGCCGATGTGGGTCGCGGACGAGGTCCTGACCGAGGCCGGCGTGCCCGACGTGCTCACCGAGACCGACGCGTCGCAGCGTCTGGACGAGTTCAAGCGCTTCCTCGACGAGGTCGAACCCGAGGACTTCGAGAGCTGAGAAGCGTCGTCGCCCATGTATCTGGGCCGACGTGTCGTGCTCATCAGTGGGGTGGCCAGCGCCCGATGCGCCGGGCCCGATGACGGAGCCGGTCGAGACCCTCCGTCGCGATCCGCTCACCGAAAGGCATCCCCATGTCCCTCAACGACCTTGCGATCGACGTCCCTCGGGCTGCGGCCGGGGCAGCGGCAGCCGAGCTGCGAGCAGCGCTCGGCGATCGAGTTCTGCTCCCCGGCGACGCCGGGTTCGACGCGGCACGCACGCCCTGGAACACCGCCGTGGCGCAGCATCCGTTCGCCGTCGCCCTGCCGGCGTCGGCCGACGACGTCATCGACGTCGTGCACGCCGCGACACTGGCGGGGCTGCGCATCGCTCCGCAGTCGACCGGTCACGGCGCGGGCGCGCTCGCCGGCACCGACCTGCGTCACACCGTGCTCGTGTCGCTGCGGGGCCTCCGCGGCGTCGAGGTGGACGCCGCGGAGCGCACCGCGCGCGTGCTCGGCGGCTCGCTCTGGAACGACGTGCTCGAGGCGGCCGCGCCGTTCGGGCTGACCGCACCGCATGGGAGCGCCGGCGACGTGTCGGTCGTCGGCTACATGCTCAGCGGCGGCCTGTCGTTCTACGCCAGGGCGCACGGCCTCGCCGTGAACGCGGTGCGCGCTATCGAGGTCGTGACGGCCGACGGCACGCTGGTGCGGGCGAGCGAAGACGAGCACCCCGACCTCTTCTGGGCGCTGCGCGGCGGCTCCGGCGCCTTCGGCGTCGTCGTCGCGATGGAGATCGACCTGCTTCCCATCGCCGAGATCTTCGCCGGCATGCTGCTGTGGGATGCCACGCAGGCCGCCGAGGTGTCGCGTGCGTGGGCGGAGTGGACGAAGTCCGCACCCGAGACCGCGACGACGACCCTCCGCATCCTGAACCTGCCGCCGCTGCCCGACCTTCCGCCCTTCCTCTCGGGGCGCTCGGTGGTCGTGATCGACGGAGCCATCGAAGAGACGGATGCCGCGGCATCCGCTCTGCTCGAGCCGCTGCGTGCGCTGCAGCCCGAGATCGACACGTTCGCGCGCATTCCTGCGCCCGCGCTGGTCGGCGTTCACATGGACCCGCCCGAGCCGACGCCGTCGGTCAACCATCACGCGATGCTGGGCGACCTCCCGGAAGCAGCGGTCGAGGCGTTCGTCGCAGCAGCGGCGACCCCCGGCATCTTCGTGCAGGAGCTGCGGCACCTCGGCGGCGCCGCAGATCGTCGCCCGGTGGGCGGTGGAGCGATCGCGTCGCTCGCAGGCGAGTACCTGGTGCACTCCGTCTCGATGGTGCCGGTCGCCGAGGCGCTCCCCGCCGCCACGGCCGCCGTACGCGCGGGCGTCGCGGCGCTCGAGCCGTGGCGGGTGGAAGCGCTGGCCCTGACGTTCATCGAGGAGCCCGACGCCGACCGCGCCGTCGCCTTCGGCCCGGCGTGGGCGCGTCTGCGCCAGCTCAAGCTCGCGTACGACCCCGCGAACCTGTTCGCCGCGGCACGCCCGGTGTGATCCGGAGCCGGACGCGGAGCGGATCGGCTCAGGCCGCGCCGCTCCGCACGGCGGCGGCGACATCCGCGGGTGAGCCGCGCCAGGGCGCACCGTGACCGGGAAGAACCCACGAGGCGGACACGCCGGCGAGTCGGTCGAGAGACGCCGATGCCTCGTCGGGGTCGTCGGTGAACGGAGCGGGCTGCATGCCCTCGTGGCCCGTCAGGACGTGGCGGGTGGTGAGCGCGTCGCCGACGAACACGGCCTCGACGAGGGGCACGTGGACGGCGATGCTGCCGGGGGAGTGCCCCGGCATCCCGATGACCACCGGCGATCCTGGCAGCTCGAGCACGTCGCCGTCGCGGACTTCGACGACCTCCGACACGTACGTCGTGGGCATGGCGCGCTTGCGCAGTGCGTAGGCGAAGAAGCCGAGGGTCGGGCCGAACTTCATCGGGCCGGTGGAGACCTTGGGCTTGTCGCTCGGTGCGCGCCCGCAGGGCGTCCGCCTCGTGCACGTAGACGGGCACGCCGTGGTCGCGGCGCAGGCGCTCGGCGAACCCGATGTGGTCGCTGTCGCCGTGGGTCAGGACGACGCCCTTCACGTCGTCGGGCGACAGGCCGAGACCATCGAGCTCGCGCACGAGGTCCTTCCAGTGGCCGGGAAGCCCGGCGTCGATGACGGTGACGCCGTCGTCGGTGACGACGAGATAGGCGGCGACGATGTCGTTGCCGATGCGGTGCAGGTGGTGTGCGAGCTTCATGGCGCAACTTTCGGGGAGTGGCGATCCGGTGTAGGCATGGCTATGATACGTAGCTATGATGGCTATTGTCAATAGCCAATGGAGGGATGCCCCATGCCGACGCCGGAACGCACGTCATACGCCGAGATCGTGGCCACCGGGCGCGACATTCTGGAGGAGTCGGGCCCCGCCGGGCTCACCATGCAGCGGGTCGCGGAGAAGGTCGGTGTGCGTGCACCATCGCTGTACAAGCGGGTCCGCGACCGTGACGCTCTCGTCGAAGCCGTCGCCGTCGCCACCGTGGAGGAACTGATACGCCGGCTCGAGGCATCCGATCGGTCACTCGAAGGTCTGGCGCGCACCTACCGGGCGCTCGCGCACGAACGCCCGGAGGGCTTCCGGCTGATCTTCGCCGCGGCGGCCCCGCAGCAGCTGGTCGATCGCGCGGGGCTCATCATGGTGCACAGCGCCGCCGGGGTCGCGGGGGAGGCGCACGCACTCGACGCCGCGAGACTCGTCACGGCGTGGGCCACGGGCTTCATCCACATGGAGCTCGCCGGGGCGTTCCGCCTCGGCGGCGACGTCGACGCGGCCTTCGAATACGGCCTCGCCGCACTGCGGCGAGGATTAGCCGGCTGAGGGACCGGGTCGGCGAGGAGCGGATCCCATCCGGAGCGGAATGATTCGGGCAAGGAGAACAGACCCTTGACTATCCGCCGGCGTCCCGGCGCCGGCCCGCGCTGCCGAATTGCGACGGAAGATCGACTAGTTTCGCTGATGCCCGCGTTCCGCGTTGCGCGGTGGGAGGAAAGATGACAGCTGGCGAGAGTGAAGAGACGGCCGCGCTGCTGGACGGCCGGTATCGACTGGGCGAATGCGTCGGCGAGGGCGGTATGGCGCGGGTCTACCGCGCTGAGGATGTCGCCCTCGGCCGGACGGTGGCGATCAAGCTCATCCGCCCCGGTGTCGACGGAGCCTCGTCCGAGCGCGCTCGCAGTGAGATGACCGTGCTCGCCTCGCTCAATCATCCGTCTCTCGTGACGCTGTTCGACGCTCGCCTGATCCCCGGCCAGCCGGAGTATCTGGTGATGGAGTTCGTCGATGGGCCTACTCTCAGTTCTCAGCTCGCCGGCGGTCCGCTCCCGCCCGATGCGGTGGCACACCTGGGTGCCGAGCTCGCGGAGGCGCTGCACGTCGTGCATCAGGCCGGTGTCGTCCATCGCGACATCAAGCCCTCCAACGTCCTGTTGAGTCCGGCTCAGCTCCCGGGTTCCCGCCCGCGTGCGAAGCTGGCCGATTTCGGCATCGCCTATCTGCTCGATGCGTCGCGACTGACGTCGCCGGGGCTGGTCGTCGGGACCGTCGCCTATCTCGCGCCCGAGCAGATCCGTGGCGGAGAGCCCGCTCCGGAGTCTGACATCTACTCACTCGGCCTCGTGCTCCTGGAGGCGCTCACCGGAGAGCGTGCCCATCCTCACGGGGGTGGGATGGCTGCTGCGGTGGCGCGCGTCGAGAACCCGCCGGCGATTCCCGCGGCGCTCGATCTCCGCTGGCGTGAGCTCCTCATGCGCATGTTGGACGCCGAACCGCAGAACCGGCCGACAGCGGCCGAAGTGGCGACCGCGGCGGGCGCGCTCACCGATCCGGCCGGCGCGGTCGACACGTCGGCGCCAGGCACCACGGCCACCGTTCCCCTGACCGCTGCCACGCTGGTCGCGCCTGCGGCGGGGGCGCTCGTGGGCGGTGCGGCGGCCAGCGCCGGTGCATCGCCTGTGCCGGTCGCTTCTGCGGGAGGCGGCAGCTCCGTGCGCGGCGGCCGGCCCACTCGTCTGCTGGCGGTGATCGGCGGCGCACTCGCCGCCGTGGCCGTCGTGATCGCGGTGGTCATCGGTGCGGTTGCGCCCGGCGGGTCCCCAGACACGCCTGCGCCGGTCCCCGCTGTCACTGAACCGTCCGATTCTCCGCCGCCCGCGGAGGACACCGGCAACGACACCGTCGTCGATGATCCCGGCATGACCAAGGAAGAGCGCAAGGCGGCCGAAGAAGCGCGGAAGGAGGCTGAGGAAGCACAGAAGAAGCTGGAGGAGGAGCAGCGCAAACAGGCCGAGGAGGAGCAGAAGCGCCTCGAGGAACAGCAGGAACAGGACGACGACGAGCAAGGGGACGACTGACCGCCGCCCCTCACCGCTCGAAGCTGAACCGGTTCTTGCCGGCGCCCTTCGACTCGTACATCGCGCGGTCGGCGCGTACCAGCAGCTGCTCGGGTGCGGGGCGGGGATGCACCCCGGGGTGGAACATCGATACACCGACGCTCACGGACGCCGAGATCTGCCCCGCCGCGATCATGATCGGCTCGCTCGTGAGACGCAGGATGCGCTCGGCGATGCTCGTCGCCGCGGCATCGTCGGCATTCGCGCAGATGGCGACGAACTCGTCGCCGCCGATCCGGCCCACCACGTCCTCGGAGCGAACTCCGGCGCTCAGCCTGAGAGCCAGTTCCACGAGCACCATGTCACCGACGGCGTGGCCGAACCGGTCGTTGATCGACTTGAAATCGTCGACATCGAGGAACAGCACGGCAAGTGGTTCATCGCGAGCGGATGCCGCCTCCAGGGCTTCCGCGAGGCTCTGCTCGAGAAGCTGCCGGTTGGCGACGCCGGTGAGCTGGTCGTGCAGCGCCAGGAAGGCCAGTTGGCGCTGCAGTCTCACGCGCACCAGCGTCTGCGACGCTTGGCGTCCCAGCGCCTTCTGCAGTGCGAAGAACCGGTCGTCGAACTGCCGGGCACGTCCGAAGAAGCAGACCAGGATTCCCAGCCGCCGACGGTCGTCGAGCAGCGGCATCACGCTGACCGCCGCCAGTCGTGTCGCGCGCAGCGCCGTGGCGAGCTCGGGGAATTCACGGGTCGCGGTCTCTTCGTCGACCACGACCACGTCCGGGCTGTTACGAAGGCTGACGACCGGCCGAACCAGCCCCGCGAGCGGATTGGTGCCTCCGACCAGGGTCAGTTCGCCGTCGTCGTCGAGCAGCAGCACTCCCGCGTCGCGCGCGGCGAACGCAGTTCTGGCGACGTCGGCGAAGGAATGCGCGACATCTTCGTCGCTCGCGCTGACGCCGAAGGTGCGCGACACCTCCTGCAGGACCCGCACCTGCGCCTCGGACGACTCCGCCGCCCGGCGCGCGTGCAGGAGGTCCCGCTCGTACTCGATGCGCCCGGACGCATTGAACACCGCGATGCGGATCATCCCCGCCGCCTCGTCGAGGATCGAGTTGATCAGGACGTGCAGCGGGGCGCCGTCCGCCCCGAGCATCGTGAGCGCGACCTCGTTCAGCCGACCTTGCAAGGGCAGGGCCTGCGCGTGCCTGGTCTCGTAGAACAGCTGGCTTCCCGGATCGAGGAGCGATGCGAACGATCGGCCCTTGATCTGTTCCGAGCTGAAGCCGGTCCAGTCGAGCATCGTGTCGTTCGCCTCGAGGATGACACCCTCGAGAGAGGTGGCGATCAGGCCGCAGGGCGCGTTGTGGAACCACCCGGGGTCACTCGTCGGCGTCACTCGAGATACCCGCGGATCTGAGCGACCACCTCGTCGGGTGCCGACAGGATCGGCACGTGCCCGGTCGCCTTGAGCACCGACAGGGTGCTGCCCGTGATCGCCGCGTGCATGTATCGCCCGACTTCGACGGGAGCGATGGCGTCCGCGCTGCACTGCAGCACCAGCGTCGGCACCGTCACGAGGGGGAGGTCGGCACGATTGTCGGAGAGGAAGGTCACGTGGGCGAAATGCCGCGCGATATCCGGATCGATGGCGCAGAAGCTCGCCGTCAGCTGATCGCCCAGCTCGGGCCGCTGCGGGTTCCCCATGATGACGGGAGCCATGGTGCGGGACCAGCCCAGATAGTTGCTGTCGAGGGAGTCCAGCAGCGACGCGATGTCGGCGGGCTCGAACCCGCCGCGATACGAGCCGTCGTTGACATACCGCGGTGACGGACCGACGAGCACCAGCGCGCCGAAACGGGACGGGTCGCGGTTGGCAGCCAGGATGCCGATCATCGCGCTGACGGAGTGACCGACGAACACCGCATCCGTCACGTCCAGCGTGTCCAGGATCTCGAGCACATCCTCGGCGTAGCCATGCAGCGAGTCGTACTTGCCCGGATCATATGCCGACGCATCCGATCCGCCTGCGCCGACGTGGTCGAACAGGATCACCTTGTGGTCGGCCTCGAAGTGCGGAGCGACAAGTTCCCACGTCGCCTGACTGCATCCGAATCCGTGCGCGAAGATCATGGCGCGGCCGTCGGCGGCGCCGGAAACCGTCACGTTGTTCCGCCGCAGCGCATCGCGCGTACCGAGGACCGCCATTTGTACTCCAGGTCCGTCTCGCCGTCGCGCCGGAAGGACGCACCCCGCAATCGTAGACGCTCGCCCGTCGGACAGCCGCCTGAAGTTCGACGAGCGACGTCCGGGGATCGACTCGTCACGGCGCTCGACCATGAGCAGACGGCGGTGCATCAGGATCGCCGAACGCGCCGCTGCCGCCCTCGGCTCCCGCACGAGGTCGCGGTTCGGTGGGCCCCCGCAGTCACGGCGCACGTAGGAGCAGGAGGAGGATCAGCCCGGTGATGGTGGCCATCATTGCCGCCATCGCGAGCCCTGCGACCACTCCCACCAAGACAGCGATGGCGACCGCCTGCCCGGAGTGCCACAGCGGAGTCGTGATCGCGAAGAACAGCGCCAGTGCCACCAGCCATGCGGCCGCCGTCCCCGGAATCCACCAGACGGCGCGCTGAACGTGACGACGCAGCTCCAGCCACTGTGCAGTACCGATGGACAGAAGCAGCACGACCGCAACCCCTGCGAACAACGCCGCCTGCGCCGGCCACGCCCAACTGGTCCAGATGTCTGCCGTGCTGGAGGGAATCATGCCCGCGGCGTACGCGACGACCGCGCCGGCTGCGGTCAGCGCGACCCAGGCTGTCGCGCGCAGTCGCGGCAGTCGCCGCCGCAGGACGATCGCCTGCGCCGAGCCGAGCACCGCACCCTCGATGGCCCCGCCGATCAAGAGGAGGGGGACGAGGGCGGTTGATTGCGAGAAGACCACACCCACGGTCGCGGGGGCAAGGAATCCGAGTGCCTCACCAGCTGCGACGATCCAGATCCAGGATGCCAGCCACCGACGGTCCGGCGCGCGCAGACGGTTTCCCCCACCCGGTTCCGGTGTCGTGCTGCCGTCCTGGATTCGAACGCCATCCTTTGCAGGGAGAGCCGCCATGACCACACGTTAGGACCGTGTCGCATGCGATCTCAGGGTCCTTGGTCCCGCGGGGCGTCGATGCGGCGCTTCCCGTCGTCGTCGACCCGACTCCTGCCGCGGGCGATCGTGGCGGAGCGCGCGTCAGCGGCCTCCACCGTGCGCACGGCGATCGCGTCTGCGCAGCGTGATCCCGGCTTCTCGGATCGCGACGAAGATCACAGCGGCGAGCAGCACGAAACCCCAGTCCGTGGCGTCGAGGGGGCCGGTGCGGAAGGCCACCTGCAGCCAGGGCACGTAGACGATGGCAAGCATGATGGCGATGCCCGCAACGCAGGCGAGCCAGTAGGTCGGATTCGAGAAGATGTAGCGCGTGAACAGCCCGCGCTCGCTCCGCCGCTGCGTGATGTTGAAGAACTGGCACACGAGCACCGTGACGTAGGTCATGGTGGTCGCCTGTGCGACCAGTGACGCGTCGACGGGCCCGGCGAAGGGGGCCGATCCTTCTCGTTGGAAGAACAGCAGGTAGTTTCCGATCGCCAGCACGCCGATGATCGAACCCGCGTACATCAGGTTGCCGATGCTGCGAAGCCCGACGATGTGCGATTTCGGGTCTCGGGGTGCGTGCTTCATCACCGAGCCTTCCTCGGGATCGCGCCCCAGCGCGGCGATGGGCAGCAGCTCGCCCAACAGGTCGATGGCGAGGATCTGCATGACGTTGATCGCGAGCGGCAGACCGGCGACCGTGGCGAGGACGAGGCTCACGATGTTGACGACGAGTTCGGCGGCGTTCGACGTGAGACAGCTGATCACGCCCTTGCTGATGTTCGCGTAGATCACCCGGCCCTGCTCGACGGCGCCGACCAGGGTCGAGAAACTGTCGTCGAGCAGCACGATCTCGGCTGCCTCTTTCGCGACGTCGGTGCCGGATGCGCCCATGGCGACCCCGATGCTGGCGTGCCGCAGTGCCGGGGCATCGTTGATGCCGTCGCCCGTGACGGCCACGATGCAGCCCCGACTTCTTGACCAGTTCGACGATGCGTGTCTTGTCGGTGGGATCCACGCGCTCAGACGGTGCCGCCCGCGAGCGCCCGCGAGAGGACCTCTTCGTCGCGCGGACCACGTGCAGCTCGTCTTCGGTGACGACCGTCAGCGCATGGTCGTGATCGAGTCCTGCCTGGCGAGCGACGGCCTCGGCCGTGCGAGAGAAGTCCCCGGTGATGATGTTCACCTTGAGACCGGCGTCGATCGCGCGCCGCATCGCGCCCGGCACCTCGTCGCGAATGGGATCGACCATCGACACGAGTCCCAGAAGCACCAGCCCCGTCTCGACGGACTGCGGGTCGACTGCGGCGACGTCGGCGGGCGTCGCGGCGCGCGAGGCGTACGCGAGGTTGCGCAGCCCACGGTCGGATCTTGCGATGTGGAGAGCGAGGAAGGACTCTCTGTCGGCATCCGTGAGGCGACGGACTCCGTCTCCGTCGTCGATGTGGCTGGCTCGCGCGACGACCGACTCCGGCGCGCCCTTCACGTAGGCAGTCAGGGCGCCGCCGGGGGATTCACGGATGGCCGTCATCAGCTTGCGTGCCGAGTCGAAGGGGAACTCTCGCACTTTCATTGTTCTCGCCGCTCCGGGGAGGGTCGATCCCCGCCTTCCGCGGCGACGGTGAGGAGCGCCGCCTCGGTGGGGTCGCCGAGGATGTGCCAGCCCGGGTGCTTCTCGTCGGGCGGAAGCATCGAGCGTTGCTCGCGAGTACGCCCACCAGGAGGAAGGCGATGAGGCGGGCGCGATCGTTCGATGCCTCAGCGCTGTCATCCGCTGCCCCCTCGACATCGCCGGTGGCTCGTAGCCGGTGCCGCCCACCGTGTACTCGCGCCCGGCCACCACGAGTTCGGTGACGGTCATCTCGTTCTTGGTGAGGGTTCCGGTCTTGTCGGTGCAGATCACCTCGGTGAGCCGAGCGTCTCGACGGCGCTCAATCGCTTCACGAGCGCGTTGCGACCGGCGAGGGTGGAAGCGGCCTGCGCCAAAGCGGTATTGACCTCGGCCGGAAGCCCTTGGGGGATCACGGCGCTGGCGAATCCCACGGTGAACAGCACTGCCTCGTGCAGCGGAAGATCCGCCCAGACCGCGAGCACCAGGAGAACCAGCGCGAGGCTGAACGTGGCGTACGTGATCACTTTGCCGATGTGGCCCATCTCACGCTGCAGCGGGCTGATGGCCTGCGGTGCCGCGTCGGCGAGTTGTGCGATGCGACCGAGCTTCCGAATGGGTTCCCGTTGCGACCACGACGCCGATCGCCTCGCCGGTCGCCACGGTGGTGCCGGCGTGCGCGACGTTGTGCCTCTCGGCGACCATGACTTCGGTCGCGATGCGGTGCGTGTACTTGCGGGTCGGGTCGCTCTCGCCCGTCAGTGCGAATTCGTTGGTGGAGAACGCGCTCGCCTCGAGCAGTCGTATGTCCGCCGGCACGGAAGCGCCCTCCGTCAGCCGGACGACGTCGCCGACGACCAGCTCGGTCGAGTCGAGTTCGGTGAGGGTGCCGTCCCGCAGCACCTGGCTCTGCGACAGCGCCAGATGCTGCAGAGCCTCCATCGTCTTGCCCGATCGATACTCCTGGAAGAACCCGATCGACGTGTTGAGCAGGACCAGCAGCATCAGGACCCCGGATGTGAGCGCATCACCGAGGTAGGCGGTGATGGCGGCGCAGACGAGCAGCAGCACGATCATCCAGTCCTTGAACTGGCGGAGATACCGCCGGACCACGGCTTGGTGTGCACGCGGACGATCACATTGTCGCCATGTTCCGCGCGGCGCTCGACGACCTCCTCCGATGTGAGCCCTTCGCGACGCGTGCGGTATCGAGCGAGCACCTCCTCTTCATCGAGGAGATACGCCGCTGTCGAGGATGGCGGCGTCGGAGCGGACGCCGGAGGCCTTCGCCCTTCACGAGGTCCGTGAGATTCGTGCCAGGTCATGCAGGGATCCAGGTGCTGCGGCGATGCGACGCCTGGGGCGGCCGGACGTACATCCGGTCCGTGACCACCATCGAGGATGGCGATGACGAGCAGCATCGCCGTGAGACCTATGTTCACCGGCAGCCAGTATCCCGAGGTGTTGTTCACAGAGGTGTGCAGCAGGATCACGACGAGCAGTCCGGCGCGCGACCGGTTGTACAGCCAGGTGAAGATCACGGCGAGCAGGCAGCTGCTCGCGATGCGCAGCGCGAAGCCCGCCAGACCTGTGCCCATGCGCGGCGTCGTAGACGCCTCGCAGGTGGAGCGGTAGGTGCCAGACGCCCCAGACGAGCCCCACGATCAGGCTGGAGAGGAGCGGACTCAGCCGGACCTGCATCGTCGGAAGAAGCCATCCGCGCCATCCGATCTCCTCGCCGAGCGGTCCGCCGAAGAGAAGAGTGACGGCGAAGACGACCAGGATGCCGGTCCAGGATGTCTCCGCGACCACCAGCGGCTGCGAGCCGACGTCCCCGCCGAACAGCATCACCATGCCCGCACCCAGCACGCTCGCCACGGGGAACAGCAGGACGGCGACGAGGTATGTCCACCACGGCGAACGCGGCGACAGGATGCTGGAGAGCAGCGTCGCGAAACGAGGGTTGCGGCTTCCCGAGATCCAGACGAGCGCTGCGGGGAGTGCGGTGAGCGCGACCAGCAGCGCGCCCGCGATCGGGGATGACACATCCGCCCATCGCGGCACGAGGAGCAGGACGGTGACGGTGAGGGTTGCGAGCGCGGCGAGGATGACCCGCAATCGCGGGAGCTGGTCGCGGTGCCGCTGGTGGCGACCCGCCGGTCGGCCACGAGCAGTGCCGCGGCTGCCGGCCCGAAGGTCGCGAGCTGGTCCAGTGTGAGTGCGATGCCCTGGTCGTGCGCAACGAGCGGGTGCAGGGCCCACAGGCTCCACGAGATCCCGAACGCGATGTCACGAACGCGACCGTTCGCGCGGGGACCCCGCTTACCGGCACGTACGTGCTCATCCGGCTTCCGTCACTGCAGGCTGGCTCTCGCCACCCGGGGCAGCGGCGTCGTCCTGGGGGCCGGACGCAGGCCGGCCGCGGATCGACTGTTCATGCTGAGCCGCCGCCGCTATGCGCTGGGGACGACGACGAGTCCGCCGGCCCACTCGCGCGCGCGATCGTCCTCGCCATCGAGCAGCCGATTGTCCGTACCGACGAGGAAGTCGCGTGGGCGTCCACGTCAGCCAGCCGGCGGCGGAGCCCTTTCGTGATCGCTGCGGCCGCATCGCCCGAGAAGATGCGCGGGATGTCGACCCGCGTCGAGAACACCGCGAATCGGGGGTTGCCGACGAGCATGATCCCTTCGAGCCACTCGCGCACTCCCGTGGCGCGAGCCGTCTCCTCGAGGCTGAGCTTCTTCGTCGGATCGACCGCCCACTCCGCGGCCTCGGCACGCGACTTCGGTCGGGGGAGGCTGTGCGCGTGCGTGGGCGCTCCGACGATGACCAGCGTGTAGTCGCTCAGGTCGGCCGGTGCATCGCACGCGGGTGAGACGGTGACGTCCGCCCCCGACGTCTCCAGCGCCTCTGCCATCGCCTCCGCGAGCTTGCGCGTGTTCCCGAACATCGACTCGTACACGATCAGTGTGTTCACCGTCCGCTCCTTCCGTCGTTGATGCACCGACTCTGCGATCGGCTCGGCGAAGACTGGGTCGAACGTCCCGCGGCCCGCGGCGGGACCTTCGTCCCTGCGCTCCCGTGCGCGCGTGAAGAGCATGGCCTCAGAGCGCACACGCTCTGATCGCGCCGCGGTCGGGTTCGCTTCGGCTCGCGCTCTGCTCATGGCTCTTGTCATAGGAGACGCACGACATGTCCAATCTGCTCTGGTTCCGCGACATCACGATGTCCGACCTGCCCCGCGTCGGCGGCAAGAACGCGTCGCTCGGCGAGATGGTCTCGCGTACTCCACAGTGCGGGCGTCCGCGTTCCCGGACGGCTTCGCGACGACTGCCGATGCGTACCGCGCCTTCCTCGCGCACGGCGATCTCTCCGCACGGATCCGCGCCGCAGCTGACGGACCTCGATACCAGCGACGTCCGCGAGCTGGCGCGGTGGCGGCAGCGCATCCGCACCTGGATCGAGGGCCAGCCGTTTCCCGCCGACCTGAACGACGACATCCGCTCGGCGTACGCGACGCTGGTCGCCGAACAGGCGCATCCCGACCAGGTCACCTGGGCCGGTGCGATCCTCTGCGACGGCGGAGGATCTGCCCGACGCGTCGTTCGCCGGCCAGCAGGAGACGTTCCTCAACATCGACGGCATCGAGAACGTCCTCGAGGCCATCCGGGGCGTCTTCGCCTCGCTCTACACCGACCGTGCGCTGGTCTACCGCGCGCAGCGAGGCTTCGACGAGGACGACATCGCGATCTCGGCCGGCGTGCAGCTGATGGTGCGATCCGACGTCGGCGCTTCGGGAGTGATGTTCACGATCGACACCGAGTCCGGCTTCGACGACGTCGTGTTCATCACGGGCGCCTACGGTCTGGGCGAGACGGTGGTGCAGGGGGCCGTGAACCCCGACGAGTTCTACGTGTACAAGCCGGCTCTCCGCGCGGCACGGCCGTCCATCCTCCGCCGCGAGCTGGGAACCAAGGCGGTCGCGCTCCGCTATGCGGCGGGCACGCGAGTCGGCGACAGCACGGTCCTCACCGACGTCGCCTCCGGTGACCGTGCGCGATTCAGCCTCACGACGAGCAGGTGGAGGAACTGGCGCGCGGCGCCCTCGCGATCGAGTCCCACTACGGCCGCCCGATGGACATCGAATGGGCGCTCGACGGCGTGGACGGAACGCTGTACATCGTGCAGGCCCGACCCGAGACCGTCGTCACCCGGAGGGACAGCAGTGTCCTGCGCCGCTACGTGCTGCGAGCTCGTGGCGATGTGATCGCCTCGGGCCGCGCCGTCGGCGAGAAGATCGGCCACGGCCCGGTGCGGGTGATGCACGACCTCAGCGCTGATGCATCTCTTCCAAGCCGGCGATGTGCTGGTCGCCGACCGCACGGACCCCGACTGGGAGCCCATCATGAGGATGGCTTCGGCGATCGTCACCGACAGCGGCGGCCGGACCTGCCACGCCGCCATCGTCGCGCGGGAGCTGGGGATCCCCGCGGTCGTGGGAACCGGGACGGGAACCGCGACACTGACGGATGGGACCGGCGTGACCGTGGCCTGCTCGGAAGGCGACGACGGGCTCGTCTACCGAGGCATCCTCGACTACGCCATCGAAGAGACCCCGCTGGATCGGATCCCCGAGCTCGCGGTCGATCTCATGCTGAACGTCGGCGTGCCCGACCAGGCGTTCACCCTCGCACAGCTGCCCAACCGCGGCGTCGGCCTCGCTCGACTGGAGTTCATCATCAACCGCGCGATCGGCATCCACCCGCGCGCGCTCGCCGAATTCGACGCGCTCGCCGGAACCGCTGAAGAGCGAGGTCGCGCAGAGGACGGCGTGCCTACCCTCTCCCCGCGACTTCTTCGTGCAGCGGGTGGCGGAGGGCGTCTCGACCATCGCCGCCGCCTTCGCACCCAAGCCCGTCATCGTCCGGATGAGCGACTTCAAGACCAACGAGTACGCCGGGCTTCTCGGCGGTGACCTCTTCGAGCCCCACGAAGAGAATCCGATGCTCGGGTGGCGCGGGGCATCCCGCTACACCACCCCGAGCTTCCGCGCCTGTTTCGACATGGAGTGCGAGGCCATGCGCCACGTCCGCGACCGGATGGGCCTCACGAATCTCAAGATCATGATCCCGTTCGTCCGCACCGTCGAGGAGGCGGCGGCGACCATCGCCCTCCTCGCGGAGAACGGCCTTCGCCGCGGCGAGAACGGTCTCGAAGTCGTGATGATGTGCGAGATCCCTTCCAACGCGCTGCTGGCGGATGCCTTCCTCGACCACTTCGACGGGTTCTCCATCGGCTCGAACGACTTGACCCAGCTGACCCTCGGCGTCGACCGCGACTCCGCCCTGGTCGCCGCGATCCTTCGACGAGCGCGACCCGGCGGTGCTCTATCTGCTGGAACGCGCCATCGAAGCGTGCACCCGGCGGGGCAAGTACATCGGGATCTGCGGCCAAGGCCCCTCGGACCACCCTGACCTGGCGGAGTGGCTGCTGGCCCGCGGCATCGATTCGATGTCGCTCAACGCCGACGCCATCGTCGAGACGTGGCTCCGGCTGGCGGAACGGTCCGCGTCAAGGTCTGAGGCGCAACCGGCCACGGCCACACGCGTGGTCGTGGTCGTGATCCGACCGAGGCGGGTGGGTCAGATCGAGGCCCAGCCCCCGTCGACCGAGAGGATGGCGCCCGACACATTCGATGCGTCGTCGCTCAGCAGCCAGGTGATGGCGGCGGCGAGCTCCTCGGGACGAGCGACGCGCGGGATATTGGTCTGGAACAGCGGTCCGAGACGTTCTCCGGCCCACTGGGAGTGGAACGGCGCTTCGATGCTGGTCGCGACGGGTCCTGGCGCGACGGCGTTGCAGCGGATGCCCTTCGGCGTGTAGAAGAACGCGGTGCTCCTGGTGAATCCGTTCACGGCATGCTTCGACGTCGTGTACGGCGTGCCGGCAGCGGAGCCGCGCTGGCCCGCCTCGGAGCCGACGTTGACGATGCTTCCATCCCCCGCTCGAGCATCGGAGTGAGCACGGCGCGCGTCAGCCGCATCATGGCCGTGAGATTGACGGCGAGGACTCGGTCCCACGTCGCGTCGGCGATCTCGGCGGTCGGCTCGAAGCCGTCCATGATCCCCGCGACGTTGGCAAGCCCGTCGATCCGCGGTCCGGCGGCATCGAGGATCTCTGCGGCGGACGAAGGATCGGTGATGTCGGCGGCTACCGTCGTGATGTCGCCCTCGACCTCGTCTTCGAGGGAAGTCAGGCGGTCTGCTACACGTCGACCGCGACCACCCGACCGCCCTCCGCAACGAGGCGCTCGACTGTGGCTCTGCCGATGCCGGCCCCTCCGCCCGTGACGATGATGGTGCATCCGGTGAAGCGGTTCGCCACGTGAGACATGGTGTCGTCCTTCTTTCTCCCAGTCGACCGCATCAGCCGAAATCGTCGCGGGGCTTTGGTCCTGTGTGACGTGCCGCGTCCGCCAGACGGGACCTACGTCCCGGCCGCGCGAGTTCGGCCGGCCTACGTTCGACAGAGGAGCCGCACCGGCGCCGCAGGAGAGGAGATTCCCATGGAGCGCATCGTCCTCGGCTACGACGGCAGCCCAGCCGCCATCTCGGCGCTCAACTGGACGGCGGCGCGTTCCACCCGTGGCATGACCAAGGTCGATGTCGTTCTGGTGGCCTCACCTTCCACGAAGGATCGCACCCCGGGCGTCGAGCGGCTCGCGGAGGCGGAAGCTGCTCTTCGGGAGCGGATTCCGGGTCTCGAGGTCGAACTGCATCGGCTCGACGGAACGGTGACCACCTCGCTCGCGGAAGCCGCGGAGGGGGCGGACCTCGTCGTGATCGGCATCCACACCGGGCATCCGATACGAGCCGCGGCGAACGGATGGACACCGCTGCGCCTGAGCCTCCGACTGCAGACGCCGGTGTGCATCGTCCCTGCCGGATGGACCGAGGGCGACGATCCAGTGACGGTGGGCATCGCGGATGACGGTTCCTCGGACGCCGCGCTGGACTTCGGCATCGCGGAAGCCGGCACGACGGGGGTAGGGCTGCGTCTCGTGCACTCGTGGCTCATGCCCAGCCCCACGTTCGACTACGGCACGGCGCTCACCGTGGATCCCGAGGTGGTGATCGATGAGCACCGTCGGATACTCGACGCCGCCGCGCAGCGAGTGCTGCGCCACCGCCCCACTCTCTCGGTCACGAAGGAGCTGATCCGCGACAGCCGATCGGCGGCGCTGCTCCGGTTCACCTCGAGATCTTCGCTGCTTCTCATCGGAACGCATCGCAGAGGAGTGCTGGCCGGAGCGCTGCTCGGCTCTGTGGCACAGGAGGTGCTCTGGAGGGCGGACTGCCCGGTGTGCGTCGTGCCGTCGGTGCGCACGGAGAGCATCGAGCCGGATCTCACGACGTCTGCAGCGTCGGCGTACGCGGAGTGAGGGCCTCGACAGGTCCTGTCGGCAGACGACGGCGCCGGCGTGCGGGCGGGAAGCGCTGCTAGTCGGGGTCGGGGTGCTCGAGTTGGAAGATGGCGGCCTGCGTCCGGCGCTCCAGGCCGAGCTTGCTCAGCATCGACGAGACGTAGTTCTTCACCGTCTTCTCGGCGATGCCCAGATGTTCGCCGATCTGCCGGTTCGTCAGACCGTCGGCGATCAGTTTGAGCGTCTGCCGCTCCCGCAGCCCCAGTGAGCCCAGGCGGGGGTCCTCGTCTGCTCGATGGTGCATGCCGGCCTTCGCGCGCATCACGGCGTCGGGGTCGAGCAGGATGCGCCCTCCGGCCACGGCGCGGATCGCATCCACCAGGCCGGATCCACCGATGTTCTTCAGCACGTAGCCGGCGGCGCCCGCGAGCACCGATGCGGAGACGGCGGTGTCGTCGTCGTAGGCCGTGAGGATCAGGCACGCCACCGACGGCAGACGCGAGCGGACGTCCCGGCACACGTCGATGCCGCTGCCGTCGGGGAGTCGCACATCGAGCACGGCCACGTCCGGCCGGGTCGCTTCGATCCGGCCCAGCGACTGGCGGGCGGTGCCGGCTTCGCCGATCACCTCCATGTCCGGCTCCGCACTGATGAGCCCGGCGAGTCCGCGGCGGACGATCTCGTGGTCGTCGACGAGGAAGACCGTGATCATCCGTCCTCTCTCGGTGGTGCCCGCTGCCGACCCGGTCAGGGCGCTCCAGCGAGCCGTCGTTCCGGCGGGGGAGGACTCCACGACGAACGAGCCCCGCCGTCGCTCAGCGCGGTGACGCAGGTTCTCCAGTCCGCTGAGCGCGGCATGCTCGGGAATGCCGCCGCCATCGTCTTCGACGATGACGGCGACCCTGTCATCGGCCGCGGTGACTTCGAGCGAGACGTGGTCCGCCTGGGCATGGCGGGTGGCGTTGGAAAGGAGCTCGCGGGCGACGGCGACGACGTCGGTTGCGAGCTCGTCGCGGACGAGGAGATCGACCGGACCGTTGAACCTGATCGCCGGCGGCCGGCGCGCGCCGCTCGAGACCCTCGCCGACCACGTCGAGGACGCGATGGCGCACGGACGTGTCGTCGCGGTGCGAGAGCGCGAAGATGACGGTTCTGATCTGCGCGATCGCGTCGTCGAGCTGGTCGATCGCCTCGCCGAGGCCGTCAGCCGCCGGGCCGGGACCGATGCTGCCGGCGAGGGCCTGCAGGCCGAGTCCGGCACCGAAGAGCTGCTGGATGACGTGATCGTGCAGGTCGCGCGCGATCCGGCGTCGATCGTCGGCCAGGAGCGCGCGCTGCGCCTCCTCTCCGGCACGCGCAAGCTCGATCGCGATGCTCGCACGCGAGCCGAGATCGACCGCCCCCTCCATCTCCGCGGGCGTGAACCGGGTGCCGTCGGGGCCCCGGGCGATGCACAGCACGCCCCAGAACAGCGGCCCGTTCTGCAACGGGATCGCCAACACCGGCCCGCTCACTCCCTCGCGGCTGACGAGAAGGGGGTCGTCGGTGATCGGCCGTCGCGGCTGCGAGTGAGGCCGGGGATCATCCAGCACCCGGCCGGCGAACACCGCGCCCGGGTCGATCACCGCGGCACGCAGTGCGCCTTCCGCCTCGCCGTTCATCGCCGCCACCCGGAACCGGCCGTCGTCCTGGCTGGGCACGAGGACGGTGACCTGCTCCGCCCCCGAGACCTCTTTCACCCTTGTCACGAGCAGATCCAGCGCCATGGCGGTGGCGGTGGAGAGTATTGCGGCAGAAAGCTCGGCCGCCGCCGTCATCCAATGGGCACGCACCTTCGCCTCCGAGAGCAGTCGCGCATTCTCGATGGCGAACCCCGCCGTCGCTGCGAGCGCCTCCAGCAGCTGCTCGTCCTCGTCACTGAATCCGCCGTCTTGATGGTTGGTCAGGTAGCAGGTTTCCGAACACCTCGGTTCGGACGCGGACGGGCACACCCAAGAACGAGTGCATGGGGGGATGGTGGGGCGGAAAGCCGGCCGCGCGGGCATCGCCGGCCATCTCGGCCAGGCGAATCGGCCGGGGGTCGGAGATCAGCGCGCCGAGAAGGCCTCGCCCCTCGGGCAGATGCCCGATCGCGGCGGCATCCTCGTCCGGCATCCCGACGTAGATGAACTGCTCCAGCGCATCATGCTCGGGATTGACCACGCCCATCGCCCCGTACTGTGCATCGACGAGCTCGACCGCGGCCTCGACGATGCTGCGCAGCACGAGCGCCAGATCGCTCTGCTCCACGACGGCTTGATTGGCGCGCAGCAGCGCCCGCAGACGGCCCTGCGTCTGCATGACCCTGGCACTCTGCGCGACCAAGGCGCTGATCGCGTCTTCCAGGTCAGTGCGGGGTCCGTCGGGAAATGACAGCGAGCCGGTGTCGGCCACTGTGGTCCTCCGTCCACTGCTGTTAGGGCAAACGTAGAGCCGAGCGCGTCGGGCCGCTAGTGCCCG
>CAWHKF010000008.1:0-30193 GCA_963829895.1 uncultured Actinomycetota bacterium | reverse complement strand
GACGCGCTCGACCGCGCCATCGGTGCCGCCTGACCACACGAGGTCGGCTCTCGCGCGCCCTTGGACTCGTGTGGTCTGACCACATCTGCTAGTGTGGTCAGACCACAGCGAGGCGGCGAGGAGGTAGCGACGAGCGACGATGACGGCATGACCGCCGACGCGCACTGCCCGTGGCATCCGACTCCCCGCGCGCCTGGCAGGTCGTGCTCGAGCACGTCGAGTCCCGCCTGCTGAGCGGCGAGCTCGCC
The DNA here is from genome assembly GCA_963829895.1 of uncultured Actinomycetota bacterium. Lineage (GTDB taxonomy): Bacteria > Actinomycetota > Actinomycetes > Actinomycetales > Microbacteriaceae > Microbacterium. The sequence continues at coordinate 29,945 of CAWHKF010000008.1, read as the reverse complement.
CCGGGCGACCGCCTCCCCGGCGAGCGCGCGCTCTCGGCCGAACTCGGCGTCGGGCGCTCGAGCGTCCGCGAGGCGCTGCGCGTGCTCGAGGTGCTCGGCCTCATCCGCACCCAGACCGGATCGGGGCCGAGCGCGGGCGCGATCATCATCTCCACGCCGGGCGGCGGCATGAGCGCGCTCATGCGCCTGCAGGTCGCGGCGCGCGGCTTCCCGGTCGCCGACATCGTGCGCACCCGGCTCATCCTCGAGACGTCGGTCGCCGGCGACCTCGCCGAGGCGACGCCCGCGTCCCGACCTGTCGGGCGCCGAGGTCCTGCTCGACGCCATGGACGCGCCCGACCTCACGCCGTCGGAGTTCCTCGCGCTCGACGCGGCGTTCCACCTCGCCCTCGCCGAGGCATCCGGCAACCAGGTGATCACCGCCACGATGGCCGGCCTGCGCAGCGGCATCGAGGGGTACGCCCGCGCGGGCGTCGGCCACGATCGCCGACTGGAGCGCGACCTCCGCCCGCCTGCGGGCCGAGCACCGCGGCATCCTCGAGGCGATCACGGCAGCGGATGCCACGGCGGCGCGCACGCGCATCCACGACCACATCTCGGGCTACTACGCCGAGACCTTCATCGACCCGATCCCGACCCCTTCCCCGAGCTGAACGAGAGAGAGCACCAGCACCATGGTCCAGCGCCAACTCCCCAACGTGAGAGAGCTCGCCGAGCTCATGCGCTTCAAGACGCCCACGCTCAACGCCACCGACCGGCGGCTCGAGAAGGCGCTGACGATCGCCGACCTGCGCGCGATCGCGAAGCGCCGCACGCCGAAGGCGCCGTTCGACTACACCGAGGGCGCCGCCGAGGGCGAGCTCTCGCTCGCGCGCGCCCGCCAGGCGTTCCAGGACATCGAGTTCCACCCGTCGATCCTGCGCAACGTGCCCGTGGTCGACACGACCCGCGAGGTGCTCGGCGGCCCGAGCGCGCTGCCCTTCGGCATCGCCCCGACGGGTTCACCCGCCTCATGCAGACCGAGGGCGAGGAGGCCGGCGCCGGCGCCGCGGGCGCCGCGGGCATCCCGTTCACGCTCTCGACGCTCGGCACGACCTCGATCGAGGGCGTGAAGGCCGCGAACCCCCACGGGCGCAACTGGTTCCAGCTCTACGTGATGCGCAACCGCGAGATCTCGTACGAGCTCGCCCGCCGTGCGGCATCCGCCGGTTTCGACACCCTGTTCTTCACGGTCGACACGCCCGTCGCCGGTGCGCGCCTGCGCGACAAGCGCAACGGCTTCTCGATCCCGCCGCAGCTCACGCCCGGCACCATCATCAACGCGATCCCCCGCCCGGCGTGGTGGATCAACTTCCTCACGACGCCGAAGCTCGAGTTCGCGTCGCTCTCGTCGACGGGCGGCACGGTCGGCGAGCTGCTCGACTCCGCGATGGACCCGACGATCTCGCTCGAGGACCTCGACATCATCCGCGAGATCTGGCCCGGCAAGATCATGGTCAAGGGCGTGCAGACCGTCGAGGACGCGAAGATCCTCGCCGGCAAGGGCGTCGACGGCATCGTGCTCTCGAACCACGGCGGCCGCCAGCTCGACCGCGCGCCGATCCCCTTCCACCTGCTGCCGCACGTCGTGCGCGAGGTCGGCTCGGACATGGAGGTGCACCTCGACACGGGCATCATGTCGGGCGCCGACATCGTCGCGTCGATCGCGCTCGGCGCGCGCTTCACGCTCATCGGCCGCGCGTACCTCTACGGCCTCATGGCCGGCGGCCGTCGCGGCGTCGACAAGACGATCGCGATCCTCCGCACCGAGATCGTGCGCACGATGAAGCTGCTCGAGGTCGCCACGCTCGACGAGCTCGGCCCGCAGCACGTCACCCAGCTCGCCCGGCTCACGCCGATCGCGAAGCCGGTGGCGGATGCCGCGGAGGCGGCGGCCTCGTCGAAGCCCACGACCGTGCGCTCGCCGCGTCCGTCCTCGGCGTCGAAGTCGGCGGCCGCGAAGCCCGCCGCGTCGAAGCCCGCCTCACGCAACTCCGTCACGAAGTAGCCGCGCTGGGCCTCCGCCGCCCGGCCGCCGCACGTACGCGGCACCCGCTCGGCGTACCGCGTACTCGGCGCCGAACTGACGCCGGAGCTCGCGTTCCTCCACGACCGAGCCGCCGAAGTGCTCGACGAGGACGGCCACGGGCACGGTCGCCGCCACCCAGGCGGATCCGCGCAGCACGCCGACACCGAGGTGGATGAGCCACCATCCGAGGTACATGGGGTGGCGGCTGAAGGCGTACGGTCCGGTGGTGACGATCGATTCCGGCTGCTCGAGCGGAACTCCCCGGAGGTGCGACGGCGACGTTCGACGAGCGCCCACACGTTCAGCGCGCACCCTGCGGCGAGCGCGGCGGCACCCGCCGCCCGCGTGAGTGCCCGCGGGCCGGGGAGCGGCGCGGGGCGAACTCGGTCGAGCACGAGGACCGCCACGACGCCCACGGCCGACCCCGCCGGCAGCGGGAGGTTCTGGTAGACCGCCATGGCGCGCTGGCGATGTTCGGCATCATGACACCGCTCCGGGTGCGCCGGGCGTGAACCCCGCCGCTCCCAAGCCGCCCGGACCGCAGGAACCAGACCAGCATCAGCGCGGACGCGACCAGGTAGAACGTGTGCAGGAACCAGATCGGGCCGACCGGCAGGCTGAAGACGTAGACCGAGTACAGGGCGTTGCCGGCGTTCGTGATCGCGAGGTTGCCGAAGCTGTACGAGGAGAGGTCCCTCGTGCGCGCGGCCTTCACCAGCATGGGCAGGTAGCTCATGGCGAAGAGGCCGGTCGACAGGATGCCGGCGAACACGGCGAGGTCCATGGCACCGACGCTACGAAACCGACCGGGCCGCGGCATCAGGAGAATCACCCATTCTACGGATGCCGCATGGAGCGACTTCGGCGTCCGTTCGCGGCCCGACGACCCTGAGTCAGATCAGGGCGTGCTCGTAGGCGTAGGCGGTGGCCGCCGCGCGCGAGGAGATGCCGAGCTTCGTGAACACGTTGCTGAGGTGCCGGTCGACGGTCTTCTCGCTGACGTAGAGCTCGCCGGCGATGGTGCGGTTCGTCTTGCCCTCCGCCACCAGCCGCACGACCTCGATCTCCCGTGGCGTCAACGGTGTCGGGTGGGCGCCCGGCGCTCGGCGCGACAGCGCGTCGACCGCGAGCACGTCGGGCACCGCGCCGAGCTCCACGAACACGGCGCGCGCCGCCTCGAGGTCCATCGACGCCGAGTCCTCATCCGCGAGCGCACGCCACGCCCGCGCCGTGAGCACCCGGCACCGGGCCGCCTCATACGGCATGTCGAGCTCCTGCAGGATCCGCCAGGCGGCGCGCAACTCGTCGAGCGCACCCTCCGCATCGCCCTCCTCGATGCGCACCGCCGCGTCGCACCGCGCCGCGAGCGCCCGAACCATGGGCATGGCGTCGACGAGCGCGGCGGTCGTGAGCTCGTCGGCGGCCTCGCGCGCGGCCGCGGCATCGCCCGCCGCGAGCTCGATCTCGACGACGGCGACGAGCAGCTGCCGCCTGGTCGCCGGATCGGCCTGCTCGACCGCCGCGCGCCACCAGCGCCCGAGCGTCGCGCACTCGGCCCTGCGCGAGTCGCAGCAGCGCCAGGCCGGGCTGCGGCGGGTAGCCGCCCTCTGCGGCGCGGTGGTACGAACGCTCCGCAGCCTCGAACTCGCCGAGGAGCCGGTGCACCTCCGCCTCCTGGTACCACGCGCCGAACGCGCCCGACCAGTCCCCGATCCGCACGCGCTCCTGCGCCACCCGCGACGCGGCCATCGCGTCGGACCACGCACCGTGCAGGCAGAAGAGCGCCGCGCGGTGCGCCTGGCACTGGCCCGTGAACATCACCATGTCGGGGCGCTCGCCGCACCAGCGCTCGAGCGCGATCGTCCACTCGTGGGCGCGGCGCACGTCGAATGCCAGGTGGCAGGTGCCGATCACCGAGCAGTACACGACACCGGATGCCACGGGCGAGACCTCCCCGGCGGTGACCGCGACCATCGCCTCGTCGAGCAGCGCGAGCCCCCGTGCCGGATCGCCGAGCATGAGCAGCGCCTGCCCCTGCCCGAGTTGCGCGAGCGTCATCGCGTCGCGGTCGCGCACCTGCTCGGCGGCGGCGAACGCATCCGCGAACGTCCGCTCGGCGCGGGCCGCCTCCCCCGAGTAGAGCGCCTCGAGCGCGGCGGCGGCGAGCAGGAGCCCCTCCGCCGAAGCGCTCGCGCTCGCGTCAGCGCCGGCGACGCGGCGCGCTCGCGCGAGCCAGCCGTTGCTGCGGGCCTCGTCGCCCTTGCCGCCGAGGTAGAGCCCGATCCAGGTGGCGCACCGGGCCGCGCCGGCCTGATCCTCGATGCCGAGGAACGCCTCATGCGCCCGGGTGGCGAGGTCGATGCCCTCATCCTCCCGCCCGAGGAGGAGTGCGACCGTCGCGAGGCGCTCGAGGTCGGCTGCATCGAGCGCGTCGTCGGCCTCGGCCTCGGTGAACGCCTCGAACGCCGCAGTCCAACGGTGCTCGTCGAACGCCGCGCGGCCACGGTCGAGCACGTCGGAACGAGTCATGGCGCAGTCCGCGGTCAGGACCGCCCGAATCGGGCGGTGCGGTCGCCCAGCCGCTGGACACGTTTCAGGTCGGCCTCGGCCTGCTCGCGGTCGGTGGGTGCGGTGATCGACGCCGCGATGACGTGGAACGCGACGAACTCCGCCATCTTGCGCGCCTGCTTCGCCTGCACGCGTCGCCGCTTGATCGTCTTGGCCCGTCGCTTGGCGTCGGAATCCTCGAGCGCCTTCCGCTGGGCGTCGCCCGAGGTCGTGGCCCGCGACCGACGCGAGCTCGAGGCGCGCCGCGGCGCGTTTGGCCGTCCGCTTCGCGCGCTGTGGATTCACGTCGAGTTCGCGCCGCGCCCCGCGCACGTCCTCCTGGGCGGAGGCGGTGAGCGCCTCGAGGCTCGCGCGGGCGTCGCGCGACAGCGTCTTCGCCAGCTTCGCGGCCTCCTTGCCCGCACGCTTCGCCTCGGCGACGGCCTTGCGGGCCTCGCGTCGGTCGTCGCGCTGCACCTCGGTCCCCCGTGCCATGGCACCCTCCCCTCGGGTTCACGACCAGTGTGGCACCGGAGCGGACTCCGCGCACGGTGGTTGACGGCCCAAGGTTGCGCGGCTACCGGCGACGCCGCGCCGCGGCATCCGCTCAGCCCTCGTCGATGAGCTCGAGCAGCTTCTTCGCCTCGTCGCGGATCTCGTCGTGGTCGAACTGCCCGGCACGGCTCTCGAGCGAGATCACGCCGCACCGGTGCACCTTCGTGAAGTCGCCGTAGGGGAACTTGTAGTGGCCCTTGGTCTCCCGGTCCATGTCGTCGTCGACGCCGAGGTGCCATCGGCCGTACTCGGCCCAGCCGTGCTCCTCGATGAACGAGTTCTCCTCGTCGGGCGTCGGGGCGTCCTCGCTCCAGTCGTCCCGCTCGTCGCGCACGACCTTGCCGTCGCGCACGAGCGAGCGGGCCTGACGGAGTCCTTGCTGGTTCAGCTTCACGGTCATGCGGTGCTCCCTGTCTCGGCGTGCGTCGCACGGGGAACGCCGTGCGATCACCATCCCGGTCTACGAGCCCTCCGACGACGCGTCAACGGGGTTGCGCGGCCGCACGGCGTGCGCGGAGGCGAGCGGATGCCGCTCAGTCGAGCGCCGCGAGGGCGCGCTCGACGTCGGCGAGCACCTCGGGCGGCGCGAACATGAGCGCCTGGCGCAGGGGGCGTCCCTCGGCCCAGACCGTGTCGACGCGCACCGCCTCGGCCCGCGCGGGATCGCGCGCAGCGAGCGTGTCGAGGAACACGCGGTACGCCTCGGGGTCGTCGATGATCGCGGCGCTCGGCGAGTCGAGGCCCAGCGGGCGCCGGCTCGCGGCATCCGCTCGCTCGATGAACCGCCACTCGTGACGCCCCGATCCGACGACCGCCGACTCGGTGCCCGGCAGGTCGACGATCGCGTCGGTGTTCGGCGGCACCTCGGCCGTGACCACGACCTCGTCGCCCTCGCGGCGCCAGGCGACGGATGCCGGGCCGTAGGGCGTGCGGTGCTCGGCACGTGCGTGCGACAGCGTCCCGAGCGGCCGCGGGGCGATGCGGAGGCGGCGGTAGCCGGGGGCATCCGGAGCCAGGCCCGCGACCGTACGGTGCAGCCAGTCGGCGACCGCGCCGAGTGCGTAGTGGTTGAACGAGGTCATCTCGCCCGGGTTCACCGAGCCGTCGGGCAGCAGGCTGTCCCAGCGCTCCCACACCGTGGTCGCGCCCATCGTCACCGGGTAGAGCCACGAGGGGCACTCGGTCTGCAGCAGCAGGCGCTCGGCGGCGTAGCGGTGGCCCGCGTCGGCCAGCGCGTCGGTGACGAGCGGCGTGCCCACGAAGCCCGTCGCGATGCGGTAGCCGCGCTCGCGCACGAGCTCCGCGAGGCGGGCGGCCAGGCGCGTGCGCTGCGCGGCATCCGTGACGAGGTCGAAGCCGAGTGCGAGCGCATAGGCCGTGGTCGCATCGCTCATCATGCGCCCGGCCGGCGTGACGTACTCGGCGACGAACGCCGCTCGGGTGCGCTCGGCCAGCGTCGCGTAGTGCTCCGCGTCGGCGGCGTCGCCGAGCACGACGGCCGCATCGGCGACGATCCGCAGCGAGCGGGCGAGGTAGGCGGAGGCCACGACGTCGCCGTCGACCTTCGCCTTCTGGGGCTTGTCGGGCGGCGCGTCGGGGTCGAGCCAGTCCCCGAGCTGCATGTGGCCCGACCAGAGGCCGGGGTGATCGATGACCGCGAGCACGGCATCGACCCAGTCGCGCATGCTCGGGTACGCGTCGCGCAGCACGCCCGCGTCGCCGAAGCGCTCGTACAGCACCCACGGCACGATGGTCGCGGCGTCGCCCCAGGCGGCGGTCGGGCCGCCGACGCCGAACGAGGGAAGGGCGGCCGGCACGACGAGCGGCACCACGCCGTGCGCGCGGCGCTGCTCGTGCGCGAGGTCGCGCAGCCACGACGTGAGGAACGCGTCGCAGTCGGCGAGGAAGCTCGCGGTGGGCGTGAAGACCTGGATGTCTCCCGTCCAGCCGAGGCGCTCGTCGCGCTGCGGGCAGTCCGTGGGGATCGAGAGGAAGTTGCCCCGCATCCCCCACACGACGTTCTCGTGCAGGCGGTCGAGCAGTTCGTGCGACGACGCGAACCAGCCCGTGCGGGGCAGGTCGCTCGCGAGCACGACCGCGGTCACGTCGGCCGGGTCGAACTCGCCCGGCCAACCCTCGATCGAGGCGTAGCGGAAGCCGTGGAACGTGAACCGCGGCTCCCACACGACCGCGCCGTCGCCCGCGAGCTCGAGCACGTCGGTCGCGACGGCGTTGCGGAGCGGACGGAGCGAGAGCTCGCCCTCCTCGAGCACCTCGGCGTGCCGCAGGGTGAGGCGCGTGCCCGCCGGGCCGTCCACCCGGATCCGCAGTCGGCCGACGAGGTTCTGGCCGAAGTCGAGGATCGTGGCGCCCGACGGCGACGTGAGCACCTCGGCCACCGGCAGCTCATCGATGCGACGCACGGGCGGCGCGATGCGCGCCTCGGGCACCGGCACGTGTTCATACCCCTCGAGAGCGGATGCCCCGCGGCGGGCCTCGGGCCACGCGGACGCGTCGAACCCGGGGGTCGACCAGCCGTCGACGTCGGCGGTGCGGCGCAGGTCGGCGTGCTCGCCGGCGTAGATGCCGCTGTCGACGACGGGGCCGTCGCCGAAGGCGCGCCATCCGACGCCCGTGGCCACGACCTCGGAGCGGCCGTCGGCGTACTCGAGGTGGAGCTGGGCGAGGAGGCTCGGCTGGTCCCCGTAGACGCGGTCGGCGAACTGGAAGAATCCGTACTTCTCGGTGTACCAGGCGCCCGCGATCGCGGCGCCGAGCACGTTCTCGCCCTCGCGCACGAGCGCGGTGACGTCGACCGTCTCGTGCACGAGCCGGTCGCGATAGCTCGTCCAGCCGGGCGCGAGCACGTCATCGTCGACCCTGGCCCCGTTGAGCTCGGGCTCGGCGACGCCGAGCGCCGCGTAGTACAGGGTCGCGCGACGCAGGCCGCCCTCGACCGTGAAGGTCGTCCGGAGCAGGGCGGGCTGCGCCGGGCGGGCGGGTTCGGCGAGGCCGATGGGCTCGGCGACCCATGCCCCGTCGGCGAGGAAGCCGCCGGTGACCGTGAGCGGCTCGCTCCAGCCGGTCTCGGTGCCGGATGCCGCGACCGCACGCACCCGCACCTCGCGCGTCTCGCCCGATGCGAGCGGCGCGAACGGCCACGCCACGAGCACCGACTCGCCGGTGTCGAGCCGCACGACATCGTCGCCTGCTCGGATCTCGGCGGCGGCCTGCCGCCATCCGGGCTCGACGGTCTCGACCGTCCAGCTCAGGCGCGGCTCGGGCGTCGCGACGAAGACGGTGTCGTCGCGGAGCTCGGCGCGGACGGAGGCGATCCGGGCGGTCGTCGGGGGCACTGCGGCATCCGTCATTCGTGGTCTCCTTCGTACGCGAACCGGTCCACGGCCACGGTACTCCGGGTCGCAGAGGCGCCGACCTCCCGGCCCGGTGACACGACGAAGGGCCGGGAGCATCAGCTCCCGGCCCCTCGCGTGACGCTCGGTCGCCTCCGACTACGCCTGCGCGTTCGCCGCAGCGAGCAGCTGCTCGACCTGCTCGCGTCCGACCGGCATGCCCGGGAACGAGGCGAGCCGGCCGATCGGGAACGACTCCATCATCTTGAACATGCCGGGGTCGGCCATGAGGCCGGCGGTGACGCTGCCGTCCGCCGCCATCGCCTGCATGATGATCTGCGACGCGACGGGGTGCGCCATCAGCTCGCCGATCGACGAGTTCATCGTGAGCGGCACGCGCACGCCGTCGCCGCCGACCTCGACCGATGCGGTCGCGCGGATGTCGCGGCTCGACGCCCCGACCTCCACCGCGTACGCGCCACCCTCGACGACCCAGGCGCCGACGCGGGTGTCCCAGTAGCCCAGGTCGCCGCGGCGCACGTGCACCTCGACCTCGCGGGACTCCCCGGCGGCGAGGGCCACCTTCGCGAAGGCCTTGAGCTCGCGGGGGGCCCGAACCACGGCCGAGCCTGGCAGCGACGTGTAGACCTGCACGACCTCGGCGCCCCGCGCGCTCGCCCGTGTTCGTCACGGTGACGCGCACCGTGAGGCCGTCGTCGTCGGCCGACACCGAGGCATCCGAGTACTCGAAGGTCGTGTACGAGAGTCCATGCCCGAACGGGAATGCGACCTCGAGCTCGCGCGCGTCGTACCAGCGGTAGCCCACGAACAGGCCCTCGCCGTACCGCACGTGCGAGTGCTCGCCCGGGAAGTCGAGGTACGCGGGGCTGTCGGCGAGGCGCACCGGGATCGTCTCGGCGAGACGGCCCGAGGGGTTCACGGCGCCGTAGAGCACGTCGGCGACCGCGCCGCCGCCGGCCTGGCCGAGCAGCCAGCCCTCGACGATCGCGGGCACCCGCGCCGCGAGGTCCGACAGGCGCACGACGCCGCCGTTCGAGAGCACGACCACCGTGCGGGGGTTCGCGGCGATCACCGCGTCGGCGAGTGCGAGCTGCGCGGCGGGCAGCTCGATGTCATCGCGGTCGAAGCCCTCGGACTCGAGCGCTGCGGGCACGCCGAGGAAGAGCAGCACGGTCTCCGCAGCGGATGCCGCGGCCACCGCCTCGGCCACGAGCTCGTCGGAGATCGCACCGTCGTCGCCGTAGCCGGCCGCGAACGGCACCTCTGCGCCGGCGAGCGCCCGGATCTCGTCGAGCGCGTTGTCGAGACGCGTCGGGTTGATCTGCGACGACCCGGCGCCCTGGTAGCGCGGCGTGCGGGCCAGCTCGCCGATGACGGCCACGGATGCCCCGGGGGCGATCGGCAGCACGGCGTCGTCGTTCTTCAACAGCACGATCGACGCGCCGGCGACCTCGCGGGCGAGCGCGTGGTGAACGTCGGCGTCGTACGCGGCATCCGCCCTGGCTCCGCGCACCGCCTTCTGCACGAGCTCGACGTTGCGGCGCGCGGCCGTGTCGAGCAGCCGCTCGTCGAGCACGCCCGAGCGCACTGCTGCGACGAGCTGGGCATCGGTGCGGCCCTCGCTCGACGGCATCTCGAGGTCGAGGCCGGCGGCGAGGCCGGTGATGCGCTCGTTCACCGCGCCCCAGTCCGAGACGACGAGGCCGTCGAAGCCCCACTCGTCGCGGAGCACCTTCGTGAGGAGCCAGGGGTCCTCTGAGGTGTAGACGCCGTTGAGGCGGTTGTACGAGCACATGACGGTCCACGGCTGCTCGTCCTCGACGACCCGCTGGAAGCCGCGCAGGTAGATCTCGCGCAGCGGCCGCTCGTCGATGTCGGCCGAGACGCGCATGCGGTCGGCCTCCTGGTTGTTGGCGGCGAAGTGCTTGAGCGAGGCGCCGACGCCCTGCGACTGCAGGCCGCGCACGAGCGCCGAGCCGAGCACGCCCGACACGATCGGGTCCTCGGAGAGGTACTCGAAGTTGCGGCCGCAGAGCGGCGATCGCTTGATGTTGATGCCCGGGCCGAGCAGCACGCCGACGCCCTCGGCCTGCGACTCCTCGCCGAGGGCGACGCCGACGCGCTCGAGCAGCTCGGGGTCGAACGACGAGCCGAGCGCCACGGCGGGCGGGAAGCACGTGGCGGGCACGCTGTCGCCGATCCCGAGGTGGTCGGCGCTCGCGCGCTGCTTGCGCACGCCGTGCGGGCCGTCGGTGAGCATGATGGCCGGCAGGCCGACGCGCTCGACGGGCTTGGTGGTCCAGAAGCTCGCGCCGCTCGTGAGCGACGCCTTCTCCTCGAGGGTGAGGTCGGCCACGATGTCGGCGGCGCTTCGGTCGATGGCGGATGCCGCGGCGGCATCCGTCACCGGGTTCAGGGTGTCGGTCATGATGCTCCTTCGTGTGCCGGTGATTCGTTCCTCCGCCGGAAGAGGGGCTTGCCGTAGTCCTTCGCGAGGAGCGTCGAGAACGCCCACCAGAGGACCAGGGTGGCGGACGGGATCTCAACGCTGAGTCGCCAAAACCATACATCGCTCGGTTTTCGTTTGCAACCACGGTTCCGTACGATGCAGGTATGGCACGCAGGGGTTCGTACGCGAAGGGCGTCGCGAAGCGCGAGGAGATCCTCACCGCCGCGCTCGACGTCATCGCCCGCAACGGGTACCGGCGCACCTCGGTGCGCGAGCTCGCCGACGCCGTGGGGCTGAGCCAGGCCGGCCTCCTGCACTACTTCTCGTCGAAGGAGGAGCTCTTCCAGGAGATCCTCCGCAAGCGCGACGAGGTCGACATGGCTGCGTTCGACGACGAGCGCGACAATCGCATCGACGGGTTCTTCGCACTCATCCGGCACAACTCTGAGGTGCCCGGGCTCGTGCAGCTCTACGCCCAGGTCTCCACCGAGGCGTGCGACCCCGAGCACCCGGCGCATGCGTTCTTCGTCGAGCGATACCAGCAGTTGCGCGGCATGTTCGGTCAGCTCGTGCGCGAGGAGCAGCAGGCCGGGAACATCGACCCCGACCTCGACCCCGAACGCATCGCCAACCTCTTCGCCGCCGCCACCGACGGCCTGCAGACCCAGTGGATGCTCGATCCGTCGATCGACATGGCCGACCACGTCGCCTACCTCTGGCACCTCGTCACGCGCAAGGCCTGAGCGGATGCCGCGGGGCGGCGCACGCCGACGCGATGGTTGAGTTCCACGGCTGCATCTCGCATACTCATTCCCAAGCGTCATTCGGTTTTCAGTCGATCAGGCGCATCCGTCCCATCGCGTGTGCGAGGAGCCACCCACATGACCCTCACCGGAACCGAGACCCTCGTCGAGGTCGACACCATCGCCGGCCGCGTCCGCGGTCGTTGGCGAGCGGATGCCGCGGGCCACCGCTCGGCGGCCTTCCTCGGCATCCCGTTCGCCGAGGCCCCCATCGGCGACCTCCGCTTCGCGGCCCCCGTGCCTCACGCCCCGTGGGAGGACGTGCGCGACGCGACCGCGTTCGGAGCGACGCCCCAGCGCGGCGACCCCGGCGTGACGCTCATCCCCGAGCCGTCGGTGCCCGGCGAGTCCACCCTCAACGTCAACGTCTTCACGCCGGATCCGGCGACGGATGCCGCGCTGCCGGTGCTCGTCTACATCCACGGCGGCGGCTACTTCGCGGGCTCCCCCGCGAGCCCCTGGTACGACGGCGCGGCGTTCAACCGCGACGGCGTCGTCACCGTGTCGATCTCGTACCGCCTCGGCTTCGACGGCTTCGGCTGGATCGCGGATGCCCCGATGAACCGTGGCGTGCTCGACTGGCTGCTCGCCCTCGAGTGGGTGCGCGACAACATCGCGGCGTTCGGCGGCGACCCCGCCAGGGTCACGATCGCCGGGCAGTCGGCGGGCGGCGGCGCGGTGCTGACGCTGCTCGGCATGCCGTGCGGCGCAGCCGCTCATCGCGGGCGTGTACAGCATCTCGGGTGCGGCGGCCGACGTCACGCTCGCCGAGGCCGAGGAGTTCGGCCGCAGGCTCGCGACGCTCGGCGGCGTGGAGCCGACCCGCGCCGGGCTGTCCACGCTGAGCGAGTCCCGCGTGCTCGAATTGCAGAAGCAGCTCACCGACCCCGCACCGGGCGGCGACCCCTTGGGCATGCTGCGCAGCTTCATCGAGGACGGGCTCCCGCTCGGCCCGGTGATCGACGGGCAGCTCATCCCGCACCGCACCGTCGACGCGATCACGGCGGGCATCGGCGCCGACAAGCCGCTCGTGCTCGGGGCCACCGACGACGAGTTCTCGATGATCCTCGACAGCGCCAAGGGCAAGCTCCGCTGGGTGCCCGCCGGCTTCCTGCTCGGCAAGGATCGGCCTCACCGGGCCCGACCGGAAGGCGTACCTCGCGGCGAACCGCGACGTGCGCCGGCTCGGCACGGCGGCGGTCGTCGGCCGGTACATCACCGACCGGATGTTCCGCACCCTCGCGCTGCGCATCGCGGCGGCCCGGGGCGACGCGCCGACCTGGCTGTACCGCTTCTCGTGGCGGTCGCCGAACTTCGGCAGCGCGGTGCACTGCGTCGACGTGCCGTTCTTCTTCGACTGCCTGCATGCCGACCGCGTCGATGCCATCGCGGGCGACACGCCGCCCCAGGCGCTCGCCGACGACGTGCACGGCGGCGCGGTCGCATTCGTCGCCCAGGGCGACCCGGGCTGGCCCCGATTCACGGATGCCGCGGGCACTGCGCGCGTCTACGACGTGCCGTCCGTGGTCGCCCCCGACGCCTTCGCGGGAGCGCGCCCACTCGTCGATCGCTGACCCCGCGGGTCATGTGCCCCGAACGGGGTACGTGACCCGCGGCGACACGCCCAGCATGCTTGCGACATGACGAACGTCGGCGAGACATCCGTTCCCACCACGACCGGCCCGCTGGCCGCGCACCGCGAACACTCCATCCTCGTCCTCGAACACCTCGTGACCCACGGGCCGGCGACCCGCAGCGAACTCGCCACCGCGACCGGACTCGGGCGCGGCGCGATCGCCGGACTCACCGCGCGCCTCATCGATGCCGGCGTGCTCAGGCCGGCCGAGCACGACCCCTCGGGCGACGGCAGGGCGACGCCGCTCTCGCTCTCGGCCGCCGACCACGTGCTCGTCACCACGCTGCTGCGTCCCGACGAGGCCGTGGCCACCGTCGCCGGCCTCTCGGGCGAGGAGCTCGCGCGCTTCACGGTCCCCCTCGACGAGGAATCCGACGACGAGGCACGCCCCGCCGCGAGCCGAGCCCTCGACGCGCTCGCCGTCGCACTCGACCGCGCACTCGCGCGCGCCGAGCGCTCGGAGCATCCGATCGCCGACGTCACGGTGCTCGTCGCCGGCGCGGTCGCGGGCGCGCCGCCCGTCGTGATCACCGACGACCGCCTCGGCGCCGAACCGGTCGACGTGCTCGGCGAGCTCCGCGCCCGCGTGCCCGCCCTCGTCGCGATCGAGCCGAGGCTGCTGCTGCCCATCACGCTCGAGCCGGCGGCGGTCGCCGCGGCGGCGGCCGAGCACGCCGAGCTGCCGGGCGTGCACGACGTGCTCTACCTCAACGGCGACACCGGAGTGGCCGCGGCCGCGATCTCCGGCGGTCGGCCCCTCGTCGGCGCACACGGGCTCGCCGTCACCTTCGCCCACCTGCCCGTCGTGCAGGACGGCGTGCGCTGCGAGTGCGGCCAGCGCGGATGCCTCGCCACGGTCGCCGCGCCCGGGCTCGTGCTCGAGCGCGCCGGGCTCGAGTCGTTCGCGACGGCCAACGGGTACGAAGCCGCCCTGGAGGAGCTCGTGGACCGCATCACCGCCGCCGACGACCGCGCCCGCTGGTCGTGGCTCGACGCGGCGCGCTGGATCGGCCGCGCCCTGCAACTCGTGGTCCCGACCGTCGACCCGGCCATCGTCGTCGTCGACGGCTACTGGTCGAAGCTGATCGGCGACATCGACACCGCGTATCGCGCGAATCGACCGACGATCGGGGGCGGCGCGCTCGAGGCGATCCCCACCATCACGGCAGGGCGGGTCGGCGTCGATGCGGCGCTCGTCGGCGCGCGACGCCAGGCGCGCGCAGCGCCTCGTCGCCGAGCCGCTGCTGCTCGCCGGCTGAGCGACCGCCGGGAGTGATTTCCCGGCCGCGCGCTTGAGGGCTCTCATGAGCACGATCGACGCCGGGCAGGTTCCCGCGCCGGCGACCGTAGCGCTGAAGGCACCTTCGCCGGGCATTTTCGCGGGCGGGTCTTCTGGGAATCACGGCCTGCGGAGTGTTGCCGGGAGCACCAGAGCTACGCCCCCTGAGCTGCTGTCCCTGCGAGGGACCCCTCAGCGGCGCCGGCCATGGCGTCAGGTTGCGGCGCAGACGCATTCGTCGTCCGCGCCGCAACTCGCTGGGTTGCTACTCCGCCGAGTACCGCGATAATCGACGCATGTCCTCCTCCGTCGAACGCCGCTCCAATCCGACTGCCTGGGCCGCGTTCTGGGTCGCGCTGGCCGGCCTCGTGCTCATGCCCATCCCGCTGTTCATCGGGCTGATCCTCGGCGGCGGTCTCTCGATCGTCGCCGCAATCCTCGCCGTGATCGCCCTCTTCAAGGGGCTCGCGCGCGGCGGCAAGGGCATCGCGCCCGTCGTGTTCGCCGCGATCTTCATCGCGCTCACGTGGGGCGGCATCTCGGTCGGGGGCGGCACCGTCTGGTAGGTCGACCGGCCCGGTAGTTTCCTGCTCATCAAACCCGCCGGCGCATCCGCGGCACGGAGTGCGATGAGCCGGATTTGCTGTACTCCCGCCCCAAGAGACTAGTAGTACCCCCGGTGCCGAAAGGTATCCGCTTGCGGTCGTTCGGAAGTGCTCGTTGGCGTCCGGTCGAGACTGTCTAGGAGACGTATAGGGAACCGGCCTTAGCTCGCCCGGCGATGGCGGATGTGCGTGGCCAGCGGCGAATGCACACCACTCCGCAGAAGCCCGAAAAGGCCTGCGGTTGACGCCTCGCAGCGCGAATGGGATGCTCTGGAAATACGCCAGACGAAGCCGCGATGTCGATCCGACGCGAGGAGTGGCGAACGATGGATGAATCCGTAACGGATGTTCTTGTCGCTGGGTACAAGGATATCGATGAGGCGACGAACGATTTCGAGACACTGGTCGCGCTCGTCAAGCGCAGGAACGTGACCATCGAGGGCGTCATCCTCGTCACGCATGCCGATGATGGAAGCGTCGCGGTGCGGCGCACCGGCGATAACCTCGGCCGCAAGGGAATGGGCTGGGGCGGGGGTGTCGGACTCGCGGTCGGCTTGTTCGCGCCGCCGTTGCTGGCGTCGGTCGCAGTCGGGGCTGCCGCTGGTGGGGTGATGGCCAGATTCGCGGGCAACAAGGTCAACAAGGAGCTCCACGACAAGATCGGCCAGAACCTGCCGCCGGGATCGGCCGGGATCATCGCGGTCTTCGACGACGAGCAACGTCTCGGTGTCATGGGTGCGCTCGCGGGGGCCCAGATCCGGTCAGTCGTCCAAGGCGACAAGCAAGGGATGGGCGCACTGAAGGAGTCGCTCGCCGAGGCGATGGGGAAATTCAATCCGGACCGTTCGATCCTGCCAATCCCGGATCCGAACTTCGGCGGGACCATCGGCCGAACGCTCGATAGGTCCATCGCGGACTGGACCATCAACATGACGCCGTCGCCCCCGGATGGCGCGCCGAACGTGCTACTCGTGTTGATCGATGACGCGGGCTTCGGCAACCCCTCGACCTTCGGAGGGCCGGTCGCGACACCGACGATGACGCGGGTCGCCGAGCAGGGCCTGACATACAACCGCTTTCACCTCACGGCGATCTGCTCACCCACGCGCGCCGCGATGTTGACCGGGCGCAATCACCACACCGTCGGGTTCGGGTCGATCGGCGAACTGCCTGGTCCGTTCCCCGGCTACTCCGCGAGCCTGCCGAAGGACTGCGCCCCCTTCGTCCGCGCCCTTCAGGGCAATGGCTATTCGACCGCCGGATTCGGCAAGTGGCACTTGACACCTGACCACGTCCAGGGTGCCGCGGGTCCGTTCGACCGGTGGCCGAACTCCTGGGGATTCGACCACTTCTGGGGCATCCTCGGCGGTGAGGCGGGCCAGTACGACCCGGTGATCACGCAGGACAACACGACCATCGGCGTCCCGGCGGGCGTCGATACGAAGCAGTACTACTGGCCGGATGATCTCACGGATCAGGCGGTCGGGTGGTTGCATCGAGTGCGGGCGCAGGACCAGGAGAAGCCGTGGTTCATCTACTACTCGACGGGGTGCGCGCACGCGCCCCATCACGTCGCCGTGGAGTGGAGCGAGAAGTATCGCGGCGCGTTCGATCAAGGCTGGGATGCCCTGCGCGAGGAGACCTTCGAACGACAGCAACAGCTGGGTGTCATCCCGTCGGATGCGGAGCTCACGCCGCGACCGGACGCGCTGCCCGCGTGGGACTCGCTCTCGGACGACGAGAAGACGCTGTACGCACGGCAGATGGAGGTCTACGCCGGGTTCCAGGAGAACACCGACTGGAACATCGGCCGTCTTCTGGATTCGATCGAAGCGATGGGCGATCTCGACAACACGCTCGTCATCTACGTCTTCGGTGACAACGGCGCGAGCATGGAGGGGTCGGTCACCGGCACCTTCAATGAACTCACCATGCAGAACGGAATCGTCCTCACCTCCGAGCAGCAACTCTCGTTGATCGAGCAGTATGGCGGGCTTGACGCCTGGGGAACGGACGAGTTCGCACCACACTACGCGGCTGCGTGGGCGTGGGCCGGGAACGCACCGTTCCAGTGGGGCAAGCAATGCTCCTCCCACCTCGGCGGCACACGCAACGGCATGGTGCTCTCGTGGCCGGAACGGATCAAACGCGCGGGTGAGCTGCGTACCCAGTTCACTCATTGCATCGACGTCGGGCCGACGATCCTCGAAGCGGCCGGCATTCCCCAGCCCAAGATCGTCGACGGCATCGAGCAGAAGCCGATGGAGGGAACGAGCTTCGTCTACACGTTCGACGACGCGGAGGCACCCGAACGACACACCGTTCAGTACTTCGAAACCGTCGGCAATCGGGCGATGTACAAGGACGGCTGGTGGGCCGCCTGCAAGCTCGACCGTATCCCGTGGGACCTGTCGCAGCCGACGCTCGCCCGCTTCGCGCCCGGCACCTACGACCCCGAGCAGGACACGTGGGAGCTGTACTACCTACCCGACGATTTCAGCCAAGCGAAGGATCTCGCCGCCGAGAACCCCGAGAAGCTCGCGGAGCTGAAGGCCCTCTTCTGGGACGAGGCCGAGCAGCATAATGTCCTTCCGCTGTTGGCGGCATTCTCGGTATTCTTCGGGATTCTCCCGCCGTTGCCGACGATCACGACGTACACGTTCTACGGGGATGTCGAGAACATCGCCTCGGGGATGATCCCGCGGGTCTACGGCCGGTCGTATGCGATCGAAGCCGAACTGTCGATTCCGGATGACGGCGCCCAGGGCGTGATCGTCGCCGAGGGCGACGAGATGGGCGGCTTCGCGCTCTGGGTCGACGAGAACGGACTCCTTCGCCACAGCTACTCGACGATGGGCGTCGAACGGACCGAGCAGGTTTCCACCACACCGATTCCGACCGGCGACGTCAGCGTCCGGATGCAGTTCGACGCCGACCGCCAAGCGCCAGCCACAGGCGGAGCCGTCGCGCTGTACGCGAACGGCGAGAAGATCGGCGAAGGAAGGATCGAGAGGACTGTGGCCGTCCGCTTCTCGGGCTACGCCGGGATGGACATCGGGCGCGACAACGGACTGACCGTCGACCGTGCGTACGCGGGACGCGCGCCGTATCCATTCACGGGAACGGTGAAGAGGGTTGTCTTCGACCTCAAGCCGGGAACCCATCAAGATGAAACGGCGCTTCACGAAGCCAGCGCACACGTCGCGACAGCCCAGGCTGTGAGCGCGTAGCCGGCGACAACCTACCGCTGGTCGACCCTGTGCTGCACCTTCGTGACTTTGAAGATTCAATGGCCGTGACTCCGTACGTCAACCAAAGGGGCGGTGATCGGCCGGCAGCCCATGGTCCCCGGTCCCCGCGGAGCGGCGGTGATGCCGACCCTCGGCGAATGCCGTCGCCGTATCCGAGGCGCGCCCGTACTCGGGCCGGATTGAGGTCGATATGAAGAACTGGCCCGTGATCGCGATTCTTGGCAGCGCCCAGTTCGTGATGGTGCTCGACGGCACAGTCATGAATGTGTCGATCTCCACTGTGGTCGAGGATCTCGACACCACCGTCGACGCGATGCAGGCGGCGATCACCTTCTACACACTCACGATGGCGGCGCTCATGCTGCTCGGCGCGAAGCTCGGCGATGTGTGGGGCCGCCGCAGGGCCTTCGTCGTCGGTTCCATCGTGTACGCATTCGGCTCGCTCACGACTGCGCTGAGCCCGAACATCGTGGTGCTCTTCCTCGGCTGGTCGATCGTCGAGGGCCTTGGTGCCGTGCTCGTCATCCCGGCGATCGCTGCCCTGATCGCGGACAACTACGAGGGGCAGGCCCGCATCGCCGCCTACGCGATCATCGGCGCGGCGTCCGGTGCTGCGGTCGCGGCCGGTCCGCTCATCGGCGGCTTCGTCACGACCTACCTGAGCTGGCGCTACGTGTTCGTCGCCGAGGTCGTGATCATGGCGGGCGTGGTGCTGTTTGCCCGGCGGATCACGGACCGAACCGGTGCGCGACCCGAGCGGATCGACATACTGAGCGTGCTGCTCTCTGCTGCAGGCCTCGTCTTCATCGTGTTCGGGTTGCTGCAGAGCAAGACATGGGGCTGGGTCATCCCGTTGCATCCGCCGATCGTCGGCGGCGTGCCGGTGGCCCCGCTTGGCGTGTCACCGACGACGTGGTTCGTGCTCGCCGGGTCGGCGTTGCTGTGGGCGTTCGTCGCCCGCCAGCGTCACCTCCTCAGCAGCGCCCGGCCACCGCTCGTCGATATTGGGCTATTCCGTATCCTGCGGCTGCGCAGCGGTCTCACCGTCCTCCTGGCGCAATATGCGATGACGGCGGGCTTGTTCTTCATGATGCCGGTATACCTGCAGATGACCCTCGGGCTGGACGCGCTGGAGACCGGCATCCGGATCTTCCCGCTGTCGATCTCGCTGATCCTGTTCTCGATCCTCGGCACGCGGCTCTCGCAGATCTGGTCGCCGAGGCGGATCATCCGCGCAGGCCAAGTGCTGCTCGTGCTCGCGTCGTTCCTACTGCTCGGCTCCGTCGACCTCGAGCTGAAGAGCCTAGGGTTCGGTGTCGGCATGTTCGCCGCGGGCGCGGCGCTCGGGCTGCTCGCGTCGCAGGTGGGCAACGTCAACATGTCGAGCGTCGATGAACGGCAATCGAGCGAGGTCGGCGGGCTGCAGGGCGTATTCCAGAACCTCGGCTCGTCGCTCGGTACCGCGCTCATCGGCTCCGTGCTGATCGGGGCGCTGGCCACGTCATTCGCGACGGCGGTGGCGACCAGTGACCTGCCGCAGGACACGCAGGTCATCGTGGCCGAGGCGACGGAGGGGGGCGTCGGCATCGTGCCGGCGGCATCCGTGCCCGACCTTGCCCGCGAAGCAGGCCTCGACGATGCCGAGGCGGCAGAACTCGCCGACTTGTATGCCGGTTCGCAGATCGAGTCGTTGCGCGTCTCGCTCGTGGCGCTGATCGTGATCGCCGTGTTGTCCCTGTTCTTCTCGCGCGGCATCCCGACCGAGATCGCCGGCCCGCCGCGCGAGAAGGGTCCGAAATCAGACGAAGAATCGGAGGTGGCCACATGAGTGCCAGTAAGGACATGGTCGGCGGCCGGCGGGGAGACGAGGAACTCGCACCTCCGCCGCCGACCGACTTCGAGCGTCGAGCGGCGTACGGCAAGGAGGCTCGACGACGCACTCGGAGGTCGTCGCATGCGCCGTGGGTGCCGGCACCGGATCGCGCCGACCCGGTCGCACTGCTCGAAGAACAGGCGACGACCCGGGTGCAAGAGCTCGTGCCGATCCGTCACGCGCGAATGATGGTCTCGCCGTTCACCTTCTACCGAGGTGCCGCACTGCTGATGGCCGCCGACCTGGCCAAAACGCCCGTATCGGGAATTGACACCCAGATCTGCGGCGACGCGCACTTGTCGAATTTCGGCGTCTTCGGCACGCCCGAACGAGCGATGGTGTTCGACATCAACGACTTCGACGAGACCCTCCCGGGCCCGTGGGAGTGGGACGTCAAGCGACTGGCCACCAGCTTCGAAGTGGCGGGCCGGTATCGCGGGTTCGGCGACGAGGAACGTCGTGACATCAACCGCACTGTCGTGCGCGCCTATCGCAAGCGGATGCTCCGTCAGGCTGAGTCGCGCGTGCTCGAAGGGTGGTACGACAGGCTCGACACGGAGCGTGTCATGGCGTACATCGACGCCGAACGCCGCGAGAGGCGCGTTGCCGGCAAGCAAGTGAAGCGGATCGAGGCTGGCCTCGCCAAGGCCCGAACGAAGGACAGCATGCGCGCAATGTCCAAGCTCGTCGAGGTCGTCGACGGCGAGCTGCGCATCGCGGCCGATCCGCCGCTCATCGTGCCCGTCGAAGACCTGGAGTCCGTCGCGCGCAACCGGAAGCGGGCGGAAGGCTGGATGCGGAACCTGATCTCGTCGTACCGGCCGACGCTCCAGCAAGACCATCATCCGATGGAGGAGTTCTCGTACGTGCACATGGCACGCAAGGTCGTCGGCGTCGGCAGCGTCGGCACGCGGGCGTGGGTCGTGCTCCTGCGCGGACGTAACGACTCGGACCCGTTGCTGCTGCAGGCCAAACAGGCTGAGCGTTCGGTGCTCGAACGGTTCCTACCGCCGAGCCGATACGACAACCACGGCGAACGAGTCGTACGCGGGCAAAGGCTCATGCAGGCAGCGAGCGACATCTTCCTCGGCTGGCAGCGCGTGACCGGGACCGACGGCGTCGACCGCGACTTCTACATCCGCCAGCTCTACGACTGGAAGGGCTCGGCAGACGTGGAGGTAATGGTTCCCTCGGGAGCTCGAATCTACGCCAGGATCTGCGGTGAGACGCTCGCGCGGGCGCACGCCCGCTCGGGTGACCGCGTCGCGATCGCCTCCTACCTCGGCCACGGTGGACGCTTCGACCGGGCGATCGCAGACTTCGCATCGGCCTACGCCGACCAGAACGACCGAGACTACGCAGCCTTCGTGGACGCCGTGGCGTCGGGGCGGCTTGAAGCTGCCAACTAGCAGCGCCGCGGTGAGCTGCTCTGAGGAACCGGATCCTCGCTCGCGACGGCGGATGCACTGGGCATTTGCTTGACAGCTCCTTCCACGTGCACCCTCCTGACTGCAACGAGCCGACTGCTTTCCGGTATCCGTGCCACCCGAGAGGCGACATACGGGAATCGTGGTGAAGCCGGCACCGCGCTTCTCGACGATGGCCTCCAAACGGGCGGGGATGTCCCGGTTAGGGATCCTTCAACGGGCGCGCCAATCGGGCCTTCGGCTCAGGCGACTTCGCGATTTAGTTCAGATTGCGTTCCGTGTTGGCGGCAGCCGCCGTGGGAGTGCTGTTCGACTCGGCCCAGTTGGCCAGGAGCTGGAGGCGGTCGGCGGAGGCGGAGCCTGGCTCGGCGGAGAAGACGAGCATCTGCAGGCCGCGATCGGAGGCCAGGTCCATGCTCTGGTAGGTGAGGTCGAGGTCGCCGACGACGGGGTGGTGGAAGCTCTTGACGCCGGTGCGGTGCTCGCGGACGTCGTGGGCGGCCCAGAGTGCGCGGAAAGTCGCTGCGGGTGCGAGAGTTCGCCGACGAGGTCGCTGAGCTGCCGGTCGTAGGGTGCGCGGCCGGCTTCGGCGCGCAGGATGGCGACGGTCTGCCGGGCGGCTCGTCCCAGTCGCGGTAGAACGTCTGGGCGCGCGGGTCGAGGAAGACGAAGCGGGCGAGGTTCGCCGGCGGCGCGCGGTCGCCGTCGAACATCTCGGAGAACAGCGCGCGCCCGAGCGGTTGGTGGCGAGGACGTCGAGTCGGCCGTTCTGGACGAACGCCGGGACGTCGCATCGCGTCGAGTGGTCTGCTGCATGCCGCGGTCGGACTGCTGCTTGCGGCTCGTGGCCGGCGTCGTTGCGGGGTGGGCGCCGCGTTCGCGGCGCGCACGAGGTCGTAGAGGTGGGAGTGCTCGGCGTCGTCGAGCTGCAGGGCGCGGCTGATGCCGTCGATGACGGCCTCGGAGACGCCGGTGGCGTTGCCGCGCTCCAGGCGCATGTAGTACTCGACGCTCATCCCGGCGAGCAGCGCGACCTCTTCGCGGCGGAGCCCGGGCACGCGGCGGCGGCCGCCGAAGTCGGGCAGGCCCGCCTGTCGCCGGGGTGAGCCTGCGCCCGTCGCGTGGTCAGGAACTCGCGGAGGTCGTCGCGGATGTCCATGTCTCGACGCGTACGCCGATCGCGCCGCCGGTAGGGGGTCCCTGCTGTGCACCCTATAGGTCGGGCCACGCTAACTCCGGCGTCGACGGCGTTGACTCGAGGCATCAGCCGATCCGAACCGGCTCGGCGAACGATCACTCGACGGAAGGCATCACACCATGAGCAACAACGTCTGGTTCATCACCGGCGCCGGCCGCGGCATGGGCATCGACATCGCCCAGGCCGCCCTCGCCGCCGGCCACTCGGTCGTCGCCACCGGCCGCGACGCCGAGCAGGTCGCGACGGCGATCGGCGAGCACGAGAACCTGCTGACCGTCGCCCTCGACGTCACCGACCCGGCCGCCGCCGACGCTGCCGCTGCAGGCCGCGGTCGAGCGGTTCGGCCGCATCGACGTGCTGGTGAACAACGCCGGCAACTTCTACGCCGGCTACTTCGAGAACATCAGCCCCGAGCAGTTCCGGGCGCAGATGGAGACCAACTTCTTCGGCCCGCTCAACGTCACCCGCGCCGTCCTGCCGGTCATGCGCGCGCAGCGCTCCGGCCAGGTCATCACGGTCACCTCGACCGCCGGCCTGATCGGGCAGGAGTTCTGCGCCGCCTACGCCGCGTCGAAGTTCGCCCTCGAAGGGCTGGATGGAGTCGCTGCGCTACGACGTCGCGCCGTTCGGCATCAACACCATGGCCGTCGAGCCCGGCTTCTTCCGCACCGAGCTGCTCGTCGAGGGCTCCTCGACCATCTGGCCCGAGCTGGACATCGACGACTACGCCGAGCGCACCGCAGCAGACCATCGAGGCGTGGAAGAGCATGAACGGCCAGCAGGGCGGCGACCCGGCGAAGCTCGGCCGCGCGCTGGTCACCCTCTCCGACTCCGGCGACCTGCCGCTGCGGTTCGTCGCCGGCGCCGACGTCGATGGCCGGCGTCGAGCAGAACCTCGCCACCATCCAGGGCCAGATCGACGCCCACCGCGAGCTGTCCGCATCGCTCACCTTCGACGCCTGAGCGCCCAACCCGACGACAGAAGGACCAACATGAAGAACGCACGTCTCGGAGGCCTCGAGGTCTCCCGCATCGGGCTCGGCGCCATGACCATGGCCGGCACCTACACCTCGGAGGGCGGCCTCGACAACGCCGAGTCGATCCGCACCATCCACCGCGCCCTCGACCTCGGCGTCACCCACATCGACACCGCCGAGATCTACGGCCCGTTCCTCAGCGAAGAGATCGTCGGGCGAGCCATCAAGGGCCGCCGCGACCAGGTCAAGATCGCCACGAAGTTCGGGCTCGTCTCCCACTCCGGCGGCGGCCCGGCGACCATCGACAGCAGCGCCGCGAACGTCAAGGCCGCGGTCGAGGGATCACTGCAGCGGCTCGGCACCGACCACATCGACCTCTACTACCAGCACCGCGTCGACCCGAACACCCCCATCGAGGAGACCGCCGGCGCCGTCGCCGAGCTGATCGCCGAGGGCAAGGTGCTGCACTTCGGACTCTCCGAAGCATCGCCGGAGACCATCCGCCGCGCGCACGCCGTGCAGCCGGTCTCCGCACTGCAGACCGAGTACTCGCTGTGGACCCGCGACGTGGAGGCCGAGATCCTGCCGCTGCTGCGCGAGCTCGGGATCGGATTCGTGCCCGTACTCCCCGCTCGGCCACGGCCTGCTCACCGGGCAGATCCGCGTCGTGGACGACTTCCCCGACGACGACTGGCGCAAGACCAACCCGCGGTTCACCGGCGAGAACTTCCACCGCAACCTCGCGCATCGTCGACGAGGTCCGGGCCATCGGCGCCGAGATCGGCGCCACCCCGGCGCAGACCGCGCTCGCCTGGATCCTCACCCGCGGCGACGACATCGCCCCCATCCCCGGCACCCGCCGGGTCGCCCGGGTCGAAGAGAACACCGCCGCCGACGCCGATCGAACTCACCCCGGCACAGCTCGACCGCCTCAACGCGCTCGAGCCCGCAGCCGGCGCACGGCACGACGAAGCCAACATGGCCTCGATCGACCGCTAACCGCCACCGACCCACACCACCCTGACTCGAGAGGAAGCACACTCATGACCGCGTGGACCGCAGACCAGCTCGCGAACATCGAGCACCATGAAGACCTGTTCGTTTCGCCGTTCCGTGAAGACGGCACCACCTACGGCACCCCCACCCAGACTTGGGCGCTCGTCGTCGACGGCAACGTCTACGTGCGCGCCGCCAACGGGCAGAGATCCCGCTGGTACCAGGCCGCCATCACCCAGAAAGCCGGCCGCGTGCGTGTCGACGGCACCTACATCGAGGTGACCTTCGAGGCCGCCGGCACCGATGACGAAGCAGCGATCGATGCCGCCTACGAGGCGAAGTACCCGGGCAGCTCGGCCGTGCCGATCATGCAGGGCGCCGGACCCGAAGTCGGCGTCCGTCCGGATCATCCCCCGCGGTTGACGCCCATGGTCGTTAGACACCCGCGGGTTCACACCATGTCGGAACCTGGCGACCACAGCCCGGACACCGACGATCAGGCTCTCACGCGGGCGGTCCTGGTCGCCGTCCGCCCAGCCCAGCACGTCGGGGCCGCGATCGCGGATGCATCACGCCGCTCTCACCAAGCGGCAGCCAGTACCGCGAACAGCAATCGCTCACCGAACGCCTCACCATCGAACTCCACAGCGCGAGCCGCCCTGCAGCAGACCCTCGACGCACCCTGGGTGGCCGACGCGAACCCGCGAGAACTCATCAGCCCTACGAACTCGCCCGTGTCTGGCGCTCCCGCGACCTCGACGCCGCAAGAGCCGAAGTGCGCATCCTCAACACCATCTGACACCGTTTCGGCATCCGCGCCGACGGACTCTGACCTCAGGAAGACCGTTCATGAAGAAGCCCATCACCATCACCATCGTCGCGGCGATCACGTTCACCCTTGCTGCGTGCAGCGCCGACCCTGAGCCCATCGCCACCCCCACTGCCGCGCCTACCGTCACCGCCACACAGACACCCACCGCAACGGCCGAACCCGCCCCTGAGGCAGCTCCAGCCCCGGTGGCGGGCGACACGCCCATCACCATCACCGCCGGCGACACCGTCATCACCGCCACCCTCAACGATTCCCAGGTGTCGCAGGACTTCATCGCGATGCTGCCCGGTAACCCTGTCGTGGTTCCGCAACTTCGGCATCGAATACATCACCGAACTCTCCGCCCCGCTCACCGAGGACGGACCGTTCTACACCGACGTTCAGCCCGGCGACCTGGTCTACTACAACCCCATGGACAGCATCACCATCATCTACGAAGAGACCAGCTCCGTCCCCACCCTGACCTACATGGGCGAGATCACCTCCGACCTCGCCGTCTTCCGCAGCCTCCCCGACAACGTTGACCTCCTGATCGCCCTCGCGGAGTAACAATGAGGATTCGCGCGTGGTGATGCGCCGACGCATCCGTGTCGGCATCACCACGTCGCACACAGTGCCTATTCGTTCGAGCGCCCGGTAGCCGGTCCGTCAACGAGCCACGTCGATCAGGGCGTCCAGCTTCATCCAAGCCACGCCGTCCGTGCGCGCGGATTCCCGTAACGCCCGCCCGCAATGATGCCCGGTGACGGTGCCTTATCCGCTGCAGTCCTGAAGCTGGCTCGAGTACGGGACTGCAGAATGTGCGCGGAACTGGGGTGCACTTTCAGGCCGCTGTCGATCGCCCTACAGCAGACCTAGAAATCCCAGTCCTCGTCCTCTGTAACAACGGCCTTGCCGATCACGTACGAGCTCCCCGACCCCGAGAAGAAGTCGTGGTTCTCATCGGCGTTCGGTGAGAGCGCCGAGAGGATCGCCGGGTTCACGTCGGTGACGGTCTTCGGGACATCGGCTCGTAGCCGAGGTTCATGAGGGCCTTGTTCGCGTTGTAGTGCAGGAACTTCTTGACGTCTTCGGTCAGGCCGACGCCGTCGAGAGGTCTTGCGTGCACTGCACCTCGTTGTCGTAGAGCTCGTAGAGCAGCGAGAACGTGTAGTCCTTGAGGTCGTCGCGCTCCTGCTGGCTGACTAGCTCGAGCCCCTTCTGGAACTTGTAGCCGATGTAGTACCCGTGCACGGCCTCGTCGCGGATGATGAGGCGGATCAGGTCGGCCGTGTTGGTGAGCTTCGCCCGCGACGACCAGTACATGGGCAGGTAGAAGCCCGAGTAGAAGAGGAAGCTCTCGAGCAGCGTCGAGGCGACCTTGCGCTTCAGCGGCGAATCGCCCTGGTAGTACTCCATGACGATCGCGGCCTTCTTCTGAAGGTTCTCGTTCTCGACCGACCAACGGAACGCCTCGTCGATTTCCTTCGTCGAGCACAGCGTCGAGAAGATGGACGAGTAGCTCTTCGCGTGCACCGACTCCATGAACGCGATGTTGGTGTACACCGCCTCTTCGTGCGGCGTCAGCGAGTCGGGGATCAGCGAGACGGCGCCGACCGTGCCCTGGATCGTGTCGAGCAGCGTGAGCCCGGTGAACACCCGCATCGTCAGCGTCTGCTCTTCAGGCGTCAGCGTGTTCCACGACTGGACGTCGTTCGACAGCGGCACCTTCTCGGGCAGCCAGAAGTTGTTGACGAGGCGGTTCCAGACCTCGACGTCCTTCTCATCCTGGATCTTGTTCCAGTTGATCGCGTTGACGTGGCTGACCAGCTTCAGCTTTCCGCTCGTGTGGGCGGGATCGTTGCTGGCGGAGTTCACCGGGTCTGTGAGGGTCATGTCAGTTCCTTTGATGAGATCGGATGTCTCGGGCTGGCGGGTCTCGATATGGCGCTGGCGCGCCTACTCGACCACCGGGTTACAACATGCAGCTGACGCAGCCGTCGACTTCGGTGCCCTCGAGCGCGAGCTGCCGCAGGCGGATGTAGTAGATCGTCTTGATCCCCTTCTTCCATGCGTAGATCTGCGCGCGGTTGATGTCGCGCGTGGTCGCCGTGTCCTTGAAGAACAGGGTCAGCGAGAGGCCCTGGTCGACGTGCTGTGTCGCCGCGGCGTAGGTGTCGATGACCTTCTCGTAGCCGATCTCGTAGGCGTCCTGGTAGTACTCGAGGTTGTCGTTCGTCATGAACGCCGCCGGGTAGTAGACGCGGCCGAGCTTGCCTTCCTTGCGGATCTCGATCTTCGACGCGATCGGGTGGATCGAGGCCGTCGAGTTGTTGATGTACGAGATCGACCCGGTGGGCGGCACTGCCTGCAGGTTCTGGTTGTAGATGCCGTGCTCCTGGATCGAGGCCTTGGAGCTCGGCCCAGTCCTGCTGGGTCGGGATGTGCACGCCCGAGGTCTCGAACAGGCCGGCGACCTTCTCGGTCGACGGCACCCACGCGCCGTCGGTGTACTTGTCGAAGAACTCGCCCGACGCGTACTTCGAGTCCAGAACCCGTCGAACACCTCGCCGCGCTCGATCGAGATGCGGTTCGACGCGCGCAGCGCGTGGAAGAGCACCGTGTAGAAGTAGATGTTCGTGAAGTCGATGCCCTCTTCGCTGCCGTAGAAGATGCGCTCGCGGGCGAGGTAACCGTGAAGGTTCATCTGGCCGAGGCCGATGGCGTGCGACTTGTCGTTGCCGTCTTCGATCGAGCGCACCGACGTGATGTGGCTCTGGTTCGACACCGAGGTGAGGCCGCGGATGGCGGTCTCGACGGTCTTGCCGAAGTCGGGCGAGTCCATGGTGAGGGCGATGTTCAGCGAACCGAGGTTGCAGCTGATGTCTTTTCCGATCTGGTCGTCCAAGAGGTCTTCGTTGTACGACGTCGGCGTGTTCACCTGCAGGATCTCGCTGCAGAGGTTCGACATGTTGATGCGGCCCTTGATGGGGTTCGCCTTGTTCACCGTGTCTTCGAACACGATGTAGGGGTATCCGCTCTCGAACTGGATCTCGGCGAGCGTCTGAAGAAGTCGCGCGCGTTGATCTTGGTCTTCTTGATGCGCGGGTTGTCGACCATCTCGCGGTAGTTCTCGGTGATGGGCACGTCGCCGAACGGCTTGCCGTAGACCTTCTCGACGTCGTACGGCGAGAAGAGGTACATGTCTTCGTTGTTCTTGGCGAGCTCGAACGTGATGTCGGGCACGACCACACCGAGCGACAGCGTCTTGATGCGGATCTTCTCGTCGGCGTTCTCGCGCTTGGTGTCGAGGAACCGCATGATGTCGGGGTGGTGCGCCGAGAGGTACACCGCGCCGGCGCCCTGGCGCGCGCCGAGCTGGTTGCGTAACTGAAGCTGTCTTCGAGCAGCTTCATGACGGGGATGATGCCCGACGACTGGTTCTCGATCTGCTTGATGGGCGCGCCGACTCGCGGATGTTCGAGAGCAGCAGGGCGACGCCGCCGCCGCGCTTCGACAGCTGCAGCGACGAGTTGATGCCGCGCGAGATCGACTCCATGTTGTCTTCGATGCGCAGCAGGAAGCACGAGACGAGCTCGCCGCGCTGCGCCTTGCCCGTGTTGAGGAACGTGGGCGTGGCCGGCTGGAAGCGGCCGCCGATGATCTCTTCGACGAGGTCGACGGCGAGCTGCTCATCGCCCTGGGCCAGGCCGAGCGCGGTCATCACGACGCGGTCTTCGAAGCGCTCGAGGTAGCGCTTGCCGTCGAACGTCTTCAGCGTGTAGCTCGTGTAGTACTTGAACGCCCCGAGGAACGTCTCGAAGCGGAACTTCTTGGAGTACGCCAGGTCGTTGAGCTCTGGATGAAGGCGAAGTCGTACTGCGCGAGCACTTCGGGCTCGTAGTACTCCTTCTCGACGAGGTAGTCGAGCCGCTCTTTCAGCGAGTGGAAGAAGACCGTGTTCTGGTTGACGTGCTGCAGGAAGTATTGCGCGCGGCCTCGCGGTCTTTGTCGAACTGGATCTCGCCGTTCTCACCGTAGAGGTTGAGCATCGCGTTGAGCGAGTGGTAGTCCATGCCGCTCGCCACGCGCGGTG